>NZ_CP101454.1:0-2400000 GCF_024362405.1 Halorarius litoreus | reverse complement strand
CCACGCCGTCGGCGTCGTCACCAACGGCGACCCCGGTATGCAGTCACAGAAGCTCGAGGGGCTCGGGCTCGCCGACGCGTTCGAGGTCGTGGTCCACGCCGGCTACGACACCGCGGCGAAACCCGACCCCGAACCTTTCGAGCGGGCGCTCTCTGTGCTCGACGTGTCGCCCGAGCGCGCCGTCCACGTCGGCAACTCGCTGTCCTCGGACGTGGCGGGCGCACACAACGCCGGCGTCGGGTCGGTGTGGCTCGACCAGGGCACGGCGCCCGACCCCGTGCCCCACTACACGCTCGGGTCGATGCGGGAGCTCCGGCGGCCGCCGTGGCTCACCGAATCGGAATCCTGACACACTGTTCGTCGGCTCGTGCCTCGAGCCGGGCGACCCGTTCGTCCATCGACGGGTGCGTCGCCAGCAACCGCGTCAGCGTCCCCTGCTCGTCCCCGTGGATGTACAGTGACGCGAGCGGTCCAGTCGGGGCTGCCGCGCGGTCGATCTTTCGGAGCGCGTTGGCGAGCGCCCGCGGTCGGCCCGTCACCGCGACCGCGCGGTCGTCGGCGGCGAGTTCGCGACGCCGGGAGTGTGCCCGGAGCGCGACCGTGAACACGAACAGGAGGACGACAGAGAGGCTGGTGACCGTCCGGCGTGCGCGAGTCGTCGTCTCGCGAATGCGGGCGATGGAGTCGCCACGCATGTAGCCGACGGCCCGGACGGAGCCCGCGACGAGCAGGGTGAGCGGGAGCAACACGAGCAACAGCAGCCCCGTCACCGTCTGGACGAGGCTGTAGCCGAGCGTCTGCACGAGCCCGTCGCGGCGCTGGAGGTGTGCGAGTTCGTGCGCGATGATGGCCTCCAGCTCTCGGGCGTCGAGCAGTCGAAACAGCTGCGCGTCGAGCACCACGTCGCCGTCGCTGGGGCCGCCGAGCGCCAGCGCGTTCGGCATCTCCATCCGGGCGACGAGCATCCGGGGGCGGTCGACGCCGATCTCGGCGGCGAGTTCGTCCACCCGCCGATAGAACGCGGGGGCGCGCCGCTCGTCGATCACCTGCGCATCGAGCGCGCCGAGGATGCGCGCTCTGCCGAACTGGTGCGAGGTGTAGCCGAACGTCAGCGCCACCGCCACCACGATCACCGCCGTCATGGCCGGGTCGGGGCGCTGCTGCCAGAGGTACAGCAGCGCCCCGTACGCGAGAGACGCGGCCAGCGCGTAGAACACGAGCATCCCGATGCCGGTGAGGAGCATCAGGAGTCGGAGCCCCCTCCCGCGGTTCATGCCACCTGTAGGTGTTCGGAGAACGAAAGGATTCGGGCTACGGGTCGACGTTCGTCACCGTCCCCACGCCCTTCGAGGAGCCCTCGCGGAAGACGAACCGCTGGCCCACCTCGACGAGATACGGACGGAACTTGAACCGGATGCGGGCCGTTCCCGTGTCGCCGGGGAGCAGTCGGCCCTCCTCGGGGTGGAACGCCGCGGCCTCGCTGACGGTTTCGAGGTGGACGACGGGCTCGTACCCCTCACCGATGCGCGTGGGGTGGTTGAGCACCATCACCTCCGCCTCGAACTCGCGGACGGGCGTGGGGTCGGCATCACGGGGCAGGAGTGCCATCCCACGTTCGATTTCGGCCTCCTTCACGCCCTTGAGTGCGATGCCGACGATGCGCCCAGCCCGCGCCTCGTCGACGCGGTGGTAGTGCATCTCGATACTGCGGACCTCGACCTCGCGGAAGGAGCCGTCGGCCATCGGGCCGAGGAGGAGTTCGTCGCCGGCCTCGACGGTCCCCGACTTCACGGTGCCGGAGGCCACCGCGCCCACCCCGGTCACGTTGTACGTCCGGTCGATGTACATCGAGAAGTCGCCCTCCTCGCGGGCGGTCTTCGGGAGCCGGCGGAACAGCTCGTCGAGGGTGTCGAGCCCGGCCATCGTCACCGCGCTCGTCTCGACGATGGGGACCACCTGCTCCGAAACCTCGTCGATGGCTACCTCGACGCCGTGGCGCGCGACCAGAAGCGGCGTCCGGTCCGCGTTCCGGAGGAGGCGTTCGACCTCGCGTTCGATCTCGCGGACCCGCTCCTCGGGGACCGTGTCCGCCTTCGTGATGGCGACCATCGTCGGGAGCTCGGTGGCGAGCAGGATACCGAGATGTTCACGGGTCGTCTTCGTCGGCCCGTCGTCGGCCGCGACCACTAGCAGACCGTAGTCGAGTTTCTGGCCGACGAGCCCCCGGATAGTGGTCCGAAGCCACGGCTCGTGGCCCACCGTGTCGACGAACGAGACGAGCCGGTCGGCCTCCTGCACGACGCGGGCGCGGTCGGTCTTCCGGTCGGGGTTGTCCATGTGGATGGTCTCGCCCTCCTCGTCGAAGCCGTAGACGCCGTACGAGAGGTCCGCGGAGAGCCCGCGTTCGACCTCGTGGGGCTGGACGTCGAGGAACGCCCGCGTCCCGCCCTGCCCGTCGTCGGGGCTCCCCGTCACCAGCGAGCCGACCAGGGTAGATTTCCCGTGGTCGACGTGGCCCGCCGTCCCGACGACGATGTGGTCGTCGTCGGTGTCGAGCATCGCCCCCTCTTTCAGGGTGGCGACGCCCACGAGCCCCGTATCGCCGGCGCTCCACGTCTGCACGTCGTCGATGTGGGCGCCCGCCTCCTCGGCCAGAAGCGAGAGGACGTCCATCGACTCGGAGAAGGCGTCGGGGTCGATGCCCGCGATGCCGCCGTCGTCCGTGACGCCGACGACGTAGGTGGCCTCGCCGTCGCCGGAGAGGACGCGGTGGCGCAACTGCGCCGCGAGCGATTCCAGTCGGCCATCCGCGAGGTGAACGGCTCTCGTCAAGCGCTCCTTGAATTCGACGCTGCCACCCTCCTCTTCCCCGTGCTCTAAGGCACGGTCGAGGGCGGCGCGGTCCGCGCTCATGTACGTGAGTGGCTAGCAACCACACGGCTAAAAGCCTTCCCCGGAAATCAGGCGGCTCGGCGGCCCTGTGGGTGATAGCCGTGGGTAGTCGGCTATAGCACTCCCGAGCCGCCAGTCAGTCGGCCCCCGCCGGCCCGCTCGACTCCGGGCTGTCGACGCGCGCCGTGGAGACGAGATACACCCCGGCGGCCATCACCACGCCGCCCACGAGAAACAGCGGGCCGATGGGTTCGTCGAGCAGCAGCGCCCCGAGCCCCACTCCCACGACCGGCTGGGCGAAGAACGTGACCGCGACGGTGCCGGCGTCGACCTGCTCCATCCCCTTGTACCAGAGATACCACGCGAGCGCGGTCGAGACCACCCCGAGGTAGAGGACGGCTGCGACGAGTCCGGGCGTGACGGTCACGGACGCCGCGCTGGCATCCACCCACCAGAACTCGGCGAGCGCGAACAGACCGAACAGCGGAATCGAGAGGACAGTCGTGTACGTCGCGGCTTCGAGCGCCGAGTACTTCCTGATGAGCGGTTTGCCGAACGCGGTGTAGGCGGCCCACGTCGCAGCCGCGAGGACGAGCATCCCCGGTCCGAGGAGGGTATCCACGGCGAGTGCCGTCGGGTCGTACCGACCGGCGAGGACGAGCCCAGTGCCGACGAGTGCGAGCGCCGCACCCGCGAGCTTTCGGGGACCGAGCGACTCGTCGAGGACCGCGACACCCAGCGCGAGGGTGAACACCGGCGAGAGGACGGTGACGAGCGATCCCTGTCCGGCGGACGTGAGGTCGGTACCGAGGAACTGTGTGGCGAGCGAGACGGCGAGAACGACGGCGAGGCCGGCGAACCCGAGCCAGTCGCGTCGCGAGAACGCGCGTTCAGGCTTCGTCGCACGGACGACCGCGAGCAGCACGATCGACCCCAGCACGACGCGACAGAACGCGAGGGCGAGCGGCGGCATCGACGCGAACACCCACTTCGAGACGACGTACATCCCGCCCCAGATAGCAGAGGCAATGAGGGGTGCGAGGACCGGATAGCGCACGCTGGTACTCATCGACGGGCGGGCCTAAAGTCGTGCCCGACCATGGCCGGGAGCGAGCCAGACATCGGCATCTCACTCCGCGACGCGGGCGAGCGCCTCCAAGAAGCCCTCGGCGTAGCCCGCGTCGGTGACGTGGTCAGCGGCAGCGAGCGCGTGGTCGTCGGCGTTCGCGACCGCGTACGACTCGCCCGCCACGGCGAACAGCTCCGCGTCGTTCTCGCTGTCGCCGATGGCGAGGAACTCGTCGGGGGCGTATCCCAGTCGCGCGGCGGCGGTTTCGAGCCCGAGGTCCTTGTCCACGTCGGGCGACTTGACGTGGTAGGCGTAGCCGGTGTCGACGACTTCGAGGTCGTGGTCGGCGGCGATGGCTTCCAGGGGAGCGAGTGGCTGCTCGCGGGCGACCGCGAGTTCGGTCTCTCGCCAGCGGTTCACGAGGTCGACGCTCCCCCAGCCGAGCGAGTGGCCAGCGGCCTCGTACTCGCGGGCGACGGCCTCGGCGGCCTCGCGGTCGCCGTTGTAGACGATGCCGTCGCCGAACCGGCCCCCGCCGTAGGGGTCGTCGCTTCCGCCCTCCTCGATGCAGACGACGCCGCCGTTCTCGGCGATAACACGGACGGGAACCCCGACGAAGTCGCAGAGCCCCACCGGGTAGGGAAACGACTTGCCCGTGGCGACGACGACCGGAGCCTCTTCGGCGTACGCTCGGAGCGCGTCGAACACGCGAGGGTCGACGCCGCGGTCTGGTTTCGGCCGGGTGAGCGTCCCGTCGATGTCGACGGCGAGCGGACGGACCATACCGGGTGTGCAGACGGGACAACTATCAAGCCGTCCGTTTCCGTTCGGGGCGTATGGACCCCGAACGGGTCGCCCCCGACATCTACTGTCTCGACACCCACCTGATGGGGATACCGGGCGCGTGTTCCGCGTACGTCGTCGACGCGGCCGAGCCCCTCCTCGTCGACGCGGGCGACGCGAACAGCCCCGACCACCTCCTCAACGGGCTCGACGCGCTCGGCATCGCGCCCGCCGACCTCGACCACCTGCTCGTCTCGCACGTCCACCTCGACCACGCGGGCGGCGCGGGCGTCCTCCAGTGGCTCGGCTAGTCGGTCAGCCGCTCGTACGCCCGCGTGAGTTCCTTGAACTCCTCCTCGTCGCCGCCGCGGTCCGGGTGAACGTCCTTGACCTTCTCGCGGTAGGCTCGCTTGACTGCGGACTCGTCGGCGTCCTGTTCGAGCCCGAGCGTGCGGTACGCCTCGCGTCGCGTCACGTCCCCGGGGTCGACCCGCTGGCCCTGCGTCGTCCGGCCACCGGCGCGCGCCTCTCGTTTCGTTCGGGTCCGGGCGTCGGAGAACCGGGGGCCGGCGCCGAATCCCCCTCGCGGTCCCTCGCCACGCGCCTCGCGAGCCTCTCGCTGGGCGCGCTGGCGGCGTGCGCGCTCGTGGATGCCCTCGCGGATGCGGCCCGACGCGTGGTACCAGAACAGGTACGTCGCACCCGCGAACGGCACCGCGATGAACAGGATGACGGGGTCGCGAAACACCGCCGCGAGGACGAACAGCAGGACGGTCATGCCTGCGAACACCGCGGCGAGGCCGACGACGAGCGGTGAACGGTCCACATTCCACGTTGGGCGGCGGGAACTGTAAGCCTCGCGGACCCCGCAGAGCTATACGACTGCGTGTGCTACAGCGTGACATGAGCGTCTCGGCGACGTGCGAGCTCTGCATGGAGGGCGAAACCGAGTGGGGCTGTGACCGCTGTGGAAAGCTCGTCTGTGACGACCACTACGACCCGGGGAGCGGCTACTGCACCGAGTGTGCCGCCGCCATGAAGCGTCCCGGGAAGGCGACCGCCGACAACGACGAGTGGCGTGACGGGGTCGACACCTACCGAATGTAGAGATTCGCAGCGTAGTACCGGCCGTCGAGCGCGACGACGGGCGGGAGCCCCGGGCCTGCCGGTGGCGCCTCGGCCAGCAGCTCGTAGAGTCTGCCGTAGCGACCGTCGGTGACCGCCACCCGGGATTCGATAGCCGACGACAGGAACGCCCGGTCCGACGCGGAGAGGTCGTCCGTCGCCACCGCACGCGCCACTCGGGCCGCTGTCCCGAGATCAGAAACCGTCTCGTACGCCAGTTCGTGTGTGTGTGTGTACCGGTAGGTTCGGTCCGTCCGCGTGGCGTGGCCCGTCGCGCGAACCCGGTAGCCGTCGCCCTCGTGGACGACGTACACCGTCTGCCCGTCGCGGAGGCGTGAGTCCCCCGCCTCGGGGATGTCGCGTGGACTCCGCGACACCGCCGGACCGGTCGTCGGCGGAACGCCGAGAGCGCCAGTTCGACGAGCTGCGGTCGACGGGCGATAGCGCCGCGAGCGGCGTCGCACGCGACAGCGTCTCGGCCTGCCAGTCAGCGTCGGGGTCGTACTCGACGGTGACGAGCGCGGACTCGACGACGCGTTCGCCGGTGCTCTCGACCAGAATCCGGTGGACCCGGCCGCCGTGGTCGACGAGCGACCCCGGGCGGACGACCGGTTCGTAGTCGATTCCCATCCACTCGCCGCGTTCGAGCACGTTCGTCAGCACCCCTCGCTGGAACTCGGAGAGGGTGTCCCAGTCGAGGAGGTACGCCTCGCCCACCGTCCGTGCTGAGAGCGGGACGAGTTCGAGGGCGAACGGTGGGGCAGGCGAGACAGTCGGCTCGGGAGCCGGGTCGTACCCGACCGTACAGCCGGCGAGGAGGGCCGCGGCGCTCGCCGTGCCGGCGAGGAACGTTCGTCGCGAAGACATGATTGTGGCACGACACCACCGAGGATAACCGTTGTGCGCCGGCTGCTAGCAGCGCGCGACGGGTCAGCGGTACTCGTTCAGGCGAGTCTTGAGCTGCCTGGCCGCGCGGCCGGCCGCACCGAAGTACTCCTTCTCGCCCGTGGCGCCCTCGCCGGCGAAGATGATGCCCCGCGAGGAGTTGACGAGGCCGACGCCATCAGCGAGGCCGAACTCGACGGCGGCCTCGGCGTCGCCGCCCTGCGCGCCCACGCCCGGCACGAGGAACGGGAGGTCGGGCACGAGTTCTCGAACTTCTTCGAGTTCGTCCGGTGCCGTCGCGCCGACGACGAGGCCGACGTTGCCGTTGTCGTTCCACTCCGCCGCCCGTTGCGCGACGTACTCGTACAGCTTCTTCTCGTTGCCGACTTCGAGGTTCTGGAAGTCGCGGGCACCCGGATTCGAGGTGCGCGCGAGGACGATGACGCCCTTCCCCTCGCGGGAGAGGAACGGTTCGAGCGCGTCGCGACCCAGATAGGGATTGACCGTGATGGCGTCCACCTCGTCGAGGATCTTCGCGTACTGGCGGGCGGTGTTGCCGATGTCGCCGCGCTTCGCGTCGAGGAGGACGGGCACGCCCTTCCCGTGGGCGTACGCGACCGTCTCCTGTAGCGAACGCCAGCCGTCCGCGTCCTCGTAGAACGCCGCGTTCGGCTTGTAGCAAGCGGCGTGTTCGTGCGTGGCGTCGATGACACGGCGGTTGAACGCCCACCGCGGCAGGTCGGAGTCGAGGAAGTCGGGAAGCCGGTCGGGGTCGGGGTCCAGCCCGACGGAGACGACGCTGTCTGTCGTCTCGATGCGGGCCGCGAGGTCGTCGAAGAAGCCCATTGCGAGGGGATTTTCGGCGGCACACTACAAGCTTCCGAGTTCGAACCTGGCGGCGGCACCCTCAAGACAGTTCGGTGCTTCCCCCCGAGCGTGCAAGCGGTCGGCTTCGACCTCGACGAGACGCTCGCGGTGACGACCCGTGACCGGTCGCGCATCCTCGCGGACGCGAGCGAGCGAGCCGACGCGCCCCCGCTCTCGCGGGACGCCTACCTCGATGCCCACGCCGAACACAGCGGCAGTGCGTCGCGCGAACCCGTCTTCGATGCGCTGCTCGACGGCCACGACACCGAGGCGACCGGCGGTGAACTCGCCGAGGCCTACGGCGAAGCCATCGAAGCGGCGATGGAGCCGCTCGCGGGCGTTCCCGACCTCGTCCGGACGCTCCAGCGGTCGTATCCGGTCGGTCTGTTGACCGACGGCCCGGTCGAGACCCAGTGGAGCAAGCTCCGGACGCTCGGCTGGACCGAGCTGTTCGACGTGGCGCTCGTCACTGGTGGCCTGCCCGCGCCCAAGCCCGCGGACACGGCGTTCCTGGCGCTGGCGGCCGAGCTGGACGTCGCTCCCGAACGCATCGTCTACGTGGGCGACCATCCCGAAAACGACATCGTCGGCGCCGCCGGAGTCGGCATGACCACCGTACAGGTGCTGTACGACGGCGGCCCGGACCCGCATCCGGATGCGACCGCGACGGTTCGACGCGAGGCGCTGGTCGAGGAGCTCCCGCGACTCGTCGCGGAGTTCGACTGAGCGGCTGCGCCTACGTGTCGGGGTCGCCTGGTTCCTCGGTCGAGAGTGCGTCGACGACCGTCGCGAGCACGTCCGTCGCGCGCTTCACCTCGGCACCGTTCTCGACGAACACGAGCGTCCGCGGTGGGTCGACGGCCTTCGGCCGGACCCGCAGGCCCGCGTCGCCGGCGGCATCGGCCGCCGTGTCGACGCCCCGGCGAACCTCGAGGTGCGCGCGGTCGGGGTGAACGTAGACGTCCGCGAGCCGCGCCCCTCCGAAGTCGATGCCGTAGGCGAACGCGCCGAACTCCGTGGGCTCGACGTCGCGGTCGGCGTCCACGACGGAGAGCCGACCGGTTGGACCGGATTCGCGGCCGTGGACCTCCGAGGAGAGGAGCTGGGCGATGCGCGTGCCGTCGGTGAGTTCGTCGACGACCATCAGAGGTCCGCGAGGGCTTCCGCAGCTTCGTTGTGCACGTCGATACCGTTCCGATGGGCGTAGAGTATCGCAGCGGCCTCGATGGTCACCGCGAGGTCAGCCTGCAGGCGGTTGATGCTCGCGACCGCCTCCTGCTTCTCGATGCCCGAATCGAGACACGCATCGAGCACCTTCTCGAACACCGAGCGCTGCTGGAGGATGGACTCGTCGGGGTGGTAGTCCTCGGGCACCGTCACCCCGCTCGGGTCGAACGTCGCCCGGAGGCCGTCGTCCGTCCGTTCGAGGAGGCCCTCGCCCACCGCGACGTCGACGAGGCGCTTCGCCTGGTCGGGGGAGAACCAGTCACGGTCGAGCGAGAGTGCCACCACGAAACTCGATTCGCCGAGCACACGCTTCCCCTCGCTGCGGAAGGGGGCGGCGACGGCGACGCGGAGGCTCATATTCGAGGGTGTCGGGCGGCGGGCAAATAGGCATTGGATTCCTCGAGGTGATAGCGAAGGGTTCAACTACGCGAGCGGCGAGTTTCCCCCCATGAAGAGTCACGAGCGCTCCACGAAGAAGCGCACTGGCGGCCGACGCCGTCCCATCCGAAAGAAGCGAAAGCACCAGCTCGGCTCCTCGCCGACCGAGACGCGCGTCGGCGACGCGAAGCTGAAGATCGTCGAGACGCGCGGCGGCAACTCGAAGGTCCGCGCCATCCAGTCGGAGGTCGCGACCATCGCCACCGGCGGCAAGACCGTCGCCGCGACCATCGAGAACGTCAAGGAGAACGCCTCGAACCCGAACTACGTCCGCCGAAACATCATCACGAAGGGCGCCATCATCGAGACGTCCGAGGGTGACGCGCGGGTCACCTCCCGACCCGGCCAGGACGGGCAGGTCAACGCGGTGCTTCTGGACGACGAGTAACCCGACTGCACGGTCCATTTTCATCACGGCGTCCGCGTTCACGGCCACCGTCGGGTGTGCGCAACCCGACACCGCTCGCTCTGGCACCGCAGCAACGTATGGAGTTGATACGACCTGCAACCGTCGTGTTTTTCGCGAGTCTCGAACGAGTCGAACGACTGTCGGGATGTTCGACAGGTAGCGTATATCTATCGAATACACGTCCTCTGAGCGGGGTATAATGGCTGGACACTATCCACGACGACACGTGCTGAAGGCGATTGGGGGCACTGGCGCATTCCTCGCGCTCGGTGGGACCGCCAGTGCACGGAACGGTCAACGGCAGGGCGCGAGCGGTGGCCAGAGCATCGTCGAACTCGCCCTCGAGGAGAACGCTGCGTCGGGGGAGTTCTCGACGCTCATCGCCGCGCTCGCGGCGACCGACCTCGTCGACGCGCTCAACGGTCGGACCCAGCTGACCGCGTTCGCACCGACCGACGCCGCGTTCGCGAACATCGGTTTGACCGAGACTAGCTTCGAGAATTTCACACGGGCAGAACTCGAGGAACTCACCGACGTCCTCCTGTACCACGTGACGCGCGGCCGCCGGTACGCTGCCTCGCTCAACGACGGTGCGGAGGTAGAGATGCTCAACGGTGACGCCACGACCGTCGAGGTCGTGGGAAACAACGTGTTCCTGAACGCAAGTCAGGTCATCGGCGCCGACACCGAGGCATCGAACGGCGTTCTCCACGTTATCAACGCCGTCCTCGAACCGCCGGCGTAACCGTCCACTACACCCCCATACCGCCCACCGTACCGGCCTGACGGACGCAGCCCGCTACGGTTTCGGCGCGGCCTTCTGGAGCGCAGTCTCGGCGATGTTCCCCCCGTAGTCGCCCGCCCGTGAGAGCGAGTCGACGACGAGACCCAGTAGTTGCGCCTGCTGGGGCGCGAGGTCGAGGAGTTCCGCGTCCGCCTCCCGAACGCGCTCGTCGACGAGGTCCACGGACTGTCGGGCCTCGTTCGCCAGCCGCGTCGCCTCCTCGGCGTCGTCGGCGAGCAGCGCGTCCATCGCCTTCTCGATGACCGCGACCGCCGACTCGTGGAGTTCGCCGATGAGGTCGCTGACGTGTTCGGGCGGGGCGTCGAGTTCGAGCGCGTTCTCGGCGATCTTCGACGCGTGGTCCGCCACCCGTTCGAGCTGGCGGGCGCTCGAATGATAGTCGAAGGCGGTCTCGCGGTCGAGGCCGACTTCCGCGGCGGTCGAGGGGTCACGAAGGATGGAGCGGAACACGCGCGAGACCATGTAGTACAGGCGATTGACGTCGTCGTCGCGCTGGATGACGTCCTCGGCGAGGTCGTCGTCACCCTCGACGAGCGCGGTCACCGAGTCCGCGAGCATCGTGGTCGCGACGAGCCGCATCCGCGTGATGGCGTTGTTGATGGACAGCTCCGAGGAGTCGAGGAGGTCCTGGAGCTGGACGCGCTCGGAGGTCTCACCGATGACTTCGAGGCCGACGAGCCCCTGGGCCGCCGTCCGAATCGTGCGGCGCTGCTCGGCGGTGATACGTGGGGTCTCGAGGGTGATGATGTCGAAGCCGCTGACGTACATCGTCATCACCGCGCGGGTGAGCTGGTCGCCCTCCAGCCCCGTGACGTCGAGGGTCCCCTCGACCTTCTCGTCCTCGCGGCGCGGCGTGAGCAACAGCGCGTCGTCCTCCGGATGGAACTCGACGACGCTGCCACCGCTGACCCCGTTCGCCGTCGCCCAGTCCTTCGGGAGGCTCACCGTGTACGTCGACCCACCCGTCACCTGCACCTTGCGCGTCTCCATACGCCCACCAGCGACGCACACACCATAAATCAATCCACATCTATATACACTTCTGGCAAAGACGGTATTCACTCGAATCCACCTCGTTCGAGGCGAAATCAGCTCCGAAATACCGACGGTTTGCCGATAGTTACCACCCAGTCAAGAGTGCCGTATCTACACCCTACTGAGCCACAGTATCGGCGGTATTCAGCACACTCTGCCGCAATCCCAGATAAGTACGCCATTACGTACCGCCCCATACGTGACGGCCAGACAGAGTTTGTGAACAGTTATCTATATAGAAATAAGTTAACAACATAGCCATCATAGAAGCGTACTTACCCGTTCATCAGTCCATCTCAGATGATGGCAGACGAGACACGCTACTCGCGGCGCAAGTTCATCGGCGCGGCCGGTGCGACGGCGACGACGCTGGCTATCGCTGGGTGTACCGAACAGAACCCCACGGACGGTAGCGACGGTGGCGACGGCGGGAGCGGTGGTGACGGCGAACTCTCCGGCACCATCGACATCTCGGGCTCCTCGACGGTGTACCCGCTGTGTGTCGCGGTCTCCGAGCAGTTCCGCAAGGACCACTCCGGGGTCGACATCAACGTCCGCTCGACCGGCTCGGGTGGCGGCTTCGCGAACTACTTCTGCCCGGGCGACACGGCGTTCAACAACGCTTCCCGCCCCATCAAGTCCGAAGAGGAGGAAGACTGCACGTCCAACGGCGTCACCCCCGTCGAGCTGAACGTCGCGACGGACGCCGTGACGGTCATCGTCAACAACGAGGCAGACTGGGTCGACTCCATCACCGTCGACGAACTCAAGCAGATCTGGAAGCCGAACGGTGCGACGAAGTGGAGCGACGTCCGCTCGGAGTGGCCCGACGAGGAGTTCGAACTGTACGGCGCGGCGTCCACCTCGGGCACGTTCGACTACTTCACCGAGGTCATCGTCGGCGAGTCCGGGAGTTCCCGACAGGACTACCAGGCCACCGAGGACGACAACTCCATCGTCACCGGCGTCTCCGGCTCGACGTACGCGATGGGCTACCTCGGCTACGCCTACTACTCGGAGAACACGGACAAGGTGAAGGCGCTCGCCATCGACGACGGCGACGGCGAACCGGTCGAACCCTCGCTCGAGAACGCGAAGTCGGGCAAGTACAAGCCGCTCTCGCGCCCGCTGTTCACCTACGCGGCGAAGGAAGAACTCGCCCGCGAGGAGGTCGCCGAGTTCGCCCGCTTCTACATCGAGCAGTCCGCGAACCGGGACCTCGTCGCCGACCGGGTCGGCTACGTCCCCAACACGGAGGAGGACATGCAGGCCGAACTCGACAAGCTCAACTCGGCTATCGAGGAAGCCCAGGGCAACTGAGACGCGAATAGCGAAGCGCTTTTTCATGCACCCCCGGATGACCAACCAATGAGCGAAGGGATAGAGCGGGACCTGACAGAGCGCGTAGGCGATACCTCACGTGAACGGCTCGTCCGGGCGTTCTTCTTCACCTGTGCAGCGGTGTCGGTGTTGACCACGATCGGCATCATCGTCGCACTCGTGGTGCCGTCGCTCCGGTTCTTCAGCGCCACCGGACCGCTGTTCGGCATCGCCGCCGAAGAGACGGTCGGCTTCACCGAGTTCCTCTTCGGGACGAGTTGGACACCGAGCATCAGACCGTACCAGTTCGGCGTCGTCCCGCTCATCTCCGCCACGTTCGCCGTCGTCATCGGCTCGTCGCTCATCGCCCTGCCGTTCGGTCTCGGCACCGCGATCTACCTCTCAGAGTACGCGAGTCCGCGTGCCCGGTCGATTCTCAAGCCCGCACTCGAGGTGCTCGCGGGCGTCCCGACGGTCGTCTACGGCGTGTTCGCCCTCCTCTATCTCACGCCCGCACTCGACGCCATCCTCCCGTTCGACCTCTCGACGTTCAACCTCATGTCCGCCTGCATCATGGTCGGCATCATGATCATCCCGATGGTCTCGTCCATCTCCGAGGACGCGATGAGCGCGGTGCCGGACGACCTCCGGCAGGCGGGCTACGGGATGGGCGCGACGAAGTTCGACGTGAGCGTCGGCGTCGTCATCCCCGCGGCCATCTCCGGCATCATGTCGGCGTTCATCCTCGCCATCTCCCGGGCCATCGGCGAGACGATGATCGTCGTCGTCGCCGCCGGGAAGACCTCGCGGCTCGTCAACCCGCTCAACCCGGGGGCGTACCTCGACTCGGCGATGCCGATGACCGCGGCGATGGTCGACCTCGCCGTCGGTGACATCTCCGCACAGGGGCCGGCGTACCGCAGCCTGTTCGCCATCGGCCTCACGCTGTTCGTCATCACGCTCGCGATGAACGTCATCTCCGACCTCATCGCGCAACGCTACCGGGAGGAGTACGAGTAATGGCAACCGAAGACACCACATCCACGACGTTCGGGGAGGTCAGCCGAACCCGCGGTATCGCGTTCAAGTATCTGCTGCTGGCCGCGACGCTGTTCGGCCTCGTCGCGCTCGGCGTGCTGCTCGTGTACGTCGCGCTCGACGCGTTCGGCTTCAACGCGTTCGAGGACGGCCAGTACGCCGGGCCGGCACCCGCCTGGTTCCTCGTCTACTTCCTCACGCTTGTGCTCCCGACCACCGCACTCTCGCTGTACTACTACCGCGAGAACCGACGTGCAGGCGTGAGCGGGGTCGCCACCCTCGGCGTGCTGTTCGCCGGCGTGATGGCGAGTGGGGGCGCTGTCGTGTTCTTCGTCGTCGTCTCCCCCGTCGTCTACCTCTCGTACGTCGTCGCCCTGCTCGTGACGGCTGCCGTGTTCCTCGCACACCGCCGGTACGCTCCCGGTCGCTCCTTCGAGGAGCACGTCGGGCTGACGGCGCTCGTCGGCCTCTTCGCGCTCGTCGGCCTCCCGGAGGCCCCGGTCGTCGACGTGGTCCAGTTCGTCTACGGGCTGGCCGGGCTCCCGACGAACTTCAACGGCATCGTCGGCCTTCCGGTACCGAGTCTCGCCCAGCTGCTCCAGGGACTCCCGGTCGTCCCCACGACGTGGAGCATCTATCTCGTGTCTGTCGCACTCCCGGGGGCCGCCGTCGTCGGCGGGCTGGTCTACCGACGTGACGAACGGCGACGACCCGCCCTCCTCGCGGGCGGCCTCCTGTTCGCGACGGTGCTCGTCGGGAGCGTCGCCGGGTCGCTCCTGACAGGCGCGGACCGGGCGCCGGTCGCACTCGCGATTCTGTTCACGCTCGCGCCGGTCGGCTACGTCGTCGACCGCACGCTCCGTGACCCCGAGCGCGACCGTCGCGCGCTGCTGTTCCCGCTCCTCACGGTCGGTGGCGCCCTGTTCGGTGCGTTCGTGGTCCGGACGCTCGCCATCCGGACACCGCCCTCGTGGGTCGACTGGCAGTTCCTGACGAGCCTCCCGTCGTCGAGTCCGACGGAGGCGGGCGTCTACGCCGCGCTCGTCGGCTCCGTCCTGCTGATGCTCGTCGTCGTCGTGCTGTCGTTCCCGGTCGGCGTCGGCGCCGCGGTGTACCTCGAGGAGTACGCCGACGAGTCGCGGTTCACCCGATTCATCCAGGTGAACATCTCGAACCTCGCGGGCGTCCCGTCGGTCGTCTACGGCCTGCTCGGACTGGGTATCTTCATCCGGTTCTTCGGGCTGTCAATCGGCTCGCTACTCGTGGCCGGGATGGCACTGTCGCTGCTCATCCTCCCCATCGTCATCATCTCCGCACAGGAGGCGATTCGCTCGGTACCCGACTCGCTCCGGCAGGCCTCCTACGGGATGGGCGCGACGAAGTGGCAGACCGTCCGGGAGGTCGTCCTACCGCGAGCGTTCCCCGGCATCATGACCGGCACCATCCTCGCGCTGGGCCGGGCGGTCGGGGAGACGGCCCCGCTCATCATCGTCGGGGCCGCGGGCGCGACGTTCTCGCTGCCGACGAGCCTCTCGTCGACCGTGAGTGCCCTCCCGATGCAGATCTACTCCTGGGCGTTCCTCCCCGACGAGGCGTGGCGCAACGCGCTGGCGGCCGGCGTGGTCGTCATCCTCGTCGTGATGTTGACGATGAACGCGACCGCGATCGTCCTGCGAAACAAGTACGAGAACCAGAGCTAACCATGGACCGAGAGACCACTCAGGAAACCGACCGCAACACGAACGACCCGACTTCGGAGTCGATCATCCAGACGAGTCCTGCCGCAGGGCTGGACGACGACACCGGAACCGACGGCACCGAGCAGACCATCGTCGAAGCCAAGAACGTCAACGTCTGGTACAACGAGACCCAGGCGCTCCAGGACATCTCGCTGGCGATTCCCGAGAAGCGCGTCACCGCGATGATCGGCCCCTCGGGCTGTGGGAAGTCGACGTTCCTGCGGTGTATCAACCGCATGAACGACCTCATCGACGCCGCGCGCGTCGAGGGCGAACTCATCCTCCGCGGAAAGAACGTCTACGACGACGACGTCGACCCCGTCGCGCTCCGGCGACGCGTCGGCATGGTGTTCCAGAAACCGAACCCGTTCCCCAAGAGCATCTACGACAACGTCGCGTACGGGCTCGAAATCCAGAACAAGGAGGGCGACTACGACGAGATCGTCGAGCAGTCGCTGAAGCGTGCGGCGCTGTGGGACGAGGTGAAAGACCAGCTCGACGAGTCGGGACTCGACCTCTCCGGTGGCCAGCAACAGCGGCTCTGTATCGCCCGGGCCATCGCGCCCGACCCGGAGGTCATCCTGATGGACGAACCCGCGTCGGCGCTCGACCCGGTCGCCACCTCGAAGATCGAGGACCTCATCGACGACCTCGCCGAGGAGTACACGGTCGTCATCGTCACGCACAACATGCAGCAGGCGGCCCGCATCTCGGACAAGACCGCGGTGTTCCTCACCGGGGGCGAACTCGTGGAGTTCGACGACACCGAGAAGGTGTTCCAGAACCCCGACTCCGACCGCGTCGAGGACTACATCACCGGGAAGTTCGGGTAACGTGGACCAGCCCGCGGCACGTCCCCAGCCGGACTCCCCCGGCCGAGACCCGGGACCACCGGTGCAGGCCGTGTGTGCTCCGTGACCGAGCGGACGGACCAGCGACTCTACGGACCCGAACGGAACCATATATATTGTCGTATATATCTATATCGTGATGTGTATAGTCATACCCAAAACCTTCATACGGGGCGGTAGCGACGGGTGTGACAATGGCACGAGAAGGCTACCAGGCGAAGCTCAACAGCCTGGAGGAGAACGTCCTCTACATGAGCGAGGTCGTCCTCGAGCGGCTCCGGATGGGGCTCGACGCGCTCGAACAGAAGGACGAGGAGCTGGCGTGGGAAGTCATCGAAGGCGACGACGAGGTCAACCAGCTGTATCTCGACCTCGAACAGGACTGTATCGACCTGCTGAGCCTCCAGCAGCCAGTCGCGGGTGACCTCCGGTTCATCGCCGCCTCGTTCAAGATCATCACCGACCTCGAACGCATCGCGGACCTCGCGACCAACCTCGGCGACTACACCCTGGAAGCCGAACGGGAACTCTACCCCGACGTCGACATCCAGGGCATCGGCGAGGAGGTCGTCGAGATGGTCGAAGACGCGATGGCCGCCTACGAGGCAGAAGACCCGGAGGCGTGTTTCGAGATCTCCGAGCGCGACGACGACATCGACGCCCACTGTGAGCGCGCCTCGAGCGTCGTCGTCCGGGAACTCATCGAGACCGAGATCGACGAGCTCAGCACCGAGGAAGACATCGAGGACCTGATGCAGGACGTCTCACGATTCCTTCTCACGATTCGTGACCTCGAGCGCGTCGGCGACCACGCGGTCAACATCGCCGCTCGCACGCTGTACATGGTCGAGAGCGACGACTCACTCATCTACTGACCCGTTTTGCGCGTCGCTCGGCGGACACCAACTCAGTCCTCGTGTTCGGGCGCGAGGTCCTCCTCGCTCTCGGCTTTCGCGACGCGGTCGGCGACCTCTTCCATCTCGCGGTTCCCCATCGCGCTCTGGACGAGGAGGTGGCCGCCGATGACGGCGGGCGAGATGACGGTGTCGGCACCCGCGCGCCGGAGTTTCTTCTCGTTCTCGCGTTCGGTCGCCGCGGCGACGATGACGAGGTCGTTGTTGAGTTCACGAGCCGTGAGGACGGCCATCGCATCCTGTGCGTCGTCGTTCGTCGCGGCGACGAGCGCCCGGGCGCGCTCGATACCGACCCGCAGCAACGGCTCCTCGTCGGAGGGGTCCGCCGTCAGCACCTCGACGCCTCGTTCGCGGAGGCGCTGAGCCTTCTCCGGGTCGCGCGTGACGACGACGAACGGCGTGTGCTTTTCGGTGAGTTCCTCGATGATGGGGACGGTGGTGTCGCCCATCCCGACGACGATGACGTGGTCTTCCAGGAGTTCGAGCTGTGAGTCTGACATGGTTCCGAGTGCGGTGGCGAGGCGGGCCTCGATGGCGGGACCGATGAGCGTCCCGAGCGCGGCGGCGAACGACGCCGTCCCGATGACGATGACGCTCATCCCGAACAGCCGGGCGGTCTGCGTCGTCGGCGCGGCGTCGCCGTAACCGACCGTCGAGGCGGTGACGAGCGTGTAGTAGAACGCGTCGAGCGCCGTCTGCACGTTCGCGAAGTCGTCGCGGAGCACGTACGTCCCGATGGTGCCGTACGCCTGCGCGCCGACGATGGCCGCGAGCGCCGCGAACTGCGTCGTCGAAAAGGAGAGTTCGCGGTCGAACACGCGGTAGTTCACGAGCACCGTCGGGAGCGAGAGCACCGACAGCGCGACGAGCGGGTACGAGTAGGCGCTCGACTGGGCGAGCCCCTGCAGGGCCGTCACGGGCAACAGGAGCACCGTCATGAACCACGCGACCCGACGACGGCGGCGCAGGCCGTACACCGCTGCGAGCATCAGAAAGCCCGTGAACGCCCCGGTGAACCCAGCGGTTCGTTCGATGGACGCCGGGATGTACGGCGCGAGCGGTCCCGAGACGTTCGTCGCACCGATGTTGACGATACCCGTGACGACCGAGAGGAGCGCGACCGCGGTCGGGAGCCAGATGGCTGCCCGAACGCCGAACACCCGTAGTCGCGGTACGATCTCGCCCCGATCGCTCATGTTCGACACGGATACGGCACGCGAGTTAAACGGTCCGGTACTCGTAAATCCGAGCGGTGGGTTGACCGACTATGGCTCCCCTTCCAGTCGAGGTGCTTCGAGGTATCTACCTCGGCATCCTCACCGGCATCATCCCCGGGCTCGTCGCCTGGTCGATGGGGTTCGTGTTCAAGTACTTCACCGGGGTGAGTATCCCCGGCTTCGGTGTCGTCGTCATGGCGCTGGCGCTCGCAGGCGTCAACGGTGGGCTACTCGCACTCACCGACCAGACCATCCTCGACAGCACGAGCGGCCCGGTCATCGTCACCGCCATCGTCGTCGTGCTGATGATTTCGCTGTACTCGCACGCGAAGGGCGACGCGATGGGCGCGGCGTTCCCGCGTCGGCTCTCGCTGAAGTCCCTCCGCGAGCGGTCGCTCTCGACGGACGTCGTCGAACTCGTCGGCGGCCGCGGACAGGTCCGCGTCTCCGTCAGCGGCGAGGTGACGGACATGGAGGGCTACCCGCCGCTCACTCCGGAGATCCGCCGTGGCATCCGCGAGGGCGACTGGACGTTCCCCGCGGAGCTCTCGGTCGGCGAACTGGAGAACCGGTTCGCCGAGCGCCTGCGCACGGAGTTCGACCTCTCGGACGTCTCGGTCCAGCTCGACGAGCGGGCGAACGCCACCGTCGTCGCCGCGCCACCCCTCTCGGGGCTCTCGAAGCGCGTCCCCGCCGGCCACCGGGCCGTTTCGGTCGACACGCTCGTCCCGACCGGGATGGGCCGGAGCGACGAGGTCGAGCTCGTCACCGCGGAGACGACCATTCGCGGGACCGTCCTCAGCGCCGAGTCGGAACCGTCCGACGGTCCCGCGGTGACCGACGGCGGCGAAGTGACGACCGAAGAGCCAGCCACCCAGCCGGCGACGACGACGACCGGTGGCGACGGTCGCGTGACGGTGGCCGTCCCCCGAATCCGGGCGAAGACGCTGGTCGCAGCGGACCGTCCACGGCTCGTCGTGCAGCCACGGGGGACCCGACGCGAGTTCGAACTCATCTCGCTGTTACGGCGCGCTGGCAAGCGATTCCGGAAGCTCACGCTCCGGGCAGACAGCGAGCTCGTCGGCTCGACGCTCGCGGAGGCTTCGCTCCGTGAGAGCCACGAAGTCGCGGTGCTCGCGGTTCGCCGCCCCGACGGCTGGGTCATCGCCCCGCGCGGGCAGACAGAGCTCACGGCCGGCGACCAACTGTTCGTGGTTGGGACGACGAGCGCGCTCGACGCGTTCGCCGGGGTGGTCGCCTGATGCAACTCGACGGCGACATCGCCGGTCGACTGGTCGAGAACGTGCTGCTCATCATCGGGCTGGGACTCGCCGCCGGTCTTCTCGGGGCGACCATCGCGGTCGTCCACCGCTGGTACGCTCGGAGCCGCGTTCCCGAGGGGCTCGCGGTGCTCGTCGGGCTCGCCGCCGTGGCGCTGTCGTTACAGACGACCTCCGCGCTCGGGAGCGTCATTAACCCCGCTGCCGGCGAATCACCGCTCGAACCCACCGCCATCGCCATCAACACCCTCACCCTCGCCGTGAGCGCGGTGGCCGCAGCCGGCGGTGGGCGCTCGGGCGACCGGTTCGCCGAGACCGTGTTCCGACGGCGTCCGGGTCGGTCCGTCGACGTCTCCCAGCTCGTGCGCTCCGGGGGGCGGGTCATCACCGTCACGCTCCCCGAGGAGATCAAGGACATGGACGCATACGACCCGATAGCTGACGACATCAAGGAGTCGATGGCCGGCGAGTCGCTCGTGTTCCCCCGTGGCCTGACCGTCGACGAACTCCGCGAGCGGCTCGTCGCGCGGCTCGAAGACGACTACGGCATCGGCTACGCCGACATCGACATCGAGGCCGACGGGACCGTGGCGTATCTCGCCGTCGGCTCTCGCGAGTCGGGACTGGGGCCGACGCTCCCGCCCGAGACGTGCGCCGTGGCGGTGCACGCAGACCCGGCGTTCGCCGCGAGCGCGGGCGACATCGTCCAGGTGTACCGGACCGGCGCCGAAGAGCCAGAGCTGGTCTGCACCGGCGAGCTCCGTGGCACCTCAGAGGACGTCGTGACGCTCGCCGTCGACGCCGCCGACGTGCCGGCGCTCGACAGCAATACGCAGTACCGACTGGTCACGCTTCCAGTCGAGCCGCGATCGGACCGCGAGTTCGCGTCGCTGCTCCGCGCGGCCGAGGAGACGATGGGTGTCACGACCCTCGCCGAGGGGAGTCCGCTCGTCGGCACGGCCCTCAGCGACGTCGACGCCTCGGTCGTCGCGGTGCGGACGGCCGACGGCGACGTGGTCCCGATCCCACCACGAAGCCGGCAGCTCGCCGCAGGCGAGTCGCTGTACGCCATCGCGCGCCCGGACCAGCTCCGGCGGCTCAACGCGGCGGCTCGTGCTCCCGAACCCGACAACGACTAATCCCGTCGCTCCGTCCTCTCGACAATGGCCGACGAACCCATCGACCCGAGCGAGATCGGGGAGGCCGACGCACCGCCCGTCGAGGAGGCACCCTACAAGATCATCTTCGAGGCGAACAAGTGCATCGCAGCGGGGAAGTGCGCCGAGGTGTCCACGAACTGGGAGATGAAGCTCTCGTCGGGCATCGCTCAGCCGAACACCTACTTCTTCGGCGAGGACGAACTCGACCACAACGTCCGCGCCGCGGAGGTCTGCCCCGCGAAGAAGGACCGCGGCGTCATCCACGTCGTCGACCGTCGGACCAACGAGGAGATCGCACCCGACCCCCACGGGGACGGCACGCTCTCCGTCGATTGGTGAGTGGCGAACAGGCGGCTCCTTCCTTCTCGCGGTGGGTGGCCGCACTCCCGCCTGGACCACCGCGGGCGACACTCAGGTCACGGGACTGGTGGCCACGGGTTCGTATTTGAACCTTCGCCGGACCGTAACGGCTTTTCCACCAACGGTGCCAGTAGCGAATGCGCGGGGGTGGCCGAGTCTGGACAAAGGCGGCGGACTTAAGATCCGCTCGCGTAGGCGTTCGAGGGTTCGAATCCCTTCCCCCGCATTCTCCGGCTCGAGCGAACGCGAGAGCCGTGAGAATCGGCCGTGGGATTCGAAGCAGGGAGCGAACAGCGTGAGCGACCGCGGTTCGAATCCCTTCCCCCGCACCTTTTTACTTCGTCGGGTGGCCGCTTCACGGCCACCACTCCTCGCAAAAAGCTGCATCAAAAACATCCCGGACGCTCGGCTTCGCCTCGCGTCCGGTGAACCGCTCGGTCGCTTCGCTCCCTCGCGGATGCTGGTGAGACTAATGTTACTGGCTTCGTGACGAGCCGTTTTTCCACTCCCGTTGCCTATGGATGTCCAATGAGTCTGCCCGAGAGAGCCGAACGCGCCTTCGACGCACACGAGGCGTTCGAGCGGGACGGCGACGAGTTCGAGTTGACGACCACAGCGTTCGACGGACGAGCGACGGCGAGTGAGACTGACGACTGGGCGCTCCGGTACACGGTCACCATCCGGGCACCGATGCTCTCGACGGCCACCGAAGAGCCCGTCGGCCCCGCCGTCGAGGACGGTTGGTTCGACACCTACGCGCTCCGACTGGAGGACGCCCCCGGTGCCATCCGCGATTCGATAGAACTCGCCGACCTCGACGTGTTCGAGGAGGAGGGCGATGCCGTCGCCGTGTTCGTGTTCGAGTGGGGCAACGCCGACCGCGCACCGGCCATCGCGAAGGCGCTCGTCGAGTATGCCGAAGGCACCTACATGGAGGGCATCGTGCCGGGCTACAGCTACACCGAGCCCGTCGCGTCGATGCTCTCACAGGCGAGTCAGGGAGAGGGCCGGGGCGGAACGCCACTGTAGCGCTAGCATCCGCGCGGGAGCGAAGCGATCGAGCGGTTCACCGAGCGCCGAATACCGCGGCCGAGCGGCGCGCGGTTCGACCAGCGGGAGAACCGCGATGCGAACAGCGTGGCGCGGAGCGCCACGGGCCGTGCGACCGGGCCGAAGGCCCGCGAGCAGACGGCGAGTGCAACGAGCCGTGAGCGAAGCGAGGCCGCGACTGGAGTCCCGACGTGTCTTTTTCCGCAAGTTTTTGCCCGACTGAGCGAGTCGCTCGTGGTTTGAGCGACGAGCGAAGGAGGTGCAAAAAGTGCTTAGTAGAACGCGACCGGCAGTCCTGCTTCCGTGTCGTTGCGCGAGATCTTCTCGAAGGCGTCGAGGAAGTCCTGCGTGCGGACCTCGGTCCGGTCGCCGCGGATGGCGAACATCCCGGCTTCGGTCGTGAGCGACTCGATCTCCGCACCCGAGAACCCCTCGGTCCGCTCGGCGAGTTCCTCGAAGTCCACGTCGGCGAGGTTCATCTCGCGGGAGTGAATCTCGAGGATGCGCTTGCGACCCTCGAAGTTCGGTTCGGGAACCTCGATGAGGCGGTCGAACCGACCCGGGCGAAGAATCGCCTGGTCGAGCATGTCGAAGCGGTTGGTGGCGGCGATGATGGAGATGTCACCGCGGGCTTCGAACCCGTCCATCTCCGAGAGCAGCTGCATCATCGTCCGCTGCACCTCGGCGTCGCCGGAGGTCTTCGACTCCGTCCGCTTCGAGGCGATGGCGTCGATCTCGTCGATGAAGATGATTGCGGGCTCGCGCTCCGCGGCGAGTTCGAACAGGTCGCGGACGAGCCGTGCACCCTCACCGATGAACTTCTGGACGAGTTCGGAGCCGGCCATCTTGATGAACGTCGCGTCCGTCTCGTTGGCGACGGCCTTCGCGAGCATCGTCTTGCCCGTCCCCGGCGGGCCGTGCAGGAGCACGCCGGTCGGCGGCTCGATACCGACGGCCTCGAACTGCTCGGGGTTGGTGAGTGGGTCCTCGACCGCTTCTCGGACCTCCTGGACCTGTTCGTCAATGCCGCCGATGTCGGCGTACGTCACGTCGGGCTTCGTCTCCACCTGCATCGCCTGTGCGCGGGCGTCCGTCTCGTTGTCGAGGATGGTCTGGACGGCGAAGGAGTCGTTGATGGCGACGCGGTCGCCGGCTTCGAGCTTGTCGCCGAGCCGGGGCGAGACGTCGGTGAGCACCTCCTGGTTGTTGCCGTGCTGCTTGAGCACGACGCCGTCCTCGTCGGTGACCTCCTCGACCGTCGCGATGTACAGCGACGAGGTCTTCAGGGCCTCGTTCTCCCGCTGGAGCGTATCGACCTCCTCCCGTAAGTCGGTCTGCTTGTCGCGGGCGGCTTCGAGCTGGTCGGCCAGCTCGTCGTGGACGTGGACGATGTCCAGGTAGTGGTCCCGGAGCGCGTCGAGCCGTTCGTCGGCCGACATATCGGCGTCGAGGTCCAGCTTCGGTCGGTCAGGAAGCGAGGGACTGCGAGACATCTGGCTGTCCGAGTTTGGGCCGCCGACGTAGAAAGGTCTTCGGGTAGTCCGGATTTTCGAATCCGGCCGTCAGCGCCGTTACGACAGGTCCTCGAACTCGCCGACGTACTCGTCGTACGCCGCGATGGCCGACTCGACGGGGTCGGGACTCGCCATGTCGACGCCCGCGCCGTCGAGCAGTTCGAGCGGGTACTCCCGCGACCCCTTCTTCAGGAAGTCGAGGTAGCGTTCGGCCGCGGGTTCACCCTCGTCGAGGATGCCCTCGACGAGCGCGTTCGCCGCCGAGATGCCCGTCGCGTACTGGTAGACGTAAAACCCGTAGTAGAAGTGCGGAATCCGCATCCACTCGCGGGTGATGTGCTCGTCGACCGTCGCGTTCGCGTAGTACTCGCGCTTGAGATCGCCGTACAGCTCGTCGAGTGTGTCGGCGGTGAGCGCGCCGCCGGCCTCCGACAGCTCGTGGGCCTGGTGCTCGAAGTCCGCGAACATCGTCTGGCGGAACAGCGTCGACCGGAACCGTTCGAGGTACTCGTCGAGGATGTGTCGGCGCAGCGTCTCGTCCTCGACGGTGTCGAGCAGGTACTCGGTCAAGAGCGCCTCGTTCACCGTGGAGGCGACTTCGGCGGTGAAGATCTCGTAGCTGGAGTAGACGTAGGGTTGCTCCTCGCTCGACAGCTGGGTGTGCAGCGAGTGGCCGAGTTCGTGCGCCAGCGTGTACATCGAGGTCACGTCGTCCTGGTAGTTCATCAGGATGTACGGCTGGCTGTCGTACGTCCCCGAGGAGTACGCGCCCGACCGCTTCCCCTCGTTCTCGTAGACGTCGACCCAGCGGGAGTCGAGCCCGTCTGCGAGCCGCTGCTGGTAGTCCTCACCGAGCGGGGCGACCGCCTCGATGACCCACTCTTTCGCCTGCTCGTACTCGATGTCCGGCGAGTCGCTGTCCGTGAGCGGCGCGTACAGGTCCCACATCTGCAGCTCGTCGACGCCGAGTCGCTCGCGTTTGAGGTCGGCGTGGCGGTGGAGCACGTCGAGGTTGTCGCGGACCGACTCGAGGAGGTTGTCGTACACCTCGACGGGGATGTTCGCCCCGTCGAGACTCGCCTCGCGGGCGGTGTCGTAGTTGCGGGCGGTCGCGAGCTTCGAGTTCGCCTTCACGCTGTTCTTGTACGCCGTCGAGACGGTGTTTCGGAACTCGCCCCACTCCTCGAAGTACGCCTCGTAGACGCGCTGGCGGAACTCGCGGTCGCGGTTCTTCAGCAGGCTCGTGAAGTTCGACTGCGTGATGCGCTGGGGCTCACCCTCGGTGTCGTCCACGGCCGGGAACTCCATGTCGGCGTTCGAGAGCATCGAGTAGACGTCGCCGGCCGCGCCGGTGACCTCCGACAGCTCCGCGAGGAGTTCCTCGATCTCGGGCGAGCGGGTGTGCGGTTTCATCCGCAGCACGTCGTCGAAGTAGTGACCGTACGGTTCGAGCGCGGGCTCGCTGTCGACGAACCCCTGGAGAGTGTCGCGGTCGACCTGTTGCAGTTCGGGCTCGATGAACGACGCGGCGCTCGACGCCTGCGAGGCGAGCGACTGCGCCCGCGCCGAGAGCGCCTGGTACTCCTGGTTCGTCGTGTCCTCGTCGGACCGCATCCGGGCGTAGGCGGCGACGTTCGACACTTCGCGCATCAGCTCCTCGCGGAGTTCCAGCACGTCCAGCAGCGTCTCGGCGTCCTCGGTCACCTGCCCCTCGAACGCCTGGAGCTCGTCGAGGCGCTCCTGGACGTCCTCGTAGGCGTCCTCCCACGCGTCGTCGCCGACGAACATCGACTCCAGATCCCACTTGTACGCCTCGTCGATATCGCTCCGCTCGGGAACCGAACTCATTGGCACCCCTACCCACCCCGCAGGTGTAAACGCATCGTCGTCCGCGTGACGACACAGGAGCGCGAGCCGAGGGGTTTTGCGGCTGTGGCGCGACCTCCGGGTATGGACGACACCGCACGCTCGCTCGCCGGCCGCGCGTTCGGCGACCCGTTCCCGTGGCGGTTCCTCACCGACCTTGTGGAGGTCGGCCCGCGGCTCGGTGGGTCGCCCGGTGAGCGTCGCGCCGCGGAACTCGTCGCCGAGGCGCTCGACGCGGCGGGGGCTACCCCCGACATCCACCCGTTCGACATCCAGCGGTGGCACCGCGGCGAGACGACGCTCTCGGTTCGCATCCCCGACCGGGACCTCGACCGCGCGTTCGTCGCACAGGCGCTCCCGTACTCGCCCGCTGGCGACCTCGCGGGCGAGCTGGTCGACGTGGGCCACGGCACTCCCGACGACATCGAGGCGGCCGACGTCGCGGGCAAGGTCGTCGTCGCTGACACCGATTCACCCACCGGCGGGCGCTACGTCCACCGGATGGAGAAGTTCGGCCACGCGGTCGACGCAGGGGCGAGCGGCTTCGTCTTCGCCCACCACGAACCCGGCCAGCTGATTCCCACGGGCACGCTCCGGTTCGGCGAGGAGGCCGCGATTCCAGGTGTGGGCGTCTCCTACGAGACGGGCGAGTGGCTCCGCGAGTACGCCGCCGAGGGGACCGCCCACCTTCGCGTCGACGCCACGACCGAGCCCGGCACCGCCCACAACGTCGTCGGGACGCTCGGCCCCGAGACGGACGAGGCCGTTCTCCTGGTCGCACACCTCGACGCCCACGACATCGCAGAGGGGGCACTCGACAACGGCTGTGGCATCACGACCGTCGTCACCGCGGCACGCTACCTCACCGACTGCGACCTCGGCTGTCGGGTCGTCGTCGCGGGCGTCGGCTGCGAGGAGACTGGGCTGCTCGGCGCGCGGCAACTGGCCACGGAACTGCCCACAGACGATCTTCGAGCGGTCGTCAACGTCGACGGCGCCGGCCGCCACCGCGACCTCCGGGCGCTGACCCACGGGAGCGACGCCGCTCGCGAACTGGCCGAACGCGTCGTTGCGGAGGCTGGCCAGCCGCTCCACGTGAAGGAGACGCCCCACCCCTACAGCGACCACTGGCCATTCCTGCGTCGGGGAGTGCCAGCTCTCCAGCTCCACAGCCAGTTCCCCGACTCCCGCGAGCGCGGACGGGGCTGGACGCACACCGCCGCGGACACCCGCGACAAGGCCGACCCGCGAACGCTGCGGACCCACGCGTTGCTGACGGCGCTGCTCGTCCGTGAACTCACGCACACGAGTCTGCCGCGCGTCGACACCGAGACCCTCCGCTCACAACTGGACGCCGCGGACGCCGAACCCGGAATGCGCGCGGCGGGCGTCTGGCCGTGGGACTAGTCGTGGCCTGCCCCGGAGCGTAACCGGGCGGCGACACGCGCACCGGTCTGCCGCCGGACGCGCCGTTCATCGAACACGCCCTGCGCGCTCGCGGCGGCCTCGTCGTCCACCTCGAACGCGAGGTCGTAGTCGACTCGGCGCAGGAGCAGCGGTTCGGGTGCAGCAGGCCCGACACCGTCGGGACCCTGAAGCACCTCGTCGGAGAGCACGCGGTCGCAGAACGTCAGCGGGCGGTCGCCGGTCACGATGGCGTCGAGGAGGCCGACCGCTCGCCGAACGAACTCGCGGGGGAACCCCCCCGCAGAGAACCGGCAGACGAGATACGCGCCGTCGCGCTCACAGGTCGCCGTGAGGTCGCGTTCGGTCCCCTCGCGGTCGGGCGTCAGGTTGTGGAAGTCGTGGGCTCCAGACAACCGCTCGCAGACCGCCGCCGCGAGCGCGTCGTCGACGTCGGGCGCGTACAGGTGGTACTCGTACGCGCGGCGGTTCGCGTCGTACTGCGCGTGGAACTCGTCGGCGTCGGCGCTCGCCCACGCTCGAACCCCCGGCGGGAGTTCGCCGTTGAACGCCTTTGGGGTGAGCCACGCGGGTGCCTCGAACGCGACGGTCTGCTGGATGGCCGAGACGCCGGCGTCGGTGCGGCCCGCCGCGCTGTAGCCGTCGGGCGGGCTCTCGGGCGTCGCGGTCACCCCGAGTCGCGCGAGCGCACGGAACACGTCGTTCTCGACGGTCTCACCGTGTGGCTGGCGCTGGTAGCCGCGGTAGCCGGTGCCGTCGTAGGCGAGACGGAACGCGCGCATACCCGACACAGGGAGGGCGGCCCCTTATCGGTCGCGACTCGCGGCTCGCGGTTCTCCGCTCACTCCTCGGCGGCCGGCACCACGAGGACGGGAACGGACGACCGCCGGACCACTCGCTCGGTGGTCGACCCGAGCAGGAGCCGCGACAGTCCGCGGCGGCCGTGCGTCGCCATCACCAGACAGTCGACGTCGTGGTCATCGACGTACGAGAGGATGGAGTCCGCGGGCGTGCCGGTGACGACGGCCGTCTCGCAGGGGACGTCGGCGGCGGAAGCCGCCTCGCGGACGGCCTCGACTGCGGTCGCGCCCTCCTCCTCGAACGCCGCGAGGATGAAGCTCGTGTCGGCGTCGGGCACGTCGAACGCGGCCACGTCGACGACGTAGAGCGCGTGGAGCGTCGCATCGTACCGCGAAGCGAGGTCGATGGCCGCGTCGATGGCATCCTGGGCCGGCTCGGAGCCGTCGGTGGGAAAGAGGATGGTGTCGTACATGGGACTCACCGAGAGAACTGACGACGCGCAGAGAGATAAGTACGAACTGCCTCCGCGGCGTTACTCGTAGTCGTCGTACGTCGGGCGCCCCGACCCGGGCGGGAACTCCTCAACCGACACCGTCGTCTGGTCGCCCGATTCCATGTCCTTCAGCGTCACCTCGCCGTTCGCGAGGTCCTGCTCGCCGACGATGACGACCGTCTCGGCGTTGATGCTGTCGGCGTAGCCCATCTGCGCGCCGAAGCTCCGCCCGGAGACGTCCGTCTCGACGACGTGCCCGAGCGCGCGGAGTTCGTTCGCGACCTGTGCGGCCTCGGCCTCGGTGTCGCCGACCTGCAGGACGTAGTAGTCGGTCGAGATGGCCTCCTCTGGGTAGACGCCCGCGCGCTGGAGCAACAGCGGGAACGTCGCGTAGCCGGTCGCGAACCCCACAGCAGGAGTCGGCTGGCCGCCGAAGTCCTCGATGAGGTCGTCGTAGCGCCCCCCACCAAAGACCGACCGGGAGACCTCGCCCGTCGAGTCGAAGCACTCGAAGACGACGCCCGTGTAGTAGTCGAACCCGCGGGCGGTTTCGAGCGAGAGCGAGCAGAACTCGCTCACGCCGAAGTCGTCGACCGCCGAGAGGACGGCCTGCAGGTTCGAGACCGCGGCATCCGCTTCGTCGCTCCCCGCGAAGTCGACCAGGTCGTCGAGACTGTCCTCGGTGGTCGCGGAGACCAACTCGTCGAACTCCGCGGCCTGGTCGTACGAGAGCCCAGCCCCGTACAGCAGGTCGTGATACTCGTTCGTCTCGATCTTCGCGCTCTTGTCCACCGCGCGGATGGCCTCGCGCACGTCGACGTCGGCGTCGAACGAGCGGAACAGCGCGCCGAGGATGTCGCGGTGCGAGACGCGGAACTCGAAGTCGTCGGCCGTGAGCCCGAGGTCCGTCAGGAGTTCGGCCCCGAGCGCGAGCATCTCGGCGTCAGCCCGCGGGTCCGAAGAGCCGAAGATGTCGATGTTCGTCTGGTAGAACTCGCGGTAGCGACCCTGCTGGACCTGCTCGTAGCGCCAGAACGGTCGGGTCGAGAACCACTTGATGGGCTTCGACATCGCCTGCTGTTTCGCGACGACCATCCGCGCGACCGTCGGCGTCAGCTCGGGGGCGAGCGTGACGTGGCGGCCTCCCCGGTCCTCGAAGGCGTACAGCTCGTCGACGATGTCGTCGCCGGACTTGTCCGTCCACATCTCGGCGCGCTCGAGGTGTGGGGTCGCGATCTCGCGGAAGCCGTAGCGGCGACAGGCGTCCTCGACGGTGTCGATGACCTCGCGGCGCGCGGCCATCTCCTCGGGGTAGAAGTCCCTGAACCCCTTCAGTCGGTCGTACATACCCGAACGTCCGTCGGCGCGCAAAGAACCCTTACGGTCCCACGCGAGGCGGTGGCAGGCTGCCCGGGTGGGCTCAGTGCTCGGTCGCGTGCTCCACGGAGCCGTCCTCGCGGACCTGTTCGAGCCCGAGCGCCACCAACTGCTCGAGGACGGCCTGTTCGGTCAGGCCGTACTCGCGGGCGAGCGCCTCGACTTCCCGGGCCTCGCTCTCCTCGAAGACGAACTGGAACCGGCGCATCGAGCGTGGTACGTCCTACCACAGTATAAGTTCTCGTCAGACGGTCGTCATGCACGACGGGTGAGGGGGCGTGGGGACCAGCAGCGAGCCGGGCTCAGCTCGGGAGTCCGCCGGTCGCCACGAAGTAGAGCTGGAGGAACGTCAGGGAGTTGTACGTGCCGTGGACGAACATCGGCACGACGATGTTGTCGGTGAGTTCGTACAGCGCGCCGAGCAGCAGCGACAGCGAGAAGATGACGAACAGGTAGGCGACGACCTGCGTCGGAGGCGCGCCGAAGACGTTCATCACGTGGGCGAACGCGAAGATGACGGAGGCGATGACGATAGCCGGCACTCGGGAGTACGCCTCGCCGAGCAACCCCTGGACCGCCCCGCGGAACAGCAGTTCCTCGCCCGGCCCGACGAAGATGTACGTGAGCGGGATGAGGAACAGCGCGAGTTCGGGGTTCTGCATCCCGTCCTCGACGATGGAGGTCTGGGGGGTGTCGACGCCCAACGCGGTGTAGATGCCGGCGAGGACGGCGAGGAGGAGCAGGAGGCCGAAGATGCCGGCGACGGCGAGTCCCGCGTCCCGGAGCGTCGGCCACCGGATGCGGATGATGTCGAAGCGGTCGCGGACCTGGAAGAAGACGAGGACGACGACGATGAAGCCGATCCCCTGCAGCGAGAGGATGCTCAGGCCGTACTGGACGACGATCTGTTCCTGTACGGCGACGCCGAGCCCCTGTAACAGCGCGGCGAGGAGGAACAGGGTGGCGATGCCTGCGATGGTACCGGCGAGCGCGAGCCCGACGCTCGTCGCGACGGCCCCGACCCGGTCTGCCTCGGGGCCGTCCCCGGGGCTTCCGGCCTGCTCGTCGGCGCTGACGTTCTCGGACACACCTGCTCGTAGCAGGCGCACCCGAATACCTCTTACTCAATCGGTCACGCAGTCCCCGGTACTCACTCGGGGACGCTGACACCGGCCTACGCGTCGGGCTCGACCACTGGGTCCACGACGAGCGTCGACTTCTCGCGGACGGCCTCGGCTTCCTCGAACTCGCCGCCGCCGAGCAGCCCGCGAGCCGCACGCTTCCCCCACTCGACCGCGGGCTGGGTGAACGTCTCGACACCCATGAGCTCGCCCGCGAGGATGCAGGCCGCCTCCATCGACACCAGGAGGTCACCGATGCCGTATTCGTCGACCTGCTCGACCTCCAGCCGCACGTTGGGCTTCCCGGCTGCGGCGAGGCTCGCTTCGGTCGCCTCGAACTCGGCATCGAGGAGGTCGCCGAGCGTCGACCCGCCGAGATAGGAGAGCCCCTCGACGTCCGTCGCGGGAATGTCGAGGTCGCCGCGCTCGCGCGGGCGGACGAGCGTGACGAGCTTGTCGTGGCGGCCAGCCCGGTAGAGCTGGAGCTGGGAGTGCTGGTCGGTCGCCCCGAGGGCTCGTGCCGGGGTCTGCCCCTGCCCGTCCTTTCCGAGCGACTCGGCCCACAGCTGGGCGAACCACTCGGCGAACGGTTCGAGTCCCTCCGCGTAGGGCATGAACGCGTTCGTGTGGGCCCCGCGGCGTTCGAGTGCCGTCGCGACTGCGCCGTACGCGTACGCGGGACAGTCGTGGAGGCTCCCCTGCAGGCTGTCGCGGGCCGCACGGCCACCGTCGAGGACGGCCTCGATGTCGTACCCGAGAATCGCGGCGGGCACGAGCCCGACCGCCGAGAGCGCCGAGAACCGACCCGGAACCCCGTCGGGCACGTCGAGTGCGGGCAACCCGTGTTCGTTCGCTAGCTCGCGGAGGGGGCCCTCCTCGCCAGTCGTGACGACCGTGCGTTCGGTCCAGTCGACGCCCGCCTCGTCCATCGCCTCCTGGACGATGAGGAAGTTCGAGAGCGTCTCCGCCGTGGTGCCGGACTTCGAGACGACGTTCACTGCGGTGGATTCGAGGTCGAGCGAGTCGAACAGTCGGGTCGTGGCCTCGGGGTCGACGTTGTCGAGGACGTAGTGGTTCGACTCGCCGAGCGCGCGCGTGACGGTCACCGCGCCGAGTGCCGAGCCACCGATGCCGACGGTGAGGACCGACTCGGCGTCGACGTCGGCGACGGCGGCCTCGATGCCCGCGGCGCTCGTGGTCTCGGGGAGGTTCAGGCTGACGTAGCCGAACTCGGCGTTCGTCATGCCCGCGGCGATGGTGTCGTGTGCCGCAGCGACCTCGGCGTCGAGCCGGTCGAGTGCCTCGGTGGAGATGCCCGGGGTGGCAACGGAATCGAGCGCGTTGCCGATGTCTACTCGCATGGATGGGTGGGCGTCGGGGGATGGCAAAGGCGTTCGGACTCCGGACCAGGTGACGACGCTCCAGGACGAGTGACGCAGTTGGTCATCCGCCGACATCCGACGTGGGGCCGGGGCCGACGCTCACCGCGGCTCGAAGACGTGGACCGGCCAGTCGGTCTCGTAGTTGAGCGCGACCTCTCGCTCTGCGGCCGTCGGCTCGCGCACCGTGAGTTCGACCGCGTCACCGATGGCGACATCGGCGTAGTCGGCGGCCACGCGCCCGAGGAGGCGGCCACCGTCCGCGAGTTCCACGACGGCGACCGTGTAGGGCGCGTCCGCCGCGAACGCCGGCGGTGGCGTGTGGACCGCCGTGTACGAGAATATCTGGCCCTCGCGCGACTGCGGTTCGACGTCGACATCGCGACTGCCGCAGGCGTAGCAGGCCGGCCGCGGCGGCAACAGCACTTGCCCGCAGTCCGCACAGACCCCACCCAGCAGGTTGCCGTCCGCGAGGGCGTCGAAGAACCCCGGAAGTGTCCGTGGGTCGGTCGCATCGAGACCACCGTCGGTCATGGTGCCTCCGCCGTCGTGAGCACGTGGCCGACGGTGACGGCGTCCGCGACGCCCCCTTCGTTGAGCAACAGGGCCGTCTCGGCCCCCTCGACCGCGCGGTCGCCCGCGGACCCCGTGAGCTGTTCGTAGGCTTCGAGTGCCTGCAAGAGCCCGGTCGCGCCGATGGGGTGACCACGGGCCTTCAGTCCGCCGCTCGGACTCAGCTGCACGTCCGTCCAGCCATCCGCCCGCTCCGCCGGGTCGAGATAGCTCTGATAGCCCGTCCCCTTCGGGGCGAAGCCGACGGCCTCCGCGAGCAGCGCCTCACAGACGGTGAAGGCGTCGTGGACTTCCGCGAAATCGACGTCCGAAGCTTCGATACCCGCTTCCTCGTAGGCCGTCTCGGCGGCGATGCGAGCGCCCGCGATATCGGTCATGTTCCGCTCGGCGACCGCGATGTTGTTCGCGGAGGCCCCGCTGCCCGTGACGCGCACCTGTGGGCGGTCAAGGTCGGCCGCCAGCTCGGCGGTCGTCACAAGGACGACCGCGGCGCCGTCCCCGACCGGCGCACAATCGAAGAGTTTCAGCGGCGGGGCGACGGGGGCGGACTCCAGGACCGTCGCCACGTCGACCTCCTTCGGAAACTGTGCCCGCGGGTTGCGAGCGGCGTTGGCGTGGTTCTTCACCGCGATCTCGGCGAGATCGCGTTCCGTCGCGTCCGTCTCGTGGAGGTAGCGCGTGGCGAGCAGTGCGTACTGGCTGGGCGCGGTGATGCCGGAGCGCTGCTCGATGGCGCGGTCGAACGCCGCCGACAGCGCGTCCGTCGCGCCGCTGGTGCCCGCGGACGTCATTTTCTCGACGCCGCACGCGAGCACGGCCTCGTGTTCACCGTTGCGAACGTCCTTGACCGCGTGGCGCAACGCGAGCGCGCCGGCGGCGGCACACCCCTCGACCCGCTCGGCAGGGACGTGACGGAGCCCAGCCCACTCGGCCAACAGCGTCCCGTACATGATCTGGTGTTCGTAGCGCTCCGACTGGTTGCCGACGTACACTGCCTCGACGAGGTCGCCAGGGTCGGGCAGGTCGTCGAACGCCTCCGCGAGGGCGACCGAGAACAGGTCGCGGCCGGGGAGGTCGGTGCGGCCGAGCGGTGAGGCGCCGGCCGACGCGATAACTGGCTCTGGCATGTGTACCTACCTGGTCTCGACGAACTGTGTTAGACTTTAGCATCCCCCAACTGGCTAAACTATCGAGTCACAGAAGCACGTGGCTCAGATATCCAACGCCGCAGGTGCCGGCGGCATGTGGCGCTTGTGCTCGCTCCCTTCGACTAACTCCACCACTCGCTCGATGGCCTCCGCCGAGACCCCGAGCGTCTCGATGGTCGCGGACTTCGAGAACGGCCCGTCGACGTGCAACGCGAGAATCGCGTCGAGCGTGTCGTACCCCAGCCCCATCTCGCTCTCGTCGGTCTGGCCCTCCCACATCTCGGCGCTCGGGGGTTTCGTGACGAGGTCCTCGGGGACGCCGATGTGGCTCGCGAGTTGCCGAACCTGCCGCTTGTAGAGGTTGCCGATGGGGTTGCAGTCGACCGCCTGGTCGCCGTACTTCGTGAAGTAGCCGGTCATCGCTTCGCTTCGGTTGCCGGTGCCGAGGACGACCCCGGACTCGGCGTTGGCGACGAAGTAGTTGAGCACGCCGCGCGTCCGCACGCGAACGTTCCCGAGCGCCATCTGGTCATCTGCGCCCTCGGGATAGGCGTCGACGAAGGCGTCGACGATGGGGTTGATGTCCAGCACGTCGTACGCGATGTCGAGCATCTCGGCGACGCGCTCGGCGTCGCTCATGTTCCCCTCGGTGTTCACCTCCGAGGGCATGACGAGTCCGTGGACCGAATCCGACCCGAGCGCCTCGACGGCGAGGTGAGCGGTGAGCGTGGAGTCGATCCCGCCGGAGAGGCCGATGACCGCGCCGTCGGCCCCGGCGTCGTCGACAACTGACTCGATGAACGCCGTGATGTGTGCGCGGTGCGCCTCCAGTTCCTCGTCCGAGAGGTCGAGCGAGACAGGAGTTCCCTCCACCAGTGGGTCGGGCTGAGACATTGCGACTCGGTAGGGAGGGACGCGTCAAATAACTGCCGTGGCGGGCGGATTTCTGGACGTTCGTCTACGACTCGCGCAGCGAGAAGTACACGGCCGCGACACCGACGGTCAGCAGGTAGTACGTGGCGACGAGCACCACGTCCCACGCCGCGCCGAACGAGACGCCGAGCGTCGCCTCGACGAGGTCGAGCGCGACCATCGGCAGGTACGCCGGAAGCGCGAGCAGCTGCCCGGGCAAGGAACCCGCGTCCACCGACGCACCGAGCAGCAGGAGCAGGAAGACGAGCAACGTCTCCCGGCGGTAGAGGGCGGTCGAGATTCGAGTACGGGATCTGGAGGTCATCCCCATGCTGTGGAGTTACACACCTACCGACAAGTCTGTTCGGGTGCCCCTGAAACGCTACGTTGAAGTGCGGCGGTGGGCTACGAAAGTTCGTTCGCAACGAGTGCCGTTGGTCCAGTGGTAGGACATTAGCTTCCCAAGCTAATAGCCCGGGTTCAATTCCCGGACGGCACATTTCTGCGCTGAGCAACGCGAGGCGCGAAATTGGCAACGGGAATTGAACCCTGTGAGTCGCAGCCCGCGCAGCGAAGCGAGCAGGAACGTCTCACTCTGGTTCAATTCCTGCTGGACTCGCCCCGTTCGTGCGACTCCCGGACGGCACATAGCGAGGTTCGAACGGAGTGAGAACCTCGATGCGAGCGGGAACGGAGTGACCCGCGAGCACAGTTCTGCGCCGAGATACAGTCCGACAGCCGCGCCCTATCCCTGAATCCGGTCGAAGTCACGAGACTCGATGACCTCGAACAGTTCCGCGGTCGCGTCGGCGTCGAACTTCATCGGCCGACGCCACCACGGCCCCTTTCCGGAATCGCTCGACAGTTCGGTGACGAGCCGGTTGGCGTCGACGCCGGCCTCGCGCGACGAGAGGGGCACGGCCTGGTCGAACAGCCCAGATGTCTCACCACCCAACAGCAGCACCGCCGCGTCCATCGTCTCGCGTTTGACGTGCGCGTTCGAGGCGAACAGGTCGCGGTCGTCGGCCGACAGCGCGTCGTAGTCGGTGACCGGGTCACACGCGAGCCGAAACCCACCGATCAGGTACGTCCCCCAGTCGGGGCTCTGCCACGCGGGCGGGGCATCACTCGCGGTGTCGAGCGTCGCGTAGAACAGCGCCCAGTCGCCTTCAGCGAGGGAGGCGAGCGGGCGGGCCTTCACACCGTGGGGGTCGCCGTACGTGTACGCCTCGCCGAACGGATACTCGCGGAACTCGGGGTCGAGGTGGACCGGGGTGTCCGACAGGGCGTCGGGAATCTCGACCGGGAGGTGGGGCGCGAGGTCGCCGTAGGTGGGGACGGGCTCGCTGGTGGGCTCGGGTTCGGGGATGGGGACGAACGCGAACGTGCCGTCGGCGAACACCGGGCCCCGAAAGCCGGGCTGGTTCGTGTTCGCGCCGACGTTGATGGCGACGGCGCGCGTCATGGCAGCGACGCGCGGAAGCGGTCACGCTCCACGACGCGGAACGTCGTCGTCACCTCGCCGACGAGCGCGTCGTCGGCGCGTTCGACCCACCCCTCGAAGGTGAGCCGCGAGCCGTCGCGGTCGACGAGGTCGGTCGCCACGGTGAGTTCGGTGCCGAGGCGGGCAGCCCCGCGGTGGTGGAGTTCGGCGGAGACGCCGACGGTGCCCGTGCCGTCGGGGAGGTGGCCGTGCAGCGAGTCGCGACCCGTGAACTCGACCCACGCGAGCAGCGCAGGGGAGCCGAGCACGCGAACCGGCTCGTCGGCACCCGCGTCGTGGGCCGCCGGGCGGGCAGGCGGGTCGGCCTGCTCGCCGAAGACGTTCGTCGTGTGTGCCCGTTCGACCGTGAACGTCCGGCTGGCGGTGATGCTGGCGTCGAGCCCCGAGAGGTCGACCATACCTCTCCGGCGGCGGGCGACGGCAAAAACTCAGCGAACGCGACGGAGCGCGGCGTGGCCGACGACACCGGCGACGAACGCCACCCCGACGTTCGTGGCGACGGCGAGGAGGGCCATCCCGACGACGAGCGGTCGGTCACGCGAGTCGAGCGCGACCGTCGCGAGCTGCCACGCCACGGCGAGCAGGAGGACACCGAGCATCGCCAGCGGGAACCCGGCCCAGAGGCCGGCGACGAGCGCCGCAACGAGATAGAGCCCGGCGAGCACGAGGTTCGCCCCGCCCGTCCGCGCGCCGAAGGCGTACTTGCCGGCGAGGCCGCCCGAGCCGTGACACATCGGGACTGCGCCGAGCGGGACGGCCAGCAGGTTCATCGACCCCATGCTCGTCGCGAGGTCGTCGGCGCTCACCTCGGCGTCGAACAAGTCAGAGAGCAACAGCGAGGTCGCCACCGCGGCGTTGCCGACGGTCATCGCCAGCTGTCCGGCGAGTCCTTCCACGGCACCGGTCGTGAGCGTCGGTCCCCCGGCCGGAAATACGGCGAGCGCGGGCACCGAAACCGCGGGCACACCCCCACTCCAGAGCGCGACGGCGGTCCCGACCGCGAGAACGGCGAGCGCGCCGGCCCGTCGATAGACCAGCGTCGCGGCGACCGCGACGACGAGCCCCACGACCGCGACCGTGGGTGCGCCGGCAGCGAGGTCGAACCCGGCGAGCGCGAGCACGGCGGCGACCGAGAGCTGTACCCCTCGAATCACGGGCTCGGCGACGTACCGCTGGATGCGCGCCATCGTCCCGGTTCGCCCGGCGACGAGCAGCAGCCCGCCCGCGAGCAGCCCCGCGGCGACGAGTTCGCCGTACGCGAGCGTCCCGGCGATGGCGAGCCCCGCGAGCGCCTTCATCGGCTCCACGGAGACGGGCAGGCCGTACCACAGCCCCCACACGGCCTGAAACACGGCGAATCCAAGCAGCAGGTGCGGGAGCGACGCCGCCGTGAGCGCCCCGAGCGCGACGACGACGGGGAGCACCGTAACCGAATCCCCCAGCGCGCCCATCAGCTCACCGACCGAGAGCTCGAGCCCGCGACTGTGCCCCTCGAGTGCCGATATCGCCATCCACCGGTGGTTCGGCGCCGACGCTCTTGGGTGTTGTCGGAAATCGAATACGTTTGGCGCAGTCGATATTCGAAACCGTTCGTGGTTACTTGTCGAGCAGCGTCACGTGCGCGTCGGCGACGGAGACGCCGACCGAGTCGCCCTCGGCAGGCGGGTCGTCGGTGAACGCCGCGAACCGCTCGCCGTCGCAGACGAGCGTCACGCGGAAGGTGGCGTCCTCGCGGACGACGCGCTCGACGGTCGCGGCCGTCCCGTCGTCGAGGCGGACGTGTTCGGGGCGGACGGCGACGCGACCGTCACGCGAGACGTCGAACACCGCCCCCGAGAGGACGTTCGCCCCCACGAACTCGGCGACGGCAGCGGTAGCCGGCGACTCGAACACGGCGTCGGGCGTGCCGGTCTGGACGACCTCTCCGTCGCGCATCACGGCGATGCGGTCGGCGAGCGCGCGGGCGGTCGTCCGGTTGTGCGTGACGTGGACCGCAGTGACGGCTTCGAGCACGGTCGCGAGGTCGTCGCGCAGCGCCTGCCGGGTGGGCACGTCGAGCGCCGACAGTGGCTCGTCGAGCAACAGCACCCGCGGGTCGATGGCGAGCGCGCGGGCGAGTGCCACCCGCTGTTTCTCACCGCCCGAGAGCGTCCGCGGCGAGCGGTCGGCGAGGTGCGTGACGCCCATCCTGTCGAGCAGATCGTCGGGGTCGGGGAGTCCCTCCGTCGTGGCGTATCGCTGGCCGAACGCCACGTTCTCGCGGGCGGTCATGTGCGGAAAGAGTGCATAGTCCTGGAACACGAAGCCGAAGTCCCGGCGCTCGGGCGGGTGGTCGGTCACGTCCTCGCCGTCCACGGTCACCGACCCCGCGTGGGGGTGGTGGCCCGCGACGGTCTCCAGCAGGAGGGTCTTGCCCGACCCGCTCGGCCCGAGGACGACGAGCGTCTCGCCGTCGGCCACGTCGAGAGCGGCCTCGACCTCGAACCGCGAGCCCTCCGCGGTGAACGTCGCCGCGATGTCGAACGAGATCATACGCGACGCACCTCGTCGTACGCGAGCCACCGCACGAGGACGAACAGCAGCGCCGACAGCGCGAGCAGGAGGATGCCGACGGCGCCGCTGCGGGCGAGCCCGTTGTCCGAAGTCAGATAGGTGTTGAAGATGAAGACGGGCGCGTGCTGGGTCGTCACCACGTCGCCCGACAGCGGGTAGAAAAACGACACCGAGTAGGCGACGACGGCGACCGCACCGAACTCCGAGACGGCACGGGCCCACGCCAGCACCCCGCCCGTCAGCACTCCCCGGGCGGCGAGCGGAAGCGTCACCCGTCGAAAGGTTTCGAGCGGGGAGGCACCGTGGCTCCGGGCGGCGTACTCCAGTCGCGGGTCGACGGCCTCGAACGCCTCACGGGCGGCGTTGACGGCGAACGGCGCGCTCACGAACACCATCGCCAGCACCATCCCCGTGAACGTCCCGAGCACCGAGAGTTCGGGGAACGCGCCGCCGCGACCCAGCCCGAACAGGATGATGATACCCGCGACGGAGTGCGGGACGACGAGCGGCAGGTCAACGAGGCTCTCGACGAGCGACTGGCCAGCGAACCCCCGTGAGAGCAGGTACGCCAGCGGGACGCCGGTTGCGAGCGCGGCGAGCGCGGCGACGAGCGGCGCGTACACCGAGAGGAACAGCGCCTGCTGGACGTCGGGGCGCAGCGCCATCTCGGCGACGAGCCCGAGGTCCTGCCGGGCGACGAACAGCAGGAGGGGAACGCCGAGCGCCACCAGCAGGAGCGTCCCGAGTGCGGCCGCGGCGGCACCGACCCACTCGTCACCCGAGAGTGCGACAGCCACCGCGAGGACGACGGGCGCGAGCGCGGCTGCCAGGACGCTCACCGAGAGGACGGCGACTCCGACGAGGACGCCCGTGCCGACGACCGTCGCGACCACCCCTCGTGCGGTGCCGACGGTCGCCACCGCGAGCGCGGCGCTGCTGCCAAGGGCGAACAGCGCGTAGAGCGTCGGGAGGCCCGCCGCCTGCGCGAGCGCGAACGCGGCGAGCTGGACCACGACGACCACGAGGACGACCGCGCCGCGGCCGAGCCCCGCGACCGCCGTTCGCCGGCTCGTCTCAGTCGACATACGCGAGGGTGAGGCAGCGGAGGGTCACGATGGTTCCGGTCTCACTGCTGTCTCACTCCTGATTCAGCCGGAGCGGACCGAGCGATTGCTTCGCCTCGGCGTTCTCCATCACGCGCTGGGGGACTGCGTCGGCACCGCCGGCGGGGACGACGATGGGATCGACCGGCTGGAGTCCCTTCTCCTGCAGAACGTCACGACCCGGCTGCGTGGCGAAGTACTCGACCCACTTCGCGCCGGCTTCCGAGTTCTCGGCGACGCTCGGAACCGTCACGCCGTAGGCGATGGGCGCGCCCGTGAACGTCCCCGACTCCGTCTCCACCTCCGCCTTCGCGTAGTGTTTCGCGTACGCCGAGGTCGCTTGCGAGAGGTCGACCTGCGACTGGAGGTCGATGTAGGGGAGGTCCGAGGTGGAGGAGATGGACTGGTAGTAGAACACGTAGTCGAGTTTGCCGGATTCGAGCTGGCCCTCCAGATTGGTCTCGGTGCCCGTCGGCACCGTCGAGTTCTCTCGGAGCTTGTCGTACGTCGCCTCGTCGTACAGTTTCGACCTCTCGAACGCCTTCGTCCCGAGCTGCATCGTCATCACCGCACGGTAGCCACCGGGGTCCACGGCGGGGTCGGAGTGGCCGATGGTCACGTCGTCGCGCGAAAGCACCTCCCACCAGTTGCCTTTCTCGATGTCGTCGGCACCGGGAGAGTCCTCGCGGTACTGGATGGACATGGCGTTCGTCGTGAACACCGCGTACCACTCGCCGTAGTCGGGGACGACGCGGTCGCGGATGAGCCGGAAGTCCGAGACGCCGAGCACGTCCGCCTTACGGCCCTGCTGGGTGATCTTCTTCGTCGACGCGACCGACCCCTTCGCCTCGCGGTTGACGTCGATGTCGGTCTCCCCCTCGAACGTCGGCTCCGCCGCCTCGAACGGCGGCGCGAGGCTCCCCGCGTGGAAGATGGTCATCGTCCCGCCGCCGCCCCCGCCGGCGAGCGACGTACAGCCGGCGAGGCCAGCGACGGCGGTCGCACCGGCGGCAGTCAGAAACGAGCGACGACTCGTGGCGGACGAGCGTTGTTTCGTCATGGATACAACGCCGTTCTTCCCGCCCGGACATAACCGTTTTGCCAGTCGGTCGCACACTCCGTGTATGCGCCCGGAGTACGAGGCCCGCCTGACCGCTGACGGCGTTACATTCGACGCCCGGGATGCGCGACTGCTCCGAGCGATAGACACACACGGCTCGCTCAACGCCGCCGCAAGCGACCTCGGCCGGTCGTACGCCCGGGCCCACACACGACTGACCGAACTGGAAGACGCGTTCGGCTCGCTCGTCGAGCGCCAGCGGGGGGGTCCCGACGGCGGCGGGTCGACGCTCACTGACGACGCTCACGACCTGCTCGCGGCGTTCGAGCGGCTGGAAGCCGGCTACGAGAGCATCGCCCGGAGCGAGGAGCACGTGCTCGAAGGGCGGGTGGTCGGCCGCGACGGTGAACTGGCAACCGTCGAGACCGCGGCTGGAACCGTCCAGGCGCTCGTCCCCCCCGACGCGACCGAGGTGGCCGTGACGCTCCGGTCGGACGCCGTGACGCTCCACGCCCCCTCGGAGGCGCCGCCCGCCGACGCGACGAGTGCCCGGAATCGCCTGCAGGGAACGGTCGTCGGCGTCGACGCGGGGACAGCCGTCGCCCGGGTCCGGGTCGATATCGGCTCCGACGCACCGCTGGTCGCGCTCGTCACCACCGAGAGCGTCGACCGTCTCGTGCTCGAGGCCGGGCAGGCGGTGGTCGTCTCGTTCAAGGCGACGGCCACCCGCGGCACGCCCCAGTGAACGCGGCGACCACTCGGCTTTTCAACATAGCAGTCAAGGGACGGAGATTGCGGCAAGAACCGACGGACACACGCCAGCCACGCCTCGGCGTCGTGCGCTCGTCTGACGGGTATTTATCATACCGGCGGGCATGTCGTCTGCTGGGCGCGCATCGACGGCCTCGAACTTCCCCATCCTCCCCATCGCGCGCCCGGACCTTTCCTTTCGACGCCCCCAGACGTCGAGCTACGCCGACCCGCGGAGGTAGTCGTTGACGGCGTCGAGCGTCGCCTGCTCCGCGATGACGGCGAGCTGGTCGCCAGCCTCGATGGTGGTCGCGGGCATCGGCACGTCCATCTCCTCGTGGGCGTGGCCGTGGGCGTACACGCGAGCGTCGCCCGGCAACTGGAGTTCCACGACGCGCGAGCCGACGTGGGGTGAGCCGACCGGCACGTCGACGGTCGCGGCCGTCAGGTTCTCCGTCAGGTCCGCGAGCACGTTCAAGTCACCACCGAGCAGCGCGTTCTTCGCACCGGCGGCCCCGACCCGCTCGGGGTAGATGATCTCGTCGACGTCGGCGGCGTACTTCTTGTAGATCTCCTCGCGGTAGTCTTCGTCGATGCGCAACACGGTGCGACAGCCGTAGCTCTTCGCGATCATACACGCCGCGAAGTTGACGTTGAGGTCGCCCGACAGCGCGCCGATGGCGTCGGCGTCCGGCAACCCGGCTTCGAGCAGCCGTCGCTCCTCCTCGCCGTCACCCTCGATGGCGTTGAACCCGTCGGCGACGGCCTTCTTCACCTTCTCAGGGTCCAGCTCCACGATGCTGACCTCGTGGCCCTCGGAGTCGAGTATCTGCGCGGTGCGTGCGCCGACACGTCCGTACCCGACGATGACGAATCGCATACCACGCGGTACGACACCATACCCCAAAAGGCTACGCCTGCGTGCGGCGACCGGTGACCCGCGTCTGGACGTGGTCGGGGAACACCTCCCCGACCTGCGTCTCGCCGGCGCGCTCCCGGACGAGTTCACGGAGTTCGGCCTCGTAGTCCCCCTTCGCAAGCTGCTCGGAGGGGGCCTCCTCGACCTCCAGTAACTCGGCGACGAGGCGGTCGACCGCCCCCCGGCCGAACCCGGAGAGCGGCGAGAGGTAGTCGACGTCGCGACGGTCTTCGAGCGACTGTGCCCACGCCCGCGAGACCGTCGGCACGCGGTCGTCACGTCGGGTACCGTCCGCGACGGCGTCGAACTCCTCGCCGGCCACCGCTTCCAATGCGTGTTCGTGAACGAGCTGGATACCGTTGCGGGGGAAACCGTCGGCGAGCATCGTGTCGACGGCCTCGTCGGCGACCTCGGCGTCGAGTTCGACCCGCTCGAACGGGAAGTCGACGGCCGTGGCCGTCGCTTCGGCGTGGTCGGCAGCGTCACCGATACCGAACCCCGCGTGGACGAGCGTCACGTCGTAGAACCGGTCGAGCAGCAGTGCTGCGAGCGTGGAGTCCTTCCCCCCGGAGAAGAGGACGCCGACGCGCATCACCGGCGCTTGATGTTGAACTCCTGGGAGTCCGGCTTGAGCTCCTGCAGCAGCGACTTCATCTTGTCCTCGTCGATCTGCCCCTGCAGGCGACCGCTCTGGGCGAGCGCGACGACCTGCTGTTCGACCTGTTCGGCGAAGTCGGGTTTCGACATCTTCACCGAGTTGAGCCGCTGGCGCGCGCCATCGGTCAGCGCCTGCCGGAGCAGCGCCTGCTTCTGGGCCTCTTGCTGTTGGCGCTGGGCCTCCATCGCCTCCTCCTCGGCGCCACCGCCGCCGCCCTGCTGTTCTTTGAGCTGCTCCATCTTCTTCTTCCGGAGCTCTTCGAGTTCGTCGTCGTTGGGCTGGCCGCTCATACTACCGTGTTCAGGGCGCGGGAGAAAAACGGTTTCGACGCTCAGTCGTCTACGCGTAGCGCTCGAGTTCCGGACGGTCGAGCTCCTCGATGAGCTCGGTCGCCGTCTCGTCGAGGAGGGCACGCCCCTCGCCGGTGACCTCGCGGCCGCGCTTCTGGTTGTTCGAGATGTAGCCGGCCTCCTCGAGCTGCTGGAGGAGCGTCCGGATGACCTTCTTCGAGCCGCTGGTCTTCTGGTTCGGCCGGACGCGGTAGCGCGTCGAGCCCTGCTTCGAGTCGCCGTACGCCGTCGAGAGACGGTCGACGCCGACGGGACCGTCGACGGCGACCTTTCGGAGCAGCGAGGCGCCGCGAATCGCCCAGAAGTTCTCCTGCTCGGGCGGCAGCTCGCGGGAGGTGCCGGTCTTCGCGATCTCCATCCAGTCGGGCTGTTCGAGCTCGTCCTCGAGCTTGGCCGCGACGGCCTCGATGAGGTCCTCCGCGGGTGCGTCGTAGAGGGTAGCCATTACCGTTCGGTTCCGTCGGGGCGCGTTTAACTCTGACGTTATGAGGGTGGCGCGAACGTAGTGAGCGCCACCTCATTGCGAACGGCGAACGCAGTGAGCCGTGAGCAGAGAGTGGCCTCGCTTCGCTCGGCCACCGAAACACAGCCGCCCGCCACTACCCGTTCGACCCGATGATGCCGGCGACCCCACCGCCCACCACGGTCGGGAGCCAGTAGGTCGCCGTCCGGTGGACGACGACGGCCCCGGCCGCGACCCCGCCGGGCACGCCGAGCGCGACGAGCAGCGCGATGAGCACCGCCTCGACGCCCCCCAGCCCGCCGGGAAGCGGCGTGATGCCCGCGATAGCCCCGACGGGAACGACGACGAGGACGACCGCGAACGAGACGGTCTGTCCGAGCGAGAACAGCGAGAGCCACAGCGAGCCCGCGAGACAGAGCCAGCCGAGCGTCGAGAAGCCGAGCGCGAGCGTCAGCCCGCGGCGGTCGCCGGTGACGCGCTCGATGGCGTGGAAGAACCCCTCGACGCGGCTCCGGATGGCCGACTTCTGCGGCGGCGAGCGCCCGGGGACGAGCCGGGCGATGGCGCGGATGAACGGCGTCACCGCACGGATGGCGACGCGCTCGACCTCGTAGCGGTAGCGCCAGCCGAAGAAGCCAGCGACGGGCAGCGCCAGCGCGAGCAGGCCGATAGCGAGCGCCGCCACCCGCAGCCGCGAGCCGAACGCGATCTCCGTCGAGAAGTAGGCGATGCCCGCGGACGCGAGCAGGATGGAGGGGATGAAGTTGAGCGAGTCGACGCTGGCGATGGCCGCGAGGCTCGACTCGTACTCGGTGTCGGTGGCCCGCGAGATGAGTAACGCACTCACGGGCTCGCCACCCGCCTGGCCGAACGGCGTGACGTTGTTGGCGAAGGTGGCAGCCGCGAACACGGCGATGGAGACGGGGGCGGCGATGTGTGCACCGAGCACTCCGAGCACCGTCCGGAGCGACAGCCCCCACGCGGAGAGCCAGAGGGTGGCGACGACGACGACCCCCACGAGCACGGCGGGGTCAGCGCGACCGAGCGCGTCGACCACCCGACCCACCCCGACGACCGCGAGGATGGCCGCGAGCACGACCAGTGCGACGGCGAACCCGGCGGCGGAGGCTCGCAGGTCAACGTCCATAGCCCGGCGTTCGACGGGGGGCCGTTTATGACAATCGGTCCGAACGCCTCACGGCACCGACGCGCTTTTGCGCCGCGCCGCCGGGCATCTGACATGGACGAACGCGCCGCCCTCGCGCTCCTCGGGCGTGACCTCCCCGCGGCGGGCGACGACTGCGCCGTCGTCGACGGACAGGTCCTCACGACGGACATGCTCCACGAGTCGACCGACTTTCCGGCGGGGACGACCCGCTACACCGCCGGCTGGCGCGCGGTGGGCGCGTCGCTCTCGGACGTGGCGGCGATGGGCGCGAGCGCGACCGCCGCCGTCGCCGTCTACGCCGCCCCCACGTTCGAGGAAGCCGAACTGCGGGCGTTCCTCCGTGGCGCCCGCGAGGTGTGCGAGCGGGTCGACGCCGCGTACGTCGGTGGCGACCTCGACGACCACGCGGAGTTCACGGTGTCGACGACGGCACTCGGCCGGACTGCCGACCCCGTGCTCCGGTCGGGGGCAGAACCAGGAGACGCCGTCTGCGTCACGGGGACGCTCGGTCGGTCGGCCGCGGCCCTCCGGTTGTTCGGCACGGACGACCACCGTGCCAACGAGCTGTTCCGGTTCGAGCCCCGCGTGGCCGCCGGGCAGGCGCTCGCGCCCCACGCGACGGCGATGATGGATTCGAGCGACGGGCTCGCCCGCTCGCTCCACCAGCTCGCCGAGGCCGCAGACTGCGGGTTTTCCGTCCAGTCGGCGTCGCTCCCGGTCGACCCGTCAGTCACGGAACTCGCCGACGACGCCGCAGACGAACGGGAGATGGCCGTTCACTTCGGCGAGGACTTCGAGCTCGTGTTCACGACCCCGGACCCCGAGGCCGCGGCCGCCGACGCACCGACACCCGTGGCTCGCATCGGCGCGGTGACCGACTCGGGTGTCGAGCTCGACGGGGAGCCGCTGCCGGACCGCGGCTACACGCACGGCGAGTGACGGTAGCGGCGCCGGCTACTGGATGAGTTCGAACGGAACCGGCGTGAAACACAGCAGGCCGAGCGCGAACGTCAGCACGCCCACAGCGATGCGTTTCCGATCGAGCCCCTCCTCGAAGATGGGGTCGGCAGGGCCTGCATAGGCGAGTCCGAGCGCGACGAGTCCCCAGAACCCCCAGAGGAAGGGGGCGTTCATGCCGACGTTGCCGAACAGGTAGAGGTAGGAGGCGAGCGCGAACAGCCCGGCGGGGACGAGCGCCGCGACGGTCTCCTGTCGCTCACCGAGCATCGCGCGGACGAGGTGGCCGCCGTCGAGCTGCCCCACGGGAATGAGGTTCAGGAACGTGACGAACATCCCGACCCAGCCGCCGAAGACGACCGGATTCACGGCCATGGACGGGTCCTCGTAGGTGAGGGGCTGGCCCGTCACCCACGAGAGTAGCTGGAGCAGCGGTGGATACCCGAACTCGATTTCGACCGCGCTCGGGCTCTCGAGCACCTGCTGGGGAACCTGAATCGGGTCCATGTAGAGCCCCACGATCGAGACGACGACGGCCATCACGAGCCCGGCGAGCGGGCCGGCGACGCCGATGTCGAACAGCGCCTTTCGGTCGGGGATGCGGCCCTTCATCCGGATGACGGCCCCGAGCGTCCCGATGAACGTCGGGATGGGGATGAAGTACGGGAGCGAGGCGTCGACCTCGTGGTACCGCGAGAGCACGTAGTGCCCGAGTTCGTGGACGCCGAGCACGCCGAGGACGGCCGCGGTGAACTTCCACTTCTCGCCCGTAAAGAGGTCGAGCGGGCCCGTGATGGGCTCGTAGTACCACATCGAGCCAGCGTACAGGGTCGTCAGAATCGTCAGCGCGAGCGTGAGGACGTTCACCCACGGGATGCCATCGAGCCCGACGCTCGTGGGGGTGGCGACGAGGGCGTGGCGGTGCGTGGTCAGCTCGACGCCCGAGATGGGGTCGGTCTCCGTGTCCGCGACGGAGGCGAACTGGACGTCGTAGCCCGCTTCCCGGAACAGGGGCCACACGCGCTGTTCGAGGGCGTCGGGGCCGACGCGTGGCTCACCGAGATAGTGGAGCTGGTCGCCGTCGCGGCGAACCTCGTCGACGCTGAACACGTCGGCCAGCCTCGCCGGAGCCGGCGCCTCTGGTGGGAGGGAAGATGGGGGGACATCGTCGGGGGAGCCCGACGACGGGTCGTCGCTCATCACCGGATGGAAGGGGTCGAGGGCGATAAATCCCCTGACCCCGCGATACCTTGGGTAGGGTACGGAGGGTGGGTAGGGTGGAGGGGTGTGAGGTGCGGTCGGGGACCGCGGTGCCTCAGGCCCGGGTGACGCGCCACGTCGTGGCGCTCGTGTACGACCACTTCTCGATCTCGAGGTCGGTCGCGGACTCGCGGAGCTTCACCATGAGGGCGCCGATCTCCTTCGCGGACAGTCCGACCTCGTCCGCGATGAACTTCGACTTGAAGTACACTTCGCCGTCCGATGCCTTCTGTGCGAGGTAGTTCTTCAGGCGGCTCTCTTTGCTTTCCGTCTCGGTTGCGGGGGTGGTCGCACTCATCTGTGACACCTCGCTCTCGCCTTGAGCCCAAGGGAGTATATAAAGGGAGGAATCTTAGGGTTGATTCGAGGCATTTCGGGACGAATCGAAGAAAAACGTACCTTTCACGAAGCAGTTAGAACGCAGTAGACGTTTCACAACGCTAGCTAAGACTTTTTCTCCGCTCATTCAGCCTCGATGACAGGCGGGCCAAGTTGGACCAGATTACTCAAGGATAGGGCCGAAATTATCTCCGAGCCGGAGGACGAACGCGGCGCGCGCACACTGTGACAGGTTGACACGCACCCGGTGGAGAGGGTGGGCAGCCGTCGGTTCGTGGCTAGCGCTCGTGGACCCAGAACGTCTCGGACTCGGTGACCTCCTTCTTGAAGATGGGGACCTCGTCTTTCAGCCGGTTGATGCCGTCTTCGACCGTGCGGAACGCCTCCTCGCGGTGTCCTGCGAGCACGACGACGAACACGATGTCCTCCCCGTCGGGGATGACGCCCGTTCGGTGGTGCATCGCGACCTCGAAGACGCCCTCGCGGGCTTCGAGTTCGTCCTCGATGGCGCGCATCCGGCGCTCGGCGACCCCCTCGTACGTCTCGAACTCCAGCAGTTCGGTCCGCTCGTCGTCCGCGGAGTCCTTCGCGCGGACACGCCCGGTGAACGTCGCGATGGCACCAGCGCGGTCGGCCTTCGGCGAGCGTTTCACCCTCGTGACGAGCGATTCGAGCGTCACGTGCGGGTCGGTGTCGTCGACGGCCGCGACGACAGCTGTAACGTCGAGGCTGGCCGCATCGGACGCCGTCGCCAGCGGCTCCTCATCCGCAAGCTCCCCAGCTACGTCACCGACCACGACCTGCGGAATCCGCGCCTGGGGGAAGCCGATGGCGACCGCGTAGTCGTGGTCCGGCGCGAGTCGGTCGAACGCCTCGCGGAGCGAGAGTCCGTCGCCGTACGCTCGCCACTCCGCACCGAGGTCGTACTCCGTCGCCGGGCGCGCCCGCTGGCGCCCGCCGTCGGCCTCCTCCAGCTTGCGGTTCCGGACCACGGCGACCCGCCCACCGAGCGCCTCGACGAACCGGTCGCAGGCTGCCGCCGCATCCGTCCCGACGATGCCGAACGTGTGCATACCGTGGACGTCCGTCCGGGCGCGCTTGTAGGTGTCGCCCGTCACCGTACAGGGGATACAGTTTTGTTGTAATAGAAACACGTTCGAGTATGGTCCGTCCAGCCCTCCACCCAGGTCGGTACCCGCTGTCGTGGCCTGTGGCCGTCCCGCTCGCCGCGATGCTCGGCGTCTGGCTGCTGGTCGACACGGGAGTCATGACCAGCGACCTCGCCGCCGTCCTCTACCCGGCGGTGTTGCCGTGGTACGTCAGTAGCCTTGCCGCCTCCGCGCTCCGGAATCTCGCACTCCCGTGGCTCGGCAGCGGCCTGCTGTTTCACACCGTCGCGTTCACCGTGATGTGTCTGGAGGCGCTCCTGCTCGGTGGGATCTACACCGTGTTCGCCAGCGGCGTCCGGAGCCTCCGGCGCGGCGACCCCGCGGCCTGAGCCCTGTCGACGGCCGCCACACCCCGCGAGCACGGCGCTTGACAAGTCTTAAGCGCGGCACGGAGTTACCGCGGGTAATGAGAGTCGTCGTGTCCGTCGGCGGGAGCGTTCTCGCGCCCGACCTCGGGAACAATCGGGTCGAGGCGTACGCGTCCGTCGTCGAGGGACTGGTCGAATCGGGTCACGACGTGGCGGCCGTCGTCGGGGGCGGCGGCGTCGCACGCGAGTACATCGGTGCCGCCCGCGAGCTGGGTGCGAACGAGATCGAGCTCGATCAGCTCGGCATCTCGGTGACGCGGCTGAACGCCCGCCTCCTGCTGTCGGCGCTCGACGAGGCCATCGTCGCACCGCGCATTCCAGAAGATTACGAGACCGCCGGCGAGGCACTCCACCGCGGCGACGTCGCGGTCATGGGTGGCGTGGTGCCGGCACAGACCACCGACGCGGTCGCCGCCGCGCTCGCCGAGTACGTCGACGCGGACCTCCTCGTCTACGCCACCTCCGTCGCCGGCGTCTACAGCGCCGACCCGAAGGAGGACCCCGACGCCGAGCGGTACGACGAGCTCACCGCCGGCGCGCTGGTCGAGACCATCGCGTCGATGGAGATGAACGCCGGCTCCTCCGCACCGGTCGACCTGCTCGCCGGGAAGATCATCCAGCGGGCCGGGCTCGAAGCCATCGTCCTCGACGGCAGCGACCCCGAGCGGGTCACCCGCGCCGTCGAAGCCGACGAGTTCGAGGGAACGCGCGTCGTTCCGGAGGCCCGATGACCTCGCCACACACCCTCTCCGAAGCGGGTCGGTTCGACTTCTGGGCCGACGCCGTCGCGGACGCCATCGAGGCGCGAGAGCCCGACGAGCCCATCATCATCAAGGGCGGCATCTCGCCGTCGGGCGTGCCCCACCTCGGAAACATGAACGAGGTGATGCGCGGCCACTTCGTCGCCGAGGTCCTCCGGGAACGCGGCCACGAGGTGAAGCAGGTGTTCACCACCGACGACCGCGACCCCCTCCGGAAGCTCCCCCGGAAGCTCGCGGACCTCGACGGCAACATCGTCGGGCTCGGCGACGTGGACGCCTCTGCACTGGGCACCAACCTCGGGAAGCCCTACACCGACATCCCGGACCCGTTCGGCTGCTGTGACTCCTACGGCGACCACTTCTCGACCCTCATCGAGCAGTCTGCCGAGCTGCTCGGCGTGGACGTCGAGATGGTCTCGAACACCGAGCTGTACGAGTCGGGCGAGATGGACGAGGTGACCGCGTTCATCCTCGAACACCGGGACCAGGCTCGCGACATCCTCGGCGAGTACCAGGACAAGGTCGACGCGGACTACATCCCGTTCAACCCCATCTGCGAGAACTGCGGGAAGATTACCGAGACGGTCACGGGCGTCGACACCGACGCTGGCACCGTCACCTACCGGTGTACGGACATGGAGGCGGGCGGCCAGACTATCGAGGGCTGTGACCACGAGGGCGAAGCCACCTTCCGGGAGGGCAAGCTCCCGTGGCGGTTCGAGTGGCCCGCGCAGTGGCGCGTCCTCGGCGTCGACTTCGAGCCGTTCGGCAAGGACCACGCCGAGGGCTCGTGGCCCTCCGGCGAGGACATCGCCCGCAACCTGCTCGGCGACGAGCCGCCGGTGCCGATGGTGTACGAGTGGTTCACGCTGAACGGGGGCCCCTTTTCGTCGTCGGAGGGGAACGTCATCATGGCACGAGAGGTGCTCGACCTCCTCGAACCCGAAGTGGTCCGCTACTTCTTCGCGAAGAACCCGAAGCGGGCGCGCGACTTCTCGGTCGAACGCCTCGACCAGCTCGTCGACGAGTTCGACCGCTTCGAGCGGCTCTACTTCGACGAAGAAGAGGCAGAAGACGGCGACGTGCGGCGGGCGAAGCGCGCGTATCCGTTCGTCGTCCACGACCCGGACCCCGACCGCGTCCGCATCCCGTACACCTTCGCGGCGGTGCTGGGGATGACCGACGACCCCGCGTTGCGAGAGACGATGGCCCGGCGGTCGGGCCACATCCCCGACGATGCCTCTGCGTCCGAAGTCGAGGCGGCACTCGCTCGGGTCGAGAAGGCGCGCAACTGGGCCGTCCGCACGGACAACGAGTACAACTACCGGCTCGCCGAGGAGCTCCCCGACGTCGACTTCGACGCGGACACCACGGCGGCGCTCGCAGCGCTCGCGGACTTCATCGAAGCCGAAGCCCCGGACGACGAGGCGCTGCAGGGCCAGATTTACGAGACCGCCCGCGAACACGACGTCGAGGTCGGCGACTTCTTCACCGCCGGCTACCGGTTGTTCCTGAACGAGGACCAGGGGCCGCGGCTCGGGCCGTTCCTCGCGGCGCTCGACACCGCGTTCGTGCTCAAGCGGCTTCGGCTGGAGGCGTAGGAGCCCGGGTTTTCGGCCTCGATAGCTACCAAAGTGTCCAGGGCGGGACTGAGAGGGGCCGCGTTCTCGGGGAATCAGGACGTTTCTGCAACTCCCACGCAGCTCACGGGTCGTCGCGTCGCTCCTCCCCGTTCGCCATGCCGTGCTCCTCGTGGTTCCCTGCGGTCACCGCTCGGAGCACGCACCCGGAACCCTCTTTGAACCACACCCCGTCTACCCAGCCAATGGTGGACACGCTGACCCTCGTACTCGCGGGGGTCGTCCTCTACACGGTACTCGCATACGCCCTCAAGATGCGAGGGCTCCTCCCCGAGTGGCTCCGCGTCTCCGGGCCGATAACGACCCTCCACACCCAGAAGGGGAAGGCGTTCCTCGACTGGCTCGCCCAGCCGAAGCGCTTCTGGCGGGCGTGGGGCAACTTCGGCGTCGGCGTGGCCCTCGTCGTCATGGTCGGGACGTTCGCGCTCGTCATCTTCGCGGGCTTGCAGGCGCTCTCGAACCCGACACCCACGCCCCTGAACCAGCCGCGGAACGTGCTGGCGATTCCCGGCGTCAACGACTTCCTGCCGCTCTCCGCCGCGGTGGAAATCATCCTCGGGCTGCTCATCGGCCTCGTCGTCCACGAGGGGGGCCACGGGCTGATGTGCCGGGTCGAGAACATCGATATCGACTCGATGGGGCTCGCAGCACTCGCGTTCATCCCCATCGGCGCGTTCGTCGAACCCGACGAGGAGTCGCGCAACGCCGCGAACCGCGGGGCACAGACCCGGATGTTCGCCGCGGGCGTGATGAACAACTTCGCGGTCGCGATCATCGCGTTCGCCCTCCTCTTCGGCCCCGTCGTCGGCTCCATCGCCGTCGTCTCCGGTGTGCCCATCGGCGGCACTATCCCCGGCTCCGCTGCCGACCAGGCAGGCGTCGACCGCGGCTCGGTCATCACGGCCGTGAACGGCCAGCAGGTCGAGGACGCCGCCGCACTGGAGACCGCGCTCGCCGACATCGACGAGCGGACGGTCGAGGTGACGCTTCGCGGTGGTGAGACGGTCAGCGTCGAGCGGTCGCTCGTCGTCACCGGCGCCGTCGCTGACGCTCCGCTGCCCGTGAACTCGACCATCGTGGCCGTCAACGACACCGCGGTCCACACCCAGGGGGCGCTCGAACGCGAACTGGCGAACCGGTCGGTCGCCACGCTCGAAACCGACGACGGGACGACCGTCACCGCGCCGATGGGGGCGTACACACAGGTACTCTCGGCCGACCGTGGGAGCCCGACGCCGCTGGCTGACGCCGGCGCACCCGGCGGTGAGACCCTCGTCATCACCCGGATGGACGACACGCGCATCGTCGACGCCGCCGACCTCAACGCCTTCCTCGACGCGACGAGCGCGGACCAGCAGGTCACGGTCGTCGGCTACGTCGACGGCGAGCGCCGGAGCTACGACGTGACGCTCGCGGACCACCCGCAAGAGGACACCGGCTTCCTCGGCGTCGGGGGGCTCCAGCCCGGCGTCACCGGGATGGCGCTCGACGACTTCGGCACCGACGACTACCCGGCGGCGTTCTTCCTCGCCGTCCTCGGGGGCGGCGATGTGAACCTCCCGGTCGACTCCCCGTTCGTCCGCGCGTATCTCGCCATCACGCTCCCGTTCGCGAGCGTCACGCTCGGGACGGGCTACAACTTCCCCGGCTTCGTCGGCATCTACGAGAACTTCTACGTCGCCGCGGGCGGCCCGCTGTCGTTCTTGGGGACGGGTGGCCTCCTCCTCCTCGGCAGCGTGCTGTTCTGGACGGCGTGGATCAACATCATCATCGGCCAGTTCAACTGCACGCCGGCGTTCCCGCTCGACGGCGGCCACATCCTCCGCACCTCGACGCAGGCGATCGTCTCGCGGCTCCCCGTCGAGAACGGCTACGCCCTGACGAAAGCCGTCACCACAGGGGTCGGCCTCATGATGCTGTTCGGCCTGCTACTGATGGTGTTCGGCCCGCAGCTGCTCGCCTGACTCACTCGGCGGGCCACTCTTCGGCGAGCATGTCGTACCGGACCATGTCGTGGTAGCGCCCGCGCTGGAACACCGCGTCGCGGGCGACCCCTACCTCCGTGAACCCGAGGGATTCGAGCGTCGCCCGCGAGGCGTCGTTGTCCCGGAGGGCTTTGGCCCGGATGCGGTGGAGCCCCAGCCCCTCGAAGCCGTGGCCGACGAGCAGTTCGGTCGCCTCCCGGCCGTATCCTTCGCCGTGGTACTCCGGCAGGAGCCACGCCGCCAACTCCGCCGAGTGACGCGACACGTCGAACAGGACGGCTGCGCCGACAGCCTCGTCGTCCGGGCACACGAGCAGATTGACGTTGTCACCGTCGACGATGACGTTCTCGTAGAACGACTCGACCTCGTCGCTCGTCGACGGCGTGGTGAACGTCAGCCACTCGCGGATGGCCGGGTCGTTTCTCGAGCGCTGAAGCAGGTCGAGGTCCTCGCGCTCGACGGTCCGGAGGTCGATACGGTCGCCTTCGAGGAACGTGGGACCGGGCATACCGTGACTGGGCGTGGGGGTGGCCAAAGGCGTTTGGTGAAGCGCGCTTCACCCGACCGCTTTTGTCACCCGACGAGTACCTCAGGTATGGACGCGCCCGACCCGGAGGTCGTCGCCGACGCGTTCGACCTCCTCTCGGACCCCCTCCGGGTCCGCATCCTCACGACGCTGTGGGAGGAGGACCGCCGCGGCCCGACGAGCTACTCGGACCTGCAGGACGCGGTCGGCGTCCGCGACTCCGGCCGGTTCAACTACCACCTCTCACAGTTGACGGATCGCTACCTCCGGAAGACCGACGAGGGGTACGCGATGCGCCCGGCGGGCGTCCAGGTCGTCGACCTGCTCGCCTCCGGCGTGTTCGGGGAGATACCCGAGCGCGGTCCGGTCGACCTCGAGACGACCTGCCCCCGCTGTTCGGCCGACCTCGAACTCGAGTACCGTGACGGCGAGACCGTCGTCGAGTGCCCGGACTGCGAGCTGATCGCCTGCTGGCTGCTCTTTCCGCCCGCCGGCGTCCGCGACCGCGACGACGAGTCGCTGGCGTGGGGAGCACACGTCCGCTCGCGCGAGTACAACCGGATGGCGAACGCTGGGCTGTGTCCGTTCTGCAGCCGCGAGATCGCCATCGAACTCGTCCACCCCGACGAGGTACCGCTGGACGGCCACCACGTCCTCAAGCGCTGTGCCGGCTGTGAGGCGCGCCTCTGGTCGTCGCTGGGGTCGTACTTGCTCGACCACCCCGCGGTCGTCGCGTTCCTCTGGGACCACGGCGAGTCGGTCGACGACCACCCGTACTGGGCGTTCGACTTCGTGATGGACCCGGCGGTCGAACTGCTGTCCGAGGACCCGGTCCACTACCGCCAGACCATCGAGCGCGACGGCGAGCGACTGGAGGTGGAGGTGGCCCCGGACGGCGAGGTCGTCACGACCCGCCGGGTCCGCGGCGACGCGTAGGTGAAGGGTCCTTCGCAAATCGCTTTTTTCACACCACGTACTCCCCTCGACCGCGCGGCCCCCCGCGCTGGTCCCCGTGACGACAGGCTCTCCCCCCGACTCGACGCCCCGCCGCCAGACCGTCCCCCCGAGCCCCCGACGACCGTGAGCGCCCGGCGCACCGTCCTGAAGTACTACCTCTACCGGCCGACGACGTTCCCGGGGTTCATGTGGCCCATCCTGACGGTGTACCTGCTCTCGCGCGGGTTCTCGTTCACCGCGCTCGCGCTCGGTGGGACCGCGATGGCCGTCGCCAGGCTCGTCGGCGAACTCCCCTCGGGCGTGCTCGCCGACCGGTTCGGTCGCCGGGCGAGCTGTATCGTCGCCGCCCTACTGTTCTTCTGCGGCCAGCTCGGCTACATCGGGGTCCACACCCTGCCGGCACTCGTCGCCGTCTCCGCCGTCGTCGGGCTCGCAGAGGCCACCCAATCGGGCACGCTCGACGCCTACCTCTACGACGTGCTCGCAGCGGCCGGCATCGAGGACCGCTACACCCACATCAGGGGGCGCGGCGAGGCCATCCGCCGGTGGGGCGGCGTCCTCATGCTCGTCGCCTCCGGCCCGCTGTACGTGCTCGACCACGCCTATCCGTTCTTCGCGATGGCGGGCGTGAACCTCCTCTCGGCGAGCCTCCTGCTGACGTTCCCGCGCGTGAACCCGACCGACGACGCGGACGGGTTCGACCTCACGGCCGCCGCCCGAACCCTCCGAGACCAGCTCCTCACCGGGAACCTCCGGGCGTTCGTCCTGTTCGTCGCGCTCGCGTCCGGGGTGGTGCGGGCCGCCAACGGGTTCGTCCAGCCCATCGCCGTCGAGACGCTCGACCCGTATCTCGCGGTCGTTCCAGCCAGGGTTCCCGAGGAGGCGACGCTGGGGCTGCTGTACGCCGCGTTCACGGTCGTCTCGGCGGTGACGAGCGACCGCGCCGGCTGGCTGGAGGGGAGACTGGGCGCCGAACGCACCATCGTCGGCCTCCCGGTCGTCGTGGCGAGCGTGCTCCTCGCGCCCCTGTTCGCCCCCGCACTCGCCATCCCCGCGTTCTTCGTGCTGAAGGCGCTCGGACCGATGCACGTCACCGTCCGCATGCGCTACCTGAACGACCGCGTCGCCTCGGTCGGACGGGCGACGGTGCTGTCTGCCGCCTCGCTGTGTATGTCGGTCACGCGGCTCCCGTTCGTCCTCGGCGCGGGCGTCGTCGCCGACGCCTACGACCCGTTCGTCGCCGTCGCCGTCGTCGGCGCCGCGTTCCTGCTGGCGGCCAGCGTGGTGCTCGTCGTCGACTCGCCGTTCGCGGACGAGGCGACGGTGGTGACGCCCGCGGACTGACCGTGGCTCTGGTCGTCACGCTGCTCGCGTGTCACTCACTCCGTTCGCTCCCGCTCGCAATAACGTGGCCTCCCTGCGGTCGGCCACACGCAAACCGAACTACCCTTCCCCCACGAATCCGAACCCCGACCATGGAGCGACGCGAACCCCCGGTGACGGAGGAGGGCTGGTACGCCCTGCACGACCTCCGCCGTATCGACTGGGACGCCTGGCGGGCGGCCCCCGAGCGCGAACGCGAACGCGCACTGGAGGGGGCCGTCGAGTTCTTCGAGGCACACGAGGCGCTCGACGATTCGGACGAGGGCGGCTCGGCCCTGTTCTCGATGATGGGCCACAAGGCCGACCTCATGGTCCTGCATCTCCGGCCGTCGACCGAACAGCTCGACCGCGCCGAACGCGCCTTCGAGCAGACCGCGTTCGCGGCGTTCACCGAGCGCGCCACCTCGTACGTGTCCGTGACCGAAATCTCGGGCTACGTCACCCAGGAACTCGAACAGGGCATCGAGAACATCGAGTCCGCAGGTACCCGGAACTACCTGCAACAGCGACTCCACCCCACCATCCCGGACGCCGAGCACGTCTGTTTCTACCCGATGGACAAACGACGGGAGGGCGAGGACAACTGGTACGACCTGCCGTTCGACGAGCGCGCGGAGCTCATCTCGGGCCACGGTGAGATCGGCCGCGAGTACGCCGGAAAGGTCACGCAGATAATCACGGGGAGTCTCGGCTTCGACGACTACGAGTGGGGCGTCACCCTGTTCGCAGCGGACCCCACCGAAATCAAACACCTCCTGTACGAGATGCGGTTCGACCCCTCCTCCTCGCGGTTCGCGGAGTTCGGCCCGTTCTACTTCGGCCGCCGCTTCGCCCCTGCCGACCTCCCGAAGCTCCTGGCTGGCGAACCGCTGCCAGCGTACGGCGAGTCGGACGACGCCGCTCATCCGCACGCCGACGAAGGTGACGAGTCGTCGGGCCATCCCCACGCGGAAGACGACGAGGAAGAGACGAGTGACGCGAGCACGTCGGCGGGCCGCCCACCACAGGCACAGGGCGAGGCCCCACACGACGAGACGTCGACCGACGAACTCGAACAGACCCTCCGGCAGGTGGGAATCGACGCCGACGAGTACCCAGAGGCGGGCTACGGGCTCGTCGTCTATTCCGACGCCGACGCCGAGGAGATGGTCGACGACGTCGACGGCCTCCGTGGAAACTTCGAGCACTACGACACGCATCTCCTGACCGCGATTCGCGCCGACGCGGGCCACACGGTGGCCGTCTCGCTCTGGAAGAACGAGCGCGCTGCGAACACCGCCTCCGGGTTCCTCTTCGACCTCCCCGGCGTCGAGCGTGGCGTCGGCGCGCCGCTCGGTGACGCGGACGCCGGCGGCGACTCCGAAGTCGAGAGCACCGACGACGACGCGGACATCCGCGCCGAGCTGACCGACCTCGACATCTACGCCGGCCAGCCGCACGGCGAGGACGTCTACGCGATGGTGCTCTACTCGGAGGCCGACCTCGACGAACTCGCTGCAGAGGTGTCGAGTCTCGCCGACGGGTTCGACCGCTACGACACCCACGTCGGCACGTCGCTGTACCGGGGCACGCAGACCGACCGCGCCGCCGTCGTCTCGCTGTGGGAGACCGCGGACGCCGCCGAAACCGCCGGTGGCTACCTCTCGGACCTCCCCGGCATCGTCCGCCGCGCGGGTCAGGGACCCGCGGAAGGAGCGAGCGGCGAAGCCGCGAGTCGCGCGGGCGAGGGCTCCGGCTTCGGGACGATGGGGATGTTCTACACCGTCAAGCCCGACCACCGCGAGGAGTTCGTCGAGCGGTTCGAGACCGTCGGCGGGATGCTCGCCGACATGGAGGGCCACCACGAGACGGACCTGATGGTGAACGTCGACGACGAGAACGACATGTTCATCGCGAGCCAGTGGGGCTCGAAGGACGACGCGATGGGGTTCTTCCGCTCGGACGCCTTCCGCGAGACGGTCCAGTGGGGCCGTGACGTGCTTGCCGACCGACCGCGTCACGTCTTCCTCGCGTAGCGGAACACGTGCCGACTTGTCACTCGGATTTTGACACGAACATTTTAGCCCCACCTGCTCTGTAACGGGGTATGGTCCCCGAGGTACGCGTGCTGGTCGTCGACGACCAGCGCGACAGCGCCGAGTTGACTGCCGACCGTATCCGGGACGGACTCGCGCAGGCAGCCGTCGACGTCGTGACCGACACGGCCACGGCGACGCGACGGCTCGACGAAGCCGAGTACGACGCCGTCGTCTCCGACTACCACATGGCCGGCGGCACCGGCCTCGACGTTCTCGAGACCGTCCGGAACCGTCACGACACCCTTCCGTTCGTCATCTACACCGCGACCGGGAGCGAGACGCTCGCCAGCCGCGCCATCGGTGCAGGCGTCACCGACTACATCCTGAAACAGGAGCCCGACTCGGCGAAGCGACTCGTCGAGACCCTTCGAACCGAGGTCGCGCGCCGACGCGGCCGCGCCGCGATGGGCGAGCAGGTGCTCGGGAGCGAACTGCTCATCGAACAGGATCTGGTCGGTGTGGTCGTCATCCAGGACGGGCTGTTCCGGTTCTCGAACGACCGGTTCGCGACCATCCTCGGCTACGACCCCGGCGAAATCGCCGACCAGATCGGCCCCGCCGACATCGTCGACGAGGCCGACCTCCCGGCCGTCCGCGAGAAGGTCCGCCAGCGGCTCGACGGCGAGCTCGACAGCGTCCAGTACGGCTTCACCGCGGTCAGAAAAGACGGCGAGCGCCGCCGTGTCGAGGTGGTCGGTGGCGTCCTGGAGTACGAGGGTGAACCCGCCATCATGGGGCTGCTGCTCCCGGAGTCGGCCGACCGGCGTCGGCAGCGAGGGCTCGTCGCGCTCGGCACCGTGAACCGCGAGTTGATGGCCGCGATGACGCGCGAGGACGTCCTCGACGTCGCGGTCGACTGCACGTGGAGCGTCCTCAAACGGGAGTTCAGCGCCATCTACGCCCGCAGGGACGACGGCTCGTTCGAGCCGAGCGCGTCGACGCCCGCGTTCGAGGTAGCCACCGAGGGCTCGTCACCGACGCGGCCGGCCGACAGCTGGCTCGGCGAGGTGGGTGACGGCGTCCTCTCCCACCGGATCGACACGGGGGCCGACCTCGGCGGCGGGTTCGAGAGCGGCATCGCCGTCTCGCTGGGTGACCACGGCGTGTTCGTCGTCGCGTCGAAGGAGCCGACCGCCTTCGACGAGGTGAGCGTCGACCTCGCGGAGCTGCTGGGCAGCAGCGTCGAGTCCGCGCTCGCTCGGACCCACTACGAGGAGCAGCTCGTCGGGCTCAACGAGGCCAGCGAGGCGTTACTGCGGGCCACCCACCCGGAGCTGGTCGCCGAACTCGCGGCCCGGACCGCCGGGGACGTCCTCGGCCACCAGTTCGCGACCGTCCACCTCCGCGAGACCGACGCGGACGGCCCGTACCTCCACCCGGTCGCGGCGACCGACGGCCGCCGGGCGCTCGATATCGACCTCTGTGAGCTCCGCCCCGGAGATACCCCGCCGTGGACCGCCTACGAGGCCGGCGAGCTCCGGCGCTACGACGACACCCGCGGATTCGACTCGCCGATGCCGTTCGAGAGCGTCCTGGCGCTCCCGCTCGGCACCCACGGCGTGCTCACGGCCGGCGCCCGCTCGCCGGGCGCGTTCGGCGACGTCGACGTGGTGCTCGGGAGCGTGCTGGCCGCGACGGTGACGGCGGCGCTCGACCGCACCGACCAGCACCAGCGGCTCGAGGCGCTATACGAGTCGACCGAGCAGATGGAGGCCGCCCGAACGCCCGCGGGGGTCGCCGAGGCGGCCATCGCCACCGTCCGGGACGTCCTCGGCCACAAGCTCTGTGGCATCCACGTCCCCGAGGGTGACCAGCTCCTGCCGGTCGCGACGACCGAGGCGCTGGAGGCGCTGCTGGGCGAGGTGCCCGCGCTGTCGCGCCACGGGAGCGTCGCGGGCGAGGCCTTCGAGACCGGGGAGGTGCGCCGACTGGAGCACGGCGGGACGGCGAGGCCGGCGAACCCCGACACGCCCATCCGGAGCGAGCTGCTGTTGCCGCTCGGGAGCCAGGGCGTGCTCATAGTGAGTTCGGTGACGGAGGACGCCTTCGACCGGAGCGACGTCCGGCTCGCCGAACTGTTCGCCGCGGGCGTCCGCGCGGCGATGGAGCGGGCCGACCGCGAGGCGACCGTCCGTCGGCAGAACGAACAGCTCGAGGAGTTCGCCAGCGTCGTCAGCCACGACCTCCGCAACCCACTGGGCGTGGCGATGGGCCGGCTCGAGATGGCGATGGAGTCCAGCGACGACCCGAACCTCCCGGTGGTCGACCGCTCGCTCGACCGGATGGAGGCGCTCATCGGCGACCTGCTGACGCTCGCCAAACAGGGGCAGACGCTTGCGGAGGTCGAACCCGTCGACCTGAAGCCGCTGGTGCGAGACGTCTGGCGGACGCAGGACGCGCCCGACGCGACGCTCGAGGTCGCGGACGACCTCCCAACCGTCGACGGCGACGCCGGGCGGCTCCGACAGCTGTTCGAGAACCTGTTCGGCAACGCACTCCGGCACGCCGGCGACGACGTGACCGTCCAGGTCGGCGCGCTCGACCGGGGGTTCTACGTCGCCGACGACGGCCCCGGTATCCCGGCCGACGAGCGGGAGCAGGTGCTGGAGAGCGGCTACACCACGAGTCAGGTCGGCACCGGCTTCGGGCTCGCCATCGTCCGCTCCATCGCCGGTGCCCACGGCTTCTCGGTGGCGGTGACGGAGAGTGACGCTGGCGGTGCGCAGTTCGAGCTCACTCGCTGAACGGGGCGGAAGTCAGAGGCACGCCCCGCTGCCGTCGGTCGCGGCCGCGTGCCGTCCGACCGACGACACCGACAACTATGTGAAGGTGACTGAAAAAATCAGGGGGCAGTAGCCGGGTGTCAGTCGGCCATCAGGTTCGCGTCCCGCAGGTCGTCGCCGTCGACGCTCGTCCGGTAGTCCTCCTTCGCCATCCCGTCGAAGCGGTCGACGCCGAAGTTCTCGTCGTACAGGTCGGCGACGCGCTCGCGCTCCTCGTCGGAGAGCGGCGGCGTCTCGGACGCGGCGGCCCACTCGTCGATGTCGGCTTTCGAGCGGAACGTCGGGGTCACGCTCGCCACCGAATCGAACGACAGCAGCCACTGGATCGCGGCCTGTCCCATCGTCCGTTCCCCGTCGCGTTCGAGGAACCGAATCGCCTCGAGCTTCTCCCAGCCAGTCTCGTACCACTCGTCGGGACGGAACCCACGGTGGTCGCCCTCGCCGAGTTCGGTGTCGGGCGTGACCTGCTCGTTCAACAGCCCGGAGGAGTGCGGCACCCGCGGGATGAGCGACGTGGGCGACCCCGTGCGTTCGACGGTGTCCACGAAGTGGCGGTGGACGTCCTGTTCGAACACGTTGCCGACGTACTGGAGGCCGTCGAGCTCGTGTTCGATGGCGAAGTCGCCCTCCGCGAGCCAGCCGATGGAGGGGCCGAGCGCGACGCCGATGGCGTCCGCGACGGCCTCCTCGCGGAGTTCGTCCAGGAGGTCGAGCACCTCGTCGGTCAGCTCCGCGACGTTCGGGTTGTGGAGCTGGAGGTAGTCGACGTGGTCGACGCCGAGCCGGTCGAGCGACCGCTCGACGGCGTCGCGCAGGTAGTCGACGGAGTAGTCTTTGGGGAGTTCGCCGTGGCCTGCCTGCGGATTGTTGTAGAAGTCGTAGCCGACCTTCGTGCCGACGGTCATCTCGTCGCCACGCTCGGCGAGAACCTTCCCGAGAAGTTCCTCCGAGCGGCCGTGGCCGTACACGTCGCCCGTGTCGAAGTATGTGATGCCGGCGTCGAGTGCGTACTCGACCATCTCGAGCGCGTCGTCCTCGTCGCGGTCGCCCCACCAGTCCGTGCCGACGACCCACGCGCCGAAGCCGACCTCGCTGACCTCGACTCCCGAGTTGCCGAGTTCACGGTAGTGCATGGACGTCCGTTAGGAGGTAGCGCACTTAGCCGACGTGGTTCGTTCCCGGCCGGCTGGACGCGGCCCGAGGAGTTTTGTCGTCCGACGCTCACTGGCGCGGGCGCGATGGAACAGCCTTATTCGCTCGACGGCCGGACGGGGATGGTATGGACCCACACGCGCTCCGCGTCGCCGCACTCTCCGTCGGAGAGTGGACGCCGGAGCAACGCGCCGCCTACGACTGGCTGGCGGGCGGGACCGACACCGTCGAGGCCGTCTCGCTCGACGGACTGGGACCGGGTGCCCTCGCAGAGTACGACGTCGCGTGGTGGCACCGCGACCGCCCGCTCGACTGGGAGGCGTTCGACGTCGGTGACGCCGCCGACCCCCTCGGGGGCTATCTGGAGACCGGCGGCGGCCTGCTGTTGACGCTGCACGCACTCTCGGCGGTCGACGCGCTCGGCATCGACCCTTTCACCCCGGACGCCATCGGCCACGAGTCCACCCCCGAGCCGTCGGGCTACCTCGCGAAGGCCGTTCACGAGTCGCACCCCGCCTTCGAGGGGCTCGACGCGGCGTTCCACACCCGCGGCGCGGACAAGGACACCGCGTTCGCCCGCTACGAGGCTATCGTCCCCGCGCGTGGCGACGTGCTCGCGTCGGGGCGTGTCGGCGACCAGTCGCTCGTCGGCCACAAACCGCTCGTCGAGTGGCGCGTCGGTGCCGGCCGCGTGCTGGGAGCGGGGTCGGGCCTCTCGTTCGGCAACGTCCGCGACTACGCCTGTGCCGCCACGCGAGAGCGGTTCGTCGCGAACTGCCTCGGCGTGCTGGCTGGTCCGCGCCGGCCGTCGTTTTCTGACCGGCCTGCCGACGCTGCGGGCTTTCGCGCCGTCCGCGACCGGCTCGCCGACGACCACCACCGGCCGGGGTACCACCTCGCCGCCCCCTCGGGCTGGCTGAACGACCCGAACGGCCTCGTCGAACACGACGGTACCTACCACGTCTTCTACCAGTACAACCCCGCGGGACCGTTCCACGGGAGCATCCACTGGGGCCACGCGACGAGCGAGGACCTCCTGCACTGGGAAGACAGGCCCGTCGCACTCGCGCCGGACCCCGACGGTCCGGACCGCGACGGCTGCTGGTCGGGCTGTGCCGTCCACGACGACGACGGGACCCCGACGATCCTCTACACGGGTGGCCGCGACCGCAAGCAGTTACCCTGTCTCGCGACCGCCGCGGACGACGACCTCACCCGGTGGGAGAAGGACCCCCGAAACCCCATCATCGAGACCGCCCCCACCGGGCTTGACATCCTCGAGACGGACGACTGGGAGGCGGAGTTCCGCGACCACTGCGTCTGGAAACAGGGGGAGAAATGGTACCAGATAATCGGCTCGGGCTTCCACGAGACCGGCGGGGCCGCACTCCTCTATGCGGCCGACAGCCTCGACGACTGGTCGTTCGTCGGGACGCTCCACGCCGCCGACGGTCCCGACGCGGGCGCGGTGTGGGAGTGTCCCGAACTGCTCGATCTGGGCGATGCACACCTGCTCCACGTCTCGAACTACGACGTGGTGCGCTACTTCCTCGGCGACGCCGACCTCGACACGCCGGGGTTCGATGTCGCGGAGACGGGGCTGCTCGACTACGGCGACTTCTACGCACCCCAGTCGCTCACCACGAGCGACGGCCGGCACCTCATGTGGGGCTGGCTCCCCGAGGCACGCGACCTCGACGCCCAGTGGGAGTCGGGCTGGTCGGGCGCGCTCTCGGTACCTCGCGAACTCGTCTACGACGACGGGCGGTTCCACCAGCGTCCCGCCCCGGAACTCGCGGCGCTGCGCGACCGCCATCCCGAGGCCGACACGGTCACGCTGTCGGCCGGCGAGCGCCGACCGCTCGACCTCGACGGCAACCAGTACGAACTCTCCCTCGAAGTCGAACGCGACCCCGGCGCGACGCTCGAACTCGGGCTGTTCGAGTCGCCCGCCGGGTCCGAGCGAACGGCGCTCCGGTGGGAGGCCGAGTCGCTCGTCGTCGACCGCTCGCGGGCGAGCGCCGACGACCGGACGGCCGGCGACGAACAGCGCGCGCCCGTCTCGGGTGACACGCTCTCGCTTCGGGTGTTCGTCGACGGCTCCACGCTCGAGGTGTTCGCGGGCGATGCGACGTGTCTCACGAGTCGCGTCTATCCCACCAGAGTCGACGCCGACGGCGTCACCCTCGTCGCACGCGACGGTGGCGTCGACGTCGACCTCGACGCGTGGGAACTTCGGGGGACGTTCCCGGCGGGTCAGTAACTCCGGGAGTCTCGCTCGGCGGCGAGTCGCGCGGCCCGCTCGTCGAACGTCTCGGGGAGATCCTCATCTGGGAGAGGGATGTGTGCGTGGTCGAGCGTGTCGACGATGCGCGTCTCCCGGCCGTCGACCTGCAGGCGGACGGTGGGCGCGAGCGTTCCACCGAACCGGCGGAACTGCTCGGATTCAGGGAGGAGCGCCACGTCGTCGAGGGTCGGCCGGTCGTAGTCGAAGTAGTTGAAGAAGGACGTGACGAGAATCCCGTCGCGGTGACCGAACGCGAGCCACGAGTACGCCTGGAACGGCGCGTTCGCGGGGTTCGTCACCACGAGCCCGTCGCCGTTCAGTGGCTCGTAGGGGCCGAACAGCGAGTCGGCGACGAAGCCGTACAGCGCGTCGAACCCCTCGATGCCGGGCGCGAACGTGTGCCGGTGACTGGAGATGAACAGGTAGTAGCGGCCGTCGCGGACGACGACGTGCGGGCGTTCGAGTTCCTGATTGACGCAGACCGCATCCAGAAGCGGGTCACACAGCTCCCAGTCGGTCCGGTCGCCCGAGGGCGAGTGGGCGATGCCGACGCTCCCGTTGAACGCTTGGAGCGCGGGGTCGCCCGCGCAGTCGTCGGCACCCTCGGGGACGGGCGTGTTTCCTTCGAGCAGGAGATACGCCTCGCCCGTCTCGGGATCCTCCCAGTACCACGGGTCGCGGAAGGTGTAGATCATCCCCCGCGACTGGGCTTCCGTCTCGTAGCGGTCGCCGTCCGGCCGGAGGACCGTCTCGTGGTCGAACGGGCCCTCGACGTGGACGCCGTCGTCGTCTCCGTAGATGCTGCCGCCGGTCGCGGCGACGATGCGCTGGCTGTACGTCAACTCCTCGTGCGTCTCGTCGCCCGCGGCCGTGTAGTAGACGACGAGGTCGTCGGCCCCGTTGGCGGCGAAGCGGACGGTGCTGCCGGCCCACTGTCGCTGGCCCAGCGGCTCCGTCTCCGGGAAGATGCGTCCACCGGTCGCCCACGTGCGGCCGTCCGCCGAGTAGAAGTAGCGCAGGGTGGCGACGTCGTGACGTTTCCCGGGCAGGAGGTCGCTCGGCGCGGTGAGCGCGACGATGATGCGGTAGCCGCCCACGTCCGCGATGGTCCCGTCGCGGTCGCGAACCAGCCACGTGTCCCAGATGTGGAGGTCCGGGTCGAGCCGCTGTTCGGGGGGGTAGATGACCGGCGCGACGACGTCGTCGCGGCGGGCGAGCCCACCGGCCTGCTCGCGCGTCCACGCGGAGGTCCGGTAGGTCGGCACCTCCGACGATGCCTCGTTCATACCCCCGACCACCAGCGCCTGTGAGAAAGGTTACTCGGTTCCGGGTTGTCACGGACGACGGGAACGCCCACAGCCGGCGAAACGGCTGCCGAGGAGGGCCAAGACACCCGACTATGGACCGTGCACTCGCGTTGCGGCTCGACACACTCATCGTCATTGTCTCACTGCTCATCGGTGGCGTCGTCACGACCGCCTTCTTCACGGGGGCTGGCTTTTTCGCGCTGCTCTACACCGGCATCGTGGGCGGGTTTATCGCGGTGTTCGCACTGGGCGTAGCCCGCGGCGGCTACGGGGGGCTGGGCGACGCGTGACACGCGTGTAACTGGGTTACTGCGGCGTAACGGTGCCGCGACGGAAACCCTCATCAACCGGGGCTGGGTAAGGTGTGGCATGACCAAACGGCACGTCGCGCTCCCCCCCGAAGCCGAAGCGGGGCTCGACGACTTCCTCTCGGACGTCGACGCGCGACTGGCAGCAGCGGTCGAGGACGACGCCGCCGAGAGTACGTGTGAGGTGGTCCAGGACGTCCTCGTCGACCTCTACGGCGACCGGGAGGCGTACGAGCGCTGGCAGGCGGGCAAGCAGGTCTCGCCCGCCGAGCGCGTCCGCCTGCAGGGATACGACCCCTGTAACGCCACGCTCGAAGCCGAGTACTACGCCGAGAAGGACGAGGAGCGATTCAAGCGGTCGAAACACCTCCAGTGGCTCTGGCGGCAGTTCGACGCGACGCCGATGGCCGACAACATCGAGTTCGCGCTCCGGTTCCGACAGATGCTCGCGAACCACCTGTTCGACGAGGCGGGCGAGAACCTCCGCATCTTCAAGGGCGTCACGTTCTCCTACGGCCACAACATCTCCGTCGGCGACAACACCGTCATCCACGACGACGTCCACCTCGACGACCGCGGGAAGCTCACCATCGGCGACCGGGTCTCCATCTCCGACGACGCGCACGTCTACAGCCACGACCACGACATCGTCGACCAGACCGAGGTGCTGAACTACCACACGATAATCGACGACGACGCCAGAGTCACCTACAACGCGATGATAACTGCTGGTGTGCGCGTCGGGAAGAACAGCGTCGTCGGCGCGCGTGCGACCGTCACAGGCGACGTGCCGGCCCACCACGTCGTGGTCGGCCAGCCCGCCAAGAGCGTCCGCGTGAAGCCGGGGTTCGAGGACGACGCCGACCCCGTCACCGACCACCTCGAAGACCGCGCCGACGACCGCGAGATCCCCTACGACCTCCCCGACGACCTCGACCAGTTCGACGAGTTCGAACGCCCGCCCGAGCTCTCCGAGCCGATCCACCCCCACAAGCGTCCCTAGTCGAGCGCGTACAGTTCCACGTCGCCGTTCGCAGAGTTCGCCGTTATCCGATTTCCACCGTCGCCGAGCGTGCCCTCGAACCGGCGGTCGGTGTCTCGGGAGACAGTTACGTCCAGCCCCGAGACCTCGACGTCGCCGTTCGCCGTCGAGCAGACGAGGTCGGCGTCGAGGTCAGCGGCGAGTGCCGCCTCCACGTCGCCGTTGCCCGCGGTGAGCGACACGTCGCCGCGGATGGCACGTATCTCCACCTCCACGCTACCGTTGGCCGTCGAAGCGCCGTCGACGCCCGTACAGTTCCGGGCGACGGCGTCGCCGTTCGCCGACTGCACCGTCACGTAGCCGTCGACGCCCTCGGCGACGGCATCACCGTTCGCCGACTCGACCGTGGCGTCGCCCGACACGTCACTGACCTGCACGTCGCCGTTGGCCGTGGTGGCGCGCTCGACCGCCAGCTCGGGGGGAACGGCGACGGCGAGCGTGACCGACACCCGGCGCGCGCGGTTCGTCTCGTAGACGGTTTCGAGTTCGAGCCGCTCGCCACCGCTCGACACCTGCAGGGCGACGTCGCCGAACAGCCCCGCGTCGCCGAGGACGCGCTTCGTCGTCCGGACGACGATCTCGTCGGTAAGGTCGGCGTCGGGCTCGACGACCACGTCGCCGTTCTTGTTCTCGACGGTGAGCTGGGTCGCCCCGTCGAGCGGGAACGACTCGGTCGACTCGGCCGTCGACGTCGCGCCGGTGAAGCCGGTACAGCCTGCGAGCGCCGCGAGGCCGGCGGTCCCACCGAGTGCGAGCATCGACCGCCGCGTGTGGAGGGCAGAATCCATGGCCTCGGCTACGTCACCCCCGAAAATAAACGCGTCGAGGAACTGATAGACGCGGCGCGGACTGTCACGGCCGGGGCGCTTTCCCTTCCCGGGCCAGAACGACGGGTATGGACAGACGGCGGTTCCTCGCGCTCGCCGGGACAGGGGTGGCGACGACGCTCGCGGGCTGTGTGCCGACGCTCGGCAGCGAGCCGCAGGCGACGGAGGCCACGGAGGCCGACGTCCGCGCCGAGACGGTTGCCACCGGCCTCCGCGTGCCGTGGGGGGCCGACTACCGCGACGGAACGCTCTATCTCACCGAGCGCCGCGGTCGGGTCGTGCGCGTCGTGGACGGCACGGTCGAACCGGTCGTCGACCTCTCCGAGTCGGTCGAGACCGGCGGCGAGGGCGGCCTGCTGGGACTGGCGTTCCACCCCGACGCCGACGTCGCATTCACCTACCAGACGTATCTGTCGGGCGCGTCTCGGAAGAACCGCGTCGTGCGCCACGACCTCACCGACGACTGGGCGGGCGAGGCTGTCCTCGACGGGATTCCGGGCGCACCCATCCACGACGGCGGCCGGCTCCTGGTGTGGGACGGCGCGCTGTACGTCACCTCGGGCGACGCCGCCGACCGCGAGAGTGCGCAGGACCGCGATGCACTCTCGGGAAAGGTCCACCGGCTGACGCTCGACGGTGACCCGCACCCCAACAACCCGTTCGAGACGACGGTGTTCACGTGGGGCCACCGGAACCCGCAGGGGCTCGCGACGAGGGAAAACCGGCTGTTCGCGACCGAACACGGCCCGGACACCGACGACGAGATCAATCTGCTGGAGGCGGGCAACAACTACGGCTGGCCCGAGGTGAAGGGGACCGACGGTGGCGAGGGGTTCACGCCGGCACTCGACGCGTTCACGCCGACCATCGCACCCGGTGGGGCGGTGTTTTATCCAGAGAATGGCCCCATCGAGGCGTGGCGCGGTGACCTCCTCTTCGGCACGCTCGTCGGCTCGCACCTCCACCGCACCCGAATCGAGGGGGCCGAGGTCGTCGCGAACAATCGGCAGTTCACAGACCAGTTCGGTCGACTGCGGACGACGTTCGTCGGGCCCGACTCGCATCTCTACGCGGTGACGAGCAACCGGGATGGGCGAGGGAGTCCACAGGACGGTGACGACCGCGTGCTCAGATTCCGTCCCGCCTGAGTTCGACCGCGAGCGCGCCGATTGCACCGAGGTCGACGAGTGCGAGCAGGAGGCCGCCGAGGCCCATCCACGGCGGGAGGACGAAGCCGAGCCACGAGTCGACGGTGCCGAGAACGCCGGCGAGCGCGCCGCGTCGCTGGCTTTCGAGGTCCCGGCCCGAGGGGACGTTCTCGGGCTCCTCGGGGAGGTACTCGCCGGAGAGGTGGATGCGGTCGGCCTCGTAGACGATGCCGCGGACCCCGAGTTCCTCCTGGGTGTCGAACATCCAGACGACCGAACCGTTCGGGTTCACCTCGAACACGCGGAACCGCCGGGAGTCGGTGATGAGCGTGTTGCCGTTCGGGAGCCGGTCCACGTCGCGGGTCCACTGCAGCGCCTTCGGCTCGTACGGCGACTCCGAGGGGAGGGTGTCGTACTGCCAGATAATCTCCTCCGACTGGGCGTCGATCTCGACGACCCGGTTGTTCTCGGAGTCCGCAATCAGAAGGGTGTCGTGCCGCTCCAGGTAGTTCGGGTTGTGCTGCTCGTTCATCACCGAGTGGTCGGCCGGCGAGCCGTACACCTCGACGATGTCGCCCGCGCGGTTCACCTCCAGCGTCACGTCGAAGTTGCGGATGGAGAGCAGGAAGTTGCCGTTGTCGAGCTGGTCGATGTCGTTCATGTGCGTCCAGTCGCTCTCGGGGCCCTCACGGCGGAACTCGTCTTCTTTCCCCTCGGGGACGTGTTCCTCCCAGAACTCGGTGCCCTCCGAGATGTGTTCGGTGGCGTTCCACTGCCAGGTGATGTCGCCGGCCTGGTTTACCGTGAACGCGCGGTCGTTGCCCATGTCGACGATGGCCGTCTCCCCGTTCGGCAGGCGGTCGGCGTCGTGGACCTCGTGGTGCGTCGGGAACGCGTCGTACCAGTCGTACTCCCAGACGACCTCCTTCGTCTCCCAGTCGACTTCGACGACGCGGTTGTGGACACAGACGTCACGGCCCGTGTACTCGGCGGGGCAGTCGCTCGCGGGGACGACGACCGCGACGCTGGCGAGGATGTTGCCGTTTCGGAGGTGCTCGGCGTCGAACACGCGGGAGTCCGGCGGCCCCCACTTCCAGACGACGTCACCGTCGGGGGAGACGACGGCGGCGTAGCCGTTGTTGTTGCCGAACCAGCCTTCGGCCTGGAACGTTATCAGCGTGTGGCCGGGGTACGCCTCGGTCGAGTTACCGACGGCGGGGTCCCCGGGGTCCGAGAGGGCCTGTCCCACGAGCAGGCCGGAGGAGAGCAGGATTATCGCGATGAGCGCGATAACGCGAGGGGACGGTGCCATATCTCGTCAAACGAGTGGGTGGGCATAGGCGTGACGATAAGCCCGGACGACGGGCTCGAACGCGGTTACTGCGCGGGGTCGAGCCCGTCGACGACGCCAGCGACGACCGCAAAGGGGAAGGCGACCAGCGCCGCCAGCCCGCCGATGAACAGGAGGATGCCGGCCGACGGCAGGAGCACGACAGTCGCCAGGACGAGCAGGACGAGCGTCGCCACGCCCAGTAGCGCCCGGACCAGTCGGAGGTTGCGGGCCGAGGGCAGGACGTCGCGGGCGGACACGGAACGGAGGGAGGATGCTTGGGGCATGGGTCTCGTCTCTACACAGGGAGTCTCGGACATTAACTGTTAGCTGAATGATAATTCTGTCCGCTCGCTTACCGGAGCCCAGTTCTGCAAGGGATCAGACACGACCGTCAGCGTCCGAGCCGACCGTACATCGCGGTCGCGAGCTTCATCACGGCCATCGGGACGAGCAGGACGAGCCCGAACATGCCGACCCAGCCGCCGACGATGCCGAAGACGCTGCCCGCATCGAGGATGAACGTCCCGAGCGCGAGCGCGGCGGCGACGACGATGACGAACGAGAGTGCGACGACCGCTCCGAGGACGAGCAGGTCCTTCACCGCGTTGCCCGCGTCCTCGCGGAGTCGCTCGCGTTCGTCCGGGCGCACCAGCCAGTCGACGACGCGACGGAGCGCGTTCATGCGGTCGCTCGCTCGCGGCGCTCGCTCGCCAGCACCGACAGCTCACCGTCCAGGTCCAGCACGAGCGCCTCGTCCTCGACGGGGATGGTGAGCGTGATGCGCCAGCTCGACGGGTCGTCGACGGTCCCCGCCCGCTCGACGACGGTGTAGTTGTCCGTGACGCACCACTCCAGCGTCCAGTACGGGACCGTGTTGAGGTCGATCCCGTGGTCGCGGTAGAACGAGACGATCTCCGCGTCGTCCAGCAGGACGAGTCCCACGGAGGAGACGATGGTGTGCTGACAGCGCTGACACTCGTGTTCGACCCGCACGTCGAGGTCGAAGGGGTCCTCGTCGGGCACCTCGAACAGCGAGGTCTCCATCCGCCCCGAACACTCGGGGCAGACGCCGTCCGCGGAGAGACACGAGAGGTGGCGCGCCCGCTGGTTGAACGCCGACATCAACTCCTCGCGCGTGCGGTCTTCGAGGCCGCCCGGCGGGAAACTGTAGCCCCCGTGGGGGCGTCCGCACGCCGTACACCGGATGCGGATGCGCTCGTTCCCGTAGGTGGCTTCGAGTGGCGCCCCACAGTCCACGCACTCGCCGTCGACGTCGAACGGGTCGAGCTCCGGGTCCTGGTTGAGCGTCCCCTCGAGAACCGCTCGGATGACCGCCCGCCCGGCCGACCGGAAGTCGTAGCCGTCGTCGGTCTTCGTGACGAACTGCCCCGTCAGTTTCGAGAGGTGGTAGTTGAACTGCGCGGAGTCTCGCATCCCGACCTCGCGCCGGAGGTCCGAGAACGCGGCGGGCCGCTCCATCCGCCACAGCGCCTCGAGGATGGAGAGCCGGGTCTCGTTGCCGACCACCGCGAACGCCTCGGCGGGCGACAGACACTCCTCGCACGCGAGGATGCTGTCGGCGTCCACTGCCGGTGAGTCGCTCATACCCCGTGTTGGGCACCCCGTGAGCTAAAACCTTGGCTGAAATGCGTTTTTGTCCACCGCTAGAACGTCAAGCGTTAACACGGGACAGCGACAAATGGAGACCATGGAACGCGGCACCGACGAGGAACTGGCCGCCGTCCGCCGCGAGTGGCGCGCGCTGGAGCGCCAGCGCCGAGTGGCGACCCACCTCCTGTACGGCCTGACACTGCTGTTCGGCGGCCTCTCAGTGCTGCTGTTCCTGACGGTCCAGCCCCAGGAGTGGTGTCTCTACAGCTACAGCCCACAGCCCGACAGCTGTACGACAGTGCGGCTGGGTACCGTCTTCCGGGCGGTGCTGGTCGGCCTCGCGCTGGTCGCGCTCGCGGCGGGCGGCAGCATTGCCTGGCAGAGTCTCCAGCCACGCAACGGGAACGGCCACCGCGTCAGGTAAGAACGGAAGTTCGACCCCGGTCAGTGCATGTGCTCGCCGACCCGGAACGCGATCTCGACGGTCGCCTTGTAGTTCACGATGCGCCCGTCCTCGACGGTCGCCGTCCAGTCTTCCACCTCGACGCCGTGGATGTCGTCTACGGTCTCGCTCGCCTGTGCGACCGCCTCGCGCGCCGCGTCCTCCCACGATTCGGAGGACGTGCCCAGTACCTTGATGATTTTTACTGCCGTCATGGCACCGCAGATACCACGAACGGGCGGATAGCTATGCACGGATTAGTGGACGAGACGGCGGCAGCAAGGGGAGTAAGGCGGACTTATTCGGGACGCGACCGCCGACCACCGCCACGGCTCAGTCGTCGGGTAATCTGAAATGCCGGCCGCCGCGCGCCACGTCGATGCCGATGACCACGAGCGTGAGTGCGCCGAGTGAGGCGACGAGGGCGTACGCGAGTGCGGCGCGCGACCGGTCGCCCGCCAGCAGGTCGATGAAGCCACTCGCGAGCACGGTGGCGGCGATGCAGACGATGCCAAGAGCGGCGAGCACGTTCCACGGGAGGGTCCGCCCGAGGAGGCTGACCTCGCGGCGGCTCCCGGCGACGACGAACAGCGTACCCGCGACGACCAGCAGCGCGTAGGTCACACCGGCGGTGCTCGCGAACACGCTGTCGACGCCGAACGCGAACACGAGCAGCTGGGAGACGAGCAGGAGGAACAGGCCGTACCAGCGGAGGAGGGAGCGGCGCATACCCCCGAACTGTCGGCGAGACTGAAGTAACTGTCTTCGAGCTACCGGTCGACACAGTAGTCGACGAAGTTCTTCAGGATTCGAAGTCCAGTCTCTCCGGACTTCTCCGGGTGGAACTGGGTGCCGAACACGTTGCCGCGCTCGTTGGCGACGACGGCCGGGAAATCGACGCCGTAGTCAGTCGTCGCGACGATGGCGTTCGGGTCGTCGGGCCTCGCGTAGTAGGAGTGAACGAAGTAGGCGTACTCCCCATCCACGCCCTCGACGATGGGGTGGTCGCGCTGGACGTCGAGCTCGTTCCAGCCCATGTGCGGCACCTTCTGTCCCTCGGCGAAGCGGACGTTCGTGCCGGGAATCAGGTCGAGCCCCTCTGCGTCGCCCTGCCCGGCGTGGTCGGCCTCCTCACTGGATGTGAGGAGCATCTGCATCCCGAGACAGATACCGAACAGCGGTTTGCCCTCGTCTGCGACCTCGACGAGCGCGTCGCGGACGGGTTCGGCGTTCTCCATCCCCTCGGAGAACGCGCCCACACCGGGGAGAACGATGCCGTCTGCGGCGTCGAACGCGGCCGGGTCGTCGGTGAGTTCGACGCTCGCACCGGCGCGTTCGAGCCCGCGGGTCGCCGACCGGAGGTTCCCGAGCCCGTAGTCCACGAGGACGATGTCGGCCGCCGTCTGGACACTCATACGTGACTCTCGGAGCGAGGGGGACAAGTCGGTTTCCGTCGCGGACAACTCGGTGACACACCGGGTATCACGTGGTTAATATATAGATGGAATCGGAATTTTTATACTTGCTATCCTGAAGGTTCTGGTGTTCGCATGTCAAAGCGACGTAGTTTCCTGAAATCGGCGGGGGCAGTCGGCGTAGCCGGCCTCTTCGCAGGATGTACCGGCACCAGCAGCAACGACGACACGGGTGGGGACCAGAACGACGACGAGGGCTCTCCGACGGCGACGAAGACGCCCGTTCCGTACAACAACGGCGAGGTGAACTTCGTCATGTCGCCCTCCGAGCCGCAGGAGTACATGGAGAAGCAGTACCAGCCCGTCAAGGAGTATCTCAACTCCGAGACCGGACTCCCGACGAAGCTGAAGTACGCGCGCAACTACAGCGCCGTGCTGCAGGCGATGGGCTCCGGGACGGCCGACGTCGCCGAGACCGGTCCGTTCGCCGCGGCGCTCGGCGTCAAGGCCGACAAGGCCGACATCGCGCTCCAGCGGTACGCCTACGGGTCGTGGGAGTACTCCTCGGTCATCGTGACGAAGAAGAGCTCCGACATCAACAGCCTCTCCGACCTCGAGGGCGAGACCGTCGGCTTCGCCGACCGGCTCTCCGCGTCGGGCGCGCTGTTCCCGCTGTACATGCTGAAACAGGCCGGGCTGAAGGTCGGCGGCTACCCGCAGGAGAAGTCGGGTGCCGACTTCGACGCGACGTTCTCCGGGCACGCGCAGGCGTTCCAGCAGCTGGCGAACGACCAGGTCGCCGCCGCCGGCGTCGGGAAGTTCATCACGCTCAACGACGACCGCGAGCTGAAAGACGGCTACGAGTACGTGAAGACGTACGACGGCATCCCGCGGGCACCCATCGTCACGTCGCCGGAGCTCTCCGACGACGAGCAGAACGAGATCGTGAGCGCCCTCGAGAGCGCACCGGACTCCCTGTACTACGGGAAGGACGGCGAGGAGGGGACCGACGACGACCTCTGGTTCAGCAACGTCCGCCCCGCGGACGTCGAGAAGTACCAGCCGGTCATCGACGTCGCCAACGAGCTCGGCATCGAGACCGAGTTCCTCGACTCCTAACGGGTCCACCGTGGACCAGTTCTCGTCGGGGATGTCAGTGGAATACCGGGACGCTAAAGACGGCGTGCGCAATTTTCGCTGACATATGCCGGTCGTCTCACTTTCGGACGTGCGGAAGGTCTACGGGGAGGACACCGTAGCCCTCGACGACGTCTCCTTCGACATCGACCAGGGGGAGTTCGTCGTCATCCTCGGTCCCTCGGGGGCAGGCAAGTCGACCCTGCTTCGCGTGCTCAACGGCCTTACCACGCCGACCTCGGGAGAGGTCACCATCAACGACCACCGGCCGGGCGCCCGGTCGGAGGTCGGCATGGTGTTCCAGATGCACTACCTCATCGAGTCGATGTCCGCCTACCGGAACGCGCTCACCGGCGCGCTCTCGCGGGCCGGCTGGGTGCGAAGCCTCCTCACGGCCTACCACCGACCCGACAAGGAGTCCGCCCTCCGGGCGCTCGACACCGTCGGCCTGCTCGACGAGGCCGAACAGCGCGCCGGCTCGATGTCCGGCGGGCAGAAACAGCGCGTCGGCATCGCCCGCGCGCTCGTGCAGGACCCCGAACTCCTGCTCGCCGACGAGCCGGTCTCCAGTCTCGACCCGAAGGCCGCCCGCGACGTGATGAGCTACATGAAACGCGCCGCCGAGGAGCGGAACCTCACCACCGTCGCGTCGCTCCACCAGGTGAACATCGCCCGCGAGTTCGGCGACCGGTTCATCGGCATCCGCGACGGCGAAGTGGTGTTCGACGGTACCCGCGAGGAGCTCTCGATGGACGTCGTCGACGACCTCTACTACGGAGAGGACATCGCCGGCGCGTACGCCGACGAGAGCGACGACGGCCCGACGGCCGCCACGCCTCCAGCCGACACCGGAGAGGTGACCGCCGATGAGTGACGCCACCGAGACGACCGACGAGACGCGAGTGGAGACGACGCTCGACCGCATCGAGCGGCGAACCGTCATCCGGCGCGTCGCAGCGCTCGGACTCCTCGTCACCATCGCCGTCGCGACCTATCTCGGCCTCGGCTATCTCGCCGGGAGCTCCGTGGAGAAGCTGCTCGCGGACCTCGGCCGGCAGCTACCGACGTTCATCGACAGCATCCGCGACTTCCTCAGTCCGAACTTCGTCGACTTCACGGCCTACTCGCAGGAGAACGAACTCGACGGCTGGAGCGGGCTGGTCCAGTCGCTCGCCAACCCGAGCTCGTTCCTCGACACCGCGAGGACCGGCTCCAGCGGCCTGCTCGTCTCGGGCGCCATCATCACGGTCGTCATCGGGTTCACCGGCACTGTGCTCGGGTTCCCGCTCGCGCTCCTCTTCGGTATCCTCGGCTCCGAGCGCGTCACGCCGTTCCCCTTCAACTTCATCTTCCGCGGCACGATGAGCACCATCCGCGCCATCCCGGCGCTCGTCTGGGTGCTCATCTACATCCCCCTGGCGAGCATCTCCCCCATCGGCGCGATGCTCGCCATCGCCACCGACACCATCGGCAATCTGGGTCGGCTGTTCACCGACGAACTCGAAGAGATCGAGGAGGGCCCCATCGAGGCCATCAAGTCCACGGGGGCGAACTGGCCGCAGGTCATCTCCTTCGGGATGCTCTCGCAGGTCTCCTCGTCGTTCGTGGCGTGGACGCTCTACATCCTCGAGATCAACACCCGCATCGCCATCTCGCTCGGCGTCGTCGGCGCGGGTGGTATCGGGCAGTACATCAACGGCCGCATCGGCCTGCTCCGCTTCGACAAGGCGGTCGCCGGCCTCATCATGGTCGTGGTCATCGTCCTCACGGTCGAACTCACCTCCTCGCGGCTCCGCGCCCGGCTTCGCCCGGGCGAACACGAGGGGAAGGGGTTCGTCGAGAGTCTGCGTGACCTCGGCAACCCGAAGAAGTGGCTCGGTATCGGCGACTCGCGTCAGTAGTCGCCGAGCCGCGACTGCCCGCTCTCGCTGTCTCCAACGCCCGCCAGCTCGGCGGCCTGTGCGATGGTCTCGGTGAACGTCGACTCCTGGCTCCGGTCGTACAGCGTCGCTGCCGGATGCACACAGACGAGCAGCCGGTACGAGGCGTCGCCGACGCGCGCGTCGAACACCTGCCCGGCCTCCGTGGTCACCGCAACCGACCGCCCGAGCAGGTGCTCCGAGGGAACCTTTCCCAGCGTGACGACGAGTTCGGGGTCCAGGCGCTGGATCTCCGCGTCGAGGTACTCGCGGCAGTTCTCGAGCTCCTCCGTGGTCGGGTCGCGGTTCTCCGGCGGTCGACACCGCACGCAGTTCGTGATGCGCACGTCACGCCGTGCGAGTCCCACGTCACGCAGCGCGTCGTCCAGCACGGTGCCGGAGCGGCCGACGAACGGCTCGCCCTGCTCGTCCTCGTTCGCGCCCGGCGCCTCGCCGACGAACAGCAGGTCGGCGTCGTCCGGGCCGACGCCGTTGACGATGCGCGACCGCGACTCGCACAGCTCCGGACAGCGCTCGCAGGCGGTCACGTCGAGTCCCTCCATGCTCATGCTCGACTCAACGCGGCGGGGGGCTAAGAATCCGTCCGGAAGCGATCGGCTGCTCTCGCCGCCAGCCGCGCGACCCGGAGGGGTTCCGGTCGCCCACCCTCCGGCGTGAACGCGCGGACCACCTCGGCTGTCTCGCCGTCGTCCACGCCGACGGCGCGCACCCAGACCTGCTCGTCGTTCACGGTCAGTTCTCGCCGGGCGGGCTGCCGCTCGTACACCGCGAGCCGGGCGTCGCGGGCGTCGCCCTCGAACTCTCGGTGGATGGCGGCACCGAGCCCGGGGCTATCTTCGAACGACACGGAGAGGGCGGGCCGGTCGACAGCCGCGTGGAGTGCGTGGAGGTCGACGACGTTGAACCACGCTGGGGCGATGCCCGCGACCAGCACGTACCCCACGTCCGGGCGGTCGAGCGTCGCGACGAGGCCGGCGATGGCATCGGTGGCGTCGCTCCCGCCCACAGCACACGTCGAGAACACGAGGTCGTCGACCACGCGGTCGGCTCTGACGACCGCACCGGCCAGCGTGCTGGTCTCGTCGCGGTACGACTCGGCGACGCCGAGGGCTCTGGCCCCGGACTTCACCTCACTCCTCCTCTTTCATGTCCTGGAACTGGTCGAGCAGTTCGTCGGACGTACTCTCGCCGAACTCGAACGACACCTCCCCACGGTGGTCGTGTTCGGTGGTGTTGACGGCGTCCTCGTCGTCGTAGTCCGTGTCGTACTCCTGGTTCTCCTGTTCGCTTTCGTCGTAACTCCCGAAGCCCATGTCCACATGGGGGTAGGAGATTGCCACGGAAAAATTCCTTGCCGCGCCCGACACCCTCAAACGGCCGGACCTAGTCGAGGGGGTATGGACATCATCGACGTCACCCCGGACACCGACACGTTCGCGGGGAACGCGTTCCTCGCGCTCGGTGCCCGGCCGGCGCTCGTCGACACCAGCGGCCACCCCGAAATCGTCGAGCAGGTGGCCGCACACACGGACACGCTCGAAGCGGTCGCACTCACCCACCAGCACTGGGATCACGCCAACGCCATCGAGGACATCGTCGAACGGTTCGACCCCGAGGTGTACGCGTACGCGGACCACGACCTCCGGACCCACGCCATCGAACACGGTGACACCGTCGACCTCGGTGACGAGACGTTCGAGGTCGTCTATACGCCGGGACACGCCGCCGACCACGTCTCGTTCGTCTCGGAGACGACGCTGTTCTCCGGCGACGTGGTCGTCCACAACGACGCCGCGTTCGACTACGGCAGCTTCGGTCGGACGGACCGTGCGGGCCAGTCGCGCGAGCGGCTCATCGAGTCCATCAACGTGCTGCTCGACCACCTCCCCGACACGGTCGAACACATGTACGCGGGCCACGGCGACGAGTTCCACGGCGACGTTCGTGACGTCGTCGAGACGTCGCTGGCACGCGCCGAGAAGCGCGAGCCCAAGTACCCTGACGAGTAGGAGCGAACAGGTGGTCCGTGGCCTGCCTCCGTAGCGGCGGACCACGCTCCCGCCGTGATCGCTACGGCCCGTGCTCACTGCACGGGGACGGTGGTCGCGGGTTCGGATAAAAAGTTGAGCCGCGGCTCTCGGGGACCGAGAGTGACGAGGAGGAGGACGCAGTCCCTGCGGTCAGGCCGCCCGACGCTCACGGGTCACTACGTTCCCCGTTCGCACAAAAAGCGGCGTCGCGCTACGCTTACGCCGCTCGGCTCGCGTGTCGCTGCGCTCCCGCTCACTCGAACGCAGCCCTCGCTGCGCTCAGGCTGCTCGACGCTCCTTCGCCTTCGGCCGCAGCTTGGCGTAGCCGCACTTCCGGCATCGCTTCGCCCGTGGCGCGTTCCGTGCGTTACACCGCATGCAGATCATCTTGTTGAGGGTTCGCGCCTCCGCTTTCTCGAAACTGGCCATACCACCGGTACCGGGACGGCGCGGTTAAACCTTTCCGAGTCGTCTCGCGGCGGTTTATGGGGCTTGCCACCCACGGGACCGTATGCGCCACTACGAGATGGTCGCGGACCTCCCGCTGGTCGTCGAGTCGCTCACGCTCGACCGCCGGGAGCGCGACACGTCGAGCGGCTTCACCCGTGTCACCACGACGGTCGAACTTTCGGGCGAGGGACGCGTCGGCCGCGGCGAAGACGTCTGTTACGAGGCCGAGGACCACGACCCCTACCCCCGGCCCGACCTGACCGGCGAGTACACGTTCGACGGCTTCTCCGACGCGCTCGCGCGGGTCGACCTCTGGCCCGACGGCGAGCCGAACCAGCACCACGCCCCGGCGATGCGCCGGTGGGCGTTCGAGAGCGCGGCGCTCGACCTCGCGTTGAAACAGCAGGGGATGACGCTTGCGGACGCGTTCGACACTGACCCCGACCCGGTCCGGTTCGTCGTCTCCACCCGACTGGAGGGCTTCGAGCGTATCGAGATCATCTTCGACGTGAACCCCGACGCGGAGTTCAAACTCGACCCGACGCCGGAGTGGAGCGACGCACTCGTAGCGCGGCTGGCCGAGACCGACCGCGTCAGAACGCTCGATTTGAAGGGGCTGTACGAGAGCACCGACGTCGATACGGAACCGGACCCGGCGTTCTACGAGCGGCTCCTGTCGGCGTTCCCCGATGCCGTCATCGAGGACCCCGCAGTGACCGAGGAGACGATGCCGCTGCTGGACGACGTGGCCGACCGGCTCGCGTGGGACTACCCGATAACGGGCGTCCCGTCGGTGCAGGCGCTGCCGTGGGAGCCGCAGTGGCTCAACATCAAGCCCTCGCGGTTCGGGACCGTCGAGTCGCTGTTCGATACCGTCGACTTCGCCCGCCGGAACGACATTACCATGTACGGTGGCGGCCAGTTCGAGCTCGGGATCGGGCGCGAGCAGGTGCAGGCACTCGCAGCGCTGTTCTACCCCGACGGACCGAACGACGTGGCCCCCGGTGGCTACAACGACCCCGAGCCCGCCGCCGGCTTACCCCGGAGTCCACTCGACCCACCGGTCGGGTTTGGTGTCCGATAGCGACCAGTAACGCCCCATTAGTATCTCGCGAAATACAGGTAAGCAGTTCCGGTTTATTACCGCTCCGAGCGTTTTCGTACGGTGTCCATGCCTATTGCACAGCCAATCGAAGAGTCGATCGTATCGCAGGTGAGTGAGTGGGACGGCGTGAGCGTCGAACAGCGCCGTGGCGGCCGAACGGAGTTCATGTTCGCCGGTGAGGATTTCGGCCACATCGACGACGACGGGTCGCTCGACCTCCCGCTGTCGATTCCGGTCCGAGAGGCGCTGGTCGCCGCCGGTCGCACCGAGCCGCACCCGATGTACGGCAAGACCGGCTGGACCACGTTCACCATCCGCGGCGAGGATGACGTCGAGGAGGCAACGAAGCTCCTGCGGCTGGCGTACTGTTACTACGTCCTCGACGTGAGCCACGACGACGGGAAGGCGTCGATGGCCGACGACATCGACGTCGAGGCCGAACTCGAGACGTTCGGCGCGGACGACGACCTCCGCGAGGCAATCATGGCGATGGCCTGATGGCGCCGATTCCACAGACCGAGCCGACCCTCGTCGACCGTGTGGTCCAGCGAACGCTCGACCTGCCGGGCGTCATCGCCGAGCCCCACCGGTTCGGCGGCCGCGAGTTCCGCCTCGGCAACCGCGAAATCGGTCACGTCCACGCCAACGGGTTCGTCGACATCAACTTCCCGCGGCGGCTCCGCGATGCGCTCGTCGAGAGCGGCCGCACCGAGCCGCACCACCTCTACCCGGATTCGGGGTGGACGACGTTCCACGTCACCGTCCCCGCGAACGTCCAGCTGGGCGTCGACCTGCTGCGGATCTCGTATCTGTACCACGCCGCCGCGCTCTCGAAGCGCGACGAGACGATTCCAGCGCCGGACCTCGAACGTGAACTCGCCGACCTCGGTGTGTCCACGGCTGTCAACGAGGCGTTCGCGCCCGTCGCCTAGCGGTCCAGATACTCCTCCTGCACCGCGACGACCTCCGCCGAGTTCGCACAGTTTGCGTACCGCTCCAGGGGCTCCTCGTTGAGTTCGAGGAAGGTGTGCCCCCAGCGGAACTTCGACATGAGCTGTTCGGCCTGCGCGCGGTCTCCCAGAATATAACAGGCGGCAGCGAACGCCTCGACGGTGTTGAGGCGGAACGGCGTCCCGTAGCTCACGGGGTTACCCGCGACCAGATACGGTAGCGCACGGTGGTCGCCGCGGAGTTTGAACGCCTCTTCTTCGGCAGTCTCCCACGAGCAGTCGAGCGCGACCAGCACGTCCCACCCCGAATCGGCGGGCGAGAGCGCCTGCTCGGCGTACGGGTCGAGGACGATGCCGGCCGGGACCGACCGCGGCGAGCGATGGAGCTCCGCGAGGTCGAAGCGCGCGAGCTTCCGGGCCGTACACTTCTTCGGGTCGTCGTCACCCTCGTACCGGACGTGCAGGTCCACAGCCCCCGTTTCACCCGCGGCGCAAAAAGCGGCTCGTCCCGCGTGCCCGGGGCTTTTGTCGGTCGCTCGCGTCGGCACAGTCATGGACCGCGCCGCCGTCGCCCGGAGCTACTACGAGAGTATCGACGCCGGGGCGTACGACCGCCTCCGTTCCCTCCTCGCAGACGAGTTCGTCCACGACCGCCCCGACCGGACCATCGAGGGGGCAGACGCGTTCGTCCGGTTCATGCGCGAGTCGCGGCCGCGAACCGACACCCGCCACGTCGTCGAGGCGGTGTATCCGGCCGACGACCGCGTCGCCGTCGAGGGGCGACTGGAGGGTGCCGACGGCGACCCGCTGTTCCGGTTCGTCGATACGTTCGCGTTCGTGGACGGTCGTATCGAACGACTCCGAACCTACACGCACTGAATCGGCCGGGCTGTTCGTCCGTCCGCCCATGGCAGCGGGCCTGCCACAATTTTTTCTTGCGGGCCGTCGCTCACGTCGTATGCGTGTTCACTTCGACGGGCAGGCGTTCGACTACCAGACCCTCCGCGCGCTGGCGTACACCACCTTCGGCGGCACGGAGCCCGGCGAGGTGCTGGTGACCGCCGACCGCATCGACGACGGCGACACCGAGGCCTGGCACACCGAGTGGCGTCGCACGGCCGAAGGGGTTGAGCGCGCGGCAGACGACGCCCACGAGGCAGGGAACGACCGGACCGCCCGGTTCGGCTACCTCCGGGCGCACACCTACTACCGGACCGCGGAGTTCTTCCTCGACAGCGACGACCCGCGACGCCCCCAGACCTACGAGGCGAGCCGCCGGGCGTTCCGCGCCGGGATGGCCCTGCTCGATGCACCCCCCGAACAGGTAGAGATCTCCTACGAGGAGACGACGCTCCCTGGCTACCTGTTCGCGCCCCCCGACGCTGACGGGCCGCGGCCGACGGTCGTCTGTCTCGGCGGCTTCGACTCGCTCGCCGAGGAGCTCTACTTCCTCTGTGGCGTCCCCGAGGCGCTCGCCCGGGGGTACACCGTGCTGCTGTTCGAGGGACCGGGACAGGGCGCACCCCTCAGGAAAGAGGGACTGGCCGCGCGCGCCGACTGGGAGCACGTCGTTGGTCCCGTCCTCGACTACCTGACCGAGCGTCCAGACGTCGACCCCGGGGCCATCGGCCTCGTGGGGGTGAGCTTCGGCGGCTACTACGCCCCGCGCGCGGCGGCGTTCGACGACCGAATCGCCGCCTGCGTCGCGTTCGACCACATGCACGACCTCTGGGGCGCGTCGGCCTACGAGAACCCCCGGCTCGCCCGCCTCATGTTACATCTCCCGGACGCGCTGGTGAACGGGCTCGCCACGCTCGCCAGTCAGTTCAGCGTGGAGTCGCGCTGGCTCATGCAGAACTCCCGGTGGGTGTTCGGCGTCGACGGCGCTGCCGACCTCCAGCGGCGACTCCGCGAGTTCTCGCTCGCGGGACTCGCACACCGAATCGGGTGTCCGACCCTCGTGCTCGCGGGTGAGGACGACCACTTCGTCCCGCTCGGGCTGGCACAGGCGTTCGTCGACGAACTCGCAGGACCGACCACGCTGCGCGTGTTCACCACCGAGGAGGGCGCGGGCGAGCACTGTCAGGTCGGGAACCTGCGGCTCGCGACGGGCGTCATCTACGACTGGCTCGACGAGACGCTCGTGGCCTGACAGTCGGCGGAACAGCTATCGGTGTCGCATCCACACCCAGAAACGTGTCCCTGAATCTACACTCACCGTCCGTTCGCTACCCGCTGGGCGTCGTGGCGCTCGTCCTCGCGGTGTTCGCGCTCCGTATCGCCGCCGAGGCGCTGGTAACTGGTTTCGTCGAAGGGAGGTCGTGGCTCCCCACGGTCGGTACCGTCGGCCAGACCGTCAGCCTACTGTTGCTCGCGGTGAACGTCGTCGCGTTCCTCGTCGTCCCCGCGGCAGCGTTCTATCTCGGCCACCGCCACGGGCGCGCGACGGCCTGAATCAGTCTCGCTCGCCCGAACCGATCGCGCTCTCCCCGACGGGGGCGTGGCCCTCGATGACCTCGGTGCCACCCATGTACGGCTGGAGCGCCTCCGGCACGTCCACCGTGCCGTCGTCGTTCTGGTAGTACTCGAGGATGGCGACCATTACCCGCCCAACCGCAGTCCCCGAGGCGTTCAGCGTGTGGAGGTACTCCGCCGACTCGTGGCGCTCGGGCCGGTACTGGATGCGGGCGCGACGCGCCTGGAACTCCTCGAAGTTCGACGCCGACGACACTTCCAGCCACCGCCCACCTTGCTCGGGGCCGTCCTCGCTGTCGTTGCCAGGCGCCCACACCTCGATGTCGACGGTCTTCGCCGACGCGAACGTCAGGTCGCCGGTACAGAGGTCGAGCGTCCGATACGGGAGCCCGAGCCGGTCGAGCACCTCGCAGGCCTCGTCGACGAGCGCGTCCAGCCGGTCGTAGCTCTCCTCGGGTCGGACGAAATTCACGAGTTCGACCTTGTTGAACTGGTGGACGCGGACGATGCCTCGGGTTTCGGTGCCGTGTTCGCCCGCCTCGCGCCGGAAGTTCGGCGTGTACGCCTGGTACTTGAGCGGGAGGTCCTCGTCGAGCAGGATCTCCTCGCGGTGCATGTTCGTGACGGGCACCTCCGCGGTGGGACAGAGCCAGAGGTCGTCGTCGTCGTACGCCTCCTGCTCGGCGCCGCCGATGCGGTAGGCATCGTGGTTGAACTTCGGGAGTTGCCCGGTGCCGCGCATCGAGGTCGACTTGACGGGAACCGGCGGGAAGACGTCGTGGTAGTCCTGCTCGCGGTGGACGTCGAGCATGAACTGGATGAGCGCGTGTTCGAGGCGGGCGCCGTCGCCTTTCAGGAAGTAGAACCCCGAGCCGGTGGTCTTCGCGCCCCGCTCCTCGTCGATGATTTCGAGGGCCTCACCGACGTCGTAGTGGGGCTGTACCTCGTCGGGGAGCTCCCGGAGGTCGTCGAAGCCGACGCGGTCGCGCTCGACGTTGTCGCTCTCGTCGTCGCCCACCGGAACCGACTCGTCCGGAATCTGTGGCAGTTCGAGCAACTGCCGTTCGAGCTCGGCTTCGAGGTCGCCGGCGCGCGCCTCCAGTTCCTCGAGTTCGGCCTTGAGTTCGCTCGACTGCTCGATAGCCTCCTGCGCCTCCTTCTCTTTCCCCTCCTGTTTCAACTGGCCGATCTTCGACGACACCTGATTGCGCTCGTGGCGGAGGTCGTCGCCCGCCGACTTCAGCGAGCGCCACTCGTCGTAGGTGTCGAGAACCGCGTCGAGGTCCACATCGTCGTACCCCCGGGCGTCGAGGGCGTTGCGCACCTCGTCGGGGTTGTCGCGGAGATACTGTCGCGAGAGCATTTGCCGGAGGTTCCGCAGGATTCGCAAAAGGCGTGTCGATGCTGTGGTTCGGTGTGACGGGGGTGAGCGGCGCGTCAGTCCTCGGTGACAGCCCCGGACCGCTCGACGGTGTCGCCCGCGTGATGGGCGGTCACGGTGAACTCGGTGCCGGGGTCGACGCCGGAGAAGTCGAACGTGGCGACGAACGTCCCGTTCTCGCGGACGGTCGCCACCGTCGACTTGAGGAACGGACTCGACCCGCTCGACCGCGCGCGGACCGTGACGTTCGTGCCGGGGTCGAGGCTCGTCGCACCACGAACGGTCTGCCCGGTCGTGTTCTGGACCGTGATGCGCTCGCCCGTGACGTGGAAGTGCGTCCCGTTGGGACCGGTGACGCGGACGGTGTCGTTCGCGAGCTGGGTGTCGTTGTAGCTGACGGTGGCGGTCAGGTGCGTGGTCGGCTCCACGTCCTTGAGGTTCACCACTGCGCCGAACGTGCCGTCGTCGAGGACGACCACCTCTTTCGTCGTGTCGAACCCGTCGTCCGACGACGCGAGCCGGACGGTGACGGTGCGACCCGGTTCGAGCCCGCTCGATCCCGTCAGAAGGGCGTCGGCACGAGCTGGCAACAGGACCGACTCGTGGTGAGCAGTCGTGTTGAACTGGGCGTCGGCGTCGACCTGTGCGCCGGGCGTCGCGGTCGGCTCCGACGGCGACCCGGGAGTTTCCATCCCGGGGTCGGCGGGACCGAGGAGGCCGTCCGGCGCGACGGCGACCCCGAGGGCGCCCACGGCGACGACGGCGACGACGAGACCAGCGGCAACGGCGCCGTGCTTCATCGGTGGACCACCACCGGTGGCGATGCGATGCGACTGCGCGATTGGAGGGCAGGCATGCAGCCGACCGTTCCGGGGGAGATGCCGAAAAGTATTGGATAACTGAAACGCTGGTTGAACCCTCCGCGTCGAGCGCCAGTTTCATCCTCGAATCCCCGCAACCTCTCGGTATGGCAATCGGTGACGTGTTCGAAGTCGACGTTGGCGGCGTCTCGGACACGTACTATCTCGACACGGGAATGTACGACACGCCCGAGTACGGATCGCTCTACATTATCGACGCGCCCGAGCCGGCCATCATCGACACCGGCACCGGAGCGAACTACGAGAACACGCTCACCGCGCTCGACGAACTCGGCATCGCCCCCGAAGCGGTGTCGTACGTCGTCCCCACGCACGTCCACCTCGACCAGGTGGGTGGCGCGGGCTTTCTCGCCGACGCCTGCGAGAACGCCACCGTCGTCTGTCACGAGCGCGGCGCGAAACACCTCGTGGACCCGTCGCGACTCTGGGAGGGCACGAAGCACGCGGTCGGCGACCAGTTCCAGTTCTACGGCGAGCCGAACCCGGTCCCTGCCGGTCGCCTCCAGCAGGTCCACGACGGGAGCGTGCTCGACCTCGGTGACCGCGTCATCGAGGTCCACGACGCGCCCGGCCACGCGCCACACCACGCCATCTTCCACTCGCCGAGCGACGATGCCGTCTACACGGCCGACGCCGCGGGCATCTACGTTCCGACGCTCGACGAGGTTCACGTCACCTCGCCGCCACCGAACTTCGACTTCGAGCAGTGTATCGCCGACGTGCGGACCATCCGACAGATCGATCCGGAGACCCTCTGCTACGCTCACTTCGGTCCTGTGGAGACCGGCGACCGACTCGCCGAGTACATGTCGGTGCTCACCGACTGGGTCGAAGCGATCGCCGCGAAACGCGAGGAACTCGGCGACGACGAGGCGGTCGTCGAGCACTTCGTCGCCCAAACCGAGATGCGCGAGGTGTGGGGCGAACTGAAAGCCGAGGCCGAGGCCGCGATGAACACGCGGGGCGTGTTGCGGTATCTGGACCAGCGGGGCGAGTGAGCGTCCGCGAGGTTCGCAGAGCCGAGCGGTTCATCGGGGCCGAACGGAACGAGACTCCGACGTTTTTCGTGCAGATTCTTGCGGTTCCAGGTCGCTCCGCGACCCGCTCACCGCAAAACGGGTCGCATGAACAGGGAGGGCGTGGTGCGGTATCTGGACAGGGAGGCGTAAACCGCCCCCCGGACGTTCGCCCACCGTTCCCGCCGAACGCCCACGCGGTCGACAGCGCAGCCGTCACGAACTGACCATTCGCCCACCGATCGTGCAGTTCATGACGCCCTCCCAGAACAAGTTCCGACCGGAAGCGGAAATCGGGGTGGGGAATCCGCCGGGACCGGGTCGGACGTTTAATATGCGGTCCCGCCGAACCCGGCGAGTGATGGAGGTGCTCGGATGGCTGGAGCCGGCAACCTGATCCCGCTCGTCGCGGCGATCATCGGACTCGGCGTCGGCGCACAGATACTCTCGGACCGGTTCGAGGTGCCGAGCATCATCTTCCTTATCGGCGCGGGCATCGCGCTCGGCCCCGAAGGGCTGGGGCTGGTCACGCGATCGTCGTTCGGCGGCGCGCTGCCCGCCATCGTCGGCCTCTCGGTCGCCATCATCGTCTTCGAGGGGGCGTTCCACCTCCGGGCGGACAAGCTCCGGGAGGCTCCGACCGAAAACACCAGGCTCGTGACGCTGGGAGCGCTCATCGCGCTCGTCGCTACCGCCGTAGTCACGAAGTTCGCCTTCGACGCGCCGTGGGACGTGTCGTTCCTCATCGGTGCACTGCTGGTGGCGACCGGCCCGACGGTCATCGCACCCATTCTGGAAGTCGTTCCCGTCCGCGATCGCGTCGAGGCGGCGCTCGAGACTGAGGGCATCGTCAACGACGTGACCGCAGCCATCGTCGCGGTCGTCGTCTTCGAGATCATCATCGAAGGTGACACCGCGCCCGAGGAGTTCCTCGTGCTGTTCGCCGAGCGACTCGGCGTCGGCGTACTCGTCGGCATCGTCGTCGCCGCCGTCGTCTGGTACCTGCTCCGGTACGTCGACCTCTCGCCCGGTAACGCACCACAGAATGCCCGACTGCTGGTGCTGGCGGGTGCGCTCGTGGCGTTCGGCGCGGCGGACTTCATCGCCACGGAGGCCGGGGTCGCCGCCGTGGCCACCGCGGGCATCATCCTCGGCAACCTCGACGTCCCCTACGAGGAGGACATCTCGGAGTTCAAGGGCGACGTGACGCTCATCGTCCTCTCGTTCGTGTTCATCGCGCTCGCCGCCCTCCTCCGCTTCGAGGACCTCATCGCCCTCGGCATCGGCGGACTCGTCGTCGTGGTGGCCGTCGCGCTGCTCATCCGCCCGGCCCTCGTGTTCCTTTCGCTTTCGGGCGACCGGTTCACGAGAAACGAGAAGGTGTTCGTGAGCCTCGTCGGCCCGCGCGGCATCATCCCAGCGTCCGTGGCGACGCTGTTCGCCGTCGAGCTACAGAACGCCGGGATGACCGAGGCGGCGGAGCTGCTCGTCGGCACCGTCTTCCTCGTCATCCTCGCGACGGTCGTGTTCGAGGGCGGCCTCGCCCGTCGCATCGCGGAGTTCCTTGACGTGATACCCATGCGTGTACTCGTAATCGGAGGCGGGCAGGTGGGCCGTGCGCTCGCTGAACGCCTCGAAGACCGCGGAGAGAACGTCGTCGTCATCGAGAACGACGAAGAACAGGTGGAGGTGGCCCGCAACCAGGGCCACACCGTCCACATCGGCGACGGCACCGACACGGAGGTGCTACAGGCGGCCGGTGCAGGCAACGCCCGTATCGTCGTCGCCGCGACTGGTGACGACGACGTCAATCTCCTGGTAGCACAGCTCGCGTCCTCGAAGTTCGACGTCGAGACGATCCTCGCCCGGGCGAACAACCCGGACAACGTCGAGGCGTTCGAGGATCTGGGTGTGCGGACCATCTCCTCGGCGCTCGCCACGGCACAGGCCATCGACAACGCCATCGAGCGCCCGGCGCTCTCGCGGTGGATGGGCGAACTCGGGCGCTCCGGCGACGTGCAGGAGATCGAGGTGACGAGCGAGGAGCTCGTCGGCCGCACGGTCCGGGAGATCGGCCCGGAACTCCCGGCGGCGACGCTCATCGCACTCGTCGCACGCAACGGCGAGACGCAGGTTCCCGACGCCGACTTCACGCTCCAGAAGGGCGACCGGCTGACGCTCATCGGCCAGCGCGAGTCCGTGCGCGACGCGATGGCGTTCTGTAACCCCGACGAGAACTGACGTCGCCACGGCGCCTTTTAGACCACCCGCGCATCCATGCAGGCAGATTCAAGGGTGGCCCGCCGAACCTCACGATAGATGATTCACGCGGAAGGTTCGCTGCTGTCTATCGACGTCACTGCCCAGGAGACGACGGAGGAGGACATCGACGACGTCCTCGAATCGTTCATCGGGGGACGCGGCGTCGGCACGAAGCTGGCGCACGACCGCATCCCGTTCGACGCCGACCCGCTCGGCATCGACAACCGAGTGGTGTTCGCCGCCGGGCCGCTCCAGACCTCCCAGATGAGCTACACCGGCCGGATGTCCGCGACCGGGCTCTCTCCCCTGACGAACGGCCTGCTCTCGTCGAACGCCGGCGGGTTCGTCTCCCGGCCTTTCGTCGAGACGGGCTACGGGGCGGTCGAGGTCACCGGTGCGAGCGACGACCTCGTGGGGCTCCACGTCACCGACGAGGGCGTCGAGTTCGAGGCCGTTCCGAACCTCGAAGGCGCCATCGTCGACGATGTACTCGACTATCTCGATGACGAGCACGACATCGGTGCAGAGCACACGATGGTCATGGGGCCGGCCGGCGAGAACGAGGTGCGGTACGCCTGCATCATGACCTCCGAGTCGCGGGCGTTCGGGCGCGGTGGACTCGGGGCGGTCCTCGGCTCGAAGGGCGTGAAGTTCCTCACGTTCGACGGTGATTCGGCCCCCGACGTGGGGCTCGACGAGGAACTCGCCAGCGAGATTCACCAGGAGGCCGCCACGTCGGGCTCCCCGATGAAGGACGCCGGCACCGTCTCCGTCTCCGACTACGCCAACGCCGTCGGCGCGCTCCCCACGAGGTACTTCGAGGAGCTGCAGTACGACAAGGTGGGGGACATCGGGTCGTCCGCGGTCATCGAGCACAAGTACAAGAAGGGGACGTGCTCGTCGTGTGCGTTCGCGTGCAAACTCCCGACCCGTGACGAGGAGAGCGGGCTCGAAACCGAGGGGCCGGAGTACGAGACGATGATGGCGTTCGGCTCTAATCAGCTCGTGGACGACTTCGTCGCGCTGATGAAGTCGAACGAGCTGTGTGACCAGCACGGGCTCGACACCATCTCCTGTGGCGACGCCATCGCCGCCTACCTGAAGGCCGAAGACGAGTTCGGCAACACCGAGCTCGTCCACGACCTCATCGAGCAGATCTCCCGGCGCGAGGGCGTGGGCGACCTCCTCGCCGAGGGGATCGACCGCTTCCACGAGGAGCTCGGCGTCGAGAACTGGACGATGAAGGGGATGGAGTTCGCCGCCCACGACGGCCGCACGCTCAACGGCCAGGGGCTCTCCTTCGCGACCTCGAACCGTGGTGCGGACCACATGTACGCCGAGATGTACCAGCTGGAGTACCCGCTGGTCGCCCCCGAGAAGGCGATCGACTCCGACGGCGTCGAGGGGAAATCGGAGCGGCTCATCGAGCAGGAGAACAAGAACGCCGTCCACGACTCGGGCGTGCTCTGCAAGTTCTCGTACTCGAACATGACCCCCGAGCGCTACGCGCGGCTGTTCGACACGGACTGGGAGACCATCATGGACGTGGGGAGCACCATCGTCGACCTCGAACGTCACTTCAACAACCAGCGCGGGTTCGACCGCTCGGACGACGACGCGCTCCCGTACGACATCGACGGGCTGAGCGAGGAGCTCTCGAACTACTACGACCTGCGCGGGTGGAGTGACGACGGCGTCGCACCGGACCCGCGTTCCGGTGGCAGCCCCGCTCCGGCAGACGACTGAGTCACTCCAGCTCGTCGGGCGACGGCGACCCGTCGTCGTCGTTCCACGCGGTCCGGCCGTCCCCGCCGCCGGTCTTGTAGACGCCGCGGGCGCTGGCGATATCGGTTCCCTCGTCGTCCGTGACCGACACGTTGACGGTTGCGACGCTGCTGCCGAGCCGGACCACGTCCGCGCTGGCGTGGAGGGCCCCGCCGGTCGCGGGTGCGAGGTAGTCGATGCGCATGTCGATGGTCGGTGCCACGTCCTCGACGGCCGCGACGACCGCCGCTCCCCCGACCGTGTCGGCCAGCGTGTAGGCGACGGCCCCGTGCGCGACCAGCGTGTTCGGGTTCGAGGAGTGTTCGTCCGCCAGCGACAGCACTCCCTCGGCGTGGCCCGGCTCGGCAGTCGTCAACTCGACCCCGACGTGATTGGCGAACGGCATCTGGGCGAAAGCTCGCTCGACGTCCATACCTCGCGGTCCGCGGCGGGCGGCTTAACCCGTCCGACTCGGCGACAGGCTGGCGAACAGGTGGCCCGACGACGCGCTCGTGGACGGGTGGGCCACACATCCGCCGTAGTCCGTCCACGTCGACCGCTACGTCACGGGGACGGTGGTCGCGGGTCCGTACTTGAACCTTCGCCGGCTCACCCGAGTTCGTCGAGTGCGTCCTCGTAGAACGCCTGCTCCGTGTCCGCGAGGTCGGCAACCCGCTCGCTCGCCTGCTCTAGCAGGTCGCGCTGCTCGTCGGAATCGTCGGTCTCGCTCGCGGCGTACAGCACCTCGCTCGTCGCGGTCCACTCGCTCGCGATGTCGTGCATTCGGGTGTCGAACCCGTCGAGGCCGACCGAGTCGGCCCACGTGTCGAGGAACGGCGCGTAGAGGCCGCGGAACGCGCCGCCGCCCGTCCCGCGGCGCTCGATGTTCTGGTAGGCGAACCGCGCGGTCCACGTCGGGTCCTCCAGGTCGGTCCAGTCCGGGAGGTCGGCGGCGAGTGCCCGGATGCCGGGGACGCCGGCCGTCCCGAAGCCGAGTTCCCGCTGGGATCCATCGGGGTCGAGCATGTAGCTCGCCGTCTCGGTGAGGGCCTCGCGGACGGCGGCCTCGGTGTCCGGTCGAGGAGTGCCGTCGACCGCGAGCCAGCGGTTCTGCAGCGGTATCACGTCCTTCGAGGCCCACGCCGCGCGGAGGGAGTCGAGCGCCAACGGCTGTATGTCGTCGAACTCCGAGTCGGCCATGTACGCGACGCCCGTCGACCCGTCCGGGGCCTCGCGGTTCTCGTCGTAGCCGACGACGAGCAGCGAGTGGGGGGCGAAGTGCGTGTCCGTGTCGTAGTAGTCGAGGTAGTAGAGGTCGACGAACAGCATCACGGGCGAGCCGTTGTCGAGGCGGTCGGTCACCTGCGCCCACGCCGTCGCCCAGTCATCGCCCTCGCGGTCAGTGTGCGGAATATCGAGGTGGTCGAAGAAGGCGCGTTCGAGCCACAGCGGCCGGCCGACGAACATCCGCCACGGCGAGGTGGGAAGCTCGAAGTACGTGAACCCGAGGCCCGAGGCGAGCCCGAAACACTCCGGTTCGGAGAAGCCCCAGCCGTAGTAGTCCGACAGGTCGCGCAGGGAGGTGGAGCCGCAGTGGGAACCGGCGGCGTGGTGGAACCCGTCTAGCTGCATGGCTCGCCGGTCTCTGCGCGAGCGGATAACGGTTCGGGACTCAGACCGTCTTGACGAGCCCCTGTACGTCCTCGCGTGACATCTCCTTGTCGTGTGTCTCTTTCGCGTGTTGCTGGACCATCTCGATGAGCTGGTCTTCGGACTCCGAGCGGATCATGAAGTCACAGTCGTAGCCGGCCTCTCGGCAGGTCAGTTCGTGTACCATCGATGTACCACCGGTAGCTGATGGCGCCGGGTTAGGGGTAGTTATGGGCCGCTTGTGGGCCGCGTTGCCGGGCTTACTCACCGCCGTCGTCGTGGAGACCCTCGTGGAACGCCAGGGCCTGCTCGACGGTCATCGTCCGCCACTCGGCGTCCTCGCCGTCGCGGACCTGTACCATCCCGTCCGGGATGTCGGCGTCGACCGTCTCGGCGTGTTCCGTGACTATATGTTCGGCGTACTGTTCGTCTGCGGCCTCTCGCGACGGGGCGATGGCCTGCCACCCACAGCCCTCGTAAGCGCACCGTACCATGCTGTTCTGCTGTGGCGCACGGGAGTCGTCGAGATAAACGTTCGCCTACAGTGGACAAATCGGTACGTAGCTGACTGGTATCCAGCCAAAACGAGGGAAAACGACGCGGCGCCGTCAGTTCGGCAGCGAGAACTCGATGGCCGCGCCTTGGCCGAAGCCGACACACTCGGTCGCGAGGCCGAGTTCGGCGTCGCGCTTGTGCATCTCGTGGATGAGCGTGACGGGCAGGCGTGCGCCGGAGGCGCCGAGCGGGTGGCCGATGGCGATGGCGCCGCCGTTCACGTTGTAGATGTCGTCGTCGAAGCCGAGCTGTTCCTGCGAGTAGAGACACTGAGAGGCGAACGCCTCGTTGAGTTCGACGAGGTCGTAGTCGGATGCCGTCGTGCCCGAGCGCTCGAACAGCTGCTCGCACGCAGGGACCGGCCCGATGCCCATGACTTCGGGCTCGACGCCGGCGACGGCGTTGTTGCCGACCTCGGCCATGATTTCGAGACCGTGTTCCTCAGCGAACGCGCGCGAGGTGAGCATGAGTCCCGCGGCGCCATCCGAGATCTGCGAGGCGTTCCCGGGCGTGACGCTGCCGTCGGCGGCGAACACGGTCGGCAGGCCCGCGAGCTTCTCGGCGGTGGTCCCCGGTCGAAGTCCCTCGTCCTTCGTGATTTCCTCCTCACCGTTGTCGATGGGGACGATCTCGTCGTCGAAGCGTCCCTCTTCCGTGGCGGCGACGGCGCGCTGCTGGGAGCGCGCGGCGTACTCGTCCTGCTCCTCCCGGCTGACGTCGAAGCGGTTGGCGACCTCCTCGGCCGTCATCCCCATCGAGAGCGCCGCGACGTTGTGGTAGTCGTTGAGGCCGGGGTGGATCTGGTTGTTCTGGCCCATCTTGACGCGCGACATGTTCTCGACACCACCGGCGATGATGCAGTCACGCTGGCCGGCGCGAATCGCGTCCGACGCCGAGATGATGGCCTGCGCGGACGACGCACACCAGCGGTTGATGGTCGTCGCGGGCGTCTTCTCGCCGAGGTCGGACATCAGCGCGATGACGCGCGCCATGTTGTTGCCCTGCTCCTCGCGCTGCTGGGCACAGCCCCACATCAGGTCGTCGACGTCCTCGCCGGTGAGGCCGGTCTCGTCGAGCATCCGGTTGATGAGCGGAATCGAGAGGTCCTCGCTTCGCACGTCCGCGAAGACACCGTCCTCTTTCCCCTGTGCGGTTCGGTACGCCTTGACGACGACTGGGTCCGTGTCGCTCATACACGTGGGTTAGTCCCCTCTATGTTAAATTCTCCCGTCTTTGAGCTAATTGCTGTAAGTTCTACCCGGTATTGACTTACCACACGGTAATGACCGGGTGGTTTACGGCAGAGCGGTGGGCGCCTGACGCCTCGCGGCGGTATCCGCGCGTGACGACGCGCTTATTGCTCGCAAGTCCGTACGTCGCTGGAGATGAGTAGCCCCGAGGTCGACGTCGTCGAGTTCCTCTTCACCGCGCACGTCTACAGCGACACCCCCGAACTGGACGAGCGGGACCTTCCGCCACAGTATCGCCGGGTGTTCTGGACGGACGGTGAGGTCGAGCGCCCGCTGACCACCACCAACTCCAACACCGCCGCCGCCACGGGCATCGACCGCCCGTGGGACGCGGTCAAGGGGCTGATGTTCACCGAGCGGGACGACTTCTCGGGGAGCATCTCCTTCACCGACGAGTCGATGGCCGAACAGTGGCTCCTCGACCGGCTGGAGCCCCAGCAGGTGCAGGAGAACCCCACGCTCGCGTACGCCTACGGCGACCAGTTCGGCGTCGAGTACGAACACGCCCGGCAGGCGAACCGCCCGATTCACGCCGACCGGGTCTGGATAGACTCCCTGCTCGAGGAGATGTTCGACGAGGAGGAAGAGGAGATGCTCGACCTCGTCGAGGTGCGCGCGCCCGAGGAGATCGAGATGACGCTCGACGAACTCGTGCTCACGACCGACCAGGAGGACGAGATTCAGAAGGTGATGAAAGCCATCGAGCACCGCGACTACCTCGCGCGCATCGGGCTCCGCGAGATCGGCAAGCTCCTGTTCGTCGGGCCGCCGGGCACCGGGAAGACCTCGGTCGCCCGCGCGCTCGCCCACCAGCTCGACCTCCCGTTCGTCGAGGTGAAGCTCTCGATGATCACGAGCCAGTATCTCGGTGAGACGGCGAAGAACGTCGACAAGACGTTCGAGGTCGCCAAACGACTGTCGCCGTGTATCCTCTTCATGGACGAGTTCGACTTCGTCGCGAAGACGCGCGCCTCCGACGAGCACGCCGCCATCAAGCGCGCGGTCAACACCCTCCTGAAGTCCATCGACGAGGTCTCGCTGATTCAGGACGACGTGCTCCTCATCGGGGCGACGAACCACCCCGACCAGCTCGACTCGGCGGCGTGGCGCCGGTTCGACGAGATCGTCAACTTCCCCAAACCCGACCGGGGCATGCGCTCCGACATCCTGCGTATCGTCACCCGCCGGATGACTGTCGACGACTTCGACCCCGACGAACTCGCGGACCTCACCGAGGGGCTCACGGGCTCGGACCTCCGACTCGTCCTCCGAGAGGCCGTCCTCGACGCGCTCACCGAGGAGCGGATGACGCTCACCCAGGAAGACCTCCGGCGAGCCATCGAGGGGTTCGAGGAGCGGGACAACCTGAAGAACATGGACATGATGGACGGGGACGCCGATGCGCTCGTCGCCGGCGACGGCAGTGGTCACGACCACGACCACGACCACGACCACGACCACGACCACGACCACGACCACGACCACGACCACGACCACGACTGACCCCGTTCCCGCCGGAACCGACCGGTCGTCGACCTACCTTCGACCGCATCGAGCGTCCGTCGTCGATTCGACGTTTTTATACCCCTGTTCTAGGAATTCAGTCGCGATTTAGTCCCGTAGTAGACAATCTTTATCCGAGTTGCTGGACGTTCGTCACACGAAATGGCAGTCTCCGACAATCCGTCCAGCGTTCTCGTAGAACCCGGTGAATCGTCCAGTTCTGTCCACCTGCGGTGTCCAGCCTGTCCCGACGGCACGATGCACTGGGACGCGGCTGGCAGCACGAACCGCTGTCCCGACTGCGGGCTCCACACGGGGTGAGTCGATGTCGACGACCCAAACGGCGGTTCCCGAGTGGCCCGGCTACGCCGGCTGGTTCGGCCTGCTGCTGGCGATGGTGTGGCTCCTCGACCCGGCGGCGTTCACCGGCCCGCTCCCGGCGGTGACGCTCGCGCTCGCGGGCTGCTGGCTGTTCGGCCTCTACCGGCACGTCCAGCACACCTGGGGCGCGTCCCTCGAGGGAGGGCCTTAGTTGTCATAATATTCGATAAACACTACCGAACTGGCCGTATGAAAGACTTTTACACCATAGTCAACCAATCACACGAGTATGAACCGCGCTGAAAGTACGTTCGTCCAGAAGGCGTGTGCCTACCTCACCCGACCGACGGGCGAACTGTTGGTGTTCGAGAGCCCCGAACACGACGGCCTGCAGATTCCGAAGGGGACGGTCGAGTCGGGCGAAACCCCGCGAGAGGCCGTCTTCCGCGAGGTCGCCGAGGAGAGCGGGCTGGGGGCGTTCGGAGAGGTCCGCCAGCTCGCGAGCGACGTGTGGCTGCGCCGGGACTCACGGTGGTACGTCCGCCACTTCTTCCACTCGGTCGTCCACGACGCACCCGACAGCTGGACGCACACGATCACCGACGGCGGCGGCGAGGACGGCCTCGAGTTCGAGTTCTCGTGGGTCGACCCGGCGACGGCCGGCGCGTTCGCGCTCGACCTCGACGAGTACGTCGACCTACTGTATCCACATCCCGCGTGAGCCTCAGTCGGTGCTGTCGCCCTCGAACAAGACAGCGCAGAGCTTCTCGTGTCCCGACCGTAGGTGCTGTGAGACGGTGGCGTCGCTGATGGCCAGCACCTCCGCCACGTCGCTCGCGGTACTCGACCGCGGCCAGTCGTAGTAGCCCGCGAAGTACGCCGTCTCGAGCGTCTGCCGCTGTCGGTCGGTCAACTGCGCTTCGACGGTGCTCACGTACTCGATGCGACTTCTCGACTCCCGGATGACCTGCCGCTGCGTGACGAGCGAGATGCCCGAATACCGTTCCTGGAGGGCCTTGACCGCCGCTCGAACGTCGCTCTCCGACGGGAGTTCGACCGTGACGACCGCGTTCTGCCCCCGGATAGTCACCTCGCGGACCACGCCGCCGTGCGTCGTGAGCGAGGAGATCGCAGGGGGTTGGTCCAGCAGTACTTCGTAGAGGGAGACCCCGTCGTCGCTCTCGACAGGTCGGAAGCGGCGAACCGTGTCGTCGTCACCCTGTTCGAGGAACGCTCGCACCGAAGACTGGTCCAATCCGGTGGCGGTCAGGTAGAGGAGGTACTGCCCGTTCTCGTAGGGGATGGTGCGGTCGACCCGGAGCGTCGGCGGCTCGTCGAGTGTCGACTCGATACCGTCGCCCACGTCGGGCAGCGCCAGTTCGAGTTCGACCGCGCTCTCGGCCATGAGTGCGTCCTTGCGCTCCAGCGACGCGATGGCGTGGCCCATGCTCTCGCCGAGCTGTGAGATGACGGTTCGCTCCTGCTCGTTGAACGCGTTCTCGCGCTCGGAGTAGAGGTTCAGCACGCCGTACTGCCGGTCGTCGTACGTGATGGGGATGGCGGCCGACGAGCCGAACCCCGCGTCGTCCGCCGCCGCCCGCCACGCCTCGTGTTCGTACTCGTCGGTCCGCTGGAGCACCTGTATCTCACCTGTCTGGAGGGCCGTCGCCGTCGGCCCACTGACCGCCTCACCCTCGCGGTACGGAATCGTGATCTCGTCGAGGTAGCCCTCGTGTGGGCCGGCGCTCGCCCGGGCGACGACTTCGCCAGCAGCCGTATCGACCTCGCCCGTCCACGCGAACGTGTAGGAGTCGGCCGCTGCGAGGTTTTCACAGACCCGTCGTTCGAGGGCTGCCCGCGTCTGCGAGTCTATGATGACCTCGTTGATGTCGCTGACCACGCCGTTCAGGTCGACGAGTGCTTCCAGTCGGTCGCGCTGGTCGCGAAGTTGGCGCGCCTGTCGGCGTTCTTCGGTCACGTCGTGGGTGTACACCACCACACCGTCGACGTACGGGTCGTCGTGCAGGTTGCGGCCGCTCACCGCCATGATAGCTTCAGACCCGTCCCGACGAGGGAGGGTGAGTTCGCCACTCACGGTCGACACCGCACCGTCGAGCAGGGCCTGTATCCGGTCGAGGACTGCCGGCCGTTCCTCGGCGAGGCAGTCGAAGAAGTTCCCACCGACTACCTCCGCCGGTTCGTACCCGAGCACCTCTTCGACCGAGGGCGTGACGTACGTGATGGTGCCGTCGGAATCCACGATGGCGTTCACGTCGGTCGACTGCTCGGTGACCACCTCGTACCGCTTGAGTCGGCGTTCGTAGGCTCGTCGGTCGATGGCGGTCGCGAGCACGTTGGCGACGCTCTCGACGAACGACACGTCCTCCGGGTCGTACGCTCGCGGCGACGTGTCGTGGGTGCCGAGGACGCCCCACGGCTCCTCGACCGTCCCGATGACGACGCTGATGCCGCTCCGAACGCCGTGGTCGGTCAGCAGCGGCGGCCCGGAGAACCGCGTCTCCGCATCGAGGTCGTCGACCACGACCGGCTCGGCGGACCGGAGCGTGTACCCCGCCTGTGACTCGGTACCGACTCCGACCGTCGCGTCGCCGACGTACCCCGGCTCCCAGCCGACGCCAGCACGCAGCAGCAACGCCTCGCCGCCGTCCTCGAGGTCGAGGACCTTGCAGAACTCGGCGTCGAGCGTCTCGGCGACCGTGGCGACGACGTCGTCGAACAGGTCGTCGAGGTCCTCGCCCTCGAGTGCTCGGCGGCTGAGTTCGGCGACGTACGCCTGCTGGTCGATGCGGCGCTCCAGTTCCTGCTCGCGTGCCTTCCGCCTGGACACGTCGCGGACGACGCCGATGCGCTCGCTCGCTCCGTCCCGCTCGATGAGTGCGAAGCGGGCTTCGGCGGGGAACGTCGACCCGTCGGCGCGACGGAGCGGCGCTTCGATGGATGGGACCGTCGACTCACCGTCGACCAGTTCGGCTTCGAGCGTCTGGGCCCGTTCGCTGGTCTCCTCGTCGATCACCAGCGAGACGTGCGCCCCGAGCAGTTCCTCGCGGTCGTAGCCCGTCATCTCGGCGTACTCGCGGTTGACCATCGTGAAGTGCCCGTCCCGGTCGACCGTGTACACCCCATCGTTCATCGTCTCCACGATGGTCTCGTACCGCTGGAGCCGGTGGTCGCGTCGCTTGTGCCCCGGGTCGTGGGTGTCGTCGGTTCGGTCCGTGTCACCGACGGTCGCCGCCGAGACGTCCGCGTCGGCCCCCGGCTCGTCGGGGGCTGCAAGCAGCGTCACTCCAGTCTCCGAGGGATGGGCGCGAGCACGATACGTCGTCCCCTCGACGGGTGGAAGCGAGACCGTCGTCGGGGTGTCGGCTTCTGACGCCTCTCGAAGCGAGTTGGCGACGGAGGAAGACGACAGGTCGGGCCACGCCGCCCAGAGGTGGTCACCGCGCAGTTCGGCACGCGAGGTGCCGAGCAGGGCCGCGCCGGCGTCGTTGAGGTAGGTGATCCGCCAGTCGTCGTCGACGGACAGAACCGGGTCGTCGACGCGCTGGAGGGTGGATATCGGTTCGCTGCCGGACGTGGAATCGCTCGCCATGATGCCCGAGTCAACTCGTACCTGTTGCACTCCGTCAGCCCGCAAAAGCCTTCCTGCGCTCGCTCCGGGCAGCTACCCCGTCGCGTGGGTCGCCCCCGTGCAGTCTGGTCGAGTGTCACCCTACCACCGTACCAAATTATTTTGGAATTACTACTATCCCCGCTCGTCCGGTCTAGACGGACAGGTTCGGGAAGCCGCGTGGACCGAAGCGACACCCACGACCCGCTCCACACGACGAAATGTTCAGGAAACTCTACATCAGACTCAGCGACTCACTCGGCGACGAGACGGTTCGGGACGCCACCGAGCGAGGTACCCAGTCCGCAGGCGCACCCGCGGACCGAAACCGTGGGACCGACGAGGTCCGGACGCGGTCGGAACTGCTCACCGAAACCGGGTACGAGCCAGACACCTACGTCGAAAAGCTACTCGCGAGCAACGACGGCCGACTCCGACAGTGTTCCATCTGCGACGCCACGCGACTGTCGGCGTCCACGACGAGTCGGCTCCTCTCGGAGATGGAGGCCGACGGGCAGGTCGTCCGAATCACCACCGGCCGCGAGAAAGTCGTCTGTCTCCCCGAGCACGCACCGGACATCGACAGGCGCGCCTCGACCTGACGCCCCGCCGCCCGCTGACGCGCGCTCCCTCCTCCCGCTGACGTTCGGCCCCCTCCTCGCCCACCGCGGTGCTTTTCCCCTGCCACCCCGTCGTCGGTACCGATGGAGGTCACGCTCCTGGGAACAGGTGATACGACTGGGACGCCGACGCCGGGCTGTCGCTGTGAGACCTGCGAGACCGCCCGTGAGCGAGGCGTCGAGCGCACGCGATTCTCGGTCCACGTCCGCAACGAGCGGACCGACCGCTCGCTTTTGGTCGACGCCTCCCCCGACTTCCGCTATCAGTTCCTCGAACAGGAGGTCCCGCTCCCGAGTGAAATCCTCGTCAGCCACATCCACTTCGACCACCTCGACGGCCTCGGGAACGCCTACCGACTGCTCTCGGGGGTGCCGGTCCACGCCGCGGACGAGACCGACCCGGAGACCGGCCAGTCGGTCGTCGAGACCATCGCGGAGAAGTACGACTACCTCGACGCCGTGACGCCCACGCCACAGACCCCCTACGAGCCGTTCGAGGCCTGTGGCTTCGAGGTAACGCTGGTGCCGGTCGTCCACCCACCGCTCGTCTGTTACGGGGCCGCAATCGAGGACCCCGAGACGGGCGCGAAGCTCTCGGTCACGGGCGACACGAACTTCGCGGTCCCCGAGCGGTCGCGCGAGGTGCTCGCCGACGCGGACCTGCTGCTCGCCGACGGCATCGTCCCCGCGCATCTCTGTGAGTACCACCCCCTCGGCGGCGACCACCTCGACGCCGATGGGACGCCCCGGACGTTCGGTACCAAACACATGACAATCGAAGGCGCGCGGGCGCTCGCCGACGAGCTCGACGCGACGGAGACCCGAATCGTCCACGTCTCGCACTTCGTCCCGGCCGACGAGGCGTTCGCCGACGGGCTCGCGGTCGACGGCGAACGCTACGTGCTGTGACTCAGGTCTCGACGGCGAACGCCTCGACCTCCTTTCGGTCCTTCGGGACCAGAAACAGCAGGTCGTTGTCGTCGGTCTCGACGACCTCCAGTCCGGTCTCCTCGTCCCAGCAACACACGCTCCACTCCCCCTGTTCCAGTCGCTCCCAGACGTCGCGGTCCCCGTAACAGCGACCATCGCTCCCCCGGTAGTCGCTCATATTCGGACGTACTGGCGCCAGCAATATAATGTCTCACCCTGAAAATCCTGATGAGTATTCGCCGTGAAATGAACGTTCGTCTATCGAACATGAACTGCCCGGGGGTCGAGCCGCGAAGAAGTGCCGGGTCAGTCGCGAGTGAGGAGCCCGACGCCCAGCAGGGCGACGAGGGCGACGAGCAGGCCGAAGCCGGCACCGTCACCCGGCGTCGGTGGCGTCGGCGTCGTCGCCGTCGCGGTGGCGCTCACCGTCGACACCTCCCGAATCTCGTTCGGTCCCACCGCGTCGATGGCCGCGGCACACGCCTCCTGGTCGGCAGTCGAGAACACCGGTGCCCCCTGGATCGAGTAGGTGCCGCTCGCACCGAGGTCGGCGATGGTCGGGCCACGCCGCACGTCGTCGTCTCCCACCCGGACCCGCTCGGCGTCGTAGACGAGCCACGGCGAGTACACCTCCCAGACGACCTCTCCAGTGGGGGTGACCTCCAGCACGCGGTTGTTCCGCGAGTCGACGACGAGCGTGTTGCCGTTCGCGAGGCGGTCGGCGTCCCGCGGCCACGCCAGCGACGCGTCGGAGCCGAGCGTCCACGTCCGCTGCCACTGGTCGCCCTGCTTCTGGAACTCGACGATGCGGTCGTTGTCCGAGTCCGCCACGAGCAGCGTGGGCGTCCCGTCCTCGCTCTCGAGATACTGCGGGTTGTGCTGGCGCTTCAGCGTCCGGAAGTCGTTGTCCGACCCGAGTTTCAGTTCGATGTCGCCGGTCTCGATGTCGACGAGGATGACCTGGTCGAGGTTCCGGGGCGACAGCAGATAGTGGCTCCCGTTGACGCGGTCGATGTCGTTGACGTGCGTCCAGTCCTCCTCGTAGGGGCCGCCCGTCTCCGGGTCGTAGTGGTCGCGGAACAGCCACTCCTCCTCGAAGGAGTCGGTCGTTCGGTTGTAGATAACGAGCCGGTCGCTGTTCGTCCCGTTCGCCTCGTCGTAGTTCCGCATGTTCGCAATGGCGATGCGGCCGTCGTCCAGCAGGTCGGCGTCGTGGGTGTCGGTGATGTTCACGCGCTCGACCCACACCGTCTCCTGTGTCCGTGGGTTGAACTCGTACATGAGCGTCTTCCCGTGGCCACCCTCGCGGAACGTTCCGACGACGAACAGGTTACCGTTGTCGAGCGGGTCGACGTCGTAGCCCCAGATGACGTCCTCGGGGCCGCCGTGGACCCACTTGAGTTCGCCACGGGGACCGACCCCGACGAGCCGTGCGGGCGTCTTGTTCCGGCCACGGGCACCCTGCACGCTGATGACGGTCGTACCGCCGGCGGGTTCGACCATCGTGCCGGCACATGAGGTATCCGCGGACTGGGCGCTGACGGCGACCGCCGCCCCGGTCGGGACGACGAGGAGGAGGGCCACGAGAAACGAGAGGCGGCGCATATCCGGGATGACGACGCCTCGGGTATAGGTTTTCTTAGATTCAGTCGACGAACGAGTCGAGCCCTGCCTGCCGCCGACCCGCACCCGACGGGTCACGCACCCACGGTGAGTGCTCGTCGCGGAGCGCCGCCACGTCCACCTCGGGACCGTCGCCCGGTTCGCAGTCGCAAGCGTCGGCCGGGCGGACGTACCGTCCCTGTCGGGTGCAGTACGGCAACCCCGGCACGCCCGCGACGGGCCGGTCCTCGACGTGGGGGCAGTCGGGGAACGGCACCCGCCACCCCTTCCCGTAGGCGCGCTCGGCGATGCGGCGACGATACCGCGCCTTCTCGGCAGCCGAGACCGGGCGCACGTCGGTCCGTTCGGGGAACTCGTCGACGACCTCGATGCCCGTCTCGGCGGCGGCGAGCGGTGTCGGCTCGCGAACCACCTCGTATCCACCCTGGGGGTCGACCCGCCATACGCCCACCTCGGGCGGGATACGGTTCAGGTGCGCACCCGTGACGTGGCTCTCCGTGGCCAGAATCACGCGGTCGAACAGCGCGAGCGAGACGTCCTTCCGGAGCTGGAGTTCGAGATCGCCGGGTCGCCCGAGGTCGGGTTTGTTCTCGATGCCGACCAGCCCCGCGAACCAGTCGTCGGGGTAGCGCGCGACGGTCCGGACGTACGCCTGCCCGTCGCGGCGCTCGCGCTGGAGGAACCCGATGTCGAGCCCGCGGGTGACCGCCGCGTCCGCGTAGCCGGAGTCGCCGAGGACGTTGACCGGCCGACGTGCCCGCCCCGGGCCGAGGTCGGATTCGAGCAGCCGGTGAGGGATCGCCTCGCTGGTGAGCCGCGTCCGCGCGTCGAAGCCGGGGCCGGGCTCGACGACTACGACGTCCATCACCCGGGAGCCGTGGACGCCCCCCGCCAGCTGGCGGGCGAGCAGGTGCCCCTCGCGTTCGAGGTGGGCACAGACGGCCAACTCGAAGTCGAACTCGCGCACACCCGGAGTCGGGCCGCCGCGAGCAAAAGCCTCGCGGGGTTTTTCGTTCGGCTCCGTGTACGGTGGAGTATGCGCTGGGCCGAGCTGTTCGCCGAGGCCGAGAGATACGAGACGACCGTCGACGCCATCGAGACGGCACTCGCGGAGCGTCGAGACGATGACTGAGCCGACCGCCGAACCGAACGTCGCCCGGGTCGTCGCAGACGCCGACGTGCTCGCGGCGGACCTCTTGGCTGGCGGACCGGCACGCGACGCCCTCGACCTCGTCCGCAGTCACTCGTGGGTCGAACTCGTCGCCTCCGACGAACTCCTCGACGACTGTGAGGCGGTCGTCGCGACGCTCTCGACCTCGAGTCTCGCCGCCCGCCACCGCGAGAAACTCGACGCCCTCCGCGTGCGCGTCGAACAGCCGCCCGACGACCACCCGGCGCTCGCCTCGGCGTACCACGGGACCGCGGCACACCTGCTGTCGTTCGACCCGAAGCTCCGGCGGGCGAAAGCCGGCGCGGCACTCCGCAAGCGCCTCGACGTGAGCGTGAAACACCCGCGTGGGTTCGTAGCACTGTTCGACCCAGAGCGCCTCTGGCCCGAAGTCGGGGAAGGAGAATATCCGGGACCGGACCAGGACCCACGCGGCTAGCGGGAGTCGGTGCCAGTCAGTGATTCAGGTCCGCGGCGAGCCGTCGCGTCACCGACCGCGGGAGCAGTTTCGTCAGTCCCGAGAGCAGTTTGTACTCGATACCGGGGACGACGACGGCCGTCCCGTTCGCCAGTCCCGAGATGCCGGCTTCGGCCACCTCGTCGGGCGTCTGCCAGCGCAGCAGCCCGCCCGCGTCGGGGTCGCCGATGGGAACGTCGTCGTTCCCGGCGCGCTCCTGGAACTCGGTCTCGACCGGGCCGGGACACAGCGCCGTGACCGTGACGCCATCGTCGTCGAACTCCTCGTGGAGCGCCTCCGACAGCGACAGCGCGTAGCTCTTCGACGCGTAGTAGACCGCCATGAACGGCCCCGGCTGGAACGCCGCAGTCGAGGCGACGTTGAGCACGCCGCCGTGGCCGCGCTCGCGCATGTCTCGACCGAATAGTTTGGTCAGGTGTGTGGGTGTGGCGACGTTCAACTCCACCTGTGTGAGTTCCTGGTCGAGGTCGGTATCGAGGAAGTGGCCCTGCGTGCCGATACCGACGTTGTTCACGAGGTAGTCGATCTGGAGACCGCGCTCCTGCACCTCGTCGTACAGCGCCGTCCGGCCCTCGCGGCTGGCGAGGTCCTGTGCGACGACGTGCGTCTCGACGCCATAGCGTGCCGCGTAGGTGTCGGCAGCCTGCCGGAGTTTTGCTTCGCGGCGAGCCACGAGCACGACGTCGTGACTCCGCTCGGCGAACTGTCGTGCCAGCTCCGCACCGATACCCGTGGACGCGCCCGTCACGAGCGCGGTTCCCTGTTGCATATCCGCGAATACGGTGTTCGGGATGTAGCCCTTCTGCTAGGCGAGATGTTTGCGCATCTCGACGACCGGCAACCCGCCCGGGCTCTCACTCTCGTGCAGCCGGTCGTAGCCCGCCTGCTCGTAGAACCCGACGGCGTTCAGCGACGACTGGAGCGCCAGCGTGTCGACACCTCGACCGCGGGCGAACCCCTCCAGCTCGGCGAGGAGCGCGGAGCCCACGCCCGCCCGGGCGTGGTCGGGGTGGACGTAGACGGCGTGGACCGCTTCGGCCTCGATGGCGAGGTGGCCGAAACCCGCGACCTCGCCGTCGCGGACACAGACGGTGAAGTGCTGGGCCGGCTCGTCGACCGGATAGCCCTCGGGCGTTCGTTCCCCGCGACTCGACCAGCGGTCGACCTGTTCGGGAGTGTAGTGGCCGGGGCCGAACGCCTCGACGGCGTCGCTGTGGAGGTCGGGGAGTGCCTGAGCATCGTCGGGGGTGGCAAGGCGAACGTACACGTCCCCGAAGTTCGGGTGGACGCACCTCAAACCGCCCGGTCAGGCAGGTGGGACTGCGTGACGCATCGTTCGCTACCGCTCACGATGCCACGGTCGCAGCAACGCTGCTCCCTGATTTGCTTCGCTATCGCTCAGCAAACCACTCCGCGAATTTGGCGAGCGCCCGCCCTCGATGGGAGATGGCGTTCTTCTCTTCGGCACTCATCTCCGCGAGCGTCTTGCCGCCGTGCTCGAAGATGGGATCGTACCCGAACCCGCCGTCTCCCCGAGGTTCGACGATGGTCCCGGGGACGGCTCCCGTGAAGAGTTTGACGGGCACGTCGCCGCCCGCGACCTGTGCGTCGGTCGTCGCGCTCCCGCGTGCGTCGGCCGCGAGGTCCTGCCCACGACGCTCGCCACGGTCGACGGGCTCGGGTGTCGCCGCGAACTCCTCGCCGTCGCAGTAGGCGATGACACACCGGAACTGCGCGTCGAGCGTCCCCTCCTCGCGGGCGAGTCGGCCCACGCGTTCGACGCCGAGCGTGTCCTCGACGTACGAGGAGTACGGCCCCGGGAACCCGTCGAGGTCGTCGATGAACAGCCCGGCGTCGTCGACGATGACCGGCTCCCCCGCGTGAACGAACGCCTCGCGAGCGCCGTGCGCGGCCACGGTTTCGAGGTCCTCGGCCTGCACCTCGGTGTAGTCGTAGTCGAGCTGGGTGACGTCGTCGTCGAGGTACTCCAGCGCCTCGCGGACCTTCCCCTCGTTCGTCGTGACGTAGCGGAGGCTCATGCGCAGGTGTTCGGGGCTCGGAGTAAAGGCGCGTCGAAAGCGGGTTGACTCGTCGCCGGGTGCCACGACGGCGACTTCAGTCGGACTCGCTACGCTCGTCCGACAGCGTTCGCGCGCGGCGGGGCCGCGCGCTCACCACTCAGTCGTCGACGAGGACTTCGACCGGCTCGTCCGCGGGTTCCTCGTCGGCCTTCTTCGCCGACTGCGACTGCTGGTAGTAGAGCCCACCGGCGACGAGGAGGACGACCCACGACCGCCAGTTCGCGAGGTTCAGCGTGTAGCCGACGCCGAACGGCTTCTCGACGAGCATCCCCTCGCCGGGCTGCCAGTAGGCGGAGAGCATCCGACCGATGGAGGGCCGCTCGAAGTTGTACGGGACACCGAACAGTTCTCCAGACTGTGGTTTGTCTGCCATGTCCCGGCGTACGTCGGCCCCGGTGAAGGGGTTTCCGGTGGTCGGCATCACCTGCCACCCAACACGGTTGCCACCCGGACACCGCAGAGCCGCCGCGAGCCGTTCCCCGGACTACTGATACCGCCCGCGACCTTCGATTTCGCGCAACTGCTCGACGACGCGCTCGTCGCCCACCTCTCGGTATGCCGCCTCGAACGCCGCCTGGAGCGCGTCGGCGTCGTCGGCCGTCCCGGCCAGCGACTCCGCGAACACGTGGAGGTCCATCGCGTAGTCCTCCACGTCCTCGGTGTAGTAGCCGAGGCCGAAGTCGATGAGGTACGTGCGGTCGTCGTCCACGCGAACGTTCCTGGGGGTGGGGTCCCCGTGGACGACGCCGGCGGCGTGACAGGCCGCGAGGTGGCGCCCGAGGTCGCGGACGCGCGACTCGACCAGCTGCTCGCGGAGGTCGGCGTCACCGACGCGCTCGAACGTGAGTGCGGCGTCGTGGTCGTCCACGTCGTAGACGACGGGGGTCGGCACGCCCTCGCGGCGGGCTTCGCTCGTCAGCCGCGCCTCGCTGCGCGTGCGTTCGCGCCGGAGTCGCTCGTCGAGTGCGGGGTGGCGATACGACTTGGCGACCCGTTCCTTGCGCACGCGCTCGCCGATGGAGACGAGCGCCTCCGCGCCCCGGACCTCGCTCGGGGTCGCGGGGAGTCGTCGGGAGTCCTGCTTGCCCCGCCAGGTGACGGGCACCTGGTCAGGCCGGAAGTCGGGGTCGACGGCCGACTCGTCGATGGCGATGGTGTCGCCCGCGTCGTACATCTTGGCTCCCAGCACCGCAATCATCCCGGCGTTGTCCCGCAGGAAGCGGGGCTCGGGCGCGAAGAACTCGGCGCCACGGGCCTCGCACATCTCCGTCAGCATCTCTCGGAGTCGCGCGTTCTGTCCCACACCCCCACCCAGCACGAGCTCCTCGCTGTCGGTCAGCGAGAGCGCGCGTTCGCTCACTTCGGTCAGCATCCCGAAGATGTTCTCCTGCAGCGAGAAACACACGTCCTCGACCGGGACGCCGTCGTCGACGGCCTGTTTGGCGGCGCTCATGATACCCGAGAACGAGAAGTCCATCCCCTTCACGACGTACGGGAGGTCGACGTACGCGCCCTCTTTCGCGTGGGCTTCGACTTTCGGGCCGCCGGGGTGCGTCCAGCCGAGGTGTCGGGTGAACTTGTCGATGGCGTTCCCCACGCCGGTATCCATCGTCTCGCCGATGACGCGGTAGCGGCCGTTGCGATACCCGAGCAGGTGGGCGTTCGCGCCGCTGGCGTTGAGACACACCGGGTCCTCGAACCCGGAGCGATGCCGTCCGATTTCGAGGTGTGCGACCATGTGGTTGACGCCGACGAGCGGCACGTCGAGCGTCCCGGCGAGCGCGCGGGCCGCGGTGGCGACGATGCGGAGGCAGGGGCCGAGTCCGGGTCCCCGGGAGAACGCGACGGCGTCGATGGTGTCGTCGCCGGCCTCGGTCCGTATCGTATTCACTACCGTCGGGACGGCCTCGCGCATGTGTTCGGCCGCCTCTCGGGGATGGATCCCACCGCTGTCCGGCTCGTAGGCGTCCGACTCGATGGACGTCTCGTCGGTAGCCGAGTCGTAGAGCGCGGCGCTGGCACACCACGCGGTCCCCTCGATTCCGAGTACGCGGGTCATGGTCGCGTAGCTCTCCGGGCAACAGGCAGCACGAAAGAACGGTCGGTCATCGGACCCGTGACGGGACTACTCCTCGGTCTTGAACTCGGTGTAGCTGCACTTGCCGCAGTGCAGGCGGTCACCGTGGTCCGCGAGGAACGTGTCGCCACAGCGGGGGCACGTCTGCTTGTCGGTCGTGCCGTCCTCGTTGTAGTACTCGTGGCGGCCCATCAGGCTTCAGCCTCCTCGTCACCCTCGTCCTCGTCGCCGAGGATCTTGTTGCGCTCGAGCAGGTACTCCTGTTCGACGTCGGCGGCGCTCTCCGCGGACTCGTACACCTTCGCGTAGCCGATGGTCTTGCGCATCCCGTACTTGGTGTCGAGCCGGTGGACGACGACCTCGTTGGAGTCCTTGTTCAGCTTGGCGGCCAGCGAGTCGCGAACCGAGAGCCGCGACGGGCTCGCCTCCTCGTGGACGATCTGGAACCGGACGTCGGTCCGGTGTAACATGGGGTTCTCCGTTTCGGAGATGATGTCGATTTCCATGGTTCGTTGTCCGTTAATGCCGCCGAAGCGCGTAAAAGGATTTCGAGTCCGAGAGAGGCGAGCAAATCGACAGGAAGAGCCCCGACCGATCGCCGACGCCGCAGCGGCTACGCGACCCGGAGCGCCGCGTACGCCGCGTCGTGGTCGCCGTCGAACCGGTCGAGGAGTTCGCGGACGGCCTGTTTCGTGGCGGCGTCGACGTGCGTGAGGACCATCCCCTCGTCGGGCTGGCCGTAGACGACGCTCCCCCCCTCTGGCGTCGCGAGCACGGCAGGAAGCGCCGCGAGGTCCTCCTCGCCGTGGACCTCGACGAGCGTCGTGGCGCCGGCCTCGATGCCGGCCGCGAGCAGTTCGAGCAGCTCCTCGGAGAGCCCGGCCGCGGGGTTCGCCACCTCGACGTGCCGGTCGAACCCCTCGATTGCGTCGCGTATCTCCGGGTCGACTGCCTCGCGCTTCGTCTTCCCGTCGACGAGCGCCACGCTCGGGTGGTAGCCCGCCTGCAACAGATGATAGGTGACCACGTCACCGACGCAGACGACGGGCTCGCCCGCGTCCGCGAGCAGTTCCTCGGCGTCGGTGTATATCGGTCCGAGGGGGTCCTTGAGCTCGCCGCGCAGCGCCTCCGGGAGTTCGAGGACGACGCTCATCGTCGCTATCGGACTTTCAGCGCGTACTTGCCGGGCTCGGTGATCTCCATCTCGGTCGCGATCTGTGACTGCTCGGGGTGGGCGATGACGACGTAGCCGGCCCAGTCCTCCGTCAGCGAGTTCGAGCCGCAGACCGGACACTGCTCGCCGTCGTCGACGTCGAGCACGCGGTGACAGTCGCGGCAGACGAGTCGTTTCGCCATCTAGTCACCCGAGGCGGCACGCTTCTGCCGCTCCTCTTCCAGCCAGCCGTGCTTGCCGAGGCCGACCTGTTTCGCCGTGAGCCCGATCTTCGAGTCACGGGGGTTCCGCTCGTCGATGCTCTTGGTGACGATGCGCGCGCGGACGGCGTCGCCGACGCCGAGTACGCGGTTGGAGTCGCGGGAGGCGAGCTGCTGGTTCTCGTCGTCGAACGCGAGATACTCGTCGGAGATCTGCGAGACGTGGAGCAGCCCGTCGACCGGGCCGATACCCACGAACGCGCCGAAGTTGACGACCTCGACGACCTCGCCGTCGACGACCTCCTGCATCTGGGGGTCGAAGGTGATGGCGTCGAAGTCCGCTTCGTAGTAGACGCCCGGGCGGTTGGGGATGACCGCACCGTCGCCGATGTCGTGGACCTTCGTCACGGTGACGACGGAGCCGACCTGCTCGTCCATCCGCCCCTCGAGTTTGTCCTGGAGGAGCTGTTTCACCAGCTCCGGCGATACGTCAGCGAGGTGCTCGGGCGGCACCTCGACCGTGTCCTTGAGTCTGACCCGTTTGTACATGTGTTAGTTCGTTACCGCGAGTTTCGACCGACCGCGTAAACAGATTATGGAAACGTCTCGCTCCCGTAATCGGCGTCTGAGCGGTCGGTCGTTCGTCACCACGTAGTCCACCGCGTCCGCGAGTTCGACGATGGCGTCGTCGGCGAACGTCGCCTCGGTCGACACGATCTCACATCGAGCGGCGAGGTCACGGCCCACCGACGCGGCCGTCGCCTCCTCCCCGCCACCGGCCGAGAGGTCGTCGAGTTCGGCCACCACGCTCTCGGGGACCACCGCCTCGTACGTGCCGAGGAGGCGGTCGAGTTCGTCGAACAGCCGAACGCCGCTCTCGACCGGCATCATCAGTGCGTTCGTGTCGACCGCGACGCGCATCTACTTCAGCGTGCCGACGCCGATGAGCCGCCAGCGGGCTCCCACGCGCCGGTTGATGGCGATCTTCGCCCCCTCGTCCGCACAGACGGGGCGCTTCAGCGCGACCTCACACTCGTCGCCACGCGCGGACGTGACGGAGCCGACGGTCGTCGCCGTGCCCACCGTCAGCATCAGCGGCTCGCCCGTCGAGATCTCCTCGACTTCGTCGTCGACGTCGCCCACGACGCGGTCGAGCAGGTCGACGTCCATCTCGAAGCCGTCACGTACTGGTGGCAGCGTCCCCGGCGGGCCAGCGACCTGTCCGGCGAGCGCGTCACCCTTCGTGAGCGACGGGTCGAGTCCTGTCCCGACGCCGATGAGGCCGCCGGGCGTGACGGTGTCGACCATCTCGCCGCCGGCCTGCAGCGACCGCACGGTCGTCTCGACGATCTCGTAGCCGTCGTCGACGTCGCGACCGGGCCGAATCTCGATCTCGTCGTCGACGTCGAGTTCGCCCGCGGTGAGCGACCCGCCGATGACGCCGCCCATCAGCTTGTCGAACGTCGTCCCCGGGCGGTTGATGTCGAACGAGCGGGCGACCTGCATCCGCGCGTCGGCGTCGGGGTCCCGTTCGGGCGTGGGGATGTGCTCCTCGATGGCGTCGATGAGCACGTCGATGTTGATCCCCCGCTGGGCGGAGATGGGGATGACCGGCGCGTCCTCGGCGACGGTGCCCTCCACGAACTCCTGGATTTGCTGGTAGTTGTCGCGGGCGCGCTCGCCGTCGACGAGGTCGATCTTGTTCTGCGCGATGACGATGTTCTCGATGCCGATGATGTCGAGCGCCATCAGGTGCTCTTCCGTCTGGGCCTGCGGCACCTGCTCGTTCGCACCGATGACGAGCACCGCACCGTCCATGATAGCCGCCCCCGAGAGCATCGTCGCCATCAGCGTCTCGTGACCGGGCGCGTCGACGAACGACACCGTCCGCGCGACCTCGGTCTCCTCGCCGTCGACCTCCTCCTCGACGGTGTAACACTCCGGTGGGTCGACACCCGGAATCTTCCGGAAGGTCGCGTCGGCGTAGCCGAGGCGGATGGAGATGCCGCGCTTCATCTCCTCGGAGTGCTGGTCGGTCCACTCCCCGGAAAGCGCCTGTACGAGGGTCGTCTTCCCGTGGTCGACGTGGCCGACCAGTCCGATGTTCACCTCCGGTTGTCGGTGGTTTGCAGTCATTGAGTAATTAGGGAAACTTCGCCCCGTGCGAGGTATAAATATACCGTTCCACCTTTTTTCCCCTCGGGTGTAGTTCGCACACCGCGTGGCGGCCCCGCCGCCACGGAATCAGTTGCCGGCAAGCCGGCAACCCGCTCGGCGAAAAGGTTGGAGTGAAAAAGCCGCAAGCTCGGCCTCGCCTGCGGCGGAACCGCTCGCTCTCGTCGGTCGCTCGACGGATGCTTCGGCACAGCACTGGCCTCGAACCGATGGTTTCGGCGGCGGTACAGGCGACCACGGCATGGTGTCGTCACGACACCGGCCGACTGCCATAGGCCCAGTAATTCGGGCTTATCGGCTGAAACGGCCGACGAGTATCTGGACGATGTTCGGGTAGTACCCGGCACGAACGCTTATTTTCCGGTTCGGTAAGCTGTGCGTACCGTGGCAGACGCCGGGGGAACGACGTGAAACGACGGACGCTGCTGTCGGCGGTCGGCGCAGTGGCGTCGCTGGGCATCGCGGACCGGACGACGCGCGCACCGGCCGAGCCACTCGTCGTGCGGATATGGCAGACTGAGGAAGCCGCGGCTCGGCCCTCCGCCCAGAAGCGTGCGGCGGGGTACGTCCGACAGGCACTGGAGGCCACCGGCCACGACGTCGCGGTGTCGTACGAGGAGGAGCCGCTCCGCTTCGATGGAAGCGACCAGCACGTCGAACGGGAGGCGTGGCCGAAGCGGGTGGTCGCGGGTGTCGCTGGCGCGTCGGCGGTCGACCCGGTCCGCGACGTGAACCTGCTCCTGACCGACGGTGCGGTGGCGCGACCGACTGCGGGCTACGCCTTCGACCACATCGCGGCCGTCCCCGGGGCCCGGTTCCTGGCGGCGATGCCCCCCGCAGACGAGTCGCCAGCCGTCGTCGACTACGGCGTCCCCGCGGCGGTCACACAGCTGCTCGTCCACGAGGTGGGCCACGCGCTCGGACTCGACCACGGACACGGGTCGGTCGCCGTCGACGGCGACACGGTCACGGTCTCGCCGATGGTGAGCGGCTACGCCTGGGCGCCCGACGAGCTCCGTGCGGACCAGTTGCCTGCCGGTATCTGTCGCGGGGGCGCGGTGAAAGCTGACGATAGGCGACGACGGCTGGCGATGCGGTTCTCCCCCTGCGCCGAAAGCGCGCTACGGTCGTACCGAGGCGGGCTGTTCTCGTAAGTCAACCTTAGGAAATCACAGGCTCGACCACCTCGCCAGACGCGGCCCATAACAAAACCCGTAGCGTTCATCGCCGGAGCCGATGTCTGAAAGAAATGCGGCAGAAAACTCCGGTACAGTCGAGTCGAGCGAGCGAGCGCAGTCCCCCGTGAACCGACGACGGTTCCTCGTGACCTCGGGTGCGCTCGGTATCGCCACACTCGTCGCTGGCTGTGGGAGCCCGGGTACGGGCGTGGGGACCGGCAACGGGACGACGACGGCCGACGGTGGCGTGACCACCTCCCCGACAGAGGGAGGCGAGATGACCGAAACGACCACGGAGGCGCCGGAGACCGAGACCGAAGGGGAGACCGAAGCAGAGACCGAAACCGAGGCGGGCGGTGACGCCCGCGTTCGCGTCGCGCACCTCTCGCCGAACGCGCCCAACGTAGACGTCTACGTCGACGACTCGGCCGTACTCGAAGACGTGGCGTTCGGCACGGTAAGCGACTACCTCGAGGTGGCTGCGGGCGCGCACACGGTCGAGATTACGGCGGCTGGTGACCCCGACACGTCCGTCTTCGAGGGCGAGGTCACAGCCGAGGCCGGAACGGACTACACCGTCGCCGCGATCGGCGAAGTCGGCGAGGACGCCGACCAGCCGTTCGAGCCGCTCGTGCTCATGGACAACAACGAGGCGCCCGACAGCGAGACAGCCCGCGTCCGCGCCGTCCACGCCTCACCGGACGCACCGGCCGTCGACATCACCGCGGGCGACACGGTCCTCTTCGATGGCGTCGCGTACGGTGGCTCCGGCGACGTCGAGGTTCCGGCCGGCGACTACACGGTCGAGATCCGCGGCGACACCCCGGAGAACGACGGCGAGGTGGCCGCCTCGTTCGACCTCACGCTCGAAGGCGGCACCGTCTACTCGGCGTTCGCCGCGGGCTATCTCACCCCTGACGACGAGCCAGCGAGCACGCCGTTCGACCTCATCGTCACGCAGGACAGCGGGGGCGCGTAACCACACGCGACTGCCTGCTGGACGCACCGGTCGCCACGCACGACCACCCCCACGCACGATTCTCACGCGGTGGTACTCGCCACCACATCTTTCACCCAGATGCCTGAGTCTCAGCTATGGTCTCGTTCGACGACTCCGAGACGGCCGAGGAACTGGCTGCCCGGGCACGGGCACTGATGGACGACGTGGTCATCCCGAAAGAGCGCCAGCTCAGAGGTGACACCGCGATCTCCCGCGGGACGGTGAAGGAACTGCGCGCGGCGGCCCGCGAGTACGACATCTACTGCCCGCAGATCCGCGAGGAGTGGGGCGGGATGGGCCACGACTTCCGGGACGTGCTGCCGGCGTTCGAGCAGGCCGGCCGGTCGCTGCTCGGGGCGACGGCGATGCGCGTCGACGCACCCGACGAGGGGAACATGCACCTCCTGGAACTGCAGGGGACGCAGCTCCAGAAGGAGCAGTATCTGAAGCCGCTCGTCGCGGGTGAGATCCGGTCGGGGTTCTCGATGACCGAGCCGATGCAAGGGGCCGGGTCGGACCCGAAGATGATCAAGACGCGTGCCGAGAAGGACGGCGACGAGTGGGTCATCGACGGCCACAAGTGGTGGACCACGCAGGGACTGGAGGCCGACGTGCTGCTGGTGTTCGCCCGCACCGACCTCGAGGCGCACCCCTACGAGGGCTGTTCGGTGTTCATCGTGCCGTCCGATGCGCCCGGGGTCGAGGTGGTCCGGGACGTCCCGCACCTCGGGAGCGAGATGACGGGGACGGGCCACGCCGAAATCAAGTACGACGGCGTGCGCGTCCCCGAAGAGCACCTGCTCGGCGAGGAGGGGAAGGGCTTCCAGCACGTCCAGGAGCGACTCGGCCCCGCCCGACTCACCCACTGTATGCGATTCTCGGGGATGGCACAGCGGTCCATCGACGTCGCCACCGCGTACCTCTCCGAGCGCGAAGCGTTCGGCGAGCCGCTCGCGGCGAAGCAGGGTCCCAGAAACGCCCTCGCGGACGCCGCGACCCGACTCACGGCCGCGCGGTCGCTGGTGCGGACGACCGCCGACCGCATCGCCGCCGGCGAGCAGGCTCGCGTCGAGGTGTCGATGAGCAAGACGTTCACGGCGAACGTCTGTCAGGACGTCATCGACACGTCGCTCCAGCTCTGTGGCGGGAACGGCATCGGCAAGGACCTCCCGCTCGCGGACTTCTACGAGTCGGTGCGGGCGTTCCGCATCATCGACGGCGCCGACGAGGTCCACCGCCGGACCATCGCCCGCGACGTGTTCGCCGACCCCGACTCCGCCGAACTGGACCCGGTAACCCGGTTCGACGCCTGAGGAAGCCCGGCGGGTAGACGCCGCCGGACAACTGCTGAAACTCGACGTGGGGACGTTGTGCGACGACGTGCTGATTGGTCGTGCAATCCACGCAACCAGTATCCGGATGTCACCTGGTGAGCACGAACAGCTATTGTTGAGGGAGTGGGTACGAACGGCCATCGTAGAGGACTGCCAACATATCGCATGGACGACGCGCTCGACGACATCCGCTTTCTCGCGGACTCGGAGCACCGTGCGGTGGTGATGTCCGCACTCGCCGACGGGCCACGTTCACGCGCCGATCTCCGCGACGTGACAGGGGCGTCGTCGGCCACCGTCGGCCGCATGCTGCAGGCGTTCGAGGAGCGGGGCTGGCTCGTCAGGAACGGCCACGAGTACGCGCTGACGGCGCTGGGGTCGTTCGTCGCGCGGAGCTTCGACGGACTCCACCGCGACATGGCGGCGGCCCGTGACCTCCACGAACTGCTCCCGGGCGTCCCGCTCGACGACATCGGCATCGGCGTCGAACAGTTGGCCGACGCGAGGGTGACGCGTGCGACCCACGAGAACCCCTTCGCGGTGGTCTCGCGCGTCCGCGAAATCGAACTCACCACCGACGCAGGCCTGAGCCTCACGGACTTCTTCCCCGAGCCGTGTATCGACGGTCGGTACGAGGCTGTCGTCGAGGGGGACCAGACGTTCGAGGCGGTGTTCGCCCCGGTCGTCATCGAGAAGGCCATGGCCTCCGACGCCGCCGAGAAGTTCGCGGCCATCGTCGCCGCGGACCGCTCGGATGTCTACGTCTACGAGGGGCCCATCGAACACCCCGTCATGTTCCACGACGGGCTGGCGTGTCTCATCGTCCGCAACGACCAGAACATCACGGAGGGGCTCATCGAGACCACCGACGAGACGGTCGTCGAGTGGGTCAAAGACGTGTTCGAACGGCACCGTGCCACCGCCCGGCGGTTGGCACCAGAGGAACTCGCGACGGGCGAGGGGGAGGTGGTGGCGTAAGGCGACGAACGCATCGAGCAGCATCCGCGAGGCCGAAGGCCGAGCGGTTCTCCGCGCCGAACGAAGTGAGGCGCGGTAGCGCCCGCGGACCGACGCGCCGCAGGCGCTATTTTCCGCAAGTTTTTGCCGTTATCGGACCGCGGCGCGGTCCGATAGCCCGTCGGATTCCAGCGGAATCCGACGACGGGGGGCTGAGGCCCGCAGGGCTGAAGCCCTCGCGCAAAAAGTGCTAGAGGAATTCCCTGACGTCCGAGTACCACATGTCGTGGTAGTCGACCTTGCCGACGCGCTCGGCGATGTGGACCGCGATGACGTGCCAGCAGAGCGCCGTGGGGTCGTCGGCGTCGAGGTTGTACTGCGCGTCGCGGCACTGGCAGGCGCCGTCCTCGACGACGTACTCGTCCTCGTGGCCGACGACGACGGTGAAGTCGTTGTACTCCTTGACGCGCTCCTCGGCGACGGCTTCGATGGCCTTCGCGCCGCGCTCGCCGTGGAGTTTGAGGATGCGGTCGACTACGTCGGGGGAGAGCTCCCCCGAGTCGTCGAGCGCCGTCTGCCACGCCTCGACCGCGTTCACGTCCGGAGTTCTCGGCGGGATGGCAAAAGGGTATGGAACCGGGAGCGTCGGCATCCGTGTCGCTTATTCGCCGGCGGGCGGACTCCGAGGTATGGAGGTCACCGAGGGCCACGTGACGCTGTCCATCCCCGAGGCGCGCCACGGCGCGAGCGAGGGCGCGGGCGACGACGTGTTCTACAACCCGACCCAGGAGTTGAACCGCGACGTGACCGTAGCCGTCCTCGGGGCCGTCGCCGACGGAGAGTGTCCGGGCATCGAGGCCGGCACGGGGTCGTATCTCGACGCGATGGCCGCTTCGGGGATTCGTGGCCTGCGAGCGGCGGACGCCGGCTGGGACACGACCTGTGTCGACATCGACGACGAGGCCGTGGCTCTCGCGCGCGAGAACTTCGCGAACAACGACCTGGACGGCGAGTGCGTCCGGGCGAACGCGAACGCCCACATGCACGAGTCGTGGCACGACGTGGTCGACCTCGACCCGTTCGGGACGCCGATCCCGTTCCTCGACGCGGCCTGCAACTCGGCGCGCGACCTGCTGTGTGTGACGGCGACCGACACCGCGCCGCTGTGTGGCGCGCACTTCGAGAGCGGCGTTCGGAAGTACGGGACGGTCCCGCGGAACACCGACTTCCACAGCGAGATGGGCGTCCGTGTGCTGCTGTCGGCGTGTGTCCGGACCGCCGCGCGCTACGACGTGGCCGCGACGCCCGTGTTGACCCACGCGACGAGCCACTACGTCCGGACGTATCTCGCACTCGACACCGGGGCACAGCGGGCGAACGCGAAGATAGACGACCTGGGGTACGTCGACTGGTGCCGCGAGTGTCTCTGGCGCGTCTGTTCGAAGGGGCTCATCGCCGACCCGCACGACGCGTGCCCCCACTGCGGCGGCGACGTGCAGACGGCGGGGCCCATCTGGCTCGGCGACACGCACGGCGCCGGGTTCGTGGCGGCGGTCCGCGAGCGCGTCACCGACGGGATGGGGTCGGCGAAGCGTGCGCGGAAGCTCCTCGACCGACTCGGTGGCGAACTCCACGAGCCGACCCACTACGACCAGCACGAGCTGTACGGGCTGTGGGGCGAACCCGCCATCGGCATGGACGAGTTCCTCGACGAACTCCGGGCGGCGGGCCACGAGGCCTCGCGGAGCCACTACGGTGGGACGACGTTCAAGACGCCGGCGTCGGTCGAGGAGATTCGCGACGCCGTGCTGTAGTCGCATCCCACGACGTATTTGTAGCCGAGGCGAGAACCAGGAGACGTGAATCGACAGGCTCCTGGACTGGTCTCGCTGGGCCGGGCGGTCGTGGAGGCCGTCCGCTCGGACCGGATTACGTTCATCGCGGCCAGCCTCGCGTACTACGGCTTCATCTCGCTGCTGCCGCTGATGCTGCTCGCGCTCGTCGCCGCCTCGGTCATCGGCGGCCCGGAACTCGCGGCGGAGGTCGGTGCGGAGGTGGCCGCCTCGCTCGGGCCGCAGGCCGGCGACCTCGTGGTCGACGCGCTCACCGACGCCGCCGGCCGGGGGGGTGCGACCGTCGTCGGGATCGGAGTGCTGCTGTGGTCCGGACTGAAGCTGTTCCGCGGGATGGACGTGGCGTTCTCGACCATCTACGGGACGGCGAGCGAGGAGTCGTTCCTCGACCAGTTGCGCGACGCCAGCGTCACGCTACTCGGGGTGGGGTTCGGGCTGGTCGTGACGCTCGTCGTCGGCATCGCCACCGCCCAGTTCGACCGGGTCGTCGCCGGGGTCGACGTGTTCAACGTCGTCGGCTCGGTCGTCCTCCTCGTAGGCCTTACCGCGGCGTTCCTCCCGCTGTACTACGTGCTGCCGGACCGCGGCGGCATCACCGTCCGCGAGGCCGTCCCCGGCGCGCTGTTCGCCGCGGTCGGCTGGGTCGCGCTCACCACGGGCTTTCGCATCTACGCCGGTGTCGCCACGAGCTATCAGGCGTACGGCGTCCTCGGCGGCGTGCTCCTGCTCGTCACGTTCCTCTACTTCGGCGGGCTCATCCTGCTGGTTGGCGTCGTGCTCAACGCCGTGATCGCCGGGCGCATCGACGAGGGGACGAACCTCGACCTCCCCGAGGAGCTGCGTGACCTCGTGGACCGACCGGAGACTGCCGCGGCAGATGGGGAGCAATTATCAGGTAGGGCTACATTCGGAGGGATAGACGTGGCCGACGACGAGGAACTGGAGTCGGAGATACGAGCGCTCCGCGAGGAGTTGGCGGAGATGGAAGAACGGGTCGACGAGCGGACGGTCCACCGTGAAGACATCGAGCGTGACCTGAAGAAGTACGTTCGCTCGCGCGTCCGTCGGGGCAAGGCCCGCGGCTGGGGGCCGTATCTCGTGCTCCTGTACGGCACCGGGATGACGCTGGGTGCGTTCTACTTCCTCTCGGGTGGCTGGGCCATCCTCGCGATGCTCGTCGTCTGGCTCTCGACGCTCGGCCTCTACGTGCTGATGCTCATCGTCGGCGTGACCGTCGGCGTCGCCGGCCTGCCCGGAAAGCTGAAAGAGCGCGTGGACGACATTCGGAGCTGAGATGAGCCACGGTGTCGGCGTCACGGAGGCGCTCCAGTCGCTGCCCGACGCGGTGTACCTGCTGTTCGCGCTGCTCACGCAGCTCGGCGACCTGTGGTTCTACTTCCTCGCGCTCACGCTCGTGTACGCGTTCGGAGAATCGCTCGTCGACGACGCACTCTCGCGCGAGCGGGTCGCCGTCGTCATCGCCATCGCCCTCGGCGCGCTCGCGGTCGTCGCGGGGCTCAAGGCGTTCTTCGCCCACCCTCGTCCGCCGGGTGCCGAGACGCTGCGTCCCATCGCGTGGCTCCCCACTGCGCTCGTTCCCCTGGTCGAGAGCCTCGCGACCGGCGACGGGTTCAGCCTCCCCTCGGGACACGCCACCGGGAGCGCGGCCGTCTACGCGGGCGCGGCGCTCGTCCTCCGGTACGGTCGCGACCGGACGCGCTACCTGCTCGCCGCCGCTGTCATCGCTGTCGTCGCCGCGTCGCGGGTCGTCCTCGGCGTCCACTACCTCGGCGACGTGCTGCTCGGCGTCGGCGTCGGCCTCGCGTACGCGGGGCTGGTCTACTGGGTGACGGATGGCGGCGCGAACGTGAAGCGGGCGTTCACGCTCGCGGTCCTCGCCGCCGCCGTCGCCGCGGCCGTCCACTTCTCGGTCGACACGCTCTCGGCGCTCGGCGGCGCGCTCGGCGGCCGCATCGGCTGGACGGTGTTCGGCGAGCGAGCGGCAGCCGGCACCGTCACCAGCCGAGAGGGTGCGGTCGCGGCCGTCGTGGCGCTCACGGTCGGCGGCGTGTTCATCGGCGCGGCCTTCGCCGGCGAGACGCCGGTCGTCGGCTTCGTCGGGGCCGGGCTGGGGCTCGCAGCGGTGCTCGGCGCACCGCTCGCGGCGCGTCGTGTCCTCCGAAAAGACCTCGTGGGTTGAGCGACCACGGATACGGGGTCGCGGTCAGCGAACGGTTCTAGAACGTGGGTGTTAGAACGTCTCGAGGTACTGGTCGAGTTCCCACTGGGAGACCTCGACGAGGTACTCCTTGAACTCCGAGCGCTTCGCCTCGACGAACTTCGGCCCGATGTGCGGGCCGAGCGCCTCGAAGACGGCCTCGTCGGCTTCGAGCGCGTCGACGGCCTCGCCGAGGTTCGTCGGGAGCGTCTCGATACCGTACTCCTCGCGCTTCTCCTCGTCGAACTCGTAGATGTTCTCGCGGACCGGATCGGGGCAGTCGAGCCCCTGCTCGATGCCGTCGAGACCGGCGTGGATGAGCACGGCAAAGGCGAGATACGGGTTACACGACGGGTCGGGGAAGCGGGCCTCGATACGCGAGGCGGCCGGGACGCGGGCGGCCGGCTTGCGGATGAGCGCCGAGCGGTTGCGGTCGGACCACGCGACGTACACCGGGGCTTCGTAGCCGGGGACGAGGCGCTTGTAGCTGTTGACCGTCGGGTTCGTCACGGCGGCGAGCGCCGGGGCGTGCTCGAGGATGCCGGCGGTGAACTGCTTGGCTTCTTCCGAGAGGTTGAACTCGTCGTCGTCGGAGTGGAACGCGTTCTCGCCGTCCTCGGTGAACAGCGAGATGTGGGTGTGCATCCCCGAGCCGTTGATGCGCGCGATGGGCTTGGGCATGAACGTCGCGTGAAGGTCGTGCCCCGCGGCGATGGCGCGAACCACGGTCCGGAACGTCCCGACGTTGTCGGCCGTCGTGAGGGCGTCGTCGTACGTGAAGTTGATCTCGTGCTGGCCCTCGGCGACCTCGTGGTGCGAAGCTTCGATGTCGAAGCCCATGTCCTCGAGGCCGTAGATGATGTCACGGCGGACGTCGGACGCGAGGTCCTTCGGCGCGAGGTCGAAGTAGCCGCCAGCGTCGTTCGTCTTCGTCGTCGCGCGACCCTCCTCGTCGTGCTCGAACAGGAAGAACTCGGGTTCGGGCGCGGCGTTGACGGTGTATCCCATGTCGTGGGCGCGCTGGAGCGCCTGCTTCAGAATGTACCGCGGGTCGCCCTCGAACGGCTCACCCGTCGAGGTGTTGATGACGTCACAGATGAGCCGCGCGGAGGCGTGCTCCTCGGTGTTCCGCCACGGCAGGATGGCGAACGTCTCGGGGTCGGGCTTGAGCCGCATGTCGGACTCCTGGATGCGGACGAACCCTTCGATGGAGGAGCCGTCGAAGTAGATACCTTCGGTGAACGCCTTCTCAGCCTGCTCGGCGGGAACGGAGACGTTCTTCACCGTCCCCAGGATGTCGGTGAACTGCAGGCGCAGGAAGTCGACGTTCTTCTCCTCGATCTCGTCTACGACGCGCTGGGCCTCTTCGGAGAGCCCCCCGTCGGTGGCAATGTTTTCCTCTGTCATCGTTTTGGGCACGCGGAACGACCATCCGAGACACTAAAACCCTACCTATCCTCGCAAAAAATTCTCTACGCCCATCGGAACTGGATATTCGTAAAATTCTAATGGGTGGAGTGAGTGGTGGGGTGTAATGACGTACGAAAACCTGGACCGGAAACTGGTGAATGCCCTGCTGCACGACGGCCGGGCGTCGCTCCGCTCGCTGGCTGAAGACCTCGACGTCTCCGTGACGACCGTCTCGAACCACCTCTCGGACCTCGAAGAAGACGGCATCATCCGCGGCTACACGCCCATCGTCGACTACGACAAGCTCGGGTACGACGTCACCGCGGTCATCCAGCTGAAGTGCGAGGGGTCGGCCCTGCCGGACATCACCGAGCGGCTCCGCGAGCACACCCAGATGGTCTCGGTGTACGAGGTGACCGGCGACCACGACATCGTGGCCATCGGCAAGTTCACCGACACCGACCACATGAACGAGCAGATCAAGGAGCTGCTCATCGACCCCGACATCAAGGAGTCGAACACGAGCGTCGTGCTCAACACCGTCGTCGAGAACCAGCAGTTCGACCTCGACTACTAACGCACGTTTTGCGCGAGGCTGCTCGCTTCGCTCGGCCCCCGTCGTCGGACCGCGCCGCGGGCATAGTCGACAGCCGCGTGCGCCCTCACGTTACGCGGCTTCAGCTCACGAAGCCCCGAGCAATGGCTGGAACAGACCGTGGCACAGCAAAATCCTCGTGGCCGGGAGTTACCACACTTCGCCCGACGTAGCTCCGGCCAGCCGTTTAGTGGCTCCCGCGTCCACTCTGGACTGGACCATGAGCGTGGTCGACAAGCTCAAGAGCGTCGTCACGGGTGACGACTCGCTCGACGAGACGCGCTTCGAGTGTACCGACTGCGGAGCCGAGTTCGGCTCGTACAAGGAGCCGAAGCGGGTGTCCTGCCAGGAGTGTCTGAGCCGCGAAGTCGAGCCGGTCACGAAGGCCTGAACGCGACCAGAAGTCCCTTGCCGAGCGGCGGCGAACCGCTGGCATGGACTGTCCGAACTGCGGCGGCCCGATGGTCGCCTACACCGTTCCCGATTCTCTCGCCGAGTTCGTCGACGACGCCACCGTCGCCTCGTGTACGCGCTGTCTGACCCTCCGCCCCGCCGACGCTGGGGGCGCGCCCGACTTCTCACACGTCTCCGACGAGTTCCCCGAAGGTGACGCGGGCGCGGCGATGGCGCTGGCACTCGGGATGCTCGACTCGCTCGCGCTCAACCGCGCGAACATCGAGGGGCTCGTGCGCGCCGCAGAGGCAGAGGGCGTCGACCCGCTGCTGCTCATCGACCGCCTGCAGGCACAGGGCAACGTCCGGCTCCACTTCGACGTGAGCCGGCGCCGACACCAGCTCGAACAGTTGCTGTAGTCAGGCAGGTATCCACCGAATCGCGGTCAGTGGGTGCAGCGGGTTCGCTCCGAGGACGTCGTACTCGACCGCTTGCACCGCGATATCTTCGTGTGTTCGCAACGCGTCGAGCAGGCTGGTGTCGTAGCCTCTGACGCGTGCGTAGTGCCGCCGCAAGAGTCCGAGCGTCGTCTCGGGATGGGCGTCGACCTGTTCGAGGTGGACGCCACCGACCACGGTCCCCGAACGCGCGAGCGCTGCGAACCGGTCGACGACCCCCTCGACGTCGGAGAGCGTCGTGAGTGCCCCGCGAGTGAACACGAGGCTGTCACCCGCCACCGCTTCCATGAGACTCCAGTCGCCGTGGAAGTCGAACGGCTCGACCGAGAGACGACCGCCGCCGAAGAGGGCGCGGGCCAGCGCCACGCCGTTCTCCGCAGACTCACCGCCGACGACCCCCGTCTCGGGCAGGGCCTCGGCGATGGGGTCGAGCGCCGCCCCCCAGCCACAACCGAGGTCGAAGACGGTGTCAGGCGTCGACTCAACCCCTCGAAGCGCGTCGCGGACCGCCTGCGCGTCGCGGTCGCACAGGGTCTCGGGACTCGCGAGAAACAGGTCTCCGCCGACGGAGACGGCACCGGGGTCCGCGCGGCCCCTCGCGTAGATTCGACTCGCGAGTTCCTCGGGGGCGACTCCACCAGTGCGATACTCCTCGAGGATGTGTCCGTACAGGTCGTCGTACGTCTCGACGGACGTGTACGCCGTGGGGTCAGTCGGTGGGTCACCCGCGGGGTCGAGCAGGTATCGTGCCCACGCGGAGTGTGCCGGGAGGTCGGCGAGGTCGAGCGGTCTCATCGGACCCTCCGGCAGTAGGTCGTCGGTCGGTACGGGCGGTCGGCCGTGGACAGTTGCATCGCTACCACCCGTTTCGGGACAGAGAACGCGTCCAGTTCAACGGCACACCGGGGTCGGTCATAGGCGTTGTGGTGGCGGGTCCGTGCGCTTTTCCCGTTCCCCCCGAAACGCGGCGTATGGGCGACCATCCCCACGAGGACGGTATCCAGTTGCTGTACGCCGCCGACGAGACTCAGCCGAGCGCCGCGCTCGTCCACGGCGAGTCGGGCCCGACGCTCAGGGTCAACACCGGCCACACGGACGACGCGGTCGGCGCACAGCTCGACCTCATCGCGGCGCACGTTCGCTGGCTGGCCGACCGCACCGACGTGCCCGTCTCGCAGGTGGCGACGGACGCTGCGAAGCTCGCCGAGCGGGCAGACGGCTTCGACGAACGGTGAGCGACGGCCCGTAGCGAGTCCGACCCCCTGGCTGTCGAGGTAGCGAGGTTGATATCTGTGCACAGCCAACACGGAGCATGAGTACCTCCGTGCTGCCCCCCGGGCCGGCCGTGGCCGAGGCGGTTCACGTCCTCCACGTCGAGGACGACGCCGACTTCGGGGTGCTGACGCGGGCGGCGTTGACCGCCGAGGGGTTTCACGTCGAGACGGCGACCGACTCGGACGCCGGGCTGGCGTATCTCGACGACCACCCCGTCGACTGCGTCGTGAGCGACTACAACATGCCGGACCGCAACGGGCTCGAACTGCTTGGTATCGTCCGCGACCGGTACGGCGACCTCCCGTTCATCCTGTTCACGGGACGGGGGAGCGAGGAGATCGCCAGCGACGCGATCTCCTCGGGCGTTACCGACTACCTCCAGAAGGGGCGAGGGAGCGAGCAGTACCAGTTGCTGGCGAACCGCATCCAGAACGCGGTCGAGCGCCACCGGGTCGACGCGCGCAATCGCCGCTGGTGGCAGGCCATCGAGACCGCCCAGGAGGGAATCGCCATCGTGGACGCGGCGGGCCACTACACCGACGCGAACAGCTCGTACGCCGAGCTGTACGGCTACGACCGCGAGGCGTTCGTCGGCCGCCACTGGCGGGAGCTCTACCCCGACGACCAGGTCGCGTACCTGCTCGACGAGGTGATTCCGGAGATGGAGGCGACGGGCTCGTGGGTCGGCGAGGCCGTCGCGCAACGACGGTCGGGCGAGCAGTTCGTCGAGTCGCTGTCGATGGGACTCATCCACGACGGTGGCCACGTCTGTGTCGCGACCGACCTTACCAGACACCAGGAGGTCAGAGAGTCGCTCGACCGCTACCGGCAGGCGATTGCGCTTCTGCCCGACCCGGTCTGCGTCCTCGACGAGGACCTCCGGTTCGACCTCGTGAGCGAGGGGTTCGCCGAGCTGGTCGGCGTCGAGACGCTGGTGAACCAGCCGCTCTCGGTCGTCTTCGACGAGCCGAGCGTCGAGCAGGCCCGGACCGCTCGCGACCACCTGCGGACGGGCACCACCCACGAAGTCATGCTGGACGTGACGCTCCAGCCGAACGAGGGGGAGACCATCGAGAGCGCCATCCAGTTCCGGGGACTGTTCGACGACGGCGAGCTCCGTGGGCTGGTTGGGACCGTCACCCGCGTCGTGGCGTAGGGGAGAAGAGACAGTCGGCTTAGACGCCCGTCGAGTAGCGGAGGATGCCGGCGACCCCGCCGAACGCGGTCATGAGCTGCTCGCCTTTCTCGAAGTCGGTGGAGATGAATTTGGCTTCGGTGCCGCGCTGTTCGGCGATGTCGATGAGGTGGTCGATGACGTCCTCTCGGGCCTCCTCGTCGGCAGAGACCGTCGCGCCGCACTCGGTACACTCGTGGTCGGGCGTCGCCTTCCGGCGGTCGACGACCTCCCGCTCCTCGTGGCCGTTCTCGCAGGTGTAGGTGATGACGTCCTTCCGGATGTCCTCGGAGAGCAGCAGCCGGTCGACCGAGCCCATGATGAGGTTGCGGCGCGTCTGCTCGAACCCGTAGGTGGCGCGCTCGCCGTCGTGGAGCTCCTTGAAGAACTCCTCCATCTGCTCTTTGTCCTTCATCACCTCCGTCTCGGCCAGCACGTCCTCGGCCGCGTCGACGAGGTCGTACAGCCCCGACTCGTCGGTGTAGGAGACGTCGAACTTCCCGAGGACGATGTCCTGGAGTTCGTGGTGGAGGTAGTCGCCGTCGAGGAACTCGTCTTTCGTCGGTGAGGGGCCGCCGACGAGCACGCCGTCCATCTCGTGGCGCTTGGGGACCATCAGGTCGTTCGCCATCTCCGCGACCTCCTGATAGAAGTTGTCGATGGCCTCCAGGCGAAGGCGGGCGAACCGCTGTGCGGACTGGCCACCTTTCCGCTGCTTGCCGGGGACGAGCGACGACGCGGACTTGACGGGCTCGACGCGCTTGCCCTTCAGCCAGCCGACGTTCGCCTCCCGCCGGTCGAGGACGATGAGCCCGAACAGCCCCTTGTCCGCGAGCATGTGTTCGAGCGGCTCGGTGAGGAACGCCGAGTCACAGTGGTAGCGGAACGACTCGATGGGGTCCGGCGGCGACTCCAGCACCTTCGTCACCATGTCGGTCTGGCCGCCACCCGTGTCGATGGCCCCCGAGAACAGCACCATCCCGTTTTTGGGTGGTGTCTTGTAGTACTTCAGGCGGTCCTTCAGCGACGTGAGCGCGTCCTGTACGGCCGTGCGAGTCTGCTTGGACTTGATGTTCGACGCCTCCGAGTGCTCCTGGGTGATGTGGGCAGCCACGTCCGAGATCTGGCGGTCGTCGGGGACGTAGATGCTGACGAGCTGTGTCCCTGACCCCGAGTAGTCCTGGAGCTCCTCGATGACGCGTCGGAACTCGTACTTCTGTTTGTCCGACTGCTCTTCCTCCTGCTGACTCATTGCCGGGGCTAGGCCCAACGAGGCTAAGTAAGTGTTGACCGCGTGGGAGCGCCGTATCACACGCGCGTTTCAGCCGTCTATACACGGGATACTTTTATACAGATTCGAACACAGGGTAAGGTATGCAGGTACTGGGGGTCGTCGGAGCCACGGGCACGGGGACGACCACGACCACAGTGGACCTCGCGGCCGCGCTCCGGCGCGAGGGCCACCACGCGGCCGTCCTCGACCTCACCGGCGACGTCGCCGACTGGTTCGACGTCGAGACCGAGGCGACGCTCGCCGACGTCCTCGCGGACGGCGCACCCGCCGGTCGAGCCACGGCGAACGTCGAGTTGCCACACGGTGACGTCGAGGCGTCGCTTGCCGCCTACGCCGAGGCGCTGGGCCGCGACGAGACGGCGTTTCGCGCCGGCGACGTCGAGGTCGAAACCGGCGAAGTCGAGGTCGGCGAGCTGCCGGTTGTGGTCGGCGGCGACCGCTCGGTGTTCGGAGACGTCGACGACGAGACGATGGCCGATGCCCGCGCGGACCTCGCGTTCGCGTACGACTACATTGTCGCCGACGCCGGCACGCTCGGCCCGGCGGTCGCCCGCCTCCCCGACGGCATCGTCGTGGTCACCGACACCCGCGAGAACTCGCTGTCGACCGCGGCGAAGGGGCTCGACGCGTGCCGGAACGAGGGACTGTCCGTCGTCGGCGCCGTCCTCAACAAAGCCGGCGACGAGACCGACGTCTCCGCGGTGAGCGAGCGGCTCGGCGCCGACATCCTCTCGGTCGTCCCCGGCGACGCCCGCACGCTCGACATCGAACCCATCGCGTTCACAGCCCCCGAGTCGCCGGCAGGATTCGCGTACAGCCGGCTCGCCGAGGGGGTGCTCGAGTGGCTCGGCGACGGCGACGGCGGCGGGCTCCTGACCGACCAGCCGGTGGTGACCGACGGCAACGGCGAGAGCGACGACACGGACGACGGCGGCGGAACGGAGGACGATGGCGGTGGCCTTCTCGGCCGGCTCTCGGACCGCTTTCGCTAACGTTTAACCGCGGGCCTCCAACTGCCAGATATGAGCGACGCCGAGACGGACCCGTCAGTGCGGCTTTCCTGGATCGTCATCTTCCTGTTGCTGACCCTCGGCCTCGGCGCAGCCGCGGTGCTGGCCGTGGGCGGACAGCTCATCGCGGGCAGCCTGCTGCTCCCGGCGCTCGTCTGAGAACGCTCCGTTTTCCGTATGGTCGAGGCGTGAGCCCCGGCCGTGTCACATCGAGTGTGGTGCCTCGACGCCGAGCATGTCGAGCGCGTTGGCGATGGTGTGGCGAGCCGCGGCCACGAGCGCGACGCGGGCGGCGCGCACGTCGGGGTCCTCGGCCGCGAGCACCGGGCACTCGCGGTAGAAGGCGTTGAACGTCTCGGCGAACTCGCGGGTGAACGTCGCGACGCGGTGGGGTTCGAGTTCGTCGGCGGCCTGCTCGACGACGCCGTCGAGCCGGGCGATGACGCGCAGGAGGTCCCGCTCCTCCGGGGTGTCGAGCAGCGACACGTCGACGTCCGTGGGCACGTCGCCCGCGTCGTCGAGAATCCCGCAACAGCGCGCGTGGACGTACTGGACGTACGGGGCGGACTGCGCCTCGAAGTCGAGCGCGCGGTCCCACTCGAAGGTGATTGCTTTGGTTGGCTGTTTGGAGACGATGTCGTAGCGGACCGCGCCGATACCGACCTGGTGGGCGATGCGCTCGACGTCCGCGTCGGTGAGGTCGTCGTCGCGGATGCGGTCGTCGAGTCGGGTCTCGACCTCCTCGCGGGCGCGGGCGATAGCCTCGTCGAGCAGGTCGTCGAGGTCGACGCCCGTGCCGGCTCTCGTGGACATCTTCCCCTCGGGGAGGTTGACGTACGAGTAGATGACCGACTCCAGCTGGGAGGTGTCGTTCCCCAGCAGGTCGAGCGCCTCGCGCAGCTGGCCCGCCTGCAGTTTGTGGTCCTCGCCGAGGACCGTGACGGCGCGGTCGTAGTTGTCGAACTTCCACTCGTGGTGCGCCAGGTCGCGCGTCGTGTAGAGGCTCGTCCCGTCCGACCGGAGGAACACGAGGTTCTTCTCGAAGCCGTCGAGTTCGAGCTGCCACGCGTCCTCCTCGTAGACCGCCCCGTCGAGCTCCTTGAGACGCGCGATGACGTCGTCGGTCGAGCCGTCGCGCATGAACCGCGTCTCCTTGACGAACTCGTCGAACACTGCTGGGAGGCGTTCGAGACACGCCTTCATGCCGGAGAGCACCTGGTCGACGACCTCGCCGACCCGCTCGTATGCCGCATCGTCGCCCGCTTCGAGCCCCTGCATGATGGACTCGATTTCGGCCTCGGCAGCCTCGACCTGCTCGGGGTCGGCGTTCTCGAGGTACTCGTTGCCCTTGCGGTAGTAGCGCACGAGGTCGTACTCGATGCGGTCGCGTTCGGGGTCCGCGTCGAGGTCCGACTCGTCGAACGTCTCGTACGCCCACGTGAACACGGCCATCTGCCGGCCGGCGTCGTTGACGTAGTAGTGGCGCTCGACGTCGTTGCCGGCGTAGTCGAGGACGTTCGCCACCGCGTCACCGATGATGGGGTTGCGCGCGCGGCCGACGTGGACCGGGCCGGTCGGGTTCGCGGAGGTGTGTTCGACGACGACGGCGTCGCCGGTGTCGGGGAGGCGGCCGGCGTCCTCGCGCGTGTCGAGTGCGCCCTGGAAGTACCGCTCGCTCGGGGTGAAGTTGACGTACGGCCCCTGTGCGTCGGCGGCGTCGACGAGGTCTGCATCCGAGAGGTCGATGGCGTCGGCGAGGTCCGCGGCGACCTTCGGTGGCGGCGCGCCGGCCTCCCCGGCGAGCCGGAACGCGGCGCTCGAAGCGAGCACCGCGTCGACGCCCTCGGGGGGCTGTTCGATGCCGAGGTCGTCGGTCGGGTAGCCCGACGCCTCGAGGGCATCGGTCAGCACCGACTCGACTTCCTGGCGAAAGGCGATGAACATGGGAATCGGTCAGTGGGGGTTGGTAAAGGGGTTTGCGAAGAGCGTGGCCGAGCGTAGCGAGGCCACGTCACAGTGAACGGCGACCGCAGGGAGCCGTGAACAGCGTGGCGTGAGCGGCGAGCTTGCTCGCCGCGAGTGCCACGTCGGCGCGAGCGGGAGCGACTGGAAGGAGCGACACGCGAGCCGCGTGGGATTCTGAGTTGGAAAGAGCGACACGCGAGCCGCGTGGCGTGAACAACCGATACGGTGAGCCGCCACTCACACGACCTGACGAAGAAACCGAGAGGACGAACGCCGCCCGAAGCCTACCGCAGGTTCTCCACGTCCTCGCCCGTCTCCAGCGCCTCCAGTCCGTCCTCGACGCTCCAGTGGGTCCCCTCGTGCCAGCACGGGTAGAGTCCGGTTACGGTGTCGCCGCGGCGAATCGCGAGACAGAGCACCGGCAACACGACCGAGCGGTCACCGAATCCGGTCGAGGACTCGCGGAAGAACGGATCGAGGTGGCCGCGGTCGCCGACCGCGGCCGTGAACTCGTCGTACACGTCGAGCGTGGGCGTCCCGTCGACGTCGAGCGCCGCCGTCTGCCCGTCCCAGCTCCGGGCCGTCGCCTCGGGCAGGATGTCCGCATCGACGAGCGCGTCGAACCGCCCGCGAGTCACCGCCTGCCGGCGCTTCGCTGGAGGAGAAGCCGACGAATGGAGGTACAGGGTCGCGGAGGCGTCGTCGTCGAGCCGTTCTGCGGCCGCCGTCACGTCGTGGGTGTCTTCGAGCGGGCGTTCGTCCAGCCGTTGCGCGCGTGGAGCTTCACCGATTGCCATACTCCCTAGTTCAGACACTAACACAAAAACCCTCTGTGAGTATCTGATTATCCACCTTATCCGCTCTAGAAGAACCCATATGTCCACGATAAACCCATACTAGTTGGAGGCCGCCAATCGACGCGGTGGAAGAGGGCGAGCCGGTGGACCGCGGGGTTTAGGCCGTTCGACGCCGACGCCCGGACATGAGCGATTCGGGTCCGAAGCAGGTCGACGACCCCGACTACCACCACGTCAACCACACCGCCGCCCAGACGTGCGGGTGGACGGCGAACGCCCTCCGGGGGGAGGGTCGCTGCTACAAGAACCACTTCTACGGGATTCAGTCACATCGGTGTATCCAGATGACGCCGGTCGTGAAGTGCAACGAGCGGTGTGTGTTCTGCTGGCGCGATCACGCGGGCCACTCCTACGAACTCGACGGCGTCGAGTGGGACGACCCCGAAGCGGTCGTCGATGCCTCCATCGACCTCCAGCGAAAGCTGCTCTCGGGGTTCGGCGGCAACGACGAGGTCCCGCGGAAGGTGTTCGACGAGGCGATGGAGCCGCGGCACGTCGCTATCTCCCTGGATGGGGAACCGACGCTCTACCCCTATCTGCCCGAACTCATCGAGGCGTTCCACGACCGCGGCATCACGACGTTCCTCGTCTCGAACGGCACTCGGCCCGAGGTCATCCGCGAGTGCGACCCGACACAGCTCTACATCTCGGTCGACGCCGCGGACCGCCACACGTTCGACGAGACCGTGGGGGCGATGGAGGACGACGCGTGGGAGCGCCTGTTAGAGACGCTCGACGTGCTCGCCGAGAAGGACGAGACGCGGACAGTCATCCGGACGACGCTCGTGGAGGGCGTGAACATGCACACGCCCGAGTGGTACGCGGTGATGTGCGAACGCGCCGACGTCGACTTCGTCGAGATGAAGGCGTACATGCACGTCGGCCACTCGCGGGGGCGGCTCGACCGCTCGTCGATGCCGAGCCACGAAGCGGTCCGCGCGTTCACGAAGGAGATCCAGTCGTTCCTCCCGGCGTTCGACTGCTATCGGGAGGTCGAGGCCTCGCGCGTGGCACTGCTCGCGCGCGACGAGGACACGTGGGTGCCGAAACTCAAGGGTGGCAGCGAGTTCTGGGCGCGGGAACTGGCGGACTGACGGCCGACATCCGTTTCCCGCCGCCTCTGTGTGGGCCGACGGCCGACACCCTTTTAGCGCCACCTACGTTTGATGGAGGAAATGTACCGGCTCGCCCTGCTGTTCATCGCAGGGCCGGAAGTCATCGACGTGGAGCGGACGGCACTCGAACGGGACGAACGGTTCAGCGTCGAGTTCGTCACCGACCTGGACGCGGCACTCGCGGCACTCGAGGACCGCGAGTTCGACTGTGTCGTCACCACCGACGGCCATCCCACGACCGACGACGGGGCGGTTCTCGACGCGATGCAGGCGCGAGCGCCGTCGCTGCCGGTTATCGTCTACAGCAGCGAGCAGTCACTCGACGCCGTGAGCGACGTGCTGGCGCGCGACGGCGTGGAGTTCGTTCCGCGCGGGACCGAGAACGCCTCGCTGCTGTTGGCCGACAGAGCGATCGACCTCGTCGATCGAACGCGCGTCGAGCAGCAGGCCGCGAACCTCCGACGCGTGAGTTCGGTGCTGTCGGACGTCAACCGCCTGCTGGTGCGGGCGCAGACGCGCGACGAGCTCGAACAGGGCGTCTGTGACCGTCTCGCGGGCTCGGACCCGTACGTGTTCGCGTGGGTCGGTGGCCTCGACGAGTCGGGGGACTGCATCGTGCCGCGGGCCGCGGCCGGGGCGTCGGCTGCGTCGTACCTCGATTCGATAACGGTCACGACCGACGAGACCCCGACCGGCGCCGGACCGGGCGGCAGAGCGCTTCGGACGGGTGAGGTGCAGGTCGTCCACGACACCGCGACCGACACCTCGTTCGAGCCGTGGCGACAGGCCGCGGTGGACTGCGGCTTCCAGTCGGTCGCGGCGGTGCCGCTGACGTACGAGCAGGACGACTACGGTATCCTCGCGGTGTACGCCGACCGGCGCAACGCGTTCGACGAGGAGGAACGCGACCTGCTCACCGAGGTCGGCCGCGACATCGGCTACGCGATTCACAGTATCGAGACGCGAGAGACGCTCGCCAGATACGCTCGACTCGTCGAGACGCTGCCCGTCGGCGTGTACCGAACCGACCCCGTCGAGACCGGCGTCATCCGGGAGGCGAACCCGGGGCTGGCTACCATCCTCGGAGCGGACAGCGTCGACGAGGTGATCGGGCTCCGTCCGGCCGACTTGTACGTCGACTCGACGGTCCGCAACGAGATGCTGGCCGACCTCGAGTCCGGCGACGTGGTGACTCGCGAGTTCGACCTCGAACGACTCGACGAGGGGACCGTCACCGTCGAGGCGACGCTCGTCCTCCACGAGACGGCCAGCGGCGAACAGACGCTCGTCGGCGCGCTCCGCGACGTCACCCTCGAACGCCGGCTCGAAGCCGATCTCGAATCCGAACGTGCGTTCGTCGAGCAGCTGTTCGACATCAGCCCGGTCGCCGTCACTGTCCTCGACGCCGAGGGACGAATCGTCCGAGCGAACGCCCACGCCGAGACGGTGCTGGGGCTCGAGGCGTCCAACATCGCCGGCCGCACGTACGATGCATCCGAGTGGGAAGCCATCGACAGCGACGGGACGCCGCTGTCGAGTTCGGACCTCCCGTTCGCGACGGTACGGGAGACCCAGGAGTCCGTCTACGAGTTCGAACACGGCATCAAACGGCCCTCGGGCGAGGTCGTCTGGCTGTCCATCAACATGGTGCCGGTACTCGAGGACGGCGAGTTCGTCCGCGCGGTCGCGACGCTCACCGACGTGACGACCCACCGCGAGTACGAGCAGACCATCCTCGAACGCCAGGACCAGCTCGAGTTCTTCAACAGCCTGCTCCGCCACGAGGTGCTCAACGGGATGACGGTCGTCCTCGGCCACGCCGACACGCTGGCTGGCGGTATCGACGCTGACGACCCGCTCGCGGCCTCGGTCGACAAGATCGAGGAGCGGGGGCTGGGCATCGTCGCTCGGGTGAAGTACGTCCGACAGATACTCGAACGGCTGACCGACCCGAGCGAACCGCGCGACCCGGTCGACCTCGCTGCGGTCACAGCCGACCGGGTCGAGCAGCTCTCGACGGCCCACCCGAACGCCGAGGTGACGCTGGACGCACCCGAGACGGCGGCGGTCACCGCCGACGACCTGCTCGGCGAAGTCGTCGCCCACCTCATCGAGAACGGCATTATCCACAACGACTGCGAGACGCCGACGGTCGAGGTCCGCATCGAGGTTGACGAGCGAACGACGACGCTCCGCGTGGCCGACGACGGTCCGGGACTGCCGGACGCACTCCGTGAGGCACTGTTCGACCACGAGCGCCCGCGCACGACGACCGGCGGGTTCGGGCTCTACCTCGTCGACTCGCTCGTGACGCAGTACGGCGGAACCGTCCACGTCGAGCCGAACGAGCCCCGGGGGACCGTCGTGACCGTCGAGCTACCGACGGGGTGAGGCGACCCCACGTTCGCGGGAACCGACGGGTTCATGTCGACGACACCCGCAGAACAACCACCCGACGCTCTCGCAGCGACCACATATCCCATTTCTGAGAACCTTTCCACATTCGTTACGCTTAAGCGACGCACGGTCCAAGCTACAGCTATGCCAGAGCAGGTGGCGGCGGTCGGGCCCGACGAACTCGCGACCCTCAAGCATCTCGCACTCGCGGGGGCCGCGGACGCGCCGACGACGGTGACGTGCGCCGGGCTCGCCGAACGCCTCGACGCCTCGAACCAGACGGCCTCGCGCCGACTCCAGCGGCTGGAGGACGCCGGCACCATCGACCGCGAGATGGTCGGTGACGGCCAGCGAATCACCATCACGGACGCCGGGCGACGAGCGCTCCGCCGCGAGTACGAACAGTACCGCCGTATCTTCGAGCAGACCACCGAAGTGTCGCTTCACGGGACCGTCACGAGCGGGATGGGCGAGGGACGCCACTACATCTCGCTGTCCGGCTACATGGAGCAGTTCCGCGAGCGGCTCGGCTACGAGCCGTTCGCCGGGACGCTGAACGTCGACCTCGACGCCGAGAGCGTGGAGGCGCGCGCCCGGATGGATTCGCTCGACCCCGTCCGCATCGACGGCTGGGAGGACGACGACCGGACGTACGGCCCGGCGTTCTGCTGGCCGGCCACCATCGCAGTCGACGGGGAGCCGTACGAGCCCGCGCACGTCATCGCCCCCGAACGCACGCACCACGGCGCCGACCAGCTGGAGGTCATCGCCCCCGACAAGCTCCGCGACGCGCTCGAACTCGACGACGGCCAGGAGGTGACCGTCCGTGTCGAAGAGCAGTGAGCTGACGGCCGTGGACGCCGCCGTCGAGGCGTTCCGGCGCGGCGAGCCCGTCCTGATTCACGACGCCGCCGATCGGGAGGGCGAGACGGACATCGTCTACCCCGCGCACGCCGTCGACGCCCCGGCGGTCGCCCGCCTCCGCAACGACGCGGGCGGGCTCGTCTGCGTCGCGCTCTCGGATGCGGTGGCGGACGCGTGGGACCTCCCGTTCGTCCAGGAGACCATGGACCATCCGCTGTCTGCGGACCACGAGCTCGCGTACGACGAGCGGTCGTCGTTCTCGCTCACCGTCAACCACCGCGACACGTTCACCGGCATCACCGACGTCGACCGCGCGCTCACCATCTCGCGTATCGGTGAACTCGCCGCTGACGCCGCAACCGTCGACTTCGCCGCGGAGTTCCGCGCGCCCGGACACGTCCACCTGCTGCGAGCCGCACCCGAACTGCTCGCCGACCGCGAGGGCCACACCGAACTCGGCATCGCGCTCGCCGACGCTGCGGACCTCCCGCCCGCCGCCGTCGTCTGCGAGATGCTCGACGACGAGTCCGGACAGGCGCTCTTGCCCGCTGACGCCCGCGCGTACGCGGACCGTAACGGCCTCGTCTACGTCGAGGGTGCAGACCTGCTCGCCCAGTTCCGGTGAGTCAGGTTCGGTACCGATGCGTTCTGTTCCTGCTGTCGCCGCCTTCGTCTGTTACCCGGTGGTCGTCGTCGTGACCTGACGGCCGGCAAGAACCGCCAACACTCAATACGAGGGGGTTCCACGCACGAGTATGAGCTTCGCGGACATGGACGTCGACACGATCTGGATGGACGGCGAGTTCGTCGACTGGGAGGACGCACAGATTCACGTCCTCACGCACGGACTCCACTACGGAACCGGTGTGTTCGAGGGCATCCGGTGTTACGACACCGAGCGCGGCCCGGCGGTCTTCCGGTTCGACGAGCACCTCGAACGCCTCTACCAGTCGGCGAAGCCGTACGACCTCGACATCGGCTACTCGCTCGAGGAGCTGAAGGAAGCCACGCTCGAACTCATCCGCCGACAGGACATGGAGTCCTGTTACATCCGGCCCATCTCCTTCTTCGGCTACGACTCGCTCGGCGTCAGCCCGAAGGACTGTCCGACCCGCACCGCGATCGCGTGCTGGCCGTGGGGGACGTATCTCGGTGAGGACGCGCTCGAAGAGGGCGTCGAGGTCATGGTCTCCTCGTGGCGCAAGCACGCCTCCTCGCAGATTCCGACGAACGCGAAGGCGACCGGTCCGTACGTCAACAGCCTGCTCGCGGGCGAGGAAGCCCGCAGCAACGGCTACGTCGAGGCCATCGTCCTGAACAAGGAAGGGAACGTCGCGGAGGGGCCGGGCGAGAACATCTTCCTGGTCGACGACGGCGAGATCTACACCCCCGGGCTCGCCCAGTCCATCCTCGACGGCATCACCCGCAAGACCGCCATCACGCTCGCCGAAGAGCTCGGCTACACGGTCCACGACGAGGCCGTCATCTCCCGCAGCCAGCTCTACACCGCCGACGAGCTGTTCTTCACGGGGACCGCCGCCGAGGTCACGCCCATCAAGGGCGTCGACGACAACGAGATCGGTGCGGGGACGCGCGGCCCGGTCACCGAGGAGATCCAGCAGGTGTTCTTCGACCTCGTCGAGCGCCGCACCGACGACCACGAGGAGTGGTTCACGTACGTGAACGAGCAGTAACCTCCGGCTACGCCGCCGAGGCGTTCACCGGCACCGTGATTTCGAACACTCGCGCGGTCTCGACGTCCACCGTCACCGAGCCGTCGCTGCGGGTCGCCTCCGTCCGTCCATCGACGGTGACGGGATGCTCGCGTAACGGGTCGCCGTTCCGGGCGACCGAGACCGTCACCGGACTCCCGTCCCGAACCGCTCCCTCGACCTCGACAGTGTACGCGGCCGCAGGCGCCGGCTCCGACGTGGAGACGCCACCGGGACCGACACCGTAGCCGCTCCGATAGCGGTCGACCGCGATGCCGACGCGCCGGATGTCACCGTCACGCGTCGGTTCAAGCGCGAACCCGGGATCGTCCGGCGCGAACTGAACCTGCGTCCCGTTCTCCAGGGTGCCGTTGTGGGGCGTGACGACGACGAACGTGTCGTCGGCGACGACTGCCGGAACCGTGTACGCGCCGAGCGAGAGCGCTTCGCGATGGTCGGTCAGGTCCAGCGTCCGCTCGGTCTCGAACACCAGACAGTCGAGGCCACGGTCGGGGTCGGGGGTCTTGGTCGGCGTCAGTGTCACGTCGTCGGGGTACAGCCGGCCGTGACACTGCGAGCCGGTTCCGTCGCGGAACGCGACCGACCGAACCGTGACGTTCACCGACCGGAACTCGTCGAGTGCCGCGCCACCGACGTCGAGAACGTAGTGGACGCGGGCGGACGCGCGGGGGGTCGACGACGACTCCGCCATCGTGGCGTCCGTCGGGGACGCAACCGCGGTATCGGGCGTGGCTGTCGACGATACGGGGCCCGGCCCGCCGACACAGCCGGCGAGCACGAGCAGCGCTACGAGGAGGAGGGCACAGCGGAACACGACCGGCGTGTCAGTCGTGTCCAGAATAAGTCTTCTGTGGGTGTGTCGCCGTGTTACGCTTCGGTGAGCGCGTACTGCCCGTTGTCGTTCGCCTGGCCGTCTTCCTGTGAGCTGTCGTCGGACTCGAACTCGCGTTCGAGTTCGACCTCGCGCTCCTCGTAGGTGACCGTCACGACGACCTCGGTCGCGTTCTCCGAGACGGCGAAGGTGACCGCACCGTCGGCGTCGGTCGTGTACTCCGTCCCGTTGTACGTGACCGTCGCGTTCTCGACGGCGGTGCCGTTCTGCGTCACGGACACCGTCGCGTTCTCACCGGCGGAGACGTTGCCGACGAACGTCGCGTTCAGGTCGGGCGACGTGGTCTCGGTGTCGTTCTCGGGTGCCTCGTCGTCGCTCTCGGCGTCCTCCGCACTGTCGACCCGCTTGATGGGCACGTCCGTGCCGGACTGCGAGGCGACCGGCTTGATGTTGTACGCGCCGGAGTTACCACGCTCGACCACCGTGATGTCGTAGACGAACTCGGTGGACTCGTTCGCCTCGACGCTGAAGTCCGTGTTGAGCTTGATGCGGTTCGAGGGGAGCTTCACGTCGGGGTCGCCGCCCTCCTTCAGCGTGCCGTTCACGTCCTCGATCTCGACGACGACTGCGGTGTAGTTCCCCTCGGAGACGTCGAACGTCTGCAGGAGCGTCGCGTTGTCGCCCTTCAGTTCGGTGAGGTCGACCGTCCGGTTGTCGACGTCGTGCTCCGACCAGTTGCCGGAGTCGCCGCCGCGCTGGAAGCCGACCTCGGTGACGGTGACGTTGAGGTGCTCGAAGTCGTCGATGGCGTTCTGCTCGTCGCTGACGTAGAAGTCGAGCGAGCCCTGTCGCTCAGCCATCGAGGCGTTGCCCTGCTGGCCCGCCTGCGCAGCGCCCTCGGTTCGGGCGTCGACCTCGTTGATCTCGACGTCCGTCCCCGACTCGCTGACGACCGGACGGAGGACGTACTTGCCGGACCCGCCGGCTTTCGTCACCATCACGTCGTAGACGAAGTCGACCTCCTCGTCTTCGCCCACGGTGAAGTTGGTGGTGAGCTGGAGCTTCTCGGAGGGGAGCTTCACGGTCGTCGACTCACCGTCCTTCAGCGTCCCCGTCGTCTCGTTGACGCTGAGGAACACCTTCGTGTAGTTCCCGCTCTCGACCTCGTACTCGCTGACGAGCGATGCGTTCTCGCCCTTCAGTTCGGTGAGGTCGTACGTGCCGTTCGCGTCGTACGTCGTCTGGTTCCCGTCGGCGGCGACGAACGTCACCTCGTCGACGGTGACGTTCAGGTGCTCGAACTCCTCGATCGCACCCGGCTGGTCGCTCATGTAGAAGTTCACGGTGCCGGTGCCGCCCGAATCGCCGGGCATGACGCTCGAACACCCGGCGAGGACGAGCAGCGCGGCCATCGTTACAGCTAGTAGTCCACTTCGTCGTACCATTCGAGCGGCAGTTCGAAAGCCGGACGGATAAGTCGGATGGCCGATTCGCCATCCGGAAGCGGGTCCGGCCCGTCGCATCGACGCCTCAGGTCAGCACGTCGTCAGGTCGTCGTCTCGGTACCGGCAGCTGTCTCCGTGCCGGTCGCTTCGCCGGGCGTCGCCGTCCCTTCCTCGGACGGCGTCGGCGTCTCCGTCGTCGTCTCGTTCGTCGGCATCGGCGTCTCCGTAGCCGTCTCGTTCGTAGCGTTCTCGGCGGTCACACTGAGGGTCGCGACCTCACCGAAGTCGCGGGTGAACACGCTGTGGACGTAGACGCCGGGTTCCACGTCCGTCGTGTCGAGTTCGAACGTCACCGTCGTCGACTCGCCTGGAGCGAGCGTCACGTCCTGCTCGTCGACGACGTCACCGGACACGCGGAACTCGACCGACTGGGTGACGTTGCCGTCCGTATCGGCGTCGATCGGGAGGAACGCCTCGGCGGTCACCGTGACCGTCTCACCCTGCACGACCGAGTCGGGAGCCGAGAGGTTCCGCACGTCGAGCGACGGCCCCTCGACCATCGGCGTCGGCGTGACGCTGGATTCGGTCGTCGTCGCGGTCGTCTCGGCTTCGTCCGGCGTGGCCGTACTGGTTGCCGTCGGGGTGGGCGTACCGGTCTCCGTCGGCGTCGCCGTGGTAGTCGTCTCGCCGTCAGTATCCGTCGGCGTCGCCGTCTCGTTGGCACCGTCCGTCGGCGTCGCCGTCACGTTCTCACCGCCGTCCGATGGCGTGGCGGTGGTAACGACGAGGGCCGCCTCTGCACCGAACTGGTCGGTGTAGACCCCGTGGATGTAGGTCCCCGGGAGGACACCCGTCGTGTCGAACTCGAACGTCACCGTCGTCGACTCGCCGGGGGCGAGCGTCACCGCCTGCCGCTCGACGACGTCACCGGCGACACGGAACTCGACGGACTGCGTGACGGCCTCGTCTCCCGAGGTCGTCGACGTCGCGTCGGTCGCGGTGGCCTCGGTCGTCTCCGCGGCCGTCGCGGTCGTAGTCCCGGTGTCGGCCGTCGCGGTGCCGTCATCGGCCGCCGTCGCGGTGCCGTCATCGGCCGCCGTCGCGGTGCCGTCATCGGCCGCCGTCGCGGTGCCGTCATCGGCCGCCGTCGCGGTGCCGTCATCGGCCGCCGTCGCGGTGCCGTCATCGGCCGCCGTCGCGGTGCCGTCATCGGCCGCCGTCGCGGTGCTGCCGGCATCCGCATCGTAGCTAATCGTCGCGGAGATGGTGATTGTCTCACCCGCAGGAGCCGACGGCGGGGCACTGATGTTGGTCACGTCGAACGACGCACGCTCGTCTTGTACACTCTCTGTCCCAGTAACTGCCCATCCTGTCGTCAACGTACCGACGACGAGGAGTATAGTCACGAGGACGGTCACTCGTCTCATTCCGGACATAATGCGGCGGCACAGAGAACAGAGGAGGGATTAAACACCGACTACTGTTCACCTCAGTAAATCAGTGCTACCGAGAGTAACCTCGGCTCCGCCCCGTAATCGCGGGGCTACCCGTCGTGGACGGGACGCCGGTCCAGCGACGATGGGCCGCCCCGTTCCGCCGACGGCGACGACCGGACGGATCAGCCGTCGCAGTTCGGACGCCTCGCTTCGGACACAGGTCGCTCGACGGGCACTCGAACACCGTCCAAACCGTTTCACGGCGGTATCTCACGGTTATCGAGCAGTACAGTCGGCGTAGCGAGCCGACCACGCCAGGACGGGGGGGTGGTAGTCGGTGGTTTCACCGACAGCCGACGTGTTCCGAAGGGCGTTTATCGGTCGCCGCCTCGCCTACGAGTATGACGCTGCGCGTGACGTTCCTGGGCACCAGCGGGGCGGTCCCGACGACGGGCCGCAACACGAGTGCCATGTTCGTCCAGCGGGAGGGTGACCGCCTGCTGTTCGACTGCGGTGAGGGAACCCAGCGACAGATGATGCGGTTCGGCACCGGCTTCACCGTCTCGCACATCTTCGTCACGCACACGCACGGCGACCACGTGCTCGGCATCCCCGGCCTCCTGCAGACGTGGGACTTCAACGACCGCACCGAGCCCGTCGCCATCCACACGCCCAACGGCACCCGGGGGCTGATCCGCGACCTCGTCACCGCCACCGGGGCATCACCGAGCTTCGGCGTCCGTATCCACGAGGTCGGCGACGGCGACGTGGTGCTCGACGCCGAGGAGTACGAGGTCCGGGCATTCCGCACCGACCACCGGGCGAAATCCGTCGGCTACGCGCTCGTCGAGGAGGACCGGAAGGGCCGGTTCGACCGCGAACACGCGGAGGAGCTCGGGGTGCCGGTCGGCCCCGCCTTCTCGAAACTCCACCGCGGCGAGTCGGTCGAACTCGACGATGGGACGGTCGTCAACCCCGAGCAGGTCGTCGGCGACCCCCGGCCCGGCCGCCGGGTCGTCTACACCGGAGACACCCGACCGACGGGGGCGACCGTCGAGGCCGCCGCCGAGGCCGACCTCCTGATTCACGATGCGACGTTCGCCGAGGACCGCCACGACCGCGCGGGGATGACCGGCCACTCGACGGCGATACAGGCCGCCGAGATCGCCAACCGTGCCGGCGCGAAGCGGCTCGCACTCACCCACGTCTCCTCTCGCTACGCCGGGCAGGAACACACACTCGAACGGGAGGCCAAAGAGGTGTTCGACGGCGAGGCGTTCCTCCCGGACGACGGCGAGGAAGTCGACGTCCCGTACCCCAACGAGTAGCCCCGGCCGACGTTCACGGCAGGCCACCCATACCCCTTTCACCCCTTCTGTCCTGGTACAGGACATGGCCAGAGCGACCCTCGTGGAGTTGCTCGAGCGGAACCGCGCACACGTCGACGCTATATCGGACGACCACTTCGACGACGTGGTCGACGGTCAACTCCCCTCGGTCGTCTCGCTGTGCTGTGCCGATTCGCGCGTCTCACAGGAGGGCATGTGGAACGTCGAGCACCCGGGGTGGCTGTTCACCCCGTCGAACATCGGCAACGTCGCGTGGGACGACGACGACCCGACGGCCGTCGACGGGAACCTGCTGTACCCGGTCGCACACACCGAGACGCGGACGATCACCGTCATCGGTCACACCGGGTGTGGCGCGGTGACGGCCGCCTACCGCGCCGTGACCGACGACGAGTGGCCCGACTGGCCCAGCATCCGGCGGCGAGTCGAGCCGCTCGTCCCCGTCGTCGAGGCAGCCCTCGACGGTCCCGTCGACGACGGGGACGAGGTCGTGAACCAGCTCGTCGAGTACAACGTCGGCGAGCAGGTCGCGTTCCTCCATGCGAGCGACGAGATTCCCGACGACACGAGCGTCTTCGGGTTCGTCTACGACCTCCACGGGGTGTACGGTGGCAAGCGGGGCCGGGTGTATCTGGTGGCCGCCGACGGCGAGACCGGCCCCGAGACCCTCGAGAAGTGGGTCAACGAGGAGAACGAGTCGGCGGTTCGGTCGCTACTGTAATCAGTCGGAGGCGGCGGCGGGCGTGAACAGGTCCTCGATGTGGCAGTCGAAGTGGGCCGCGAGCTCGAACGCCAGCTCCAGCGACGGGTCGTACCGCTCGCGCTCGATAGCGTTGATGGTCTGTCGGGTGACGCCGACCGCCTCGCCGAGTCCTCCCTGCGAGAGCCCTTCGGCCTCCCGGCGTTCACGAACGCTGTTGTTCATCGTTCCCGTCTCGCGAGCGCGACCATCGCCAGCCAGACGAGGAAGAACCCACCGACGAACAGCGCGATGGGGGTCAGCCAGTCGGGCCAGCGAATCACGCCCGCGGCCCACAGCGCGGCGGTCGTCGGGAAGACGATGGCCGAGCCGATGCCGAAGACGGAGATGGTGTTCGCGCCGGCCGCCTGCAGGACGGCCCGGTCGCGCTCGTCGAACAGCGGCGCCTCCCGCGTGTGGTGGTACGCGACCGCGGCCGCGGCGAACAGGCCGAAGCCGACGGCGGCAGAGATGACGTACCCCGCGACCAGCAACCCGACGTAGAGGACGGTACCGACGGCCCAGAGGCCGACGTAGGTGAGCCGGGGCGAGACTCCCGGGAGCGTGATTGTTTCTGGCATGTTGTAAAGCACCCTTTACAGTAAAACTCGCTTTACACCCACTTGAGCCTATCGACCCCTCGACCGACACGGAATTTATCTCCGGTCGGGCCCAACGTCGCCTGTGAGCACCCGCACGAGTGCCCTCGACGCCGTGGTGTTCGGCGTCGACGTACAGAGCGGCGACGTCCGGGGGGACGCCCCCTCGTACGCGCTGGTCGCGTTCGACGGCGAGCATCTCGACCGGGACGTGGTCTCGCTCCGAAAGCTCCGGCGACTCATCGAGCGGGAGGAGCCGGAGGTCGTCGCCACGGACAACATGTACGAGCTCGCGCCCGACAAGGACGCACTCGTCCACTTCCTGCGCGAGCTTCCCACCGAGACGAAGCTGGTGCAGGTGACCGGCGCAGAGCGCCCCGAACCCCTCTCGCGCGTGGCGAAACGCCACGACGTCCCCTACGGCAAAGAGCCGATGAAGGAGGCGGAGGCCGCCGCCCGCCTCGCCGCGGCGAACGTCGGCTACGAGGTCTCCGCGTTCACGAACACCACCCGAGTGAAGGTGTCGCGCGGCCGCTCGACCGGCAAGGGCGGGTGGAGTCAGGACCGCTACACGCGACGCATCCACGGCAACGTCAAGCGCGCCACGCGGGAGGTCGAATCCGAACTCCGGGATGCGGCCCTCGAGTTCGAACGCGACGTGACCGAGAAGTACGGCGGGTTCTCCCAGGCCATCTTCACCGTCGAGGCCACTCCAGCAGAGATTCCGGTCTCGGCGCGACGCACCGGCGACATCCGCATCGAAATCGAGCGGGAACAGCGAGACGGCATCGAGTTCCGCCCCCTGGCAAAACGGCGCGACTTCGTCATCGTCGGCATCGACCCCGGGACGACCACCGCCGTCGCGGTGCTCGACCTCGACGGCGAGGTCCTCGACGTCCACTCGACCAGAACCGCCGACACCGCCGACATCATCGAGTGGCTCATCGAGCGCGGCCGGCCCCTCCTCGTCGCGGCGGACGTCCAGCCGATGCCCGAAACGGTCGAAAAGTTCCGCCGGAGCTTCGACGCGGCGGGCTGGGCACCCGACCACGACCTCCCTGTCGACGGGAAGAAACACCGCGCCCGAGAGGTGGCGTACGACAACGACCACGAGCGGGACGCGCTCGCCGCCGCGCTGTACGCGTTCGACCACCACCAGGACCAGTTCGAGCGCATCGCCCGAAAGGTCCCGCCCCGAATCGACCGCGGCGAGGTGACCGCCCGCGTCCTCACCGGGGAGGAGTCCGTCGAGAGCGTCCTGCGCGAGATGCAGGACGACGACGGCGGCGACGAGGAATCGGGGACGACCCACGAGCCGCGTGAACTCACCGCCGAGGAGAAGGAGATAAAACGACTCCGCGAGCGCGTCGACCGCCTCGAAAGCCACGTCTCGGACCTGAAGGAGACCCTGGAGGCGAAGGAGGCCGAAATCGAGTCTTACGAGGAGGAGCTGTCGGCGGCCCGCCGCCGCGAGCGCCAGGAGGCCCGCGAGCGCCGCGAGGTCACGCGCGTCCAACGCGAGAACGAACGGCTCGAACGCGAGCTCGAGGAAGCGCGCGAGGCGAACGAGACGCTCTCGGGAAAACTGGAGCGACTGAAAGAGCTCTGGAAGCTCGACCACTCGAACTTCGCGGACGTCGCGAGCGAGAACGCCGACCTCGTCCCCGTCAAGCCCGTCGAGCAGTTCACGACCGCCGCCATCGAGGCCGCCCACGAGGCGTTCGGCCTCGCCGAGGACGACGTGATCCTCCTGCGTGACGCCTCGGGCGCGGGGAAGTCCTCGGCTGAACGCCTCGCGGACGTGAACCCACGCGTCGTCCTCAAACACGGGACGCTCTCGGACCAGGCGCGCGCGGTGCTCCACGACCACGAGATTCCCTACGGCTCGGTCGAGGGCGTCGATATCCAGGAGATCGACGAACTCGCCGTCGCCCGCGAGTCGGCGGTCGAGGCCGTCCTCGATGACTGGCACGACCGCGCGGCCGAGCGCCGCAAAGAAGAGAACGCCTCGATGGTCGACGACCTCATCAGCGAACACCGCGCCGAGCGCCGGAAGGAGCAGCGCAGTGGTTGAGCTCGCGGCGCTGGTTCCGGTCTACCTGTTCGCGGTGGGGCTGGGCCTCGCCGTCACCGCGGGGGTCTACATCCAGTCGCGAGAGGCCCAGCCGCGCGACCGACGGCGGCGCGTCGGCATCGCGCTGGTCTGTGCGCTGCTCGCTGCGTTTCCGATTCCGCTGTTCTTCCTGTTGCGGCGTTAGAGCGCGCCCTTCATCCCCATCTCTTCGAGCGCGGTGTCGACGGTGCCGCCGGCGATGAGGCCGAGGCCGGCGACGACGACCGCCGTCCCGACGGCCGCCTTCTTGTCGTGCGTCGCGAGGATGAGCAGGCCGACGAGCAGGACCAGAACGCCCTTCTCGCCGGTCGATCCGAGTCGCTCCCGTGCGGCTTCGATGTCTGCCATACCGGCACCTGCGAGCGGAAAACGATAAACGCGGTGGTCGTGGCAGAAGCGGCGCGGGGACGTGGCGAACTCGGCTGCCGGCCGAGCGGCGTCGTGTGCCGATGGTCGGTGGCGAAACCCGTGGTACCCCGTCGGATTTCGGTATCTCTGTGTGGCTTATCGCGCGCGGATGCGAGAGAAACAGCCGTTACATACGTGTGGCGCAGATATCGCGGTGAGTTCTATCAGATTCAGATGATGTCGCAGGAGTCGTGCTGAATACAGAGCGTGGGCCGTGTTTAGACGCTAGTAATATTGCCTGAGAGTCGGGAATTCTAGGAAGTGAAGCGAGCAGGGTTCGATGTGCCTTCGAAACTTGCTCGCTTCACCGACCGATGTGTGGCTTTGTCTCAAAAAGCTGTCGGGAGTGACCAAGAACAGCCTATCAAGAAAGGGAAAGGTGGCTACGCTGATTGGGTGATTATCACCCTTCATGGACTCCGCGAGTACCTTGATCTTCCGTACCGCCGACTCCTCGATATCCTTCGTGAAATGCCCGATATCGTGGAGAAACTCGGGTTGTCGGTCGAGGAGTTACCGGACTTCACCACCGTTTGTGCGAGGAAGCAAGCGCTGAAGATGCGGGTCTGGCGAGTGCTGTTGCGGCTGTCGGTGAATCTGTTCGACACTGGAGAGATTCAGGCTATCGACTCAACGAGTCTCGCTCATCGCTCGTCCAGCCACAACTACGCGAAACGTGTCAAAGGCACGTTTGAATCGGTGAAAACCACGCTTCTCGTGGATTGCTCGACGAGGGCAATCATCGACGTTCACTGCTCGATGAACCTCCCACACGACACACAAATAGCGTGGCAAGTCCTCACGAGAAATCTCGATCGCTTGGGAACCGTGGTCGCCGACAAAGGCTTCGACTGGGACAAACTGCGTCATAAGTTGCGTGACGAAGGCATTAGACCGGTGATCAAGCACCGTGAATTCTACTCGCTTGATGCCGCTCACAATGCTCGGATCGATGATGAAACGTACCATCGACGGTCTATCGTCGAATCGATATTTTTCGCGCTTCGCAAGCGATTCGGCTCGACGATTAAAGCCAGAACGTGGTTCGGGCAGTTTCGAGAAATCGTCCTAAAGGCCGCTGTCAGAAACATCGAGCAGTCTCTCACCACTTGAACCGCGTGAATTCGAGCGTCTAAACAAGGCCCAGAGCGTGTATGCAGCACGCTTTCTGCGTTCTATTCACTCCGACGCGACTGAATCTGCCGGTGCTGGTCACTACGAGCTCTACAACGTGATTTTACCGCTCTTCGCCCACCGGATACTCATCCCAATCGCGAATGCCAGGGTTCCGACCGTCACTGCCACAAGCGTGCCCCAGAATGCTCCCGAGAGAACCAGTGTTTCGATTCCGTTTGACCCGATGCCATCAAACGCTGCACCGAATGCCCCAAACACCGCCGCAGGCCAGAACACCAACATCCAGCAATTGAGGAGACCACTGTCTCTGTAGGCGGTGACAGCCGCGACCACCACGGCGAATCCACCAACTGCCATTCCTCCTACGATGAAGACGGAGTGCAATTCAAGTTGGACAATCTGCGATACTCGTGAGAGCCATAGAAGGGAGAACATGAGCGCACCCAGGATGACTGAAGCCGTTGCTATCTCCAACGAGGAGTGCCTCTCCCTTCCGAATAGCGCTGACGAGAGTTCGACTGCCGCCATACCAACACTTCTTGCCACGATGACAATAGGTATTCTCCCGGCTGTAACCGGATATCATCCTACTGTGAGGCGCGAACGAGAGCTATCTCCCCCGTAGCTAACAAATCAATCGGATCGGTCGTGACCATCGGGTCGTGACCGACTCGCGCTATGTATTCAGCACGCGCCTTCTGACAGATATTCGGTAGAACACATCTCGACGTGATTATTCGGGTCTCTGTATCCATCAACAAGGTTCAGCGAGAACGTCCTGCTCACACGAACCTAGGAGTCCTCGAACTGGAGACAGCCACACCCTCCCCAGCCGACTCGCTCACTTCGTTCGCTCGTCCACCGTGAGACTCGTTTCACTCGTCTCACGAGCCGTCGTTCACTATGTTCACGACGACCTCGCGCGCTGGCTGGTCGCGCACGGCAGCGCGACCAGCACGCGCCACCACGACGTTAGAATTCGGTACAGACCGGAATCCCGACCGTGTCGTAGTCGCCCATCGAGGCGATGGTCTCGGGGACGTCCGCCAGCGAGATGGTCTCGCTCACGATCTTCCCGGGCTGGATCTTTCCGGTCTCCATCATGCGGAAGATCTCGTCGTACTCGTGGGCGGGCATGCCGTAGGAGCCGATGAACTCCTGTTCGTTGAACACGACCTGGTCCACGGGAATCGAGACCTCGCCCTCCTCCTCGCTCGTGGTGAGGCCGATCTGGAGGTGCTGGCCGCCCTTCGAGAGGCTGTTGACGGAGTTGCGACAGGTCTGGGCGATGCCGAGTGCGTCCACCGAGACCTCCGCGCCCTTCGAGCCGGGAGTGTGTTTCTTGACCGCCTGGGGCACGTCCTGCACCTCGTCGACCTTGACCGTGCGGTCGGCGCCGAGTTCGAGCGCCTTGTCGAGCGCCTCCTGTTTCAGGTCGACGGCGATGACGTTCGCCCCGAGGGCGTTCGCCGTGTGGATGGCCGAGAGCCCCACACCACCACAGCCGTGGACGGCGACCCAGTCGCCGGGGTCCACGTCGACGCGGTGGGAGACACCGTGGAAGGCGGTGGCGAATCGGCAGCCCAGGCCCGCCACGTCGACCGGGTCGACGCCGTCGGGGATCTTCACGAGGTTGGTGTCCGCGGCGCGCACCGGATACTCCTCGGCGAACGCGCCGGTGGAGAAGGAGACGAAGCCCATCGGAATCGAGCGCTCACAGATGTTCTGCCGACCCTCCTTGCAGTGCTGGCAGGAGCCGTCGGCGAGGTTGAACGGGTTGGTGACCCGGTCGCCTTCTCTGAAGCCCTCGACGTTCGCGCCGGCTTCGACGATGGTGCCGACGGGTTCGTGCCCGAAGATGAGTCCGGGCGTGGACATCACGCCGAGCCACGACCAGTCACCCTGCCACGCGTGCCAGTCCGACCGGCAGACGCCGCAGGCTTCCGTCTCGACGACCACCCCGTCGTCCGGACAGTCCGGACGGTCGACCTCTTCGATTTCCATCGGCTCGTTCGCCCCTTGGAAGACTACGGCTCGCATTACACCCTGTAAAGCGAGTCCCCCGTGATAAGTGATGTGTGACCCATGCGAGGAGCGTTTACATACCCCCAGTTCCGGCATCGAGTTCAAGAGTTATACGCCCCGGCGCACAACGGTGGCGTATGAGCGACGACGACGGCGGCCGGACGGACCTCCGCATGCCCGACGAGGACGAGGTCTTCGCGGTCGTCACGAACATGCTCGGGGCGAATCGCGTGAAGGTACGCTGTATGGACGGTGTCGAACGCACCGCGCGCATCCCTGGCCGGATGCAGAAGCGCGTGTGGATCCGCGAGGACGACGTCGTGCTCGTCGAGCCGTGGGACTGGCAGGACGAGAAGGCGGACATCACCTGGCGCTACGAGAAACAGGAGGCCGACCAGCTTCGCGACGAGGGGCACATCCAGGAGACCGCCTGAGATGGTGGTATGACCGAGTTCGACCTCGTCGACCTGGACGCCGTCGACACGCCGGGCGACGAGTGGGAGGAACTCGACGTCTCCGACGACGAGGCCGACCGCATCGCCCGCAAGCGCGACCGGAAGTTCCTCGAGTTTCAGAAACGAATCAAGGACGCAGACCAGTTCAAGGTCGAGGACTCGGTGTTCGACGAGGCGACGCTCGCCGCCCTCTACAAACTGGTACAGGACGGCTACATCGACGCCTTCGGCGGCCCGCTCTCCACCGGCAAGGAGGCGAACGTCTATCTCGCGCTCGGCCCCGAGGGCGACGTCGCCGTCAAGCTCTACCGCATCAACGCCTCGGACTTCCGGGCGATGCGCGACTACCTCGACGGCGACCCACGGTTCGAGGGCATCGGCTCGGACAAGAAGAAGGTCGTCGTCGCGTGGACGAAAAAGGAGTTCGCGAACCTCAAGCGCGCACAGGAGGCGGGCGTTCGCGTTCCCAACCCCATCGCCGTCCAGCGGAACGCGCTCGTCATGGAGTTCGTCGGGCGCGACGGCGAGCGCGCGAAGCGACTCAACGAGGTCGACGTCGAGAACCCCCAGACCGCCTACGAGGTGGTCCGCGAGTACATGCGGCGACTCCACCGCGCCGGGCTGGTCCACGGCGACCTCTCGGAGTACAACATCGTCGTCCACGACAGCGAGCTGTGTCTGCTCGATCTGGGGCAGGCCGTGACGATTCACCACCCGAACAGCCGCGAGTTCCTCGAACGCGACTGCCTGAACGTCGCGAACTTCTTCACGCGACAGGGGTACGAGGTCGACCCCGACGAGCTGCTGGCGTTCGTCACCGAGGCGGACGCGTAGCCACGCGCAGAGTTATCTCGCCTGCGAGCCTCAGAGTGGTATGTATTCGACGAGTACCGGTGTCGTCAGCCGCCATCCCGTCGCGGCCTTCGTCCTCGTCACGCTCGCGTTCTCGTGGGGGGTCTGGTTCGGCGGCGACCGCCTCGACGTCTCGCCCACCGCCGTCGTCCTGCTGGGCGCGTGGGGGCCGACGGTGGGCGCGCTCGTCGTGACGTGGCGCCTGGAAGGCGTCGCGGGTGTCCGTCGACTCCTCGGGCGGTTCGTCCAGTTCGGCGTCCCCGCCCGCTGGCTCGCGCTCGCCGTCCTGCTCCCGTTCGTGCTCGCGGGAATCGCGGCACTTGGCGCACTTGCACTCGGCGAGTCGGTAGTTCCGACGCTCCCCGGTGGTGCACCGCTGTTCTTCCTCCCGGTCGTCTTCATCGTCAACGTGTTCGTCGGCGGCCCCATCGCCGAGGAACTCGGGTGGCGGGGGTTCGCCGTCCCCCGACTCCGGGGCCGGTACGGCGTCGTGGGGAGCGGACTCCTCGTCGGTGTCGTCTGGGCGGCGTGGCACGCGCCGTTCTACCTGCTGCCCGGGAGTTCCGTCGTCGTCGGGGGCTTTCCGTTCGCGTGGTTCGCCGTCGTCGTCGTCGCCTACTCCGTACTGTTCTCGTGGCTGGTGACCGGGGCGGGCGACAGCGTCGTCCCGGCCGTCCTCTTTCACGCGGGGACGAACACCGCCGCCGGCTCGCTCGGGCTCGTGCCGACCGACAGCATCGTCGCGCTCGCGCTGTACGCGCTAGTGCTGTACGCCACGGTCGGTGGCGTCGCGCTCACCAGCCGTCGGCGAACGGAGCGCCACCCTGCGCCCACGTGAGCGCGACGCACGAAACGGTATTCTTCTCTGCCGACATTCTCCGGGCATGAACGAACCACCGGCGAACGACGCTCCGGTCTCCGTCGAGTTCCGTCCCCCGGAGAACGTGTTCGGGCTGCTGGGCAACGAACTCCGGGTCGCCATCCTCCGGGCACTCGCCGCGGACATGAACGAACCACAGACGTTCTCCGAGTTGCGCGAGGCCGTCGGCGAACGCGACTCGGGGAAGTTCAACTACCACCTGCGGAAGCTCGACGGCGTGTTCGTGACGAAGGCCGGCGACGAGGAGAGCGAGGGCTACGAACTCACCCTCGCTGGCCAGCGGCTCGTCGGGGAGCTCGTCGCGGGGACCTTCACCGCGGACGCGACCCTCGACCCCATCGAGATCGACGACCCGTGCTCGACCTGCGGTGAGACCCCGCTCGTCGTCGCCTACGCTGACGACCACGCGACCCTCACCTGCCCCGCCTGTGAGGAGTGGCGCAACGAGTTCAGTTTCCCTCCGGGGACGCTCGACCAGTACACCCCCGAGGAGCTCCCGGCGGCGTTCGACCGCTGGATGCACACCCTGTTCCACCAGATCACGTCGGGGTTCTGCGCGAACTGTGCCGGGCGACTGCAGGGAGCCATCGAACCCGACCGGGAGCCCCCCGCCGTCACCTGGACCTGCGAGCGGTGTAGCGACGAGGCGCGGGCGTCGGTCACGATGCCGGTGCTCTACCACCCCGCCGCACAGGGGTTCCTCTACGACCACGAGGTCGACCTGACGGCGACACCCTCGTGGCGACTCCCCGGTATGGAGAGCATCACCGTCGACGCCACCGACGCGGGCGCGACGGTCGCCATCACGCTCGACGGCGACACGCTGACCGCTGAACTGGATGCCGAGGGTCGAGTGACGGCCATCGAACGTTCCGACCGCTGACAGAAGTGCAGTTCTGCCCGTCGGGCTACAGAACTGTCGTTCAGCAATCAATTATCCCCCCACAGGGAGGAGAGAGGGTATGCGACACCTGTTTCGAGACGCGGACTTCACCCGTCTCTTTCTGGGGCGGCTGGTGACGAACGCCGGCGACTCGCTCTACTCGGTGGCGGCGATGTGGCTCGTCTACTCGCTGACCGGCTCGACCTTCTACACAGGACTCGCGGGCTTTCTCACCCTCGGGATGCAGGCGCTCCAGGCGTTCGTCGGCCCGGTCGTCGACCGCTGGCCGCTCCGCCGAACACTCGTCTGGACGCAGGCCGCACAGGGGGTGCTCGTGCTCACCATCCCGGCGGCTCACCTGCTCGGCGTCCTGAACGTCTGGGTCGTCCTCACCGTGATGCCGCTCGTCTCGCTGCTCAACCAGTTCGTCTACCCCGCCGGGACGGCGGCGCTCCCCCGCATCGTCGACGAGGAGGATCTGACGGCCGCGAACTCACTGTTCTCGATGACGTATCAGGGTGCGGAACTCGTGTTCAACGCTGTCGCGGGCGTGGTCGTCGTCGCCTCCGGCGCGGTGGTGCTGTTCGCCGTCGACTCGCTGACGTTCGCGCTCGCCGTCGCGCTGTTCGCCGGTATCCGAGTGGCCCCAGCCGAGCGCGACCCGGACGACGAAGCCGAGGGCTACGTCGCGGACCTGCGCGCGGGCGCCCGGTTCCTCCGCCACTCGAAGATCGTCTGGATTCTCGGCGCGAGCGTCGTCGCCAACGCCCTGCTCGGGATGGTGTGGCCCGTCCTCCCCGCGTTCGCCGACGTTCGCGGCGACGCGAGCATCTACGGGCTACTGCTCGCCGGGCTGGCCGCCGGAACGCTCGTGGGGGCCCTGCTCGCGCCGAAGTTCCAGGACGTCCCGTTCGGTCTGCTCTCGCTCGGCGGGTTCAGCGTCAGCGCAATCGTGTGGCTCGGCGCCCTCCAGTTCGAGTCGACGCTCGGGCTCGTCGCGCTGTTCGCCGTCGCGTTCGTCCCCGTCGGCGTCACCAACATCGTCGCCATGACGCTGATGCAGCGGCTCGTGCCGCCCGCGATGCTCGGACGTGTGTCCGCTGTCCTCGGGAGCGCGTCGACCGCCGTCATGCCGCTGGGCGCGCTCGTCGGTGGGGCGCTCGGTGACCTCTACGGCCCGGTCGACGTGATGTACGCCGGCGGGGTTGGCTTCCTCTGGATCGTCGGCTACATCCTCGTGGTGCCGAGTCTCCGCCGGATGCCCGCGGCCACCGCCGTCGAACCCGAGGCCGACCGCGACGCGCCGCCCACGGGTGCGGCTGCCAACGCTGATTAGCGCGCGTCCACAAGCCGAGGTATGCACGTCCGCCCCGCCGATCCCGACGACGCGCCCGCCATCGAGTCCATCGCGCGGGCCGCGTGGTGGGAAGCGTACCCGGGAATCCTCGACACCGACGACATCGACGAGACGCTCGATGCGGTGTACGACCCCGAGTTCCTCCGCGACGCGATGACCGACCACGACGACCTGCTGTATCTCGTCGCCGAGACCGACGACGGCGTGGTGGGATTCGCCTCCGCCCAGCAGACGTGGGCCGACGAGGTGGAGATTCACACCCTGTACGTCGAACCCGACCACTGGGGCGAGGGGGTGGGAAGCGCCCTCCTCGCCAGTATCACCGACTCGGCCGAGAGCGCAGGCGTCGACCGTCTTCGTGTCGGGGTTCTCTCGGGCAACCACGTCGGCCGCGCCTTCTTCGAGTCGAACGGCTTCGAGCGCGTCGAGACCCGGACGGCCGCGTTCGGCGAGCGCGAGGTGCCGGAGGACGTGTTCGAGAAGCCGCTGTGAACCGTTCAGACCGTTTATACGGCGGCACTCGCGCGTGAACGACCACGAACGGCGTTCCCGCTTCAAGTGGATAGCGTTGGTAGCCGGGAGTGCAATGAACCTGAAACTCGCTGGCGTCGCGCTGGCCGCCCTCCTGCTGGTGGCCGGTGGGGCTGCCGCCGTGACGACGACCGGATCGATGGCCGGACCGGCCGGCGACGCCCCGCACGACGCGGACGTGGCCGCGACGTACGACAACGGAACGATGACTGTCACCGTGACCAACGGCGGTGAGGCCGTCGAGAACGCCACGGTCGAGCTCGAAGACGGCGAGTACCGGACCGACGAGAACGGGACGGTGACCGTCGAGAACGTCACCGACGACGACCTCGAGGTCGAGAGTGACAGCTTCGAGGCCGAACTCGGTTACAACGTCGCCGACGGCGACCTCGTCGTCCATCACGAGGCGTACGAGTACGAGGACGCAGACGGGGACGACCACGAGAACGAGCAGGTCGACGACGAGGACGACCACGACGAGGACGAAGAGGTCGAGGACCACGAGCAGGACGACCACGACGACCGTGACGACGGAGCCGAGACGGACGACGAACACGACGACGACGACGACGACGACGAACACGACGACGACGACGAACACGACGACGACGAATAACGCGTTCCCTGACGCGTTTCCCCTGTTCTCCGCGCCGGAGTCAGCCGGCGTGACCGACGTTCACCGTGGACGACTCACCAGCCGCTGGCTCAGCTATCACGTCACGCCGGCGGAAGCATCACCATCGACCGCTCCACTGCCGGGAGCGCGCCGCCGAGGCGAGCCCACCGCTCGCCCCGGTTCGACGACTCCCAGATCGACCCGTCGGCGCGCCCGGCCCACAGGTGGTCGGGGTGCATCGGGTCCGTGACCAGCGCGTACGGCATCGACTCGCCGGGAAGTCCATCGAGGAGCGTCCACGCGTCGCCGTCGAACCGGTAGACCGCGGCCTTCGCGTCACCGGAGCCGTGGGCGGCGAACGGCCCCGTGGACGCCGAGACGTACCAGACGTCGGGGTCTTCGGGGTGGGCGGCGACCGCCCAGCCGTACCCGCGGTCGAGCTGGGGGCCGCGGCGCCACGTCGCCCCGTCGTCGACGCTCCGGGCACCTGGTCGCCGCCCCATCCCGGCGCCCGCCTCGTAGACACAGCCACCGTCGGTGGCGTGCCAGACGAGCGAGTGGCAGTCACGGATCGCCTTCCGGCGGTGGTTCGACCAGCGGTCGCCACCGTCCGTGCTCCGGACGACCGCGCCGAACTCGATACCCGCGACGACGCGGCCGGGGTCCGTGGGCGACACCGCGAGCGCCTGCACGTAGGCGGTGAACGGTGCGGAGGCCGGTGACCGCCACAGTCGACGGCCACGGATACCCTGGAACGATTCGCACTCCCACCACGTCGCGCCGCCGTCGTCCGAACGGTAGACGCCCGAGGGGCGGACCCCCGCGTAGAGCCGGTCGGGGTCGCTCGGCGCGACGGCGACCGACATCACCGTCTCGCCGTCGAGCCCGCGGGGCGTCCACGTCTCACCCCCGTCGGTCGACCGGACGACGCCGCTGTTCTCAGTCCCGGCGAGGACGAGCTCCGAGCCGGCTGGACCTGCGGCGAGCGAGGTGACGGTCTCGTCCTGCAGATGTTCGCTGAGCACGCCCGTCTCGGTGACGCAGGCGACCCCGTTCGGGGTCGTCGACAGGAAGCGACGGTCGGCCACGGCTCACCACCTGCCCGACTGCAGGGAACCACTCGTGCTACACGATACCACACCCCATCTTCGTCAGCCACACGCTTAGCCGTTCGTTCAACCGGAGGACGCGGCTCGCTGCTCAAACCAACCCTTAAATTTCTACGGCAAGTAGCGCCAGCTATGCAACACGTGACGATTCCGCAGGACCGCATCGGTGCGCTCATCGGGGAGGGTGGCGCCACGATGCGCGAGATCGAAGACCGGGCGGAGGTGCGGCTCAACATCGACTCGGAGACCGGGTCGGTCGAGATCGAGTCCGTGGGCGACCCCATCACGGGCCTCAAGGGACCGGACGTGGTGAAGGCCATCGGACGGGGGTTCAAGCCCGACGACGCGCTCACGCTGCTCGACGACGACATGCGGATGCTCGACATCGTCGACCTCGACGCCGCGACGCGCAACCAGAAGGACCTCCAGCGGCAGAAGGGCCGGCTCATCGGCGAGAACGGCCGCACCCGCCAGCTGATGGAGGAGCTGTCGGGCGCCACGGTCGTCATCTACGGGAAGACCGCCGGCATCATCGGCGACCCGCAGGAGGTCGACGTGGTTCGGTCGGCTATCGAGATGCTTCTGGACGGCGCCCCACACGGTGCCGTCTACTCGTTCCTCGAGCGCAAGCACAACGAGATGCAGGCGAAGGACATGGGCTACCACCGGTTCCCCGGTGAGGAGGGCGCGGCTACCCCCGACGACGCCGACGTGGACTTCGAGATCGAGACGGAGTTCGACGAACCGTAAATACATATAAACCCACATTTGTCACGCCGTCGCACGGGAATCGAGAGCCCGCAGTCCCGCGATCATCGAAATGATTCCACAGCTTTTATATAGAACTACGGACAATCTTTCGGCTGACTATGGCTCAGCAAATGGGTAACCAGCCCCTCATCGTACTTTCGGAGGACAGCCAGCGCACCTCCGGGCGTGACGCCCAGTCGATGAACATCACGGCCGGCAAAGCGGTTGCAGAGTCCGTTCGCACGACACTCGGTCCGAAGGGGATGGACAAGATGCTCGTCGACTCGACGGGCAACGTCGTCGTCACGAACGACGGCGTCACCATCCTGAAGGAGATGGACATCGAGCACCCCGCGGCCAACATGATCGTCGAGGTCGCGGAGACCCAGGAGGACGAGGTCGGCGACGGGACGACCACCAGCGTCGTCATCGCCGGTGAGCTCCTCGCGAAAGCCGAGGACCTCCTCGAACAGGACATCCACGCGACGATTCTGGCGCAGGGGTACCGCCAGGCCGCCGCGAAGGCGAAGGAGATCCTCGAGGACATGGCCATCGACGTCTCGGCCGACGACGCCGAGACGCTCGAGCAGATCGCCGGCACCGCGATGACCGGCAAGGGCGCGGAGAACGCGAAGGACACGCTCGCGAAGCTCGTCGTCGACGCCGTCCAGGCTGTCGCCGACGACGACGGCATCGACACGGACAACATCAACGTTCAGACGGTCGTCGGTGGCTCCGTCGCCGACTCGGAGCTCGTCGAGGGCGTCATCGTGGGCAAGGAGCGCGTCCACGACAACATGCCGTACTTCGTCGAGGACGCGAACATCGCGCTGCTCGACACGGCCCTCGAGGTCAAGGAGACCGAGATCGACGCCGAGGTCAACGTCACCGACCCGAGCCAGCTCGAGCAGTTCCTCGAGCAGGAGGAGAAGCAGCTCCGCGAGATGGTCGACCAGCTCAAGGCCGTCGGCGCGAACGTCGTCTTCTGCCAGAAGGGCATCGACGACATGGCCCAGCACTACCTCGCACAGGAGGGGATTCTCGCTGTGCGCCGCGCGAAGAAGTCCGACATCAAGGCGCTGGCCCGCTCAACGGGCGCCCGCGTCGTCTCGAACGTCGACGACATCACCGAGGAGGACCTCGGCTTCGCCGGCTACGTCGGCGAGAAGGAGATCGGCGGCGACACGAAGATCTTCGTCGAGGACGTCGAGGAGGCCAAGAGCGTGACGCTCATCCTCCGCGGCGGCACCGAGCACGTCGTCGACGAGGTCGAGCGCGCCATCGAGGACTCGCTCGGCGTCGTCCGCACGACGCTCCAGGACGGGAAGGTGCTGCCGGGCGGCGGCGCCCCCGAGACCGAGCTCGCGCTCGGCCTGCGTGACTACGCCGACTCCGTCGGGGGCCGCGAGCAGCTGGCCGTCGAGGCCTTCGCGGACGCCATCGACGTCATCCCGCGCACCCTCGCCGAGAACGCCGGGCTCGACCCCATCGACTCGCTGGTCGACCTCCGCAGCAAGCACGACGGTGGCGACACCACCGCCGGTCTCGACGCCTACACCGGCGAGGTCGTCGACATGCAGAAGGACGGCGTCGTCGAGCCGCTCCGCGTGAAGACCCAGGCCGTCGAGTCTGCGACGGAGGCCGCCGTGATGATCCTCCGCATCGACGACGTCATCGCCGCTGGTGACCTCGTCGGCGGGAAGACCGGCGACGACGACGACGACGAGATGCCGCCGGGCGGCCCCGGCGGTGGCATGGGCGGCGGTATGGGCGGCATGGGCGGTATGGGCGGCATGGGCGGCGCGATGTAAGCGCCCCTGTAGGCCACACCCACACCCACCGACCGACCCCGAACCGCTCTCTGACTACGCGTTTTCTTCGAGCCGCTCCACGAACACCCGCAGGACGCGGTTCTGTGCCACCGTCCGCACGGTGAGTCGAACGCCGTCGACGACCACGCTCTCGCCCACGTCGGGGACCCGACCGAACTCCTCCGCGAGAAGGGCGGCGAGCGTCCCGCTCTCGACCGCCGGCAGGTCGGTCTCCAGCAACTCGTTTATCTGTGTGACCGAGACCCGGCCGCGGCTGCTCAACTTGCCGGGGCCGACCCGGACCACGTCACGCGTCTCGCCCACGTCGAACACCTCGCCGACGAGTTCCTCGACGATGTCCTCGGCGGTGACGAGCCCCTCGACGGCACCGAACTGGTCGAAGACGATGGCGACCTCCAGCTGTTCGCGCTGGAGCTCTTCGAGCACGTCGTCGATCTCCCGGCCCTCGAAGACGTGGACCACGGGCAAGAGGAACTCGTCGACGGGCTCGTCCGGGTCGGCGTCCGCGAGGTCACGCAGGTCGACGTAGCCGATCACCTCCTCGCCGTCGCGAAGGACGGGGAGGCGGGTGAGCCGGTCGGCTGCACAGGTGTCGATGGCCTCCCGAACGGTCGTCCCCTCGTCGACCGCCACGATGTCTGCTCGGGGGACCATCGCCTGTCTGACGGGCACGTCGCTGAACCGAAGGACGCGCTCGATGAGCGTCCCCTCGTCGGCGTCGATGGCACCGCTCTGCTCTGCGGTCTCGACCAGCGCCGCCAGTTCCTCGCGACTGACGTACGGCTTCTCGATGTCGCGCGCACCGCCGATGAGCCGCCGGATGCCCTCGTTGAGCGTGTCGAACAGCGTGACGACCGGCGCGAGCAGGAACTGGACGAGCCGCAGGGGTCGGGCCACCGACCGGGCGGTACGCTCGGGGTTCGCCACCCCGTAGGACTTCGGGACGATCTCGCCGAAGAGGAGGACGACCGTACTGATGACGAGCGTCGAGACCGTGATGGCGATACCCTCCGGGAGTTCGCGGACGAGCAGGACGGTGCCGACGCTGGCGATGGCGATGTTGACGAAGTTGTTGCCGACGAGGATGGTGACGAGGAGGCGATGCGGGTCCTCGCGGAGTCGGGCGAGCGTCCGTCCGGGCCCGTCGTCGGTCGACATCGCGTCCGCTCGATGCGGGTCGAGCGAGAAGATGGCGATCTCACTGCCCGAGAAGAACGCGGAGAACACGAGCAGGACGGCGATGACGAGGAGTCCGAGGGTGAACGACGAGGCGAGTGCGACCATACGTGCTTCTCTCGGGTGGGGAACAAGAGAGTGGCGAGGCGACTACCGACTGGTGACCACCACTCGCTGCACTCGAAAAATAGCGGTCCTCGGGGGGCGTCCCGGTGACGGTCAGTGTTGGGGGTACTCCTCCTCCTGTTGCGTCGTGGCGGTGGACTCCTCGTTCGGTTGCTGGACGATGAGCAGTTCCTCGTCGGTGTCGACGTCGGCCGCCTCCCAGCCCAGTTCGAACTCGATCGACTGGCCGTTCTCGCCGCCGAGCCACGAACTGTCGGTGTCGGTCTCGATCTTGAAGAACACGTGTTCGGGCGGGTCGATGGTCACGCTCTGGTCGCCCACGATGAGCGTCACCTTGTCACCGCTCTCGAGGCCGTCGGCCAGTTGGTGGAGGTAGTCGGCGATCTCGGTACGTCGCGTCTCTTGCTCGAGTGTGAACTCGTTCATTCCGTCCGGAGTCACCGGCCCGGACGGTATTGTTATACGGAGCCACCGAACTCGATGGTTCGGCTTACCCACTGCAACGAAGTGAAACGTACGGCTCAGTCGTCCGCCGTCAGCGGCTCCTCGACCGGCTCGCTCTCCTTCTTCGCCGCCTCCTTCTCCTCTTCTTCCTTCTTGGCCTTGATCTTCTTCAGGCGGAAGATCTCCTCGCGCTCCTGCTCTTCGAGCTTCTGCTCGATGTACTCCTGGTTGTCGTAGAGGTCCGGCAGGAGCTTGAACTCGAGTGCGTTGACACGCCGTTTGGTGGTCTCGATCTCCTCGAGCATCTTCTTCATCGCCGTCTCGACCTCGGCGGCGAGGATGATGGTCTCGAGCAGTTCCTCGTAGGCGTCGGCGGCCTCGTCGATGCGCGCGGAGGTGCCCATCACGCCGTAGCCACGCTCGTCGAGGTTCTTCTTCACCTTCGAGGACTCGATCTGTGGGACGACGACGCCCATGATGTTGCGCGACTCGGTCGTGATCTCGGGGTGTTCTTTGAGCGCCGAGGCCGCACCGCGGACCGCCACGTCACCCTCCATCGCCCGGGCCATATTGATGGCGCGCTGGGCGCGCTGGTAGCGGTCGTCCATGTTCGCACGGACGTCCTGTGCCTGGTCGAGGATGTCCATGAACTCCATGATGAGGCCGTCACGCTTCTTCTCGAGCGTGTCGTGGCCCCGCTCGGAGAGCTCGATGCGCTCCTCGATCGCCATCAAGTTCTTCCGTGTGGGTTTGACGTCCTTGGCCATTTGCCGAATCCTTCCCTCCGAAGGGTGTTAGGCGTTTCCTTCCGGCTCGAAGCGTGGCCGCCACGAGACCACGAGCTCCTCGCCGTCGGCCACGACGGTCGCGTCGACGCCCGAGGGCAACGCATCGGAGTCGGTCGCGACGACGGCGTCGAACAGTGCCGCGAACGTCACGACGGTCTGTGGGTCGTGGGCGCCGGGGGCCATGTGGACGTGGGCGTACACGTCGGCGCTCCAGAGTCGCTCGACGAGCGCGTGGAGAAAGCGGTACGCCCGGTCGGTGTCGACGTACTGCAACAGCGCGGTCAGCGAGTCGAAACAGAAGACGGTCGTCCCGTCGTCGTACGGCAACGGGTCGGCGATGGCGATTTCGAGCCCAGTCAGGTCGTCGGGGGCCTCGACGCCCACCGCGGGGTCCGCCTCGCTTCCGCCGCCGGTGTCGACGAGGCGGATGCTCCGAGGCGCCCCGCCGAGCGCCGATTCGGTGTGGTCGATCCACGCTCCGGCCCCCCGGTTGTAGGTGACGGCCATGACGTTGAGCTGGTCGGGAGCAGCGCGGGCGAGCAGTGCCCCGCAGGCGGCATCGCGTGCCGGCGAGAGCCCGTCAGCGAGCACGAGCACGCTGCGGGCATCCCCCAGTCCGGAACGGACCAGGGACTCGTCGCTCATGGGCTATCGCACACGGGCCACCGATATGAACCCCGTGCTTGGTTCGGGACTCGACGGTCAGTCGAGCTCGTCGGCCAACGCGTCGACCCCCGCGTGGAGCGCGTCGACCAGCCGCTGGGGTTCCGAGACGAGCTTGGCGTCCGACGCGATACCGATGCGGACACTCCCGTTGTAGCTCAGAATGCTCAGGCCGAGGCCGATACCCTGCGACTGAGGCACCCAGAAGAAGATGTCGCTGACTTCCTTGCCACCGAAGGTGAAGGACGTGGTCGGTCCCGGGACGTTGGTGACCACCGCCGTCGCCTTGTTGCGGAGCCGCTTGGCGATGACGTTCTGGATCGGCTCGGGGAGGTTCCCCCCGACGTACAGCAGCGCGAAGACGAGGAACGGCTCGGGACTCCCTTTCAGCTCGTCCATCCGTGATTTGACCGTGTGGAGTCGCGCCTCGTGGGTGTCGACACCGACCGGGAGCTGGAGGTAGACCAGTCCGAAGTAGTTGCCGAGGTCCTCGGTCCGCTGGTCGAGCGGTTTGAGGTTCACCGGCACCGCCACCCGGAGGTCGTCGGCGCGGTCGAGCTCCCCGATGTCGTCGAGATACCGGCGGAACCCGCCCGCGGTGACCGTCATCAGCACGTCGTTGATCGTGGCGTCGTACGCCTCGCCGACGGCCCGAACGAGGTCGAGGTCGATGGGGTCGGTCCACGCGACCCGTTTGGGAACGCCGAGGTCACCGACGAGCGACGTGTCGGGTTCGTCGGGGAACGTCAGCAGGTCGTACGTGTTCTTCGGCGCCTTCGCCGCCATCGACGCCGCCCGTTTCGCGCCCTTCGCTCCCGCCGCGACCGACCGCGCACCCTCGACGACGCCGTCGATGCGGTCGGCGAGACTGGGCGACGCCGTCGATCCGCCGTCGGCCGTCGCCAGCTGTGGCGCGCTCTCGGTAGCCGCCGCGTCTCCCTCGGAGTCACCCACGTCCGGCGGGTCGGGAATGCTCCCGATGGGCAGGTCGATCTCGCTGGGGTCGTCAGCGAGCCCGAGCGCCAGGTAGATCATCGCGAACCCGTCACCGAGACTGTGGTGGATGCGCATCACGAGCGCGTTGCCGTCGCCCGCACCCTCCACCAGATACGCCTGCCACAGCGGCATATCCGGGTGGAGCTGAGTCGCCATCTGCCCCGCGACGAACTCCTCGAACGTCTGTTTGTCCTGCGGTTCGGACAGCGCGACGTGGTGGAGATGTGACTCGAGGTCGAACTCGGGGTCGAGCTCCCACTTCGGTCGGCCGAGCGCGTCGTGGACGATTCGCTGCCGGAACCGCTTGAACGGCAGCAGGTTGTTCCGGAACTTCTCTTTCAGTACCTCGTACTCGATGGGCTCGTCGAACACGAGCACGCCGGTGATGACCATCTGGTTCGTCCGCTCGCCGAGCCGGAACCAGGCGTTGTCCGGGCCGGAGAGCCGCTCACGTTGCTGGTCGTCGCTCATCGCTCCGCCCCCCTGGCCGTGACCGTCGACACCATACTGGTGAGGATACAGGCAGACGCCGGTGATGAATCTGCTGGTGAGACGACGAATAAAAGACGCCGCAGTCTGCCGGGTCGCGGCTCAGTCTGCCGTAACTTCTTCCGCTTCTTCGTCTGCTTCTTCGGCCTGGTAGTACTTCTCGATGAGTTCCTCGTCGATGCGGTTGAGCTCCGCCTTCGGGAACATCGAGAGCAGGTCCCAGCCGATGTCGAGCGTCTCGTCGATGTCGCGGTTCCGGTCGAACCCCTGGTCGACGAACTCCTCCTCGAAGCGGTCCGCGAAGTCGAGGAAGCGGTTGTCACGCTCCGACAGCGCCTCGCGACCGACGATGTTCACGAGGTCGCGCAGGTCTTCACCCTCTGCGTACGCGGCGTACATCTGGTCGGAGACGTCGGCGTGGTCCTCGCGGGTGAGGCCCTCACCGATCCCGTCGTCCATCAGCCGCGACAGGCTCGGCAGGACGTTCACCGGGGGCTGGATGCCCTGGCTGTTGAGGTCGCGGTCGATGTAGATCTGCCCCTCCGTGATGTAGCCGGTCAGGTCCGGAATCGGGTGCGTGTCGTCGTCACCCGGCATCGTGAGGATGGGAATCTGCGTGACGGAGCCGTCACGACCTTCGAGACGGCCGGCGCGCTCGTACAGCGTCGCGAGGTCGGTGTACATGTAGCCGGGGTAGCCACGCCGACCGGGCACCTCCTCACGGGCCGCGCCGATCTCGCGCAGCGCCTCACAGTAGTTCGTCATGTCCGTCAGGATGACTAGCACGTGGTAGTCCTGGTCGAACGCGAGGTACTCCGCAGTGGTGAGGGCGAGCCGCGGCGTGATCGTCCGCTCGACGGCGGGGTCGTCCGCGAGGTTCATGAAGACGACCGACCGTTCGAGCGCACCGGTGCGCTCGAAGTCGTCCATGAACTCGTTCGCCTCTTCCTGCGTGATACCCATCGCGCCGAAGATGACGGCGAACTCGGAGCCCTCGCCCTCCTGGTCCTCTTCAGGTACGGTCGCCTGCCGGGCGATCTGGAGTGCGAGGTCGTTGTGCGGCAGCCCCGAGCCGGAGAAGATGGGAAGCTTCTGGCCGCGCACCAGCGTGTTCATGCCGTCGATGGACGAGACACCCGTCTGGATGAACTCCTCGGGGTACTCGCGCGCGGTGGGGTTGATCGCCGCCCCGACGATGGGGCGCTCCTCCTCGGGCTCGATGTCCGGGCCGCCGTCGATGGGCTGGCCGGACCCCGAGAGCACGCGACCGAGCAGCTCCTCGGTCAGCGGCATCTGGAGCGTCTCGCCCAGGAACCGCACCGAGGAGTTCTTGTCGATGCCGGAGGTGCCCTCGAACACCTGGATGGCCACGTACTTCGAGGTGGACTCCAGCACCTGACCGCGTCGCGTCTCGCCGCTCGGTGTCTCGATCTCGACGATCTCGTCGTACCCGACGGGCTCGTCGACCTCGGCGAACACCAGCGGGCCGCTGATCTCCGTAATCGTCTTGTATTCCTTCTGCATTGTCAGTACTTCTCCTGGAGCTGCGCCGCGATTTCGGCTTCGAGCTCGTCGATGAACTCGTGGTAGTCCTCGGCCGTCCCCATCCGGTTCAGGCGGGGCGCGGCGTCGATGCTCTGAATCTCCTCGACCGGAACACCGGCCTCGAGCGCCTTGAACGCCTCGTCGTTGAACGTCTTGATGGCGCCGAGCATCCGGTAGGTCTTCTTCGGCTCACAGTACGTGTCCACGTCGTGGAACGCGTTCTGCTGGAGCCACGCCTCGCGCAGGTAACGGGCGACCTCGAGCGTGAGCTGCTGGTCGTCGGGCAGGGCGTCCTTCCCGACGAGCTGGACGATCTCCCGCAGCTCCTGCTCCTCGTCGAGCACGTCGACGGCCCACTGGCGCTGCTCGGCCCAGTCCTCCTCGACGTTCTCCTTGAACCACGGGTCGAGCTGGTCCTGGTACAGCGAGTAGGACTCGTTCCAGTTGATCGACGGGAAGTGTCGCCGTTCGGCGAGGTCCGCGTCGAGCGCCCAGAACGTCTTGACGATACGCAGGGTGTTCTGCGTCACCGGCTCCGAGAAGTCGCCACCCGGCGGCGAGACGGCGCCGATGACCGAGATGGAACCCTCGGTGCCGTTGATGTTCTGGAACTTGCCGGCGCGCTCGTAGAACTCCGAGAGGCGCGCGGCCAGGTAGGCGGGGTAGCCCTCTTCGCCGGGCATCTCCTCCAGTCGGGAGGAGATTTCGCGCATCGCCTCGGCCCATCGGGAGGTGGAGTCGGCCATCAGCGCGACGTCGTACCCCATGTCACGGTAGAACTCCGCGATGGTGATGCCCGTGTACACACAGGACTCGCGGGCGGCGACGGGCATGTTCGAGGTGTTCGCGATGAGGCAGGTCCGCGACATCAGGGGGTTGCCCGTGACGGGGTCCTCCAGCTCGGGGAAGTCCTCGATCACTTCCGTCATCTCGTTGCCGCGCTCGCCACAGCCGACGTAGACGACGATGTCCGCGTCGGCCCACTTCGCGAGCTGGTGCTGCGTGACCGTCTTCCCGGAGCCGAACGGGCCCGGGATGGCGGCCGTCCCACCCTTCGCGATGGGGAACAGGCCGTCGAGGATGCGCTGACCCGACACCAGCGGCGTCGTCGGCGTCTCCTTCTTCGCGGAGGGACGGGCCTCGCGGACCGGCCACTCCTGGTGCATGGAGATCTCCTCACCGTTGTCGAGTTCGACGACCGTCTCCTCGACGGTGAACGCGCCGGCCTCGACCGAGGTGACCGTGCCGCCCTCGTAGCCCGGAGGCACCAGCACCTTGTGGTCGATCTGGACCGTCTCCTCGACGACACCGACCACGTCACCTGACGTGACCTCGTCGCCTTCCTCGACGGTCGGCTCGAACTCCCACTCCTTCTCCAGGTCGATGCCGGGCGCGTCGACGCCACGGTCGAGGAACGCCCCCATCTGCTGTTCGAGGACGTCGAGCGGGCGCTGGACGCCGTCGTAGATACTGTCGAGCATCCCGGGCCCGAGGTCCACGGTCAGCGGCTCGCCGGTCGCCTCGACCGGTTCGCCCGGCGCGACGTCCGAGGTCTCCTCGTACACCTGGATGGTAGTGATGTTGCCTTCGATCTCGATGACCTCGCCCATCAGCCCTTCGTTGCCCACGTAGACAACGTCGTTCATCTTGGCATCGAGGTCCGTGGCGGTCACGACCGGACCGCTCACGCTTTCGATGACGCCGTCCTGTTCGACGTCGGTTTGTGTCGCTTGACTCATTGTTGGTCTTCCTCCATCAGGTCGATACCGATCGCTCGCTTGATCTGCTGGCGGAGGCCACCGGCGCCGGTCCCTCCGCCGAGCGTCACGAGCACGGGTTCGACGCTCGTTTCGACGCGCTGTCGTACGGTACGCGAGAGATGCTCCAGGTCCTCGTCGTGCATCACGACGATGCCGACCGACTCGTCGTCGAGCATCTCGTCGACCACGGCGTCGAGCCGTTCGTCCTTCTCGTCGTCCGGGACGTTCTCGCACTTGCGGACGCCCGCGAGACGGAACCCCGTCGTGAAGTCGGGGCTGCCGATGACGCCGATCTCCTGGCTCATTGGATCACCAGCTCCTCTTCGATCTCCTCGGTCGAGAGGCCGGCCTCTCGACCCCGCGCGATGGCGCGGATGTTCTCGACCTCGCGCTCCTTTGCGAGGACGTACGCTAACACCGGACAGACGGACAGTGGGTATCGGTTCGACAGCTTGTCCGAGTACTCGAGCAGCGCCGCGTCGAGCGCGTGCTCGAACCCGATGAGCCCCTGTGCGTCGTCCAGTTCGTCGAGCGCGCGTTCGAGATCGTCGCCGTACGGCGACTCGCGGACGCGGGCGACGAGCTCGTCGGGGTTCGACGCCAGCTGGCGAACGTCGCTCTCGCTGAACAGTCGACCACCCTCGATGTAGTACTCCGAGGGCTCGACCTCCGCGCCGGAGCGCGCCAGCCGCAGCGCGTTCCGGAGGTTCCGGAAGTCGATCTCCGCGCGCAGGAACTGCACGTACAGCTCCTCGGCACGGTTGGGTTCGCTCGGCAGGTCGTCGAGCAGGTGCGCGTAGAAGGCGCGGTCCGTCGCGTTCTCCAGCGGCACCAGCACGCCCTCCTCCTCGTACACCTCGTACGCGGCGGCGAGCGGCTTGCCAAACATCGTGCCGTCGAGCAGTTCGACCGCCTCCTCGATGGACGACGCGTCGACCAGCCGCGCGAGGAACTCGTCGGTGAACTCGCCAGCGCGGATGAGGTCGTCCTCGACCTCGCTCTTGGACGCGTCCGAGTAGAGGCCGCGCATGACGGTCTTCACGTTCCACGCGTCGAACTTCCGCAGGTAGCGGGCGACGTAGTCGTACAGTTTCCCGTCGGCCCAGTCGAGCAAGTCCTCGAAGTGCTTCGCGAGGTTGCGGTTCAGGGCGTACTCGACGAGGTCGACGCCGGAGAAGCGCGAGCCGAGCGCGTTCATCTCGCGCTCGTACTCCGTCTCCTCCATGAACCGCGCGATCTCGCTCGGCCCCATGCGGACGAGCTTCCGGTAGTCGTCGGCGTCGAACAGCGACGCTCGGCGTGACCGGACGCGGGCGGTGACGTATTCGTAGTTCGCGGTGCCTTCCTGACGGATGCTCATCGTCCCTCGAACAGTTCGTCGGAGATCTCGCGGAGGTTCTCCTCCCAGACCGTCTCGAGCACGGAGTCGAACGTGTTGTTCACGCGAACCCGGCTCCCTTCGGCCTCGACGACGACGCCGCCGAGACAGTCGTGCTCGCCGGCGACGTCGAAGCCGTCGTAGTCGGCGACGATGTCCTCGAGGAGCTCCTGGTCGTCCGCGCGACCGTAGACGTGGACCTCCTCTGCGCCCTCGAACTCCTCGGCGGCGGCGGCGAGCAGCGCACGGGTCAGTTCCTCGCGCCGCTCGCCGTCGATGTCGGCGACGGCGGCCTCGACCTGCTCGTGGACGTCCTGGAGGACGCTCCGGCGGGCTTCGAGTCGCTGCTGTTTCGCCTCGAGCTTGGCGGAGGAGAGCTGTTGCTCTCGCTCCTGTTCTATCTGCTGTTCCACTTCCCGTTCGGCGTCCGCGACGATGTCCTCGGCGTCGGATTCGGCTTCGGCGACGATCGCCTCGGCTCGAGATTCGCCGTCGGCTCGAATCTCCTCCGCACGCGCGCGGGCTTCGTCTCGGATGTCCTCTACGACCGTATCAAGGCTCATGTGTGCAAAAGGGGTGGTGCGTTTAGACGACGAAGACGACGACGAGCGCCAGGATCACGAGCGTCTCCGGCAGGACCGTGAGGATGAGCCCGCGACCGAACATCTCGTCGTCCTCGGCGACGGCGCCGACCGCCGCGGCACCGATACCGCGCTCTGCGTAGCCCGCGCCGAACGCCGCGAGCCCGACCGCGATGGCCGCACCCGTTGCCGGCGGGATGGCGGCGACTGCGTTGGCGGCGTCTCCCTGGAGAAGCGGTGCGATACTGCTGAACAGCGCGATGACGAGTTCGTACATTGGTAGTTAGTCCTCTATGGTTGTCTCCGAACAGGCGTACCTCACAGCAGACAACCCATAAAACTTCCCAAACGTGCCCACGAAGCCGTCTCTCGGCTGTATGCGAAAGAATACCACTAAGTAGGGTGGGCGAGAAAGTGAGGGGAACGCTCGAAGGTTCGAGTACCGCGAGAACCTCCTACTCCTCGGTGGTGAAGCGCCGCTCGTAGCCGAACGGCTCGTAGTCGCGACCGCCGCCCTCGTAGAACTTCCCGAAGAACTCGACGTACTCGAGACGCACCGCCTGCAGACCGGCAGAGGTGACCCCGAGCGCGAGCACGAGCATGTGGCCGACCACGAGGATGACGATGCCGACGAGGAACGCCGCGACACCGCCGTGGAGCAGGCCACCGAACATGATCTCGGTCACGACGTGGCCGTGGACCGAATCACCCACCTCGGGCATGTGCCCGAGTGCGAAGTGCCACGCGTCGCCGTGTTCGGTCTCGGTGACGTACACGCCGAAGAACAGGAGATTGACGACGAACGCCATCCCCGCCTTCGCGAGCAGCACCGCAGCCAGCCGCGTGTACGACAGCACGTTCACGAGCACGTTGAGGAACTCGACGCCCTCGATGGGCTCACCGTACACGAGCAGGGCGAGCCCGACGCCGAACACCGCGAGCCCCGCGAGCCCGATGGTCGGGGAGAACCCGGTGAAGCCGAGCGGGAACGGGTGGCCGTTGAACACGGAGTCGGCACCGTAGATGATGTCGGGAGCGGAGCCGAACGCGCCGGCGAAGATCCACGTCCAGAGGCCGAACATCATCATGAGCCACGAGCCCGACTCCAGCATCGCGTCACCGAAGCCGTGCGAGAGGTTCTCGTAGAAGTCGAAGATCCACCCGATGGTGAGGTGGACGACCCCAGCGAGCAGGCTCAGGACGAGCCAGCCGAGCGCGTAGTCGCCGTACTCGGGGATGAGTCCCTTGTGGATGGGCGGCGAGCCGCCCCAGACGATCTCGCCGAGCTGGTGCAGCCCGAAGATCTCGCCGTAGAGGATGCCGAAGATGCCGGTGAACACGCCAGCGAGCAGACCGACACCACCGAGCGAGCGGATGACGTCCGAGTCGAACCGCGTCATGAGAGTGTAGCCGAGCCCCATGTACAGCAGCCCGTAGCCGAGGTCACCGATCATGAAGCCGAAGAACAGCGGGAACGTCAGGAACAGGATGACGGTGGGGTCCAGCTCCCAGTACTTCGGCTTGTTGATGACGCCGACGAGCGCCTCGAACGGCTTGACGACGTCGGGGTTGTCCTGGACGACCGGCGGCGCACCGCCGCTCATCGCGACGTCGCCCGCGTGGGCGTGCCCACCGTCGGTGGCGACCTCTTCGCCCCCGTCCGCGGCGGCGGCCCCGCCGCCGACCGCGCCGCCCTCGGTGGGCTCGCTGCCGGTGGCAAAGCCGTGTTCGTCGTAGTCGGCGCGCTCGAGTTCCTCGACGTCGACGTGGTCGCCGACCTCGTTCTGGAGCGCCTCCGCGAGGTCGACGAACCGCTCGGTCGGGAGCCAGCCCTCGGCGACGAAGGCGTTCTCCGTCGTCGCGAACGAGAGCGGTGCCTCGCGTTTCTGCGCCTCGATGGCGAGCTTCTCCTCGGCGGCGAGCAGGAACCCGCCGACCTCGATGCGGAGGTCGTCGAGTTCGTCCTCGACGGTGTTGAGCTTCGAGGAGAGCTGCTGGCGCCGGTGGGAGAGCTCGTCGACGTACGCCGCGGGTTCGGCGTCCGTCTCGGGCACCTCGAGCTGTGTGAAGTTCGCCCCGACGAGCGCGTCCTGTACCTCGGCGGTGGCGGGGTAGACGAAGACGGCGAGCGTGTTCGTCTCGCTCCCGGACTCGATGTGGTGGCGGTCGACGCCGTCGGCCTCGACGAGCGCGCGGCGGACTGCCTCGCGGTCGCCCTGGCCCACGAGTACGGAGAGGTTCTCGTACCCCTGCAGCAGGTCGAGGTCGATGCCGAGGTCGACGAACGGCTCGACAGCCTCGAGTTTCTCCTCGACGGAGCGGAGCTCGTCTTCGAGCTCGTCACGCCGGTCGTCGAGTTCGTTGACCCGCGTGCGAACCTCTTCGAGTTCCTCCTCGAGCGCGTCGTCGGTGACGATGCGCGTCGGCCCGGCGTCCTCCTCGTCGACGCCGAGGATCGACTGCAGCGAACGGACGGTGACCAGCTTCTCCGAGGCGGTGTCGGCGCCCGCGACCGGGTTGCCAGGGGTGAACCCCTCCCACTCGCCGTCGTAGTCGGTCATGTCGAACAGCGAGAGGTCGTGAACAGCCTCGATGACCTCGTCCATCACGCCCTTGGATCCCGTCACCGAGACCCGGCTCATTCGCTCAGGTCTGAGCATGAACCGCCTCCTCGAAGCGTTCGAGGACGTCCTCGACGGCGTCCTCCTCGCGGTCGGCGGCGCGAGCTTCGAGCGTCTCGCGCTCGGCCTGCCCCTCTTCGAGCAGGGCCTCCCGCTCCTCGTTGATCTCTTCACGCGCCTCCGAGAGCCGGTCCTCACGGAGTTCGGCGGCCTCCTCGCGAGCGTTCTCGCGAATCTCCTCTGCCTCCGCGCGGGCTTCGGAGATCATCTCGTCGCGGGCCTCTTCGGCTTCGGCGACGATATCGTCGGCCTCCTGCTCGGCCTCCTTGATTCGGTCCAGAACCTCTGGCCTCGCCATATTCGTATCGTGCGAGGATTGGGCAACGGCGTATATGGTAGTTGCGAAGTATGCGTGGCCGAGCGAAGCGAGGCCACGGTACGGTGAGCGGGGAACGAACGGAGTGAGTGACCCGTGAGCTGCGTGGGGTGAGCGGCGAGTGAAACGAGCCGCGAGCACCACGTTCTTGCGAACGGCGACCAGCGGGAGCCGTGAGCAGTGTGGGCGGTCGAGCGTCCGGGGGCTTTCGAGGCATTGTCGCCACCCGTTCCAGGACCACAGCGGTCTAGCCCGGAATCCGCAGAACTATGCCCGCCCGATTCCAAAACAGGCCAATGGGATTCCTCGAGAACAAGGCGCGGGCGCGGCTGTTCTACCGGTACTTCTCGAAGGTGTACGACCAGGTGAACCCGTTCATCTGGAACGAGGAGATGCGCGACGAGGCGCTCGAGTGGTTCGGCGTCGAGCAGGGTGACCGCGTGCTCGACGTGGGCTGTGGCACCGGCTTCGCCACCGAGGGCTTGCTCCAGCACACCGACGACGTCCACGGGCTCGACCAGTCCGGCGGCCAACTGGAGAAGGCGTTCGCCAAGTTCGGGAAGACCGACCAGGTGAACTTCTACCGCGGGGACGCCGAGCGCCTCCCGTTCCAGGATGACGCGTTCGACGCGCTGTGGTCGTCAGGGAGCATCGAGTACTGGCCGAACCCGGTCGACGCGCTCGCGGAGTTCCGCCGCGTCGTCAAGCCCGGCGGGCCCGTGCTCGTGGTCGGCCCCGACTACCCCGAGTCGAAGGTGTTCCAGAAACTCGCGGACGCCATCATGCTGTTCTACGACGAGGCCGAGGCCGACCGGATGTTCTCGGACGCCGGCTTCACCGAGTTCGACCACCACATCCAGCAGCGGAAGCCCGGAACTCCCCGAGCAATCACGACCGTCGCGCGCGTCCCCGACGACGACACGGACCACGACGACTCGAACGACGACTCCGAGACGCTCGAAGCCGAGGCCTGAACCGCGGTCTCGACGGCCGCCACCTGCCGCCCGTTCTCGTACACCGTCACCGTGACCGTCGAGCCACGCGAGGGCGTCGGCTGGTTCGTCTCCGCGACCACGACCGCTGCGCGCTCGCCGACCGTCCACTGGCCGTCGGTGGCGCTGTTGAACGGACCAGTGGGAGCACCACGGAACCCACGAGCGCCGACGAACGGAACCGGTGGCTGGTGCGCGAGGCCGACGCCGTCGACCGCGATTCGCACCCGGAGCCGTTCGACCACGAGCGGCGCGCCGCCCTCGTGGACGAGCTCGACCCGGCCGCTGGCGTCAGCCGTGACCGAGAGCACCGTCGGCCCCCCGGTCGAGGGCGGTGGCGGTGAGACCGCGAGCGTCGCGGCCGCGAGGCTCGCCGCCAGCAGGACGGTGAGCGCGGTCAGCAGGACGACGCCGACGACCGGCGAGACCGCTCGCGACGAGCCGGACACACGGCGCGTGGCCGCGGCTTCACACTTGAAGTTCGGGGCCGACGGCGTCCTACGCGAAGTTCGGGACCGTCACCGAGACGTTGGCGCCGCGGGCGCTGGCGGTGACCGAGAAGGTGCCGCGAGGCGCGACCGTCCAGAGCCGGTCGCCGTCCGTGCGGCCGACAGGCTCGCCCCCGACCGCGACCGTCGCGTCGACGGGCTCGCCAGTGGTGGCGTCGACGACGGTGACGGCCATCGGCCCGTCGGCGTGCGTCCCGCGGAGCACGACACGGAGGTCCTCGTCGGTTTCGTTGGCGAGTTCGGTGGTTGGCAGCTGGCTCACGTCGAGCTGCTGGGTCTCGAAGAACACCGCCTGGGTGCCGGCGTCGTAGTAGACCGCGAGGTCCCGGTTGCTGACCGTCCCGTGCGGATGGTTGTACGCGATGGCGTACACGCCCGAGCGCAGGTAGTTCGGCTCGCCCGTCAGCGCCGAGTCCGAGGAGTCCTTGTTCTCCGAGACCCACGGATACAGTTCGTCCAGCCGGCGCTCGAACTCGTCGATGCTGATGGGCTTGTCGACCCACTGGCTGTCGAGCCCGTCGCCGAAGTAGGCTTCACGGACGTACTGGGTGTCGAACTGCCCCTCCTGCACCATCGAGAGGACGAACCCGCTGTCGGAGGTCTCGACGTACACGCGCATCGGCGCCGACGCGTCGCCAGTCATCGCCCGCGCGACCTGATTCCGGACGGGGCCGGTGAGCGGGATGAGCCGCGCCTTCATGCGGGCGATTCGCGTGACTGCGACCGGCATGCCGGACGCACGGTCGAACGTGTAGAGCTGGTCGATGGTGCTCCCGAGCGACTCGGCGGCCGCGTGGATGGTGGCGAGCTCGCGGAGATACGCACGCGTGGAGAGTTCGCCGTCGTTGTAGGCTTCGAGCGCGGCCCGTTCGCGGGCAGCGAGGTCCGCGATGCGCTGGTCGAGGTTATCGGCCGTCCGGTTGACGACGGCCCGCCGCTCGACCGTGTCGTCACCGGCGGCGGCGAACGCCTCACGGAGCTGGGCCGTTGTGTACCGGCCGTGGAGTTTGGTGGTGTCTCGCGACAGCGCCCCGCCGACGTCGAGCGTGACGGTTCCGAACCGGACCGTCTGCATGCGGTCGTCGGGAAGCGCGAGATACGCGGAGGTGTTCGCGGCGGGGACGACCGGGGGGAGGCCGTTCGGCGTGGCGCCGCCGTCGGCCTGGGCCGTCGGCATCGCACCGTCCGCGACGCTCGGCGCGGAGGGGGCGCCGGCGAGCGGGACGGCCGCCGCGGCGGGGGCGACGACCAGTAGGAGCGCGAGGGCGACGCGCAGGGGACCGTTCATACACCTACGTCCTGTCGGACGCTACAAAAATCCGCCTGTCTCTCACCTGTCGAACGAGCGCGCGAGCGATGCCGAGACGTTTTATGGGCGCCGCAGACCGTTCATCGGGGGATGGAAAGCGTTTTGCGTGCGGCGAGTGCACAGCGACCTATGCGGTTCGGGCCGCGTCTCGCCCTCCTCTGCTTGCTCCTCCTCGCGGCCGGCGCTCCCGTGGTCGTGGGGCACTCAGCGGCGGAGCCGGCGACACAGGACGCCAACACGACGCTCGCCCCCGACGAGATGACGATGACCGTCCAGCTCGAAGGGGACGGCGACGCCCGGTGGCGAGTCACCACCGAGTTCGTTCTCGACAACGAGAGCGACCGGCGGGCGTTCGACCGGGTGGCGAGTAGCTTCGAGACCGGCGACCCCGACACCTCCTACGACATCTCGACGTTCGAACACGCTGCCGCCGCCGGCCGCAACGCGACCGGCCGCGAGATGCGCATCGAACAGCCCCGCTACAACACGACGGTCGACGACACCGGGAACGTCACCGTCGGCCGGCTGACGCTCACGTTCCGGTGGACGAACTTCACCGAGACGAGCGGCGACCGGCTCCGCATCGGCGACGGGTTCAACACCACGACGGGGACGTGGCTCCCCGGATTGACCGAGCGCCAGACGCTCGTCATCCAGCCGCCGCCGGGCTACACCGTGTTCAACATCCCCACCGGCGTTGGCATCCAGGGCGGTACCGTGACGATTCGAGGCCAGACGAGCTTCGATCCCGGTTATCTCGGCCAGATCACGTACGAGCAGACCGGCCCCGGCACGTCGCCGAACGGGACGGACGAGACCCCGTCGCCGGGCGGGTTCGATCTCTCGACGCTCGGACTCGTCGGCATCATCGTCGTCGTGCTCGGCGCGCTCGCCATCGGTGCCTACCTGTTCTCACAGCGGCAGGACGACGACACCCCCGGAACGCCCCAGCCGAACGCCAACGGCGGCACCGACGTCCCGGTGGCCTCGGGCGCTGCCAGCGGGGGCGCCGCCGAAGACGACAATCCGGAGTCCGACCCCGATTCAGAACCCGATTCCGAACCCGAACCCGACTTCGACCTCCTCTCCGACGAGGAGCGGGTCGAGTACCTCCTCGAACAGAACGGCGGCCGGATGAAGCAGGCGAACATCGTGAAGGAGACCGGCTGGTCGAACGCGAAGGTCTCCCAGTTGCTCTCGGCGATGGACGAGGCGGGTCGCATCGACAAGCTCCGTATCGGCCGCGAGAACCTCATCTCGCTGCCGGACGAGGAGCTGGGAGAGTTCGATAACGAGTGACACGAGAACACGTGTCATGGGCAGAAGAGCCCGTGTAGCCGGCGAAACCGTTGCTTCATTCGGAAACGTTTAACCGCGAATGGCCGTCATTCACAGACGACGATGAAGATACTAGTCACCGTAAAGGAGGTGGCAGAAGTCGAAGACGAGTTCGAAATCAGCGGACTCGACATCGACGAGCGCTACCTCGAATACGACCTCAACGAGTGGGACGACTACGCCGTCGAGGAGGCCGTCCAGACCTCCGAGGAGAACGACGACGTCGAAGTCGTCACCGCCACTATCGGTCCCGAGCGCTCCGAGGAGACCATCCGGATGGCGCTCGCGAAGGGCGCCGACCGTGCGCTCCGCGTCTGGGACGACGACCTCGAGGCCGCCGAGTTCCTCGACGTCTCCACGAAGGCCGACCTGCTGGCCGCCGTCGTCGAGCAGGAGGAGCCCGACCTCGTGCTCACCGGTGTGCAGGCCGCCGACGACTCGTTCGGTGCGACGGGCGTCGCGCTCGCCGAGCGCATCGGCTACGAGTGGGCTGCGGTCGTCAACGCGCTGGACCTCGACGCCGAGGGGGGCGTCGCGAGCGTCCGCCGCGAACTCGAGGGTGGTGTCGAGGAACTGACCGACGTCGACCTCCCGGCCGTCCTCACCATCCAGACCGGTATCAACGAGCCGCGGTACGCCTCCCTGCGCGGGATTCGTCAGGCCCAGCAGAAGGAACTCGACGTGCAGACGCTCGACGACCTCGGCCTCGACGGCTCGGTCACCGAGTCCGCGGTGTCGAAGACCGACATGTACGAGCCGGAGTCCGAGAGCGACGCCACCATCTGGGAGGGCTCCGCCGAGGAGACCGCCGGCGAACTCGCTGCGTTCCTCCGTGACAAGGGGGTGGTCGAGGGATGACGGTCCTCGCCATCACCGAGCACCGTCGCGGCGAGCTCCGCGACGTCTCGTACGAGATCATCACGGCGGGTCGTGAACTCGCCGACCAGCTCGGCGGCGAACTCCACCTCGGCGTCATCGGCGGCGACGTCGACGGCTTCGCCGAGCAGCTCAACCGCGAAGGCGTCGACGCCATCCACACCGTCGACGAGGGCGAGGAGTTCAACCACGACGTGTACAACCAGGCCATCCAGCAGCTCTACGAGCAGAGCGGTGCCTCGGCGCTGCTGCTGCCGAACACGGTCAACGGGCTCGACTACGCGCCGGCCGTGGCAAGCGCACTCGACCTGCCGCTCGTCACCGACGCCATCGGATTCGAGGCGAACGGCGCGCTCAGTGTCACCCGCGAGGAGTACGGTGGCAAGGTCGAGACGACGCTCGACGTCGACGCCGACGAGTACGCGCTCACCATCCGCCCCGCCGAGTGGGCGAAGGCGGAGGGCACCGGCGACGCCGACATCTCGGCTGCCGACGTCTCTATCGACCAGGACGCCGTCAAGTCGACGGTCAACGGCTTCGAGGAGGTCGGCGCTGGTGACGTGGACATCTCCGAAGCGGACGTCCTCGTCTCCATCGGCCGCGGTATCGAGGAGGAGGACAACCTCCCACTCGTCGAGGCGCTCGCCGACGCGCTCGGCGCGACGCTCTCCTCGTCGCGTCCCATCGTGGACAACGGCTGGCTGCCGAAGAACCGGCAGGTCGGCCAGTCTGGCAAGGTCGTCACGCCGGACGTCTACATCGCCATCGGCATCTCCGGCGCGGTCCAGCACGTCGCCGGCATGAAGGGTTCGGACACCATCATCGCCATCAACACCGACGGCAACGCGCCCATCATGGACATCGCGGACTACGCCATCGTCGACGACCTGTTCGACGTCGTCCCCGAACTCATCGAGGAGTTCGGCGGCACCCCGCCCTAGTCGCTGTCCTCACTTCCATCGATTCTTCTTTCGGCATCGTACGCGAAGCCACCGCGAGGGACACCTCCGAAGCCCTCACCGTTTCCAGTCGAGGGCCTCGCTGCGCGCGCTCCCTCACGGTCGCGTGCTTGCGTCGGCCGTCTTCCCGGAAACGGCTCGCCCTTCGAATCCACCAGGAGACGCCCGCACCGCGACCGCACCAACCCTCCCCCGAGACGAACACGCTCGCCGAGCTCGCGGTTCGTCTTGGCCCGTGGCTCGACGAGCAGGTGTTTCGACCCCCCTCACCCGGCGTCGTCGAACACCGCCACCACACCGCGTGCCGGGGGCACCAGCACGCCACCGACGACGAGCAGGCCGACGACCCCGAGGATGATGGAGCCGGTGACGACCAACTGGACGAAGAAGCCGACGACGGCCGCGAGCAGCGGTGCGGGCGCGAACGTGACGACCGTGCGGCCGAACACGAGCGCCCGCGTGTGGTCACGCCGGTGGCCGTAGCGGTAGCAGGCGAACCCACCGAGGACGTAGCCGGTGCCGACCAGCGCCGCCACGAGAACGAGCAGGAACCGGAGCGGGTACACACCGGCCGTCGACCCGCACGCCACCTGAGTCCGTCGGTGTCTGGATAGCGCGTTCCGTCACCTACTTGCGACCCGCGCCCGTCTTTTCACGTAATGGAGTATCTCGAGCGGCGACGGGCCCGTATCGAGGAGCGGCTCGAGGCCGTTCTCGAGGCAGTCGAGCCCGTCGAACTGCGCGAGCAGGTCGAGCACGTCTCGCTGTCAGGGGGCAAACGCGTCCGCCCCACCGTCACGGTGCTCGCCTGCGAGGCCGCGGGGGGCGACGCCGAGGCCGCCGTCGACTTCGGCGTCGGCATCGAACTCGTCCACAACGCCTCGCTGGTGGTCGACGACATCATCGACGAGTCCGAGGTTCGCCGGGGCGTCACCGCCGCCCACACCGAGTTCGGCCACGGCCCGGCCATCATCGCCTCCGACGGCTTGCTAGGCGAGGCGTTCCACCTGTTCTCGACCGACGCGCGCGCGATGCAGATCGTGGCCGACGCTGTCGCGGAACTCGGCGAGGGCGAGGCCACGGAGCTCGTCGCACAGCCGAGCAACGAGACCGAATACATGGAGCTCGCCCGCCGAAAGACGGGGGCGCTGTTCCGCGCTGCCGCGCAGCTCGGGGCCGTGGCCGCCGACGCCGACCCCGCCACCGTCGAGGCGTTCGGCGACTACGCCGAGCGCGTGGGCATCGCCTTCCAGATTCGTGACGACGTGCTGGACGCGACCGCGGACGCCGACGAACTGGGGAAGCCGACCGGACAGGACGCCGAAATGGAGCGCCCGTCGCTCGTGCAGGTGACGGACCTCACGCCCGAGGAGGCGAACGAGCGGGCCCGCGCACAGTCCGACGCCGCCCTCGACGCGCTCGACCGAACGAACGCCCCCGAATCGCAGGCGCTGGAGTACCTCCGCGACCTCGCAGAGTTCGTGGTCGTCCGGGAACGGTAAGCCCGGCCTCTCTGGAGTCGGTAGTGAGCTTACCGGCAGTATCCTCCGAATAGTGAAGTTCCGGTCGAGCGACACGAACGTATGCGCTGCCAACGGTGTCTGTGCCAGCAGGTCGTCCACCGGCACGTCGTCGACGGGACAGTGGGGTATCTCTGTGCCGAGTGTCGAGAGGCGTGGGACGCACTGGTCACTCGACGCCACCCTCAGTAGTCGTCGAACGGGTAGTCGTTCGGCCCCTCAACCTCGTCACGGCCGAGACGACGCAACCCGAGGGCTGCGTGCGACGACACACGGACGGCGGATGGCACCAGTATAACAGGTAGTGCTAGGTAGTGCTGACCTTCACGCCGCCGTGTCCGGCTTCCGGGGGAGCCGTGACTCCGCGACGGCAAAGGCGAGCGTGCTCGCGAGGCTCAGGAGCGTCCCCGCAGTCAGGGCCGCCGCCAGATACGCGAGCGTCGCGAAGTTGAGTTCGAGCAGGTACGCCGAGAGGGCGTGGACGACGACGGCGATGGCGAGCACGTAGAACGGCGCGTTGAGGTAGCGCCAGCGCAGGCTGTCGGCGAGGTACTCGTCGGTGACCCGCCCGAGTGAGGCGACGATTCCGGCAGCGGCGAACCACTCGACGGCACCGAACGCGACGGCAGCGACGGTGCCGAGAACCGGGAGCGAGCCGCGCGCTTCCGAGAGCGCAGTCAGGTACTCGATCCCGCTCGCGACGCCCACCGCGAGGAGTGCGAGCGCGACGACGCTCGTGACGAGCGTCATCCGGCCGGTGTAGAGCGCGACGCGCGCGCGCTCGATGGCGCCGTCGACGCTCTCTTCGAGGCCGAGCCCCCGGAACAGGACGTACAGTCCGAGGAGGCCGGAGAGGACGCCGAGCGTCGAGCCCGGCAGCCCGAGCTGGTCGGCGAGGATGGCGACCGGATAGATCAAGAGCAGGATCCCGAGCGGGACGAGGATCGTGCCACGGGTCTCGGGGTCGTCGAGCACCTGCTTGATGGTGTAGTACATCGACTCGAGGTTCTGCGCCTGTCGGACGACCACCCGACGGACCGAGTCGATGGGGACCCGCGAGCGGATGACCGGAATCACCGACTCGTCCTGTGCGCCGTCGGTGACGACGATGCCGCGGACGTCCTCGCCGGTTTGCAGGGAGGCGAGCACGCGGTCGACCTCCTCGCCGACCTTGCGGTTGGCGGCCACGTCGCTCTTCGCGAGCCCCGTGACGACCGCCACCTCGACGCTCTCGCCGGTCTCTTCGGTGATGGTGTCGTAGATGTGTGCCCCCTCGAAGATGACGTTCACGTCGGAGTCCTCGGGGTCGGCGGTCGCGAGCGCGACCGCGGCTCGCTCGACGGCCTCCCGGCCGATGACCGGCGTCTCGAAGCCGGTCTTGCGACCGAGGTCGTCGTCGAGGTCGACACACAGCACCAGCAGCATTGCCTGAGGATTCGTCGCCGGCCTTTAACTGTTTTCGGGCGTCGGCTCACCGGGTTCTCCGACCACTCACCGGACGTGCCCGGGGTCCGTGGGGGTGGCCTCCTCGGGGTCCGCGTCGACCGACCGGCCGAGGCTCACCGCGATGCCGAGTACGGGCAGGAGGACGAGCGCCCCGAGGACGAAGGGGGCGCGGAAGCCGATACCGGCGTACACCCCGCCCATGACGATGGGGCCGATGGCGCGCGCGAGGCTCCCGGCACCCTGCGTCAGCCCGAACGCACTGCCCTGTCGCTCGTCGCTGGCGCGCGTCGAGACGAGCGCCGAGAGCGTGACGTTCACCACGCCGTTGCCGAGCGCGAGCATCGCGAGGACGAACAGCAGCGCGAGCAGGGCGGGCGTCAGGAACCCAGCGAGGTTCGAGAGGTCGGGGAACAGCACGGCCAAATCGCGGGTGAACGGGATGGCGCCGAGCGCCACGGCCAACAGCGCCGAGGAGCCGAGCGTGAGCTTGATCGGCTCGTACCGCTTGGTGAGCGGGCCGATGAGCCCTCCCTGGACGATCACCGCGAGGACGCCGATGTAGGTGAGCAGGAGCGACGCCTGCGTCTCCGAGTAGTTGTAGACGTCAGCGACGTACGGGATGAACATCGTCTGGACGCCCGCGAACGCGAAGGAGAGCAGGAAGAACGCCGCCAGCAGCCCCCGGACGTCGGGGTTGCGAACTGCAGCGACGAGCTGTGAGATCTGTGACTCTCGCTCGCTCGCTTCGCCGAGTTCCCGGGACTCGGGGAGCGCGAAGAACCCGACGACGACGGCGAAGAGGCTGGCGAGCGCCGCGGCGAAGGAGGGGAGGCTGAACTGGGTGATGGGGACGATATCGACGACGCCGTCGACCGCGGCCACCACGTCGGGGAACGCCAGCACCGCGCCGATGGCCGGGCCGAAGATGAACCCGAGACCGAACGCCGCGCCGAGCAGGCCGAGCGCCTGTGCGCGTTCCTCGCGGGGGGTGATGTCGGCGACGTACGCCTGTGCAGTCGAGATGTTCCCACCCATCGCGCCCGCGAGCATCCGGGAGAGGAACAGCATCCAGAGCGCCGAGGCGAGCCCGAAGATGGTCCAAGCGATGACCCCACCGAAGATGGAGAGCAGGAGGACGGGCCGGCGGCCGTAGCGGTCCGAGAGCGATCCGAGGAAGGGGGCGAAGAGGAACTGCATCACGGCGTAGCTCGCGGCCAGGAGCCCGATGACGAGTTCGTTCCCGCCGAACGCGCGGGTGTAGAACGGGAGGATGGGGATGACGATGGAGAAGCCGAGGAGGTCGAGGAAGACGACGCCGAAGACGATGGCGAGTGCCCGTCGGCGCCCAGAGTCGTCCATACACGCAGCAGGCGAGCGAGGGACTTAACCACCGGGTGTAAGTGGTCTGGCGCCCAACCAGTGGTATGCGCCGACGCACCACACTCGGCCTGTTGACCGCGGCGGTCGCGGGCTGTACGGGGTCCGAACCCACGCCGACGATGACCGACGGCGGCACGGCGCTGTCGCTGACGTCGCCGGCGTTCGACGATGGGGCCACCATCCCGTCGAAGTTCACGTGCGACGGGGCGGACCGCTCGCCCGAGCTCGCCATCGGTGGCGTGCCACAAGGTACCGAGGCGTTCGCGCTCCTGGTCGACGACCCCGACGCACCCTCGGCGGCGCCGTTCGTCCACTGGGTGCTGTTCGACGTGCCCGGCGACACCCGGACGATTCCGGGCGACGTGCCGACCGGCGACCGCGTCACCTCGCTCGACGGCGCGGGGCAGGGGCGAAACGGCTTCGGGAGCCTCGGCTACCGGGGGCCCTGTCCGCCGCGCGGCGACGGGCCGCACACCTACCGGTTCCGGCTGTTCGCGCTCGACGCGATGACGGGGCTCGACCCGGGGGCGACGCGCGACGAGTTGCTCGGGGCCGTCGAGAACCACACGGTCGCACGGACGACGCTCACGGGGACGTACGAGCGAGCGTGACACCCTCACACGACCGCTGACTTCCAAACGCACGACTTTTGCGGCTCGGGGCACGAGAGGGGAGTGAATGATCTCGAAGGGCTGCGAGCAGTGTGCCAAGGGGGGCAAGATGGTCCTCTTCGTCTACGGCTACTGTGACCAGCGGGACTGCTTCTACTGTCCCCTGGGTGAGAACCGGAAGAACGTCACCCAGACGTACGCCAACGAGCGGCCCATCGAGCACGACGAGGAGATCATCGAGGAGGCCAAGCGCATGAGCGCGCTCGGCACCTCGATTACGGGCGGCGAACCGCAGGAGGCGATGGCAAAGACGTGTCGCTACCTCCGCCTCCTCAAAGAGGAGTTCGGCGAGGACCACCACACCCACCTCTACACGGGCATCACGGGCGGCCGCGAGAACATGCGCCGCCTCTCGGAGGCGGGGCTCGACGAGATTCGCTTCCACCCGCCGCTGGAACTCTGGGGCGACTTGCATGGAACGGAGTGGGAAGACATCCTCTACATCGCCCGCGAGGAAGGCCTGACCCCGGCGTTCGAGATTCCCGGCATCCGCGCGGAACCGGAGTTCCTCGAGTTCCTCGACGAGGGCGCCGCGGAGTTCTGCAACATCAACGAGTTCGAGATGTCCGACGGCAACTACCGACGGATGCAGGAGGAGGGATTCGAACTCCGCGAGGGCCACATGAGCGCGGTCGAGGGGAGCCACGACATCCTCGAGACGATGGGCGACCACGAGCGCGTCTACTTCTGTACGAGCGTGTTCAAGGACGCCGCCCAGCACCGGTCTCGATTGAAGCGGATGGCCCGGAACATCCGCCGCGAGTTCGACGAGGTGACCGACGACGGCACCCTCGTCTACGGGAAGACGTGGGAGACCGAGGAGCGCCTGCAGGCGCTCGGCGTGCCCGAGGAGTTCTACGCCGTCAAGTCCGACCACGTCGAACTCGCGTGGTGGCTGCTGGAGGAGATGGTCCAGGAGGGCGACGTGGAGAAGGGCGAAATCGTCGAGCAGTACCCGACGTACGACGGCACCGTGGTCGAGCGGACGCCCGTCGCGTAGGACAGAAGCTGTCGGCCACGTGACTTAATATCGCCCGCGAGAACGAGTCGGTAGCACCCGCTCGATGCTCCCCGCCGACCCCTCCCTCCGCCGCCGCATCGTCGCCGCCTCGCTGCTCGTGGTGGTGTTGCCGTTCGCGTTCATCTACGGCTTCGTCTTCGCCATCAACCACGTCCTCTTGCCGCTGCTGGAGGCGCTCGACTACGGCCCGTACTACGGCCGCGTCTACGTCGAGCCGTGGCTCGCGGTCGTGGTCGTGCTCGGTGGGCTGGTCGCACAAGCCCTGTTCGGCCCCCGGACCGTCCTCTCGTCGGTCGGTGCCCGCGAGGTCGACGTCGACGAGTACCCCGAACTCCACGCCGCCGTCGCACGACTCGCCCAGCAGGCCGACCACCCCAAACCCACGGTCACCGTGACCCGGAACAGCGCGCCGAACGCGATGGCCGTCGCCGGCCCCCGAACCGAGGCCATCGTCGTAACCACCGGCCTGCTGGAGACCCTCGATGGCGAGGAACTGGACGCCGTCCTCGCGCACGAACTCGCACACCTCGCGAACGACGACGCGACCGTCATGACCGTCGCGTGGCTCCTCCCCACGGTGACCTACTACGTGGCGATGGCCGCGTACTACGTCCTCTACGGCATCTTTCACCTCATGGGCCGGAGTCGCTCTGACAGCGACGGCGACGGGGCGGCGAAGGCCGTCGTCGTGCTGGTCGTCGCCGCCGTCGTGACGCTCGCGCTCTCGGCGATGTTCTGGGCGGCGAGCGTGCTCGTCCACCGGGTCCTCTCGCGCTACCGCGAGTACGCCGCCGACCGTGGAGCGGCGGCCATCACCGGGAATCCGGCGGCGCTGGCGTCGGCGCTCCGCACGATGGACGAGACGATGCCTGAGGTGCCCGACCGCGACCTCCGAGAACTCGACGGCGGCGCGGAGGCGCTGTACGCCGCCCCGCTCGAACACCGCGCGTTCGGCGACGCCGACCTCGTCTCGACGGACGTGTTCCCGGAGACACATCCCCCGACTGCCAAACGCATCGAGAAACTGCAGGCGATGGCGGAGGAACTGTGAGACGTCGCCGATTCCTCGCGGCGTTCGGCACCGCCGCCAGCGTGGGACTGGCCGGCTGTGGCTACGCGCCCGGTGGCGGTGATTCCCACGGCACCGCGCGGGTCGACCCCGGCGGGCTGGGCAGCGAGCCGATGTGGGCAGTCGGTGCAGCCGGCATCGTCGGCGCTCGGAGCGGCCGCATCACCGTCTTCGAGGGTGAGGGCGTCGAGTTCACCGAGGGGACCGAGCTCCGGCGAGCGACCCGGGCCGGCACCGACCGCTGGTGGCACACCTATCGAACCGAGTCGACCGCCGTCGCGCTCGGGGACGCCGTCTACCTCCTCGACGTCGAGGGGCGTGTCGTCGCGTTCGCCGGCCGCGAGCGCGAAGACGAGGATGGAAGAGTCACCGTCGAGGGAACGCGACTGTGGCGAACCGGCGTGGAGGGCGTACGCGCGCCCCTCGTCGCGGCCGGTTCCGTGGCCTACGTGGCGACGGACACGGGTGTCGCCGCGGTTCGTGACGGCACCGTACAGTGGCGGGTGTCGCTATCGGCACCCCCGGAGACGCTTCTGCCGACCGACGGTGGGGTCCTCGCTGCGGCCGGTGAGACTGTCGTCTCGCTCGCGAACGACGGGGCGGAGCGATGGCGAACCGCTGGAGAGGGACCGCTCGCAGCCACGGCCGAGCGCGTCTACGTCCAGACACCAGACGGGGCACTCGCGGCGCTCGACCGGCGGGGGCGCCGGCTGTGGACGGCGGACGCGTCGTTCGGTCTCAGCAGCATCGCCACCACAGCAGACGCCGTCTACGCGGTGGGTACCTCCGGGCTCACCGCGTTCGACGCGGACGGCACCGAGCGATGGCGCGTCGGGAGAACGCTGGCCACACGGACGGCGGTTCCAGCCCCTGAGGGCGCGTACCTCGCCGGACGGGGAACCGTCGAGGCCCTCGGTCCCGAAGGTCGGCGGTGGGAGCGCGACCTCGAGACCGACTCCAGCGAGCCGGTCGCGGGCTGGCTCGACGGGCAGCGCGTGGCGCTCCTGTTCGATGCGGGCACGATCTACTGGTTCCAGCGCACCGACCAGCGCGAGGGGTTGCTCAGCGGTCACCGATAGCGAAGAACGCGCCGACGACGAGCAGCGAGCCGCCGACGAGGAGGCCGACGACGGGGTCGCCGGCGACGAGCGCGAAGTAGAGCACCGAGAGCGCCGCGCCGCCGAGCGTCGCGGCGACGAGCGAGAACTCGAGGAGGTCGGGGAGCGGCGTCCCCCGCGTGTCGCGGTAGTCGGCGGCCGCGAGCACGACCACGACGGCGTCGAGCGCGGCCATCGCGGGGTCGCCGACGAGGACCACGCCGACGACGAGCACTGCGGCACCGACGACGAGTGCGACGAGCAGCGTCACGTCGGCGCCGAGCGGGTTCACGGACTCACCGTAGCGGGCGTGGTACAGCGCCGGGGGGACGCCCGCGACGAGTGCGACGAACAGCGCGAACATCGGCTGGCCGGCGACGACGAACCCGTAGCCACCGAGGAGGCCGGCGGTGAGCACCCCGACGGCGAGCACGGCATCGGGAGGCAGGACCGCCGCCGGGTCGGGCGAGCGGACGATGCCGTAGGCGGTGAAGCCGTACAAGAGGAGGAGCGCGACGAGGAAGATGGGGAGGAGCGTGCCGGTCGGCGCGAACAGGTAGCCGAACAGCGCCACCGAGAAGGCGAGGACGACGCCGACGAGGGGGGCGGCCTCCGGCACGCGACGGCCACGACGGGACATACGGTGAGAACGAACGGGAAGTCGGAAACGGTTTCGGTAGCGGCCCAGGCAGCCGAAATCAGGGGATTCCGGCGGGAGGGGGGACCCACAAACGTTTAATCGGGCCGCCGCTACGTTCCGCTATGCCCGACTGCCCACTCGCGGACGAGTGCCCCAGCTTCCAGGAGCGCATCGAAGGGATGGGGTGTACGCACTACGGTGACCGTGGCGGCGCGGAGTGGTGTAACCACTACAGTCAGCCGATTCGCGACCTGAAACAGCAGCCGGTCAAGCTCGGCGAGGAGGTCGTCGTCGAGGTGACCGACATCCACGAGTCCGGCGCCGGCGTCGGCCGCACCGAGGACGGCTTCATCGTCATGGTCGACGGCATCCTCCCGGACGCGCGAGCGAAGGTCCGCATCACGAAGGTCCGGTCGAACCACGCCCGCGCCGAGGAGGTCGAGCGACTCGAGTGGGAGGAGGACGAGGAGAAGGGTGACGACGACGCGGCGGCCGAATCCGACGACGAAGAGAAGTCCGGTGGTCGGCAGCGCCGCGAGCGGCTGGGCAGCCGCGACAACTTCTGGGGGTCGTGACGGACCTGCCGGACGTCGACGCACTGCTCGACGAACTGGGGTTCGACGCGGACGAGAGCGTCCTGACGCGCCGACAGGCGCAGGTGCTCGCGCTCCGGGAGCGCGGCATCGCACAGCAGGCCATCGCCGACGAGCTGGGTACCTCGCGGGCGAACGTCTCCTCCGTCGAGTCGAGCGCCCGCGAGAACGTTAAGAAGGCCACCGAGACGGTGGCGTTCGCCGAGGCGCTGCAGGCACCGGTCCGCATCACCGTCGAGGCCCGAACCGACCTCTACGACGTGCCGGGACGCGTGTTCACTGCCTGCGACGAGGCCGACGTGAAGGTGAACCGCACGGCGCCCGAGCTGATGAAGCTCGTCGCCGACGAGGCTGGCGACGCGATCCAGGGGCGGGAAGTGAAACGCGACATCATCGTGGGCGTGACGAGCGAGGGGCGCGTGCGGGTGCGAACGGCCTGAGGGTTCGATTAGGATAGCGGCGTCTCAGTTAGGTTTCGATTACGACAGCGGCGTCTCACTAGCCGGCGGCGTCCGCCGGAGTCTGGAGGGGCCCCAGTAGGCGACGACCACGACGACGAGCGCCGCCTGCACGAGCACGAACGCGAGGCTCCCCGGGTCCGATTCGAGGACTGGAAACATCCCCTGTGCCCAGTTCCACGTCGCGTGCATGAGGAGCATCGGGAGCAGGCTCCCACCCGTGTTGTTGTACACCCACGTCATCAGCACCGAAAGCAGGGTGATGGAAACGGCGAATCCGACGAACGAACTCTCGTAGTAGATGGTCTCCGACGGGATGAAGAACAGCGGGACGTGCCAGAGCGCCCAGACCAGCCCGACGACGACGCCGGCGACGGTCGCGCCGCCGCGGTCCTGGAGCGCGTCGAGCAGGTAGCCGCGCCAGCCGAACTCCTCCTGGACCGGCCCGCCCAGCAGGAAGACGAACACGTACGCGAGCGGGAGTAGCCCGGGATTTCCCGCCCACGGGAACGAGGGGCGCGTGTCGGTGGCGACGGCGACGGCGAGCCCCGACCCCACGACGACGAGCGGGAGACCCACCGCGACGAGGAGCCAGCGTTTCGGGTAGTCGAGCGTCACCGCTCGCTTGGCGAGGCGAACCGCCCCGCCGACACCACCAGCGTAGGCGGCGAGGACGAACGCGGCGACGGTCGGCCCGAACGCTCCGACGTTCGGGAGGGTGGGAGCCGACCCGACGACACCCTGTGCCTCAAGCGCCGCTGGGAGCCAGACTGCCCACGAGAAGCCGAAGGTGAGCGCCAGAAACACGGCGATACCCCGCCAGCCGGCGAGGTGATCGGCTCGGGTCGTCATGCCTCAAGGGGACGACGCTCGACCGGATAAGTATACGCCACCGGGCGTAGCTATTTGCCGCCGGCCTCGGATGACCCGATATGGACCTCGGACTCGACGGCGACGCGGCACTGGTGACGGCGGGCTCCTCCGGGCTCGGACTCGCGAGCGCACAGGCGCTCGCCCGCGAGGGCTGTCACGTTGCGGTGTGTGGCACGACTCCCGAACACGTCGACTCGGCACGCGAGACGCTCGAGGCGACCGGCGACGGCGACGTGCTGGCGATGGCGGCGGACATCACCGAGAAGCGCGAGGTCGAGGCGTTCGTCGACGCGACGGTCGAGGCGTTCGGTGGCCTCGACCACGTCGTGACGAGCGCCGGCGGGCCCCGTTCGGGCCCGTTCCTCGACATGGACGACGACGACTGGTACGGGGCGTACGACCTGCTGGTGATGAGCGTCGTCTGGACGACGCGCGCGGCCCACCCACACCTCGCAGACGGCGGGGGCACCATCACGAACATCACCTCACGCTCGGTAGACGAGATTCTCGACGGTCTCGTGCTCTCGAACTCGGTGCGTCGGGCGGTCATCGGGCTGATGAAGACCCAGTCGCGGGAGTTCGCACCCGACATCCGCGTGAACGCCGTCCTCCCGGGCGCCCACGAGACCTCGCGCATCTCGGACCTCGTCGAGCAGGCGGTCGACCGCGGGGAGTTCGACAGCTACGAGGCAGGGCTCGAGGCGTGGTCCGCGGACATCCCACTCGACCGGGTGGGCGACCCCCACGAACTCGGCGCGACCGTCGCGTGGCTCGCCTCAGACGCCGCATCGTACGTCAACGGCGCTGCGCTCTCCGTCGACGGCGGGAGCGCACGATCCGCGTAATCCTCCCTAGTCCTCCAGCGCGTCTACCACCGACCGAACTCGCTGGGCGTCTCGTTTCGGGACGACGAGCACGCGCCCGTCGTAGGCGGCGACGACGAGGTCGGAGACGCCAACGGCCGAGACGTGCTGCCCCTCGCCCGCAGCGAGTACGCAGTTCTCGGCGTCGAGCGCCAGCGTCTCGCCGAGCCGTGCGTTGCCGTCGCCGTCGCGGCCGAGTACCCGCTCGAGGGCGTCCCACGACCCCAGGTCGTCCCAGTCGAACCCCGCCGGGACGACGTACACGTCCTCGGCGCCCTCTAGCACGGCGTAGTCGACGCTGATGGGGTCGACCGCGTCGAACGCCGCCTCGGGGTCGTCGAGCGCGTCGACGAACCCGGCGAGTTCACCGCCGCTCGCGGCGTCGAGCAGGGCGTCGGGCGTCCACGCGAAGATGCCCGCGTTCCAGAAGTAGCCCTGGTCTCGGTAGCGTTCGGCGACGGCGGCATCGGGTTTCTCTGTGAACGATGCGACGGTAGCGTACCCGTCGAACTGCTCGCCGGGTTCGATGTAGCCGTAGCCGGTCGCCGCGCGCGTCGGGTCGATACCGAGGGTGACGAGACCGCCCGTCTCGTGCGCCACATCGCACGTGCGGGCGAACGTCTCCCGATATCCTGACCCGACGTGGTGGTCGCTCGGCAGACAGAGCAGGACGGCGTCGTCGACCTGCTCCCGGATGCGGTGGGCGGCGTAGACGAGCGCGGGACCGGTGTCCTTGGGGTCGGGTTCGACGAGGACGCCCACGTCGGGTGCGTGCTCGTGGATGCGGTCGGCGTACGCCTCGCGCGTGAGGACGTACGTCTCGTCGGCGACGGCGCGGGCGCGATCGACCGTCCGCGCGAGCAACGAGTCAGCGCCGCCGAACGCGCGGAACTGTTTCGGCGTGTCGGCGGTACTCGCGGGGTAGAGGCGGGTGCCGCGCCCCCCGGCGAGGACGACGGCGACGGTGGTGGGCATGCCAGCGAATCGGCCGCCGGCGACAAAAATCAGCCGTCCGTCCAGGTCTCGACGACGCCCTCGCGAACGTCCTGCGCACAGCCCTCGCAGTCGGGGTGTCCCGCGTCGAAACACTCTGGGCGACCCTCGGCGTCGACGGTGACGGTGCGCTTCTCGGCGTGGCGACGGCAGACGATGCGGAGCTGGCCGCTCCCGTCGGTCGGGAGGTCCGCGCTCGTGCGGCCCTCGCGGTAGGCGCGGCGGGCCTCCTCGTACTGCCGGCCCGCGGAGCGAAGTTTTACCTTGAGCAGGTGGGCCAGCCGCCGACGGTTGCTCATACCGGGAGATGGGCGCGACGGCACTACAATCCGTCGGCCGACAACGCCTGACACACCAGCCGAACGCTTTTGCGCCCCGTCGGTGACCCAACGGGTAGCGCGATGCTCGTTCCCCTCGTCTGACGGCCGGTCGCACGGCCGTTCCGTCGTCGCCTCGCCACCCGACCAGCCAGCGACAGCCGCACACGCATGCCAGGACAGCTGTTCATCGACACCGACCGACTCGAACTGCGAACGCCCGAGGAGGAGGACAAGGAGTTCCTCCGCGAGGCGACCAACCACCCCGACACCCGCCGCTACATCGACAGCTGGCGGACGCCGACGACCGCTACCGAGTACGACGACCTCTACGAGCAGTACGACGCCGACGAGGACTCGGTGAGCCTGCTCGTCGTCGCGAAGACCGGCGAGCACGCGGGCGACCCCGTGGGCTCCGTCCAGCTCGCACCCATCATCGACACGCGAGGCTGGGCGAACCTCGGGGCGTGGATTCATCCGAAGGCGTGTGGAGAGGGCTACGCGACCGAGGCCTGTGCCCACGTCCTCGAGTACGGCTTTGCGGACCTGCGCCTGCATCGCGTGGGGGCGAGCATCGACAGCGGCAACGCGGCGTCCATCGCCCTCGTCGAGAAACTGGGGTTCGTCCACGAGGGAACGAGCCGCGAGGACATCTATCGGGACGGCGAGTACGTCGACCGCGAGCGGTACGGGCTGCTGAAACGCGAGTGGCCCGGCGTCGACGCCGTCCTCGACCGCGACTGAAAAGCTAAGGTGGAGCGCCGGCACCTACCGGCGAATGTCGTCTTCGAGTCGATCACCGACCCACCAGTACATCACCGTCGCCGATACCGAGATCCACTACACCGCGTGGGGTGACCCCGACGCCACGCCGCTCGTCTGCGTCCACGGGCTCTCGCGCACTGGGAGAGATTTCGACCCGTTCGCCGCAGCACTCGCCGACGAGTATCGGGTGCTGTGTCCCGACATGCCCGGTCGTGGCGAGAGCGAGTGGAACGAGGAGATGTACGACCCCGAATCCCTCGGGGAGGTCATCGTCGCGTTCTTCGAGGCGCTGGAACTCGACTCGGCCCACTATCTCGGGCTCTCGATGGGCGGCCAACTCGGCATCGGACTCGTTCCCGGCCCGCTCGCCGAGCGCGTGGAGAAACTCGTCCTCGTCGACGTGGGACCGAACCCGGCGGACGACGACGACGCGGACGAAGGCATCCAGCGCATCGTCGACTACCTCACCGACCCGCCGGCGTTCGACCGCTTCTCGGAGATCGAGACGTACTTCCGGGACGTGTACGACACGTTCTCCGAGATGACCGACGCCGAGTGGCGGAACCTCGCGCGGACCTCGGCGCGGCGCACCGACGACGGCCAGTTCACGCCGAACTACGACACGCGTATCGTCGAACCGTTGCTGATGGCCGACACCGACGTCGACCAGTGGGCGCTGTTCGACGCCATCGACCAGCCCGTGATGGTCGTCCGCGGCGAGCACTCTGACATCCTCGCGGCGGAGACGTTCGCGGAGATGCGCGAGCGGAAACCCGGGATGGAGACGCTCGTCGTGGACTGTGGCCACGCCCCCGCACTCAACGTCCCCGAACAGACCGAACCCATCCGAACGTTCCTGTCCTGAGGGCGCGCCGTACGCCGATATTTCACTTTCACTCCGGCAACGTAGATTTAAATACCATAGGGCACCAACCGTCGTATGCCTCCCATTGAAAACAGAGCGGAGGCGTGACCACCAATGAACGTGCAACAGCACGCCCAAGAGATACACGAACAGTTCTCCGACGAGCTCGACATCACCGTCGACGACGTCGAGGAGCGCCTGAACACGCTCGTCAACGAGTACCGCGTCCCCGTCGAGGAGGCGCGCCGCTCAGTCGTCTCCAACTACCTCGACGAGGCCGGGATGGAGCGCGACCAGCTCGGTGGCGGCGGCAACGAGACCGTCCAAGTCGCCGACATCGACCAGGACGAACAGTGGGTCGACGTCCGCACGAAGGTCGTCGAGCTGTGGGAGCCCCGCTCCGACAGCATCTCCCAGGTGGGGCTGCTCGGCGACGAGTCCGGCACCATCAAGTTCGTCTCGTTCAAGACCAGCGAACTCCCGAAGCTCGCGGAAGGGCAGGTGTACAAGCTCGGGAACGTCGTCACCGACGAGTACCAGGGCAACTTCTCGGTGAAGCTCAACAAGACGACGAGCATCACCGAACTCGACGAGGAGCTCGAGGTCGGCGACAACAGCGTGAGCGTCGAGGGGGCGCTGGTGGACATCCAGTCCGGCAGCGGCCTCATCAAACGATGCCCGGAGGAGGGCTGCACGCGCGTCCTCCAGAACGGCCGCTGTAGCGAACACGGCGAGGGCGAAGGCGAGTTCGACCTCCGCATCAAGGGCGTCCTCGACGACGGCGAGCAGGTCCACGAGGTCATCTTCGACCAGGAGGCCACCGAGAAGCTCACCGGTATCGGGCTCGAGGAGGCCAAGGAGATGGCGATGGACGCGCTCGACACGACCGTCGTGGCCGACGAGATGGCCGAGGGCGTCCTCGGTCGCTACTACCGCGTGACCGGGCCGACGCTCGGGCGGTACGTCCTCGTGAACGAGATGGAGACGCTCGGTGCGCCGGATGCCGAGGCAACCCTCATCCGCGCGAGGTCGATGTAAGATGTCCCAGAACGTTCCCACTCGAGAGGTCGCACGGCGCGTGTTCGCACGCGAGTTCAACGACGCCGGTTACACGTTCAAGGAGAGCGAGGACGAGCGCGCCCCAGTGTACGCGCTCCTGCCGACGGGTGAACGCGCCAACCGCGTGTTCATCGTCGGGACGCTCACCGAGACCGAGGACATCGGCGACGACTCGGAGTACTGGCAGGGTCGCATCGTCGACCCGACCGGCACGTTCTACACGTACGCCGGGCAGTACCAGCCGGAGGCCGCGAGTGCCCTCCGCGAGCTGGAGCCGCCCGCGTACGTGGCGATGGTGGGTAAGCCCCGCACCTACGAGACGGACGACGGCAACGTGAACGTCTCCGTCCGTCCCGAATCGATCAGCGTCGTTGACGGCGACACCCGCGACCGCTGGGTCGTCGAGACCGCCGACCGCACGCTCGACCGCATCGAGGCGTTCGACGACGACGAGAACGAGTACGCCGCGATGGCCCGCGAAGAGTACGAGCGGTTCGGCGACGCCTACAAGAGCGTCGTCTCGGAAGCGCTCGAATCGCTCGACGACGGGGCCGACGCACCCGAAGCGAAGGCGTAGACGCGCGGGGGCCGACCTGCACACGCTCGGCCCCGGTTTCCCCTGCTACTGTTTTCCGATGCGAGTCGCGACACGACCGCGTAGATACTTGTGGCTCAGCCCCGGAGAAGGCGTATGGCCCCGACCCACGTGCTCGTCCCGCTGGACGGGTCACCGCTCTCGGACGACGCGCTGGTTCACGCCCTCGAGACGTTCGACTGCCGGGTGACGGTGCTGAACGTGGTGACGCCGCTCGATCGGCCGATGAGCGAGGGCGGCGTCCTCGGCGCCGACGACGCCCGCGAGGAGACCGCCCGCAAGCGCGCCACCAACCTCGTCGAACGGGCTCGCGAGCGAGCCGCGGAGGCGGGGCGGAGCGTCGACACCGCCGTCGAGACCGGCGACCCGGCCGACACCATCGTCTCGTACGTCGAGGCCAACGACGTCGACCACGTCGTCATGGGCGGCCACGGGGGGCCGCAGGACGGCCTCGCGCGGCGCCTGCTCGGCACCGTCGCGACGAGGGTCGTCGGGGAGACGCCGGTGACGGTGACCGTCGTGCGCTAGCCGAGCGCCGCCGCGAACAGCCGATAGAGGCCGAAGCCGACGACCACCGACGAGGCGAGCGTGAGCACCCAGAACCCGAGCGTGATGCCCACCTTCCGGCGCGAGACGCCCGCCGATCCGCCGGCGAGGCCGCCCCCGATGACGCCCGAGATGATGATGTTGTTGAACGAGATGGGGATGCCCAGCGCGATGGCGAGCTGTGCGATGATGAACCCGGGGACGAGCGCGGCGATGGAGCGGCGGACGCCGAGCTGTGCGTACTCCCGGGAGGTGGCCTGGAGCAGTCGAGGAGCCCCCATCCACGCGCCGCCGAGGATGCCGACCGCGCCGATTGCCAGGAGCAGGAGGGCGGGCAGGCCGAGTTCGACCAGGTACAGGTTCTCCAGCGGGCCGGTCGCCAGCCCGACCTGACTGCCGCCGCTGGAGAAGGCGACGACGCTCCCCAGGACGACGAGGAACGTCTTGATGCCCTTGTCGACGGACGCCTGCGTCCGTCGCCGGATGAACTGGAAGCTCACGGCCGCGGCGACGACCGTCGCGGCGACGGCTACGACGTCGACCCCCCAGACCGTCGGTGTGCCGACGAGTTCGGCGACGTACGCCGCGACCGAGCCCTGGTCCCCCGTGGACGACGGGATGAGGCTCAGCCGGACGTTGGCGACGATTCCCCCGACCACGGCCGCGAGCAGCGGGACGCCGACCGTCTCGGGGACCTCGTCGCGGCGCAGCAGCGTGGCCGTGAGGTACGCGAGGCCACCGGAGAGCGGCGGTACGAGCGCCCAGAACGTCGCGATGCGCCGGTAGGTGTCGATGGCGGGGTCGCCGCCGAGCGAGAGCCCGACGCCGACCATCGCGCCCGTGGTGGCGAACGCCGCGGGGACGGGATAGCCGGTGTATACGCCGACCGCCATGAACACCGTCGCGGTCAGGAGGCCGGCCGCCGCCGCCAGCGACGTGAACGCGACGCCGTCGATGAGCCCCGCCCCGACCGTCTCGGAGATGCTGCCGCCCTGCGTGAGCGCGCCGAGTGCCGCGAGGATGCCGATGAGGAACGCGGCCCGCATCGTCGAGATGGCGTTCGCACCGATGGCCGGGGCGAACGGCGGGGAGTTGCTGTTCGCCCCGAGCGCCCACGCGGTGGTGAGGCTGATGACGGTCGCGAGCGCGACGAGGGCCCAGAACACGACCTCAGTCATCGGCGGAGCAGTTCACCGAGTCGGTGGAGGGGGCCGCTGACGCTCTCGCCGCTGCGTGCGAGGACGACTGTCTGGTCGGTCCGGTCGACGACCCGCCGCGGCACCGACCCCGCGATCTTTCGCCGGAGCGCGCCCTTCCGGGTCGCACAGAGTACCACCACGTCGTGCGCGGCCGCCGCCTCGGCGACGGCGTCGGTCACGTCGTCGCGCGCCTCGACGCTCGTCTCGACGGGCACCTCGGGGGTGACGGCCGCGGCCACCGCGGCACGGCCCGCTTCGGCGAACGCCGCCGCGTCGCCGTCGCCGGTGTCGACCGAGAGCACGGTCACACTGGCCTGGTTCGGCAGGGCGATGGCCGCCGCGACCCGTGCGGCGGTTTCGACGTGGGGGCCCCCGGCGACCGCGAGCAGGACCGAGTCGACGCCGTTCGCTTCTCGGCCGACCCGCTCGACGTAGAGGTCGCAGGGCGCCCGTTCGACGAGCCTGTCGACGGTCGTCCCGAAGACGACGTCACCCGGGGTCGACCGCCCGCGCCACCCGACGACGAGCGCGGCCGGGTCGGTCTCCTCGACAGCGCCGAGCAGCCCCTTCGCCGCCGAGCGCGCGACGAGCACGTCCCGCTCGACGGTGACGCCCTCGGGGGTCTGTGCACGTTCGAGGAGCTCGTGACTGGGGTCGGCGAACTCGCGGACGATGGTCTCGTCGTCGAGGACGCTGAAGGGGGAATCCGACGCCTTGACGGCGACGGTGACGAGCCGGACCGTCCCCGCGCCGAGTCGGGCGAGGTCGCCGGCGGTGCGGAGGAGTTGCTGGACGTGGTCGAGACTGTCGACCGCGACCAGTACGGGATTGCCCGACCTCGGAGGGTCCATCGACTGAGGTTCGACCCATCGGGTGAAAAGCGTTGGTGCGCGACCGCGGCGGCATGCGAGCGTCTGACGAACCCTTAAGAGGGAGGAGTCCGCAGACCCCTAGCACGATGGGCAACAAGAACAAGACCATCTCCTTCCGGGTCAACGAGGACGCGTTCGAGACCCTGCGCGAGATCGCGGAGGAGCGCGACATCTCTCTGTCGGCCGTCTTCCGCGACTACGTGGAGACGCTCGTTGCCCACGACGGACAGGTGCAGGTCGTCCCCGAACACGAGATCAACTCCTCGGAGTCCTCTTCGGGTGTGGAGTCGTTCCCCCCGAAGGTCGAGGTACCCAAGAGCTTCGTCCGCGAGCACGAACGGCTGGAACTCGAAGCCGAACACCTCCGCGAGCAGCTCGACGAGTACAAGCGCTACGTCACGAAGCTCTCCCAGCGACTCGAGGAGCAGGAGGACGAGGAGGTCATCCAGCTCGAAGATCTCGACGGCGGCGAGCAGGAAGAGGAGCCCTCCTTTCGCCTCGGCTGACCCGCTCACCACTTCTCCCGCGCTCGGCTGCCCAGCGGTGCGTCCGGGTTGCGGTATCGTCGTGACACCAGCGATGCTACGGCTATAAGCCCGCGCACAACCAACACGATTGTTGATTACAATGTCGACTGGAACCGACCTCAAGACCGCCGCCGCAGTGCTCGACCACTACCTGGCAGCGTTCATGGATCTCGATACGGACGGGATACTGGCGGAGTACACCGACGACTCCGCTATCATCACGAATACCGGGTCGTTCCACGGGCTCGACGACATCGGGAGCTTCTTCGAGGGACGCTTCGAGGAGTTCGCACAGGGGAACGTCGACGTGGAAGTCGACCAACGGACCGTCGACGGTGATATCGCGTACATCACCTGGCACGGCGAGACCCCGGACAACGTCTACGAGTTCGCGACGGACACGTTCGTCATCCACGACGGCAGCATCGAGACGCAGACGTTCGCGGCGAAGATAACCCCGAAGAACTGAGCGCGGGAGCGCCTATGTCTGGACGCCGTGGTCCCACTCCTCCCCGAGCGTGCGCTCCAGCGCGTCGTCGAGCGCACCCGACGACACGAGTCGGTCGACGGCGACGATGTCGGGGCGCGGCGAGCGGTCGGCATCGAGCGGCGGCACGACCGCCCGAACCGCCTCGTAGGTCGCACCGGTCCCGGCACCATGCGCGAGGTCGTCGTCGACGAACTCCGCAGCCTGCGCCGCACAGAGCAGTTCGATTGCGGTGACGGTCCGGGCGTGCCCGAGCGTCCGGCGGGCAGCGAACGCGGCCGTCGCCGAGAGGCTGACGTGGTCCTCCTGGTTGCCCGAGACGACCGCGTTGTCCGTCGCGGCCCGCCCCTCGCTCCGGCACTCCGCGACGAGTGACGCCGCGGTGTACCCCGCGATCATGTAGCCCGACCGCACGCCGCTGTCGGTAGTGAGAAACGGCGGCAGGTGGTCCTCCTGTACGTGCGGGTTCAGCAGCCGGTCGATGCGGCGCTCGGTGACGGCCGCGAGGTCGGTGACGGCGCCGGTGACGTAGTCGAGTCGGTGGGCCAGCGGCGCGCCGTGGAAGTTCCCGCCGGAGACGACGTCCGCGTGGTCGGTGCCCGACGTCCGGTGGTCGACCTCGTCCGCCGGGAAGACGAGCGGGTTGTCGGTCGCGCTGTTGAGTTCGACGTCGACCGCATCGCGGAGATGGGCGACGGCGTCGCGGACCGCGCCGTGGACCTGCGGCAGACACCGCAGCGAGTAGGCGTCCTGGACGCGGTCGCAGTTCCGGTGTGACTCGACGATTTCTGACTCGGCACAGAGCCGCTTGACGTTCGCGGCGCTCACCGCCTGCCCGGTGTGGGGACGAACCCGCTGGACAGCGGCGTCGGAGGCCGCTGTGGTCCCCATCGACACCTCCGTCGTGAGCGCGCCAGCGGCGTCCGCGGCGCGCAGAACCCGGGCGGCGTCGTGGACGACGAGCGCCGCCACGCCCACCGAGAGCTGGGTCCCGTTGATGAGCGCCAGCCCCTCCTTTGCACGGAGCGTGAGTGGTTCGAGGCCGGCGGCGTCGAGCGCCTCGGCGCCGGAGACGCGCCAGAGTTCGCCTTCAGCCTCGATATCGGCGTCGCCCTCGCCGAGGAGCACGAGCATCGCGTGCGCCAGCGGCGCGAGGTCACCGCTCGCACCGAGACTCCCCCGGGAGGGGACCACGGGGTGGATGCCCGCGTTGAGGAGTGCGAGCAGGTGGTCGACGACCTGTTCGCGAACCCCGGAGTAGCCCTTGGCGAGCGCGTTGATTCGTGTGCAGAGCAGCGCGCGGACCTCGTCGCGGTCGAGTTCGCGACCGACGCCGGCGGCGTGCGACCGGACGAGGTTCGTCTGGAGTTCGTCCACTCGCTCGGCGTCGATGCGGGTGTCCACGAGGTCGCCGAACCCGGTGTTGATGCCGTAGACGGCCTCGCCGCTGTCGACGACGTCCTCGACGCGGGTTCGGGCGTCGCGGACGGCCTCGCGCGCCTCGTCGGAGACGGCGACCGTCGCGTCCTCACGAGCGACCCGAACCACGTCCGCGGGCGTGAGACTCTCCCCGTCGAGCACCACGTCGGCGTCCGCTGGGGCGACGACGTACTCGCTCATCGGCCGGACCCCGGCGACGGCACGGCGAGCCCGTCGGCGTCGTGGACCACGTCGCCCCGCTTGAGGACGGTCGCGACCCGATTGACGCCGAACGAGTACGGGACGTGCGCGTGGGAGGGCGCGTCGAGCACCGCGAGGTCCGCAGGTGCGCCCTCGCGGAGGGTGCCGGTGTCGTCCGTGCGGTCGAGCGCGAGCGCACCCCCCCGAGTAGCGGCGTCCAGCGCGTCCCGCGGAGCCATCCCCATGCCGACGCACGCGAGCGCGACGGCCATCCCCATCGACTGCGAGTGGCAGTTCGGGTTGAAGTCGGAGGCGACCGCCACGGGCGCGCCCGCCTCGGCGAACAGCGAGGGGTCGGCGTACTCCGCGCCGAGTGAGAAGGCGGTCCCGGGGAGCAGCACCGGCGTCACACCGGCGTCGGCGAGGGCTGCGGCGTCGTCCTCGGTTGCGTACAGGAGGTGGTCGGCGCTGACGGCACCGATGTCGGCGGCGAGCTGTGAGCCGCCGATGTGGGCGAGTTCCTCGGCGTGGACCTTCGGCGCGAGCCCGTACTCGATTCCTGCGTCGAGGACGCGCCGCGACTGCTCGACCGAGAACACGCCCTCCTCGCAGAACACGTCGCAGAACTCGGCGACGCCCTGCTCGGCCACGGCCGGTAGCTGTTCGTCTATCACCTCGTCGGTGTACTCGTCGGCATCCCGCCCCTCGGGCACAGCGTGTGCGCCCATGAACGTCGGCACCACGTCGACCGGGTGGCGGGCGTCCGCCGCGGCGATGGCGTCGAGCATCCGCAGTTCGGTCTCGGTGTCGAGTCCGTAGCCGGACTTCACCTCGACGGTCGTGGTGCCGTGCGCGAGCATCGTGTCGAGATGCGCGAGGAGGTTGCCGAGTAGCCGCTCGTCGCTCGCTGCTCTGACCGCGCGAACGGTCCGGAGGATACCGCCGCCCTCCGCCAGGATGTCCTGGTACGTCTTGCCGCGCAACTTGGCGGCGAACTCGTCGGAGCGGTCGCCCGCGAACAGCCCGTGCGTGTGCGCATCGACGAACCCCGGGATCACCGCGCGGCCGGTGGCATCGACACTCGTGACGGCGTTCTCGGGCGGGAACTCGCGGACGAGGTCGTCGCTCGGGCCGACCGTGCGGACGCGCCCGTCCTCGACGACGACCGCGGCGTCCTCCTGTGTCTGGTCGGGGCCGACCACGACCTCGCTCGCACCGTAGACGACGGCGTCTATCATGGCTCGGCCCTCGCGCCCCGGGCACTTAGCACGTGGGCCACGGCGCGGGCCGCCGCGGCGACGGTCACACCCCCTGAATCGAGCGGTGGGGCACACTCGACCACCTCGAAGCCGACGACGCGCGGGTCGCTGGCGAGGAGCCGCAGCAGGCGGAAGCACTCACGGGTAGAGAGTCCGCCCGGCGTCGGCGCGCTCACGCCCGGGGCGGCCGTCGCGTCGAGCACGTCGCAGTCGAGCGAGAGGTACACCTGCTCGACGTCGTCCATCGCGTCGAGCGCGCGGTCGGCGGCCGCGACCACGTCCTCGCCGACCTCCTCGCTGGTGACGACGTCGCCACCGTGCTCGCGGACGTAGTCGTGGTACCGCGTGGAGGTCTCGAAGTGCCGTGCGCCGACACAGGCGTAGGCGTCCAGCCCGGCGTCGAGGAGCTGTCGATAGGGCGTCCCGCTGCTGGCGTCGTCGCGCGGTTCGCGCACGTCGAGGTGGGCGTCGAGGTTGACGACCCCCACAGACCCCTGGTCGAGCAGCGGGACGACGTTCGGGTAGGTCAGCGAGTTGTCTCCCCCGAGAAACACCGGGAACGTGCGGGCGTCGTGGAGGTAGCCAGCGACGGTCCGGAGGTGGTCCTGGAGGTCACGAACCGACTCGGGGAGATCGTCACCGGAGTCGACCGCGACGAACGCGTCGCCCGCGTCGCCGATTCGGCCCACTGGACCAGCATCGAAGTGGTGGGTCTTCAGCCCCGCGAGTGCCTCGCGGATGCCGTGTGGTCCCTGCGCAGCCCCCTTCCGCCCGATGACGGCGCGGTCGAACGGCTCGCCGACGAGCACCGCGTCGTACTCGTGTCCGTCACCGCGGACGTTCTCGACCGGCTCGACCACGTCCCCGAACTGCTCGTCGTTCGGGTCGCTGGACGTGCCCGACCACGACGGCGCGCTGGTCAGGCCGGTCATTCGCCCTCGCGGTCGCGCATCGGGATGGCGACGTTCGACCGCGATGCGGTCTCCAGCGCCTCCTCGTAGCCCGCGTCGGCGTGCCGGATGACGCCCATTCCGGGGTCGGTCGTGAACACCCGGCGCGCCTTCTCGGCGGCGAGGTCCGTCCCATCGAGGACGACGTGGTTGTTCGTGTGCAGCGCGTTGCCGATGCCGACGCCGCCGCCGTCGTGGACGCTCACGATGTCCGCGCCCGCGGCACAGTTCAGCAGCGCGTTGAGGATGGGCCAGTCCGCGACGGCGTCGGAGCCGTCCTGCATCGCCTCGGTCTCGCGGTTCGGACTCGCCACGGAGCCGGCGTCGAGGTGGTCGCGCGTGACGACGATGGGCGCCTCGATCTCACCCTCTCGGACGAGTTCGTTGATGCGGAGGGCGAAGCGGGCGCGCTCGGTGAGCCCATCGTCGTCCGTATCGTACCCGAGCCAGCACACTCTGGAGGGAAGCCCCTGGAACTGCACCTGCTCCTGCGCGAGGTCGATCCACCGATGCAGGGCATCCTTCTCGGGGAACAGTTCCTTCACGGCCGCGTCGGTGCGGTGGATGTCGTCCGGGTTCCCGGAGAGCGCCGCCCACCGGAACGGGCCCTTCCCCTGACAGAACAGCGGGCGGATGTACGCCGGGACGAACCCGGGGAAGTCGAAGGCGCTCTCCAGCTCTCGGTGCTCCTGCACCTGCCCACGGATGTTGTTGCCGTACTCGAACGCGACCGCACCCTGGTCCTGCAGGTCGAGGATGGCCTCGACGTGCCGTTCCATCGTGTCGAGGCTCTCCGCGACGTACCGCTCGGGGTCCTCGTCCCGGAGGCGGTCGGCCTCCTCGACGGTGTATCCCGAGGGGTAGTAGCCTTCGAGTTCGTCGTGTGCGCTCGTCTGGTCGGTCACGATGTCGGGGACGAACCCCCGCTCCGACATCCCCTCGAGCATGTCCGCGGCGTTCGTGTGGACCGCGATGGAGAACGCCTCGCCCGCCTCGGCAGCCGCCTGCGCCCGCTCGATGGCCTCGTCGAGGTCGTCGGTTTTGGCCTCGCAGTAGCCGGTCTCGATGCGGCGGTCGATGCGCTTCTCCGAGACCTCGGCGGCGATACACACCCCGCCGTTCATCGTGACGGCCAGGGGTTGTGCTCCGCCCATCCCGCCGAGCCCGCCGGTGACGGTGATGGTCCCGTCGAGGTCGCCACCGAAGTGCTGGCGACCCGCCTCGGCCAGGGTCTCGTACGTCCCCTGGATGATGCCCTGCGTACCGATATACGCCCACGACCCCGCGGTCATCTGGCCGTACATGATGAGCCCCTTCGCCTCCAGCTCGTGGAAGTGCTCCCAGTTGTCCCACTTCCCGACCAGGTTGGAGTTCGCGATGAGCACGCGCGGGGCGCGCTCGTGGGTCTCGAAGCGCCCCACCGGTTTGCCGCTCTGCACCAGCAACGTCTCGGTGTCGTCCAGCTCACGCAACTCGGCGAGGATGGCGTCGTAGGCGTCCCACGACCGCGCGGCGCGGCCGGTCCCACCGTACACCACGAGGTTCTCCGGGTCCTCGCCTACCTCGGGGTCGAGGTTGTTGTTGAGCATTCGGAGCGCGGCCTCCTGTCGCCACCCCTCGCACTCGATGTCGGTCCCGGTGGGCGCCCCCTGGTACTCGCGCCACTGCGCCGACGGCTCGCCGATTCGACGTTCGGATGGGGACTGCTGTTGTGCCATGTGTACTAGGCTCACTGTCCTCCAAACCCGAGAGCATGGACCCACCAAACGGTCATGTTTTTATATAGTGGGCAGGAGGTGGTACCATGCATCAGGCCGTGTTCCACATCTCCGGCGAGGGGCCGTACGAGCGGGCGACGGCCGCAAGCACCACCAGAATCGAGCTGTGGTGTAACGACCACTGCGACCTGCTCCACGTCGTCGGCGACGACAACGACCTCGTGGTCGACCACATCCGCGAGGAGGTCGGCCTCCGCCAGCGCGCCACCGACGGCGACGACAGCCTGCTGGTCACCGAGTCGTGTCTGAAACAGCACGGCGACGACTACGTCGAGCAGTATCTCGCGGCTCACGGCTGTCTCACGCTCCCCCCGCTGCGCTACGAGAACGGCGCGAAGGTGGTTCGCGTCCTCGCGCTCGACGCCGAGAGCCTCACCGCGTTCTACCGCGACATCACGACCGACCACACCGTGACCGTCGAGTCGAAACGCGAGCTGTCGGGCGTGCGAGCGGACGCACCGCTGCTGTCGCTCGACGCGCTGCTCCCGTCGCTGTCGACGCGCCAGCGAGAGGTGTTCCGGACCGCGCACCGGCAGGGCTACTACGAGCTGCCGCGGGAGACGACCACGGCCGAGATCGCCGAGGCCGTGGGCGTGAAGCGGCGCACGGCGGAACACCACCTCCGACGCGCCGAGAAGAAGCTCGCAGACGCGCTCGTGGAGTACCTCTGAACCGGCTCAGAGCAATCCGAGCGCGTTGACGACGTGCGTGATGGCTGCGATGAGCGGAACGAGGATGACGGTCCGCAGCACGAACAGCGCCACGAGGTCACGGAACCGGACGGGCACGTCGCTGAACATGTCCATGATCATCGGCCCGACGCTCGAGAAGAAGATGAGCTGCGACACCGCGAGCACGGCGACGAAGAACTTCGCCATCGGCGCGGTCTCCGTGACCAGGAGGACGGGGACGTACATCTCGGTGATGCCGACGATGGTGGCGGGCGCGACGGCCTGCGCGTTCGGGATACCGAGCGCCGCGATGACCGGCACGAGCGGCTGGCCCAGGATGTCGAACACCGGGGTGTTCGCGGACAGCAGCGTCGCCGCCAGCCCCACTGCGAGGATGGTCCCGAGGATGAGGCTCGTGAGCTTCAGCCCGTCTATGAACCCCCGCTTGGCTGCCTGGAAGAACGTCTCGCCCTCGTCGGCCTTCTTCACCGCTTCCGAGAGCGCGAGCCGGACGTAGTCGCCGGGCGAGCCCTCGAACGCCATCTCGGGGTCCGGCTCCGCGATGTACTCCTCGGGCGTCGTCGAGATGGGTGGGAGCCGGACGAGGATGATCCCACAGACGACGACACAGAAGAAGTACGCGCCGAAGATGACCGGGAACAGCGAGAGCATGTCGAGCGTCGCGGCGACGACGCCGACGAACCCGATGCTCACCGTCGAGAAGCACGTCGCGATGGTGAACACGTCGCGCTTGTGGTAGCCGCCGGCCTCGAACACGTTCCGGGTGACGTACAGCCCGACGCTGTACGAGCCGACCCACGACGCGAGGCTGTCGAGCGCGGCCCGCCCCGGCACCTTGAACAGCGGCTTCATCAGCGGCCGCGCCATCGTCCCGACGAACTCCAGCCCGCCGAGCTCGACGAAGATGGTGATGAACACCGCGCCGATGGGGATGATGACGCCGACGCTGTAGACGAGCGTCCCCCACATCAGCCCGCCCGTACCGGGAGTGTGGAGCCACTCCGGCCCGACCTTGAAGAACATCACGGGCGCGAGCACCAGCCCCGCGACCCGGAGCAGCCAGAACACGACCGAGGTCTCGAAGTACGAGAGGTCGTAGCCCGCCACCTCGTCGCGGAACATCGCGGCCGTCGTCACCGCGCCCCCGGCGATGATGATGAGCAGCGAGTACACCCCGACCGCGTCGGGGACCGTCTCGGTGATGGTACTGACGACGATGTCGAACGGGACTGTCACCTCTCCCTGGTACGGCACCGGGAGCAGGAAGAACACCCCGCCGATGAGGAAGGCGATGGTGAACTTCAACACCGGTCGTGACTCGAAGTCGTGTAGCTCTACCTCGTCGATGTCGTGTACGTGCGGTTCCGTATCGACCGTCCACGTGCCGCCCTGTTCAGTGGCCATGTCCCGTTCATTGCGAACACGTTGCATAGTAGTCCGATTTCCGTGCGGCCATCATTTTAAGTAGAAACGCACGGCTTCCGGTGTTCGTTGCCGCCTCTCGTCGCTGGGGCGCCGGGTCAGCCACTCAGCTCGCGTTTCAGCCGCCGAGCCTCCTCCGACGCCTCCTGTCGGCCATCGACGTCCGCGAGTTCCTCGATGGCCTCCAGTGAGCGCACCGAGTCGTCGAGGAAGGAGAGGACGTCACCGGGGTACGCATAGAGCAGATAGTCGTCACCCATCACGTCGACGATGGCGTCGGGGCCGAGCCCCTGCGCACGGAGTTCGAGGAGGTACCGGATGAACTTCCGTTCGGGGTGCCCGCAGTGGGGGTTCGACTGGCAGTCGCAGTCGAGGAAGTCCGTGGCGAAATCGAGTACGCGCTCCTGGGTCGCGTCGTCGAGGTTCGCGAGGTTCTCACCCTGAAACAGCAGGTCCAGCGTCGCCCCCGAGAACGCGCTCTTCGGAATCGACGTCTCCAGCTGGGAGGCGATCTGCCGGTGGTTCTTCAGGTAGATCTTGTCCGTGATGGCCACTACCGCCACGTAGCAGCTTCGCGCTAAAAAAGCGTGTCCTCTCCACGGGAAGCGTGTGTCACCGCGACACGGCAGGCGAAATGTCGTAACGTATTTCACTTCGAGTGGATTACGGACAGATGCAAGCGTGTCCGGGTTGGGGTAGTGGACTATCCTTCAGCCTTGTGGAGGCTGAGACGCGGGTTCGATTCTCGCACCTGGACCTACTTTCCTTCAGCGACGGTCCGTTGCGGTGTCGTACGCATCACAGCTATCCCGGGGCGTACGGGAGTCGGCTTCCCGAACCCGCTTTCACCAGGCAGCCCAAACCCCACACCATGCCCACCTGGGACGAACGCTTCGCCTCGGGGTCGTACCCCGACGACCCCGACCCCTCGCCAGTACTCGAACGCTACGTCGACACCTTCCCGGAGGGTCGCGCCCTCGACGTCGCGGCCGGGACGGGTCGCAACGCTGTCTTCCTCGCCGAACAGGGCTACGCGGTGGACGCACTCGACCAGTCGCGCGAGGGGCTGCGAATCGCTCGCGAACGCGCCGTCGAGCGTGGGGTCGCCGACCGCTTTTCCCCCGTACAGGCCGACGCCGAGCGCTACGAGTTCCCCGAGGGAGCGTACGCCGTCGTCACCATCAGTTTCTACCGGGCGCTCGACCGCCTGCCGGACATCGTCGACGCGCTCGAACCCGGTGGCGTGCTGTTCGTCCAGCACCACCTGCGCTCCGTCGACGACTACGAGGTCGGCCCGAGTGGCGACCGCTACCGCTTCGCCGCCAACGAACTCCTGCGTTCGGCGCTCGGCCTGACTGTCCTCCACTACAGCGAGACGACCGAGGTACGCGACGGCCGTCACTCACAGCAGACACAGGTAGTCGCGCGCAACAGTCACGGCCAGCGACAGTCGTACCCCGCGGTCGACCCGTAGCGCCACGACGGCCGAAACCGCCATCCCCGACCGACCGCTACCGACAGCGCGGTGGCCGTCGTCCCCGCGCCGACGACCGACCGCCGACGCACGTTTTCACCACGCCCTGGGGGTCCGACACGCCCCACGCGCTCGCGGGTGCGAGCCAGTAGCGTTACCAGTCATCGCTTCGAGGAGGAGGTATGAACGCGGCGCTCGTCACTGTCGGCGACGAACTGCTGGCCGGCGACACCGAGAACACGAACGCGACGTGGCTCGCCCAGCAACTCACGGCGCGGGGCGTCGCCGTCGAGCGCGTCCTGACCGTCCCCGACGACGTGCCAGCCATCGCCGAGAACGTCCGCGCGTACGCCGAGGCGTTCGACGCCGTCGTCGTCACCGGCGGCCTGGGCGGGACGCCCGACGACGTGACGATGGCCGGCGTGGCGGCGGCGTTCGACCTCGCGCTCGAGGAGAACGCCCTCGCCAGAGCCGACCTCGAACGCACCCTGAAGGCCATCGCGGAGTCGTACCCGGACCTGAACGTCGACATCGAGGCGGAGGCGTCGATCCCCGCCGGCGCGCGGCCGCTCGTGAACGACGCCGGCCTCTCGCCCGGCTGCGTCCTCGAACAGGAGGCCTACGGCGCCGTGTACGTCCTCCCGGGCATCCCCTCGGAGATGGAGCACATGTTCGAGGGCGTCGCCGACGAGTTCACGGGCGACGTGGAGAGCGAGTTCGTCTACACCGACGAACCGGAGGCGAACCTCATCGAGCGGCTCGACGAGGCCCGCCGACAGTTCGACGTTGTGGTCGGCTGTTACCCCAACCAGCAGGCGGGGCACAACCGACTGAAGGTCCGGGGAACCGACGCTGACGCCGTCGCCAAGGCCGCGGCGTGGCTCGCGAACGAAGTCCGGACCGTCGACCCCTGAGCACGGCTTTTGGTCGTGGTCGCCCTACGGGCGGTATGCACCGACGGACGTTCCTCACCGCGGCACTCGCCGGCGGCGCGATGGGACTGGCGGGCTGTAGCGGGACCGCGGGGCCGGGCACCGCCACGGACACCGAATTTCCGCCCCAGACGGCGTCGGCGACGCCCGAGCGGACACCGGACGGGACGGGGGTGCCGGCACGGGTGGCGCTCCAGCCAGTCGCAACCGGCCTCAGCGCACCCGTCGACGTGGTGTTTCCGAGTGCCGACCATCGCTACGTCGCCGAGCAGTCGGGCATCGTGTACGTCCAGACCGAAACCGCAGACGAGCCCCTGCTCGACCTCCGCGACCGCGTCGAGACCGGCGGCGAGAAGGGGCTGCTGGGGCTCGCGCTCCACCCCTCGGACGAGACGCGGCTGTTCGTCCGGTACAGCGCCCCTTCGCGGTCCGGCACGCCCGCGAACTACAGCCACACGTTCGTCCTCGCGGAGTTCACGCTCTCGGCGGACGGGATGACTGCGGACCCTGACAGCGAGCGGACGCTCCTCGAAATCCCCCAGCCGCAGTCGAACCACAACGCCGGTTCCATCGTCTTCGGCCCGGACGGCTACCTCTACGTCGGCGTCGGCGACGGCGGCGCGGGCGGCGACCGGGGGACCGGCCACGCCGACGACTGGTACGACGCCGTCGACGGCGGCAACGGCCAGGACGTGACCGAGAACCTGCTGGGGAGCGTGCTCCGCCTCGATGTCGATGCGGGAACACCGTATGCGGTTCCCGACGACAACCCGCTCGTCGGGCGCGACGGCCTGGACGAGCAGTTCGCGTGGGGGTTCCGCAACCCGTGGCGGATGAGTTTCGACGGCGACGACCTCTACGTCGCCGACGTGGGCCAGAGTGCCTACGAAGAGGTGAGCCTGGTCGAGAAGGGATCCAACTACGGCTGGAACGTCAGGGAGGCGACCCACTGTTTCGGCCCCGAGCCGTGCCCGGAGTCGGCCAGCGTTCGCGGCGGCGAGCCGCTCGTCGACCCCGTCATCGAGTATCCACACTCGGGCGGCGACGTCAACGGCATCTCCGTCATCGGTGGCTACGTCTACCGGGGAGCGGCGCTGCCTGGGCTCCATGGCCGATACGTCTTCGGCGACTTGAACGCGGGCGGGCGACTGTTCGTCGCCACACCCACCGAGTCGGGGCTGTGGCCGCTTCAGGTCCTGCCGGTCGCCGAGTCGGATACGGAGAACCTGGGGCGGCTACTATCGTTCGGCCGCGACCTCGACGGCGAACTGTACGCGCTCGCAGTCGGTGAGTCCGGGGCGGGCGTCTACCGCATCGTATCGGTCTGACCCGGCGCTACGCGGGGCGGTCCGCTGATGCCAGGGATTCGGGGTCGCGGGTCTGCCCCTCTAGCGAGCCGCTCTCGCGGATGATGTTGAGGGCGGTCATCAGGTCCGTCCGCGAGACGAGCCCGATGAGGTCGTCGCCCTCCATGACGAGCAGGCGGCCGACGCCCGCCGACTGCATCTGTTCGAGCGCGTCGATGGCGTCCGCGTCCGGGCCGATGGTCTGGAGCTCGCGCGACATGACCTCCTCGACGCGATAGGCGTCTCGCTCCACCTCGTTCACCGTCTGGGCGTCCGTGAGCGTGACGACGCCGACGATCTGGCCGTTCTCGACGACCGGGTAGCCGGTGTGGCGCTCGCGGAACATCCGCCCGATGAGGTCCGCGACGGAGGTCTCGGGCGTGACGGTCCGGACCTCCGGGCCGGGCGTCATGATGTCACGGACGGTGACGCCCTCGAACGCGGCTTTCATCATCGTCTGCTGGGCCTCCGAGGAGGCGCCGATGTAGATGAAGAAGGCGATAGCCACCAGGAAGAGGCCGCCGCCGCCGAACAGCCCGAACAGGCCGAGCAGGATGGCGAACCCCTTGCCCACCTCGGCGGCGAGCTGGGTGGCGCGCGCGTACGGTCGCGTCCGAGCGAGGAGTGCCCGGAGCACGCGCCCGCCGTCCATCGGGAACCCCGGGAGCATGTTGAACGCCGCGAGCACGACGTTCATCACCGCGAGATAGCCGAGGACGAACCGGAGCCCTGCCGTGAGCGTCGAGCCGTTCGGCTCGACGAGCAGGAACGCGCCGTAGGAGGCCACGCCAAGCAGGATGCTGACGATGGGGCCCGCGATGGCGATGTACAGCTCCTGTTTCCAGTCTTCGGGCATCTCGGTCAGCTGCGCGACACCCCCGAACAGCCAGAGCGTGATGGAGGCGATGGGGAAGCCGAATCGCATCGCCACGAGCGAGTGCCCGAGTTCGTGGAGGACGACCCCGACGAACAGCCCGATGGCCGCGAGCGCGCCGAGCGTGAACGCGACGTTCGCGTCGCCCGTGAGCGCGCCAGCGTCGAGTCCCGCACCGATCTGGTCGTTCAGGAGCTCGACGTACGTCCCCAGGCTCGACCCGATGAGAAACGCGAACAGCGGGAGGACGATGAGGAACGTCAGGTCCAGCTTGATCGGGATGCCGAACAGGCTCCCGATACGGAAGCTTCGCATACGACCCCTAGACACCGAACGACCTTAAGAGTCCGCGCAACGGAGAGCACCGTTTTTGAGGTGGGGCGCCTACCTCGACGTATGAGCGAGCCACTGGTGCGACGCGCCAGCGACGTCGAGTACGAGACCGTGAGCGCGGCCACAGGCATGTCGAAGGGCGTGCTCGTCGGCGCCGAGCAGGGTGCGCCGAACCTCGCGATTCGACGATTCGTCCTCGACCCGGGCGCCACGGTCCCCAAACACACCAACGAGATCGAACACGAGCAGTACGTGCTCGAAGGCGAGTACGTCGTCGGCCTCGACGACGAGGAGTTCGTGGTCCAGGCGGGCGACTCGCTACACATCCCCGCTGGAACGGTTCACTGGTACCGCAACGAGCGCGACGAGCCGGGCGCGTTCATCTGTGCGGTGCCCGCGGGCGACGATTCCATCGAGCTGGTCGAGGACTGACTCGCGGTTTCGAGCGACTGAAGTAGCGCCGTCGCGGAGGAGCGCGTGTGTCTCAGCAGGTCGCCGCCGTCGACACGCTGTTCCTCCACGAGCGGAGCGACGGCGATTTTACCCTCGCTGTCGAGCGCGACGGCGAACGGGTGATGCACGGTCGCCTCGAGTTGAAGGAGACCGACGCCGGCCCGCGGCCCGCCCGAATGCGCGTCCGGGACGGCGACGATGAGATTCCCCGGCCCCCGGGAGAGTTCGTCGAAATCGCCCGCCGAGCGACCCGCATTCGCATCTCCGAACAGACGAATCGAGGGCAGCGCGACCGCCTCCGGGCGATGTTCTCGGGCTACCAGCTGGAGGACAAGGTGAAAGCGGTGCGGACGTGCCGGTACTGTGCGAACGCCGGCCGCTACTCGCCGCTCACCTCAGAGACGGCGATCAAGGCCGACGACGAGTACATCTGCCCGGACTGCGCCTACCGCGAGCTCGATCGGGAGGCGAACTTCCGGGGGCTGCGCTCGGGCGCGAAAGACCGCCTCGAGGACCTCCTGCTCGAAGTCCAGGACTTAGAGCGCATCGTCAACCTGCTCTCGGGGCAGCTCGACCCCGACCTCACGAAGTTCGACACGATTTCGGCGACGACCGACGAGATCGACCCGGTCCCGGTCGACTCGCTGAGTCTGCATCCGGGCATCCAGAGCAAACTCGAATCGCGGTTCGACACCTTGCTCCCGGTCCAGAGCCTCGCCGTCGAGAACGGGGCGGTCGACGGGCGAGACCAGATGGTCGTGAGCGCGACCGCGACAGGGAAGACGCTCATCGGGGAGATGGCCGGACTCGACCGTGTCCTGAACAACAAGGGGAAGATGCTGTTTCTCGTTCCCCTCGTGGCGCTCGCGAACCAGAAACACGAGGACTTCGAGGACAGATACGGCGACATCGCCAACGTGACGATTCGGGTCGGTGCCTCCCGGATTTCGGACGACGGCAACCGCTTCGACCCGAACGCCGACGTCATCGTCGGCACCTACGAAGGGATCGACCACGCACTCCGCACCGGAAAGGACCTCGGCCACATCGGCACGGTCGTCATCGACGAGGTCCACACGCTCGGCGAGGAAGGCCGTGGGCACCGGCTCGACGGGCTCATCTCGCGACTGAAGTACTACACCGAGTCCCGCAAGCAGGACACCCAGTGGATCTATCTCTCGGCGACCGTCGGTAACCCCGAACAGCTCGCGAGACAACTGGAGGCGAACCTCGTGGAGTTCGAGGAGCGGCCGGTACCCATCGAGCGACACGTCACGTTCGCCGACGGCCAGGAGAAACCCACGATCGAGAACCGGCTCGTCAAGCGAGCGTTCGACACGAAGTCGAGCAAGGGGTACCGGGGCCAGACCATCATCTTCACCAACTCGCGGCGCCGGTGTCACGAGATCTCTCGGAAACTGGAGTACGACGCCGCGCCGTATCACGCGGGGCTCGACTACGGCCGCCGGAAGAAGGTGGAGCGGATGTTCGGCAACCAGGATTTGGCGGCCGTCGTGACCACCGCCGCGCTCGCCGCCGGGGTCGACTTCCCCGCCTCGCAGGTCATCTTCGACTCGCTGGCGATGGGTATCGAGTGGCTCTCGGTCCAGGAGTTCGAGCAGATGCTCGGGCGCGCCGGCCGGCCCGACTACCACGACAAGGGCACCGTCTACCTGCTCGTCGAGCCCGAGGGCTCGTATCACGGGAGCCAGGAGATGACCGAGGACGAGGTCGCGTTCAAGCTCCTGAAGGGGGAGATGGAGTCGGTGACGACGGTGTACGACGAGTCGAGCGCCGTCGAGGAGACGCTGGCGAATCTGGTGGTCGCGGGCAAGCGCGCGAAGTCGCTCAACGACCGGATGGTCGGCGAGGTGCCGACCAAACACGCCATCGGCAAGCTCCTCGAGTTCGGCTTCACCGAGGGGCTGGAACCCACGCGCCTCGGGCGAGCAGTGTGCCGCCACTTCCTCGCGCCCGACGAGGCGTTCGTGATGTTAGATGGGGTTCGAAAGGGCCACCATCCCTACGACATCGTCGCGGATTTAGAGCTGATGGAAGAGAAGTAGCACAGCGCGCCCCGCGCGAGCAGTTATCGTGTTCGGTGACGTGTACGAGACGAGATGCAGTATTTCGACGAAACCCGGGCGGGAGACCTGCGGGACGCGTTCGAGCGCCTCGTCCTCGACTGGCCCGACGTGGCCGCGCGGCCGATGTTCGGGTGTCCGTCGTATCAGGCCGACGGGACGCTGTTCGCCGTGCTCGTGACCGACGGGGTGGCGCTCACGCGACTCCCCGACGACCGACGTGACGCCCTCGACGCCGCCTTCGAGACGGGACCGTTCCAGGCGGGCGAGCGCACCGTGACGAAGTGGGTGCAGGTCGCCGTCGACGCCACCGAACTCGACGCTCTGGTCCCGTACGTCGAGTCGAGCTACGAGGCGGCACGCGCCGAGTAAGCAGCACCGACAGACGACGACCGTGCGAGCGGGGGCTTTTTGCCACCCGGCGGCCTCCTGCGAGTGTGGCACTTCCGGAGATAACCGCGGGGATGGTCGTCGTGTTCGGCATCATCCTCGCGGCGCTGGTGCTGTTCGCGCTCGAGCCAGTGCCCATCGACATCACCGCCATCGGCATCATGGTGACGCTGATGCTCCTGGGGCCGGTCACCACGCCGCTGGCCGAGATGGGGCTCCTCGGAGCACCTATCGACCCCATCTCGGCCGAGCAGGGCATCTCCGGGTTCGCCAGCAGCGCGACCATCACCGTCCTCGCGATGTTCATCCTCTCGGCGGGCGTCCAGCGAACGGGTGTCGTCCAGATTCTCGGGCGGAAGATCGCGGCGCTCACCGGCGACAGCGAGACGAAGCAACTGGGCGCCATCATCGGCGTCGTCAGCCCCATCTCCGGGTTCATCAACAACACGGCGGCGGTCGCCATCCTCCTGCCGATGGTGACCGACCTCGCACACGAGGGGAAGACCTCGCCGTCGAAGCTGCTGATGCCGCTGTCGTTCGCGTCGATGTTTGGCGGGACGCTCACGCTCATCGGCACCTCCACCAACATCCTCGCGAGCGAAATCGCCTCCCGGCCCGAGTTTCTCGGCCGGCCGTTCTCGATGTTCGAGTTCACGGCGCTCGGCGTCGTCGTCGGCATCGCGGGCGTCATCTACCTGATGACCGTCGGCCGCTGGCTCGTCCCGGAGCGCATCAAGCCCCGCGACGACCTCACCGAGGAGTTCGAGATGGCCGAGTACCTCACGGAGGTGCAAGTCCGCGAGGACTCACCCATCGTCGGCCAGACGGTGCTGGAGGCGCTGAAGGAGACCGACTTGGACGTCGACCTCATCCAGTTGATTCGGGGTGACGAGGTGTTCCTCGAACCGCTCGGCCCGAAGACCATCCAGGCGGGCGACGTGTTCGCCGTCCGCACCGACCGCGACACGCTCGTCGACCTGCTCGACGAGGAGGGGATGGACATGGTCCCCGACGTGACCGTCGACGAGGACGAACTCGAGATAGCCGAGCGTGGTCAGAACCTCGTCGAAGTCGTCATCGCCCCCGGCTCGTTTCTGGTGGGTGAGTCGCTCGCCTCGACGAACTTCCGGCAGCGGTACGACGCGACCGTCCTCGCGCTCCGGCGAGGGGGCGAGCTCGTCCGCAACCGGCTCGATCGGATGCAGCTCCGGGTGGGTGACACCCTGCTCGTGCAGGCGACGAGCGACTCCATCGACCGCCTGAACGACAACCGGAACTTCATCGTCGCCCAGGAGGTCAAGCGCCCCGATTTCCGCCAGTCGAAGATTCCGGTGGCGGTGGCGCTCATCCTCGGGGTCGTGGGCGTCGCCGCCCTGACGCCGGTTCCCATCGTCGTCGCGGCGCTCACCGGGGCGCTCGGGATGGTGCTCACTGGCTGTCTGAAGCCGACAGAGGTGTACGACTCTGTCCAGTGGGACGTCATCTTCCTGCTCGCGGGCGTCATCCCGCTCGGCATCGCCATGGAGGCGACCGGCGGCGCCGACTTCCTCGCCGAACTCGTCGTGATGAGTTCCGCCGCGTTGCCCGTACTGGGCGTCCTCGGCCTCCTCTACATCGTGACTGCGACGCTCACCAACATCGTCTCGAACAACGCCGCGGTCGTGCTGATGATTCCCGTCGCCGCGGACGCCGCCATCCAGCTGGGCGCGAGCGTGTTTGCGTTCATCCTCGCAGTGACGTTCGCCGCGTCGACGGCGTTCATGACGCCCGTCGGCTACCAGACCAACCTGTTCGTCTACGGTCCCGGCGGCTACCGATTCACCGACTACGTGAAGGTCGGCACGCCCCTCCAGTTGCTGTTCGCGGTGGTCACAACGCTCGGCATCGCGGTGCTGTACGGCGTCACGCCGTGACGTCGGGTTAGGGCGACTCCATGCGAACCAGCGTCACACCCCGGAGCTCGAAGCGTGCGCCACCGGTCCCGCTTTCGGTCACGTCGACGCGCCAGCCGTGTGCCTCGGCGATCGTCTGGACGATGGCGAGTCCGAGACCACTCCCCTCCGGGTCGGAACTGTGCCCGAACTCGAACACCTGGTCACGGTCCGCGACTGGGATGCCTCGGCCGTCGTCCTCGACGTAGAACCCCGAGTCGCCGTCGAGCCAGCCGACCCGAACCGTCACGGCGTCAGTTTCATTATCCGGCCCCGACGCGTCCCCGGTGCCGTGTAGAACCGAGTTCCGGAACAGGTTCTCCAGCAGTTGCTGGAGGCGTGAGGCGTCGGCGCGAAGTTGGCCGTCGGCTTCCACCTCGAGCGTGGCATCGGGGGCGTCGATGCTCTCCCACGCCTGCCGGGCTTGCACCGCCAGTGAGACCGACTCCTGTTCACCGATGTCCTCGCCCTCGCGAGCGAGCGTCAGCACGTCGTCGATGAGTCGCTGCATCCGGACGAGTGCAGTAGCGGCCGCTTCGAGATGTTCGCTGTCCCGCGTTTCACGTTCGAGTTGGGTCCGACCGATGGCGACGTTCAGCGGGTTTCGCAGGTCGTGTGAGACGACGCTGGCGAACTGGCCGAGGCGCTCGTTCTGTCGTTCGACCTCCTGTCGATACTGCTCGGCCTGCGTCACGTCGGTGAGGACGACGACCCTGCCGGCCGTGCTGGTACCGAAGCTGAGCGGCGTCGTCGAGACGCGATAGAACTGCGTGTCACCGTTGCGGTCGAGTTCGACGACGTTCGCGTCCGTGTCGGCACCGAGGGCCGCAGCGACGTCCGGGAGCACGTCCACGAACGGCTGGCCCGTGGCGCCCTCGAGTTCCGGGAACGCCGACGTGGCCTCCTCGTTGGCGTCACGGATGCGGTCGGCGGCGGTGAGGAACACCGCCGGTTCCGTGGGCGTGCCCACGAGCCGAATCGCCCGGAATCGGTCGTAAAACAGGAACAGCACCCCGACGGCGAACGCGGCCACGCCGAGCGGCTCGTACGTCATATCGATCAGTACCGGGAGCTGTCGACCCGCGATGTCGAGGACGACCGGGAGCCCGGTGAGTCCGACGAGCACGGCCAGCGGACGGGTGTTGTCGCCGGATTGGGCGAACAGTTCGAGGAGCATGAAGTAGCCGATGCCAGCGAGCAGATACGACAGCCCCATCGCGAGCCAGTGGAACAGCTGGTGCTCGACGGCGAGATGGGGGAACGGTGTCGACGCCACCGTCGCCGTGAAGTAGAGCCCGTGGAGCGGGTTGGTGTACTTGACCGCGATGACGACGAGGAACACCGCGACCGCGAGCCGGCGATAGCCGGGCACGCGGTGGAGGTTCCGGCCGGTGTACGCCGAACAGAAGTAGAGCCACGCACCGACCGTCGCGAAGCCCACGGTGAGTCCGGCGTAGTAGGCGAGGAGTTTGAGATTCGTCGCCGGAACGACGAGGAACGCGACGTGGAACGCGGCCCACGTGCCGCTCAGACGGAGCAGCCAGCGCAACCCCCGCTCCGTGTCCGCATGGTCGAGCGCACCGAGCCGAGTGAGTCCCCCGAAGCACGCGAGTGCCGCAACCCCGAAGGCTGCGACGTAGGCGGCGAGCAGCGGGTCGAGACCGAGAAACTGCTGCACACCCCCAGTTTCGCCGTGCGGTACTTGAGTGTCTCCCCCTGAACCCCGGCCGTCGAACGAAACGCTTTCACCGTCGCACCGGTTTGTCCGGGATACGGGATCGTGGGTTAGCTTGGTATACTCCAGGCCTTGGGTGCCTGTGACCCCGGTTCAAATCCGGGCGATCCCATCGCGTCTGCGAGGAACAAGGTGACGAGCGACGCGTACCGTTCGACCGGATTTGAACTAGGGAGGAGCTTGCTCCGACCGTGGATCAAATCCATTCGGCCCCGGGCCGCTTGAACAGTATTCTGCTCGTCGTGCCCACCGGGTCAACACAACGTCGACCGGATCTAATCTATATGTGTATTACCACACATTGTGCTCGACCTCCAGTCGAAACCTACCCGCGCGCCCGCAAGACACATTTCATTCAGACAATATTACCAGGTAATATTCTCCCATCACTACCTGCGATGAAAGGTTCTGGTAGCCACCAAACGGTGAATAGACTCCTTAATGGCCCATTATTCGGGGTTCGAGAGCCGTAATCGCCAAAGTTTATTATACCAGTTGATGCGTGGCCGTTATCCAACGCGTCAGCGGGTTGGTAGGGTTCACAGGCGTCGCCCACACGGGGCGAGTAAGTCCGGTGTACCACGCCCGACCGACGCGGGAGCAGAAAGAAATGCAACTTAAAAACCTATTCGCTGACGAGGACGCGGTGTCCCCCGTCATCGGCGTGATTCTGATGGTCGCGATCACCGTCATTCTCGCTGCCGTGATCGGGACGTTCGTCCTCGGCCTCGGCGAGAACGTCCAGGATAGTTCCCCGCAGCCGAACTTCCAGTTCGAATACTCTACGATTACATTTGACGACGCCTCGGAGGGCACAGACGATGATACCGACAATATCGACCTCACGCAGATCGAAGTCACGCACACTGGTGGAGAAGATGTGAGTGCCGATAACGTAGAAATACTTGTGGACGGTAACCCTACATACACGATTGCTGGACCAGACGACTCTGATAACACCGTAGTGGCTCCATTTAGTGGAACCATCTCGACAGGTAGCTCTGCAAAGCTCCATGTGTCAAACTCGGACAGCGCCAATCCGGTTGTTCCTGGAACCACGACGGCGAGCGACGGCACGCTCGGCCTGAGTACTGGTACGGCAGAACCTATCGAGAGCGGCGACTCAGTCCGCATCGTGTGGACCTCGCCTTCAGGCGGGTCCTCGCAGACCATCGGACAGTCGACCGTCCCGAGCTAACCACCGCATTCAGCGGTCACATTTTTCAGCGTCCACACCGAGTAGGTGCTACTACATCGCGATATCCCTCCCCGGACGCCTCAACCAGGAACTCGCGCTCAGCGCAACGTACGAGGACGATAGCTGGCAACGTGTCCGGGACTATCAGCGCGTCCGTGACTACAAGGACGCGCACCCCGACGCGAGTAAAGGCGACACCGCAGGTGAGCTCGAGCTCAACCCGAACTACATCCACAACTGGTGGTACCGTGCGGACGCGAGACGGGCGCGTGCCCGAGCGGCGCCCAGAATCCGATGGCGCGATGCTCGGGTACCTCGCCGGGGTGCTGAAGGCGCCCATCAGGACGAAAGTCGAGACCGACGTGCGAGTGCCGCTCTGGCTCTGTGACTGTCCGCGCGAGACACGCCGGCGGTGGGCACGAACCTACGTCGTCGTTAGCGGTGTCGGCGAATCGGGCCAGCAAGGCCCTATATCCGCGAGTCGGGACGACCAGACGCGTACCACGAGTCAAACCCGACCGATCACCGAACGTCCCTGAGCGCCACGAACGACCCTGCTTCGGCACAGACCCACGTCGAGGTCTGTGTCTCGCCGTCGGCGTGCGTCGGGTAGATCGTACAGAGTTCGGTCCCGTCGTCTGCGGTCGCGACGGCGGCACGCAGCTCGGGCGTGGCAGGGCCGACGCGGGTGTCGGTAGTGTGGTTGGAAGCACCCATCGTATTCGTCCAAGAGATAGGCGAGACCCCACTTCAATCGGCCAGACCGTGAGAGCGGTTCAAACGGTTCACCAGTACTCGAATGAGATATGTTCACACCCAACTTAGAGCCGAACGAACGCGGAAGCCTTGAAAACCGGACGGGAAGAACCGTCTGAACGGTCGTTCTGTCATCGACGGAGCTGATTCACGCGGGGGGCAGCCCGAGCCACCCCGAGAACAGGACCGGGACGCGATAGCTACTCGACGGTGACGCTCTTCGCGAGGTTCCGCGGCTTGTCGATCTCGCGGTTGAGCAGGTTCGCCGCGTGGTACGACACGAGCTGGAGCTGCACGTTCGTCAGCAGGCTCGTGAGGTCGGGGTGCGTCGACGGGACGCGGAGCACCTCGTCGGTGCACTCGTCGAGGTCGACGCCCTCGGGGGCGACGGCGACGATGTCCGCGCCGCGCGCCTGGACCTCCTTGGCGTTGTTGAGCGTCTTCGTGTCGCGGTCACCGCCGGTGAACATCGCGAACACGACCGTGTCGGGGGTGACGAGCGCGAGCGGGCCGTGTTTCAGCTCGCCCGCGGCGAACCCCTCGGCGTGCTCGTAGGTGATCTCCTTGAACTTCAGCGCCCCCTCCTTCGCGACCGGGCAGGCGGTACCCTGGCCGATGAAGAAGTACGCGTCGTCGTGGACGTGGGACCGGCAGACGTGTTCGGCGGTCGACCGTTCGAGCACCTCGTCGATCTGCTCCGGGATGCGCTGGAGGGCGTCGAGGAACGCGGCGCGGTCCGACCGGACCGTCCCGACCGGGCTGTCCTCGGCGACGCGCTCGGCCAGCAGCGAGAGCGTGACGACCTGCGAGGAGAACGTCTTGGTCGCTGCGACCCCGATTTCGGGACCGGCACGGATGTACAGCGGCGTCTCGACCTCGCGGGCGGCCGTCGAGCCGACGACGTTCGTCACGGTCGTCGTCTGCGCGCCCTTCTCCTGTGCCAGCCGGAGCGCGGCGAGGGTGTCGGCCGTCTCGCCGCTCTGCGTGACGGCGACGGCGAGCGTGTCAGCCGAGACCGGGATGTCACCGCTCGCGTACTCGCTGGCGCGGTGGGCCGTCGCCGGCACGTCGAGTTTGTTGAGCAGTCGAGCCGCATACAGCCCCGCGTGGTACGAGGTGCCGCAGGCGACGAACTGGACGGCCGAGACGTCCGCGAACGTCCCCTCCGGGAACTCCTCGAGGACGACGTCGTCGCCGTCGATGCGCCCCTGCAGGGTGTTGCTGATGGCGTTGGGCTGGCTGTCGATCTCCTTGAGCATGAAGTGCTCGTACTGGCCCTTGACCGTCTCCTCGGCGTTCCAGTCGACCGTCTCGCGCTCGCGGGAGACCGATTCGCCATCAGCGTCGGTGATGTCGACCGTCTCGTCGGTGACGGCCGCGACGTCGCCGTCTTCGAGGAACGACACCTGGTCGGTGTGTTCGAGGAACGCGGGGACGTCGCTCGCGAGGTAGTGACAGCCGTCGCCGTAGCCGACGACGAGCGGCGAGTCCTGGCGGGCAGCGTAGACGGTGTCGCTGTCGGCGGCGACCGCGACGATGGCGTAGCTCCCGTCGAGTTCGTCGACGGCGCGGCGGAACGCCGTCTCCACGTCGTCCGTGTCCTCGAGGTGTTTCTCGATGAGGTGGGGGACGACCTCGGTGTCGGTGTCACTCGTGAACGTCCGACCCTCGGCCGTCAGCTCGTCGCGGAGCGTGTCGTAGTTCTCGATGATGCCGTTGTGGACGACCGCGACGTCACCTGTCTCGCCCGTGTGCGGGTGGGCGTTCGCGTCCGTCGGCGGACCGTGCGTCGACCACCGGGTGTGGCCGATGCCGATGGTCCCGTCGGGAAGCTCGTCGACGATGGAGTGTTTGAGCTCGCTGATCTTCCCGGCGTGCTTGTCGACGGCCACGCCGTCGTCGTTTCGGACGGCGATACCGGCGGAGTCGTAGCCCCGGTACTCGAGGTTCTCGAGCCCCTCGACGACGCGGTCGACCGTGTCGGTGCGGCCGATGCACGCGATGATACCACACATCGTCAGTGCCCTCCTCGTTCCGGAGTGAGGCTGGAGCGCGGTACGTCGGCACGTGGGCGTCCGATGAGCGGACCCATCCGGGAGGCTGTATCGTGAATCATTGTGTTCCCACGGAGGTCGGGGCTCCGTGTACTGGCGTGACTCCACGGACGACCGAACACCCCATTACTATAAACAGAATAAGCGAGCCGACCGCCGATGGGTCCGCCGACAGTGCTGCCGACGGCGTCCGTGCGAACGCCCGTTTTCACGTCCGACAGAGGGGCAGGACGCCAACCAGCCGGCGTCGCATCCGGGCGACCGTTAGCAGCCAGATAAGCGTCGTGCAACAGCGTTTGCCGGCCGATAAAACCCGCTGCAACGGCGTTTGTCAGACGGTAAACGGCTGGCGGGGACGAACGGCGGGCGTCACGGATCGTCGAGCGTGAGCAGGACGACGTTCTCGCGGCCGACCGACACCTTCTCGACGAGTCCGTCCCGCTCCATCCGCGAGAGCAGGCGGCTAACCTTCGATTTCGACCAGTCGGACGCCTCGACGATAGCCGACTGCTGGAGCCGCCCGCCTGTCGAGTGGAGCAGGTCGACGACGAACGCCTCCTCGTCGTCGAGGCCGGTGACGCTCGATGGTGGAGCCACGGATGAATCAGTGTCCGAATCGACGCCGGAATCGGTGGACGCAGCGCCTGTCGACGGCTTGGAGGCCCAGCCGAACCGTCGGGCAGCCACGGCCACTATCAGAGTCACCCCGGCGAGGAGGAGCCCGACGCCCACGCTGACGGCGGGGAGCGCGAGGAAGGCAGGGCCACCCACGTGGGATACCAGCGCAGCCGGGCCTGAGTCCACACCCGCTGCTGCAAGCGTGGCGAAGTCGAGACGAATCGCGAATGCTATCGCTGACGGCGTCTCCATCAGTCACTCGCGGGTCGAGTGCGACGAGGTGACGCGGTCGACGAACAGCCCAGCCGTCAGGACGGCGTGAATGCCAGCGACGAGGGCGGCAGCGACCTTGAACGACAGCGAGATGGCGACGACGGGACCGAACACTGCGAGACCCACGAGGAGTGCGCTCACGCTGGTCGCGGCCGTGTAGTACCGGAGCCAGGTGCCGCCCGTCGCCGACTCGGCGGGTTGGTCGGCCAGCACCGATTCGGCCGACTGGTCCACCGTCGGGGTCGCCGCCACGTCGGGGGCGTCGGCGAGGTACGCGGTAGCTGTCGAGAGCGCTCCCGTGGGGGTGACGACCCCGGCGTGCGCGTCGTAGTCGACGAACCCCAGCTGGTCGAGTTTCGGGAGCTGGGACTGCAAGAGGTCGACGCGGATTCGCTGGCGGTCCGCCTCGGACACCTCGTCGCTGGCGGCTTCCAGTGCCCCGACCTGTTCGACGAGGACCGACACCTCGACAGGCTCGTCTCGCGCGCGCAGGCAGCGGAGGACGAGTCGCCGCCGTTCGTTCTGGAGGGCGTGAAAGAGGTCGCCTTGAGCGACCGGGGCTGTACCGAGGGAGGACGGGAGGTGCGAACCCTGGAGTGGCTCCTCGGACGGAGTCATATTCATCAACTGAACGAACGACGCGGAGCCATACAAACGGGGGCAGTCGTTCCGTGGGCTTGCATCCAGTTTCGTTCGTTCCAGGCTGGTTACGACACGTGTAACCGCGCCACTCAGCCGATCTCTGAGGGGTTCTGGGAGACAGGCGGAGAACGCGGGGGACGGTCGTCACCCGGTCAGGACGCGCCGGTAGGTCCCGAGCAACTGCTCGGCCATCTGGTCGACGCCGAGGGTGTCGACCGTCGACCGGCCGTCGCTTCGGCGGCCCAGGACCGTCGAGAGCGCGTCGACGAGCGCCGACTCCGACCGCGCGACGGCGCTGTTCGACACGCCGTCGAGCACCTCTGCGACGAACCCGACGTCCGTCGAGACGACGGGGACGTTACAGGCGGCGGCCTCTTTCACCACCATCGGCCCGCTCTCGTAGTCGGAGGCCACGAGCAGGGCGTCGCTCGCGTTCATGTAGTACGGCATCTCGTCGTACGCGACCCCCGAGACGGTCTGGAGGACCACGTCGTCGGGGAGCCGCCCGACGACCCGTTCGGCACGCGGGAAGTTCTTCACCGGCCGCGTCGGGTCGTACGGGAAGAGGACGTGTCGACGGTCGGGGACCCAGCCGACCCGTTCGCGGGCCCGGGCCCGGTCGATGGGCCGGAACCGCTCGGTGTCGACGCCGAACGGGACGAGGTCGTGTGACTCGTCGAGTTCGGCCGCGAGCCGCTGTGAGGGGACGACGACCGCGTCGCTGTGGCGGGCAGCGACTCGGCTCCAGCGGTCGAGCCAGCCGCGGTCGCTCAACAGTTCCGACCCCCACAGCGTCAACACCACGGGACGAACCGGCTGGGCGAGCGCCAGCGGGCCGACGAGCCCGTAGTTCGCGTGGACGAGGTCGTGCCCGGCGACCGCCTCTCGGACCGTCTCGGCGTAGAACCGCGCGTACTCCAGGGGGCCACGGCTCCCCTCGTCGGGGTGCGGGACGGTCACCGTCGTACACGAGACGCCGCGTGCTTCGAGCGCCTCGACCTGCTGGGTGAAGAACGACCGCTCGGTGGTCGCCACCTGGAGGACGCGGAGATCGGTCTCGCGCTCGACCGTCGCCGCGGTCGGCTCAGTCGCGGCCACCGTCGAGCAGCACCTCCAGGACGGTCTCGGTCGTATCGACGCTCTCCGTGAGGAGTCGCTCCCGGCGGGCGGCCCAGTCGGTCGCCTCGTCGTCGAGGAGTCGCTCGGCGACCTCCAGCGCGCGCTGGTGGCGGAACGCCCCCTGACAGTTGACGAGCAGGCCGTAGCGGGCTTCAAGTTCGTCCGTGTAGCCCATCCGGAGCGTGTTGACGTAGACGGCCGGCGTCCCGAGGACGGCGCTCTCGGCAGCCATCGTCGCGCCCTCACCGACGAACAGGTCGGCGTACGCGAGCAGGTCGTGCATCCGGTGGGGCTCGACGGAGACCTGCCGGTCGGCCACGGCGGGCGGCACGTCGTCGCCCTCGGCGGCGACGAGGACGCGTGCGCCGGTTGCCTCCAGCCGCTCCACGACCTCACGGACGCTGTCGAAGCCGCTCGCGTCCACGTCGTGCGAGGCGTCCCACGAGATGACCCGGAGGACCACGAACCGCTCGTCGGGGTCGAGCCCCAGGTCGCGCGGCACCGACGGGTCCGGCTCGAACCGGTCCGGATGGAGATACGCGAGTTCGTGGTAGCCGGGGTACGTCCGATGGTCGCCGTCGACGGACTCGTGGAAACACGTCGGCGTCACGACGCGGTCGGCGACGGGGAACGCCAGCCGATTGATGAGGTCGGCGTGTTCGGTGTCGGTGAAGACGACGCTGCGCGCGCCGACGAGCGCCGCGACGTGCGAGACGGCGACGCCACCGATGGCAGCCATCACGTTCGGCCTGATGGCCAGCGCGCGCCGGAGCAGCCGCACCTCGTAGGTCAGCTGAGTGCGCGCCAGTCCCGGGAGCGACCCCGGTGCCGCGCCCGCGAGCAGCTCGTGGTCGATGTCGTACGCCTCGAGCAGGTCGGCCGTGACCGCCTTGTCGCGGGCGAACACGTGGACCGTGTGGCCGCCGTCCTCCAGCCGCCGGATAGCGTGCTTGAAGAAGTGGACGTGCGCGGGATGCTGCATCGTCACCACGACGTCCATCGGCTCGATCGCCCCGGGGTCGACCGCGGCGTCGCCATCGGGGGTCGCCGCCGAGGCGGGGTCGGTGCGCGTCGCCATCACAGCTTCCGGTAGGTGAACCCGGCCCCGCGGACGCGGGCTTCGTCACGCGAGCCCATCACGTCCAGCAGGACGGGGTCGTCGTTCATCGCCTCGGCCATCGCCTCGACGTCGAGGTCGTCGTACGCGGCGTGCGGCGTCGCGAGGACGACACCGTCGTACCCCTCGAAGGCGGGGTCGTCGACGGTCTCGATGCCGAACTGCTCGCGGACCGCGTCGTCGGGGGCGTGGGGGTCGTGGCCCACCAGATCGATGCCGTACGTCTCCAGTTCGGAGATGACGCCGCCGACCTCGGAGGTGCGGATGTCGCCGACGTTCGGCTTGTACGCGAGCCCGAGGACGAGCAGGCGGCAGTCCTTGAGCACCTTCCCGCTCTCGTTGAGCGCGCGGAGCGTGAGTTCCGCGGCGTGTTTCGGCATGTACTCGTTGACCTCGCGGCCCGTCAGGATGAGGTCCGGCGAGTAGCCCGCCCGCTCGGAGCCGTGAGCGAGGTACAGCGGGTCGACCGGGATACAGTGGCCGCCGACGAGTCCGGGGCGGTAGTCGTGGAAGTTCCACTTCGTCCCGGCGGCGTCGAGCACCTCGTCGCTGTCGATGCCGAGGTGGTCACAGACGACGGCGAGCTCGTTCACGAGCGCGATGTTCACGTCGCGCTGGACGTTCTCGGTGACCTTCGCGGCCTCCGCCGTCTCGATGGAGGGGGCGCGGTAGATGCCCGCGTCGACGACCAGCCCGTACAGCGCCGCCAGCTCCGCGAGCGTCTGGTCGGTGTCGCCGCTGACGATCTTCTTGACGTCGCGGAGCCCGCGCCCCTCCTCACCCGGCGAGAGCCGCTCGGGCGAGTAGCCGAGGTTGAACTCGTCCTCCATCTCGAGCCCGGAGGCGTCCTCGATAGCCGGCCCGAGCACCTCGCGGGTGACGCCCGGATAGACTGTCGACTCGAGGACGACCGTCGTGCCCTCGCTCATGTACTCGCCGACGGTCCGCCCGGCGGCCGTCACGAAGTCGAGGTTCGGGTTCTTCGAGTCGTCGACCGGCGTCGGGACGGTGATGATGACGTAGTCGGCCTGCGAGATGTGTGCCTCGTTGGCCGTGAACTCGACGTCGCTCTCGGCGACCACCTCGTCGCCGTGGTCGCCGGTGACGTCCTCGCCGTCGGCGAGTCGTTCGACCTTCTCGCGGTCGATGTCGAAGCCGATGACGTCGAGCCCCTCCTCGTCGAAGCCGAGGCTCAGCGGGATGCCGACGTAGCCGAGGCCGACGATACAGACGGTCGACGACTCGACCTCTGCGGGCGTCGCCTCGGGCGTGAGCGTGCCGGCTTCAGACATTGATGCCCACCCCCCGGTAGTGAACCGCGTCCTCGCCACGTAACGCCGTCAGCGCCTGCCGGCCGTCGACGACGACCAGCGGCGCGTCTTCGGTGTTGTCGGCGAGCCCCGGTACGTCCAGCGTCTCGAACTCTGGGTGGTCGGTGACGAGCACGACGGCGTCGTACGTCTCGCCGTCGAGGTCGTCGAGGTCGTCGAGGTCGCGGATGGTCGCCCCCGCGCGCTCGAACGCCTCGGTGTCGTCGGTGACGGGGTCGACCGCCTCGACGTCCGCGCCCACCGTGGAGAGGTGGCCGACGATGGGGAGCGCGGGCGTCGCGCGGAGTTCGTCCACACCAGGTCGATAGGTCAGCCCGAGGACGAGCACCCGCGCGTTCGCGGGGCCGAGCCCCACGTCGACCAGTCCGTCGACGGCGGCGCTCGCGGTGTACTCGGGCATCTCCTCGTTCACCTGCCGGGCCGTCTCCATCAGCCGCGACTCCGTGTCGAACTCCTCGATGAGGAAGTGCGGGTAGTAGGGGATACAGTGGCCCCCGACGCCGGCACCGGGGTCGTGGATCTCACAGAACGGCTGGGTGTTCGCGGCCTCGATGGCCTCGGTCACGTCGATGCCCAGCTCCCGGGCGTGCTGGCCGAGTTCGTTCGCCAGCCCGATGTTGACGTCGCGGTAGACGCCCTCGAACACCTTGACGGCCTCCGCGGTGGTCGCGTCGGCGACCGTGATGACTCGGTTGTCGGTGAGCTGGTCGTAGATGGCCGACGCGACGCGCGTGCTCTCGGCGTCGACGCCGCCGACGATCTTGGGATAGGCGCCCCGGATGTCTTCGAGCGCGCGACCGCTGGAGGTCCGCTCCGGACAGAAGGCGAGGCCGAACTCGCCGCGGGAGAGCCCGCTCTCGGCTTCGAGCAGCGGGAGCACGCGGTCCTCGCAGGTCCGCGGCGGCACCGTCGACTCGAGGACGACGAGGTCGCCCGGCGACAGGCCAGCGGCGACGTCGGTCATCAGCTCCTCGACGACCGAGAGGTCCGGCTCGTCGGTGTCGGTGACCAGCGTCGGGACGATGGCGACGTGAATCTCGGCCTCGCGAGCGGCCGCGGTCACGTCGGTCGTCGCCGAGAGGGCCCCGTCGGCGACCAGTTCGCCGACGAGGGCGTCCAGGCCTGGCTCGTCGACCGGGCTCTCACCGCGGTCGACGGCCTCGGCGACCGCGGGGTCGATATCGACGCCCGTGACGGTCCCGCAGGTCTCCGCGTAGACGGCCGCGAGCGGGAGGCCCATCTTCCCGAGCCCGTAGACGGCGACCGGGAAGTCGCCCGCGCGGAACGCCTGGCTCACGTCGCGGTCAGACAACTCGTTCGCGTACGGCGTGGCGTGGGTGGTGTGGACGGCGGGCGTCATGCGAGCGTGTTCACCCCCGCGAGGTCCGCAGGCAGGTCACGGTACTCGGCGGGCGTGCCGACCGCGAGCGTCTCGGGTGGGACGTCCTCGGTGACGACCGCGCCCGCGGCGACGAACGCCCCCTCACCGACCGTGACGCCGGGGAGCAGGGTCGCGTTCGCGCCGACGGAGGCGCCGTTCTCGATGGTCGGCCCCTCGAGGTCGACGTCTCGCCGCACCGGGTACGGGTCGTTCGTGAGCGTCGCCTTCGGCCCGACGAACACGTTCGACCCGATGGTGGTGTTCGTCGGGACGTACACGCCGGTCTGGAGGCTCACGTCCGAGCCGACCGTCGTGGCGCCGTCGATGACGGTGTCGGTGCCGACGACAACGTCGTCGCCCAGCGTGGTGTCCTCACGGACGAGCGCGTTGTGGCCGGTCGTGAAGTCGTCGCCGGCCTCGACGCCCGTGTAGACGATGGTCCCCGCGCGGACCGTCGCCCGGTCACCGAGGACCGCCGGCTCGGCGTCGGGGTCGTGCTCGTAGCCGACCGTGGCACCCTCGTCGACGTGACAGTCGTCGCCGAGGCGATGGCGCGCCATCGTCACACCTCCGTGGCTGCGTCGCCGCGGTTCGCGGCGGTTCGGTAGAGCAACGCCAGCGATGCGATTCCCAGTAGGCCGAGCGTCTTCTTCGAGAGTGTCATGTGTGTTCGGGGGCGGTAGCCGTCGCGGCTACTCGCGTGTGGTCCGCACTCCTCGCTGCCCCCGCTTTCTTATCTGCGACGTAAGGCGCGGCTTAGGGCGGTACTAGGGCCGAACGTGGCGCTTCAATCGGGCTGAGCCCACGCGCCGCTGGGCAGTGGGTATCGACGAGTACGGAACGAGGGGTCGACGAGTACGGAACGAGGGGTCGACGAGTACGGAACGAGGGGTCGACGAGTACGGAACGAGGGGTCGACGAGTACGGAACGAGGGGTCGACGAGTACGGAACGAGGGGTCGACGAGTACGGAACGAACGAAACTGAGCGAGAACGCGTGCCGGGAATGGGGGCGGCCGGAGCGCCGTCTCGAATCGGTTACTGGGTCGGCGCGGGCGGGTCGACCGAGGTCCGCTCGCGCGCGAGGTCGTCGATGGTCCGGGTGAGCCGGAGCGCCCGGAGGCCGTCCTCGCCGGTGACGACCGGCTCGGTCCCCTCGGTCGCGGCCTCGACGAACGCCGAGAGCTCGTTCTTGAGGGGTTCGCGCTTCTCGACGGAGACGCGCTCGACGATGTTCTCGTGGTGGTAGGTCACGTCGCCGTCCTCCTCGACGTACTCGGGGAGCGACTGGCGGTGGATCTCGATGGTCTGTTCGATGTAGTCGACCTTCACGCGACAGCGCTTCGCCGAGAGCGAGAGCTGGCGCTCCTTCTCCTGGGTGACCCGGCTCGCGGTGAGCTGGGCGACGATGCCCGAGTCGAACTGGAGGTTCGCCGCCGCGTAGTCGACGTCGTGGTTGCCGATGGCGTCGACGCTGGTGACCTCGTCGTCGACGAGCGCCGTGACGATGTCGAGGTCGTGGATCATCAGGTCCATCACCGCGGTGTCGTCGATGTCGCGGTCGATGGGCGGGCCGAGCCGGCGGGCGTCGACCGCGATGATTTCGAGGTCGTCGACGATCTCCATCAGCTTCCGCGTCGCAGGGTTGAACCGCTCGATGTGGCCGACCTGCAGGGTCACGCCCCGCTCCGCGGCGAACTCGACGAGCTTCCGGCCCTTCGCCGGGTCCTCGACGAACGGCTTCTCGACGAGCACGTCGACGCCCGCGTCGATGCACTCGCGGACGGTCTCGTAGTGGTACTGCGTCGGCACCGCGACCGAGACGACGTCGACGGCGTCGAGCAGTTCGCCCATCGGTGCGACGGCGGTGCCGTACGTCTCGGCGACCTGTGCGGCGCGGTCGCGGTCGGCGTCGTACACCCCGTAGAGCGCCGTCTCCGGGAGCTCCCGGTAGACCCGCGCGTGGTTCTGCCCCATCGTCCCCACGCCGATGACGCCGGCGTGGACGGGCGCGCCCTTAGACATACGGCACCTCCAGTTCCTCGACGGCGGTCGCGATCTGCTCGATATCGCCGTCGTCGAGCCCGGGGTGGACCGGCAGCGAGAACACCTGCTCGGAGAGCCGGCTCGCGACGGGCGTCGACGTCCCCATGTAGTCGTACGCGGTCAGTTCGTGGATGGGGTCGGGGTAGTACACCGCCGTATCGACCCCGTGGTCGGCGAAGTGTTCGCGGACCGTCTCCCGCTCCGTCGACGTGACCGTGTACTGGTGGTAGACGTGTTTTCTCCCCGTGGGTTCGACCGGCGTTTCGAGCGGGGTGTCGGCCAGTCGCTCGTCGAGCTTCCGGGCGTTCTCGCGGCGAGCCTCGGTGAACGCGGGGAGCTTATCGAGCTGTTTGCGGCCGATCGCGGCCGAGAGGTTCGTCAGCCGGTAGTTGTGCCCGAGCTGGACGTGGTCGTAGCTGTCGCCGTCGAGCGGGCGGCCGTGGTTGATGAACCGACGGACCTCGTCCGCGACGTCGGGGTCGTCCGTCGTCACCATCCCGCCCTCGCCGGTGGTCATGTTCTTCGTTGGGTAGAACGAGAACGTCGCCACGTCGGCGATAGAGCCGACGCGCTCGCCGTGGAACTCGGCGCCGTGCGCCTGTGCGGCGTCGGCGACCAGCGCAGCGTCGTACTCGTCGGCGATGTCCCGCAGCCCGCTCATGTCCGCGGGCAGCCCGTAGAGGTGGACGGGGACGATGGCCTCGGGCGTCTCGTCGAGTTCCTCGATGCGTTCCCTGACGCTCTCGGGGTCGAGGTTGAACGTCTCGGGGTCGACGTCCGCGAACACCGGGACGCCGCCGGCGAACCGGATGGCGTTCGCCGTCGCGACGAACGAGAACGGCGTCGTGATGACGAGGTTCCCCGGTCGGACGCCGACGGCTTCGAGGGCGGCGTGGAGCGCGGTCGTGCCGTTGGTGGTGCCGACGGCGTGGTCGGCGCCACAGTAGTCGGCGAACTCCCGCTCGAAGGTGGTGGTCACGTCGCCGGCGACGAGGTGGCCGGACTCCATGACCTCGGTCACGGCCTCCCGCTCCTCGACGCCGAGTTGCGGGTCGGCGATGGGGACCTCACCCACGGTGACCACGGCGCTGAGGCCCGGTGAGCGGTCGTCGGTCGGTCGTTGGCAGTCCGATGCCACGGCCAGTGTGCGGACGGCTGGTCCTCGGCCGCTGCCGTCGTGTGGCCGTGTCGGAGACGGCCCGGGGTGAGTGGTGTACGGTCATGGTTCTGTGAGGCGGGTCGTCCGCCCGTTTCTGGTCCTCTCGTGACGCCGTACCCCCGTTATTATAGACGCGGTAACGGGGCGACCCGGCTGTTCACCCCGATATCGGCAGCGGTCCGGTCGTGTGGTGGCGGCTTCCAGTCTGCGCGTACGCGGTATCCAGTACTGTGCGTCGGAGCACGCACGGTCGAAGCCCTCTGGACGGCGGTTTAGGGACCAGATAGCCGCAGAAAACGGTAGCGAACGGTCACGGCCGTTTTTCCCGCGAGACGGGCAACCCGAGAGTGATGAGCCGTCCATTTCGGTCCACCGGCGACCTCCTTCTCGTCGTCGCCTGGACCTCGTTCACGGTCGCAGCGATGCTCGCCGGGCTCGGGACCGGGAGCCTGCGAACCGTGCTGGCGCTTCCACTCGTCGTGTTGTTCCCCGGGTACACGTTGCTCGCGGTGCTGTTCCCCGAGCGAGCCGACGCCGGCAGCGACGAGGAGGGGGCGAGCATCTCCGACCTCGAACGGGGCGCACTGTCGGTCGTCATGAGCCTCGCGCTCGTGCCGCTGCTCGCGTTCGTGGTGAACTACACCAGCTACGGGCTCCGGCTCCTGCCGCTGGCGGTGACGATCGGCGGCGTGACCCTCGGGCTGGCGCTGCTCGGGTACCTCGCGCGGGTCCGCCTCCCGGTCGAACACCGCTTCAGCGCCCCCGGACCTGGACGAGTCACCGCCAGAGTCGCGCGGTTCCTCTCGAAGGAACGCCGCGACCTCCGGGCCGCGCGACCGCTCCAGCCGACCACCGGAACCCACCGGTTCTTCAACGTCCTGCTCGCGGTGAGCGTCCTCACGCTCGTCGCGACCGCGGGCTACACCGCCGTGACACCCCCGGCGAACGACGACCCGTTCACCGAGTTCTACCTCACCACACAGGATGGGGATGGCGAGTACGTCACCGAGGGGCTCCCCCACGAGTTCTCGTCGGGCGAGAGCCAGTCACTGTTCGTCACCATCGGGAACCGCGAGGGCCAGCGCGTCCCGTACACCGTAGTCATCACGCTCGACGGGACGGAACTCGACCGGTTCAGCACGGCCGTCGGCGCCGGGAACACGAAGTACGTCGAGCAGTCGGTGTCGCCCTCGCAGACCGGGGACAGACTCCGGCTCTCGTTCCTGCTGTACCGTGGTGACGTCCCCGAGACCCCCACGCCAGAGAACGCTTACCGGGAGACGCATCTGTGGATCTCGGTGAGCGGCTAGATGTTCCCGTGGGGACACCTCGCGTTCGGCTATCTGCTGTTCTCGCCGGCCGTCCGGCTGTGGCAGCGTCGCGCGCCCGCTGGCCTCGCCGTGCTCGCGCTCGCCGTCGGCACACAGCTCCCCGACCTCGTCGACAAGTCGCTGTCGTGGGTGTTCCACCTCGCGCCGACGGGCTACTCGGTGGCCCACTCGGTGTTCGTCGCGGTGCCGGTCTGTCTCGCGGTCGGCGCGCTGTTAATCGTGCGCGGCCGCAGTACGGTCGGCTTCGGCTTCGCCGTCGGCTACCTCTCGCATCTCGTCGGTGACGTGCTGCTCGCCGTCGCGCTCCGGCAGCCGTACACGGTCGAGCGCGTACTGTGGCCGACCGTCACGCTCCCCGGCTACGCGAGCGAGCGCCCGGCGCTCGACCGGACGCTCTCGTACATCGTCGAGTGGGCCGAGTTCCTGCTGGCGTCCGAGAACCACCTACTCCTGGCAGTGTATCTCAGCCCGCTGGTGGCGGCACTGCTGCTGTGGCTGCTCGATGGGGCACCGGGAGTGCCACGGCCAGAACGAGAGCGTCTCTAGCGGTAGTCGGCGACGTTGACGAACGCGTCGTCCTCGGCGCTGATCCACGTCGTGACCTGTTTCTCCGCCTCGACGTTCTCGGGGTAGATGGTACAGGTCGTCGTTCCGTCCTCGCCGGTCGAGAGGCGCGTGGTCAGTTCGTACGCGTCGTCGATGACGTACGGTGCGTCGGTGGGGGAGTTGCTGGTTGCCATTCGTGGGCACCTACGCTCCCTCTCGAGCACCACCCACTTCAACGAGGCCGACTGTCGTGCTGCGTTCAGACGGTTCCGCACCGTTTAGCTGGCAGATAAGACCGTTCACGACGGCCGTGAGCCGACGGCTCAGCAGGTCGAGGGCGGGTCTGGGCCGCGTCAGTCGTCGACGGCGGCACCTGCGACAGGCGGTGCCGTCGGCCGGCGGTCGGCGACCGACGCGTACAGCGAACAGAACTCGGTGACGACCGTCTCGGGAGCGAACTGCTCGAGCTGAGCCGGGATGGCGTCGGCGTACGCCCGGTAGTCGTCGACGAGGTCGAGACAGGCGTCGGCGAGCGCCCCCGAATCCTCCGACTCGAACCGGACGCCTGCGTCGCCGACGATGTAGTCGGTGCTCCCGACGTCGCTCGCGACGACCGGGGTGCCGCTCGCCAGCGCCTCGAGGAGGACGCGGCCGAACGGCTCGTCGAGTCGGCCAGGGTAGACGAACGCGTCGGCACGCTCGTACTCGGCCGGGAGGTCGGCGTGGTCGACGTAGCCGAGCCACGTGATTGCGTCGTCGACCCCGAGGTCCGTGGCCAGCCGGCGGAGCTGTCGCTCGAGGGGGCCGGTGCCCGCGATTCGGAGGTCGACGTCGACCCCCACGGCGGCGAGGTTGGGGAGTGCGCGAACGAGTACGTCGACCCCCTTGATGTCCTGGAGGGCGCCGACGTACAGCAACGAGAGCGCGCCGTCTGCGGGCCCGTCGTCCGGATCGCGGCGGAACGCCTCGTCGTAGAAGTGGGGAACGACCGTGGTGCGGTCGCCGGGGAACCCCAACTCGGCGTAGTCGTCGACGAGGTGGGGCGAGAGCGCGTGGTACGCGTCGATGTCGTCGGCGCGGTCGAGGTTGCTGGACACGAACCCCAGTCGACCGAGCGAGGTGTACGCCGCGCGGAGCTCGTCCTCGACGCCCTGCCGACGCGACAGCGAGGTGCTCGCGACGCAGCCGGCGCACTTCGCGGGCGAGGGGCCCGAACACTTCCGTTTGCCCTGGTACATCATGTCGCCTTTCGGGCAGACGGGGACGTACGAGTTCAACGTCACGAGCGTCGGCACCGCGAGCTCCGCGAGTACCGGCAGGAACGCTGGCGAGTAGCTGTGGACGAGGTCGTGGCTCTCGAGGGCGGTCGTCTCCTTGCGGAGCGCGTCGACCTTGACCGAGATGGGATGGGGGAGCTTCGGAAGGTCGTCGTGGAGGACGTACTCGACGCGGTCACGCGCCGGGAGGTCGCGCTCGCTCGCGTCCATCTGGCTCGACACGTACACCGTGAGGTCGTGGTGCCGCGAGAGCCGCTCGACCAGCAGCGTCGAGGTGTGCGTCGCTCCCGTGGCGTTCGCCCCGGGACACTCCGCCGGGACGAACCCGACGTCCAGGCGCTCGGTCACCGAACCACCCCGCCGGAGTCAGCGTGCATGCGGACTGATTGGCCCGTCGGCCGGTTAGTTATCGCCGGCGTAAACGCGTCACTCGCCCTCAACCACCGCGTAGCCGACGCGCTCGTAGCGGTGGCGGGTCTCCTCGTCGGCGCTCTGTTCCTCCTCGATGCGCAACTCGACGCTCGACTCGGTGAGGTTCCGGTACCGGACGTTCGCCGTGTTCGGCCCGGTGAACGTCTGGATACCCGCGAGAAGCTGTGGGTTCGCGTAGCGGTCACCGAACTCGATGGTGCGCCACGACTCGTGGACGTCGGCGGCGCCGACCTCGACCCGGCGGCCCCCGACCTCGCCGACGCCGGGTTCGACCGCGACGTACCCGACCGTCTCGTCGTGATGCCAGCCACCGTTCGCCTCGCCCTCCTCCTCCTGAACCATGACCTCGCCACCGGTCGACGAGAGGTTCCGGAGGCGGGTGACGACGGGGTCCGAACCGTTGTACGTCTGCGGCTGGGCGAACACCACGGGTCGGCGGTCGAACGAGCGGTCGAACCTGAAGTCGGTGAACTCGTGGTCAGCCCGCGTCCAGCCAGCCTCGACGACGAGGTCGCTGTCGGTGTACGACCCGGCCGAGAGCGCGAGATAGTGCGCCGTCTCCGGCCGGTGGTCGCCGTCCAGGTACATCCACTCTTCGAACTGGAGGGCGAACCCGCCGGCCGTGACGTCGCGAACCCGGGTGTGGACCGGGTGGAACCCCTCGTAGGAGATGGGACCGCTCACGACGACGGGGTCGTCGTACTGGCGGTCGAACCCGACGGTGAGCCACTCGTCCGCGGTCGTCTGCTCGTAGGAGACGGTGCCGAGTTCACCCGGCAGCGCGAACCCGTCGTCGCCGGGCGTCGGACACGACCCGGTGGTCGAGACGTTGGCCTTCCGCACCGAGGAGTCGCGCAACACGATCTCCTCGTCCGGCACGTCGATGACCGAATCCGAGAGCGTGTTGCCGTCGGAGTTCTCGAACACGATGCCGTCACGGCCCTCGCCGCGCTGGTCGATACAGACGTTCTCGAGGGTGTTGTTGTCACGGCGAAGCACCATCGCGCTCCGGTAGCGACCACCGCCGGTGATCGAGACGTTCTCGAACCGTCGCGTACCGGCGGCGGTGCCGTTCGCGTCGTCGACGAGGACCCCGTAGCTCGTCCGACTCCCGCCGGAGCCGGTCGTGGTGTACGTCTCGTCGACGTGAATCTGTGTGTCGCGAACGACGAGCGACCCACCGTCGTAGGCGGTGACGATGCCGCCGCTGCCCTGACAGCCGGCCATCGTGACGTCGCAGTTGTCGACGGTGACCGGGCCGGGACCGTCGGCGATGCGGACACCCCGCATGTTGACGGTGCCCGGGTCGTCGCCGAACAGGTCGTCCGTGGCGGCGATGGTGGCGTTACGGACGATGCTGTCTTCGGATCCGAGACGCACCTGGGCGATGTTGTTGTTCCGGTACAGCCCCCCCTCGACCGTGACCGGGGCGTCGACGTTCGACGCGTACAGCCCGTTGTTGTTGAACTGCTCGATGCGGCAGTCACGGATCGTCATCGCCCCCTCGCCCTGCAGGTACAGCCCGACCGAGTCACCGCCGTCGGGGGCGCTGACTCCCTCGATGTAGCCCTGCCCGCTCCCGTCGATGGACTGGAAGGTGAACGCGATACCCGGCCCGTCGTGGTACCCGGCCTTCTCGACGTTTCGGACCAGGAGGTCGCCGTAGTAACTGATGTCGACCTGGGGGGTGACCCCGTCGGCCGTGTTGTCGATAGTGAAGTTCTCGATGCGGACGTCGCGGGGTTCACTCCCACCGAGCCACACCTCCTCGTTGTAGTCGTCGCCCGGAATCAGGGTGGCGTCGTCCCCGACCATCGCGAAGTTCGACAGCTGGTAGATGATGAGTTCGTTCGCGACGTACTCGCCCTCGGGAAACTTGACGAGGGTGTCGTCGCCTTTCACGTCGTCGAACACGTCGTCGATGGGGTCGCCACCCGTGTTGTCTGCGCCCGCTTCGACGATGTCGACGACCTCGTCGTACTGACTCTCGGTCGCACTGGCGGTGCGCACGAGCCCGGTCGATGCCGACGCAAGCCCGATGGCACCCAGGTACGCCCGACGGCTGATGCCCGAACCGCTCGTTGACTGTTCCTGTCCCATGTCATCGGAGCCAGAGCCGTGAACTGTTATAAGTCGTTCGGAGTTTATTTTATATTCGTCTAATTTTACCCATTCTTACCGTATATATTTCCCCGACAAATCCGATGGTCGTACATAAGTGGAGAAATTGGGCGGCGGCGGGCGGGTTCGGTTCCGTGAACGGTTCGCAACGGTGTCGAAACGGGAGGAAACTCGGTGACTGCGAGGGAGTCAGTTCAGGAGGCTGAACAGCCAGTCGACGAAGCCACCGACGAACGACGTGTCACTGTCGGTGGACGATGTCGGAGTGGTGGTGGGAGTTCGGGTCCCGGTCGCCGGGGATGTCGACGTCGAGGTGGGGGTCGCGGTCGATTCGACCACGCCGATTTCCTGGAGCGCGGTCCGCATCGTGACGATCTCGATGTCGCGCTCCTGGGCGAGTTCGATGGCGAGTTTGATTCGCTCACCTGTGAGCGCCGGGTTCCGGCTGTGTCCGCCGAGGAGGCCGAGCGACTTGCGCGAGACCACGCGGTCCATGAAGCTCGTCAGTTCACTCTCGCTCATGCGGTCCTCGTCGAAGTACGCGCGGCTGAGCCGGTACGGCCGGATGGCGGCCGTGGAGTTGAGGCCGCCGCGCTGGACGTTCGCCACCGAGTCGTAGTACTCCTGGATGAGCGAGAGCGCCCGCTCGTCGTACCGGCCGTAGGGGAGGACCATGCTGTCCACGTCGAACCCGCGGTCGGACAGCGACTGTTTGGACTTCGAGAGCGTGTCGCGGACCACGTCCTCGGTGAACCGGACCGACGCGCCCGACTCGAACGACGTCCCGAGTGCGGACTCGAGCTGGAGGTAGCTCCCGTCCTCGCCGTCGCCGGTGAGCGTCCCGGTGGCTCGCGTGTCGCCCGCGAACACCTCGACCTCGTGGGGCGTCCGGCTGAGGACCGTGCTGTCGGTGTAGAGTTTCGTGTCGTCCGCCGAGACGCGCTCGGTGAGCGTGACCTGCCCGAGCGCCTCGTGTGCGACGCCGTGGCTCATCACTTCCCAGCCCGCCTCGGCCATCTCGGTCAGCTGGGACTGCGAGAGGAACTTCTCGGACCGGCCGACGTTCGCCGACGGGACGGCCGCACACGCCGGTGCGTCGAGCTGTCGGTGGACGGCGAACGTCTGGGTGTAGTCCTCGACGTAGCCGTCGTCGTACGTGAACACCAGCCGGGGTGTCGCCTCCTGTGCGGCGGCCGACCCGGAGACGGTGAGTCCACCGAGCGCGACCGCGCCGGCCCCGACGGCCGTCACGAACCCGCGCCGGGTCGGTCCCGAGGGGCGGTCGGCGGTCGGCGACTGACGTCGGGTCGGTGCGTCGTGCTGTCGACTCATTCGGTTTCACGAACCAGCCACAGGGGGATTATTATGGGCTGGATAGTCGCCACCTCCCCGCCCCACCCGCGGCCCACCCGTCGGTCGCGGTCGGTGGGGCCGTCGCTATGGAGTCGATAAACGCAGGGCGGCGACAGCCACCCGGTACAGTACAGGGGAAGCGACCGTATGCAGGTCGCCGGTACACAACGGAGGAAGCGACCGTATGCAGGTCGCCGTGTGACAGGACGCCGTTACAGGACGACGTCCGAGGGGGTGACGATTTCGACGTTGCCCTGCTTCTGCTGCTCTTTCACGTAGTCGAGCATCTCGGTGAACACGGCACGGTTGTTGTCGGCGTTCGGCCCGATCTGGTTCTGGTGGACCACGTAGAGGCCGTTGTACGCCTTCGCGGGCTCGACCTGGTTCTTCAGCGCCTCGACCGTGCTCGGCTGCGACCGGTTGACGAACGTCGGCCCCATGAGCGCGGACTGCGAGGTGCCGCGCTCGGAGTCGTTGAACGTCAGGAATCCGAGGTCGTGGTACTCCTCGGCGAGCTTCACCGTCGTCGCGTCACAGAACCCCTTCGGGTACATGAGCGTCGTCGGCTTCCCGAGCCCGAACTGGTCCAGAAGCGAGATGTTGCGCTCGAGGCGCTGCCGCTGGATGCGCTCGGACTGGCCGTACAGCGGCTCGAAGTTGTTGCTCATGCTGGTGATCTCCCAGCCAGCGTTCTTGAGCTCCTTCAGCTCCTCGACGGTGAGCCGGTCGGCGTTGCCGACGCGGTCGCCCGGCACCGAGACGGCGCCCGTGATGCCGCGCTTCTCCATCTCGGAGAACGCCACCTCGTAGATGCTGCGGGTGATGTAGTCGAACGTGAACATCACCTGTGCCTTGTCCGAGGTCTTCTCGTGGAACCGGATGTCGTCGACCCAGTACTTCTTGTTCTCGCCGCCGCCGCCGAGAGTGATGAGCATCTTCGTGATGCTGCTCATGTCGGCGCCCGCGGAGTCGATAGACGGGTTGATGCGAATCCACCCGTCGGGGTGCTTGTCGTGGTAGCCCTGGATGAGGTGGGTCGCGTTCCCGCCGGTGTCGTACAGGTAGATGCCGAAGTTGTTCGGCACCGGCCCGTCGATCTTCATCGCCAGCGAGATGTCGCGGTTCGAGAGGTCGATGGGGACCGGGAAGCTCCGCTGGATGGTCCCGCTACGGCCCTCGATGCGCGCCGACTGCGAGCCCTGGTAGACGGTCTCGGAGTCGCCCTCCAGCGTCACGCCCGCGTGCGAGGTCCAGTACGAGAGGTCCTCGAACGTGGCGGCCTTCGGCTGCATCGGCTCGTGCGAGCCGAGGTCGGTCGACTCGGTGGACTGGCTCTGGTCACTCTGCTCGGTCGCCGTCGACTCCGGCGTCGTGGACGACGTGGCGGTCGGGGTCGCCGACGACGTCGGCGAGCCGGTCGCGGCGTCCGAGCCGTCACCGGAGAGGCTGCTACAGCCGGCGAGCCCGACGCCCGTCGCGGCGAGGGTTGCGAGGAACGCTCGTCGTTCCGTGCGGTTCTGGTCTGACATCGCTCTGGTCTCACATCCGGTTGCCGGACACATTCCTATGCGCCGGGTAAGGCCAGCGTCCGGCGCTTAGCCGGGGGATAAAACCCGTGACCCGTCGGTCACACCGCCCGGCAGTACGTCACGTCGCCGTTGGCGTAGACCGTGTCGTACGACGACGGGCACATGCGGTCCTCGTGGACGCGGTAGATGCGCTGGCCCCCCTCACCGTCCGGGAACAGGGGCGCCCCGGTCGTCTGGTACTCGCGATAGAGTAGCTCGTCCTCCTGAGCGGGGCCGTCCGGCGGGACCGTCGCGGCCCGGTACCGCTCTCCGTGGACCCGGTTGTAGACCGCGGTGTAGGGGAAGTCCGTGTAGACGCGACCGGTCTCGCCGGGCGTCGTCGTGGTCCCGATGGTCCGCATCGCCGCCAGTTCCTCCTCGGTGAAGCTGTAGCGGGGCCGCTCCGTCTCGAGGACGGGCTGGTCGACGGTCCCCTTCGGCGAGGCGATCATCGCCATCGGGAAGACGTAGAGGAACACCAGCAGGAACACGAGCAGGAGCGCCGGCGAGAGCCCGCGCCGGAGGTAGCTGAACCCGACGGCCGTGAGGATGGCCATCACGGCGTAGAGGAACGCGAACCAGCGACCGGAGAGGAACGTCCCGATACCGGCGAGCGGGGGCCCGAGGGTGAACCCGGTCATGACGACCACCGCGACGACGAGCGAGAGCACCGCCTGGTTCGTCCGCCCGCGCCGGAGCGCGTACAGACACCCGATGGTCGTCCCGAACAGGAACAGCAGGAACCCCAGGACGTCGAAGTTCGCGACGACGAACTGTGCGAGCGTCGGGCTGGCCGCGGCGCCACCGCCGCTGTTGGCTGCTCCCGTCACCTCACCGATGCCGCCACCGATGGACTCGTAGAGGAAGATGAACGCCGTCTCGAGGAACGGCCGACCGTAGTACGGCGTCAGGCTCCAGGTGAGCGTGAGGAACCCGAGGTTGAACACGACGTACCCACCGAACTCGATGGGCTCGACGTCGCTGGCGCCGAGCGCGTGTGCCGAGCCGTCCGGCGGGTTCATGATGCCCGTCTTCAGCACGTACTGGGTGACACCGCACGCGAGGAGGAACACCGTCAGGATGAACGACGACACCTGGTGGGTGAGCACCATCGCGAGGAACAGCGTGACGACGACGAGCCCGTCTCGCGTGCGCGTGGAGACGCGGAACAGCCGGAGGACCAGCGCGAGGATGGCGAGGAAGAACAGCAGTCCGAGGCTGGTCGGAATCAGGTGGATGCCCCAGCGGATGACCGAGCCGGCGAGGGCGAACAGCGCGGCCGCGAACAGTGCCCATCGAGGCTCGACGAGGTACTTGGCTCCGGTGTACACGAGGACGATGCCGACGGGCATCGCGAGCCCCAGCGAGAGGAACAGCGACCACCGCAGCCCCAGCCCGGTGAACAGCGAGGTGACGACGACGAGCAGGTGGTACAGCGGCGCCATGAGGTACTTCGTCTGGCCCATCCCGGCGATGGAGTGTGCCTCCAGCACCCCGCGTGTGAACTGCGCCATGTGGATCCACGCGTCGATGCCGATGTAGCCGGGCGTGGTGAACACCGCGGCCCACCGGACGACCGCCGCGAGGACGAACACCTGCCCGAGGACGATACCGACGTGCAGGTCGCGGTCGCGGGTGAACAGGAGCTGGCCGAGCACGAGCGTCCCCAGCAGGCTCGCGAGGACGTAGAACTCCTGGGTGCGCCCGCCCTGCGAGTGGGCGAGCAGGGCGAGCCCGGCGGTACCGAAGACGACGACACTCGGCAGGAGGTGGGCGAGCCACGTCGGCATCCGAATCGTGTCGGTGTCGTGCCCCTGGCCGCGGGCGGCGAGGTAGACGAGACACGCGAGCGCCAGCACCGGCGGGAGCGTCTGTGCGTAGATGTGGCTGATGAACAGTTGTACCGGGAGCAACGCGAGCGCCACCACCAGCCCGACGACGGCGGCCGCCCGGTCGAACTCAATCCCTGGCGTCGAAGCCTCCATACGAGTCGATCACTGTCCGCCGGTTGCCGACCGAGAGGGTTTGCTATGCACCGGGTAAATCCGCTGTCTCGGGGGCCACTCGAGCCAGTTCGACGACGAACACCGCGCCCGTCGGCTCGTTGTCCTCGACCCACACCCGGCCGTCGTAGCCGTCGACCAGCTGGTCGACGAGGTAGAGACCGATACCGGTCCCCTGCCCCTCGAGGCCGCGTTCGCCCTCGCCGAAGATGTGGTCCTTGTGCTCGTCGGGGACGCCGGGGCCGTTGTCCGCGACGCGGAGCCGAACGACGTCCTCGTCGGCGTCGAGCGAGATTCGGACGTCCGGGTCGCCGGTCGTGTACAGCAGGGCGTTGCTGAGGAGGTTGCCGACGACCGCCGAGAGGAGTTCGTCCGCCGCGACGCGCACGTCGGGCAGGTCGCCGTCGACCGTGACGGCCGCCTCGCCGTAGAGCTGTCGGGCCTTCTCGGCCTGCTGGATGACGACCTCTCGGGGGTCGACGGGCCGGAGGTCGGTCTCCGACTCGTCGGTGACGGTCTCGACGGTGTCGCCGATGGTCCGGGTGAGCTGGAGGACGTGATTCGCCGCCGTCAGCACCTCCGCGAGCAACTGCTCGCCGCGCGCCTCGACGTACTCGGTGAGTTCGTGCCCGCGCCCGACGACGAGGCTGATGTCGTTCTTCACGTCGTGGCGCATCAGCTGGTTGAGGATGGCGAGTTCCCGGGTTCGCTGGCGGAGCTCTCGCTGGGTCTTCGTCCGCTCGATGGCGTACTGGACCGCGTGGGCGAAGCGCGTGGGACGGATCTCGCCCTTGACGAGGTAGTCCTGTGCGCCACGGCGGACGGCCTCGATGCCGAGGTCCGACTCCGGGCGTCCCGTGAGGACGATGACCGGGACCGTCTCCGTCGCGTCGAGCGTCCGGTCGAGCGTCTCCATCCCCTCGCTGTCCGGGAGCCCGAGGTCGAGCAGGACGACGTCGGGCGGCTCGGTCTCGAGGTGGTCGAGGGCCGCGCCGAGGTCCGTGACGTGGGTGAGTTCGGCCGTGCGGAAGCCGCCGTCCGGCCCCGTCAGGTACTCGTCGGCTTCAAAGAGTAGTGCCTCGATGAGCCGGGCGTCACCCGGGTTGTCCTCGACCAGCAGGACCTGGAGGGGGGCGGTCACGACCGGCCCACCTCCGGGAGGAGCGCCGTCGAGAACCAGAAGGCGTCGAGCCGCTGGACGGTGTCGAAGTAGCCGTCGGCGTCCCGCGGCTTCGGGACGTAGGCGTTCGCGTGGGCGTCGTAGAGCCCGCGCACGTCCTCCGGCTCCTCGGAACTGGTGAACACGACGACCGGGGTGTGACGGAGCGTCGGTCGGGACTTGCACTCGCGGAGGACCGTCCGCCCGTCGGCACCGGGGAGATTGAGGTCCAGGAGGACGAGTGCCGGCAGGTGTTCGGGGGCCGCAGTCCGGAGGTGGTCGAGCGCCTCGGTGCCGTCGGTGGCGACCGTCAGTTGGATGGGGCGGTCGACCGCGTCGAACGCCTCCTGGGCGAGCCGGACGTCGCCGGGGTTGTCCTCGACCAGCAGGACCTCGATGGGGTCGGTCGGCGTCTCGGCGTCAGCCATCGGTCGTGAGCAACTCCGTGACGGTCTGCCCCTCGGCTGCCGTCTCGGCCGCCGTGACGGGGTCGTCGAGGTCGGTTTCGAGCTGTTCGAGCCGGTCGACCAGCGTCGCGTACGAGGCGTTGTCCTCGCGGCTGACCGCGGGCGTCTCCGCCCGGAGCAGCGAGCGCTTGGCCGCGAGCGCGAGGTACTCGCGGACCGGGTCGTCGAGTGACGTGCGTTCGAGCACCGCGGCGACGGTCTCTATCACCTCGTTCTTCAGCCCCGGTTTCACGACGTAGTCGTCGATGGGCATCTCGACGACGTCGAACGTCGGCTCGACGGCCGTCAGCATGACGACGCCGGGGTCGACGTCGAGGATCTTGAGCTTCTCGAGGACGTCCTCACCGGACATCCCGGGCATCCGGCGGTCGAGCACGAGCACGTCCACGTCGTCGGTCAGCAGTTCGAGTGCCGCCCGTCCGCTGTACGCCGTCTGGACGTCGTAGCGGTCCGCGAGCCAGCTGGCGTGCATCTCCGCGAGCCGGGGGTCGTCGTCGACGACGAGCACCGTCGGGGGGCCGTCGCTCCGGAGATGTCTGTCACCCCACGTCGCGAGCGCCTCGATGGCCTCCTGCAGGTCGTGGCCGTGTGGTGTGAGTTCGTACTCGACGCGCTTGGGTGACTCGCTGACCACCTCGCGGTGAACCAGCCCCGACTCGACGAGATCCTCGAGGCTGTCGGTCAACACCTTCCCCGAGACGCCGTCGAGGCTCGTCTTGAGTTCGCTGAACCGGAGGGGGCCGCTCTCCAGCAGCGTCTGGATGATAGCCGGGTGCCACTTCTTGGAGATGAGATTGACCGTCTCGACGACCGTGGCCACGTCCCGGTCACCCGTCACGGTTCGCTCACTCCCATTTCCAGCACGTTCCCCCCGAACGGCCATTATTATAGACGCGGTAAGCGACCGCCGGCTACCGACTCGGTCGACGCGGACGGCCCGAAATCGACCGCCACAGAGACAGAGCACCGAGGTTACTGGATGGTCAGTGAGGGCGGTGAGTCAAGTGTAAGATAGAGTATATGTTTGGCGAGAGTGAGGACCGACTATGCACACGAACCGGGGGCGCTTCTTTCCGCACGACGACGAGGACCGGACGGCCGAGGAGGGACAGCCGGACACCGACGCGACGGCGACCGACGGCGACCAGCTGACGCCCAGTCCCCAGCCGACGCCGGACGCCCAGCCCACTCGGTCGTCGACCCCGACAACCAGTGGGAGCAAGGGCGGGGACCCAACCACCCGCAAGGCACCGACCGGTGCGTCGAGCACCAGCGGGGCGGACAGCGCCAGCGGGGGCGGAACCGGGAGTGCGGTGGAGAGCCAGGGCATCGACCGTCGGACGGTGCTGAAGACGACCGCCACCGCCGTCGCCGGTGCTGCGGTCGGTAGCGGGACGGTCACGGCCACCACTGGTGGGGAGACAGACACGAGCACCGACACGAGTACCGACACGAGTACCGACGCGGAACTCGACCTGCGTGACCTCGGGGGACGACACGTCGTCGGGACGGGCGGCTACGAGACGATCCAGGCCGCGTGGGACGCCGCCGAAGCCGGCGATACCGTCTACGTCCACTCCACATACGACGCCGAGGCTGCGGGCGAGCAGTTTCCCATTCGACTCGACTTCCGCGAGAAGGAGGTGCTGCTGACGGGCGGGCACCCCTCCGGGTCGGTCATCGACGCGCGTCACGCGCCTGACGCGAACGTTCTAGAGGTCATCGGGACGGGCCACGAAGACTACCGGAACAACCCGCTCGTGAGCAACCTGAAGCTCCTCGGCGGGAACGTCGGGCTCCGCATCCGTGCGGCCCCCTACGCGTCGTTCAAGGACCTCGTCTGCTGGATGACGGGCTCACATGGCGTCCTCGTCGACCGCCACAGCGCGAACGGCTCCGAGTACGGCACGTTCGGCGTGACGTTCCGCAACTGCATCGCGTGGAACTGCGGCGGCGACGGCTTCCGGCTCAGCACCGGCGCAAACCCCCACAGCACGACGTTCTACGGCTGTGACGCGCTGCTCAACGGCGGGGCGGGCGTTCGCCTCCGGGGCTACGCCACCCGCTGGCACGGCGGGACCATCCAGAACAACGGGTCGTTCGGGCTCGACGCCCGAAGCGGCTGCTCACAGCAGGTCGACGGGACCTACTTCGAGGGGAACGGCACGACCGAGAGCGGACCGATGGACGTGTTCGTCGACGATTCTGCTCCTGGGTTCACGCTCCACGGCGCGTACTTCCAGGGTGGCTACTTCCGCGACTTCTCGAACGGTCGCGACACGGGCCGGTGGGCCGTCGTCGTCGCCGACGCGCCGCACGCGGACATCCGGAACTGCTCGTTCCGCAACTACACCGGGTCGTTCCTCTACCTCCGGGGCGCGACGGACGCGGACGTCCACCTCGCCTCCCACTGCCCGCTCGACGAGACCACCCTCGTCGAGCACGACGACTGCACCCGGCTCCGGAGCGACGGCGCCGTCCTCCCGACCGACCTCACCGGCGACGCACACCCCGGCCGGTTCGTCGGTGACGTGGGCACGCACGACGGCTCCGGCGACGCACCGTTCGGCCCCGCGACGTGGAACGGCACGGCGTGGGTCAGCGTCGTCGACGGCACGGAACTCTAAGTCGGCAGCGAGTGAGACACACCTGTTTTCGCGGTTTAGGCGCCCGATAATTAGTACCGTGCCCCCTGCAGACCGGATACAGAATTGTCATGACTGACAATCAGCACGATGGGGAGCACCCTGTCGACGAGGTCGAGCGGCGAGAGTTCCTGCAGGCCGCCGGGGTGGCGTCTATCCCGGGTATCGCGGGCTGCAGCCAGGCCAACTACGGGTCGGCGGCGACCGAATCCGCCGAGAGCGTGAGTACGACCGAGGCGACGGCACAGAGTACCTCCCCGACGCTCGAGATCGGTGAGAACCTGAACCTCGGTGGCCGCCGCATCGTGGGCGGTCCCGACGCCGTCGGCTACGACACGATTCAGGCCGCGTGGGACGCCGCCGAGGACGGCGACATCATCTTCGTCCACGGCACCTACGACGCGGAGGCCGCGGGCGAACCGCTGCCCGTCACGCTCGACTACCGCGAGAAGGAGGTGATGCTCTCCGGTGGGCATCCCTCGGGGTCGGTCATCGACGCACGCCACGCCCCTGACACCAACGTCGTCGAGGTCATCGGGAAGGCGCATGCGGACTACCGGAACAAGGCGCTCGTCCAGCACCTCAAGATTCGTGGCGGCAACGTGGGGCTCCGTATCCGCGGGGCGACGTACTCGACGTACAAGGACCTCATCGTCCACGGCGCAGCGGGCGACGGCATCCGCGTCGAGAACCTCACGGAGTCCGACGGAACCGAGCGAAAGTCGTTCGGGATGACGTTCCGCAACGTGATGGTCTGGCGGTGTGGCGGGTCCGGCTTCCGCCTCCAGCCGAACGCGAACCCCCACGGGACGACGTTCTACGGCTGTGACTCGCTGTTCAACGGGCTGGAGACCGGCGCACCCGGTGTCGCCCTCCGGGGCTACTCCTCGCGGTGGGTCAACGGCGTCGTCCAGAACAACGGCGGCTTCGGTATCGACGCCCGTGCGGGTGCCTCGCAGGCGGTCAAGGACGCCTATCTGGAGGGCAACGGGATGGCACAGGAGTACCCCCACGGCATCTTCGTCGACGACTCCTCTCCGGGGTTCGTCCTGAAGGGCTGTTACTTCCAGGGCGGCTACTTCCGCGACGCGCCCAACGGCCGGAACAAGGGCTACCGGGGCGTCGCGGTCGGGGGAGCACCCGGCGTCGAACTCTCCGGCTGTACGTACAAGAACTACACCGACGCGTTCCTCCACCTCCGGAACACCAACGACGCCGACATCCACATCCCGACGCACACGGGGCTCGACGACACGCAGCTCCACAACAGCTGGGACAACGCACGGCTCCGCAGCAGCGGCCTCATCCTCGAGTCCGACCTCCGGGGGACCGACCCCAGCGGTCGGTACAAGGGCGACTACGGCATCCACGACGGCTCGGGCGCGTCGCCGTGGGGGCTCGCCATCTGGGACGGCAGCGACTGGCTCAGCGTGATGAACGGGAAGGTCATCAGATAACGACCACCCAAGCGGTTCAGGAGTCGGCTTACCGGCTCCATAGTAATGCGGGCAGTCGGTCTTTTTCCGTCAAGCGAGACGCGCGACCCCTCGGGGTCGCTGTCTGCGCGAGACACCTATGTACAAAGACCACACCGTCTCCGTCGTCGTCCCGGCGTACAACGAGGAGGACTCGGTCGGCGAGGTCATCCGGACCGTCCCCGAGTTCGTCGACCGCGTGTACGTCGTCGACGACGGCTCGACCGACGACACGTGGAGCGAGATACAGAGACACGCCGCAGCCGTCAACGAGGCCCACGACGGCGAACTCGACCGCCACATCGTCCCCATCCAGCACGAGCAGAACCGCGGGGTCGGTGGCGCCATCAAGACCGGCTACCAGCAGAGCCTCGCCGACGGCATCGACATCGCGACGGTGATGGCGGGCGACGCCCAGATGGATCCCGCGCTGCTCGAGCGGTACATCGACCCCATCGCCGAGGGGCTGGCCGACTACACGAAGGGCAACCGCTTCCTCCACGAGGACATCGAGGAGATGCCGCGGTTCCGCCGGTTCGGCAACCAGGTGCTCTCGACGCTGACGAAGATCTCGAGCGGCTACTGGGGCATCTCGGACTCACAGAACGGCTACGCGGCCATCTCGCGAGAGGCGCTGGAGGCCATCGAACTCGACGAACTGTACGAGTTCTACGGCTACTGTAACGATCTCCTCGTGAAACTCAACGTCGCCGGGATGCGCGTGATGGACATCCCACACTCCTCGGACTACCTCTACGACGAGGACTGGGACAGCCACATCAGTCTCGACTCGTACGTCCCGCGGGTATCGTTCATGCTCCTGCGGAACTTCGGCTGGCGGCTCCGCAAGAAGTACCTCACGCCCCCGCACCCGATGGCGCTGCTCTACGGCGTCGGTGCGGCGCTCGGCGTCGTGGGCGTGCTCGGGACGCTCGCAGCGGTCGCGACCCGCGACGGCGGCGAAACCGGGCTGGTGAGCCTCGTTTTCGGGGTCGTGCTCTTTCTCACGGGCGCCGCGCTCGACCGCGAACTGGAGCCCGACCTGGAGCAGCAGGGAGAGACGCCGGGTGACGGGCACTGACCACGGGTGTGCTTAGCCGCGAGATAATAACGGTGTTACACCTCATGAAATCGGATAGAATGCCTGTCTTCGACGCAGTGGTCTCGACATCGAACGACGACGTGGCCGCGTGTCGCGGGTGGCCACCCCGACCTGTCGACCGGAGGGCCGACCGATGACCGACGACGCCGACGACCGGATGGAGGCGCTGCTCATCGGCATCGACGCGGGCTGTCTCCCCGTCCTCGAGAAACTCTGGGACGAGGGGCGGCTCCCGAACCTCGAACGCATCTGTACCGACGGCGTGTGTTCGCCGCTGGAGTCACAGATGCCACCGTGGACGCCGAGCGCGTGGCCGTCGATGTACACTGGGGTCAACCCCGGGAAACACGGCGTGTTCGGCTTCGTCGACTACGACGGCTACGACTGGCGCGTCGTCGCGGGCGACGACGTGAAGGAACACTCGCTGTGGACGCTCCTCGACCACCACGGGCTGTCGAGCGTGGTCGTGAACGTCCCCGTGACGCACCCACCGGACGAGATCGACGGCGCAGTCATCCCGGGGTTCATCGCCCCCGAGGACCCGCCGTGTCACCCCGATGGCGTCTTACAGGAGGTCCGCGACGCCATCGGCGAGTACCGCGTCTACCCGGCGTACGCCCGCGACGACGAGGGGTGGAGCGACGAGGAGCGCATGGAGGAGTACGAGACGCTCACCCGGATGCGCGGGGAGGCGTTCGACTACCTCGCGACCGAGTACGAGCCGGACTTCGGGTTCGTCCAGTTCCAGAAGACCGACACCGTGTTCCACGAGTTCGGCGGCGACTGGCCGAAGATCCGTCGCGTCTACGAGACGATGGACGAACAGGTCGGCAACCTGCTCGAGGAGCACGACCCCAAACGCGTGTTCGTCGCCAGCGACCACGGGATGGGCGAGTACGAGAAGGAGGAGTTCCGCGTCAACGAGTTCCTCCGCGACCGCGGCTACGTCACGGCCACGCAGGGTGGAAAGGGGATGCCGTCGTGGAACCCCATCCGAACCCAGCTGCGGGAAGGAAACGACGACGACACGTGGGAGCCGAGCCTCACCGAGAAGGTGGCCGCGACGGCCGCGAGCTTCGGCATCACCACCAAACGCATCGGCCTCGGGCTGAACAAGCTCGGACTCGACGACGTGGCGCGCCGGTACGCGCCCGACGGCGTGGTCCGGACCGCGAGCACGCAGGTCGACTTCCCCGCCTCGAAGGCGTACATGCGTGCCCGGACGGAACTGGGCATCCGCATCAACCTCGAGGGCCGTGACCCCGAGGGAGTCGTACCGAAGGCCGAGTACGAACAGGTCCAGGCCGAACTCATCGAGCAGCTCCAGTCGGCCACCGCGCCCGACGGCGAGCCGGTGTTCGAGGAGGTCGTCCCCCGTGAAGCGTACTTCTCCGGGCCGTACGCCGAGAACGCCGTCGACATCGTCACCGTCCCCACCGACTTCGACCACTTCCTCTCGGCGCAGTTGCTCGGCGAGAAGTTCGGCGAGTCGACCGAGCCGTGGAACCACAAGCGCGACGGTGTGTTCGCGGCCGCGGGCGAGGGAATCGACGCCTCGGCGTCAGCCGACGACGCCCACCTGTTCGACGTCGCCCCGACCATCCTCGCGGCGCTCGGCCTCCCCGTGAGCGACCGCATGGACGGCGAGGTGCTCCCGCCCGTCTCGCCGACCGAGGAGTGGAACTACCCCCCGTACGAAGCAGCCGAGACCGTCACCACCGAGGATGCAGCCGTCGAGGACCGGCTCGCAGACCTCGGCTACCTCGACTGACCGGCCCTCCACCTGCCGCCACCGACGCCGCTAGCCGCGGCACTCGCCAGTGCTGACCGACTCGTCGTTCAGGTATCCGACACTCACCCGTCGTCTGTCGGCCGCGCAGCGAGGTGCGACGCCTGTGGCAGTCGCTGGGCGGTGAGGATGAGAGAAGTCCGCCGCAGTCGGCGTCAGCTCGTCTCGGCGACCTGCAGCTCCACCTGCTCGAGGATCTCGTCCGGACAGTACTGCGATTGCCAGTCGAGCCGAGCCCGGATCTCCTGGTAGCCCGGGGGCAGGAGGGTGTACTCGTTCGTCCGACGGTCCTTCTGCCCCTTCTCGATGAGGCCCATCTCGACGAGCGTGTCGAGGTTCGGGTAGAGGCGTCCGTGCCGGACTTCCTGTCCGTAGTACTGTTCGAGTTCGTCCTTGACGGTGAGACCGTTCGGCCCCTCGAGCCCAGCGACGATGAACAGCAGGTCGCGCTGGAACCCAGTCAGGTCGTGTATCATAGTGAACCGGCATCGGATAGGAGCAGATTGTCGAGTATATAGCCCGTAGACCGTACACGATTTTACTCCCCGAATAAACCAGCGTGAACGGTTGAGATGTCGGTATCGGAGCGCACAGGGAGCTAGCCACGGCCGGGACAACCGGGCGAAACGAGAGCTACGCAGTGGATAACCAAGGTGGAACCGCCCGACACCTCGAACGCCCTGGCCCTCTGCCCGACCATGGTGCACCACCAGCCGGGGTGTCTGACATACCGGCGTGCGCCACCGCGCGCACGTCCCCGTTACTCCCGCGGCAGTGCGACGAAGAACGACGAGCCCTCGCCAGGCGTCGACTCGACCCAGACCTCGCCGCCGTGTCGCTCGACGATCTTCTGGACGAGTGCGAGGCCGATGCCCGTGGAGTCCTGAATCTCCGACCGGTAGAACAGGTCGAACACGCGGTCGACGCGGTCCGCCGAGATGCCCATCCCCTCGTCCTCGACGACGAACAGCCAGCGGTCGTCGGCCGCGTCGGCGGTGACGGTGACGTGCGGTCGCTCCCCCGACTCGGTGTACTTGATGGCGTTGCTCACGAGGTTCTGGAACAGCTCGACGAGCTGGCTCCGGTCGCCCTGGACGGTCGGGAGGTCGCCGACCTCGACGGTCGCTCCGGAGTCCTCGATGGCGACCGCGAGGTTCCGGCGGACGGTCTCCAGCACCGCGTTGCAGTCCACGAGTTCGAGCGCCCGGTCGCTCCGGCCGACCCGCGAGTACTCCAGCAGGTCGTCGATCATCTCCTGGAGTCGGTAGGCCCCGTCGACGGCGAACTCGATGAACTCGCTGGCCTCCTCGTCGAGGTCGTCCGCGTGCCGGCGTTCGAGCAGCTGGAGGTAGCTCGACACCATCCGGAGCGGCTCCTTGAGGTCGTGCGAGGCGACGTACGCGAACTGTTCGAGTTCGGCGTTCGACCGCTCCAGTTCGGCGATGGCGTCGTCGAGGTCGGCCTGTGTCGCTCGCCGTGCCGAGATGTCACGGCCGACAGCACACACGTATCGGGGGGTGCCGTCGTCGCCCGTCACCAGCGACGCGGTGAACTCGAAGGGGACCGTCTCGCCGTTGCCGTCGACGAGTTCCAGTTCGGCCGTCACCTCGCCGCCGTCCACGACCGCGTCGAGTTGCCGTCGGGCCTCCGGAACGTCCGCGTCGGCGACGAACTCGAGGGGGTCGGCCCCCCGGAGCGACGTCTCGTCGCGCCCGGTCACCGCCTCGAGTCGGTCGTTCCAGCGGACGAGCCTGCCGTCGAGGTCGAGGACGAAGAACACGTCCGTCAGGCTATCGACGACCGTCTCGAGGAACGCCCGCTCCTCGTGGAACGCCCGCTCGGTCCGCCGGGCCGCGGTGACGTCCCGGACGATGACCTCGAAGCAGTCCGGCCCGACGGGTTCGAACACCGCGTGGTAGTGACGCCCACCCAGTTCGTCGCTGAACTCGCGGCCAGTCTCCGCGTCGAGGACGCTCCGGCCGATCGACAGCAGTTCGCCAGCGGTCGTCGGGTCCAGCAGGTCGTCGAGTTGGCGCCCGACGACGGCGTCGCGCGCGAGACCCAGTCGCTCGGCCGTCGAGGCACCGACCATCCGGACCGTCCCGTCGCGGGCGACGTGCGCCACGTACTCGTCGGCCCGGTCGAGCAGGGCCACCGCCGTCTCGCCTGCCGGGGGGCCGGGGTCGTCAGTACGCACCAGCTCCGTCACCACCGACGCCAACCGGGTCGTGTCCCCGGACGGGACGGTCGCGTCGTACAGGTGCGCCGGGATGTCGTCGGCCGACGTCGTCAACACGACCGGCAGGTCGCGAGCCAGGTCGGCGACTCGGTGGAGGAACGCCCAGCCGTCGGCGTCGAGCGCGCCCGCGTCACAGACGACACAGTCGACCGTCCCGCGCGTCAGTTGCGTCACCGCGACGTCGGCGTCGGGGGCGACGCTCGCGAGGAACCGGGGCGAACTCGCGTCGTATGCCTGCAGGTTGACGACCGGTGCGGGGTCGCACCCGACGTGGAGGACGTGGAGCACGGTCGGGCCGAGGGACATAGATGAGGGCGTCACTCGCTCTGAGTTGCCGGTCGGACGCTCTTATTCGTTGTTGCACCTCTCCGGGCGCCGGAGAGGTCGGCTCGCTGTCGCCGCCTACCACCCGGTAACCCCGGGCGCTTACCGACGTGTTCGGAAGTATACATATTCGGTGCGGTGCAAGCACAGGTATGTCACGAGACCCGTCGACCGCCGACTCGGAACCGACCCCACGTATCCCGCTGACGACGCGCATCAGTGCGGCGCGAGCGCTCCTCGAAGACGGAATGGGCGACGAGTACCCGTTCCTCTCCGGCCGCCAGCAGGCACGCATCCAGGAGGCGATTACGTTCCTCCAGGAGGCCGAAGACGGGTTTCGCGGAGGCGTCCGTGAGTAACTCCGAAGTCGTCCGCCGGGAGGCGACCGACCACTGGCCGAACTTCTCGCTCCGCTACACGTTCAACCCCGAGGACATCGACGGCCCGGAGTTCCGCCCCGACGACCTCGTCGTCTTCGACCCGACGCGGTCCACCCAGAGCGGCGCGTGGATGGCGGCCGCGCGCGACTCGTACGTCGCCATCGAGGAGACGCGTTGACCGGATTAGGAACCTCGTAGGCGCTGAAACGGCGGTCAGGTGCGACTGGCGCGGGGCGCTACACGCTCCATAATAATGCCTTACCTGTGCGACCAGTCGCCCATGCGTGACGTCGACCGAGTGTTCGAGCAGTGTCCAGACTGCGGCAAGTACCTCGTGAAGCTCGGCCCGCACAGCTGTGACGCCGGCGAGTCACGGACGCCGACCCGCGAGCAGCGAACCCGGATTGCCGAGTCCGACCCGCGACCGGACGGCGACCTCGTCCTACTGTTGCCGACCCGCAAGGTCGACGGCTCGTACGCGTACCACGAGGCGACCGACGGTCACACTCCGGTGTGTGGTGGCGGTGGGGCACTGGACGACGACGAGTGGCGCGTCCTGACCCGCCGGGAGGCGCGCGACCGGGGGCGGTCGCCGTGTATGACCTGTCTCCGGCTCAGTGACGACGGCGACACCGCGATGGCCGTGACCGCGGCCAGCGATGGAGCGGACACGGCCCAGGTCGGGCGCAGCGACTGAGCCAACCGCCGACTCCTTACTCCGTGACCCGATTCGCGACGACGATACTCCCGACCCCGAGGAGGGTCCCGGCGACCACGTCCGTCGCCCAGTGGATGCCGAGATACATCGTCGAGACCGCGACGCTCACCGCCAGCGGGACGGCGATGACGGTCCACCGCGGGAACGCCTCGCGGGTCTGCCACGCCAGCCCCCCGACGGTCACCGCCAGCGAGGTGTGCAGCGAGGGGAAGACGTTCGTGTTCGCGTTCACCTGGCTCGTGACGAGCTGAGCGCGGGGGTACGTCGCGTACAGCAGCGGGTCGACCAGGTCCGGAATCAGGTTCCGCGGCCCGTACGAGATGAACACGACGTAACAGCCCAGCCCGACCGCGTAGTTGACGCCGAACGCGACGGCCGCACGCTCCAGGGCGGGCTCGTCGGCCCAGGTGGCGTACGCAACGAACGGGAAGGTGAGCAGGAACACGTAGCCGAACAGGTAGACGCCGGAGAAGTACGCGGTTAGCGCAGGCGTCGCAATGGACTGGACGATCGCGACGAACCCCCCCTCCAGCGAGTAGATGAACCCGGTGATGTTCTTGCCGATGATCCACGACACCTCCGGGCCGTAGTCGCGGGCGACCTTGTTCACCGCGAGGATGCCGACGAGGAAGCCGAGATACGGGGCCGCCTCGCGGGCGCGAGTCGGAACCCGCCGCAGCCCAGCGGTATCGAGGACGAGGACGCCCGCAACCAGGTTCAACGCCAGCGCGCCGCCGAGCACGACCGCGAGGGATTCGAGTACGCTCATCGAAGTCACGAGAGGAGGAGAGCGCCGTCCTCCGAGTAGCGGTAGCCGGCCTCGCGGAACGGTTCACGCGCACGGTCGACGTCGAGTTCGCCCGCCGTGCCGGGGAACGGGAAGACGGGGTCCTCGCCGGTCCACGCGAGTCCCGGCGCGAGCGCGTCGTGGCGCGCCAGTGGACTCACGGCCGGCTGGCCGAACCCGTCGAACACCGTCTCGGTCAGGTACGCCTCGTCGAGCAGGCGGGCGACCGCCCGCCGGAATCGGGTGCTGCTCGTCGGGGAGCGACGGAGGTTGTAGCCGACGTGGTAGAACGAGCGGGGCTGGTCGACGACGAGGTCGGCCGCCGCCGACCGCCCGATGGTCGGCACCGACGCCGGCAGCACCGGCGAGGCCGTCGCGTCCGCCTCACCCGCGTCGACGAGTTCGACGCCGGCCCCACCAGATGGAACGACCGTGAACGCGAGTCGGTCGACCGACGGTCCCCCGGCGTACGGCGCCAGGTGGTCGTCGAGGGCTTCGGGGGCCTCCCGGCGGAGGAAGTGGTCGTCGGCCGCCGCGAGCACCAGCGACTCCTTCGAGGTGCGCCGCTCGACCCGAAACGGGCCGCTCCCGACGGGGTCGACGTTGCGCCAGACGAGCGCCCGCGTCACCCCGCCGCCGAGGTCGAGCCCGGCGACGGTCGCCTGTTCGGCCTTCGACTCCCAGACGTGTCGCGGCAACAGCGGTACCGTCAGACTCCGGGCGGCGACCGCCGGCGAACTCCCCTCGAAGGTGAGCCGGACGGTCCGGTCGCCGAGGACCGCCGTGTCGGTGACTATCGAACCCCGGCCGCGAAACCGCGGGGCGGGAACCGGGCTGTCGAGTCGGCCGAGCGACGTGTCCGCGAGGAACGCGTAGGTGAACGCCACGTCGTCGGCGGTGAGGTCGGTGCCGTCGTGCCACGTCATGTCCTCGCGGAGGCGGACGGTCACCGCCGACTCGCCCTCGGGGGGGTTCGACCACGTCCAGCCGGCGGCGAGCCACGGCGTGACCGACCCGTCGACCCAGCGCCCGAGCGAGTCGTACAGCAAGTCCGTCGCGGTGCCGCCCGAGCGGAGTTCGACGGCGAGCGGGTTCAGGTTCTCCGTCGGCCGCGAGTCCGTCAGCGTCAGCGTGAGCGGCCGGGCGTCGGCTGCGTCCGCGTCGAGCCCCCCGTCGGGGACCGGGTCGAGGCCGAGATAGCCCAGCGTCGTGTGAATCGGGACACGGTCCCAGCCGGTGACCCGGTCGTCGCGCACGGCCCGAACCTCGTCGGGGAACGCCACGACTGAAAACGGCTGGTCGCGGGCGACCGTTCGCTGGACGGCCGCGAGCGTCTCCTGGCGGTCGGCGCCGCGCTGGCGACGCTGGCGGTCGAGCAGGCGGTCGACCTCGAGGTTCGCGTAGCCGACAGGGTTCTGCCACCCCGGCTCGGCGGCGAACCGTGAATGTAACAGCGAGTAGAGGAAATCCGGGTCCGTGCGCCCGGGGAACGGCGCGACGTACAGGTCGAACGACTGGTTCAGGAGAACGTCCCGGAACAGCGACTCGCGGCTCATCGGGACGATGCTGGCGTCGATGCCCACGGCGGCGAGCCGCGTCGCGAGGTAGCGGGCGATGCGGATGGCCCGCGGGTCCGCGTCAGCGGGCGCGGTCTTGATGTCGAGCGAGAGCTGCGAGGGCGCGTCACGAGTGACGATGGAACGGACCTCGCGGACGCAGCCGGCGGTGGCGGCGAGCGCACCGCTACCCGTGGCGGCGAGGAGTCGCCGTCGCGTCTTGTCGGGCGTTGAGGGGTCAGTGGATGGCTGTGTCCGTACCATGGCGTCTCCAACGTGGGTCGTCGAGCGACGACTGCTGACAGCGGTCGGGTCGTCGGAGAGACATGCCGCCCGGACTTTATTACAACCCGCCTAACGCTAACCCTCGAAAGTAATCAGAGGCCAGCGAGGGCCCAGACCAGTGCACCAACCCAGATGACGACGCCTACGAGCCGGTAGCGATGGCGCTGGATGGGGGTCGCGGCCCAGCGGACGCCCCCTGCGGCGATGAGGCCGAGGCCGACGAGCAGGACGAGTCGGTGGACGACGACGCCGAACGGGAGCGTAGCGATCCCGAGCCAGGAGTAATCCAGGAGTACCCCCAGCCCGAGGCCGACGGTCGCCGTCGCGAACGCGTCGTCAGCGGCGAGGCGGCGGCCGAGGAGGCCGGCGACCAGTGGCACACCGACCGCGAGCACGAGATACAGCGGGGCGGCGATGACCTTCGGCGAGAGCCAGGGCAACGCCCGTTCGAGTGTGACCGCGGTGACGCGCACGAAAAGCGGGAGCGAGAACAGCGTCCCGAACAGCGCGAGGTGGACGCGACTCAGCCGTGACTGCTCGACGGCCGCACCGAGGTCGCGGCCCGTCTCGAGGAGCGACCGGCCGCTCGCGAGCGCGAGAAGCACGAGCGCCGCGCCCGAGAGCGCCGTCTCCTCGTAGAACGCCCAGTCGACGAGGTCGAACACCGTGACCCAGCCGTCGGCGTCGAGCGCGCCGCCGTTACCGAATCGCTCACGGGAGACGTCCGCGACGGTTCCGGTCCCGTAGAACTCGTGTTCGACCGTGTAGCGGGCACGCGCGGTGCTCCCGACGGTGTGTCGGAGCCGGAACCAGTCCCAGTGCTCCTGGTGGGCCTGGATGGCCGTCCACGTATCCTCCCCGGAGGGGACCTCGTACAGTCGGAGGTGGTACCGGGCGCCGAGGTACGCGCCGTCGTGAACCTGTGCCGACTCGTCGAGCCAGCGGCCCCCGTCGTCGGTCTCGACGTACGTGTAGCGGTCGGCCCCGGTCGTCTCGGACCAGTCGACGCTGTTCTCGTTGACGACAATCCCCTCCTCCTCGGCGTCAGTGGTCGTCCACGTCCGGTCGTCGCCGGCGGCGAGCACGCGACGGGTGGTCGAGAGGTCGGCGTGGACGACGACGTTGATGGGGAGCGTCCGGGTCTCGACGTCACGCTGCCGGCTCGTGTACGGCCAGAGCCGGTCGTCCCCCTCGGTCACCGTGACGAGTTTGGCCTCCGCTACGGTCGTCGCCGTCGCCGCGTCGGAGCCGTCGGTGGGGACCGTACCGACCACGGCTGCAGCGGCCAGCAGGACGAGGACCGCACCCACGATCACTGTGGGACGACGTCGCGTGCCATCGGTCATCGTGTCCGCTTTCGGGGCAGCTCGGTTGATTATCAGGTGCCTAAGCCGGCAGGCCACCGGGGACGGAGGGATATCGTCGACGTACTTCGGCTTACGCTCCCGGTAGCAAAGGCTACCGAGTGCGAGGCTCGCATAGTGATTTCCTATCGGGTCGCCGTGCGCGTCGCGTTCACGGCCGTGGTCGTCTGCTGTATCGTCGTTCTCGGAAGCGCCGCGCTCACGGCTGGAAGCGCCTCCGAGGGCGCGCACGTGAGCGCGGCCGGCCAGCAGGTCGCACCGCCGTCCGACGGCGTGACCGTCGTCGCTACCGACTCGAACACCTGGCTGGGCCGGTCGAGCGACGGGCCGCGGGCGACCGCCCAGCTGTTCGCCGTCGGCCCCGACGGCACCGTGTTCTACTACAACGACACGCACACGCGCTACTGGGACGTCGACCCCGTCGAGGGGACGAACGCGACCGTCGAGTACGTGTACGCCGACCACCTCTCCCCCGAGGAGTGCGGCGGCGAGGTGGTGTGTACGCGCAACGGCGTCGAGCGAGTGAACCTGACGACGGGCGAGGTGACGCCGGTGTTCCGCCGCGTCACCGAGGGGAAACACTCGACGCGGTGGCACGACGTCGACCGGCTGGACGACGAGCATCTCGTGGTCGCGGACATCGCGGCCGACCGCGTGTTCGTCGTGAACACGACCAGCGGTCTCGTGACCTGGTCGTGGAACGCCCAGAGCGCGTATCCGGTCGCCGACAGCGGCGGGCCGTACCCCGAGGACTGGACCCACCTCAACGACGTGGAGGTGCTCGACGACGGGCGCCTCATGGTGAGTCTGCGGAACCACGACCAGGTCGTGTTCCTCGACCGCGAGACGGGGGTCGTCGAGGAGTGGACGCTGGGGAGCGACGACGACCACACGACGCTCTACGAACAGCACAACCCCGACTACATCGACGCGTCCCACGGCGGGCCGGCGGCCGTCGTCGCCGACTCCGAGAACAACCGGGTCGTCGAGTACCAGCGCGTCGACGGCACGTGGGAGCGCTCGTGGGTCTGGCGCGACGCCCGGCTCCAGTGGCCGCGAGACGCCGACCGCCTCCCGAACGGCCACACGCTCGTCACCGACTCGAACGGCAACCGCGTCCTGGAGGTGAACGAGCAGGGCGAGGTCGTCTGGACGCTCGACGTCGCGTTCCCGTACGAGGCCGAGCGACTCGAGACGGGCGACGAGAGCACCGGCGGGCCGAGCGCCCGGCAGGCCGACCTCGCTGGACACGACGCGAGTGGGTCGGGCGACGGAGCGCAGACCGACGACGGAACACAGGCTGACGACGACGGCCCGCTCGACCCCCTGCGGTCTGCGGTCGCCGGGGCGATGCAGGGGCCGACGGTCAACGCCGTGATGTACGTCATGCCTGTCTGGATGACGCGGGTCGACCTCGCGGCCCTGCTGGTGCTCGTCGGCACGGTCGTCGTGTGGGCCGGTACCGAAGCCTACTGGTCGCCGTGGCAGGCGACGGTGCGTCGGCCCCTCGACCTCGAACGGGAGTCCTGACCGCACCGCCCGATTACTCGCAGGATAACAAAGCCGCCGCAGTCGGTGAGTGCATCGTACACGTGTTCGCCGCTCTGCAGCCAGACTCGCCCGTGACGACCGACCAACGGACGCCCGCCACTCGGTGACCGATGTCGAACTCCCACTCACACCGCCGCTGGGACCGGCTCACCGCCCGGGTCGCGGTGCTCTCACTCGACGACCGGTTCTGGCTCTCGCTGGCCGTCGCGATGGGGCTCTGTGTCCACCTCGTCTACCTCGTAACCCACCCTTACCCCGCGTACGGGGCCGGGCTGTACCTCGCCATCGCTGAGACCATCGCGAACCAGGGGTACACCCTGCCAGCGTCGGTCCCCGGCTACACCGCCGGTGGCGTCCCCCTCGCGTACCCACCGGTCGCGTTCTACGTCGCCGCCGTCGCCCGCGAACTGACCGGCGTCGGCCCCTTCACGTACAGCCGGCTCGTCCCCGGCCTGCTCGTGACGGCAGCGCTCGTCCCCTACTACTTCACGGCGAAGCGGCTGCTCGACTCGCCCCGGAAGGCCGGCGTCGCGACGCTGGTGCTCGCCGGGACGCCGTCGGTCCTCCAGTGGCATCTCTCGGCCGGCGGTATCGTCCGCGGACTCGCGTTCCTGCTGGTGCTCTCGGGACTCGCGGTCGGCGTCCGACTGTTCGACACCGAGGACCCCCGGTGGCTCCTCCCCGCGACGGCGCTGTTCGGACTCACCGTCCTCACTCATCCGGTCTACACGGTGTTCTTCGGGCTGACGTACCTGCTGCTGTTCGCGGCGCGGTCGCGGACCGCACGCGGCCTCTGCTACGGCGCGGTCGTGGCGGGTGGCGGGTTCCTCCTCGCGTCGCCGTGGCTCTGGCACGTCCACACCACCCACGGCATCGAGACGCTGCTGGCCGCCGCGGGCACTCACGGCGGGCTCGTGGGCGGGGCCGAGCGCATCCTCTCGGAGTTCGTCTATCCCGTCGACGCCGACGTGGAGGCCGCGTTCTTCCTCGCGGCGTACACGGGGGCGGCGGTCGCCCTCGTCCGGCGACGGTGGCTCCTGCCGGCCTGGCTGTTCATCGCCGGCTTCGTCATCGGGAAACCGCGGTTCCTCTTCGTGCCGGGGTCGATGCTGACCGCGTGGCTCGTGTTCGAGTACGGCGTCCCGGCGGTCCGAGCGTGGACCCAGGCGTCGCGACTCCACCGGAACCGACGCCGGGTCGCGGAACTCGCCGCCGTCGGGCTCGTCCTCGTGGCGGCCGTCGCGAGCGGCACGGCGTTCGCCGCCGGTGCGGTCGACACGCACGCCGGCGACCCCTCCCAGCCCGCGTTCGTCGACGCCGACGACGAGGCGGCGATGACGTGGGTCGAACGCGAGACGCCGCGTACCGCACGGTTCGTCGTCCTCGGTGACGCGGCCGAGTGGTTCCCGCTGGTCACCGACCGACCGATTCTCGTCGGACCATGGGGGGTCGAGTGGACGACGCCCGAGCAGTACGAGACACAACTCACCCGCTACGAGGAGATCTCGACGTGTGACACGGCCGCCTGCATCTCCCTGCACCTCGAAGCGGCCGACGTCTCGCCGACGCACCTCTACGTGCCGACGGGCCACTACACCGTCCGCGGCGACTCGTACGAGCAGCCCCCGTCGATGCGAGCCACACTGCGCGCGTCCGACCGGTACGAGATCGTCCACGAGACCGAGGGGGCGATGGTCGTTCGGGTGCGCGAACCGGATGAACGATAGCACACGCACGGCGTTCGGGGCGACCTGACCCCACCTTGGAGTCTGCATAATAACGGTGGACCTGTCCGATTAGACGTATCGAGGTTCCGAGAATGAGCGAGTGTATGAGTTGCGGCGGGTTCGTATCGGACGACTACGCGCGCGTCTTCGGCGACAACGAGGACAACGTGTTCGACTGCCGGAACTGTCGAACCGACAGGCGCCGAAGTGCCAAGGAGGAAGAAGACGACGGCGAACAGGTTCTGCTCCGCTCGGTCCGTGGCACCGACGAGGCCTACTCGACCGGCCGCGGCAGTCCGACGGCGACGACGGACGACGACACGGCCGCCGAGTCGGCGATGGACGACGACGCGACCGCAGACGACGGGTCGGTCGAACCTGCAACGGCCGAACGGCCGAGCACGGACGCCGGCGGCCAGTCCGGACTCGGGCGGCTCCTCTCCGTGTTCCGCGCTTGACATCCTCTCTGACCCGAAGACGAGAGTTCTGACCGCCGTTGAGATAGTGTGGTGACGACGTGGCCTGTTCTCGCCGTGTAGAAGCGTCCGCTCTCGTTGTCGAACAGCGTACGTCGATGCCTGTGCCGACCAGCCGCCCTATCCTGTGAAGGATTCGGGCTACGGTCTGCCGATGTCGAGGGTTCTCAGCACCATTCACGTCAGCGTTCGTCCCCGACCCGTCGCGTAAGTCGCGTCAGGTGTCCTCGAGGTCTCGGTCCGGGACGGTGACGATGTTCTCACGCCCGATACGAGTGCGCTCGATCTCGCCAGCGTCCTCCAGTGCCGAGAGCTTGCGGCTGACCTTCGCCTTCGACCAGTCGGTCTCTTCGACGAACTGACTCTGTCTCATCCGCCCGTCGTTCACCTCGAGGAGGTGCATGACGTGCTGCTCTGGCGACAGGAGCTCCGGGTCGACGGCCGACTCGGGCGCCTGCCGGTCGTCCACGACGCCGTCCAGTGGACGGTCGGACCGGGAATCCGAGTCACCAGCGTCGACGTCGTTCGCACTCTTCTGATGTAAGTAGCCGACGCCGAGCACAGTACCGAGCACGAGCGTGCCCGCGCCGACGAGGAACATCGGATCGCTGGCCGACGGGGTGTGGCTCCCGCCGCGTGCCGTCTCGCCCGGCGTCCGGGTGGTGGTCGCCTGCGGGTCCCAGCCGCGGTCGACTTCGGTCCCGTCCTCGAACCCGTCGCCGTCCGTGTCGGGGTCCGTCGGGTCCGTCCCGAGTTCGAGCTCTCGGGCGTCGTCCAGTCCGTCGTCGTCCGTGTCTGCCTCCGTCGGGTCCGTCCCGAGTTCAAGCTCTCGGGCGTCGTCCAGCCCGTCGCCATCCGTATCTACCTTCTTCGGGTTCGTCCCGAGGGCGACCTCACGGCCGTCGTCGAGCCCGTCCCCGTCCGTGTCCGGCGACCGTGGGTCCGTGTCGATGTTGATCTCCCGGCCGTCACGGAGGCCGTCCCCGTCCGTGTCTGCCTCCGTCGGCGAGCTGTTGTACTTCGTGACTTCGAGGCCGTCGAGGAGGCCGTCGCTGTCGGTGTCGGGGTCCTCCAGCGCGCTGCCGTATTCGACTTCCTGCGAGTTGTTCAACGAGTCGCTGTCGAGTTCACCGTCGCGCGTGACGACGACGACCGGGAGCCGAGTCGTCTGGCTATCGTCCTCGTCGGACAGCGTCAAGACGAGCGTGTGGTCGCCGGTGGCGTTGCCTGCTGGCGTCGTGGTGTCGATGCTCGTGCGTGTGGCGTACGGCGAGACGTCGACCGTCCTGCACCGTTCGCGTACCACGATGGCGTCCTCGTCGTCGCGGACGTCGAGACAGAGCTGGTAAGAGCCGGCGCCGTCGAACGGAACGACCGTCGCCCGGACGGTGACGGTCTCGTTCTGCCAGACGTAGACCGTTCCGTTCTGGTGGGACGCGACGGCGTCCCCCGTGACGTTGGTCCGGGTGAGACCCGTTCCGTTCTCGGGAGCGAAGACGTCCGCCGTGACCGGCCGGTCGGGACCGGCGAGAGACTGGCCAGACGCGCCCTGTGCGGGTGCTGTCGCGCCGACGACCGGGGCGCTGAGCAGACAGAGCACTACTACCGCCCCCCAGAGGTGACCGACGACCGATGCATCAAGGGTCCGTGCCATCGTACAGAGTGAGCTTTCCACACGTCGGCAGCGGCCCCGTCGTTCTACCGCCCGAACCAGCCACCGACGGGCCGGTTCGGAGCTCGAAGTGGGGCACACAGCCGCCGTTCTGGGTGTATGATTGTCTACCGTCCGGGTATAATAGTTAACCGGGACACAACCTATCAGCCATACTCATAAACCACCGGACATTGGCAGTGCTTTCCCGAGTGCTTTCCTCGACTGGCTTCGGCTCACCGCGGGTGAAACGGTGGCCAATCACTTCGTATTCGGTCGGTTTTCCCGCTCGGGTCGACGTCACCGTCCGGCGTCGGCCGGCAGAGAACCGCCCGAATCACCGGGGGCGTTTATGTATCGCGTAAGCGGATAGGAACGGTCGTCGATTCAGCTCGACGAGCAGGCCGCAGTTGTACTACATCCTCACTGGAGACGTATAAAAGTGAATGTGGGACTCATACACAGAATAACAATCAGGGTATGGGCACTGTGTCAAGACACACATGAGCCGACTACTCGAGCGCCCGGGCGACGAGGTGACCGAACGGCGGCGAGGGCTGGAATGACGGTGCAAGCGAGTCCCGACCAGCGGTCCGCCGGCTGTGAGGAGCAGTTCGGCGCGGACAGCCGTCGCGGTGGTCGTGTCTCCCGGTACCGGTATCTCATCGCCGTCGTCTCGGGCCTGGAGACGACCGTGACCATCGACCAGGTGGTCGACGCGATGCTCGAGTGGGAGGCCGCGTACGGCGCGGCGGCCGACGAGAAGTCCCGACACGACGTACAGGAGGAGCTCTACCTCGTCGACCTGCCGACACTCGACCGGGCGGGGTTCGTGGAGTTCGACCCCAACACCGGCACCCTCACGGGTGGCACGCGTCGCTGACTGCCGAGTAACCTCACTCACGCGCGACAAGAGCCCATGAACTTTTAGGAGCCGACTCCTACGCGTTGACATATGCAGTCGCAGAGGTACGGGGGGAATCGCTGAATGGCGGGGGACGACGCAGCCGAGGCCGCGACGATGACCGACGTCATCGACGAAGTCCTCCAGGTCGACAGCAACGAGGTCGTCTACGTCGCCCACCACGACGTCTCCGAGAACGGGCTGACCGTGACCGTCTCACTGGCGCTCGCGGCGGTCACCGACCACGAACCGGCGACCCTGGTTCCGGAGTTCTCGAAACACGTCGACCCCGACGCCCTCGACCGGATGTTCCGGCCGCTGCCCAACGGCGACCTCCGTAAGGGCGGGCCGCTCCACCTCCACATCGCGGGACACGACGTCGAGATTCACAACACGGGACGCATCGAGATCTACGACTGAGCCCCGTCTCACGGCGTGTGTCTCCGAAAACCGGCGGCGTAAAAGAGAGCGTGCAGGAGCGGGCGGGTCAGCGACGGAACAGCGTCGAGACGGCCGTCGTGAGACCCGACTCCTGGCTCTCGGTGTCCGAGTCGGGGGACTCCGGCGCCGACAGGCCGCTGTCGGCGTGGAGGCCGTCGTCGATGTACGGCTCGAACACCTCGGTCAGCTCCGTACGCTCGACGACGCCACGCGACTGGTTGTAGTCGATGACGCCGTGCTTGTCGAGCTTGGGGAGGTGCGACTGGTAGAGGGCGATGTACACGCGCTGGCGCTCGTCGGACACGAGCTGCTGGACCGTCGTGTCGTGCTCCCACGCGGCCACCTCCTCGGCGATGTCGCGCATCACGAATCGGTCCGTGTCGTCGTGCTCGGCGAGATACCGAAGCACCGCACGCCGGCGTGCGTTCTGAAGGATGTGGAACGCGTCGTCCTTCGAGATCTCCGTGGCGGACCCATCGGACTGCTCGGCCGAACTGTGCTCCGAGTCGCGGTCTGCATCGGTCTGAACGCTCATTTGTCGTCACCCATGGCAATTCGGGGGGTGATAATAAACCAGAATCTCCGTTATCGAATATTCAGGCTGTTGCAGCGAGGAAAGAACGGTTGCGAGAACCGTTTCGAACCGTTTCATTCCGCCGCAGCATGGCGATTTTCCGAGTTATATGTATGAGACACGTATCCCCTAATATGCCTAATTGGCGATGGGCTCTCGTGGCGGACGAGCGGGGTCGCGAAGGGGGCGACGTCGGCGGTCGTGAGGGGGTGGCGTCGACCTTCGTGCCGTGGCAACGGTGGCCGTATCACGCCGGCCGGTCGACCCGGTTCGCAGCAAGACCGACCCGACCAGGGGCGGCCAGCCCGTTACCTCGCCCATAATAACACGTCCCGTTCGCCACCGAGCGAGTATGCACGTAGCCAACCGGTCGGAGCAGCGCACTCCGACGCCCACGACACGCGGTCCGACGCGGAGGCGAGACGCGTGAGCCGGAACGTCGTCCTCGTCGTCCTCGACACCGTCCGCAAGGACTACTTCGACGAGTACGCCCCCCGGCTGCGCGAGACGTCGACACACTCGTTCGAGCAGTGTCGCTCGGCGAGTTCCTGGAGCGTTCCGAGCCACACGAGCATCTTCACCGGACAGCTCCCCCACCAGCACGGCGTCCACTCGGAGTCGTTCGACGCCGGGTTCGACTTCGCCGACGCGCTCTCGGTCGACGACACGTTCCTCGCCGACCTCCCCGCCCATCGGACGGTCGGGCTGAGTGCGAACGCGTACATCAACTCGCTGTTCGGCTTCGACACGCTGTTCGACGCGTTCCACGACTTCTCCATCGGCTCGCACACCAACGAGTCGCTGTTCCCCGACGGCCTCACCGTCCAGGACTACATGAGCGAGACCGACGAGGACAGCGCCGCGAAGCGGTATCTCGGCTTCCTCCGGACGTGTCTCGACCACGACCACGCCGGCAAGAGCCTCGCGAACGGCGTCTGGTCGCAGGTCGGCCACCGGTTCAAGCGGCTGCCGCTCCCCGAGTTCGTCGACGACGGCGCGTCGGTCATCTCCGAGACGCTGTACGACGAGGTCACCACGGACGAACCGGTGTTCGCGTTCGTCAACTACATGGACGCGCACACGCCGCTGCGGAACCTCGTCCAGTACGACGACTCGCTGCACTCGGTGTCGAACACCTGGAGTTCGACCGAGCTCAGCAAGTGGGAGCTGAACCGGGAGGACGCCGCGACCGCCGAGTACGCTGACAACTACCGTGACCTGTACGGGGCGGCCGTCGACTACCTCGACCGACAGGTCACCGACGTCGTCGAACGCATCCAGACCGCGACGGACCGTGAGACCACCGTCGTCGTCACCGCCGACCACGGCCACAACCTCGGGTTCGCCGAGGACGACGGCGGGCTGTTCCACCACACCGGCAGCCAGAGCGAGGGGCTGTTGCACGTCCCGTTCGAGATCATCAACCCGCCGGAAGGCTGGGCAGGTGTCGAGACCGAGTACCTCTCGCACTGCCAGCTGGGCGACATCGTCCGCCGGCTCGCACACGACGAACCGTTCGACGAGTCGCTCGTCGGCGAACCCGTGGCCGCAGAGACCGTCGGCCTGCTCGGAGAGGGCGACGGGACGTGGGGCCTCGACTTCTCCCCGTCGGAGTACGCCTACTGGAACCGGATGATTCGGACCGTCTACGACGGGCCCCGGAAGTACGAGTGGGACTCGCTCGGCGAGACGTACGAGTACCGGCTCGACCCCGGGCGGCCCTGCTGGCAGGAGGAGACGTCCCGGGGCATCGACGTCCCGGCACACGCACGCGAGTGTTTCGGCGTCGGGCTCGACGAGTACAAGCGGCGAATGGCGGACACCGACCAGGACATGGCGTTCGACGACGCGGTCGAAGACCGGCTCCAGACGTTAGGCTACCTGTAGTCCGGGCGTCGTCGGTCGGTTCCGCAGGCAGTAGTTTATGCATCGGATAGTAATGGGGGGCGACGTTCTCTCCCGGATAACCAATGGTAGGACTCTGTGGTACCGTCGGCGAACACACGCCACACCCCGCCGCGTTCGCCGACAGCGTGCGGTGGCGAGACGGCGAGGTCACGGAGACGTTCACCGACGACGACCTCTCGCTGTCGACCGCCTTCCACCCACTGCTGGCCGGCGACCAGCCGGCGCGTACACACGACCGTGACGCGCTCGTGTGGGTGTGGGGTGACGTCTACGGAACCGGCTCCGGAGACGCCTACGTCGCCCGCGAGGGCCCGTCCGACGGGAGTGCACGCTACTGCGCGGATCTGTACGACCGCTTCGGACTCGACTTCGTCACGGAGTTGAACGGCGACTTCGGGCTCGTCATCTACGACCGCGAGGCGGAGACGCTGTCGTTCGTGACCGACCGGGTCGCCACCCGACCGTTCTTCTACACGCGCCCCACGGCTGAGACGGTCGTCGTCGCCTCCGAGCAGCAGGCGCTCCTCGAACACCCCGCAGTCGAGCCGGACCTCGAGCTGGACTACCTGTACGAGTATCTCCAGCTCCGGCGTGTCTTCGGCATCGAGACCCCGCTGTCGGACGTGCAAGAGGTGCCGCCGGGGTCGGTCGCCACGGTCGATCTGACCGACGGCTCGGTGTCGGTCACCACCTACTGGCGCCCCCACTACGAGCCGGTCGACGAGTCGTTCGAGTCGTACGTCGACCGGTTCGCCGACACCTTCCAGACCGTCCTCGACGAGTGGACCCGCGACGACCTCGAGTACGGCGTCCTGCTGAGCGGGGGGAGCGACTCGCGGCTGGTACAGGCGGCGATGGACCAGTCGGTGACGGCGTACCACATCGCCGACTGGATGAGCCGGGAGGCGACCATCGCCCGCGAGGCCGCCGAGGTCGCGGGCGACGAGTTCCGACTGCTCCAGCGTGGTCCCGACTACGACGCGGAAGCGCTCGAACGCAACCCCCCGCGCTCGAACTTCAGCGGCTGGTTCGACCAGGCGTACTTCACGGGGTTCGCCGACGAAATCGCCGACGAGGTCGACGTGCTCGTCTCCGGGCTGTACGCGGACATGCTGTTCGGCGGTGGCCCGCTGGCGACCCGCGAACTCTCTCTCGGCCCCATCGGGAAGCTCCCGCTGCCCGTTCGCGACCCCATCGAGTCCGTCGACGAGTACGTCTCGATGCAGACGACCGACGCCGTCGAGCCGCTATCGTACGTCACCGAGGAGCGGTCCATCCGGGACGTCGTCGCGTCGAACATCACGGTCGAGCACGACCGCGTCGTCAGCCACGGCGTCGACTACGGCTCGCTGCGTGACCTCGTGATGTACGGCGACTTCTACCCGATGGGCGCGGACACCGACGCCAACTTCTCGCGGAGCCTCATGCACATGCGGCCGTACCGGACGCCGTTCCTCGACAACCGGCTGCTCGACCTCCAGCAACAGATTCCCATCGAGTTCCTGCTCCGGCGAGACCTCGTCAACCGGGGCGTCGAACGGCTCGCCCCGGAGCTGGCGGAGATTCCACACGCGCGGACGGGGATGCCGCTGAAACACGGCTTCCCCCTGGACTTCGTCGGCGGCACCGTCGCGGGGTTCTGGCGCAAACACGTCACCGAGGAGGCCCCGCCGGCGGACTACCTCGACCACGGCCCCTGGCCCGACCGACGGGCGCTGTTGCGCACGCAGTCGTTCCCCGCCGAGACGCTCGTCGAGCGGCGAGCCCTCATGGAGGACCTCCCGTTCCTCGACTACGAGGGGGCCCTCGAGAGCTACCGGAACCACGTCCGCGGCGCGGACGAGTCGACCGTCCTCTACTCGCTGTTGACGTTCCTGCAGATGCCGGTCGCCGAGGCAGTGGGGGACGTCGACGACGAGACCGACGGTCGGGAGCCGGCAGACCACCTGGTGAACGATGACTGAGACGCACACTGGGGAACCAGCGGTGACCCACAGCGACCCCACGCCGGACGTCAGCTCCATGCAGAAGGAGCTGTTCGGGGTGTTCGGCGACCACGAGCGGTTCGACGCGTACCGGTCTGCCGACGAGTTCCACACCGTCGTCAGTGGCGAGCGCGTGACCGTCGGCGTCCGCGACAGGGCGCTCGGGGTTCCGCACCGGACGACCGTCACCGAGGCCGACGACGGGCTCTGTGTCGTCTGGGGCGAAGCGTTCACGCCGGCTGACGCGACCACCGGGACGGCCGAGTGGCTCCTCGACCGCTACCGTGAACACGGCCGGTCGGCCGTCGAGGGGCTCAACGGCTCGTACCTCGCTGTCCTCGAACACGACGGCGAGGCGCTCGTCGCGGGCGACCTGATTCGCTCGTGGGAGTGTTTCTACACCGACGCGCTCGACGACCGCACGTTCGGCACCGACGCCACCGCGCTCGTCGAGTTGCTCGACGAGACGACGCCCCGACGGCGGTCGGTCCTCGAGTTCCTCCACCTCGGGACGGTGCTCGGCGACCGGACGCTGTTCGAGGAACTCGACCGCGTCCCGTTCGACGGTTACCTCCGCCCCTCCTCAGTTGGGGAGTTCCGCCGGTTCGTCTACGACCCCCAGCCGGGCGAGTACGCGACGGCGCTCGCCGACCGGCTCACTCGGGCCATCGACCGGCGCGCCGACTACCCCGGGCGGACGGGGCTGCTCCTCTCGGCCGGGCAGGACTCCCGGACCATCCTCGCGGGTCGGCCCGACGTGGACCACTGTTACACCATCGGGCGACCGGACTCACAGGAGGTCGACGTCGCCCGCAAGCTCGCCACCCAGTACGACACCGAGCACACGACGCTCGAACCGGGGGCACGTTACCTCCGGGCTGACGCGGAGAAGATCAAGCACACACAGGGGCTCCGCGAGTCGCTGCACGTCCACCACGCGGGCTACGACGACGAGCTCGACGTTGACACCATGTACCACGGCCTGCTGTACGACACGCTGTTCAAGGGCTACTTCCTCGAACGTCGGACCTACGAGATCAGTGGCGTCGAGGTGCCCTCGACGCGGCTGGCCAGCGACGTCGACCCCGTCGAGTCGTTGCTCGACACGCTCGGGTTCATGCCCGAGGGGAGCCAGCGGCTCGGCGTCCGTGCGACCGAGCTGTTCGACGACGCCCAGCTCGACGACCCCCGAGCGTTCGTCCGCGACTGCCTCGCCGAGGAGCTGGCGGCGTGTGAGTGGCGGGCCGACTCCGTCCACAACCGGATGGACCTGCTCGTGTTGCGCAACCAGCCCGTGATGCATTTCCGGACGCACCTCGCGGACAACTACCTCGAGTCGTTCGTCGCAGCCGACCGCGAACTCCTGGAGTGGCACCTGCAGACGCCGCCGCGGTACCGCCACGACGTGACCGTCGACGCGGCGCTCGCGGCGATGGACGAGTCGCTGCTCCGACACCGGCCGCCGTCGCGGCCACACACGGTCGAGCTGCTGAACCAGGCCGAGCGGTTCGCCCGGCGGAAGCTCCCGCTGCTCACCCCCATCGAGCCCGCGTGGCCCGACCGGGAGGAGCTCTACGACAGACATGACCTCGACGCCGAGTTCTTCCCGGACCGGCCGACGCTCCACGACCTGCCGGCGCGACAGAAGCTCCGGGTGAACGACCTTCGATGGTGGCTGCCGTGACCGGAATCGGTTCAGATTATCGGCGTGCCCGGTAGCCGACCCCGACGACGACCGCGAGCCCGTAACAGGCGACGGCGAACGGGACCCAGTACACCCAGAGCGCGAAGTTCGGGAACAGCAGGTTCCCGACGGCGCTCCCGACGGTGAGGACGAGATAGCCGGGGAGCGCGAGCGGCGTCATGAACGCCGTGTCGATGGCCCCCGCGACCACCGGCAGGACCAGCAGGAGGAACGTCACGACCACCGACGGGCCCGCGAGCAGTCGGCCAACCGTCGTCCGGTTCATCGGTCCTCCCCCGTGCGTTCGAGCCCGTGTCGGGTGAGCAGTTCCGTCGCGGCACGCTCGGTCCACCGGGCACCTGTCTCGGGGTCGACGAGGAACTCCGTCGCCTCGACGATGTACGCCGGGCGGCCGAGGTCGCCACCGACCTTGTGGGTGAGCAGCGGTGCCGTCCCGTGGAGCACGTTCCCGACCAGGAAGTCGTGGAGCGGCATGTACCACGGGACGACCGCGTCGTTGAGCGTCGCGACGGTCTCCTCCGCGACGGCGACGGCGTCGCCGGCTGCCGTCGGGAACACGGCCTGCCCGACGAACTCCTGGTGGGTGCCGTAGATACCCTTCGAGCTGTGGAGGTTCACCACCACGTCCGGCTCCGCCTCGACGAGCCGATCCCAGATCCCCCGGGCGAGCGCCGTCGTCGGGCGCGCCCCCGGGGGAAACTGGCGGTTGAGGTCACCGCCCTCGCCGCGTCGCGTGTCCCGCTCGATGGCGACCCGGTTGGCCCGGGGAAGCACGACGAGCCGGCCCGCGTCGACCGACCAGTCGGCGACCCGTTCGGCGGCGAGGTAGCCGCTCCGCTCGTCGCCGTGCATCCCCCCGACGACGACCGCTGTCGGCCCCGCGCTGTCCCCCTCGACGACGTACACCGGCGTCTCGTGTGGCGTCCCGGCCATGAGCACGCCCGTGGGCTCGCGGCGCATGCCCGGCGTCCCTGCCGTCGAGCGAGAGACGCCGAGCGCGACGCCTGCGGCAGTCGCTCCGGCAGCGAGAAACGCGCGTCGTTGCATCGTCGCGACGTAGCCCGCACGGCGAGAATATTATGGGGGCGGTAACGGCCGTCCCGTGGCCGCCAGCGGCTCGGGTACCGTCGTTCGGTCGAACCGTACAAAAGTGGGAAACACTCGGCGCGGGAACAGCATACGTACCGATGGCGACAGACACCGGAGACCGCGTCTCTGCGGCCGAAGCGCTCGTCAGTCATCTCGTCGCGAGCCTCACGGCGCTCGCCGCCGGCGTCGTCGCGGGGGGCTGGCTCGCTTTCGAGACGGCCCACTGGCGAGGGTTCAAGGAGCTCATCGAAGGGCTGGCCGGGACGGCACTGTTCGTCGTCGTCGCCCTCCTCACGGTCGCGGTGGCCGTCACGGCCCTCGCGACCTACGCGGAGGCGGCGAACGCCTGAGAGGGAGAGGGTCACCACTCGACGACTTCGAACTCGACGAAGTGCGAGTCCGCAGGCGCCTCGACCACAGCCGTGTGCTCGTCGACGCGAGCCATGACGGCTTCGAGGTCGCCGTCGACGGTCGCCGTGAACGAGCAGGCGGTACAGTCGAGCAGGTATCTCGGCATCCGAGGCCTCGTGTGGTTACCGCCCCGCCCGGCGGTCGAAGATGCCGAGGGTTCCGTCGGCGGTGACGACGACCCGGCAGCCACAGAAGAAGAACGTGACCCAGCCCTGTCGGTTCGGCGCGCCCGGATGGGGGCGGAACACCCGTTCGAGGCCGTCCGTGTCGACCGACTCGTGGATGCCCGGGAGCAGGTCAGTCGGCGAGCAGTTCCGGACGTCGGCGATGACCTCGACGATGGTGACGACCAGCTCGGAGGGCCCACCGAACTCGACACGCTCTTCGTGAACCAGTTGCTCGTCCGGCGGGACGATCGGGCTCGGCGTGCTCGGCATCGAGGTGAACTCGGACGTGTTGGTGTCGCTCATTTCCTACGTAGACAGACGAGTGCCACCCCCTTGGGCCCACTAGCTAGCTGGATAGCGCGGCGACAGCAGTCGTGGCGACGCGGTGAATATGTATTCGCGGCGACGGACACCGAGTGGCAGCGACAGGTCAGCCGTCGGCCTCGTCGAACAGGAGGTCGAACAGGTTCTGCTCGGCGCCCCGGAGGTGTCGAGAGAACGTCGGCTGCGAGATGTCGAGCGTTTCGGCGATCTCGCCACCGGTGCTCGCCCGTGGCCACGCGAAGTACCCGTTCCAGTAGGCGGCTTCGAGCACCCGGAACTGGCGGTCGGTGAGGTGTTCCTCGAGCCGGGCGTAGAACTCCTGTTCCGTCTGGACGGGACGGTCGCGCTCGCGTCGGGCCGCGAGTTCGAGGTCGTCGTACGCCCGGTCGAGCGTGGTGGTGAACTGGCGAACGTCGACGCTCCGTGGGAGTTCGACGGTGAACCACGCCTCGTCGCCGGACGCCGTGAACGCGCGCGGGACGGCGTTCATCCCGACGAGCGTTCCGATCGGCCCGTCGTCGCGAATCCATGCCTCGTAGAGCGAGGCGTCCTCGCCGACCTCCGTGACGAGTCGGAGGTCCTCGACGGTCGGGGCAGCAGCAGCGAACTCGCGGGTCGTCTCCGGCGTGGCCCCGTGGACCGTGAAGAACACCCGGAGCCCGCGGTCCGGGTCGGCCATCACGTTCTCGAACTCGAAGCGAGCGCCGGTCTCGCGGACGAACTGGATGACCGCGAGGTCCGCGTCCGTGACGCGGTACTCGAGTTCGATGGCCCCCTCGTCGACGAGCGCGTTGCGGCGCTCGACCGCGTTGATGGCGTAGCCGATCATCCCGCCGAGCTCCCCGAGGACGGACTGCTCCATCCGGTCGAAGACGCCCGACTCGCCCGCGTATATCGTGAGCACGCCGTACCGGACGTCGTCGTACTCGATGGGGACCGCCGCGACGGCGCGGAAGCCACACTCCAGCGCCCGCCGCCGCCACGGCGCGTATGGTGGGTCCGTGTGGAGGTCGTTCTCGACACAGAGGTCGCGGGTCGCAGCCGCCCGACCGGTCGGGCAGAGCGCCGCGTCGCCGTCGGGGTCGACCGGGACGGTTCGGTCCTCGAGGAACCCCTGGTCCCATCCCCCGCTCGCCTTCGGCTCGAGAACCCCGCCGACGGGGTCGGGTGCGCCGAACCAGACGAACTCGAACGGCTCCGCTTCGGCCAGCGTCTCCACCACCGCCGACTCGATGTCTGCCCGGGAGGCCGCATCCACGAGCGCGGTGGTGAGCGACCGGATGATGTCGTTGAGCTGGTTGACGTGTGCGAGCGCCTCGTTGCGCTCTTCGAGCAGCGAGTTGTGCTGCTGGAGCGTCCGCTCCCGGGCCAGGCGGTCGAGCGCCGTCGTCGCGCGGTCGGCGAGGACGGCCGCCAACTCCGTGCCGCCGGGTTCGACCGGCGGCCCCTCGCCCGTCTCGGTCGCCGTCAGGAGGACGCCGTGTTTCCCGAGCGGTTCGACGTGGACCCACTCGAACGGCGCGGGAGGGGACTCGACGGTCTGCGGCGCGCCGTCGGCGAACGCCTCCCACGCAGGGTCAGTGAGGCCAGCCAGCGGCGCCCCCTCGCGGTCGAACCCCGGCGAGACCCGTTCGGGGCGGAGGGAGCCGCGGTGCTCGTCGTACAGCGCGATGGCGGTCTCACCATCGAAGAGCTGGGTCGTCGTCTCGTGCACGCGCTCGCAGACCGCCTCGACAGTCGTTCGGTCGGCGAGCGCGTGCGACAGCTCCGACAGCGCCTCGAGCCGTCGCTCCCACGCCTTCCGGTCGCTGATGTCGCGGACGATGCCCGTGAACAGTCGCTCCCCGTCGTCGGTGAACTCGGCGAACGAGACCCCCAGCGGGACGGCCGAGCCGTCGCGATGACGACCGACCAGCTCCACGTAATCCCAGTCGACGCGGCGCTCACCGGTCCGGAGGTACCGCTCGAATCCCGTCTCGTGCTCGGTCGCCATCGCGTCGTCCATCAGGACCGTCAGCGAGCGGCCGTGGAGGTCCGCCGCGGTGTAGCCGAGAACGTCCTCGACCGCGTCGTTGACGAACCGGATGGTGCTGTCGGTGTCGATGGTGACGATGACGTCGTTCGCGACCTCGGCGAGTGCGCGGTACTGCGCGGCGGGGCTGACCGGGTCGACAGGGTCGTCGTCGGTCATCCGAAGCTATGCAGTTGAAGCGGGGGGGCGACGTAAAGCACCGCCTTCGTTTCGCCCCCACCCGGAGTGCTCGCCGGGTTATGCAGTGCGTAAGAACAGAACACGGACAGGATTACGTGGCGAATAATAACGTTCCGTGACAGTCAGCCGCTGGCTCAGAGATCGAACGGGAGGCCGTCGACGTAGACGGCGAGGTCCGAAGCGTCGCCCTCCGTCACCTCGACGTACTCGAGGTCGCCGACGAAGGTGAACCGGTCGACGCCGGACGTGACCTCGCCGTTGACGCCGCGGGAGTAGACGTAGTCGTTCCACTCCGGCTCGTCGACCGGCGTGACCGACTCCGTCGCCTTGAACTCGTACCGGACGGCAGGGCCGGTCCCCTCGAACTGGATGGTCCGGGTGTTCGGTTCGGCGCTGATTTCGCGGCCGTCGACGGTGACCGTGAGGTCGGCGGCGTCGCCCTCCTTCACCTCGACGTACTCGAGGGACCCCTCGAAGTAGAAGCGGTCCTCGCCGGTCGAGACCGCTCCGTTGACACCCCGACTGTAGACGTAGTCGTTCCACTCCGGCTCGTCGATCGGCGTGACCGACTCCGTCGCCTTGAACTCGTAGCGGGTCTCCGGCCCCGCGCCCTGGATGACGATCTCGTGGCGGTCGGGGGTCGTCTGCGTCGTCTGCGTGGTCGATTTCTGGTCGGTGACTCGTGTCTGGCCGAACTGGGCCATCGCGTGTTCGACGGTGAACAGGTGCCACGCGACCTGCTCGTCGAGCGGTGCCTTCTCGGTCGTCTCGCAGATGAAGCCCGGCCGGTCAAGCACGCCAGCGACGCGGTGCATGAGCATGTCGCGGTCGGCGTCGAGGGTGTTGCCCATCAGGTACGCCATGTCGCCCGAGAGGCCGAATCGCTCGTTGAGCGCGGCGACCGTCTGCTCACCGGTCGGACGAGCGGGGTCGGTCCACGTCGGGAACAGCGCCTGCCCGACGCCGCCGTCGTCCGACTTGTAGATGCCACGCGAGGAGTGCAGGTCGAACACCCAGTCGGGGTCGTGGTGCTCGACGACGTCCCAGAGCGTGTCCGCGAGGGGGCTGAGACAGTCGCCACCGCGCGGCGGGAACTGGCGGTTGAGGTCGTTGTCCCACGGCCGAAGGTCGTCCGCGATGGCCGCCGGGTTCGCTCGTGGCACCACGACGAGCTCGCCACGGTCGACGGTCCACTCGCGGATCTGGTCGGCCGCCAGGTAGCCGGCCCGCTCGTCGCCGTGGATGCCGCCGATGACCATCGTCGTCGGGCCGTCCTGTTCGGCGCGGTAGTAGTAGACCGTCTGTTCGTCGGGCGTCCCGAGGCGGATCTGGTACTGGTCGCGCAGGCTGGAGCGGGCGGCACTGGCGGTCGAACTCGCCGTCGAGAGGGCGGCGAGACCGACACCGGTCGCGGTGGCGGCCTGCAGGAAACGGCGGCGGGAGCATCGGGCGTCGGCGGTCCTGGCATCGGAGTCGAGAGTGGGGCTCATTGGATACTCGTACCCTCGCCGACCACACTCATATACTATTTCTTACATATGGGTAACAGGGGCTGGTTACCGGACGGAAACTAGCCCGTTCGAACAGCGTGAACGGTACTGAACGGTCCCGATACTCCACGCATAATAATCGCCCCTCCCGTCGTGGGTGTAGACATGATCGACTACGGTGAGATGCAGAAGACGATGCGGACGCTGAACGAGCGGGCGCATGCGCTCTCGGGGGCTCCCTGTCCGAACGCCAACTGCTTCGGCACGCTCCGAGGACAGGGTGACGAACTGATCTGTACCGGCGAGGGGCACTGACACCGGTAGGGGAGACGCAGCCCGGCGACACGCACGCCTCACTGCCGCAGATCTGCGGGCCCAGGCCCGCTTGCACCGTTGCAATCGTTCCTAGCTGACGCATAATGATACCGCCGCCGGACGCGGTTCTATACGGGATACGTATATAAATGCTGATACGAAACGCTCAGCGGTACGCTCACCGAACGACAGGGTGGTACGACACCCCCCAACAGTGGTGGACAATCCATGGTTGACGGCTTCGCAGGGGACGATACCCAGCCGAGAGAAGACCCCTTCGAGCTAGACGGCTTCGATATGGAAGCGTGGCTCGCCGCCGGCGAGACCGAGGAGGCCGCGCAGCTCACCACGGAGGCACAGGAGGTCGAGGCAACTGACGACGGCGGCGAGAGTGCCGCGGCCACCGGGGCCGGCGGTGTCCCCGCCTTCGACCAGGTGGAGGAGACACCGCTCGGCGAGTGGCTCTCCGAGAACACTCTCGTCCCCGTCCTCGTCGTGGCCGCGATTCTGGTCATCGGGCTGCTGTCGTTCGTCGGCCCCTGGGTCGGCGGCTACAACGCGTTCGACCTCTCGGAGGGCAACAACGGGAACGCTCCGGGAGCGGCCACGGCGACGCCGACGCCAACGCCGACGTCGGGCGCGGGTAGCGCGGCGAACAACTCGACGGCGACCGCGTCGGCCACCCCGACCGCGTCGGCGACGCCTACGGCCACGGGGTCACCCACACCGACCGACTCACCGACACCGACGGACGCCCCGACGCCAACGCCGACGGTCACGCCAACGCCGACCGACTCACCCACGCCGACCGACTCACCGACACCGACCGACTCACCGACACCGACCGATTCGCCGACGCCGACGCTCCCGGTCGAGACACCGGGTTCGCCGCTCAATGAGACGACCCCCACCAGTCCGGGGGACCTGACGACACCGACAGTCTCGACGTCGACGCCGTCGGATCCGCTCGGTCCCATCTTCGACCCGCTGGGACTCACCAGCACGCTCACCGACGCCATCAGCGGCCGCTAGCGTCGGTTTGGCCACCCGGATTTTTTGGTGCCGTCACACCCCTGACCAGCCCAGCCGTCGCCCTGTGTCGTGGGGAGTCGACCGGCCAACGAGACGGGTCACCAGGGGACTAGCGTCCGCCCGAGCCGCCACAGCGCGTGGCCGAGTGGAACCACGGCGACGACGGCCACGGCGACCACGACGGCCCCCGCCGGGAGTGGGACGTGCGACGAGAGCGTGGCCGTGGCCCGACGCACGACGCCCCCGAGGTCGGCCCGTCGGGCGTAGACGACGACTGCCGCCGGCGCCGTCGCGACGAACCAGAGCCCCGTAGCCCGGACGACGGATCCGCGCGACACGAGGGCCACGGTGCGGTACAGTGCGGCGAACAGCGCGTACGCCACCAGCCCACCAGCGAGCAGCCGGTACGGGGTCTGGAGGCCGATGTACCACGCGGCGACGAGTAGCAACAGCGGGAACGCGTGGGCACGGACCACGTCGTCCGGCAGGGTGGCGGCGCTCGCGACGGCAAAGCGACCGGCGATTGCCGCGACGAGCGCCCACGTCGCGAGGAGGACGCCGACCGACACCCGGGGACGACCCACTGCGATGGCCACGAGGACGCTGGACGCGGCGAGCAGGGTGAGGATGACCGCTGCGACCGCCTCCCGAAGTGCGAACTGCCCGGGAGTGCCGGCGTCGTGGGAGGTCGGCCGCGACGTGTGCGTCGCGTCATCCTCGCTCTGTGCGCCCGACCGAGTACGGGAGTCGTCGTGTGCGGTGTGTTCCGAGGCATCGGTGCGCGTCGCCCCCGAGTTCGTTCCGTCGGATCGCGTGGCCGTCCGGTCACTCGCGCCCGGTGTCGGTGGGTCGGGGCCGTCGGGGTCGGCCCGGTCGGTCGGACCGCCCCCCTCGCGAGACAGATACGCCTCGTGGCCGAGTCGGTCGTACCGCTGCCGTTCCTGGGCGTCCGTCAACACCTCCTTCGCCCGCGTGAGCCGTTTGAACCGGGCGCGGGCGTTCGGGTCGTCGCTCACGTCGGGGTGGTGGCCCTTCACCTGTTCGCGATACGCTCGCTCGATGGTCTCACGGCTCGCGTCGGGCGCCACGGACAGCAGCTCGTAGAACGTCTCCTCGTCCGACATCGCTTACCCACCTCCGACCGACTCGTCTGCGACCGGCACGCCTCCGACGCCGACGGCAGCTACGCTGGACATCTGGCTCTCGCCCGTCGTTGTCGACGAGGCGCTCTTATTATGGGCAGCGTAACGACGCGGGAGGGCCCTCGTGCGGAGCCACGCCCGCACGAGGGGGACACACTGAACATGGGGGATACCAGGGAGGTGGTCAGGTGGGTGCGACCACTGCCATGCTATCCCAGCGGCAGGCTGACGCTCGAAGAGCGTCACGCGGCCGTAGCTCGTCGGGTGTATTAGTTATCGGTCGGATAAGCGCCACGTCGTCCCCGACAGCGAGGGACGTGTCACGGGCGGGAGCAAGACGCGGGAGCCAGCGGTGACGCTGTCGAGCTGCCAGACGTCGTACGCGAAAAACGGGGGATGGACAGGGGAACGGGAAGACGGAGCGACCTCAGTCGCGGCGGCGGAGCGCGAGCGCACCCGAAGCGAGGAGCGCGCCGAACGCGGCCGCGAGGCCGAAGCCGGGCCCGTTGTTCTCAGTGGGTGTCGACACGTCGGCCTTGCTGTCGTCGGTGGCTGTCGCGCTGGTGTCAGCCGTCCCGGGGCCGGACGTGGCCGTCGACGTCGTGGTCGAATCACCGTCGCTGGTTCCCGTGGCCGTGGTCGTCGACTCGGTGTCGTCGTCGGTGGGCGACGAGGTGGTCGTGCTGTCGTCACCGCCACCCGGCGTGGCAGTCGCCGTCGCGGTCGGGTCGTCCGAACCGGACTCGGGCGTGGCAGTTGCCGTGGGCTCGCTGGCACCACCGTCAGAGCCGTCGCCGGAGCCGTCGTCAGCGCCGCCGTCGGAGGAACCGCCGTCGTCGCCCTGTTCGGACGGTGGCGGGCCGAGCTTCTCGACGGCCTCCTGCCGGCTGTCACAGTCGCAGACGTAGATATAGTGCGTCTTGACGCTGATCTCGTAGTCCGTCTGCGTGTTGTCGTTGGTGCTGCCGTTCAGCTTCCCCGTAACCTGGTACCAGCCCTTCTGGTCCGGGTTGTCGTAGCAGTTCCGTCCAGCGGCGACGATCTGGTCGTCCGTCGCGAGGCCGACCGTCTCGCCCGTGACCGCGCCTTCCTCTTTGTAGAACTCGACGACGATCTTGTCGTCCTGGAACGAGATGCCCTTGTACTTGTTCAGCAGGCTCTCGTCCGTCTGCGTCCCGGGGTCGTCGTTCCCGCGGTCGATACCGAAGGCGTCGGTCTTCGCCGCACTACAGTCGGCGAAGTTGAACGCCTCCGACTTGACCACGACCGTGTGCAACGCGGTGAGGTCCTTCTCCAGCCCCACCGCGTAGTGCTCAGCGGCACCGTTCTCGACTCCAGGCGCGTGGTTGTCCGGGGAGAACGTGTAGTTGGCAGCCGGGTCGTGGGCAGTCGTCCGTGCGTCGACCGCTCCGGTGGCCATCGGGAGCGCGACGACACCGACGAACGTCGACAGTATCAGTAGTGTCGAGAGTGCGACACTCGTTGTTGGTCTCCGTGTCATTTTTCGTGTGGAATGCGGCCCCATATGCCGACGGCAGGGGTGTTATTATTCAGCAGGTAACGCCCGAATTGTCACAGCAGCGGCTCTGAGACGACGTTCTGGCGAATCGGAGACGCTGTCATAAACCTCCAGAGATACCCGGCTCCCGACGTATCTGTGAACTGGTGGAGCCCGAAACAGTTCGGGAATCCGAGAGATACCGGGGGTGAATCCCACGCGGCCGGCACCCCCCGAAGTCGACTGGCGTGGACGTCCCTACGGTCGCGCCCACCGAGGGTGCGTCCGGCCTGTTCCGGCTCCGTGTCGGGTCGGCGTCGTCGGGCGATACCACCGAACGGCGCTTACGCCACCCATAACAAACCCGCGCGACGGCCACCCCGAGATATGGACGACACGGTCCAGCAGCAGTGCGACCGAATCCTCGACGAGATCTCGGGCGCGGTCATCGTCGACCGCGACATCCTCGAGCGCATCCTGACCGGCTACCTCTCACGGGGGCACGTGCTCCTCGAGGACGTGCCTGGCACCGGGAAGACGCTCACCGCCCGGAGCTTCGCCCGGGCGCTCGGGCTCTCGTTCTCGCGCATCCAGTTCACCCCAGACCTGCTCCCGAACGACGTGACGGGGACGAACGTGTTCAACGAGAAGACCCGCGAGTTCGAGTTCAACCCCGGTCCAGTGTTCGCGAACATCGTCCTCGCCGACGAGATCAACCGGGCGTCGCCGAAGACGCAGGCCGCCCTGCTGGAGGCGATGGAGGAGGGACAGGTCACCGTCGACGGGACGCGCCGGGACCTCCCGGAGCCGTTCTTCGTCATCGCGACGCAGAACCCCGTCGAGCAGGAGGGGACGTTCCCGCTGCCGGAAGCACAGAAGGACCGGTTCGTCATCAAGACCAGTCTCGGCTACCCCGACGACGCGGGCGAACTCGAACTGCTCGACCGTCGAGCCGACCGAACCAACCAGTCGCCCACGGTCGACACCGTCTGCTCGAACGACACCATCGGGCACCTGCACCAGGCCCCGGAGCGCGTCCACGTCGAGCGTGACCTTCGCCGGTACATCACCGACGTCACGCGCGCGACCCGCGAGGATAGCCGCGTGAAAGCCGGCGTCTCGCCCCGCGGAACCCAGCGACTGTTCGAGGTGACCCGGGCGTACGCCGCCGTCCAGGGCCGCGACTACGCCACCCCCGACGACGTGCGGGCCGTCACCCCCGACGTGCTCACCCACCGGCTCGTACTCACGGCCGATGCTCGGGTGAACGGCGTCGCGAAGGCGGACGTCGTCCGTGACATCCTCGAGGACCTCCCGGTGCCGACCATCGACTACGAGCCACAGACGACGGCCGCCTGACCGGGGCGTCACACGGCGGTTACCGGCTGAATAATAAACGCCCATCTGGCAGTTCACCGAACCATGCCAGGAGACACCGGTCACGGTACCGGGACCCCCCAGCGGCGGACCGAGGACGCAACCAACGAGGCACAGACGCGCCGACCACGGCAGAGCCGGCGGCGGCTCCTCACCGCGGGCGGCGGTGTCGCGGCGACGCTGCTCGCGGGCTGTTCGAACGTCGTCCCGGGCGACACGGACGGAAACGAGAGCGATGCTGCCGACTCGTCGTCCGACACGGCGACCGCTACCGGCACGGCGACGCCGACACCCTCTGGCGAGACCAGCGAGACGCACGTCACCGGCTTCCAGTACAAGACCGACGGCTCGACGCGGACGTTCTTCGTGACACTGGCGCCGTCGGAGTCCGGCGCCGACTGGTGGCAGCTCGAAACCCTCGGCGGTGAGCGCCTCGCCCGCACGGAGTTCGACAGCACGCGAACCGACGGTCGGTTCACCACCTCGGCCGAGGTCGACGTCGACGGAACGTCGGCAGTCGTCGTTCGCGGGCACAGCGTCGACACCGGCTACGGCGGGCAGGTGATGCTCGCGGACCTCGAGGAGGGACGCATCAGACTCGAACAGCAGGGCACCGAGCCGGCGTCGTTCGAGAACTACTCCTTCTGACCCTCAGTTGTAGAGGGCCGTCGTGAGGACGACGGTCGCACCGAGCAGGACGCCGAGTCCCGACAGCGGCACGCCGGTCACGTGCACGTTCTGGACGAACAGCGCCATCGCGACGGCGGCGACACCGACGCCGACCGCCGCCGCGCCGTGGACGAGTTCGACGCGGTGGGTCCGCGCATCGGTGCCGACGTGGTTGCTCAGGTTCACCGCCTGCTCGCCGACGTCCCACGCGACGACCGTCGCCACGCCCGCCAGCAGGATGGGGACCGTCGCCGTCCCGCGGACGACGCCGCTCGTGACGACGGCCGCGAGGACGGCAGCGCTGCCGGCGGTGACGAACCACCGCTCCCAGCCACGGCGCACCGGCGCCAGGCCGAGGCCGAGCAGCGTGACGCCCACGAGCGCCGGGTAGATCTCGAACTGCAACGACGGCGTGGTGGACAGCCCTCGGCTGAACCCGATGGCGACTCCACCGGCGCCGGCGACGAAGAGGAGGCCCCCGACCAGGCGGTGTCCGTGTCGCGCGAGTCGGATCCCGAGGGCCACGACGGCCACACCACCGACCGTCGCGAGCAGCGCGGTTCGCTGGACGCCGGTCGTGGCCACGAGCGCCGTCGCGACGGCCGCCGAGCACAGCGAGAGCGCGCTCCCGAGCGGGAGGGGGTCGCGGTCGGTCACGCCGACCACCGTTCCTGGGCGTGAACCAGCGACGTTCCCAACGCCACGTCGGGCGACCAGTCGACGACCCGGACGCCGGCCTCACGGACCGTGTCGAGCCGGTTACGGCGCTCGACGCGTGCCAGTTGCGCCCCGGGCGAGTCCCCATCCGTGACGTCCGGCGAGATGATCGTCGTGGCGTGGCCTGCCGCCTCCAGCGCCAGCGCAGCCGAGACGGCTCCGGCGTCGAGCAGTGGCGAGAACAGGACGACCTGCGTGTCCGTCCCGAGGCGGCGCCGCAGGTCGAGCACCTGGTCGTCGATGGCCTCGTCGGACGACTCCGGCGGGTACGGCGAGAGCGCGGGGTGCGTCGCGAGCAGTTGCTGCGCGCGCAGCAGGTGGTCGCGGCCGGCGCCCGGCGGGAGCCAGCAGGACTCGCGCCCGCCGAGCGTCGCCAGCCCGACCGAGTCGGTCGTCTCTGCGAGTTCGGCGAGGAGCTGTTCGGCCGCCGCGAGTTCGTGCGCCACCGCGTGTGGCTCACCCTCCTCGGGCGACCGATACGCGGAGGCCCGAACGTCGAGACAGAGGACGACGCTCGCAGCCCGCTCCTCGCGGAACTCCGTCGTCGTCAACTCGCCGGTTCGGGCGAACCGGCGCCAGTCGATGCGGCTCATGTCGTCACCGCGCTGGTACTCGCGGGTGCGATGGAACTCGACGCCGCTCCCGCCGTCGTTCGTGACGATACGCCCGACGTGTTGCTGTGTCTGCTGGCGGAGCGGCACCTCCGGCACCTCCGCGGTACACTCGATGGTGGTGTCGGCGGCCACCTCGGTCTCGACCTCCGTCGCCCCGCTCACGTCGCGGGCGACGACCGTCGCCGGCTCGAAGCGGTGGGTTCCCTGCGTGGCGGTCACCTCGTAGGAGAACGTCGCCCGCCGGCCGGGCCGGAGCGCCGTCGCGTGTCGGGGCGTCCCGTCGCTCACCGACAGCATCGGCGGGACGCCGTCGACGATGCGGAGGTCCGGCAGCACCGACTGGCCCGTGTTCGTGACGGTGACCTCGACGGTCACCGGCTCGCCGTCGGCCGGGTCGTCGGGGTCGAGACGACGGTCAATGTCGAGCGAAACCGTCGGCGGTGACGGCACCTGCGGGTAGGCGGCGTAGCCCACGCCGACGACCGCCAACAGCAGTGGGAGCGGGCGCTTGAACAGTACGCCAGCGGCGCCGGCGAACAGCGCGACCGCGACGACGCCACGCCAGCGACGGGTGCGGCGAACGGTCGTCATCGCGACACCTCGTCGTACCGTGCGACCGCGAGGGCGGCGCGGCGTGCGCCTCGCTGAGTCGACGACTCCCCGCGGACGGCGGCAGCGAGTCGCTCGCCGAGCCCCGGCCGCTGTCGCGTCGAGAGGAACGACGCGGCCACGGGGTCGTCGGTCCACGTCCCCTCGCGGATGGCGGCTTCGGCCTCGTTGCGGCTCATCCCGCCGGTTCGAACCAGCGTCGCGAGCGCCGTCCGCCGGACCCGCGTGCGTGCTCGCTCGTGTCGATTGCCGAGCATACGAGCGGTCAGCCCGCCGCCGGAGTCGACGAACGCGTCGAACTCGTGGCCCGGCTGGGGAACCTGATACACGTCTTCGGGGTCCGGCGGCGTGGCCTCGTCGAGCCCGTCGATGGCCCGTGCACCCATGACGCCCAGGAGGACGACGAAGGCGACGACGCCGAACGCCGCGACGAACACGTACGGCCCGCCGAGCAGGTCGACGACGCCCTCGACGGGGAGCGCGGTGGCCGTCGACGGCGCGACGACGGTGGCGACGCCCAGCAGGAAGACGCCGAGCCCCACGATACCGAGGACGACCCGGCCGCGGTTCATCGCGTCTCACCTCCGCGGAGGCGGTCGAGCCCCCGCTTGGCCCGCTGTCGTCGCTCGTCGGTCACCGGCTTCTCACCGTACCGCACCTCTTCGAACACGTCCGTCAGCGTCTGGACCGCCGACGGGTCCATGTTCGCCTCGACCGCCGCGCTCGCACACTCGCTGGGGGTTCGAGTGTGTGGCTGGTCGAGGTCGAGTCGGTCGACCATCGAGACCCACGCGCGGTGCACGTCGTTCGACGGCCGCTCGGCCGGCCAGCGGGTCGCCGTCCGGTCACGGTCGGGCGTCCGGTCACCGAACGCCGCCGCGAGTGCCAGGGCGAGCGCGAGCAGGTTCCGGCGGTACCGGTACGCGAGCGCCGCCGCGACGAGGAGCACGAGGAACGGCAGCAGCTGTTCGAGGAGGTTCCACAGCCAGTTCACCGCGGGTGTTCCCGGTCCGCGGCCGCTGCCGGACCCGCCGGCGCCGACACCGCTGGTGCCGGTCCCACCGCCCGACCCCGACTCGCCGGTCTCTCCGCCGCCAGATCCGTCCGCCGACTGGCTGTCACTCGACTCGGCCCCGTCGTCGCCGCTCGACTGCTCGTCCGGTGCTGACGACTCGGAACGGTCGCTGTCTCCCCCACCGGTGCTTCCCTGGGGATCAGTTCTGTCCTCGGAATCGCTCCCACCCTCGGGCGGGGTTCCTTCCTCGTTCTGTACGGCGCCGCGGACCGAGTTCCCCTCGTCCTTCCCGATGGGGAGCTTCGAGTAGTCGACGTCCACGACGTCGTCGGGGTCTTCCGAGAGCGACGACGCGAGCGTCGTCGAGGCCATACCCGCGGCCCCGATACAACAGACGGCGAGCAGGACGGTCAGATAGCTATCACGGTTCACCGCGAACCACCTCTGAGTGCAAGACGACCACAGTTACTCGTTTCGCACACGTCGGTAGCTGAGCATTATTATCGGCCACCTAACGGCGTCGTGCGCCGCAACGCCGGCGCAATCGGCCGGCAGAGGCCTCTACGAGCCAGGGACTGACCGTCTCTGGACTAGCCACCGAGAATCTGAACGACCCCCCAGAGATTAGCTGTCTGGTAATAAAGCCCGACGAGCGGGAACGGCGTCCAACGACAATGCAAGCCGTGATTCTGGCGGCCGGTGAGGGGACACGCATCCGGCCGCTCTCCGAGGAGGTGGCGAAACCCATGCTCCCCGTGGCGGGCGAACCGTTGGCAGCGCGCGTCGCCGACGTCGCCGTCGCGGCCGGTGTCGACGAACTCGTGTTCATCGTCGGCTACCGGGCCGAGGGCGTCCGGGCGCACTTCGGCGACCGGTACCGTGGCGTCCCGGTCCACTACGCCGAGCAGGCCGACCAGCGCGGCACCGCCGACGCCGTACTGGCGGCCCGCGAGTACCTCGACGGGCCGTTCCTCGTGCTGAACGGCGACAACCGGTACGACCTCGAGAGCGTCGCCGACCTGGTCGACCGTGGCCCGAGCGTCGGCGTCCACCAGGTCGCGGACCCGACGAACTACGGCGTCGTGCGCGTCGACGACGGCGTCGTCACCGACATCGTCGAGAAGCCGGACGACCCGCCGACCGACCTCGCGAACACGGGCGCGTACCACTTCCCTGCCGACGCTGCCGAGATGCTCGAGGTGCCCGAGAGCGAGCGCGGGGAACACGAGCTCACGGACGTGCTCGCGAGCATCGCCGAGACCCACACCGTCCGGCCGGTCCGGCTCGACCGCTGGATGGACGTCGGCCGACCGTGGGAGCTGCTCGAAGCCACCGAGCGCCAGCTCGCCGAGGCGACCCGGAGGGTCCGGGGCGAGGTCCACCGCGACGCCGACCTTCGGGGAACGGTCGTGGTCGAGGCGGGCGCGACCATCGAGGCGGGCGTCGTCATCGAGGGACCGGCGCTCGTCCAGTCCGGGGCGACCGTCGGACCGAACGCCTACGTCCGCGGGGCGACGGTCGTCGGCCCCGACGCCACGGTCGGCCACGGCTGTGAGGTGAAGAACAGCGTCCTGCTGGCCGGCGCGTCGGTGTCACACCTCTCGTACGTCGGCGACAGCGTGCTCGGCCGCGACGTGAACTTCGGGGCCGGAACCCAGGTCGCGAACCTTCGGCACGACGGAGCCGACGTCCGCCTCACGGTGAAAGGCGAGCGCGTCTCCACGGGGCGACGGAAGTTCGGCGTCGTCGCCGGTCACGGCGCCAAGACCGGCGTGAACACGAGTCTCGACCCGGGGGTGACGCTCTCGGTCGGCGCGACGACCGCCGCCGGCGAGACCGTCTCCCGCGACCGGTGACCCAGCCACGAGGCCACGACCCCAGCTCGATATCGCCATGAAACGCAATCCAGTCACCGCGTTCCTCTCCATCGCGGGGGGCCGTATCGGCGTCATCCTGGTGTCGTTCCTTACCACGCCCGCGCTCGTCCACTTCCTCACGAAAGCGGAGTACGGCGCGTACGGCGTCGTGATGGCGGTGTTCGGCCTCCTGATGATCCTCGTCAGCTCCGGCATCAACAGCGGCGTCCGCAAGTACCTCGCTGAGGACCGCGACCGGGCGGACTGGGCGAGCAGCGTCTTCGGCTTCTACTTCCGCGTCGCGTTCGTGCTCGCGGTGATTCCCGCCGTGCTGTTCGCCGTGGCCGCACACACGGGGTTCATCTCCAAGCTCGGGCTGGGGTTCGGCCCCGCGTTCCGGCCGTACTTCTACCTGCTCGCGGTGCTGACGCTCGCCGCGCAGTTCCGCGAGTACATCCGCCGGGCGCTGATGGGGCTCGAACTCGAGCACGTCTCCGAGCCCATCAAGGTGCTGCACAAGGTGACGTTCGGCATCGTCGCCGTCGGGCTCGCGGCGCTCGGGTTCGGGGTCGAGGGCGTCCTCGCAGGCGAGATCGTCGCCAGCTCGCTGGCGTTCATCGTCGCCTTCTACTTCATCAGCCGGGAGGTGTCGCTGCGTCAGCTGGTCCAGCCGCTGCCCGACGACCTCCCGAAGCGGGAGCTGTTCGGCTTCAACTCCCTCACAGTCGTCTACATCTTCCTGTTGACGTCGATGTACCACGTCGACATCCTGATGGTCAACGACATGGTGAACAGCCAGACCGCCGGGGTGTACAAGGGCGCGCTCGTCATCGTGCAGTTCCTCTGGCTCGTTCCCAGATCTGTCCAGTCGGTGCTCATCCAGGAGACGTCGAGCCTCTGGAACGAGGGCCGCGTCGAGAAGGTGACCGAGATGGCGTCGAAGGCGACGCGCTACACGCTGCTGTTCACGCTCCTGCTGGCCGTCGGGCTGGGGGCGCTCGCGTTCGACTTCGTCCCGCTGTACCTCGGTTCGGACTACGCGGCGGCGGCGCTCCCGGTCGTGCTGTTGCTCCCGGGGACGCTCGGGTTCGCGGTCGCCCGCCCCATCTTCTCCATCAGTCACGCGAAGGGCGAACTGAAGACCGTCATCGGAGCGACGGGTGCGTCAGCGGTCCTGAATCTCGTGTTGAACGCCCTGCTCATCCCCCGGTACGGGATGGTCGGAGCGGCCGTCGCGACCAGTATCGGCTACGGCTCGCTCCCGTTCTTCCACTACTGGGGGGCGCGTCGCATCGGCTACGACCCGTTCGCCGACGCGCGCCTCGGCCGCATCGCACTCACCGGCGTGTTGACCACGGTGCCCATCGTCGGCCTCACGCTCACCCTCAGTAACCGCTGGCTCGCACTCCTCGTCGTGCCGCCGGTCGGGTTCCTCCTGTACGCGGTGCTCGCGCTCGCGACGGGTGCCATCGACGTCGAGGAGGTCCGCTCGGTGCTCGTCTCGGTGCCGGTCGTCGGCCCCCGCGTGCGCCGGTTCGACTCACCGCTGGCTGGCGAGCGGCGGTCTCGCCTGTCGTTCAACATCGAGCGGACGCAACGCCTGCTCAACCGCCTCCTGCTCGTCGGCGGCATCCTGCTGTTCGCCGCCGGCATCGTCGTCGCCGTCGGCGTCGACGACCCGACCCCGGACATCTCGTCGACGAACATCACCAGCACGGCGACCCCGACACCCGCGGACACGGGGGAGGCCACACCGACGGCCAGCCCGACCACGGCGTCGCCCACGGGGAGCCCGACGGCCACGGCCAGTTCGACCCCGGGAACGGCGACACCAAATGGAACGGCGACCGGAACCGCGACGGGGACCCCGACCGGAACCGCGACGGCCGCTCCGACCGCGAGTCCGTCGCCGACTGGAGAGTCCACGCCGCGCCCGACCGATCCGCCGGATACGCCGGAGCCGACGGCGACTCCCTCCCCAACCCCGACCGCCTCGCCGACACCGACCGAAAGCCAGACGCCGACCGCCTCGGCGACCCCCACGGCAACGGCAACCGAGACGGCGACCCCTAGCTCGACACCGACCGCTACGGCGACAGCGACGGCTACTCCCACGTCGACGCCGACCTCGACGCCGACCGCCACGGCCACCGGCACGTCCTCTCCCAGCGCCATGCTGGGTGGACTCTGGAGCCTGGTACGCACGCTCGTTCCGTGGACTGGGGGCGTCGCGGCGCTCGTGCTGGCCGGGCGGCGGGGCTGAGGCTATCGGACGAGGAGCCCCCTCTCAGATGCGGAGAATCGAAACGGGCTAGCGTCGAGACAGATCGGACGCGAGACGTCGAGCAGTCCAGTTTCAGGCGCTCCCGCCGTCACCGCTGTGCGGGAGGTACGAGTCGTCGGACGTGTTCTCCGAGCCGGTCGGCAGCCGCTCGGAGAGTAGCGACCCGAGTGCAGCGAGCTTCGCCCGCGGCGGCGACGGGGTGTCGTAGAAGGGTCGGTCCTCCGTCCAGGCGACGAGCTCACGGACCTCCTCGCGGATCTCTTCGGTGCGGTGGTCCACGCAGTCGCCCGTCTTGAGCGCGAGCGCCGTCTCGACGACCGACCGATGCGACTCGTTGCGGAACAGGTTCAACAGGACGAGCATCTCGTCGCGGCGACCCTCGCCCCACGCGGCTTCGGTGCTGACGTGCTGAGTCGGCGTCGTGACCTGGTCGCGAGCCCGCGCGCCGGTCCCGCGGCGGAGCCAGTTCGAGTACCGCTGGTCGAACAACTGCATCGCGGTCTCCTGCCAGTAGCCTCGCAGCGTGTCCTGCGGGGCGGTGCGCTCGGTCACCCGGTAGAGGTACTGGAGGTGTTCGTCGACGGCGCGGTCGGTGTCGACCTCCTGGACCGTCCCGTCGACCAGTTCCGTGGGCACGAGGTCGACGTCGAGGGTCTCGCCGTCCGCGATGCCGACGTCGAGGGCGAGCCCCCAGCTCGTCTTCGGGCGGTTCGGCTGGTCGAACCGGAAGTTGCCGAGGCTGTAGAAGATGGGCGTCCCTTTGTGGACTTCCCATCCCTGTGGGACGTGCGGGTGGTGGCCGACGACGAGGTCCGCGCCGGCCTCGACGAACTCGCGAAGGCGCGTCTGGCGCTGCGGCGGCGGGAAGGGGACGTACTCGACGCCGCCGTGCGCGACGACGACGACCACGTCCGAGCGTCGCGACTCCTCGGCGATGCGCCGACGCACGGACGGATGTGACCCCCACGCCGTGCCCGGCGAGGCCGCGTCGGCCACCCCGAACTCCTGTTCACAGACGCTGAACACCGCGAGGGACGTGTCTCCCAGCGTCGTTCGGTGGGGCTCCAGCGCGGCGTCGTGGTCGCCGCCAGCCCCACAGGTCGCGATGTCCTCGCGGTCGCACTCGCGAATCGTTCGCCGGAGCCCATCGGCTCCGTAGTCCATCACGTGGTTGTTCGCGAGCGTCGCGAGGTCGAACCCGGCCTCCCGGAGCAACGGGGTCGTGTCCGCCGCCGAGCGCTTGGCGGGCCCCGACTTCTCGATGGGGTCGGATTTCGGGTCGACCGGCGCTTCGAGGTTCACGACCGACAGGTCCGCCTGCTCGATGCGCTGCTGGAGAGCCGGAGCGACGAACGGGGCTGACAGCTCCGGGGGACAGATGACGTCGCCAGCGACGAACAGGCGGTGGTCCGCGTCAGTCTGCCCTGCTGGGGGCGGTTGCGTCATAGATGGTCTCACGACGGGCTACCCTACAGAGCATCTTAGTTACGCAGCCCACAATCCCGCATGCTCGCCGCACGAAACGGTAGTTGGGGGGTAGCTCGTTCAATTTATCCAACAGATAATAATGCGGCTATGACGCGACCGACCAGTGACGATGGACGTGGCAACCGACGACGACCGACCCGCCCCAGCTGCCGACGCCGGCGAGGAGAGCGACCCGCTCGCCGCGCGCGGTGGAACGCCATCGAAGGTTCCCGGACAGGCGGTGCTGTTCCTGATCGGGACGGCACTGTTCGTCATCGGACTGGGCGTCGTCGTCGGTATCTCGGGCATGGGCGCGGTCGCACCGCAGGGCCCGGTGGTGAACGACACGGCGACGCCGACCGACGCCGCATCGGGCACCGTCCAGTCGACCGACACCACGGCGACGCCGACCGCGTCACCCACCGCCACGCCCGCTCCCACCCCGACGCCCACGTCCACGCCGACGGACGGTGGCGGCCTGTTCGGCAACGACACGGCGACGTCGACGGGGACGGGGACCAGTCCGACGCCCACGTCCTCGCCCACGTCGACGGAGGACGACGGTGGCGTCATCGACATCGGTGGTGACGACGACACGGCGACACCGACATCAACACCGACCCCGACGCCGACCCAGACGAGTTCGGCGACGCCGACCCCGACGCCGACCCCGACGCCGACAAGTTCACCGACGCCGACGGCAACGGCGACGACTACGCCGACGCCCACGTCGACCAGTTCGGGCTTCAATCAGAGCCAGAACAGTATGGCCTACGCGGGGCTGGTGAGTGGGCTCCTGTCCGCCCTCCAGCAACTGGGTCGCCTCCTCGCTGTCGCGCTGCTGTCGGGCGTGCTCGTCGTCCGTCGCGGGCGATAGCTCCCGCCGCCTACCGAATCGCGTCGAGTGAGACGAAGAACCCTTCCTTCGCACAGACCCACGTGGTTTGCTGTGCGTCCGGCTCGGCATCCGTCGGGTAGATCGTACAGAGGACGGTCCCGTCGTCGGTCCGGTGGAGCGTCGCGGACAGCTCGTACGTGTCGGCGGGGGAGACGGGGAGGTCGCTGTGGTCAGCGGCAGCCATTCTGGAACACCTGCCCACCCGAACGGTGGACGGGTATTTGAATAGCTGCCACCTGACAGCACGGGACACAGTCCGCGACCTCGACCGGCCCACCGGGGGACAGCGCTATCACACGGCTCGGGACCAACCGACTGCGTGCGGAAGCAGGTGACTACTTCGGAGTGAACGGTCAGCGGTACCGCTCGTACTCGATGCCGCCGTCGACGACGGCGAGCGCCATCGCGGGGGTTCCCCACTGCAGGTGGTGCTCGGGGACCAGCGGCACCGGAACCGGCCGGTAAGCGTTCGCCTTCATCGCCCGTAGCGTTCGATATCGGCCGACCTCGCGGCCGTCGTGGCGCTCGACCCGGAACGTCCCGTCGACACGGCGATAGCGGTACGGGAACGCTGTCACGTCGGGACTGGGACAGGTGAGGGCAGCCACCGAATCGAGCGCAGCCAGTGGTTCGCCGTCGGCCAGCAGGACCAGCGGGTGGGTCTCACCGTCGCCGAGTTCGCCGGGCGGGTCCTCGCGCCACGTCTGTGGGCCGTCCGCCCGGACGCAGGCGAACCCGTCGCCGAGTCGAATGCGGTCGGGGACGTGGTAGAAGCTGCGGCAGCCGTCGCGTTCCTCGCGGACGAACCGCGGTTCCGCGAGCACGTCCCGGACTGCGGCGGCGGTCTCGGACCCCATCACGTACAGCACCGCGCGGTCAGAGCGCGCAGCGTGGGCGGCTCGCTCGACGAGCGTCGTCGGGTCGCCGGTTACGGGTTCGACCGCGATGGAGAGGTTGGTGAACGCCGTGGGCGCGTCACCGCCACGAGCAATCGCAGGTGGCACCCCTCGGTCAGCCGACCGGTCGATGGTGTACCCCCGCGACCGGAGGTCGGTACAGACCGCATCGAGTGCCGTCATCGGCCGACGTAGGGGGCGAGCGCGGGAAAACCTACCGCGCCCCCGGTCGAGCGGTTGACGAGCGGCGAGCGACGAGAGAAGCACCAACGTTTATGACAAACCCGTGCTATACACCCACACATGAGTTATCGGAAGCGACCGACCGGGGAGCCACGCCGTGGCCCCCTGACGAGGGTCGCGTCGGCAGTACGAAACGTCGTCAACCGATACCGTCACCACGTCGCGACGTGGCCGCGCCGCTACGTCGAGATGCAGGCCGAAGCGTTCGGCGACAACTGAACGAACCGACTACGTCTCCGCGTCGTCCTCGTCCAGTTTGACGGTCAGCACCTGCACCGGCGACCGCCGGACGACCTTCTCGGTGACGCTCCCGATGAGATAGTGGTCCAGCCCGGTCCGCCCGTGGGTGCCCATCACGATGACGTCGACGTCCGCCGCCTCGGCGTACGCCAGAATCTCGGTCTGTGGGACGCCCGAGGGGTGGACGCGTTCGGTGGTGACACCGTCGGGGAGCGCTGCGACCGCGGCTTCGGTCGCGGTCTCCGCGCGGTCACGTTCGGCCTCGTTCCACGCCTCGGGCGCGATGCCGCTCGTCGGGCTCTCGAACCGGTTTCGGGTGTCGATCACCGACAGGACGTGGACCGTCGCGCCGTACGTCTCCGCGAGCGTTCCGGCGTGGGTGACGGCGGTCGTGGTTCCGTCGCTCCCGTCGGTCGCCAACAGGATGTCGTCGTACATACCGTCGACTACCGGCGCGAGACTTGAAAAAGCGCGGGCTAATGGAGGCGCGTGCGAGGTCAGAGGACGCCGCCCGCGGCCATCAGGAACAGCGCGACGGAGATGATGGCGAACAGGCCACCGACGCCCTTCTTGATGGTGCTCGTCTCCAGCGCGTTCGAGACGTAGGGAGCGATCTGGCCGCCGAGTGCCGCGGCGGGAGCAGTGAAAATAACCATGTTCCACGGCGTGGTGGCGAGGCTCAGCGAGTGGCCGCCGACGAGCCCACCGCCAAAGATATGCACCACCGACGCCAGCACGGCCGTCATCGCGACGACGATGTGGTTCGTGCCGATGGCCACGCGCACGGGAACCTTCGTGGAGAGCATCGAGACGATGCCGAGTTCGCCCACACCGAAGCCAGCGAGCCCCTGGAACGTGCCGCCGACGCTGTAGTTGGCGAACCGGCGGAGGTAGCCGCCGCGGGTGTACGTGTAGTCGTCACCGTCGCGGTCGACGCGGGTGACGGTGCCGTCGTCGTCGGTGCGGACGCCCGCCGGACCGAGTTTGCCGGCGTCGTTCGGGAGTTCGCGGCCGCCGTCGGTCGCCGTCGCCGCCTCGGTGCCACTGTCGCTCTCGCTGCCGTGGCCGAGGTCCGCGGTGAACAGCAGGTACGACGCCGCGAGCAGCGCAATCCCGAGTAGCGCGTGGAACAGCGGCTCGGGGATGACGAACGAGAGCAGCGCTCCCGCGATGACGAACGGGACGGCGCCGCCGACGAGCGTGAGCGCCAGCCGGCGGTCGACGAGCCCGTACTGGATGAACGCGATAGAGGAACTCGACAGGCCGAACGACTCGCTTATGAGCCCCACCTTCACGATGGTCTCGGGGGTGAGCCCCTGTCCCGCGATGAGCGGGAAGATGAAGATGAGATACGGGACGAACAGCGCCGAGCCGCTGATACCCACCGTGTTCACGATGGTCGCGCCGAGCAGGAAGAAGGGGAACAGCCACCAGTACTCCAGCCAGTAGTCGGTCCCCGTGGCACCGTCAGTGGGCGCGAACAGCAGAAGAGCTACGACGAACAACGCGGGGGCGCTCAGCACGAACAGGTGCTGGTACTTCAGGAACGACTTCTGGACGCGCTGGGACTGCGACGCCATCTAGGTCGGCCCCCCGTGTGGAAGTCGTCGGCAGTCGCTACACTGGGTGGGATTGGGAGCAAAGGGGTGAACCACTGTTGGTGCCGCGCTGGTAACCGGGTGTATTCTAAAAGCCTTGTGTTCGCGTTCCGGCCCCTCCGGTCGGTTTTGCTCCTTTTCAGCTCGGTGAACTGAATTTCAGTTGGCCATCGTACAGAACTGTTTTTCAGCTTACACTTATCGTCGTGAGTGCCGTAGCAACAGTCGAGGTGGAAGCGATGAGCCACGAGATATCCGACACCCCGACCGAACCGTTGACCGAGCCGACGACGATCCCCGAGACCGCGACCGAACGACTGCCGGGAACGGCGTTCGAGGCGCTCCGAACCCGACTCCGTGCCCTCCGACACCTGCGGCCCGGACAGCTCGCCGTGCTCGCGCTGCTGGTCGCGCTGGTCGTGGCGGTCGCCGTCGTCCCCCCGGCGCTCGCGGCGTTCCTCGGCCTGTTCGTCGCGACGGTCGCCCTCCTGGTGGTCGCCCCCTACGTCGTCGTCCGACTCGTCTCGTCGGGTCGGTGACCCAACCCCCCGTCGCTTCGCCTGCGCGTCCACCCGACTGCCCGGTGACAGCCGGGGGACGTGAACACTTCCACTCCGCTTGCGAAACTTCTTAGCGGAGCAGGCACCAACCCTGGATACTCACATGGCACGCGCGGAGAACGCCGAGATCATCGACCGCTTCGAGGAGTTCTACCGCAACTACTACCGGAACGAGATCGGCGAACTCGCGCAGAAGTACCCCGGCGAACAGAAGTCGCTGCTCGTCGATTACGACGACCTCTACCGCTTCGACCCCGACATCGCCGACGACTTCGTCGCACAACCGGGCCAGATGCAAGACTACGCCGAGGAGGCCCTCCGGCTCTACGACCTCCCCGTGGACGTGAAACTCGGACAGGCACACGTCCGCGTCCACAACCTCACCGACGCCACGGGCATCCGCGAAATCCGTGCCGACCACGTCGGTAACCTCATCTCCGTCCAGGGTATCGTCCGCAAGGCGACGGACGTCCGCCCGAAGATCCAGAACGCCGCCTTCGAGTGCCAGCGCTGCGGCACGATGACCCGCGTCCCCCAGTCGGACGGCACGTTTCAAGAGCCGCACGAGTGTCAGGGCTGTGAACGGCAGGGCCCCTTCCAGATTAACTTCGACCAGTCGGAGTTCGTCGACGCCCAGAAGATTCGGGTCCAGGAGTCCCCTGAAGGGCTCCGTGGCGGCGAGACGCCGCAGGCCATCGACATCCACATCGAAGACGACATCACCGGCGAGGTGACGGCGGGCGACCACGTCACCGTCACGGGGATCCTCCGCCTCGAACAGCAGGGGAACCAGCAGGAGAAGTCCCCCGTCTTCGACTTCTACATGCAGGGGATGACGGTGATGGTCGAGGACGAGCAGTTCGAGGAGATGGACATCACCGAGGCCGACAAGAAGGAGATCATCGAGCTGTCGAACGACCCCGACATCTACGAGAAGATGGTCGGCTCGATGGCTCCCTCCATCTTCGGCTACGAGGAACAGAAGCTCGCCATCATCATGCAACTGTTCTCGGGGGTGAAGAAGGACCTCCCAGACGGGTCGCGGATTCGCGGCGACCTGCACATGCTGCTGATTGGGGACCCCGGGACGGGGAAGTGCCAGAAATATGATACCAGAGTCGAGTTAGCAGACGGAACCGAACGGGAGTTAGGAGAACTCGTAGAGTCGAATCTCACAGACCCGAAACCGATAGACGATGGCGTGTACGACGAGGTCGATCTCCCACTTCCCTCGATGGAAGCAGACGGGAGTATCACCGAACGGCGTGCGACGAAAGTCTGGAAGCGTGAGGCTCCCGACCGGATGTACCAGATTCAGACAGCGAGTGGGTACGATGTCGAGGTGACACCGTCACACCCGCTGTTCCTTGCAACAGAAGGTGAGCCACAGGCAGTCCGTGCCGAGAACCTCGCTGTCGGTCAGGAAATCCTCGTGAGTGACTCGCAGCCGGTTGCGACCGATGGTGGCGTGATGATTGAGAGTCAATCCACTCACTCGGCGCAGTCCGGTGGCATTCGAACGGCGCGGGCTGATTCAATCGAGTCCATCGAGACTGTCGAACCCGACTACGACTGGGTGTACGACCTCGAAGTCGCGGGCACGCACACGTACATCGGGAACAACGTCGTCTCGCACAACTCCCAGATGCTTCAGTACGTGAAGAAGTTGGCCCCGCGCTCCGTCTACACCTCCGGGAAAGGCTCGTCGAGCGCAGGTCTCACCGCAGCTGCGGTCCGCGACGACTTCGGCGACGGCCAGCAGTGGACGCTCGAAGCCGGCGCGCTCGTGCTCGCCGACCAGGGCATCGCCGCGGTGGACGAACTCGACAAGATGCGGCCGGAGGACCGTTCTGCGATGCACGAAGCGCTCGAGCAGCAGTCGTACCATCCGAACTCGGAGGTACTGCTCGCGGATGGTCGCCGCGTCAAAATCGGGGAGTTCGTTGACGAGCAGATGGCGGCCCGCTCGGATGAGATAGTCGATGGCGTCGACTGTGAGATATTACCGGTAGACGACGTACGCGTTCACTCGGTCGACCTCGAGACGAACGAGACGACGAAGCAGCCGGTCGACCGCGTGAGTCGACACGAGGCTCCCGACGAGTTCGTCCGCGTGACGTTCTCCAACGGCCGCGACGTACTCGTGACACCCGAACACCCGATGTTCGCAGACATCGACGGCGAGGTTGGCACGGTCGAGGCACGTGATATCGAGAAAGGCGCATTCGTCCCTGCACCACGGAAGCTCCCGAACTCGAGTGCGCCGGTCAACCTCGACGACGAGCCACACGTCGGAAAGGAGCGGGATGTGGACCTCCCCGACGAACTGAGCGAGGACCTCGCAGAAATTCTCGGCTTCCTCGTCGCCGAAGGACACTCCTACGCCGGCTCGTCACACGAAATCGGGTTCTCGAATCAGGATGACCGCCTGCTAGCAAGAGTAGACGAGTTGATGCGGCGCGAGTTCAGCTTCCAGAGTACCGACACCACGAACGCGGCAGGAACCGTGACGAAGCGCTGGGTGTCGACGAAGCTCTACCGCTGGTTCGAGGAGAACTTCCCCGAGTTCATGCACACCGCCCGGGACAAACGCATCCCGGCTCGCGTACTCGGCGCCTCGGAGGAGCACATCCGCCGGTTCCTCGTCGGGGCGTTCGCCGGTGACGGCGGGGTCGAGAGCGAAGCGATGTCGTTCTCGACCGCCTCGGAGGGGCTCGCCGAGGACTACGCGGATGCCCTCGCAAAAATCGGCGTCGCCTCACGCATCCACCACGACACCGCCGAAGATTCGTGGAAGGTGTACGTGATGGGTGACTCGACAGAGCGGTTCGTCGATGCCGTCGTCGAACCGGCTGACGACCGTCACGAGAAAGCACAGGCGTTCGTCGAGCGGAGCAACGAGACGCTCCGGCATCACGACGTGCTGCCGACCAGTGCCGCCCGGGAGATTCGCGAACTTCGCTCGCTCGTCGGCCTTCGGAAAACCGGGCAGTTCCGCCCGAACCTCGATGAAGGGTTCGGCGTCCAGATCGAGTCTGTCGAATCCCAAGTGAAGACAGTTCGCGAACGTATCACCGAGGTCCTGCGATCGATCGACGCGACCGACGGTCTCGCGGGCGTTCGAGAGGCCATTGGCTGGTCCGGGCGCCAGTTAGCCGAGCGGATGGATGGGACGACGACGAGTCGCATCCACGACGCCGAAGACGGAGGCTACGACGCCGAAGCGCGGGCAGAACTCGCAGACCGTGCACGCGCTGCGATTCACAATGCGATGGACGAAGCCGAGCGGCGGGCCGACGCGCTCGAAGCCCGCTGCGACCTCAGGTACTACCGGGTGACCGATGTAGAGACGGTGCCGAACGAGGGCGAGTACGCGACCGACTGGGTGTACGACGTCACCGTCGAACCGACCAACACGTTCGTCAGCCAGGGCGTTCTCCTCCACAACTCCATCTCCATCTCGAAAGCCGGCATCAACGCCACCCTCAAGTCCCGCTGTTCGCTCCTCGGCGCGGCGAACCCCAAATATGGACGATTCGACCAGTACGAGCCGATGGGCGAGCAGATCGACCTCGAGCCCGCGCTCATCTCGCGGTTCGACCTCATCTTCACGGTGACGGACAAGCCGGACAAGGAGAAGGACAGCGACCTCGCCGAGCACATCATCAACACGAACTACGCGGGCGAGCTGTTCACCCACCGGAACAACGTCGCCACCTCGAACGTCTCACAGGAGGAGGTCGACAACGTCACCGAGGACGTCATCCCCGAGATCGAAGCGGACCTCCTGCGGAAGTACATCGCCTACGCCAAACGCAACTGCTTCCCGACGATGACCGAGGAGGCGAAGGAAGCCATTCGGGACTTCTACGTGAGTCTGCGCGCCCAGGGGGCCGACGACGACGCGCCGGTGCCGGTCACCGCCCGGAAACTGGAGGCGCTCGTGCGGCTCGGGGAGGCCTCGGCGCGGGTCCGGCTCTCCGACACCGTCGAGAAGGGGGACGCCGACCGGGTCATCGACATCGTTCGGAACTCCCTCCGGGACATCGGTGTCGACCCCGAGACCGGCGAGTTCGACGCCGACATCGTCGAGGCCGGCACCTCGAAGACCCAGCGCGACCGCATCAAGAACATCCGGGGCATCATCCGAGAGCTCGAAGACGAGTACGAGGACGGCGCCCCCGAAGACGAGGTGTTCGAGCGCGCCGAGGCCGTCGGCATGGACCGCGACAAGGCCGAACACGAGATTCAGAAGCTCCGGCAGAAGGGCGAGATTTACGAACCGAAGCAGGGGCACCTGCGGACGACCTGAGCGTCAGGCGAACAGCCCGATGGCGACGAGCGCCACCAGGAGCAGCCCGTACACCGCTTGCAGGACCGGCGCGAGCAGGAGGGCGACAGCCGCGGTGCGTCGCTCACGGCCAGCCGCGACCCAGTAGGCCACAGCGAGCGTGAGGACGAACCACAGGAACAGCCCGAAGTCGTACAGGACTATCTCGGTCTCGGTCAGGGCCCGGGGGAGCTGGTCGCCGACCGTGAGGAGGTACACACCGAGCACACCCGCCCCGGACGCGACGACCCCCCACACGAGGAGGGCGAGCGCCTGCAAGCGGGGGGTATCGCGGCGGTGGAGGTAGCAGACCGTCGCGACGACCGCCGCCGTCAGGACCGCGGGCATCGGACCCGCACGGACGAAGAGTGACTGGTCGACGGCGTGGCCAGCGAGCCCGACGAGGAACGCGAGTACCGCAGGTGTGAGCGACGTTCGGGGGTCGAACTGTCGGGCGAACTCGGCGGCCATATCCACACCGGTACGACGGCTGTGAGCAAAAAGCCGTGGGCGACGCCGACCGGCGGGGACCTCGCGGCGGGAGCCGAGGACATATTACGGCGGCCGGCACGAGTTTTCGTATGGACCGTATCAGCGCGCTCCGGAACGTCGAGGACGCGCTCGCCGACTTCGAGGCCGGCGAGACGGACCTCGCAGGGCTCGAACGGCAGGTCCGGGGCGTCCTCAGAACGTACGCGACGGAGTTCGAGGGCGACCTCCACGCCTACCGGGCGACGGGCGACGACCCCGCCGACGGCATGGTCGTGCTCGCGCCGTCGGCGGGGGCGGCCCGCGACCGCCTCACCGACCTCCTCTCCGCCGAGCCGTCGTTCGACGTGGACCGGATCGAATAGTTCGCCACGACGATTAATTTTATAGTTCGAAGCTGGCACAGAACCAGCCGTGCTGCTGGTCGTGACGTACTCGCGGGCGGCGCGGACCACGCTCCGGAACGTCTGCCGGAGCCACGAGGAGAGCGTCGTCCGGACGTTCGGCCGGGCGGCGCTGTTCGAGGCCACCGCCGCAGGCGCGTTCCTCGCCTGCCGGCTCCGGGAACGCCACCCGGACGACGTGCAGGTCGAACGGACCCGCCCGTTCAACGAGTTCGCCGACGCGCCCGACGACGTCCGTGAGGCGGCCGTCGCCTACGAACGAGAGAGCGGGACGTACACCCCGTACGAAAAGTTCGCGGCCGGAACCGACCACCCCGCACCCGAGGAGCTCCGGGACCGAGAGCTGTGACCGACGTACCATCGTTCGATTCGGGCGCGGGGCTCCTCGACCGGCGCAGCGATGACGTGCCCCCCGAACGGCTGGTGACGGCGATTCGCGACCCTGCAGCCGACTTGATTGACTGTCCGACGCCCGGCCCAGCCCACGAGCAGCTCGGCTGGCTCCGGCACGGGATGCCCCTGAACCGTCGGGCAGCGTTCGCCGCGGTGGCGCGCTCCCGCGGCTGGACGGCCCCGCAACTGGACGAACTCGTCGCGGTCGCCCGACAGCTTCGTGACCTCGACGCCGGTCCGACCGCGCTCGCCGATGCGCGGGAGCAGGTCGCGACAGCGGGGAGCGAACGCGACCGCCTCCGCGAACGGGCCGCGACGCTGCGAGGTGCGGTCCGGGCGCGACGCGAGGCCGGACTCGACGCCACCGAGGCGGCCGACGAACTCGTCGCAGTCGGCCGGAAGCTCTCGGAGGCGACGACCGAGCGCGAGGCCGCCCGCCAGGCGCTCGACCGCGAACGGACGAGGGCCCGCGACGCCTACGACCGCCGGGAACGCCGGCTCGAACTGCAGGACCGGGCCGCGAACCTCCAGCGCGAGGCACGAGCGACGCTCGCCGAGCGGGTTCGCCCCGACGTGGTCACCGCACTCGACGACCTGGATGCCCCCGACCTCGACGACGCGACGGACCCGACCGTGGCGCTCGCGGCCGCGACGGTCGCCGCGTTCGACGCCCCGGTGGTCGTGGAACTCGAGGCGGTCGACACGGCGCACCTCGCTCGTGCGTTCGACGTGCCGGTCGTCCGGCTGTAGTTTATCACCGATGGCGCGGCCACCGCCGCCATGGTGACGGTAGCCGCCGAGTGTCGCCGCGCGGACGGCGTCACGCTGGTCGAGTGTCGGCTCACGAACGACCACGAGACGGCGATGCGCGCTCGACTCCGGAGCCGATTGAACGGGCCGACCTGGCCGCCGCGCGACGGCAGCCACGCAGCCCACGGCTGGGACGACGGCGAGTGGACGAGTCGGCTGCCGCCGGAGGGAACGGTCGGCGTCGGGTTCGCATCGCCCGCGCCACCGCTCGAGGATCCCGTTCACGTCGAGTCGCTGGACGAGGCCGGCGACCAGAACGGCCGGTTCGGGCAGGAGCCGACCCCTGACGACGTGGCTCGGGAGTTGACCGACCCACGGCCGCCGCGTGCGGGACTGTTCGAACCGACCGCCGACACGGAGACGACCGGGTGCGAAACCGCCGACGACAGTGGGCAGGCGTTCGGTGAAGAAACGGGTGCAGTGACCCCCACAGGCTACCCGACCGGGGACATCCCGCACGACCCCGAGGCGCTCCTCGACGCGGTCGACGTTCGCGTCGACCGTCTCGAAGCACTCGACGCCGTACGGACAGTTCCCGAGGCGACGGTCGCCGTCGCGGACGCCGACGGACTCGCCGGGGTCCGCGACCTGTGTGCGCGAACCGAGCGAGACCGCGACCGGCTGCTCAGGCTCGCGGCGCGGGCGGAGACGCTCGCGGGGCGAATCGAGGCGGCGAACGTCCCCATCGAGACGCTGGAGCGACTCGCGTGATTCTCGCAGTCGTCGGCGGGAAGGGTGGCGTCGGCAAGACGACCGTGGCGTACAACCTCGCCGCCGAAGTAGACGCCGTGGCGGTCGACGCGGACCTCGGGATGGCCGACCTCCCCGAGTCCCGTGGCCCGGACCTCCACGACGTGCTCGCGGGGCGCGCTTCGGCGATCGAGGCGGTCGACGAGTCCGGCCCGGTCGACCTGCTCCCCTGTGGGCGGACGCTCGCGGGGGCCCGTGCCTGCGACGTTCGACGGCTGCCCGAGGCACTCACAGCTGTCGAGCGAGCGTACGGGCGAGTGGTCGTCGACTGTCCGGCCGGCCTCGCGAGCGACTCGGGGGCGGCGTTGCTCGCCGCGGACGCCTGCGTGGTCGTGACCACCCCGTCGCGAGTCGCACTCGCGGACGCGCTCCGAGCGCGAGCGCTCGCTCGCGCACTCGACGCAGGACTGGCACGGGTCGTCGTCAACAGAAGCGACGGACAGGAAACCGAGGCGGTCCGGGATGCGTTGGGCGCGCCTGTCGTCGAGATACCGAACGCAGCGCACGTCTCGCGGGCGATGGCACACGGCCAGCCGGTCGCCGCGCTCGCACCCGACGCGACCGCAGCGGAGCGGTTCGAGGAACTGGCCGCGGGCGTTCAGCGGTCGGTCAGTTCGTGATACGTCGACCGGAGCGTGACGGGTGTCACGTCGGCCACGTCGGCGGCCTCGGCCTGCGTCAGTGAGTGGCCCCGCTCGGTCGCCGCCGCGTAGAGACAGGCCGCTGCCACGCCACAGGGATTTCGACCGACGGTCAGCCCCTCGTCGTCGGCCCGTTCGGCGAGCTCGCGGGCGGCGGCCTCCACCTCGCGCGGCAGGTCGAGCGCCGAGGTGAACCGCGCGAGATACGAGCGCGGGTCGATTGGTCCCGTTGGAAGGCCGAGTTCGCGGTTGAGCGCATCGTACGCCACTCGGAGTTCGTCCGCGTCGGCCTTCGCCCGTCGCGTTATCTCCTCGACCGTCCGGGCGACACCGTTCACCCGGCAGACCGCGTAGACGGTCGCCGCGGCGAACCCCTCCAGCGAGCGCCCGCGGAGGAGGTCCGCGTCCTGTGCCGACTCGAACAGCGTACACGCCTGCTCGCGGACAGGGTCGCCGAGTTCGAGTGCGCTCACGATGCGTCGAATCTCCGTGAACGAGTAGACCTGGTTCCGGTCCGTCTTCGACGAGATCTGCGCGCGCCGGTGCTGTGTTCGCATCCGCGCGACCCGCCGGCGTTTGCGACCTTTGAGCCGCGTCGACCGGCCGATTTCGGTCGAGAGCCCCCGGTCGTGTCGCGACCGCGTGAGCGGTGCCCCACACCGCTTCGGGTTCGTGTCGTCGTCCGCGAACGACCGCCACTCGGGGCCGCGGTCGAGCGCGTCCTCACCGACGACGAGCCCGCACTCGCCACAGATGGTCTCGGTTCCGTCGCTGTGTAGTCGACCGTCACACTCGGGGCACGCAGTTGCCGTCGTGCTCATATCTGAAACTGGCTCGCGATGGGGGTTAAAAACGGAGTCGTGAGGCCGCGAGTGACCACCGACGCACCGACGGGAACCCACCGGTGACCGGTAGGTTCGGCGAGTTCTCTCTGGCGTAGTTTTTAGTGAAATGAACCCACCAGAGCGCCTGTGACGCTCTCGGAGTTGGCCGCAGGGCTGGAGGTGACTGCCGAACAGGAGGCGCGCGGGGTGGCGGTGGTCGACGACACCGACACGCCGCTCGTCGAGCGACTCGAGCCGTTCGCCGACGCCCTGCCGTGTACCCCGGCTGCGGCGGCGACGCTCGTCGACAGCTACGCGACGGGAACGAGCGTCGGGGCCGCCGCTCGTGAGGCTGGTATCGCGCCCGTGACCGGAGCGAAGGCGCTCCACCTGCTCGGCGAGTCGGTCCATCCACTCGGCCCCACTGGCCAGCGAGTCGTGCGCGACTGGCTCGATGCCCGACTCTCGCGAGCGGACGCCCTGGAGCTAACACAGTGTGACGACGCCGAGTTCGCACTCGCGGTGTTCGTCGAGACACACGACCCGCTCCCCGAGGCGCGCGAGGCGCTCGAAGGAGCGCTCGCAGTCGAACTGGCGGACCCGCTCGACGACGCTCGCTCGGACGCCGACGAGTTCCTATAGGCCGAGGAGTCCGTCGTCGAACTCGACGTCGAGGTCGCGGTCGAGTGTGGTCTCGGTCGCCTCGACGACCGCAGCAGCGAGCGCGCCGTCGGCCGTGTCACACACCGGGACCGCCCCCGGGTCGGTCGTGTCGCTCTCGGGAACGGCGACGTCCGCGACGCCCGTCTCGGTCGTGCGGGTGGCGACCGACGCGTCGACTTCGCAGCCGACATCTGCCAGTCGGTCCCGCATCCGGGCGAGGGCGTCCGTCCCCCGCGTTGTTCCGGGCGTGACGAGCGCGACCCGGTCGGCGACGGTCACCGCCGCGACCGCCTGGTTCGCCGCGATTGGCGGCGTGTCGACGAGCACGGCGTCGTACTCGCGGGCGGCGGTCTCCGCGAGGCGTTCGAACCGCCGTGCGGCGTCGGGCGTCTTCGCCCGCGCCAGCCGCTCGAACGGCGCGTACGCCGGTGCGGCGACGACCCGACCGCTCGTCTCGACCGGGAGTTCGACGAGTCCGTCGTCGAGCGGCCACTCCTCGGTGACGAGCGCGGTCACGTCCGGGTCGATGCGGCCCTGGACGTGGTCGGCGAGCCCCTGTGTCGCGTACGCCGCATCGAGTATCGCCACGTCGTCACCGTCGCGGGCGAGCGTCGCCGCGACCTCCACCGTCACCCGCGTCGTCCCCGCGCCGCCGGTCGTGCCGACGAACGCCGTGATATCGCTCATACTCCTGGTGGTCGGCGGTTCCGACAAAAAATTACTGTTCCTGGTGTCGAAAGGAATCGGAGAGTGACCGGAGCGTTGAACTTCGCTCCGACCCACCCCCCGAGCGTGCCGTCGCGCCGCCCCTACGACGAGGTCAAGTCCATGATCGCGCTCATCCTCGGGCTTCCACTCCTCGTGGCGCTGGTGTGGCTCCTGCTCGGCTACACGAACCTCGTGTGGGGCGAGTTCGGTATCGGAGCTGCGGCGCTGTTTCTCCTCGCGGGCGTCGTGGTCCTCGCGGGGCTGACGCTGAAAAGCTACTCGCTGCTGCAGGAAGCCGGCGGGCGGTAGTTCAGACTCGCTCTGAGATGTCGTCGCGGATCTCGTCCAACTCGCCGTCCGCGAGACTGGGCCGTGAGCCCGCGACGGCGTGGATGGGACCGCCCCCGTCGCCCTCGAATCGCGGGACGATGTGGGCGTGGGTATGCGGAACCTCCTGGCCAGCAGCCTCGCCGTTGTTGAACGCGATGGTCGACCCCTCGGCATCGACGGCGTCCTGTACGGGGCCGACGAGCCCGTGGAGGGTCTCGAACACGGCGGCGGCCGTCTCCCCGTCCATGTCCTCGACGTGCTCGTGGTGCGCTTTCGGGACGACGAGCGTGTGACCGGGCGCGAGCGGGTTGGCGTCGAGGAACGCCAGCGTCTCGTCGTCCTCGTGGACGGTTCGCGAGGGGAGTTCCCCCGCGACGATGCGGCAGAAGATGCAGTCGTCGTTCATGGACGGGGGTCGGCACACTGGCCGAAAAGCGTCCCGACTGGGACTAGGCTTTTGCCCCGGAGCGTGCCAACAGAGACCATGGAGTTCGAGACGCATATCCAGGAGTCGACGTTCCACAGCCCGTTGGCCGACTTCGAGGAGGTCACCGAGACCATCGAGGTACGGACCGACCCGCTGACCGGTCGCACGGCGCGTATCGCCGATGGCGCGTTCGCGACCCCCGACGACTACGACATCGACTCCGTGGTCTCGGACGCCGAGGGCTGTTTCTTCTGTCCCGGCACGGTCGAGGAGGCCACGCCGACGTACCCCGAGTGGATGGACGTCGAACGCGGGTCGTGGGGCGAGGCGACGTCGTTCCCGAACCTCAACCCCTACGCCGCCCACTCGAACGTCGTGGCGCTGACGGAGACGCACTTCCAGCCGATGGAGGCGTTCACCCCCCGTCAGTTCGCCGACGGCCTGAACGCGGCCCTGGAGTTCGTCCACGCGGCGTTCGACCACGACGAGACGGCGCAGTACGCCTCGGTGAACATGAACTTCCTCAAGTCGGCGGGGTCGAGTATCGTCCACCCGCACATGCAGGCGCTCGTCGACGACCGCGGGACGAACGAGGGGCGTCGACTCGCCGAGGCTGCGGCAGACTACCGGAGCCGCGAGGGGAGCGACTACTGGCAGGACCTCGTTGACGCCGAGCGCGATGGCGAGCGGTGGATCGGCGAGACGGGGCCGGTCGACTGGCTGGCCGCGTTCGCCCCGAAACACCACCGGCACGTCCTCGGCGTGGTCGACCGCGAGGGCGTTCCCAGCCCCGATGGGGCAGCCGTCGACGGTATCAGCGAGGGGCTGACGCACGTACTCGCGTCGTACGCCGAGGCCGGACTCAACGCGTTCAACGTCGCCATCCATCTCACGGCGGACCACCAGACGCCCGTCGTGAACGTAATCGCCCGGTCGGTGTTCGACGAGTACTACTGGTCGGATTCGCCGTACTTCACGGTACTCCACGACGAGGGGGTCGTCACCACCGCGCCCGAGGCGTACGCGGCCGACGCCCACGAGCAGTTCTGACCGACGCAACGCCTTTCGCGGTCGCCACGTGTGGGACGGTATGCAACTGCAACTGGCCGACCTCGACGGCCCCATCACCGACGTTCACGTCCACCTCATGCCTGGGCGCCTGATGGCAGCCATCCGCGACGCGCTCAACGACGCCGCCGGCTGGGAGTTTCCCCACCCGGTCGAGCGCGAGGCAATCGAGTCGAACCTCCGGAAGGCGGGCGTCGAGCGGTACGTCGCGCTGCCGTACGCACACAAGCCGGACGTCGCCGCCGACCTCAACGACTGGGTGCTCGCCCGCGCCGAGGAGTCGGAGCTGGCGGTGCCGTTCGCCACGGTCCACGGCGACGATTCCGTCCACGAGGTCGTCCGCGACGCCTTCGAGTCCGGCGCGCGCGGCCTGAAGTTCCAGTGTCCGGTCCAGGGGTGCGGGCCCGCGGACCCGCGGCTCGACCCGGCGTTCGAACTCGCCGCCGCGTACGACCGGCCCATCCTCTTTCACGCCGGGACCGCGCCGATGTTCCGCGACTCCCCGCACGTCGGTATCGACCAGTTCCGACAGTTTCTCGCGTCGTACCCCGACGTGCACGCCTGCTGTGCGCACATGGGCACGTTCGAACACGAGGCGTTCATCGAGACCGCCTACGACAACGAGAACGTCTTTCTCGACACCTGTTTCGCGATGTCGACCGCGGTTGGCGACGCGATGGAGTTCGACCCCGACTCCATCGACGACGCGGTGTTCGAGGACCTCGCCGGCCGCATCATGTACGGGAGCGACTACCCGAACATCCCGCACACGTACCGGGCGGAACGCGAGGGGCTACTGGCGCGCGACCTCTCCGACGACGCGTTCGACGGGCTGTTTCGGACTGCCGCCGACCGGTTCCTCGGCGACGCCTAGTCGTCCTGCTCGCGCGGCCGCGTCCCGGTGAACGGCCGCGGTGTCTGTTCTTCACGCGCGACGAACGCATCGGCCCGTGCGTGGAACTCCTCGCTGTCCCAGACTCTCGCCGTCAGGTCGCGAGCCATCTCCTGGCCCATGAGTCCGAAGTTCGTCCACGGCTTCATGATGGCCTTGATGGTGCGATACGCCTGCGGGCTCTTCTCGTCGGCGATGGTCGACAGGAGGTCGGCCGCTCTCTGTTCGGCCTCGCCATCCGGGACGACGCGCGTGATGAGTCCGATGGCCTTCGCCTCCTCGGCGTCGAGCAAGCGACCCGTCAACAGCAGGTCCTTCGCGCGCTTCTCGCCGACCATCAGTGGGAGAAGTTGGACGCCGCCGCCCGCCGCGGTCGACCCGACGTTGACCTCGGGCTGGCCGAACCGCGCCGATTTCCCGGCGACGATGATGTCACACGCCGAGACGAGTTCGTTCCCACCGGCGACACACGTCCCCTCGACGCCCGCGATGACGGGCTTGCCAGTATCCCGGATGAGGTCGAGCGTCTCGAAGTAGGCGGTGAGCCAGCGAGAACCCTCCTCCCACGAGAGGTCGCGGAGTTCGTCGAGCGACGCGCCCGAGCAGAACGGCTCGTCCGTCGACGACAGCAGGATGCCGCGCACGTCGTCGTCGCGGTCCGCCGTGACGATGGCGTCGGTGAGTTCGTCGAGCAGTCGCCCGGTGACGAGGTTGCCCGTCTCGGGGCGCGCGAGCCGAATGCGCGTGAGGCGGTCGTCGTCGGGCGCGTCGACCGTGATGGTCTCGTACGGCATGTGGAGTGGCGACAATCCCCACAGGCATAACGGTGGGCGTCGACCCACTGATAAACTGCCGGGAACTCAGGAGGTATTTGTGACCATCGGCAGAGTGTAACGTATGACTAGTCGCCGGATGCGTCGCCATCGTCTCCTGCTGTGGGCCCTGCTCGCCGCGGCCTTCCTCCTGGTGAACTTCCACCGGACGGCGACCGCGGTGCTCGCGGACACGCTCGCGCGGTCGTTCGACACGACGGCCGCCGAACTGGGCGTCCTCCATGCCTCGTTCTTCTACATCTACGCCGCCCTCCAGCTCCCGGCGGGGCTCGTGGTCGACCGCTACGGTCCGCGATGGGTCGGTGCCGTCGGGCTGGCGCTCATGAGCGGTGGCGTCGTATGGTTCGCGCTCACCGAGACGTACACGATGGCGCTCGTCGCCCGGGCGGTCGTCGGCCTCGGCGGGAGCGTCATGTACGTCGCCACCCTGCGGTTTCTCGCGTCGTGGTATCTCCCGGAGGAGTACGCCACGATGACGGGATGGACCATCGCCGCGGCGGGCATCGGCGGGATACTGGCGACGACGCCGCTCGCACTGGCCATCGAGGCGACGGGGTGGCGCGTCTCGCTGCTCACCGCGGGAGCGGTCGGTGGCGTCACCGCCGTCGCCGTCCTCCTGCTCGTCCGGGACACGCCGAGCGACGTCGGCTACGAGAGCGTCGGCGCGCCCGACCAGGCGACCGCGTCGCTCGGCGAGGTGGTGGCGAACACCAAGCAGGTGCTCCGCGAACCCGAGACGTGGCTGATGGGCCTCATGCTGTTCTTCGTCCTGGGGGTGAACGTCACCGTCCTCGGGCTGTGGGGCGTCCCGTTCATCGTCGACACCTACGGCGTCTCGGTGGCGAGCGCCTCGACGTACGTCCTGCTCGGCAACCTCGGGTTCGTGCTCGGCCCGCCGGCGTTCGGCGCGCTCTCCGACCGGCTGGAGATGCGAACGGGGCTCATCGTCGTCTCGGCCGTCGCCTTCACGCTCGCGTACGCGGTGCTCATCCTCGTCCCGCCGCTGCCCGTCGTCGGCGCCAGCCTGCTGTTCGCGCTGTTCGCGAACGGTGGGGTCGCGCTCACGTTCACGGTCGGGAAGGAGCGGCACGCACCCAAAGTCGGGGGGACCATCACGGGCGTCATCAACAGCCTCGGCTACTTCGGCGCGGCCGTGTTCCCTGCGCTGATGGGCGTCGTCCTCGACGCCTACTGGACGGGCGAGACCATCGCCGGCGCACGGGTCTACACGGTCGCGGGCTACCGCGTCGCGTTCGGCATCGCGACCGCCGCTGGCGTGCTCGCGGCGGGCTGTGCGCTGTGGCTCCACCGCCGGACGACCGGCCCGACGACGAGGCAGGCGACGACAGTCGCGGACGACTGAGTTCGGGATCAGACGCCGAGTTCGTCCGCGAGGTCGTGGAACGTCGCGGCTTCGAAGCCCGGACAGTCACCCGCGAACGCCTCCCACGGCCCCCCCTCACGATTGAGCCACGTCGACTGCATCCCGGCGTTCGTGCAGCCGAGCACGTCGAACGAGGGGCCGGCGACGTGACAGACACGGTCGATGGGCGTGCCCACTCTGGCGGCCGCGTGCCGATAGATTTCGGGTGCGGGCTTGAACGTCTGTACCTCGTCGGCGCTGATGGTGTCCGAGACGAGCCCTCCGATGTCGGCGTGCTCGACCATCGAGTCGAGCATCTCTGGGTTCCCGTTCGAGACGACGTAGACGTCGTAGCCGCCGTCGACGAGCCGGTCGAGCCCGTCGCGAACGTCCGGGAACACGTCGAGTTCGTGGTAGACCGAGAGGATGTCCGCGATGTCCTGGTCGGTGAGTTCCTGGCCGTTCGCGGCGGCCGCATACGAGAGTGCGTCGCGGTTCATCTCGTAGAACGGCTGGTAGAAGCCGATGGCGTTGCCGACCATCGTGTACATGATCGAGCGGGCACGCCACTCGACGGCGATGCGTTCGACACGCGAGGCGTCGACGTACTCGCCGAGCTTGGCGACGGTGGCGTACGGGTCGACGAGGGTGCCGTAGGAGTCGACGGTGATCGTCTCGATACGGTCGGGGTCGAATGACATACCGTCGCACACGACCGGGGGGGGAACTTAGCCGTGTGCCGTCTCACCGACCCCACCAACCAGTCATCGAGCTGAACAGTCCGTGGAATCGGCCACAGCGAACTTGGGGCTCACGGCACTGGCCCCGAGTATGCAACGACGACGTTTCCTCGCGGCGACTGGTGCGGCAGGGATGCTCGCGGTCGCTGGTTGTTCGAACGTCCGACCCGCCCCCGAGGTCGTGAGCGCCGAAGCCCGGAGCGGCCTGCTCGGCCCAACGACCATCGACGTGGTCGTAGAGAACACCGGCGCGTCGGGTGACGTCCGCGTGCAGGTGACCATCTACAGCGAGGGCCAGACGGTCCAGAGCAAACACGACCGGACCGTCTCGATGGACCGTGGAGAACGGCGCGAGGTGACCTTCGAGATCGACCTCGACAGCGAAGCCGAGTCGTACACCGCGACCGCATCGCCAACGGGCTTCCTCTGAGTTCCGCCGTCTGAATCGGGTCCGACGCTGGAGAGCGATACCTATCAGCTGCTTACTCACGACAGGTCGAACTTACGTCGGGCGACACGACCAGATCGGCCCGAAATAACGTCGACTTACGGCGATCTGTCGGCAGCTTTCTCAGAGATGGCCGAGCTTTAGCAATTGGAAGTGACGTATAACTATCGCTGCCTGTCCTGTGTGTCGGTTGTCGGTTCGATACCGACGCACAACAATGACTACAGGACCAGACTCAGGTGACGAAAGAGCAATTCCGACGATGGCAGAGGTACGGCGTCGAGCAACCAGCAGACGGAGTGTTCTCGCCGGCACCGGCGCAGTCGTCGGTGCTGGCATCCTCGGCGTCAGCAGCCCAGCGTTAGCCCAGTCGGACGACGATGACGTGCCGCACCAGTTCAACCAGCCGAACACGGACGCCGACGTGCTCCAGTACGCGTTGACGCTCGAACGGCTGGAGGCGAGTTTCTACGAGGCTGGCCTCGACGAGTTCGACGCAGACGACCTCGAGTCGGCGTCGATACTCGACGACTTCGACGACGAAATCGTCGAAGCCGTCCCGGAGTATCTCGAGATCGCCGCCCAACAGGAGGCGACGCACGTCGACCAGTTAGAGCGCGTCCTCAACGTGCTCGGCGTCGATCCGGGAGACGCCCCGGCCTTCGAGTTCGACTTCGAGACACCGACCGAGTTCCTCGAGACGGCGCGGGTGCTCGAGAACACAGGTGTCGCCGCATATGCCGGCGCGGCCCCCGCCATCGAGAGCCCTGACATCCTCTCGGCGGCGCTGTCCATCCACAGCGTCGAGGCGCGTCACGCCGGCTATCTCAACCTCCTGTTCGGTGAAGCCCCGTATCCGGACGCGTTCGACGCCGCGCTCTCGATGGGAGAGGTACTCGAAGCCATCCAGCCGTTCCTCCCCAGCGAGGAGACGCCCGAAGAGACACCGGAGGAAACCCCGGAGGAGACACCGGAGGAAACCCCGGAGGAGACACCGACGGAAACCGAGACGGAGATGCCGACGGAAACCGAGACGGAGATGCCGACGGAGACACCCGAGGAGACGGCCACCGGCACGGACACGGGGTTCGACACGGCGACGACGACGCCTGACGGGAGCTAACGGTCGCTCGCTCTCGGCAGCGTCTCGGCGAGTGCCTCGAGATACGATTCCCGAGTGTAGCCCAGTCGTGAGAGCCACACTTCCTGATACGACGGGTGAAGAAGTGGAATCACCGTCCCGATCTCGGTGTCGACAGGGGTGAGCACGGCATCGAGGAACCTGTCGAGCGTTCGACCCTCGGCGGCGAACACAGATGTCGTGGCGTGTTTGCCCGTCGTCAGAATCGCGTCGGGTGCGACCTGCTCGATTTCCTCAAGCAGATAGGGCCGACAGTTCTCGCGCTCCTCACCGGTGGGGTCGCGGTTTCCGGGTGGGTGGCACTTGACCGCGTTCGTGTAGTAACAGTCACCGCCGTAGCCGAGATCCGACAGCATCGTTCTGATCTTCCGTCCGGAGGCTCGCGAGGTGTAGGCCATCCCGGTCAGGTTGCCGCCCTGCCAGTCGTCGGCGTCCGGATTCCCCTCGGCTGGAGCCTCTCCCACGACCACGAGCGAAGCGTCGAGCGGACCGACACCCCACGAGATGCGGGTTCGGGCCGCACAGAGGTCGCTACAGCGGCGGCAGTCCTGGGCGAGTGGGTTTCGGGCCGCGGAGTCGGGGAACTCGACGTCGCGCACTACTCGGTGAGCGGCAGGAACACGCCGAAGATGAACGGCGAGAGGAGGAACATGAGCGTCCCGATGATCTCCATATCGGTGAACAGGGTGTCCTCCCACGCCGGGAGCGTGTAGTGGAGCGCGTGCGCCGTGAGTTCTGCGCCCGCGCCGATAGCGAACAGCGCGAAACCGATGGCGACACCGGCTTTCGTCAGTTTCGGGTAGTCGAGCGAACCGTACCGTCCCATGCTCCGGAGTGCGGCCATCCGGAGCAAAAACGTTCCGGGCCATCCTGCGACACAGTGACACGAAACCCCTATTGTCGATGGCTGGTGAGAGGAAGCATGCGCGAAACGCTCCCCGACGTGGTCGTCGAGGCTGGAACGCTGTTGTTCGACCTGTTCGTCGCCGTCGTGTTGACGCTCGCCGGAATCGGTGCAGAACTCCAGAGTGCCCAGACGTTCGGCTCCGACACGCTGATGGCGGCGTGGCTGGGCTACATGGGTCTCATCGCGCTGTACGCCGGGCTCGTCGTGTTCGGGCAGGGGCGACTGCTCGGCCGACTCCAGCACAACTGAACGGCCGCTACCCCCGGCCACGACACGCCGACATTCTTTCATCGCCTCCGAGACTGCATTTCAGCCGCTGAGAAGACGCTTCCCGGTTTATGACAGTACAGGATAAGACAGTCGTATGACCGAATCGATGCTGGTCCAGAAAGCCACCCTCCTGCTCTTCGTCCTAGTCACTGTGATGACGGTGCTCGTCGTCGTCGGGAGTATCTCGATGCTGGTCACGCCCGGGTGACGTGGGCGTAGCCGCACGGGAAACCCCTGGACGGCCGCACCTGCAAGACCGATTCGCCTTTTAGGGCGGGGCGACACTCCCCTCCCATGGAACGTTTCGCAGCGGTCGACGACCAGTACGACCCGGACGCGGTCGAGGACCGCGTGTTCGACTACTGGGACGAGGTCGACGCCTACGAGCAAACCGTCGCCCACAGAGCGGACGGCGAGGACTTCTTCTTCGTCGACGGCCCGCCGTACACCTCGGGGGCAGCACACATGGGGACGACGTGGAACAAGTCGCTGAAGGACGCGTACATCCGCTACCACCGGATGCAGGGGAAGCACGTCACCGACCGCCCCGGCTACGACATGCACGGGCTGCCCATCGAGACGAAAGTCGAGGAGCAGCTCGGCTTCGAGAACAAGAAGGACATCGAGGCGTTCGGGATGGAGAACTTCATCGAGGAGTGCAAGGAGTTCGCCGACGACCAGCTCGAGGGGCTCCAGGACGACTTCAAGTCCTTCGGCGTCTGGATGGACTGGGAGAACCCCTACAAGACGGTCTCGCCGGAGTACATGGAGGCCGCGTGGTGGGGGTTCGCGCAGGCACACGAACGCGGCCTCGTCGAGCAAGGGAAACGCTCCATCACCCAGTGTCCCCGGTGTGAAACCGCCATCGCGAAGAACGAGGTCGAGTATCACGAGGTCGAAGACCCCTCCATCTACGTCAAGTTCCCCCTTCGTGACGAGGAGGGGAGCCTCGTCATCTGGACGACGACCCCGTGGACCATCCCGGCGAACACGTTCGTCGCGGTCGACGAGGACGTGACGTACCAGCAGGTTCGCGCCGAGAAGGACGGCGAGGAGGACGTCCTTTACCTCGCGGAGGGTGTCGTCGAGGACGTCCTGAAGAAGGGTCGGTACGAGGACTACGAGGTGCTCGACGAGCTGCAGGGGTCGGAGATGCTCGGGTGGACCTACGACCACCCGCTCGCCGAGGAGGTGCCCGACCACCCGAGCTTCGAGGGCGCCGGGCAGGTGTACCACGCCGATTACGTCGAGGTCGACCGCACGGGGCTCGTCCACTCCGCGCCCGGCCACGGGCAGGAGGACTTCGAGCGCGGGCAGGAGCTCGGCCTCGACATCTTCTGTCCCGTCGGCTCCGACGGCGTCTACGACGAGCGTGGCGGCAAATACGCCGGCGAGTTCGTCCGCGACGCCAACGACGACATCATCGCGGACCTCGATGCCGAGGGCTACCTCCTCGCCGCCGAGTCGTACGTCCACGACTACGGGCAGTGCTGGCGGTGTGACACGGACATCGTCTTCCTCGCGACCGACCAGTGGTTCATCACCGTCTCCGACATCAAAGAGGAACTGCTCGCGAACATCGACGACAGCGAGTGGTACCCGCAGGAGGCCCGCGACAACCGATTCAAGAACTTCGTCGAGGACTCCCCCGACTGGAACGTCTCCCGGCAGCGCTACTGGGGCATCCCCATCCCCATCTGGACCCCCGAAGACTGGTCGGGTGAGATGGACGACGTCGTCGTCGTCTCCACCCGCGAAGAGCTCGCCGAACGCGTCGACCAGGACGTGGACCCCGACGAGGTCGACCTCCACCGACCCACGGTCGACGACCTGACCATCACCGAGGAGGGCACGACCTACACCCGCGTCCCGGACGTCTTCGACGTCTGGCTCGACTCCTCGGTGGCGTCGTGGGGGACCCTCGACTACCCCTCCGAGACGGAGGCGTTCGAGGAGCTGTGGCCCGCCGACCTCATCATGGAGGCGCACGATCAGACCCGCGGCTGGTTCTGGTCGCAGCTCGGGATGGGCACCGCCGCCGTCGGTGAGATCCCGTACGAACAGGTGCTGATGCACGGCTGGGCGCTCGCCGAGGACGGCCGCAAGATGTCGAAGTCCATCGGCAACGTCGTGACGCCAGGGGAGGCACTCGACAGACACGGCGCCGACCCGATGCGGCTGTTCCTGCTCTCGCAGAACCCGCAGGGCGACGACATGCGGTTCTCCTGGGACGAGATGGAGAACATGCAGCGGGAGCTCAACATCCTCTGGAACGTGTTCCGCTTCCCGCTGCCGTACATGCGGATGGACGACTTCGCTCCCGACGAGGTCACGCTCGCGGACTGCGACCTCGAACAGGTCGACCGCTGGCTCCTCTCGCGGCTCCAGACCGTCAAAGAGGAGATGGACGCCGCGTGGGAGGGCTACCGACAGGACCAGGCGCTCGACGTCCTGCTGGAGTTCGTCGTCGAAGACGTCTCGCGGTTCTACATCCAGGTCGTGCGCGAGCGCATGTGGGAAGAGGATGACAGCGACTCGAAGCAGGCCGCCTACGCGACGTTCTACAACGTCCTGCTGGAGACCGTCAAGCTGTTCGCCCCCTACGCGCCGTTCGTCTCCGAGACCATCTACGGGACGCTCACCGGCGAGGCGGGCCACCCCACCGTCCACATGTGCGACTGGCCGACCTTCGACGAGCAGTGGTACGACCCGCAGCTCGAAGCAGACGTGGACGTCGTTCGCGCGGTCGAGGAGGCGGGCTCGAACGCCCGCCAGCAGGCCGAACGCAAGCTCCGGTGGCCCGTCACGCGCGTGGTCGTCGCCGCCGACGCCGACGCCGTCGCCGAGTCGGTCGACCGCCAGCGCGACCTCCTGTGTGAACGACTCAACGCCCGCGAAATCGAGATCGTCGAGCCCGGCGAGAGCTGGGAGGAACTCGCGTACGGCGCCCGCGCCGACATGTCGGTGCTCGGCCCGGCCTTCGGTGGCGACGCCGGCGAGGTGATGAACGCGCTCAACGCCGTCAACGTCGGCAGTCAGGACCTCGACGAGCTCGAAGCGGCCGTCGCCGAGGAGCTCGGCCGCGAGGTCGAGCTCGACCCGGAGATGATCGAGTTCGTCACCCAGACGCCCGAGGGCGTCGAGGGGACGGAGTTCCGGGTCCGCGCGGCCGACGGCCGCGACACGGGCGAGTCGGGTGGCGTCGTCTACGTCGACACGACGCTCACCGAGGACATCGAGAGCGAAGGGTACGCGAGAGAGGTCATCCGCCGCGTCCAGGAGATGCGGAAGGAACTCGAACTCGACATCGACGCCGAGATCCGCCTCGACCTCGACGTGGCCGACGACCGCGTGGCCGACCTCGTCCGCGAGCACGAGGCCCTCATCGCCGGCGAGGTCCGTGCCGCGGAGTTCGGCGACGTCTCGGACGGCCACCGCAAGGAGTGGGACGTCGAGGGCGTTCAGATGACCATCGCCGTCGAGCCGCTCGCGGCGGCATCGGCCGACGACTGACCACCCAGAAACGATAACTCCGGGCGGTCCGTTTCCGGAAGCGTGTCACGACCGACGCGGCTTCTCGTCTCCTGTCTCGTCCTCGTGAGCCTGCTCGCCGTCCCCGGGGTGGCGACCGCGGCCGGGGCACCCGCCACCGACGCCGCGACGGCGAACGCCACCCAGTCGGACGCCGTCGCCCAGACGTTCACCGCGTCGCTCACGCCCGACGACCCCGGGACGATTCGTGTCGAACTCGCCTACGAGATTCCCGACGACGTGACGACGCTCTCGACCCGTCTCCCCGAGGGCGTACGGGTCCAGTCGACGAACGGCTTCCAGCGGCGCTCGGGAACGACCTACGACTGGACGCGGACCACGGACACGCCCTCCATCACCTACGCCATCGACGTGAACCAGACCATCAGCCGGGGGACCGAGGGCGAACAGACCGGTGGCTACCTCTACGTCGACGCCGGCGAGTGGGCCATCGCCCGCGCGCCCCGTGCCGGCGTGACGTACTCGGGGACCGGCGCCCAACCCGACCTCGTCACCGACTACGCGTTCACCGGCGACGGGGCCACGTCCGGCGACATCCTCTATCTCGGCCGCTTCGAGGAGCATCGGCGGAGCGCCGCCGGCCAGACCATCCGGCTCGTCGTGCCTGCCGAGGCGTCGCTGCAGTCCTCGCCCGACGCCGTCCTCGACACGCTCGCGAGCGCGGCCGAGTCGCTCTCCATGGGCCCGACCGACCCCGAGGTGGTCGCCATCGCCGCCCCCACCACGGTCGAGTGGGGGTCGACCGGTCTCCAGCGCGGCGAGAGCGACTTCTGGGTGCTCGACGACCAGCGGGTCGACAGCCCGAGCAACGTCTGGATACACGAGTACGTCCACACCCGGCAGGTGTACCGGCCGACCGACGCGACCCGCTGGTCGGTCGAGGGGATGGCCGACTACTACGCCGCGTTCCTCACCTACCAGCAGGACCGCATCAGCTACGACCGCTACCGCCGCCACCTCGAAACCGCCGAGAAACACCAGGACGCTGTCCTCGCCGAGCCGGAGACGTGGGAGGGGACGTTCGCCAACTACGACAAGGGCGCGCTCGTGTTCGCGGCGCTCGACCGGCAGATGCGCCTCGACAGTGACGGCGAGGCCACGCTCCAGGGTGCGATTCGCCGTTTCAACGACGGAACCGTCGAGCAGGACGAGTTCCTGTCGGCGGTCGAGGCCGCGAGTGGGTCGGACCCCCGGGCGTTCGCTCGGCGCTACACCGAGACCGACGCCGTCCCCGAGACGTGGAGCCAGCAGGAGCAACGACAGGCGTTCGGCGGCCCGCAGCCGGCCTTTGTCTACGAGTTCGTCCCACCCTACGAACGCTCCGGGCCCTATCGGAGCGACACGGTCGGGGCCACGCCGACGGTCGTCCTCGGCGAGTCGCTCAGCCTGCGGGTGGCCGTCGAGAACACGGGCAGCGAGCCCGGCGACTACACCGCCGTCCTCCGTACGAACGGTGAGCGGGTCGCGACCCGGAACGGTCAGTTGGCGCCCGGCGCTCGCGAGGTGCTGACGTTCGACCGGTCGTTCGACACGCGAGGGAGCGTCCGGTTCACCGTCGAGAGCGCAAGCGAGACCGTGACCGTCCGCGAGCCGGCGACGCCGCGAGTGACCGGCATCGACACCCCCCGGCGGGTCGCCCCCGGCGAGTCCGTGACGCTGACTGCGACGGTCGGCAACCCCGCGGGCCGGCCGGCGAACGGGACGGTGACGCTCGCGGTCGACGGCGACCCGCTCGCGACGAAACAGGTACGGCTCGAACCGAACGAGACGACGACCGTGACGGCGACGGCGAGCTTCCGTGACGGCGAACATCGCGTGACAGCCGGGAGCCGCGAACGGACGATTCGGGTCGTCGAGACGACGCCGACGACGCCTACCCGGTCAGAGAGCGTCACCCGGACGGCGGCAGTCTCGGCGACCGGCACCGTCCGGTCGCCCGACGGCGCGCGGGCGAGACAGACTCCGACGGGTGGAGGCGGCCCGGGCGTCGGCGCGCTCGGCGCGCTCGTGGCGCTGCTAGCCGTGGGCGGGCTGGCTAGCCGCCGGTAAGTCCCAAATCGAGCCACCGGTACGGCTTTCCCCCAGTCGGGAGAGTGAGGAGATATGCCCTCCAGGCGACAGCTTCTGACGGCGATAACGACGGTGACGGCGGCCGGCCTCGCCGGCTGTAGCGGTTCAGCAACCGGCGGCTCCGACACGCTCGACTGCCAGACGCTCGCGGTCGAACACGGCGACGGAACGGTTCTCGAACACGGCGTGATGGCCGACGTCGTCGACGACGACGTGCGGCTCGGCGTCCCGCTCAGCGTCGAAGCCGTCCGCGAGCACGACCTCGACCGCATCGAGGTGTTCGACGCCACCGACTCGCTGGCGTACACGATACCCGTCTCCGCCGGCGACGCGGCGCAGATGGCGAACAAGGTCGGCGTGAGCGAAGGCCAGCTCTACTACGAACAGTATCTCGGCGAACGGCCGTTCCACGGACGGTACCGGGTCGTCGCCGTGGACGCCGACGGGGAGACTGCCGACTCGCTTGTCGTCGAGTTCAACTGCTTCCCCGAGGTCGAGCGCGACTAGCGGGATGGCTAGCGGAGGTGGTCGGCGACCACGGGTGCGACCGAGACGGTGCTGACCGAGCGTTCGATGGTGTCGGTACCGTGGAGGCTCGCGAGCCCCGCGTTCGCCAGTTTCGTGCGGGCGTTGTCCGCGAGCATCGGGTGGACGCAGGTGACGTGGACCGCTCCGACGTCGCGCTCGTGGAGCTGGTCGATGGCCGAGGACATCGTCGAGCCGGTGGCGATGATGTCGTCGACGAGCACGACCACTCGACCCGAAACGTCCGTGTCCGACGGCTCGACGGACACCTCGCCGGTGTCGTAATCGCGCGTCTTCTCGAAGTAGTCCGTCTCACCGACGCCGTAGGCGTCGCGCACCGTCGCGGCCAGTTCGGTGGCGCCCTCGTCAGGGGCGAGAAACAGCGGGTCCTCGAGGTCGGGCAGCGGGTCGGCCAGCCGAGAGGCGGCGTCGACGGCCTCGCTCGGCACGTCGAAGAACTCGCAGACGGCGGGCTCGTGCGGGTTGACCGTGACGACGCGGTCCGTGCCGGTCGAGATGGCGCGGGCGACCGCTCGCGCAGAGACGGGTTCGCCCTCACGGAACGCGCGGTCCTGCCGCGCGTACCCCATGTACGGCAGGACGGTGACGACCTCGTCGAACGCCTCGCGCGCGAGGTCCTGCAGCTGGAGCAGTTCGAGGTGTGCCTCCGCCGAGGTGGTCGAGGCGACGACGACGGCGCGGTCGCCGCCCACCTCGGGGACGCGGCACTTGAACTCGCCGTCGGCGAAGCGGTCGGTCTCGACCGTCGCCAGCGGCTCGTCCAGTTCGGCTGCCAACGACGCCGAAAGCGACTGCGACGCCGACCCGGGGATAATCATGTGCGAGCCTCCCCCGCGAGGGCTAACAAGCGTTTCCTTCGACCACGCCTCGTTCAGGCTCGGTGATGAGACGCCTCCTATGGAACGGCGATGCGTCGCGCCTCGGGGAGCCCGAGCAGCCGGTCGCGCCACCCGTCTCCGGCGTTCACGAGGAACTGCCCGTCCGTGGTGACGGCGTAGACGGCATCGAGACCGAGCGTCACGTCGGCCACGTCGCCCGAGACGTCGGTGTCGACCCACTCGCCGTCTTCGCGCGCGACGAGTGTCCCGTCGGCCGCCACGGCGTACGCCCGCTCGCCGTCGGCTGCGACCGCTCGGAACGCCCCGTCGAGGGCGTCCATCCAGCCGTTCGCGAGATAGTAGAGCCCGTCGCCCGTCGCCGCCAGCACCTCGCCGTCGGTCGAGAGGTCGCGGGCGTCGTCGAGGCCGACGTGCTCGCCGTCGAGTCGAAACACACCCGCCTTCGTCGCGCACATCCCGCCCGCGATGGCGCGGACGTCGTCGAGGTCCGCGAGCGTGACCCACTCGCCGTCGTCGTGACGAGCCACCCGACCCTCGCCGGCGGCGACGAGCCCGTCGTCGAATCCCACAGCAGCGGCGGGGCCGAACCCCGTCTCAGCGAAGTCGTCGCCCGTGCCCACGAGCGCGTCGTCGGCCGCGACGGCGAGGCGGCCCTCGCTCCCGACGACATCGCGGGTGTCGCCACGGCGGGCCAGTCCGAACTCGCCGACGAGGTCCGCGGAGACCTCGACGCGGGCGAGTCCAGTTCCCGTCGCGACGAACACCGGCGTCGACCCCTCCTTCGACCCGTAGACGCGCTTCTCGTCCAGCGTGATGTCCTGCTCGGCGCTCATACCCGTGGTTCGGCCGTGGCCGCCGAAAGCGTTTACACCTCGGCGGCGGCCGCGCGGTGCCGCTCGTAGACGCCTTCTGCCCAGTCCATGGCGTCTGGACACGTACAGAGGAGGAGGCCGCGCAGCGAGCCGTCGGAGGCGTACGCGGCCAGCGACACCGCCTCGTCGTCGAACAGCGTCAGCCCGAACGGGAGCGAGCCGGGGGACTCGTACACCCGGAGGCCCGCCTCGACCGCGGCGTCGAACGCGTCGTACCCGGCCATCAGCGCGTCGAGCGCCGCCGGCTCGACCACGATTTCGATGTCACGGTCGCCGCACTCGACGTCCTCGTGGATGTCGGGCATGAATCGGGGAATGGCGACCGGCGAGAGCGTCCAGAGGCGGTCGGCCTCGTCGGCGACCGCCTCGAACGTCGTCAGGGGGCGCTCCGGGGCGTGCCGCTCGGGCATGACGACCTGCGACCGCTCGATGAACGACAGCGGGAGGTGAACGTCGGCGGGCACCGCCGACAGCACTGACCGGACCGCACACAGTCGCTCGACCGTCGCTCGATAGTCGTCGTGTTTGCGCCGGGCGAGTCGCCCGAACTGCGTCAGTGCGTACCCCTCGTCCGTCACCCGGACGACGCCCACCGTCTCCAGTTCGCGCAGACCCTTGTACACCGTGGAGCGCGCGACGCCGAGCCTCGCTTCGAGGTCGGCTTTCGACCGCGGACCATCGGCCAGTGCCTCGACCAGCGGTCGCCGGTTCGACAGCGCGGTCGCGACCCCCTCGGCGCTCGTGTCGGGGTCGGTCCAGCTCATACGCCGCGAGTTGGTGTCGGTGGACAAGAAAGTTCCCATCGACAGCGGCGAGGTATGGCGGTTCGTTCGTGACTCGAACACGATGAGTGCCGCCGAACAGCGAATCAGTCGGTGAGGTAAACAGGCCACATCACACAGGTCGAATCGCATGCCCGCTGACAGCCGCAGTTGGCCCTCCAAGGCAGCTGTACTGGTGGCCGTCGCGGCGCTCGTGCTCTCCGCGTTGCCGCTCGGTGCGGCCGCGCTCACGGCGCCCACGACGACCGCCATCGCAGAGGATTCCGACCCGGGGAACGTCTCCCGGGTCTTCGTCGAACCGCGATACGAACGCCTCGAACTGAAGCCCGGTGAGTCCGACAGCCTCACGGTGACGGTCGTCAACGACGACGACCACGCCGTCACGCTCTCGCCCGAGGTCGTCCAGCCCCGGCAGGCCCGCTACCGCATCAAAGACGCGTGGGTCGACATCGACGCCCCGACCACCGAACTCGCCGCCGGCGAGGAGGTCGAGGTGACCGTCTCGGTGGCGGTCCCCGAGGACGCCGAACTCGCCCGCTACCGCGGCGAGGTGGCGTTCACCAACGAGACCGTCCAGTACGGCGACGCCCCGCCGCGGCGCGTCCACACGCTGAACCTCAACGTCGAGGTGTTCGAGGAGCCGACCGTGTTCGTCCGCTCCGAACGCTACCTCCACTCGCAGGTCGAAGCCGGCGAGTCGTACACCCACTCCATCGTCGTCGAGAACACCGACGACGAGGCCGTCCCGCTGAATCCCGAAATCGAGACCCGCCGGAACAGCTGTCACGGTCCCGGCTGTCCGGCGAGTCTCGATCGCTCGTGGCTCTCCATCGACGCCCCCACCGAGGTTCCCGCTGGCGACACTGCGACCGTCGAGGTGACGGTTTCGCCGAGCGCCAACGCCGACCGGGGTCGCTACGACGCCGAGCTCACCCTCGGGCTCGAAGACCCCAACCGCCCACAGGACGACCGCTACTGGCAGCGTCTCGACCTGAACTTCCAGGTCTGGAAACAGCCCGACTCGCCGTTCGAGACGACGTTCGCGGTCCGCGAGACCGACGAGTCGGTCGCAGTCGAGCTCTCCGCCGGTGACTACTACCGGATGGAGAACGGCGAGCCCGCCAGCTTCGACGTGGCGTTCGTCGCGCCCAACGGCACCGTCGTCGACGCCGAGCGGACGACCACGACCAAGCGCGGCCACGTCGACCTGAGCGGCCAGCCGCGCGGCGCCGACGCCGACCGCGCGTACGCCGTCAACGGCGGCCAGCGCACCTTCGAGTATCGCCTCCCCGCCGAGGACCCCGCTGCCGGCGAGTGGACGCTCCGCGTCATGCCGCAGGACACCGTCCAGTTCGGCTACCGCATCGTCCGCAACGCCTCGGCGTAACCACCACCCCCGTTTTCGCGCCTCCTGACCGCGCGTTGTCACGCGTCGGCTGCGAGCGACATCACTTTGAGTGCCGGCGACAGAAGCTGTCGCATGAAGGTTTTCGGGTCCAGCGGCGTCCGCGGTGTCGCCAACGAGGAGTTGACACCCGCGTTCGTCCACCGGATCGCACTCGCGGCGGGCACGGTCTGGTCTGCCGACGCGGCCGCGGTCGCCCGTGACACCCGGACCACCGGCCGGATGCTCGCCGACAGCGCCGCGTCCGGCCTCGCCGCCACCGGGCTCGACGTCCACCGGCTCGGCGTCATTCCGACACCCGGCGCACAGGCGTACGCCGAACGCGAGGGCGTCCCCGTCGTGATGGTGACCGCGAGCCACAACCCCCCGGAGTACAACGGTGTGAAACTCGTCGGGGCGGACGGCGTCGAACTCTCTCGCGACGCGCTCGAGCGCGTCGAGGAGCGACTGCTCGCCGAGCAGTTCGACACGGCGACGTGGGACGAGACGGGCGAGACGGTCGTCGTCGAGTCCGCGCGTCGACGCTACATCGAGGAGCTGCTCGCGGCCGTCGACCGCGAGACCATCGCCGACGCCGACCTCACGGTCGCGCTCGACCCCGGTCACGGCGCGGGCTCGCTCACCTCACCGACGTTCTTCCGAAAGCTCGGCTGCCGCGTCGTCACCGTCAACGCCCAGCCCGACGGCCACTTCCCGGGGCGCGACCCCGAGCCCGTCCCCGGGAACCTCGAGGACCTCGGCCGACTCGTCCGGGCGACCGAGGCGGACGTCGGCATCGCCCACGACGGCGACGCCGACCGCGCCATCTTCTTCGACGAGCACGGCGAGTACATGGAGGGCGACGCGACGCTCGCGGCGCTCGCCGCGGCCGACCTCGGCTCCGGCGACACGACCGTCTCGGCGGTCAACGTCTCTCAGCGACTCGTCGACGTGGCGGAGGCGAACGAGGCAGCACTCGACCTGACGCCCATCGGCTCGACGAACATCATCACCCGCATCCGCGAGCTTCACCGCGCGGACGAACACGTCCCCGTCGCCGGCGAGGGGAACGGCGGTGTCCTCTTCCCGGACTACCGACTGGCGCGCGACGGCGCATACACCGCCGCCCGCTTCCTCGAACTGCTGGCGGACGCTACCGCGAGTGAGGTCGTCGACCCGTACGACGGCTACGAGAACGTCCGCGTCAACCTCGAGTACGAGTCCGAGGACGAGCGGGAGGCGATGCTCGCCGCCGCCGAGCAGTACGCGAGCGAGGCCGACGCGCAGCCGACGACCATCGACGGCTACCGGCTCGACTACGGCGACGCCTGGGTGCTCGTCCGCCCCTCGGGGACGGAACCCGTCGTCCGGGTGTACGCGGAGGCGCGCGGCCCCGACCGCGCGTCTGCGCTGGCCGAGGAGGTCCGCGCGGCGCTGGCAGACGCGCGAGCAGACGCCTAGTCACTCAAGCCGTTCGACTTGCACGAGCGCCGCCGGTTCGTCCCACCCGTACACCTCGGGGTCGAGGTCGCCGACGCCCTGAATACCGGGGTGCGGTGTGATGACGCCGTCTTCGGCGAGGTCGGGGTCGCTCTCGGTCGTGCCCCCGTCGGGCTCGCCACCCTGGATGAGCGACTGGGCGGGCGGCACGAGGTCCTCGAACAGTTCGGTGTTCTCCTCGGTCCCGACGTCGTAGCCGTTGGCGTAGTACGTCCGCGACGCGTTGACCGCCTGTGGGAGCGGGACGGTGTCGAGCCCCACGATGCCGTCGTTCGTCGCGATGAGCATCGCGACGACGGTCAGGTGGGTCGCGCTCGCGTCGGAGTCGAGTTCGAGCGTCGTGAAGTACGGGTTGCCCGTCTCACCGGGGTCGGCCTGCGGCACGAGCGGGGCGTTGCCGACGGCCGCAGCCCGGATGGCGTCCGTCTCCTCGATGAGCCCCACGAGCGGGGTGAGGTTCCCGTTCTCCGCGAGCTGCTGGGTCGGCTCGTTCGCCGGGTCGCCGACGGAGAACACCTCGACGCTCGGTCGGTGAGCGGCCGCCGCCGGCGGGGTGAACGGCTGGCCCGTCGTGAGGTTCGCGACCGTCACGCGGTAGCGACGGGCGCCACCACCACCGTCGCCGCCGTTCCCGTTCTCCCCCTCGCCGTTCTCCCCCTCGCCGTTCTCACCCCCCTCCTGGGCGGCCGTCCACCCGCTCCCGAGCGTGAGCCCGCCGAGCGTCGCCCCACCGAGTCCGAGTGCCGTCCGCCGATTCATCGGCAAGCCGTCACCGGCGGTCATCGTCCGTCACCTCGCCGTCGTCGTGTTACTGTCGTGGTCATACCAATCGACTTCCGGACGCTGGGTCGGGAGGGGCTTTGTTATTCGAGCAGTATGCGCCAGTAATCCGGGCCGTGCTGCAGGTAACGGCGGGCCAACGACGCTGCGGTGGCGGTCGTCTCGCAGTGAAAGGCGAGCTTTCGGTCCGTATCGGCTACGGTTCCGGTACGGTGTCGAGCTGGCGCTCGAGCGCCTCGCGTTCGGCCCGGCGGCGCTGGAGGTCACGGGCGACCCCACCGCTCGCCAGCCGCTCGCGGCCCTCCTCGCCGAGTTCCTCGCGGGCCATCGCCGCGGTCCGGAGCCGCTCGTAGTCGGTGGTCTCGGGGAGCGACCGGACCTCGCGCAGTCGCGCCTGAACGTCCTCGGGGGCGAAGCGGTTACAGACCGACGTGTACTCCTTGCACTCGTAGCGGAGCGTCTCGGCTGCCGGTGGCGGATAGGCGACCGTGAGCGGCGAGGCGTCGAGGCCCGTGAGGTAGGTCGTGTTGGTGGCGATATGCCGTTTGAGGTCGCCGGGGTTGTCGACGTAGTGGCCGAGCTTCGAGGCGGAGTAGTCGGCGTACTCGAGGAGGGTCGTGATGGACTCCTCGCCGACCGGATCCTCGTGGACGAACTCGGCCATCCGGCTGGGCGGTGACCGGAACGCGACCAGCGGATAGGCGTCGGCGGCGGCGACCACCTCGAGCACCTCGCGGGCCGACGCCTCGCGTTTGAACGTCCGGAACGCATCCATGACGGCCTCGTTGTACGTCTCGATCGGCTCGCGAATCTCCTCGACGGGCGCGTCGATGTCCACGTCCGCGAGTTCCTGCAGCCGTTCGAGGCGCTCGATATCGTCATCGAGCGTCTGGAGTCGCCTACGGGCGTCGCTTCGCGCCTCCCGAAGGAGGTCCTGTGCGGCCTCCCACTCGACGAGCAGGTCGGCGTACTCGCGGGCCGGGTCCAGCAGCTCGCGGGCGCGGTCGAAGTCGGTGCTCGACAGACGCTTCTTGTGGACGGCGTCGTCGGCCGCCTCGAACGCGTCGTAGGCGGGCAGCGACTCGTCGAGGTCGTCGACGTGGTCGGCGACCGCCTCCTGGAAGTTGATGTACGCCTCGAAGCCGGAGCCGGTCGCGGCCTCCTCGTTGTCGTCGAGCAACCGATGAAAGGTCCGGAACGCGCCCGTCGTCTTGCGGACGGCGCTCTCGCCGCCCGCCGCCTCGATGCGGTCGCGAACCCGCTCGTACTCGGTCACGGCCCGGTCGAGAGCCGCCAGTGTGCCCGCCGGGTCGGGCGCGGACTCAGTCGTCGTCATCGTCGGCGTACACGTCGTCGGGATCGAACACCTGCTCGCCCACCACCTCGCCGTCGAGCGTCCGGTGGAAACAGGACTCGTAGCCGGTGTGGCAGGCCCCGCCGGTCTGTTCGACGACGTAGAGGAGCGCGTCGGCGTCGCAGTCGACGCGGACCTCCTGAACCGACTGGGTGTGGCCCGAGGAGCCACCCTTCTGCCAGAGTTCGTCGCGCGAGCGGGAGTAGTAGTGCGCCAGGCCCGTCTCGCGGGTCGCCTCGAGCGCCTCGCGGTTCACGTACGCGAGCATCAGCACCGTCCCCGAGTCGGCGTCCTGGGTGACGGCAGGGACGAGGCCGTCGTCGCCGAAGTCGACGTCGATGGTCATGGTCGGGCTGACGGACGGGGCGCGGATAGGCCTTCTGTCGGGTCAGGGGACGAGTCCGGCGACCTGCAGGACGGCGTACAGCAGGTCGCCGAAGCCGAGCGCGACGACTAGCCCCACGAACATCGGGACGATGAACGGCATACCGGGCGTGAGCCACACCTCCTCCTCGTGGGAGATGACTTCGAGCCCGCCGCGGAGCTTCTCTGGCGTGGTGCCGTAGGCGTCGCCCTCGATGCTCGCGAGGAACGTCGCCGCCCCCCACTCGTCGACCGGATCGGCCGCCGGGGCGTCCGCCCCGGTGCCGGGGGCCACCGACCCACCGTCCGCGATGGGCATTCCGTCCGCGAGCGCGCCGTCACCGGGGTCGGCGCGTTCGTCCTCGGGGGGCAACGAGGCAGGGTCGCGGTACGTGTCTGGGTCGCCACGAAGTTCCGAGAGCGTCAGCCCCCGCCACCGGAGATACATCCGGAGCGCGTCAAGGTCGAGACCGTTGCGGGTGAACCCCGCCGGGGTCTCCAGCAGGCTTCCGTACGCCGTGGAGAGTGCGGAGACGGGAACGGATTTCCCGACGAACATCACGAGCGACCGGTGGCCCCGGGCGGCGTTCCGGGCGGCGAGCACGAGCGGGTACCCGAGCCCCAACAGCACCGTGTTCGAGAGGATGGTCAGCGAGAACACCCCGAGCGGTGGCTGGACGAGCGGCAGCACCTCACCCGGCAGGAAGTAGCGCGGGAACTCCGGGAACAGCAGCGCGAGCACCATCACGGCCTTCGCGTCCGCGCCGCCGAACCCACCGAGCCGCCAGAACACGTAGCCGAGCGGCGCGACGAGCCCCAGACTGACGACGAGATGGATGACGAACAGCCGCTGGCGGAACGGGTCGGCACCGAGGACGGCGACCACGTCGACGGCCAGCAGGAGCACGCCGAGGACGACGAGCGGCAGCCACGTCTGGTTCGGCACCCGGCGGGTGGCGATGTCGCGGGCCGCCGCCCACCCGAAGATGGGGACGACGAGCAGGCGAAGCAGGTCCGTCGGCGGGCTCGCGAGCAGCGTCCCGACGGCCGACAGGGGTTGCACACCCCTACTGGCCGCGCGCCCCTACAAGAGGTTTCGGTCGCTAGGAACTGTGCGCGACCCCATCGTCGTGCACAGCCACAGCCTCGGAGTAGGTAACGACACCTCGAAAGCCCCGACGCGCTCGTTGCCTGTGACTCGCTGCGCTCCTCAGCCTTCGGCCTGCGGTGCTTGCGTCGTCTCGGCTAACGAGCGCGTCGCCCCTTTCAGTCCCACCCGCACCGACTGACCAGTCAAGCGGCGTGGCAGGGACTGAAAGGGGCCGGTCGCTCGGCGTTGGGAGCCGACGCAAGCACCGCAGGTAGTGAGCGAACGGACGAGAGCGAACCCCGAGGCGCACAGCGAGGCGAGTAGTCGGGCGACCGGGGGCTTTCGAGGTGGTATCAGTTCCGTCGCCCCGGTCGTTGCCGCAGCACTAACCGGCTCATCGCAGTCGTTTTCCTCTCTGGCGCACAGAGGCTAGCCATGCTTTCCGACCGCGCGGCCCTCCTCGTCGTCGACGTCCAGCAGGGGTTCGACGACCCGGCGTGGGGCGAGCGCAACAACCCCGACGCCGAAGCCTGCGTGGCGGACTTGCTCGCGGCATGGCGCGAGGCCGGGTGGCCGCTGTTCCACGTCCACCACGACTCCACCGAATCGGACTCGCCCCTGCGCGGAGACCGCCCCGGGTTCGCCCCCAAGCCCGAGGCCGAGCCCCAGGAGGGTGAACCCATGATTCGCAAGCGGGTCAACAGCGGGTTCATCGGGACAGATTTAGAGGAGCGACTGCGCGCCGCGGGCGTCGAGACCGTCGTGGTCTGCGGACTCACCACCGACCACTGCGTGTCGACGACGACGCGGATGGCGGAAAACCTAGGGTTCGAGACGTTCGTGGTTCGGGACGCGACGGCGACGTTCGCCCGGGCGTTCGACGGCGCGACGCTGTCGGCCGACGAGAACCACCGGGCAGCGCTCGCCCAGCTGTCGGGCGAGTTCGCGACGGTCGTGACGAGCGACGAGTTGCTGGCGACTGTCGAATCCAGCGAGCGTTAGGCGAACAGGAGGATGTATCCGACGGTGGCCGCACCGGCGACGATACCCGCGACGAGTGCGAGCCGGACGATGCGCCGTTCACGCGGCGTGAGCGCCCGGCCGTCAAGGGTCTGTTCGACCGCGACGCCGAGTGCAGTGCCCGTCGCCACGAACAGGACGAGCCCGACAGTAACCTCACCCGACACCAGCCACGCGGCGATACCGACGAAGAGGCCGGCAGTGAATCCCGCGAGCCAGCCGGTGCCGACCGGGTAGCGACTGGTCACAGCGCCCGGAGTGCTGGTTCTCGATGCCATGTGGTAGCTACGACGTCCGTGTGCATAGCCACCGCTGCCAATCCTGGATGACGGGACGCGTGGCTCGGGTCGGAAAAGCGGGGGAGAAGTCGAGCCGCGTTAGATGACGCGGTTCTGCAGGTAGTCGAGGTGCTTCGCGTTGTAGACGATCTGGACCGTGTCGGCCGCCGGCGAACCGATGCAGGTCAGCCGCACGTTCTTCTCTTCGACCTCCTCGTCGGAGAGGATCTGCTGCATGTCCATGTCGATGTCACCCTCCGTGACGATGGCCGCGCAGTTCGCACAGGCGCCCGCACGGCAGGAGAAGGGCCAGTCGTAGCCCTGGGCCTCGGCGGCCTCGAGGATGTACTCGCCCTCGTTGACGTCCAGCGAGCCGTAGTCCTCGTCGCCGAGGCCGGCGTCCGCCGCGTTGTCGAACAGGTCGTCGTCGTCCATCGACCAGCCGTGGTCGTCCAGCACTTCGTAGTTGAGGTATTCTACCGTGGGCATCACCGCGGGAGTACGCCCCCCGCCCTGTTAAAGGGTGCCCTTTCGTGGGCCGCTATCCAATGAAAAACCGGTAACGATACGCCGGATTTCCGCGGATTCGGCCGGTCTCACGGCGGCGACCGTGGTTCACAGCGCGAACCGGAACACCAGGTACGAGGCGACGGCCGAGATGGTCGGGGTGAGAATCCAGAGGACGATGACCCGGCCCGTGGTCGAGGGGTCGAACAGGTCGCGCGCGGAGACGTCGTCAGGGTCCTCGTCGCCGATCTTCGGGACCGTCGGTCCGTCGCCCGACCCGCGGCCGTCCGCTGAGACCGAGTCGGCGCCCGCCTCGTCGGGGGCGGGGTCGCCACGCATCGCGGCGCTCGCGGCGTCCGAGAGCCGAGTCGTCCGGCTCGCTCGCCCCCATCCGAGCCCGACGATACACATGGTGGCCGACACCGCGAGCGACGCGGGAATCCCGATCTGCGAGAGGAACGTGATGAGGCTCGCCGACACCACCTCGACGATGAGCGCCGCCAGGAGCGGGAGGTCAGTGAGGTCGTTGCCGACCGTATCGAGGGTGCGTCGGGCGATGGTGAACGCGCCCAGACCGATAGCACCGCCCGCGAGGAGGACGCCGGCGTCGATGGAGATGGCGCCCGAGCCCACCAGCGGGGCGACGGCGTTGGCGACGTTCGACGCGCCCGCGGAGAACGCCATGTAACAGCCGATGCCGACGACGAGCAGCTTCGTCACGAGGGCCTTCGTGCCGGTCGCCTCGTCGAGCTCGAACCAGGCGTCGAGATAGGGGAAGAGGTAGCGGCCGATGACCGCACACACCCAGAACGCGATGATGGGCGCGACGAGCCACCACGAGACGATGCGACCCATCACCTCCCAGTCGAGCGCGGCGCGGGCGACCCCGAGGCCGGCGATGGCGCCCACCGCAGTCATCGACGTGGACGCGGGGACGCCGAACAGGTTCGAGATGAGCAGCGCGAAGCCGATGAAGAAGAGGATGGCGACGCTCGCGGTCAGCGTGAAGTACGACGCCGGAACGATCTCGCCACCCATCGTCTCGACGACGTTGCGGCCGACCGTCCACCCCCCGAGCAGCGCGAACCCCGTCATCAGGCCGGCGGCCGCAGTCTTCTTGACCGTCCCGCTCCCCACCGCAGGACCGAACGCCACCCCCGTCGAGGAGCCGCCGATGTTGAACCCGACGAAGGCGGCCACTCCGATTCCGACGACGAGCAACCACGACAGCATTTGGCTCTGGTTCGAGGCGGGTCCAGATAAGCGGTGCCCCCGCCGACCGCGTGACCCCTGCCACATCCGACGGTTTTACCCCCAGGGACGCGAACTCGCGGGCATGTTCGAGCAGTTCGCGGTCGTCCCTGCGGTCGACATGCAGGACGGGCAGGTGGTCCAGCTCGTCGGCGGGGAACGCGGCACCGGCAAACAGTACGGCGACCCCGTCGAGGCCGCCGAACGATGGGTCGAGGCGGGCGCGGACACGCTCCACCTCGTCGACCTCGACGGCGCGTTCGAGGGTGAGCGGGCGAACGCGCCGGCGGTCGAAGCCATCGTCGAGGCCGTCGACGTCGACCTCCAGCTGGGTGGGGGCATCCGCACCGCCGCGGACGCCGTCGACCTCCTCGACCGCGGGCTCGACCGCGTCATCCTCGGGACCGCCGCCGTGGAGACCCCCGACATCGTCGCCGACATCTCGGCCGAGTATCCGGGGAGCGTGATGGTGAGCCTCGACGCCAAGGGTGGCGAAGTCGTCGTCTCGGGGTGGACCGAGGGAACGGGGCTCGACCCCGCAGAGGCCGCTGTCCGCTACGAGGAGCTGGGGGCTGGCGCGATTCTGTTCACCGACGTCGACGTGGAAGGCCAGCTCGAGGGCGTGCGAAGGGCACCGGTCGAGCGACTTGTCGACGCCGTCGACATCCCGGTCGTCGCCTCCGGGGGCGTGGCGACGCTCGACGACGTGCGGGCGCTCGCGGACGCGGGTGCAGCGGCCGTCGTCGTCGGGACGGCGCTGTACGAGGGGCGGTTCACCCTCCGAGAGGCGATGGCGGCGGTTCAGTAGTACCGAACCAGCAACGCACAGCAGAGCCCGACGGCCGCCGCCGTCCCCGGCGCGGTCGCAGAGAGCGCGAACGCCGTCTCCGCGAGCCGCGCCACGAGTGGCCCGAGGCCGTAGCTCCCTCCCATCGGAGCCAGCGTTACAACTACTTGCCAATAAAACCCCGGTTCACTTCGAGATAGCTACCGGTTGCGGCCGAGATACAGCAGGACGCCGAGCGTCACCACGGCACCGAGCAGTCGCGGAAGGTCGACGTTCGGGAGGTGGCCGGCGCCGAGCGCGAGGCCGGTCGGGAGTGCGTCTCGGGCGCTCATGGCCCCCGTGTTCACACACGGGGAGCATAAACCCGTGGCAGACGCTCGCATGCCGCGCGCGTGACGGTGCTGGCCGGTGGGTATCGCTGTGCTGGTCCGGGTTCCGACGGACAGCTTCGGACGTTCGTGTACGGGCCTGTCGGCACGGAACTAAGGCGCTCGGGGCGCAGGAACCGCTATGCGCTCGTACAAGGCCAAGTCCGTCGAGCCGATTCGGCTCCCGCCACGTGACCGGCGGGAGGCGGCGCTCGACGACGCCGGCTACAACGTGTTCAATCTCTCGTCCGACGACGTCTACATCGACCTGCTCACCGACTCCGGCACCGGCACGATGAGCCAGGAGCAGTGGGCCGGGATGATTCAGGGCGACGAGGCGTACGCCGGCTCGCGCTCCTTCCGACGGTTCCAGCAGTCGGTGTCGGACGTGATGGGGTTCGATCACGTCGTTCCCACCCACCAGGGCCGCGGCGCCGAGAACGTCCTGTTCGGGGCGATGCTCGAGGCGGGCGACGTCGTCCTCAACAACACCCACTTCGACACGACCCGGGCACACGTCGTCAACCAGGGTGCCGAGGCCGTCGACTGCCCCGTCGAGGCGCCGTGGTCCGCGGGCGACTCCGGCGACTTCGCCGGCAACTTCTCTCTCGAGCGCGGCTGGGAGGCCGTCGAGGCGTACGGTGCGGCGTCCATCCCGGTCGTCGTGTTGACCATCACGAACAACTCCGCGGCGGGCCAGCCGGTGTCGATGCAGAACGTCCGCGAGACCGCGGCGTTCGCCGAGGAGATCGGCGCCACCTTCGTCATCGACGCCTGCCGGTTCGCCGAGAACGCCCACTTCATCACCCAGCGCGACCCCGAGTTCGCGGACACCCCGCTCGCCGAGGTCGCCCGCGAACAGCTCTCGTACGCCGAGGCCATCACCATGAGCGGGAAGAAGGACGCGCTCGCGAACATCGGCGGGTTCACCGCGATGCGCGACCCCGAGCTGTTCGAGCGCTGCAAGCAGCGAGCCATCCTCTACGAGGGCTTCCCCACCTACGGCGGGCTGGCAGGCAGGGATCTGGAGGCGATGGCCGTCGGCCTCCGCGAGGCGGTCGAACCACCCTACGTCCAGGAGCGCATCGAACAGGTCGCCACCCTCGGCACCCTCCTCGAAGACGAGGGGATTCCCATCGTCACGCCGACCGGCGGGCACGCAGTCTACATCGACGCCGCCGAACTGTTCCCGCACATCCCCACGGGGGAGTACCCGGGCCAGCGGCTCGTCTGCGAACTCTATCGTGAGGGCGGCGTGCGCACCGTCGAACTCGGCTCGTTTGCGTTCCCCGACACCGACCGCCCGGAGTTCGTTCGGCTCGCGCTCCCACGGCGGACGTACTGGCGTGAGCACCTCGAACACGTCGCGGAGACCGCCGCGACAGTGCGAGAGCAGCGCGAGGAGTACGTCGGGCTGGACGTGGTGTGGGAGCCGCCGATGAAGGAGCTTCGGCACTTCTCGGCCGAGCTGGAGCCGGTGGCATAGGGCGTCAGTCAGTCGACCGTGAACAGCGGACCGCGCAGAAGGTCGCGGAGCAGGAACCCCCCACTGAACCGCGAGACGCCGTCGGGCCGCTCGACGTCGGTCTCGCCGTACGCCTCGTAGTACATCGTCAGTCGAACGGGAGCGGGGCCGCCGTCGGCGGGTGCCGGTCGGACGATGCGAGCCCGCTCGACCAGCCCCGTCTCGGTGTCGACCCAGACCGTCACGCGTGGGTCGCCGTGGTCGGTGAACGGCTCGCCCACGACGGTCGTGATGGCACCGGTGTCGTTGTGCAGGTCGTACTCGATGGTGCCGTTCTCGAACGCGTGCCGCGTCACCGTCGCGTCGGCGAGGGCCCCACGTTCGAACGGCGTCACGTCCGCGTACGTCGTGCCCGCCCGTCGGAGTTCCCAGTTCCCGTCGGCGGTGAGCCGCGTCCACTGGGCGTCCTCGGTGGTGTAGCTTATCCACCGTGGGTCCGGCCCGAGCGGCCGCTTCTCGAACCCTGCCGTGACCAGTTCGCGGTCCGCAGGCTCGTAGGCGAGTCGGGCGTACCCACCCCCGTCGCCTCCCACGAGCCAGTCGTCGCGTTCCACGACTCGCGGACCTCCCGCTGGACGTGGTTCGTGCGTTCGCTCGCGGCCATCGCCTCGGCGAGGTCGGCCGCCAGCCCGTCGAGACTCTCGGGGGAGGTGTCGGCCGGGAGACCGCCGGGGTCAGCGAGCTGGAGGCCGACGACGAGCAGGAGCCCGATAGCGACGGCGAGCGCCGCCTGCCGACCACGAGACTCGGGGAGGGCGAGCGAGACCATACCGGCTACATACCCGGGCGGGTCGAGTAGCTTGTGACCGGTGGCGCGTGACGCGACCCCACGCGCCCGAAACGGGCTTGTGCGAGCCCCGATAGGAGCAGGTATGAGCGACCGAAGCGCCGCCGTCACGCGCGAGACGGCGGAGACGGACATCGAAGTCGTCCTGGACATCGACGGCGACGGCGACGCGACCATCGAGACGGGCGTCGGCTTCTTCGACCACATGCTCGAAGCGTTCGCCAAACACGGGCTGTTCGATCTGACGGTGCGCTGTGACGGCGACCTCGCCATCGACGACCACCACACCGTCGAGGACGTGGGCATCACGCTCGGCGACGCCTTCGCCGAGGCGCTCGGCGACAAGCGAGCCATCACGCGCTACGCCGACCGGAAGGTGCCGCTCGACGAAGCCGTCGCGAGCGTGGTCCTCGACATCTCGGGTCGCCCCTACTTCGAGTGGGACGGCGAGTTCTCACAGCCGTCGGTGGGAGAGTTCACGAGCGACATGGCCCGCCACTTCTGTGAGTCGTTCGCGATGCACGCCGACGTGACGCTCCACGCGTCGGTCGAGGGTCGCAACGCCCACCACGAGATCGAGGCGCTGTTCAAGTGCCTGACGCGGGCGCTCGACGACGCCACCCGCGTCGACGACCGGCGCTCCGACACCCCGAGCACGAAGGGCGAACTTTAGTCACCGAGCACCGCCGCCGACTCGTCGCGTGGGAGCGTGACGACGACCCGGTTGCCGCCGTCGGCCCGCTCGAACGCGATGTCGCCGTCCGCGAGGTCGACCACCCAGCAGGCGAGCGTGAGCCCCAGTCCCGTCCCGTGGTAGCTGGCGCGGAACTCGTCGTCGAACAGCGGCCGGTACTCGTTCGTCGGAATCGGTGGGCCGTCGTCGTGGACCGCGATGTCGACGTGCGTCGGCGAGCAGTCGACGACCACCCGCACGGTCGGTGCCGGCCCGGGTGTGTGCGCGATCGCGTTCTCGACGAGTTCGTCGAACGCGAGCCGGAGCGCCGGAACGGTCACGCCCACGTCGTCCGGACACGACAGTTCGACCGTCGCGGCCGGATGGCTCTCGCGTGCCGCCGCGACGGCTTCGCGGACGAGGGGCGCCACCGCCACCGGGGTGCGCGCCAGCGGCTCGACGAGCACGTCGACGATGTCTCGCTCCTTGGCGGCGGTCGCCAGCAGCGACTCGCCGGTGCGAACGATGGTGTCGAGGTGCCCCTGGAGGTCGGCCCTCGTCGCCTCCTGTGCCAGCTCGGCGTGCCCGAGGATGACGTTCATGTCGTTGTTGAGGTTGTGCCGGAGCAGCCGGTCCATCACCCGCAACTGGCGTTCGCGGCGGCGGCGGTCGGTCACGTCGCGGGCGTAGCCGACGATTCGTGCCACCTCACCGTCTTCGAACACGGGGACCCCCTCGACCTGCACCCAGCGCCGGAACTCCCGGTCGGGGTTCACCCGGTACTCGACGCTCACCTCCTCGCCCGCCGAGAGCCGGGCCATCTCCGCGACGACCTGCTCGCGGTCGTCGGGGTGAACGCCGTCGAGGAACGAGGTCGGGTCCTCGCGGAGGTCGGCCACCGACTGCCCCCAGATCTCTTCGTAGGCGGGGTTCACGAACAGCAGTTCGGCCCAGTCGGCGGAGAACATCCACAGCACGTCGTTCGCCTGCTCGGCGATCTCCTGGAGTTGCGCCCGGCTCGCTTCCCGCTCGGCCTCGGCGTGTTTCCGGTCGGCCACGTCGCGAGCGCTGACGACGTAGCCGTCGAGGTCGGGGCTCGTCACCCCCTCCATCCGGCTCTGGAGCCAGACCCACGAGCCGTCGGCCGCGAGCGTGCGGTACTCCACCTCGTCGACCGCCCCGTCGCTTGCCACGAGCCGGTCGAACGTCTCGCGGGTCGCCGCGCGGTCCTCGGGGTGGACGAACGCGAACGCGTCCTGCCCGACCAGCGCCCGCGGCGGGTAGCCGAGGATGCGCTCCGTGGCGGCGTTCGCGTACTGGATTTCGCCGTCGGCCGCCAGCACCAGAAAGAGGTCCTGCGCGTGGTCGAGCAGCCCCGGATACTCGTGCGGCGCGGCCATCGGTCAGTCGGACGTACGACTCACGATAGAAGAAACTGCGGGCCGTATCGGCCGCCGTATCCGGCGGTTGCGACGGCCAATCAGGCTCAGGCCCGCCGAATCTCGCCGTCGTAGGACTTCAGCCGCCCGTGGCTCACGGCGTGGTCGATGGCCGCGTCGACCGCCGACTCGTCCATGCCGTACGCGCCCGCGGTCATCTCGATGGCCTCCTGCCGGTCCATCGGCATCTCGCGGTTCTCCAGGAAGCGCAGCACCTTCCGGTAGCCCTTCGGTACCCGCGAGGAGGCGCCCGCACCGGTCGCGGCCATCTGGGAGCCGGTCGATTCGTCGTCGGCAGCCGGCTGGTCGGCCGACTCGCTCTCGGTGCCCCCGTTCGCTTCGAGGTGGTCGCCGGGCGCACCCGACGATTCGGCGTCCGCGTCGATGGAGTCGTCGCTCTCGTCGGCCGTGTCCTCGCGTTCGTCGGAAACCGGCGAGATGTCCGGCTCCACGTCGCCCCCGAGGTTACGGCCCCCGGCCTCGGCCTTGGCGTCGAGCAGCGGGTCGAGGATGGACGAGAGCGCGTCACGGCAGTGGTCACACAGCAGCATCCGCTTCCCCTTCCCCTCGGGGTCGTACTCGGCGGGGAGGACCTCGAACGTGCCGCTGGCGGTGCCGCCACAGAAGTCGCAACCGGAGAGCTGGCGCATGCAACGTGGATGAACAGGCTCCGTGAAAACGCCATCGGCTAGCAGGACGTGGAGGTGGTGTGGGGGACTCAGCATGGGACAGAGCGGCCGAGAGCACCACCTCGAACGCCCCGACGCGCTCGACGGTTCGACTGGCTGCGCGACCGGAGCGAACGGGGGCGTTCGAGGTGTCGTCCGTCCTGCGTGTCGCACCCCACGAGCGAGAAACAACACCTCGCCCGGAAACACCAAAACCCCGGGCCGCCACCACGCAGGCATGTTCGACGAAATCATGGGGAAGTTCGCCGACTCCCCCGGGCAGCGGGAGGTCGTCAGGCTGCTGCTCGAACGCGGCTTCTCGGTCAACGAGGCCGGACGGGTGGTCTCCGGCGGCATCGAGATTCCGAACACCGGCATCGCCCGCGAGGTGGGAGTCGACCGCCGGGTGGTCGACGCGACGACCGACGCCATCCTCGCGGACCCCGAACTGGAGCAGATCTTCCGGAACATCTCCTCCATCCCATCGCTGATGGACCTCGCGCCGGTGCTCGATTTGACCGTTCTCACCGTCCACGTCGCCGCCGCGGACGAACCCGGCATCGTCGCGAAGGTGACGACGCTCATCGCGAACCACGGAATCTCCATCCGCCAGACCATCAGCGAGGACCCCGAGTTCACCGACGAGCCCAAACTGCACATCATCACGGACGAACCGCTCCCCGGCGACCTGCTGAACCAGCTCACGAGCCTCGAGTTCGTCCGGAAGGTCGAACTCGAGTAGATGCCCGACACCGAGCCGTATCGCACGCTGGCTGGCCCCGCCCGGGCGGAGTTCACGGTACAGGGCTCCGAGTTCATCGGCCACGCCCGGCCCGTCGAGACCGTCGAGGCGGCCGAGGCGTTCATCCAAGAGATCGAAGCCGAGTACGCCGACGCGACCCACAACGTCCCCGCGTACCGCGTCCGTGCCTCGCCGTTCCGCGAATATTCGAGCGACGACGGCGAGCCCTCTGGGAGCGCCGGCAAGCCCGCCCTCAACGTGCTGCAGGGCCAGTCACTCGAGAACGCCGCCGTCGTCGTCACGCGCTACTACGGCGGGACGAACCTCGGCGTCGGCGGGCTGGTCCGCGCGTACGGACAGGCCGTGAAGGACGCCGTCGACGCCGCAGGAGTCGTCGAGGAGGTCCCCCACGAACGGCTCGGCATCACCGTCGACTACGACGACTCAGGGACCGTCCGGGGACTGCTCGAATCGACGGGCGTCGAGTTCGACGCCGACTACGACGAACGCGTCACGTTCGCGGTGCGCGTGCCCGTCGCCGAGGCGAGTGGCCTGCGCGACAGAATCAGGAGTGCGACGAGTGGGCGCGCGGAGCTAGAGTTCTAGGCCGCTGCGCCCTCGCCCTCGGTGCGCTTCGGGCTCGCGCCGCGCCGGTTCGCCAGCACGAGCGCGGCGAACAGCGCGCCGCCGAGCAGTCGGGTGCCGAGATCGATGGCGATGCCCGTCCCGACGATACCAGAGAGGGGACCGAGAATCATGCCGGGCGCCATGAGCAGGAGCGCCGACACCGCGAATCCGAGCCGCTCGGCCCGCGAGACGTCCGTGTAGAGGTACCCGATGACCGTCGCGGCGAGCGCGACGACGCCGACGAACACCCCGATGACCGGGATGACCACCTCGGGGATGAAGAACCCGAGGTCGGCGATGTCGGCCGCGTTGAGGACGTGGACCTCCTCACCCGTCCCGACACCCCGAATCAGGAGGATGCCGGGCGAGAGGACGAACGCGAACGGCACGATGGCCTTGTTCAGCGACAGGCTAAACGCCTCGACGCCGGTCTCGAACGGGTCGGACTTCGCGACCCCCGAGGCCGCGTACGCCGCGACCGCGACGGGCGGCGTGATGTCGGCGATGACACCGAAGTAGAGGATGAACAGGTGCGCCGCGAGAATCGGAATCCCGAACTCGGCGATAGCCGGGCCGAGCAGCGAGACGAGGATGATGTAGGTGACCGTCGTCGGCATCCCCATCCCGAGGATGATACACGACACCGCCGTGATGAGCAGGAGGACGACGAGCGACCCGCCTGCGAGACTCAGGATGAGCGACGTGAGGTTCGGCCCCAGCCCGGTCGTCGCGATGACGCCGGGGATGATGCCGGCGGCGGCGACCGCGATGACCACGGTGGTCGCGGTCCGTGCGCCGTTGTCGAGCGACTTGACGATGAACGTCAGGTAGCGGAACGCCGCCCGCCCCGCCAGCGAGGGGCGGCCGAACAGCCCGGCGCCCGTCTCGGCGGCATCGTTCACGTCGTCGTTGTAGTCGAGCAGGTCGGGGTCGGTGCCGGGCCGGGCGAGCAGGACGGCGAGCGAGCCGCCGATCATGATCCAGCCGAGGCCACCGAGGACGGTGGCGACGATGGGTTCGCCATTCATCGAGGCGAGTCCCGCACGGATGGCCGCGAACACCGCAATGGCGCCGACGAGCGGGATGCGGGTCTCCTTGCTGTAGGCGGCGACGAACGCGATGAGCGCCATGATGGCGAGGATGGTGAACCACGCCGAGCGCGCCACGGACAGGCGCTCGATGATGAGGAAGTACAGCAACAGGCCGATGGGCGCGAAGTAGAACCAGCCGCGGGTCAGGTGTTTACGCATGTTCACGAGCTCGACGCCCTCGACGCCACCGATACCGAGTCGCGACGCCTCCAGGTGCACCATCACCCAGACGCCGAAGAAGAAGACGATGGCCGGGATGGCCGCCGCGAGAATCACGTCCGCGTACGGCGTCAGCGTGTACTCGACGATGAGGAACGCCGCCGCGCCCATGACGGGCGGGAGAATCTGCCCGCCAGAGGACGCAGAGGCCTCGACCGCGCCCGCGAACGACGCCCGGTAGCCGGACTTCTTCATCAGCGGGATGGTGAACGCCCCCGTCGTGACGGTGTTCGCGATGGAGGAGCCCGAGATCGTCCCCATGAACCCGGAGGCGAGAATCGACGCCTTCGCGGGGCCGCCCTTCCGGCGCCCGGTCGCGGCGTACGCGAGGTCGATGAGCCACTGGCCCGCGCCCGACATCTCGAGGAACGCGCCGAACAGGATGAAGATGTAGATGAACTGCACCGACACCAGCACCGGCACGCCCAGAATCCCCTGGTCGGTGTACCAGAGGTTCCGCGCGATGGTCGCCCACGACGCCTCGGTCGTCGACAGCACCGAGATGAACGGGGCGTCGAGGGGGATGAGGAACGCGTACTTCGCGTAGACGATGAACGAGCCGACGATGACCATCAGGTAGAACCCGAGGACCCGACGGGTCGCATCGAGCACGAGGAGTGCGACGCCGATGGCGAGCAGGTACGCCCACGACGACTCCCCGAGGATGGGGACGCTGTTCAGCGGCGCGAGGAACGTGTATATCTCGCCCACCGTGCGCCCCGCGTCGAGGCCGAGCGCACGCATCCGGAGGATCTCGTCGAACTCCGTCATGTAGTAGTACGCCGCCGAGAGCGCGAAGGCGATGAACACGAAGTCGACGGGCGTCACCCGGTTCATGTCGGCGTCGCCGGCGAACCAGCGGACGGCACCGGCGAGCGCGGCGAGCACGCGCGTGACGGGTGAGTCGTCACCGAATCGCGCGCGGGCACCGGGAACGATCTTCGCGAGCCGGCGGGAGACGAACCCCTGGCCGGTCGACGGTGGGAACAGCGCGAACGCGACCACGAGTGCGAACACGACGTGAATCGCGTTCACCTGGAGCTGCTGGAGCGCGGCGAGTTCGACCTCGCCCACGAGCGGCAGCGTGAAGACGAACTCGAAGCCGCGGGCAGCGAGCCACACCTGATACAGCGAGAAGGCGATGGCGATGAGCGAGACGACGATGGCCGCCGCTCCCGAGAGCGACCGCTTGCGTTCGAGCTCCTTGAGGAGTTCCTCCTGCTCCTCTTCGGTCAGTACGTCCGGATCCTCGGTCGGGTCGATGGGGTCGTTCGGTTGGTCGTCGCGTGTACTCATGATGAAACCTGGAAGGCAGGGAGGGGGGACCGGCGTTCGACGGCGATACGGACCGAACTCGCGTTCGAGAGCTCGACGAGGTCGTACGTCTCGCCGTCGACGGTCAGGGTGTGCCCGGCGATGCGACCGGGCTTCACGTAGAACTCGTCGTACGTCCGGTCGGGATCGAAGACGAACCAGCCGTCCTCAAGCCGGACGTCCTCACGGGCCGGCAGCCCCCAGCCGTACGACTCGAAGCGCATCAGCGAGTTGTCGAGTCGGGTGCCGTCGACGGTGTAGACGTCCTCGACGGGGGTCTTCTCGACGCTGTGGGTGTACGTGAGCGTCACCGTGGAACCGTCCTCGACGGGCACGGTCAACAGTCTATCGCCGGTGTCGGCGTCCTCGACGACGAGTACGCGATCGGGTTGGGCCGCCACGAAGCCGGCACTGCCCGCCACGACGACGAGCGCGACGACGACGAGACGGCGCGCGTCCATCCGCTAGCCGAAGTATGCGGAGGCGCCTTCGTGGAGGTCGATGGACATCCCGTCCTGTGCGCTCTCCTTGGTGATGAACTGCGTCTTGATCGTCAGGTCGCCGAGGTTGTCGAAGATCGCGGCGGTGACCTGCTCGACGGTGTCGGCCGCGAGTTCGGCACGGGTCGCGATCATCGCCTGGACGGAGACCGTCTCGCGGTCCTCGGGGATGCCGTTGTACGTGCCACCGGGGATGGTGTCCTCGGCATAGAACGGCGCGGCGTCGAGGACGGCCTGTCGGTCGTCGCCCGTGATGGAGACGATCTCGACGTCGTTCGTGGTCGCGAGGTCGGAAATCGCGCCGACCGGCCAGCCGCCGACGACGAACGCCGCGTCGATGTCGCCGTTCTTCAGCTGGTCCGCGGCGGTCGAGAACCCGGCGTTCTGCTCGGTGTAGTCGCTGATGCCGAGCGCCTCCAGGATCTGGACGGCGTTGACCTGCGTTCCGGAGCCGAGGTCACCGGTGTTGATGGTCTTGCCCTCGAGGTCAGCGGGCTCGCTGATGCCCGTGCTGGCGAGGGTGACGATGGTGATGGTCTCCGGGTACAGCGTGGCGACGCCGCGGAGGTTCTCTACGGCGTTGTCTTTGAACGCGTCGATGCCGGTGCCGTTCTTCGCGAAGTAGGCGACGTCGTTCTGGATGAGCGCGAAGTCCGCGTCCCCGCTAGCCAGCGAGCCGACGTTCTCGACGGACGCGCCGGTCGACTGGACCTGAATCTTGAAGCTCGTGTTCGACTCGATGACCTGCTTGAACTCGTTCGAGAGCGGGAAGTACGTCCCACCGGTCCCACCAGCGTGCCACGACAGGCGGGTCTCACCGCTGCCGCCGTCGCCGGAGCCACCGTCGCCGTCGCCGGAGCCACCGTCACCGCCGTCGCCGCCATCGCCACCATCGCCACCATCACCGCCGGTGCCTGTACAGCCGGCGAGTGCGGCGATACCGGCCACGCCACTGGTTGCGAGAAACGTTCTGCGGTCGAGTGGACTCTCGTGTGCCATACATACTCCATGGGAACCACCAGTCATAAACGGTGTGGATGTTGTTACACGAACTATCCCGATTCAGAAACTATTGGATATTTGAGTAGATGAGGACTACTGAGGTAGTTTTCGACTATCGGTTCGGTGGTGTCATCGAAGCTGTCGAAAACTATTCACAGTTGTTATCGGCCGGTAGTGACGTTGAACAGGGGACGCGTGTCGGGACAGGGGCCGATTGCTGTCGGTCGGTCGAACGTTCGTGTGAGCGGTCCCGTCGAGTCCTGGGATGCGAGCCGTGAAACCACCAGAGGGAAGCGTGTCTGACGCCCGTCGTGCAAAAATTCCGGTGGAGGTCGTTTCGGGACGCTGTCGGGCGTATTTCCAGGTGAAGACAGGGGGTTCACGCGGAGCGTCGGGACATGCACGACGTGACAGTGGGGAGTTCCGTCTACCCGACCACCCCTCTTGAAACACCCGGTTCGGTGCCGGGCTCAGGTCGTGCGGAACGCGCGGTCGCCCGCGTCGCCGAGCCCGGGGACGATGAAGCCGTCGTCGTCGAGCCGCTCGTCGATGGCGACCGTCAGGATGTCGACTTCGGGGTACGCCTCGCTCACGCGGACGAGCCCCGGCGGGGCGGCGACCGCCGACAGGACGAGCAGGCGCTCCGGGGAGCCGTTCTCCAGAATCTCCTCGAGGACGGCGACCATCGTGCTCCCGGTGGCGAGCATCGGGTCGGCGACGATGACGGTGTCGTCGTCCTTGATCTCGGGGAGCTTCACGTAGTCGATGGTGATGGGGAACTCTCCCTCCTCGTTCATCCCTGCCGACTCGTCGCGGCCCGCAGAGATGACGCCCTGTTTCGCGCGGGGGAACGCCTTCAACAGTCCCTCGACGAACGGCGTCGCCGCGCGCAGTACGTTGATGATGACGACGTCGTCGAGCCCCTTCACGCGCTCGCCGGTGGTCTCCGCAAGCGGCGTCGTGATGGAGACGAACTCGGTCTCCATCAGCCCGTCGATGATCTCGTAGCCACAGATGCGGCCGAGCTTCACGAGCCCCTTGCGGAAGCTCACCTGTTCGGTCGACGTCGAACGGAGGTGCGAGAGCGTGTGCTTCGCGAGGGCGTGGCCCACCACGTAGGCGTCGTCCCGGTCCTCGATGGTCATAGTTCGAAGTCGGAACTTCCGCCGACTTAAACCCTGACGACACGACGGCTGATACCGGGGACGGACTTAACACCGTCCGGTCGGAACGCGCGCCAATGACCGAGCAGCGTTCGACAGCGGACCCCGGCGAGACGGTTCGAGTGTTGTACGTCGAAGACAACCAGCAGACCGGACCGCTGGTCCGCGAGTGGCTCGAGCGACACGACCCCCGGTTCGAGGTGTCGCTCGCGTGGAGTCTCAAGGACGCCACCGAGACGCTCGCCGAGACGACGTTCGACGCGGTGGTCGCGGACTACCGCTTCCCGCAGGGCTCCGGGCTCGACCTCCTCCCGGCGATACGCGACCGGGACCCCGACCACCCGTTCCTGCTGTACTCGGGGCGCGTCGACGAGCAGGTCGCGGAGGAGGCCCGTGAGGCTGGCGTCACGGCGGTCATCGAGAAGGGGGACGCGGGCCAGCTGACGAAGCTGGCCGAGCGCATCCTGACGAGCGTCGCGAAGCGACCGTCGACGGCCGACGCGGGCGACGACGGCGACGAGGCGCCCGACCGCGTCGAAGCGTTCGCCGACGAGGTTGTCCACGAGCTCCGTGGGGAGCTGTCGGTGGCGTACGGCCATCTCGACCTGCTCGACGACAGCGGCGAGCACGCCGAGCGGCTCGGCGACGCGCTCGAAGCGCTCGAGGCCACCGTCGACAGCCTCCCCGAGCGGGCTGCGACGTTCCGCGAGCGGGAGGGGGACTGAGATGTCCACACACAAGGCGTATATCTGGACCTCTCGTACGGGGTGACACGCAATGGAGGAGAGCGTTTCGGGGTTCAGCGAACGGGGATCGTGGGGCGACGTAGTCGAACATGGGGAGCGACTCACGCGCGCGTTTCGCGACGTGCATCGCGAGCGCGACGTCGTGACCGTCTCCGAGACGGCGCTCGACGAGTGGAACGAGTGGCGACCCAAACAGCACGAGCGGCTCGACGAGGACGTCAACGAGAAGACCGCCGACCAGGCTAGCGTCGCCGAAGGTGAGGGCGAACGCGAAGGCGTCGACCCCGACGAGGACCTGAAGAACGCGGGCGACAAGCTCGCGAAGTCCTACGAGCGGCTCGACGACCCGGAGACCGCCGTCGAGGACGCCCGCCGGTCGGTGAACTACCTCGCACGGGCGGCCGACTCCGCGGGTCGCAAGGCGCTCCGCAAGGTCGAGGGGGCGGTCTACAAGAACGTCATGACGCAGATCGCGCCGTACTACTTCGACAACGCTCTCGTCAGCGCGAACGTCCAGCGGCTCGGCACCGACGACTACGCGCTCGAGGTGAACGTCAACGACGACGACCTGAAGATTCACGTCTCGAACAAGCTCGCGGACTACGAGCAGAGCGTCGACCGCTGGCACGTCGACACGGAGAAGGACGTCGACGTCGTCGAGGCCGTGGAGGGCGTGGAAGTGCCCGACGAACAGGAAGAGGGGGAGAACGGGCTGACGAACGGCGAATCACGGCCCACCTCGAACTGACGGCCGGGGCGGACACCAAGGCACTTGTTCTTACAACTGGAACGGCAGCCAGTGGCGACGCGAGGACACCGGCGACACCGGCCTCCGCGACGTCGAGGTCGAGGGCACCCCCGGCCTCACCGTCGGTGGTGGCGGCGCGGTGTTCCGCCGCGACGCGCGGGCTGGACGGAGGAGTCGACGCCCGTCGGTGACAACCTGAAGGCCGTCCTCGACGGCGACGTCGAGGTCGCGGTCGGGGCGGGCGGCACCGTCGTCGAGAACCGGTAACGTCGCCCCTCCCGACACCCCGCCACCGAGCGCTCGATATCGCTGTTACTCCAGCCGCGCGACGACGGCTCGCGCGAGCGCCTCGAAGTCGGCCTCGTCGGGCACGACGTCGACCTCGATGCCCCTCGCTTCGGCCGTCTCCGACGTGGGCACACCGATACAGCCGACGACGGCGTCGTTCAGCCCCGCGACGGCTGCCTCCCGGACGCCCCGTTCCTCGGCCGCGTCGAGGAAGTTCTCGACGGTGAGCGAGGAGGTGAACAGGGCTCCGTCGAGTTCGTTGCTCGCGGCGAGTTCGGCCGACTCGCCGCTCGCTGGCGGCCGGGTCAGCCGGTAGAGGACGGTCTCGTGGACGTACGCCCCGGCGGCGTTCAGCCCGTCGAGCAACACGTCGCTCCCGTGGTCCGAACGTGCCACCTCGACGCGGGCCCCTTCGACCTCGGCTTCCAGCCGGTCGACCAGTCCCGCCGAGGAGAACGTCTCGGGAACGACGTCCACCTCGTAGCCGTGCTCGCGGAGCTGGCCCGCCGTCGAGTCACCGATGGCACAGAGTTCGCCCGTGGGAATCCAGCCGGCGTCCGCGGCGAGTTCGACGCCGGTCTTCGACGTGAGGATGGCGTAGTCGGCGTCCTCGCGAGGTTTGACGCCGGTGGGCGCCACCTGAAGCATCGGGTCGGCGACGGGCTCGACGCCCAGCGATTCGAGCAGCTCGACCGCGGCTGCGAGCCGTTCGTCGTCGGGACGGAACGCGGCGATTGCGATCATTTTCATATCGTCGTATACCGTTTATTCACGCGAGTGGGACGATTCGTAGTCGTTCCGGAGAAACGCCTTCACGCGGTCTCTCGTGGCCGCAACTGGCCCGATGACCGTTATCGCGGGCGGCTCGATGCCCACCTCGTCGCGCACGTCGACGATGGTATCGAGCGTCCCCGTCGCGACGCGCTGGCCGGGCCACGTCGCCCGCTCGACGAGCGCGACGGGCGTCTCGGGGTCCATGCCGGCGTCGGCGAGCACCTGCGTGTAGTCGGGGAGCTTGCCGACGCCCATGTAGACGACGATGGTTCCCCCAGTTGCGGCGAGCGCCTGCCAGTTCACCGCCGACTCTTCCTTGGTGGGGTCCTCGTGTCCGGTGACGAACGACACCGAGGAGTTGTGGGCGCGGTGCGTCACCGGGATGCCCGCGACGCCCGCCCCGGCGACGCCGGCCGTCACGCCAGGGACGTACTCGAACTCGATCTCGTTGGCGGCGAGGTGTTCCATCTCCTCGCCACCCCGCCCGAAGACGAACGGGTCGCCGCCCTTGAGCCGGACGATGGTCTTGCCGGCCTCGGCGAGTTCGACGAGCCGCTTGTTCGTGTACTCCTGTGGCGTCCACTCGCCACCGGCGCGCTTGCCCACGTCCTCGGCCTTCTCGTCGTCGACGAGGTCGAGCGACGGCCCGGGGAGCTTGTCGTGGAGGACGACGTCCGCCGTCTCGATGAGCCGCTTCGCCTTCACCGTCAGCAGCTCGGGATCGCCTGGCCCTGAGCCCACGAGGTAGACTTTCCCGCTCATTCGTCGACGCCAGCCTCGCGTTTCGCCTCGGCGACGAGGTCGGCGGCGCCCCGGTCGGCGAGGTCGGCGGCGAACTTCCGGGCCGCCGAGGGGTGCCGTTCGACCGGCAGGTCGCGCGTCTCTTTGACTTCCTCGGTGCCGTCGCGGTTCAGCACGCGGGCGACGGTGTGAACGTACGAGCCGCGGAGCGTCGCGTGGACGCCGATGGGGGCGACACACCCCCCGTTGAGCTCGGCGAGGACCGTCCGCTCGACGGTCGTCTCCACGCGCGTCCGCGAGTGGTCGATGTGGTTTATGTGGTCGGCGTCCTCGCCGTCGACGGCGGTGACGGCGATGGCGCCCTGTCCGGGCGCGGGGACGAACTCGGTGGCGTCGAGCCGCTGATACTCGAGGTGGTGGAGCAGGCCCGCGCGGTCGAGACCCGCCTCCGCGAGCACGAGCGCGTCGAACTCGGTGTCGACCTCGCGTTCGAGTGCCGTGCGCTCGATCTCGCTGAGGTCCTCAAACCACGGCTCGACGGTCTCCTGGTAGCTGGCGTCACCCGACTCCTCGGCGTCGACACGGCGCTCGTGCTCACGCTGGAGCGAGGGGGCGAGCAGCTTCTCGACGCGGGTGTCGACGTTCCCCCGGATGGGCTCGATGTCGAGGTCCGGTCGAGCCGCGAGGAGTTGCGCCCGGCGGCGGAGGCTGCCGGTGCCGACGACGGCGCCGTCGGGCAGTTCGTCGAGCGTCGCGCCGTCGGGCGTCACGAGTACGTCGCCCGGTGCGGCGCGCTCGGGGACACCGGCGACGACGAGGCCGTCGGGGAACTCAGTGGGCATGTCCTTCATGGAGTGGACGGCACCGTGGCAGTCCCCCTCCAGAACCCGCTCGTCGAGCGCACGGACGAACGCGCCGGTCTTGCCGAGCCGGTGGATGAGTTCGTCGCGCACGCGGTCGCCCTCGGTCGACACCTCGACCAGGTCGACGCTGCGGCGGCGAGTCGAGAGCGCCTCCTGGACGGCCGCAGCCTGCCGCATCGCGAGGTGTGACCCGCGTGTCGCGAGCCGAATTTCGGTCATGTGTCGCCCTGGGGGGCCCACCGTGAAACCCCCTTCGGGTCGGGTTGCATAAACCAGATGCCACGATAGGAAATCGGTTCGGGGAGTTTCGACCCGCGCTGCGCAGTCGCCCGTAGAACCGCTCGTCGCGTCCGTCTGCGGGCCGTTCACCCGCTCGCGGCTGCGCGACGGGGACGCATCCCCTCGGTAGCCCTTTCAGGCAGGAGTGCGTAGCGTCGGGCGATGACGCTGGAACTGTACGAGCTGGAGGGCTGTCCGTACTGTGCGAAGGTGAAACAGAAGCTCGACGAGCTCGGGCTGGAGTACGAGTCGCACATGGTGCCACGCGCGCACAGCGAGCGGACCGAAGTCAAGGACGTGAGCGGGCAGACCGGCGTTCCGGTGCTCGTGGACACCGACCACGGCATCGAGGGGATGCCCGAGAGCGACGACATCGTCGAGTACCTCGAGACGACGTACGGGCAGGAAGCGAGCGCCTAACCAGTAGTCAGGACCTACTCAGCATCGGCGCGAACCGCCGGCGCAAGTCTTATTTCTCCGCAGTAGTGGGTGCTAGTGCGAGCGGGACTCGTGAGGGTCACACGCCGACAGTTCAGTCGGCAGGACCCTCCTCAACGCCTTTATGGCGCCGTTCGCAGCGCGCACCGAAATCGGTGGCCCCTATCGGGGGACCCACGACGGTGCCTTTCATACGGACTGCTGTCCCTGTGTACCAGTAGGACTGCACGACGGCGGTCGATTTGGAACTGACGGACAGTAGTCCGTATCAGAGACAGTCGCGATACGCCTCGAGCGTCCGCTCCACGTCGTCTTTGGTGTGGCCGTACGAGACGAAGTTCGCCTCGTACTGGTTCTGTGAGACGAGAATCCCCTGCTCGCGCATCGCCGGCCGGAACAGCCGCGCGTAGCGGTCGGTCTCCATCCGCCCGACGTCCGTCCCCCGCTTGGGACACTCGTCGAACCGCGCACACGAGGCGTCCTGCCGACAGCCGTTCGAACACGAGTCGCCCTGCGGCGGGCTGTCCGCCCGAGTGAACATCAGCTTGAAGATGGAGTCGGTGCCGACGACGGTGTAGCCGGGCGCCTGGTCGGCGACGATGTCGCAGAGCCCCTCGCGGAGCTGTCGGCCGAGGTCGTTGACGTGCTCGTACACGTCGTTCTCGGCGGCGAACTGCAGGGTCTCCAGCCCGGCGGCCATGGTCACCGGGTGGCCCGAGAAGGTTCCGGCCTGGAAGGTGTCGCCCGAGGGCGTGAACTGCTCGACGTACTCGGTCTTCCCGCCGATAGCGCCGACGGGAAACCCACCGCCGATGATCTTGCCGAACGTCGTGAGGTCGGGGTCGATGCCGAACTTCCCTTGCGCACACTGGAGGCCACCCACCCGAAACCCGGTGATGACCTCGTCCCACACCAGCAGCGACCCGTGGTCGTCACAGAGTTCCCGCACCGTCTCGTGGTAGCCGTCGACCGGGTAGGCGATGCCCGCGTTCGCCTGCACCGGCTCGACGAGTACGCAGGCGATGTCGTCGCCGTGCTCCTCGAAGACGTGTTTCGCGGCCTCTGCGTCGTTGAACGGCACCGGGAGCGTGTGTTTCGCGAACGACTGCGGGATGCCGTTCGTCGATGGCTTCGGATGGTCGGCGTCGCCCTCGACGAGCGTCGACTCCTGGGCACCGTGGTAGCCGCCCTGCATCACGACCACCTTGTTGCGTCCCGTCACCGCGCGTGCGAGGCGGACGGCCGAGACCGTGGCCTCGGTACCGCTGTTGACGAACCGGAGCATCTCGACGCTCGGCACGTGCCGGGCGACGAACTCGGCGTGGTCGACCTCGAGTTCGGTCGGCATCCCGAACAGCGGGCCCTCCGCCGTCCGTCGCTGGATGGCCGCCGTCACGGACTCGGGCAGGTCGTGGCCCAGCAGCAGGGGGCCGAGCCCCTGTATCCAGTCGACGTAGCGGGTGCCATCGGCGTCGACGACGTGGCCGCCGATGCCCTTCTCGACGAACAGCGGGTAGGGTTGCGGCGCGGCGCGGACCGCGCTGTTGACCCCGCCCGGGAGGACCGACAGCGCGCGGTCGTAGAGCTCGCGCGTACGCTCGTGAGTCATGGGCGGCGGTTCGACCGGCGCCGGGTTAGTCCTTTCTTGTTTCGGGTGACCGGCCGTGTGGCCGCTACCGGCGTTGCACCCCGAAGGGCTGATAACGCGCGAGGGTAATATTCGGATAGATGCTGCCGTCCTCGTGGAAACGTGACTTCGCCAGCGGGCTCATAGTCCTCGGTCCGATTCTGGTCGTCGCGTTCGTCGTCGCGTACGTCTACACGGCTATCCTGAGCATCGGCGTCCTCGCGCAGGTGTTCCCACAGGACACCCCACAGCCCGTCATCGTCCTCGTGACGATGGTCATCTTCGTCCTCCTCGTGCTGTCGGTGGGCTACCTGATGCGGACGACCGTCGGTGACATCGTCGAACGGACGCTCGACGACCTGTTCAACCACCTTCCCGGCCTCCGTATCGTTTACAACGCCTCCAAGATGGCGGCTGAAACCGCGCTTTCTGGAACCGAAGACCTCCAAGCGCCCGTCAAACTCGAAACCTGGAACGGGATGCGCATGACCGCGTTCAAAACCGGGAAGTCGACGAAAGACGGCCGCGACGTGCTGTTTCTTCCCACGGCTCCGAACATCACCACCGGATTCGTCATCGAGGTCGATCCCGGCAACTACGAGAAGACCGACGAGACCGTCGAGGACGCGCTCACCCGTATCCTCTCGGCGGGGTTCGGCGAGTCGCGCGACCAGTCGATTCCCATCAACATCACCGAGGAGGGCGACAGCGTCGTCGCGACCGACGACGACGACTGATCAGTTCCCCACCACCGCCCGCAGCGCGAACAGGGCGTTCTCCTTGCGCTCGCGCACGCGCCGGTAGAAGTACTGGAGCCACTTGCCACCGTAGGGAACGTACTGGTTCACCTCGTAGCCGGCGTCGGCGAGCGCGAACTGCGCCGTCTCGCGGACGCCCATCAGCATCTGAATCTCGAAGTCGGTGCCGAACCCGTCGTGGAGGTCGAGCGCGTGCGAGATCATCTCCGGGTCGTGGCTCCCGACGGCGACGTGGTCGGCGTGTTCGAACAGGTACTCGAGGTCGGCCCGATACCGCCGGTTCACCTCGCTCTTCTCGCGGTAGGCGAGCTCCTTCGGTGGGGTGTACGCCCCCTTCACCAGTCGCACCGTCCCCGGGAGGTCGACCAGCCGTTCGAGGTCCTCGCGGGTACGCTTGAGGTTCGACTGGACACACAGCCCCATCTTCGGATAGTCGGTCACCTCGGCCTCGAAGGCATCGAGCGTCGTGTCGGTCGTCGTGTGGCCCTCCATGTCCATCCAGACGAACACGTCACGCTCGCGCGCACGGTCGACGATGTCCGCGAGGTTCTCGCGGTACACCGATTCGCTCACGTCGAGGCCGATCTGACTCGGTTTGACCGAGATACAGGCGTCGAGGTCGGTCCCCGCGATGTCGTCGACGAGCCCACAGTAGGCGGCAGCGTCGGCGACTGCTTCCGTCCGCTCGTCGTAGTGCTCGCCGAGGAGGTTGAGGATGGCCCCGACCCCGTCCGCGTTGAGTGCACGCGCGTGGTTGAGCGCCGCCGGCGCGTCCTCGCCGGCGACGAAGTTGTTCGCGATGGGGGGAATCATGCACGCAACTACCGCTGGGCGGCTTATGATGCTTTTCGCATCCGGGCGGAATCCCGTCCGTTTTTATCACAGGGTGCGAGGAGCACGTATGGTCGTCGAGACGGTCGTGGTCGCGCTGTGGGCGATGCTCCCGGCGTACGTCCCGAACAACGCCGCCGTGCTCCTGGGCGGTGGCGCCCCTATCGACGGCGGCCGGACGTGGCGTGGGCGACGACTGCTCGGCGACGGGAAGACGTGGCGGGGTACCGCCATCGGCACGGTCGTCGGCGTCGCGCTCGCGCTCGCACTCAACGCCGTCCAGCCGACGCTCGTCGCGCTCGTCGGCTTCGGCCTCCCGGTGTTCCCGCTCGCGGTCGCGGTGGCGCTCGCCTTCGGCGCGATGCTCGGTGACATCCTCGCGTCGTTCCTCAAGCGCCGAACGGGGCGCAAACGGGGCGCGGCGTTCCCGGTGCTCGACCAGCTCGACTTCGTCGTCGTCGCCCTGCTGCTCGCGACGCTCGTCGCACCGGCGTGGGTCTTCGAGGTGTTCACCCTCCCGCGGGTGGTCGTGGTGCTCGTGGCGACGCCGCTTCTGCACCTCACGACGAACGCCGGCGCGTACGTGCTCGGGCTGAAGGAAGAGCCCTACTAGAACGCACTTTTTCTGCGGGGGTCTCGCTGCGCTCGACCCCCCGTCGTCGGATTCCGCTGGAATCCGACGGGCCATCAGACCGCGGAGCGGTCTGATGACGGGCAAAAACTTGCGGAAAAATAGGGCGCGGCGGGGCCGCGCCGTGAACCGCTCACTCCCTTCGGTCGCTCGCGGATGCTCCCATAGCCACACACCTCCCCAACCGACTCCTTCGCTCGCGCCGCTCGCTCAGTCGTCCCTCGCGCGCCGCTGTCCTCGCGCAGTTGCGCCGCGCGAGCGGCCCGAGGGGCCTCCGGTCCCTCGCTGGTCGCGCAAGAAAGCGCGACCAGCGCGCGCCTCAGATTTAAATACCAGAACGCGACCACACCCCGCGTGACGTAGGCGTCGTCGCGGGCAGAACTTGGAGGGTGTGCGGCCCACCTGCTCGCGTCAGTTCGCGGGCCGCCTGTCAGCCCCTACAGCCACTCCTCGCCGTCCCACTCCTCGCGGAGCATCCCGTAGAGGTAGCTGTCGTAGAACTCGCCGTCGATGTGCTGTGCCTGTCGCTGGACGCCCTCGCGCTCGAAGCCGAGCTTCTCCATCACGCGCTGGGAGGGCCGGTTCGGCTCGAACACCGCGGTCTGGACGCGGTTGAGGTTCAACTCGGCGAACCCGAACTCGACGACCAGCGCCGCGCCCCGGGGTGCGAACTCCTCGCCGTGGAACTCGGGGTCGATCCACGCCCCCATCCACGCGCTGGCGTTGACGTGGTCGACGTTCCAGATGCCGATGGAGCCGACGGGCGTGGGCTCGTCGTTCATCTGCTCCGCGCAGATGACGAAGCCGTACCCCTCGTTCTCGCCGTCGTTGCCCGAGTACTTCTCGAACTCGTCGTCGATGGCTTTCAGGTTCTTCGGCTGTGTGTTCCGCAGCAGTCGCCGCACGTCGGGGTCGTTGACGTTCCGGTGGTAGAACTCGTTGTCCTCGCGCTCGCGGGGCCGCAGCGACACCGCGCCGTCCTCGGTCTGCCGGAACAGCGGCCCCGGCATCAGGCGTCACCCCACTCGGGTTCGAGGACGGCGTAGCTCACCACGTCCCGGTGCGCACCGTCGACGTACCGCTCCTCGCGGCGTGTCTCCTCCTCGACGAAGCCGACGACTTCGAGCGCCTCGTGAGCCTCGCTGTCGTCGGCCAGCGCGGTCGTCCGCACCCGGTGGAGCCGACGCTCCGCGATGGCGTAGTCGACGAGCAGGTCGAGCGCCGCGACCGCGTAGCCGTTGCCCTGCTCGTCCGGCGCGATGCAGTAGTCGACCGTCGCGTGACTGGCGGGGCGTTCGACCCCCGAGAGCTCGACGTAGCCGACCGGCTCGTCGCTCTCGTCGGGGACGACGAGGAAGGATGCGGCCTCGGTGTCGGGCTTCGACAGCTCCTCGAACCACTCCTCGATGGACTGGTCGTTCGTCGGCGTGGCCGCGAACTGTTCCCAGCGGGTGTCGGGGTCGTTGCGGAGCCGTTTGCAGAACGCCAGGTCCTCCTCCTCGACGGGACAGAGTGCGACCGACGCGCCGTGCCGGAAGGCGGGCCCCGGCATCAGTCGTCACCCCACTCACGGGCGAGCATGGAGTAGCGCACGACGTCGCGGAACTCGCCGTTCACGTACTTCTCGTCGCGCTGGACGCCCTCCTCGACGAAGCCGATGGACTCGAGCGTGGCACGCGACGGGGTGTTGCCGACGAGCGCGCGGGCGACGACCTTGTGGAGCCGGCGGTCGTCGAAGACGTGGTCGAGCATGCGTTCGGTGCCGGCCTTCCCGTAGCCGTTTCCCTGCTCGTCGGGCGTGATCCAGCAGGCGAGCTCGCCGGTGCCGTGCGTCTCGTCGATGCCGAAGCAGACGACGTTGCCGACGGGGTCGGGCGCCGCGTCGTCCGCCGAACTCTGCTCGCGCGGAACGATGAGCAGGCCGACGCCGGAGTCGTCACCGCTGTGGCGTTCGTGTGCCTGCTCCGCCTCGTAGCCGTTCTGTGGCGTCGCGGTCGTCATCCCCGACCGGATGGCAGGGTCGTTGCGATGTCGCTGAAGGAACGGGAGGTCGTCCTCCTCGACGGGGTGGAGGGAGACCGCGTCGCCACGAAGGAATTCGGGACCGGGCATGGCAGAACCGAGCGCGTGGGGGCCCTTATCGGTTCCGTGAAACTGAGAAACGTTCACGTGGTGACAAGTGGCTCACAGCATCCCCAGCACGCCGAGGGTGATGGCCGCGAGGATGAGTTCGAACGAGAGCGTCCCGAGCGCCGAGAGGACGACGAACTCGCGGTCGTCCATCTCGGCGAACCCGGCGGGGACGGTGAGCATCCCGCGGGTGAACAGCAGCGAGTTCGAGACGGGGACGACGAGCGGGCCCCAGCGGTCGAACCAGCCGTCGAACCGGTCGAGTTTCTCCTCGGAGATGCGGAACCACCGCTTCTCGAGGAGGTACTCGCGGCCGCCCCGTTTGGCGAGCGAGAACAGCGCGAACTGCCCGACCGTCGCGCCGGCGACGGCGATGCCGATGATGAGCGCGTTCTCGGCCACCGAGCCACCGATGAGGATGATGGCCGCCGGGACGATGCCCTCGCTCGGCATGAAGTACATCAGCATCGCCCCTTCGAGGACGAACACGCCGAGTAGGATGAGGAAGGCGTACTCCGAGTCGAGGATGTTCCGGACGACAGGCATCGCCTCGCGGAGCGCGTTCTCGACGATGGGGGGGACGGAGCCGCTCTGCAGGGGCGCCAACATCTACCTCCCGCTATCCCGCACGCCGGTAAATCCCTTTTGACCGCCGCTGAGCGATGTGGTTTAGGCCCTGCCCTCACAACCTCGCCTATGGAGTTCACCGAGCGACCACGACGCCTCCGAACCGACGGCGTCCGTGAGCTGGTGCGCGAAACGTCGCTGTCGGCGTCGGACCTCATCGCCCCGGTGTTCGTCGACGCGACGACCAACGAACGGGTGCCCATCGAGTCGATGCCGGGCCACGAGCGGGTGCCCGTCGACGAGGCCGTCTCGCGCGTGCGCGAGATACAGGAGACCGGCGTCGAGGCCGTCATCCTGTTCGGCATCCCCGCGTCGAAGGACCCCGAGGGCTCGCGGGCGTACGCCGACGACGGCGTCGTCCAGCGGGCGACCCGGCGCATCAAAGCCGAGACGGACGCCTACGTCATCGCCGACCTGTGTCTCTGTGAGTACACCGACCACGGCCACTGTGGGGTTCTCGAGGCCGACGCCAGCGACGACCCCCACCTCACCGTGCGCAACGACGAGACGCTGGACCTGTACGCGAAGACAGCCGTCTCACAGGCCGAGGCCGGTGCGGACATGATCGCGCCCTCGGGGATGATGGACGGCCAGGTCGGCGCCATCCGGGCGGGGCTCGACACGGTGGGCTTCGACGGCGTTCCCATCATGGCGTACGCCGCGAAGTACGCCTCGGCGTTCTACGGGCCGTTCCGCGACGCCGCCGACGGCGCCCCCGCGTTCGGCGACCGCCGCCACTACCAGATGGACCCCGCCAATCGCCGCGAAGCGAAACGCGAAGTACGGCTCGACGTCGAACAGGGCGCGGACGTGCTGATGGTGAAACCGGCGCTCCCGTACCTCGACGTGGTGAGCGACGTGCGCGCGAACACCGACCGCCCGATCGCCGCCTACAACGTCTCCGGGGAGTACGCGATGCTCCACGCTGCCGCCGAGAAGGGGTGGCTCGACCTCGAAGCCGTGGCGTACGAGTCGCTCCTGAGTATCAAGCGCGCGGGCGCCGACCTCATCATCACCTACTTCGCCGAGGACATAGCGAACCGTCTGTGACGGTTCGCTGGCCCGCGAACGAGTTCGCGGACATCGCGAGTCGTCTCTGACGGGACGCCGCCCCACAGCTCTACAGCGTCACGGAGACGTGCGAACAACTGGACGATATCGGACTCGAATCGCGAAAGAGTAGACGAACGGCGCGCGCACACGGGACCCTCCGACCGTTCGGTTCGTTCGCCGGTTCACGACCGTCCAGTTCCCCGACCGACGAGCGGCCAGTTTTCCGACGAAGAACGACCTTATATCCGTAATATCGTGTGGTATTTTGGACGTTGTTCGTAATATACGCAGGAAATTTTGAAACATGCAACCGAAGCATTATATAGTGGAACTCCGTGAGCATCGACTGCACACGAGAGTACGAATATGGATTACGAAAGCGAAAACGTGGACATTTGGTTCGAATCGCTCGGAGGTATCGAATGATGATGGAGTTCCTGCCGCTACAGGGTGACATCACGGCCATCGCGGACAGCATCAACGCGGTGTGGGTGCTGGTCGTGACGTTCCTCATCTTCTTCATGCAGCCGGGCTTCGCGCTGCTGGAGGCTGGACAGGTCCGCGCGAAGAACGCGGGCAACGTCGTGATGAAGAACATGGTCGACTGGTCGATGGGGGTACTGGTGTTCTTCCTCGTCGGGGCGGGCGTCTCCGCCATCGCGGGGATGCTCGGTTCGCCGAGCGTCGAACTCTCCATCTCGGGGGCGTTCGCGTACATCAACGACCCGACCGCGTGGATCGGCTGGCTGTTCGGTGCGGTGTTCGCCATGACGGCGGCGACCATCGTCTCGGGGGCCGTCGCCGAGCGCATCAAGTTCTCGTCGTACGTCATCTACGCGTTCGCCCTCGTCGCCGTGCTCTACCCGGTCGTCGCCGGGTCGACGTGGGGCGGCACGGGACTGCTCTCCTCGACCGGCTATCTCGGTGAGGCGCTCGGCGTCGGCTACAAGGACTTCGCCGGCGCGACCGTCGTCCACGCGATGGGCGGTATCGCCGGCCTCACGGCGGCGTACATGGTCGGCGCGCGAAAGGGCCGCTTCGATGAAAACGGCAACGCCAAGCCGATTCCGGGGCACAGCGTCCTGTTCGCGGTCATCGGGACGCTCATCCTCGCCTTCGGCTGGTACGGCTTCAACGTCGGCACGCAGGCGACCGTCCTCACCGGTGACGGTGGGTTCAACGGCGCTGCGCTCGGCCGCGTCGCGCTCAACACCACGCTGGCGATGGGCGCCGGCATGGTCGCCTCCACGGCGGTCACGACCATCTGGGAGGGCAAACCGGACCCGCTGTTCGGCGCGAACGGCCTGCTCGCGGGCCTCGTCGCCATCACGGGCGCGTGTATCCACGTCTCGTGGCCCGGCGCGCTCGTCATCGGCATCATCGGCGGCGTCCAGACGCCGCTCGTCTACCGCTGGGTCGTCGACAACCTGAAGATCGACGACGTCTGTGGCGTGTTCGCCGTCCACGGCTCCGCGGGGTTCATCGGCACGATGCTCATCCCGTTCTTCGACGTGGCCGGCTTCTCGATGAACCAGCTCATCATGCAGGTCGTCGGCGGCCTGCTCATCGGGACGTGGACCGTGCTGACGACGATGCTCGTCATGGGTCTCATCAAGGCGACCATCGGCCTGCGTGTCAGCGCCGAGGAGGAGGAACTCGGCCTCGACCAGGGCGAACACGGCATGTCCGCCTACCCCGAGTTCACCGCCGACAGCGGGAGCGACCGCCCGGCGGTCGCCGACGGCGGCTACGAAGTTCGCACCGACGGTGGCAACACCGCGTCCGAGGGGGGTGACGCCGAATGAGCGACATCGAGATGGTCATCGCGTACATCCGCCCGGACAAACTAGCGGACGTGAAGCGTGGGCTCGCCGAGGTCGGCGCACCCTCGCTCACCGTCACGAACGTCTCCGGTCGTGGGTCGCAGCCCGCGAAAACGAGCCAGTACCGCGGCGAGGAGTACACCGTCGACCTCCACCAGAAGGTGAAAGTCGAGTGCGTCGTCGCGGACATCGAGGGGAGCGACGTCGCCGAGGCCATCTGCGAGGCGGCGAAGACCGGTGAGCCGGGCGACGGGAAGGTGTTCATCCTCCCCGTCGACTCGGCCTACCAGATCCGCACCGGCAAGACCGGTCTCGAGGCCGTCTGAGCGTGTCCGGACGGCCCGACGGGCGGGGAGCGGATTCCTCGGTCGGGGGCCACGACGAGCCTGTCGGGCGGCGCTCACTCGCCGCGACACTCGGGAGGCGACTGGATGCACTCGAAGCCGACGGCCGCATCAGGGGGTACGCACCGCTCGTCGACCACGACGCGCTCGACGCGCGGACGGTGCTGGTCCGGCTGGCGGTGTCACGCCCGGACGTCCCGGCGGTCGCCGCGTGGCTCCGCGACGCCGGGGCGCTCTCGGTGTTCGAACTGACCGGGAGCGAGAACCTGCTTGCCGTCTGTCGGTTCACCACCGGCACGGCCCGCGAGGCGTTCCTCGCGCGGCTGGCGACCGACGACCGCGTCCACCGCGTCGGCGCGAACGACGCGCTCCGGACGGTCGTCGAGGGGGACCAGCGCGACCTGCTGTAGGCGCGCGCACCACGCGCGCACCGACCGAATCCCGAATGTTTCGGCGTTCCACGCTGGACGGTCGTACAGCTTCGCGGCGAACATTCGCCGAATTACCTGACGAAGAACGACCTTATATCCGTAATATCGTACCCTATTTTGGACGGCCGTCCCTAATATAATGCGAAAAAGCACGTTTTTCAAGCAAATACTTATGTATAGGAGTTACGTCACGCTCTCCCGTGACGCAGCGCAACATCATTGCAGAAATCGTCTCGAAGGTGGACACTCGTCCACGTGATAGCGAATGAACGGTATCGTCCTGCAGTCGGGCGTCGACATCGCGACGCTCGCGGAAGGGGTCAACCTGCTGTGGGTGTTGACCGTCACCTTCCTCATCTTCTTCATGCACGCCGGCTTCGCCATGCTGGAGGCGGGGCAGGTGCGCTCGAAGAACGTCGCGAACCAGCTCACGAAGAACATGCTGACGTGGAGTATCGGCGTCATCGCGTTCTTCCTCGTGGGGGCAGGCGTCTCGACCGTCGTCGGTGGTCTGACGAGTGGCGGCTCGTACGCGCTCTCGGACATCGTCGCCACCTGGTCGTCCGACTCGGGCGGCTGGGTCAGCTGGCTGTTCGGCGCGGTGTTCGCCATGACGGCGGCGACCATCGTCTCCGGCGCCGTGGCGGGGCGCGCGAAGCTCCGCGCGTACGTGACGTACACCATCCTGCTCGCGGCGGTCATCTACCCGGTCGTCGTCGGGTTCACGTGGGCCGGCGGCATCCTGTCGGTCATCGGCTTCCACGACTTCGCGGGCGGCGTCATCGTCCACGGCATGGGCGGCGTCGCCGGCCTCACCGCGGCGTGGATCATCGGCCCCCGGCTCGACCGTTACAACGAGGACGGGAGCGTCAACGTCATCCCCGGCCACTCGCTGACCTTCGCCGTCCTGGGGACGCTCATCCTCGCGTTCGGCTGGTACGGCTTCAACGTCGGCACCGCCGCGTCCGTATTCAGTTCCGGCGAGGCCGCCGAGGGCGTGCTCGCACTCGGCGCGTTCGACTACGTCGGCCGCGTCGCCCTGACCACGACGCTCGGGATGGCCGCCGGGGCCATCGGGGCAGGTGGAATGGCGATGCTGAAGACCGGCAAGGTCGACACGCTGTACGTCGCCAACGGGATGCTCGCCGGCCTCGTCGGTATCACCTCGATCACCGACGACATCCTGTGGGTGGGTGCGCTCGCCGTCGGCCTCATCGCCGGGGCCCAGCTCCCCATCGTCTTCGAGTTCGTCGAGAAGCGGCTGAAGATCGACGACGTCTGTGCGGTGTTCCCGGTTCACGGCTCGGCGGGCCTGCTCGGCGCGCTGCTGTACCCGTTCGTCGCCGTCCCGACGTGGGCGAGCGGCTTCGACGTCGCGTTCTTCACCGACGCGCTCGTCGGCCAGGTCGCACTCGTTGTCCTCATCACCGTCTGGACGGTCGCCGCCACGGCCGCCGTCTTCGGCCTGCTCCGGGCGATGGGTGAGGCGCGTGTCTCGCCTGACCACGAGCGCGAGGGCCTCGACGTCTCGGAACACGGCGTCGACACCTACCCCGAGTTCGGCGGTCGCGACACCGCCGCCGACGGTGGCATCATCCGCACCGACGGCGGCCGCCCGAACGACGGCGGCATCAAGCTCGTCATGGCGTACATCCGCCCGGACAAGCTCTCCGACGTGAAGCGTGGACTCGCCGAAATCGGCGCGCCCTCGCTCACCGTCACGAACGTCTCCGGACGCGGCTCACAGCCCGCGAAGAAGGGCCAGTGGCGCGGCGAGGAGTACACGGTCGACCTCCACCAGAAGGTGAAGATCGAGTGTGTCGTCGCCGACGTGCCGGCCGAGGAGGTCGCACAGGCCATCCGCGACTCCGGAACCACGGGCGAACCGGGCGACGGGAAGGTGTTCATCCTCCCCGTCGAGGAGGCACACCAGATTCGGACGGGGAAGACCGGTCCCGAAGCGGTCTGAACTAGCCACCCCGCCTCTTCTCGTTCGACCTCACGCTCGCGAGCGACAGCCCTCGCTCCCGAGTCCGCGCGCGAGCGTTCGCCCCCGGATCTCCCGCGAACGGCGGTTGACGAGCGTCCAGAATTCAGGCGAGTATTCGCGGGGTTTCGCCACGAAGAACGACCTTATATCCGTAATACCGTGGGTAATTCTGGACGGACGTCATCACAAGAGACCATATACTCGATAATTTTAACGACAGACCCATATATTGGAACCTCATCACGCTCGCACGTGAATCGGAGTACGTTCGTAGTGCGTTCGAGGTTCGAACCGGACACCCGTCCGGGTGAGCGCGCGTGACCGTCGACGACACCGACGCGCGCATCGTCGCGGCGCTCCAGTCGGACGCCCGCGCCGAGCTGCTGGAGATCGCCGACGCCACCGGCATCCCGGGGACGACCGTCCGCAACCGACTCAAGGCGATGGAGGAGCGAGGCGTCGTCGAGGGCTACACCGCGGTCGTCGACTACGAGCGGGCGGGCTACGGGACGACGGCGGTGTTTCGCCTCCAGATGCGCGACGACGCCGTCGACGCGGTTGCCGACCGCCTCCGCGACGCCGAGCGGTTCCGGACCGTCTACGAGGTGACCGGCAAGTGGACCCTCCTTGCGGTCGGGACCTTCGGCTCGGCGACGGAACTGGAGCAGTACAGCAGGGTTGGGTCGTCGAGCGCCGCGGCGAGCGCGTCCACGTCCGCCATCGAGACGCCGGCTTCGTCGGCGGCGGCCTCGGGGTCCGGAAGGTCGGCGACGAGGTCGTCGAACCCCGTGGTGTGTGCCTTCACGAACTCGCGGTCGATGCCGTCGGTCTCGACGCACCGGGCGAGCACCGCCCGGGCGAGCTGGAGGTCCGTTCCGGGTGTGGGCGCGACGTGGCGGTCCGCGTCGAGCGCCGTGTCGGTCGCCACCGGGTCGACGACGATGAACGTCCCCTCGAGGGCGCTCTGGGTGATCCAGCGGTACATCACCGGGTGAGCGGCCGACGGGTTCGCCCCCCAGATGACGTGGCTCTCGGCTTCGGGGATGTCGTCGTACGTCGGCGGCGGCGCGTCGCTCCCGAACGCGTCGTAGTAGGCGGTGACGGCGCTCGCCATACAGAGCGTCGTGTTGGCGTCGTAGTGGCGCGTTCCGAAGCCGCCGCGGGCGAGTTTCCCGAGGAGGTAGGCGGCCTCGTTCGTCTGCTGGCCGCTCCCGAGCACCGCGACCAAATCGCGGGTCTCGGCGAGCGAGTCCCGGAGCGCCGTCTCGACCACGTCGAGCGCCACGTCCCACGTCGTCGGGTGGAGGTCGCCGTCACGCCTGACCAGAGGGCGCGTCAGCCACTCGCCGTCGGGGTCCGAGGTCTCGTTGATGCCCCGCTGGCACGCGAGTCCGTTGTTCGTCGGGTGGGTCGCGTCCCCGCGAACGGCGGCCAGCCCGTACCCCTCTTCGACGCCACGCTGGAGGTGGCCACAGCCGACTGCACACCGCACGCAGGTCGTCGGCACCCACTCGCTCATGCCGTACCACTCCGGAATCTATCGTTGTCGAACACTGCTCTCGTCTGGACGGAACAATTCGGAGGGGAAAACGACAACTGCGACCGAACGTACGTTTTCGAGAGGTGGAACAAAACACTCGGACACCAGTGGCAAGTCTCGCCGCGCGGACGGGTGGCCGACGCGCACCGGGCCGTTTAACATCGGCGCTCGCGGAGCCTCGCGCATGACCGACGCGGAACTCATCGCGGCTCTCAAAGACGCGGACGCCGTCAAGTTCGGGGAGTTCGAGCTCTCGCACGGCGGCACCTCCGAGTACTACGTCGACAAGTACCTGTTCGAGACGAACCCGCGCTGTCTGGAACTCATCGCCGATGCCTTCGCCGAGCGCGTCGGTGACACCAAGCTCGCAGGCGTCGCGCTCGGTGCGGTGCCGCTCGTCGCGGCGACGAGCGTCGCCACGGGCAACCCGTACGTCATCGTCCGGAAGAAGGCGAAGGAGTACGGCACGGCCAAGCGCATCGAGGGGCAGTTCGAGCAGGGCGAAGAGGTCGTCGTCTTAGAGGACATCGCGACGACCGGGCAGTCCGCCGTCGACGCGGTCGAGGCGCTCCGGGAGGCGGGCGTAGTCGTGAACCGGGTGCTCGTCGTCGTCGACCGCGAGGAGGGTGGCCGCGAGAACCTCGCCGACATCGACGTGGAGCTCGAGTCGTTGCTGACGGCCTCCGAGCTGCTGGCCGACCGCTGACGGAGTATCCACGCTCGTGATTACTTGCTGTGCGTGGCGGACCGAAACCCCCATAGTCGCACACCTACGCAACTGTGGATATGAACAGAGCGGAGAAGGCCGCCCTCCAGCTGCAGGCGGTCGACGTCCTGCGGACGCTGAAGGAGACGCGGACCTACGACGAACTCGCCGCCGAGACCGGCCTCCCCGCGGGGGACCTGAACCGCTACGTGAACGGGCACGTCCTCCCCGGCGTCGAGCGCGCGAAGGACGTGGTCGGCGGGGTGGGCCGCGAGATGCTCGCCGAGGAGCTCGCCGCACGCATCCAGCTCGACCGCGACGGCTACGTCGACAACTCGCAGGTCGTGTTCGACCAGGCACTCCTGGACCTCGTGGCGCCCGTCGCCGCCGAGGCGTTCGCGTTCGAGCGCCCCGACGTCGTGTTGACGGCAGCGACCGACGGCATCACGCTCGCGGCGGCGATGGCGAGCCACTTCGGGGCGACGGTCGCCTACGCCAAGAAGTCGAAGGAGACGGCCGTCGAGGAGTTCATCGAGTCACGCCAGCGGCTCGAATCGGGCATCGAACTCACCTACTACCTCCCCGCGCGGGCCATCGACACCGGTGACACCGTCCTGGTGGTCGACGACCTCATCCGCTCGGGCGAGACGCAGGAACTCCTCTTGGACATCGCCGAGCGCGCCGGTGCGGAGGTCGGCGGCGTGTTCGCGCTCATCGGCGTCGGCGACGAGGGGATGCGCCGGGCCGAACAGCGCGTCGACGCGCCTGTCGGTGCGCTGACGAGACTCGAGTAAGCTCGGCCTACTCGGCACTGGATTTGTACATGTTCGTGTACGAACACCGTTTAATGAGAGGAAAATACTTAACTTTCGACTCTTCGGTGTGCTCAGACGTGCAACATGGCAGTTACTGATACGCTGGCCGACTTCTTCGGCTTCGACGCACACGATACCGACCTGCGGACGGAAGTAATCGCGGGCATCACGACGTTCCTGACGATGAGCTACATCGTCGTGGTGAACCCGGCCATCCTGTCCGCAGCGATCCAGATAGAGGGCGTCTCGGACGCGCGCACGTTCCAGATGATCGCGGTCGTCACGCTCATCGCCGCGGCGGTCGCGACGCTCGTGATGGCGCTCTACGCCAACAGACCGTTCGGACAGGCACCCGGGCTCGGCCTGAACGCGTTCTTCGCGTTCACGGTCGTCCTGGGACTCGGCATCCCGTGGCAGACGGCGCTCGCCGCCGTCGTCGTCGAGGGGATCATCTTCATCCTCCTCACCGCCGTCGGGGCGCGGGAGGCCATCATCCGGCTGTTCCCCGAACCCGTCAAGCTCTCGGTCGGGGCGGGTATCGGGCTGTTCCTCGCCATCATCGGGCTCGAAGAGATGCGCGTCGTCGCGGGCGACCCCGCGACGTTCATCACGTTCAGCCCGGTGTTCGCGAGCGACCCCATCGCCATCCTCTCGGTGGTCGGGCTGTTCGTCACGCTGGCGCTCTACGCCCGTGGGACCCGTGGGGCGATCATCATCGGGGTCATCCTCACCTCGATTGCAGGCTACGCCGCGAGCGCGCTGGGCTTCTCTGGCCAGCCGGCGGTCGAGGCCGCAAACCAGGCCGGCGCGTCCATCAAGTCGAGCGTCGTTATCGCACCGAACGTCCCCATCACCTACGACGCGACGAGCTACAACATCGCGCCGCTCGCGGGCGCGTTCATCGAGGGGCTCCAGCAGGTCGAGCCCTTCAGCTTCGCGCTCATCGTGTTCACGTTCTTCTTCGTGGACTTCTTCGACACGGCCGGGACGCTCACGGGCGTCTCGCAGATCGCGGGCTTCCTCGACGAGGACGGTAACCTCCCGGACATGGACAAGCCGCTGATGGCCGACGCAATCGGGACCACTGTGGGAGGAATGCTCGGCACCTCGACCGTCACGACGTACATCGAGTCGGCGACCGGCGTCGAGGAGGGCGGTCGCACCGGGATGACGGCGCTCGTCATCGGCGTCTTCTTCCTGCTGTCGCTGGCCGTCGTGCCACTGGCGGCGGCGGTGCCGACGTACGCCTCCCACCTCGTGCTCGTCGTCGTGGGGCTCATCATGCTCACGAACGTCGCCGAGATCGCGTGGGACAACCTCGCGTTCGCGGTCCCGGCGGGCCTCACCATCCTCGTGATGCCGTTCACGTTCTCCATCGCGTACGGGATCGCGGCCGGTATCATCTCGTACCCCATCGTGAAGGCGGCGCTCGGTGAGTACGACGAGGTCTCCGCGGGGCAGTGGGTGCTCGCGGTGCTGTTCGTCTTCTACTTCTTCGTGCGGACGGGTGGCGTCCTGGCTGGTGTCGCCAGCTAGCGGGGGAAACCGCTAGCCGGCACCGCCGGAAATCTCAGCAGGTATCAGTAGCTTAAAGCGCGTGGGTTGCTCCGTTGGAGTAATGACAACCCTCGGAACGGCGAGTGCGGCCCCCGGCGAGCGAGCCGTGGGTCGGCTGCCGGTCGGCGAGGCCCGCGACGGCTCCGAGGTCTCTCTCCCCGTCTGCGTCATCAACGGCACCGAGGACGGGAAGACCCTCTACGTGCAGGCGGTCTCTGACGGCGACGAACTCAACGGACTCGGCGTCGTCCAGCGGTTCGTCCCACGTATCGACCCTGCGGAGCTCTCGGGGACGATTCTCGTGGTCGGCATCGTCAACTGGTACGGCTATCAGGTTGCGGAGCACCGCAACCCCATCGACGACACGAAACTCAACCGGGCGTACCCCGGCGACGAGAACGGCACTGCGAGCGAACGCATCGCCGCGGCCACGTTCGACGCGGCGACCCGCGCCGACTTCGTGCTCGACCTCCACCAGGGGTCGACGAGCCGGATGATAAACGAGACGCGCGTCCGCTGTGGCCACCGTCACCGGCTCCACCGCGAGTGTCTCGAACTCGCGAAGGTGTTCGGCTGCGGCTACATCCTCGATCAGAAAGGCCCGGACGGCCAGCTCGCCCGCGCAGCCCCCGATGAGGGCATTCCCACGGTCGACCCCGAACTCGGCGGCGCCGTCGGCTGGGACGAAGAGTCGATTCGGCTGGGCGTCCAGGGCATCATGAACGTCCTCACCCACTACGGCTTCCTCGACGGTGCGGTGGAGCCCGAGACCCAGGTTCGTGCCACCAGCTTCGAACAGTACGGCTCGCCCGCCGGCGGGCTCGCCGTCTTCCAGAAGGACCTCGGCGAGGAGGTCGAGCGGGGCGACACCCTGTTCGAGGTGCGGAGCACCTTCGGCGACGTGAAAGCCGAAGTCACCGCCGACTCGAACGGCGTGTTCTGGCGCACTCGGCGATTGCCGCAGGTGGCGACCGGCGAGTACGTCTGCTCGGTCGGGACAGACATCGATCGCTACTAACGAACTTTTTCCGCGAGGGGCTTCGCGCGCCGGAGGCGCGCTCAGCCCCCCGTCGTCGGATTCCGCTGGAATCCGACGGGCTATCGGACCGCGCCGCGGTCCGATAACGGCAAATACTTGCGGAAAAATAGCACCAGCTCCTGCCGCGGCCTCCCTCCGGTCGGCCGCGTCAGTCCGCGGACGCTACCGCTCGCTCCCGTCGGTCGCTCGCGGCACGACATCGGAACGGTCAGGTGGGGCACACCGGTCGTCGAGCCCCCAATTCGAGCCGCCCCACCCGAACGCTTTTATCCCCGCCGGACAAATTATTATACAAGAGAAAATAGACGAAATAAAATCGTCGGCTTTTTCTATCAGTTTCCAGAACGGGTAGCTACGGCGCTCGCGAGGCCGAACGTGGGCGCCGCCGAGACAGGCAAGTTCCCCCACGTAGCGACACCTCCCGCTGACGCACTCCCTCCGACCGATGTATCTCGAACACGCACCCATGTCCAACGAACCCGCCCATCCCGACGCACCGACGAGAGAGATTCCCGCCGACCCCGAAACGCTCTTCGACGACCCCGCAGTCGACACCGAGACCCAGACCAAGGAGATAGACGCCGACGACTTCGACGACCTCCGTGCGGAGCTCACGGCGGTGGACGGCTGGGTCGTCGTGGGCCTCACGAACGAGGCTGGCGCGCTCCTGCTGATGGACGACGGCACCCACGGCTGGACGCTCCCGGCCGTGTCCGTTCGCGACGGCGACTGGGCCGACCGCGCCCACGAGGTCGTCGATGGACTCACCGGCTGGACCAGCGACCTCGAGACGGTCGAGCGTGTCCGCCGCATCGACTACCACGAAGACGGCGGAGACGGACGGGTCACCGTCCATCACGTCGTCGTGCGAGCCGAGCCGGTGACGGGCGACCCCGTCGCCGCTGAGCCGACCGTCGGCTGTGACGGCACCGCGGAGGTCGACTGGGTCGACGCCCTCCCGTCGGATGTGGAAGGCGTCGTCCGCGACGACGCCGCGCTGTTCCGGTAGGCGACCGACACCGACATGGCGGCACGCCGCGACCAGCCGCCATGCTCGTCTGCTCCGTCTGCGGTCGCGAGTACGCGGACCGCTGGCGCTGTTCCTGCGGCGGACCGCTCGACTTCGCCGAGCCGCCACGCCCTGCCGGCCCACCCGACGTCGACGCCCGCGACGGCCTCTGGGCGTTCGACGACTTCCTCCCCGTAGACCGCGAAGTGAGCCTCGGGGAGGGGTTCTCGCCGCTCGTCGCCGCTCCCGACTGGGACTGCCAGTTCAAACTGGAGTACGTGTTCCCGTCGGGGAGTTTCAAGGACCGCGGCGCGACGACGACGCTCTCGCGTGCCGCCGGGCTCGGCGTCGAGCACGTGGTCGAAGACTCCTCGGGGAACGCCGGTGCAGCCATCGCCACCTACGCGGCCCGTGCTGGCATCGACGCCAGCATCTACGTCCCCGCGTCGGTCAAGGACTCGAAACTGCGGGCCATCGAGCGCTCGGGCGCCGAGGTCGTCCGCGTCGAAGGCTCACGACAGGCGGTGACCGACGCCTGTATCGACGCGGTCGAGGCGGGGGACGGGTGGTACGCCTCCCACGCGTGGAACCCCGCCTTCTTCGCCGGGACTGCGACGTTCGCGATGGAGGTCGCCGCCCAGCGCGACTGGTCGGTGCCCGACGCGGTCGTCACACCCCTCGGCCACGGCACGCTGTTTCTGGGTGCGTATCGGGGGTTCAGCGCGCTGAAAGAGGCGGGCTGGACCGACGCGATGCCCCGGTTGCTGGGTGCGCAGGCGGCGGGCTACGCGCCCATCGTCGAGGAACTGCACGGCCCCGAGGCCGCGGCCGGCGACAACGACGCGGCCGACGGCATCCAGATTCGCCAACCCGCCCGCAAACAGCAACTTCTCGGCGCCATCGACGCCACGGGGGGCGACGCCATCGCACTCGACGCCGAAGCGGTCGAGGAGGCGCTCGGCCGCTTGCACCGAGGTGGGTTCTACACCGAGCCGACCTGTGCGGTCGCACCCGCGGCGCTGGACGCCTATCGGGAACGGGGCGTCCTCGACGCCGACGCCGACGTGGTCGTCCCGCTCACGGGCTCGGGACTGAAGACCTAGCGTTCGGGGTGCGTGGGCGCGTCGAACCCCCCACGAACGAGGGGTTTGGCGACGTGCCGGCGTGCGGTCGGGGGGACCTCGTACCAGCCGCGTTCGAGCGCACGGTCGAGGTCGCGGTCGACCTTCCCTGGGGCAGTCGTCCCGCAGTCGCCGCGGCATCGATAGCCCTGGTCGCGGCCGGCGGACTCCATCTTTCGCCCGCAGTCGGGACACGTCGGCGTGACACGCTCGGTCCGGATGAGCTCGCGGACCGCGAACTTCTCCAGTTTCACGGTTCCCTGCGAGACCTCGCCGCAGACGGTCAGGCGGTCACCCACCCGGAGAGCACGCACACGGTCGCGGAACCGCCCGGTCGGCGCGAACGCGGCGCAGTCGAGCGTTTCGGCCTCATCCCGAAGCTCGAAGAAGACGTGGCCGCCGCGTCGCGTCTCGGGTGCAGTCGAAACGACCCCGTCGAGCCAGTAGCCGTGGCCCTCCGCTGCACCCGAAACGGTGCCGGTGGCGAGGTGGGCGTCGGTCCCCTGATTCGTCACGAAGGTCTCGCGGCGCTCGACCGTCTCGCTCTCGATGGCCGCAGCACAGCCGCGGGTCGCGTCGGCCTCGTCGCCGCGAATCCCGTGAAGGACGGGCCCCGGCGTGTGTGGAACGCAGACCGTCTCCCGCTCGACGTGGTCGACGGTGTCCCAGACCACCGGATACCACCTGTCGGCCGCCGCAAACACGCTCCGGCGGTCCACGTCGCGGTCGGTTCCCCAACGGTCACGCACCCGATACGAGATGGTCTCGTACGTCGGCGTGGCGTCGCTTCGGGCCCAGGCACGCCACGCCCCGACGGCGGCGAGCGCGCCGACGATTCCTTGTCCAGTTTTCCAGCCCTCGATCCGGTAGCCCGCGTCCGCGGCGAGCGTTCGGGCCTCGGCAGGGTCGAGCAGTTCACGGAGCGCGCGGTCGTGCCAGTCTGCGACCCCGTCGGGCACGTCGTCGGGTGACCCGGATGCGACGACGAGCCCCGGGTTCGTCCGGTCGTCGCCGGCCATCGCCTCGCCCGCGACGACCTCGCGAGCGACCGCGAACGCGTGGTCGGGGTCGGCGTCGGTGTGGACCGCGAGCGCGGCGTTCCCGCGGGTCTTGTACGGCACCGCGGGGTTGAGCCGGACGAGGAGGAGCCGCGACACCGTCGCCTCCCGGCGCAGTCGCTCGGCGACGAGCGCCGCGGCGTACGTCGTACACATTCCCTGGTGCCGGGAGTCGGTGTCGTCGAGGCCGACGAGCGTCATGGCTTGCGGGTCACGGGCGGGTTACGCGGGTGCGGGAAATGCGCGTTTCGACCGCGGCCGACCGCTCCTATTTGAGTGTACCGCCGACAGGACCGCACAATCGCCACACGGCAATCATTCGGCGGCCCACAACGCATATACGTGAGTACTCGCTTATGTTCGGCTATGTCTCGGGAGGCGCTGGTCGGAAACATCACCGCGATGCTGCAGGACGCAGGGTTCGCCGTCAGCGACCGCTGTGCCGTCCGGCCCAAGAGTTTCGACCTCGCCGCCCGGCGCGGCGAGGACGTCCTCCTCGTGAAGGTGCTCGCGAACATCGACGCCTTCGACGCCGCGACCGGCGCCGAGATGCGTCGGCTCGGCACCTATCTCGGCGCGACCCCGCTCGTCCTCGGACTGCGGACCCGCGACGAGGACCTCAAGCCGGGGGTCGTCTACTTCCGCCACGGCGTCCCGGTGTTCGCGCCGGACACCGCCGTCGACCTGTTCGTCGAGGGCGTCCCGCCGCTCATCTACGCGGCGCCCGGCGGCCTGTACGTCAACATCGACGGTGACGTGCTCGCCGACGCCCGCAAGCAGCGTGAGTGGTCGCTCGGCAAGCTCGCACAGGAACTCGGTGTGTCTCGTCGAACGGTCTCGAAGTACGAGGACGGCATGAACGCGAGCGTCGAGGTTGCCGCTCAGCTCGAAGAGCTGTTCGGCCAGGGGCTCTCCTCGCCCGTCGAGGTGCTCGACGGCGCCGAGGACGTCCACGACGGCGAGCCAGAGCCCAAGGACCCCGAGCCGGACCCGACGGACCAACCCATCGTCACGGTGTTGACGCGCGTCGGCTACACGGTCCACCCGACCCAGCGCGCGCCGTTCAAGGCCGTCAGCGAGGACGCCAGCAACTCGATGCTCACCGGCCACTCCGAGTTCACCCGAACGGCAGAGAAGCGGGCGCGCATCATGTCCTCGGTAGGTGAAGTGACCCGGACGACGTCGGTGTACGTCGTCGACAAGGCCACCCGCGAGAGCGTCGACGGCACCGCGCTCATCGAGCGCGAGGAGCTGGAGAACGTCGAGGACGCCGACGACCTGCGCGACCTGATTCAGGACCGCGTCGACTACCAGGAGCCAGCGTAGTCAGCGCGCGAGATCCGCGACCCGGCGCTTGAGTCTGTCTCTGTTGACCGCGAGCTCTCCCACGCCCCAGCCGACGAGCACCAGCCCCGCGAGGATGGTGGTGACGAACGCCCAGCCGCCCATCCAGATGGGCTTGGCCCAGGGCGTGACGTGCGACCACGTCTTCGCAAGGTCGGGGAACCCGAGGCTCGCGAGCGCCGCACCCGGCCCGCCTTCGGCCTCGCTCGCGACCGGCGGGTCGTTCGCGCTGCCGGTCACGTCGTAGCTCCCCTCCTTGTCCATGTCGGCGATGGTCGGCCCCTTCGACGAGCCGCCCATCGAGACGCGCTCGGCGTCGTACGGGCCCCACGTCGCGTAGTACTCCCAGACGATCTCGCCCTCGGGTGTCACCTCGACGACCCGGTGGTTCAGCGAGTCGGTGATGAGCGTGTTACCGTTGGGGAGGCGGTCGGCGTCTCGCGGCCAGTTGAACTGCCCCTCTCCGATTTCCCACGTTAGGTGCCACGAACAGGCCGACTCGGGTGCCTCCATCGGGTCGCGCTCGCCGCACCGGCGCTCGTACTCGACGATGCGGTCGTTCTCCGAGTCGGCGACGAGGATGGTGGGGTTGCCCTCCTCGCTGACGAGCCAGTCGGGGTTGTGCTGCTCGTCGAGCACCGAGTGGTTGTCGTCGCTGCCGAGCCGCATCTCGATCTCCTTCGTGGTGCGGTTGATGACGATGGCCTGGTCGAAGTTTCGCGGTGACACCAGCAGGCGGTCCTCGCCGATGACGTCGACGTCGTTGACGTGCGTCCAGTCGCTGTTGAACCCCCCATCCGTGGCGTTCGGGTAGTGCTCGTGGAACGTCCACTCCCACGTTATCTGGTCGGTCGAGCGGTTGTAGACGAACACGCGGTCGCGGCTCACCTCGGCGTCCTCGTCCCACGCGCGCATGTTGGCGACCACGAGGTCGCCGTTCGGGAGTTTGTCGACGTCGTGGGTGTCGTGGATGTCGAACTCCTCGGTCCAAACGGGCTCGCGCGTCTCGGGGTCGAGTTCGTAGACGAGCGTTCCCTGCGGGTTGGTCGAGACGACGAGGAGGTTGCCGTTGTCGAGCGGGTCGACGTCGTAGAACCAGCGGGCGCCCACGGTCGAGCCGTCGAACTGCCAGTTCAGGTCGCCGTCGCCACTGATGGAGGCGAGGCGGGCGGGTTTCTTCTTCGCGCCCTGCCCCTGGAAGTGGAACCCCTGGATGCCGACGACGGTGCTGCCGTTGGCGGGCTCTTCGATGGTACCGGCTTTGAAGTCGGTCGGGTCGTACGTCACCGCCGACACCCCGGCGGGAACGAGGAGGGCGACGACGAGGAGGGCGGTCGCACCCCGGACGAGGGTGCGGCGAGACTGCTCCATACCTCCTCAGAGGAGTGCCGCGTGGTACGTTTTGTGGTTCTAGGTAGGAACGATATGTGATGCGAGGAGTGAAAACTAGGGAACAACACCTCGAAAGCCCCCGGCCTCTACGCTCCCGCGGCTCGCTGCGCTCCTCGGGCCACGCTCGCGTCCGCTCGCGTGGCCCCTGCGGTGCTTACATCGCCGGGGTTCGCGTAGAGGCCGACCCCTTTCAGTCCCACCCGCGACGACTGGCCGGCCGAGCGTTGTGGGCGGGACTGAAAGGGGCGGCGCGGTGGGCGACGGCGCGGACGAACAAGCACCGCAGGTGGCGAGCGAGCGACAGCGAGTGAGTCCCGAGGAGCGCAGTCGCCGTACCGAGCCCAGCACGTCGGGGCTTTCGAGGTGGTTACATCTGTTCTATCCCGGACGGAACCACGTCAGAAACAACATCCTAGCCGATTTCCCAACCGCTTTGCCCACCCGTGCCCAACCACACGTCGTGTCACAGGAACCGCCCGAGCGTCCCGGGACGGCCAACTTCGTGGGCGCGCTGCGCGTCCCCCGGAACGCGAAAGTGGGGTTCGCGCTGGGCATCGCCGTCGCGCTGTTCTTCGTCTACGGCGCGGTCACTGGGCCGCAGGGTCAGTACTCGCCGGTCGCGTACGTCGGCCTCGGGTTCGTCCTCGCGGTGGGAATCGGGCTGCTCGTCACGCTGCTGTTGACGGTCGCGAGCGCCTATCGGCTGTCGCGCGAACTCTGAGTCGAGCGCCGGGAACCGACGTCGCTTCAGAACACGTCGTCGAGCACGTCGCTGGAGCCAGCCATCTCTGCGACCCGCTCGGCGCCCGCGCGCGTGCCTTTCGCGATGATGATGTCGTCACCGTGGAGCGCCGTGTCCGGGCCGGGCGAGACGACCCAGTCGTTCGCGCCACCGGAGGCCGACCGCCCCTGACCGCGTCGGACCGCGATGACGCGCATGCCGGTCTCGGTCTTGACGGCGACGTCGCCGAGCGTCACGCCGTCGAGGGCCGACCCCGGCGCGACGGGTAAGCGGACGATGACCTCGTCCGACTCCAGCACGGCCTCCTGGATGACGGGGTGGGTGCCGAGCCCGCGGAGGACGCCCTCGGAGATTTCGAGCGCGGCGTCGGAGATGACCTCGGTGGCTGCCGCGAGATGCATCAGTCCGCGGAGCGAGACGGGGTCGTCGACCACGGCGGCCGCCCGGAGCGTCCACGCCTCGAACCGGCCCTGCAGCGCGTCGACCTCGGCTTCGAGTTCGAACACCTCCTCGGCGAGGCCGTCGGAGTCGAACAGCACTGCCCCATAGGCGAGGTCGACCGCGAGTTCGGAGATGTCCTTCATCAGGACGATGGAGTCCATCGCGCGCTCGAGGTCCGCAGTGCTCTCGGCGGGCGGTTCGGGCGGCTCGTAGCTCGCGCCCGTGAGGTCTTCGTACACTTCGGCGATACCCTCCTCCGGGCCCCGAAGGAGCGTCACGTCCCCGGCATGCAGAACGGTGTCGAACTCGGGATTGAGCAGCCAGTCGCCCTGCCGGCGAATCGCGATGACGCGAACGCCAGTCTCAGTTTCGAGGTGGAGGTCGCCGAGCGTCCGGCCCGCCATCGACGACTCCGAGTCGATGCCGGCGCGGACGAGCGTCTCCATCGACTCCGGGAGCGCCGCGCGCATCGCATCGGGGAGGCCGATGTCCTCCAACACGACCTTCGCGATGTCGCCCGCTGCATCGGAAATCTTCTCGGCGGCGCCGACGATCCCGAGGACGGGCGCGAGCGCCTCGGCGTCCTCGGGGTTGCGCGCGGCCATCAGCAGCCCCATCCGTGCGCGCAACTGGAGGACGTCCATCCGCTCTTCGAGTTCGAGCACCTCCTCGGCCACCTGGTCCGACCGGAGGAGGACCGCCGAGTACGAGAGGTCGATGAGCAACTCGGCGGTGTCTTTCATCTCCGCGAGCACCGCCTTGACGCTCACCGGCTCGTACCCGACCTCCCGTGACATACCCTCGCCTTCCGCGGCCGGGGCTAAAAACCTACGCGGCCAGAGCCACGCAGCCAGCGCCACCGGGGCGAGACGTGTGGGACGTCACCATGTGACGAACGTACAGTCGGGAACGTCGTTGAAAAAAGATGAGCAACCGATACAGCGCTCGAAACGCCCAATCAGAAGGTTTTGCGGCATTTGGCGACGATACGATAATGCTTTTCCCCGGACGGTCGGAATCTCACGATATGTCCGACGAACTCAAAAAGGGGCTCGAGGGCGTGTTGGTCGCCGAGTCGTCGCTCAGCTATATCGACGGGGATGCTGGTCGACTCATCTACCGGGGCTACGACATCGACGACCTCGCCGCACACGCGACCTTCGAGGAAGTCGTCTACCTCCTCTGGAACGGGGAGCTCCCCACAGAGGCCGAACTCGAAGCATTCAACGAGTCGCTCGTGGCCGACCGTCCGGTCGACGACGCTGTCCTCGAGACGGTGACGGCGCTGGCCGAGGCCGACGAGGAACCGATGGCGGCGCTCCGCACCCTCACCTCCTACCTCTCCGCTGAGGACGACGAGGCTGGTGAGGCCGAAGGGGGTGACCTCGACGCCGCCCGCCGGATGGGCCGCCGCGTCACGGCGAAGATCCCGACCGTGCTCGCGGCGTTCGACCGCGTCCGGCAGGGCGAGGAGCCACTCGAACCGCGCGACGACCTGAGCCACGCCGGCAACTTCCTCTACATGCTCACCGGGGAGGAGCCGGACGAGGTCGCTGAGGAGACGTTCGACATGGCGCTGACGCTCCACGCCGACCACGGGCTGAACGCCTCGACGTTCACCGCGATGGTCATCGGCTCGACGCTCGCGGACCTCTACTCCTCCGTCACGGGGGGGATCGGCGCGCTCTCCGGGCCGCTCCACGGTGGAGCGAACCAGGACGTGATGGAACTCCTGATGGAGATCGACGAGAGCGGCGAGGACCCCGTCGAGTACGTCAAGCGTGCCCGCGAGGAGCGCGAGAACTGGCGGGTCCCCGGGATGGGCCACCGCGTCTACAACGTGAAGGACCCCCGCGCGAAGATCCTGGAGAAGAAGTCCGAGGAGCTCGGCCAGACCTCCGGCGACGCGAAGTGGTACGACATGGCCGACGCCATCGAGCAGTTCTTCGCCGACCAGGGGCTCGTCGAGAAGGGTATCGCCCCGAACGTCGACTTCTACTCCGGGACGGTCTACTACCAGCTCGGGATTCCGGTCGACATGTTCACCCCCATCTTCGCGATGTCCCGTGTGGGTGGCTGGATCGGCCACACGCTCGAGTACCAGGAGGACAACCGGCTCATCCGCCCGCGTGCCCGGTACACGGGCGAGATGGACCTCGAGTTCCCGGAACTCGACCAGCGGTAACTCCCCCTACCCCGCGCTCCCTCGTTCTGCCATCAACTCCGCGGCGCGACTCGCCCAGTCGGACCGATCGAACCCCCACGCGACGACGAGTGCCATCCACACGTACGCCGCGACGACGCCGACGTACGCACCGACCGGCCCATAGCCCAGCGTCTCGCCCAGGAGCCACGACAGCCCGAGAAACAGGCCGAACATCCCGGTCGTCCGCGCGGCGAAGGGGATGCGCGTCTCGCTCGCCCCCTGTAATCCCCCCGACAGAGCCGAGAACGCGACGAGCGCCCCGCCGGCGAGGCCGTAGACCCGGGTGAACGCCGTCGCGTAGCGAATCGTCTCCGGGTCGTCGGTGAACAGCCGGACACCCCACGGCGCGACGACCACGAGCAGGAGGCCGATGGTCCCCACCGTGAGGACGCCGAGCGCGGCGACCGCACGCCCGTCGTAGCGGGCCTCGGCGGGCTCGCCCGCACCGAGCGACTGGCCGACGAGCACGGAAGCGGCGACGTTGTAGCCGCGCGAGAGCGGGCCAGTGACCTGCTGGTAGATGCGGCGTCCGATCTGGAAACCGGCGTTGACGGCTTCGCCGCTCGGGAACCCGAGCAGGAGGGCGTTGAACGGGAACTCCGCGAGCTCCGCCGCGAACCCCTCGGCCATTCGGGGGGCGCTGACCGTGAGGAGCTGCCGGACGATGACGAGCTTCCGGGGACGGGTGAACGACGCCGCAGTCTGTGGGGAGGCGATGGCTGCGACCAGGAGCGTTGCCGTGACGACGTTCGCGGTCGCGGTCGCGAGCCCGACGCCGACGATTTCGAGCCGGGGCGCGCCGAACAGTCCCAGCCCGAGGACGACGCTGCCCGTGATGTTCAGCGAGTTCGCGAGCACGTTGACGTACATCGGGGTTCGCGTGTCGCCGGTGCCCTGCAGCGAACGAGCGGCAACGAGTGCCACGAGGCGAAACGGCGCGGTGGCGAACACGATGGCGAGGTAGGTCGCGCCGAGCGCGACCACCTCGGAGCTCGCCCCGAACACCGCGATGAGCGGTTGGCCGAACAGGAGCCCGACGACGACGAACGGCAGCCCGAGCAGGAACCCGACGAGCAGCGCCTGCGTGACGGCCTCGTCGCGGTTCTGGACGCTCGCCGCGCCGGTGTCCTGCGAGGAGAGCGCGATGGCGCCGCCACCGAGGCCGAGCCCGATACGCAGGGGAAACCGGCCATAGAGGTCCGCGAGGCCGATGGCAACCACGGCGGCAGGTGAAAACAGCGCCGTGACGAGCACGTCGGTCGTCCGCATCGCGGTGCGAAACGTCTGTTCGGCCATGACCGGCCACGCGAGCGCGAAGACGCGCGTCCACACGGTGCGGAGCCGGCCGAGGTCCATACGCGTGGGTCGGGCGAGCCGTCGTTGAGTCTGTCGGAGCCGGAACTTTGGTCCCCGCGCACGAGGGGCAGATATGGACGTGTTCGTCTACGGCACGCTGCTCGACCCGCACCAGGCGCTCGCCGTCGTTCCGGACGCGACGTTCGGCGCGGACGCCACGCTCGACGGCCTCCACGCGGTCGAGGGCGACTACCCGACGCTCGCACCGTGCGGCGAAGTCGAGGGACAGCTGCTCTCGACCGAGCAGATGGACGCACTCGACCGGTACGAGGGCGTGGACGACGGACTGTACGTCCGGGTGACGGTGCCGACCGACGCTGGGGGCTCGGCCGAGGTGTACGTCGGGGACCCCGAGCGTCTGCACAGCGAGGAGTCGGTCGCGTGGCCGGGCGACGGCTCGCTCACGGAACGCGTGACGAGGTACATCGACAGCGCAGACGTGGTGCTTCGGGTCGAACGGTGAGCGACGAGCTGGTCGTCCGTCGCTACCGACCCGAGGACGCGTCGGCCGTGAAGCGACTCCACGCGGCGGCGATGCGTGATGCCGGCACGTTCACCGAGGGTGTCGACGACGCCGACCTCGATGCCGTCGAGGAGATGTATCTCTCGGACGGCGAGTTTCTCGTGGGAGCCGTCGACAGCGACCTCGTCGCCATGGGTGCGTACCGACCGCTCGACGGTGGTACCGAGCCGCTGTTCGAGGACCTCCCCGACGCGACCGCCGAACTCAAGCGGATGCGTGTCGCCCCCGACCATCAGCGGCGAGGGTTCGGCAAGCGGGTCTACGACGAACTCGAAGACCGAGCTCGCGAGGCAGGGTTCCGCACGCTCGTGCTCGACACGACGCCCGCCCAGACCGCAGCCCAGCGGTTCTACGAGGCGAACGGGTTCGTCCACGAACGCGACGCCGACGTGACGTTCGCCGGAGAGCGCCTGACCCTGCGGCTCTACCGGAAACGGCTAGATTGACAGGCGGCCCTGGGCGCGACGCTCGGATGGGTGGGCCGCGCAACGTCCGAGTTCCACCCGAGACGGCGACTACGTCACGCGAGGTGTGGCCGCGTTTCCGTACTTGAACCTATGGCGTGGGTTCGAGAGGCGAGCAGTGGCAGTGTGGACGCCGAGGTCTAAAACGAGACGTTGCTCTCCATGCCGTCGAGCGCGTCGTCCAGTCCATCGCGTTTCGCGTCGCCGGTCAGGTTCCCGGAGAGGTCGGACTCGGTGAACACCTCGTCGAACGCCGACCGATACCGATTCGAGACGCGCCGGGCGGCATCCTGTGTCTCGACGACGCGAGCGTAGCGGCGGACCGTCGACGCCGAGACATCCAGTTCGGCGGCCAGCTCGTCGGTCGACTGCTCGGCTGCGAGCCCCTCGCGGAGTCGGCCGAGGTCGAAGGGGGCGTCGGTGTCGCGGTCGCGGAAGAGATGGAGGTCCATGCGGGCGCGGAACACCGTCGTCCGGGCGACGTCCAGCGCCTCGGCGATGGCCGCGTCGCTCTCGCCCTCGTAGAAGCCGCGGACGACACGGACGAGCGCCGCGTCGTCGAGCCCCGTGTCGAACCCCACGGCCTCGCGCATGTCGGCGACCACCTCTCGAAGCCGGCTCTCGACATCGCGAGTCTCGCCGGTCAGCGAGCCTCGCGCCGCCTCCTGCCGCTCGGTCACGGTCGCCTCGTCCGTGACGTCCATGAAGATGTCACGGAGTTCGCGGGTCTTCTCGTCCATCGTGACTCTCTAATCACACACGTTCCGTATTTATAACTGCCGGGCACACCTACGTCAACCGATACTGCAAAGTCGGTTTACGAGTACGGTGGAGTATGCGACACAGCACGTGTCCGGAGGCAGGACGATGAGCACGGAGACCGGCAACGTCGACCTCGTCGGCGACGAGGTGGCCGGGAACCTCGCGCGAACCGCCGTCTTCGCGGCACTAATGGGTGCGTTCGCGTTCGTCTCGTTCCCGTTCCCGCTGTCGCCCGCGCCGGTGACGCTGCAGGTGCTCGGCGTGTTCCTCGCGGGCATCATGCTCGGCCCGCTGTGGGGTGGGGCGGCGATGCTGCTGTACCTGCTCGCGGGCATCCTCGGCGCGCCGGTGTTCGCCGGCGGGTCGGCGGGGCTCGGCACGCTGTTCGGCGCGACCGGGGGCTACCTCGTCTCGTACCCCATCGCAGCCTTCGCCATCGGTGCCGTCGTCCACGGCGGCCTCGAACTCGGCTCGTACCGCGAGGCCGGGCTCCCCCGACTCCTCGGGGGGATGGTCGTCGGGACCGTCGTCATCTACGCGCTCGGCGTCGCCGGGCTCTACTACGTGCTGGGTGGCTCGCCCGACTGGACGCTCACCCGTGCAATCGTCTCCGGCGCGCTCGTGTTCCTCCCGGCGGAGGCGGTGAAGATGGCCGCCGCGCTCGGTATCGTCCGCTCGGACGCCATCACGGCTGAATGATCGAGACGCGAGCCCTCGTCCACCACCGGGGCGACACGGTCGCCGTAGACGGGGTCTCGCTCACCATCGCGGACGACGAGTACGTGGTCCTCGCCGGGCCGAACGGCGCCGGCAAGACCACGCTCGTCCGCCACTTCAACGGCCTGCTGGACCCCGACGAGGGCGAAGTGCTCGTGGACGGGACGCCCGTACAGGAGGACCTCGTGGCCGCCCGGAGCGCCGTGGGCATGGTGTTTCAGGACCCCCGTGACGGCTTCGTCGCCGCCACGATTCGAGGCGACGTGGCGTTCGGCCCGGAGAACCTCGGGCTCGCTCGCGAGGAGATCGACGCCCGCGTCGACGCGGCGCTCGACGCGGTGAACCTCGCTGGTCGTGGCGACGAACGCATCGACCAGCTCTCGGGGGGCGAGCAGGCACGGGTCGCCATCGCCGGCGCGCTCGCGATGGAGCCGGGCCACCTGGTCCTCGACGAGCCGTTCGCGGGGCTCGACTGGCCCGCCCGTCAGTCGGTGATGGCGCGGCTGACCGCGCTCTCGGAGTCGGGAACGGGCATCGTCGTCGTCACCCACGACCTCCGGGACCACCTCTCGGTCGCGGACCGGGTCGTGGTCATGAACGAGGGGCAGGTGGCGCTCGATGCACCCCCCGAAACCGCCGCCGAGCGGCTCGACGAGTTCGGCGTCCGCCCGTGTTGAGCTACACCCCGGGCGAGACACTCGCCCACCGGCTCGACCCGCGCACCAAACTGTTCGTGCAGGCAGCGTTCGTCGCGGCGGCGTTCGCGCACACCACCCCCGAGGGGCTGGCGGCGCTCACCGCGGTGGTCGCCGCGCTGCTGTGGAGCGCGGGGCTCCGCCCGTGGACCGTGGCGTACGGCTACCGCTACGCGCTGCCGATTCTCGTCGCCGCACCGCTCGTCGCGGGGATGACGCTCGGCCCGCCGTGGCTCCGGTTCGCGCCCATCGTCGACACGGCTCTCGCGTCCTATCGCGTCCTCTTAGTGCTCGTCGTGAGCGCGTTCTACGTCCACACCACGAGCGCGCGGGAGTCGCGCGCGGCGGTCCAGCGTACGGTCCCGGGGAACCCGGGGCAGTTCCTCGGACTCGGCGTGGGCTTCGTGTTCCGCTTCCTCCCCGTGCTCCGTGACGACCTCCGGCGCGTGCGTCGCGCGTCGGCCGCGCGCCTCGGCGACGAGCGCCCGCTCCACGACCGGATGCAGCGCGTGGCGATTTCGGGCCTGAACCGGGCGTTCTCGCGGGCGGACACCTTCTCGCTCGCGCTCCAGGCGCGGTGTCTCGCGTGGAACCCGACGCTCCCCGAGTTGCGATTCACGCGGGTCGACAGCGCCGGTCTCGTCCTCGGCGTCGCGCTGGTAGTCGTGGCCCTAATTTAAACGACCCGGCAAAACACGGATTTTCGGGCGAATACCGCCACAGGGCGCAAGGTTTGCGTACGCGGGTGAGAAGATTTAAGCGCGTGTCGTCCCGTCACGTGCGTATGCCTGTGACGCCGCCCCTACAAGCGGGCGAAACCATCACGCGTGAGACGTTCTGGCAGATCACGCCGACCGGCGAGGTCGCGTTCTACTACCTCGCTGCCGTGACCATCATCGTCTTCGGCTACGGCGTGTACAGCCGATTCGCACGCTACACCGAGGGCGACGAGGACTGGTTCGACCGCCTCGACGACCTCCCGAGTCGGGTGATGGAGGCCGCAAAGATCGTCGCATCGAACGAGAAACAGTTCAACCGCGACCTCGTCGGTGGGGTGATGCACGCGTTCATCATGTGGGGCTTCTTCACGCTCCTCATCGGGACGACCATCATCGCCATCGACATCGACCTGTTCCGGAACGCGACGATGCTGTTGACCGGCGACCGCCAGTCGTTCTTCGTCGGCGACTTCTACCTGTCGTACTCGCTGGTGATGGACGCGCTCGGCTTCCTGTTCGTCATCGGGCTGGGCATCGCCATCTGGCGGCGCTACGTCACCCGCAACGACCGCCTCCACGGCAAGCACACGAACTGGGAGGACGCGTTCCTCGTCTGGGCGCTGTTCTTCCTGGGTGTGGGTGGCTACCTCGTCGAGGGGCTGCGCATCCTCGGGACCGGCTTCCCCGCGTTCGAGAGCGTCTCGTTCGTCGGCTGGTTCGTCGCCGACGTCCTCATGGTCGCGGGCGTCTCCGAGTCCGCGGCGACGGCCGTCTACCCGCTGGCGTGGTGGAGCCACGCGCTGCTCGCGTTCGTCTTCATCGCCGCCATCCCCTTCGCGAAGCCGTTCCACATGATTTCGAGCTTCGCGAACATCGTCACCCGCGACGAGAAAGCCGGCAAGCGCCTCCCCGGTGTGCCGGCCGCGCTCGATGCGGATACGGGAGCCGAGACCATCGACTCCTTCTCGTGGAAGGAGATGCTCGACCAGGACGCCTGCACCAAGTGTGGCCGTTGTTCGTCGGTCTGCCCGGCGAACGCCTCCGGTCGAAACCTCGACCCGCGTGACGTCATCCTCGACCTGAAGAGCTACCGCGAGTCCGTCGACGCCGGCGGCGAGAAAAGGGAGATCATCGCCGACGGTGGCGACTCCGTCATCGCCGCGGAGACGATGGAGTCCTGTATGGCGTGTATGGCCTGCATGGACGCCTGCCCGGTCGAGATCGAGCACCTGAAGAGCTTCACGCGGATGAACCGCCAGCTCACCGACCAGGGCGATCTGCAACCGAGCGTACAGGAGGTGTTCCAGAACCTGATGCAGAAGGGCAACACCTTCGGCGACCCGCAGCGCAAGCGTGCGAACTGGGCCGACGAGCTCGACTTCGACATCACGGACGCCCGCGAGGAGGAAGTCGACTATCTCTGGTACGTCGGCGACTACCCGAGCTACGACGACCGGAACAAGAAGGTCGCCCGCTCGCTCGCGAAGATCTTCCAGCACGCCGACGTCAGCTTCGGCATCCTCTTCGACGACGAGAAGTACGACGGTAACGACATCCGCCGCGTCGGCGAGGAGTTCCTCTACGTCGAACTCGCGGGCCACCACGTCGAGTCGTTCAACGACTGCGAGTTCGACAAGATCGTGTGTACGGACCCGCACTCGTACAACACGTTCAAGAACGAGTATCCGGAGGTCGACTTCGAGGAGTTCGCCGACGACCCGATGATGCCGTTCGAAATCGAGGAGGCGTGGAACCAGGATGGAGAGATCGACGTGCTCCACTGGACGCAGGCCGTCGAGGAACTCGTCACGCAGAACAAACTCGGCCTCTCGGGGACGGAGCTCGACTACACCGTCACCTACCACGACCCCTGCCATCTGGGCCGGTACAACGACGAGTACGAGGCGCCGCGTGAACTCGTGCGCGCGACGGGCTGTGACCTCCACGAGATGCCGCGCAACCGCGCCAACTCGTTCTGCTGTGGTGGCGGTGGCGGTGGCCTCTGGATGGAACTCGACGAAGAGTCCAAGCCCTCGGAGGAACGGCTGCGCGAGGCGCTCGAAGACACCGAAGCCGGCCACGCGGTCGAGAAGTTCGTCGTCGCCTGTCCGATGTGCATGACGATGTACGAGGACGGCCGCAAGACCGGCGGTTTCGAGGACGACATCGAGATCGTCGACATCGCCGAACTCATCGTCGAAGCCCTCGAATCGAACGGCGGCATCACGGCCGACGCGAGCGCCGACACCGGCGCCGCGCCCGCCGACGACTGAGCGCCTCGGTTCGCTCGTTTTCTGCTCGGTTCGCGTTCTCCCAGTCGAGAGCGCCACGAGTACCGGCAACACCACCCGATAGAACGGGAACAGCGGCGGAGTCATCGGGTAGGTTTATACTACATATGTGTGTATCGCGGTACCGTGTCACTCGGTACATCACCTCGCGGCTGGCCGTTCTCTCGGGCGCTCCGGTCGAACCTCCGTGGCCTTCGACAGGCCGAGCGGAACGGGGGGTGTGCCGTCGCCTGCGACCACGACCGGGCGGACGGCGACCGACTCCCGTGGAACACCGGGCAGCTGTACGGTGGCTGGGGCGGGCACGCCCACCACGGGACCGAACCGGGAGCAGAGCGGACGCCCGTCGTGTTCGTCCACGGGAACCAGCGCGACGCCTGCGACTGGGCGGGCCACGCCGAGTTCTTCCTCCAGCGCGGCTACCGCGGCGACGAACTGTGGGCGGTCAACTTCCGCGACGGCAGCCCGAGCCACCGGGAGATGGCGGCGACGCTCGACGACTTCGTCTGCCGCGTCCTCGATCACACGGACGCCGAGCAGGTGTCGGTCGTCGGGCACAGCCTCGGCGTGACTGGCCTCCGGTGGTGGCTCGCGGAGTACGACCGCTACGACCGCGTCGAGACGTTCGTCGGGCTCGCAGGCGCGAATCACGGGACGGAGCTGTGTCGGTGGGCCGACCGCGCCGGCCTCCGCGGGGGGACGTACAAGATGACGAACTTCCTGCGGGCCGATTACGACAGGGACGACGACCACCCACTCGCCCGCCTGAACCGCGAGGAGACGCCGGGTGAGGTCGACTACTACACGATTCGCGGGACGGAGGACCCGCTGTTCTGGGGCTGTCCCGACAGTCCAGCACTCGACGGGGCGACGAACGTCGCGCTCACGACCGACCACGACGGCGTCCGGACCGCAGTACGCGCGAAGGAGCTGGTGTTCGAGTGGCTGTCGGGCGACCACCCGCACGACCTCCGCATCCAGGTGGGGCGCCCGCAGTCGCACGACCCCGACGGCTCGGCAGCCGGCGACTGACCGACGCCCGCGGCTTTATTGTCCTCTCCCGAACAGGAGTGGGTAGATGGAGGGCGTTCTCTGGTACGTGCTGGCGAGTTCCCGGGGCGGGCCCACACGGGTCCGCATCCTCCGGGCGCTCGACGAGCGGCCACGGAACGCCAACCAGCTCGCAGAGGCACTGGGGTACGACTACACGACCATCCGGCACCACCTCGACGTGCTGCTGGAGAACAACGTCGTCCGGCGAGCGGGCGACGACTACGGCGCCGTCTACCTGTTCACCGACCAGGTGAAGACGAACTGGGCGACGGTCGAGGAGATACTCGCAACCGTGGACCCGGAGGAAGCGGAGGAGGAAGAGGAGCAATGAGTTCGGACGAATTTTGGAAACGACCTATACGGGCGAACTGCCAAGGGAGGGAACGATGAGTGTGTGGCTCGACGCGGCGCGCGCCGCCGCGGCCGTGAACGTGCTGCTGCTGGTGGGGCTGGGGAGTGTCTGGCTCCGCGGCTACCGCCAGCACGGCGCCCAGCACACGCTCGGCCTGCTCGTCTTCGCCGCGTTCCTGTTCGTCGAGAACGTCCTGTGGCTCTACTTCTATCTCGTCCACCCGGCGTTCATCGGCTGGTTCACCGAGACGGCCGTCGAGGTGCAGGTCGGGATGACGCTGCTGTGTGGGCTCGAACTCGTCGCGCTCGCGTTCCTCTCGTACATCACGTGGCGGTAGTCGAGGGCGGACGAGATAGGACGAATTTTGGAGAGACTCCGGAAAACGCTCAAGCCACTAGTCGTCCCTCCGACCAGCATGGATCCTTCACGACGGACGTTCCTCGGGGCGGTGGCGGTGAGCGTCGGCCTCGCGGGCTGTACGGGCGGGCCGGGCGTCCAGCCCACCGACTCCCCGACGGCCGAGCCGACCCCGGAACCGACCGCCACGCCGGAACCGACGCCCGAGTCGACCGAGACACCGACGCCGATGGCGGCGGCGACGGTGCAGGTGGCTACACATCCTGAGTACGGCGACATTCTCGTCGACGACGCCGGGCTGTCGCTGTACCTGTTCACCCGCGACACGCAGGGCGAGGGGTCGAGCGTCTGCAGCGGCGAGTGTGCCGACGCGTGGCCGCCACTGACGGTGACCGAGTCCCCGACGGCGGGCGACGGCGTCACCGCCGAGCTCTCGACGTTCGAGCGCGATTCAGGCGAACTGCAGGTGGCGGCGGCCGGCTGGCCGCTCTACTACTTCGCCTCCGACGAGGAGCCGGGCGACACGAACGGCCAGGGCGTCGGCGACGTCTGGTGGCTCGTCACTCCCGATGGAACCGCAATCGAGCCGTCGGGCACGTCCACCCCTACGCCCACCGCGAGCTACTACTGAGGCCGAACGTTCAAATACGAACCCGCGGCAGACGCCCCGATGCACGCGTTCAGCGACCTCGCCACCGCGGCGTACTGCCCGCGAAAGCTCTACTATCGGCTTCGAGACGGCGACCACACGGTCCCCGAGACGGTTCAAGAACGGCGGGCGCTCGCGTTCCGCTACCCCGAGCTCGCCGCATCAAACACCGACCTCACGGCCGAACCCATCGCCGTCACGCCCACGCAGTACCGGACGAACCTCGCGTGTGCCCGCGAGCGCCTCCGCGCGTGGGACGACCTGTGCGAGCCCTCCCGGACGAACGTCCTCTTGGAGGGGAGAGAGGCACGGGGCATCGCGCACAAGGTGCTCGACGACCCGCTCTCGGTGTCCATCGTCTCCGCCGGCGAACCGCCCGACGAGGGTGCGTGGCGGCCACAGACCGCCCGGGCGGTCGCCGCGGCGAAGGCGCTCTCGTGGGAGGAAGCAGTCGAAGTGGGCCACGCCTACGTCGAGTACCCGGCGTACGGCGTCGTCCGTAAACTCCCGCTGTCCACGAGACGAAAGGCCATCTACCGCGAGGCCGTCACCCGCGCCGAGGCCATCGACGGGCCGCCTGCGCGGCTGTCGGACGATGCCCGCTGTGACCCCTGTGAGTACCGCGAGCAGTGTGGCGTGACGACCCGCTCACTCCGGTCGCTCCTCTAGCCACGACTCGATGGCGTCGGCGAGCGGCCCGCGGCGGTGAATCTCCCCCGCAGAGACGTCCACGACCGTCGACCCGCCGCCGGGCGTCTCTCCGCCGTCGACGACGACCGCTGCAGCCTCCCGAATCTCGGGGTCGAGGTCCGCGAGTCGGCGGGTGCTCGCTCGCCCCGACACGTTCGCGCTCGTCGCGGTGACCGGTGCGACCCGTTCCAGCAGCGCGAGCGCGACGTCGTGGTCCGGGACGCGGACCCCGACGCGGTCACCGCCGGCGGTGAGTACGTCAGGTACGTCGGGCCCACGCTCGACGACCACCGTCACGGGACCGGGGAGGAACTCGCGCATGAAGGCCCGTTCGCGCTCGGTGGGGCGCGTGACCTCGCCCGCGGCTTCGACCGAGGGAACCGCGAGCGAGACAGGCTTCGAGCGGTCGCGCCGCTTGGCGTCGAACACTCGCGTCACGGCGTCGGCGTCGAGCGCGGCCGCGCCGAGCCCGTACACCGTCTCGGTCGGGTAGACCACGAGGTCGCCGTCACGAATCGCGGCGGCCGCCTCGTCGAGCGCGTCGGCCAGTGTGTCCTCGCCGCTCGACATGCCTCAGAGGTTCGCGACGGCGTCCTCGACGTCCGAGTACGGCGGGAACGCCGGCCACGTGTCGGCGACCCACGCCCACTGGACGGTCCGCTCCTGGTCGATGACGAACACCGCGGGCTTCGGTTCGGCGATGCCGGCCATCCCGTCGAGGTCGTGGACGATGCCGTACGCCTCTGCGACCTCGTTCGAGGGGTCCGAGAACAGCTGGAACTGCTCGAAGTCGCGCCACTCGCGGAGGAACTCCTTGTGTTCGTACGGCGTGGAGATGGAGAGCCCGACGACGTGTGCGTCCCAGTCGTCGACCCAGCCCGCGTCGCGGATCTCCTGCCAGATGTACGTCGCCGGGAAGTCGCCGTCCATCGGGTGGAACACGAGGACGACCGGCGCGTCGTCGGTGAGCTCGGAGAGCGAGACGTCCTCCCAGAACTCGTCGTTCACGAGCGGCCGGGTGAAGTCGGGTGCCTCGTCGCCGGCCTCTACGTGGTCGCCCGCCTCGAACTCGACGACGTCGAACCCGAGATTCATTCGCTCACGACCTCCTGTTCCCGCTGCCCGTACGTCGACTCGACGTAGTCGACGATGTTCGCACTCTCGGACATCGTGACGCCCGTACGCTCGTCGATCAGCGCGGGGACCGTCCGGGCGCCGGTGAGTCGTTTCACGGCGTCGCGTCGGGAGTGACGCGCCTCCACGAATCGGGAGCGGTACGGCACGTCGTTGTCCTGCAGGACGCGGACGACGCGCTCGCAGAACGGACAGCCCTGCAGTCGGTACAGGGTGATCTCCGGGTCGTCTGTCATGCCGCCGGCTACGGCCGTTCGGTTCCTAAGGGTGTCGCCCGCGGAAGCCCACGGTACACGACCGCTTCGCGGACCGCAGCGTTGCGGGTCGCGGCCGTCACAGCGTGGAGAGACTATGACAAGTCTTAATCCGTCTCCGGGGCTACAAAAGGCAGTCTGAAAATGGGCTTGGTATCGTCGTCTGTCACGACCCTCCAGGTGAACCTGTTCGGCGTGTTCATCAGTCAAGGGGTCATCGTCACACTCGGCACGATCGCGATCGTGCTGCTCATCATGCTGTCGGCGTTCTTCTCCTCGTCCGAGATCGCCATGTTCTCGCTGGCGAGCCACCGGGTCGAGTCACTGTCCGAGAGCGGAAAGAGAGGGGCGAAGACGCTCAAGGAGCTCCGTGACGACCCCCACCGGCTCCTGGTGACCATCCTCGTCGGTAACAACATCGCCAACATCGCCATGTCGTCCATCGCGACGGGGCTGTTCGCCATCTTCCTCTCACAGGGGCAGGCCGTGGTCGCCGCGACGTTCGGCATCACCGCGCTCGTCCTGCTGTTCGGGGAGTCGGCCCCGAAGAGCTACGCCGTCGAGAACACCGAGGCGTGGGCGCTGCGCGTCTCCCGACCGCTGAAGCTCGCGGAGTACATCCTCCTGCCGCTCATCGTCCTGTTCGACTACCTGACGCGCGTCGTGAACAAGGTGACCGGCGGGCGCTCCGCCATCGAGACCTCCTACGTCACCCGCGACGAGATCCGTGACATCATCGAGACCGGGGAACGCGAGGGCGTCATCGAGGAGGACGAACGCGAGATGTTCCAGCGGATTTTCCGCTTCAACAACACCATCGCGAAGGAGGTGATGACGCCGCGGCTCGACATGGACGCCATTCCTCGTGACGCCTCTATCGAGGAGGCCATCGAGACCTGCATCCAGTCGGGCCACGCCCGACTGCCTGTCTACGAGGGGAGCCTCGACAACATCACGGGCGTCGTCCACATCCGCGACCTCGTCCGGGACTTGAACTACGGCGAGAGCGAGGACCTCGAGCTCGCGGACCTCATCCAGCCGACGCTCCACGTCCCCGAGTCGAAGAACGTCGACGAACTGCTGGCCGAGATGCGCTCGAACCGGATGCACCTCGTCATCGTCATCGACGAGTTCGGGACGACCGAGGGGCTCGTCACGATGGAGGACCTCACCGAGGAGATCGTTGGCGAGATCCTGGAGGGTGAGGAAGAGGAACCCATCGAGTTCGTCGACGAGGACACCGCCATCGTCCGCGGCGAGGTGAACATCGAGGACGTGAACGAACAGCTCGAGATCGACCTCCCCGAGGGCGAGGAGTTCGAGACCATCGCCGGCTTCATCTTCAACCGTGCCGGCCGGCTCGTCGAGGAGGGTGAGCTCATCACCTTCGACGGCGTCGAGATCCGCGTCGAGGACGTGGAGAACACGCGCATCATGAAGGCCCGGGTCACCCGCGTCGCGCCCCCGGAGGGCGAGACCGTCGAGGAGCCCGAGGCCTAGAGCAGGCCGTCGACCGCGAGGAACAGCCCGTACGAGACGGCGAACGCCAGCACGAGCGAGCCGATCCACGCCAGCACGGTGTAGCCCATCTTCGTCACCGAGACGCCCGAGCCGCCGGCCGCGTAGCCGGAGCCGATGATGGCCGAGACGATGATCTCGTTGAACGAGACGGGTACGCCCACGAACACGGCCGTCTGCGCGATGGCGAACGAGGGGATGAGCGCCGCGATTGAGCGTCGCGGCCCCAGACTCGAGTAGTCCTGGGCGAGCGCCTTTATCATCCGCGGCGCCCCAGTCCACGAGCCCACGAGCAGCCCGAGCCCACCGACGAACAGCAGGGCGGGGAGTGGCACCGACACCGTGTCGGGACCGAGCAGCGGCAGGAGGGGGCCGAGCGCGAGGCCGACCTGCGAGCCGCCCGCGGAGAACGCGACCAGCCCGCCGAGCGCCAGCAGGAAGTGGCGCTGGCCGGCCTCGGGGTCGTTCGTGATGTCCCAGCGGAGCATCGCCATCACCCAGAGCGCGAACACGAGGGTGAGCGCGAGCTTGAGCGCGACCAGGAACCGGGGCGTGACGACAGTCGTCCCCTCCAGTATCACCCGTGCGGCGGCGGCGGCCAGCCCGAGCGCCTCACCGGGCTCGCCGAGGAGGACGAACTCGATGTTCGCGAGGACGACGCCGACGAGCCCCGCGAGCACGGGCACCGCCACGGCCTCGGAGACGCGCTCGTCGCGCAGGAGTTTCGCGGTGGCGTAGGCGATGCCGCCGCCGACGAACGGGACGAGTACCCAGAGCAACCCGATCTCCTGGTACTTCGGAATCGCGGGGCCGCGGCCGAGCGCGAGCCCCGCACCCACGACTGCCCCGGTGACGGTGAACGCGGTGGCGATGGGGTAGCCGGCGAACACGCCGATGGCGACGAGCACCGCCGCGGTGAGCAGGCCGACGATGGCTGCCGTCGGGGTGAGCGGCGCGCCGATCAGGAGCTCCGTCCCGACCGCCTCCGTCACGTTCGCCCCCTGGAGGAACGCGCCCAGCAGGCCGAGAATGCCGACGACGAAGCCGGCACGCATGACGCTGATGGCGTTCGCCCCGACGGCGGGAGCGAACGGGGTCGACCCCGAGGAGCCAGCCCCGATGGCCCACGCCATGAACAGCGAGGCGACACCTGCGATGAGCAGCGTGACTAGCGTCCCGGTGGCGACCATTGGCAGTCGTTCGTCGTGGCGCCGTTTATATCCGGTGAGTGGCGCGTCGGCGCGGTCCCGAACTTTAAATCCGGAACCGCGCTACGTCCCCCTATGACTGCTGCCGGCCCCGTCCCCGAGATGGCCGACCGCGCGGCCGCCTGCGCCGACCGCTTGCGCGAGGCCGACCGCGTGCTCGTCGCCTCCCACATCGACGCCGACGGCCTCACGAGCGCCGCCGTCGCCGGTGCCGCACTCGAACGCGCGGGCATCCCGTACGAACAGGTGTTCGAGAAACAGCTAGACAGCGAGGCCATCGCCGGCATCGCCGCCCGCGAGTACGACACCGTCCTGTTCACTGACTTCGGCTCGGGCCAGCTCGACGACATCGCCGACCACGAGCAGGCAGGTGACTTCACCCCCATCGTCGCCGACCACCACCAGCCCGCCGAAGACGCCGACACCGAGTTCCACCTCAACCCCCTGCTGTTCGGCATCAACGGCGCGAAGGAGCTGTCGGGTGCGGGCGCGGCGTACGTCCTCGCTCGCGCGCTCGGCGGCGAGGCGAACACGGACCTCGCCGCCACCGCCGTCGTGGGGGCGGTCGGAGACATGCAGGATTCGAGCGGCGAACTCCACGGCGCGAACGCGGCGCTCGTCGAGGAGGGCGTCGAAGCGGGCGTCCTCCAGGAGGCGAAAGACCTCGCCGTCTACGGGAAACAGACCCGTCCACTCCCCAAATTACTCGAATACGCGACCGACGTGTTCGTGCCGGGCATCTCGAACTCCCAGTCGGGCGCGATCTCCTTCCTCGACGACCTCGGCATCGACGTGCGCGATGGAGACGGCGAGTGGAAGCGGTGGGTCGACCTCTCGGACGAGGAGCGCCAGACCGTCGCGAGCGGACTGGTTCGCCACGCCGTCAAGCGCGGCGTCCCCGCCAGAAAGATCGACCGGCTCGTCGGGACGACCTACACTCTCCTCGCCGAACCCGAAGGGACCGAACTCCGGGACGCCTCGGAGTTCTCCACCCTCCTCAACGCGACGGCCCGCTACGAGCGGGCCGACGTGGGGCTCGCCGTGTGTCTCGGCGACCGCGAGGCGGGACTCGAAACCGCACGTCGCCTGCTCCGGGAACACCGACGGAACCTCTCGGAGGGGCTGCAGTGGGTGAAGCGCAACGGCGTCACGCAGGAGGAGCACCTCCAGTGGTTCGACGCGGGCGACGAGATCAAGGAGACAATCGTCGGCATCATCGCCGGGATGTCGATGGGGGCGTCGGGCGTCGACCGCGGAAAACCCATCGTCGCGTTCGCGAAGGAGAGCGACGAAGAGACCAAGGTCTCCTCGCGCGGGACGGGGAGTCTCGTCAGCCAGGGGCTCGACCTCTCGGCCGTGATGGGCGAGGCGAGTGCGGCCGTCGGCGGGGGCGGGGGCGGCCACGACGTGGCGGCGGGGGCGACGATTCCGGCTGGCACGGAGGCGGAGTTCGTCGAGCACGCGAACCGCATCGTGGGCGAGCAGTTGGGCTGATGTGGCCGGGACGCACCTCGCCGCGGTGGGTCGCTGCGAGCGTCGTGGTGAGCCTGCTGTTCCTCGGTGCCTGGTCGCTGCTCACGGGGGCACCGGTCGTCGGACCGGCACACGACCTCGGGGGTGTCGCAGTCGACAATGCCGGCTTCGAGGCACACGAGGTGGCGGTGCAGGTGTTCCGCGACCCCGTCGGCGGGGAGCCGACGCGCGTGACCGCCGAGACGCTGACCGTCCCTGCGGGCGACTATCCGACGCCGACGGGCGACGGCGGCGTCGCGACGGGGATGGGGCGGGCGGGGCGAGCGCGACTCGCCTCCGGGTGGGAGAACCCGGGGGACTTCGACGTGCGCGTTCGGCTCGTCGGTCGGGAGACGTGGGCGACCATCGACCTGGGCGCCGCCGACCGGGCGAACGACGACGCGTGGTGGGTCGACCTGCTGGACCGCCACGACGGCTTCGAGGAGATCGAGTGTTTCGGGGTTCGGGCCGTCGTCGACACGACCGAACCGGCCGGCGTCGCGGTCAGCACCACGAGCTGTGGCGTGGTCTGACCGCGCCGAAGTAGGCTTGGTCCTCGGCGTCCTACGGGGGGGTATGGACCCACGGGTGTTCGAGTGCGTCGAGTGTGCAGCGACGTTCCCCGAATCCGAGCGGGGGGACGCCACCATCGAACAGTTCCGGCGCCACGTCGAACGGAAGCACGCCGACCGGCTGGAGATCCTCGACGGCGACTACCTCTACTTCCTCGACCAGCACTCGGAGAGCCGACTCGACCCCGAGGAGGCGACCCTGCTCGACCACGACGGCCCCATCGACGCCGGCAGCGACTGGTGACGCGGCCAGTGACCCGACCGGAGTGAAACTGAACACACGAGGAGCGACCGGGCCGCATTCGGCCGGATTTCAGCGGAAACGAGGGGGTATCTCGCAACCGCAGGTCGCCCCAGGCGGTCGAGTAACACGGCGTTATCACCGGCCGGCTGCGAGTAAGCGACTCCAAGCCCGGCCGAACGCTCGGCAGGGTTTAAGCTCGCCGCTGTGGCTCCGTACAGCACGATGTACGAGCGAATTCTCATCGCCATCGACGACAGTCCCGGGGCCGAGCGGGCCATCGAACACGCACTCGACGTGGCCGACGACGAGGCCGCCGAGGTGTACGCGCTCCACGTCGTCGACACCCGAAGCTTCGGGGAGCCGGCGCTCTCGACGGCGGAGCTCGTCGTCGACGAAGCGGAAGACGAAGGGCACCGACTGCTCGAGACGTTCGCGGACCGTGCAGCCTCGTCCGGTGTGCCGGTGACGACGCGCTGTGTCCACGGGGTCCCGCACGAGGAGATACTGACGTACGCCGCCGAGATCGACGCCGACCTCATCGTACTCGGCTACGAGTCGAAGAACCGCCAGCGGTACATCGGGTCGACCACGCGCGCCATCGTCGACACCAGCGACCGCGCCGTCCACACCCCCTGACGCGTCACCCGCGCTCGGGGAGCAGCGAGACGACGTACCGCCCGTCGTCGGTGAGGCCGAGTTCGCCCGTCGTCTCGTCGTAGCGCACCAGTCCGGCCGCCCGGAGCGCCGGCAGGTCCGTGTGATAGAGTTCGAGATAGAGCTGCTGGAACGCCACCGAGTCGGCAGTCATCGGCTCACCGCGCTCCGTGAGCAGTGCTCGCGTGGCTGCCGTGAGCGTGTGGCGCTCGTCGGCCAACACGCGGAGCAACCGGCGCCGACGACCGGGCGAGACCGCACAGAGCAGGCCCTCCATCGCGCCGTCCGATGCCTCGAACAGACGCCGGATGAGGGACCGCTGTTCCGGGTGGCCCATGGGCGCAGTTACGGATCCTACCGTATAACCTCGTACGACCTTTCAGGCGAGTAAGCGCGAGTTACTCCCGAATTCGGACGGTTACAGCAGTACCGTCGACCGAACTGGTGGTGGCCCAACACGTCACTGAGCTGGTCACAAATCCGATTGAACGATGTTGGTGCCGGACGGTAGCTGCCTGCTGTCAGCGGCGTAGGCGCTCAATTGTTTTACCAGTAAGATGGCTATGCTCGTCGTGATGGAATCGCGACTATCAGAGAGCGATAGGGCCCGCATCGCCGCGTTTGCACGAACACCAGTCCACCGGCGCAGTCCGGACATGCTGGTCCCGCAAGACGCAGAGGAAGACGCGGAGTAGCTCGACTCGCCGCAGAGTAGTAGGGGACGCAACGGGGGATAGAAGACGAAGAATCAGGGAGTAGGACCACTACTTCGACGACATCGGGATTTTTTCAGGAGAGCGGTCGAAGCACAGGAGACAGCTCGGGGCTACGGTATCGGCGGCGCGACCGGGTCCGTGGAGCGATGATACGCACTGATCGGCGGCACGATACGTAGGGGACGACGGCAGTCACCGCGTGCGCACGCGCAATGGGCCATCTACGGTGAGGCTCGATGGCGTCGGCGCGTCGCGTGGTCGGGTCCGTGCCGTGTCTCCGTCTCGTGATCGGTGCGCGCGGTCAGATGAGGTTCTCGGCCTCGATGCGCGACCAGATCTGCTCGCCGCGCTCGGTCAGTCCGTAGACGCGGCCCTTCTTGCGGTCCTCCGAGACGAGCAGCTCGGCGAGCCCGTTGCTACGGAGCCCGCGGAGCGCCCGCGAGACGTGGCTGATGGTGAACTCCGTGTCGTCGGCGATCTTCGACGGCGTCGCGGGGCCCGCAGCCAGTTGCTTGAGCACGGCGACGCGGTACTTCGAACTGATGACGAAGCTGATATCGTCCCACTGGTCGGTCATGGGTCCAGCGGGTCACCGCCTCTCCGGCGGTGCGCCGCGCGCGGTTGTGTGCGACCTCATACGCCTTGTTGAGTGTTCACTGCCGCGTAAAGCCGTTTCGTCGCTTCATACGGTCGTTTTCTCACCGTTCGCTGCCTACTTCAATGTAGGGTCAGCTTATCTATGACAGGAACGGCTGTACGGGGGTAGGTTCGGTACTGACAGCCGTAGTGACAATATAACAAACCCACACGGCTCGGACTGGCGACTATGCCAGAACCAGTCCCGTCACCAGCACCCACGTCACAGCGCCGGTGCCAGAACTGCAACAGCTTCGTGTCGAGACAGTTCAGCCGCGTGTTCGGCGACAACGACGACGTCGTCCACTACTGCCCGGAGTGCAACACGTTCTCGAACCTGTTCGACGGGCACGGCTCCGGCCCCCGGTCCTGAGTTTTCGCGGTCGTTCCACATCCTCGCGGAGATCCACACGGCCCGCAGCCCCCGCGCCGTCGCTGTCCACACCCAACTACCATGGACAGCAGGGTCGACACGCGCCTCGAGCAGCGGCGGACGCAAACAGCGAACGGCCCGTGTGGCGAGCGGGAACCACTCGTCCGAACGGCTCGACCGTCAGGAGCGGACGGTTCGACGGCGCGACGCGTTCCGAGTCGACGGTCGGACTCCACGGTTGCCTGGTGCTGTCGCTCCTGGTGTGTTGGTGAGTTCGCGACGACACGCACCGCGTCGCTGGGTGCCTTGCGTCGCTCAGAAGGGTCGATTCACTCGCGCGACCGTAGCTCCTCGGGGAGTTCACGGCGCTCGCGACCCCACATCACGTAGTGGGTGACCGCGAGCGCGGCGAACGCGATGCCGACGGCGATACCGACGGCGATATCCGAAACCCCGCCGAGCGGCGGCAGGTCGAACGCCGCCAGGGCGAGTGCGGTGAAGCTCAGCACCGAGAGGCCGAGGTAGTACCACTGCCACTGGCGCTCGTCGCCGGCGGCGGGATTGACGAACTCCTCGACCTCGGTCGCCCTGTCGGTCAGTTCGACCATGCGGGTCTCGGAGTCGTAGTTCACGATGCCGATGTCGGCGAGTTTGGGGACGTGCGTCTGATACAGTGAGACGTACACGCGTTTCTGTTGCTGGTCATCGAGCTCCTCTGGGTCGATATCGTACTCCCACGCAGCGACGTGCTTGGCGAGGTCAGTCACCTCGGCCTTACCCCCGTGCGTGCGCAGATAGTAGATCATGTATCGACGCCGTGGGCTGCTGAGGATGTCGAATATTAGGTCCTGGGATAGTCGGTCTTTTGAGGCGGCCATCAGTTAGCTTGGGCTGTGTCCGGGGCATCTCTCCGTGCTGTACGGCCGCAGTATCTCACTGTACGCCCTTCCTCGGTTTTCGTCTTTGTTACACTCACCCTATGTGATTTTCTCACAAGATAAGGCGAGAATAGCCGCCGGACCCCCGGTCGCAAGGTTTTGGTAGGCGTAGCAGTCCTATACCGCGAGCAAGAACTGCATAACAAAGCGCGGAAGGGCTTACCTCTAGCCCGATGCGATACAGCACCAGGCAGACAGTGAACAACGGGGATTCTGGCGGCGTTCTCGCCGCGACACACGCTCTGGGGGCACCCGCTCGGGGCGGGCGATGATTCCCATCGCCGACCCCGATGTGGGTGACGCCGAGATCCAGGCCGTCCGCGAGGCCATGGAGTCCGGGTCGCTCGCGTGCGGGGAGCGAGTCAAGCAGTTCCAGTCGGAGTTCGCCGCCTACTGCGGCGCCGACTACGGCGTCGCCACGACGAACGGAACGACTGCACTCCACGCGGCACTCCACGCTCTGGGTATCGGCCCGGGCGACCGTGTGGTCACGACGCCGTTCTCGTTCGTCGCCACGGCCAACGCCGTCCGGCTCGTCGGTGCCGAGCCCGTGTTCGCCGACATCGACCCCGAGACGTACAACCTCGACCCCGACGCGGTCGAGGCCATCGTGCGCGAGGGGGACGTCGACGCCATCCTCGCGGTCCACCTGTTCGGCCTCCCGGCCGACATGGGCCGGCTGGCTGAGATCGCCGACGAGTACGACCTGTGGCTCATCGAGGACGCCGCCCAGGCCCACGCCGCCGAGTTCGAGGGCCGGAAGGTGGGCTCGTTCGGTGACGCCGCGTGCTTCTCGTTTTACCCCACGAAGAACATGACGACGGGGGAGGGCGGGATGGTGCTCACGCCCCACGAGGACGTCGCCGACCGCGTCCAGCGGTTCATCGACCACGGCCGGACCCAGGGGTACGAACACGGCTCTGTCGGCCACAACTTCCGGCTGACCGACATGGCTGCGGCCATCGGGCGTGTCCAGCTCGAGCGGCTCCCCGAGTTCACGCGCGCGCGACGGGCCAACGCCGCCCGGCTGACCGAGGCGCTCGCCGACGCGCCCGTCGTGACGCCCATCGAACCCGCGGGGTACACCCACGTCTACCACCAGTACACCGTCCGGTGTGCCGACCGCGACGCGCTGCAGGCACACCTCGCCGACCACGGCGTCACCGCGGGCGTGTACTACCCGCTGACGATCCCGGACCAGCCCGCGTACGCCGGCTACGATGCCGACGTGCCGGAGGCGCGCCGGGCCGCCGAGGAGGTACTGTCGCTCCCGGTTCACCCGCACGTCAGCGCCGAGGACATCGAGACCATCACGGCCGCGTTGCGGTCGTTCTACGCCATCCCGTCATGAAACGAAACCCCATCCGCGTGGGCGTCGTCGGCGTCGGCTCCATGGGTCGACACCACGTCCGCGTCTACAGTGAACTCTCGACCGCCGACCTCGTCGGGGTCGCGGACTCGAACGAACAGCTCGCCAGCGACATCGCCGACGAGTTCGACACCACCGCGTACGCACGCGAGGACCTGTTCCAGCTCGTGGACGCCGTCTCCATCGCCGTCCCCACCCCGTACCACTACGAGGTGGCGAAGGAGGCAATCACCGCCGGGGTGAGCGTGCTCATCGAGAAGCCGTTCGTCGCCGACTACGAGGAGGGTCGTGAGCTCATCCGCCTCGCGCGCGAACACGACGTGGCGCTGCAGGTCGGACACGTCGAGCGGTTCAACCCGGCGGTCGTCGCGCTCGCGGACATCGTCCCCGATCTCGACATCATCGCCATCGAGGCCCAGCGGCTGGGGCCACCGCTCGACCGGCACATCGGCGACAGCGTCGCGCTCGACCTGATGATCCACGACATCGACATCCTGCTGTCGCTGGTCGACTCGCCGGTCGCCGACGTGCAGGCCATCGGCGCGCGCAACAACCAGTACATCGCCGCGACCATCCGCTTCGAGAACGGGGTCGTCGGCGACCTCACGGCCAGCCGGGTCACCCAGGAGAAGGTCCGGCGGCTCTCGCTGACCGCCGAACAGTGCCGGGTGAACGTCGACTACATCGACCACACGGTCGAGATTCACCGCCACTCGTTCCCCGAGTACGTCGAGACGAACGGCTCGGTCCGCTACCGCAACGAGAGCGTCATCGAGCGCCCGACCGTCGAGAACGGCGAGCCGCTCAAACACGAGCTCAAGGCGTTCGTCGCGGCCGTACGTGACGGCACGGAGCCCGTGGTGACCGGCGAGGACGGCCTCCGCGCGCTGGAGCTGGCGCGCCGCATCGACGCCATCGGCGTCGGCCGCCCGGTCCCGACCGAACTCTGAACGCTCCGCTGCCCCGGTGATCCGTCCCTGTTCGTGCTGTCCACGACCCGCGCCGACCGTGAGGTAGTGGGCCGTGAACCCGGTAGCGTACTCGTCGGGTCCGACGACAGATCGCCGTGCTCCCGACTGTCGTGTGCCGCACATGGCCAGCCGGCGCGCGACCATCCAGGCCCTGGCCGCCGGGTATATCCGGGTGACGTAATTGCTACCTACTACACCAGTATGGACACATTTACCAGAAGAAGTACGTGAATTTCCCAATCATCAAAAATAATATACAAAACCAGAGTGGCACGCAGACAGCTTCTCCCCTCCGAGATTCCCCGCTAGCAGGTATGGGCAACAAGTATAAGACGTTAGTAGTACATGTATGTCTCGCCGGATTGATACGGAATCAGACGGGGGAGAAACGAGATATACCATGAACAAATCGAACCACGAGCGCATCTCGACGCGCTCAACGGCCGTCCCGCGGGGTAGCATGTCCCACGGGGTAGGTAGGGGAATAGGGGGGAGAGTAGATGGCGACTGACGCCATCTCCTCCCACGAGGAGCTTACGGAGACCGGCGACGACCAGACTGAGTCGTCGACCGCGTCGTCCGAGGTAGCGACGGCAGAACCGGATGCCGACGACTACCCCGTCTCGCTCGACAACATCTTCGAGATACTGAAGAACCAGCGCCGTCGTCACGTTCTCTGGTATCTCGCACAGCAAGAAGGCGCCGTGTCGTTGCGTGACCTCTCGGAGTTCGTCGCTGCCGAGGAGAACGAGAAGCCGATCAGCCAGCTCTCCTCACAGGAGCGCAAGCGCGTGTACGTCGGACTCTACCAGTGCCATCTGCCGAAGATGGACGACATGGGGTTCGTGAAGTTCAACAAGGACCGCGGCTTCATCGAGCTCGGGCCGGCGGCCGTCCACGCGGAGAAGTACCTCCACGAGGACGAGCCGACGCCGAACCGCTGGCCGATGTACTACCTGTCGCTGGTCGGCGTCGGCTGGCTCCTGCTCGTCGGCAGCCTAGTCACGCCGCTCTCGGCGGGGCTCGCGGCCGGCGTGCTGCTCACGCTCCTGACCGCGTGTGCGCTGTTCCAGGCGTACACGACCCGAACGCCGGACGACGACGATGACGACGACGCGACGGTCGCGTCCGCCGTCGAGGGACGCCTGGCCGCGATCGCCGAGTAGTCCCAACTAGTCCGACCCACAGTCAGCCGTTCTTTTCACCGACTCGTCACCACACAATAGCGCGTGCTGTTCGCCTGTCCGACGGCGCCACGATGCGGCATTCGCCGCGTGCCGCCACACCGGTGAGGACGCTCCAGTCTTCGGGTTTCGTTCTCGCAGCGTAGCGGTCGCGTCCCGTTCGGGTACAGACCGCTTACGGTGGGCAGGACACTACTATCGAATGGCAACCAACTCCATAACAAAGGTTGGCTATCGGTAACTGGGTTCCGTTCGACGCATCCGCCGGAGTGCGGTCCGCGACGGGTGTCGTTTGCACGCACTATGTTCCCGACCAACACATTCAGCCGAGACGGTCGCCCGTTCCGGTCGACGTCTCGCCCCTCGCGCCGTGCCGGCCGCCCGGTACTCGCCTCCCCACGACGAGCACAGCGGTCCCGCCCCCACCCGACGGAGGTCGGGCGCTGATGTGCGGCATCACCGGCTGTGTCGGCCAGACCGATGCAGCTGCCGACATCATGAGGGGGCTCCAGAACCTCGAGTACCGGGGGTACGATTCGGCGGGCCTCGCAGTCCGCAACGGGGCGGGCATCGAAGTGTTCAAACAGAGCGGCGAGGTCGGTAACCTCCGCAAACACGTCGGGGGACGTGCGCCGCTCGGCCACATCGCCATCGGCCACACCCGGTGGTCGACGCACGGCCCGCCGACGGACGCGAACGCCCACCCGCACGTCGACTGCACGGGGACCGTCGCGGTCGTCCACAACGGTATCATCAACAACTACGACAGCCTCCGCGAGCGACTCCGCACCGCGGGCCACGTCTTCACGAGCGACACCGACACCGAGGTCGTCCCGCACCTCATCGAGCGGTATCTGAGCAAGGGGCACTCGCCGGAGACCGCGTTCCGCCGCGCGCTGGACGAGCTAGAGGGGAGCTACGCGCTCGCGGTGCTCATCGGCAAGGAGGACACACTCTACGCCGCCCGGTCGGGCTCGCCGCTCGTCCTCGGTATCGGTGAGTCGGTCACGTACCTCGCGAGCGACGTGCCCGCGTTCCTCGAGTTCACCGACCAGGTCGTCTACCTCGACGACGGCGACGTCGCCATCATCCAGCCCGACGACTACCGGCTGACCGACCGGGAGGGCACTCCCGTGTCGCGCCCGGTCCGCACCGTCGACTGGGTCCCCGAAGACGCCGAGAAAGGCGGCTACGACCACTTCATGCTCAAGGAGATCCACGAGCAGCCGATGACGCTCCGCCAGACCGTTCGGGGCCGGGTCGTCGACGGCCACGCGAAGCTCGACGACCTCTCCGACGACGCGCTCGCCGGTATCGAGAGCGTCCATCTCGTCGGCTGCGGCACCTCGTATCACGCCTCGCTGTCGGGCGTCGCCCAGCTCAACGCGCTCGGCGTGCCAGCACAGGCCGCGCTCGCCAGCGAGTACGCGACGAACCCGCTGCCCATCGACGACCACACGCTCGTCGTCGGCGTCACCCAGAGCGGCGAGACCGCGGACACCCTCGCCGCGCTCCGGGTGGCGAAGGCCGCGGGCGCGAGGACGCTCGCGTTCACGAACGTCATCGGGTCGACCGCCGCACGGGAGTGCGACGAGGCGCTGTTCATCCGCGCCGGCCCCGAGATCGGGGTGGCGGCGACCAAGACGTTCTCCTCGCAGGTCGCCGCCCTCTGGCTGCTCGCCGACCGCATCTCGGGCGGCAAGAGTGACCCGAAGCTCATGGCCGCGGTCGACGACCTCCCGGCGCTGGTCGAGCGGGTCATCGCGCGGTCGAACGCGAAGGCCGTCGTCGAGGCGTTCTGCCCCAACGACGCCTACTTCTTCATCGGCCGGCACCACTGCTACCCGGTCGCCCTCGAGGGGGCGCTGAAGTTCAAGGAGATCACCTACGAGCACGCCGAGGGGTTCGCCGGCGGCGAACTCAAACACGGCCCGCTCGCGCTCGTCACCGAGGACACACCGGTGTTCGCCGTGTTCTCCGGCGACGAGGCGACCGACGAGAAGCTGCTCGGCAACGTCGAGGAGGTGCAGGCGCGCGGCGCTCCCGTCATCGCGGTCGCCCCCGAGCGAGCCACGGCCGTCGCCGAGACGGCCGACGTCGTGTTGACGGTCCCCGACACCCACCCGGTCGTCACGCCCGTGCTGGCGAACGTCCAGCTACAGCTGGTGGCGTACTACGCGGCGGTCGCGCTCGACCGAGCCATCGACAAGCCGCGGAACCTCGCGAAGTCCGTGACTGTCGAGTAGTTCGAGTAGCGCCGTCGCTTTTTGCGTTCTGTCGGTTTCCCAGCGAGAAGTCGCAGCCGGGACTGTCCAACCCTGGTTACTGTTCCATCGCCGTCGCCCCGAACAGCGCCGCGAGCCCCTCGTCGAGCGCGACGGTCGGCTCGTAGCCGAGCACGTCGCGCGCCAGCGAGATGTCCGCGGAGCTGTGCCGGATGTCGCCCGGCCGCGGGTCGGTGTAGGTAATCTCGACCCGTCGGTCCGCGTAGTCGCTGATGAGCGCGGCGAGCTCGCCGACGGTCGTCGTCTCGCCCGTCCCGATGTTGTAGGCGCGACCCGTCGCGTCCGTCGTGGCGGCGAGCAGGTTCGCCTGCACCACGTCGGAGACGTGGACGAAATCGCGGGTCTGCTCGCCGTCGCCCTCGATGACCAGCGGTTTGCCGTGACGCGCGCGGTCGGCGAACGTCGCCACCACGCCCCCGTCGGCACCCGCACGCTGTCGCGGGCCGTAGATGTTGAAGTAGCGGAGCGTCACGGTCTCCAGCCCGTAGGTGTCGGCGTACACCCGCGCGTAGTGGTCGGCCGCGAGCTTCGAGACGCCGTACGGGGACGAGGGCGTGGTCGGCTCGGCCTCGGTGACGGGGACCGTCTCGGGCGCGCCGTAGACGGCGGCGCTCGAAGCGACCACGACCCGGGCGTCCTGTCTGCGGGCCGCTTCGAGTACGGCGAGGGTCCCCGTCGCGTTCACCGCGTGATAGCGGTCAGGCATGGCGATGGACTCGGCGACCGAGACGGCAGCAGCGAGGTGAAACACCACGTCGACGCCGTCCATCGCGGCGTCGAGCGCCGCCGTGTCGAGGATATCCGCCTCGCGGAACCGCACGCCGCTCGGCACCTGGCCGCGGCGTCCGGTCGAGAGGTCGTCCAGGATGCGGACGTTGTTGTCCTCGGCGAGGGCGTCGACGAGGTGGCTCCCGACGAAGCCCGCACCGCCGGTGACGAGGACGGTGCGGCCGTAGAGTCCGGTCATCTGTCCCCCCGTGGGACGTACTCGCGGCTAGCGTGGCTGATTCGGCTCCGGTCGACAGGGGTCGGCACGTGCATGGAACGGGTCACCGAGCGCGACGAAACGCTCACGACCCGTGGTTCCCTACGGAGAGCATTGTTATGCGGAACCTGTCGCTCCCAATCGGCCCCACATCCGGCGCGGAACCGCGTGACATCGACGGCCCCGTGCGGCCAGCCCATCGGGTGTGGCCACGGAAGAAAGCGGAGAATAACAAAACGCACGCCAGCAGTCCCGGCAGCCAGATGAGTGTGTACAGCGCGGCTCACCCCGTGCGGGGGAGCTGACGCGTGTGGCCGTGGGAACACCTCGCGTTCGGGTACCTGCTCTACTCGCTTCTGTGGCGGGTGTATCGGGGTGAGGGACCCACCGAGGGCGCAGCGCTCCTGCTGGTGGTCGGCACGCAGGTCCCGGACCTCGTCGACAAACCGCTCTCGTGGGAGTTCGGCGTGTTCCCGACCGGCCACGCCCTCGGCCACTCGGTGCTCGTCGCCGTCCCGCTCGCGGTCCTCGTGCTCGCCGTCGCCCGCCGGTACGGCCGGCTCGACCTCGGGAGCGCGTTCGTCGTCGGGCAGCTCTCGCACATCCTCGGGGACGTCATCGACCCCCTCCGGGCCGGGAGCGACATCGCGGTCGGCCGGGCCCTCTGGCCGGTCGTGACCGGCACCCCCTACGACGTCGACTACGGCATCTCGCGCGGGTTCGTCTACCTCGCGGAGTTCGCCGCCGAGGTCGCGACGCAGGACCCTGCATCCCTGTTGCTTTACCTTACGTTCCCGCTGCTCGGCGGCCTGTTGTGGCTGGCTGACGGCGCACCGGGTCCCCGGGGAGCCTACCGGCTCCTTGCGGCTGGAATCCGCCGACAGCCCCCAGAGCGAACCGGGGATTAAGCGGATATCTACCGTTCGTACCCGGCGAGTAGGCGATTAATTACTAATCAGTTCTGAGGACCCTATTCGGGCTGAAATGGGTGAAATCGCCGACCAGTCGCTCCGCGACGTCGAGTACACACACCGCTGGTACCGCGTGTTCCTCGAGCGGCTCCAGTCGGACGGCTACCGGTTCCGTTCGTTCGACGACCGGCTGACCGACGGTGACCTCGTGGCGCGCCACGACGTGGACCTCTCGGTCGGTGCGGCCGTCGAGATGGCGCACATCGAGGCGGACCTCGGTGTCCAGTCGACGTACTTCCTGCTCGTCTCCTCGCCGCTCTACAACGTGTTCGAACGAGAGACGCGCGAACAGATCGCCGAACTCGAGGCGCTGGGCCACGACGTGGGAGTCCACTTTAGCACCCACACGTACTGGCCGGCCGACGAACAACCGAGCGACAGCGACCTCCTGCGAGCGGTCCGCCGCGAACAGGCGGCGCTCGCCGCGGTCGCCAACGCCCCCATCGAGACGATATCGTTCCACATTCCACCCGCGTGGGTACTCGACCGCGAGTTCCCGGGACTGCAGCACACCTACGAGCCGCAGTTCTTCAGCGAGATCGACTACGTCGCCGACTCCTCACAGCGCTGGCGCGACCAGCACCCGCTGGCCGACGAGCTCGGCGCCCACGTCCAGCTGCTGACGCACCCGGGGCTGTGGGGGGAGACGGACGCACCGTTCGCCGCCCGCATCGAACAGGCCATCGCGGCCGCGTGCCGTGACATCGGGGATCTGACGCGCCGTGAGTTCTGCGTCGAGGGGCCGGTGGCGGTCGCGACCACAGCCGAGGTGTCGGAGGAGAGCGATGTATAGAGGCGCGACCGTCGGCGTCGTCGTCCCGGCGTACAACGAGGAGGGGTTCGTCGGGCGCGTCATCGACACGCTCCCGGAGTTCGTCGACCGCGCGTACGTCGTCGACGACGGCTCGACCGACGACACCTGGGCCGAGATACAGCGCCACGCCGAGGCGAAGAACGAGGGCCACGACGGCCCGTTCGATGATCTCGTCGTCCCCATCCAGCACCCCGAGAACCGGGGCGTCGGCGGCGCCATCAAGACCGGCTACCTCCGCGCGCGCGACGAGCAACTCGACGTGACCGCCGTCCTGGGCGGCGACGCCCAGATGGACCCCGAAGAGCTCACCCGCTACCTCGACCCCATCGTCGAGGGCGTCGCCGACTACGCGAAAGGCAACCGGTTCTACGCGCCCGAGGCGTACGCGGCGATGCCACGCTTCCGACTCGCGGGCAACGTCGTCCTCTCGTATCTCACCAAGATCGCCAGCGGCTACTGGACGACGATGGACTCCCAGAACGGCTACGCGGCCATCTCGCTCGCGGCGCTCGAACGAACGGACATCGAGGGGATGTACGAGTACTACGGCTACTGCAACGACCTCCTCGTGCGCTTGAACGTCGCGAACGTCCGGGTCGCCGACGTGCCGCGCCACTCGGAGTTCGCGTACGCCGACGGCTGGAAGAGCCACATCAGCTACACGGAGTACATCCCGCGCGTCTCCGTGATGCTGTTCCGGGGGTTCCTCTGGCGGCTCAAGCACAAGTACCTCCTGAACGACTACAACCCGCTCGCCACCCTCTACCTGTTCGGGCTTGGGCTGTTCGGCGCCAGCGGGCTCGGCCTGCTCGCCTCCCTCCGCAAGCGCGGCGGCCACGGGGGCTGGCTGGCGGGCCTGCTCGTGAGCCTCGTGACGCTGCTGTACGCGACGATGCTCGACCGCGAGGACAACGAACACCTCGAACTGCAGGTCCCGCCGGCCGAATTCGCGTCCGACACCCCCGACGCCGACCCGTCGGGCAACGGCGCCTCGCAGGCGACCACCGAGCCGCGCAGGCACAGCGACACGACCGCCACTCTCGAGGACTGACCATGTCACACACCACACCCACCCACAGACACGGCAACGACAACCAGATAACCGTCCTGATGACGGGCGCTGGCGCCCCCGGCGCCTCCGGCATCATCCGGAGCCTGCGGGCCAACGGCGAACGCGACATCCGTATCGTCGGCACGGACGTCAACCCCGACGCCTACGGCTTCGCGCTCCTCGACGGCGGCTACACCGTCCCGCGAGGCACCGACGACGGCTACATCGACCGGATGGTCGAAATCGCGGCCGAGGTCCAGCCCGACGTGATCCTCCCGCTGACGACCGCCGAACTCCAGCCGCTCGCCGAGCACAAGGCCGCCTTCGACGCCACGGTGATGGTCTCTGACCCCACCGCGCTCGAACTCGCGAACGACAAGGGGAAGCTCTACGAGTTCCTCGCCGACCACGGCTTCGCGTCGGCGCCGCGGTTCCAGCGGGTGACGAGCATCGACGAGTTCGTCGAGACCGTCGAGGCGTTCGGCTACCCCGAGGAGCCGGTCTGCTTCAAGCGACCGGTCGCCAGCGGGATGCGGGGCTTCCGCGTCCTCGACGAACGCACCGACCGCCTCACCCAGCTCCTCTCCGAAAAGCCGATGAACGCCGTCACCACGCTCGACGAGGTCCGGCCCGTGCTCGCGGGCGCCGACCCGTTCCCCGACCTCGTCGTCATGGAGTACCTCCCCGGCGTGGAGTACAGCGTCGACGTGCTCGCGACGGGCGACGACGTCCACGTGGTCGTTCCACGCTCGCGCAGCCGAACGCGCGCCGGTATCTCCTTCGAGGGCACCGTCGAGGAGGACGCCGAACTCATCCGCGAGGCCACCGACATCTGCCGGGCACTCGGCGTCGAGTACAACCTCAACCTCCAGTTCAAGTACGACGCCGAGGGGACGCCGAGGATCATCGAGATCAACCCCCGGGTGTCGGGGACCATCATCATGTGCGTCGGCGCGGGCGCGAACCTCCCGTACCTGGGCGTGAAACACGCGCTCGGCGAGGACCTGCCACCCGTCGACGTGCAGTGGGGGACCCGGATGGTCCGCCACTGGGACGAACTGTTCCACAGCCCGGACGGCGAGACGTTCCGCGTCGACGCCGAGACCGCGGGGCCGTGGTCGCTCGCATGAGACGCACGGGCATCGAGGCGATCTGTTTCGACCTCGATGACACGCTCTACCCGTACGCCGCGTACGCCCGGACGGGGCTCGCCGCGGCGGCCGATCACCTGCAGGCGGTGACCGGCGAGTCGCTGCACGACGAGCTGTTCGCGCTCTACTTCGACGAGGGGGTGACGACCGGGACCTTCGACACGCTGCTCGCGCGCCACGGCCTCGACCCGGCGCTCGCCGCCGACCTCGTCGACGCGTACCACGCGGCCACCGAGCCGCTCGACCCCTATCCGGAGACCCCGGCGGTGCTCGCGGCGCTCGGTCGCACCTACGCGCTCGGCCTCGTCACCGACGGCCGCGGCGGCCACGGGAAACTCGACCGGCTGGGGCTCACCCCCGTGTTCGACGCGGTGGTCGTCTCGCCGACGTTCGGGAGTTCGAAACACGAGCACGAGCCGTTCGAGCGCGTGCTCGACGGGCTCGGCGTCGCCCCGGAGCGCGTCGTCTACGTCGGCGACGACCCGCGGGTCGACTTCCGCGTCCCGAACGACCTCGGCATGGCGACCGTCCGGATGCGCCGGGGACGGTACGTCGACCTCGAACCCGATGACTCGGCGGCCGCACCGGACGCAGAGATCCGACGGCTCGACGCCCTACTGGGTCTGCTCCGCCGCCACCACTCTCCCGTGACGGGGTAGTAGTCTCATAACAAAGCCGACGAACGCTGGTAGACCACACGAATGAGTCTGATATCGACGGTCCCGGCGTCTCGCCAGCGCCGGAACCGACAGCTCGGGAAGGTGGTGCTCATCGTCGGGTTCCTGGCGTTCCTCTTCGGGGTGTCGGAAGCGTACCGAAACCCGGCGACCGGCTACGAACTCTCCATCCTCAGCGCCACGCCGACGGCGTTCTGGGTGAGCATCTGGCTCGCGCTCCTCGTCGGGCTCGTCGTCGCCGCGACGCAGGGAGCGAGTCGACTCCGCCTCGGCGCGCTCGTCCTCGCGGGGCTCTCGGGACTGGCGGTCGCCGGCCTCCCGCTCCTGCGGGGGTACCACTTCTACGGCGGGGGTGACTCGCTGAGTCACCTCGGGTTCGCCCGCGCGTTCATCTCGGGCGTCGAGACGCCGCTGAACCTGCTGCACCCGGGGACGCACCTCGTCGCCATCCTGCTCGAATCGGCGAGCGGTGGCAGCCTCGAGTGGGCGTTCATGCTGATGGTCGTCGCGTTCTTCCTCGCGTTCCTCGTGTTCGTGCCGATGACCGTCCGGGCCATCACCGGCAACCCGGTCGGCATCGTCGTCGGGCTGTTCGCCGCGGTGTTGCTGCTGCCGATCAACAACGTCAGCGTCCACCCGGTCCCCCACCCGACCAGCCAGGCCATCCTGTTTCTCCCCTTTATCCTCTATCTGGTGGTCAGCTACGTCACGTCATCGAGGGGGGGCCGCTCCCTCCGGTCGCCCATCCCCGTCGGGGGAGTGCTCGCACTCGCCTCCGTGGCGATCGTCCTCCTGCACCCCCAGCAGGCGGCCAACGTCATCCTGGTGTTCGGGACGGTCGTGGTCCTCCAGTTCCTCGCGCGGCGGCTCCGCGATGGCCACCCGTTCGCGAGCCAGCGGAGCCTCGCCGTCCAGACCGTGTTCCTGCTCGGCCTGTTCATGTTCTGGGCACCCCGGAGTACCCGGACGACGAACACGGTGAACTCGCTCATCGAGCGGCTCGTCGGCGGGGCAGCCATCGGCGACGAAGTGACTGGGCGCGGCACCTCGCTCGCCCAGCTCGGCGGGAGCTTCGAGGAGCTGTTCCTCAAGCTGTTCCTCGCGATGGTCGTCTTCGGCGCCATCGCGGGCGTGTTCGTCCTGCTGAGCCTGAGCGGGCGGTTCGAAGATCGGCTCCCCGAGCGCAACGCCTTCGTCAAGTACTTCGGCCTCTCGATGGCGCCGGTGGCCGGCGTCATGCTCATCTACTTCCTCGCGAGCGCCACGACCCAGCACTTCCGCTACTTCGGGTTCCTGATGGCGGTCGCGACGGTGCTCGGGGCAGCCGCGCTCACGGTCGCTACCGAGATCGACTGGCAGTCGACCCGCACGGTCGTGCAGGTCGCAGTGGTGGTTCTGTTCCTCGTGTTGACGCCGCTGACGATGGTCGCGCTTCACCCGTCGCCATACATGTATCAGGACTCCGCACAGGTGTCTGAAGCGCAGATGAACGGTTTCGCGACCTCCTTCGAGGTCCGTGACGAGACCATCCCGTACGCCGGCATCCGCGGTGGCCCACAGCGGTACGTCCACGCACTGCTCTACGCGGACGGTATCCGGGCGGCCAACGACTTCCCCGGCATTCGCTCGGGCGTCCCGGAGGAGTCGTTCAGCAACGGGACGCTGATGGCCGTCTACGACGACCCACGGTACGTCGCCGTGACCGAGAGCGACCGGAAGCGCGAGGTCGGGCTGTACCAGGGGTTCCGCTACAGCCAGCAGGGCTTCCAGGCGATGCAGACGACGCCCGGCATCGACCGCGTCGTCAGCAACGGTGAGTTCGACCTGTACCTGCTTCGCGGCGAGACGGCCTGAGCGGTAACGACGGCCTACCGCTCGCTCGCCATCGGACATACGCTGCATAACAAATCCCCGGTCGTGTGTGGTGACGCACAACCGGAATGGATCAAACTACCACAGCCCCCGAGAGAGCGTTCGTCCTTGGCCTCGACGGCATCCCCTGGGACAGCATCGAGCGCTGGGCCGAGAGCGGCGACCTCCCCCACTTCGCGGAACTGATGGCCGAGGGGGCCGCCGGGACGCTCCGCAGCACCGTCCCCCCGACGACGCCGCTCGCGTGGCCCTCCATCGCGACCGGGACGTGGCCGGCGAAACACGGCATCTACGGCTTCCAGCACGCCTCGCGCGACTACAGCAAGCGGATGATTACGAGCGACGACATCCACCAGCCCGAGCTCTGGGACGTCGTCACGCCGGCGCTCGTCGGAAACGTCCCGATGACGTATCCAGCCGACGCCATCGACGGGATGATGGTCACCGGGATGATGAGCCCGAGCATCAACGAGCGGTTCACCCACCCGCCGGCGTTCCGCGACGAGCTGGTCGAGACCATCCCCGACTACAAGATCGGCCTCCAGTGGAGCGAGTATCGCGGCCGCGAAGCCGAGTTCCTGCCCGCACTCACCTCGCTCGTCGACGCCCGCCGAAAGCTGATGCGCCGGTTCATGGCCGAGGAGGACTGGCGGCTGTTCTTCTTCGTCTACACGGCGCCCGACCGCCTCCAGCACCTCATCTGGGACGACGAGGTCCGGCTCGAGCACTACCAGCTCCTCGACGACATCCTCGGCGAGGTGATGGCGTACACCGACGAGCACGACGCACTGCTGTTCGTGGTGTCGGACCACGGCTTCGGGCCCATCACGAAACACGTCTACCTCAACCGCATCCTCGAGGAGTCGGGCCACCAGTTCCGCAGCGAACAGACCGGAACCCGCGGGCTGTTACAGCGGCTGCACGTCGACAAGTCGGCCGTGAAGTCGGCGCTCGGGCGCGTCGGCATCACCGATCGGATGCTCGATAAGTACCTCCCGAAGAGCGTGGTCGATACCGTCGCCCGACAGGTCCCGGGCGAACACCACCTGTACGACATCGACCACGACCGAACCGAGGCGTTCGCGCTCGGCTCGGGCGCGGTGTACATCAACAGCCGAGCCCGGTTCAGCAGCGGCATCATCGACCCGCAGGACCTGCCCGAGGTGAAACGCGAGGTGATGCGCGCGCTCGCGGAGGTCGTCGACCCCGACACCGGCGACGCCGTGTTGAAGGTGTACGACGGCGAGGAGCTCTATCCGGACGACCCGCAGGCGCCGGACATCGTCGTCTCGACGGTCGACGGCTACGAGAAGGCCGTCTCGCTGTCGGACCGGGTGTTCGTCCCGTCGGCCGACCTCGGCGTCGCCGCCACCCACCGGAGCGAGGGCATCTTCCTCGCCCGCGGCGGCCCCATCCAGGCCGGGAGCGAACCCGTCGGCGCGACGGTCGTCGACGTGGCGCCGACGCTACTCCACTGTCTCGGCCTCCCCGTCGGCGAGACGATGGACGGCCGAGTGCTCACCGAGATCCTGCATCCGGACTCCGATGCGGCGCGTGCCACTGTCACCACGGCCCAGTACGCCGAGGCGGAAGACGGCCTCGCTGCCCCCGACGAGGAGGACTACAGCGACGTCGAAGAGCGACTCCGCGGACTCGGCTACATGGAGTAGCCGAGGACGAACCGACGACGGAACGAACACGACCGGAACCGAACCCCGGTGACGTGCCGGGACTACAGACCGAAGCCGTCCTCCGCGACCTCGCCGCCCCCGACGAGGCGAGGGCAAGGCAAACGGGGCGCCATCGCTCCTCCAGATCGCAGCTATGTACGATTCCTACGGCTACGAGCTACTTCATCTTGCGAATTCGTCACTTCCCGTCCAGAAACTGTTGGAGCGTTGAGCCCGATCGCGCACGCCCTCGGCTATCGTGCGAACCCTGTCGGCGACCGGGATACGTATCGGCAGTAGCGAGCCGGAGATGGCCGAGCGAGCGGGTCGGTCTGCCGCAGTGTAACCAGGGCCGCTACAACGAAAAGCAGAGTTCGGGGCGTCAGCCGAACACTTGTCTGAGCCCCCGGAGGAACGGGCGAGGGTCGTCGAGCTTGAGGTAGTCGAACTTCGGTTCCGCGAGGCAGGAGGCCAGTACCTCGCGAGCACGTTCGGAGAAGACCGGACGGTCGACGAGCGGCGAGTCATCTCGTAGCACCGACAGCAGGTGGTCTAGCTCGCCGTACAGTTGGTGGCTCCCGAGCCCGAGCTCGTAGCCGGCGTCGATCTCGTCCGCGCGCCCGGTCGCCTGCTGCCAGTAGTAGAACGGGAAGTCCGCGCCCGCCTGGACCGTCGACGGGAGGGACTGCCACATCCGGGGGTTGATCTCGATGGGTTTGTACTCGCCCGTCTCGGCGTCACGGATGTACTCGATACACGCGAGCCCGTGCCACTCGAGGTGGTCGAGCAGCCGACGCGCCACTCGTTCGAGGTCCGGCAGGAACATCGACTGGCGGTAGACCCCACCGCCACCAGTGTAGGAGTTCCCGCGTATCTGTCGGTGCTGGAACGTCGCCACCGCCCGTCCGTGGTCGTACAGCGCCGCGAACATGAGCTTCTCCGCGGTCGGGACGAACGACTGGACGATGGGGACGTGGCCCATCTCGGCAGTGAGCGCGTCACGGTCCGGGGACTCACCGGGTGCGAGGTGCTGGACCGTCTTCACGACGGCTGACTCGCCCGGCTCGTACTCGGGGAGGTAGCCGTCGGCGAGGAGGTTGAACCGGGACTTGACGATGCTCCCACGGTCGGGGTCGGGCTCGAACTCGTCGAGCGTGCAGGTCTCGGGGAAGGGGACCCCCGCGTCGGTCGCCGCCGCGGCCAACTGAACCCGGTCGTGGACCCGTTCGAGCGTCGCGGGGTCGGGCACCGGCAGCGAGACGTACGGGGCGAACTCCTCGGCGTACCGCGAGAGGACGTAGGTGTCGTGGGGACGGATGGGCACGATGGTCCGGACCTCGGGGCGCTTCGCCAGGTCGACGAGCGCGTCCTTGTACGCGACGAGATCCTCGTACGGCGAGGGGAGGTCGACGAACTCGTCGCAGTAGCGGGAGGCGGCGGCGGGCACGGTCCGGTGTTCGGAGCCGACGATGGTGGTGACCCCTTGCCGGCCGAGCGACCGGACGGTCGTAAAGCTCGCAGGGTCGTGGCCGGTGGGAACCACCACCGCGCCACACTCGCGTGTCGGCGTGTAGATGGACATTCACTCCGATAGTATGGCTACCGGTAGGATAGTAAGCATCCGAATACCAGCAGCCCGTCGCACAGTCCGGTCAGGCGGCCGTGATCGGCACCGGCGTCTCGGTCCCGGTCGGGGTCGGCGTTGGTGTCGGGGTCGGCGTTGGTGTCGGGGTCGGCGAACCGGCACCGGCCGCGTCCCCACCGGTGGCCCCGGCGGCAGTCTCGGTCACCGTCACCCAGACGAACACCGAGCGGTAGGCGGTCCGGTCGTTCGGCTGTGCCGGCGCGTCACCCGTGTAGAGGTAGTAGACCAGTCGGAGGTCCTCACCCACCAGTTCGGGGCGCACGGCGGTCCGTTCGGTGACGCGCTGGTCGTCTTGCAGCGTCGTCTGGAAGGCCGCGACCCGCTCGCGCTGCACCACCACCAGGCCGTCCTCGGTGGTCCGGACCCGCTGGAGCTCGGCGACGACGGAGTAGCGCGTCCGCTCGCCCTCGAAGTTCTCGATACCCACGGCGTACTCGTAGCTCTCACCGACGACGAGTTCCTCGGGGTAGCCCGACGCGACGAGGTCACCCTGCGGGTTCTCCGCGAGGAGGGTGAACCCGGAGTACGACTCGGCCGCAGGCGGCGCACTGAACGCGAGTGCGAGCGCGACGACGGCGGCGACGATCGCCACGATGAGCACGACGTTCAACAGCCCCTCGAGAGCACCGGTCGCCACCCGCGCCTCCGCCGCCTCCTCGCGCCAGTTCTGGATGGGGACCCGGTAGCGCTCGGCTCGCGGGACGCTCCGGCGACGGACCGCACCGAGCACCATCCCGGCGAGGATGAAGACGGTGAAGCTGTTGACGACGGTCGTCGACTCGTAGCCAAGCCCCGTCGCCGCGAGGAACACGCCGAACAGCGGGAGCAACGCGAGACTCGTCCCGAACGAGAGGACGACCCGCTCGCCCCACCGGAGACCGTGGGTGCCGTCGAGCAGCCAGCGGTACTGCGTCTCCTCGGGGTATCGCATCCGGGGGAACAGAAGCGAGAGGAGCGCGTACCCAGGGAGGAAGAACACGAACGGGAGCGCGAGGACGATCTGGAGCACGCCGAGCGACCCCGCATACGGCCCGAAGAACGCCAGCGTCTCGAACAGGACGACGAACGCGCCGACCAGGACGATGTCGACCGGGAGCCCGAGGATCGAGCTGACGGATTCGGCCAGTTCGGCTTCTGTCTGTTCGGAGTCTGATGAGTTCATTGCGGGGTTGCTCTGTGTCATAGTGTCGCGTCGATTGTCCGCTCGAAGGTGCACACCGCCGCGTGGGCAGTGGGTCGGGAGTGCCCCCCGATATTCGATGAGTACTGCCCCGGAGAACGGCATTGTTATGAACCGTGTACCGGTGCCACATCGGCCGCAAACCCCGCGTGGCGGCCGGTGAACCGACGAGACCGGACGCCACCGTTCAGTCGGTCGCCACGTCCGAGCGCCCGGAAACGGGTACGGTAACGAGTTCCTTACAACGTGCTCACGACTGCTACATCGGGCAGAAATCATGACCAACGACTTCACCTACGGGATGTACGCCACGTTGTTGGAGGCGGGGCTCGACGTCGGCTTCCCGTTTCTCACGGTCCGGGAGTATCTCTCGATGGACGCAGAGGAGCTCCCGCCCGCGTTCATCGTGTTGCGACACGACGTCGACCGGAAACCGGCGAACGCGCTCGATTTCGCGCGCATCGAGGCCGAACGCGGTATCGCGAGCACCTACTACGTCCGGACGGTGCCGACGGTGTTCGACCCCGATCTCGTTCGCGAGATCGAGTCGCTGGGCCACGAAATCGGCTACCACTACGAGGACATGGACCGCGCGGACGGCGACGTCGAGGCGGCACACGTCTCGTTCGCCCGCCACCTCGCCCGCCTGCGGGAGGTGGCGACCGTCGACACCGTCTGTATGCACGGCAACCCGCTCACGCCCCACGACAACCGCGACATGTGGCGCGACGACGACGAGTTCGACGAGTACGGACTGCTCGGCGAGGCGTATCTCTCGATGGACTTCGAGGACGTCGCCTACTACTCGGATACGGGCCGGACGTGGCGTGACGGTGCGCTGAAGGTGAAAGACCACACGTTCGGCGTCGACGGCGGCAAGCGGCAGGCGTCGACCACGGGCGACCTCGTCGACCTCCTTCGCGAGACACCCGACGGCCGGTTCTGCCTGCTCTCACACCCCGACCGGTGGGCCGACACACCGGCCGAACTGGTGACGGAGACCGCCTTCGACACGGCGAAGAACGTCTCGAAGTACGCCATGCACGTGGTGACCAGCCGTGGGGGGTGACCGCCTGCGCGTGCTGGTCGACATCCAGCACCCCGCCCAGGTCCACCTGTTCCGCAACCTCATCGCGGAACTGGAGCGACAGGGCCACGAGACGCTCGTCACCGCTCGCGAGAAGGAGGTCACCCTCGAGCTGCTCGACGCGTACGACATCGACTACGTCTCGCTGTCGGCACGCCGACCGGGGCTCGTGGCGGCGTTGACCGAGCTGGCCGTCCGCGAGGTCAAGATGGCGCGGCTCGTCCGCCGGTTCGACCCGGACGTCGTCGTGAGTCGGCTGAACCCGCCGGCCGTCCACGCCGCACGGCTGTTCGGCGCCCGCAGCGTCGTGGTCAAGGACACCGACATCGGTGGCTCGGCGCTCGGCCGCGTCCTCCACGCGACGACGCTCCCGTTCGTCGACGTGCTGTGTGTGCCGCCGGGGCTCGACCTGCCCGTTCCGGCCGCACGCACCCGGACCCTCGCCTTCCAGGAGCTCGCGTACCTCCACCCGGACCGGTTCACCCCCGACCCGGACGCGCTCGCCGCCTACGGTGTCGACGTCGAGGCGCCGTACACCGTCGTCCGGCTCGCGGGCTGGGACGCGTACCACGACGCCGGGGACTCTGGCATCTCGCGCGCGACGCTCGACGAGCTGTTCGCGATGCTGGAGGCGCACGGCGACGTGTACGTCTCCAGCGAGGCCGACCTCCCCCCGGAGTTCGCCGACCACGCGCTGCCGGTGCCGGTCCATCTCGTCCACGACCTGCTCGCGTACGCGGACTGCTACGTCGGCGACTCCGGCACCATGTCCTCGGAGGCCGCGCTGCTCGGAACGCCGGCCGTCAGGATCACGTCGGTCGCCGGCCCCGACGACGAGCACATCTTCCGCGCGCTCGAGGAGGAGTACGACCTGCTCTACTCGTTTTCGGACGAACGGGCGGCGCTCGACCGGGTTCGCGCGCTGCTCGCGGACGGGGAGGCCAAACGCGAGTGGCAGGTGAAACGCGACGCCGCAGTCGACGACTGGGGTGACGTGACGGCGACGATGCTGTCGCTCGTCCTCGAAGCCGGCGGCATCGAGGAGCCGACGGTCGGCCACGTCTCGACTCCCCGGTCGCTGGAGTCATGAAGCTCTGTCTGTTCGGCGACCTGTTTCTCGGTGGCGACCTCGACGGGACCACCACGTCGCCGGTCGACGTCGCCGCGTTCCGCGAGAGCGACGTCCGTATCGGCAACCTCGAAGCGCCGCTCGCGGACGCACCGCCCCGAACGGACAAGATGGTGCTCGCCTCCCCGCCTCGACTGGTCGACCACCTGGTCGAGCTGGGCGTCGACGCGGTCGGGCTGGCGAACAACCACGTCCACGACGCGGGGCTCGACGCCATCGCCGAGACGCGACGGCGGCTCGACGAGGCCGGCGTGGCATCGTTTGGTGCCGGCGAGACGCTCGCCGAGGCACGCGAGCCGTACTGGGTGACGCCCGAGCTGGCCGTGTTCGGCTACTGCGAGTTCGAGAAACCCCACCTCCAGCTCGTCGAGGTCGCCACCGACGACAGCCCGGGCGTGAACCCGCTCCGGTACGAGATGGTCATGAGCGACCTCGACACCCTGCCCGAGGGGGCGACGGCGCTGCTGTACGTCCACTGGGGTCGCGAACACGTCTGGCTCCCCCCACGAGCGGACGTCGAGTTGGCGCGGCGGCTGCTCGAAGACGACCGGGTCGCCGGCATCGTCGGCACCCACGCGCATCGCCCACAGGGGTACCTCGACCACGCGGGCAAGCGGGCGTACTTCTCGCTCGGCAACTTCCTGTTCCCGAACCTGTACCTGACGCCGCCCGGCACCAGCAGTCAGCCGGCGACCGTCCCCGACGACGTGCCGGTGACGACCGGCTACCACCCGGTGAGCGAGCTGACGTACAAGCGATGGGGCGCCCGGAGCCGCCACTCGCTGGTCGTCACGTTCGACACCGAGACAGGGGCGTTCTCCCACCATCCGGTCGTGCAGGCACGGGACGCCCCGGTCGTCACGGACTGCACGGGGCCGCGGGCACGCGCGGTCACGGGACTCGTCGAGGCGCTATCGGCGGTGTATCGGCTCCCCGCGAGCAGTTACCGGCCGCTGGCCGACGGGAACGCCGCCGTCTCGGGCGTCACCGCGAACGCCCGGATCCTCTGGTTCTACCTCCGGGAGAACGGCCCCGTGTGGTGTCTCGACCTGCTCCGGGAAGCCGTCCGAGCGCGTCGCACCGGTGGCCGGGTTCGCGACGCCGTCTACCGACACGTGACCGGGGACGAAACGAGCCGGCCGCGGCGGGTCGACTCCCGTGTCGACTGACCGACGGGTACCCCGGTAACGGTCTCCCTAACAATACGTTCTGAACCCCTCTCGACTGGCGATTAGTGGTGTGCGTATGAACCGACGCAAGTTCGTGAAGCTGACGGGGGGTGTAGGGGTAGCAACGGCACTCGCGGGCTGTTCCAACCCGTTCGGTCGGGGCGGAGAGACGGAGGCGACGCCCAGTCCGGGCGCGACGCCCACGCCCACCCCCGAGGGAACAGTACGACCGGAGCCGCCGTACGCCGACGAGTACGGCACGGTCGTGAACATGGTCGCGGCGGGCGCCGACCGGACCGGGAACGAGAACATCCTCGACGTCCTCGAATCGCACGCGGGCGACGACACGCTCCTCTACTTCCCCGAGGGCCGGTATCTGCTGGCCGAGGACGGCCTCCACCTCCTCGATTTCGAACACTTCGGCATCGTCGCCGACCGCGCGGTCATCGTCCCCGAACGCGGCTACGAGGGAGTGCTGTTCGACTTCGGCCGCCCCGGTCGGGCGACCGACCTTCGCATCGAGGGGCTCGGGTTCGACTTCCGGGCGCCCGACACCGGGCCACGCCCGCTGAGCGTGCTGGTCGACGACGACGTCGTCATCCGCGACCTCTCGGTGACGGGCATCCAGGACGCCGGCTGGGGGATGCTCCGCATCGACATCACCGGCGAGAACGGCACGGGCCTCGTCGAGGGACTCCACCTGCCCGACGGCTCCATCTCCTCGACCGGCTCGACCGGCTGTCTCGTGGGCGAACACCACCGCGGCGAGATCCACTTCGTCGACGCCCACATCGAGGGGTTCTCCGACAACGGCCTGTACGCGGACCCCCGCCAGGGCGCGGTGCGGGTCACCGGGGGGTTCTTCGCCAATAACAACGTCTCGAGCCTGCGCGTCGGCGACAACAGCGTCGTCCGGAACGCCCACGTCCGGTGTGACGCCAAACCGGACGGGTTCGGGAACATGCGGGGCCTCTGGCTGCGGCACGGCAACAACGTGCTCGTCGAGAACTGCTCCATCGAGCTGCACCGCGTGACCGGCAGCGACGGCGCGCTCGTCCTCGCGGACGAGCTCGAGGCGGCGACCGTCCGCAACACGGTCATCCAGGTGAACGTCGACGACATCGAGGCCATCCGCGCGAAGAGCCCGAAGTCGAAGGTGGCACTCGACGGCCAGTGTCTGTTCGAGGGCATCACCATCACCGGGACGGCCGGTGGCGGCTCCACCATCAACGTGACCGACCGGCTCGCCTGCGAGTTCCGCGACCTCTACGTCCGCCAGGACGGGCCGAACCGCGACGGCTTCAAGTTCAACGACTGCCGGGCGCTCGTCGAGGACACCTACATCAACGTCTCGGGCCGGGCGTTCGTCACCGACGACGGCTCCGAGATCGAACAGATCGGCGTCCGGACGGGCGCGCTGACCGGCATCGACCGAGTCCGCTACGACCGACCGTGACGACACCAGACCGACAGCCCTGGAGGGGTAACGACGGCCTACCAGCCGGGCGAGCCGGGGTGACCGGAGGGAATCGATGAGCGACGCGTCGCTGAAGGAGCGTCTCGCCTCGGGGCTGAAGGCGACGTTCGCCGCCCAGCTCCTGACGATGACGTCGAGCATCGTGCTCGTCATCCTCCTCACCCGAGAGTTCCTCACCCCCGGGGAGTTCGGGCTGCTGTTCTTCGGGCTCTCGGTGCTCGGCGTAATAAACACGTTCGCCAGCCTGGGCATCCCGAAATCGACGGCCCGGTACGTCAACGAGTACGGCGAGAAGGACCCCACGCAGATCCGGTACATCATGCGCCGGTCGCTGGTGTACCTGCTCGTCTTCGTCCTCGGGATGAGCGTCGCGCTCGCGCTCGTGGCGACGCCCCTCGCCGACCTCCTCGGCGAGCCCGACGTGGCACCGCTGTTGCAGGTCGGTGCGCTGTACGTCGTCGCGACCTCCGCGACGAGCTATCTCAACACGATGTTCCAGGGGTTCAACCACGTCTCCCGGAGCGCGATGGTCTCGGCCATCTCGGCGGTCGGGCGCGTGGTGTTCGCCGTCGGGTTCGTCGCGCTCGGCTTCGGCGTCACCGGCGCCCTCCTGGGGTACATCGCAGGCGACGCCATCGCCGCCGTCGTCGGAGGCATCTTGCTCTACCGGGAGCACTACTCGCAGTTCGAGGAGACCACCGACCCCGAGCCGGGGCTCGCCCGCCGCATCCTCGAGTACAGCATCCCGCTGACGGCGACGAAAGCTGCGAACGTCCTCGACAAGCGCGTCGACATCATCCTGCTCGGCGTCCTGCTCAACCCCGTCGCGGTCGGCTACTACGTCGTCGCGAAACAGGTGTCGAACGTGCTCTCGACGCCCGCCGGCTCCTTCGGGTTCACCATCTCGCCGGCGTACAGCGAGCAGAAGGCCAAGGACCGGGCCGAACACGCCGCCCGACTGTACGAGACCGCGTTCACGTACGTGCTGCTGTTCTACATCCCCGCCGGCGTGGGGTTGATCCTCGTCGCCGACTCCACCATCCGGGTCGTGTTCGGCGCCGACTACCTCCCGGCGGTCCCCGTCGTGCAGGTGTTCTCGGCGTACATCCTCGTGTACGCGATAAACAAGATCACGAGCGACGGCCTCGACTTCCTCGGGCGCGCCCGCGAGCGGTCGGTCGTGCTGACCGCGACCTCGGTCGCCAACTTCGGGTTGAACCTCGTGCTCATCCCGGAGTTCGGCGTCATCGGCGCCGCCGTCGCCACCGTCGTCACCAACACCGTCTACACGCTGAGCAACGTCTACCTCATCCACCAGGAGCTGCCGGTCCGCACGACGAACGTGGTCCGGAACACCGCGCTCATCTGCGGCATCACCGTGGCGATGACAGCAGCCATATTCCCCGTCCTCGGCTACGTCTCGGGCCCGCTCACCCTCGCGGGCGTCGTGCTCCTCGGTGGGGGGATCTGGGCGGTGCTCTCGCTGGCGAGCGGCCTCGTCGACGTCCAGCGCGTGAAGGCGTTCCTCTGAGCCGACCACGCACACCACCTTCCTTCCTGTATAGCCACAACCGGCGCCCCCGAGAGCGTCAACGGGGTACGAGCGGGCGCCATGTCGAGTCGGGCGCTCGCGCACGCACGGAGACCCATGGGAGTGGTGAGGGATTGAGGATGGGAGTGGTGAGGGATTGAGGATGGGAGTGGTGAGGACGGTGGAGAGGGCGAGGAATCGATGAGTGGGAGATAGAAAGCCCGTCGTAACACCGGCTATCGCCCGGTTTCTCCGCGATCGCTCAGCCCATCTGCCATCGCTCGGCTCGTCCGCCATCGCTCGGCTCGTCCCACCCACCGAAGCGAGGACTCGACGGACGAGGACGACCCGAGCCACTGCACGACGAGCGGTCCGTCCCCGACGAGCGACGCCCGACCTGGCCCCGGCTGCTGTACCGATCGCCGCTGTAACACAGCCCTATAGCTCGTCGACGGCCGAGTATCCACGTCGTACTCCTTCGACTGCCGAGTGGCGACCCGAGGAGCGGCGAGTGCCAGTATCGGCGTTACCCCCTGAAATCGGCCGTGTAGGTATGTCATACCGTACCAAAACAGACGGGTAACAGCCCATTACCACCCCCGCGGACCCCCGGCTGACTGCCACCGAGTAGGTAACAGCCGACTACCAAGGGTAGGTGATTCCTTCGGGACCAGGCTGGTAATCTGACAGTAGACTACGCGATGTGGTACGTAAACACCACCAACTGGGAAAATCGATTAAGAGGGATAGTCTGTTCCTACCGAGCGTGTTGCAGCCCGACAAGCAGAACACAGATGGGAAGGAATCGCTTATGCAGCGTAGGTCGGTCCTAAAGCTGGCTGGCGCGACAGTCGGCCTGGGGGCGCTGTCGGCCGCGCCGATCGCGCAGGCCCGTCCAGACAACGTCATCGACCTGGGTAACGAGGGCCTACAGCCCGGAGACGACCTCAGTCCGTACCTCGACGAGTACTGGCAGAGCGGCAACGAGGTTCACATCCCGGGCGGCGAGTACGAGCTCTCGGACGTGGACAGCCTCGAGATCGACGCCGACGAGGACTCGTGGCTCATCGGCGACGGCGACGTGATCGCCGACCACGGCGACGTGCACGTCCTGTTCAACATCACGTCGAACGGCGACGCGCACGTTCGGATGCAGAACATCACGCTGAAGGGAATCGACAGCACCGAGGACGGCGACATCGGGAAAGTCCGCGTCTGGGCGGAAGACGAGGAGGGGCTCGTCGAGCTCATCAACTTCAACCGCCCGGACGGCGCCGACGGTGGCAGCCGCGCATCCGGCTTCTTCATGCCCAAACCGCACGCCGGTGTGGGGCGGTTCATCAACTGCCACGTCGAAGGGTTCACCGACAACGGCCTCTACGGCACCCCGTTCGCGGGGGGCGACTCCGACGACGGCATGGGGACGGTCGAGGTGTACGGCGGGCTCTACAAGAACAACGACGTGAACAACATCCGCGTCGGCTGTGACGACTCGAAGGTCATCAGCGCCGCGGTCGTCTTCGACGACGTCCCGTACGGACAGGAGACGGGGTCGCACAAGGGGATTCGCGTCCGCCAGGGCGGGGCGAACCAGGTCATCCACGACTGTGACATCACGGTGTACGACGAGCCCGGTGCCGCAGCGGGGATCAAGATCGACGACAGCCGCTTCGAGAACGGGCTCGACTCGGACGTGACGGTCACGGACACCCGGATCTACAACGAGATCGATGCGGGCGCCGTCCAGACCAGCGACGAGGACTTCCCCATCTCGGGGGAGAACATCCACCTGACGGGGCCCGGCGACCTCGACCTGCAGGGGTCGGGGCCGTACTCGGACGTCTACCGCGGGAGCGAGGCCGACTCGCCCACCGAGCAGAAGCGCTGGGTCGACGGCTGGGGCGACGCCCCCGACGGGAGCACCAGCGACAGCGGCTCGACCGACTCGTCGACCCTCGCGGTCTCGACGATGGAGCCGTCGAGCGTCGGCTCGACGACGGCGACGCTTACCGGTTCGCTCGACAGCCTCGGCGGCGCGACCGGCGCGAGCGTCTACTTCGAGCACCGAGCGACGGGCACCGACGACTGGCGCTCCACCTCGCCGGAGACCGTCGAGGAGACGGGCACGTTCGAGGCGACGGTCGACCTGCTCGAATCCGGCACCGAGTACGAGTACCGCGCCATCGCGGAGACGGTCGACGGCAACGCCACGGGCAGCGCCGTCTCGTTCAACACCTCGTACAACCACTACCTCGAAGTCCAGACGTTCGACAACTCGGGGATCGTCTACGACTTCACCGTCGACGGCTCGGTCGTCAAGGCCGACCACGCCGGCAACAACGACACCATCACCGACAACGGTGACGGCACCTACTCGGTCGAGGGTGAGACCGGCAACGGGTTCTACGACGACTACTACTTCAACGGTCAGGTGACGGCGTTCAGCGCCGAGACCCACCCCGAAGCCGACAACGGGGACTACGAGCTCCGGCTCGACGGCGATGTCGTGACGGTCGACGAGCTGACCGGGCAGTCCGACTCGACGGACTCCACGGACTCCACGGACGACACCACCGATTCCACCGATTCGACCGACGAGACGTCCGACTCCACGGGGAGCGGCACGAACCCGACCATCTCGACCTTCGACGTCTCGGAGGCCGGCTCGCCGAACCCGCACCTCGACGTCACCTCGGTCTGGGAGGTCGCGGACGCCGACGGCGACCTCTCGTGGGTGCTCGTGCAGGTCGTCAACAGTAGCGGCCTCGTCGTCGACGCGGCGAAGACGTCCATCTCCGGCGACTCGGCTGCCGACGTCAACTACTTCAAGGTGAAGAATGTCGACGGGCAGTCGTTCAGCGTGAAGCTGACCGTCAGCGACGCTGCCGGCAACACCACCACGGTCACGAAGTCCGTCTCCGAATAGACGACCCCTCGGGACCACCACACTTCCCACCTGTTGTGGGAGTACCGTCTTGTGCGTGCAGTAAGCTGTTCATACACACCTCAGAAGCCCTGATCTAACGGCTTCGATGCACACCACGACGGCGTGAACCGATAGAACCGTTCGAACGTCCGATTGTATTCGCCGTATAACAATCCCCGTTAGCTGAGACGATGGTATCAGCAACCACGGAGGTTGTCTGAGGCAACAGATGCAACAACACATCGAAGAGTCGACGCCGAGTGTCACGCGCCGGACGGTGATGAAGGCCGCCGGAATGGCGACCATCGGGTTCGGAGCGGTCGCCGCGGGTGCCGGTTCCGCGGCGGCATCCATAGAGTGTGACACCTGTGTCGAAGTCGGGAAGGTCGACGCGCGACCGCCGGTCGGAGAGACGGTATATACGTTCAACAAGGGCGGAGAGACCCTCAAGGTCAAGGTCGTCGTCGAGAACACGGACACGAACGACGGGGAAGCGTGGCGGTTCGACTGGAGCGTCCTCGAGAGCGCCAGCGAGTTCTGTGGTCCCAACCGTTCCATCTGCCGCATCGACGTGAAAGGTGGCCCGGGGACGAACGTCAACAGTTACTGCAGCGGTGCGTACGCCGGTGGGGCGAGAGCCCCCTACAACCCGAACAGCGGGAAACAGTACGGCATCAGCAACATGACGTTCTACTTCTGCTACACGGACGGCGACTGTGCAGAAGATTTCGGCGGTGAAATCGTGGACTGTGATGCACCGGACCTCACTGCGCCGGCGAAGAGCCGGGGTAAGAACCACTGACGGCGCTAACGCCCCGATTTTTCCGGTGCCGCGCTTACACCACCCGATTTTCTAGCTCATCGAACGCACCCTGCTCGAACAGCGGGAGGTTCCGCGCCACGATGGCCGCGTTCCGCGTCCAGTAGTGCGGCGTCGAGCCGGCGTTGTGTGGCGTGATGAGTACGTCGTCACGGTCCCACAGCGGCGACGACGCGGGCAGGGGCTCGGTCTCGAACACGTCGAGTGCCGCCCCGCGAAGCTCCCCGGCGTCGAGCGCGGCCACGAGGTCGTCCTCGACCACGATACCGCCGCGGGCGATGTTGACGACCACGGCGTGACTCGGGAGCCGGGCGAACGCGTCGGCGTCGACGAGCCCACGCGTCTCCTCGGTGAGGGGGCACGCGAGCACGAGGTAGTCCGACCGGGCGAGCACCGTGTCGAGCGCGTCGGGCGTGAACAGTTCGTCGACACCGGGGACCTCTGCGGGGGTGCGCTTGACGCCGAGCACCGTCGTCCCGAGCGCGTCACAGAGGCGGGCGATCTCCGAGCCGATGGCGCCGACGCCGACGACGCCCACCGTGGAGCCCGCGAGTTCGTGCCCGCCGTACCAGTCCCACTCGCCGCGCTCCTGCATGCGGATGCCCTTGTGGATGCCGCGGGCGAACGAGAGCAGGTAGCCGACGACCTGTTCGGCGATGGGCCGGGCGGCGACGCCCGAGGCGTTCGTGAGGAGGATCTCGCGGTCGGCGAGCGCGTCGAGGTCGTAGTCGTCGACGCCCGCCGTCAGCGCGTGGACCCACCGGAGCGCCGGCGCGGCCGCGAGCTGGTCGGCCGTCAGTTCGAAGGTGACGAGCACCTCACAGTCGGTGAGCGCGGCCGTGTCGTCCGGGGTCGCCGTGCGGACCGTCGCGTCGGGACACTGGGACTCGAGGGCGTCCGCGACGGCGCTGGCCGCAGCGGGCCGCTCGTGGACGACGAGGATGGACGTCATCGCGTGTCCATGTCGCTGAACTCCACCGTCCAGTTCGCCTTCTCGAAGCAGTCGTCGCCGACGGCCTCCGAGAGGGAGTACGCGACGAGAACCGCCGGGGAGGTCATCCGCGAGAGGGGGAACACGTCGTTCGCGCGGAAGCCGAACTGTCGGCGGATGGCAGGCGGGAGCGCCGCGTTGGGTGCGACGATGGCGTCGGCGTCGCGGTAGTCGGTCACGATGCGTGCGAGCAGCGGCTCGTACACGTCGGAAGCGGCCCACCCCGGTGCGAGCGGGAGCACGTCCGTGAGGAGGACGACATCGCGCGGCAGGTCACCGAGTCGCTGCCCGACGATGGCCGCGGCCTCGATGCGGCCGTCGCGGCTCGCGGTGTACGTCGTGTACGTCCAGCGCGGGTTGCCGAACCGCCAGCGGTAGAACGTCTCGTCGCGGACGACGTGGTACGTCTCCGGGACCGTCCGCGCGTACAGCGCAGCGAGCGCCTCGACCGGAATCGTCTCGTGGCGCTCGACACTGATGCCCCGCGGCGACTTCCCACCGGTCAGGAACCGGCGAGTCGCCCGCGTAGCGCCCCGGACCGCGGCCGTGACCGACCGGGCGGCGGCGGTGGTCGACCGCACCGCAGCTTCGAGACGCGCAGAACGGCGACCGTCCGTGAGGAACGCCGTCGGGTCCTGAATGCGGTAGTGTGCCGGCACCTCACCGACGACCCGCCAGCCGTGTTTCAGGCTGCCGGCGAGCGTCGCCTCGTTGGGGAAGTTGAAGAACAGCGCCGGTTCGCCGTCTGCGAACACCGACTTCATGTACTCCGTCATCTCCGAGTAGAGCCCGCGACGCCGGAACTCCGGGTGGACCATCGTGTCGCAGGGCTGGATGGCGAGCATCGTCTCGTCGCCGCGGCCGACCTGGAACGCCATGCCCGACTTCGCGCCCACCACGCGGCCCTCGGAGACGGCGACCACCGTCGGCACGCTCTCGACGTACGGGTTCGAGCCGTACTTCCAGTCGAACCACTCCGCCCCGTCCCCCCCGAACACCGTGTGGTAGAGCTCGAGATAGCTCTCGCGGTCGTCCGGTTCGAACAGTCGAACGGTGTAGGGGGCCGGAGACGAGTCGTCGAGGTGTGCGTCGGCGCTCATCGCTTCCCAGTGCCGGTAGACGCAACGTCAGCACGGAGCTGGAGCGTCGCCAGGAGTTCCTCGCGGTGCTCGTCGAGCAGGGGGGCCCGCCCCCTGACGCCGACGGCCGAGCCGGTCATCTTGATGGGGTTGCCGGCGATGGTGAGCGGGACGTCGACGCCGGGCTGGTCCACCTCGACGAGCATCCCACGCTCCCGGACGACGGGGTCGGCGAACACGTCGGTCACGTCTTGGACGGGCGCACAGGGAATTTCGCCTTCGAGCGCCGCCAGGACTTCCTCGCTGGTCCGTCGCCGGGTCCACTCGGCGATGATCTCCCGGAGCATCTCGCGGTTGGCGTTCCGGTGCTCCTGGTCGGCGTACGCCGCGCCGAGTTCGGGCAGGCCCATCACCTCACAGAGCGTCGTCCACTGGGCGCCGCTGATGACGCCGATGACGACCAGCCCGTCTTTCGTCTCGAACGCGTCGTACGGGAACAACAGCGGGTGGGCGTTGCCGTACCGGGCGGGGACGGTCCCTTCGTAGGAGTACTGGTAGATGGTGCGCTCACAGAGGCTCACCATGCAGTCGTACATCGAGATGTCGACGTACTGCCCTTCGCCCGTCTGGTCGCGCTGGTGGAGCGCTGCGAGCACGCCGACGGTGCACATCACGCCGGCGAACAGGTCGCCGATGCCGATGCCGAACTTCGTCGGCGGGTCGTCGGGCTGGCCGTTGATCTGCATCACGCCGGAGAGCGCCTGTACGACGATGTCGTAGACGGGGTCGCCCTGCCGGTCGGTCGGGACCGTCCGGGGGTCGCCGAACCCCCGGATGGAGGCGTAGATCAGTCCGGGGTTCAGCTCCTTGAGCCGTTCGTACTCGAGGCCGAACCGCTCCATCGTCCCGGTCTGGAAGTTCTCGACGACGACGTCCGCCGTCTCGACGAGCGAGAGGAACAGCTCCTGGTCGGTGTCGGTCGTGAGGTCGAGTTCGATGCTGCGTTTCCCTCGATTGATGCTCATGAAATACCCCCCATAGGGTTCCGATTCACTGTCGGCGTAGAACGGAGGAGTGCGCCTGACTGGATCGCCTCCCGGCGGCTCGACCTTCACGACGTCCGCGCCCAGGTCGGCCAATAGCATGGTAGCGTATGGGCCACCGAGGATGCGGGTCAGGTCGAGGACCCTCAAATCTGAACAGACGTCCATGGGTAGGGCGAATTCACCCCACCGTGGATTGTAATAGATAGCCTACTGCTGTGTGTCGTGATAACTGGCCTCTACCACGGTATCACGGTGCCATCGTCTCGCCGAGAAACCACCGCACGCATCGCGGCTCCGAACCTACACGGTAGGGGCGACCCAGCGTTCGGCCTGCACGCGGTCGGCCACGTCGGCCATCGTCTCGACGGAAAGCGAGGTCGTGTCGACCTGCTCGCGCAGGTACGCGAGGATCTCCCGGAGCCGGCCGACGTCGCTCGGGTCGACGAGGTTGTTGGGGTGGAGCCACAGGTGGAACACCCCGTCCGCCTCGGCGGCGCGGTCGATGCCCCGCTTCGCCAACCGGACGACGGGGTCCTCGCCACGAACCGCGGTGATGAGGTCTCGCGGGAGTCCCTGCAGTTCGTAGAGGAACAGCGACGGCGGAACGTCGACCAGCCCGTGCTGGTCGAGCGTCGGGTGGACGAGGAGGTCGGGGTCGCCGAACAGCGCGTCGGCGAACTTCGCGACGGGCTGCCGGTGGCGGTCGTACGCCTCCGTCCCGGCACCTCGGTAGGCAGTGTAGCCGAACTCCGCGAGGACGTCGCGGTACGCAACCTGATTGCGGGGAAAGACGAACGACTCGAGTTCGAGGCCGTACGGTTTCGCGGCGTCGGCCGCCGCCTGCAGCTCTGCGCGCACCATCTCGCGGGTGACGCGTGGGTCGGTGAGCACGACGTGGGAGAACGTGTGACAGCCGATGTCGTGGTCGACCGGCGACGCGACCAGTCGGTCGATCAGTTCGCCGCCGAACCGCAGGTCGCGGCGACCGGTCCACCCGTTCCGCTCGCGCTCGAACCATCCCGGTGGGGTGGGGTGGTCGGCGTGCGTGCCGTCGCAGTCGTCGAGCATGAGGTGGCCGACGACGGCCCACGTCGCCGGTATCTCGTAGGCGTCGAACAGGTCGAGCAGCGTCGCCCACCCGAGCCGTGCGGCTTCGACGCGGTGGTCGTACTCGGGGCCGAGATCGTGGAACCCCCACCCCAGCTCCGCGTCGACCGAGATGACTACCGACCCCATCGACCCCACCTTCGCTGGTTCATACGCGAGTATGAGCACGATTCGCCGTATCGTTATGACGTGTCTATCACCAGTATTCGGCTGATACACGCCCCGTATCTCGCGTTCGGCGATGCTGGCCGACACCGCCCCTCGCCGCGACTCAGCCGAGTACCGTTCACAGCCGGTCGTCGTCCGCTGCCGGTCGTGTAGCGGCGACTCACGAGCGTTCGAGCCGCGCTGCGGTCGCCGCGCTATCGTGCGGTATCGAGCCCATAACAAAGCCAGCGTGGCGACCCGATTAGGGGTAATGGTGAGCCTTCAGCCATGAAGACACTTCTGGTCGGGTTAGATGGGGTTTCAACGGACGTTCTCGTGCCGCTCATCGAGGACGGCGAGCTGCCGAACATCCGTGCGGTGTTCGAGGCGGGGACGAGCGGACCGCTCCAGTCACAGGTACCGCCGTGGACGGCCAGCGCGTGGCCCTCCGCGTACACGGGTGTCAACCCCGGGAAACACGGCGTGTTCGACTTCCTCACCTTCGACGGCTACGACTGGGACGTCGCGAACCGGTCGGCCGTGCGGGAGTACGCGGTGTGGGAACTGCTCAGCAACCGCGGCTTCTCCAGCATCGTCGTGAACGTCCCGGTGACCGACCCGCCGCGCCCGTTCGACGGGGCGCTCCTCCCGGGGTACGTCTCGGCCGACCCGCCGACGACCCACCCCGCCGAGCTGCTCGACTCGGTTCGTGAGGCCATCGGCGGCTACGAGGTGTACAACCCGAACTCGCGGGAGACCCGCGAGGGCCGCATCGCGGGCTACCGTGAGCTGACGCGCCAGCGCGGCGACGCCTTCGTCTATCTCGCCGACGAGTACGACCCCGACTTCGGGTTCGTCCAGTTCCAGCAGACCGACACGGTGTTCCACGAGTATCCGGGCGACGACGACGCCGTCCGCGAGGTGTTCACCGCCGTCGACCGTGAGGTCGGGAAGATCATCGACCACTGCGAGCCGGAGAACGTCCTCATCGTCAGCGACCACGGCATCGGCGAGTACACCGGCTACGAGTTCCGGGTGAACGACTACCTGCGCGAGCACGGCTACGTCACCGCCAGCCGTGGGGGCGAGGGGATGCCGTCGTGGACGGCTATCGCAGCCGAGCGACGTGGCACGGGCGAACAGAAGGTGGAGGCGAAACCCTCCCCGATGGCCCGTGCGATGAAGGCCGCCGCCCGGGTCGGCATCACGAGCCAGCGGCTCGGCGCGGTGCTGTCGCGGCTCGGCCTCGCGTCGTTTGTCGCCAGCCGCGTCCCGAAGGACGCGATTCGCGCTGCGACCGAGCAGGTCGATTTCGCCGCCTCGACGGCGTACATGCGCTCGCGCATCGAACTCGGGGTTCGCATCAACCTCGAAGGGCGCGAACCAGAGGGCGTCGTCCCCGAGTCCGAGTACGACGCGGTGCGGACGGCGCTCATTGAACTGCTCAGCGAGGTCGAGACGCCCGACGGCGAGCCGGTGTTCGAGGCCGTCCTCACGCGCGAAGAGGTGTTCGACGGCCCGTACCTCGAGGAGGTCGCGGACGTCATCGTGATTCCGACGGACTACAACAACCACCTCTCGACGACGCTCATGGGCGAGCTGTTCGAGCCGCTCGAGAACTTCTACGAGCACAAACCCGAGGGCATCATCGCCGCCAGCGGCCAGGCCATCGACGCCTCGGCGAGCCTCGCACGCGCCCACCTGTTCGACGTGACGCCGACGGTGCTCGCGACGTTCGGCCTGCCGGCGAGCGACCGGATGGACGGCGTGACGCTCCCCATCGTCGAGGACGTCGGCCGGGAACCCTACCCGGAGTTCGAGGTCGGAGCACGGGTCGAAACTGCGGACCGCTCGGTCGAACAGCGGCTGGCGGACATCGGGTACCTGGAGTGAGCCCATGACTCTCGAGATCCGGACGGCGACGAACGACGACCTCGACCGCTGGGACGCGCTCGTCGCGCGGTCGCCACAGGCGACGCCGTTCCACTACATCGGTGCGCTCGACGTCCTCGCGGAGCACTCGAACGCGACGCTCCACCCCCTCATCGGCTACAAGGGACAGGAGCCCGTCGGGCTGTTCCCCCTGTTCGAGATCAGCAAGGGGCCTATCCAGACGGTGTTCTCGCCGCCGCCACAGCTGAAGGTGCCGTATCTGGGCCCCGTCCAGCTCAACCACGAGAAGCTCAAGCAGCGGAAGGCCGAGAGCGACCGCGAGAAGTTCATCGACGGCTGCATGGCGTACGTCGAGGAGGTCATCTCGCCCGCGTACAGCTACCTCCGGAGCGGGACGCGCTACGACGACGTGCGGGCGCTCTCGTGGCACGACTTCGACGTCACCCCACGATACACCTACATGGTCGACCTCACCCAGGGGGCCGACGCGCTGCTCGCGGCGTTCAGCAGCGACGCCCGCAAGAACGTGACGGCCGACTACGCCATCGACTACGAGGTGTACGAGGGGGGTCGCGACGACATCGCGCCCATCATCGCCCAGGTCCGGGCACGCCACGAGGCACAGGGCGAGCCGTACCCGGTGACCGCCGCGTTCGTCGAGGACCTCTACGATGCGACCCCCGAAGGGACGGTTCGGCCGTACGTCTGCACCGTCGACGGCACGTTCGCCGGCGGGATGGTCACCGTCGAGGTGGGCGACACGAGCTACCGGTGGCAGGGCGGGGCGAAGACGGACGCCGACCTCCCCATCAACGACCTCGTCGACTGGCAGATCATGCGCGACGGCATCGACCGCGGGCTCGCGCGCTACGACCTCGTGGGCGCGAACACCCAGCGGCTCAACGGCTACAAGGCGAAGTTCGCCCCGGAGCTGGCGACGTACTACCAGATGGAGAAGAGCTCGTGGCCGGTGCATCTCGCGGCGACCGTGTACGCGCGGCTGCTCCGGCGGACGGGCAGCCGACAGCGCCACGAGTCACCCGGGGGCGGCGACGCCCCGCGGATGCGCTCGGCGCTCCAGCGAGACTACTGATGGCGTGCGTCTCGGCTGCCCCCCAGTTCAACCCGCTGTGGTACCGGTTCGGGGAGCCGTCTGCGCCCGCGTGGCTCGACGACGATGCGTGGGTGCCACCGGGCGAGCGGATGCTCTACTCGTACGCGCGGACGGGGCTGTACGCCGTCCTCGACCAGCTCGACCGCGGCGTGGCGCTGGTGCCCGACTACCTCCCGCGCGGCGTCATGCACGTGTTCCACCGGCTGGGGTTCGACGTCGCGTACTACCCCGTCGGCCACGACCTGCGACTCGACCCGGCGGTGGTCCGCGAGCGGCTCGCCGACACCGAGCCGGTGGTCGCGATGTTCGTCCACTACCTCGGGTTCGCCGACCCGGCGTTCGACGACCTCGCCCGGGCCGCCACGGAAGCGGGTGCGTTCGTCATCGAGGACGCCCCGCGCGGGCTGTTCGCTCGCGACCAGCAGGGGAAACTGCTCGGCTCGACGGGTGACGTCGCGGTGTTCAGCCCGCACAAGTGCCTCCCGGTGCCGAACGGCGGGCTGGTCGTCTCGAAGACGCTACCGCTTCCGCCGACCGAGCGGACGCGCGCCGAGGGGAAGGACCTCCTCACCAGCGTCGCGAAGACGGGGATGCAGGTCGTCGGGTGGCCCGGCGGTGACAGCCCCGACCCGCCGCAGTTCCGGGTCATCGACTACACCCAGAACCCCGAGTCGCTCCCGCTCGCAGACGGCGTGTGGCCGCCCGCGGCTCCCGGACGGCTCTCCCAGCTCGCCCTCGAGCGGTGTGACCCCAGTGTGTACCAGGCCGAGCGGCTGGCGCGCTACGCGGCGTTCCACGAGCGGCTCAGCCGCATCGACGGTATCGAGGTGACCACCCCGGCGCCCTACGAGGGCGCCTGCCCGTACGGCGTCCACGTCTACGTCCCGGGGGGCGAAGCCGAGTGTACGGCGGTGTTCACCGCGCTTCGCGAACGGGGGCTGGCAGTCGAGCGGTTCCCGTGGCCCATCGGCGTCCCCGAAGCCGACCTCGCGGCGTTCCCCGACGCCGAGCCCCTGCGGCTCGCGACGCTCGTGTTCCCGACCCACACGCAGGTGCCAGCCGGGACGGTGGCGGCGGTGGCCGAGACCATCGAGGCCACGCTGGTGCGGTAACGGCACCACGAGCACCGGCGCGCACGACCGGTAACGACACCATAACAATTCTCTCGGCGACGACTCGACGGAGTGATGAACGGTGAGTTTACGACCCGAGGGGTGACGCCGTGGCGGTGAGCGACCAGCCCGTGAGCGCGGCGACGGTGACCAGCGCGACCGCCGACGCCGGCGACCGGGCGACCGTCGTCTTCCTGGCGCCGGCGGACGGCCGCAAGCCACGCATCGTTCTCGAGCGATTGCTGGCGACCGACGCCTACGTCGGCCGCTACGACACCCGCGTCGTCGTCGATGCGACCACGGGACGAACGGTCGAGTTCCTCGACGCTCACGACGTCCCTTACGTCATCGCGGGCGACCCGAGGGCACCGCTGTCGGCGGTCGAGCGCGTCGCGGGGGACGAGCCGTTCGCGTATCTCGTCTCCTGTGGCTGGGGCTACCTGATCCCGGTCGACACCATCGACGCGCCGCTCGTCGCGGCCGTGAACTGCCACAGCTCGTACCTCCCCGACTATCGCGGCCCGAGTTCGCCCGTCGTCCAGTGGGCCAACGGCGAGCGGATCGGCGGCGCGACCGTCCACCTGCTGTCCGAGCAGTTCGACGACGGCAACATCCTCGCGCGAGAGCGGGTCCACGTCTCGCCGTTCGACACGCCCCGCGAGCTACTGATTCACGCCTCCGAGGTGACGGCTGCCCTCCTGCGCGAGAGCCTGCTGCTGCTGGATTCGGGCTACGAGGGTATCGAGAACACGGGCGGGCGCTACTACGGCACCCAGCCGTGGCGAACGGTGCTCGTCCACGGCGCGGTCAACCACCTGCTGTGGCTCGTCGGCTCCGAGAAACGGTGGCGGATCGCCCCTAGAGAATAGTTCCGGCGACGCGAATCGCGGCGAGCGCGAGCGCGTACACGCCGGGCAGCGGGTCGTCGCGGCTGAACTCCGCGGTGACGAGCGTTTTCGCGCGCACCGAGTCCCACCAGTCACGCAGCGATCCGCTCCACTCCGGGTGGCCCGCCTCGCGATTGTAGTAGAGGACGTTCGGGAGGTCCTCGGTGAGCTTCACCCACTTCACCTCCCCCGGTGCGACCAGGTTCTCGGTGTACGGCGGGATAGGCTCGTCCCGGAGGTCGCGGTACGCGAGCATCGGGAGGTTCACACCCGCGGCGGGAGTGATGCCGACCCACGACCAGCTCCGGGGGTTGATCTCGATGAGCCGGTACTCGCCCGACACCGAATCCTGCTTGAACTCGAACTCGGCGATGCCCACGAGCTCGATGTCGCGGGCCAGCTCGCGAACCGAGTCCTTCAGCTCGTCGGGGACGTCGCTCGACTCGCCGAGCTTGCAATCGCCCACGTCCGGGGGGAACCCCCGACGCTTGCGGCCGACGAACAGTCCTCGGACCTCGTGGTCGCGGTCGGCGTACACCCCGACGGTCACCATCTGGTCGGAGAGCCCGCGGACGTACTCCTGCAGGACGTACGCCTCGGAGTCGACCGTCGCGAGGAAGGCGTCGACCTCGGCGGGCGAGTCGAGCACCTGCAGCCGGTTGCCATCGATGGCTTCCGCGCGCTCGTGGAGTTCTTTCGCGGTCTCGGTGTCGACGCCGCCCCCACCGGTGAGCTTCGTCGAGAGCGTGGCGGCGCGCGACCGGAACATCATGTCCGGGCGGAGCCGCGCGTCGTTCGGCTTTGCTGCGACCGGGAAGCTCTCGCGGGGGATGCGGTCGGCCTCGCTCGCGGCCCACGTCCGCGGCGACGGGTAGCCGCGTTCGACGGCCCACGCGCCGAACCGACGCTTGTCGAGCATCAGCGACACCGCCTCGTAGTCCGAGACACAGAGCTCGTAGAACGCCGAGAGGCGGTCCTTGTGTCGGGCGGCAGCCGCAGCCCAGTGGTCGTTCGTCGGAAACACGACGGGGCGCTCGTCGAACGTCGGACCCAGTTCGAGCAGCCGCTCGACGAACCCCGCCTCGTCGGTCTCGGGGTTCGGACAGTGCCGATAGCTGCCGTAGCGGCTCACGGTGCCGACGTTCCGGAAGCTGTCGAGCACGTAGACGTCGACGCCGTTGCGCCCCAGCTCGCGGACGATACCCAGCCCGTTGTACGCGGCGTTGAACACGATGGCCGTCACGGCTCGTCCCCCGTCGCTCGCCCGGTGCGTACGCTCATCTCGTCTGGGTAGGCGCCCCCCGCGTGCTTTGTTAGGACGCGAGTGGCGGCGAGTATGCACGTCCTACGGGCGTGTGACCGCACGCGAACGCCCCGGGAACGGCCCACTAGGTGCGCCATAACAAATGGCTGAGTGCGGCTCTGTACCCACGTGAACGCTGCGAACGCGACGGCCGAGAACGGACACGTGTCCCACGACGGATCTGGGGCGCATGCGGGGGAGCGTGCGGAGTGGGGGCCGCTCGGGGCGGACCACTCGTTCGCGCTGTGTCTGACCCACGACGTCGACCGGCCGTACAAGACCTATCAGTCCCTCTACTACGCGGTGAAACACCGCGACCCCGACCAGTTCCGCGACTGGTGGCGCGGTGAGAACCCGTACTGGCAGTTCGAACACGTGATGCAGCTCGAAGACGAGCTCGGCGTTCGGTCGTCGTTCAACATCCTGAACGAACAGCGACTGCTGCGCGACAAGCCGATCCGCGAGTGGTTCAGCATCGACAACTGGAAGCTGTACGCCGGGCGGTACTCGCTCGACGACCCCGCCATCGTCGACGTCATCCACGACCTCGACGCGGGGGGCTGGGAGATCGCGCTCCACGGCTCGTACGACTCGTACGACGACCGCGAGCGGCTCCGCCACGAGAAGGAGACGCTCGAACGCGTGGTCGGCCACCCCATCACGGGTGGGCGCCAGCACTACCTCAACCTGAACGTCCCCCGCACGTGGAAGCATCACCGCGCCATCGGCCTGCAGTACGACACGACACTCGGCTCGAACGACAGCTACGGCTTCCAGTACGGCTACGGCCCGTACCGACCGTTCGACGACGCGTTCGTGGTCTTCCCGCTGACGGTGATGGAGTTCACGCTGCCGAACGTCTGTACCGACCCCGAGGGGGCGTGGCGTGAGCTCGAACGCTTGCTGGAGGAGGCACGCGACCACCACGCCGTGATGACGGCGCTGTGGCACCCGCGGTACTTCAGCGACGAGCACGCCAACTACGCCGACCTCTACTACCGACTTGTCGAACGGGCCCTTGAGATGGACGCGTGGGTGGGGCCACCGGGCGAGCTATACGCGAGTCTCGACCACCCTCCTGACGCGGCAGCGCAGCCCGCGGGACTGCGCCAGCGGAGGCACGCATGAGAATCGAACGGGTCGATCTCGACACGTGGGCCGACGCGCTGCCGGCCGACGGCTTCGAGGTGTTCCACACGCCCGCCGCCCTCGAGGTGGTCGCCGACCACTGGAACGGCGAGACGGAGCTGCTCGTCGGCTACAACGGCGACCAGCCGGTCGCCATGTGTCCGGTGTTCGTCCAGCGGCGCTCCGTCGGCACTGCGGTGCTCTCACCGCCGCCGTCGATGGGGATTCCGCGCCTCGGCCCGCTCCTTCGGCCAGTGAGCCCGAAACAGCGCAAACAGGAGCAGCTGAACCAGGAGTTCACCGAGGGCGTCCTCGAGACGCTCGACCTCGACCGCGGTCGAACCCTGTTCCGGGTGCTGTGTCCGCCGACGTACACCGACCCCCGCCCGTTCGACTGGCAAGGGTTCGACGTGCGCACGGCCTTCACCTACGAGCTCGACGCGTCGGACACGACGAGCGACGACCTCCAGGCGTCGTTCAGCAAGAGCCTGCGCCGCGAGATTCGCGACGCCGAGGCGCTCGACCTCGACGTGACGGTCGAGCAGGGCGTCGACGCCGTACGCTCGGTGTACGACGACACGGTGGCGCGGTACGCCGACCAGGACGAGACGTTCAGCCTCGACTGGGCGTACGTCGCGGACCTGACGACTGCGCTCGCCGCCGAGGACCGCTGTCGTACCTACGCTGCACGCACGCCCGACGGCGAGTTCGTGAGCGGCATCACCGCGCTCTACTCGAACGACGCGGCGTACTTCTGGCTGGGTGGCGCCCGGACGACGTACGAGAACGTGAGCATCAACAGCCTGCTCCACTGGCGCATCGTGGAGGACATCGCCACCGAACCCCCGCTTGGGACCGTCTCGCGGTACGACCTGATGGGGGCGAACACCGAGCGGCTCTGCCGGTACAAGAGCAAGTTCGGCGCCGACCTCGTCCCCTACTACGTCGTCGAGTCGGGTGGCAAGCGCATGGAACTGGCGAAGAAGGCCTACCAGTTGATCGCACGATGACCGACCCGGTCCGCGTCCTCAACCTCGTGACGAACCCCGAGGCACGGTTCTTCGTCCAGCAGGTCGATGCCCTCGAATCGCTCGGCATCGAGTGTGTGAACATGGCTCCGCGGGGAAAGAACTGGCAGACCGACCAGCACTCGAACAGCCGGTCGGCCATCGACTACATGCTGTTCTACCCGCGGGTGCTCAAGGAGTCGTTCGGCCCGTACGACCTGATTCACGCGAACTACGGGCTCACCGCCCCCGCCGCCACGCTGCAGCCGAACCTGCCGGTCGTGCTCTCGCTGTGGGGCTCTGACCTCCACGGGAAGTACGGCCCGCTCAGCCAGCAGTGCGCGAAGCGGGTGGACGCCGTCATCGTGATGAGCGAGGAGATGGCCGACGAACTCGACGTGGAGAGCTACGTCATCCCGCACGGCGTCGACCTCGACCGCTTCTCGCCGGGCTCGATGCGGGAGGCTCGCGACACCGTCGGCTGGGAGCAGGACGCCATCCAGGTGCTGTTCCCGTACCCGAAACAGCGCGCCGTGAAGGATTACCCACGCGCGGAGCGGGTCGTCGACGCCATCCGCGCCGAGTTCGACGAACCGATCGAGCTCCAGACGCTGTACGACATCCCTCACGAGGAGATGCCGAACTACATGAACGCCGCCGACGTGCTGCTGATGACCTCGAAACACGAGGGGTCACCGAACGCCGTCAAGGAGGCGATGGCCTGTAACCTGCCGGTCGTCGCGACGGACGTCGGCGACGTGCGCGAGCGGCTCGACGGCGTCGACCCCTCGTTCGTCTGCCGCACCGACGAGGAGCTGATAGACGGACTCAGTGCCGTCCTCGAGCGCCGCGAACGCTCGAACGGGCGGGAGGTCATCCGCCCGCTGAGCGTCGCGAACATGGGCCGGCAGATCGCCGACGTGTACGCCTCGGTGCTCGGCCGCGAGGTCGCGCCGATGAACTCGGCTCCACCGACCTGAGTACGCTTTTCACGACCGAGCGCGGGAGAGCGCGGCCAGCAATGCGACAGAAAACAGCACCGCCAGCGGAAGGGCCGGGGCGACGGCGTCGAGCGAGCCCAGGAACAGCACGACCCCGACGAGCGCGACGAACTCCAGGGCGACGAGCACGCTCACCACGTGGAACGGGGATGCCATCGCTCGACAGTCGTCGCGGTGACTGTTCAATCCAGCGAACAGAAACGAAGCGGAGAGCGAAGGCGTCAGCGAAGGACGAGCAGCGCGGTCGTCAGTGACCGCGGCCGATGGTGTAGACGTCGTGGTCGGTGCCGTCGAGGTCGAGCGCGTCGCGGCCGTCGACGACGACGAGCGGGTCGAGCGCCGCCCAGTCGATGGCCGCGAACTCGCGGTGGGCGGTGACGAACACGACCGCGTCGAGATCGAGCGTCGCGAGGTCGTCGAGCGCCGCCGGAGTCAGCGGGAACGCGCTCGTGTCGTGCAGGATGGGGTCGACACCGTAGACGGTGGCGCCTGCCCCTGCGAGCCGCTGTGCGACGGGTAACGCGGGCGACTTCCGGATCTCCTCGACGCCCGGCCGATAGGTCAGCCCGAGCAGGGCGACCCGCGCGTCGTGGAGGGGGATGCCCTTGCGGTCGAGTCCCTCCTCGAGCTTGTTCACGGCGAACAGCGGCATCGCGTCGTTGATGCCTCGCGCCGTGCGCATGAGGGGAGCGTCCGTCTCGAACGGCGAGAGCAGGAAGTACGGGTAGTACGGGATGCAGTGGCCCCCGACGCCGATTCCGGGGGTGTGGATGTCACAGACCGGCTGGGTGTTGGCGGCCTCGATGGCCTCGACCACGTCGACGCCGAGCTCGTCGGCGAACCGGCCGAGTTCGTTCGCGAGCGCGATGTTCACGTCTCGATAGACGCCCTCGAACACCTTCACGCACTCCGCGGCGGTCGCATCGGAGAGTTCGACGAGCTCGTTGCTCGTGATCTCGCGGTAGATGAGCGACGCGACGCGGGTGCTCTCGGCGTCGACACCGCCGACGACTTTCGGGTGTGTGCCCGTGATGTCGGCGAGCGCCTGCCCGCTCTTCGTGCGCTCGGGGCAGAACGCGAGCCCGAACTCGTCCTCGGAGAGGCCGCTCTCGCGGGCCAGCAGGGGCTGCACGAAGTCCACGCAGGTGCGTGGTGGGACGGTCGACTCGATGACGACCATGTCGCCGGGGGCGAGCCCGCTGGCGATGGTCTCGACGACCGAGCGGACCGCACCGAGGTCGGGAACGCCGTTCTCGTGGACGAGCGTCGGGACGATGACGACGTGGATGCGCGCCTCGCGGGCGGCGCGGGTGCCGTCGGTCGTGGCCGCGAGTGCGCCCGCCTCGACCACCTCGGCCATGCGTTCGGGGAGGTCGGGCTCGCCGATGACCGGGCAGTCGCCGGCTTCGATGCGCTCGACGCGGGCGGCGTCGAGGTCGACGCCGGTGACGTTGCCCGTCACCTCGGCGTACACCGAGGCGAGCGGGAGCCCCATCTTGCCGAGGCCGTAGACGGCGACTGGAACGCGACCGGTGCGCAACGCCTCACGCTGTGCCTCGGGGGTGGCCGTCGAGCCGTAGAGACCGAACGTCTCGGCTTGCTGGCTCACTGGCGTCCCTCCAGCTTGGCGTGCGTCGCTCGGTCCGTGGCAGCGAGATAGTGGGTGAACATGGTTCAGGCGATGTTGTTCGGCCCCTGGAGTTCCTCCGGGAGCGGGCGGTGCGTGGCGGGCGCGCCGAGCGCGAGCGTGTGTGGCGGTACGTCGCGGGTGACGACCGCGCCGCCGGCGACGAAACACCCCTCACCGAGCGTGACGCCCGGCATGATGGTGGCGTTCGCGCCGACGGAGACGCCGTCCTCGACGGTGGCACCGACGAGCGGTTCCTCGGTGCGGATGGGGAAGCGGTCGTTGGTGAACACGGCGTTCGGGCCGACGAACACGTCGTCGCCGAGCGTCGTCTCCGGCGGGATGTAGACGCCCGACTGGAGGCTCACTCGCGAGCCGATGGTGACGTGGCCGTCGACGATGGCGTTCGTGCCGACGACGACGTTGTCGCCGAGTTGCGACCCCTCACGGATGAGCACGTTGTGGCCCGTCCGGAGTCCGTCGCCGATCTTCACGTCGGCGTAGATGACCGAGCCGGAGCGGACGACGGCGTCGTCGCCGATGATCGTCCAGTCGTGGCGGGTTCCCCCCTCCCCCAAGATGGCCGTACTGTCGATGCGGCAGTCGTCACCCAGCGTGACGTGCCGTGGAACCCCGCCTGCCGGACCGGTTCGTAGTTGGTCGGTCATTGAGAAAACGGCAGTCGCTGCGGGAATTGTTATGTACCGGCTGTCCACGCAGTACACGCGACCTACGTGGTGCCGGAACGGGTCGACGGCTCCCGAACGTCTGGGTAGTCCCGTCGTACCCGCGAACGATTGGGCCCTCTACAGGTGGTCGATGACGTCGCACACCACGTCGGTGTCGGCGACGACGAACGCCTCCTCACGCAGGAGGTCCTCGTCGGTCGGCAGGAACAGCAACCGGTCGCCGCCGGCTGCCCGTGCCGAGACGGCCTCCCAGTCCCGGATCTCGTACCCCATGTCGCGCTCGAGGTCCGGATTCGGCGCGACGTCCTCCCACTGATCCGGTTCGACGACGCCCCCTTCCTCCTCCTCGTTGGCTTGCTCCCTCGTCATCGTCCTGGTGAGTGATGGATGGCCTCACGTCGGTCGTCCCCCCGCCGGGTCGCCACGGCTCGTCGATCCCCCGTCGACCGGCGATACGCTCCCATGGTAGGTAGTTCGTACGCGGCCGTGTACGTCCGTTTGCCGTGCGATTCTGTCTGTGCCGTGTCCCCGGCGCTGCGAGGTCCCATCGCCCGGTAAGATACTACTACTACACTTAAGGAAACCGACGAGGTTACATCCAGATACTTACAGTTACGTACCAGATACGTCTCGGGAACGCCCAGTACGACACCCGGAAGATACGCGACTACTACCTGCATGGATAGTTTATTTCGGTTGTGGATATTCGAACGTAATACAGTGTTACTCGTTCGCACAGTTGGTAGTACAATGCTACCGAACGGGTCGAACGGTCGGTAAGAGCACCATACGCACCGCCGGATGCTATCGGTTTTCGACGGAAGCAACTGCATAACTAATCACTCGTACGACGGAGGCCCGGCCATGGGAAACGGAACGGGCCAGCGCGTGCTGGCGTTGGCAGTGGAAGGGATGAGCGACCGGGTTCTCGAACCGCTAGTGGCCGATGGCGTCGTGCCGAACCTCGCGGGGTTGCTGACCGCCGGGGTCGCCGAACCCCTCGGGGTCGAACCAGGGGCGTCACCGGAGCGAACGGCGGCGGCGCTGGCGACCGGGGTCGGCCCCGGTAAGCACGGCGTATTCGGGTCGCGACGACGCGACGGGACGCCCGTCGATGCCACCGACCTCCAGGAACAGACGCTCTGGGAACTCCTCGACGAGCACGGCGTGGCGAGCGTCGTCGTCGACGCACCGCTGTCGAGCCCACCGCCGGCGATCAACGGCGCGATCCTGCCAGGCGGCTCGGCGGCACCGACGTGTCACCCCGACGGACTCCTCGAGGAGCTGAGGGCCGAGATCGGCGAGTACCAGCTGTCACCACCGGCCGCGTCGACCCGTGCGGACCACGTGGCGGGGCTCCAGCAGCTCGCAGCGATGCGTGGCCGGGCCTTCCGGTATCTCGTCGGCCGATACGACCCGGGGTTCGGCTACCTGCATTTCGGCCAGCCGGCAGCGATGGCCGAGGCACGTCCCGGTGATGCGGCGGCGCTCCGCGACGTGTACGCCGCAGTCGACGAAGCGATCGGGCAGGTGCTCGACGCGTGGACGCCGGGAGTCGTACTGGTGGTCAGCGGCTACGGCATCGAATCGACCACCGGCTACGAGTTCCGGGTGAACGACTTCCTCGAGGACCGGGGACACCTCGTGACGAGCGCTGCCGACGCCGTCGAGACAGCCGACCCCTCACAGCGAGGCCCCCTCACCCAGCTGCTCGCCGGAATCCGCTCGGCGGTCGGGCTCGGTGGCGAGGACCAGCCGGCGACCGAGGAGCCGACCGAGCGCGCGCGCGTCGTCGACCACGGGGCCTCGGCGGGCTATGCCGTCGATGCCACCGGTGTCTACCTCGACGGCTCCCTCGACGCCGCGACCGCAGCCCGAGTTCGGTCGACGATCGTCGACGCCTTCGAGGCGGTCGAGACGCCCGACGGCAACCCGGTCTTCGCGCGCGTCGACCCCCGGGCAGGGGCGTTCGACGGCGACGCCGTCGACCGGGCACCGGACATCGCCCTCGAACCCGCCGACGGCATCGCGCTCTCGGCCACGCTCGAGGGAGCGGTGTTCGGCCCGAAGACGACCCTCGCACGCCGAACGGCTCCCGGACTGCTCGGGATTGCGGGCCGATGCATCAACGCGGAGGCCGCCTGTACGGGGGCGACGCTGCTCGACGTCGCGCCGACGGTGCTGTCGGCGCTGAACGTGCCGTGGAGCGACCGGATGGACGGTCGGCCGCTCCCGGTCGTCGAGCCGACCGTCGAGGCGTCCTACCCGATGGGCGAGGCGAGCACCGCAGCGACGGCCACAGGGGGGAGCCGGCAGCTGGCCGACCCCAGCTCCGCCGAGTGAGGCGGGCCGCTCGGCGGTCTCTCGATTGTCTCTCGATTGTCTCTTGATTGCTGGACGCCACACAGCGAGCGAAGCGAGAACAGAACGGAAGGGACGGGATTCGAACCACGTGGGGCCCCGAGGGGCCGCCACCGGCGAGCCGGTGGTGCTCTTCCATCGAGCTACCCTTCCAAACAGCAGGAGGCGGCAGGGCCTCCCGCTTGGCAGGCGGGGACACCGAACGGAGCTCATCCGTGCCGGAACGAGGTGTCCCCGGGGGGATCGACGCCGTTGTGGGCGCCAGCAGACACGACTACCGGATGGGGCATAGTTATACGACGACTGAACCGGGTTCCTGAACGCGGTACACGGGGGATACCACGTGCGATTCGGGCAGTGTCGGCGAAACGTCGGCGGGACGACCCGGGAGGCGACCACTGCCCGGTGTGCGCGCCATCGGACGCCGGTCGAGGCGCCGACGCGGGGAGCCGACAGCGCGCGGGGTCGTGGACGCGGTGTTTGGAGCCAGCGGCCGAGCGCCTCGTCCCCGTAGCGCCCGCCCAGGTGCGACGGGGGAGCAGGGGCGGACACGCGGTGACGCTACCACGCCCCGACAGCGGTCGCCATCTGCGGCTCTGACCGACGACCAGTTTGTTACACGGCACCTGTGACGGATGGCAGCGAGGTAGCCTGTCGGTTCGAGACACGACGCCCGCCACCGGTTCGGCCTCGTCGCGTTGGTCCGGCTTACCGGCTCCCGGCGTGCCGGTGAGGAATCACGGCCGCGTGGCGGTATCGAGCGCCCTAAGCGGGATACTGCCCGTATACCAAAGACAGTCCGGCACTAGCATGCAGATGGCCCGGAGATACCCAAAACGATTTCCCCCCGATCGTGGGCGGTGTCTTCCGCATCCGGGCCCTCTGCAACACACGCGACAAATGCGGCCGTCGCCCTCTGGCGACGGTACCATTTTCAGACACTCGGACCCGCAGCGTCCGCTATCGACTCACTCGGAGCCCGTTGGGAACGACCTCCGGCGGCCGGAACAGCAGCCCGACGACGAGGCCGACGAGGATGAGGAGCGTCGCGAGCGCGATGCGGTCGGCAGGAATCCAGCCGGCGAGCAGGGCCACCCCGATGTCGTGGGCAGCGTCGAAGAGGTGGATCCACGCCGCGAGCCACGAGAACCCCAGCACCAGCCCCGTCGACGTCGCGGTTGCGAGCAGGGAGTACGCGTGGAAGCAGACCACGACGACCGCGACCTTCACGAGCACCATCCACTCGAAACCGACCAGGGCGATGAGCGCGACGATGACCGGGTTGAGCTCGCGGGCCCCCGCACCGACGTAGATGTACGTGAGCCAGCCGCTGACGAGGGTACCGGCGAGCGTCGCGGCGTACGCACCCGTGTACAGGAGCCGGGGCCAGTCGACGGCCCCAGGCCACTCGGCCACCGGCTCGTCCGGGAGAATGGAGGTCCGCGTCATCACCACCTGATGGAACGACTGTTCGGAAAGGTACGTGGCGCTTAGGAACCTACCGGGTAGTAACCGCGTAGCTAAGGACTCTCTATCTTCGAACGAGGAAGGGAATCAGATTCGTTCGTACACCGCCACCGCGCCGTCGCTGTGGACGAAGACGCGGTACGACAGGTAGTTGAACGCGACGTAGCCGTCTACGGACCCATCGAGATTGTGGAAGAGTTTCGAGAGCGCGTCGGTGTCGATCGCCTCGTACAGCGGCTTGTCGAGTGCCGCCGGCTCGACGCCCGCCGCGTTGGCGATGGCGTCGATGATGACGCTGACGAGACTCTCACTCGTCGAATGGTACGTTCGTTCGTAAATCGGGTCGGTGCTGTTTCCGCTTTTCATCGTTGATTCTGACATGTGTTCCTCGGTCGGTTCGACGCTATAGGTAGGTGTCGAACTGAGATACTCTTTCGCCCTGTACTATGACAACCCATTGATATCTAAAATTGCACTATATACGCACTGTTTCCATGTGTGGTTTGGGATACATCTGTGTGTGCTACGCCTCAACTGAGTTCGTCGACGACCGCAGGACGTCTGCCCGTATCCGCCCGCTGTCCCAGTTCGTCGAGCAGTTCGTCGACGGTCACGACGGTCGACGTCTCGACCCGCGGCGCGACATCGACGAGGTCGTCGTCCTCGTACACCGCGAGCGCAACCACCGGGAGCGAGACCAGCTCGCCCGATTCGTCGGTGAACGTGCAGTCGTACTCTCGCCACTCGAAACAGGGGCCGAGCGAAACGCCGGCTTCGTCGGCCCACCGTTCGAGTCGGTGGACGACGGAGACGACGTCCTCGTTCGGTCCCTCGAGCGTGACGCGACTGGGCCAGGTTCGAACCGAGAACCGGTCCAGCCAGCCGTTCGACTGGAGTTCCTCGAGGCGTGCGACGACCGCCCGACGTCGACCGAGCGTCGACTCGGACGCCTCCATGAAGAGGTCGGCCGTCCGGTTAGTGGCAGTCTCGTCTCTCACAGTCGTCAGCACGGAGTCGGGGTGACGGTATAAACAGATGCGACCGTTCAGCGAACGAACGGGTGATTACTGGCGCTGACGTGCTAGTAGACAGCTCCTACCGGCGGACTCACGGGGGAAACACGGTGATATCCGGGATTGACTGGTGGATGACTGTTCGACCGGTAGGACGAGCCAACTGAACGGTTCAACGGTGTGTACACGCGTCACATCGCCGGATTTGGAGAGTCAACATCCCGAAACAGACGGCTGGTTAGATGAAGGCGCGCTGGACGACGAGTTCGCCGTCGCTGTGGAGCGTGACTTTGTAGCCCTCGAAGACGAACGACACCGTCGCTCCACTCTTGCCCGCAGTAGGCGACCGCACCAACTCGTTCAGCGCGTCGGGGTCGACGAACTCGTACAGCGGCGCGAACTCTATGAGGTCGCGGCCGGCGGCGGCGGCGACAGTCTCGACGACGGCGGTCGACGGGATCGAGGACGCCCACTCGTAACGGGTTCGCACCGTCCCGTCACCCCCCTCGATGCTCTCCCCACCCGAGCCGTTGTCGGACCCGCTCATGCCCCACGATTACGACGTGTGAACGGATTAATCATCGCATTTATGACCCCTCATTAATACGATGGGTCGTGAATGCCGTCCGTGTTCTCAGGAGCGTGACCGGCCGGTAGCACCGATTCGATATCGCAGTATCAGGTGTATGAGCGGAGCGGTCGCATGAGGCCCGGATCTGTCGAACTGCCCGTTCCAGCGTCCGACCTCGGGTTTTACGCCCGAGCGACGGGTTGCGGAGCCATGAGCGTCCACTACGACCGCGAGGGGCCGGTCGCCGTCGTCACGGTCGACCGTCCGGACCGCCGCAACGCCATCGACCGCGCCACCGCCGATGCGCTGCTCGACGCCTGGACCCGGTTCGAAGCAGGCGACGCGACGGTGGGAGTGCTCACCGGGAGCGAGGGCACCTTCTCTGCGGGGGCGGACCTGAAGGCGATGGACCTGCAGGACTCCCCGGAGGGCTGGCTGGGGTTCACCCGCGAGCGCGTCTCGAAACCCACCATCGCCGCCGTCGAGGGGCACTGCGTCGCCGGCGGGTTGGAGATGGCGCTGTGGTGTGACATCCGGGTCGCGAGCGAGACGGCCGAGTTCGGCTGTTTCGAGCGCCGGTTCGGTGTCCCGCTCGTCGACGGTGGCACCCAGCGGCTCCCCCGAGTGGTGGGGCTGGGTCGCGCGCTCGACATGATCCTGACCGGCAGAGCGGTGGACGCCGCGACGGCCGAGCGCTGGGGGCTCGCCACCCGTGTCGTCGAGCCGGGCGACGCCCGCGAGGCAGCCGTCGACCTGGGGAAGCGCATCGCCGAGTTCCCCCAAGAGACCGTCCTGACCGACCGCGCGGCCGTCTACGACGGTATCGGCACGACGCTGGAGCGCGGGCTCGGCGTCGAGGGCTGGCACGGCTCGCGGGCGCTCCAGACCGCGATGGCGGGCGCCGACCGCTTCGCCGGTGGCGAGGGCCGCGGGGGCGCCAGCATCGAGCGCGACGAGGAGTGACCGAAGCCAGGAAGCCGCCGCGAGACGCACCGAACGCGCCGTTTTCGAAGACTGACGCAGACCACCGATTCCTGCTGCAACGCACCCCATAAAACATATGCTGCGATATGAAATCCCGTGGCTCGCGCCAGCCTCGGCCCAGCCTCACAGAGGGAGAACCGCGCCGTTCCGGGCGCCAACCCGCCTGCAGCCGGGCGATACTCGGCCCTAGCCCGTCTGCCACCGACGGCGCAGCACCGAGTAGGGGCGTTGGAACTTTGCCCTGCGGGCGCAGTGGAACGGGTATGAACCTCGTCGCTCGCCTCCGCCAACCCGAATACACCGGTGAGAACCGGTGTATCCCCTGTACCGCGACGAACGTCGCCATCGCCGCGGTGCTGTCCGTCGGTGTAGGCGTCGTCTACCCGCCGGCCGGCGCGGCGCTGTTCGTCGGCTCGCTCCTCGCCATCTGGCTCCGGGGCTATCTGGTTCCGGGCACACCCGAGTTGACGAAGCGCTACTTCCCCGACTGGCTGCTGGCCTACTTCGACAAGGGACCGCAAGTGTCGGGCGCCACCGACGCGGCTGCCGACGCCGACCTCCGGCACGATGTCGACCCCGAGACGCTGCTGCTGGAGGCGGGCGTCGTCGAGCCCTGCGCCGAGGAGGACGACCTCTGTCTCGCCGACGACTTCCGGGACGGGTGGACCGACCGGATGGACGCCCTCCGCGAGGCGGGGGCCGACCGCGAGGCGCTGGCCGACCGCCTCGACGTCGACTCCGCAACCCTCCGGTTCGAGGAGCACGACGATGGATTCGAGGCGTTCGATGGCGACCGCCGGCTCGGCCAGTGGGAATCCCGGGCCGCGTTGCTCGCGGACCTCGCGGCGGCGGCCGAACTCCCCGAGTACGTCGACGACTGGGACCGCCTCGCTGTGGGCGCGAAAGCGCAGGTGCTCGGAGGGCTCCGCGTGTTCGTCGAGACCTGCCCCGAGTGCGACGGGGCCGTGACGGCGGGCACCGAGACCGTCACCTCCTGTTGCCGCTCACACGAGGTTGTCGCGGTCGGCTGTGCCGACTGCGGCGCACGCCTGCTCGAAGTGCCGTATCAGGGCGAGCCCGCGTGAACGGCGCGTAACCGCCCGATTTTTCCCCACCACCGGCCGAGAGACGTGTATGACTCTGGACCCGGAGACCTTCGAGGAGGAGAAGTACGTCGACTACTTCCCCAAACTGCAGCAGGCGTACAAGAACGCGTTCAACCGGATGAACGAGCAGTACGACTCCACGCTGATCCACGGCATCGACCAGACCATCCTCAACGAGTCGGAGCCGTTCTACGAAGGCGACGGCGAGTTCACCATCGAACTCCCCGAGAACCCCCACGAGCGCATCGACGGCGTCGTGGTCGTGGACGACGAGAAACTCGACGACATGCTGGAGCTGTACGTCGAGGAGATCGAGAGCGAGCTTCGCCGCGTATTCGACGTATAGGGAACGACGGGGAGCTCGCGCGGCGGAATAGCTATAGTACGACTCAGTGAATCGGAACGAACATCGGAGACGGACATGCGCAACTCAGAAACGGGACGTCGAGGAGTCGCCACGGTCCGTGACGACCGCGTCCTTCCCCTCACGCGCTGGGTCGCGCGCGTCATCATCCCGTTTCTCGCTGCGGCGTTTCTGGTCCTCTACGGCCTGCCGTCGCAGACAACCCGGTTCTTCGCGTGGACGATCCGCCCCGAAATGACGCCGATAATCATGGGTGCCGGCTACGGCGCGGGCGTCTACTTCTTCTACCGCGTCTCCACGGCGAGCCGGTGGCACACGGTCGCGCCGGTGTTCCTCGGCATCGCCACGTTCACGGTGGCCATGGCACTCGCCACGGTCCTCCACTGGGAGAACTTCAACCACAGCCACTTCACGTTCGTCCTCTGGGTGGTTCTCTACGCGGTCACGCCCGTCCTCGTGCCCGCCGTCTGGGCGCGCAACCGCCGGACCGACCCCCACGAGCCGCCACCGGGCGCACTTCGCGTTCCGCGAATCGTCCGGGTCCTCGGTGGTAGTCTCGGGATCGTCGTCGCCGTCAGTGCCGTGGTCCTGTTCGTCGCTCCCGACATCATGGTCGGTAGCTGGCCGTGGACGGTCTCGCCACTGACGGCGCGCGTGTTGGCGGGCTGGTTCGCCCTCTTCGGTGTCGTGAACGTCGCGGTCGTCCTCGACGAGCGCTGGAGTGCAGCCCGGATACCGGTTCAGAGCCAGGTACTCGGGTTCACGCTGGTGCTAGTCGGCGTGGCCCGGGTGTGGGACAACTTCGACACGTCGAACGTGCTGACGTGGGGAGTCGTCGGAGGGATGGTGCTGTATCTCGGTGCCGTCCTCCTCCTGTACCTCGTGATGGAGCGTCGGTAACGGGTGGAACCCCTAGGGACAACTCCTAAGCATCGTCGTCCCATAGCCGCGGGTATGAGCACGGAAACCGCAGAGGGCGAGGACGAGCTTCGGGAGCGCATCTCGAACTTCCTGCGCCGCAACTTCCCGCAGATTCAGATGCACGGCGGCAGCGCGGCCATCCAGAACCTCGACCGCGAGGAGGGGTCGGTCACCATCCAGCTCGGGGGCGCGTGTTCGGGCTGTGGCATCTCGCCGATGACGATCCAGGCCATCAAGTCCCGCATGACGAAGGAGATCCCCGAGATCAACACCGTCCACGCCGAGACTGGCATGGGCGGCGGCCACGAGGGCATGGGCGGCGGCAACGTCTCGCCGTCGTTCCCCGGCGAGTCCTCGGACGCCGAGAGCACGGACGAAGGTCCCGAAGCCCCGTTCTAACTCCGCGTTTCACTCCCTGTTTTCTACTCGCGGAGCCGTGCGGCTAGCCAGCCTCCGACGACCACGACGTGCCGGGCGTAGACGCCGAGGACCGCCGTGTGCTGCGGGCGACGGCGACGGCGGCGGACTGCCACGTCACCGACCGGACCTGGGAGCGATTGACGCTTGTGGCCCGTAGTTACGTGGTGCCCAAAACGGCCCGGTGAGCGCCGGAGACCACGAGATTTATCCACGGCCGGCCGGTTCCCCCGAGTATGCACGACAGTTCGGGCAGCAACGTCCTCTTCGTCGTGATGGACACGGTCCGGAAGGACCACCTGACGCCGTACGGCTACGGCAAGCCCACGACGCCCGGACTGGAGGCGTTCGCGGAGGAAGCCACCGTCTACGAGCAGGCGGTCGCGCCCGCGCCGTGGACGCTCCCGGTCCACGCCTCGATGTTCACCGGACTCTATCCGAGCCAGCACGGCGCGAGCCAGGAACAGCCGTATCTCCCCGACGACGTGGGGACGCTCGCACAGGCGATGTCCGCCGCGGGCTACGACACTGCCTGCTACTCCTCGAACGCCTGGATTACGCCCTACACGCGCCTCACCGCTGGATTCGACGACCAGGACAACTTCTTCGAAGTGATGCCCGGCGACTTCCTCTCGGGCGCCCTCGCCGACTTCTGGCAGAAGATCAACGACCACGACCGGATGCGTGCGGTCGCGAACCGCCTCGTTGAGGTCGGCAACGACATCCACGAGTACTTCGCCGGGAGCGACGGCGCGGACTCGAAGACCCCGCAGGTCATCGACAACACCATCGAGTTCGTCGATGCCTCGGAGCAGTGGTTCTCGTTCATCAACCTGATGGACGCCCACCTCCCCGTCTACCCGCCCGAGGAGTACCGCGAGGAGTTCGCCCCCGGCGTCGACCCCACCGATGTCTGCCAGAACTCGAAGGAGTACAACTCCGGGGCCCGCGACATCTCCGAGGCGGAGTTCGAGGACATCCGCGGGCTGTACGACGCCGAGATTCGCCACATCGACGCGCAACTGGAGCGGCTGTTCGACCACCTGAAGGCGACCGACCAGTGGGACGACACGCTCGTCGTCGTCTGTGCGGACCACGGCGAACTCCACGGCGAACACGGCATCTACGGCCACGAGTTCTGCATCTACGACCCGCTCGTGAACGTCCCCCTCATGATCAAGGCCCCGGGCGAGGAATCGGGACGAAGCGACCAGCAGGTCGAACTGCAGGACCTCTACCACACCGTCCTCGACTTCGCGGGCGCCGAAGGCGTCGGCGAGCCGCTCGACCCGAAGCGCTCGCTGCTGTCGGCTGACTACCGCGACTTCGCGGACGGCGAGTACGCGTTCGTCGAGTACCACCGGCCCGTCGTCGAGCTCAAACAGCTCGAGACCAAGGCCCAGAGCGCCGGCATCGAGCTCGACAAGGATTCGCGCTACTACTCGCGGATGCGCGCGGCCCGCCGCGTCGACGGGAAGTACATCCGCAACGAGCGCATCGCGGACGAGGCGTATCGCATCGACCGCGACCCCGGCGAGACCGAGAACCTCGTTGGCGGGGACGACCCCGTCATCGAGGAGGTCGAGGCGACGCTCCGCGAGTTCGAGTCCCGGGTCGGCGAGACGTGGGACGACGACTACGACCCGGACGACGACGTGCTCGGCGACATGGACGAGACGACGAAAGACCGGCTCGAAGACCTCGGTTACATCGAATAAGTGACCCGCGAGGTCCTCGAGTTCGTCGACCGGGAGACCGCCGCGAAGACGCTTCTGGGGTTTCTCATCGCGGGCGTCCTCCTCTACCTCTTCGCAGCGGGGGTCGGCCTCCGGCAGGTGAGCGACGCGCTCGCGGAAGCCGACCCCCGGTGGCTCGCCGCCGGCTGTCTCTCCACCGCGCTCTGTCTCGCGCTCTGGGGGAAGGCGTGGCAGGTCGTCCTCGGGGTCGCGGGTATCGACGTCCCCTATCGCCGGCTGGTGGTGACGTACTTCGCTGCGACGTTCGCCAACTACGTCACCCCCCTCGGGCAAGCCGGCGGCGAGCCGTTCATCGCGTACGTCCTCTCGCGAGACACGGGTGCGAGCTACGAGGACTCGCTGGCGAGTGTCGTGACCGCCGACCTCCTCAATTTGCTGCCGTTCTTCTCCTTCTCGGCGGTCGGGATGTCCGTCCTGCTGCTGCAGGCCGAACTCCCGACGGTCGTGAAGGGACTCGCGCAGGGGCTACTCGTGATGGCGCTCGGCGTCCCGGCGCTCGTCGCCGTCGGCTGGCGGTTCCGCGAGCGCGTCCGCGGTGGCGTGCTCCGGCTCACCGAACCCGTCACGCGCGTCACCGACCGCGTCTCGGTCGAGGGTGTCGGTCGCCGCATCGACGACCTGTTCGAGGCGTTCGACCGCATCGCACAGGACCGCGTCGCGCTCGTGAAGGCCGTCGCCTTCGCCTATCTCGGGTGGGTGTTCTTCGCACTCCCGCTCTACTTCGCCGGCCAGACGCTCGGCGTCCCCGTCGACCTCCTGCTCGTCCTCTTTATCGTCCCGGCGTCGACGCTCGCGGGGCTGACGCCCTCGCCTGGTGGGTTGGGTGGCGTAGAGTTCGCGCTCGTCGCGCTGCTCGTCGCGCTGACCCCCACCGGGACGGCCGCCGCGTTCGCCGTCGCGCTCGTCTACCGGGTGATGAGCTACTGGTTCGCACTCGTCGTAGGTGGGGGCGCGGCGTTCGCCGTCGTGGCGCGGAGCTGAGAGCGCTCACACCGTCCGGCCGAGGAACGCTCTGCGGGCGAGTTTGTAGAGAGGCCACCCGGCCCGTGTGTTCCCGCGTTCCATCTCGAACACCGGGACTGCCCTGCCCCCGTACTTCCGCTTGAATCGGAACACCGAGTCCGTGAAGTGTGGGCTCGTCTTCCCGAAGCTGTAGCGGTCGTAACCGTGCTCGAGACCCCACTCGAGCCCGAACCAGTGGAGCAGTTCGGAGGGGTAGTAGTCGTAGTGGTCGGGGTCGGGAATCGCGGACAGCCAGTGGTGGAGGACGCCCCCTTCGTCGTCGAGGAGGTAGACGTACCGCCCCACCTCCCGACCGTCGACGACGGCGGTGAACACGCGGACGCGGTCCGCGAGTCGGTCGGCCAGCGCCTCGAACAGCGCCCGTGGGAGCACGGTGCCACCGACCCGTCGCATGTTCTGCCGGTAGTGGTCGTACGTCGTGTCCAGCGCCGCGCCGAGCGGTGCCACGTCGATCCGATACGACTGGTCCGTCGCGCGTCGAATCGCCTTCTGCCGTTCCTTGGCCATGTTCTCGCGAACCGTCGAGAGTCCCACGCGCAGGTCGATGAGGAACACGCAGAACCGGAGCCGCGACTCGTAGCCGCGACTTCGCGCGTACTTCCCGTAGCGGGCCCCTCGCGTATCGTACATCGAGAAGGCGTGGAGAAGCGTCGTCGGGCCGAACGAGGCATCGAGCGCATCGAACAGGTGCTCGATCGACTCGGTGTCGGCCGCCCCAACGGGACCGCCGTACCCTGGCTCGACCGAGTGCATCGCGTGCAACGGCAGCTCGACGGAGAGCCGCTGCTCGATCTGATCGGGCAGGGAGACCGACCCCAGGAAGTTCGGCCACACCGCGACGGGGTTCCCGTCGTCGCGCACCACGACGTGGTGGGGCACGTCGTCGAGGGCGACTTCGAGGGCGTGAAGCCACTCGTAGCGGTGGAACAGCGTCCCCAGTTCCGACTGGGCTACCAGGTTGTTCCACTGGTTCCGGTTGACCGCCGTAACGGTCCGGTGGACCGTCGTCGAGAGGGTGGACATGATGGGGGGTTCGCTGCCAGGACGATGGGCGGGTCCGCGGAAAGCTATCCCACGGGTACTGAGGATACTGTTGGCTTATCGAGCGATCTGCGGTCGAAAGCCCAGCGTACGGCGTGGCAGACGCCCGGAGCCAAGGGGCTTAATCCAGAGCGGACCGAGAGTGAGCTATGCGCGTCGTCACGCTCCTCCCGTCTGCCACCGAAATCGTCTACGCGCTCGGGGTCGAGCCGGTCGCCACGAGCCACGAGTGCGACTGGCCGCCGGAAGCCCAGGACAAGCCCGCGGTCAACTACGCGAACGTCGACCCCGATTCCTCCCCCTCGGACATCAACGAGCAGGTCGTCGAAGCCGAACAGGGCGAGGGCGTCTACGGCATCGATCTCGACGCACTGGAGCGCGCCGACCCCGACGTCGTCGTCTCGCAGGGGGTCTGTGACGTGTGTGCCGTCGATTCGGTGCTGGTGGAGGACGCCGTCGCCGAACTCGGCCTCGACTGCGACGTCGTCACCACGGACGCGCACTCCATCGAGGACATGCTCGAAGACGTCGAACGACTCGGTCGCGTCCTCCACCGCGAGCAGGAAGCCGAGGCCGTCGTCGCCGGCCTCCGCGAGCGCATCGACTCCGTGACGGAGCGCGCGAAGGACGCGACCGACAGCCCGCGCGTCGCCGTGCTCGACTGGACCGACCCGGTGATGGTCGCAGGGCACTGGGTACCGGGGATGGTCGAGTCGCTCGGCGCCGAATACGGACTGGAACAGGCGGGGCACGACTCGCGGCCGCGGGAGTGGAACGAGATCAGCGAGTACGACCCCGAGGTGCTCGTCGCCGCACCCTGTGGGTTCGGCCTCGACCAGACGGTCGAGAACCTCGCGGACCTCACGGAGCGCGACGGCTGGCGCGACCTCACGGCCGTCGCGACGGAGCGAGCGTACGCCATGGACGGCCACCACTACGTCAACCGTCCCGGTCCTCGGCTCGTGGACACGCTGGAGTACCTCGCCGGCCTGGTCCACCCCGACGTGTTCGAGGCGCCACCCGAGTCGGTCGCCCGACCGCTCGCCAGACAAGTCGCATGAGGCTCGGCCCTGGCGTGCGTGAGGTCCTGCTCGACCACGCCCGCGAGGGCGCACCTGAGGAGGTGTGTGGCGTGCTTGGAGGACGACGAAATCCAGATGTCGTCACCGGGATTCGTCGCGTTCCCAACGTCGCAGCGAGCCCCGAGATGCGATACGAACTCGACCCTGCGGCACAGCTGAGCGCGATGGAAGCCATCGAGGACTCGGGCGACGAGGTCGTCGGCTTCTATCACTCACATCCTCGCGGCCCGCCAGGACCGAGCGAGACGGACGCGCGACTGGCGACGTGGTCCGGCTACCGCTACTGTATCGTCTCGCTCCCGGACGAGTCGGTGGGAGCGTGGCGCTGGACCGGCGAGGCGTTCGAGTCGGTGCCGGTGACGGAAGGCTAAATCGGGGGCAGACCGACGATAGGATATGGACGAGCGGACCCTCCGCGGGGAGGTCATCTACGCCATCGACGCCGAGGAGGTCGACGACTACGACCTGCAGACGGAACTCCAGGAGCTCGCGGACTCGCACCGCATCCTCGTGCTCCGCGAAGGCGGGAAACCCTCGCGGCTCGCTCGCGTCCTCGCGGTGCTCCGGCGGAGACCCATCGAGGCGGTCACGCTCGTCACCGACGCCGACGCGACGGAGGGCGACGAGGTGGAGCTACGGGTCAGGGAGACGGAGCTCGTGAACGTGTTCGTCGCGAGCGACCTCGATCGATGACGGGCGACCTCAGCTGATCGAGCAGGTCGACGTGTACTCGACCTCGTGGATGGAGTCGATGCCACCGTCTGCACACACCGGGCAGTCGGGGCGCTGTTCGAGCGGAATCTCCTCGAACGTCATGTCGCTGGCGTCGTAGAAGAGGAAGCGGCCGACGAGCGACTCGCCGTAGTCGAGCGCGAGCTTGATGGCCTCCGTCGCCATGATGGTGCCGACGACGCCCGGGAGCACCCCGAGTACCCCTGCCGTCGCGCAGTCGGGGACCGTGCCGGGTTCGGGCGCTTCCGGGAACAGACAGCGGTAGCAGGGCGCCTCGCCGTCGAACGCGGTCGCCTGCCCCTCGAACCGGAGGATGGCACCGTGGACGAACGGGACGCCCGCGAGCGTGCAGGCGTCGTTGACGAGATACCGGGTGGCGAAGTTGTCCGAGCCGTCGACGACGATGTCGTACTCGGCGATGAGTTCCTCGACGTTCTCCTCGGTGACGCGCGTCTCGTAGGTCTGGACCGTGACGTCGGGATTCAGTCGCTCGACGTAGTTCGCGGCGGAGTCGACCTTCGGGACGCCCACGTCGGCGTCGGCGTGGATGACCTGTCGCTGGAGGTTCGACCGCTCGACGACGTCGTCGTCAGCGATGCCGAGCGTGCCGACGCCCGCGGCGGCGAGATACTGGATGACCGGCGAGCCGAGGCCGCCCGCGCCGAGACACAGGATGCGAGAGTCGAGCAGCTTCGCCTGGCCCTCGGGCCCCACGTCGTCCATGATGATGTGTCTGGAGTAGCGGTCGAGTTGCTCGGGGTCGAGCGCGAGATCGCTCATAGCAGGAGGTAGGCTCGCCCCGGCATAAGGCCCCGGGCGAGCGCCGTCGGGACGGTCGGCACGGAGTGCAATCGAACGTTCACGCACTTTTCGAGAGCGTTCCCCTCGAACCGTATCCCGTCGTTCCATCCGAGTGGACGTTGTGATGGGTTTGTCAGAACTCCTTTTCAGTAGCCATCGGTCTGTCGCGGTAGACGCACATGTCTGAACAGCACGAGAACGGCATCGGTAGACGGAGTTTCATGAAGGCCGCCGGCACCGTGGCCGGCGCGAGTCTGTTGGGTATCGGCACCGCGGCGGGCGCAGCAGGTGACGGCTTCGATGGCACCTTCGCCAACTGGCGTGTTCGCGAGGCACAGAAAGTCTGGGACCGTGGCTACCGTGGTCGTCCCGACCGGACCATCGGATTGACCGACTCGGGCATCGAGGCCCGACACCCCGACCTCGGCCCCTGGAACGGCGTGCAGGCGACGACCGCGGACGAGGAACTCGTGTTGACCGAGCCCGGCGCTGACGTAGGCAGTCGCGAACGGAACCAGGTCGGCTCGCAGCACGAGGCCGGGCCGGTCACCGTCGGCCCCGGCTCGTTCGCCACCGGCAACGAGACGGTCATCACGGAGTTCACCCCGCAGGACGACAGCATCGAGGACCTGGACGCGACGCTCTCGTGGAGTCCGAACGCCGACGCCTCGAACGACCTCGAGTTCCGCATCGACCTCCAGCTCGCGAACGGGAGCTGGGAGGAGATCGCTCGCACAGCGACCGCGAGCATGCCCGAGGAGCTGACCGAGGTCGCCGTCGACCCGGGCAAGACGTACCGGTTCGTCGCCGAGCAGTACATCAACACGACGACACAGGCGACGGTGACGTGGTCGTACTTCACGTACACGGGTGACCTGAACACGCTCCCGGAGGACGAGGTGTTCGCGTTCCTCGACGAGGACAGCGACGGTCCGATGCCGAAGACGGTCGGCTGGTTCAACGAGACCTCCCGGTACGGCACCTACGACGCGCCGCGTGACCCCGACGGGCACGGGAGCCACTGCGCGTCGATCATGGGTGGGTCGGGCCGCGCGAGTGCCGTCGAGTACGTCGAACGGAAGGAGCCCCGTGCGGTCCTCACGGCCGGCGACACCCGCGAGTATCAGGTCAAGGCCGACGCCGGGACGGGCGTGTTCATCGCCGCATACGGCACCGGCATCGAGCTCGTCATCGAGGGGCCGCAGGGGCGCCAGCTCGGCGGCCGGTCGTTCGACACCGAGGCCAGCACGCACGACGTGGCCGTCGCGGAGGCGCCCGCCGAGCGCGACGGGACCTACACGCTGACCGTGCGCGCCGCGCAGGGCGAACTCGCCTCGACGGCTCGCTGTCAGCGCGTCGCGTACGGGCGGTTCCACGAGCCGGACGCGACCGACGGCGACCGCGCTGCCGGCGCGCCGGCGCTCCACTCGGGGATGGCCCCGAACGCCTCGCTCGTCGGCCTGCAGGGGCTCGGCGACCCGACCATCAGTCTCGGCGAGTACGCCGCGGACTTCTCTCGCATCTTCAACATGCGGGCGGTGAACATGTCGTGGGGGTACGTCGGCGGAGTGCCGCTGGGTGCGTTCGGTGGCCAGCTCGACGACACGCCGGCCGCCATCAAGGACATCGCGGAGGGCGGCATCCTCACGGTCGCCGCGGCGGGCAACGCCGCGACACCCGCGAACGGCAACGGCGCGCCCGGCGTCGCCGACGAGGCGATCTCCGTGGCCGCGACCGACCACTCCGACGGGCTCGTCGCCTACTCGTCGGGCGGTATCGGTGGGCAGGACGAGGACGGCGAGGGCGAGTACATGAAGCCCGACGTGACCGCGCCGGGCGGCTCGCTCACCGACCTCGCGAACGCGGCGCTCGCCGGCGACCCGGACACCCCGGAGGGCGACCAGCCGGCCATCCGCGACTACACCGGGAAGGCCGGCACCTCGATGGCTTCGCCGTACACGACCGGCACCGTCGGCCTCGTCAGCGAGGCGATGGAGTTCGACGCGCCGGCGAAGATCGCACTCCCCGCACCCGAGGAGACCGGCTTCGAGGACGTGCTCCGGCTGAAGCAGGTCGTCCTCGCGACGGCGTCGGAGACGGCGTTCACGGCGGCGCCGTTCCACCGGGCGCACGCCCCGACCTACCAGAACGGCGGGCGTGATCCCTACGAGGGGTACGGTCGCATCAACCCCGACGCCGCAGTCGACGCCGTCACACGTACGCTCGTCGACGGGACCGGCGTCGCGGCGGACGACACCGCCTCCTTCGGCGAGCTCGCGAGCGTCGGCCTGAACCTGCCGGAGGACTCACGGGCCGTCGCCGGCCACGTCGTCGCCCCCGACGGCACCATCGACGCCAGCGTCGAGTTCTCGCACTACTCGGGCGGGAACAAGGGGATGACGAAGGGAGCTCCACACCTCGACCTGTTCGTCTACGACGCCGAGCAGCCCGCGGCCAACGGCGAGCCGAACATCGTCGCCAGCGCGCAGGCCGTCCAGGGGTCGGGCTCCGTCAGCCTCGACGTGAGCAGCGACGACAGCGACGTCTACTACGTCGTGGCGAAGATCGTCAACGTTCCCGGCGTCGTGAACGGCTACGACGTGCAGGCGAACTTCGATCTCGCGGTCGACTACACCGCCGCTCAGCTCCCGACGCTCTCGGTGAGCGGCTCGCGGAGCGACGACGGCGCGGTGTTCACCGCCGGACAGACGAACCACGTGACCCTCACCGTCGACGGCATCAGCAGCCAGCTGGACGACACCGACGAGGTCCGCATCACCGACCAGCTGCCGACGGACTGGACCCTCGCCGGCTTCGGTGACGTCGAGACCCGCAACGGCACGGAACTCGACTTCGGCACGGTGACCGCCGGCGAGGTCCGCGACGGCGGCGTCACGAAGGAGTACTTCGCGGAAGCGCCCAGCTCGACCGGGCGGTACGAGTTCGGCGCGGCGAGCGTCGAACTCGTCGACGGCGCGGTCGAGGGGCTGCGTGGCGACGAGGCCACGTTCGGCGGCACGGACACCAACACCGTCGTCGGCGCGGACCAGAACACCGCCAGCGACGCGACCGATATCTGACGGTCGCCGTCGACGGCACTGTTCGCGCGTTTCTTCGCGTCTCGATGCGGGTAGCAGCGCGGCTACTGCGCCCCCTCGAACGTCCGCAACTGGAGGTCGAGCTCCTCCAGTAGCTGTGGGGTGACCGCCACCTCCAGTTCGATGGCCTCGCCGACGTGGGAGTCGAGTTCCTCGCGGAGCGTCCGCGCTTCGGCCGGCTCCATCCCGAGGGGGAACCGAACCTCGCCACGCAGTTGTGCCGTGTACGCCGTCAGCACCGCGGCCATCGTCTCCTCGTCCACCTCGCCGTCGGCCTCGACGAGCAGGTCGCCGACCCGGTCGCGGAACGACTGTGTGTCCATATCGGCGGCTCGGCAGCAACCAAGAAAAAGCCGTACGACTCTGCACGGGTCGTCGTGCAGGACGACTCGTTTCGCTCGTGGGCGCTGCGCGCTCGTTCGCCTTCCCGAGGGTCTTCGATTCGCTCGACTCTCCCTACTCCCCCCGATAGCGCGCCGCCAACAGCGCGGCGAACGCCACCGGTGACAGCACGGCAACCACCAGCGCGAGCCCGTACAGTTCGATGTTGTCGGGGAGGTCCGGGCCTGCTTCCGTTGGCTCGGCCGGCGTCGATTCGCCGCCACCCGAGTCGCCACCAGCAGCCCCACCGCCCCCGCTCTCACCACCGCCCGGGCTCGACTGCGCACCCGAAACCGCCGCGTCGCCCTCGCCGTTCCCGACGACGACTGCCCCCTTCATCCCGAGCGACAGGTGGGGGGAGCAGTAGTACCGCGAGAGCCCGGCAGAGTCGAAGGTGAGCGAGAACGTCGAGCCGGCTTCGCCCATGAGGTCCGACTCGTAGTCCGCGCCGTCCTCGTCGGCCTCGACGACGTTGTGACTCCCGCCCTCGCCGTTCCACTCGAAGACGACGGTGGTGCCGGGGTCGACGCGGACGGCGGGTGGGTCGAACGCGAAGTTCCCCTGGTTGCCCGCGGCGCCGACCGTGATGCGAACCTCCGACTGGCCGGTCGCGTCGACGGTCGTCCCGTCGTAGTTGCTCACGTCGTCGAACCAGCCGCCGTAGTCGGGGTCGCTCTGGGCGGCAACCGTCGTGGTGGTCGCCACGCCCACGACCGCCGCAGCTCCCAGCCCGAGGAACGCGCGGCGTCCGAGCGTCGGTGTATCGGTATCCACACCTACATGTTCGGCACGAGCGCGCAAATCTCCGCCGGTCACGACCATCTGCGCCCGGTCCGGCACATCGCGGGTCGGCACCGACTTGCGGGGAGCGTTCCGACGCCCGGTATGGACGACCGGCTGCAGTTCGCCGCCCTCTATCTCACTCGTTTTGCAGGGGGGTTCGGGCTGGCGACGCTCGCCACCCTCCTCCCGACGTACATCAACCTCTACGACCCCTCGGGGCTGGTCATCGGGCTGTTCACGGCGGCGTTCACGCTGGTGCAGACCGCCGCAATCGTCCCCATCGAGGGGCTCGCGACGCTGACCCCCGCGTCCCTGCCGCTCGTCGCCTGTAACGCCCTGCTCGGCGTGGCGGACGCCTTCCGGGAACCCGCGAGCATGGCGCTGTTCGCCGACGAGGGCGGAGGCGTCGCCGCTTCGTTCGACATCCGCGAGTTCGTCTGGTGATCCGGCAGCGTGGCCGCTCCGCTGCTCGGCGGGTGGCTCATGACACAGGTCGGGATGGCATCGGTGTTCTTCGTCGGCGCGGCCGCCGCGTTCTCGGCCGTCGGCGTGTTCCTCGCCGTGCTCTCGTACCGCCACGGCGCGGCGGCGCTCTCGACGTGGTAAGTTGAAGTGGAGCGGCGTCGGGGTGCCAGTATGCGCCTCGCGCTCGACATCGAGACGGTGAGTCCGGACCTCGACCCACAGGAACGGCCGGACTTCCGGGACTCGGCCGATTTCGAGCTACTCGCGGTCGCGCTCGGCTACGAGTCCGAGGACGGTGACACCGAGACTACGATCCTGTTCCGAGAGGGAACCGGGGCCGCGACCGAACTCGACCTCCTCGAACGGACGCTCGACTGGCTCGACGATCGCCCGGCCGACACGCTCCTCACGTACAACGGCGAGGCGTTCGACCTGCTGCACCTCCGGGGGCGTGCCCGGCTGGCGAGCGAGGCGCTCGGCGCGCGCGAACACGTCGCCGCCCGACTCGACGCGGCGCTCGACGACCTCGTGCACGACGACCTCCGGAACCGTGCCGTCGACCGGTTCGGCGGCCGCCCCACCTTCGAGTCGGCCTGCGAGCGCGTCGGTGTCGCAGTGCCCGAGACGCGCTGGGCCGACTACGAGCACGGCCAGGACCCGACCGCGTGGCGCGGCGCGACCGGCACCCACGCGCCCGGTGTCAAGAACACCGACGTCCCGCAGTTCGGCGAGCGGTATCTCGCGCTCGCGGACGCCGACGCGACGCACACGCTCACGTTCCGGGAACTGGAGCGCCTGCTCACCGACTACGCCCGGAGCGACGTGGCGCCGCTGTTCCGGCTCGCTGACGCCCTGTGATGCGTACGCGCCCGGGCAGGACTACGTCTCGTCCGTCTCGTCGCTGGCTGCGGACTCCGCTCGCTGCTGGGCGGACTGGGTGGCCTGCCGGGGGCGGTCAGTCCTGAGGCCTCTGACGATCTGCCGCAGGCGTCGCACCTGCGGCAGCGTGACGACCGTGATGACGAGGGAGCCCGCACCGAGCAGTCCCATCACCAACAGGCCGAGGGCGATGAACACTTCCCCCTCGTTCCAGCGGTTCAGCGCGAAGAAGAAGAAGCCGACGCTGAACGCCGCCTCGATTTTCGCTTCGAGCAGCGAAATCGTCTCGTCGACCCGCTGAAGCCGGGCGTCGACGGCGACCAGCGCCGCGTTCGCCTCGTTGACGGCGCGGGCCGCCTCGCTCTCGATCTCCTCGACCCGGTCGAGCGTCGCGTCGACGTCGTCGATCACCTCCTCGACGTCGGTCAACGCCTCGACGAACCCGTCGTCGTTGAGCAGCCCCACCAGCGAGAGTGCATTGTCGATGCCGAACACCATACGTCAGAGACGGACGACCACCGTATCGCTGTTGTGGACAGCCGGAGCGCCCCGCTCGGTGTCAGTTCCCGTCCGTCGAGCGCGTCGGAGACGTGCCCGAAGTCGACTACTCGCCCTCGCTGCTCGCGGCTACCGCCGTTCGCTGCCCCGAGGCCTCCCTACTGGTCGGCGTCGCTCTCGAAATCCAGCGCGGCCGAGTTGATACAGTACCGTTTCCCCGTCGGGTCCGGCCCGTCGTCGAAGACGTGTCCGAGGTGGCCGCCGCAGTTCGCACACACCGTCTCCGTGCGGACCATCCCGTGCGAGCGGTCCTCGCGGAACTCGATGGCCCCCTCCTTCGCGTCGTAGAAGGACGGCCAGCCGGAGCCCTCCGTGTCGAACTTCGTCTCGGAGTCGAACAGCTCGGCCCCACAGCCCGCACAGGTGTACCCGCCCTCGTCGTTCTTCCCGATGAACTCGCCGGTGAACTTCGGCTCGGTGCCCTGTTCGCGCAGGATCTTGTACTCCTCGTCGGTCAGAACCTCGCGCCACTCGTCGTCGGTACGGGGGAGATTCTCGCCTTCGCTCATGTCCCCGTATTGGGGCCGCAGGGACTTGGGTGTCGTGGCGGTGAAGGGCGAGCATCGGCCAACCGACCCGAGCGCTCGGGACTCGCCGCGCGTTGTCACCCCCACGCTCGCCACCGTTCGACCCACGACCGATCGCGGCGAACACTCCCAGGGCGGTACGCTCAAGGGACACCGCACGCAGGGACAGATATGCGAAGCGAAGCCGACATCCGGGCGCGAATCGAGGCGCTGGAGGAACAGTACGACCGCCACGACCCGCCGAAGTCCGCGCTCGAAGACGAGACCGAGGTCGCCATCCTGCGAGCGATCGAGGAGCTGGAGTGGGTCCTAGAGGAGTTCGACGCCGAAGACGGGTTCACCACGTAACGGCACACCCGCCGTCTTCTACGCGCTCGTAGGAGCCGAGATACTGCTCGCCGGGCGTCGACTTCGCGAGCGCGACATCACGCCGGGACGAACACCAGGACGGCCCGCGTCGGCCCGGCCGCTCGCGGCGCGACCTCCCGGTCGCCGTCGAACCGCGTCAGCTCGCCGGCTGCGACCTCGTGTGGCTCCCCGTCGAGACGCAGGTCGAGCGTCCCTTCCAGAACGTGACAGAGAACCGTCGTCCCGGGATGAGAGTGGGGCGGACGCGTCTCGCCGTCCGCGAGCGTGAGCTGGACGACCCGTGGCTCGCCGTCGAACACCGGCGCGTGGCTCCCGTCGAGCGTGTCGAGCGCGACGATGGGGGTATCGGGGGACATCTCAACAGCAGTACATGAACGGCTGCATCAGCGCGATGCGGTCGCCGTCTTCGAGTTCGGTGTCGAAGCCATCGAGCAGTTCGTTGAACTTGCCGTTGATGAGCACGCGGGCGTAGCGGCGGGTTCGCTCGCCTTCGGGGTTGGCGACCCAGCGGCCCGGCGGTGTGCCCTCGCCGGGGTAGCGCGCCCACCCCTTCGTCCGGTCGTTGTCGTCGGTGGCGAGGATGAGGTCCGCACAGCCGTACTCCGCGAAGAAGGCGTCGAGGAACTCCCGGAGGGTCGTCCCCTCGAAGGTGAAGTCGAAGCGGTGCTCGTCGAGCGCGCGCCGGACGTTGCCGGTCGCCTTCACGTCGACGGTCGTGGTGACACCTTTCTGTCGCTCGGTGGTCGTACTCATGGGGGGAAGATGGCGCGCAGCGGAGGTACGTCTGACCCCGAACATGTTCGTTCGAGTCAGTCGTCAGCGGGAAGCGTCGCCGCGTCCTCGAGGTAGCGACCGACGACCTTCGACTCGGCCCGGGCGAGCACCTCGCTCGCGGTCGACTTCGCGATTCCGAGGTCGGCGGCGAGCTCACTGAGCGTACAGTCGCGAGGCACCGAGTAGTAGCCGAGTTCCGCCGCCCGTGCGACCATGGCGTGCTGGCGGTCGGTCAACAGCCCGGTCGGGTCGCTGGTCGCCCGGATGTACGTGAGCTCGTACGACATCCCGAACGACTCGAGCTGTTCGCTGAGGGCACTGAGACGGTCGCGGGGCGCGGTCACCGACAGCGTCGCCTCGCCGTTCGAGATGCGGATGGGGAGTTCGATGGGGACGCCCGCGGAGCCCGACGAGAGCAGCAACAGCGGCCGGTCAGTCTCACAGCGGATCAGCGCCCGCCGGTCCGTGACGGCCTGTTCGTCGACGGTCAGGATGGTGTCGTGTGCGCGGACCGCGTCGAGGACCGACTCGAGCGCCGAGGCTTGAATCTCGATGAGCCCCACCCCACGGTCCTGTGCGGGCACGGTCGCCAACACCTCGAAGACGGCCCCCTCGTACGCCCGCGACACGTCTCCGACCCACGTCCCCTCGGGGAGCGTCACCTGGAGTTCCGCCTGTGGCATAGTTGCATCTCAAACCGCCGGACCGATACGACCACCCCCGAACATGTTCGCCTCAGTTGGCCGAAAACAGGGTACAGTCGGGCGTCAGTAGAGCGGCCCCTCTTCGTCGGCGGAGGCGGGCTTGTCCGGCGACGGGTCGAACGTCTCGGGGTTCTCCGTGCCCGTCACGTCGATTTCGGCGAGCGCCCCCTTGCGGACGACCCGCGAGAGCGCGTGGTCGACGAGTTTGATGCGCTCGGGAACGGGCGTGTCCATCTCACCGACCATACAGGAGCCCGGCGGCACCTTCATCGTCTGGACGAACTTCTCGGGGGCACTCGCCAGCGCACCGTCGCGGTAGGCGTCGCTCCAGACGTTGCCGATGGGGTGGAAGTTGCTGGAGAGGTTCGGCCCACCGTCGACGAAGAACACGCGGACGCGCTCGCCCTGCTTCGCCTCGAGCGGCCCGTGGTTCGCGGCGGCGTAGCCGAACTTTTCGCCGTTCAGAAGGACGTAGGTGGGGTCCTCCTGGGCCATCCGTTTCATGTCGAAGCCGTGGTGGCCCTCCGACCCCTGCTTGCTGTCGGTGTACACCTCGTGCTGGCCGAAGTAGAACTCCCGGTCGACCTCGGGGAGCCCCTCTTTCGGCTCGACGAGGATCATCCCGAACATCCCCGCCGAGATGTGGTAGTCGAGGTTCGGAACCGCACAGTGGTAGATGTACGCGCCGGGGTAGCGGGCGGTGAACACCTCGGCGTTCTCCTCGCCGGGCGCGGCCGTCGTGGCGACGCTGCCGCCACCCGTCCCGTAGATGGCGTGCATGTCGACGTTGTGCGGCATGTTGTTCTCGGGGGCGTTCTTCAGCGTGAACTCCACGCGGTCGCCCTGCCGCACGCGGATCATCGGGCCGGGAATCTGCCCGTCGAAGGTCATGAAGTTGAACGTCACGCCGTCCTCGATCTCGGCGCGGACCTCCTTCGCCTCGAGTTCGACCTCGTGAGTCGTCGGCTCGTCACGGTCGATGGGGGCCGGGATGTCGGTCGGGTCGGCGGCGACCTGGTCGACGACCTGTTTGGCCTGGCGAGACGCTTTCGGGGTGCGGCTGATGGTTTCGGTCTCCGTCTGGACCTCGCTACTACAGCCGGCGACGGCGGCCGTCCCTCCGAGACCGAGCCCCTGTAGCACGCGGCGGCGAGTGGATTCAAACATTGGCAGTCACCTCACATGTGGAGGTAGCGGGACAACGGGCTTGAAACGGCCAGCAGAGTCCCGTTCGCCGGGAGCCAGGGCGAACCCGTTCGGGGGCGGAGTTTATGTATGGATTCGCGCCACATCCCGAACAGGTTCGGGGTCAAGACGACGGGCGTTGCGCGCCGACTCCCCGGTATGTCCGTCAGTCACGATGACGTCGAACCGGTGACCGACCGCGTCCACGAGAGGTCGTGGTCCGCGAACCTCGAACGCGAGCAGTACGCTGCCGACCCCGAGCTGGTCGTCGCGCACGCACGAGACGCCATCGAACACACCGCGGCCGGCCACCACGTGAACCTCGTCACGCACGCGGCGCACGGCCACCCCGAGACCTACCTGTTCGACGCGCTCGACGAGCACGGGGTCGACTACGAGTACGTCCAGCAGTGCGGCTGTGGCGGGCACGTCACGCGCGTTCACGTGTAAAACAGCGGCGAGGCGACGAACACAGCGGCGAGGCGATTACTCGACCACGACGACGCCCTTCATCCCCATCGTCTCGTGTGGGGCACAGGAGTACTTCGTCGTCCCGGATTCCTCGAAGGTGTACTCGAACGTCGCCCCCTCCGAACCGTGCATGTCGCTCTCGAACGCACCGCCCTTCGCCACGACGTTGTGCGAGCCACCCTTCCCGTTCCACTCCCAGACGACGGTCGTGCCGGAGCTGACGCGAACGGCGGCCGGCCCGAAGCCGAACGCGCCGCCGTTCGCCTCCGCGCCGACGGTGACGGACACCTCGCTCTGTCCGGTGGCGTCGACGACCTCCTCGTAGTTGCCGACGTTCTCCATCCAGCCGTCGAACGACTGCGTGCCGCCCGACCCACCAGACCCGCTCGACGCCTCGGTCGGAGTCGGCGAGTCGGTCGACTCCTCGGGTGGGTCGGCCGACGTCGACGACCCACCCGAGCAGCCGGCGAGCGCCGTCGCGGCGGCTGCGGTCGTGGCTGCGAGAACGGTGCGCCGGTCGTATGTCTCTCGGTCAGACATATCTGGGCGTTGGGAGCGGTGTCATAAGTCGACGCGGCTGAGTCCCGTCGGCTGGAACCCACCCCGAACGCGTTCGGGACCAGTGTCTTTGACGAGCCGTGAGCACGACCACCCATGCAGGTACGCCGCTCGACGATAGCGAAGGCGCTCGTCGTCGTGTTCGTCCTGAACCTCGTCGTGATGGGCGTGGGAGCGCTCTACTCCTACCAGCAGTCGCCACCCATCCCGAAGGAGGTCGTCGACAGCGACGGCGACACGCTCGTGACGGCCGAACAGGTGCGTCTCGGGAAAAAGCAGTTCCAGCGCGACGGGCTGATGAACCACGGGTCCGTGCTCGGCAACGGCGCGTACTACGGACAGGACCTGACCGCGTGGGCGCTCGACCGGAAGGTCGCTGCGATGCGCGACTACTACGCACAGGAGCAGTACGGGAGCGACTACGCGGCGCTCTCGGACAGCGAGCAGGCCGCGGTCGCGGAGACGGTGAAAGCCGACCTCGCGGACGGTGGCGGCGGTGACGTGGTCCAGTACTCGGCGGCGGAGGCCGCGGCCCACCGACAGGTCCGCGAGGCGTTCGTCGAGCGGTTCCACGAGGGCTCACCAGAGCACGGCACGCCCGAAGGGATGGTCGCCACCGCGGACGGCGCGCGTCGCGTCGCGGACTTCGCGCTGTGGACGGCGTGGATCTCACACACGGAGCGGCCGGGGACGGGCCACACCTACACGAACGAGTGGCCGTACGCGCCCGGGGCGGGGAACGTTCCGACGGCCGGGACGATGACCTGGAGCGTGCTCGCGATGGTACTTCTGGTCGCGGGTGCGGGCATCGGCATCTGGCTCTACCGCTCGGTCGAGCTCCCCGAGCCCACCACGGACGTGGCGGTGCCGGACCCCGACGCCGTCTCGCTGCGGCCGAGCCAGCGGGCCGCCACGCGCTTCCTCCCGGTCGCGGCGGGCCTGTTCCTCGCGCAGGTCCTGCTCGGGGGGCTGATGGCCCACTACTACATCGAGCGGGCGGGCTTCTTCGGGCTCGGTGAGTTGCTGGGCGTCAGCTTCCTCCAGACGCTCCCGTTCGCCATCGCGAAGACGTGGCACATCGACCTCGGGGTGCTGTGGATCGCGACGCTGTGGCTCGGTGCGGGGCTGTTCCTCCCGCCGCTGCTGACGGGCTACGAGCCCGACTGCCAGGACACGCTCGTCCACGTCCTGCTGGGCGCGCTCGTGGTCGTCACCGTCGGCGGGATGGCCGGCATCTGGCTCGGCGCGAACGGCTACTTCGGCGACCTCTGGTGGATCCTCGGCAACGAGGGGCTGGAGTATCTGGAGGTGGGCCGACTGTGGCAGGTCGGCCTGCTCGTCGGCTTCGGGCTGTGGGCGGTGCTCGTCGCTCGCGGCTTCCGACCGCTCCTCAAGGACGAACAGCCGTACGGGCTCGCGCACATGATTCTCTACGCCGGCGGCTCCATCGGCCTGCTGTTCGGCGCGAGCATGCTGTACACGCCGGAGACGAACATCGTGATGACGGAGTTCTGGCGCTGGTGGGTCGTCCACATGTGGGTCGAGGGCGCCTTCGAGTTCTTCATCGTCGCCGTCGTCGGGCTGACGCTCGTCTCGATGAACCTCCTGAAGAAGCGCTCGGCGGAGAAGGCCGTGATGGTCGAGGCCCTGCTGGTGATGGGGACGGGCGTCATCGGCGTCTCGCACCACTACTGGTGGATCGGCCAGCCCGACATCTGGCTCCCGCTCGGGAGCGTGTTCTCGACGCTCGAACTGATCCCCCTGGTGTTCATCCTGTTCGAGGCCATCAACGAGTACCGCGCGCTCGCCAACGGCGGCGAGTCGTTCCCGTACACCCTGCCGTTCGCGTTCATCGTCGCCTCGGGCGTCTGGAACTTCGTCGGTGCGGGCGTGCTGGGATTCTTCATCAACCTCCCGCTGATCAACTACTACGAGCACGGGACGTACCTCACCGTCGCCCACGCCCACGCCGCGATGTTCGGCGCGTTCGGCTTCCTCGCGCTCGGGATGGCGACGTACATGCTCCGCATCACCGTCGACCCCGAGCAGTGGAACCCGCGCCGCCTCAAGTGGTCGTTCTGGCTGTGGAACGCCGGGCTCGCGGTGATGGTGTTCGTGAGCGTCCTGCCCGTGGGCATCCTCCAGCTGGAGGCCGCGTTCACCGAGGGGTACGCCGCCGCCCGGAGCCTCGCGTTCTACGACTCCGGCATCGTCCAGGCGCTGTTCTGGGCGCGACTTCCCGGCGACAGCCTGCTCATCCTCGGCACCGTCGTGTTCGTCTACGACATGGTGGCAAAGCGGTTCAGTCTGCGGGACGTGACCGCCGCCGAGGACGCCGAGGGCGCGGTCGTCGAGGGGTACGCCGCGGACGACGACTGAGTGTCGCCGGCGTGGCAACCGGCGACGACTAGCTCCAAATTCCCTCACTATCGCCCAATACGGCGGGGAGTTACCGCATTGAAACGCGTTCTACCGATACTCTGTCAGAAACCGGACGCTGCACACAGAGGCTGAGCTCAGCAACAGATGCTGGTCGAGTTCACGTCATCAGGGCTGATTCAGCCGATGTTGCGTGTGGCCGTAGTTACCACAGCGAGTTCTATCAGCTACCGACGACGCCGCGGGAATCGTGCTGCATGCAGAGCGCAAGTCGGTCAGAGCTCTCGTGTAGCAACGCGCATCAATCGTCGTCAGCAGTGTACGCTCCACCGCGGCGCTTGATTCGAGCGATGACCATCCGTTCCTCGGATTGACGAACGGTCACGGCTAACCGGAACTCACCGATGCGCACTTTCCTGTGCGGACTGTTCTGAAGTGGTTCGCCATAGTCCGGTGGGTCCCGCCACGGCGAGTCGACGATTTCGTCGAGCTTGTTCAGTATACGCTCTTGCTCAGGTAGAGATAGGGCCGAAAGGTCGTTCTGTGCCTTCGATGTGAGCTCCCACGTTCAGTCACCCTCACTCATCGCTGTCCGTTCCGAGCTGCTTGCGAGCTTCGTCAGCACTCATCGTCCGTCCTTCACGGATGTCCTCCTCTGCCTGGAGGAGGGCGATGAGTTCATCGCGGTCGAACGTCGGGAATTCTGTTGCATCTCGGAGGGTGTAGCGGATGAATTCGCTTCGGCTGTTGAACCCGCGTCCCTGCCATGTACTGTCGATTTCGTCGAGAAACGACTGTGTGACTTTGAAATTCACCGTGACGATCTCGTCCTCGCCGTTCGACCCTGTGGTTGCTTCAGACATACGTGAGTATTACTCCTGTCTTACCAAATCAATTTCGACGGGACACTAGTAATTGGTAGTTGCAACCTGCTGCATCCACCCTCTGTATCTCCCACGACGGTTCTGACAGATATTCGATAGAGTGCGTCTCGACGTGATACTTCGGGCGTCTGTATGCAGTACGGTGCTCGATACGTGACGGTCTGCTGAGAGCCTCCCGCCCGACGACGCCCGAGCGGCTCGACGATACTGGTCTCGCGAACGAACGTCACGAGAAGCGTGTTCCAACAGAGCTTCCTCACACGAACTGTCCGAGGTTCACGAGGAACAGCGCGTACAGCAGCAGGAGCGTCGCGCCTTCCCAGCGCGTAATCTGCCGGTCCTGCGTGATGAAGAAGTAGAGCAGCGTCCCGAGCACCATCACGGGGAGCGCGTAGCCGCGGATGCTCTCGGCGACCGTGAGCGGACCGAGCAGCGCCGGGACGCCCATCACCGCGAGGGCGTTGAAGATGTTGGAGCCGAGGACGTTGCCGACCGCGAGTTCGGTGTAGCCGCGGCGGGCGGCGACCACCGTGACGGAGAGCTCGGGCAAGGTCGTCCCGACCGAGAGGACGGTGACCGCGATGAGCTCGGTCCCCACCCCGAACTGCCCCGCGAGGTCGGTGACGCCGGTGACGACGCCCTGTGCCCCGAGGAAGACGACGACCAGGCTCACGGCGAGGACGAGATACGTCCGCCCGCCGACCGGCTCGTGGCTGACCGCTTCGAGCTCGTCGACGAGCCCCTCGACCGTCTCGTCCTTGGCGGCGACGGTGAAGTGGATGTACACGGCGAGTGCGGCGAGTGCGAGCAGTCCTTCGAGGCGGGTGAACGGCGAGTCCCAGACCGCCACCAGCAGGAAGAACGCCGAGCCCACGAGCAGCGGGAGGTCGACCCGCATCAGGTCGCGGTCGACGCGGAGGTCCCGACCGACGACGGCGGCCACGCCGAGGATGAGAAAGACGTTGGCGAGGTTCGCGCCGACGACGTTGCCAACGACGATGCCCGGCGCGTCCTGGGCCGCCGCGAGGACCGCTGCGACGAGTTCGGGGAAGGAGGTGCCGGCGGCGATGATGGTCACCCCGACGATGAACGGCGAGAGGCCGAGCGACAGTCCGACCCGCTCTGCTGCGTGCGTGAATCGGTCGGCAGCGAGCAGGAGTGCGGCGAGTCCAGCGATGAACAGCGCGCCGCTGACGACGAGGCTGGCCATAGCGAACGGCTCGGCAGGCGGCGTGATAACTCCCTGCCCCGGTCAGGGGTCGGGGTCGTACGCGTCACCCACCCGAATGTCGAGTGCCCGCCTGTGGGCGACCAGCGTGAGGTCCTCGTGTTCCGCGAGCTCGCCGTCGAGCGAGAAGGTGATGGGCTGGTCGCTCGTCTCCCGGATGCGAACCTCGCTGGCCCGGAAGTGGGTGACGCTCTCGCTGTTCTCCCCCAGCAGTCGGTCGGTGACGGCCTCCGTGACGAGCCCCGCGGGTGGCATCTGCTCGACGACGGCCACGTCGAACAGGCCGTCTTCCATGTTCGCCTGTCCCCCACCATGGATGAACTTCCGGGCGTTGCCGACGAGGACGGTGAAGGCGTCGCCCTCCCAGAACACCTCGCCGGCGTCCCCCTCCGCCTCGACCGAGAGGTTGAGCCCCTCGAACTCCATCGCCTCCTGAATCCCGGTGATGACGAACGCGAGCGTGCCGAACCGTTCCTTCAGCGCGCCCGACGCCGCGGTCGAGGCGTTCGCGGGGAGCCCGGCGATGACGGAGACGACGAACGGCTGGCCGTCGGCCATCCCGATGTCGATCTCGCGGACGGGGCCGCGGTCGGTGAGGGCGAGGCCGTGGTCGATGTCACGAACGCCGATGTTGTTGGCGAGCAGGTTCGCCGTCCCGCAGGGGATGACCGAGAGCGTGACGTTCTCGAGGTGGTCGCCCGCGACCAGCCCGCGGAGCACCTCGTTGATAGTGCCGTCGCCGCCCGCGACCGCGACCTCGGAGACGCCCTCGCGTGCGGCTCTGCGTCCGAGTTCGACGCCGTCGCCCGCGGCGTGGGTCTCCCAGACGGCGAACCCCTTTCCGCGAGCCTTCTGGGCGACGTACTCCGCGTGGTCGCCCGTTCCGCTGGCGGGGTTCATGATGAGCGTTCGCGACCCGACCTGCATAGGGGGTCGTCGGACGGCCCCACACTTATCAGTCCGGTTCGGGAGCGGTATTGAGCACTCGGGAGCACTACCCCGGATAGACTTACGGGAGGCGTCGGCCAACGGCCGATATGGTCAGACTCGCCGCGATAGTGGACGCGGTCAACTGGGGGGACGTGCCGCCCGAACTCGCGACGCCCGACGACCTTCCCGACGTCACGGCCCTCCAGTTCGACGAGTAGGTCGTCGCCTACACCGCGACGAACAGGTCGGTCGCGTACATCACGACGAGGCCGACGAGGAACGCGAGCAGGTTCGTCGCGGTGCCGACGCGGCCCTCGCGGGCGACCAGTCCCCTGAGTTCCCACACGACCTGCAGGATGGCGCCGACGCCGATGGCGAGGAAGAACGCGCCGAGGGTGGGCGTGAACGCCAGCGAGCCGAGCCAGCCACCGAGAATCACGGGGAGCCCGGCGATGGCGCCGATGGCCGCGAAGTGGTAGAGCGCGGGACGCTCACCGCGGGCGACCGGCGCGACGACGGCCGGCCCCTCCGTGACGTTGTGGAGCATGAACCCGATGACGAGGAACGCGCCGAGCGACACCCGTCCGAGTGCGAACGACGAGCCGATGGCGAGCCCCTCCGCGAGGTTGTGGAGCCCGATGCCGATGGCGACGAGGTAGGCGACCCACAGCCCGCTCTGGGCGCGGGCGTCGCCAGCCTTCGCGCGGCCCTCGCGCCACGCGCTCACCGACTGCACCGCGAGTAGCGAGCCGACGACGCCGAGGAAGACGAGCGCGAGCCCGTCGAACGCGCCCGGAATCGCGTCGGCGAGTTCCACGGCCTCGATACCCGCGTCGACCGCGAGGAAGCCGAGAATCCCGGCGGAAAACGCCAACACGGCGTGGAGCCAGCGGTCGGACATCGCCTGCATGAACGGGAACCAGAGCATCCCGATGACGATGGGGATGACGCCGACGAAGATGCCGACGACGGCGAGCGTGACGAGCACGTCCGCCGTCAGACCGGGCGACTGCGCGGGCGCGACGATGGTGTGGTGGACGGTCGCGCCGTCACCGAGGATGAGCGCCACCTCGATGTCCCAGCCGGGGTTCCAGTGGTACGGAACCACGACGCGGGCGCTCTCGCGCGGCGCGAGCGTGGCATCACCACCGGATCCCTCGACCGCGAAGTCCCAGTACGCCTCGTTGACGAGCACCTGCTCGATGGTCACCTCGGCGGGCCCGTTGTTCGTGACGTGCAACACGACCGTCTCCTCGCCGGGGAGCGTCGTGTGCGAGACGGTCACGTCGGGGAGCGGTGCGCCACCCGAGTCCAGCGCCGCGAACGGCGAGGAGAGGAAGAACGCGCCGACGATGACCCCGAGGATGAGGACGGGGAGGATGGCCGCGAGCCACGACGGGAGCCCGAAGGGCGTCCGGTCGACGACCGCGCCGCCGTCAGTTTTCGCCATCTCAGACCACCTCGAAGAAGCTCATCCAGCCGAGTTCAGCGAACTCCGACTGGTGGGCGTGGAACATGTACAGTCCCGGGTCGTGGTTCGAGTAGTCCAACTCGATGATGCCGCGCTGTGCTTGACATTGCATAACTGTGTCGACGGTGTTCTGTGTCGGGAGTAACGTGGTGCCGTGGTCGTAGTAGTCGAAGAACTGCGAGTGGGTGTGAAACGAGTTGATGAGGTCGAACTCGGTCGCGTTGACGAGGTGGACTCTGACCGGCGTGTTCCGGTCGATCTGGATGGGCCGCTTGGTCTCACCCGCCTTCCAGTTACCCTTGCCGTCGGTCTCGCCGACACCGTAGGCGAACGCGCGGGTGTTCGCCGCGTAGACCTCGTTGCCGCCATCGAAGTTGGTGTCGAAGCTGTTCATGATGATGATCATCTCGTCGTACGCGTCGTTCTCGTCGTACTCGTGGTTGCGCGTCTTCGCTTCGGCGACGAGGTCCGCGCGGAGTTCTGGGGTGATCTGCGAGGCGTGGAAATCGCAGTACTCCTCGGGACGCTCCTCGACCCGTTCGGGGTCGGGGTCGACGATGATGGAGCCGTAGAGCCCCCGGTGGATGTGTTCCTTCAGCGGGAGGGAGTGACAGTGGTAGAAGTGGGTGCCCGCAGGCTGTGCAATCCACTCGTAGGTGAACGACTCGCCGGTGTCGAGGACACCGGGGCCGTTCTGCGGGATGCCGTCCATCCGTGGGTTGAGGTTCCGGAGGTGCGGATGGATGGTGTGGGCGTGCCGGCCCGCGTTCGTGAATTTGACACGGATGAGGTCGCCCTCCACGGCCCGGAGCGTCGGCCCGGGCACCTGCCCGTTGTACGCCCACGCTGGGAACTCGATGCCCGGCGCGATGGTGACGGTGGTGTCGACGGCGATGAGTTCGAACTCGCGGACCGTCCGGCCGTTCTCCTCGTAGACGGCCTGCGTGACGTTGTCCTGTTCGCCGCGGCCGGTGTTGAACGTCCGCAGGTACTCGTGCGGGTCGAAATCGAGGTCGGCGTACTCGCCTTTCGCCCCGAAGTTGCCGTGCGTGCTGTGCCCCTCGTGGTCGTGGTCACCGTCGTCGGCTGCCCCAAGGCCGGCGAGTCCCGCGCTCCCGGCGAGCGCGATGCCCCCGAGGACGCTCCGGCGACTGACGCCGACGTCCCCGCTGATCTTCTCAGTGAGTCGGTTCTCAAGCTGGCGCGTGAGTGCGCCCGCCCGCCCGTAGTCAAGGGAAGGCATTCAGGCCTCACCCGCCGCGATCGCGACGTGAACGGACGTGGTGGCGCGTCTGCCACCCGCCGTTGTTGAGATATCCATACCGAAGATGAGACGCGTCTAAACTAAAAGTTTGCTAGCTGTTCGTGCGCGAGCCGCGACCAACCATGACCTCGTGCGAAACCGCGCGACGAGGCGCTTGCTCGACGTCTCGACCGCCCACAAGTTAACAAAATACTTCCTCTAAATTGTTAATAAATATGTTCCTACCCCCATTTTGTAGCAGCCGGGTTAATACACGGGGAGCCCGTCCGTTCACACAATGAGCGACGAGACGCGGCCCGACGACCCGCCCGACGGTGGTGAACAGCTCCGACTCTCGGTGCCCGAGATGGACTGTGCCTCCTGTGCCGGCAAGGTCGAGACCAGCGTCGCGAAACTGCCCGGCGTGCTGACGGTCGACCCGCAGCCGACGACCGGCGTATTGACGGTGACGTACGACCCCGACGTGACGGACCGCGCGGCCATCGCCGAGCGGGTCGAGGCCGCCGGCTACGAGGTGCTCGACGACCTGACGACGCTCACGCTCTCGGTGCCCGAGATGGACTGCGCCTCCTGTGCCGGCAAGGTCGAAAACGCCCTCGCGAGCCTCGACGGCGTCGTCGAATTCGACACCCGCCCGACCGCGGGGACGGTGGTCGTCGAGTTCGACCCCGAGCACGTCGACGCCGAGCGCATCGTCGCGGCCGTCGAGGACGCCGGTTACCCCGTGACCGACCGCGAATCCGACGGCGGACCGGCCGAGCGCGAGTCGGTCTGGACCAGTCCGCGCGCCATCAAGACGTGGGTGAGCGGCGTGTTCGTCGCCGCCGGGCTCTCGCTGGGCTTCCTGTTCGGCGGGGCGCTGTTCGACGGCCCGACGCTCACGCTCGCGGGCGCCGACGTGTTCGTCGCGGACCTGCTGTTCGTCGCCGCCGTCGCCGTCGGCGGCCAGGCCATCCTCCGGAACGGCTACTACTCGGCGCGGAACCGCAACCTCGACATCGACCTGCTGATGAGCATCGCCATCCTCGGCGCGCTGCTCGTCAGCGTCGGCTTCGGCGAGCGGCTCTACTTCGAGGCCGCGACGCTCGCGTTCCTGTTCTCGGTCGCCGAGCTGCTGGAGCGCTACTCGATGGACCGTGCCCGCGACTCCCTGCGCGAGCTGATGGACCTCTCGCCCGACGAAGCCGTCGTTCGTAGGGACGGTGAGGAGGTGACCGTCCCGGTCGAGGACGTGCAGGTCGGTGAGGTGGTCGTCGTCCAGCCGGGGACGAAGGTGCCGCTCGACGGCGAGGTCGTCAACGGGTCGAGCGCGGTGAACCAGGCGCCCGTCACGGGCGAGTCGGTCCCCGTCGACAAGACGACGGGCGACACGGTGTACGCCGGCACCATCAACGAGGAAGGATATTTAGAGGTGCAGGTGACGGCGAAAGCTGGCGACGACACGCTCTCGCGCGTCACGGAACTCGTCGAGGCGGCGCAAGCCGACGAGACCGAGCGCGAACAGTTCGTCGAGCGGTTCGCGGGCTACTACACCCCCATCGTCGTGGGGTTCGCCGTCCTCGTGGCCGTGGTGCCGCCACTCCTCTTCGGCGCGCCGCTCACCACCTACGTCGTCTACGGGCTCACGCTCCTCGTGCTGGCGTGTCCCTGTGCGTTCGTCATCTCGACGCCCGTGACGGTGGTGTCGGGCATCACCAGCGCCGCGAAGAACGGCGTGCTCGTGAAGGGCGGCTCGCACCTCGAAGCGATGGGCGAGGTCGACGTCGTCGCGTTCGACAAGACGGGGACGCTCACGAAGGGCGAACTCGTCGTCACCGACGTCGTCCCGCTGGGCGAGAACACCGAAGCCGACGTGCTGGCGTGCGCTCGCGGGCTCGAAACCCGCTCGGAACACCCCATCGGCGAGGCCATCGTGACGGAGGCCGACGACCGCGGGGTCGACCACGCGCCCGTCGAGAACTTCGCGTCCATCACGGGGAAGGGCGTCGAGGCGGAGCTCGGCGGCGACAAGCACTACGCGGGCAAGCCGGGACTGTTCGAGGACCTGGGGTTCGACCTCTCGCACGTCCACGCCGCCACCGACGGCGGCGTCGTCACCCGGACGAGCCAACAGCTCTGTGAGCGCCACAACTGTCTCGACCTCCTGGAGAAGACCGTGCCCGCGCTGCAGGCCGAGGGGAAGACCGTCGTGCTGGTCGGGACCGAGGACGAGCTGGAGGGCGTCATCGCGGTCGCCGACGAGGTCCGCCCCGAGGCGCGCGCGGCTGTGGCGCGGCTGAAAGAACTCGGCATCGAGAAGACGGTGATGCTGACCGGCGACAACCGACGGACGGCCCGCGCGGTCGCCGACCAGGTGGGCATCGACGAGGTCCACGCCGAGCTGTTACCCGAGGAGAAGACCGACGTGATGCAGCAGCTCGTCGCCGACCACCGGGTGGCGATGGTCGGCGACGGCATCAACGACGCGCCCGCGCTCGCCACCGCCGACGTGGGCATCGCGATGGGCGCCGCGGGGACCGACACGGCCATCGAGACGGCCGACATCGCCCTGTTGAGCGACGACCTCTCGAAGCTCCCGTACCTCTACGAGCTTTCCACGCGGGCGAACGGCGTCATCCGGCAGAACATCTGGGTGAGCCTCGGCGCGAAGGCGCTGCTCGCGCTCGGCGTCCCGCTCGGGCTCGTCCCCATCTGGGCGGCCGTCCTCGTCGGGGACGCCGGGATGACGACCGCCGTGACGGGCAACGCGATGCGGCTCTCGGCTATCGAGGCGGAGCCACTCGGCGACGGCGGTGAGTCACCCGACGAACCGGCAGGATAGCGCCGAACGGAAAACTGGGCGCGTGGTTCAGTCGCGTTTGTACTCCTTCCGGAAGCCGCGGAACTCGGTACGGTGGGCCTCCTCGTCGGCGAGGAGCGTCACCGCGAGGTCCTCGGTGACGGGGTCGTCGGCCGCCTCGGCCGCTGCGATGAGGTCGCGGTACGTCTGGATGGCGTCCTCCTCGGCTTCGAGGACGCCATCGATGACCGAGAGCACGTCCGTCGAGTCCTCGGGCGGCTGGAGGTTGTGCTGGCGCGCCTCGAACTCCGCGGAGCCCGGCGGCTTGGCGTCGAGCTGTTTGAGCCGCTGGCCCAGTTGCTGAGCGTGACCGAGTTCCTCCTGGATGTCCGTCTGGAGGCTCTCCTTGATCTCCTCGGCGCGGACGCCGTCGAGGACGATGGCGTTCGTCTGATAGTTCATCACCGTCTCCATCTCGTCGCCGTACGCCTTCCGCAGGAGTTCGACTACGCGGTCGTTTGCCATAACGAGTGACAGTTCGTCCCCCAGCCGATTATACCTACTGGCGGTAGCTACCAGGGTCACGTCTGTCGGTCACTCGGCCCACGTGTCCGGCTGTACGGTGAGACTACCCGGAGTCGTCGCACGCGAGTAGCCGCCCGTTTCGCCGATTACACCATGAATAATTATGTACGTTACCACCCACCGGACGGAACGTACCATGTACGAAGTCCTCTGTGATTCGTGCGGCAAAGTCGGCTTCCACCCCTCGCGAGTCGGGGCGGAGGGTCGAGCCGAACACCACGTCGGAGAGACCGGTCACACCTGCGACATCGCTCCGATGCAGCTCTGAACCGCCTACAGTAGCAGTTTCTCACGGACGCCGACGGGCTCGACTCGCCGCCGTCGGCCACGTCTACGGCGCCGGTCGCTCACCGAGCGTCAGGTCGACGGCCCGCTCGTCGCCGTCACGCAACAGCGTGAGCGTCACCGTCTGTCCGGGACTCGTCTCCAGCGCGAGGTAGCTGCCGAGGTCCTCGCTCGTGCGGATTGGCTGGTCGTCGATGGCGACGAGCACGTCCCCACCCACCGGCAGCTCGCGGCCATCACGCAGCACCGAATCGTCGCTCCCCTGGAGCACGCCCGCTGCGGGCGTCCCCTCGAACACCTCGGTGACGAGGACGCCGCGCGCTGCGTCGAGGTCGTTGACCTCGGCGACCGCCGGCGAGACGGGCAGCAGGCCGACGCCGATGTACGAGTGGTCGTACTCGCCGTCGGCGATGAGCGCGGGCACGACGCGGCGGGTGAGCGTCGACGAGATGCCGAACGCGACGTTGTCACCACCCCCCGAGTTGATGACCGCGACGACCTCGCCGTCGAGCGAGACGATGGGGCCACCCGAGTTGCCGGGGTTGACGGCCGCGTCCGTCTGGACGGCGTCGGGGATGCGGAAGCCCGCCGGGCTCGGAATCGAGCGGTTGACCCCGCTCACGACGCCCGTGGTCAGCGTCCCCGAGAGCCCGAACGGGTTGCCGATGACGACGACCTCCTGCCCGACGACGGGCGCAGCCCGCTGGAGCGGGAGTGGTGTCGCGGCGGCCGGGCTGTCCGCGACCTCGACGACCGCGAGGTCGCTGTAGACGTCGGTGCCAACGACCTCGCCGTCGGCCCACGTCCCGTCACGGAAGCGCACGCTCGCGGTCTCAGCGCGCCCGACGACGTGGGCGTTCGTGACGACGTGCGCCCCGTCGAAGACGAACGCCGTCCCCTGGCCCGCGTCGGTCTCGATCTGGACGACCGAGTCGATGACCTCGCGATACACCTGCGTGAAGACGCTCTCGGGGGCCGGCTCGGCGGCGGGCGTCTCGGTGGCCGTGGCGGTCGCCTGTCCACCGGTGGCGCGCTGCTCCGGCTGGACGGCCCCGGTGTAGCCGCTCGAACAGCCGGCGAGCCCGACCGCCGCCGCGCTCGCAGACAGCTGGAGGAATCGTCGCCGGGTGGACTGGTCCATACCCCGCGTTGGGCAGCGAGCTACAAGGGGGTTCGCCCCGCGCCCTGTACGCGCGCCTACTCGCGGTCGAGGTACGCCTTCATGACCGCGCCCTCCGCGCGGTGGAGCGTCTCGCTGACCGTGGACTTCGCGGCGTCGACCTGCTCGGCCAGCTCGGTCAGCGAGCAGGTCCGCGGTGAGTCGTAGTAGCCCGCCACGACGGCTCGCTCGACCAGGTCGCGTTGCGTCTCGGTGAGCAGCGACTCCGCTGGCGTGACCTCGCTCACGACCTCGACGTCGAACGGGATGTCGAACGCCGTCAGCTGGTCGCCGAGCGCCGAGAGCCGGTCGTGGGGCGCGGTCACCGTCCACCGCGCCTTCCCCTCGCGGATCTCGAACGGGAGTTCGAGCGGCACGCCCGACCCCTGAACCGGGAGCAACAGCAGGGGGTTCGTGGTCTCGAACTGGACGAGCGCCTCGCGATCGGCCCGGTGGAGGCAGTGCGCCTCCGTCACCTCGTCGTTCGCCCGAAACGCCGCGAGGACCGCCTCGACTCCGTCGCTCTCCACCTCGACGAGGCCGACGCCGCCCGCCTCTGCAGGGAGCGCCGAGAGGATACGGAACGTCGAGTCGGGGTGGCGCCGCGAGATGTCGCCAATCCACACTCCCTCGGGGATGCGGAGTGTGAGTTTCGCACGTGGCACTGGCGCGAGGTACACACCGGAAGCCGATAACGCTTGCCGGACGTGTTCGTCCCGACAGAGGTGAACGTGTTCGGGACAACGCTCACCCCGATGCCGGGCCGAAACTCGGGTGCATGACCGAGATGGAACTCGACCTGCGTGACGTGCCGCCCGCGGACCGCCACCCGCTCATCCACGAGCGGTTCGCCGACCTCGACAGCGGCGAGGCGCTGACGCTCGTGAACGACCACGACCCGAAGCCCCTGTTCTACGAGATGCAGGCAGAGGTGGAGGCGTTCGACGCGGAGAACTACGCGGTCGAAAAGCGTGGTGAGGGCGAGTTCGTCGCCACGCTCCCGAAGCGGTAGCGGCGCACCGAAGGTGTTCGGGAGTAGGCTGGTAGTCGCTCCGCCCCAACGCCACGCCGTGTCGCGAACCGACCCGATACCAGAGACGGACGCACCGACCGACCGGCCGGTCGAGCGACTCGACGCCCGCGACCTCCCCCCGCCGGAGCCGCTGCGGCAGTCGCTCGAACGGCTGGCCGAACTGGACGACGACGTCGTCCTCCTCCAGACGAACGACCGCGTCCCCCAGCACCTCTTCCCGAAGCTCGAGGAGCGCGGCTACCGCCACGACACCGTCGAGACGGACGACGGCGTGGTCACCGCAATCTGGCGAGACTGATGAGCCCGTTCTGAGTCGAACGTGTTCGGGACGATGGTTTCGGCGTGGGCGGACGAACGCCCGCGTATGCCCGAGACGATACCCGACCCCGCCGTCCGGGGTCGAACCATCGACCTGACCACGCCTCGACACGCGGCGTCGCCAGCCGAGACGGTCACGGCGGCCGGCGACGCGCTCGAAACCGCCCCCGACGCGGTCGAACTGACGCTGCGAACCCCGCTCGACCACGATCACCCGGGGCAGTACCTCTATCTCCCGCTGTTGCGGCAGTTCGACGGCAACATCGAGGTCGAGTACGAGGGGCAAGACGAGACGGCGCACGTCTCGACGGTCGTCGTGAACCCACGGAGTCCCCGATGAATCCCCGCGAGATCGACACCGACGAGCGACCGTTCGTACTCGTCTGGGAGGTGACGCAGGCCTGCGAGCTGGCGTGCAAGCACTGCCGCGCCGAGGCGGCACCCGCGCGCCATCCCGACGAACTGACCACCGACGAGGGGGAGGCCCTGCTCGACGAGGCCGCACGGTTCGGCGACGGCCAGCTGGTCGTCCTCTCGGGCGGCGACCCGCTCGCACGTCCAGACACCACGCACCTCGTCCGGTACGGCACCGAGCAGGGGTTACGGATGACGATGACGCCGAGCGGCACCGACTCGCTCGATGCCCCACGAATCGAGCGGCTGGCCGACGCTGGCCTCCGGCGGCTGGCGCTCAGCCTCGACGGTGCGACACCCGAGAGCCACGACGCGTTCCGGGGCGAGCGCGGTAGCTTCGAGGAGACGATTCGAGCGGCTCGCGCGGCCCGCGACGTCGGGCTCCCACTCCAGATCAACACCACCGTCTGTGCGGAGACAGTCGACGCACTCCCGGCCATCCGCGACCTCGTGGCCGACCTCGGCGCGGTGCTGTGGTCGGTGTTCTTCCTCGTTCCCGTGGGGCGCGGGCGGGTGCTCGACCCCATCACCCCCGAGCGCGCCGAGCAGGTGATGCTGTGGCTCGACGAGGCCTCGGAGACGGCCCCGTTCGGCGTCAAGACGACCGAAGCGCCCCACTACCGCCGCGTGTCGCTCCAGCGGCACGGCGACCCCGACGCTGCCCCCGCGAGCGACGGCATCGGCCGCCGACTCGGCATCACCGCTGGCGACGGGTTCGCGTTCGTCAGCCACGTCGGGGACGTCTACCCCTCGGGGTTCCTCCCGGAGTCAGCAGGCAACGTCCGCGAGGCGTCGCTGGTCGAAATCTACCGCTCGGACCCGCTGTTCCGGGCGCTGCGTGACCCCGACGCGCTCCGCGGGAAGTGCGGGGCCTGTGAGTTCCGGCACGTCTGTGGTGGGAGCCGGTCGCGGGCGTACGCCCACACCGGCGACGCGCTGGCGAGCGACCCGCTGTGTGCCCACGAACCGGACGGCTACGAGGGGCCGCTGCCCGGCCCCTCCCACGGGTGAGTTGGATGCCCGCGACCGCCCCCGACTCCCCTGTCGACGACCCGGGTGCAGTCGACCCCGAAACGGTCGCCGCCCGGCTCCGCGAGTGGGCCGCGACCCACCGCGAGCGCGAACTCGAGCGGGCGCTCCACCGGCTCGACGCCGAGAACGGCGAACTGACGGACGGACAGCGTGCGGTCGTCGCGGCGCTGTCGCGGTCGTTGACCGACGAGCTGCTCGCCCCGCCGCTCACGGCCGTCGAGGCCGACGAGGCGGCCGCGGCATACGTCGCCGCCCTGTTCGACCTCGACGGGGCGTGAGAACACGTCAGTCTGCCTGCCCGGTGTCCACCGTCGAGTCGGGTGCGACCGGTGGGTCGGCCGACCGCTCCGCCTCGCTCAGGTAACACTGCGGATCGGGCGCGAACGGGTCGCCGTGAACCGACAGCGCGCGGAGCCGCGACCCGCCCGCACAGACGTCCTGATAGGCACAGTCGGCACACCGGCCCTGCAGATGCGCCTCGCGGTCGCGGAGTGCGGCGAGCAACGGATTCGACTCGTCCTCCCAGATGGCCGAGAACGGCCGGTCGCGGACGTTCCCCAGCGAGTAGCCCTGCCAGAACTGCGTGAGGTGGACGTTCCCCTGGTAGTCGACGTCGGCGACCCGCTCGCCGGTCGGGTCGCCGCCGTTTCGGCGGAGGTAGTCGTACACGCGGGCCGCGTGGGCGTCGCCGAACTCCCGGCGCGCATACTCGACGAGGAAGCCGGCGTCCGCGTAGTTGCCCACGAGGAGCGTCTCGATGTCGTGCCCCGCGTCGTGGTACTGGAGCGTGAGGTCACAGAGCCGCTCGACCGCCTCGCGGCGCTCGGCGGGCGTCAGGTCGAGGTCACGGATGTCGTTCCCGCGACCGCCGTAATCGAGGTGATAGAAACAGAAGCGGTCGACGCCCACGTCGTGGAGCAGCGCGACCACGTCGTCGAGGTCCTGCAGGTTCGACTCGGTGATGGTGTACCGGAGCCCGGTCTTGATACCGGCGTCGAGACACGTCTCGATGCCGCGAACGGCGGCGTCGAACGCCCCCTCCTGCCCACGGAACGCATCGTTTCGGGGGGCGAGTCCGTCGACCGAGACGCCGGCGTACGCCAGCCCCGCGTCCCGTAGGCGGGCGACCCGTTCGTCGGTCAGGAGCGTGCCGTTCGTGGACAGCACCGGCCTGATTCCCCGGTCGGCGGCGTACGTGACGAGTTCGGTGAGGTCCTCGCGAACCAGCGGCTCGCCCCCCGAGAACAGCACGACCGGGACGCCGTAGTCCGCGAGGTCGTCGAGCAGTCGCTTCCCCTCCGACGTGGAGAGTTCGCCCGGTGCGCAGTCGGTGTCGGCGGCGGCGTAGCAGTGGTCACAGTAGAGGTTACACTGCTTGGTGAGGTTCCAGACGACGACCGGATGGCGCTGTCGCCGTTCGCGAATCTGTGGCTTCGACGACTCGCCCGCGGCGTCGTAGCGGAGGCCGTCCCCCTCGGCGTCGAGATCACAGAGGAGCTTGCTGACCGAGATCATTGCCCCAGCGCGGTCTCGTCGTGGTCGGTCGCGCGTGCGGCGGCGGCGAGGTCGTGGCTGGTGTACCGGACGACCTCGTCGGCAGGGCAGAGCCACAGCTCGGTCGCGTACCACGCGAACAGCGCCGACGCTTGCTCGTGAGCGGCCTCGCTGGTCGGCGCGGTCACGCTCCCGACCGACCGGAGGGGGGCCGACTCGCTCTCACGGACGAACACCTCCCACTCCCGACCGGTGGCGGTCCGGGGATGGTCGTCGACGCGGGTCAGGCTCGTTCGTTCGACCATGTCGGTGGTACCGCCACGTCGAGCAAGGGGGTTGTCCCGAAGGTGTTCGCCTCGCGGGAGACGAACACGTTCGGGAGTAGCGTTTCGGTCACGTCGTGCGACGGGTCACCTATCGCGCAACTGGGCTGCCCTGGTCGCACGGCGCTGCGCGACCCACCCCCACCTCCAACACCCCACACGCCGAACCCACATCCATGCAGACCGTCACCGTCACCCGAGCGTTCGACGCCGCACCCGCGGCCATCGAGCGCGAGCTGACCGACCTCGAACCGTTCATGGAAGCCGCCGGCTTCACGGAGGTGACCGTCGACGGCGACCGGATCGACATCCGGAACGCGGTCGGCTTCCTGACCATCGAGCTGACCCTCGACGTCGTCGACCGCGAGGGGTCGGCGCTCACCTACGTCCAGCGTGACGGCATCTTCTCGGAGATGGAGACGCGCTACGTCGTCGACGAGCGTGACGGCGGCTGCGAGGTGACCGCAACCACCGAGTTCGAAGTGGACGTGCAGTATCTCGGGCCGGTGTTCGACGCGACCGTCGTGAAACGCCAGCGTCGCCACGAGCTGAACCGGCAGTTCGACTACCTCGAGGAGCAGGTCGCCGGGTGACCGGTGCCGAGCGAGGCGAACATGTTCCGGACGAGAGATAGGGGGGCGGCGGCCGAACCACGACTATGGCCCGGTTCTCCTCACCGTTCGGCAGCAGTGACGCTTCAGGCATCGACACGTCCGGCGACGACACGCCCGACGACGACACGTACGACCCGGAGCGGCTCCCGGAGCCGGGGCCCTTCATCGAGGACCACGACGTGCTGACCGGCGACGACCATCTCGCGTTCCATCGGGTGACCCACGAGCTGTTCGAACAGCGGGGCGTCTACGACGTGACCTTCGGCTACAACCTCGCCGAGCTGAACCGCGACGCCCGACACCCGGACGCGGGCTACCGCTACGCCGAGGACGCCGACGACCCGTCCGTGCTGTGGGCGGAGTTCACGCCGACGACGCCGTTCTGCCCGCAGAGCGGCACCCTCACGAGGGGCTCGTTCCGGGCGTGGAACGCCGAGGTCGACCAGCACGACTACGACCTCGTCCGGGTCCGGCTGGCACCGATGCACAACGAGGTGGTAGCCATCAACGACGACCTCGTCGCGCTCGAGGAGCAGTTCGAGGCGACGGGGACCGTCCCGAACTCGCCATCCGAGCGCGACGACGCGCCGGGCGGCAGCTTCGGGAGCCCGTTCTAGTCGGCGCGGTCGTTCTCAGGTGACGAGTGGTCGCCCCATTGTCCCCGAGTTGCCAGCGACCCGAGTACCACCACGGCCAGCGGCTGTGGCGCGTGGTCGTGGACGGTGTAGAGCAGGTTCGCGACGAACAGCACGGCGCCGAGCGTCGCGAGCGCCCCACCGAGTGCGAGCACTGGAACGGGGAGTGCGACCGCGTCTCCGAGCGCCAGCACCCCGCTTCCGACGAGCAGCGCGAGGAAGTCGGCGCGGGCGACCCGTGCGTCGTAGAGGTCGTCGATCATCGGCACCGGCTCGAACCCCAGCCGGTCGCTGTACCGGTGGACCCAGACGACGAACGGGACGACGTGGTACAGCGTCCCGGCGACGACGAAGCCGACGACGCCGAGCGTCAGCAGGTGGACGGAGCCCGGTGCGCCGAACAGCGCCGCGGGGGAGAGCGGGTCGACCAGCCACGCCGGGAGCGCGAACGCCGCCCACACGGCAAGCGTCGCGGCGACGACCGCGTACCGTTCGAGCATCGGGGTCCAGTCGTGCTGGGTCTCCTGGAGCCGACGGGCGAGGACGACGGCGACCGCCAGCAGCCCGACGGCAACGAGAAGGCCCCCGACTTGCGCGAGCCAGCGAGCGCCGACCAGCCGCCCCGCGGCGAGCGCGAGCACGCCGACCGGGTAGCCCACGGTCTCGACCCGCTGGAGCGGGCGGTCGAGCCCGTGGAGACTCGTCCCCGTGAACATCGTCGCGAGCTGGTAGAGCGCGCCGACGACCGTCGTGAGGACGGCACCGAACACCGCGAGCGTCACGTGCGCACCCCGCAGCCCCGTTCGGGTGACGCCGAGTTCAGCAGTGACCGGGAGGGTGAAGTCGAGCGCGAGCAGGAACCCGAGGGTCGTGACGGCGACGAAGAACCCCAGCGCCCATGCGAAGTGCCGCTCGGTCACGTCGAGGGGGCGCGCCCGCAGGAGCGTCCGCCCGAGGTTGTACGCGAACAGCCAGAATCCGACAACTGCGAGGCCGCCGAACCCGTGAATCCAGTGAAACGACGTAGTGGCGAACGCGCCGGCCATCCCGGCGATGCCGACGGTCACGAGCAGGAGGGAGACGTTGGCGAGCCGCCGGGAGTGAAGCGCGACGCCCGACCAGACCGGGACGAACTGCGTCATCGCACCGAGGATGGTGATGCAGACCCAGCCGGCGAGCAGGAGGTGGACGTGCGCCAGTCGGCTCAACCCCGGTGTGACGCCGAGTGTGGCGAGCAGTCCGGCGCCCACGCCCGCGAGCAGGAACCCGAATCCAACGACGAAGTGGCGGAGCGGAATCGCCATCGGCGGCCCGCCGTCCGTATCGAGCTCGCCCGGAATCGCGGCCATACCCGACGTTCGGTCGCCGCCCCCCTGGCTTTCCCACCGAACATGTTCACCGGCGACGAAGCTTTTTACCCCCGCCCGGAGACTCGACGCCCGCATGATCGTACTCAACGCGACCATCCCGGTCGACCCCGAGCGCCGTGAGCAGGCCGTCGACGCCGCCACGACGCTCGCACAGGCTTCCCGCGAGGAGGACGGCGTCATCGACTACCGCGTCACCGCCGACCTCGAAGACGAGAACGTCATCCGCATCTTCGAGCAGTACGAGAACGACGACGCGGTGAACGCCCACATGGAGAGCGACCACTTCCTCACGTTCCAGGGCCAGGTCCCCGAGTTCGCGGGTGGGCAGGTCGAACTCCACCGGTTCGACGGCGCGGAGAAGTCGCAGATGATGTAACCGCCCACGACAGCGAACCGGACGTTCGTCTATATATTGCTCCGAAATCGAACGTGGTGGACAGCACGATACATATACGGCGGAGAAAACCTATTTCCCCGCGGCTGTCGCTACTGGAGGTATGCACGACGACCACCAGCCGGCCGCTGTGGGCGCACCCCCCGCCACCTCCGACGACCGATGAGTGGACCACCCGAGTTGCCCTGGGTTCCCGACGGCGGTGCGGAGCTCGGTGACGTGCCGCCCGCGCAGACGCTCCCCGACGACGTCGACCTCGACGACCCCGCGTACTACCTCAACCGCGAGCTATCGGAGCTGGCGTTCCAGGAGCGTGTCCTCCGCGAGGGGCTCAACGACCGGAACCCGCCGCTCGAACGGCTGCGGTTCCTGGCGTACGTCACCAAGAACACCGACGAGTTCTTCATGAAGCGCGTCGGCGGCCTGAAACAGCAGATCGAGGCCGGCGTGACCGAGCTGTCGCCCGACGGCCGCACGCCACAGGAGCAGTGGGAGGCCGTGTTGGAGGCCGCCCGCCCGCTGTTCGACCGGCAGAGCGAGTCGTGGACGACCGACCTCCGGCCGACGCTCGCCGACGCCGGCATCCACGTCTACGACTACGACGAGCTGTCGCCCGAGCGGCAGGCACACCTCCGTGACCACTTCGAGGAGTCCATCCTCCCGACGCTGACGCCGCTGTCGTTCGACCCCGCCCACCCGTTCCCGTTCATCTCGAACCTCTCGCTGTCGCTCGCGGTGCTGTCGACGAACGGAGGAGAGGGGAAGCCGACGTTCACCCGGGTGAAGGTGCCGCAGAACCAGCCGCGGCTCGTCGAACTCGACCCCGAGGGCGACGAGGACGAGGCGTACGTCCTCCTCGAGGACGTCATCGAGGCGAACCTCGACCTGCTGTTGCCGAACGTCGACATCGTCGACGTCTCGAAGTTCCGCCTCACCCGCAACGCCGAGGTGCGGCGCAACGAGGAGGTCGCCGAGGACCTCATCGACATGATCGAGGAGGTCATCGAGCAGCGACGGTTCGCGACCGTCGTCCGCCTCGAGGTCGCCGAGGACATGCCCGACCGCTCGCTGCGCGTGCTCAAAGAGCAGCTCGACATCAGCGACCGCGAGGTGTTTCGGCGGCGTGGCCCGATGGACTTCCGGGGCTTCTTCGAGCTGGCGAGTCTCGACCGGCCGGACCTGCAGTTCCCGAGCTGGACGCCACAGCCGCACCCGCGGCTCCGGCACATCGACAGCCGGCTCGAGGCACCCGCGAAATCCGAGGACATCTTCGAGGAGATCCGCGAGGGCGATCTCCTCGTCCACCACCCGTACCACTCGTTCGAGGGGACCGTCCAGCGGTTCCTCGACGCGGCCGCCAGCGACCCGAACGTGCTCGCGGTGAAAGCCGCTATCTACCGGACGGCGAGTGACTCGAAGGTCATCCAGAGCCTCATCGAGGCCGCCGACAACGGCAAGCAGGTCGCCGTGATGGTCGAGCTCAAGGCGCGGTTCGACGAGCAGAACAACCTCGAGTGGGTGCGCAAGCTCGAAGAGGAGGGCATCCACGTCGCGTACGGGACGGTCGGCCTCAAGACGCACACGAAGACCGCGCTCGTCGTCCGGAAGGAGGACGACGGCGTGAAGCTCTACTCGCACATCGGCACCGGCAACTACCACTCGGAGACCGCGAAGGGGTACGTCGACCTCGGGATTCTGACCGCGGACCGCGACACCGGTCAGGACCTCGTGAAGGTGTTCAACTTCTTCACCGGGCCGACGCTCGACGAGCAGTTCCGCAAGCTGCTCATCGCCCCCGTGACCATGCGCGAGGAGTTCACCCGGTACATCCGCCGCGAGGCCGAACACGCCCGCGAGGGACGGCGTGCGCGCATCGTCGTGAAGATCAACGGGCTCGAGGACCCCGACATCGTCGCCGAGCTCTACCGCGCGTCGATGGCCGGCGTCGACATCGACCTCGTCGTTCGCGACATCTGCCGGCTTCGGCCCGGGCTCGACGGCGTCAGCGAGAACGTCACCGTTCACTCCATCGTGGGGCGGTTCCTCGAACACTCGCGCATCTTCTACTTCGAGAACGCGGGCGACCCCGAGTGGTACATCGGGTCGGCCGACTGGATGACGCGGAACCTCGACTACCGCGTCGAGGCCATCACACCCGTCGAGGACGTCGCCATCCGCGAGCAGTTGCGGTTCATCCTCGAGACGCAGCTCGGGGACAACCGCCGCCGCTGGGTGATGGACGCCGACGGCGAGTACACGCAGGTGATGCCCGCCGAGGGGGAGGCGACACGCGACACGCAGGCGACCCTGATGGCACAGACGCTCGCGGCACTCGAACACGAGGCCGGCCGCGGGCTCCCCGTGCAGGACGACCACGACAGCGACCTCCTCGTCGAACCCGTCGACGACAGCGACCGGCTGGCGACCGACAGCACGGACGACGACGGACGGGCGACGGGCGAACCGGAGGAGGAATCCCCCCCTGCCCTCGACCGGTTCGCCGACCACTGGTACGTCCCAGACAGCGAGGAGTACGGCTGGGCCGTCCGGACGCCGGACGGCGACCGCCGTTACTTCAAGACCGCCGAGGCTGCCGCCGCCCGGATCGAACGCGAGTACGCCTGAGTCGGACAGCCGAGGGCGCGCCGGCCGGTTTTTGTGCTGCGGTGTTCTCGGGGTCGGCATGAGCGACGACCACGACCCCGAGGCCACCCTCCAGGAGTGGAAGGAGTCGATGCAGGCGGAGCACGCCGAGGCCATCGCCGAACCGGACCCCGACGCCGACCACACCATCGAGGGGGTCGCGCAGGTGAGCTACCGGATGACGTTCGACTACGACGCCGACGCCGGCGAACTCGTGCGTGCGTCGACCGAACAGGTCGACGACCTCGCGGACCCCGAACTCCTCTCGTGCGTCTGTGGCGTGCGCGGGATGACCCGCGAGGAGGCCCGCCAGCATCTCGCGGCCGCCGTCGAGTAGTACCTACGCCGCCATCGCGAGCGACATCTCGACTTCCGAGCCGAACCGGTCGGAGACGGCGAACCCCACGTCCCGGTAGAGCGACACTGCGGGACGGTTGGTCCCCTCGACGACCAGCCAGACCTGGTCGACGCCCCGTTCCCGACCGTAGCTCAACAGCGCCTCGGTCAGCCGGGTGCCGATGCCCGCGCCGTGGTAGTCCTGGTGGAGAAAGATGGCGAGTTCGTGGTTCCCCTCGCGGTCCGCAACGAGCACCGCCTGCCCGACGACACGCTCCCCGTGCCACGCGAGCACGCAGTGGCCCTCGAGGATGACCTCCTGCCACGCGCGCACGTCGGCTTCGGTGAGCGGTGGGAGCCCGAACGCGCGGTGCCGCGGGTCGAACGTCCGATACATGTCGACGATGGCTTCGAGTTCGGGTTCGACCGGCCCCGAACCGTAGGTGCGAAGCCGTATCTCCCGGCCCTCGCGGTCGAAGAAGGTGATGGGCGGCGGCTCCACGACCGCGAGCTCGCCCAGCGGCGGAAAGTGGCCCTGATACATCGACACCGGCTGTTCGACGACCAGCGCGTAAACCCCTCGGCTCGCCGCGGACAGCGACGGTACGACGCCAGCCGACGGCCGGTATATAAACCATCCCGGATAGTGGGGGCATGCCCTGGTCACACCTGGGGCCGTCTTCGGAGGTATGAGCTTCCAGTCGACGACCACGCGCCCCGGGTCGCCTGCCAGCCAGTCACAGCCCGACGTCTCGACCGTCCTCGACGCGCTCGACGACGAGCGGTGCCGGGAGATCCTCGCCGTCGTCGGCGACGAACCGCTCTCGGCGGCCGAGATCCACGAGGCGGCCGACCTCCCGCGGTCGACGACGTACCGCAAGCTCGAACTGCTCGCCGAGGCCGGACTCGTCAGCGAGACGCTCGACATCCGACAGTCGGGTCACCACGTCGCCCAGTACCGCCGCGCCTGTGACAACATCGTCGTCGGCTGGGGTGAGACCGGACTGGTCGCCAACCTCGTCGCCACCGACGGCGGTACCGACGACGCACCGCGGGGTCGACGATGAGCGACGCCGGCAGTTCGGGGACGCGGGTGGCGTCGACGAGGATGAACTGGGGGGTGTTATATACACCCCCTGTGCGACTAGGGGCACGACGATGACCGCCACCGAGGACTACACGTTCGTCTGCCCGGAGTGTGGCGAGTCGCTCTCGGTGAACGACTCGATGCGCGAGGCGCTCATCCACAACGGCTGTGTGGTCTGTGGCTCCACCGTCGCCGAGGAGTCGTTCACCGCCGTCTGAAGACGGAGTCGGGGACACCGGGGCGGTGGGAGGATGTAAGTACCCCCCAGCAGTACCATCGGTAGACGATACAATGGGACTGAAGGAGCAAACCGCGATGGAGCCGGCAGCGGTCGACGCCCTCCTCGGTGACCACGAGACCGGCGTGCTCTCGCTCGCTCGCGACGACTCGCCGTACGCCATCCCCATCTCGTACGGCTACGACGCCTCGAACGATCGGTTCTACCTCCGTCTCGTCTCGACGCCCGAGAGCAAGAAGCGGGCGTTCCTCGACTCCACACCGGCAGCCAAGCTCGTCGTCTACGAGGAGGACGGTGAGACGTACCGGAGCGTCATCGCGACCGGCCACCTCGAACACGTCCCCCACGACGAGCTGACGGTCGAGCACATCGAACAGTACGGGGCGGCGAAACGCCCCCTCTTCGAGGTCTGGGCCGAGCCGAAGCCGGACCTCGACATCGCCCTCTACCAGCTCGACGCCGAGGAGCTGACCGGTCGCCGCATCGTCATCGACCGCGAGGCGTAACCCCGACCCCGCCCTGACATGGACGACACGACCGACACGCTGGAAGGGATCCGCGCGACGGTCACCTTCCCGACGCCGTCGAACTGTCCCATCGCCGTGGTGTCGGCGACCACCGGGGCGACCATCGACCAGGTCACACGGAGCGTGTCGACCGGGACCGACCCGTCGGTGACCGAGTTCCAGGTCGACGCCACCCGCGTCCCCGACGACCTCCAACTCGACCCCATCTTCTCGTACGGGCGAACCCACCTGTTCCGGCGAGTCCACGACGGCGAGGGGGACCGCTGCCCCTGCGAGCGGCTCGGGGCGTTCGGCTGTCCCGTCGAGCGCTACGTCGCACAGGACGGCCGCCTCACCGTCACGTTCCACGCTGCCGACTTCGCCCAGCTCCAGACCGTCGTCGCCGACCTCCGCGAGCACTTCCCGGACGTGGACATCCGGCGGCTGGTCCGGTCGCCGACGAGCGGCCATCCCGAGGACACCGTGTTCGTCGACCGTGGGAAGCTCACCGAACGCCAGTTGGAGGTCGTCGCGACGGCCTACGAGATGGGCTACTTCGACCGCCCGCGTGGGGCGAACGCCACCGAGGTCGCGGCGGCACTCGACATCGACCCCTCGACGTTCTCCGAGCACCTCGCGGTCGCACAGTCGAAGCTGCTCGGCGAGATTCTCGAGGCGCGGTAGCCGACGGCACGTATAAACCGTCCCGGATAGCGGGGGTGTAGACTGGTCACCGACAGGGCCGTCGACTCGGGTATGTCTTCCAACTCGTGTTCGGCGGTCGCCACGCCCTCTGCCGTCGGTCGGTCGACGAGGCTCGACGCCGATTCGGTCCTCTCCGCGTTCAACGATGACGAATGCCGACACATCCTCGCGGCCATCGCCAGCGAACCGCTGACCGCCGCGGAGCTCCACGAGCGCCACGGTCTCCCGCTCTCGACGGCGTACCGCAAGCTCGAACGGCTCGCCGACGCCGGCCTCGTCGAGGGCTCGCTCCGGCTCAGTCGCACCGGCCACCACACCACCGAGTACGCCAGCGTGGCAGACGACGTCGTCGTTCGCATCGAGGACGGCGGCGTGTCCGTCGTGCTCGTCACCGACGCCGAACGGTCGCGGCCGAGCGCCCGGTGGCGATGAGCCGACAGTTTGGCCGCATTACCACACCGATAAACCGCCCGACAGAGCGCCCGTCGAGCCCGTTTGCGGCAGTATTGGACTGGAATCGACTGCCACTTGAGTGTCGAGCCCATCGGGGAGACTGTGGCAAGAACCGAGCCGGAACCAGTCCCCACGTTGACGGCGGAAGGCTACCGTATCACCGTCGACGACGGCCGAGAATCGTTCTTCGCGTTGAGTATCGAGGAGACAGACAGCGAGACGGCGTGGCTCATCTCCGACACCGTGTGCGCGCTCGACAGGATGCGCTGAGCTACAGGAAGCCGAACGTCCGCGAGACCAACGTCGCCTGGCGCTGAGCCAGCCGCTGGACCGCGACCGGCGTTCGTACCGCCTCGTCGAGCAGCGCGTCGCTGGTCGACGTCTCCGCTCCCTGGAACAGGTGGACCGTCTCGACCTCCGCGGCGATGTCCCCGAGCAGCTGCGGGACGGCTGCGTACTGCCCCAGCCGGAACCAGCTCCCCTCGATAGTGAGGTCGTTGCTCAACAGCGCCGAGGCCGCGGGTCGGCCGTCGATGATCTGCCGCCAGACCGTGTAGTCACCGCGAATGACGAACCCCACCTCGCGCTCGTCGGGAGACTCGAGCAGTTCGACGCCCGTGCAGTGGCCCTCGACGAGCCCGATGTACGCGTAGACGTCGCCGTCGACGACGGACGCTTCGAGCTGGTCGAGGAGCATCGCCGCCGGCCCCGGCAGCGACTCCCGGACGCCCTCGTCGAAGTACGTCGGCGCCTCCGCGAGCGTCACGTCCTCGATACTCGCCTGTATCCCCTCGGGCAGGTCGGCCAACACTGGCTCGGGCAGGTCGCCGAGCGTCGTCTCCGCTAGCGGCAGGTCCTCGATGACGAACAGCACGTCGCCGTCGAAGCCGACGCCCCAGCCGGTCGCGACGCCGTCGAGCGTGCCGCTCTCCTCGAGCAACCGGCCGTACTCCTCGAGCCACTGTTCCGTGGGAAAGTATCGCATGGTAGCCACCTACTCTGCTATCACGGACCAGTTACTAATAAGCAGTAGCTTGTACTGGTGGGCCTACCTATTAGTGGTTCATAAAGTCCCAGAACGATTTATATACGGGCAGTCAGGTCGCCATCACCGGGGCAGGTCCGTCCCGGCTGTCGGCTTCCTCCTACGAGAACAGCCGTGCGGTTCCGCCCCGCACCATCTATAACACCTCTCGGTCCGATGGCGGCGACATGGAGCACCTCCCGCTGCTCGCCGGGGTCAGCCTCGGCATCGTCGTGCTGCTGGTGGGGGCGGCCGTCCTCAGCCAGCGGTCCGGGGCGGCCGACGAGTCGCGACGCGCCCACGAGGCCGCACAGGAGCGCGAGCCGCCGGTCGACATCGGCGAGACCCACACGTTCGGCATCACGGAGTTCACCGACCACCACTCGGGCGCACAGGTCGCGGTCGGGAAGGTCGAGGGGTTCGTCCTCTTCACCGAGGACGTGCCGGACGGTCTCGAAGAGGGCGACGTCATCCGCGCGAAGGTGCTGTCGTTCAATCAGGGACACACCTCGGCGGACGCGGCGTTCGTCGAACGCGTCTGAGCTACTGAGCTACTCCTCGTCGAGTTCGAACAGGGCCGGGAGCGGCTCGACCTTGAACAGGTAGCCGGAGTAGGCGTGGTCGAGGTTCGTGGGCGACTCGTCGTCGGCGTGCGCCTGACACATCGCAGCCTCGGCGGTCACCGAGCCGTGACCCGTCTCCTCGAGGTACCGCTCGACGACGAGGAACGTGGCGAGTTCGGTACAGCCACGGTAGTGACAGATGCGCGGTCCCTCGTCGAGTGCCGGTTCCGCCTCCTCGACACGAGCGAGCGCCTCCTGCAACTCACGGTCTCGCTGCTGTCGCTCCGCCTTGAGTGCCTGGCGCTCGCGGCCGGCTTTCGTGTCGCCCATAGGTCACACATGGCTGAGTGGAGAGATAACCCTGTTCCTGGTTCGTAGCCGGAGGGGAGAATGGTCCATAGTGGCAGAAAGATTAGATTGTTTTCCGAGATAGCCATTACTACCAATCCCGGCCCCCTAACTTGGTTTCGTTATAACGAAATCGGATTTTGCCGTGGGGAAATGAGCGTTCAGCGACAGCGAACCAGTCATTTTGCGTGAACGGAATAATCTGCTTAAGTACTAAACGAAGAATACCCATTATTAGCCGCTCTACGGTACGATTACCTGCGATGTTAGAACCATATCGCGCAGTTCATGGACGCTTGCAAATAGACCAGAGGTTCAATGGGGTGAAATCATGAATGGGAGCAGTCAGCCGATTGAAGCAGCAGTCGCGCTCGTATTCGGTGGATTCGTGTTTCTCCTGTTTGCGAGTGAGCTCCCCTCGGGAGGTTTCGTAAACTACGGCTCTTGGGGAGCGATTTTTGTGTTGGCCGGACTGACATCACTCGTGATAATCGGTGTGGCCGCCGTGGCCTCTGCGTTCAACTAACCATGTTCAAGAGATCCGAAGAGGGTGGGACCACAGATGAGGAGATTCTGAACGTGCTACGTCGGTCAGATGAAGACGTACTCGGCACTTCCGAAATTGCAGAATTTCTGGAAGTCGATGGAGCTCAGACGAGAAACCGGCTTAACGATCTTCACGATGAAGACCGAGTCGGTACGCGGAAGATCGGAAACACCCGAATTTGGGTGTTAGGTCCAGAGGAGCCTGCAACCGTTGTTCATCCCGAAATCGCCAGTATCCAGCGTGTCTGCAGAGAACTTAGCGAAATCGGGAGAATGGTCGCGATTTGCGGTGCTGGCGCATTTGTAGTTGGAGGCGTGTTACTAATCGCCTATCTCGCTGTCGCAATAGGAGAAGTGTCGTTGGGGATTGTCTCCGCAGGCAAACTCGCAGAGATAGGATTAGGCTTGCTCGCGGCTGGTGGTGTCGTATCATTCCTCGGAGGGGCCGTCATGGCATCTGCGTACGGGATAGAAGGATTAGCTAAACGCAGAAACCATACGATCTCATAGGGAGAAAATCAATCTATTGTTCAAATCGGCAGGTGAGATCTCACACGCACCGCTGTCGCGGTGCGGTTCGATGGGCCCTGCCGGATTTGAACCAGCGACCGCCCGGTGTCCCACAGCGCTGGTGACGATGTTCGGGACTCGGCCACCAGACGTCTGATATGAGCCGGGTGCTATAACCAGACTAAGCTAAGGGCCCTCTGCGTCTGGGTATTCCGTCTGCTATCTTAAACGCTACGAGGTACCACAGTCGACCGACGAGGCGGTGACAACGGCCACCGAACATAGCCCTCCGGAGGAGAACGTACGTCACACGTTCGCTATCGACACATTCGGCCCGAATAATTATGTCGTCAGACGCTGAAACGGCGGACGATGGGGACGACCGCCATGGTCCGCATCTGCCTCGACTGTGGGCGTGACGACCTCGCCCGCCTCGACGACGCCATCGACCGTTGTCCGGACTGCGACTCGTCCGCGATCACGTGAGGCAGACGCACCCACGACGCCCGCCCGCGGCGCCAGTGGGGATACTCTCGGTCTCCCACCGCCGTGTCACTTCTCCGCACACCCGGCCGCGGCGTCCGTACAGACCAGCCGCCTGCCCTCGCTTCTGGGTGCGCCCCGGCCGACGAAATCGTACGCCGAGCGGTAGTAGAACGACAGTCGCTCCTGCCACGGCTCCTCGGAGAGTTCGCGCAGGCGGTCGGTCCCGGTCCCGAAGCCGGGTTCGCCGGGGCGTTTGAGCCAGCGGTCGAGCCACGCCAGCGAGAAGTGGTCGGCGAGTTCGTTCCCCCACGACTCCCAGTCGGTCGCCGGGAACGTCGGGACGAGCGACCACTCGTAGTGGGTGCCACCCCGGACGTTCAGCTGGTAGCTCGACACGCCGGCGTCGCGCCACGACTGGAACCCGCCGAGCTTCTCGTCCGGGTCGGGCGGGCTCGTCTTCGGGGACGGCGTGAGGTAGTAGTCGGCCGACTGGCCCATCGCCGGCACCCGCGGGACGACCGTGTAGCCCGCGAGTTCGCTCCCCGCGGCGCTCAGGTTGTCCCACGCGAGCGCCACGTCGACGGGGTTCTCCTCGTCGAGCGCGCCGGGCCACGGCCCGCCGCTCCCCTCGGCACCGAGCCCCTGGACTACGCTCACACCCTGTGCACCGAGTGAGTGCCCGGCGATGCCGAGCCGCGAGTGGTCGAGCAGGTCGAAGAAGGGGTTGTACTCGACGAAGACGTCGGGGGCCTCGGTGCGTCCCTGGTTGTGCGGGTACGGGTCCTCGGGCGTCGACCGGAAGAAGTCGATGGCGTCGACCTGGTTCGTCACGAACACGCTCGGGTTGGCGTTCGTCCCGAGCGTGCCATCGGGCGTGGCGGTGTCCGAGCGGCCCTGCCCCCGCGGGTCGTAGGTGAGCACGACGTAGCCGTTGTCGACGAGCGTCGTCGCGAACCACCAGTAGAGCGTCTGTGAGGCCTGTACCGAGCCGTTGGTGATGACCACGCCCGGGAGGTCGGCGCCCGGCTCGGCGTCCGTAGGCGCCCACACGTAACCCGTGAGGCGGGCCCCACCTGCATCCGAATCGAGCCCGGAGTCGAAGAACGCCACGCGTTCGCGCTGGACGCGGTCGTAGAACGGGTCGCCCGCGTACACCTCGCTCGCCGGGTACAGATACGGGTCGCCACAGCACTGCTCGGCGTACTCCTTACAGAGGTTCCCCTCGCTGTTCCACCCGGGTTCGTCGACCGCCCGCTGGCGGAACGCCGCCGTGTTCAGCGCGCTCTGCGTCTCGAGGCGCTCCTGGAACGCCGGGTCGTTCGCCTGTCGCGTCGGTTCCTCGCGGGTCCGGGCGTAGTTCCGCTGCTCGCGGCGGTACCACGCCGGCGACGGGTACACGGGGTCGTCTTCGGCGTGGTCTGCGGCGGCACCACCGGTCGCGAGCGTCAGGCCCGCGGCGGTCGCGCCCGCGGCTTTCAACAGCGAGCGTCTGGTCGGGTCCTCAGACATGGCTCACCACTCAGGGAGTCACCGGGTGAAGCTACTGCCGAGTATCGCTGTGGGTATTTACCGCCCACGTCGTGACGCGTTGCCAACACTATTGACCCGAGTGGCCCTACCCCGAGCCATGAACGAGGCAACGGTCGCATGACCGGCGTCTACGAGCACGCGCTCGGCGACGCGGCCGACGACCTCCACCCGAAGGTCCGCGAGCGGTACGGCATCGGCCCGGACGACGGCGTCGTCTGCGTCGGTCACGGCGAGATGGACATCGACCACGGCACGCTCGCGCTCCCCGCGCTGTACGCGATGCCGGCACGCAACCTCCTGTTCCCCGAGACGGGCGACGACGTGCCGTTCACCGTCACGACGACCGGCTGGCGCGATGCCGGCCGCGAGGTGCTGACCACGCGCCGCGAGTTCGAGTTCGATTCGACGCGCCGCGTGTTCGACTCGCTCACCGTCTGGGACCACGACCGGGAACGGCTGTTCGACTTTCTGGGAACGGGGGGACTGCTCGCCTCCGAACTCCATCCGCGTGTCGAGGACGGCGCGCTCGCCGTCGACGGCGGCAAACAGTGGCTCCACGTCGGCGGCCGCTACGTCCCGCTGCCCGGTCCCACGGCGGCGACGGTGACCGTCCGCGACCGCTACGACGACGACGAGGAGCAGTACCACGTCCTCGGCACCGTCGAGAGCCCGCTCGTGGGCCGAATCCTGCGCTATCAGGGGACGTTCACGCAGACGCTCGAGGAGTGGGAGCGGGTGCCACCGGCCCTGAAACCGACACGCGGGCTCGCCTCGCTCCCACCGTGACCACGACCCGGCGACTCCCGCGAATCACCGGCCCCCGGGTGCGTGGGACGGACGTGGCCGTCACCGACCTCTCGGCGGGTGTCGGTGCCGTCGCGTGGGTCGCAGCGACGCTCGTCGGCGGCCTCGGCCCCATCGACCGGGCGCTCGCACTCGCCCCGCTCGTGCTCGTCCCGCTGGGGCTCGGCGTCGCCCTCTCGGGGACCATCGACCGCCGGACCCGCCGACGCCGTGCGGTCGCCGTCCGCTGGCAGCCCGTCGGCGCGCTCGCGCTCCTCGGCTCGCTCCTGTGGTCCGGTTCGGGCTGGGTCGCAGCCCTCCTCGCCGTTCCGTGGCTGGTCGTGACCGGCCTGCTGGGACTCGTCGCCCTGGGTCGCATCGAGCATCGCGGGCCGTGGCCGCTCGCTGAAACCGTAATCGACGCGGGACTGGCGTACGTCTCGGTCGGCGCCGTCGCGCTCGTTCTCTCCACGCTCGGCGTCACGCTCTGGTTCGAGCCGGTCATCGTACGCCTCACGGCGGTCCACTTCCACTACGCCGGGTTCGTCCTCCCGGTGGCGACGGGACTGGTCGGCCGGGTCGCCCCCGGCCGCGGCTACCGCGTCCTCGCCGCCGTCGTCCTCGTCGGGCCCGCGCTCATCGCGGTCGGCATCTCGTTCTCGCCGGTCGTCGAACTCGTCGCAGTCGGTGGGTTCACCGCCGCGGTCGCCGCCCTCGGCGGCTACGTCGTCCTCGCGGTCGCACCAACTCGTCCCCGCACACAGGGCGTGCTGCTCGCGGCGTCCGCGCTGGCCCTCCCCGTCTCGATGCTGCTGGCGCTCGGCTACGCCGTCGCCGTATTCACAGGAGGCGACCTCGGGCTCGGCATCGGTACGATGGTCGCGCTCCACGGCTCGCTCAACGCCTTCGGTTTCGGCCTGCTGGCGATGGTCGGGTGGCGGCTGTCGGTGCCGAGCGTGACGGGCCGCTCAGTGGCCAGAAGAAACTGATTACTCGGGGGGTAGCCACCAGTTAGTGACGGCCGGGGCGTCCGCGGACCCCGTCGATGCCCACGGTGGGGGCTGAATTGTCGCAGGGGGCTGGAACGGACGACTACTTATGGTACCCGACGGCCCACGCGGACCCATGTTCGCCCGTACGCTTCCGGCCCTCGCAGTCGCACTCCTGCTCGTTCTCGCTGGCTGTAGTGGCGCCGGGGGCCCCGGGGCGGCCGACACGGCGACACCCGTGGCCCCGACCGGCAACGACGGCGCCACGACCGGGGCGGCTGGCGGCGGCGATGCAGCCCTCGACCTGACCGACCCGGAGAGCACGCTGCGGTCCGCGGAGAGCTTCACCGCGGCGTGGCGCTACAGCGGCACGGACGCCGACGGCGTCGAGAGTACGGTGGCGTACACCTACCGGGCCGACCTGGAGGCGAGCCGCGCCCACATCGTGGTGACCTCCGAGCAGGCTGGCGAGCCCGCTGGGGGCTCGTTCGAGCGGTTCATCGCCGACGGCATCGCGTACACGCAGGTCGGCAGCGGTGACGCCGTGTTCTACCAGGCAGAGCCACAGGCGGACTTCGACGTCCTCTCGGAGTCGCTGGCGCGGACGACCGTCTACGACACCGACACGGACAGCCTCGAGAAGGTGGGGACCGAGACGTACAACGGCGTCCGCGTCGACCGGTACGAGCTGTCGGCCAACGCGTCGACGATCTGGACCGGGATGGCGACCGTCGGCTCTCAGCCCAGCGACTTCGACGAGTTCGACGTCGACTACGTCGTGCTGGTCGACGCCGACGGGCTCGCCCGCTACGAGTCGTGGACGTTCGACGGCACGACGAACGACGGACAGCGCGTGAACGGGGCGTGGGAGTACTCGCTCTCCGGTGTGGGGTCGACGACCGTCGAGGCCCCCGACTGGCTCGACGACGCGCGGGCACAGACCGGCAACTGAGGCTCAGTTCGCGGGTGACTGCTCGCTCTCCACCGTTCGCTCTAGCACGTACGTGGTCTCGGGGTGCGGTTCGCCCCCGATAGTGGTCTCGGCCTCACCGACCGGCTCGAACCCGAACGCGCGGTAAAACGCGTTCCCCGGCTCGTTCTCGGTTAGCACCATCGCCTGGAGCGTCTCGGCGCCGCGGTCGAACAGCGCGTCGCGGGTCGCCGTCAGGAGCTCGCCACCGAGCCCCCGGCCACGGTGGTCGGGGTCGACGTACAGCCGGAGGACGTGGCCCGTCGCCGCCGAGAGCACGGCGTGGGAGAAGCCGACGACACCACCCTCGTCGGCGACGAGCACGAGCGCACGCGGCCGGGCGATGTCGTCGGCCAGCCGGTCGGGGGCGTACCACTCGTCGACGCGGTCCGTGACCGTCTCGCGGCTCACGACGGCCGGCGGGTCCGCCGCCCACGAGTGCCGGGCCACCTCACGGATCGCCTCGATGTCGTCGCGGGTCGCCTCTCTGATTGACATACGACAACAAGCGTCACGCTTCGGATTAGGCGTTTCGCCGGGAGTGGCGGCTCACCGGGAGTGGCCACCGCCCCGGGAGAGAGCGTCTCGCCGGGAAGACCGGGGGTCGATTGATACTCCCGGGCGTCCAATCCGAGGGGATAGATGTCTCGCACACCACCGGACACCGTCGCCGACCCGGTCCGCGTCGGCGTGCTCAGCCTCCACGAGAGCAAGGAGACGAAGGCCATCCTGAACGCGGTCGAGGCGCTCGGCCACCGGCCGGAGTGGCTCCGCGAGGAGAACACCGTCGTCCGGTTCGACGACGGGGCGGTGCGGCTCATCCCCGACGTCGACATCGTCGTCAACCGGCTGCTGCTCTCGAACACCGACCAGCCGGCCGAGGAGCTGGGGCTGGCGATGACGCTTGACCGCGTGCGACCGATGCTCAACCGACCGGCTGCGACGGCCCTGGCTGCCCACAAGACCGCGACGGCCGCGGCGATGGTCGGCGCGCACCTCCCGGTGCCGCGGACGGCGCTCGCGCTCAGCAGCGAGACGCTCAACCGCATCCGCGAGGAGTTCGGCGAGGAAGTGGTCTACAAGACCGCCATCGGCACCCACGGCGGCGGCGCGTGGAAGCTCGGACAGAACGAACTCGTCACCGCCAAGGTCGGGAAGCGTCGGGCGTTCATCCAGGAGCTCATCGGCCGGCCCGGCCAGCGGCCGCGCGACCTCCGGGTGTATCTCGTCGACGGCGAGGTCGTCGGCGCGATGGTTCGCATCGCCGCCGCGGGCGACTGGCGGGCGAACGTCGCGCTCGGCGGTGACGTCGAGGACGCGACCGACCGGGCACCCCCGGCCGTGCTGGAGATCGCCCGGGAGGCGGCCGCGACGGTCGGGCTCGACATGGCCGGTGTCGACCTCATCGAGGGCGCCGACGGCTGGTACGTCCTCGAAGTGAACCCCACGGCCGGGTTCAAGGGGCTCTACCGGGCGACGGGCCGAAGTCCCGCGCCGTACATCGCGCAGCTGGCCATCGAGCGGGCGGGTGGGAGCGTCTCGCCCGAGCGGGTCGACCAACTGGCGTCGACGCTCGACGACTCACGGCCGAGCTGTACGCCGACGCCCGAGGCGATGGCGTTCGAGGAGCCGACGACCATCGGGTTCACCGAGTACGTCGCTATCAGCGGCACGACGGGAACGAAGACGGTGGTCGCGAAGTCCGACTCGGGCGCGGCGCGGACGAGCATCGACCTCCGGCTGGCCGCCGACATCGGTGCCGGCCCCATCCACACCATCTCGCGGGCCCGGTCGGGCAGTACGAAACAGCGGCGGAGTCGCCCGGTGGTCGACCTCGTCATCGGCATTCAGGGCGACCAGCACACCGTCTCCGCGAACATCGAGGACCGCGGGCACATGACCCATCCCGTCTTGCTCGGCCGGGACGTCCTCAAACACTACCGGCTGGACGTGAGCCGGCAGATCGAGGACCACGACGAGTACCAGGCCGACGAGTGACCGGTCGGTCGGCACATCGGCCCGCCGAACGACAGAAATACACGGACGACGTAGAGGAACGTAAGATTCCTCCGGCGTGAGCGGTCGTGTTCCAGCCGACCGGTCGGCCTACAGCACGCTCACGAGCCACCTACACGCCGCCCGGAGTCCTCCACCATCATGTCCAGCAAGACCGACGAGCTCCGAGAGCTGTTCGCCCGACTGACCACCGAAACGACGTTCACCGAACACCAGCAGCACGACAGCCACACGCTTCCGAGCGAGCGCCAGCTCGACACCGCGCTCCGGCGCCTCGTCACGGAGATGCGCGACGAGTACGGCTTCCGCACGTCGCTCGACGACGACGCGCTGGTGACGGTCGTCCGCGCGTTCTACGCCGACACCGACGATGCCGCCATCGCCGACGAACTCGGGGTCGGAACCGGCGTCGTCCGTCGCGCCCGGCTCCACCTCCACCTGTTCCGCGAGACGGACAGGAAGGGGGCGGTCGACCTTCGGGCGCTCGCGACGGCGCTCGACGCCGGCCACACCGTCGAAGAGTGTGCCGTCGAACTCGACGCCAGCGAGACCGCGGTCGAGCGCGCCCGGCAGGTGCTGGAAGCGCGCAGACAGGCCCAGCGGAGCGGCTACCACTACCCCCTGGCGTTCGAGTCGCTGCTCGACGAGGCGGGGCTCCCCCGCGAGGTCTCGGCCGCGCGCAGACGCGACCGCGACGCGCTCGTCGACGTGTTCGACTGAGTCTTCTGACCGGCTGCGAGATTATGTTCGCGGCCGACGTATAGCGACGGCATGGCCGACAAAATCGGGATTCTTGGGAGCGGGGACGTGGGACGTGCGCTCGCGACGGGCTTCGCCCGGCACGGCTGGGACGTCCTCGTCGGCACGCGTAGTCCCGACGAGCTCGCGGCGTGGGCCGAGGAGGCCGGCGTCGCGGCCGGCTCGTTCGCCGACGCCGCAGGCTACGGCGACGTCGCAGTGCTCGCGGTTCGCGGCGACGCCGTCGAGGACGTCCTCGACCTCGCAGGGGCCGAGCGGTTCACGGGCACGCTCGTCCTCGACGCGACGAACCCGCTCGATTTCTCGACGGGCGACGCCCACCTCCTGTTCGGGGGGACGGACTCGCTCGGTGAACGCGTCCAGGCGACGCTCGCCGACGCGTACGTCGTGAAGTGTTTCAACACCGTCTCGAACGCCCAGATGGTCGACCCCGAGTTCGAGGCCGAGACGCCGCCGATGTTCATCTGTGGCGACCACACGGACGCGAAAGCGAAGACCGCCGAGATACTCGCCGACCTCGGCTGGCCGGAGGTCCGCGACGTCGGCGACATCAGGTCCGCGCGCTATCTGGAGGCGCTGGTGCCGCTGTGGGTGCGACTGGCAGGTGACCTCGAGACCTACGGCCACGCGTTCACGGTCGTCCAGTAGAAGTGTGGGTGGGCGCTACGCCGGCGAGAGCCCGTGGTCCTCACGGGCGTGTGCGAGGAGGGCCTCCGTCGACTCGAAGGTGGCTCCGCAGCTACACGAGTGGTACGAACCCTCCATGGCCGCCCCGGTGGCGGACTGCTGGCGTGTCGCCATGGTTAATTGCTTATTGTACATCATAGGTATAATAGGTTTCCATCGAACAGCCCCGGGGGTCGTGGTGCCGGCCCTCACGGACGTACCGCTGCCACCCACGAATATGCCGCCAATCAGCGCCCGAGCCGGTCGCGAAGCCGCCCGACCAGCCCGTTGTCGTCCCCGTCGTGACCCCCATCCTCCGCCACCCCGAGTTCCCGCGCGAGCGCGTCGAGTTCCGCCTCGTCGAACCGGTCGTCGTCCCGGCGCTCGGCGAGCCACTCGCGCCACGCCTCGTCGGTCATCGGCCCGCTCGCGTCGCCGTCGTCACCCCACCGGAATGCCAGTTCCTCCCGGTCGCGAAACGGGATGTCCATGTCGCCGCCACCCCAGTAGAGCGGCGAGAGGGTGAACCCCTCGCCCTCTCCGGGAACGAACCGGTACGGGTAGCCGCCGAACAGGAACACGTCGTCGGGCGTCACCGTCTCGTCGGTGGGCAGTTCGAGTGTCTCCATCGTCAGCCACTACGGCCGCGCGACGGATGACGGTTGGGCCCGACTGCCTGTGGATACGGTGGTGGGTCCCGACGGGAACCCGCCGGCGTGCTCGATCGCGACACGTCCGTTCCAGCCGTCCGTCGAAACCCCATCGAGAGATAATCGTTCTCAGGTGAGTATAAAACGTCTAAAAGATTCTAACGCGTTCGTAAAACCACCACGAACGGAGTAGTACCACCGGACCGGCGGTGAATCGACCCGAAATCGTGCCAACGATATTTCCATTATATGGGGTCAGGGGGCGTACGGATGGGTGGAGCCACACACCATGTCCACGTCCGAATCACCGAGCACCCTCCCGCTCTCCGACGTCGCCTCGCCGCTCGACAGCCTCGCTGACGCCCTCGGGACGTTCGTCAGCTTCGTCGCCTTCTGGGTCGGCACCCTCCTCCCGCTGTCGTACGTGCCCCTGCTCGCAGGCGGTGTCCTGAGCACGCGCCCGCTCGCGTTCGGCGCCCTGCTCCTCGTGAACATCGTGGCCATGGTCCTCGGCCACAGCCACAAGCGCCCTGCCTGAGTTCCCGATCCCGACGGCCCCCGTCCGGCTCCACGCCCTCCATCCTCCTCCCGCATCCACTCCGCGAGAAGAACCGCCAGAGAGCGGCCGCTCTCGAAGCGTAGATCGCGAACGGAAAAGGGAGCACTCGATGGTGGCCGAGCGCGGGAGCGGGCGGGAGCAGTCTGGAGGCCGCTACCGTCTCGTACCGACCTCAACGCTGTCACCGATGATGTACGCCTCGGGGTTGTCCTCGTCGTACATACAGATGTCATCACCGCCGGTCAGCTCGAAGTGGCAGAGATTCTGCCCGGGGAGCTGCGGGTGGCGGTCGGTCCGTTCCCACGGCTGGGACGTGCGGCCGGTGTTCATCGTCATCGGGCCACCTCCGTCGTCGAGCGGAGCGGCTGGTCGGTTGGCTGGTCGAAGTCGGTCTGCTTCTGCCCGTCTGCGGTGACAGCGGACAGCGCGGTGCTGGTTGCGTGGCGCATCCACCCGTGTAGAACCAGGAGTTGATAAAAGGGATTCTGGCAAGGGCATCGAAACGTCGCGCTCGACCGCTGCCCTCGTGGTGATGACCCCCTGAACGGCCGTGTCTCACTCCGACGGCGGGTTCGGGTGGACAACGAGCACGGGGACGTCGGTCAGTCGGACGACCCGCTCGGTGACGCTCCCGAGCAGGAACCGGTCGAGCCCACGACGGCCGTGCGTGCCCATCACCACGAGGTCGATGTCGTGTTCGTCGATGTACTCGAGGATACCCGTGTGCGGTGGGCCGCTGACGACGGCGCTCTCGATCGTCCGGACCTCGGCGTTCTCCGCTTGCTGGGCGACGCGCTCGATGGCGGCACGGCCCTGTCGTTCGAGGGTTTCGAGAATCCGTCCGCCGTTGGGTGAGGGCGGGAGCGTTACCGGGTCGACGACGTGCACGACGTGCAGCGCCGCATCGTAGCGCACCGCGTGGTCGATGGCGTGCTCGACCGCAGCTTCGGCCGCGTCGCTACCGTCGGTCGGAACGAGAACGTCTCGGTACATGCGGGACCGTACGCGACGTGTCACTATAGCGATGTAGCTCGGTCCCCGGAAACTGAGACTGGGCGCAGTCGCTGGTGGGGACGCGGGTGAGTCGAGAAGCGCCACCTCCAGGGCTCGAACCTGGGACCACCTCGTTAACAGCGAGGTGCTCTACCAACTGAGCTAAGGCGGCTTATCTCCACATAATCCGATTTGCCTCTTATGGATTTCGCTTCGATTCGCGGCGCGACAGGCGTTCACAGGGTTCGACCACGGCGCGCCCACGGCACTGAAGCGAGACACAAGTAGCGACCTACAGAACAGTACATACTGTGAAACCCCATAGCCCATCAAACAGTCGAGGCAGCCGAGATGCGTGCTATCCAACCCTCCGATTCCCACAATCTTGGAATTATCTTGCAATACTATCCTCACTCCATCCCTCCCTTCAGTCGTGAACAGCCAATGAATGGATACGCAATCGTACTGGCGTCCGGCAAGCTCGAACGGCTCCAGGCAGTCGGCAACATCGCGGCCATCGCGGCGGCCTCCGAGATACCGGTGGACGTGTTCGCCACGATGGACGGTCTCGAAGCGTTCGACCGCGAGACCATCGCGAACATGGACTTCGAGATCGGCCCCGTGGGGCAGGCGATGATGACCGCCGAGCACATGGACATGGCGCTGTTCAACGAGAACCTCGCCCGCGCGAAGGAACTCGGCCCCATCCACGTCTACGCCTGCGAGCTGTCGATGGACGCGCTCGGGAAGACCCTGGAGGACTACGACGACGTCTTCGACGACGTCCTCGGCGTCTCCGGCTTCCTCCGCCACGCCGCCGACAAACAGGTCATGTTCGTCTGACCTCGTACCGCATCCGACCACACCACAACGACACCCATCCCACACGACAATGACCACCGACATCACCCCCGACGTAACCGTTGACTCCCGCGGCGCGACCTGCCCCGGTCCCCTGATGGACCTCATCGGCAAGGTCCGCAAGGCCGACCCGGGCACCGTCTTCGAGCTGCAGACCACCGACAGCTCCTCCAGCCACGACGTCTCCGAGTGGGTCGACAAGGCCGGCCACGAGCTGCTCGGTGTCGTCGAACACGGCGACGAGGGCTACTGGTCCGTCTTCGTCGAGACCACGGCCTGAATCGCCCGCTGACCACCGGTTTCCATCCCACACCATGACAGAGAACATCGTCATCGTCGGCGGCGGCACCGGCGGCACCGTGCTCGCCAACCGCCTCACCGACGACCTCGCAGCCGAGATCGACGCGGGCGACGTCCGCGTGACGCTCGTCACCGACACGCCCGAACAGACGTACAAGCCGGCGTTCCTCTACGTCGCGTTCGGCAAGAAGACGCTCGCCGAGGCCCGCCGCCCCGTCGCTGACCTCGTCGACACCTCCCGCGTCGACCTCCGCATCGACCGCGTCACCGGCATCGACACCGACGCGAAGCACCTCGACCTCGACGGCGACCTCCGAAGACTCGACTACGACCACCTCGTGCTCGCGATGGGCGCCCAGCTCGTCCCCGACGAGGTACCGGGACTCGTCGAGGGGGGCCACCACTTCTACGGCCCCGAGGGCGCCGAGGCGCTGCGCGACGCGCTCGCCGAGTTCACCGAGGGCCACCTCGTGCTCTCGGTCGTCGGCGTCCCGCACATGTGTCCGGCCGCACCCGTCGAGTTCGTGCTGATGGCCGACGCGTGGTTCCGGGAGCGTGGCCTGCGCGACGACATCGACATCACGTACACCTACCCCATCCAGCGCGCGCACGGCATCAAGTCCATCGCGGAGTGGGCGACCGAGGAGTTCGCCGAGCGCGACATCCGGCTGGAGACGTTCTTCAACGCCGACGAAGTCGACCCCGAGAACAGGACCATTCACACCCTCGAGGGCACGGAGCTCGACTACGACCTGCTCGTCGCCATCCCGCCGCACGCGGGCAACGACATGATCCGCGAGGCGGGCCTCGGTGACGACGGCTGGGTCGCCGTCGACAAGCACACGCTCGAAGCCAAAGACGCCGAGAACGTCTACGCCATCGGTGACGTGGCCGACGTCCCGACCTCGAAAGCCGGCAGCGTCGCCCACTACGAGGCGGGCGTCGTCGCCGACCGACTGGCCGCCACGGTCCGGGGACAGCTCCCCACCGCGACGTTCGACGGCAAGACCGTCTGCTTCATCGAGAGCGGGATGGACGAGGCCACGTTCGTCGAGTTCGCCTACGGCGACGAGCCCGTCGTCCGCGAGCCGTCGACGCTCCTCCACTGGGGGAAGCTCGCGTACAACGAGTCCTACTGGCTGACCGCCCGGGGGCTCCTCTGAGGTGACTGAGATGGGAGAGCAGACATCCGAAGAGATGCAGGTCGATGAATCGGCCGAGCAGTCGGCCGAGGAGACCGAGACGGTGGAGCCACCGACGGAGACGGCCGACGCCGAGGCGGCACGGCAGGCGCTCGAAGCAGCCATCGCCGACAACCCGGAGGAGGTCGTCGCGTTCGTCGAGCGACTCGGGCTGGTCAACGACTTGCTCGACACCACGTCGCTCGCGACGGCGGCGCTCGACGACCGGATGGTGATGGAACTCGCCGAGACGTCGTCGCTGCTGGCCGAATCTGCAGACGGGCTCGCGACGCCCGAGACGGTCCAGCTCGCTGGCTCGCTCGGCGAGAACGCGGCGGACCTCGACGCGGCGCTCGGGACGCTCGTCCGCCTCCAACAGACGGGGACGCTCGACGAGCTGGCCCAGCTCGCCGACGGACTGACGCTCGCGACGGCGGCGCTCGACGACGAGATGGTCCAGTCGCTCGCGCGCACGGGCAGCCGGCTGGGAGAGGTGGTCGACACCGCAGCCGAGCCCGAGACGGCACGCGGGCTGCAGCGGGCGCTCTCGGCCGTGGGGGCGGCCGAGCGCGAGGGAGCCGAGCCGCTCGGCGCGGTGGGACTGGTCCGGGCGCTCCGGGACGAGGAGGTTCGCCGTGGGATGGGGTTCCTCGTCGCGCTGGCGCGCGGACTCGGCCACGAGCCCGGCGACGAGACGACCGACCGCTGACCGTCGGCGCTTTTTCGATGGCTTGCCCCGAGAGCCGACGAGTCACGGAACTTACCATAGAGGCCTCCAAAAGGAGAGGTATCCATGCCAGACGACAGGCGGGGCGCGACCCCGGAGGCGGCCCGGGCGGCGCTCGACCGGGCCATCGAGGAGAAGCCGGGGGCAGTCATCGACTTCGTCGAGCGGCTGGACCGGGCGAACGCCGTCCTCGACACCACGTCGCTCGCCACCTCGGCGATAGACGACACCCTCGTCAACGGCCTCGCGGAGACGAGTTCTGCGCTGCTCGGTGGGGATGGAAACGGGGGGTCGGCCGGGACGCTCGCCACCGCGATCGGCACGAACCCGGCCGACCTCGAACGTGCGCTCCGGACGCTCTCGCGACTGGAGCGCGACGGGACGCTCGACGAGCTCGCCGCCACCGGCGAGACACTCCGGGAGGTCGAGGACGCCGTCGGCGACGACGCGGTAGCGCTGGCGAGCGACCCCGAGGTCGCCGGCGACGTGGGGCGGCTGCTGCGAGCGGTCGAGGCGGCAGGCGAGGAGGAGACAGAGCTGGGGACGCTGGGGCTCCTGCAGTCGCTCCGTGACGAGGAGGTCCAGCAGGGACTCTCCTATCTGGTGGCGCTCGCTCGTGAAATCGGGGAGCAGCAGGACGACGACACGGTGTAGCCGTCGAACTCCGCGCATCGACACGTTTTCACGACCGCTCGGCCAACCCCGGATATGAGTGAGTTCGCGGCCGTCGTCGACGCCGTCCGGGCACGAGTCGTCCCGGACGACGCAGAGCGCGCGCGGCTCGACGCGGTCGCCGCGACCCTCCGGGAGCGAGCCGAAGCCGCCGTCGCCGACCTCGCAGTCGACGCCGACGTGTTGCTCGTCGGCTCGACGGCGAGAGGGACGTGGCTGGCCGGCGACCGCGACATCGACCTGTTCGTCCGCTTCCCCGCCGACCTCCCCCGGGAGAAGCTCGAAGCGTACGGGCTGGAGGTGGGCCACACCGTCCTCCCCGAGGGCCACGAGGAGTTCGCCGAACACCCGTACGTGAAGGGCTCGTTCGAGGGGTTCGACGTGGACCTCGTCCCCTGTTACGACGTCGCGACCGCCAACGACATCCAGTCGGCGGTCGACCGGACGCCGTTCCACACCGCCTACCTCGAAGCGCGACTCGACGACGACCTCGCCGACGAGGTCCGGGTGGCGAAGGCGTTCCTGAAAGCCGTCGGTGCGTACGGCTCCGACCTCCGCACACAGGGGTTCGCGGGCTACCTGACCGAACTGCTGGTGCTCGAACACGGCGGCTTCCGGGAGCTCGTCGAGGCCGCTGCCGACTGGCAGCCTCCCGTCGTCTTCGACCCCGAGTCCCACGGCCGGAAATCGTTCGACGACGCGCTCGTCGTCGTCGACCCGACGGACCCCGAGCGGAACGTCGCGGCCGCCCTCTCCGAACGGAACTTCGCACGGCTCGTCCACTACGCGCGCGACCTGCTCGCGGACCCCCGCGAGGCGCTGTTCGAGCCCCGGACGCTCGACCCGCTCGACGCTGAGGACGTTCGCGAGCACCTCCGGGCGCGGGGCACCCACCCGGTCGCGGTGCGGTTCGACGCCCCCGACGTCGTCGAGGACCAGCTCTACCCACAGCTCGACAAGTCGCTCGGCGGGCTGGCGGGCGAGCTCGACCGCCGCGGGTTCGCGCCCCTCCGCTCGCTGCGCGTGGCGAACGAGACCGCGGTGCTGTTCGTGGAGTGTTCGGTCGCCGAACTCCCCGCAATCGAGCGCCACGGCGGGCCGCCGGTCGGCGTCCGCGAGCACGCCGAAGGGTTCTACGAGGCCTATCGAGACACCGACGCCTACGGCCCGTTCCTGGACGGCGACCGCTACGCCGTCGAGCGAGAGCGGGAGTTCCGCACGCCCGAGGCGTTCGCCGCGAGCGACGCGCTGTTCGATGTCGCGCTCGGCCCGCACGTGGAGTCGGCGCTCGAAGAGGGCTACGAGGTGCTCACGGGCGAAGAGGTGGCGGAACTGGCCGACGAGTTCGGTCGGGAGCTGGCGGCGTACTTCGACCCGGTTCCCTGACGCGGACGGTGGACGCGAGTTAGAGGTCGTGGACGTCGCGCAGTTCGTCGAGGACGTTCTGCGCCCGTGAGTTGGCCCCGTCGTCGGGCGTCGCCGGCTCGTAGCCGTCGAACACCTGATTCACCATCCGAATCGAGTCGGCGAGCGCGTCGAGTCCGTACCCGCCTTCGAGCACGAACGCAATCGGCGCGCCGGAGTCCTCGGCGACTTCGGTGAGTCGGCGGGCGAGCAGCCCGTACCCCTCGGTCGAGACACGCATCCGCGAGATGGGGTCGTTCCGGTGGGCGTCGAACCCCGCGGAGACGATGAGCAGGTCGGGGTCGAATCGGTCGAGTGCTGGGTCGAGCAGGTCGTCGACGGCCGCGAGATACTCGGGGTCGCCACACCCCCCTGGATACGGAACGTTCAGCGTCGTGCCGAGCCCGTCGTCGCGTCCCTTCTCCTTCAGGTTGCCCGTCCCCGGGAACAGCCCGCGTTCGTGGATGGAGGCGTAGAACACGTCCGCGCGGTCGTAGAAGATGTTCTGGATGCCGTTGCCGTGGTGGACGTCCCAGTCGACGATGGCGACCCGCTCTGCGTCGCCGCGGTCGAGCGCGGCCTGGGCGGCGACGCCGGCGTTGTTGAAGAAGCAGAAGCCCATCGCGTCGGCGTACTCGGCGTGGTGGCCCGGCGGTCGTCCGATGGCGAACGGCGTCTCCCGGCCCTGCGAGCCGTCGAGCGCCGCCTCGCCGGCCCACGTCGCCAGCCCGGCGGCGGCGAGCGCCGCGTCCCACGTCGCCCCGACGGCGACGGTGTCGGCGTCCCACGTCCCCCCACCCTTTGCACAGAACGACTCGACCTCCGCGACGTAGTCGACGTCGTGGACGGCCTCGATCTGCTCGCGAGTCGCCGGCTCGCCCTCCTGATACGAGACGCCGTGCTCCTTCGAGAGCCCGCGACGGATGGCGCGCAGCCGGTCTGACGTCTCCGGGTGCCGGGGGCCGGTGTCGTGGCGGAGACAGACGTCGCGGTAGCCGAACCTCATTCCTGTTCGTAGTACGGGGCCAGCTCGAAGTAGGTTTCTACGTCCTCTGCCTTCACGGTCCGGCGGTCGGCGTGGTGCGCGAGGATGGCCGCCGCCGAGGCGACGGTGTCGGCGTACGATTCGAGCCGTCGCGCCAGCGCCACACGCGCGTCCATCGAGACGCGATACCGGTCGTCGATGTCGAGCCGGGCGATGCGGTCGACCGGCGCGATGGGGAGTTCGAGTTCGTCCTTGTCGCCCGGCTCCACGCCGAAGTCCTGGGCCATCAGAGTCTTTCTCCCCTCCGCCGTCGCCCGCTCGGCCGCCTCGACGGCGAGGGCAGCCCCTCGCTCCTGAATGCGACGGGCCAGTTCCTCGGCTGCGCCCGCGCTCACGCGGAGGTTCCCCGCGTTCCGACGGATGACTGTGTCTACCGGGGCGAACGGTAGCTCGACGCTCATACAATGCCGACAGGGCGAGACGGTCTTAATACCCCACCTTTTTGCACCTCGCTCGGCGCGGCAAAGCCGCACCTCGCTCGGGCAAAAACGGGATCAAAACGACACCGCAGGCTTCCCGCCACGAGCCGGAGGCTCGCGTTAGTCAGCTCGTGGTCCCGGACGCTCACTGCGTTCGCGTCCGGTGAACCGCTCGGCCCTCCGGGCCTCGCGGATGCTGTGGTCGATACAGAGGCCCGAATTATCACGTCGAGATATGTTCTGGCGAATGTCTGTCAGAAGCGTCGTGCGAGATACAGAGGCTGTAGTCAGCACGGGGACTGCGTTATGTTCTCCAAATGATCTCTGAATCAGCCGTTCGCTGAAAACTGCCCACTAACCAACTGTTTCGCACGAGACCGTATCTGAAGAATAGAGTTTCGAGAGCGCCTGTAGAGTAACGTCCAGTGGTGCTATTTCAGCGATCGGTTGTTTCAGTCGAACACCTGGTCCGGAATTCAAATCGTGCGCCCCCTTCCGTGCTGTCTGTGAGAGTGATGGCCCAGTCGTGAGCTTGGGCGATGCGGGAAACGATTGTGAGTCCAATACAGCTCCCGCTGTAGCCTGTCGTGTAGCCGTGATCGAACACGCTGTCACGTTCTTCGGGGGGAATACCGTCACCGGTATCTTCGACGTAGAAACCGTTCTCAAGCGGACCAACCCGGATAATCACATCCGTGCCGCCGTGACCAATCGCGTTCCGGAACAGGTTCTCGAAGAGGGTCGTGAGCTGGCTTGCAGCTCCGGTTACTGTACATGGGGTCGTTGACAGAGTTGCTGACCGCGTATCGATCAACTCCCACGCGTCGCGGGCTACCTCAGACACCGACACTGGTTCGTGGTTTTCGTCGGGGATGCCGTAACGTGCGAGGGCGGTGAGATCGGTGATGAGCTCCTGAATGCGAGTAAGTGACGTGTCGATCATTTCGAGGTGTGAGTCATCACCGGTTTCCCGAGATATGTCGAGATTCCCCACCGCAATTGATAACGGGTTGTGTAGATCGTGTGAGACCATACTGGCGAACTGTTCAAGCCGTTCGTTTTGGGCTTCTAACTCCGCTTCTCGCTCACGTAACGCCTGTTCGGTGTTGACCTGAGAGAGTGCAGTGGTAAGGTGGGCAGCAAGCAGTTCACCGATGGTTACGTCCTGTGAATCGAACTCCGAGGGGGTCGGTGACCCGGCCATCAAGATGCCGTACTCACCCAGCGGGAGGTACAACTCGCTGCGGATCGCTGACTCCGGGTTGTAGATATCTGCATCAGTCTGGATATCATCGATCGCTGTCGCGGTCCCATCCTTGAACACTCGCCACGCGATACTCTCCCCGTCACGAAACGTCGCGGAGAAGCGCGGTACCTGACTACGGCCACAATCCTCGCGCTTCGTGCGCCTCGGCGATGCGGGACAAAGCAACGATATAGGCTGCGCCACGCCAAGTGACATCGCGTTGCTCGAATTCTGATTGAACCGCATCCCAGGCAGCGTGCATCTCCGCTTCGAGCTCGTCGTTCACCCGTTCGATCGACCATGCTCGTCGATTGATGTCTTGGAGCCACTCGAAATAGCTTACCGTGACTCCACCAGCGTTGGCGAGAATATCCGGAATCACTACGACACCTCGCTCTGCAAGAATAGAATCGGCTGTCGAGGTCGTTGGGCCATTCGCACCTTCGACGACGAAATCCGCTGCAACCGTCTTTGCATTTTCCTTGGTGATCACGTTCCCCAGTGCTGCTGGGATGAGCACATCAACATCGAGCGTGAGCAACTCGACGTTCGATATGACGGTGTCAGCGTATTCAGTAACGGCTTCCGGCTTTTCGTCGTGTGACGGGACTGCGGTCGTGTCGACACCTTCTGGTTCGTACATCGCCCCATTCACGTCGCTGACTGCGACAACGGTCGCTCCCCACTTGTCGAGCAAGCGGGCCGCATTCGCCCCAACGCTCCCGTACCCTTGAACTGCAACCGTCGTCTCCTTGAGCTTGCGGTCGTAGTACTCACATGCCAACTTCGTGACGATCGCAACGCTCCGTCCAGGGGCTTCTTCACGGCCTTCACTACCACCGACCACCGGCGGCTTGCCGGTGACGACACCCGGTGTTGTCTCGCCTTCCTGCATCGAGTAGGCATCCATCAGCCACGCCATCGTCTGGGGATCCGTCCCCATATCGGGGGCAGGGATATCCTGGTTGGGGCCGATGACATCGCGTATTTCTTGTGCGAACCGGCGAGTGAGTCGTTCATTTTCGGCCGAACTGAGTCCCTTCGGGTTGACGGCAATGCCACCCTTGGCCCCACCGAAAGGCAGATCCATAACGGCACATTTCCAGGTCATCCACATACCGAGGCCGACACATTCGTCTCGGGTTACGTCAGGGTGGTACCGAAGCCCGCCTTTGAATGGACCCCTGACACTATCGTGCTGGGCTCGGTAGGCTGTGAACACCTCAACCGTACCATCGTCTCGCTTGATTGGGACCGTTACTTCGTGGACCTTCTTCGGATATTTGAGCCGTTCGACGATACTCGGGTCGATATCCAGGTGATTGGCAGCTTGATACAGCTGCCGGCGAGCCGTTTCGAGCGCCGATTCCGATTCGGACGGCTCCACGACATCACCAGATTCGTCACGGAGGGGGTCAGTTTGGGCTGCCATGGTTATTCCAGTGGGACCAGCCGATTTCGCATCGATCCACTACAATCGGGACACTGGCCAGGGCTGTTCTCTGCGATGATGATGGTGCCACAATTGAAGCACTCGTATGGAGTCTCTCCGTCGGGTTCGGGGTCGACATCTCTCATAGTGGGTCACGAGTGCCAGCATGGAATGCAGGGCACTCTATGCAGTCTAACAAGTGAATCAGCGAATAGCAGACGGTTAACAACCAAACCATCTCTAACGATGTGGGTTGGTTATTGAACCTCACCACTCCCCGGGATTGAGAAGTTGTTCTCCTCGAAGAGCGTTTCAAACAGTTTGCGTTGGACGATCCGGGCGTGTTTATAGAACGCCGGCGGGGAGATCCCGAGTGTCTCCGCAACGTCCTCGCCGGTGCTTTCGCGTGGCGATTCAAAGAAACCGCTGTAGTATGCCGTCTGGATCACCTCAAGTTGCCGCTCAGTCAACTTCTTGAGGAACTTCGAGTACAAGTCGTGTTCAATCGACTGATCCAGCGTCTGCTTCGAACGGAGTTCGGCAGTGGCGAACGTCTCCCGGACGAGCTGCGTAATCGTCCGGACGTCGATACTATCTGGAATGTCGATGACGAGTGTTGTGGACGTTGGGTCGGCAGTTGCCTTGCGGAAGACGGCACCGTGGTCGGCCAGCTCCATGGCGAGGTACGGCTGCGTGAGCCGAAGGCGTAAAACACCCCCCTCACTACCCGCGCTAATCTGTTGCACCTCGTCGACGCCGACCAACTGTGAGGCCGCGTCTGCGACCTCAGTTACTGCCCCGTCGTCGACGGTCACGAACACGTAGCTTCCCTCTGTGGACTGCTGGACCCCGCCCTGATACGAGAGTGTGCACCCCGCGTCTTTAGCGAGCCGTGTGAGGACGAACGCCGAATCGTCGATGGCAAATTCGACACGCGTCATGGACGTCGTGAGCAGCGCATTCTTCCGCTCGATCGCACTGAGAGCAGAAGCGATGGTTTCGCCGAGTTCACCTAATACAGCCTTCGTCATGTCGTCGAACGCGTCTTGGGCCGGTGCGTAGACAGTCAACACCCCGTACACGAGATCATTGTAGACGAGGGGGATACTCAATACAGAGAGGTAGTCACGAGCGAGTGCCTCCTTCCGCCACGGATCCTCGCGGAGTCCGGCGGCGACGTTCATCACCATCGTTACATCGCCGGTAGCCGCGGTCTGGCCGGCCGGCTCTACACCGGACGTATCGATAGCGAACACTTGGCTGTCCAAGTACCCCCGTTCGCTTCCGGCCCAGGCTCGTGGCTCGACGGCGTTGGTCGTCATGTCGACTGCTCCAATCCAAGCAAACCGGAACCGGTCATCGGCGGTCAACAGTTCACAGACCGTGTAATCGATTTCCTCACTCGTCTCAGCTTGCACGAGAGCTTGATCGATTTCCCGGATCGTCTCGTTGATACGATTCAGCGCGGTGAGCCGCTCGTTTTGTGCCTGAAGCGTGCGATCCTGTTCACGGAGACGGGACTCCCTCGTGACTCGATCGAGGGCAGCTTCAGCGGTTGCAGCGAGGAGATCGGCTAGTTCTCGGGTTACACCATCGAAGACACCGACCTGGTTCGAGCCAGCGATGAATACACCGTGGTTGCCGAGTGGAATATACGCTGCACTGCGAAGATCTGTCGCCCGGTTTTCGAGACGGTCTGCCTCGTGGATGTCATCAAAGAACAGCGCTTCGTCCTCGACGAAGCTATAACTCAGGAGCTGTTCCCCGTCGGCGTGGACCGTGGGGAGCGGTCCGTTGAGTTCTCTCATCGTTGCCGAGCGGGCCACGGGTCGTAGGTCGTTAGAGTCGCCATCGAAGAGATAGACAGCACTCGCCTCCAGATCGAGAACACCCGGTGTATCGTCAACGACGTGTTGGGCTATCTCCTGATGGGTTTCGGCGTACAGGAAATCACGGGCGGTCTCTTGGAGTGTCGTGAGCGCCTCCTCACGTTGCTTGCGTTTCGTGATATCTCGACAGCTGAAGAGAAGCGTCCCGTCCTGAATCGAGACCTCGCGAACGTTGACTAGGAGCGTGTGCTCACGACCTGCCTTGTCCGTCGCGGTCGTCTCGATGTTCTTTAGCACGCCCTCAGCTGTGAGCTCGTCGCGGTCGAATAGATCTGCACCCAGGAGATCGTCGATCGTCTCTCGCTCGTGAATTTCGTCGGCCGTGTAGCCGAATATGAAGTGAACGTTGGGGCAGACGTAGATGTACTCACCGTCTTCGTTCGTGATGAGGACGGTGTCGGTCATGTTGTTGAGTGTAACTCGATGGAGTTCCTCTGATTGACGGAGGTCACGTTCGAGAGTGACGCGCTCAGTGATGTCGACGCCCTCAACGATGATCGAAACGATGTCACCGCGATCATTCTCGACTGGGCGCACGGAGAGATCGATGACGCGTGGTTCCGCGATGTGTGATGGCTGTGTGACGACCACGTTGCTGAATCTCCCACCGAGTGCTTTCTCCACGATTTGTTGTACGTCCGTGTTCGTTGTATCGGGGTCTGTCCACCACGGAAGCGTCCAGAAGGGTTCACCAACGATCGTCTCGATATCTGCATCGACCATCTCTCTGGCAGTCTCATTCACGCGCTCAAGTGAGCCATCCGTGGCAAGGACCCACGTCGCAGTCCGTGAATCGTTGAATATCGCGTCAAACTGTCTGGCCCGCTCTCGCTGCGTGTTCGACCGCTGTGCGGTTCGGATCGCCTGCTCAACTCGCTCGGTGAGTTGGTCGATCATCTGTTCAGCCGGGTTCGTGAGTGCGATGTAATCGGTGACGCCGGCTTCAATTGCCTCGCTAGCGATCGTTTCGCTCCCGTCGGCGGTACAGAGTAGCACTGGAAGCACCGTGGTCTCTGTCCGGATTTCTCTGAGGAGTTCGAGTCCGGTCGCCCCGTCGAGTGCATACTCGCTGATGAGACAATCTGTGGTTCGCTCTCGAACGATTTCGAGCGCTTCCACTTTGCTCCCAACCGTCTGCACCGTCGCGCCAGTCCGTGCCTCAAGCGCCGCGGCAAATCGCGTGAGCCAGTCATCGGTTCCCACGAGCAACACCGTCGACAAATCGAGTACGGGAGAGGAATGAGCCATTATTCGGCCATGGTGGTACAGTGGACGCCTCTCTCGGCACCGATTCGAACTCTCCCCCAGGTCCGCTGCTGCCATGGGTTGGAATGCGCGTACATGGATGGTTAATCACCAAACTCTGCGTGACCAAAGAGGTTTGTTATCTAACCCACAGAGGAATGGGGGTCGATGCGTAAAAGGGAAACACGATATTCGGGACTCGCACAGTGTCCTGTCACTCCCCGATTTCCACACCCCACTGTCCGACCACACTTCCAAGTAATGCCTCCCCGACCTAGCACCACCGATCCCCAAGAGCCAGTCAGTAACGAACCGCGACACACGCATCCGTCGAGATGGCTGGTTGTAGCTGGAGCGAGTCTCATCTCGACAGGGTTGGCTGCCTATGAGATCGTCCCAGCGAGTGTCACCCCGGTTATTCGTGACTCGTTGGGTATCGGCCCGACGATCGCAGGCTTCCTCGTCGGAATCATGTTCGGCACCGCAGTGTTCGCAAGCCTCCCAACTGGAGCGGTGCTCGACCGAACAAATTCCAGAACTGCGATGGCCCTTGCAGTTCTCACACTCGTTGTTGCAGGGATTTGGGGATGGACCGCTGGGACGCGAGGGGACTACCGGTCAGTGATTGCATCACGGGCACTCGGTGGGGTAGCCTACGTCGTTGTCTGGAACGCCGGCATCGATATCGTGAGCCGGGCATCGACTAGCGAAAATCGGGCAACTGCTGTCGGCGTCTTCACCGCAAGTGGCCCTGTTGGATTTGCACTCGGGCAGGGAACCGGGCCACTGATTGCGCATCGATTCGAGTGGCCCGCAATCTTTGTCGCGTTCACGAGCCTCACAGTCGTCGGGCTTGCCTTGTTCTGGCCCACCAGTCGCGGTCTCGGGTCGAGCAGTGGAGACCCACCCTCTGTTCAGGAGTTCGGCGCGGTTCTTCGGAACCGAAAGGTGTGGTCAGTCGGGTTGCTCGGGTTTCTCAGCTATTCGTTATACCTGTTCGTGAATAGCTGGGGTGCGTCGTATCTCACGACCGAACTTGGACTGTCACTCGCAGTAAGCGGACTCTTGGTGGCAGTGTTCCCCGCGATTGGTGTAGTCTCCAGAATCAGTAGTGGACTCCTTTCTGACCGAGTCTTCCGTGGTCGCCGCCAACCCATCGTCCTCGGTTCCTTCGGAGTTGCTGCTCCACTAGTTCTCGTATTCACTCGGTTTCGATCTCTTCCACTGCTCGTTGCGCTCCTACTTCTCACCGGGTTTGCGGTTCAGCTCACGCTGGGCGTGTTGTTCACGTACGCTCGAGAGGTCGTCGATTCTCAGGTAGCTGCGACAGCCGTCGCGTTCCAGACGAGTGTTGGGCTGGCGGGAGCGTTTCTTGCACCCATTGTAGGCGGTGTTGTCATCAATCTGGCTGGGTTCGATTCGGCATTTTTACTCGCTGGATTTATCGCGGTTTTCGGAATCGCGGCCGCATGGCGGGCACCAGAGCCCGGCTACTCGTAGTTACAGGCTCAAAATTTCGAAAGGAGATAGGATAGGCGTGTTACATACACTCTCTGTATCGAACGATTCAGTCGGCTCGTTTTCGGCCACCCACTGGTGCCCGACTCGCGCCCTGTATGCAGCACGACTCCTGGGACATCGTCTGAACCTGATAGAACTTGCCGTGACGACTTCGCCACACACGATACCGGCCAACTCGCCGAGGAAGCTGTGAAATGTTTCCATCTATCATAGTCGACGTTCTCCATTACACAGCGTTCGATACAGAGGAGTAGACACCAGCTGTCGAAGGGTCGTCGCTTGCATCACTGCGACGCGTATCAGGAGCAGTCGATGGCTGCCTACGCCAGCTTCGACCAGGCGATTCCGAGCACGCCGCCGCAAAACAGCACCACGGCAAGGCTATCGCCGCCCCAGCCGAGTACTCCCCACCCGACCGGGGCGACGCCGAGCCCCATAAACGTCATCGCTGCTCGCAGGTGCCGACGAAACGTCCTCGGATACTCGGACGCGTCGACCGGGTAGGAAGGCCGCACGTCGTGGCGGCGCAGGTCGGATTTGACCGTCGTCTCGACGTTCAGGCGCTGGTAGGTCCCCACACCAAAGAACACGAGGCCGAAGACTACCATACCCCAGTTCATGGTCGGGTTTCCGACGAACTCTCCTTGTCAGTTGTGGCTGCTTGAAGGGCTGCTTCATCGTAGGCCATATACAGCGCGTAGCTGGCAACGACGACATCCACCGATTCCGCAACGTTCGGGTCGCGGAACGACCCGTGGCGAAACGAGACGTTCTCGATGCCGTGCGCTGCAGCTTTCTCACGGGTGTGCCGGGGGCACTAGTTTTTTCGGGGGCCCGGACGCGCCGGAGGCGTGTGAGAGTCACTTCGCGCAAAAGCTGCGTTAGAAGACCTCGTCGGCCTCCAGCCGGTCGTCCTTCATTTTCCCGCGTACGGTGACCTCCTCGCCGAGCTGGACGTTCGCGCTCGTGACGACCGTGACGGCCTGCTCGCCGTCGTCCAGCATGACGGGGTCGCCCGTCTGGACCACGGTGCCGGTGAACTCCGTCGTCTCGCCCGCCGCTGACTCCTCCGCGGTGTCGGTGCCGTTCGAGGAGGTGGACGGTGAGTTGCCGTCGGCGAACGCGCCGAGGCCCTGCTCGCTCGTGCCCCCGTCGTCCCCGTCGCTGCCGGCGTCCACGTCGCCCGTGGTGGCCGTCGCACCGTCGTCGAGCACGGAGATGGTGGAGCGCCAGCCCGCGGAGGCTTCGAGGTCGTCCTGCCAGCCGTCCTGAATCTCGACGTCGGCACACAGCACCTCGTCGCCGGGGCCGAGGTCCTTGTCAGCCTTGTCGCCCCACAGCGCCACACGGATGTCGCCCGTCGAGTCCTGCACGCGGATGTTCCGGACCTGCCCCTCGGAGCCATCGTCGCGGTCGAAGGTGCGCTTGGGGTCCGCCGAGCGCACGACGCCCGCGATGTCGACCGTCTGGCCGATTTCGACGCTCCCGATGTCCGTGGTCTCGGGAACGTACGTCACGTCCTCGTCGATCTCCTCGACCGCGCCGCGCGAGCCGACGTGGAGTTCGAGCGAGCCGTCGCGTTCGCGAACGTAGCCGTCGACGACCTCGACGGAGACGCCCTCTGCCAACTCGTCGGCGCGGTCGGCCTGCTCGTCCCAGAGCGTGACGCGCACGCGCCCTGTCTCGTCGCCGAGCGTGAGGTTCGCGACTTTCCCCTCGGAGCCGTCGTCGCGCGAGAACGTCCGAATCTCGTCGGTGCCGAGCACGCGCCCGACGAGGTTCACGTCCGACTGCCCGAGCGACAGCGCCTCGACGGTGGCGGTCTCGCCCACCTGCACGTCGATGTCGGTCTCGTCGTCGCCCTCGACGCGGTCGGCAGAGACTTCGAGGCCGTTGTACCCCTCCTTCGGACGGCCGCCGATGCGGAGCACCTGCCCGACCTCGAGTTGCTGTTCGGCGGCGTCGGCGTCCTCGTCCCAGAGGGCGACCCGGACGCGCCCCGTCTCGTCTGCGACCTCGATGTTGACGACCTTCCCGTCCTCGTCCTCGCCGTCGCGCTCGAAGGTGCGCACGTCGCCGACGGACAGCACCTTGCCGACGAACTTCACCTCGTCCATGCCGGCTTCGATGTCCGCGATGCCCTCGACTTCGCCCTCGGTGAGGTCGTGCGCGATGAGCATCGCCGCCGTCTCCTCGTCCGCGAGTCCCCCCATCTGTTCGACCTTGGCCTCGACGGCCTCGCGGAACTCCTCGAGCTCCACGTCCGCCTCCAGATCCTCGTAGATATCCTCGATAGCGCCCATTCCTACAGGTGGCATGGCTGCGCCCCGATTAAGTATTGTCGTTGCTCGTGGGCAGTCCCGCTGTCCGTCGGTTTCTGGTTCGGCTCGGTCGTCGTCATGCGATGGGGTGTGTCGGTATGCTACTTGAACCCTCGGCGGGGGTCGAACCGTAACCCCTTTACCCGCAACCGGGATACGGATAGTTGAGTCCTGATAGGGTAGTGGACTATCCTCCTGGCTTGCGGAGCCAGGGACCGGAGTTCAAATCTCCGTCAGGACGTTTCTGTCGCGAGCAACGAAGCGAGCACCGCGTAGCGTGTGCTCGCAGCCTGCGAGCGACGAACGTCGCAGAGATTTGCGCAGGGAGCAGCTCCGCTGCGACCGTGTTCAAATCTCCGTCAGGACGTTCACTTCGTTCACGACCTGACGTGGTCACGCTCACGTCCGTTCGCGTGACCTCCGTCAGGACGGTTCTGTTCAGGACCACACGATGAGCGGCGCGAGTCGTCATCCTTCCCAAGGGTCCACGCGGAGTTGTCGGCAGGGAGTGAGCGGAGCGGCCACGGTTGAACCATGTCGGACCGGACGTACCCCAACCGAGGCGCGTCAAACGAACCCCCACAGCCTCATTACATCGCCGGACGAAGCGCCGACCATGCTGTTACAACTGGGCATCCCGGGCGGCCCCGAACTGGTGCTGTTCAACATCATCGTCGCGCTCGTCGTCGCGTACTTCACCTACAGAGACGCCGAGAAGCGGCCGGGCGTCAACGCGACGCTCTGGGCAGCCATCATGGGGCTCGCTTCCCTCCTGCTCAACCTTCTCGGATTCATCATCGTGTTCGCCGTCTACTACTTCCTCGTCGTGCGGGACTGACGGTCGCACGACTGCCCTTCGACTGTTCTGGGACGCGCTTCACTCGTTCCCGCGGTGCTCGTGAGTCGCTCCCTGCGGTCGCTCCCGCTCGCTCAATCGGCGCTCTCGCGCTGCTCGGGCTCTCGCATCTGATAGAGGACGAGGCCGACGAACGACATGACCTGCGTGCCGTCGGCGTACACCGTCGCTCCCGAGCGCACGAGCCCGATTCCGGGCATGTAGTTCGGCTCCTTGTCGAGCACCTCGGTCTCGACGGTGAGCGTGTCACCTGGGCGAACCGGCTGGCTCCACCGGAGGTCGTCCACGCCGACCGCGCCCGTCGCCTTCGACTCGGCCATCACGTTGTCGACGAGCATGCGCATCGTCATCGACGCGGTGTGCCAGCCGGAGGCGATGAGCCCGCCGAACATCGACTGCTCGGCCGCCGCCTCGTCGACGTGGAACGGCTGGGGATCGTACTGCTCGGCGAACTCCAGGACCTCCGGTTTCGTCACCTCGTAGCTGCCGAATTCACGCGTATCGCCGATCTCCAGGTCCTCGAAGTACTCCTCGGGCATCGTCGGAGGGGCGTACGGGCCGACGATAAACGTTCGCCGGGCTTTAGCCGGCTGCCTCACTACGGATGGTATGGACACCGTGGACGAGACGTCGGGCCTCGACGACGCCCTCCGAGCCGGCATCGCGGTCCACAACGCCGGCTTCTACCACGCCGCGCACGACGCGTGGGAGGCGCGGTGGCTCGACCTCGACGCGGGCGCCGAGAAGGACTTCCTGCAGGGGCTCATCCAGTTCACGGCCGCGGCGCACCACGCCTATGCCCGGAACTGGGAAGGTGCGACCGGCCTCGCCGCGAGCGCACAGGGCTATCTCGCGGCCCTCCCGAGCGACTACGAAGGCGTGAACGTCGGCACGGTTCGCGACTGGCTGGCGCGGCTCGAACGTGACCCCGAACTGGTCGAGCGCGAACCGGTGCTCGAACTCACACTTGGGGGAGAGGCGGTCGGACTTGTCGACCTCGAGTACCCGGCGGTCGCCATCGCCGCCCCGCTCGTGGCCGAGGCGATGGGATACGACGAGGAACTGCTCGAGCAGGGCGCCGAGTACGCGCTCGCCGACCTCGCAGACGAACAGGTGAGCAGTCCGTTCGTCACGCTCGTCCTCGACTTCCTGACGAGCGATCGGCGCCCGATTATCGTCCAGCGGCTCGAACAGCACGTCGACCGCCGGCAGGCAAAGGAGAGCGACGTGGCGGGGCTGTTCGACTGATTCGAGCGTCGAACTGGGCGCGAGGGATATATCTTCACGTGACCTGTACGTGGCATGAATTCGACGAGCAGGCGGACAGTCCTCCAGACGACCGGTGCCCTCGTGGCTGCGGGCACACTGCCGACGGCGGCACTCGCGAAGCCCGGGAGCGGCAAGGGGAACGGTGGCGAGACTGGCGGGAGTGACGGCGGCGACAGCGCGAGCGTGACCGTCGCCGACTCGGTGTCGAGCGCCGCGCACTGCGGCCTCCCGGCGGCGGTCCGGTCGGCAGTCGGCGTGGCCGTCGGCCACCAGCTCCGGCTGTGGGTCGACGGAACCTGTGCCGTCTACACGGTCGAGCACACCGACGAGCGCACGGTCGTCGTCTCCCGGGCGGGCGCACGGCGGCTCGGTGTCGGCGGCAAGCGGTTCCGGGCGACCCTCGACCCGCAGGTCATCCACCCGACGTACGACCTCGCGACGGCCGAACGCGAGGGGGAGTTCGTCGAGCGGCTCGTCGGTGGGGGTGACGTCGTCGCGTGTGCGCCGCACGGCGGCTACATCGAGTACGGCACCGACCTGCAGGCACGCCGGGTCGCGGACCGGCTCGGAGCCACGGCGTGGTACTGCGCCGGCTGGTCGCCCGGCGGTGGTGCGTACGACCGGTGGCACGTCACCTCGACGGCGATCCACCCCGCGTCGTTCCCGGCACTCGCGAGCGTCGCCGACGGCGGGTTCCGCTACGCCGTCGCGTTCCATGGCTGGTCGAACGACGGCGTCGGCATCGGCGGAACAGCCCCCGAGTCCGTGCTCGCAGCGGTCCGCGACGCCGTCGCCGCGGTCGTCGACGACGAACCGGTGTTTCTGGTCACGGCTCCGGCGTACGGGGGCACCAACCCCGACAATCTGGTGAACTGGCTGTCCGGAGGGCAGGGAATCCAACTCGAACAGAGCCGGACTGCCCGGACGACGTACGGAACGGCCATCGCGGACGCGGTGACCGACGTGCTCGCGTCGGCGTAGTCAGTACGGTGGGAGTTCGACCGTCCCACCAGCGGCTCGTCGCTCGACCTCCGAGACGAGGTGCCGCATGAACGGGTGGACGGTGTTCGCCATGAACATCACGGGCTGTCCCTCCGCGAGCAGGTCGTCGAGCACGTCGCTCGCCGAGCGCGTGTCGGTGTCGTGCTGGGTCGCCGGCACGTCGACGTTCCGGGCGAACACACCGGTGTACGCGCCGCCGACGTGGACCCGGTCGATGAGTTCGCGGTCGGCGAGCAGATTGACGTACTCGACGAACGAGGCGGTGCGGCCCCGCCGGTCGGCCCGGAGGAAGACGAACGGGACGACGAGTTCGGCGTCGTCACCGGTGCCGGCGAGCAGTCGCCGGAACAGTTCGGTGCTCTCGATCTCGTTCACCTTCGCCGCGTTGAACACGCGGCCCTCGGGCAGATGCGTCCACTCGGGCTGGATACCCTCGAGCAGCGACCGGATGCGCTCTTCGGGGAGGGGTGGCTCGTCGGCGTACTCGAGGACGTGGTCGATCGCGTGGACCGTCTCCGCCCCGACGAAGTCGGTGTGTTCGTCCGGTATCTCGACCTGCTCGATGGTGGCGCCACGTTTCTCGATCTCCCGGCGAAGGTAGTCGTGGATGACCGGGTGCTGCTCGCCGCTGATGACGTGACAGCCGTTGGGGACCGACCGGGCGAACGACCGGGCGATGGTCTGTCGGCGCTTTCCGAGCGTGTCGTTGTGGTCCTGTCGGACGTTACAGAACACGAGGACGTTCGGCCGGAGGTACTGCTCGTTGACCACCCGCATCGTGTACTCGGTGATGGCCTGATTCTCCATGATGACGACGTCCTCGGGGGCGGTTCGGGCGAGTTGTGGGAGGAACTCGCGGACGAGGTTGAGGTTCTCGTACAGCGTCACGCGTGGCCCCTTCCGCTGAATGGGACTCTGGACGCCGTTGTGGAACGAGGTCGGGTGGTCGCCGGTGATTTTGGTGTACGTGTCGTAGCCGCGCTCGGTGAACACCTGTCCGAGGAGCTTCGCGGTCGACGACTTCCCCCTGATGCCGGAGACGCCGATGCGGAGATGGGCGCTGTCGAGGTGCTCGCGGTGTCGCGATCCCCGGTTGAGGAACGCCCGGGGGCGGTCGAGCAGGTCGTAGCTCCCGAGTCGCTGCCCGCCGTAGGTGAGGCCGCGGTCAAGCAGGCTCACGCGCCGTCACCTTCCGAGAGTACCGAGGCCGACAGCACCGCCTCGTCGCTCGGCGACGTGGTCCGCCAGCGCCTGGCGATGAGAAGGCAGACGACCACGACGAGCGCGGCGACCCCCACCTCGACGACGCCGAACGTCTGGAGGACCCCAGCTTCGAACGGTGTGATGACGAGCCGGACGCACACGAGCATGATGGCGAACACGGCCACCGCAAGCAGGAACTGCTGGCGGCGCTCCACGGGCGGAGTCGCGTGGGCTGCGTACGCGTCGACGCCCGCGAGGACCCCGACGAACAGCGCGGAGAACCCCCGCTCGATGGGGAGAACCAGTGTGAGCGCGAGTGCGACGAGCACCCCGATGCCACAGGCCAGCGAGATGAGCACCCGGCCGTACAGCAGGGTGGTGTGGTGGACCAGCCACGTCGCCGCGAGCGCCGCGACCAGAGAGAACGCGAAGAGGACCAGCAGCCACCGACTCGTCAGGCCGAACAGCGCGAGCAGCGCCAGCGAGACGATGCCGATTCGGATACCGAACTGTCGCCTGACGAGTTCCGCGAGTACGAACCCGACGCCGAGCAGGGCGACGACCACCATACGCGCCCCGATCTGCGGAGCCAGCCGCCCCGTGACGACGGCGTCGCGCAGGAGCGCGATGTCCGACGTGCGGCTGAACAGTACCAGCGGCGTCAGGTCGCCGACACGCCGGGCGACCCACGGGTCGACGAGCAACGCACCCAGCAGCACGATGCCGACGAACAGTCCCGTGGCGTACACGAGGTCCTGCCGTCGGTACTCGGGTTTCGTCTGCTGGACGTTGAACGCGGCGAGGCCGGGGAGGATGCTGCCGACGAACAGCACCGAGTTCGGCTGAATCTGGTCGGGAAACAGCACACGGAGTCCAAGATACGCAGCGAGCGGGAGTATCGACCCCACGACCAGCGCGACGACGAACTCGTCGCGGCCGTACACGAGCGTCCGCCGCTTCACCGACCGGAGGATGACGTACGCGACCACGGTGCTCACGAGGAACACCGGGAGCGCGACGAACTCCTTGAGCGAATACACCGCGAGCGTCGGAATCACAACCGTCCCCCCGATTCGAAGACCTTTCAGTTGAGTGATGGCGGCGACACCGAAGAAACCCAGAGTCGCCACCAACGTCGCAACAAGCATCTGAACGTGAAAGGCGACGAACGGTGGAGGGATAAAGGGGAGGACGTCAGCCCAGCAACGGCACGAACCGCACCCCACCGTGGTTCGTGCGGTGCCAGTCGTCGCCGTCGTGGTCGTACAGGTAGAGCGTCTGTGAGCGGTCGCCGACGGGTGCGAGCAGGCGGCCCCCCTCTCGCACCTGTTCGAACAGCGCGTCGGGCACCTCGCTCGCGGCACAGGTGAGATAACAGGCGTCGTACGGGGCGTGTTCGTGCCAGCCCTCGCGGCCGTCGCCCGCCCGAACGCGAACGTCGTAGCCGAGTCGGTCGAATCGCTCGCGCGCCGTCTCGGCGAGACGCTCGTGGTACTCGACGGAGTAGACCTGTCCGGCGAGTTCGCTCGTCACCGCTGCGTGGTAGCCACAGCCCGTCCCGATTTCGAGGACGCGGTCCGCTGGGGAAACGTCGAGCAACTCGGCCATGATGGCGACCATGTGCGGCGCGGAGATGGTCTGCCCCTCGCCGATTTCGAGCGGTCGGTCGGCGTACGCCTCCCGCACGCTCACACCGGGGACGAACTCGTGGCGCGGAACGTTCCTGAGTGCGGCGGCGACCCGCTCGTCGCTGATGCGGCCCCTGTCGACGAGATCGTCGACCATGCGGTCGCGGGCCGCGGCGGTGTCCATGCTACCAGGCCGACCAGGCGGTCGAGGTCTGGTCGCGGCCGTAGACGCGCTTGAGGTCCTTCGCGAACGCCATGTCCCCGTCGTGGTCGAACTGCTGACGCATGTACCCCTCGGCGTCGTTGCGGACGACGAGCCCCTTCACCTCGAACTTCTCCTCGCCGTGCTCGACGATGTCACCAACGACGAACTTCTCGTCACCGGGGACCTGGAGTTCGAGCGAGCGCGTCTCCTCACGCTTGGTGTCCTTCGGGTGGAGCGTCAGGTTCACCGTGACGTTTCCGACTGCTCGTGTCCAGATAGTCTGGACGTCCTCGGCGGGAACGCGGTCGACGCGCTCCTCGCTCTCCTTCTGCAGTGAGGTGATGCGGACCTGCATGATGGCTTCGGGGGTGTCGAGCAGGAACTCGTCGCCCGTCTCTAACTCTTCGTCGGGTTCGAGTTCGTATCTCGCCGTAAAGGACTCGCCGTCCTGCGAGACGACGACCTGCCGCTCGATCGTTTCGGGACCCGAGAGGTCCTCCTTGTGGACGTGGCTACACTCCGTACAGCGGACGGTGGCGAGCCCACCCTCCTTCAGCACCTCGTGGGCGGTCGGCGCGTCCGGCGAACAGGACGGACACGTGACCGCGACGCGTGACGTACTCATTGCCGGTGCTACCGTCCGCTGACGTAAAAGGGCGTGGAATGGTGTGTGAGTGCCTCAGACGCCCCTCGGGAGATCTACCTCCTCCCCGTCCACGTACACGGTCGGCTCCCGAAGCACGCCGTCGGAGTGAATCGGCGCGTCGGTGTCCCCACCGATGGAGGCGTCGTCGCCCACGGCGATGTGGACCGTCCCGCCGGCCTTCTCGTCCAGTAGCACCGAGCCCGAGAGCTCGGTGACGGCGACGTTCGTCCCGATGCCGAGTTCCGCGAGGTTGTAGGCGTCCTGGCCGACCTCCTCGGCCGCAGTCTCGAACTCCGCGGCCACCTCCGGGTCGTCGATGTTCGTGACGTAGCCGTCGTCGACCTCGAACGTCACGGTCTGGCCCTCCTCCAAGAGGTCGTGCGGGCGGATGGTGCCGTCGACGACGTATCGACCAGAGGCGCTCGACGGCGAGATGAACACCTCGCCCGCAGGGAGGTTCGAGAAGTCACCCGGCTCGTGGACGATACCCGTGTCCGAGAGCCACTCGCGGCCCTCGAACTCGAAGGTGATGTCGGTGCCCTGTGGGGAGGTGACTCGGACCTCGTCGGCGTCGGCGACCTTCTCGAGCATCGCGTCACACTCGGCGGCGATCTCGTCGTAGTCGGCGTCGAGTCCCGTCGTGAACACGGTCTCGGTGATGCCCGGGAGCGTCGCACCGCGCGCCCCCGCCTCGCAGGCGTTCTGCCGGGCGCGCGTGTGTGAGAGCGACTTGCTGGTGGGTGCGAGGAACACGTCGGCCTCCTTCAGGGCGGCCGCGACCGTGTCGTCGGGCTCCTCGCCGTGCTGTGAGAGCGGCGGATACTGCATGAGGACGGCGTCGTCGGTCACGGCACGGGCGGCCTCGTACAGCACGCGACCGATCGGTTCGCGCTTGTCGTCAGTGACGACGAGACACGACTCGTCGGATTCCAGCGCGAGACACTGCCGAACTGCGGTGCGGGCGGGCGCGGAGAGGTCGGTCATAGCCGGGGGTTCGGTCGGGGGCCGTTTGACGGTTGTCCTTCCTTCCTTATCGGCCGAGTAATCGGGGTTAGGGACGCGGAAAGGGCCGTGGAGTCTCGAAACGATTAACCCGGACGCCACGCGACCCACGCGTATGATTCAGGTCGGCATCAACGGCTACGGCACCATCGGGAAGCGCGTGGCCGACGCAGTCGAAGCACAGCCGGACATGGAACTCGTCGGCGTCGCCAAGACGCGCCCCAACCACGAGGCCGAGACGGCCGTCGAGAAGGGCTATCCGCTCTACTACGCCGTCGACGAGCGCGAACACCTGTTCGGGGAGGCCGGCATCGAGGTGGCGGGCCCGGTCGAGGAGCTGGTCGCGGCGAGCGACGTGGTGGTCGACGCCTGTCCCTCGGGCATCGGCGAACAGAACAGCGCGATGTACGACGAGTACGACACGCCCGCGCTGTATCAGGGCGGTGAAGACGCCGACTTCGTCGACGCCTCGTTCAACGCCCGCTCGAACTTCGCCGAGGCCGAGGGCGCCGACCACGTCCGCGTCGTCTCGTGTAACACGACCGGGCTGTCGCGACTGCTCGCACCGCTCCAGGAGGCGTACGGCGTGGAGAAGGCCCGCGTCACGCTCGTGCGTCGGGGTGGGGACCCCGGCCAGACGGGTCGCGGTCCGATCAACGACATCCTCCCGAATCCGGTGACGCTCCCCAGCCACCACGGCCCGGACGTGAACACCATCTTCCCCGACCTGAACATCGACACGCTCGGGATGAAGGTGCCGGCGACGCTGATGCACACCCACAGCGTGAACGTCCAGCTCGAGGAGGTCCCCAGCGAAGACGAGGTGCGCGACCTGCTCGCCGCCGAGGACCGGCTGTTCCTGATTCCGCCCGCGTACGACATCGACGGCGCGGGCAAGCTCAAGGAGTTCGCGATGGACCGTGGCCGTCCCCGGGCCGACATCTGGGAGAACTGCATCTGGGAGGAGTCCATCTCAATCGAAGACGACGACCTCTACCTGTTCCAGGCCATCCACCAGGAGTCCGACGTGGTGCCCGAGAACGTCGACGCCATCCGGGCCGTCCTCGGGGAAGCGGACGCCGCCGAGTCGATGGCCCGCACGGACGAGGCGATGGGCGTCGGGTTCTGAGCCGCCACGACCCGGGGCGAGTCAACGTCTGACACGGTCAGAAGGCTTTTGCGGTGAACGGCCCTAGCAGAGTTCGTATATGCGTAGAGACGACCGGGACGACCCCTTCGACGACTTCTTCCGGGAGATCGAGCGGATGATGGAGGACATGACCGGTGGCAACGTCGACATCAGCGCCGACGCCGGCTTCGGGGACGAGGCGCACTTCTCGATTCAGGAGACCGACGAGTTCGTCCGCGTCATCGGTGACCTCCCCGGTATCGAGCGCGACGGTATCGACATCAAGTGCGACGGGCGGAGCCTCACCATCGGTGCCCACTCCGAGCGCCGCGAGTACGAGGAACGGCTGAAGCTCCCCACCCGTGTGGACGAGCACACCGCGAGCGCGTCGTTCAACAACGGCGTCCTCGAAGTGACCCTCGAGCGTGCCGACGGCTCCGCCAACATCGACCTCCGCTAGGTACCGACTCCCGGAGCCTTCTCCAGCCCGCCCACGTCGGTCGAAAGTATCGAGACGTGAGGCCGGCCGTACGTTTAAACCCAGGTAGCCGTATCTCGGGACTACTGATGGGTAGTACCGGGCAGTCAGCGGTGTACGACGAGGACGAGCGGCCGGACCGAGGGGACGTCCGGGTCCTGCACCTCGACGACAGCGACGCGTTCCTGGAGCTGACCGCGACGAAACTGGAACGCGACGGGTTCGACGTGGTGTCGCTCTCCGACCCGCACGAGGCGCTCGACCGCCTCGACGAGGTCGACTGCGTGGTCTCGGACTACCAGATGCCCCCGATGGACGGTATCGAGTTCCTCGAACGGGTGCGTGAGGACTACCCCGACCTCCCGTTTCTGCTGTTCACGGGGAAGGGGAGCGAGGACATCGCCGGCCGGGCCGTCTCGGCGGGCGTCACCGACTACCTGCAGAAGCTCCCTGGCGACGAGCGGTTCACGCTGCTCGCGAACCGTATCGAGAACACGGTCGCGCAGTACCGCGCCGAGAAGCGAGCCGAGGAGACCGACCGCCGGATACGCGAGGTCCACGAGCGCGTCTCTGACGCGGTGGTCGCGCTCGACACCGACTGGCGGTACACCTACGTCAACGGCCACGCCGAGGAGCTGCTGGGCGTCGACGAGGGCGAGTTGCTCGGCACGTCGGTGTTCGAGGCGTTCCCCGACCTGGAGGATAGCGAGTTCGAGGCGGCGTTCCGCGAGGCGCTCCAGACCCGAGAACAGACCGCCGTCGAGGCGTACAACGAGGACACTGACGCCTGGTACGAGGCGCGGGCGTACCCCGACGAGGACGGCCTCTCCATCTACTTCCGTGACGTGACCGAGCGCCGGGAGCGCGAGCGCCGCCACGAGGCCATCTTCAACCAGACGTACCAGTTCACCGGGCTGATGGAGCCCGACGGGACGCTCGTCGAGGCGAACGAGACGGCGCTGGCGTTCGGCGGCCTCGACCGAGAGGACGTCGTCGGCAAGAAGGTGTGGGAGGCCTACTGGTTCCAGCACGGCGACGCCGCGACGGTCGCGCGGGCGTTCGTCGACCGGGCGGCCAGCGGCGAGTTCGTTCGCACCGACCTCGACGTCCAGGGGGCCGACGGCGTCGTGACCATCGACTTCTCGGTGCGACCGGTGACCGACGAGACCGGCGAGGTAGTCCTCCTCATTCCCGAAGGGCGCGACATCACCGAGCTGAAAGAGCGGGAACGCGACCTCCGCGAGGAACGGGCGTTCACCGAGAGCATCTTCCAGACGATGTCGGACCCGCTGTACGCGTTCGACGAACAGGGGGAGTTCCTCCGGTGGAACGACCAGTTCGAGACGGTCACGGGCTACGACGCCGACGAGATTGAAGCGATGACGCCGCTCGAGTTCGTCCCGGACGACGAGGCCGAGACCATCGCCGAGAACATCGCGACCGTCTTCCGCGAGGACGTGGCCGTCACCGTCGAGAGCTACTTCGAGACGAAGTCGGGCGAGCGCATCCCCTACGAGTTCACCGGTGCGCAACTGAAAGGCGAGGACGACGAGACGCTGGGGCTCGTGGGCGTGGGCCGCGACATCTCCGACCGGAAACAGCGGGAACGCGAGCTTCGCCGGCAGAACGAGCGGCTCGAGGAGTTCGCGAGCGTGCTCAGTCACGACCTCCGGAACCGGCTGAGCGTCGCCAGCGGAAGTCTGAGCCTGCTCGACGCCGAGGGCGAACACGTCGAGCGGGCCAGACAGGCGCTCACCCGCATGGAACAGCTCATCGACGACGTGTTGCGGCTCGCCGAACAGGGGCAGGTGGTCGACGAGACGGCCTCTGTCAGCCTCACGGAGGCCGTCGAGGAGGCCGTCGAGAACGTCGTCTTCGACGACGACGTGACGGTTCGGACCGCGTTCCCGCCCGCACGACGGATCCTGGCCGACAGACAGCGATTCGCCGAACTCGTGGAGAACCTCCTCGTCAACGCCGTGGAGCACGGCTCCACGAGCCCTCGCTCGCAGGCTCGCGAGGACGCGGTCGAACACGGCGACGAAACCGTGACCATCGAGGTCGGTATCGAGGGCGATACGCTGTACGTCGCCGACGACGGCCCCGGAATCCCCAGACCCGAGCGCGAGGAGGTGTTCACCGCCGGCTACTCGACGTCGAACGGGAGCGGCTTCGGGCTCGCCATCGTCACCACCATCGCCGAGGCCCACGGCTGGACCGTCTCGGCGACCGAGAGCGAACTGGGCGGCGCCCGCATCGAGGTGTCGGGCATCGAATCGCCCGCCGACCAGCAGTAGCCTTTTCGCGCCGGCGGCCGACCCTCGGGCGATGTCCGACCGCGTCTCGTGGCGCTACGACGCGACGACGCAGCCGTGGCTCCGTGGGCTGTTTCTCGTGGGATGTGGCCTGCTGTACGGCGTGCCGGTGCTGGTGCTGGGCGCCGTCACCGTGTTGCTCGGGCTGCTCCTCTGGACCGGGAGCTGGGAACTCCGGCTGCTGATCGGGCTGTTCGCGCTCGTCGGTGGGCCGCTCTCGCTTTTGTACCTCCTGCCGATGCTCCGCGACCCCGACCAGCGGCCCACGTTCTCCCCGGAGTCGGTCGAACGGACGCTCTCGACGCGGGCGAAAGCGGTGCTGGGGGTCGGCGGTGCGAGCCTGCTCGGGGTCGCGTGGGCGGTCGACCCCCGGCTCGCGGGCGGGCTCGTCGCCGTTGGCCTGCTCGCGGGCGTCGCCTACGCGATTTCCGCGACGCGCGGCACCCTCGACCCGGAGACCGCGACGCTCCGTGACCGGGAACGGACGTTCGACCTCTCGCGCGTGACTGGTTACCGGCGCCGACGACTCGGCCCGCTCGCGCTGGTCACGCTCTCGATTCCCACCCGACCGGGGCGGTTCGGTGGGGCGCCCTCGCGCGTTCTCGTCCCGGGTGAGCGACTCGACGAGGTGACGGCAGCACTCGACGCCGTCGTCGCCGCGAACGCCGACCGCGAGGTCGAGGGGCGCGAACCGAACCCGGCCGTCCGGTGGGTCGCCGCGGCGCTCGCGCTGGGGTTCGTGGCGGCGGGGGTCGGTGGCGTCGTTCTCGTGGGTGCCGGCGTCGGCTGGTACGTCGCCGCGCTCTGCGGGCTGTTCGCCGTCGTCTTCCTGTTCGTGGCCCGCGAGGGTTAGGCGCGCGAGCGGATCAGTGCCGCGAGCCGGTCGTAGAAGTCGGGGTCGTACTTGGTCGCCGCGTCCACGGTCGGCCGGGCGTTCGTCTCGGTGACGACCGCCCGGTCACCCGACACGAGCACGTCGACGCCGAGCCAGTCGATATCGAGCGCGGCCGCGGCGGCCTCCGCACACGCCCGGACAGGGTCACCGGGTTCGAGTTCGACGCCCGTCGCCTCCGCGCCGCGGTGGACGTTGTGTTTCCAGCCCCCCTCGGCGAGCGCGTCGTCGGGGAGGCGGCGCTCGACCGCGCCAGCGTACTCGCCTTCGATACACATGACCCGGTAGTCCCGAGCGTCGGGGAAGAACGCCTGGACGAGAAACGAGCGGTCGCCGGTCGCGCGGTAGTCGTGGACGAGGTCGAGGTAGTCGACGATGCCGGAGAAGGAGTCGAAGTCGTGGGCCTTCGCGATGCCCACGCCGCGCGTCGTGGAGTTGGGCTTCACGACGACCGGCGGGTCGAACCGCGACCACACCTCCCGGAGCGTCCCCTCACTGACCGGGTTCGACACCACGACCGTCTCCAGGGTGTCGACACCCGCCCGACGGAGGCGTGCGAGCGCTCCGCCCTTGTTCCGCGAGCGCAGGATGGCCTCGCGGTCGTTCACCCACGGCACGCTGAGGAGGGCGTCGGCCACGCCACCCTCCATCAGCCGCGAGGGAAAGACGAACCCGACGTCGAAGCCGTCGAAGTCGTCGGTGTCGAGCGGGATCGCGCGTTCCTTCGTCTGGACGTACTCGGCCGCGATGCCACGCTCTCGGAGCGGGTCGCGAATCCGGGTGAGGGTCTCGACGTTCGTGGCGACGGCCAGCCGGAGCATCGGTTGAGGAGAGGGAGGGCGGCACCAAGAACCGTTCGGCGTCAGCGCCGGAGCCACCACCAGCCCGCGACGAGGACGACCACGACGAGCACGGCTCCGCCGCCGACGAGCGCGAGGTCACCGCCCGGCCCCTCGGGTTCGGCGACGGTCACGGGGACGAGTTCCGGGACCGTGCGAACGGTCGTGCCGTCGGCCGTCTCGGCCGTCGCGTTCAGCGCGACGGCGTGAGTGCTCTCGACGGCGTCTTCCGAGACCGTGAGTTCGAACCCGACGGTGGCGGTCTCGCCGGGCGCGAGGCTGGCGACGAACGCCGTCGGCGACTCGCTGGTGAACGGCGGGCCGGCGGCGAGTCGGACCTGCACGTCGTCGAGCCGCTCGTCGCCGACGTTGGTCACCCGAACCTCGAGTCGGTTGTCGGTGTCGCTGCCGTAGGTGGCGTTGACGGCCTCGAACGCCAGCCGGTCGGGCTGTTCAGCGACGGCGGCGGCGAGCTGGAGCGGATCGCTCTGTCGAGTGGTGCCACTCGCGTCCGTGTAGCGCACGGTCACGTCGACCGGGCGGGGGCCGGCCTCGGCCGTGGGGGAGACGACGGCGGCGGCGGCGAACGCGGCTGACGCGCCGGGCGCGATGTCACCGACGGCGTACGTCGACTCCAGGGGCTGGACGTTCGCCGACGGCGAAGAGAGGACGACCACGGCGTTTCGAACCGGGGTCGCACCGTCGTTGACGACGGTCCCCCGGATGGTGCCCTGCTCGCCGACCGCAAGCGACACCTCGACATCGGCGAGTGAGAACGCCGGCGTGCCGGCGACCGCCACCCCGACGCTCGCCGGACGGGCAGCCGCCGTGACGCCCGCAGCACCTCGATAGGAGACGGCCGCGTCGAGCGCGTACGTACCACCCTCAGTGCCCGGGAGCGCCGTCACGCCGAACGAGACGGTCCGTTCGGTTCCAGTGGCCCAGTCGCCGAGGAACCGGCTGCTCGCCTGCGCGCCGTCGACGGCGAGCGCCCCGCTCTGCGACTGGAGGGCGACCGTCGCCTCCTCGGTCGCGGGGCCGTCGTTGCGGAGCGTCACCGTGACCGTCCCCGCCCCACCGGCGGCCACGTCGCTTTCGACGCCAGTCACCACGAACCGCCGGTCGATGCTCGGTGCGATACCCACGACCCCGGCGGCGGCGGTTCTCGGGACGCCGCGCGCGTCGTCGAACGCCGCCGTCACGCGGAACGGATACTCGTCGCTGACGGTGGTATCGGCGGCCGTCACGACGTAGGTCAGGGTGCGGCGCTCACCGGGCGCCCAGTCGCCGGCGAACCGACTCGCCGACCCCGCACCGACCGTCACGGCCGAGTCGAGCGATTCGAGGGCGACCGCTGTGTTATCTGCCGCCTCGTTCCCGACGTTCTCGACGGTGAGCGAGACCGTCCCGACGCTCGCGGGCCCCACGTCCGCGTCGACCCCAACGACCGCGAACCGCGCCTGTTCCACGACGCGGACGGTGACGAACAGCGTGTCGCGGAGCGTCTCGTCGGTAACGAACCCGTTCGGCTCCGAGATGGAGGAAGTGAAGCTGTATTCGACGTCCACGGGCAGTCGGTAGGTGCCGGGTGTGGCGTCCTCGTCGACCGAGACCGTGAACGGGACGACGCGCTCGCCACCGTCGGGGAGGCTCCCGATTCGCTGGCGGGCGGTCGTGACAGCGAGGGGCGCACCGCCGTCACGGAGGTGGACGCTCACACCCGTCGCCGTCAGGACACGCTGGTTCAACGCCGGGTTCGTCGTCGACGCCTGGTCCAGCTCGCCGGCGTTGGTGAGCGTCACCTGCAGCGTCGTCTCCTCGCCGGCGACGACCCGGTTCTCGACGAGCGACGCGCCGAGCCGCGGCTGGCCGTCGGCGTCGGCGAGGACCACACCGGGGGCAGCTACGAGCGCACAGACGACGAGGACCACGGCCAGTCGCGACCCGACCGACCGCCGACTCATCGTCGCACCCCCGTTCGGGGGCGGTCGGAGACGGTGCCAGCGGCGCGTGGTACGTGGGACATGGTGTGAGTGGTGGGGTGGGTGGTCGAGGGGCGATGCGGGCGGGTCATCAGAGATCCCGCCGTTCGAAGACGACGATGCTCACGACGACGAGGACGACCGCAGCGGCGAGCAGGACGAGCGCGCCCCCGAGGTCGTAGGTGCCGTCGTTGAGGATGTCGATGGGGCTGTAGTAGTGGGTCGGGCTGAGGACGGCGAGCCAGTCGAACTCGGTGTTCGCGGTGAGCGTGTCGAACAGGAACAGGGCGAACACGATGCCCATGCCGCCCCGCTGGGCGACACCGGCGCGGTTGACGAGCACCGACAGCAGTAGCCCGACGCCCGCACAGGCGAGCAGGTACGGAATCGAGAGCAGGTGGACCGCGAACAGCGAGATCGTGTCGACGCGCTCGCCGATGGCGAGCAGGCCGCCGTAGACGACGAACGGCGTCACGAGGTTGACGAGCAGGATGGGAACCAGCAGCGCGAGGTACTTCTCGACGAGTACGCGCGAGCGGGAGACCGGCGTCGCGAGGAGCATGTCCATCCGTCCGGATTCGACGTCGCTCGCGACGGTCGACCCGGCGCTGTACGCGATGTAGAGCCCCAGCAGGATGAGCCAGAGGAACTGGTACATCTCCGTCGAGAGGAACCCCTCGACGGTGGTGAGGCTCGCGTCGCCGACGAACCCCTCCTGGAACGCGGGCGGGAGGCTCTCGATGTACGTCTCGAAGTCCACGCCCGAGGCCGCGATGGAGGGGTAGAGGTAGACGACGAACAGCGCGAACACGGCGAGCAGCGCGGTGAGTACGAGCGACCCCCGGACGCGGCGTCGGGCCTCGTACCGCGTGACCTCGAACATCAGTCGTCACCGTAGAAGTGCATGAACACGTCCTCGAGCGGCGGTTCCTCGATCTCGAGGTCGACCACGTCGTAGCTGGCGAGAAACGCCAGCAGGTCGTTGTAGTCGCCCGCGAACGTGAACTGGACGCCGTCGTCCAGCCGTTCGACGTCGACGGCACCCCCGAGGTCGACCGTGTCGAGGCCCGTCGCGGTGTGGACGCGGACGCGCTTGCCGCCCCGTCGGAGCAGCGTGTCGACGTCTTCGAGCGCGACCAGTTTCCCCTCACGGATGACGCCGACGCGGTCGCAGACCCGCCGGACCTCGCCGAGGATGTGCGAGGAGAAGAACACCGTCTTCCCGCGGGCACGCTCCTCGCGCAGGAACTCGTTGAACACCCCCTGCTTGAGGGGGTCGAGCCCCGAGGTGGGCTCGTCCATGATGACGAGGTCGGGGTCGTGCATGAACGCCTGGACGATGCCGAGCATCTGCTTGTTCCCCCGCGAGTACTCGCGGATCTTCCGGTCGAGCGGCGGGTCGAACAGCTCCAGCAGCTCGTCGCGGCGGCTGTCACCTTTCAGCGAGCCCTGATACTCCAGATACTCCTCACCCGTCACCGTCTCGTCGAGCCCGGGGTCACCCGGCAAGTAGCCGATGTCGGCTTTCGCCTCGATGAGCGCGTCCTCGTCGCGGATGTCGTGGCCCAGCAGCGTCGCGGTGCCGTCGGTCGGGACCTGGAAGCCGAGCAGGGTCCGGATGGTCGTCGTCTTCCCCGCGCCGTTCGGGCCGAGGTAGCCGAATATCTCACCCTCGTCGACGGCGAACGACAGCCCGTCGTTCGCGCGGACGTCCCCGTAGTGTTTGCTCAGGTTCGATACCTCGATTGCCGCCATGGGTTCTTATTGACTGTATGACCAGATAGCTATTTGGGTCAGCAAGTCGTATATCGGGACGTAGCCAGTCTCTCGCGGCGAGTTTCTGGACGTTCGCTCAGCACCGTGACCACCACCCACCCACCCCAGACACGATGAGAGGCTTCAGCGACGACGAGCGGGACGCGATCCGTCGACAGCTCGTCGAGACGGGCCGCCGGCTGTTCGTTCGCTACGGGCCCGAGAAGACGAACGTCGCCGACATCACCGACGAGGTCGGCATCGCGAAGGGGACGTTCTACCGCTTCTTCGACTCGAAGTCGGCGCTCTACTTCGAGATATTCACCCAGGAGCGCGACGAGTTCCTCGCCGAGGTGGAGGCGGCGCTTCGCGACATCGACGATCCGGAGACCGCCATCGTCTGCCTGTTCGACCACTACCTGACGTGGATCGAGGAGAGCCCCCTGTTACAGCGGCTGGTCGTCGATTCGACGTACACGACGGCGTTCCGTGACCTCCCCGCCGAGGAACTCGAACGTACCCAGCGCGAGGCGATGGCCGAACTCCGGCCGTTCTTCGAGGCGTGGCGCGAGACCGGCGACCTCCGGGCCATCGAGTTCGACCTGTTTCTGGGGCTGCTGGGGGCGGTCGGGCTCGTCACCCTCCACCACGAGGAGTTCGACCAGCAGCTCGGACCGGACCGCTACGAGGAGATTCGCAACACGCTCATCGAGACGGTGGCGCGTGGGCTGACCCGGTAGCACCGCTCCGAGACGGGAAAACGCGAAAGGAGAGACAGACCGAGTTACGCGATGAGCAGCTCTTCGCCGCGCTCGACCTTGATGCGGCACGGCGGCGTGATCTTGTTGTACGCACGGCGGAACGCGTCCTTGACCGTGGCCGCGTCCTCGGGATGACACCACGCGGTGAACAGCTGTTCGCCCTTCTGCATCCGTGCGGCGGTGCCGACGATCTTCCCGAAGGACTGGCGCATCCCGTCGGAGACACGGTCCGCACCCGCACCGGTCGCCTGCTTGTTCTCGCGCAGGACCTGGTGGGGGAACTTCCGGAGGATCATCTTGTAGTCGCCCTGCTCGCCGAGCATCTTCAGCATCCGGCGGTTGGCGGACAGACGCGCGGACTCGAGCGAGCCGTGGCGGATCTGGACGCTCTCCTCGACGATGAGGCTGATCTGGACCGGGTAGTCGTCGGGCTCCTTGTCGATGCGGCCCATCTTGTACTGTGCGACCTTCGAGCCGGGGATACCCGTGATGTACTCCCGACGCGTGTACGACGGCTTGTCGATGTCACGGTACATCGACGCGGGTTTGTCGCTCATATTACTGTAGACGAGGCCCACGCCGTTAATGAAGGCTTCGAAGGCGTCTCGAACCCCGCGTGCCTGTCACAGACACCCGTGTCAGCACGGAGAAGAACCGGCAACGAGGACGACCCCACCGTTTCGGGTCGACGGCAGCCTCACTGGGTGCAGACTGCAAAAATCAGGGGCTCGACCCGGGAGTGACCGGGGAGTGTCGACGGGTACTGCTCAGTCGAGTGTGCCGATGACGTCGCGGTACTCGTGCTCGTTGAACGCCTTGAGCGTCTCCGACCGAACCGAGCCGCCCTTGGCGATTGTCAGCATCGCCTTTGCCGCCGCCTCGTCGTCCGGGAAGTCGGCGATGAAGACGATGTCGTACTGCCCCATCGTGAGATAGAAGTCCTTGAACTCGCCACCGACCGACGCGACGACCTCTTTCGCCTGGTCGAGGCGAGTGGGGCTGTCTTTGATGTTCTCGATTCCGTGCTGTGTGTAGTTCGTGAGGGTGATGTACGTCGGCATGATGCAGCCGAACCGTTCGGCGACATGAGGAATAGTTATAGACTGGATCGACGGGGTAGGCTCCTGTCGCGAGCGAGTAAGCCCGCCGTACGGGGCCAGAGCCGACCGTTCGCCCGGCGGCCGGCGGGCCGCTTACCGGGACGTAGCGGGGTGACATCGGTGTCGCCTGCATCCATATACCGCTTCGGGCCGTAGCTGAGCACGATGGTCAACACCTTCGTCGACGGGGAGTGGCGGACCGACTACGACATGCAGGACGACGACGGCGAGTTCGACCGCCAGCCGACGACGTTCCGCGATCGGCTCGGGGAGGACTACCCCGCCGAGGCGGGCCGCTATCACCTCTACATCTCGCGGGCGTGTCCGTGGGCGCACGGCGCGTCGATGGTCCGGTCGCTGATGGGGCTCGAGGACACGGTCTCGATGGACATCGTCGACCCGTACCGCGACGACAAGGGGTGGCAGTTCACCCCCGAGAAGGACGACTGTACCCCCGATACGGTCAACGGCTTCGACTACCTCGGCGAGACCTACCTCGAAGCGGACCCGAACTACACCGGCCGCGTGACGGTCCCGGTGCTGTGGGACCGCGAGGAGGGAACCATCGTCAACAACGAGTCCATCGAGGTGATGCGGATGTTCGCAGACGCGTTCGAGGGCAACGGCGTCGACCTCTACCCCGAGGACATCCGCGACGAGATCGACGAGGCGGTCGACGCCATCTACGACCCCGTCAACAACGGCGTGTACCGCGCGGGGTTCGCCGGGACCCAGGCGGCGTACGAACGCGCGGTTGGCGAACTGTTCACCGCGCTCGACCAGTGGGACGCGGTGCTCGCCGACCAGCGGTACATGGTGGGTGACGGCGAGCGGCTGACGCTCGCCGACCTCCGGATGTTCGCCACGCTCGTCCGGTTCGACCAGGTGTACCACACCCACTTCAAGTGCAACAAGCGACTCGTCCAGCAGTACGAGAACCTCTGGCCGTACGTCCGCGACATCTACCAGACGCCGGGAGTCGCGAAGACGGTGAACATGGCCCACATCAAGGAGCACTACTACACCACCCACACCGACATCAACCCGACCGCGTTCGTCGCCGTCGGACCGGACCTCGACTTCGAGGCCGACCACGACCGCGACGACCTCCCCGGCGAACCGCCGGCTACGCCCGTCGCCGACGTCTGAATTGCCGGGTTTCGGTACGGTCATCGGATGAGTCCGCCGGTAGCATTAAGTCCGTGCGTGTTAACCTCTGACACTGTATGGGAGACACGAAGCGCGGTCGCGAGCGCAAGGGTCGTGTGAAGCGAGAGCAGCGTCGGGAACGCGATATCGAGAAGGCTGTCGAGAAACGCGACGAGGAGCTCGACTTCGACGAGCTCTACGAGGACGAAGAGCTGTGAACGGTTAGGGCGACGGCGCGACCGTCGCCGTACACCACGTACACTTCCTGCGTACCATCGCCGTCAGTGTCCGCCAGCGTCGCGTGCGTGTAGATGGCCGCGTCGCGGTCGTAGCGCGCGCGAATCGTTCCGTCGGCGGGGTCGACGACGAGGACGCCGCCGTCGTTGGTCGTCGCGATGAGGTCGAGAACTCCATCTCCAGTCGCGTCACCCGCGACCGGCGGCGGCGTCATCTGCACCTCGGCGTCGGTGAGCGTCGTCGTCCACTCGGTCTCGCCAGTCGCACCAGAGAGCGCGTACAGCGTGCCGCTCTCGTCGGCGGCGTACACTTCGATATCGCCGTCGTCGTCACCGTCGAAGGGTGCGCCGACCGCGGCGAACTTCTCGACCGTGCGCGACCACTCCACCTCGCCGGAGGCGCCGTCGATGGCCGCCACCTCGCCCGCGGCCGTCGCCACGAGCAGTTCGCGGGCCGGGTCGTCGTCGACGTTGCCGTCGGCCGTCCACGTGATGCTCCCGTCGACGGTCGCCGTCCACGCCACGCCGCCGCGGGGGGTGAACGCGATGGCGGTGCCGTTGCCGAGGCCGACGACGACCTCCTTGCCACCCTGCGCGTCGAAGTTCGCCACCGCGGGCGCCGACCACGAGTAGGCGTTCAGGGGGCGACGCCAGACGACCGACCCGTCGGGCCGGACGACCGAGAGTTCGCCGTCGACGTCCGTGACGACCAGTTCCTCGGTGTCGTCGCCGATGACGTCCGCGACGACCGGGCGCGTGTAGCCGTAGTCCGAGAGGTTGTAGCGGAACAGCTGTTCGCCCGTGAGCGGGTCGAACCCGAGGACGGCGTTCTCCGTCGTCGAGGCGTACAGTTCGGGCCGACTGTCGCCGCCGGACGCACCGAGGAAGTCCGCGAGCGACGGGTCCGCGACGGCGTGGATGGTGCAGGCCTCGGGGGGAATCGCCTCCCGCCAGCGCGTCTCGCCGGCGCCGTCGAGCACGAGGAGTTCACAGCCGTTCTCGCCGTGGTGGCCGCCGATGGGGACGGCGACGACCGGCTCCCCGTCGACGCGGCCCGCCACGGCGGCGTGGTGGTTCCCCTCGATGGTGCTCGTCCCTGCGGTCCAGCGCTCGACGAGTTCGACCTCGGGCGTCTCCGAGCCGTCGCTGCCGGGAGCGTCGACGCCACCGGCACAGCCGGCGAGGACCACGAGCAGGGCGAGCGCCACCGCGAGGCGAGTGTGCGCGAGCGACGCGGAGACCAGCCGTTTCACACCGGGGGTTGTCCCCGAGGGAGTAAAGCGCCCGCGCTTCTTCGAGGGTCGTACCAGAACCACTTTTCGACGCTGGGCCCTCGACCACGGCATGGAACGACGACGCTTCCTCGCGCTCGTAGGCGGGGGAAGCACCCTCCTCGCTGGCTGTTCGGGCATTTCGGGGGACACGAACAGTTCGACCCCGACGCCGACGGAGACCGCGACACCTTCCGGCTCCGAGGACCTCCCCGACGGCATCTACGTCCAGCGGTTCAGCGAGACGATGTCGATGCAGGGGATGCAGACGGCGGGGCCGTACCGGGTGGGGTTCATGTACGCTGCCCCGCACGCCTTCTGGAACGTCAACGGTCGCGACCTCTCGAAGACCGAACGGAACGGCGACATCCACGGGATGGCCGTCGTGTTCCACGAGCCGACCGGGACGGTCATCCCGGAGACGGGGCTGTCGGTCGAAATCGACCAAGACGACGAACTCGTCAGCCAGGAGGTCATCTACCCGATGCTCTCCCAGCGGATGGGCTACCACTACGGCGCGAACTTCGGGCTCGACGGCGATGGTGAGTACACGGCGAAGGTCTCCGTGGGCGCGATCCCCGACGCCGTCGCGCTCACCGGGGAGTACGCGGGACAGTTCCGGGAGCCGGCGACCGCCGAGATACCCTTCGCGTTCACCGAGGAGGAGCGCGCGAAGGTGCAGGTGGAGGAGCTCGATGCCTACGGGCAGCCGGGCGCGGTGAAGCCGATGGAGATGGGGATGATGCCGCAGGCGACCGCCCCGCCCAAGGAAGACCTCCCCGGCACCGTCCTCGGCGAGCCCCTCGCCGACGACGCCCGGCTCACGACGACCGTGCTGGAGGGTGAGTCGGCGTCCCGGTTCGACGCCTCGACGTATCTCGCTGTCTCCGCGCGCACCCGCTACAACCGGCTCGTCCTCCCGGCGATGGCGCTGAACGCGACCGTGCGGCGCGACGGTGAGACCGTGTACGACGGCGCGCTCACCCGCACACTCGACCCCGACCTCGACTTCCACTACGGGGCGGGTCTCGACGCGTTGGCGTCGGGCGACGAGGTGACGCTGTCGGTGTCGACCCCGCCGCAGGTCGCCCGCCACGAAGGGTACGAACGCGCGTTCCTCCAGATGGACGACGTCACGCTGACCGTCTGAACAGCCTTTTGGCTCGCGAACCCCCAGAGAGACCAACCAGATGCGTTCAACGCTCGTGCTCGTCGCGCTCGCACTCGGCCTCGTGCTCGCGGCCGTCCCCCTGCCGGTCGCCGCACACGTCAACCACGTCTCGGCTGACGCGCAGGTCAGCGACGACGGCACGCTCGTCGCGGAGACGGCGTTCGTCGGCGCCGACGGCTACCTCGTGGTCCACCGCTCGGACGGGGGCGACATCGGCGAGCCCATCGGCCACGTCCCGCTCTTGCAGGCCGGCGGGCTCGAGACGGACGTGCGTGTCACCATCGATTCGGCAGTGTGGGCCGACTGGACGACACAGGAGATCTGGCTCGTCCTCCACAACAGCGACGGCGACGGCCGGTTCGACCCCGAGAATGACCCCGTCCTGGAGACGTTCGGTCAGGCCGCCGGTGAGCGTGTCACGGTCGCGAAGGGTGCCTCCGCGCTCGTGACCGCCGAGGCGTTCGCCCCGCAGCGGCTGAACGCCTCACACACCACCGTCACCGTTCGCACCGCCACGCACCCACGCGACGGCGCGGTCGTAGTTCGCAACGGCACTGACGGTCGGGAACTCGGGCGGACGGCGCTCTCGGCGGGGCGCCACGCGAACGTCACCGTCGGGCTGAACGAGTCGTTCCTTGCGAGCCACGAGCAGTTCACCGCGAGCGCGGTGCTCGTCGACGACGCGGGCGAGACCATCACCGCCGGTGAGGAGCCGGTCGCGACCACCTTCGGCGTCCGGTATCGGGGCGACGTGAACGCGACGCCCACGCCCGCGCTCGTCCAGACCGCGACGCCAACACCCACGGACGAGGGTGTACCGAGCGACGACACGGACAGCGCGACACCCACCGGACCCGAGGCGGCCACCGACGGCCCCGGATTCGGGCTCCTCGCCGCGCTCGCCGCGCTCGTGCTCGCCGGGCTTGTGGGCTGGAATCGGGCATGATGCCGGTGACATCCGGCACTCCGCTTATACGCGGGGCGTGCCGAGGACGAGGTGATGACCAGGTATGAGCAGCCACTTCGTGCTGTCGCTGGTGCTCGCCGTCGCCGGGCTCTGTGCGGCGGGCATCGTCGGCGTCGCGCTGGCCGCGCTCGTCCAGCGGCGCTCGGTCCCCTACCTGCTGGTGACGCTGGCGCTGGCGACGCTGCTCGCCCGCTCGGCCGTCGGCGTCGCGCTGATGTGGGGGGTGTTCCCGGACACGACGCACCACACGCTCGAACATGGCCTCGACGTGCTGATGGCGGGGCTCGTCATCGCCGCGGTCTACACCGCGCGACAGGCACGGGGGGTCGCTGAGTGAGCGCGACACGTGACCGTATCGCCGCACAGGTCGCCCGCGACCCGGGGATCCACTTCAACGAACTCGTGCGCGTGCTCGACCTCGCTCCCGGCCAGGTCCAGTACCACCTCCGGCGACTGGACGTCGTCGCCGACGAACGGTACGGCCAGACCCACTACTTCCCCGAGGAGTACGACGCGTGGGAGCGGGGAGCGCTCGCACTGCTGCGCAGAGAGACCGCCGCGGACATCGTGAGCGTGCTGATGGAATCGGGCCCCCTCGGCGCGAGCGAGACGGCCGACCGGGCGGGCATCGCCCGGTCGACGCTGTCGTGGCATCTCGACCGACTCGTCGAGAGCGACCTCGTCGAGAAGCGCCACGACCGGGGCCGTATCGTCCTCGCGCTCGCCGACCCCGGGCGCACGGCCCGGCTGCTCGACCGTGCGGAGCCGACGCTCCCCGGGCGGCTGGTCGACCGGTTCACGCGGCTGGTCGACGCGCTGTTGGCCGAGTGACCCTCGACGAGGCGTTTTCGACGGTCGCACCAGAACCCCTTTTCGGTGGACGCGACTAGCCATTCCCATGCAACGACGCGACGTGTTGCGCGCGGGGCTGGCCGTCGGCGCGGCCGGGCTGGCCGGCTGTACGGGCCTCGTCACCACCGAGCCCGTCGGCGCGCCCCCCGTGCTCGAGGACCGGCCGGACGCGGTCTACTTCCCCACCCACGTCGAGGGGATGGAGATGGCCGGGATGGGTGCCGGCGGCGAGTACAAGTTCGCCCTGATGTACTCGTACCCCCACCGGTTCTGGAACGTCAACGGCACCTCTGTCTCCCGCACCGACATCGACGACGCGGACGACGTCCACCTGATGGCGACCGTCTGGGACCCCGAGACGAAGCAGGTGCTCCCCGAGACGGGCCTCTCCATCGAGATCGAACAGGACGGCGAGCTCGTCAGCCAGGAGGTCATCTACCCGATGCTCTCCCAGCCGATGGGCTTTCACTACGGCGCGAACTTCGGGCTCCAGGGGGATGGAACGTACGACGTGACCGTGAGCGTCGGCGGCGTCTCGACCCGGCGGACGGGCGCGTTCGAGGGCCGCTTCGCCGACCCGGCGGACGCGACCATCGAGCTCGACTACACACAGGAACAGCGCGACGAGATCATGTACGAACGCACCCCCGACAAAGCCGGCTCGCTGGCCGCGGTCAGGCCGATGGACATGATGATGCCGATGGGAATCGCCCCGACCGGCGACGAACTGCCGGGCGAGGTCGTCGGGGAGGCGACGACCGGCGACGCGACCCTGCTCGTGGCGAGCCTCGAGTCGCCACCGCAGGGCGCCGAGGGAGCGGGCTACCTCGCCGTCTCCGCGCGCACCCCGTACAACCGCATGGTCATCCCGGCGATGGCGATGGAGGCGACCGTGACGCGCGACGGCGAGACGGTGTACGACGACACGCTCACCCGAACGCTCGACCCCGACCTCGGCTACCACTACGGCGCGGGCGTCGCCGTCGAGCCCGGCGACGAGATCGAACTTCGGGTGACGACCCCGCCGCAGGTCGCCCGCCACGAGGGGTACGAGACGGCGTTTATGCAGTTCGCGCCCGTGGAGGTGACCGTCTGATGGTCGAGCGCCGAACCCCACGGACGAGACGCGAGTTCATGAAAGCCGCCGTCGCCATCGGCAGCGCGAGCGCCCTTTCGGCGTGTACCGAGCGACTGGACGGCGGCCCCGACGTGCAGACGGGGTCGCTCGCCGACGTGCCCGAGCGACAGCACGCGTGGAACGCATTCCTCGCGAGGGACGACCACGGCAACGCCGTCGCACCGCGACACCACGTCGTCGCGCTGTTCGACCTCGCGCACGATGGGGCCCCGACGCAGGACGACCGCGAGCAGGTCGCGGCGGCGCTCGACAGCCTCAACCGCGCCTACGAGTGGTCGAACGAGGGACTGCTCGTGACCGCGGGCTACTCGCCGTACTACTTCGAGCGGTTCGACGACGCGCTTTCGGACGCCGTGGACCTCCCGAAGCCGAAGGCGCTGTCGCCGTTCGAGGAACCCGAACTCGACGACCCGGACCTCGTCGTCCACCTCGCGAGCGACCACGCCCCCGTCGTCCTCGAAGCCGAGGAGGCGCTCGTGGGCAACCGCGACGCCGCCAACGGCGTCGAGATGGCGGGGTCGTTCGACGGCGTGCTCGACCGCCGGGAACGGCGGACGGGGTTCGTCGGCGCTGGCCTGCCCGCCGAGAACCAGGACGTCGACGGCATCCCCGACGGCGACCCCGTCTCGGAGGAGAGCCCGCTGTTCATGGGGTTCAAATCCGGCTTCACGAAGAACCAGGCCTCCGAAGACCGCGTCACCATCCAGTCGGGGCCGTTCGCCGAAGGAACGACCCAGCACCTCTCGAAGATCCGCCTGCGGCTCGACGACTGGTACGGCGAGCAGGACCACGAGGCCCGCGTCGCCGAGATGTTCTGTCCGGCACACGCCGACTCGGGGAAAGTGGAGGGCACCGGCGAGTCGCTCGGCGACGACTCGGCGATGGACGACTGTCAGAACCCCGCCGATTCTGCGACGGAGTATGGGCGTGTGGGCCACTCACAGAAGATGGCTACGGACGCGAGAGAGGACGGCTCGCCCATCATCCTCCGCCGCGACTTCGACTCCACGGACGGCGGCGAGGCGGGACTCCACTTCCTCGCGGTTCACCGCGAAATCGGCGACTTCGAGACGACCCGGAAGGCGATGAACGGCGAGCAGTACACCGACAACCCCGCCGTCAGGCAACGGGTCAACAACGGCATCCTCGAGTACACGTTCGTCCGCCGGCGCGGCAACTACCTGCTGCCGCCGCGGTCGAAGCGCGCGCTCCCCGAACCACGCTGACCGGCACGAGTTTCGTTCTCGGCCGCATACACGAGCCATGACCGACCTCGAGGGAGCCGTGGCACTCGTGACCGGCGCGAGCCGCGGATCGGTCGCGGCATCGCGGAAGAGCTCGGCCACGCGGGCGCGACGGTCTACGTCACCGGCCGGAGCGTCGGTGACGAGACCACCGACGACCTCCCGGGAACCGTCACCGGAACTGCCAGACTCGTCACCGAGGCCGGCGGCGAGGGCATCGCCGTCCAGTGTGACCACACCGACGACGACGCCGTCGAGGCGCTGTTCGAGCGTATCGAGCGCGAAGAGGGGCACCTCGACCTGCTCGTCAACAACGTCTGGGGCGGCTACGAGGGCTACGGCGAGGGGTTCGACGCCCCGTTCTGGGAGCAGTCGGTCGGGACGTGGGACGCGATGTTCGATACGGGTGTCAGAGCGCACTTCACCGCGAGTCGGCTCGCCGCGCCCCTGCTGTTCGCGTCGGACGCCGGACTTGTCGTCACGGTCTCGTCGGGTGACGGCGACAAGTTCCGGGGGAACGTCCCCTACGACACGTCGAAGGCCGCGACCGAGCGCATGACGCGGGGGATGGCGCGAGAGCTTCGCGACCGGGGCGTCGCGGCGGTCGCCATCCAGCCGGGGTTCACCCGCACCGAGCGCGTGCTGGACGCGTTCGACGGCGAGGAGCCCCCGGAGGAGACGAGTTCCCCGCGCTACGTCGGCCGCGCCGTCGTCGCGCTCGCGACCGACCCCGACGTGCTCGACTGCTCGGGCGAGGTCTGCCCGGTCGGCGAGCTCGCGTTCGCGTACGGGTTCACCGACGTCGACGGGAGCCAGCCGCAGTTCGCGCTCGGCGAGGAGTGGGCGCTGTGACCGCGAGCGAGGGTGTTTTGCAGCCCCGCCCCTAACGCCGACCGTGGCGGAGTGCACCGTCTGTGGGACCGAGACTTCGGTGAGCGACGCGTGTGCCCACTGTGCTCGGCCCGTCTGCGTGGACCATCGCTCGCCCGCGAGTCACGACTGTCCGGGCGTCGATGGCGACGAGACCCACGGCTGGTACACGAATCCAGATGCGGGGCGGACGCCGGGCGGGACGGGGGCGACCGAGCTCTCGAATCCCCGAAGACTACTCGTCGGCGTCCTGCTCGTCGCGCTCGTCGCCGTCGTGGCGATGGGCGCGTTCGCGGCGATGGGCGGCGTTCCGACCGCGACGCTCGACACGCAGACGACCGAGCGACTCATCGCCGAGGGAGTGAACGAGGCGCGCACCGAGCGTGGGTTGACCCCGCTCACCACCAACGAGACGCTCGCGGCCGTTGCAGAGGGACACAGCGCCCACATGGCGAGAAACAACTACGTGAACCACACCCAGCCCGACGGCACGACCATCGGGGACCGGTACGCCGCTGCGGGGCTGGAGTGTCGCGGCGGCGAGAACATCTACTTCACGCCGAACGGCGCGCTCCGGGTGAGCGAGCAGGCGTTCGCCGATACGGTCGTCCGCGCGTGGCTCGCCTCACCGGGCCACCGCCGGGCGCTCCTCGACGAGGACTACACGAAACAGGGTATCGGGGTCGTCGTTTCGGAGTCGGGGGGTGTCTACGTGACACAGGATTTCTGTTGAATCGGTCGATAGTGATTGCGGGGGCGCGTGCTGGCGAGCAGTCTCGGCTGCGAGCCAGCACCGCGCGAGGGATCGATGTATTCGACCGTAGAATTCCTAGCCGCTGAGTAGATTGGTGATGGGTATCTTATGCTGAGAGACGCCGAGGCAATCTACTGGTACGAACACGCAAAGTCAGGATACGACGACTTGAGCTTCTGGGATAAAACGTGGATTAATGAACCGGAAGCCGCTCTCATCAGCGGCGCGCTCAGGTGGGCTGTTGAGCACTATGGCGCAGTTCCCCCCAATCGATGGTGTCGAAGATCCAGATATGGACTACCTTGCACGTATAGACTACAAATTGGAACTTACAGAGCAGTTGTGTCCCAGCAGTAGATAGCGAGTCTCCAATAGAGAAGCCGAGAGACGGTTGCCACGAGTAATCCGATATGCCCGACGTCTCACGCTGACGTCGGTGTCGATGGGAAACGTAATCGAGAGATCGATCGCCTCGGCCCCCTCGCGCAGGATCGGACGCTTGCTGTTGCCATCTGTCGTGAACTCGATGACACCGAGCGCTTCGAGTTCCTTGAGATTCCGATGAACCTCTTTTTGACATCCTCCCCGCGCTGAAGGGCGAGGATTCCCGACCGCGTTGGGATATTGTGGTTTACGACGTGGCCTGGTCTCGTGGCGCGAAGCGTCCACTCTCGGTATCGAACAGGTACGCCGATGGCTGTGCCAACCAGCCGTTACTCCTATCACCGCCATCCGTGGCGAGACTCGGAGATACTTTCCGTCTGATGTTCTCTGCGCCGTTCACGTCCGCGTTCGCTACCAGCCCACACTCGTCACAGGTGTAGAGGCCCCGCTCGACGCGGTTCGCCTTCCGGACCCGCCCGCAACACGAACACGACTTCGAGGTATCACGCTCGGAGACGCGAGTCACCGTGATTCCCTCGGCCTCGGCCTTGTATTCGAGCATCCACGTGAATCGGTCGAACGCCCACGAGTGCAGATCGAGGTTGCCGTGGCGACCCCAGTCTTTCGCGTCACCCGTCTCATCGTCGTCTCGAATCCCGCCAAGATCACCGATGGCGATGGTTCCGACACCGTCCTCGACACACCGCTCGACGAGGTGGTTCGAGAGCGTGTGGAAGTAGTGGGTCCGCCGGGCAGACTTGGTCTGGTTCAGACGCCTCGCCCGTTCAGAGTCCGAGTCGTCACACCGAGCGATCCGCTTACTGAAGTAGTAGTCATCCTGCTTCAGACAGTTGAGCGGATACAACTCACCGTGACCGTCCTCGAAGGCGATGGCCGCGAAGTTGACGATGCCGAGGTCAATCCCCGCCGTCTTCTTGCCGGGGGACTCAGGGACGTCGATAGCGACTCGACAGACGAGGTGGAGCGTCCACGCCTCACCAGTCCAGACGGCCCGGACCTGCTGGACGCTCTCGACCGTCGAGAGGTCGACGTCGGGTTGAGTCTGTATCTCGCAGAGGATGAAGTCCGTCCAACAGGATTTGTGGTTCTCGCCTTTGCTGAGTCTGACTCGGCCGTTCTTGGTGTCGACCTTGAAGCCAGCCGCTTTGAACGTGACCGTTGACCGTGGATGGTCGTCGCCGTGTTTGCGGTAGCCGGGGGGTCTGGCTCTCGTATCTCCGTTGCGTCGTTTTCCGTACCAGCCGGTGAACGCCTCAGCGAGTTCTTGGAGAACGCGCTGACTTGACTGTGAATGGAGGTCATCGTAGCGTTCGTGGGTCTTGAGGTAGGTGGTGAGTTCGTTGTGACGGGGGATGTGGCCGATTTCGGACCACACGCGGTCACAGACCCACCGACCGACGTTCCAGAGTTTCGAGGCAGAGAACCCGAGGGCGTCGAGATCGTCGCGGACCTGCCGCTGGTTCCGTATGGACGCGACGTAGGTCCGGTTGACGGTCTCTTTCGCCACACGTAACCTAGGTCGATGAACCTACTTAGCATCGCTCCGTCCGAGGTGAAAGTGAACGCAGGCGTAGAATATCCGGACGGCCATCGTGGACTGTTGTGTCTCCTCTTGTCGGATTCATCCCCGCCCTGAAGGGCGGGACTTTCTCCTTGTACTTCCGTAACTACGCCACAGCTATCTCCCGATCGCTTCGTCGTGCTGCTTCCTGACCCGTCGTGTCTCTACAGGGCCGCTCGTTCTAGTTGTGTCGCAGACGGGAACCTGTTCCCACTTCCCCTTGGCCAAGCCATTTCACTCAGCCAGCCGATACACACCCCATGGACACCTTCGACATCGGCGGCACCCACACCGTGAACCGACTCGGCTTCGGCGCGATGCGGCTCTGCGGGCCGAACATCATCGGTCAGCCCGACGACGAGGAGAACGCCCGCGCCGTGGTCCGGCGCGCGCTGGACCTCGGCGTGGACTTCATCGACACGGCCGACTCCTACGGGCCGGGGGTCTCCGAGCGCCTCCTGCGCGAAGCGGGCGCGCCCGACGAGGCGCTCGTGGCGACGAAGGCCGGGCTCCTCCGGAACGCCGACGGGAACTGGACGCCCCACGGCGACCCCGACTACATCCGGAATCAGGTGCTCGTCTCCCAGGACCGGCTGGGCGTCGACACCATCGACCTCTACCAGTTCCACCGGCCGGACCCCGACACCGACTTCGAGGAGAGCGTCCAGACGTTCGCCGCCCTGAAGGACGAGGGGTTCGTCGAGCACGTCGGGCTCTCGAACGTCACGGTCGACCAGCTGGAGACCGCCCGCGACGTCGTCGACATCGCGACGGTCCAGAACCAGTACAACATCGCCCACCGCCCCGACGAGGACGAGCGCGTGCTGGAGGCGTGCGAAGAGTACGACATCGGCTTCATCCCGTGGTTCCCGCTCGGTGCGGGCGACCTCTCCGAGGTCGACGGCATCGACGCGGTCGCCGACACCCACGACGCCTCGCCGTACCAGATCGCCCTCGCGTGGCTGCTCGGGCACTCGGACGTGACGCTCCCGATTCCGGGCACGTCGAGCATCGAGCATCTGGAGGCGAACGTCGCGGCCGCGGACATCGACCTCACCGACGACGAACTGGCGCACCTCGCCTGAGCCGGCGTTAGCGACCGAACAGCAGGGCGAGCGCGGCCGCGCGTCGGCTCGCCGTCCGGCCGTAGCGCCGCTGTCTGAGCCGACCGCGGAGCCGGCGGTACGCGCGCCGCATCCGGCGTCGGAGTCGTGCCCCGAGCCCCCCCGACCGTGTCCGACGCCGTCGGAGACGGGTGCGGACGGCGCGGGGCCAGCGGACGAGCGCTCGTCGCCACCGCACCCGCCGAGCCGTCCGGCGGTGACGACGCCGGCGCTGCCAGGTTCGGAGGCGGCGTGGCCACGCCCGGAGCGCGCGGCGACAGCGGTAGGCGAGGCGGTCGCGGCGGTGGCGGTTCCGCTGGCGGGCGCTCCGGCGCCAGCGGACGTAGCGGCGCCGGAACCCCCGCCTGATGGGGACGAGGCGGTGGTGGACGGCCAGCCGGAAGCGCCGCGCACGGACGAGCCCGAGCGTGAGCGTCGCGAGCACCGTGACCGTGAGGTTGAACCCCGCGACCGGGACGAGGCCGTCGGTGACGAACCGGACGAACAGCCCCGTCATCGCGAGGCGGGTGACGAGGCCGACGAGGAGCGCGGCGAGCGCGGCGGTGACGACCGCCGCCCGCCAGCCGTACGCGAGTCGCATGTCGCCGGCGGGACAGCCCAGCCCCCGCATCCGGTCGAAGGCGTCGGCGAGCGCCGCGTCGTCGTCCCTCCGGGCCGCACGCGCGCTCTCGGCGAACTGGTCGAGGCGGTCTGTCGGACCCGAGCCGCGGCTCCCGGTCAGGCGGTCGGGGGGGCCGCGGCGCGTCGCCATTGGAGGTGGGAGTCCGCGCGCATCGGCCTTCAAAGCGCGTCAGACGTGCGTCAGCGCGCCGGCAGGGGGTTTTTACACACCGGCTCCAACCGGGAGGTATGGACGAGCCCCTGTACGTCGGGGTCGACTGGAGCCCGGCCGGGTGGGTCGCCGTCGCCTTCGGCCGCCGCGAGTTCGAGGGGGCCGCGGTGTACGAGGAGGTGGGCGACCTCTGGTACGACTACGAGGAGCAGGCGCACCGCATCTGCATCGACGTGCCCATCGGCCTCGTCGAGCAGGGTGAACCGACGCGCGAGGCCGACCGGCTCGCCCGGAAGGTGCTCGGTTCCCGGCGGTCAGCGGTGTTCACCCCGCCGGTTCGAGAGGCCACGCGGAAGCGCCGCTATCCCGCGGCGAAGCGGACGATGGAGCGCAAGGCCGGCACGGGGCTCTCGAAGCAGGCGTTCGCGCTCAGCCAGGGTATCGCGGCGGTCGACGAACTGCTCCAGGAGGTGCCCGAGTCCCGCGAGGTGTTCGTCGAGTCGCACCCGGAGCTGTGTTTCCGGGCGTTCGCGGGCGAGCCGCTCGACTACGCGAAGGAGACCGCCGGTGGCTACGCCGAGCGGATGCGCGCGCTCGCGGAGTTCGACCACGACGCGCCCCCGACCGTGCAGTCGGTCGCGGAGGCGGTCGCCGGCTACGAGGTGCTGGTCGACGACGTGCTCGACGCGATTGCACTGGGCTACACCGCGCGCCCGGCGAGCGCCGAGCTGCGGTCGCTCCCCCCGGAGCCGCCGACGGACGCGACGGGGCTCCCGATGCGGCTCTGCTACCGCGCCGACGAACCACTGGCGTGATGATGGCGAGTCGCGTACGCCACGTATGGCGCTCCCGGACGAGCCACTGACCTGCGACTGCGGTGTGACGGTTGCGCCCGAGGCAGCGACCCGCACGGAGACGTTCGGCGACCTCGACCCGACGACGTGGCAGTCGCTCTGCTGTCCCGAGTGTGGACGAAAGCTCAAGACGGTGTTCGTCGGCGACGAGTGACTGGGCGCGCGTTTTTGTCGGTTCCCCGAGAACCAGCGGGTATGCTCCGCAGGCTCCGTGAGACTGGGCCCGTGCTGCTCGTGCCGCTCGCGTGGACGTTCGCGACCGCCGCGCATCTCGAACTGCTGGCGACGCGGACGGTCCTGATCGGGCACGTCGTGATGGCCGCCCTCCTGTTCGCGTTCGCGGCGCTCTCGTGGCAGGATATGCAGGCCCATCCGGTGCTCCGCGCGTGGCTCGCGGTCATCGTCGTCGGGTTCGGCGTCACGCTCGTTGGCGCGTACGCGCTTGCGACCGGGAGCGACCCGACGCTCACCGGGGGCACGGTCCTCGGGTGGATGCTCATTCCGGCGCTGGCGCTGCTCTACACCGGGCAGGTCCTCCCACGCGAGGAGCGGGCGTGGGCGTACACCGTCGGCGGCGCGCTCTCTGGGCTCGGTGCCGTCGTGTTCCTGTTCGGGCGGCCGCTGGTCGCGCTCGCGCTCGTCGGCGTCGGGCAGACGCTCGGCATCCTCGTGGCTGTCGTCAAGTACTGACCGCACGACGCTGTCGCTGTGTGACGTGGCGTCTCCAAAAATCGTGTGTCGCGTTCGGTGCGTGAACCGCCTTACAGGCGGGTGACGTTCGTCGCGCGCGGGCCCTTGGGGGCGTCCTCAATATCGAACTCGATCTCCTGTCCCTCTTCCAGATCCGGGCCGCCGACGTCTTCCATGTGGAAGAACACGTCGTCGTCCGCGTCCTCAGTCGAGATGAAGCCGTAACCGCCAGTGTCGTTGAAGAAATCAACCTTTCCGGTCGCCATTGCGAATAGATGGAACGGACGGGCGGGTATAACCCTTCCGCGTGTCGCGGTACCACGGACCCCGACCCCTACAGATGGAGGAAACCACCCGACGAGAGCGGTGTTGGTGGTCGAGACACGACGTCGTGATGGGAACGAGTCACAATTAGGGGTTTTTGCCCCCGCAGAACGAGAGCCGAGTATGACCGCACCCGATCTCGCGGCCGCGACGCTCTCCGAACGAGTCACGCTCCTCGGTCTCACGTATCTCACGGTGCGCGGCGACGTGCCGGCACACACCGGCCAGGTCGTCGAGACCTGCACCTGGACGTTCGACGACCTCGGCGGCGAGGTGCTCGGGAACCTCTCGGAGGCGGACGTGAGCCGGGCGCTCAACGCGCTGGAAGCCAGCGGCGGAGTCGAGCAGGTGTTCGGCGACGAGCAGTCACCGGTCGGGAAGGGACGCCCCCGGTACGAGCTGGCCGTGGACGCCGAACGCGTCCTCGCCAGCTACGACGACGACGAGCGACTCGTCGACATCGTCGCGTTCGTCCGCGACGAGGCGTGACACGGGAAGTCGCGTCACCCATCGCGGGTCCCGACTGTCGTGACTGCGGCAGGTGACACCTGACCGAACAGCACCCTCACCGGGCGACGTACCTCGTGAATGGCGAAGGATTCTTTCGACGAGGGGCTAGCCGGCCGCGTCGGAGTCGAGCCGCCGTCGCGGCGGGACAGCGGCGTGTTACGACCAGTCGTCGAGCAGCAGGTGCCACTTGCCGTCCTCCTTCCAGACGAGGAGATCGGGCAGCAAGGTGAACGCCTGCTCGACGGCGTCCGACTCGACCGAGGCGTACGTCACGAGCGTGTTGACGTTCTTCCCGTTCGGATGCTTCAGGAAGCCCTCGACTGCGTCGCGCTCGTGGGGGTCGAGTCCCGCCATCGCGCCGATGACCGCCGCCGTCCCGACTTGTGCGTTCTCCAGCCCTCGTGTCAGAAGCCGAAGCATGTCCCATGATACACCACCCCACACATAATAATGTATAGCCTTCGTTAATCATCGAAACACGACACGGGGATCGGTACCGCGGGCGACGGCTGCGCCGCTCGGCGTGCGGTTTCGGTGTCGAAGGACACGTCGATGTAGCGAGGTAGGTAACTATTGACCGCGCCGATTCCGGTGTCCCTACTCTCCAGGGAACGGCCGGTGCACTCTCCCTCCAGATTCTTCCCGTCGTCGCGGAGCAATCGCTCAGGCAGTCTCGTCGGCCAGTGGCTGCGTGTACCACCACGCCCAGAGCGCGAGAACGGCCTGCAGCGGGAGCCGGGCCCACCGCGCTGCCGCCGGCGGATCGCTGGCCCAGTCGGGAACGCCAGTCAGCGTCACGTCGCTCGTCGCCATGTAGACGTTCGCCGGGAACACCGCGACGAGCAGGGCGACGATGCCCCACGCCGAGAGCCGGCGCGTTCGGTCGAACAGCACGCCGACGCCGAGGACGATCTCGGCCACGCCGGAGAGGTAGACGAGGTCGAGCGGCCGCGGGAGCTGGGGCGGGACGATCTGGGCGTACACCTTCGGGGCGACGAAGTGGAGCACGCCGGCGAGTACGTAGAGCCCGCCCATCACGTAGCGGAGTGGGCGTCGGTACCGGGCGAACGTGGGTCGGGCCTCGTCGGTCATTCGTCCGACTCGACGAAGCCGCGGGCCAAAGGCGTTCCCCGTCAGTGGGCGAGCGACACCCCTGTCCACGTCCGTGTCCCCACGAGAACAGTAGTCCAGAGCGGCAGCCGAGAACAGCGAGCGGTCCTGTCGACCGGCCGTGACTACGCTTATGCGTTCGCTCTCTGAGAAGCACCAATGGAGATCGATCCGCGACAGGCAACAGTCGACGAGATGTACCGGCTGCTGACGACGCTCATCACCCCCCGGCCCATCGGCTGGGTGTCCACCCGCAGCGTCGACGGCGTCGACAACCTCGCGCCGTACAGCTTCTACATGGGCGTCATCGAGGCGAACCCACCCGTCGTCATGGTCTCTACCGAACGCAGGCCCGACGGCAGTCCCAAAGACTCCGCGCGCAACGTCCTCGACACCGAAGCCTTCGGCCTCAACCTCGTCACTACGGACCTCGTCGAGGCCATGGACCGCACCAGCGACGCCGTCGGCGCCCACAAAGACGAGTTCGACCTCGCCGGCCTCGACCGCCGCGACGCGACCACCGTCGACGTCCCCCTGGTCGCCGCAGCCAAGGCCACCATGGAGTGTACGCTCTACGACACCATGGAGGTCGGCGACCACATCGTCATCTTCGGCCGCATCGAACACGTCATCGTCGACGACGAACTCGTCACCGACGGGAAGATCGACGTGGAGAAGGTCGACACCGTCGGCCGCCTCACCGGTTCCTACTACGCCAAACTCGAACGGTTCCAGGTCGACCGTCCCTGGCAGTGAGCAGGGCCCACCTCACGAACGGGCCGAGACGAGTGAATCACTATCGAATCTACTCGTGAGCGGTTTCACTGCTCACGACTCGGTCGCTACGCTCTCTCGTCGATTCGCGGCAGAAGCATGCCGCCTCCCGGATTTGAACCGGGGACAGCTCGATCTTCAGTCGAGTGCTCTCCCAGTCTGAGCTAAGGCGGCTCGCATCCACACCGATGCCGGTTCGGGAAAAAAGGATTTCGAAAGCCCGCCGTCGGGTATTCGAAGCCGTGAAACGCGATTCACAGCACGTAGCGGCGTCAGGTAGACCGGTTGGGTGCTCGGTGCCTGCTCAGATGAGGAACACGTCCGCGCCGTCGAACTCGCGGCCACACTGTGCACAGACGTACGTCATCCCGTCCGTGCTTTCCAGTCGCCCACCGCACTCCGGACAGTCGGACCCGGCCTGTGAAGACATACCCGCACTCGCTGCCGTCGGTGTATCAAGCTTTCGCGGGCCGCCAGCGGTATCGGTGCGCGTTGTCGACTCGCAGCCATGCGCCCCGCCGCTCGCGCGCTCGCCGTCGCCCTCCCCGCCACGTTCCTGCTCGCGTTCGTCCTCTCGCCGGGCCCGACCGGCGTCGTCCCGGTCGTCGGTGGACTGCTCGGCACCGTGGCTCTCGGTGCGGTCGTTTACACGCGGCTGGACTGATGCTGGTGAAGAGGGTCTCGGGTGGAATTGAACCACGGTCGCGGGTCCTATTTAAACCCCCAGTTGCTGACAGTTTGTCGAGACTGTGCTGAATACATAGCGCGAATCGGTCACGAGCGATGGTCGCTTTCGCGCCGATCGGGCCGGTGGATATCGAGAGAAGAGATATCGGGGGTCCGTTACAGCCACCCTGAGGGAAGCTCACCCTCATTTTCCAGCAACACCTCCAGTACTGGCCGAATCTCTTCGAAGTTCGGGCCTTTCGACACCTCCTTCGTCTCCTGATTCCGGTCGATGAACCCATACCGTTCCAGTTTCGGGAGGTGGCTATGTTTCATCATGATGAGACGCTGGAGCGCTTCGGTATCCGACTCCGAGGCGTCGACGACAACAGGGACATCGTCCTGGGGGTTGTGATCCAGTAATGCCACCAGCAACTTTCGGCGCTGCACGTGTGCAAGCGCATCCAATATGTCGTCAAACGACAAGGTCTGAGATACTGTTGCCATATATGCAATTGGCTTTCACCGCAGGAATATGTGTACGAATTTAACTCTCTGTGATGTTTTTATTAAGTGGGTGAATCGGTACTGAAGTGACCGCTAAGTAATGCTAATCGGTCGCGCTGTGATTTCGGCGCCTTCCGAAATTGACAGCTAATGCCACCTTCTGGGATTGTCGCAAAGTAGCGAGACCGAAGCCAACGACATCAGTCGTGGGTAACCGAGTTAGGCATAATATTTGAGTTCCCGGGTGACCGCGCTGAGGTAGGCACAGCGGCAGCTCCCATACCCAACATTGGTGGGAATGGTCCGCAGTGTCGGAGCAACTCGTATTCAGCCGGTAGCTACCCAGTTAGAACTGCTTCGAAGGAGTATCAATTCGGAACGTTCCGACCCAGTACTACTTTTCACCGCGGACCGGTTCGGTGAACAGGACGACTGAGTGCTCTTCCCCGCCGATAGTCGAGTGTGCGCTCCCGCTCCGCCGGAGGCCGAATTGCTCGAAAAACTCGCCACCCTCGACGGCACTTGAGAGCACTCGAGCAGCTAGCGGCCGGTCCCCGCGTGCCTCCTGGATTCGCTCGACCAGTGCCGTCCCGATTCCCTGTCCACGGGCCTCGGGATGGACGTGGAGCCAGCCGATCGTCACCTCGCTCTCGGCCGTCGCATCCACGAAGCCCTGGATATCGACTCCCGCGCCATCGTCGGCCTCAGCGACGAACAGGAGGTTGGCTGAAGCCTCGATGCGGTCGGTTAATGCGGCCTTGGAGAACTGTTCCTCGAGAATTCCGTCGATGGTACCGGGGGCGAGCGAGTACGATGACTCGTACGACTTCCGGGCGATGTCCGAGATTCTGGTGCCGTCTGCCGACACGGCAGGACGGATGTTCATACTCCGACTTCACCCCAGAGGGGCGACAATCCCCCACACGGTTCACCGCCTTAGGAGTCGTATAGGTGGAACCTTGCAACCAAGCCGGTCTCATGAACAGTGGACAGTAACCCGTGGTACTCTCCATCGACTGTCAATATAGCCCCTGTATCCGCGTTTAGACACTCGCGTGGGCGGTTCAATTGCACGATGAACCTCACAAAACAGAGCAATTGGTCAGTGCTCTCAATGCCGCAGACTCACCAGCAGGTTCGTCCTCTAGAAGATGACCGATGGACTGCTCCACGGTGCGTCATCCAATCAAGGATAAAATAGTATTCTCCGCTCTGGTGGGAGGGTCGCGTCTAGAAGTTGTCCTTGAGTCGAATCTCGTCGTCGGTTACGGTGTGAATGCGGTTGTTCTCAAGGGGATAGTCGTCCTGGTCGGCTTCGCCCCAACCGAGTTTCGAGCGAAGGGAATCAGCTAGCCCCGGGTCCGCATTCACGTATGCGGTACCGGATTTGACCTCCGTGACCATCCCGATTTTTTCTCCGTGAGAGTCGACTACAGCTTTGCCTTCGTCGTCTTCAGTTACGTGGTCTCGCTCCATTGCCTCTGAGCGTATTCCTCGGGTGATGGTTGTTATATCGATGCTATCCGAAACGGGGAGTCAGTAGACTCGCGTTACACCAGTCCAGCGATTCACACAGTCTCGTCATCCGAAGGGTTCGGACATGTCCGAGGTATTCACGAACGGCTGCACTCCAGGGGTATACTATAGGATGCGCGACGTACTCGTATCGTATATTGGTAGTCATGTGGACGCCGGATCCAGATCGATCCGTCGCAACGTCCGTCTGGACGGGCTAGTGATCGCGGAGGCCGTCGGGTGAGGTTTCGTCACCCACCGCATGCAGCCGTTCGGCGACCGAGTCGAGATGTTCGATACCGACCACCGCGACGGTGTCGCCTTCCTTGCGGAGCTGTAAGAGTCGAGCAGCCATCTCTTCCTCTCTGGCCACATCTTCGAGTCGGGAGGCTTGAGAGCGACTCGCAGTCCGAAACGCATTCATAAACGAGCGGGACCGATGCACCTGCGTGCGCTCGTCGCGTGCTTGGTCGTCTGGTGTGTCCGCCCAGTCGATGTCGTGTGAGACCGGCGAGTCAACCTCCAGTCGGACCGAGGTGCGTGCGCCGACAGCCGCCGCAGCACGGCAGATGACCGCGTGTTTCGTTGTATCGACGGCATCTGAGACCAGGTTTCGAACCGTCTGTAGCGATGGCCGTTCCCGAAGCAGGTTCCGTCCCAGCCGTTGGAAGAAGCCCCCGGTCGGCCGGTCAATGCCGACGATAGTGCCCGTAGCGGCGGCCTGAATCGCCGCACTCATCTCGCCGCCGAAGACGGGCGGGCTTCGGTCGGTGCTCGCGTACTGTTTGAACAACGGGATCGAAATCGGCGGCAATTCCAGCGCGAGCACTTCCGGGTCGAGTTCCGTGACCACCTGTCGAACGCGGTACGTACTCGCCGGATGGTCGTGGACGACGCCGACGAGTGTCAACAAACCGTTATTGCTCGACACCTGACGTATGTATTCACCAGTTACGCGCGGGTCCGAGTCGGTGTCGACAGTCGATGGGGAGCCCATTAAGTGAGGATTACCATCTCTTTGCGTGCGTCTATTTAAATCCGTCCCAAAGCCATGTGCTGACGTGCCAACGCTCCGTCAGTACGTAGGCATGTTCAACGGCTGATTCAAGGATTCATTGGAGAACATAGCGGAATCTTCCTCAATTCACCTCGACTGAATCAGCTGAGCCTGCGTGAAACCAATCAGCAATCGGTGCTGAATACACCCTCTATATGCAGCACGGCGCTTTTGACAGCGTTCGGTGAGGTCTCAGCGGGCGTGCTGAATACAACGCGCAAGTCGGTCATTTCGTAATTCGGTATGCACAAGTGATGACCTGCATTTCACAAGGAGAGAAAAGAACTTGTTGTCCAGTGGACAATTCAGTAGTAGGTCATGATCACACTCGATTCTACACAGCAACGATTCACGGGGTTGCTTGTGGGACTATTCGTTCTCGGAGTCGCCCTCTTGGTTGGGAATTTACCCGGCTCTCCACTTCGAAGTGGGACTGTTCAATTGGCAGTAGTTCTTGGTTTCCCTCTGTTGATTGCTCTGCTCGCGTATCTTCGGTTTGCTCCCTCTGTCATCTGGTGGGAGATCGTCCTATTGGGGGCTTGGGGATTTCTCGGAATAGCCGTGACCGCATTCATCGGATTTTTATCGACGATGAACGCAGCAGGTGGCTATCCCGGTGCAGGAATTGAACTCCTACAGAACCTTAGCCTGTTCATTGCAGTAACTGCCAGCTTGAGCATCCCATACGGATTGGCAGTAAATTCCGTGAAGAGAAACCTCGAGTGGCCCTCGTAAGTTCGCTTCTCGCTCCGATTGTACTGGTTATTCTCTTCAGCATCCTCAGCTCAGTCCTGTGACCAACTACGCGAGACACACCCTCTGTATGTTGCACGAGGTCCCTGTCAAGTCATGAGTATTTCAACAGTATCCGGTCGCTCTACTTTCACTCCGGATGGCTTGTGTTGAAGAAATATCTAGACGTGTATGAAGTATGGCTGAATTAGACTGTGAGAACTGTGGCTCATCATATTACGTTCGGCCATCGAAGATCGACCGGAGCAGATTCTGTAGTCGAAAGTGCAAGGACGGCTTCCACGCGAATCGTATCGAGGCCGTGTGCGAATACTGCGGTTGCACCTACGACGTGAAAGCCTCGAGAGCTACCGAGACACGGTTCTGTAGTCGAGAATGTAAGGATGCAAACAAGCGCGCGCAGCCAGAGAAGAGAGTCGTCGTCACGTGTACGGTCTGTGGCAAATCGATCGAGCGAACCCCTCATGAGGCGAGGATTCACGACCGATACGACTGCAGCACCGATTGTCAGTCTGTCTGGATGCAGGACAACTGGCACGGAGTCGATCACCCGAATTACCGTGGCGGACCGAACCACGATTTCGGTGAGAACTGGCTTGAGAATAGGCAGCGAGTACGCGAGCGGGACGTTATCTGCCGAATCTGTGGAGAGGATGGTACCAATACCTATCTAGATGTCCACCACATCGTCCCCGACGCTCGTTCGAAAACGTCGAAGACTCGAACAGAGTGATGAATCTCGTCCTGCTCTGTCGACCCTGTCACAACAAGGCTGAGCGTGGCGTCGTCCCCTCTCCTCATCCGTACCTCGAATCACCCTCTACTGCGACAAGTATAGAAGCGTTCCTCCGGGTTCTAGAAACCGTTTGACATCCTCCCCGCGCTGAAGCGTGAGGATTCCCGACCGCAGTTGGGATATTAGGGTTCGCGGTTAGCAACCTGTTCTCGTGGGGCGAAACGGCCCTCACTACGGTCGAACAGGCGAACCGCTGGCTGTGCCAACCAGCCGTTATCCCTATCACCGCCATCCGTGGCGAGACTCGGGAGTACCTTTTGCCGAATGTTCTCCGCACCATTCACGTCCGCGTTCGCAACCATATCGCACTTCTCACACACGTACAGTCCACGTTCCACACGCTGATTCTTGTCTGTGTGACCACACGCCGAACACGACTTCGACGTGTTGCGTTCCGACACCAAGTCCACGTTGATACCTTCCGCTTCCGCCTTGTAGTCTAGAAGCGTCGTGAAGCGGTCGAACGCCCACCCGTGTAAGTCGAGATTGCCGTGGTCTCCCCAAGTCCGAGGTTCGCCGTTCTCGTCATCCTCACGGATGCCACCGAGGTCGCCAACGACAAGCGTCCCAACACCTCGTTCGACGCACTCCTCCACGATTGCTTTCGAGAGTGCGTGCAAGAAGTGCGTCCGCCGACCCGTTCGCTTTCGGTCAAGACGCTTTGCCTCGCGTGAAGCCGAATCGTCCGTCTCGGCACGCTTCTTCGTGAAGTAGTATTCGTCCTCTTTGAGTGCGCCACCGGGATACAACACGGAGTCACCGCCGAAGGAGACGGCGGCGAAGTTGCAAATCCCGAGGTCAACACCGGCCACGTCGTCACCCGGCGGTTCCGGGTCAATAGTGGTGCAACAGACGAACTGGAGTCGCCACTCGTCACGCTTGTAGACGGCGCGAACCTGTTGAATATCCCACTCGGTCAGGTCAACATCCGGGCGAGTCTGGTACTCGCAGAGGATGAAGTCTGAACGGTGTTCTTTGAGGTTGCGGCCTTTCGAGAGGCGGACACGGGAGAACTGTGCGTCGTGCTTGAAGCCAGCCGTTTTGAATGACACGGTTGAACGAGGGTGGGAGTCACCGTGTTTGCGGTAGCCGGGCGGTCGGGCACGGTCATCACCGTTCCGACGCTTGCCGAACCAGCCGTTGAAGGCTTCAGCGAGTTCTTCGAGAACGCGCTGACTGGATTGAGAATGTAAGTCCGTGTAGCGTTCGTGGCTTTTGAGTTCAGCTTTGAGTTCCCCGTCATCGGGAATCTCGCCCGTTTCATCCCACTGTTCTTGTACGTAGTAACGACCGACGTTCCAGAGTTTTGATGCGGCCCATCCGAGTTGGTCGAGGTCGTCACGAACCTGTTGCTGGTTCGTGATGGTGGCCTCGAAAGTTCGGACGGTTCGACCCATTTCCTGGCTTCATAACTAGTTATGAACGTCGTTTTGTTAATAGTGTTGGTTGACGTGGAATATCCGGCCTTGCCATCGACGGTGGTTTGTGTAGGGGTTGTCGGCTGTATCCCCGCCCTGAAGGGCGGGGTTTTAGCCTTGCAACTTCCATAATCGGCAGAGTCGAGTGGCCTGATGGACGCTTCACTCCTCACGTTGCTCGGAGCAGAGGCGATGGGCACGGGCGGAATTGAACCACGGTCGCTCGCGCTGCTCGCTCCCTGCTTCAATTCTTTCGAGGAAATACTCGGCTCTCGCTGACGCGAGAGCACTCGTATGGGCCCGGGCGGAATTGAACCACCGATCTCTTCCTTGTAAGGGAAGCGTCATACCACTAGACCACGAGCCCTCGCATTCGACCACTCGACGGGACGGAATAGCCCTTACGTTCCGTGGCGGAACGCTTACGCCCGCCGCAGACCGCTAGCCGGTATGGACAGACGGGTCGTCGTGCCGCTGGTACTCGGACTCGCCGCAGTCGGCCTCGTCGCGCTCTCCGTAGGGGCACTGGACCCCCTGTTGACCACCGAGGGATACAACCCGACCACGCCGACGGTGGACGGGACGGATGACGGCACGGCTGACGGCACGGCCACCAGGACGCCGTTCGCGTACGACCACACAACCGTCACCGTCGTCGACGCCGAGACCGGTGAGGAACTCGGAACGGTCGAGACCGCCATCGCCGACACCTACCGGAAGAAGTACACGGGCCTGTCGAAGACCGAGTCACTGCCCGCCGACAGGGGCATGTTGTTCCCGTACGACAGCGAGGGCTCCCACACCTACGTCATGCGGGAGATGGACTTCGGCATCGACATCGTCTACATCGGTGCGAACGGCACCATCACCAAAATCCATCACGCGCCTGAACCCCCCGAGGGGGAAGACGGCGAGAACTACCGGTATCCGGGCACCGGCCAGTACGTCCTCGAAGTGAACTACGAGTGGACCACCGAGCACAACGTCACCGAGGGCGACCGGGTCCGCATCGAGGGCTACACGTCCGCGTGAGTCGCTAACGCGCCTCTATCAGGTACGTTACTGAAGCGTGCTTGAGCGAACCCTTTTCCGGGCCAGTCCCGAACGCTCGTTCAATGGAGGTAGCGACGGCCGACGACGACGACCCGTTCGAGGAGCAACGGGAGCGGGCCGAGAACCCGATGCGGCGGCTGTTCACGGAGTACGGAGCGGAGAACAAACCCGCGTTCGTGGTCGGGCTGCTGTCGAGCGTGGTCGCCCGGGTGCTCGACCTCATCCCGCCGGTACTGCTCGGACTGGCAGTCGACGCCATCTTCTTCGACAACAAGGCGTTCAGCCTGCTGTTCGTCCCCGACGCGTGGATTCCGGCCACCGAAATCGGGCAGCTGTGGCTCACTATCGGCATCATCTCCTTCGCGTTCTTCGGCGGCGCGGCGTTCCACTACAGCCGCAACTGGGGGTGGAACTCCTTCGCCCAGCACATCCAGCACGACATCCGGACGGACACGTACGACAAGATGCAGCGGCTGAACATGGACTTCTTCGCCGACAAGCAGACCGGCGAGATGATGTCCATCCTCTCGAACGACGTCAATCGCCTGGAGCGGTTCCTGAACGATGGGATGAACTCCGCGTTCCGCCTCGGCGTGATGGTCGTCGGCATCGCCGTCGTCCTGCTGGTGATCAACTGGCAGCTCGCACTCGTCACGCTGTTCATCGTCCCCCTGCTGGCGCTGTTCACCCACAAGTTCATCCAGACCATCCAGCCGAAGTACAAGGAGGTCCGCTCCTCGGTCGGACAGGTCAACTCTCGTCTCGAGAACAACCTCGGCGGTATCCAGGTCATCAAGACCTCGAACACCGAGAGCTTCGAGTCCGACCGCGTCGACGACGTCTCACAGGACTACTTCGACGCGAACTGGGACGCCATCGGGACGCGCATCAAGTTCTTCCCCGGCCTCCGCGTGCTCGCGGGCGTCGGGTTCGTCGTGACGTTCCTGCTCGGCGGGCTGTGGGTGCTCGGCGAGCCGCTCGGCCCGTTCACCGGACGGCTCGAACCGGGCGAGTTCGTGACGTTCATCCTGCTCTCGCAGCGGTTCATCTGGCCCATGGCGCAGTTCGGGAGCATCATCAACATGTACCAGCGGGCGTACGCCTCCTCGGCGCGCATCTTCGGGCTGATGGACGAGCCCTCGCGCATCGCCGAGGACCCCGACGCCGAGGAGCTGGTCATCGAGGACGGCCATGTCACCTACGAAGACGTGACGTTCGGCTACAGCGAGGAGGTCATCGTCGACGACATCTCCTTCGAGGTCGACGGCGGCGAGACGCTGGCGCTCGTCGGCCCCACCGGCGCTGGGAAATCAACGGTCCTCAAGCTCCTGCTCCGGATGTACGACGTCGACGAGGGCGCCATCACCATCGACGGCACCGACCTCCGGGACGTGACCATCCCCTCTCTTCGAAGACAGGTCGGCTACGTCTCACAGGACACGTTCATGTTCTACGGGACGGTCGCCGAGAACATCACCTACGGCACGTTCGACGCCTCCCGCGAGGACGTCGTCGAGGCTGCCAAGGCTGCCGAGGCGCACGACTTCATCACGAACCTCCCAGAGGGGTACGACACGGAAGTCGGCGAACGCGGCGTGAAACTCTCGGGCGGACAGCGGCAGCGCATCTCCATCGCCCGCGCCATCCTCAAAGACCCCGAGATTCTCGTCCTCGACGAGGCGACGAGCGACGTGGACACGGAGACGGAGATGCTCATCCAGCGGTCGCTCGACAAACTCACCGCGGACCGCACCACGTTCGCCATCGCCCACCGCCTCTCGACCATCAAGGACGCCGACCAGATCGTCGTCCTCGAGGACGGTCGCATCGTCGAGCGGGGGAGCCACGACGAACTCATCGGCGAGGACGGTCTCTACGCGCACCTCTGGGGTGTGCAGGCCGGCGAAATCGACGAACTCCCCGAGGAGTTCGTCCGGCGGGCACAGGAGCGGGACGCACAGCGAGTCGAATCTGACGACGACTGAGTAACGGCCGAAGGTTCAAGTGCGGGAACGCGGCCACCCACCCCGTGACGTAGCCGTCGTCGCGGGGCGAACTCGGCAGGTGTGCGGTCCACCGTCCCGTGCCAGCCGGAGCAAGGACCGCCTGTTCGCCACAAGGTATTCACCGGGTCGAGCAACTGGTGCACCCATGGATAGACGCCAGCTCGCCCTCCCAGCGGTCGTACTCGGTCCCGTCGTCGCCCTCGCGCTGGTCGTCGGGCTCGGCGTCTCGAACCCCCTGAACAGCGGCCCCGGCGCCTTCGCCGTCGGGGTCGCACAGCTCCTCCTCGGGCTCCTTGGGGCCGGCGTCTTCGCGCTCGGCGTCCACGGCTACCGGACGGGACGGGTCAGACCCGCCGTGTTCGCCGCGGCGACGGTGCTGGCGCTCGCGGTCGTCGCCGGCGTCGGCGCGTACTACGAACAGTACGTCGGCTTCCTCGTGCCGATGTGGGTGTGGGGACTCGCGGTCGCCGTCGCCATCGCCGTCGGCTACGGGGCGACGACCCGGCTCGTCACCCCTGATCCCGCCACCTGAGGACGAACAACCGTTTCAAGACACGGCACCACGTGGCGACCACATGCACCTCGCCGAGCACTCGTGGACCGACGCCCGGGACGCCGACACCGACCTCGCGCTCCTCCCCGTGGGTAGCACCGAGCAACACGGCCCGCACGCGCCCCTTGGCGTCGACTTCATGAGCGCCGCGGCCATCGCCGAGGCCGCCGCCGAACAGTTCGAGGACGAACACGACCAGGAGGTCGTCGTCGCCCCGCCCATCCCGGTCGGGATTGCGGAGGAGCACCGGGCGTTCGACGGGACGCTCTGGGTCACCGAGGACTCCTTCCGCGCGTACGTGAGTGACGTACTCCGCTCGCTCGCACACTCGGGGTTCGACCGCGTCGTCGTCGTGAACGGCCACGGCGGCAACACCGGCGCGCTGTTCGAACTCTGTGCGCGAGCCACCCGCGACGGCGACTGCTACGCGGTGCCGTTCACGTGGTTCGACGCGGTCGACTCCGACCTCGACCTGGGACACGGCGGCCCCGTCGAGACCTCGATGCTACTCGCCATCGACCCCGACCTCGTCCGCGAAGACCGCTACCCCGAGGCAGCAGCGGGCGCCGGTGAGCGATTCGGGGTCTGGGCCGGCAGCACGAACCTCGCGTTCGACTTCGACGAGTTCAGCGAGTCGGGGAATCTCAAGGACCCGACGCCCGCCACGAAGGAGGAGGGTGAGCGACTGCTGGCTGCGTCGGCTGCGGCGTGTGTCGAGGTACTGGAGGCGGTCAGCGACCGGGAGCGGTAGTCACCCGAGCGTCGTCTCGGTGAGTGGGTCGGCGTGCGACCGGTAGACGGCGTACGTGCGTTCTGCCCACTCGCGCCCGATGGCGTCGTCGGTGTCCACGAGCACCCGCAGGGTCCCCGTCTCCTCGTCGTAGCCCCCGATGGCGACGGCGTCGTCGAAGATGGCGAGCCCATAGGGGAGCGCCTCCCGGGTGAGCAGCGTGAGGTCACCGCGTTCGACGGCGGCGCGCGCACGCTCGGGGGCGACCTCGAACAGTCGCTCGACCGTCGCCGGGAGATACACCTGCTCGACGTCCGTGCCGGCGAACAGCGTCTCGGCGAACGTCTCGACCGACAGCGGGAGCATCGGCGTCGTGTTGAACCCGCGGAACGTCGACGACGCGCGCAGGAGTTCGACGAACCGGTCGACGGGCGCGTACGGTGCTTCGGGCGTCGCCTCGGTGACCGTCGCGTCCGCGAACGGCTCGACGACGAACTCCTTGTGGTCCGCACAGATGAGGTCGAGCAACGGGGCGAGGTCGTCGGCCGTCTGGACGTTCCGCTCCAGCCGGAGCACCTCCTCGGCGACGACCTCACCCGTCCCGGTGAGTCGGAACCGGCCGTCGACCTTCTCGGCGAACCCACGGTCGGTCAGCCAACGGGTGAACCGGTGGCTCGTCGCCTTCGAGACGTCGAGCTGGGATTCGATCTCGCGACGGTCCATCGGTTCGTCGAGCAGCGCCTCCAGCACGGGGCCGTGCTGGACGACGTCGACGAGTTCCCCGCTCCCGAGTCGGCGGTCACCGGGGCGTTCAGGCGGACGACGCATCGCCAGCGCGTTGCGGACGAGTTCGTCGTAGACGGTCGTGCCGCCCGACGCTCCAGGGTCAGAGCGGTCCATGACTGTGACAATGACCCACACGCCGATAACCCTATCTCAGGTCGTGACACGCGTTTCTCCCCGTGAGACAGTTGTTATCGTTCGACTCACGGTTCGGTAGGTGAGGCTAACGGCCGTCCAGTCCATCGGTTTTCTATGGCACAGACACTGCAGTCCGAGGCCGACGCGTTCGTCGAGCGACTCGTCGACGCCGTCGACGGCGCGTTCCTCGTGTTCACCGTCTACATCGGCGACCAGTTGGGCTACTACGAGACGCTGGTCGACGAGGGAGCGCTCACGTCGACAGCGCTCGCCGAGGCGACCGACACGGACGAGCGGTACGCCCGTGAGTGGCTCGAACAGCAGACGCTCGCTGGCGTACTCAGCGTCGACGACCCGGACGCCAGCGCCGACGAACGGCGCTACTCGCTGCCCGAGGGCCACGTCGAGGTGCTCACCGACGCCGAGAGCCTGAACTACCTCGCGCCGCTCGCGCAGGTGTTCGTCGGCGCGGCACTCCCCATCCGAGCGGTCGTCGAGGCGTTCCGGACCGGCGAGGGAGTTCCATTCGCCGACTACAGCCCCGACCTCCACGAAGGCCAGGCACGCATCAACCGCCCGGCCTTCCGACACCTGCTGGGCGCAGAGTGGCTGCCGACGATGCCGGACGTCGATAGCCGACTCCGGGAACCCGGTGCCCGCGTCGCGGACATCGGCTGTGGGTTCGGCCACTCCTGTGTCGGCATCGCCGACGCGTATCCCGAGGTCCACGTCGACGGCTACGACCTCGACGCCGAATCGGTCGAGGCGGCCCGCGAGGTCGTCGCCGAGGCCGGACTCGCTGACCGCGTCGAGATTCATCGTCGTGACGCGAGCGACCCCGACATCGAGGGCGCGTACGACCTCGTGACGGCGTTCGAGTGCGTCCACGACATGGCTGACCCGGTGGGTGCGCTGGCGACGATGCGCCGACTCGCCACCCCCGACGGAACGGTGCTCGTGATGGACGAGCGCGTGGGCGAGACGTTCGCCGCGCCCGAAGACTTCGACTGGATGATGTACGGCTGGAGCGTCCTCCACTGCCTGCCGGTCGGCCGGGCCGACACCCCCTCGGCCGCGACGGGGACCGTGATGCGCACGGACACCCTCCGCGCGTACGCCGAGCAGGCGGGCTTCACCTCGGTCGAGGTGCTGCCAATCGAGACGGAGTTCTTCCGGTTCTACCGGCTGGAGGGCTGAGATGTCCGAGCCAGCGCGCGTCCCGTGGCGCTCGCGGACGGTACAGGTGGTACTGGCGAGCACCGCACTCGCGCCACTCGGCGTGCCGCTCGTCGCCCCCGCGCTTCCGGTCATCCGCGACGCGTTCGGCGTGACCGACGCACAGGCCAGCCTGCTCGTCAGCGCCTACTTCGTCGTCGGCATCGTCGTCTCGCCGTTCATCGGCATCCTCGCCGACCGGTTCGGCCGCCGCCGGGTGCTCGTCCCCTCACTCCTCCTCTTCGGGCTGGCGGGCGGCGCAACCGTGCTCGCGACCGACTTCACGACCGTTCTGGTCCTCCGAGCTATCGCGGGTACCGCGGCCGCGGGCATCTTCGTCACGACCGTCACCATCGTCGGCGACGCGTTCGAGGGCGTCCAGCGGAATGCCGTCCTCGGCGTGAACACCGCGGTCCTCTCGGCAGGTGCCGCCATCTTCCCCATCGTCGGGGGCGCCCTCGTCGCGGTGTCGTGGGAGACGCCGTTCCTCTCCTATCTGCTCGCGCTCCCGCTCGCGGGCGTCGCGGCCGTCGCGCTGGAGGAGCCCGAACGGGCGCGGTCGGCCCGCGACGTGGCGTATCTCCGGGGAGCCGCGAGGGCCGTCGCCACGCGGGGCACCGCAGGGCTGTACACCACCTCGTTCCTGACCGAGGTACTGCTGTTCGGGACGGTGTTCACCGCCCTCCCGCTGCTGTTACCCGCGGAGTTCGGCCTCGGCCCGCTGCTGGTCGGGCTGGTGTTGACCGCGACCGAGGTGACGGCCATCGTCGCCGCGGCGCTCAACGGGCGGTTCGCCCGCCGGCTGTCGAACGGCCGGCTCATCGCGTTCGGGTTCGCCTGCTACGGCGTCGGGCTCGTGGTCGCGTGGGCAGCGCCGACGGTGCTGCTCGTCGCGGTCGGGGTGGCGGTGTTCGGTGCGGGCGTCGGGCTGACGATGCCGTGTGTCGACGCCGAGATGAGCGAGCGCGTGAGCGGCCACTACCGCGCCGGCGCGCTCAGTCTCCGAAACAGCACGACGTTCCTCGGCCGGGCGGTCGGCCCGGTGCTGTTCGCGGGACTCGCGGTGACGACCGGCTACCGGTCGCTGTTGCTCGCCGCTGGGGTCGTGGCCGGCGTCGCCGCACTGGTGGCGCTGCTGGCGACCGGGCGGCAGGTCGCCTCGTCGCCGGGCCCGAAGGAGGCCGTCTGAGTCTACTCCTCGTCCTCGTCGTCGTTGTCCGCGTCCTCGGCGGCGTCTTCCAGCGCGCCGCGCAGGCCGGGAATCGTCGACGCGAGGTCCGACGCCTCCTCGTGAGCCGTCTCGATGTCGCCGAGGAGCTCCTCCAGTTCGGCGATGGCCTCCTCGAGGTCGTCGGCGTCCTCGAACGCGTCGGCGCGCTTGCCCATCACGAACTGCTTCTTCGCCTCGCGGAGTTCGTCGGCGGCGTCGCCAGTGTCGAGCGCGCCCTTCAGCGCGTTGAGGACGCCGAGCGTGTTGTCCGCCTCGACGTCCCAGATGTCGTCGGCCTCGGGGAGTTCCTCGCGGGCCGCATCGAGCGCCTCCTCGACGGCCGCGCGCATCTCGTCGGCCGCCTCACCGAACAGTTCGTCGTCGTCGAACGTCGCCTGACTCATACCAACGGGTTCGGCACGGGACACTATATAAACGAGCCCGAAAGTGAAAGTGAAATGAAGCTCAGGCGGGCGTCTCGTCGCCGGTCCCGGCGTCGGACGATTCAGCGACGCCGAGCAGGTCGTAGTCGGTCGTGTCACCGAGCACGAGCAGCGCGTAGTACCGGAGGTAGGTCACGACGGGGACGCTGACGACCGCGCCGATCGCGCCGAGCGCCAGTAGGACGACGAAGACGACCGGCACGAGGAGGACGAGCGCCGGGCCGCCACCGGCGACGAGCGCGGCGAACCCGAGCAGGCCGACGGGGAGGAACAGCACGACCCCGACGATACCGACGACGGTGGCGACGAACATCCCACCGATGGCGCCGAGGATGACCGAAAGCAGGAGGTAGACGCCGAACTCGTCGAGCTGCGCGCGGATGGCCGGGCGGAGCTGGCGCCACCCCGCCAGCACCCCACACCGCTCTTCGAGCATGATGGGGACGACGAACACCGTCGTGAACCCGTTGATGACAGCGGCGACGAGGCCCACGACGAGGAGGACGGGGATTGCGAACAGGACTGCGAGCACGCGGATACCGGGACCCTGTAGCGCGAGGCCGAGCGCCGCAGCAGCGCCGACGAGCGCCGCGACGAGCAGGAACAGCACGATGCGGAACCCGAACAGGCGCGTCCCCTGCCAGCGGCGGGCCGAGAACCGCTCGCGGACGACGGCCTCGCGGGTGACGAGCGCCTCGACGAAGACGAACTCCATCACGCTCCCGACGTAGAGGAACAGGAGACCGACGAGGAGTCCGACGACCACGAGCGCGACGACGAGCAGCCCGATACCGGGGCCGAAGAGCGGCTGGAACCCGTCGAGTAGGCGGTCGGGTGACGGAACGCCACCCGCGTCGACGCCGCCGGTCCCCCCACCGCCGCCGACGTTGCTGCCGCCCGAGAGCCCGCCACCGAGACCGCCGATGAAGAACACCATCACGGCGAGCCGGACCCACGTGCTGGCGTCGAACGGGAGAAGCAACGCCTTGGTGGCGTCGAACGCATCGTCGAGTCGCTGGGTCGCAGAGAGAGCCATGTCCACCCACTCGGCACCCGGCGTCTTAACGCTTCCCTGACAGCTACTCGCCCACGGAGACGACGCGCATCCGGGGGTAGCCCGCCTCCATCGCCATCTCCGTTTCGACCACGACCCCCTCGTAGTCGATGGTCATGGCCACCTCCATGAGCGACCCCGTGAGTTCGGTGTACCCCTCGTCGTGGTCGATGGCGTCGCGCACGCGTGCCTCGATGATGTCCACAGTGACCGATTCGCAGAACGGCTGGTTCTCGATGCTCTCCGCGATTGCGCGCTCGAGCGAGTCGATGGAGCGGGGCGCGACGGGCGTGCCGGCGAACTGGTGGTACAGCGAGCCGAACTTGATGCCCGCCTCGAAGCAGGCGAGTTCGGAATCAGCGGGGTCCATGACGGTCACGTCGCTGGGCCGAAAGAAAAGCGAACCGGACGTTTCTTGTCCCGGCTACTCCAGCACCGCGTATGGACGACCCCGTACTGTTGACCGGCGCCGGTGGCCGCGTCGGCGGGGCGATTCTCGACGGGCTCGCCGACGAGTACGACTGGCGACTGCTCTATCACAACCCCCCCTCGGAGGAGCCGGAGTTCCCGTACCTCATCGGCGACGTCGTCGAGGCGGACCTGATGGCCGAGGCCTGCGAGGGCGTCGGTGCCGTCATCCACCTCGCGGGCGACCCCCGTCCGAACGCCCCCTGGGACTCGGTGCTGGAGAACAACATCAACGGCACGAAGATCCTCTACGATGCGGCCGTCGAGGCGGGCGTCGAGAAGTTCGTCTTCGCCTCCTCGAACCACGCCGTCGGCCACTTCGAGACGGAGCGGAAACCCGAGCTGTACCGCGAACACCACGAGTTCCGGCTCGACGGCACGGAACTCCCCCGCCCCGGCAACTTCTACGGCATCTCGAAGGCGACCGGCGAGACGCTCGGCCGCTACTACCACGACGAACACGGCATCAAGGTGTGCAACGTCCGCATCGGCAACCTCACGAAGGGCCACCCGCCCATCGACTACGAGCGCGGACAGGCGATGTGGCTGAGTCATCGTGACTGTGCCAACCTCCACCGCTGTGCGCTGGAGGCCGACTACGACTACGAGATCGTCTACGGAATCTCGGACAACGACCGGAAGTACTACTCGCTGGAGCGCGCGAAGGAGGTCCTCGGCTACGAACCGCAGGACAACTCCGCGCACTTCGACGGCGAGGAGCGGGTCGTCGAGGACGACTGAACCGACCCAGCCGCGCTCGTCAGACTCGCTATCCCAGCACGTCGAGCCCCCACCTGACGAGGTTCACCGCGACGGCGACTGCGCCCTCCAGCCGTGAGAGCCGACGGCGCGTCGTCAGCAGGACGACCACCAGCGCCGTCAGCCCGACCAGCCACAGTACGGTCGGAACCGCGGTCGGCGTGACCGAGAGCGGACGAACGACCGCCGTCACCCCGAGGATGCCGAGGACGTTGAACACGTTGCTACCGACCACGTTGCCCGCAGCGAGTTCGCGCATCCCCTGGCGCACGGCGACGAGCGACGCGGCGACCTCCGGCGTCGAGGTGGCGACCGCCACGACCGTCTCGCCGATGACCCACTCGGAGAGTCCCGCGAGCCGAGCGAGGTCGATGGCCGACCGGACGAGCAGGTCCGCCCCGGCGACGACGAGGCCCAGTCCGGCGATGGCGACGAGGACCGCTCGGGGGCCAGCGGTCGCGTCGTCGCTGGTGTTCGTGACAGCCGCTTCGTCTCGCGCCTGCCGGATCAGGACACCGAGATACACGGCCAGCAGCCCCAGCAGGGCCAGTCCCTCGCTCCGGCCGAGCCGCAGGTCGCTGAGCAACAGCGGGAGCAGCAACGTGGCACCGAGCATCGCCGGGGCGTCCCGGCGGGCGAGCGACCGGGACGCGGCAACCGAGCCGAACAGTGCGAGGCCGCCGAGGACGACGCCGAGGTTGAACAGGTTCGAGCCGACGACGTTGCCGACCGCGACGTCGGCTGCCCCGACGAGCGCGGCGTCGACTGAGGTGACTAGTTCCGGTGCGGAGGTGCCGAACCCGACGACCGTCAGCCCGACGACGAGTTCGGGCACACCGAGCCGTCTGGCGACGCGTGCGGCGTTGGTGACGAAGAGGGTTGCCCCGACCCACAGCGCGGCAACGCTGACGCCGACGAGAAGTGCCGGGCGTACGATACCTGCCATCCGTCACCGCCCACTGGCTGGGGCGCGCGGTCGGGCGTCCGAATCGGTCGACATGGGGACACCGACTCGTGGCAGGGGTTTCAGTATTGGCGTCGGGAGAACCAAGACGGACCACCACGAACCCCGCCCATGACCGACGACGCCCTCCCCACCGGGGCCAGAGAACTCCTCGTGCTGTGGGCGGCCCGAGAGTGCGAGGTACTCGACGCGCTCGCGACGAGCGCCGGCACCCCCGAGGACGTCGCTACCGAGACGGGCATCACTCCCGTCGCGGCCGACACGCTCGTCACCGCACTCGCCGACCGAGGACTCGTCGAACAGGTCGGCGACGAGTACGAGCCCACGAACCGCCTGCTGGGCTTTCTCACCAAGACCGACCTGCGCTCTATCGGGCGACTCCCCCACGCACTCGACACCTTCGATGCGTGGCTCGCGCTGCCCGAGACCGCCCGCACCGGCACCCCACCCGACCCCAGCGAGTACGCCACCCGGAACGAACTCGGGACCGAGTGGAGTCGCGACGACACCACCGTCCGCGCGACCGTGACCGCCGCGGTCCGCGCACACCCCGACGCCGACTCCGTCGTCGTGCTCCGCGACGGCCCCGGCCGACACGCCCGCGAGTTCCTCGCCCGGGGCTTCGAGGTCACGCTCGTCGAGACGCCCGAGCGCGCCGACGCCGCCGCACCCCTTCTGCGACCGACCGAGGTTCGACTCGAAACAGGGGGCTACGTGGACAGTATCCCGCAAACCGACCTCGTCTGTGCCGTCGACCTCACCCGCCGGCACACCCCCGAGGAGAACCGCGCGTGGCTCCGTGCCGCCCAGGCCGCCCTCGAACCCGGTGGTGCGGTCGTCGCGGTCGAGCCGCTGCGCGACCACACCCCGGACGCCGCCCTCCTCGACGTGGAGACGCTGGCGACCGGTGGCGCGCGCATCTCCGAGGAGGCCACCGTCCGCGAGTGGTTCGAAAACGCCGGGTTCGCACTCGACCTCGAGCCCGTGCCTGGCACCGACCGGGTCGCCCTCGTCGGGCGTCGGGTTCAATAGCTTCGGGAACGGAGGCGAGGCCATGGACCCGGCGGTACTGCGCGACGATATGGTGGACAGCCTCGAACACGAGGCAAAGGCATGTGTCCACAGCGAACGGCTCGGCATCGCGATGCGCGAGGTGCCGCGTGAGCCGTTCGTCGACGACGAGTCGCTCGCGTACGCCGACCGAACCGGCGAGCGGCTCGGCACCCGCATCCTCTCACCCAGCACCGCCGCCCGCCTGCTGGAGGCCGTCGCTCCCGACCCGGACGACACCGTCCTCGTCGTCGGCGCGGGCGTCGGCTACACCGCGGCCGTTCTGGCGGAGGTCGTCGGCGAGCGCAACGTCCACGCCGTCGACATCGCCCGCCGCCTCGTCTACGACGCCCGCCAGAACCTCGAAGCCGCCGGCTACCCCGGCGTCCTCGTCGACTGCCGCGACGGCGCCGAGGGACTCCCCGAATACCACCCGTACGATAAGATCCTCGTCGAGGCTGCGGCCATCGAGCCGCCGCGACGACTCGCCGACCAGCTCAGCGACGACGGCCGGATGGTGATTCCGCTCGGCGGGGCGGGCCAGACGCTCTCGGTGGTCGATTCCACGGGTGAGATCGTCGAGCGCCACGGGACCGTTGCGTTCCAGCCGATGCTCGTCGACGGCGAGCAGGCCGACACCGTCGAGCGCAACCGGACGTGGCGCGAGGACCGCGAGCACGCCCAGCGCGCCGCCGAGCGCCGGAAGGGCTGGGAACAGGAGTGGATCGACTGGGACGGCCACCTGTAGCGTGCCCGAATCCGGGGCGTCGTCGTCCTGGCCGTCACGCGCCGCGATGCCGTGTGTCTGACACGGCCACAACGCTTCTCACTGTGGTTCCGCAAGCCAGGAGTATGGACCGCAAGACCCGCGTCATCGAGACCGTCCGCGACCGGAAGGGCGAACTCTTCCTCGGCGCGATGGCGCTCGGTGGCGTCGGCGTCGCGGCGGCGACCCTCCAGGGAGACGACGCGGACGACGAAGACGAGAACGAACCCGACGAGGCAGACGACCCCTAGCGACCCTGGAACTCCGGCTCCCGCTTCTCGGCGAACGCCGCGATGCCCTCCCCGAAGTCCTCCGTCTCGACGGCCCGCTCCTGCGCCTGCGCCTCGGCGTGGAGCGCCTCCTCGAACGAGCGGTGACTGCTGCGGTAGACGAGTTTCTTCGCTGTCCCGACCGCGACGGTCGGCCGAGACGCGAGCAGGTTGACGCGGTCCTCGACGAACCCGTCGAGGTCCTCGTCCGGGACAGCGTCGTTGGCGACGTCGAGCGCGACCGCCTCCTCGGCGGTGACCTTCTCGCCCGTGATCAGGAGCTCGAGCGCGCGGCGCGTCCCGACGAGTCGAGGCAGGACCCACGTCGCGCCGGTGTCGGGTGCGAGCCCAATATCAGTAAAGCCCCAGCCGAAGTACGCCGACTCCTCGGCGTAGACGAAGTCACACGCGGTCGCGATGGACGCGCCCGCACCGACGGCCGGGCCACGAACCTTCGCGACGGTCGGCTTCTCCATCCGCAGGAGGCCCGTGGCGATGGCGTTCAGCCCGCGTTCGAGTTCCTCGGTCGGGCCGCTGGTGCCCATCCCGCTCGCGAGGTCGAGCCCCGAGGAGAACGCGTCGCCGTCGCCCTGGACGACGACACATCGGATGCCGTCGTCGTGGGCCACGTCGTGGACGTGTTCGGCCATCTCCTCGGCGGCCTCGAGCGAGATAGCGTTCTTCCGTTCGGGGTTCGAGATGGTGATAGTCGCGATCTCGTCGTCCCGCGTGAGTTCGACGCTCATGCGCGGAGACGGTGGACGAGGGGGCAAATAGCTACCTCTCCCGGAATCGAGCCCGGCCACCCGAACGACCTTTGCTCCCGCCCGGTGAGCGACGAGCATGGACGCACTCGACAACGACGTCGTCGTCGTGACCGGCGCGAGCCGCGGGCTGGGCCGGTCGATGGTCGGCCGCTTCGCCGAGGCGGGCGCACGTGTCGTGCTCGTCGCTCGCGACGAGGACGCACTCGATACCGTCGCCGCCGAGACAGACGGCGAGACGCTCGTCGCACCCGCCGACGTGACCGACCTCGCTCGGATGGAGGCGGTCGTCGACGAGACGCTCGACACGTTCGGCCGACTGGACACGCTCGTCAACAACGCCGGCATCGGGCTGCTGAGCATCGAGGACGGCGGCCGCCCGCTCGCGGACGTGCCCGAGGAGCAGTGGCGACAGATCATCGACGTGAACCTCACCGGCGTGTTCAACGGCTCGAAGGCGGCCATCCCGCCGATGGTCGAACAGGGGGCAGGCAACGTCATCAACATCTCCTCGGGGCTGGGCCGCCGGGCCGTCCCGGGCTACGGCCCCTACATCGCCTCGAAGTTCGGGCTGGAGGGGCTGACGAAAACCACCGCGCTCGACTACGAGGACGCGGGCATCAACGTGAACGCACTCGACCCCGGCGGCCGGGTGAACACGGCGTTCTGGGACCACCTCCCGGACGACGAGCGGGCGAGTATCCTTCAGCCGGACGTGATGAACGACGCCGCGGTGTTGCTGGCTGCCCAGGGGCCCAGCGGTGTCACCGGTGAGTCGATGACCGCGGAAGACTGGGAGGCGCGGCTGGGCTGACCTCGACGCCGAATCGAGCGGTGTGACGGTATCACACCCGTCCGTCGGGCTTTTTACGGGGACCGACCAGCCACGGATGTGGCGACGGAGACGCCCCCCGCTGACGCCGAGCCGGAGGTGACGGCCGCGGTCACCGACGAGCAGCCGGACGACCCGGCTGACGCGGCGCTGGCCGACGCGCTCGAACGAGTGGCCCACGGTGCAGTCGTCTCCATCCCGAGCATGCTCCTCGAACGCGGGCTGGCGCTGGCGTTCGCCGCCGTCCTCACGAACGGCTTCTCGGCGGCCGCGTACGGCGTGTTCGTCCTCGCACGGCGCATTCAGGGGTTCCTGCTCTCGCTCGCACTCGGCTGCCGCAGCGGGTTGAGCCGCTATCTCCCCACTGCCGACCCCCGGACCGAACGCGACCTCGTCGCGACGTTCGGGAGCCTGCTCGTCGTCGGCGTCGCGGCGCTGTTCGGTGCCGCCCTCTACCTCCTCGCGCCGAGAATCACGGCGCTCGCGAACGAGGGGGCGCGCTTCGAGACGTTCCTCCGGCTGTTCGCCGTCGGTCTCCCGGCGACCGCGTGGCTGTGGGCCGCCACCGAACTCCTCCGCGGGCTGGAGGAGGTCGGCCCGCTCAACCTCGCACTCCGGGTCGGCTTCCCCGTCGGTCAGCTGCTCGTCGCCGTCGCCGGGCTCGTCCTCGCGGACCTCGCGACCGTCGCCGCCGGCGTGTGGGCCGTCGCCGGACTCGTCGGCACGGCCGTCGCCGTCTGGCTCGGTCGCGAACGCGGACTCCGCCCCCGGCTCCGCGGGCCGGACGCCAGACGGCTCCACGCGCGGTACGTCCGCTACACGGCACCGCTGTTCGCCGGGAGCATCGCGACGACCGTCCAGCGGCTCGGGTTCTACCCACTCATCGCCGTCTTCCTGTCGAGCGTCGCGGGCGGCGTGTTCGCCGTCGGGGTCCTGGTGGGGATGCTCGTCCGCCTCCCCCTCATGGGTGTCAACCAGCTCATGCCGCCGGTCGCGGCGGCGCTCCACGACGACGACGAGCGCGTGGCGCTGAAGCGACTCTACCACGCGACCAGCCGGCTCGTCCTCGTGGGCGTGACGGCGCTCGCCGTCCCCGTCGTCGTCTATCGTGAGTCGGTGATGGCGCTGTTCGGGCCGACGTTCGTGCAGTACGCGCCGCTACTGCCCGCGTTCATCCTCGCGCAGTTCTTCGCCTGCGCCGCCGGGAGCGTCGGCATCCTTCTAATGATGACCGACCACCAGCGCGCGCTGCTGGTCGTCAACACCGTCATCACCGCGGTTCTCGTCGTCACCGCCATCCCGCTCACCGTCGAGTTCGGGCTCGCGGGCGTGGTCGGGAGCTACCTGCTCATGCTCTCGCTCAACAACGGCCTCGAAGTCGCCGTGCTCTACCGGCTCGAGGGGCTCCAGCCGCTGACCCGCGCGCACGCCAAGCCGCTCGTCGCCGCCGTCCCGCTGGCCGCCATCGCGCTCGCGGCGCAGTCACTGGTCGGCGGTACTGCCGGCGTTCTCGTCGGCACCGGACTCGGGCTGGCCGCCTACGCGGTGGCCTTGCTGTGGCTCGGGTTCGACCCCGTCGAGCGCCGCCTGCTCGGGACGCTCGCCGCGCGGTATCGCGAGGCCGTCTAGTCGCGGACCACCAGCACCCGCGTGTTCCCCCGCCGGTCGACGTACTGCGAACCGGCGGGTGGTTTCACCTCGAACCCGAGTTCGCCATCCGGCTGATTGGGGCCGAGTTTCGGGGCGACCTCGAGCGTCGCGTACCCCGAGGCGTTCGTCCGGGCGACGGCGGGCCTCTCCAGGACCACCGACTCGCCGCGAGCGACGACCGTGGCGTTCGAGACGCCCGTGCCGTCGGGATCGACGACCTGCACCGCGAGCGTCTGGTTTCCGGGCGTCGTCACCTCGGGGACGGGCCGGGTGTCGAGTTCCGTGACGCCGATGGCGGCGAGGCCGTTGAGCATGTTCAGCATCACCGACAGCGACGCGACGCCGACGACGAGCGCGACGACGAGCCTGATGGGGAGCCCCTCGATGGCCCGCTCGTCCGTGCGGAAGCGTTCGAGCATGGGGCCGGTGGCCGCGGCATCCCACTTGAACGCTCGCCCGAAGGTTCAACCCGGAGCGCGGGACCAGCCACCCCGTGTCCAGAGTCATCGGTCGACAGCGGAGCGAACGAGGCCCGACTGGCGCGTTCGGCCACTACCTCGCGCGCGACGGGAGCGACGGTGCCCCGGTCGAACTCGACTGTGCGCGGCCGCACGCCGCCTGCGTCGTAGGGAAACGTGGGAGCGGCAAGTCGAACACGCTCGCGGTTCTCGCGGAGGAACTCGTCGCCGTCGACGGCTGTGTCCCCGTCGTCGTCGACCTGATGGGCGCGTTCCGCGGACTCCGCGAGGTCGGCGCGCGGGTGACGACGCCGACCGTCCGCGCCGACGCGCTCCCGCCACGAGCGTGGCCCGACCTCGTGGGGCTCGATTCCGACGGTGGGGCAGGCGTGCTCGTCTGGCAGGCGGCCGCCGAGCGTGACACGCTCGACGGAATGCGAGCGTTCGTCTCGGGAACCGACGCCGACGCTCGTCGCGCCGCGGCCAACCACCTGCGGCTCGCGGCGTCGTGGGACGTGTTCGACGCCGGCGGCATCGCAGCCCTGACCGAGCCGACGGTCCTCGACCTCGCTGACGTGCCACCGCGTGCGACGAACGCCGTGGTTCGGGCCGTCGCCACGGGACTGTACGACCGTCGCGTCCGTGGCGAGGGGCCGCTGCCGTGGCTACTGGTCGACGAGGCGCACGTCGTGCTCGACGGCGTCGCCGCGCCGGCCATCGACCGTCTGCTCACGCGGGGGCGCGCACCCGGTGTGTCCGTCGTCCTCGCCACGCAGCGGCCCGACGCGCTCCCGTCCACCGCAGTCTCGCAGGCCGACCTGCTGGTCGCCCACCGACTGACCGGCCGTGCGGACACCGAGACGCTCGCCGGGGCTCGGGGAGCGTACGTCGACGGCCCCGTGACCAACCGCCTCCCCACAGGTCCCGGTGAGGCACTCGTGTTCGACGATGCGACCGAGCGCGCGCACAGCCTTCGGGTCCGGGAACGGACGACGCCACACGGTGGTGAGGCACCGCGACTCGGAGTCGAAACCGACGAGTAGCGGGGGCGGAATCGAAGGATATGGACGGGCGCCGTGTCGAGACGCTGCTGCTCATCGCCGTTGGCGGGTTCGCCGGCGCCATCGCCCGCCACGCCATCGCGCTGGCGCTCCCCGGGGCGTTCCCGGTCGGCACGCTCGTCGCGAACGTCGTCGGCGCGTTCCTGCTCGGCGTGTTGCTGTACGAGCAGCGACTGGTCGGCGTCGTCTCCGAGGAGACCCGGCTCGTGGCCGGCACCGGCTTCCTCTCCTCGTTCACGACGTACTCGACGTTCGCGCTGGAGACCGCTGGGCTGGCCCCCGAACTCGCGGTGGCGAACGTCGCTGCGAACTACACCCTCGGCTTCCTCGCCGTGCTCGCGGGACGCGCGGTGACGCGGTGGTCGGCATGATGGAACTCGTCGGCCTCGGCGGTGTCGCCGGCGCCATCGCCCGCCACCTCGTGAGCGAGCACGTCGAGACGGCGACGTACGACACGCTCGCGGTCAACCTCCTCGGGAGCTTCCTGCTCGGGGTGGTGACGACCGCCCCGCTCCCCTCGGCGGCGGCACTCGCGCTCGGGACGGGGTTCTGTGGCGCGTTCACCACCTTCTCGACGTTCGCGTTCGAGACGGTTCGGCTCGGCGAGGAGGGCTTTCGGCGGGCCGCCGCTCGCAACGCCCTCGGCACGCTCCTCGGTGCGTTGCTCGCGGTCACAGTCGGACTCGCCGTCGGCCGGCTGCTCTAGGCGTCGTCGAGGTTGCGCAACGCCACCTCGAAGTCCGCCGCATCGAGGCTCGCGGTGGTCTCGTCGAGTTGCGCACTGAGTGCCTCGATATCCTCGGTCAGGCTCGCGTACGCCTCGCTCTCGGCGAGTTCGCGGTCGCTCTTCTGCGACTCGAGAGCCGCCCGCTTCGACACCATCGAGAAGTACTCGCGGAGCTGGGCGTCGTAGGTCGTCCGCTTCAACAGCGACTCGACGACCCCCTGGAGTTCCTCACGACGAACCGGCTTGACGAGGTAGTCGTCGAACCCCATGTCGATGATGTCGAAGTCCGGCTCCACCGCGGTGACCATCGCCACGCGACAGTCGTACCCCTCCTCGCGGATGCGTTCGAGCACCTCGTCGCCCGAGAGGTCGGGCATCAGCCGGTCGATAAGCGCGACCGACACCTCCTCGTCGATCTCCTCGAGGGCCGCGCCGCCACCGTAGGCCGTCCGCACGTCGTACTCGCTGGTCAGCCAAGCCGCATAGAGGTCCGCCAGGTCCGGCTCGTCGTCGATGACCAGAACGGTCGGGCGCCCGTCGCTCATCGCCCCCCACCGTGCAACTGTTCGTTCACACCGCGCCAGTCTCGTCGGGAGAGTATGAGGTTTTGGGCTGACTCGGTGGGCGACAGCGCGCGAGCGGTCACTCGGGAATGGTCCCGTCGAACGCGTAGTCACTCGCCCAGTTAATCGACGGGTGGTCGATACTCGCCTCGAAGCGGAGTTCCATCTTCTGGGTCGTCGCCTCCGCGACGTCAATCCAGTAGAGCGACTCGGTGTCGGGGTATCTGACGACGAACGCGTCGATGGCGTCTTCGTACGTCTGTTCGTGGTACGCCCCGTCGTTCGTCGTCTGGGAGTGCGTGTTGAACCGAATCGTCTCCGCCTTGTTCTGCCACGCGGTCTTACACTGTACCCGATGGAGCTCCCCGTAGTCGTCGACAATCAAGTCGTACTTGTCGTTGTCACCGAACGGTACCGAGACGCTGTAGCCCGCGGCAAGGAGCGTGGAGAGGACCTTCGCCTCCGTCTCGTCGCCACGGTCTTTCGTGTTACCCGAACCGGTACTCATGGAGACGGCAGTCGCTGGCCAAGGAAAAAAGTTCGAGGGAGCGCAGACGAGAGTCTACGAACACTGAAAGAGAGGAAAGCGCCCGGATCGGGATTTGAACCCGAGTCACAACCGTGACAGGGTTGTATGATAGGCCACTACACCATCCGGGCCTGACGCATCTCAGCGTAACCCGCTGGTGTTATTAAGGCTTTCCAAAGGCGGGCGGCGCGGTGCGGGGTACCACACCGCGGGCACAAGAGTCTTGTACGTTACACACCTGCACAGCGATAGAAGCCGCGACGCCACAGCAGGGCGCCGCGGGTCGAAGAGCGTCGGCCAGCGGTTTCGGAAGCGTTTTGTGCGGCGGGCGAATAACACGCTGTAGTATCTCGTGACAGCTTCTTTCCCCGGACAGACGCACACATGGTAGATGTAAGCCAACACAACCTCGTCCCCGAGCACACGGTCCTCGACGAGGCGACCCTCGAGGACGTGCTGGACGAGTACGACATCGACCGCACAGACCTGCCGAAGATCAAGCGGACGGACCCGGCGCTTCCCGACGACGCCGACGTGGGTGACGTCATCGAGATCACCCGGGACTCCCGCACGACGGACACCGCCACCGTCTACCGACTGGTGATCGAATAACATAATGGACCGAGACAGCCGACGCACGATCTCGCGGGAGTACTTCTCGCGGGACCGCCTGGCAGAGCACCACTTCCGCTCGTTCAACGCCTTCCTGGGGCGAGGGATGCAGCGGGTGGTCGACGAGAAGGAGAGTATCGAAACCGACATCGGCGACAAGGAGGGCCAAGAGCCCGTCCGCGTCGACCTGGGCAACGTACGGGTCGAGACCCCGCGTGTCCGCGAGGCCGACGGCTCCGAGGAACTGCTCTACCCGCAGGAGGCCCGCCTGCGGAACATCACGTACTCCGCACCGGTGTTCATGGAGATGACCATCGTGCGTGGGGGCGACGAGGAGGAGGAACACATCGTCGACCAGAGCGAGACGAAGATCGGCCGGATGCCGATCATGGTCGGCTCGGACAAGTGTAACATCGCCGACTTCACCGACGAGGACCTCATCGAGATCGGCGAGGACCCCGCCGACCCCGGCGGCTACTTCATCGTCAACGGCTCCGAGCGCGTGCTGATGACGAGCGAGGACCTCGCGCCGAACAAGATCCTCGCGGAGTACGACACGAAGTACGGCGACGAGATTCAGGTCGCGAAGACGTTCAGCCAGCGTCGTGGCTACCGCGCGCTCGTCCTCTGTGAGCGCAACCGCCAGGGCATCCTCGAAGTGTCGTTCCCCTCGGTGTCGGGGAGCATCAACTTCGTCACGCTCGTCCGCGCCCTCGGGCTCGAATCGGACGAGGAGATCGTCCACCGCGTGAGCGACGACCCCGAAGTCGTGAAGTTCATGCTGGAGAACCTGGAGGCCGCCGAGGTCCAGTCGACCAACGAGGCCATCGAGACCCTCGGGAAGCGCGTCGCCAGCGGGCAGGGGAAGAACTACCAGCTGAAGCGCGCCAACTACGTCATCGACCGCTACCTCCTGCCGCACCTCCACGAGGAGGGCGTCGAGGACGAGGAGACGCGGATGAACAAGGCGGTCTACCTCTGTCGGATGGCCGAGGCGTGTTTCGAGCTCGCACTCAAGCGCCGCGAGTCCGACGACAAGGACCACTACGCGAACAAGCGCCTCAAGGTCAGCGGCGACCTGATGAAGGACCTGTTCCGGACGGCGCTCAACAAGCTCTCGCGCGACGTGAAGTACCAGCTCGAGCGCGCGAACATGCGGAACCGGAAGCTCTCCGTGAACACGGTCGTCCGCTCGGACGTGCTGACCGAACGCCTGGAGCACCCCATCGCGACCGGGAACTGGGTGGGTGGCCGCTCCGGGGTCTCACAACTGGTGGACCGCACCGACTACATGGGTGTGCTCTCCCACCTTCGCCGCCTGCGCTCGCCGCTCTCCCGCTCGCAGCCCCACTTCGAGGCGCGTGACCTGCACGCGACCCAGTGGGGTCGCATCTGTCCCTCCGAGACGCCGGAGGGGCCGAACTGTGGGCTCGTGAAGAACTTCGCGCAGGCGATGGAGCTGTCGCAGAACGTCGAAGACGAGCAGGAACTGAAGCGCGAACTCGCCTCTATGGGCGTAAACGGCATCCCCGGCATCGAGACCGTGGACGCCCCCGCAGACGACTAACATGAGCAGTCAGCGAGAAGCCAAAATCTACGTCAACGGGTCGCTCATCGGGACCCATCCGGAACCGCACCAGCTCGCCAAGAACGTCCGCGAGGCGCGGCGTCGCGGCGAGGTCTCGGAGATGGTCAACGTCTCCGTGAAGGAAGGCACGAACGAGGTCATCATCAACGCCGACGCCGGGCGCGCCCGGCGCCCGCTGCTCGTCGTCGAGGGCGGCGAGACGCTCGTCTCCGAGGAGGAGATCGAGGCCGTGAAGGCGGGCGACGTCGAGTTCGACGACCTCGTCGACCGCGGCTACATCGAGTTCATCGACGCCGAGGAGGAAGAGGACATCCTCGTCGCCGTCGACGAGGAGGAGCTGACGGAGAAGCACACGCACCTCGAAGTCGACCCGCAGCTCATCTTCGGTATCGGGGCCGGGATGATTCCGTACCCCGAGCACAACGCCTCGCCCCGGATTACGATGGGGTCGGGGATGATCAAGCAGTCGCTCGGGCTCCCGAGCGCGAACTATCGGATTCGTCCGGACACCCGCCAGCACCTCCTGCACTACCCGCAGTTGTCGCTGGTGAAGACGCAGACCACCGAACAGATCGGCTACGACGACCGCCCCGCGGCACAGAACTTCGTCGTCGCCGTGATGTCCTACGAGGGGTTCAACATCGAGGACGCGCTCGTTCTTAATGGTGGGTCCATCGACCGCGCGCTCGCGCGCTCGCACTTCTTCCGGACGTACGAGGGCGAGGAACGGCGCTACCCCGGCGGCCAGGAGGACCGCTTCGAGATGCCCGACGACGACGTTCGTGGCGCTCGCGGCGAGGACGCGTACAACCACCTCGACGAGGACGGCCTCGTCAACCCCGAAACACGTGTGGGGGAGAACGACGTCCTGCTCGGGAAGACCTCCCCGCCCCGGTTCCTCGAAGAGCCGGACGACATGGGTGGCCTCTCGCCGCAGAAGCGACGTGAGACCTCGGTGACGATGCGCTCGGGCGAATCGGGCGTCGTCGACACCGTCACGCTGATGGAAGGCGAGGACGGCTCGAAGCTCTCGAAGGTCTCGGTGCGCGACCAGCGGATTCCGGAACTCGGCGACAAGTTCGCGTCCCGACACGGGCAGAAGGGTGTCGTCGGCCACATCGCCCCGCAGGAGGACATGCCCTTCACCGAGGAGGGCGTCGTCCCGGACCTCATCGTCAACCCGCACGCGCTGCCGTCGCGGATGACGGTCGGGCACATCCTCGAGATGCTCGGCGGCAAGGTCGGCTCGCTCGAGGGCCGCCGTGTCGACGGCACCGCCTTCACCGGCGAGGACGAGGAGGACCTCCGGAACACGCTCGTCGAGAACGGCTTCCAGTCGAACGGGAAGGAAGTGATGTACTCGGGCGTCACCGGCGAAAAGATCGAGGCCGAGATCTTCGTGGGCGTCATCTTCTACCAGAAGCTCTACCACATGGTCTCGAACAAGATTCACGCCCGCTCGCGCGGCCCGGTGCAGGTGCTCACGCGCCAGCCCACTGAGGGTCGCGCCCGTGAAGGTGGGTTGCGTGTCGGGGAGATGGAGCGCGACGTGCTCATCGGGCACGGCGCGGCCATGGCCCTGAAGGAACGACTCCTGGACGAGTCCGACCGGGAGTTCATCTACGTCTGCGGGCAGTGTGGCATGACCGCCGTCGAGAACGTCGAACAGCGGCGTGTCTACTGTCCGAACTGCGAGGAGGAGACGGACGTCCACGAGGTGGAGATGAGCTACGCGTTCAAGCTCCTGCTCGACGAGATGAAGGCGCTCGGTATCGCCCCGCGGATCGAACTCACGGAGGCAGTATAATGAGCTACGGCCAAGCACCCAAACAGATCGGGTCGCTCAGCTTCGGGCTGATGGACCCCGAGGAGTACCGCGAGATGTCGGCCACGAAGGTCATCACCGCCGACACCTACGACGACGACGGCTTCCCCATCGACATGGGGCTGATGGACCCGCGGCTGGGCGTCATCGACCCTGGCCTGGAGTGCAAGACGTGCGGCAAGCACTCCGGCTCGTGTAACGGCCACTTCGGCCACATCGAGCTGGCCGCGCCCGTCATCCACGTCGGGTTCTCGAAGCTCATCCGTCGGCTCCTTCGCGGGACGTGTCGCGAGTGCTCGCGGCTCTGTCTCACCGAGGACGAGAAAGACGAGTTCCGCAGCCGGCTGACGAAGACCCGCCAGCTCGGCGAGGACCTCGGCGACGTGATGAAGGCCGCCATCCGGCAGGCCCGGAAGGCGAAGAACTGCCCGTACTGTGGCGAGAAACAGTACGACATCCAGCACGAGAAGCCGACCACGTACTACGAGGTGCAGGAGGTGCTCTCCTCGGAGTACTCCGAGACCATCGCCGCCGCGATGGAGGGCCGCCCGGTCGACGAGGACGAGGAAGAGGGCGACCGCGAGCCGGTCGCCCCGCAGGACCTCGCCGAGGAGACCGGCATCGACGTCTCGCGCATCAACCAGATCCTCTCCGGCGAGTTCCGCCCGACGAAGGAGGACCGCCAGAAGCTGGAGAAGGCGCTCGACATCGACCTCACCGAGGAGGACATGAACAAGCTGATGCCCTCGGACATCCGCGACTGGTTCGAGGACATCCCGGACGAGGACATCGAGGTGCTCGGCATCGACGCCGACAAGAGTCGCCCCGAGTGGATCATCCTCACCGTCCTTCCGGTGCCGCCAGTGACGGCGCGTCCCTCCATCACGCTGGACAACGGCCAGCGCTCGGAGGACGACCTCACGCACAAGCTCGTCGACATCATCCGCATCAACCAGCGGTTTATGGAGAACCGCGAGGCGGGTGCGCCGCAACTCATTATCGAGGACCTGTGGGAGCTGCTCCAGTACCACGTCACGACGTTCATGGACAACGAGATCTCGGGAACGCCGCCGGCGCGTCACCGCTCCGGTCGCCCTCTCAAGACCCTCTCCCAGCGACTCAAGGGGAAGGAGGGTCGGTTCCGTGGCTCGCTGTCCGGGAAGCGCGTGAACTTCTCGGCTCGGACCGTGATTTCGCCGGACCCCACGCTCTCGCTGAACGAGGTCGGGGTCCCCGACCGCGTGGCGACCGAGATGACCCAGACGATGAACGTCAACGAGCGGAACATCGACGACGCTCGTCGCTACGTCGCCAACGGCCCCGAGGCACATCCGGGCGCCAACTACGTTCGACGCCCGGACGGCCGACGCCTGAAGGTCACGGAGAAGAACTGCGAGGAGCTCTCCGAGAAGGTCGAGCTCGGCTGGGAGGTCTCGCGACACCTCATCGACGGCGACATCGTCATCTTCAACCGACAGCCGTCGCTCCACCGGATGTCCATCATGGCCCACGAGGTCGTGGTGATGCCGTACAAGACGTTCCGTCTCAACACCGTCGTCTGTCCGCCGTACAACGCCGACTTCGACGGCGACGAGATGAACATGCACGCGCTGCAGAACGAGGAGGCCCGCGCGGAGGCGCGCGTCCTCATGCGCGTGCAGGAGCAGATTCTCTCGCCGCGGTTCGGTGAGAACATCATCGGCGCGATTCAGGACCACATCTCGGGGACCTACCTGCTGACGCACGAGGACCCCGAGACGGGCGAGCCGCCGCGGTTCAACGAGACGCAGGCGCTCGACCTGCTTCGCGCCACGTCGATCGACGAACTGCCCGAGGCCGACGGCATCGACGAGGCCGGCAAGGAGTACTGGACGGGCCGGACCGTCTTCTCCGAGCTGCTGCCCGACGACCTCAGCCTCGAGTTCGACTCGTCTGCGGGCGACCGCGTCGTCATCGAGGACGGCGTCCTCGTCTCGGGTACCATCGACGAGGACGCCGTCGGGGCGTTCGGCGGCGAGATCGTCGACACCATCGCCAAGCACTACTCGAACACCCACGCGCGGGTGTTCGTCAACGAGGTGGCGACGCTCGCGATGCGCGCCATCATGCACTTCGGGTTCTCTATCGGTATCGACGACGAGTCGGTGTCGCGAGAGGCCGAGGCGCAGATCGGCGAGGCCATCGACAACGCCTACGAGGACGTCCAGGAGCGCATCGAGGCGTACGAGAACGGCGACCTCGAGTCGCTGCCGGGCCGCACGCTCGACGAGACGCTGGAGATGAAGATCATGCAGGTGCTCGGCCGTGCCCGCGACAGCGCGGGTGACATCGCCGACGACAACCTCTCGGCCGACAACCCGGCAGTCATCATGGCCCGCTCGGGCGCGCGTGGGTCGATGCTGAACCTCACGCAGATGGCTGGCTGTGTCGGCCAGCAGGCAGTGCGCGGCGAGCGCATCAACCGCGGCTACGAGGACCGCACCCTCTCGCACTTCGAGCGGGACGACCTCTCCGCCGATGCACACGGCTTCGTCGAGTCCTCCTATCGCAAGGGCCTCTCGCCCAAGGAGTTCTTCTTCCACGCGATGGGTGGCCGCGAGGGCCTCGTCGACACGGCGGTCCGGACCTCGAAGTCCGGCTACCTGCAGCGCCGGCTCATCAACGCGCTCTCCGAACTGGAGACGCAGTACGACGGCACCGTTCGCGACACCTCGGACACCATCGTCCAGTTCGAGTTCGGCGAGGACGGCACCTCGCCCGTGAAGGTCGCCTCCAACGAGGAGAACCCCATCGACGTCGAGCAGATCGCGAACCGCGTGCTCGAAGAGGAGTTCGACGACGACGACCAGCGCGAGGAGTTCATCGGGCGCAAGCGCAAGCCGACGAACATCTCGGAGCATCAGGACACGTGGACCGTCGAGGAGGCCATCCCGGGGGTGGAGTCGGATGACTGAGCTCTCCGAGGACGTCCGCGCGGTCGTCCAGGACACCGAGCTGCCGCCGCGCCTGCGACAGCAGGTGCTCGACGTCATCGAGGCCCGCGGCGACGTCACCGTCGAGCAGGCGAACGACATCGCGCAGGCGACGGAGTCGCGGTACCTCGACACGCGCATCGACCCGCTCGACCCCGTCGGCACCGTCTCCGCACAGTCCATCGGGGAGCCGGGGACGCAGATGACGATGAACACGTTCCACTACGCGGGCGTCGCCGAGATCGACGTCACGCAGGGGCTCCCCCGGCTCATCGAGCTGGTGGACGCCCGCAAGACCCCGGACACGCCGACGATGACCGTCCACCTCGACGAGGAGTTCATCGACCGGCGTGTCAGCGAGGAGGGTGGCGACTACACCGAGCGGAACGCGGCCCACGAGATCGTCTGGCAGATCGAGGCGACGAAGGTGCTCGCGCTCGGTGACGTCTCGACGAACGTCGCGGACATGATCGTCAGCGTCGACCTCAACGAGGACACGCTCCGCGAGCGGTGGCCCACCGTCGACAACCTCGACGACATCGCCCAGGAGATCGCCGACACCATCGACTCGAAGCTCGGCGTCGAGACCTCTCGACCCGAGACGACGCGCATCGAGTTCGGCCCCGACCAGCCCTCGTACCGCGAGCTCCTGCAGCTCGTCGAGGAGCTGCGCGACATCGTGTTCAAGGGCATCGAGGAGGTCACCCGCGTCGTCATCCGCAAGGAGGAGACCGACGACGGCGACGAGGAGTACGTCCTCTACACCGAGGGCTCCGCGTTCGGCGACGTCCTCGACATCGAGGGCGTCGACGCCTCGCGGACGACGTGTAACAACATCCACGAGGTCAACCGGAACCTCGGTATCGAGGCCGCACGCGAGGCGCTCATCAACGAGACGATGAACACCCTCGAGGAGCAGGGGCTCGACGACGTGAACGTCCGCCACCTGATGCTCGTCGCCGACATCATGACGAACCGTGGCGAGATCGAGTCCATCGGTCGCCACGGCATCTCCGGCAACAAGCAGTCGGTGCTCGCCCGCGCCGCGTTCGAGGTGACGGTCAACCACCTCCTTGACGCGGCCATCCACGGCGAGGTCGACGACCTCGACGGCGTGACGGAGAACGTCATCGTCGGCAAGCCCATCAAGCTGGGCACCGGCGACGTCGACCTCCGGATGGGCGCGAAGCAGTCCGGCTCCCCCGAGAGCGCGGACGACTAGATGATTCGCCTCTCGGACGAGGCACGCCAGCACATCGCGCTGTTCGAGGACGTCACCGGCGTCGCTGCCCGAGACTGCATCGTTGCCCGCGACGAGGCCGACCCGCGGGTAGTGTTCGTCGTCCCGCCAGACGGGATGGCCGACGCTATCGGTCCCGGCGGCCGCACCGTTTCCACGCTCGAAGAGCGACTGCGCTCGGCGGTCGAACTCGTCGAGGACGCCGATACACCCGAGATGTTCGTCGCGAACGCGCTCCGGCCCGCGGCGGTCTACGAGGTGACGGTTCGGGAACGCGAGCGCGACGGCGAGACCGAGACCGTCGCGTACGCCGAGGTCGACGCCGACGACTTCGGGGCGGCCATCGGCGCGGGTGGTCGGAACGTCTCGATGGCGACCCGCCTCGCCGAGCGCCACCACGGCGTCGACCGCATCGAACTGGTGCCGGACCCGGACTCGTGTCTCGACCGTGTCGCGGAGACGACCGACGTCGAGCCGGTCGACGCGCTGTTCGACCCCGTCGACGAGCGGCTCCTCGTGCTCGTACCGAGCGGCACCGCCGACGACGTCACGCAGTCGGTCGGTGCGTTACAGTCGGCGCTCGGCTGGCCGGTCGAGGTGGTGACGTACGCGGGTGACGCGGCCGGCCTCATCGAGAACGCGCTCGCTCCCGCCACGGTCCACAACGTGACGGTGAGCCAGAGCGGGGTTGCGTACGCCGAAGTCGACCGCGAGGACCGGGGGCTCGCCATCGGAAACGGGGGAACACGCATCCGTCGGGCGCGCCTGCTCGCGGAACGGTACTACGGTGTCGACGACGTCGAACTCACCTGAGCGCCTGCCGGACCGCGCTCCCGACGACGGCGATGACCATGACGGCGACGATGAGGAACGCGACGCTCCAGACCATGCCGACGAACACGCCGACGAACTCGTTGTCGGGGAACAGCGGCGGGGTCGCGATCCCGGCGAGGATGAGGAGGACGACGAACCCGGCGACCTTGAGGAAGAAGGGACTCCTCACGATTCCGACCGGGCCGCGCCCGTCCGCGGCAGCTTGTGACATATCCGCCAATTTTGCCACCGAACATATGAAGCTTTGTGGATGCGCCGACTCGTGGGAACGGCTCACACGGCAGGAGAGCCGTGGAGACCGGCGTGTCACGCCGCCTCGGGGCCGTCGGCGAAAAGGGATGCTTAAGTAGCTTCATCGGGAAGGGAAGCGTACTATGGCGAACGGCAAGTACGCCGCGCGCAAGCTCAAGAAGGACCGCCAGAAGCACCGGTGGTCCGACTCTGACTACGCGCGACGCGCCCGCGGACTCGGCAAGAAGTCCGACCCGCTCGAGGGCGCGCCGCAGGGCCGCGGCATCGTACTCGAGAAGGTCGGTATCGAAGCGAAACAGCCCAACTCGGCCATCCGGAAATGTGTCCGGGTGCAGCTCATCAAGAACGGGAAGCAGGTCACCGCGTTCTGTCCCGGTGACGGCGCCATCTCGTTCATCGACGAGCACGACGAGGTCACCATCGCCGGTATCGGTGGGGCGAAGGGTCGTGCGATGGGCGACCTGTCGGGCGTGAACTACAAGGTCGAGAAGGTGAACGGTGTCTCGATGATCGAACTCGTCCGCGGGAACGCGGAGAAGCCGGTGCGATAATGTCGGAGGAAGAAGCCCCCGAGCCGGACGCGCCCGCCTCGACCGACGACGAGCGCGTCTCGGCGCAGCTGTTCGGCGTCTGGGACGTCTCGGAGATCGAGTTCCGCGACCCCTCGACGAAGCGCTACATCACGGTGACGCCCATCGCACACACGCAGGGCCGTCACGCGAACAAGCAGTTCAAGAAGAGCGAGATCAGCATCGTCGAGCGGCTCATCAACCGCCTGATGCAGACCGAGGAGAACACGGGCAAGAAGCAGCAGGCGACCCGCATCGTGCGCGACGCCTTCGACATCGTCCACGAGCGCACCGAGGAGAACCCGGTGCAGATTCTGGTTCGAGCGGTCGAGAACGCTGGCCCGCGCGAGGAGACCGTCCGCCTGAAGTACGGTGGCATCTCCGTCCCGAAGGCCGTCGACGTCGCCCCGCAGCGCCGGGTCGACCAGGCGCTGAAGTTCATCGCCGAGGGTGTCCAGGGCTCGTCGTTCAAGACGCCCACGCCCGCCGCCGAGGCGCTGGCGAACCAGCTCATCGGCGCGGCCAACTACGACGTCCAGACGTACGCCGTCGGCCAGAAAGAGGAGAAGGAGCGCGTCGCGGCCGCCGCCCGGTAATCTCTCGCAGTTTCTCCCGGTTTTCACGACCCTCCAGCGGCGTGCCCCGGGAAACGCTTCAAGCCCGTTCGACCCGAAGCGGAGGGCGTGAAGCAGTTCGAGTCGAAGCTCGAACGGTTCGGCGGGACGGCCGACGAGCGGCGTGCCGTCGCCCGCCACGCCCGAGACCTCGCAGACGACGGCCGGTTCGAGCAGGACGCCGGCTACCCACTGACGGCCGAACTGATCGTCGACGAACTGGCTGCCGCACGAGACGGCGGCCCGGCCGACCGCTGGAACTGGTGGCTCGGCTCGCTGGAGGTGGCGTACGGCGGGTACGCCGAGTTCCAGATTCGGCGGTGGGGAGGCGAGTAGTCGCCGGACCGCGGCCACTCGGCAATATCCGACCGACTGTCAACGTTCAAGTCACCGTGCTGACCAAAATCGGGTACCATGGCCGAAGACGTCACCGCGGCAGAGATCATGAGCACACCCGTCAGGACGATTCCCGAGGACGCGACCATCCTCGAGGTCGCCCGCGAACTGCGTGAGCACCACGTCGGCTCGCTCGTCGTCGGCGAGGAGCGCCTCGAGGGTATCGTCACGGAGTCCGACATCGTGACCGCCGTGAGCCGTGAGGTGTCGACCGACGAGCCCGTCACCAGCGTCATGAGTTCGCCCGTCGTCACCGCTCGCCCCTCCGACACGGTCGCAGCAGTCGCCGACCGGATGGGGAACAACCACGTGAAGAAGTTGCCCGTGACCGACGAGGGGGAGGCCGTCGGCATCATCACGACGACCGACCTCGCGCGACTGCTCCCCGACCGCCGGGTGACGATGACTCGCCACCCGCAGTCCGACCTCTCGAAGGGCGAGTTCGAGTAGGAACCGACAGGCGGAAGCGACGGGCACCGCTATCCGAGAGCGATGAAGCTTCGGTTCCTCGGCGGCGCACGCGAGGTCGGCCGGAGCGCCGTCCTCGTCAACGACACGCTATTGCTCGATTACGGCATGAAGCCCGCCGAGCCGACGCAGTGGCCCGTCGGGTCCGTCTCGCCCGAGGCCGTCGTGGCGAGCCACGGCCACCTCGACCACGTCGGCGGCCTCCCCGCGCTGCTCTCTGGGCGGGACCGACCCGCCATCCACTGGACGCCCCCGACGGGCGCGTTCACGCGGCTGCTCGCCCGCGACACGCTCAAACTCAAGGGCGGGACGATGCAGTGTCCGTTCACCGAGACGGACGTCCAGCGACTCGGCGAGGTGTCGGTCGAACACGGCTACGGCGAGCCGTTCGAGGCGGCCGGCCACGAGGTGACGCTGTTCAACGCCGGGCACATCCCCGGGAGCGCGCACGTACTCGTCGACGACGGCGAGACGCGGCTGCTGTACACAGCGGACTTTCACACACACGACCAGCGGCTCGTCCCGGCCTCCACGGACCGCCCCGACGCCGACGTGGTGCTGTGTGAGTCGACGTACTCGGACGTGAGCCACGAGCCGCGCGCCCAGGTCGAACAGCGGTTCGCCCAGGCGCTCCGCGAGACGACCGTGCAGGGCGGGACGGTCGTCGTCCCGGCGTTCGCCATCGGCCGCACGCAGGAGGTCCTGCTAGTCTGTGCCGCGCACGACCTCGACTGCTACGTCGACGGGATGGGCGTCGAGGTGCTCGAGATGCTTCGGGGCTACCCGGCGTTCGTCCGCGACCCCGAGGCGCTCCGGCGCGCGAAGTCGAACGCCCGGGTGGTGACCGGCCGCGACGGCCAGCGCGAACGAATCGCCGCACAGAACACCGTCGTCGTCACCACGAGCGGGATGCTCACCGGCGGGCCAGCGATGACGTACGTCCCCGAAATCGCGACCCACCCCCGGAACCTCGTCGCGTTCTCCGGCTATCAGGTCGAGGGGACGCCCGGGCGTGACCTGCTCGAAACCGGGTCCGCGGAGATCAACGGCCGCCGTATGCCCGTCAGCGCCCGCGTCGAGTCGTTCGACTTCTCGGCGCACGCCGACCACGAGGGGCTCCGTGCGTTCCTCGACGACTACCGGGACGCGGAGGTGCTCGTCAACCACGGCGACCGCTGTCCGGCGTTCGCTGCCGAGTTGCGAGACGACGGCTACGAGGCGACCGCCCCGGAGCTGGGCGAGACGGTGACCGTCTAGGACTCGGCGACGGTGACGGACACGTCGCCGTAGGTGACGACGAGCTCCCACGCCCGGCTCTCGTAGTCGGCGAGGTCGATGGTCTCGAAGGCGGGCACGACGCCGCTTCGAGAGGTGCCGTGCGTCGGGTGGCGTATCCCCCGGTCCCACGTCGAGAAGCGGTAGGTGACGTCGTCGCGGCCGTCGTGGTTCCAGAGGACGAGTCGGTCGGCGTCGGCGTCGACGAGTCGGTCGGCACCGACGCCGTGGACGGTCTCGACGAGCGCCCGGATCTGTGCGTCCGAGAGGACGGTCGCGAAGTCGGTGAGCCACGCGAGGTCGTCGTCGATCGCCAGCCGCTCGACGGTGGGCTTGGCGTCGCCGTGGGCGTCGAAGTGCCAGAGGAGGTCGCGGACGCGCTCGACCACGGGCTCGCGACTCGCCCGGAGCGGCCCGTCGGCGGTGACCGTGAGTTCGACCGACTCGTCGGTCGGTAGGGTGCCGAAGTCGACCCGAAGCGTCCGGCTGTCCTGGTCGTACTCGCTCTCTACTTCGCGGTCGGAGGCGGCGACGACCGTCTCGGTGACGCCGCGCACGAGCACCGACACGTCGCGGGCGTCGGGGACGAGCGAGCGGTCGCCCGTCGCGGCACCCACGCGAACGGTGAACGTCTCGTCGTCCTCGTCGAGCGTCGTCTCGATGGGGGTCGTGGCGAACGCGCCGTCGCGGTGGTCGAGCGAGACGCCGTCGTCCTCGTAGAGGTCGAACACGCCCTCACCAGGGATGACCACGAGGTCAAGCACGTCGGGCACCGTGACGCCACCCCAGTCCGACTCGGGGGCGAGCGGGACGATGGCGCCCGCAGGCAGGTAGACGGGCACGTCGTCGAGGTCACCGTAGCGAGCGTGCCAGCGGTTCCCCGCGACCGGTTCGCCGGTGTGGAAGTCGTACCAGTCGCCGGGCGGGAGCCAGACCGACTGACGAGCGAGGTTGGTGTCCTCGCCGCGCGGCCGGGTGTGCGGAGCGACGAGGAGGTCGCTCCCGACGTAGTAGGCGCTCGGGCAGGCGTACGCCTCCTCCCGTTCGGGCTGGTGGACGTAGAGCGGCTCGACGAGCGGGACGCTCGACTCGTGTGCCCGGTGGGCCATCGTGTAGAGATACGGGAGCAGGGCGTGGCGGTGGCGGAGCGCGTCGGTCGCCGCCGCCTCGACGTCGCGGCCGTAGCGCCACGGTCGCTTGTCGACGTACGGCATCTTCGAGGTGTGCAAGCGAAGAACGGGGCTGTAGAGCCCGTACTGAACCCAGCGGGCGTACAGTTCGCCGAACGCCTCGGGCGAGCCGCTGGCGCCCCAGTGGCCGCCGATGTCGTGGCTCCACCAGCCGTACCCGACGGTGGCGGCGGCGGCGGTGAACGGTGGCTGGAACGCGAGCGAGTCCCACGTGCTCGCGGTATCGCCGGAGAACCCGACGGGGTAGCGGTGGCTGCCCACGCCCGAGTAACGAGAGAGGAGGAACGGCCGGCGCCCGTCACGCGTCCGGTCGAACGCGTGGAGGTGGTTGAGCGCCCACAGCGGGTCGAGCCCCTCCATTCGTGGGGACTCGCGCCACTGCTGCCAGTCGACCCACCAGAAGTCGACGCCCTGCTCCTCCAGGGGGTGGAGCACTTCCTCGAAGTAGCCCGAGAGGAAGTCGGTGTCCGCCGCGTCGAAGCCGATGGGTACCTCGGTCGTGGGGTCGACGCCGACGTGCTCGGCGAGCGCCGCGTACCGTGCTTCGTGTGGGTGGACGCCCTGTGCGGGGTGGAGGTTGAGCGTCGTCGCGAGCCCCTGTTCGTGGAGCCAGTCGAGCGTAGCCTCGGGGTCGGGGAACAGCGCCTCGTTCCAGGTGAACCCCGTCCAGCCGTCGTGGTTCGGGTTGTCGACGACGTGCCAGTCCATGTCGACGACGCAGACGGACAGCGGCACGCCGTGCTCGCGGAATCCATCGATGGTCCGCCGGAGCGACTCGTCGGTGTACTCCCAGTAGCGGCTCCACCAGTTGCCGAGGGCGAACCGGGGGACGAGCGGGGTGTCGCCCGCGATGGCCGAGATCCCCTGTAGTGCACCGCGGTAGTCGTGGCCGTAACCGAACAGGTACAGGTCCTCGTAGTCGTCGTGGCGGTCGCGGGGCTCGACCCACTCGTCGCCGAACGCGAGACTCGCCGTGTCGTCGAGGACCGCGAGGCCATCACGCGAGCAGAGCCCGCGTTCGAGGTCGATGCGGCCGTCGATGGTGTCGAGCGTCCGGGCCGTCCCGGGGAGGGCAGTCGTCTCGCCGTAGCGCCAGGTCGTCGCGGTTGCCCGCACCTCGACTGCGAGCGTCTCGGGCGTGAACCCCCTGTCGGTGGGGTCGTAGCGGAGTTCGAGGGCGCCGGTGTCGACGACCACCTCGTCGCCTCGGTCGACCGAGAACTCGGGGACAGGCTGGTCGCGGTACCAGACGGTCTGGGTGGCGCGGTCGTCGAACGCGCCGTCCGGGTCGAACTCCACGCGCAGGAGTTCGGGGGCGAGCACGGTCACGCGGTAGTCGTCGCCCACGACGGTCGCCGCGTCGGCGGCGACCGGTCGCGCGTCGGGGCGGTGGTACGCTCGCAGAGTCACACCCCGCGTTCGACGGGGGGGACGATAATCGTGGGGGCCACTGACACACCCACGGCGAGAGCGCGACCCTGCCATCACTTAACACACCTGTATGAGACGGCAGTAGGCCGAATACGGGGGCGTGTGGGTGGACTGTGTATGGCAACGAACGAGCGTGTGGTCGTGGTGCTACTGGTCGCGGTGGCCGTCGCCGTCGCGTTCGTCGGTCCGGTTGCCGCGGACCACGACGTCCCGAAGAACGGCACCGAGGGTGAGGCGTACGGACAGATTCAGACGGGCGAGAACTCGACGCTCGTCGTCCATCAGGCGGCGGGAGCGATGGGCGACGGCGGCTGGATGGTCATCGAGTGCGAGGGGAACACGACCCTGACCCACGAGTGCGACAAGCGCGGTGAACTCGACGCCGGCCCGGTCTCGGTCGACTACGAGGGCTACAACGACGCGAACCCGCCGGGACTGTCCGGCGGTGGCGGCGACGACGTGACCGTCTCGATGGGGAACCAGAGCGCGACCGGGGAGTTCGACTGTGACCTGCAAACGAGCACCCTCCCGCAGCCCTGTACCGTCAACGGCTCCTCCTCGGAGACGGGCGGGGCGTCGCTTCCCTGAGCCATCGCCCCCAAACGTAACCGAGAAAACCCCTCGACGCACACCGCCGGTATGGTTCCCGAGCCGCCGGCCACCCTGCTTCTCGACTTCGACGGGGTGCTCTGCTGGCAGCTCCCGCGCACCTGCGAGCATCTCCACCGCGAGTACGGCGTCTCGGTCGCGCCCGACGACATCGACGAGTGGTCGTGGCCGCTTCCCGGCCACGACGTCCACGTCGGCGAGGTCATCGTCGAGCTGATGCACGAGCGCCCGCGGTGGTTTCTCGGCGGCGCAGAGCCACTTCCGGGCGTGCGTGAGGGACTGGAGGCGCTCGAAGCGGCGGGCTACGAACTCCACATCGCGACCCACCGCCACCCGGACACCCACGACATCTCTCGGGCGTGGCTGGAGCGCCACGACCTGCCCTACGACCACTTCGTCGACGACGTGCCGCAGAACAAAGGCGAGGTGCCGGGCGACGTGCTCGTCGACGACTACCACGGCAACGTCGCGAACGCGCTGGCTACCGGGAAAACCGGCGTCCTCTTCAGACAGCCGTACTCCGAGCCCGCGGCCTGCGAGGGCGCTCACGTCGTCGACTCCTGGCGTGATCTCCGGCGGCTGTTCGACGTGTAATCCCGGAGGAGGGTATTTCGTCTGTCGGATGCTATCCAGACACATGGAGACAGAGGGCCGAGAACTGACCGAAACCGAACGCGAAGCGCTCCACGACGTCCAGCTCGCGATCGAACACGTCTACCGCGCGTTCGGCTATCTGCTGGAGTTCCACCACGAGACGGGTCACGCGATGGACCGGTTCGAGGAGGCTCGGCAGAAGCTGGCGGCGGCGGGCCACGACGAGTTCGCCGCGGCGCTCCGCGACGACATCCTCCCCGCGGGGGCGTTCGACGACTGCTGGTCGTACGAGCTCGTCGAGGGGTTCAAATCGGGGATGTTCGCCGACTGCATCGTGTACGACGAGTGGATTCGTGGTGAGCTGACGGGCGGCGTGGAGCACGTCGCGGAGCGCCAGCAACAGCGCGAGTGGCGCGAACGCGCACAGCGCTAGTCGTACGGCCAGTTCGGGTCGCGCTCCTCCGTGGGGTCGCGGGTTCGACCGGTGGCGTCGGGCGCACACGCCCCGAACGCCCGGAAGTTCTCCCGCGCCTCGTGGAGCGAGACGTAGTTGTAGTCGCTCTCGGTGTCGGGATAGTGGAAGCCGACGAGGTCGTCCAGCCAGTCGCAGACCGGACACCGCTCGTACGAGCCGGGCCGCGACGGCGAGAGCGTCCGGTAGCCACAGCAGGGGCAGAAGCCGAGTTCCCGCGAGACGGGGCTCTCGCCGGCCCGTGGGCGCATACCCTGTAGAAGGCGCCCACCAGCAAAAGCGTCCGGTCAGTCCGACTGGGCGGCGTCGACTGTCTCGGCCTCGGCTTCGAGCGCGCTGGCGAGTTCCCGCGCCTGCTCGGGTGTGAGTCGGAGCCGGTCGGCGTGCGCCGGCAGCGTGTCGAGTGCGGTGTTGTCCAGTTCCATCGCGAACTCGACGTGGTCGGGGTCGGTTCGAGGGGAGGTGACGTTGACCGTCGCGAACGCCGCCTCGTCGAAGCCGTGGCCCTCGGCCTCGGCGTCCACGAGGTCGAGCGTCGTGTAGGCGTTGACGGTCATGATGCGGTCAGCCATGCTAGGATGGGATGGGATTAGGTGAGGTAAGGCTGGTGTTGGTGACACAGGAACTGCGGTCCTGGTGTCCTCGGGAGACGAACGGAGTGAGTCTCCTGGTGGACTCCCGAGGGCTTCGGAGGTGTTCACAGCGAAATCAGAGGTGGCGAGCGGGAAAGAACAAGAACCGAACGCCGAACCACCGACCGAACCCTAATCGTCAGTGGCCAGCGGTTCACCTCGCGCGTTCGTCGGCGCGGGGCTCTGGGCCATGTCGTCCTCGTCGGCGTACGGGTACCACGTCATCTTCGTGTTGTGCATGTACGGGTCCTCGTAGCTCGTCTCTTCGGGCTCTGCGAGCCCCTGGAGTTCGTCGTCGTCCTTCGCGGCGATGAACTCGCGGAAGCTCTGCCCCGCCTCGCGCTGGTCCTCGTACACGGCGAGGAGGTTCTGGATGTAGCCGGGCACCTCGTCGGCAGCGACGCGCATCTCGACCCAGTCGGCGAAGTGCGGGTTCTCGCCTAGGCCACCACCGAGCCCGATGTCGAACGCCTCGACCGGTTCGCCGTCCTTCCGGGTCTTCATCCCCCGCAGCGAGATGTCCGCGATCTGCGGCTGCGCACAGGAGGCCGTACAGCCCGAGAGGTGGATGTGGAAGTCCGTGACTCCTTCTGGGACGTCGACGTGCTCCTTCAGCCAGCGGGCGTAGCGCACCTGCCGGTTCTTCGTCTCCACGATGGACAGCGAGCAGTATTCCGTCCCGGTGCAGGCGATGGAACCACGCATGAACGGATGCGGGTCCGGCGAGTACTCCTCGAGGAGCGGTTCGTCGAGGAGGTCGTCGAGCTGCTCCTCGGGCACGTCCGTGATGATGACGTTCTGGCGCTGCGTGAGCCGGACCTCGCCGGAGCCGTACTCGTCGGCGAGGTCGGCGAGTTCGTAGACGTCCTCGACGCCCTGTCGCCCCACCAGAACGGAGAGGCCGACGTAGTAGTTGCCGTCGGGCTGCTCGTGGACGCCGACGTGGTCGCCGTGTTCGTCGGTTCCACCGGCGTTGTAGGTGTACTGGTCGCGCAGGTCCGCACCCGCCGACCGAAGCTCGAAGTCGACGAAGTCCTCCTGGAGCACCCGACGGAGCTTGTCGGTGCCCCACTCGTCGACGAGGAACTTGATACGCGCGTTGAAGCGGTCGTCGCGGTCGCCGTGTTCGCGGAACAGCGCGGAGAGACCCGCAGCGACGTCGGCCGTCTCCTCGGGGAGGCAGAACACGTCGATGTCGCGGGCGAGCCGCGGCTCCTTCCGCGAGAGGCCGCCGCCGACGCGGACGTTGAACCCCTTTCGCTCCTCGCCGTCGTGAGAACTCGCAGAGTTCTCACTGCCTGACGAGCTTTGCTCGTCAACGTCGATCTCCTTCACGGCGGGCTCGAACGCGAGGTCGTTGATGTCGCCCTGGCCACAGCCCTCCGTACAGCCGGTGACCGAAACCTTCCACTTCCGGGGGAGGTTCGTGTGTTCCTCGTTCCCCTTGAACGTCTCGTGGAGTTCTTCGGCGACGGGCCACGCGTCGATGAACTCGTGGGTGTCCTTCCCGGCGACGGGACAACCGACGATGTTCCGCCAGGAGTCACCACACGCCTGCTGGGTCGAGAGGCCCACCGACTCCAGTTTCTCGAAGATCGCGGGGACGTCCTCCAGTTTTATCCAGTGGAGCTGGATGCTCTGACGGGTGGTCCAGTCACAGACGGCGGCCCCGAACTCGGGGTTGTCGACCGGGCCACGCGCGTACTCGTCGGCGACCTCCGCGACGACGCGGAGCTGACCCGGTTCGAGCACGCCGTTGGGCGTCCCGATCCGCATCATGAAGTAGCTCTCCTGACCCTTCCGCTGGTGGTACAGTCCCCACCACTTGAACCGCTCGAACCACGCGTCGTGTTCGTCCTCGGGGATGGACTCCCACCCCTCCTCGGCGAACTCGAACAGCTGGTCGCGGACCTCGTTCCCGTAGGCCTCGTCCTTCCAGCCTTCGACCTTGCTCGGCATACCCGGGTCGACGGCCCCGACTCATAAACCCGAACCCACCGCGTCAACCCTCCCCGGTACTCCCCCATCGAGGACGATATTGCCGGTATGTGAGACGGGCTACTCGGGGGGCGTCTCCGGGTGGGCGAGCCGGGTGCGGCGCTCGGGAACGTGGACGCTCTCGGGGACAACGGCCCGGAACGCCCCGGTTTCGGGGTCGGCCCGACCGAGTTCGAGCCAGTCGGTGACACCGCTCTCCCCACAGCCGATACACTGGCCGGCGATTCGGGCCTCGACGACGCCGCAGTCGACGCTCACCTCGACGAACCCCTCGGCGAGGAAATCAGTGAGCTCACAGTCGCAAACGGACGACCGTGCCAGCAGCCAGAGGTCCGAGACGTTCACCTCGCGGCTGTCGTTGACGCTGACCCACGCCCCGTCGTCGAGCTGGTGGACCGACGTTACCATACCCGTCACAGGGCGGGCGTCGGGGTAAGCGCGACGCTCCCGACGCCCGTTGCCGAGCGTCACCAGACGTGTGGACGCTATCTGTTCCCGGTATCCGACTCCCCGCGTGCGGTTTTCGCGACTGTGACGTGTCAGAAGATATCGGCAACATCATCCCCGAAGAGGAAGCATGGGTAGCGATTACAGGTGAGAGCGGCCTTATCTGAAGGGGGCGCCTGGGAGTCGATGATGAGTGAGCACAGGCTCGACGACAGCGTTCCCCCGGCAGACGTCGCCCCAGAGCTGTACGAGGGGACGGAGGAACGATGAGCGACGACGCCGAAACGCGCGACGACCGGTACGCGGACGTCGACACCAGCCACCTCGAAGACGTCGAGGACGGCTGTGGCTGTACCGAGATCTGGGAACATACGTCCGACCGGGCAGCGGGGACGGAAGACGACAACGACGACCCCACCGAGGACGTGGCCGAAGCCGAGTCGTCGGACTGACGCCGTCCGCGCATGCACGACAGGAGACTTTTAGCCCCACTTTCCCTATCGGTCACCAATGGTAGACCCCCGAAAGGGTAGCGGCCCACCGACCGACCGGGAGTCACCGGTCGGTGAGCCGGTTATCCGGCGTGACGTGGCCGGCGAGGACGCCGCACGGTTCGACCCGACCGACCCCGAGAGCCGGCAGGAGGCCGCCGAGACGGTCCGGAAGTTCTCACAGAACACCGCCGGCGGCGACGACAACGTCTACATGCTGCGTGGGGCAGCGGCGTGTGCCGCGCTCGTCCGCGGTGAGGGGTCGTACAAGGCCGCCGCCGAGCGCGCGGGCGGCGACGCGAGCATCGCGTTCATCCGGAAGTGGGCGCGCGTCCACGACCTCCCGCGCTCGATCCGTCGGTACGTCGCGCTCGGACGCATCGCGCCCACCGCCGCGAAACATATCGCCCGCGTCTCGGGGGAGGCCCGGTTCCTCCTGGCGTGGGCCGTCCTCGACCACGACATGACCGTTCGTGAAGTGCGGTCGGCGGCCTCGAACATCAACAACGGCATGAGCGTCGAGGAGGCGCTCGTCGCCGAGGGCGTCGAACTCGGGCGACTCGAACTCTCCTTACCCCCAGAGACGTACCGCGAACTCCGGCGACGAGCCGCGCTCGACGACACCGACCCCGAAGCGGTCGTCGCCGCGGCGCTCCGCGACTACTTCGACAGGTAACGCCGCGCCGCCGCCACCAGCACCTCGGTGGCCGTCTCGACCTCCCGCCAGTCGATTGTCTCGTCCGGATAGTGAGCCTCGTCGATGCTTCCAGGGCCGAACAGCACCGTCGGGATGCCCGCCTCGATGTAGTGGCGCGCGTCCGCGCCGTAGGTGACGCCCCGCGGGTCGGTCTCGTCGAGCCCTGCCTCGCGCATACCGGTCTGTACCGCCGCGACGATTGGCTCCTCGGGCGAGATTTCGCTCGGCTCGAACTGCACGGAGAACCGCTCCAGAGTAGGGGGATGGTCGGCGAGCCAGTCGTCGGCCGCGACCACCTGTTCGAGCCGGTCGCGGAACTCGCGTTCCACCTCGGCGACCGTTTCGCCAGGGGCGACGCCGAGACGCCACTCCGAGACGTGGTCGGCAGGCACGGTCGACGGCCACGTCCCCGCGCGGACGGTGCCACAGACGACCGGCCACGCCACCGGGTAGTCCTCGTACAGGGGGTGACGAACGCGCTCACAGCGTTCGGCTTCCAGATCCAGAAACGCCTCGCGGACGCGCTCGAATTTCGGGAGGACGTCCTCGCCGCGCCAGCGCATCGCGGCGTGGGCCGACCGGCCCGTGAGTTCCAGCCGCAGCATCACGCTCCCCTCGCTGGCGACGACGGGCGTGAGTTCGGTCGGTTCGGCGACGATGCAGGCATCGCGCTCGAACGGGTACGGGTTCGACAGCGCCGCGGCTGCGGCCCCGATGCCACCCTCCTCTTCGCCGACGACGCTCTCGACGACGACACGCCCATCGAGGTCGGCGTCGCGGAGTTCCAGTGCCGCGAACACGCACGCGGCGAGCCCCGACTTCATGTCCGCGGCACCGCGAGCGGTGAGCCGGTCGCCGTCCCACGACGGCTCGAACGGGTCGCCGGTCCAGTCGCCCTCGTCGGCGGGGACGACGTCGACGTGCCCGTTCAGCACGAGCGTCGGTCCCGCACCCGAACCGAGTTGGAGCACGCCCCCGACGCTCGGCCGGTCGGCGAACGTCTCGTCGGGCGTGTCGGGAAACGACGGGTGCGCCGCGAGCGTCTCGGGGTCGGCAGTCCACTCGTACGTCTCGAACCCCAGCTCGTCGAGTCGGTCGCGGAGCCACCGCTGGGCGGGGGCCTCGTTGCCGTCGGTCGTGTCGAACGCGAGGAGTCGCTCGATGAACGCGCGGCGGTCCATACGGCCCGTGGATGCGGGGAGGAGATGAAGCCTGCGCCCTACGGAACGAACGGCCCCACGTCCGTCGAGTCGCACTGCGGACAGCACGGCGTCTCGGCGGGCGCCGACAGGAACACCGCGTGACACCGCCGGCACTCACACTCGACGACAGTCCGCGGACTGGACCGCCTGACCCGGTCGAGGAGTGGCATGGTAGTAGGTAACACTTGCCAGTACGATCGCTTAACCGTTTCCCCCGGGGGAGCCAGCCAATCGAAACTGTTTACCGCCAGACAGCGGTACCAACGCGCGAGGGCCGATAGCTCAGTTCGGCAGAGCGTCCGGCTTTTAACCGGACGGTCGTGGGTTCAAGTCCCACTCGGCCCGCTTTTCCGACGAACAGAGTGAGAAACCAGATGCATCACGGGTTGCGTTGCCCAAGGGTGGCCGCGATGCTCGCCGGTCCGAGAACAGCGAAAGAGACGACGGCCGAGTTCAGCCCTTGATCGGCATCATCGCGAGGGCGACGATGAGCGCGGCGACGACGCCGGCCAGGATGACGATGCCCCAGAGCCCGTTCATGCGCTCGTGGAAGTAGTCCTGCCGGGCGAGTTCGTTGTTGTAGACGGGGTACGCTTCCTGCGACTCGGCGATGGTGACCTGGACGCTGTCATCGTGGCCCGAGAAGTGCGCGAAGTACTGGGTGCCCGCGAGCGTGACGTTCGAGCCCTCCGCGAGGTCGTGCGTGAGCGTCTTGTCGCCGGTCCACTCGAGGGTGACCTCGCTGGCAGAGACCGACGCGACAGTCGTCTCGTTGCCCTGATACTGCAGGGAGTCACCCGTGGAGAACTCCTGGCTGTCCGGTTCCGGGAGGTACTCCGAGAGCAGGCGGTTGGTGTTGTTCTCGCGGTAGGTGACGTACTGCTCGCCCTCGATGGTGGTCGTGGTGTTGAACACCGCGGGGTCGTCCGCGAGGATGGCGCTCACGTTGAACTCCTGGTGGAGCGTGAACGAGTCGCTCTCGTTGTTCGTCAGCACGCGGTACGTGTCGTTCTGGTACGGGACGGTGGAGTTGTTCTCCAGCGTCGCAGTGTAGCGGAACGACGTGTTCGTGTACGTCAGCGTGCCCGCGTAGGAGGCGCCGCCACCGCCGCCGTGGCCGCCGCCGTCGCTCTCTTCGAGCGCGGCCTCCGTCACGGTGAACTCCTGGTTGTTGACGGTGAAGCTATCGCCCTGACTGTACGTATCGCCGGGAACCTCGACAGTTGGGGACTCTGCGAGCGCGATAACCGAGTACGCACTCGCTCCCATGACGAGGAAGAAGACGAAGTATATCGCCGCGACTCGCCGTTGCATGGTCGGAATGTGGCAACGCCGGACTAAAGGAGTTATCGTTTGACGCGGATGGCGGGGCGACCACGGGGAGGCCGCGAGAGAACGAGCGGGCAGAGTCCGGAGCAGCGGTCGCGAGCGGCGCGCTTGGCGACCGGCGCAGCCGCTCGAACGACGAAACGACCGAGAGGACGGACCGTCGTGCGACGCTACTGCGACCGGCGAAGCGCGAGGAGCGCGGCACCGGCGAGCGCCACGAGCGCGAGCCCAGTGCCGAAGCCGGGGCCCTCGGCGACCGTCGGCGTCACCGGGACGGCCGCGTCCTCGGCCGCGGTGGCTGTCGCCTGCGGTTGCTGCTGTTGCTGCTGTTGCTGCTGTTGCTGCTGGGGTTTGGGCGTCGCGGTCGTCTGATCGTTCGCTGCGCCGTCACCGCCACCGCCGCCACTGCTGGACGCGGGCGTCGCCGTCGGCGTGCTCTCTGCCTGCGCGGGCGTCGCCGTCGGCGTGGCCGTCGACGGTTCGGGCGTGGCAGTCGCCGGCTCCGGCGTCGCCGTTGCCGTCGGCTCCGAACTCTGTGAGCCCGAGCCCTGTTCGGACGGCGGTGGCCCGAGCTTCTCGCGGGCCTCCTGCTCGCTCGAACAGTCACAGATGTAGAAGTAGTGTGAGGTCAGCTGAATCTCGAACTCGTTGCCGTTGTAGCCCGTGCCGTTGAGCGAGCCGAAGATCTGGTACCAGCCCGGCTCCGAGGGCATCTTGTAGCAGTCGTTCTGGACGGCGACCACCTGGTCCTCGGCGTTGATGCTCACCGGCGAGCCGGCGAGGTCGTCCTCCTCGAAGAAGTCGACGACGATGCCGTTCGGATTGAACTGCGAGTTCTCACGGTGCGCGAGGAGGTCCTCGTCCGTCTTCGAGCCCGGGTCGTCGTCGTCGCGGTCGAGCCCGAACGCCGCGGTGTTCGACGTGCCGCACGCGGAGAAGTCGATCTCGTCGCTGCCGATGGTGAGGAAGCTGGCCTTCTCGAATCCCTTCGAGGAAGGCGTGTCCTCGAACCCGTCGGACATCGACGCGAGGTGCCAGATGCTGGCGCTCGCGCCGTTCTTGTCACCTGGCTGGTGGTCCGACTGGTCCGGCAGGTACACCGTGTAGTTGCCTGGACTGCCGTGTTCCGCAGCCACGCTGCCAGTGACTGCGACGAATCCCCCACCCGCGGTGGCGAGCACCACGAGAAACGTCACGAAGACGCTCGTCGTTGCGTTCCGGTCCCGAGTCATCTATGGTGTCGGAACGACTGCACAAATAAGTACCTTCGCAACTCCTCGACTATTGAAACCCCCGGATATAGCCGGCTCGGGGCCCACGACGCTGTTCGACAGAACACTCACCGTTCGGATAGCTTTCGGTAGAGCAGGTCGGAACGTTCGAAACAACGACAGTAGTGCGTGCCGGTACAGGGCGTTACCGCGAGCGGCGGAGTGCCACGAACGCCGCACCGAGCAGCGCGAGGACGGCGAGCCCGGCACCGAAGCCCGGCCCCTCGGCGATGGTCGGCGTATCGGGGAGCGGCCTGGCTGTCACCGTCGCCGGCCGCGTCTGTTGGCCGCCGTTGCCGTTCGACGGCCTCGCGGTTGCCTGGGCGCCGTTGCCGTTGCCACCACCACCGCCGTTACGTTGTTTCGGCGCGGCGGTGGCCGACTGGGTCTGTTTCTGGGGCGTCGGCGAATCTGTCGGCGCCGCCGTCGACGTGGGCGTCTGTTCCGGTTCGGGCGTCGCTGTCTGCTCCGGCTGGGGGGTGGCGGTCTGTTCCGGTTCGGGCGTCGGGGTGGGCTCCGAGCTCTCCGAGCCCGAGCCCTGTTCGGACGGCGGTGGGCCGAGCTTCTCGCGGGCCTCCTGCTCGTTCGCACACTCGCAGACGTAGAAGTAGTGCGACGGGACGTTGATGGTCACGAAGTCACCCTGCCAGTTCGTCCCGTTGAGCTTCCCGTCGATCTGGTACCAGCCCGGCTCCTCGGGCATGACGTAACACGAGTTCTGTCCGGCGATGATCTCGTCGTCGGGGTACATCTCGGGGTTGCCGTCACCGTCCTCGCGGCCCTCGGACTTGCCGCCGCGGTCCGGCGGCGAGGGCGCGGCGAGCTCTTCGCCGTCGTAGAACTGGACCGAGATGTACGTGTTCGTGAACTCCCCGCCCTTCCGGTAGTCGAGGAGGTTGATGTTCGACTCGGTGCCCGGCTCGTCGTTGTCGCGGTCGACCCCGAACGCGTACGTGTCCGAGGTCTGGCAGTCGGCGAAGCTGATGTCCTGACTCTCGATGAGGATCCAGTCCATCTCCTCGAGCCCGTCAGAGGCGCCCACGTCGTCGAACGCCTCCTGGGTGCCCGCGGCGAAGTGCTCGATGGACGCCTGTCCACCCTTCTCGCCGGGGTAGTGGTCCTCCTGGTTCGGGAGGTTGACCGTGTAGTTGCCGAACTCCGCGCCGTGACCCGCCGAGGCCGTCCCCCCGAACGCCGCAACCACCGAGGTGACGACGAGCAGGGCCAGCAGCACGCTTGTCGTGTCGTGTCGTGACATGCTCTCGTTCGGCCACAACATCCCCACTCACCCACCTAATCGCTCTGCAGGCAATACGCAGGTATTCAAATATCCTGCACAATTGTTTACCGGCTCGTTTAAGTTCCACATATAACTGACCCAGCTATAAACAGCCCGAGCTACCCGGTGCCATCAATTCATTGATAGTAGTTCGCGGGTCCGGACGACACCGCATTCCGCCCGATAGCGGCGTCCGGTCGCCGGAACCGACACGCGCTCGAGGGCGGATAATTCGCCCGTTGAGTCGGTCCCGAAGTTTATCACGCTGTGTTGCAGTCATTCGTTATAAATCGCCGGAACGTCACGGCAGAATAGTGATGATGGGGACTCCGGAAGTGGCAGACACCAGTAGCAAGCATGGCAGAGAGTGATTCAACGGAGCAGCGCGTCGGTCGACGCGACCTGCTCAAGTACACAGGAGCTGGCGCCGCGGGGGTGGCGCTGGCCGGGTGTAAAGAACGACCCGAGACGCCGACACCGGGGCCACCGGACCCCGGACCGGGTGAAAACGGAACCGGTGACAAACCGCTGTCGGGACGCAAGTTCAAACTGGGCGTGCTCGCGCCGACGCCCGAATCGTTCCCCATCGGCACCTCGATGGTCCGGAGCGCAGAGCTCGCGGCCGAGGACATCAACAAGAACGGCGGCATCGCGGGCGCCGAGGTCGAGATCCTCGTCGGCAACACCGAGGCCTCGCCTGGGACCGGCCGCGAGGAGTTCCTCCGGCTGGTGAAACAGGAGAACATCGACGTCGCGTTCGGGACGTTCCTGACGCAGGTGACGCTCCAGTGTTTCCAGCCGATGGCCCAGACGAAGACGCCGCTGGTCTGTACGGCGGCGGCAGGGCCGAAGCCCTCGCGCGTCGTCAGCCAGCAGTACGACAAGTACAAGTACTTCTTCCGGGTCGGGCCGCTGAACTCCTTCGACCTCGCGAAGGCCGAACTGGAGTTCCTCAACCTCTACGCGAAGGACCTCGGCTGGGAGAACGTCGGCGTCCTCATCGAGAACATCGGGCCGTTCGACCCGTTCGCCGAACTGCTCGACGAGAACATCCGCGACGTGGTGGACAACGTCCCCATCTTCAAGCGGACGTCCTCGGGGACGACGAACTGGACACCTATCTGGGACGAGGTGGAGAACGCGAACGCGGACGTGGCGCTCATCGCACAGGCGCTCACCGGCACGGCCTCCATCAAACAGTGGTTCAACCAGAAGCGCCAGTTCGAGATGGGCGGCATCTCGGTTCCCGCACAGGTGTACGAGTTCTGGGAGGAGGTCGGCGGCGCCTGTGAGTACATCTTCACGATGAACGCCGTCACCCCGCAGACCACGAACACCCCGCGTACGCAGCCGTTCATGAAGCGCTACCGGGAGAAGTTCGACACCTATCCCGTCTACTCGGGGCCCATCACCTACGACGGCATCAAGGGGTTCGCCCAGACCGTCGAGAACTACGTCCTCGAGGAGGGGCTGAACGCGAAGCCCACCTCGGACGAGCTCATCCCCGTGATGGAGAACCTCCGGTACACCGACGGCACCATCCTGCCGGAGTTCCAGTTCACGCCGAAGGACGCGAAGTACGCCCACGACCCGCAGTGGTCCTCGATGCAGGAGACAGGGGTGCCCGTCTGGCAGCAGTGGCAGAAGGACCCCGAGATCAAGGAGGACTACGGGACGATGCACGCGTTCGCCCCTGAACAGAACAAGTCGGCCGACTACGCGTACCCCGACTGGATCGACTACCCCTCCGACCACCCGGCAAACCAGTAACCATGGCAAACCTACTCAACGTCATCATCAACGCGACGACGATCAGCGCGTTGTACGCACTCGTCGCCATCGGCTTCACCCTCATCTTCGGGGTCGGCGGGGTGCTCAACTTCGCGCACGGTGCGCTGATCACCGTCGGTGCGTTCGGCTCGTACATCGTCTCCAACCAGATGGGGCTCCACCCCTTCTTCGGCATGCTGGCCGGCACCATCGCCACGGCCGCTATCGGTGCGGCCATGTACAAGGGTGCCATCCAGTACATCGAGGACCAGCCCGTCACGCTCTCGATTCTGACGTTCGTGTTCGGGTTCGCGCTCGCACACGCGTTCCGTATCTTCGTCTCGTCGGGGACCGTGACCGTCAGTCAGGTCGTCTCCGGGCGGACGAACCTCCTCGGGCAGGACGTCCAGAACATCAGTCTGGTCATCTTCGTCCTCTCGTGGGCTATCATCGTGAGCGTGTTCTACTTCGTCAACCGGACGAAGACGGGACAGGCGATTCTCGCCACCTCGATGACGAAGAAGGGCGCGGCGCTCGTCGGCGTCAAGTCGAAGCAGGTCAACCTCATCGTCTGGGTGATGGCCGCGGCGTTCGCCGGGCTCGCGGGCACCCTGCTCGTCATGAAGCAGGGTGGCTCGTGGAACATGGGCACCAGCCCGCTCATCCTGGCGTTCTCCATCGTCATCCTCGGCGGCCTCGGCTCCATCCGCGGCTCCGTGGTCGGCGCGTACGTCATCGGCTTCGTCGAGACGTTCACGACCAGCTTCATCGACACGCGCCTGACGGGACTGGCGTCGCTGGTCCTGCTCATCGCGTTCCTGCTCGCGAAACCAGAAGGCCTGTTCGGCCGGGAGGCTGCTGAATAATGTCGAACGAATCCATCCGCCGCGGCTCGACGGCTGCGGAACGACGAGAGGTGCTGTTGAGCAAGCTGAATCCGCTGAACATGCCCCTCCGGTTCCAGATCGGGCTGCTCGGGCTCGTGGGGTTCGTCCTCCTCCCGACGCAGTTCTACCCGAGCGAGATGGGGCCGTTCATCAACCTGCTGTACCTCATCATGTTCGCGATGTCGTGGGACGTCGTCTCGGGGTACACCGGCCAGCTCTCGTTCGGCCACGCGTTCTTCTTCGCCATCGGTGGCTACGGGTCGGCCATCCTGCAGATGCAACACGGCCTGCCCGCGTACATCTCGATTCCACTGGCGACGGTGCTGGCGGCCATCGGCGGCGTCGTCGTCGGCATCCCGGCGCTGCGGCTGCGTGGCCCGTACCTCTCGCTGGTCACGCTCATCGTGCCGGTCATCTTCGTGAAGATGCTCATCCTGTTCAACGACTCGCTGGTCGTGTTCGGGATTCCGCTCGCGCCGGAGGGCCTCGGCGGCACGTCCGGGCTCGCTGGCCTGCCGCAGGCGCTGTTCTCGACGAGCCCCTCGGCGGTCGTCACGACCGTCGACTTCCAGCAGAGCGTGCTCTACGAGTACTACTTCTCGCTCGCGCTGTTCGGGCTCATCCTCGTCACGCTGCTCGCGGTCACGCGCTCGTCTGCGGGTGACGTGTTCACCGCCATCCGCGAGGACGAGGACGCCGTCTCGGCCGCAGGGCTGAACCCGGCGAAGTTCAAGCTGTTCGCGTTCGTCCTCTCGGGGACCGTCGGCGGCCTCGCCGGCGCGGCGCTCGTCCACACGTCCGTGGCGATCGCCCAGCCCGGACCCCTTCTGGGGGGCGCGGGCCAGGCCGGCTCGCCGATCCAGGTGTCCATCAACATCATCATCATGTCGATTCTCGGCGGTGCGGGCACCATCGTCGGCCCGGTCGTCGGCGCCATCACGTTCGCGGCGACGAACGCGCTCATCGCGTCGCTCGACTTCACGGTCCCCCTCGTCAACAAGTCGGTCGCGGCGCTGAAGCCGCTGCCGCTGCTCGTCGCGGCGATGTTCATCCTGTTCTACCTGCCGGGTGGCATCGTCCCCGCGAGCATCCGTGGCGGCCGGTTCGCGCTGGCGTACCGCCGCGGCGAGAAGGACCTCTCGGACCTCGAGTTCCGTGAGAAGCTCGACGATACGGTCGTCGGACAGATCATCCGCAACTACCGCCAGGAGATCAACGAGATCACCGGGTCCAGCGGAGGTGACAGCCGATGAGTACTGACAACGAGACACAGAGCCTCAACGACGAACAGTTCGGCCCGAACGACGGGGTGCTGGTCGCCAACAACCTGCTGAAGCAGTTCGGTGGGCTGACGGCGGTCGACAACCTCTCCTTTGCGGTCCAGGAACAGGAGATCCTCGGCTTCATCGGCCCGAACGGGGCCGGGAAGTCCACGACGTTCAACTGCGTCACCGGGACGTACAAACCGACCGGCGGCACCGTCTGGTTCAAAGGCGAGGACGTCACGGGCCTCGAACCCCACGAGATGGTGAAGAAGGGGATGGCCCGCACGTTCCAGGACTTCGCGCCGCTGCGCGACCGCAGCGTCGTCCGGAACGTGGAGCTCGCGCTCGCGCCCGACGAGCTGTTCACGCTCTCGGGCGTGGGTGGCCGGACGCGCCGGCTCGCCGAGGAGATCTGTCGCCGGGTCGGCCTCGGCGACGAACTCGACCAGACGCCCGGCGAGCTCCCGCACGCCGGCATGCTGAAGCTGGAACTCGGTCGCGCCATCGCGACGGACCCCGACGTGCTGCTCGTCGACGAGCCGTTCGCGGGGCTGTCGTCGACCGAAGTGAAGGAACTTTCAAGTGTGCTGGAGTCTCTCAGGGAACACGGGATGACGCTCATCGTGGTGGACCACAACATGCGAGGGCTGCTGTCGCTCATCGACCGCGCCTTCGTCATCCAGTTCGGCTCGAAGATCGCCGACGGGACACCCGAGGAGATCCGGAACGACCCGACGGTGCAGGAGGCGTACCTCGGGGGAGACGAAATATGAGTACGGACGCAAACGACACAGACGATTCGGGGAACGGCTACTTCGACGACGAGCCGGCGCAGTCGACGGAGTCGACCGCCCCCGACGCACAGTCCCAGGCGTCGAGCCAGGAGATACTCAGCGTCGAGAACCTGCAGGTCTCGTACGGGCAGGTCACGGCGCTGCGCGGCATCGATCTCACTCTCCACGAGGGGGAGATCGTCGGGCTCATCGGCCCGAACGGCGCGGGCAAGACCACCTTCGCGAACACCGTGTCGGGGTTCCTCCCGTACGGCGGCACCGCGAAGTACCGCGGCCAGGAAGTGAGCGAAATCGGCCAGACGGAGCTGGTCGAGCAGGGGATGATCCACTGCACCGAGAAGCGCGACCTCTTCGGGTTCATGAGCGTCGAGGAGAACCTCAAGCTCGGCGCCTATCGCCGTGCGGAAGAGGTCATCGAGGAGCGGCTCGACTTCGTCTACGACCTCTTCCCGCGGCTCGTCGAGCGGCGCACGCAGAACGCCCGCACCATGTCCGGCGGCGAGCAGCAGATGCTCGCCATCGGCCGCGCACTGATGGGTGACCCGGACCTGCTCATCCTCGACGAGCCCACCATCGGGCTCGCACCGGTCATCCTGAAGGACATCAGCGATGGCATCAACCGTATCATGGAGGAGGACCCCATCACCATCCTCCTGACGGAGCAGAACGTGACGTTCGCGTTCAAACACTCCGACCGGATGTACCTGCTCGAGAACGGCGACGTCGAGCTGACGGGGACCCCGGACGAACTCCGCGGCGACGACTACATCCGCGAGTCGTACCTCGGCGGGTAACCGACCCTCTGCGTTCTGTTTCGTCTGTCTCCGGAGCGACAGCTATGTCGCTGCGCCCCCTCTGGGAGCTATGGTGTCCTCCGACGACCGCTACAAAGACAACGGCGTCATCAAGCGGAAACACTACGAGCGCGAACTGAACCGGCTCCAGGAGGAGCTCGTCAAGCTCCAGTACTGGGTCAAGGAGGAGGGGCTGCGCGTCTGTGCGGTGTTCGAGGGGCGCGATGCCGCCGGAAAGGGCGGGGTCATCAAGCGCATCACCCGCCGGCTCAACCCCCGCGTGGTTCGGGTGGAGGCGCTCGGCACCCCGACCGAGCGCGAGCAGGGGCAGTGGTACTACCAGCGATACGTCGAGCGACTACCGACGGCGGGCGAGATGGTGCTGTTCGACCGAAGCTGGTACAACCGCGCAGGCGTCGATCGCGTGATGGGCTACTGCACCGAAGAAGAGTACGAGGAGTTCCTCCGGACGTGCCCCGAGTTCGAGCGGATGCTCGTCGAGTCTGGAACCATCCTCATCAAGTACTGGTTCTCCATCAGCGACGAGGAGCAGGAACGCCGGTTCCAGCGGCGCAACGCGGACCCCAAGCGGCGCTGGAAGCTGAGTCCGATGGACCTCGAAGCGCGGGCCCGGTGGCAGGAGTACTCGCGGGCGAAAGACGAGATGTTCGCGCACACCGACACCGAGCACGCGCCGTGGTACGTCGTCCACGCGGACGTGAAGAAGCACGCGCGGCTCAACTGCATCAGCCACCTGCTCGACCAGATCGACTACGAGGATTTGACGCCCGAGCCCATCGAACTCCCCCCACGCGAGCAGCGCGGCGAGTACGAGCGGCCACCCATCGACAGCCAGCACTGGGTGCCCGCGCGGTTCGGCGAGAACCCGACGGCGGACTAGAACCGCTTTATCCCCGGGGACGGTAGCCGACGTATGGACCCCCGCATTCACGACCACGCGGCGACGCTGGTCGACTGGAGCGCCCGCATCGGGGCGGGCGACGACGTTGTGCTCGTGGTGAGCGAGACGGCCCACGACCTCGGCGTCGCGGTCGCCGAGCAGCTGGGCGAGCGAAACGCGAACGTCGTCACGCTGTACGCGTCGGCCGAACTGGAGCGCGCCTACCTCCGCGCGCACGACGGCGAGTTCGACGAGGACCCGCAGTTCGAGCTGGCGCTGTACGAGCACGCCGACAGCGTCCTCTTTCTCGGTGGGGGGCCGAACAGTTCGGAGACCGCAGACGTCCCCGGCGAGAAGCGGCAGGGGCAGAGCACGGCGAAACAGGGCGTCCGGGAGGCACGGATGGACACCGACTGGGTCTCGACCGTCCACCCGACGCGGGCGATGGCACAGGAGGCCGGGATGAGCTACGAGGCCTACCAGTCGTTCGTCTACGACGCCATCCTCCGCGACTGGGAGGCGCTCGCCGAGGAGATGGCCCAGCTGAAGGAGGTTCTCGACGCCGGCTCGAAGGTCCGCATCCGAAACGAGGGGACCGACCTCACCATGTTCATCGACGGACGCACGGCCGTCAACAGCGCGGCATCGGTCGCGTACGACTCACACAACCTCCCCTCCGGCGAGGTGTTCACCGCTCCGTACGACACCGCCGGGTACGTCACCTTCGACGTCCCCCAGACCGTCCACGGAACCCGGGTTCGAGACGTGAAGCTCACGTTCAAGGACGGCGTCGTCGTCGATTTCGAGGCCGCTCAGGGCCAGACAGTCATCGAGGAGATCCTCGAAACGGACGGCGGCTCGCGCCAGCTCGGCGAGCTCGGCATCGGGATGAACCGCGGCATCGACCGCGTGACGAACAACCTCCTGTTCGACGAGAAGATGGGAGGAACGGTCCACCTCGCGCTCGGCCGCGCGTACGACGCCAATCTGCCGGAGGGCGAGACGGGCAACGAGTCGGCGGTCCACGTCGACCTCATCACCGACATGCGCGGCGAGTCGACGCTGGAAGTCGACGACGAAGTCGTCCAGCGGAACGGCACGTTCCGGTGGGAAGACGGGTTCGAAGCGTAACCAGCGACAGGTCGGTAGTCCGAGGTTCTTCGGTCGGTCACGGTTCGCTGACTCACTGGCTCCGTCCGTTCGCCGTTCCGAGGTTCTCCCTACGGTCACCGCTCGCGATGACGTGGTCTCACTCCGTTCGACCACGTTACTCCTCGCGGGTCGCTGACTCGCGGGCTTTGCCCGCTCGTCTTCTCGAGGGCTCCCTGCGGTCGCCCTCGCTACTCCCACCACTCGCTCCGCCGCACCGCCGGGTCGTCGGTGGCCAGCGGCTCGGGCAGCTCCGACTCCGTGACGCCGAAGCCCCGCGCGAGCCAGAAGCCGACGTGCCAGCCGCGGGCCTCGGGGTCGACGCCCGCGACGACGATGTCGAGCCGCGTGTACGTCTCCAGCGCCCCGTCGCCGTCGGGGTCGCGGCCCCGAATCGACCCACACGATCCCCCGCCGTTCGTGCAGGGGGCCGACTCGGCGAACACGATGGTCACGTCCGCAGCCGTGCGGTTCTCCGTCCGGACGAACGAGACGTTGTCGGGGACGGTGCCGTCGGCGCCGTCGGCGAAGTAGCCGAGCGCGCCGGCGACCTGTCGTTCGGTCTCGTCACGCTCGCGCCGGGAGACGTTCGTATCGTCGACGTACACCGACAGCTCCGGGTCGGCCCACGGCATCGCCCGCTCGGTCGCGTCGGGCTGTGGCAGCGTCGTCAGCTGCGAGCGCTGCTGCATCACCGTCTCGGGGGCGTCGCCGTGGCGCAGCCCCAGCGTGTGCCCGAGTTCGTGTTTCAGCACCGAGACCGTCGAGGACTCCGAGTAGCTGGCGCGCACCCGAACGGTGACCGGTCGGCGGACCTGCTCGGGCGTCTCGATGATGGGCGCACAGCCCGCGGTGTGCTCCTCGGGGCCGCACTGCTCGATGTCGTCGACGAACCGGACTTCGAGGTCGGGGCTCTCGGCGTCCGGGTCGACGACGTACTCGATGGGGAACTCGGCGTACTGTTCGGCGTTCGCTTCCCAGTAGTCGAGGGCATCGCGGAGCATCGGCCGGAAGTCGCGGTCGGTGTCGGCCGAGACGTTGACGGCGACGGTCAGCGTCGACTCCCGGAAGTGGTTGTCCACGTCGCCAGTCCACCCCTGCTCGGTCGGCGTCGCCCCCGGCCCGAGCACGGCCGTACAGCCCGACAGAACCAGCAGCAGGGCGACGACACCGACCCGAACGCGCATTGGCTGTGCTTCTCGCCCCTCCGGAAAGACGCTTGCGGCCCGGGACGGTCCTCCGATGGGCTTAGGTTCGGTGGGCTAGTACTGAGATTCGGCAGAGGGTGCCCGGCCGCCGCTTTCGAGGATAAATCCTCGCGAGCGAGGAAAGTCCCCCCACCGTCCGGGCAGGTGACCGGGTGCAAACCCGGAGCGGGAGACCGCTGGCTATGGAACAGCAACGACACGTCCCGTCCCGAGCGATGAGGCGCGCGACCCGACCCGTGAGGCGAGGAAGCTAACCCGCCGAGCGTCGACGGACGGGGACCGATGGAACGGCGAATCCTCACCGGTGCAAGCCCACCGCACTCCAAGGTAGCCCGGACTCCCGCGGTGGGTGCTCAGCCGAATGCCGGGTAGAAACAGAAGGGGGCTTACTACCCTCAGCCGAACGTTTTGCACGAACAGCCTCGCGTTCCCTCGCTCCGCTCGCGTCCGGTAGTTCACATCGACAGCACCGCAACCGCTACTCGTCGCTCTCGGCCGACTCGGGCACCCACTTGTCGTTCGCCCGCGCGAAGTTCATGACGCCGACGCCGACGAGTGCCGCGGCGGTGAACCACCGCTGGCCGGGCAGGGAGGCGACAGCGCCTAGCCCACAGACCGACGCGACGGAGATGAGCGCCGTCGTCGAGGGCGGCGTACCGAGTGCGTCGCGCACGGCGAGCAGGAGTCCGAGCGCCCCGGCGACGGCCGCGAGTCCGACCGCCAGCAGCGACTCGCCGCCGAGCGACCCCATCCCGGCGACCACGAGACAGACCACGCCCGAGAAGGCGACGACCGCGCCACGGTGCGAAAGTCGGCTCACGCCCCGCGGTTCGGCGGGGGAGGCTATCGCTCTTGCGCTCAGCGCACACCCCCGGTCTCGCACACAACCCTTTTGACCGTGATTCCCCTCTTTCAACCAACGATGGGCATGGGCTCCGACATGTACCGGCAGCAGATCCTCGACCACTACAAGAACCCGCGCAACTACGGGGAACTCGAGGACGCCACGTTCGAACACGTCGGGGAGAACCCGATGTGCGGTGACACGCTCAAGCTGTTCGTGAAGCTCGAAGACGACGACGAGACGATACAGCACGTCTCGTTCATCGGGGACGGCTGTGCCATCTCGCAGGCCTCCGCGAGCCTCCTCTCGCAGGAACTCGGCGGGATGACCCTCGAGGAGGTCCGCGCGATGGAGCGCGATGACATCATGGACTTGCTGGGTGTCGAGGTCTCCCCGATGCGAATCAAGTGTGCCGTCCTCGCCGAGAAAGTCGCACAGGACGGCGCCGCCATCTACCAGGGCGACAAGGAACTCGACGAGACCACGACAGAGGACTGAGCGGACGGCCCCACCCGTTCGGTACGCCGACGGAGCGACTGCAGAGTACACTTTTTGTGCTGTGGTGACATACAACACAGTATGAGCCACGGAGAGCAGACCCCGGCCGACGGACGACACGTGAGCTTCGGCGAGCGGGTGTACGACGCCGACGGGACGGAGCTCGGACGGATTCGCGGCGTCGACGAACACGGCTTCTACGTGACGACGGCGGAGGGAATCGTCTCGATGTCCGTCGAGCACGAGGCCGACTCGAAAGCCGGCATCAAGGAGCTCCACTGGCGGTGCTGGGAGTGCGGCGAGATCGGCAAGCTCGGCGACCTCCCGGAGGTGTGCCCGAACTGTGGCGCGCCCGAGGAGGAGCTGTACTACTGGCAGCAGGACTGAATCGGTAGCGGGCAGTCGATTCTCGGGGCCCGAGAATCAGAGGCCCGCTATATGCGTTCTGCCACGAAAGAACAACTCGGTGGGAGAAGGATGCACTACTGTCAAAACTGTGGGAGCCCCGTAACCGACGACTTCGCCCGAGTGTTCGGCACCAACGCCAACGAGGTGCTGGCGTGTCCGGCCTGTGCGCCGATGCGCACCATCATGGACGGCGGTGCGGCCGCACTGGGCACCCCGATGCGCGCACGCTGAATCGGCAACCCGAGTTCCTGTCATAGGCGGGCTTGTCCCTCGCAGCGCCCGACTCGATTCTGTCACGTTCCCTGTCACCGGAACCCTTTCTATCGACGGGGAGAACCCCCGAACATGCACGTGGTAGTGTTCGGTGCGGGCAGTCTCGGCTCCCTGATGGGCGGGCTGCTGGCGCGCGAACACGACGTGACGCTCGTGGGCCGCGACCCGCACGTCTCGACGATTCGCGAGCAGGGGCTCCGCGTCGACGGTGCGTTCGAGTTCGTCGTCCACCCCGACGCACGCACCGACGCACCGCCGAGCGCGGACCTCGCCGTCGTCACCGTGAAGGCGTTCGACACGCCGAGCGCCGCGACCGCCCTCGCCGACTGCGACCTCGAGGCGTGTCTCTCGCTGCAGAACGGCCTCGGGAACGAGGAGACGCTCGCCACCGAACTCGACTGCCCGGTACTCGCGGGCACCTGTACCTACGGCGCGATGCGCCCCGAACCGGGTGTCGTCACCTGCACCGGGGTCGGCGAGGTCGTCCTCGGTCCGCGCGAGGGCGGTTCGCAGCCGAGTGCCGACCGTGCGTTCGCGGCGTTCGACGCCGCCGGCGTCGTCACCGAACTCGCCGACGACATGCCGCGCCGCCTGTGGGAGAAGCTGGCCGTGAACGCCGGCATCAACGCGGTCACCGCGCTCGCCCGCGTCGAGAACGGCGCACTCGTCGACGGCCCCGCGAACACGGTGGCGACCGAGGCCGCCCGCGAAGTTGCCACGGTCGCCCGCGAGGAGGGGATCGACCTCTCGGACACCGAGGCCGTCGCCGCCGTCGAGCGGGTGGCCGCCGCGACCGCCGCGAACACCTCGTCGATGCACCAGGACGTGCTCGCGGGTCGCCGGACCGAGGTCGACGCCATCTCCGGCTACGTCGCCGACCGCGCCGAGGGGGTGCCCGTGAACGCGACGCTGGCCGGCCTGCTGCGCGCGTGGGAGTCCGAGCGCGAGCTCCGGTGACGGGCGTCTGCCGTCCGGCAGACACGCAGACTGCCCACGCGGGAAACCCTAAGTAGGCTGCTTCGTAACGGAGGGGTATGTGGGGCAGTCGCGGGCGGCCGTCGGAGGTGACCTGCATCGCCTGTGGGTCCGCCGTCGACCGCGCGGACGCACGTGAGTACGACAAGCACGGCGACCGGTTCGACCGCCGGGACAAGGAGTTCGAGTTCCTCTGTAAACCCTGTTACCGCGACATCAGCCACCAGCCCCGTGGCGACCTCGAAGCCCTGCTCGAGGAGAGCGGCGCGGGCGAGACGTCCCGCGAGGCGTTTCTGAAGCGGTACACCGAACTCGCGACCGGCAGCGCCCGCTCGGAGAACGAGCGGTAACGACCCGTCTCTCGTCTCCGGGTCTCACCGCGTGAGACCCACAGGCGGCGTATATTCCTCGGTCCAGCCTACGTGACATATGGACAGCAGTATCCACGCTGCCGACCGACCGGCCGAGCCGCTGGCGTTCGACCGCGGCGTCGGACCGCTGGTCGGCTTCCTCCTCTCGACGACGCTTCTGGCGACGCTCGTCCCGCTGTTCGTCTATCCGAACCTCGGTCCCTGGCCGTCGCTCGTCGCGATGGCCGCCGCGTTCGCCGCCATCGGTGGCATCGCGTGGCTCGCGCTCCGGCTCGACGGACGACGGGCCGCCGACGTGGGACTGAGTCGAGACGACGTCCTCCCGGGCGTCCTCCCAGTGGCCGCGATATACCTGCTCATCAACGCCGTCGCCGCCATCGCCGTGGTTCTCGCGTCCGGGAGCGTCCGGCTCACCCTCCCCGGGGCCGTCTCGCCGAGCTGGTGGGTGGCGATGGCAGTCGTCCAGTTGACGTTCGTCGGCATCACCGAGGAGTTCGCGTTCCGTGGCTACGTCCAGAACAAGCTCGTCGCGGTGCTCGGTGGGGGGACCGACCGCGTCCGCAAGGTCGTCGCCATCCTCCTCGGCGTGGGGCTGTTCGCGCTCTGGCACATCCCACAGCGGGTGTTCGGCCAGGGACTCACCGAGCCCAGCGAGATACTCGGCACGCTCGTGGTCGTCGTCGTGCTGGGGCTGTTCCTCGGGCTGCTGTACGAGTACACGCGGAACGTCGTGCTCGTCGGCGTCCTCCACGGCACGTTCAACTGGTCGTTCGTCTTCGTCGCCGGCGCGCCCGGCGACCTCCCGTTCCTCGTCGCCATCCCCGTGTTCGCCGTGCTGGTGTGGTACTACCGGCGGTGGGCGAGCGAGGCCCACGCGGCGAGCTTCCGGCCACAGGTCCAGCCTCAGACCCCCCGGCGGTCGTAGCGCCACCGGTATGGTCCCGACCGAGGACCGGAAGCCATAGCCCTGCCGTCGCCGAACCCCAACCGATGTCGTGGCCAACGCTCGTCGTCGCCGGGCTGTTCGAGATCGCCTGGGCCATCGGACTCGAGTACTCCGATGGGCTCTCGAAACCGCTTCCGACCCTGGGGACCGCCCTCGCACTCGTCGTCAGCATGGTGCTGCTCGCTCGCGCGGTCCAGGACCTCCCCATCGGGACGGCGTACGCCGTCTGGACGGGCATCGGCGCGGTCGGCACCGCGACGCTGGGGATCGTGCTGTTCGACGAGCCGGCGACGGCGCTCCGGCTCGGCTTCATGTCGGTCATCGTCGTCGGCATCGTCGGGCTGCACACCGTCTCCGGGAGCGCCTGACGGACGACAACCCTAACTCCCGCCCCGCCGAACGCCGACCATGACCGACGACCAGGCGCAGGCCGGCACCGCAGAGGGCCAGGGCCCCGTCCGCATCGACGAGGAGCTCGCGCGCCACCTCGAGAACAAGCGCAAGGAGCTGTTCGAGGAGTTCGAGATTCGTGACTCGTTCCCCGCAGCGGTGGTCCGTGAGGCCGAAGCCCGCACCACCGACACCGACGGCGAGATTCAGGAGGAGATCGAGAAGGACTACCGGACGGACTGCCGCGACCTCACGGCCTGTACCATCGACCCCGCGGACGCCCAGGACTTCGACGACGCCATCTCCATCGAGAAGGAGGACGGCTACTACCACCTCTGGGTCCACATCGCGGACGTCACCCACTACGTCCAGCCCGGCGACGAGATGTGGGACGAGGCGCTCAAACGCGGGAACACGGTCTATCTCCCCGGCTACACGATGCACATGCTCCCGCCGGTGCTGGCGGAGACGGTCTGTTCGCTCGTCCCGAACGAGGACCGCCTCGCACACACGGTGGAGATGAAGATCGACGAGGAGACGCTGTCGAACGAGTCCATCGACATCTACAAGAGCGTCATCCACTCCGACGAGCGGCTGACGTACACGCAGGCGGAGAACCGCCTCGACGACGAGGACGCACCCCTGCACGACGAGCTCACGCTCGTCCACGAACTCGCCGACCAGCTCCACGAGCAGCGGAAGGAGGACGGCTCGCTCGTCCTCAATCCGCGACGTGACCGCGCACACACCATCATCGAGGAGTGCATGCTGAAGGCGAACAAGGCCGTCACCCACGAGCTCCAGTGGGTCCGCAGCCTCGAGGCGATGTTCCGCGTCCACCCACAGCCCACCCCACAGGAGTGGGACGAGGCACTGCAGGAGATTCAGGACCTGGATGGCGTTTCGATTCCGGGCGACGCGTGGGACGACCCCCGGAAGGCCGTCAACGCCACCCTGGAGAACGCCCCGGGGCGTCAGCTCAACAAGATTCAGTGGGCCGTCATGAAGGTGATGCCCCGCGCGAAGTACATGAGCGACCCGTTCGGCGGCCACCACGCGCTCAACTTCGAAGTGTACGGGCACTTCACCTCCCCCATCCGTCGGCTCTCGGACCTCGTCAACCACTGGATCATCTACCAGGACGAGTCGCCGGAGGGCGTCAGCCTCCCGGACCTCTGTGACCACGCGAGCGACCGACAGAAGGCCGCCGAGACCTGCGAGCGCATCTACAAGAACTTCCTGCAGGAGGTCGGCCTGGACCCGCACGCCGTCAACAACCGCGGGCTTGAGGTCGTCGAGGAGCCGGACGACGACGACGAGCTGGACCGGCGTGCCGGCGACGTGAGTCCGGAAGCGCTGGACTGAGCTCGTCGCTCTGCCGGGACGCGAACAGGACATACCCGCCACGCCAACCCTTTTGCGCGCTGACAGCCTATTCGGGTCCAACTGAATGCGCCGCCTCCTCGCCGTCGTGCTCGTCTGCGCGTTGCTCGTACCGAGCGCGGCAGCCGTCCCCGATGCTCGCCTCGCCGTCACCGACGTGACCGTCGCGCCCGAGACGCCCGTCGTCGGCGAGCCCGTCACCGTGACCGCGACGGTCCGGGAGTCGGCGGGCTCGCCCTCCCCGGTCGAGCTGTCCGCGGTCCGGCTCGTCTCCGGCGAGACGACGCTCGCGGCCGCCACGAATCCCGGGTCGCTCTCACCCGGCGAGACGCTCTCGCTCGACCTCACGCACGCGTTCGCCAGCGCTGGCACGAAGGACCTCGCCGTCGTCGCCGTCGGCGAGGACGCGGACGGCGAGCGCGTCGAGGTGCGCCGGCCCCTCACCGTCGTCGTCGAGCAGGCTGCACCACAGCTGGAGGTGACGGTCGACCGCGCGGTCGCACGCACGGAGAACCGTGTCCAGGTGCAGCTCTCGAACCCGAACACCGCACAGTACCGCAACCTGACCGTGCGGCTCGACGCGCCCGGCGCCGTCGAGGACCGCCGGACCGTGCCGGTCGTCGCGGGCGGTGCGACGGTCGTCCGGAACCTCTCGTTTGCCCCGCAGCGCGCCGGTGACGTGCAGGTGCGAGTCGTGACGAGCTACGCGACCGACACCGGCGTCCCCCGACAGACCAGCTACGTCGAAACCGTGACCGTCGACCCGCTCCGCGAGGACGTGGGGGTGGCCGTCCGCCCGGCGGCCCCGCCTGCGCAGGCCGCGGCCGGTGGAACCCTGCAGGGGCTGCTCGGGGGCGGGGGAACGCTCCAGCAGCGTGGGCAGCAGTCCGATGGTGAAGGGGCACCCGACGCCGTCACCGTCGAGGTGACGAACTTCGGGAACGCCCCGCTCAGGGAGGCGGTCGTGCATCCGTCGGCGGGCGACCGTGCCCTCCCGCGGGCGTTCGTGGGCAGGCTGGCCCCCGGGGAGTCCGCGACCGTCGAGGTGGATCTGGCGGCGGTTCGCTCGCCCGCAAACGTCACCGCCCGCGTCGAGTACGCGACCGGCGACCGGACCGGGAGCGCCGTCGGCGCGTTCGACTACCAGCCGCCCGTGGGTGCGGTCCGGCTGACCGGCGTGAGCCTCACGCGCGACGGCGACACCCTCCGTATCGCGGGGAACGCGGGGAACGTCGGCGACGGTGAGGTGACGGGGCTCGTCGTCGCCGTCGGCGAAAGCGAGTTCGTCGCGCCGGCGTACCCGCAGCGCGACTACTTCATCGGCACCGTCGAGGGCAGCGAGTTCGCGCCGTTCGAACTCACCGCCGACGCCGACGTGGCGAACGCGACCACCGTCCCCGTCGAGGTGACCTACCGGTCGGACGGCGTCGAGCGAACCGAGACGGTCGAGCTGCCGATGGACCGCTCGCTCGCCGAAGGGGAGGACGGAAACCGCAACGGGCTCGCCCTCGGCGTCGTCGCCGTACTCGGCGTGGCGCTGCTCGCAGGCGGTATCGCGGTCGTCGTGGGGCGATACCGATGAGCGACGCTCCACCCCTCGAACTCCGGGGCGTGACCAAGGAGTACGACGGCGGCGGCGAGACCGTCCGCGCGATGGACGACGTCGACTTCCACGTCGACCGCGGGGAGTTCGTCTCGATCATTGGCCCCTCCGGGTCGGGGAAGTCGACGATGCTGAACGTGCTCGGGCTGCTGGACGTCCCCACCGACGGAGAGGTGCTCGTCGACGGGCGGGACGCCACGACCCTCACCGACCGCGAGCGGACCCGCGCCCGCAAGGAGTACGTCGGCTTCGTGTTCCAGCAGTTCTACCTCATCTCCTCGCTCACGGCACTGGAGAACGTGCTGTTGCCGACGCGGTTCGAGGACGACCCCGGTGCCCGCGACCGTGCGGTTGGCCTCCTGGAGCGTGTCGGGCTCGGCGACCGGCTGGACCACCGCCCCGACGAACTCTCGGGCGGGCAGAAACAGCGCGTCGCCATCGCCCGCGCGCTGATCAACGAGCCGGACGTCGTCCTCGCGGACGAGCCGACGGGCAACCTCGACCGCGACACCGGCACCCAGGTGTTAGAGGAGTTCACGCGCATCAAGTCGGAGGGCGTCTCGCTCATCACCGTGACCCACGACGACCTCGTGGCCGGCTACGCAGACCGAACCGTCCGCATCGTCGACGGCCGCCTACAGTGAGCTGGCTGCCGGCGGTCCGGATGGCGGGCCAGAACCTCTCGCGCAACCGCCTGCGAAGCGCGCTCGCCGCGCTCGGCATCGTCATCGGCGTGCTCGCCATCGCCACGCTCGGCGTGTTCGGGAACGTCCTCCAGCTCTCGGCCACGCAGTCGTTCGGCGGCATCGGTAACCAGGTCATCGTCTCGCCGAACGCCGACGCCGGCGTCGAGGAACTCAGCCAGCGCGACGTGATGACCGTCCAGCGAATCGCCGAGGGACGCGGCGAGGTGATTCCCCTGAAGACCGGCGGCGCGGTCGTCCAGGCGTCGGGCGGGCGGACGTTCGCCCAGCTCTACGGGACGGAGACCCCCGACGCGCTGTTCGACGCACGCAACGGGACCATTCCACCCCGCTTGCGACAGGGTGCGGTGGTGGGGCCGGAGGTCGCCGATAGCCTCGGGCTCGGTGTCGGCAGCGCCATCGAGATCGACGGCAACCGCTATCGGGTCGTCGCCGTCCTGCAGGAGGCACAGGACATCTCGCCCATCACCCCGGACAACGCCGTCGTGTTGCCGCCAGGCGAGTTCGTCGCCGAGACGCCGTCACAGGTCGTGGTGCAGGCGAACACTCGAGAAGACGCGAAGGCCATCGCGGGCGAGGTCCGCGACCGGGTGAACGCCCGCGAACAGCGGGTGAGCGTGTTCGAACTCTCGAGCGTCATCGACCGCATCCAGGAGTTCTTCGACCTCCTCAACGCCTTCCTCATCGCGCTCGCGGCGGTGTCGCTCGTTGTCGCCGGCGTCGCCATCTTCAACGTGATGCTGATGAGCATCACGGAGCGCCGCGGTGAAATCGGCGTGTTGCGAGCGGTGGGCGTCCAGCGACGCGACGTGCTGCGGACGCTCGTCGTCGAGGCCGCCCTGCTCGGGGTCGCGGGCGGGGTCGTGGGGCTCCTGCTGTCGCTCGTGGCGGTGTTCTCGCTCTACTACTTCACACCCATCGAGTGGGCCGTCGTGACCGACCCCTCGAACCTCGGGTTCCTCGTGTTGGCGTTCGGCTTCGGTGTGGCCGTCGCGCTCGCCTCGGGGCTGTATCCCGCGTACAAGGCGGCGAACCTCCACCCGGTCGAGGCGCTCCGGGGCTGAGCGTCGGCCCCGAATTCGACCTCGCCGATAACGTATTGCCTCGCTGGTGCGACGAAGGCGTGTGGACGCCATCGAGGCCAGCACCGTCCTGTACGTGCCCCCGGAGGACCTGTACGCGTTCATCCAGGACTTTTCGGGGACGAGCGACTACTCCGAGCACCTCGACCGGGTGCGACAGTACGGCGGCCCAGGGACTGACTACCGCATCACGGTGTCGTGGTGGAAGTTCTCCTACACCGCCGAGACGCGCGTCACCGACGTCGAGCCACCCGAGCGCATCGACTGGCGGTCGACCTCCGGGCCCGACGCCCGCGGCACGTGGCGCATCGAGCCGGTCGACGCGCCCGAGAACCCACCGGCGCGCGTCGACCCCGACGACGCGACGGAACTCCGACTGCGCATCGAGTTCGACGCCGGCTCCGTGCTGGGCGTCCGGCTACCGGGGCCGCTCTCCGTCGAGCGACTCATCGAGACGGTGACGCCGGTCGTCGCCCGGGAGTCCGAAGCCGTCGTCGAGGCGATGGTCACGGACCTCGAAGGCCGGCGCCGGCCGGTGGACCTGATGGTCCATCGGGCGCCGAGAGAGTTGTGATAACGGGGCTCGGAACGCAGCCCCGGGGGGAGTAGCATGGCAGCTCGATGTACACCGAGCAGCAACCGACGGTAGTTAGCCATCACCTAAAGCCGTTGTCCCGCCTATTCGAGGCTCACGTCGTCAGCGGCGTCGGCCATCCGGTCGGTGTAGTCCCACGTCGAGAGCGTCGTCGGCTCGATGCGGATGCGGACCTCCTCGCGGTCGGCCGCCAGCAGGCGGTCGGCGAGCGCCGAGTCGGTCCCGCCGAGATACCGCTCGAGCAGCTCGCGGAGCAACTGCTTGTCCTCGTCGGGCAGGACCGTCGCCTCGCCGCGACCCCGGACGCCGCGATACGGCGGTCGGTCGACCGATACCTCGAACGCGACGCGCGGGTCGTGCCGGAGGAACCGCACCACGTCGGCCGACGCCGCGGTCGCACACAGCAGACAACCGTCACAGAAGGTGTACCACAGCGACAGCATCCACAGCTCGTCGGCAGTGGTGTGACAGGCGAGCCGGGCGGGGACGGTCCCCGCGTCGCTCGACAGGAACGCTCGCGTCTCCTCGGCCGTCCACGCACCGGTGACCTCCATTGGCTGCCCGTACGGGCGACAGCGGGATAAGTCACGGCGTCGGTGGGAGCGGGCTACCGGACCCTACTCAGTCAGCGGCGATGAACCGGTAGAGAACGTACACGGCGAGCAGGAGGAACGCGACGAGCGAGGCGAGCCCACCGACGTTCCCCGAGTAGCGAGGCGCCTCGCCAAGGAACCGGAGCAGCGCACGGACGCCGCTGCCGAACAGCCACGCGACGGCCGCCGCGAGTATGAGTCCCAACACCAGGTTCCACGCGTTCCGCGCCATGGCCGGTGCTCTCAGGCGACGGTAGTAAATCCACACGAAGCATCTGCCCGTCGTTCTCCCAGGTTCGTCACAGTCGAGAGGTGGGTCCATCCCCGAGCCCCCGTGGAACCGATAGAGTGGGGTGCCCTAACCGCTTGGGCTGGATACCCAGGGAACCGCCGTTAAGCATGGCTTACCCCGGGTAACGACTCTGTAACTATGCTAGTTCAGACGGAGGTACGCACGATGGACCTCGAGGAGGCGCTCGACGCGGTGGGGGGGTACACGCACCGAAACCCCCCGACGGACCGCGAGATGACACGACTTCGCCGGCTCGCGGCGGAGGCCGACGACCCCCGGGTTCGAACCGTTCTGCGAAGTTCGCTCAGAGACCTGGAGACGCTCCGCGAGATCGACGCCGCGCTGGCCGCCGCGGGCGACTGACGCGCAGGGGCGCTCCACCACCCAGCGACGGATATCCACTTGGTAGCAGCCTCATGCCGGACGTAACGGGCGACTGTTTTTAATAGTCGTCATCGTGCTCATCGGTGCGGTTCGCCAGGAGACATCCAGTGTCTGGCATTCCACCATCCTGTGCTGTCCCCCTGACGAACCGTGCAACTGGATTCCGGCAGGTGGTCGGGTATCCGACCACCGTCCCTGTCCAGTGACGCGCTTCGCAACCGCTCGATCCGTAGCTCGCCGCAGAATCTCATCGACTTACCGTGACCGAGCGAGCGCGGAGCGTTCGAGACGGTCGTCCAGTTCTTTTCGGCGTGAACGAGATATGCAATAACTCGTTTCCACGGAAGGATGGTGTGTCCTCCGTCCAGATTTCATTCGATACTCCTGGCGCGGTTATCAGTCGATATCTCCGCAGTGACTGGAGTCGTTAGAGAAGAGTGCAGAGAGCTGTCGGAGCCACCGTTCGGCGTGTTCGTGCCCGTGATACCGAATCTCACCCGTTCTTTTATCGTGGTCAAGCCACTCTGCCCGAGCGAGTTTCGGCAGGTGATTGTGGACAAGTTTCACGGTGAGTTCGTGCTCGTGCTCGTCCGGGACTCGATGCTCAACCTGCGAGATGAGCTCGTCGAGCGTCGCCGTATTCGAGGTGGTATTGTTCTCGAAGAAGTAGATGATTTCGCGGCGCAGATGATGGGATAGGGTGTCCAGCAGGTTGCTCATCTGCGGTGCTTTGTCGGGGTAGCAATTCTGCGACGACATAAATTTCATATTGAGACTAGAACCACATAATAATATTGTATGAATAATTAAAGGACCTGGGCCCATTTACTTGACGCCCGGACTATAGTCGACGCTTGGGTAATGGAAAAGTCGGTTATATTAGATGGAATCATTTCACAGGACCCTGGGCGAGATGCCCGGTATTGTGCGTGGCGTAATTACCACGGCGAGTTCTATCAGAGACAGATGATGTTGCAGGAGTCGTGCTGCATACACAGCGCGTATCTTGCAGTCCCGGACCCGAGAGCCGATCTGTCGTTCGTTTGAATAAGGGTCGGTTCCGCATCCCGGAGTCTATCTACGGCGAAGTGGGGAATTCCGCGGCCTCGTGCAGGGGGAACATCACATGGTACCGAGCGATGTCGATGTCCCGCACTTTATAGGCTTCTCGCAGACTCGAGTGGATATCCGACTCGGACAACCGATCTGCTGACTCTTCGGAGTCAAAGACGTAGATACCGCCGACCCGTCCGCTCTCTTCATCGTGTAGATAGAATTTCTGGAGCAATCCGTCCATCTCACGGTACTTTTGGGAGCGATCTCGGAACAGCGATTCGACCTCGTCTACATCCAACTCCGACTCATAGGTGATGAAAACGATTTCCATAGCGGTTCACCGATTGAACTACGCGGTCTGGCGCGAAAACCGTTCCTCACATCGCTGACTGCATCTGAGTGTTGCACGCGCCTTCTGACAGGGACGGTGAGGTTTCTACGACCGTGTTGCATAGAGGGCGCGTATCGCTATTGGCGTCAGTAATTTCCTCCACTCCTTGCCGTTGTCGAATACCATCTGGTCGGACCGGGATTGGGCCAATGACCGGTGCGGACATCGCGTCTCAACGTTCACTCGGACCTCGCGAGACCGGCACTGACCGATCAGTGAAGTAGCGAGCGACGGAGAGCCGTCATGAACGGATTGAGTAGAGTTCCAGTGGGGAACCCCACGGCTGTAGCCGTGGGAGGATGTCAGCTCTGTGCCGGCTGGCGTCTTCTCGTCATTCAAGCGAGCCAGGAGAGCGGGTCCTCTTCTATACATAGCTGGCCGTAGCCCTGACTACGTAGTAGTCGATCTCGAACTCCTGCTCGTCGAAGGTCGTAGCCCACTGCCACGTCTCGCCAGTATCGAGGCGCTCGTGGCTGGTCTGTTCGCTCGACGAGTCCAAAAGCTCGTCCTCGGTCTCGTTCCTATCGTGGAGAGTCACCTCGACGACGACGTTCTGGAGCTGGCGGTCACCAGTGTTCGTCGCGTCGCCCGCCACGACGAGTCCTTTCTGGCCCGCTCGCTGGAACGTGAACCCGTCGAGGATGAGTTCCTCAGACTCCTGTGGTTTGACTGTCCCGACCGGATCCTCATAGGGGCCTGGGTTCTCCGGCGCATTACGCACGAGAGTTACCGAGACATCCGCCACATCACCGTTGGCTACGTCAGTTGTCCCGTCCGCGGTCCCGTCGGAGGTGGTGCAGCCTGCGAGACTGGCGATTATCGTTCCAATACCTGCCGTCCGAATGAACTGTCTTCTCTTCATTATAGTGGACTGACACAGGGCGCGTATTCAACACGGTGTCTAGTGGGAGGAAACAGACTGATGAGCAAACGATAAAATAGCCAGTTACTCAGTCTCGGCATCGGTCACTGGTTCTCCGCTTTCGGTAGTTTCGTTCGAATGTGCCGCCTGGTGGGCATTGTTATACTGCTGGATTTTTCGGTAGAGCAGGTAGCCAAAGCCCCCGACATACAGTACAACATAGATGAAGAAGGCGGGAAGTTGGGGGAGGCCCGTCACGGCCTGGATCAGCCCGCTTCCGATTCCGACTGTGGTGTTGTAGGTTGCGTGGATTACCGCGGCGATGATGAGCCCTTTGACGATGATTGGACCGCGGTTCCCAGGGTTAAACTTCGCTAACCCGAGGTAGTAGCCCGCGAACGACGAGTAGACGACGTGCCCGGGCCCGGCTAATGCGCGGGTCGCAGTGATATCGCCGCCGATACCGATCAGATCCAAGCCGAGAGACAGACCACCGACTTCTCCGACTACTCGACCGATGTAGAGGGCATTTTCGATGGTAGCGAATCCGAGTCCGGCGACAGCACCGTACACTGCGCCGTCGATAACTGCGGCGAACCGAGCGTCGTTATACGCATAGAGCCGTACAGCAAGCAGTTTCACTGACTCCTCTACGGGGCCCACGATGAGGTAGAAAAACAGAACCATCCCGATACCGCCGAGTGTCGTGAAAACCGGCTGAAGTAAGCCATTGACAACGGCAGCAAACCCTGCGGTGAGCACGCCAAGTATGAAGGTAGCCGCGAGCAGCGATAGCGGCTCGCTGGTCGTTACATCGCTGTACCAGACGTACCCCGCCAATGCCAGCGCGGGGAGGGCAGAGAGGATCGCTAGCACGCCGATTACGGGCTCCCTCAGGATACTGAGTCCGCCGACAGCGAGGAATATCACTAGTGCGAGCAGAACCAGGAGAATCTGGCCGGTACGGACCGCCACCCAGTAGACCGCGACCGAGGCGCCATCGAGGAGGGACCGCCGTTCCCACGATGAGATCCCGTAGAGATCCCGCTCGTCGTCCGCCGCCTCGACAGGATCCGTCTCTTTTTTTACGTCTTGCATGCCGTTTCTGTCAGAGAGTAGTTCGCTTCTTCAGTGCAGAGAAGAACGAACCGATCAATCGATACTTGGCAGACCATAGTTAAGTATAGCTTCTGGATGAACGTCAAACCACAGTTTATCTCAGTTACTCAATTGTGAGGCCTAGAGTGACAGAACGACGTTGTCGTGCTGACTACACGCTCTGTATGCAGCACGACCTCAACAAGCCATCAAAATATTTTAACTTTAACAGGGCCGAAAATGGGTCTTCTCGCCTGTTCCAACGGCAGGTCTAGAGCCGGTCGGTGAACTCACCCAGATGTGTCTGGAGGAGATCGTGGCGAGCGATTGCCTCGCGACGTGGCTTCGGTGCGAGCCGGTCGAACTGATCTCTGACCGCTACGCGGTACTCAGTCATCTGCTACTGTCTCCTTCGACGGCGACTGCCACAGACTCCGACTCTGTGAGCGTTCCTCGCGACGCTGCTCGACGTTCTCCTCGTTCCAGACCCACTCGTCCGGTATCGCCTCCGGCGGCTTCAGTCGCCAACGAGAGGTGATGTGCGACCCGTCCCAGTTCGCGCTCGTGTGCTTGTACGCGAAGCCGAGCGACTGGAGTCGCCTCATCACTGCAACCGCCTCCGTCCACCGTCGGCCAGCGCACACTCGACATGGTGGTCGGCTCGCTCTTCAGCGGCGTCGCGAACAGCCACGTCGTCACGGTCGTCAGAGGCGACTGCTTGGCGAACAGCGAATAGGTGAGCACACGGGCCATCGCTGTAGGTGAGACCCTTGCACCGCTCGTGGCGTTCTCCGCTCTCGTGAAGCGTCCAGCAGTCGCCGTGCCAGTCGTCACCATCGCGTCGGAGCGTGACCTCGTGGACGCTCTCGCTGTCCGCGTAGGCCACGATGAACGGGCCGGTGGGTTCGACGGGGCCGATGGCGACCTCGTTCTCGCGAGCTCTCTCGGCGCTTCCCCTATCGAGGTGATAGAGGAAGTCGAGTTCCTCGGTCATGCTGACCACCCTACTGGGACGAGCATGGCCCCACAGCGACCACAGTAGGGTTCATCTCGTTCGTCGCGCTGAGTGACTGGCCCACCGTCACAGTGGCAGGTCATGCGACGAGCACCCGGTTTCGATGGCCGCGCAGCTCTGCTGGGGATCTGTGATAGGCATCCCGCAGCGGTCGCAGACCGGGTCTGGAACCCCCTTAAGAGAGGAGTTGGTCTTAGACACGGCGACCACCGCCTATAGCCCGTTTCCGTCGATATACGGCGCTAACGGATTTGTGGACGGTATATAACTGAGTGGACTCGCTGGGATTTGAACCCAGGGCCTCTTCCTTGCGAAGGAAGCGATCTGCCACTGATCTACGAGCCCGCATCCGACCGTAGCCCGGTCGGCGCTTAGTAGCTTACGTTTCCGATGCGCGAAAGACGCGCGTGAGGTGGTCGGCGGACGGCTCCTGTGGGGGACGCGCCCGCGTGGCGGACGTGGTCCGCCTGCGTCGGGATTAGTCCTCGAGGACGATCTCGATGGAGACGTCGTTCGGCACCTGGATGCGCATCAGCTGGCGGAGCGCGCGTTCGTCGGCGTCGATGTCGATGAGCCGCTTGTGGACGCGCATCTCCCAGTGCTCCCAGGTCGCGGTCCCCTCACCGTCGGGGGACTTGCGGGACGGGACCTCCAGCGTGCGGGTCGGGAGCGGCACCGGGCCGCTCAGCTGGACGCCCGTCTTGTCCGCGATTTCGCGGACGTCGCCGCAGATGTTGTCGAGGTCCTCGGGGCTCGTACCCGCGAGGCGGACGCGTGCCTGCTGCATTCTATCGCTCGTTGACGCTCAGGACCTTGCCGGCCGCGATGGTCTGACCCATGTCACGGACAGCGAAGGAGCCGAGCTCCGGGATCTCGCTCGACGGCTCGATGCTGAGCGGCTTCTGCGGGCGGACGGTGACGACCGCCGCGTCGCCGGACTGGATGAAGTCCGGGTTCTCCTCGGCGACCTCGCCGGAGGAGGGGTCGATCTTCTTGTCGATGGTCTCGATGGTACACGCGACCTGCGCCGTGTGGGCGTGGAAGACCGGCGTGTAGCCAGCGGTGATGACCGACGGGTGCTGCATGACGACGATCTGCGCCTGGAACGTCTCGGCGACCGTCGGCGGGTCGTCGGCCGGGCCACAGACGTCGCCACGGCGGATGTCGTCCTTGCCGACGCCACGCACGTTGAACCCGACGTTGTCACCGGGGCCAGCCTGCGCGACCTCTTCGTGGTGCATCTCGACCGTCTTCACTTCGCCGCCCACGTCAGAGGGCTGGAAGGAGACGTTGTCGCCCGGGGACATCGTCCCCGTCTCGATACGGCCGACCGGGACCGTCCCGATGCCGGAGATGGTGTAGACGTCCTGGATCGGCAGGCGCAGCGGCGCGTCCGTCGGCGGCTGCGGGGCCGGCAGGTTGTTGAGCGCCTGCAGGAGCGTCGGGCCGTCGTACCACGGCGTGTTGTCCGACGGCTCGGAGACGTTGTCGCCCTCGAACGCCGAGGTCGGGATGAAGCTCGCGTCCTCGGTGTTGAAGCGGACCTGCTTCAGGAGCTTCTTGACCTCGTCGACGGCGGAGCGGTAGCGGTCCTCCTGGTAGTCGACCAGGTCCATCTTGTTGACCGCGACGATGAGCTCGTCGATGCCGAGCGTACGGGCCAGGAAGACGTGCTCCTGGGTCTGGGGCTGGACACCGTCGTCGGCCGCGACGACGAGCACAGCGTTGTCGGCCTGGCTCGCGCCAGTGATCATGTTCTTGACGAAGTCGCGGTGGCCCGGACAGTCGACGATGGTGAAGTAGTACTCGTCGGTGTCGAACTCCTGGTGGGCGATGTCGATGGTTACACCGCGCTCGCGCTCCTCGGCGAGGTTGTCCATGACGTAGGCGAACTCGAAGCCGCCCTTGCCCTTCTCTTCGGCTTCCTCTCGGTACTGATCGATGACGTGCTCGGGGACGCTCCCTGTCTCGAAGAGGAGCCGCCCGACCATCGTACTCTTTCCGTGGTCGACGTGGCCGATGACGGCCAGGTTCTGGTGCGGTTTGTCGCTCATGGGTATCTCACGCGCTAAGGCGCTATGTGGAGGGCTTTGGAAGGTCGCCCGTAAAACGATTTCGAAAGGGATTCCGCCGAATCCGGCCGCGTCAGGCGGTTTGACAGCAGGTCACACGCCGCGTGGGTAGCCGACTACCGGGCCAGTCGCCCCACGTCCGCGAGCACCGCGCTCGCGGTCTCGGGACCGCCTGCACCCCGGCCAGAGAGGTTGAGCCGGCCGGCGTGTTCGGTCTCCAACTGGACGATGTTCCGGGTGCCCGTCACCGCGAGCGTCCCGTGTTCGGGAACCAGGCGGGGCCCCACGCGAACCGAGCCCTGCGACACCTCGCCGATGAGCCGCACGGTTCGGCCGTCCTCGGCGGCGAGTTCGAGCGCGCTGCCGGGGATGTCCTCGATGCCCGCGACCTCGGCGTCCGCGAGCGTGTACTCCTCGTCGTAGAGGATGTTCGCGACGATGACGCACTTGAGTGCGGCGTCGGTCCCCTGCACGTCGAACGAGGGGTCCGCCTCCGCGACCCCCAGGTCCTGCGCCTCCGCGAGCACGTGTTCGTAGCCCAGCCCCTCGGCGGCCATCCGCGAGAGGACGAAGTTGGCGGTGCCGTTCAGCACGCCACGAACGGCGGTGACGTGCTGTGGGCCGACGTCGGCGATGGTCGACAGCGCGGGAATCGCGCCGGCAACCGTGGCCTCCATCAACACCTCACCCTCGGACGCCGACTCGAGCGCGCGCACGTCCGCGTATCGCTCCGCGACGGGTCCCTTGTTCGCGAGCACGACGTGCTTGTCGCGTTCGAGCGCGTGCGCGACGTGCGAGAAGCCGGGTTCGGCGTCGTCGAGCGTCGTCGGCGTCGCCTCCACGAGCACGTCGTAGTCGGCATCGAGCGCGGCGTCGGGCGCGGCGTCGCCGACCACGCCCTCCCGGGACTTCCGGTCGAGTGCGGCTTCGACGTCGATGCCCTCGGCGTCGAGGACGGCACTCGACGAATCGGCGAGCGCGGTGACGGTGTGGCCGTACTCGCCGGCGAGGTCGGCGACGCTCGTCCCGACGGCGCCCGCGCCCATGACAGCGAGCCGCATCAGGCCTCACCTCCGGCGAGCGGTGCGATGACCTGTAGCCCCTTCTCGTCGGCGACCTCGCGGATGGCGTCGAGCGCCTGCTCGACACCGCCGCGCTCGGCGACGAGTCGGAGTCGTGCCGCCGAGATGTCCGCGGTGCCGTCGGGCGCGGACAGCGAGACGTCGGAGACGGACGCCTTCCCGCACTCCTGGATGCGCGAGAGCGTGTCCGAGAGGTCGGTGTCGACGAGGTGGCCCGTCAGCACGACGGTCACCTCCTCGCTGTACCGCTCCTCGCCGGCCTGGATGATGTTGACGCCCGCATCTCGGAGGGCGTCGACGATGACGTCGAACCGCTCGGGTGTGGCCTCGAGGTCGACCTCGACGGGGATGTGTCCCCGTGGTGTGAGATTGCCGCGTTCGTGGAAGATGGACAGCAGGTTCCCCCCGTTGTCCGCGATAGGTTCGAGCGTACGGAGCAGCTCACCCGGTTCGTCGACGAGTTCGAGCCGGACGGTGTACGCGTGGACAGCGTCGCTCACGAGTCGGCCACCTCGGTCATTACCCGGTACGAATGTGCGGGCGGGTATAAGCGTGCGGTCATTCGCAAAGGATGCAGGTGTCCCGGTCAGTTCAATCGATGCAGGCGTCCCGGTCAGTCCGCCCACTCCGGGCGCGGCACGCTCGTCTCACCCAGCCGGCCGTAGAACGACTCGTAGACGTACCGGGTACGCGACCCGTCCTCGACCGCGGTGAAGTCGTACGCGATGTAGCGGACGATGCCGTCCTCGCCGACGACGAACGTCGCCTCGCCACCCGTGACGTTGCCCGGGACGGCCGCGTCGAGGTGTCGGCCGCTCGTCTCGAACCGGAACAGCCGGACCCCGTCGCGGGTGCTGTTGCCGGTGAGCGTCCAGTTCGAGCGGTCGACGACCCCCGTGGCGATCTCACCGATGTCGAGCGCGAGCGTCGTATTCACGGGCTCGACCTCCCCCCGGTAGGGTTCGGTGTCGCTCTCCACCGTCGAGTTCCGCTGGCCGGTGCGCTCCTGGCGGCGCTCCCACGTCGTGTTCTCGTCGGTGAACGTCCAAACGACGGGGTACACCTCGTCTTCGCCGTTCTCGTAGCGGTAGGTGAACACCTGGACGCTGTACTCGCGGTCGTCCTGCAGGTCCATTACGTAGCTGACGTTGACGTGGTTGGTGTAGCTCTCGCCGTCGATGGTGAGGTTCGACCGGGCGGTGTAGTTGCCCACCGCGGCGAGCCGCGCGACGTGGCTCCGGTTCAGCGCCGGGCCGTCGAACGAGTAGCGCTGGACGGAGTCGTTGAACGGCGTCGGGGTCGCGGCGGGGTCGGGCGTCGCGGTGGCAGTTTGCGCGGGCGTCGCCGCAGGCGTCGGCGTCCCCGTAGACGAGGGTGTGAGGCCGGACGCCAACCCGGGTGTCGGCGTCGCCGTGGCCGTCGGGGCCGCCGGCCCACCACCCATGAAGAAGAGCCCGAGTCCGACGACGGCGACGACGGCCGCGACCGCCAGAAACGCGGCCCGTTGCTGCTCCATACACGGGGTGAATATGGCACCCACTTAGCTCTGCTGAACGGTACAACGCTCGGAAAGTGGAAAGGGGCGGCGTCCGTAGCCCGACCATGCCGCTCGCCTACCAGGTGCTCGACGTGCTCATCGCCGGAATCGTCGCGGGCGTCACCGCCTTCGCCCTCGGGGCGGTCGCCCCCACGGTCGCGACCGACGTCGGGGTGTTGCTCGCCGGGATGTACTACTTCTCGCGAAATCCGTGGGGTGGTAACGGCGAGGAAGTCAACGACGCCATCGACGAGGTGTACGCGTCGCTGGTGCCGGGGAAGTAGCGAGAGAGAAGAACGGAGAGGGGGCCGACTTACAGGTAGTCGATCTGCGCGGGCAGTTCCGTCTTCATGCCCTTGCGCTCGCGAATCTCGTTGATGATGTCGGGCTGGAGGTTGTCCGCGAGGACGCGGAAGCCAGCGTTCTCCGTGTTCCACGACGCGCGACCCTCGGTCGCACTGCGGATGTCCGAGGAGAAGCCGATCATCTCGTCGACGGGCGCGATCCCCTCGACGACCATGAGGTCACCCTCCTGGTACATGTCGTCGACGCGGCCACGACGACCCTGAATCTCGCCGGACGCGGCGCCCATGTGCTCGTTGGGCACGTCGATGCGGACGTTCTGGATGGGTTCGAGCAGGCGGATCTCCGCGTCCATGAGCGCCGTGTGGACGGCGTCACGCGTCGCGGGGATGACCTGTGCGGGCCCCCGGTGGATGGCGTCCTCGTGGAGCTTCGCGTCGTGCAGGCGCAGGAGCGCACCCTGGACCGGCTCGGCAGCGAGCGGGCCGTCGTCGAGCGACTCTTCGAGCCCCTCGATGACGAGTTCCATCGTCTCGTTCAGGTGCTGGATACCCTTCGTGTCGTCGATGAGGATGTTGGTGCCGTAGATGTGCTCGACGTTTTGGGCCGTCTCCTTGTCCATGCCGGCCTCCATCAGCGCCTCACGGCGCTCGAGTTCCGGCATGTCCATCGACGCCTCGCCGAGCTTCAGGAGGTCGACGATGTCCTCCGAGAGCGGCTCGACGCTCATGTAGAACCGGTTGTGGCGGTTCGGCGAGATTCCCTCGACCTCGCGGGAGTTCGCGGTGGGCGCCTCGCGGTAGACGACGATCGGCTCACCGGTCGTGACCGGGATGCCCTGGTTCCGCTCGATACGCTGGGTGATGACTTCGAGGTGGAGTTCACCCTGTCCGGAGATGAGGTGCTCGCCGGTGTCCTCGTTGATCTCGATGCGGATGGTCGGGTCCTCCTTCGAGACCTGCCGCAGCGTCTCGATGAGCTTCGGGAGGTCGTCCATCGACTTCGCCTCGACGGACTTCGTGATGACGGGCTCGGAGATGTGCTCGATGGACTCGAACGGCGTCATCTCGACGGAGGAGACCGTGGAGCCGGCGATAGCGTCACGCAGGCCGGTGACGGCCGCGATGTTCCCCGCAGGAACGCGCTCGACTTCCTCGCGCTCGCCGCCCATGTAGATGCCGACGGACTGGACGCGGTTCTTGCCCGCAGTCCCCGAGACGTAGAGCTCCTGGCCCTTCTCCAGCGTGCCGGAGAAGACACGACCGGCGGCGATTTCGCCGGCGTGGGGGTCGATACCGATGTCGGTGACCATCAGGACGACCTCGCCCTCGTCGTCGACGTCCCGCATCGTGTGCGCGAGGTCGGAGTCGGCGTCGCCACGCCAGATGCGCGGGATACGACGGGGCTGCGCGTCGATGGGGTCCGGGAAGTGCTCACAGACCATGTCGAGCACGACGTTCGACAGGGGCGTCTTCTCGTGGAGTTCCTTCCGCTTGTCGGCGCGCTCGAGGTCGATGATGTCGCCGAAGTCCATGCCGGTCCGCGCCATCGAAGGCATCGAGATACCCCACTTGTAGAGGGCCGACCCCATGCCGACCGTCCCACCTTGAATGGAGACGGTCCAGTCGTCGACGTCGTCCATCTCCTCGGTCATGCCGCGGATGAGTTCGTTGACGTCGCGGATGACCGACTGGAGCCGCTGCTGCATCTCCTCGGGCCCCTCCTGGAGCTCGGAGATGAGGCGGTCGACCTTGTTGATGAACAGCGCGGGCTTGACGCCCTCGCGGAGCGCCTGTCGCAGGACGGTCTCCGTCTGGGGCATCGCGCCCTCGACGGCGTCCACGACCACGAGCGCACCGTCGACGGCGCGCATCGCGCGGGTGACGTCGCCACCGAAGTCGACGTGGCCGGGCGTGTCGATGAGGTTGATGAGGTGGTTGGTCCCCTCGTACTCGTGGGTCATCGAGACGTTCGCCGCGTCGATGGTGATGCCGCGCTCCTGCTCGTCCTCCTCCGTGTCCATCGCGAGCTGCTGGCCCGCGGTGTCGTCGGAGATCATCCCCGCACCGGCGAGGAGGTTGTCTGTCAGGGTCGTCTTGCCGTGGTCGACGTGAGCTGCGATGGCGATGTTCCGGATCTGCTCCGGTTTGTCCATCAGCGTCTCACACTCCTGTACGATTTTCTTACGTCGGCCCATTATACAGAGCGCTAACGACAGCAGCGACAAAAGGATAGTGTTTCGTCGTTCCCGAAATCGGGCGATTTCGTGCGAACGAGCCGCATACGGAGCCTTCGGGAGGTTCGGTCCGGTGACCACTCACTCGTAGTGTTCGCGGAGGTACTCGTAGGCCCATCGTACCCGCTTGAACGCCGCTTCCTCGCCGCCGCGGTCCGGATGCGTCTCCTTCACCCGCTCGCGGTACGCCGCCCGGACTGCCCGGGGTGAGGCGTCGAGGTCCACCCCGAGCACGTCACACGCTTCGCGGGCACGCGGGGCGACGAAGCGGACGCCCTCCTGGCCCCCGCGACCCGATTCCGCGTGGTCCGTGCGACTCCGTTCGTTCGTCCAGCCGGTGTCGCTCCCGATCGTGCTGTCGGTCGTCTCCCGACCGGTCGAGCCGCCGCCGAACGCCGTCTCGGTGCCGCCGTCGGTTTCCGTCCCCTCGCCGGTCCAGAACGGGTCGTCGAACGGCCAGTCGTCGGGGTCGTCCCAGTCGTCGCGCGGTTCGTGCGTGACACGCCCCGAGCGCGACCGCTCTGCCCGGGCCCCCTCCTCGCCCACCGTTCCGTCGGGGTTCGGCTCGACGCCCACCCGGGTGTAGACGCTCGAGGCGACGCGGTCGCGGGCCTTCGAGAAACAGGCGTAGCTCATCCCCCCGAGCGCGAGCGCCGCGAGCAACAGCGGCGGGAGCGAGAGCCCGACGACGCCGACGACGACGGCCCCGGCTGCCAGCAGGGCGGACGCCCCGAACAGCAGCCAGCCGCGGTTCATGCCCGAACGTACGCCCCTCTCTCGTGTAAAGTTCACCCTCACACGTTCCGGCGACACAACACTCAAACGTCGCAGTGACGTGGTAACACTATCCATGGACGTTCGCGTGAAGGGTCGGGGGCCGTCCGAACCGTTTCTCTCGGCTCGCGATCTCTTCGAGACGGAACACGACGTGTCGTTGCCAGTCGAAGTCGAAATCCGCGAGGACCCGGACGAGCGCACGCTGACGGGCCACTACGACGACCACCACGTGCTCATCATGAGCCGCCAGGCCGCGACGAGCGCGATGGCCCGCGAGCTCGCGCTCCACGAGTTCGCGCACATGGCCCGCTACGAGGAGGAACACCCCTCGCACACGATGAAGACCGAAGAGGCGCTGTTTCTCGCGCTCCCGGGTCGGTCAGTCGAGCGTCGAAAGCTCGCGCACTGTTACCAGATCGCGAACCACATGAAGGACATCTACGCCGACGACATCACGCTCGCCGTGGCGCCCGCGGACAAGCTGGTGGCGTTCATGGAGTCGTCGCTCGCGGCCGCTGTGGCCGACCGGCCGGCCGTGGCGCCCGATGGCTGGACGCAGTTGAGTCCAGGCTCCGACCCCGAAATCACGGCGGTGAACGCGGCGTTCGCGGTCGCGCTCCTGGAGCGGCACGGCGTCATCGACCCCAGCCATCACCTGTACGAGCTGGCACAGGTCGCGGCGAGCGACGCGCCCGAAGTCGGCTTCGACGCGTTCCGCGAGCGGTTCCGCTCGCTGGCGCGCGACACCGACGAATCGGAGTACCGGAAGGCGCTCGTGGATGTCACTCGGGCGTACGTGCTCGGGGGCGCGAACGGGCCACAAGCCGCAGACTGAGGCCATCTCCGGCTCGACGGCGTTTCAATACCCTTTAGGTTCCGCGTCGACTCGCAACCCGTATGGCAGAGTTTCAGATCGTCGTCGCCGACCCCGAGGACGGCGCGACGTATCAGGTCGACACAGAGGGACAGGACTCGAACCGGTTCATCGGCCGGTCCATCGGTGAGGAAGTAGACGGCGGCGCCGTCGGCCTCGACGGCTACACGCTCGAGATCACGGGCGGCTCGGACGTCTCCGGCCGACCGATGCGCGGCGACGTGAAGGGGCCGAACACGAAGGCCATCCTCGTCACCGGCGGCACGGGCTTCAAGCCGACGCGCGACGGCGAGCGCAAGCGCGTCACCGTCCGCGGTGCCGAGGTCTCCGACGAGACCCGCCAGATCAACGCCAAGATCGTCGCACGTGGCGACAGCGACCCCGCGACCCTCCTCGGCGAGGGTGGCGAGGAAGAGGACGAGTAAGGTCCACGCTTCTCTCTCCATGCCAGACTCCGTCTCCAGCGACGCGGTCGACTCCGTCCGCGCGACGCTGGCTCGTGCCGGCCGTACCGACCGCCCGAAAGTGACGCTCCCCGACGACGCCCGCGAGCGCTTCCCCACCGAGGAGGTCGTGCGACTCGACCTCGGCGGGAAGACCCGTCACGTCCGTATCGAGCGGGCGCTCGACGACACGCTCGAACTCCGCGGGGCGTACGCGAACGCCCGACAGGCTCGCGAGGGCGACGGCGAGAACCACCTCGTCGCCTGGGCCGACGCGAAGGGGCTGGACTTCGGCCGTACCGTCCACGTCGACATCGTCGACGAGGGCACGGCGTACGGCCTGCGCGCCCCCGGCGAGCGCGCCGTCTACACCGTCCCCGACGCGCCGAACGACTCGCTCGCGGACATCGCGAAGCAGACCGAGGAGAACCGATGACCCGGACGCCGTACGAGGAGTTCCTCGCGGGCGAGCGGCCCGACGACATCCTCATCTTCCTCTCTGACGAGACCATCGGCAATCCCGACGCGCTCGGGAACGTCGCCGAGTCTCTCGACGACGGGGTCGTCCTCGTCCTCCCGGGCGACCGCGGGCGCTCGACGTTCGCCGACACCACGGGCATCGACCCGATGGACTTCGCGGGCGTCGCGATGCAGACCGACGGCCACATCGACCGCGACTGCGCGGGCGCGGACTGCCCCTCGACCGACACGGGGACGCACGACCTGAAGTTCGTCTTCGCGTTCGCCGAAGACCAGAACGAGGAGGTCGGCGGCATCTACGCCGAAGGCGACGTGGTCCACGCGTACGCGGCCTGCTCCTGTGGCGAGACGTACTCCGACAAGTGGGTAGTCGGCGAGGCCGACCGGTAGGGAGGCCTCGGGATTGCGAGCGGGGAACAGCGTGACCCGCGAGCGGCGAGGACGAGTGAAACGAGTCCTCGGGATTGCGAACAGCGCGACGGCTTTGCCCTCGCAGGCCGTGCGAGCGGGGAACAGCGTGACCCGAGAGCGGGAAGACGACTAGCCAGCGACCACTAGGGTTTTCTTCCACGGCCGAGCGTCGACGGGTATGTCCGACGCCCTCCAGCGAACCGTCCGCCGGTGTACCGCGCTCCTGCTGCTCCCGCTTTGCCTCCTCGTCGTGCAACTTCGAATGTTCATGTGGGAGACGCACTACGAGACGCTTCCGGTAGTCGCCCTCGCGGTGCCGGTGGTGCTAGGCGGCGGCAGCCTACTGTATCTCGCCCGGGAGTTCCTGGTGAGCGGAGCCGGCGGCCCCGATCCCGTGGACGACTGACACGCCTCCCGAAGACGTATCACCCCCGACCCACACCCACCGACGATGCCCGACGCGGTAGCCGACGAGGACGTGACGGCGATGGTCCGTGCCTGTTGCCCCGACTGGGAGGTACGCGAATTCGAGCGGAGCGAGTTCGGCACCGATTTCGTCTGCTTCGTCGCGTGTGAGACGCCCGGGGGCGAGCGTGAGGCCGTCCTGAAGGCGACCACCGCCGGCTTCGTCGACCCGCAGGTCGCCCAGGCCGAGCCGCGACTGTTCGACCTGCTCGGACGCGAGACGACGGTTCCGGTCCCTGAGGTGTTCGGGTACGTGGACGAACACGACGAGTACCCCGCGCCGTTCTACCTCATGGAGCGGCTCGACGGCGAGAACTTCGAGGGACGACCCGACGCGCTCCCGGCAGCGGCTCGCGAACGCGTCGTCCGTGAGGCCGGCGAGAACCTCGCCGAACTGCACGAGCTTGGGACGCTCCCGCGAGTCGGTTCCGTGGGGGTCGTGGACGGCGACCTCGCGGTGCTCGACGGCGACCACGGCCCGGTCGACGACCTCCGCGAGTGGGTCCGGGCCGGCGTCGACGGGACTCTCGACGCGCTCGCTGACGGGACGTACTTCCCAGACCTCGCGGACGAACCGGACCGCTTCGCCGACCTCGTGCCTGCACTCCGCGAGGAGTTGGACGCGCGGCTCGACGCACTCTCCGAGCCCGACGCGCCCCGGTACTGCCACTGGGATTATCGGTACGGCAATCTGCTCGTCGACCCCGGGACGGGCGAAACGCGGGCCGTCCTCGACCTGGCGAACTTGACTGCAGCGGAGCCCGCGTACAACCTCGCGAAAGTCGAGTCACACCTGTTCGACCCGCAGGCGGACGGCGAGCAGCGGGCGGTCGCCCTGCGAGAGACGTTCCGCAGGGCCTACGCCCGCGAGCGGGACGACTGGGCGTTCACCCCCGCCATCGAGGAACGGATGGAGACGTACAGCCTGACCGCGCGCCTCGATGCGATGGCGTGTCTGCCGCTCTGGCTGCAGGATGCGACCCCCGCAGAGAAGGACGAACGCGAGGCCCAGCACCGCGCGTTCGTCGAGTCGTATCTGTGACGCAACGCGTGTGACCCCGTCTCGTGCCACCGGACCGCTTTTGCCCCGTCCTCGTCTCGTCCGGGTATGACCGAGCCCGAGACGGCGGTCGACACCACCGCGCTCGAATCGGTGCTTTCGGCGGCGCTGGAGGTGTCGGTCACCGGCGTCGAGCCGCTCGGCGACGGGCTCAATCTGGTGCTCGCCATCTCGACCGCGTCACAGGGGCAGTACCTCCTCCGGCGGGCGAACCCACCGAGAGAGACCATCTGTGTCAACGACGTCGAGACGGAGTTCGAGATCCTGCGGCGACTCGAACCCACCCGAATACCGGCGCCGAAGCCGGTGCTATTCTCCGCCGACGAGTCGGTCGTCGGCGGACCCTTCTTCGTCGCGACGCATCTCGACGGCGAGACGGTGCCGCTCGGCTCCGACCTTCCCGAACGGTTCCAGACGGAAGCGGCACGAGCGCGGGTGGCAGACGAGTTGGTGGCGACCCTCGCCGACGTACACGCGGTCGACACCGAACCGTTCGACGGCGTCTGCGAGCGGTACACGCCCCGCGAACTGGTCGAACGCGCGGTCGGCCAACTCGACGACGCGACGCGCGTGACGGGCCGGGACCTCCCGCGGCTCCGCGCCGTCGGCGACTGGCTCCTGAATCACGCGCCCGCGCCGGCAGAAGCCACGCTCGTCCACGGCGACTTCCGGCCGGGGAACGTGCTGTTCGCCGAGGCGGCCGACCCCCACATCACCGGCGTCCTCGACTGGGAGACCGCGATGCTCGGCGACCCGCTGGTCGAACTCGGCTATCTCCTGCTACGGTGGCGCGACGCGGGGGACGCGCGGCCGTCGCTCGATGGGCTCGAAGCACGGTACGACGACGCGGACGCCCTGGCAGACATCCGGCGCCGCAACGAGCGGGGGCTCGCGCCGTTCACGGCCGCACCGGGGAGCCCGACCCGCCGCGAGGTTGTGGCGCAGTACGAGCACCGAACCGGTCGCACCTACGAGCACGACCGGTTCTACCGGGGGTACGCGGCGTTCGTGCTCGCCGTGGTCTGGGAGGACCTCTACCGCCACCGGCTGGCGGCCGGCGGGGCGGCCGACGGCGAGCCGTACGTCGAGTACATGTCGCTGTTCGCCGAGCACATCGTCGACGGCAGGTTCGACCTGTAGGCAGGTCGCTTACCGCTCGTTCTCGATGCCTTCGTCGTCGTCCGTTTCAGGGAGATTCCGGAACGCCTCGACGATGACCTGTTTCGTCACCGCGCCCTGCGTCGTCCAGTGGTGGGCGTAGTCGAGCATGTCGTCGTAGATGTCGGGCTTGCAGCCGGCGGCCTTCGGGTGGCCGCCGCCGTTGACCTGCCCGGCGACCTCGTGACACCGCTGGAACGCGTCCGTGCCGCGAATCGACGCGGAGCCGGCGGGCTTGACGATGACCGAAGCGTCCGCACCCTGCTCGCGGAGGGCTTCCGCGACCTCGTTCTGCGAGCAGCGACCGTAGGTGACGCCGACGGTGACGCCGTCGACCTCCTTCAGTTCCGCGCGCTCGACGGCCTTCTCGACGAGCGCCTCCTTCTCGACGCGGCGCTCGGCGAGGAACTCCAGCACCTCCTCGGAGAGGTCCGCGCCGTGTTCGCGGACGACGGCGACGTACTCCTCGGGCTCCTCCCAGTGGGCGTAGTCGGCCAGGTCGTCCGAGCGGGGGTCCTCGCGGAGCCAGAGGTCGTGGTCGCGGGTGACCGCGGCGAGTTCGGCGAACCGGTCGTCGAACGTGTAGTCGACGGAGCGGAGCGTCACGTCGGCGGTACACTCCTCCTCGGAGTCGCCGACGACGAGCCGGACACCGGCATCGCGGACGCGCTCGGCGATCTCGTCGTCCCACTGGTGGTGGTCGAACCACGAGACCGAATCGGCGCGCTCGACCAGTTCTTCGAGGCCCTCTAGGTCGTCGCGTTCGTCGGGACAGAGGTCACAGATGTAGGCGTCGACGCCCTCGTCGGCGTACTCGGCGAGGTAGCCGATGGCTTCGTCCATCTCGTGTGGCCCCGCGGGGACGAGCGCCGCGTCGCCGTGTACCTCCCGGAGGAGGGCGACGCAGGCGAGGCCGTCGGCGTCGGGGTCCGCGACCACGACGGTCGCCGCCCCCTCGATGGCCTCCTGCGCCTCGCGTTCGTCCTGCTCGGCGTCGAAGGAGTCCGGCGTGAAGAAGCCCGCACCCGGAAGCAGCGACTTCCGTTCGAGCGAGAGCCGGTCGTCGTCGATGAGCCAGTCGTTCATACCCGTCGCAAGCGTGCGCGAAGGAAGTAAGCCTCGGTCCGGCGGCACCCGGGCGAGTCAGCCAGCCGACTCGAGCTGTCTCCCTGCGTCCGACAGCTCGCACAACCCGACACCGCACACTACCCAGCCGACTCGAGCTGTCGGACGGTCAGCACGGGAACGGGACACGTTCGAACGACGTGTTCGGCGACGCTCCCGAGCAGGAACGAGTGTTCGCCGTCGCGACCACGGGTGCCGGTGGCGACCACGTCCGCGTCGACTTCGCGGGCGTACGCCGTGATCTCCGCGGCGGGCCGACCCGCCCGGATGGCGGTGGTTATCTCGCGGTGCGCCCGGTCGCCGACTACGGCGAGCGACTCGTCGGCCTCCGTCTCGAGCGCCTGCTCGACCTCGTCGTGGAGATCCTCGGGGAGTCCCTCGACCCGCGAGCGGTCGACGACGTACAGCGCGTGGACCTCGGCGTCGAACTTCTGTGCGAGGTCGAGCGCCGTGTCGACGGCCCGGCGACCGCTCTCGGAGCCGTCCGTCGCGATGACCACCGTCTCGAACATGCCCGGGGGTTGTACCGCGGGGGGTAAAAACCTCGTCGGCGACTCAGTCGTCGGCCGCCGGGTAGACGATGACGGTCGCCCCCTCGGGTTCGAGGACCGCGACCTCCTCGCCGCTCTCGGCGCGAAGCTCCTCGCGGACCGTGACGGCGTCCGCGCTCACCGCCACCTCGTCGCCGTCGAGGTCGAGGCGGACCTCGCCGTGCGTGTCGATCGCCGCGCGGACCTCCGCGGGGTCCATCGCGTCGAGCGCGGAGACGACCGCGCCGGCGCGGTCACGGAACTCGGGACCGACGACGGAGTGGTCCGGCTCGACGGCGACGGGGACGAGTTCGAGCGACGGGCGGCCCGTCTCGATGTAGACGGGAGCGTTGATGGCGTTCGCGAGGTCGTAGGTGTCCGGATTGGGGCCCTCGTACTCGTCGTCGAGGTAGAGCTCGACCCGGGGGAGGTCGGCGTTGAGCGCGATGCCGGCCTCGGACTTCCAGCCGCGGATCTCCGCGGCCACGTCCGCGACGAGTGCGCCGCGGTCGACGGCCGCCGCGTCCACGTCGGGGCGCTCGGGCCACGCGCCGGCGTGAACGCTCCCCTCGACCGGGAGCTGGTCGTACGCCTCCTCGGCGACGAACGGGGCGAACGGCGCGAGCATCGTGAGCGACATCCTGAGTGCGCGGAACAGCGCGTGGCGAGCGGCGTTCCGCTCGCCGGGCCGCCCCTCGTACAGCCGGCCCTTCACGAGTTCGAGGTAGTCGTCGGCGAGGTCGCCCCAGACGAACTCGCGGACGGTGCGGAGCGCCGAGTCGAACCGGTAGTGCGCCATGTGCTCGGCGACCGCGTCGGCAGTCTCGCCGGCTCGGGCGAGAATCCACGCGTCGGCGTCGCGGTACGCCGGCGCCTCGATGTCGGGCGTCCGCTCGTCGAGGTGACTCGTCGCGAAGTTCGTCACGTTCCAGAGCTTGTTCTGGAAGCGACTCGCGCTCGTCACCTCCTTCGGCTGGAACTGCACGTCGGTTCCTGGCTGGCCGGCGAGCGCGAGTGCCTGCCGGAAGGCGTCGGCGCCGTGCTCCTCGACGACCTCTTCGGGCTGGACGAAGTTGTCCCGCGACTTCGACATCTTGTGGCCGTCCTCGCCGAACACCATGCCGTTCACCAGGGCAGTCTCCCACGGCTTCTCGTCTTCGAGCGCCGCCGTGCGCAGGAGGGTGTAGAACGCCCACGTCCGGATGATGTCGTGGCCCTGCTCCCGCAGGTGGACCGGCTCGAACGCCGCGTCGGGCCACCCACGCACGAAGAGCGGGGAGATGGAGGAGTCCATCCACGTGTCCATCACGTCCGTCTCGCCGCGCCAGGCGTCGGCGCTGCACTTGGGGCAGTCCACGGTGGGGGACTCGTCCGTGGGGTCGACCGGGAGGTCGGCCTCCTCGGCGACGTGGACGTGGCCACAGGACTCGCAGAACCACGCGGGGATGGGGGTGGCGAACACGCGCTGGCGGGAGATGACCCAGTCCCACTCCATCCCCTCGGCCCACTCTTCGAGGCGGCCGTACATGTGTTCGGGCACCCACTCGACGTCCTGTGCGCGAGCGAGAACCTCGTCGGTGTCGACGGTGACGAACCACTGCTCCTTGCTCAGGATTTCGATGGGGGTGTCACAGCGCCAGCACGTGCCGACCTGCTGGTCCGTGGGGGATTCGTCGTGGAGGTGGCCGCTCTTCGTGAGGGCCGTCGCGATTTCGTCCTTCGCCTCGTCGATGCCGAGCCCCGCAAAGTCGCCTGCGGCGTCGGTCAGGTGCCCGTCCTCGGTGAGGACGGCTCGGAGGTCGAGGTCGTGGCGCTGCCACCACGTCACGTCCTGCTTGTCGCCGAAGGTGCAGACCATCACCGCGCCCGTCCCGAACGACTCGTCGACGTCCTCGTCGGCGATGATCCCGACCTGTTGGCCGAAGATTGGCACCTCGACCGTCTCGCCCGCGCGGTCGGCGAAGTCCCCCTCGGGGTCGACCGCCACCGCCACACACGCCGCGAGGAGTTCCGGGCGCGTGGTCGCGATGTCGATGTCCTCGCTGTCGACACCGGTGAACGTGATAGTGTAGAGGGTGCCCTCGCGCTCGACGGTCTCGACCTCGGCGTCCGCGATGGCGGTTTCACAGCGTGGACACCAGTTGACCGGGTGTTCGTCGCGGTAGACCCGGTCGTCGTCGGTCATTCTGACGAACGACCGCTGGGTCTCCCCCCAGTAGTCGGGGTCCATGGTCCGGAACTCGTGGGCCCAGTCCTGCGAGAAGCCGAGCAGGCCCATCGTCTCCTTCATCGCCTCGATCTGCTCCTCGGTGTGCTGGATGCAGAGGTCGCGGAACTCGTCGCGGGAGACCTCGGTGCGGTGGATGCCGTGGTTCTCCTCGACCTTGACCTCGGTCGGGAGGCCGTGGCAGTCCCAGCCCTGCGGGAACAGCACGTCGTGGCCCTGCAGGCGCTTGTACCGCGCCAGGAAGTCCATGTAACACCAGCCCAACGCGTTGCCGATGTGCATGTTTCCGGTGGGATACGGCGGGGGCGTGTCGATGACGTAGTCGGGTCGAGAGTCGTCGCCGTCGTAGCGGTGGAGGTCGCTCGCTGCCCACGCCTCACGCCAGCGGGGTTCGGCTTCGGCTGGGTCGTAGCTGTCGGGAGTGTCGCTCATGAGTCGAGATGTGGACGGACCGTTACGGCCCGCTATCCACGTACTTGCTTCCGGGTCAGGCGGGTGCCGGAGATAAAGCTTGGCGTCCGTGCCGAGGGGACTGTTGGGTGTGTATCAGAAGCGTCGGGGATGGGACTGAAGGTGACGACGAAGGGGATAGTGGGAACAACACCTCGAAAGCCCCGACGTGCTGGGCTCGGTGCGGCGAGCGCGCTCCTCGGGGACTCGCGTTGCTCGTTCCCTGTGGTGCTCACTCGTCCGCGCCGTCGCCCACCGACCCCTGGCGACGCAACCACCGCAGGGGGTGAGCGGAGCGAACCCCGAGGAGCACAGCGAGCCGCGAGAGGTGGGAGGTCGGGGGCGTTCGAGGTGGTTTCAGCTGTGGTACCATCGCAGTTGCCAACACGACGTATCCACGAACCGCGGACCGCAACCCCTACCTGCCGACGCTCGCAGTCTCGGGTATGCAACTGGGCGTCATCGGACTCGGGCGGATGGGTCGAATCGTCGCCGACCGCGTCACTGACGCGGGCCACGACGTGGTCGCGTTTGACGTGAGCGAGGAGGCACTGGCGGACGCGGCCGAGGCGGGCATCACCCCCGCGGAGTCGATTCCGGCACTCGCCGAGCAACTCGGTGACGAGAAGCGCATCTGGCTGATGGTTCCCGCGGGCGACCCCGTGGACGCCGCGCTGGACGAACTCGACCCCTACCTCGACGCCGACGACGTGGTGGTCGACGGTGGCAACAGCCACTTCGAGGACTCGACGCGCCGCGCCGACGCGTGCGAGGCGGCGTACCTCGACTGCGGCACCTCGGGTGGCCCCGCAGGCGCCGATCTCGGCTTCTCGCTGATGGTCGGCGGCCCCGAGTGGGCCTACGAGGAACTCACCCCTGTCTTCGATGCCGTCGCCACGGGCCCCGAAGGCCACGACCGGATGGGCCCTGCGGGAAGCGGTCACTACGTGAAGATGGTCCACAACGGCGTCGAGTACGCGCTGATGCAGGCCTACGGCGAGGGGTTCGAACTGCTCCACGAGGGGCGGTACGACCTCGACCTCGAAGCCGTGGCCCGCACCTGGAACAACGGCGCCGTGATTCGGTCGTGGCTACTCGAACTCTGTGAGGAAGCCTTCCGCGAAGAGGGCACGGACCTCGGCGACGTGGCCGACTACATCGCCGGCGGCTCGACCGGGACGTGGACGGTCCAGGAGAGTCTCGAACAGGAGGTGGCGGTGCCGCTCATCTACGAGGCGCTCGCCGAACGGTTCGACTCGCGGACGGAGGCGAAGTTCTCGCGGCGGCTGGCGAACCGGTTGCGGTACGGGTTCGGCAGACACAGCGTGGTTCGAACGGAGCGAAGCGACTGAGAACCACGAGTACGCGAGCGGGGAGTACCACGACCCGCGAGCAGAGGTTCATCGTACCGAGTGAGCCGACAGAGAACCCGGACTCAGGCGTCGAGCGCCGCGATGGCCTCGTCCGTGAGGAGGTCGTCCGGGACGCGAGCAGGGAGTCGCTCGGGGTGGGCCGCGGCGGTCCGGAGGAGGTTGACCCCGAACCGCTCGTGGACCGCTTCGGCGAACTCCTGGAGTTCGTCGCGGAACGCCGATTCCGACGCCGTCGCGTCTGCCTTCATCTCGGTCGCCAGCAGGAACAGCGTCAGCTGTGCGTCCGTGTCCGTTCGGACGTGGTCGACGACCGCCTCGCGCTGGGCGGCCGTGACGCTCGTCTCCCCGCGGACCAGCAGCCCGTCGCTCGACTGGAGCTCCGGGTCCGCCCGCAGCAGTTCGAGCACTACGCCCAGATTGGTGTTCGTCGTCATCGTGAATCGCCCGACCCCCATGGGGTCTTAGCTACTCCTTCGCAGGCCACCCAATAACCCCTTTCGAGCGCTCTCACGGGGTGAGAACACCGTCTGACGTCTGGCACACGGAAGCGGTGTGACCAGCCACGCCGCGCTGGCCGGACGTGGAATCAGCCCGGCGCCACGAGCGAGCCGAACCACCGAGTTCACCCTCGACGTAAGCGGAGCGTATCGAGTACTAGACCTCGCAACACCCCCGCGGCTTCGTCGGCCGATTTCGAGGAGCTTACCGACCGCATGCGGGCGATAAGCGATGTATTACTTTCCTCGTGTTCGGCCCACTCAGGGCCGAGTCATGATAGCCGTAAGTGAACTCGAGGACATGTTCGAGAACATGGTAACGGCGCGTCACTACGAGGAGCGGCTCCAGGAGGAGTATCTGGAGGGGAAACAGCCGGCGTTCGACATTTCGGCTGGTCCCATCCCCGGGGAGCTCCACCTCGCCGCCGGGCACGAGGCTTCGGTCGGCGTCGTGCAGCACCTCCGCCGTGACGACACCGTCACTGGACCGCACCGACCGCACCACATCGCCATCGCGAAGGGCGTCGACCTGAAGCGGATGACCGCCGAGATCTTCGGGCGCGAGACGGGGCTCTGCCGCGGGAAGGGTGGACACATGCACCTGTTCGACGACGCCGTCAACTTCGCGTGCAGCGGCATCATCGCGCAGGGCTGTCCGCCCGCCGTCGGGGCGGCCCTCGCCGCGAAGAAGCGTAACAGCGATTCGGTGGCGGTCGCGTTCATCGGTGAGGGCGCCATCGACCAGGGCGGGTTCCTGGAGTCGCTGAACCTCGCGGCCGTCCACGAGCTGCCGGTCGTGTTCGTCATCGAGGACAACGACTGGGCCATCTCGATGCCGAAGGAGCGCGTGACCGACGTGAAGAACGGCGCCGACCGGGCGAAGGGGTTCGACATGCCGGGTGTGCGGGTCGACTACGACGACGCGGTCGCCGTCTACGAGGCCGCCGAGGGCGCCGTCGAGCGCGCCCGGCAGGGCAACGGCCCCTCGCTGCTGGAGGTGCAGGTCCACCGCCGGATGGGCCACTTCATGGGCGACGCCGAGGCGTACCGCCCCGACGAGGACATCGAGCGCGCGAAGCGACTCGACGCCATCGAGCGACTGGAGGACGACCTCCGCGCGGCGGGGGTCGACACCGGCCACATCACCGAGATTCGCGAACGCGCCCACAAGCGCGTCGAGGACGCCATCGAGTGGGCGAAAGACCAGCCCGAACCCGACCCCGAAACTGCGTTCGAGGACGTGTTCACGAACCCGCCGCCCACGTCCGGGACACTCGGCACGCAGATGACGGTCGAGGGAGGTGACGACTGATGAGCCAACAGGCCACGGAAAAGGAGCTGACGATGAGTCGCGCGATGGTGTCGGCCATCGCCCACGAGATGCGGGAGAACGACGAGGTGTTCTACATGGGCGAGGACGTCGCCGACTACGGCGGCATCTTCGACTCCACGCAGGGGTTGCTGGAGGAGTTCGGCCACGAGCGCATCATGGACGTCCCCATCTCCGAGACGGCGTACATCGGCGCCGCAATCGGGGCCGCCCAGCAGGGGATGCGCCCCATCGCTGAGCTGATGTTTGTCGACTTCATGGGCGTCTGCTTCGACCAGATCTACAACCAGATGGCGAAGAACACGTACATGAGCGGCGGGAGCTTCTCGGTGCCGATGGTGCTCACCACGGCGGTCGGAGGCGGGTACAACGACGCCGCCCAGCACTCCCAGACGCTGTACGGCACCTTCGCGCACCTCCCCGGGATGAAGGTCGTCGTCCCGTCGACGGCGTACGACGCGAAGGGGTTGATGCACACCGCCATCCGCGACGACGACCCCGTGGTCTACATGTTCCACAAGAGATTGATGGGCATCGGCTGGATGCCCGCCCCCGAAGGACCGAAGACCCCCGTCCCCGAGGAGGCGTACGAGATTCCCTTCGGGGAGGCGGCCGTGAAACGCGAAGGGAGCGACGTGACGGTCGTCACCCACGGCCTGCACGTCCACCGCGCACTCGAAGCCGCGGAGAACCTCTCGGGACCGATAGACGTGGAGGTCGTCGACCTGCGGACGCTCGTCCCGCTCGACACCGAGACCATCGTCGAGTCGGTGCAGAAGACCGGCCGGCTCGTCGTCGTCGACGAGGACTACCAGTCGTTCGGCGTGACGGGCGAGGTCATCACCCGGGTCGCCGAACACGACCTCGACGCGCTCGAATCGGTTCGACGGCTCGCCATCCCGGACGTCCCCATCCCGTACGCCCGGCCGCTGGAGCAGGCAGTGAACCCCTCGACGGAGGCCATCGAGGCGGCCATCCGCGATATCGTCGAATGAGCGAATCCGGGAGCGAGGCCACGGACACCGTGGCCGTCGACTCGGCGTCGGTGTGGCCAGCCGACGCCATGGACGTCGACGAGGGCGTCGTCGCCAACTGGTTCGTCCGCGAGGGAGCGGTCGTGTCGGCCGGCGAGACGCTCTGTGAGATACAGATCGAGAAGGTGAGCGTGGACGTGCCGGCACCCGTCGCGGGCGAGGTCGCGTCGGTGCTGGTCCCGGAGAACGAGACGTTCACGCGCGGGGACGTGCTGGCGGAGCTCCGGCCGACCTGAGGTCACATTTGGGCCGACCGGCGTTCGCCGCGCGACCTGTCCCCCGGATGGGGCAATCGCAACGCTATTGAGGGCGCTTTCCCAACGCGAGAACATGGTAAGCACGCTGGGTATCGCGCTCGGGGCAACGCTGACGCTCGTCGTCGTCGCGCTGCACTTCTCGAAGGGGACGGAGGCCGCCATCCCCGACGACATCTCACAGGAAGTGCTCGAACAGCGCGCGGCGTCGGTTCCCGAGACCGACTTCCCCGAGCCGATGAACCGTTCCATCGGCGGCGGCGGCGTCGCCGCCGGAGCCGTCGAAGCCGGTGCCGAGGGCGAACTCGCCGAGGGCGCCGAGGAGGAGGCGGCCGACGACGACCCGTCTGCCATCCCGGACGACGAGGCCGCGACGTTCGAGGTCGAGTACGTCAAGGAGGGCGCGACCATCGAGGTCAAGGAGAACGAGACGCTCCTCGAAGCGGGCGAAGACGAGGGCTGGGACATGCCGTACGCCTGCCGCGAGGGACAGTGTGTCTCCTGTGCGGGCCACATCACCAACGGTGGCAACTCCGAGGACTACGTGAAACACCACACCCAGTCGATGCTCGGCGAGGAGGAACTCGACGAAGGCTACACGCTGACCTGTGTTGCGTACCCGACGAGCGACCTCTCGCTCGAGACGCGCGAGACGCCGTAACCGACGTCACTCGTTCCTGCGTTCCGTTCGCTAACCCGTGAGCGACCGCGTTTTCTCGCTGCTCACTCCTCGGCTTCCCCCGGCTCGTACGCGTGCCCGTCGTCGACCGACGGCGCGCCGACGACGAGGATTCGAACCGGTTCTGTGGCGTCCTCGGGGTTGAACGCCCGCTGTGGGCTCCCGGGGTCGACGAACAGCGCCTGCCCGGTCTCGACGACGTACTCCTCGTCGGGGGTCTCGACGTGCAGCGTCCCATCGAGCACGAAGAACAGCTCGACCTGCTCGTCGTGGTAGTGGTACGCCAACCCAGACTGCTCGCCGGGGGCGAGTTCGTAGACACGGACGCCGAGCTTCGAGCCCTGGTAGTCGTAGCCCGCGGCGACGCTCAGCGACCGGACGTCGGCCGGGCGGTCGTCCCACTGGTCGAGGTCGTCAGGGTCGACGAGGTGGTAGCCCATAGCCGGCAGTCGCCGTACGCGGCAATGAAGCTTCGCGGCGATAGCAGTCCGAAAGTGGCCCCCTCGTGTCCGCTCGACAGCGGCTCCATCCGAAGCGACTCGGGGGTCGTCCCTGCGTGCGAACGTCCAGCACACGACCGTAACGAAGGTCACATAGCGTCGCAAAACCTGCACCAACTGTGTCCGAGTCCTCCACGGAGAGCAGCATCACGGAGGGGAGTCTCGCCCGCCCCCTCTTCACCCTCGCGTGGCCCATCGTGGTCACGCAGCTCCTCCAGGTCGCGTACAACATCGCCGACACCATCTGGCTGGGGCGAACCGCCGAACCGGCGGCGGCCGTCGGTGCCATCAGCCTCGCGTTCCCGCTCATCTTCCTCCTGCTCTCGGTGGGCGGTGGCTTCACCGTCGCCGGCTCCACGCTCGTCGCCCAGTACACCGGCGCGGGCGGTGAGGAGTCAGCAGGCAAGGCCGCCGGGCAGACGCTCGCGTTCGTCACCGTCCTCGCTGTGTTCCTCGGGGCACTGGGCTACGTGACGACAGACCCACTGCTCGCGCTGTTGCCCGCCGACGAGGAGACGGCCGCCGCGGTCATCCCGCTCGCCGCGGACTACATGCGGGTGTTCTTCCTCGGGACGCCGTTCCTGTTCGGGTTCTTCGTCTTCTCGGCGCTGATGCGCGGCTACGGCAACACCCGGACGCCGATGCGCGTGATGTTCGTCACGGTGGTGCTGAACGTCGTGCTCGACCCGTTCTTCATCTTCGGGTGGAGCGTGTTTCCCGCGATGGGCGTGGAGGGCGCGGCCGTGGCGACGCTCATCTCCAGAGTGGTCGCCACCGGCATCGGGCTGTACGTTCTGTTCGGGCTGCACGTCGGCCCGGACATCCGGGTCGAACACCTCAGCCTCGAACTCGACTGGGTGAAGAAGATCGTCGACATCGGGGCACCCTCTGCGCTCGAACAGTCGACGAGCGCGCTCGCGATGATCACGCTCACGGCGATGGTCGTGACGTTCGCGCCGCCCGTCGTCGCCGCCTACGGGCTCGGCAACCGACTCATCTCGCTCGTCTTCCTGCCCGCGATGGGACTCGGGAGAGCGACGAACACGATGGTCGGGCAGAACCTCGGCGCCGAGAAGCCCGAGCGCGCAGAGCGCGCCGTCAAACTCGCTGCGGGCGTCGGCGCGGGGGTGATGTTCGGCGTCGCGCTCGTGGCGCTGGCGTTCGCCGAGCCCATCGTCGGCGTGTTCATCGAGTCGACGACCGCCGACGCCGTCGAGACCCTGCGCGAAGCCGCCCAGTACCTCCGTATTCGGACGGTCGAGTTCGCGTTCATCGGCGTGTTGCAGGTGCTGCTGGGCGCCTATCGGGGAGCCGGCAACACGAAGACTGCGCTGGCGTTCTCGCTGACGGCGCTGTGGATCGGTCGCGTCCCGATGGTCTACTACCTCGCGTTCATCGCGGGACTGGGCTCGACGGGTATCTGGATCGGGATGGCGCTCGGCAACGTCGTCGGTGCCATCGCCGCCGCCGCGTGGTTCACCCGCGGTACGTGGAAGCGGTCGGTCGTCGACACCGCGGCGCCGGACATGGGAGGGCAGGCGGTCGACGGCGAGGACTGAGCGACGAGCCCGGGCGACCGGAATATCCATCCCCGTCCTGCCGTGAGTGCGGGTATGAGCGTCGCGACGCAACTCGTCACCATGCTCGTGTTGCTGGCCATCGGGGCCGGCGCGCGGGCGGCCGGACTGCTCACGCCCGGCCGTCGTGACGCGCTCACCGCGGTCGCGTTCTACGTCGCGCTCCCCGCGCTCGTCTTCGAGTCCACGGTGGGGCGAGCGCTCGAACAGCTGCTCGTCTGGCGGCTCGTCGCCGGCGTCGTGGTCGTCCTCCTCCTCGTCGCCGGCGTGAGCTGGCTCGTGCATCGGGGACGCGCGGCCCCGACCCGGCGTGGCGTCGCGGTCGTCCAGTCGTACCACTGCAACCTCGGGTTCCTCGGCGTCCCGTTCGTCGCAGCGACGTTCGGCGGCGTCACCGCCGGCAAGGCGAGCGTCGTCCTCGGCATCGGCGTGCTCGTGCAGGTGCCGCTCACGGTGCTACTCCTGACGGGCATCACGAACGCCGACGCCGACCTCGGCGGGGAGCTTCGCGGGCTGGCAACCAATCCCGTGCTCGTCGCGCTCGGCCTCGGGCTCGCGGGCGCGACGCTCGGCGTCGAACTCCCCGCCGTTGCCCAGCAGGCACTCGGCGCTGTCGGGACGTTCGCGCTCCCCATCGCCCTGCTCGCAGTGGGTGCATCGCTCGCAACTGACGGGGGATTCGTCGACCCACCGACCGTCGGGGCGGTCGCCGTGGTGAAGCTGCTCGCGATGCCCCTCGTCGCCGTCGTGGTGTTCACGGCACTCGACGCGTCGCCCTCGACGCTCCGCGCCGGCGTGTTGATGCTCGCGATGCCGACCGCGGTCTCGACGTACATCTACGCGAGCGAACTGGGCGGTGACCGTGAGCTGGCGTCGGCGACCGTGGTCGCGACGACCGTAGCCGCCGTCGGAACGCTGTTCGGCGTCGTGCAGGTGCTGGGCGTGCTCGCGCCGTGACGGGCGGTGTATGGTCTGTTTCGCAATGAGACCGTAGCCAAGACATCGAAAAGTCGTAGTTCCTGTGTGATCAGCAGATAGACTCTACCCGATTACGCTCAGGTTTAAATACCAGGTCGGGGCCAACCAGGGGTGTGATGGAGGTCATCCGTACTATCCCAGTCAAGCTCGATGTGCCAACAGAGAGACGAGCTGATCTCCGTCGCACGGTTGAGCAGTTCACGTACGCTGAAAACTACACTGTGAAACACGGTCGGAATAGCGACGGATATTTTATCCTAAACAAAGCGAGACTGCACGATGAACTATACTACAACCTCAGAGAGGAGACGGATCTCCCTTCTAATCTTTGTATCCGGGCGTATTCGAAAGCGCTGGATGCGATCAAAACCACTGTTGCGGACTGGAAAGTAGGAATCAAGAGTTCGGTTCCAGAGTTTCGTGAGCCGTCTGCAGTGTACGATAAGCGAACGTTGACGATTAAGGATCGATCTGCTACACTATCGACAATTAACGGCCGGGTCAGTGTCGACTACGTCATCGGAGATTATCAGCGGTCATACCTCAACGACGACAGTTACGAGCGGAGGATGGGGACGCTCCATTATCGGGAAGATGAAGACCGATATTATCTCCACATTGTGCTAGTAAAGGAGGTTGAAGAACGAGGAGGAAACCGGATTCTGGGCGTAGACTTGAACCTGAAGAACGTAGCTGTAACCAGTACTGGTACGTTCTACGACGGTGGGACAATTCTCTGGGGGAAAAACCACTACTTCCGCGTACGTCGAAGCCTCCAAGACAAAGGCACTCGCTCCGCAAAGCAGGCGCTCTCGCGACTGTCGGGGCGAGAAAACCGCTTCGTCTTGGACCGCCTGCACACGATTTCTCGGCGTATCATTGAGGAAGCTCGGACGAACAAGTGTTCGTATATTGCTGTAGAACGATTGACCGATATCCGAGATCGGATCTGGAGTCGTGACGACCGAGTTAATCGACAACTGCAGCAGTGGGCCTTCAGAGAACTGCAGGATATGATCGCGTATAAAGCCGCTGAGTACGGGATCCGAGTGCAAAAAATTGCTCCGGAGTATACCAGTCAGACTTGCTCAAAGTGTAGCTATCAGTCAAGTACGAACCGGGATAGTTCGACTGGTTGGTTTGAGTGTTCTGAGTGTGGATACTCGGTTGATGGCGACTACAACGCGGCGAAGAATATCGGCAAACGACTACTAACTTTACCCGAGGGCAAACGTCCCTCGGGGTTGGGCGACGGTCATCTCGCCCTAAAGAGCGGGACGGTGAATGGGAACGGGGAGTATGTACCCCACGATCCAGAAGGTTCGACAGACCAGGAGTCCCATGCTCAAGCCTGAGTACTATGCGCCAGGTCGATGATAACGGTTAAAGCGGTCCGTCGGCTTCGCTCAGATAGGAGCCCGTAGCTCAGTGGACAGAGTGCTTGGTTCCGGACCAAGATGTCGCGGGTTCAAATCCCGTCGGGCTCGTTCGAACTCGCTCCGCTCGTTCTCACTCGCCCGACGTAGTTCGCGGAGCCTTCGGCTCCGCTCACTCCCGTCGGGCCCTATGCTGTCAGGCTCTTTGCCTACTCTTCGGTCGAGTCTCTGTATTCGAATCAGGCAACAGATTAATCATCCAACTAATTAATCTGGGCGGCGTGTACCGTTACACCCCTGATGAGGTCGACCGGCAGCGTGCCAACCACCAAGCGGTCAAGCAGGGTGGTGGCGACGTTGACGTGAAACGAATCGGCAACCTCGGTGAACTCGCCTTCGAGCAGTTCTGCCGCGAGTACCTCCCCGTCGAGATGTGGGAGTGGAAGAACGACGAGGCGATGCGCTACTGCAACACAGAAAGCTTCTCCTCGTACGATTTCGAGGTGTTCGGCTACGAAGTCGACGTGAAAACCTCGCGTGACGTGTCTGCCTTCCTTCCAGCGACGATTCTCGACAACGACCCCGACGACGAAATCGTCGTGATGGTGTGGCACCGAGACAACGAGGACAGTCTGATACTGCTCGGTTGGGAGCGCATCGAGACGCTGAAATCCAAGGTCGCCTCTCAGGAACAGTATTCCGGTGAGGAGCCCGAGAAACTGGACCATCTCGCGGCCCGTCCGATGAACGAGCTGATGGATTTAGGTCCGAACACCGCGTTCATGAATCAGAAGCCCGAGAATCCGTTCTCACCCGGTGACCGGGTTATCAAATCCGGGGACGACGACGCTTCTGTGGCGGTCGTCGTCGATCTCCTTCCCCCGGAGAAAAACGTCGGTGTGTACGGTCAACAGATGGACGGCGAGGCCGTTCGTGTCGCCTTTCCCTCCTCGCTCGATGCCGGTCCCGGTGACTGGCGTGATATCCACCCTGCTCTCTACGCTTCGTACTGCCACGACCAGGATATCAAGCTCTACGACTACAAGCACACGAATCTGGAGTTCGCTTCGAATCCCTACGTCCCCGGTGACCTCGTTATCAAGAAATCTCACGACGACCCGGACGAAGCAATCGTCGTAGAACGCATCTCGGACAACGAGGTTTCGGTCGTGTATCTCGGACAGCTCGACGATTCCAAAATCTATCCTGCTGAACTCCTCGATTACTGCGAATCGAATGGTGTCTCGACCTACTCGTATGAATCAGAAGATGTGGTGTTTGCTCGGTAGCGTCTGATCAGAACCTTCGCCGGTGGTGCAGCCCCCAGGCAGTGACCAGTCGTCCTAATGAAGACGGTTGAAGGATAGAGACCACAGGTCTACCGGTTCCCGACGCTGACCATATCGTCGGTGCCGGAGAACTCGAAGTTCCGACCACTCCCGAGGAGGTTTGCCGTGACGGTTACATCGTCCGACCGGGAAACGGCGATGTGACTTCGACGGTTCTCCTCAAACCGGTTCCCAGTCACGACCGAATCGTCACACCGGGTCAACCGAACGCCGGACCGGTAATTTCGTTCGAACCTGGAGTTTGTCACCACGGTCCGTCGGCTGTCGACCGCGTAGAGGCCGTCGCTGCCCTCACCATCCCGAACACCGCACGTATCGACCGTCGTGGCATAACACCGGGTCAAGTGGATGCCAGCGGCTCCTGACTGTTCGAAGATATTCCCCTGAATGACGTTCTCGTTGGAGTCCACCAGAAGGATGGGTTCGTGCAAGGCGTCGAAGTAGCACCCCCGGATGACGTTCCGGTGGCAACTGTCACCAAAAATTCCCTTGTCAAAACCGAAGGTGCAGCCCTCGATTTCACCGTAATCAGAGTCAGTCATCCAGATGTTAGTCCTGTCACCCCCAAACTCGACATACCGAAAGTTGACCCGGTGGGACTCCATGAGCCTCACGTCGACCTCAGCGTCAAGAAGAGTGTTTTGGAGGCGACCCCCATCCGCACGGTCGAACCGGATTGCCTCACGGTAGCCAAGTACTTCGATGTCGTGAATGTCCACGTCGCCGGCCTCTACGAGGATGACTGGTCCATCGCCGCTGCGCTTGCTGAGAGTGTGGCGTCTCACCCCGTCAATTTCTACGTTCTCGCCTCTGACGATGATGAGAGGGCCATCGATATCCTCGGCCACCGTATCCCGGTTGAGGTGGAATGTGTCTCCCTCCGAGAGGACGACAGGATACTCCTCCTGGGCCGCAGTCCGGGGGATTCCGATGGTCGAGGCGAGCCCGAGGACGCCTACGGTCGTCAGGAAGGCTCTGCGGCTTCTCGGGGGGGGATGCGCCTGGCATAGAAACCCCTTCGCCGTAGCCAGCCTTTTCTATGAACTGCCAGGAGGGAGGTAAGACCGCCCCATGCTACCAAAGGGCAACATTACGACACGAGTCCTCCGAAGCGCACCAGTCGCTCGCTTGCGGTGAGAAGGTAGCCGAAAACACAACTCACGACCCCGACGTGGTTTGTGCCCAGCATAACTCGGGGGCGTGTCGGACAGGACAACAACACCCCATTCAAACGGTTTCGACGGCGAGCCGCCCAGGTTCTAGTTGCACTCGTACTGTTGCGCTATGGATTCACCCGGAGCACTCCGTAAATACCCCCGAATCCCTCACGACCGCTCCCTCTTCCTCTCCCGATACCACAGCACCGCCGTCCGAATCGGCCAGAGCACCACGAGAAGCAGGTTGTACGCGAGCACCGCGCCGACGTAGCCGCCGATGGCGAGTGCCGTGACGACCAGTACGAAGCCGACGCCCTCGTTCGACCCGGCGACGACGCGGTGGAACAGCACGGTGATGCCGACGCTGAGCGCCCCGACGAGGAAGAACGCGACCAGCCCCAGCGCGGAGTTCTTCGTGTGCGGAACGTGGAAATCGAGTCCCGGCCCGGTGTCGAGGCGAGACCGCACGAGCGAGTCGTCGTCAGGGTCGGCCATGCCGATGGCGCGCTCCCTCGGGAGATAAAGGTCAGTTCTCGAACGACGGGCGCTCCGCGTACGCGATGGGGTCCCGTGTCCCCGCTTGACGGAACGCTTGGAGTCTGAAGGCACAGGAGTCACACGTTCCACACGCGGGTTCATCCGCCCGATAACACGACCACGTCAACTCGTACGGAACGCCTAGCTCGAGCCCACGCTCCGAAATCTCGGTCTTCGACCACTCGACGAACGGCGCTTCCAGCGAGATGTCCGTCTCCGGTTTCGTCCCCACGTCGACCACCTGCTGGAACGCCTCGAAGAACGCGGGCCGGCAGTCAGGATACCCAGCGAAGTCCTCGCTGTGCGCGCCGATGAACACCGCCGAACAGTCGTTCGCTTCGGCGTACGAGACCGCCATCGACAGCAGGTTCGCGTTCCGGAACGGCACGTAGGAGGTCGGAATCTCCTCGCTGTCCATATCCGCATCCGACACCTCGATGTCCTCGTCGGTGAGCGACGACGCACCGATACGTGCGAGATGTTCCGTCTCGACGTGGAGGAAGTCCGCCGCGTCGACTTCCTCGGCCAACTGCTCGGCGCACTGTCGTTCCTTGTGTTCGGTTCGCTGGCCGTACGAGGTGTGGATGAAGTACGGTTCGTACCCCCGCTCCATCGCCTCGTAGACGGCCGTCGCGCTGTCCATCCCGCCGGATACCAGAATCACTGCTCTCTCGGTCATCGGTCTCGGAGTCGGTCGATTGCCCGCTCGGTCTGTTGGTCGTCCCGGTGCATCTCAGGTCCCCGGCGCATCGTTCCAGAGATCGACGTGCAGTCGTGGCGTGTAGCGATAGCCGAACTCCAGCGCCAACTCGGCGGTCAGGTCACGGGTCTGTGCCAGTTCCTCCTGCGTCGTTCCTTCGGGCATCAGGAGGACGTCGTCGTTCGGAATGTGCGTGCTCGTCAGCGTTCGAAGTTCGTCGACGAGCGACTCGATTTCGGCCATGTCGTCACGCGCGGTCACGACGAACTTGAGCTGCGAGTCGTACGCGTCGACGAGGGCTGCGAGCGCCTCGTAGTCGAGTCGGTCCCGTTCGTGTTTGTCCTCCCAAACACCCACGTCGGCGTCGCCGCCAGCAGGCGGTCGGTCTGGGGTGGGCGTCGAGGATGTGAGTTTCGGACTGATGGACGCGAGGTCGATGGGGAGGTCACGGAACACCGTCCCGTTGGTCTCGACGGTGACGTGATAGTCCTCGGTCGAGAGCCTCGTCACCAACTCCGCGATACCGTCGTGGATCATCGGCTCGCCGCCCGTCACGACGACGTGCTCGCCGCCGTGTTCTGCAACCGCCGCGACGATGTCGTCGACCTCGACCCAGCCGTGGGTCGGCTCCCACGACGTGTGGTACGAGTCGCAGAACCAGCACCGCAGATTGCACCCCGAGGTACGGACGAACGTGCTCGGGACGCCCGCGAGCTTGCCCTCGCCCTGGAGGGAGTGGAACAGTTCGTTGACGGGGAGCGCACCGTCGCTCGCCGCCGACGAGGCATCGAGCGAGGTGGCGTCGGCGTTCACCGGCATCTCAGAAGCCGGCGCAGAGTTCGTTCGTTTCGGCGACCTCGACGGAGACATCTGAAACCGTGTCGGGGAACCGTTCGAGCATCCGCTGTTCGAGGACGACCGCCATCACTTCGGCTGTGGGTGGGTGGTCGAGCACGACGAGCGCGTCCGCGTCGCCGCTCGCTTCGAACGCCTCGACGAGCGGGTCGCCGTCCTCGACGAGGAACCGGTGGTCCCACTCGTCGATGACGCCCGTCACGTCGCCCTTGTCGACGATCCACCCCTCCTCGGTGAGCTCGCCGGTCACCGAGACCGAAATCTCGTAGTTGTGCCCATGCGGCTGCGAACACTTCCCGTCGTGGTGGAGAATCCGATGGCCGGAACTGATGCGAATCGGTCGGTCGCGACCGACGTGGAGGGTGCGCGCTCCGGCCGCGTCGAGCAGGGACGAGTCCGAACTTTCATCCACCAGGACTCTTTGAGACATACCACAGTATTACTGAGGTATTACTAAACGATGTCTATCGGGCCGAACCAGCCGCGAGGCGTTCGTCCGTTGGAACCAGGGAACGACAGTGCCGGCGAGCCGGTCGTGGGCGGTCGCATAGCTCGTGCCGCTGGGCTCGTCGCCGCGCTGGCCGGTGTAGGCGCCGAACTGGGTGTGGTTGACGCCGTCGAGTTCGACGACCGTGGCGTCCGCCGGCAGGTTCGCTCGCGACTCGCGGTAGCGCTCCCGGTTCAGGACGGTGTCGGCGCTCCCGGTGACGCTCAGCACCCGGAGGTCGCTGTCGGCGAGATTCCGGTCGCAGTACGCGGCGAACAGGACGAGCCCCTCGACGCGGTCGGCGTTCGCCGCGGCGTACCGACAGGCCATCGCCCCACCGAGCGAGTGCCCGCCGACGTACCAGCGGTCGATGTCGGGATGGGACTCGATGACTGGTGTGGCGGCGTTCTGGTCGAAGACGGCGAGCGTCAGCCGCACCGAGGGCACGAACACGGTGACGTTCGCGTCCGCGGCGAGCGGCGCCAGCGACGGCAGGTACGCGTCGGGGTGGACGTTCCCACCCGGATAGAACACGAGGCCGACGCGCGATGTGGCTGGAGCGGTCGGGGAGAGGACGTAGGTCCCGCTCGCCTGCGAGACGGTCACGGCGTCGTTCGCTCGCACCGCGTCGAGGCTCCCGGGCGTGGCACGGAACGGCGTCGCGACGTACCAGCCGACTCCAGCCGCGGCGACGACCAGAACCACGAGGCCGATAACCCCGAGCCGTCGCCAGTTGCGGCCCCACCACGCACGGAGTCGAGTCACGCCCCCGTCGGGGGCTCGGGCATCGGGCATCGTCGGGACGTGGGCGCGCGTCCGAGTTACGCGTATCGGCGTCGTTCCGACCTACACCGAGTACGGCTCGACGACAGAAGCGGTCCCGGAGCTAAACACCAGCCCGGACAGGCTCCCGGCGCGACCGGTGCTGTCCGGTGAGGTAGCAGGTGACCAGGCTGGCGAACGCACTCCGTAACACGTGGAGAGGCAGCGACGCAGGAGACTGTCGGAGTTCGCGACGAGGATGTCACTTGGTCGAGTCTGCGACGTATGGGGGAGTCGAGACACGGGAGATGAGAGACCGACGCTTACATCGTTGGGTCCGTCGCCGAATCCGTCCGATCAGTCGGCGTCCCGGTGTTCCGATGGACGACACCGAGACCGAGATACACGACGAAATGGCTGACCTCGAAGACGATTACCGGGGCACCGAGCGCCGCGGCGGAGTTGGCGACCATCGCGACGAACGTCACTGCCTCGAGTAGCAGCAGTCCGCTGATGAAGCGTCGGTACGCGCCGGTCAGAGCGCTCGTGATACCGAAGAGGCCGTAGGCGAACACCATCGAGAACAGCGCGAGAACGCCAGTGATCGCCTGGAGGGTCGCGTTCTCTGGGATCACGCCACCAGTTTCCAGAACCCCTGCAATGACGATGGTCAGCCAGTTGAGTGCAGATACGAGAGCCACACCGAGGGAGATCTGGGCCAGTCGGCGAGCGCGTTCCGAGAGCTGTGGATAGAGGCCCATGAGTCCGATGAGACCGACCAGAAAGCCCGCCGGAGCGACGAACTGCTGAACCGCCGGGAACGACGTCCCCTGGTACGTTCGGAGCGCCGTATTCGCCAAGAAGACGACCATTACCACAGCGGCTAGCAGGTACAGCGTCGAACTCTTGTGTTCGAGAGTGGCGAACGCGCCGTCACGGTCGACCACCGTCGATCACCCCCCGAGTACGACTCCCCCTCTGCTCGGTCGGCAGTACGGCTGAACGAGTTGCGGTTGCGGTTGACATGGTGTAACTTCGTCTGCCACAGGTACGTTCGCGGCTGTGGCGTGACACGAGAGCCGTCGGTACCGGGGCTGTTAAACATCATTAGCAACCTGTTACTATTGAGTAGTTGATATATTTGAGCGTGCAGATTGCTCTATCCAGCAGCTACGGTCTATCAAGCAGTCACTAGTGGCGGGGAGCCGAGCGGGTCGGAGTCACCGAGACACGTCGACGACCCGGACCGAGTCATCGAAGGTGAGACGAACTGTCTCGTCGTCGTTCGACACCGTGACCGCCACGCTGATCGGCTCTACGTCGAGAACTGTCACCTCGTGGTCGAGCACGAGGTCGTAGACACGCTTCGCATGGTCGACGGCATCGGCTCGTATTCGCGTCGAGATGCCGTGGTCGTCGTAAAACGAGACGACGGCCGGATGGAACAGCGCCAACTGTTTCGGCGTGCACCCGAGGTGTCGGTCGCAGGCCGAACAACGGAAATGCGCCGTCGTTCCGAAGCGTAGTCCGCAGTCGTCACACCTGTCAGGGTCGTGATCGGGACACGAGTCGAACCAGCTGTTCACCGGGCTGGAACAGTTCGGACAGATACCGTCGAACATAGATCGGAGTCGCCGCCAGCCGGCTACCAAACTCGCCGACCAGAGTCTCTCGGGGGACCATTCGTGGAGGCCGGCCGGGGCGAACGAGTGTGCTGTCAGTGGTCCAGGGGGGTCGAACGGTGCGAAGTCACGACCCGGCGTCATGCCACCGCACTCGTGGCAGGCCCAGAAGAGAACCCCCTCGCGGTAGCTCATCACCGTCGGGGCCTCGCAAAACGGGCACCGCTGGTCGACTCGCGTGGGGGGAAGATGCTTGTCGTGGACTCCAGCACCGGCGACCACCTCTCGGATGAGTTTCTTCGCGGGGACGCGGAGTGCGTATCCACCACGCTCGGAGCGTTGGCGCACGAAGTGGCCTTCGAGTTTGTTGAGATGATAGCGCAGGTTTCCCGGATCGTCGTGTGCCACTCGACTGCGGATCTGGGAGAACGAGACAGCGTTGTCGTCTGCCTGTAGATCGTGGTCCTCCCAGATGGCCAAGAGGATCTCCATCCGTGTCTCGTGACCAAGCAACGCGAACGCCTCGATCGCGTGTCGGCCGACCGTTTCCGCGTCCGCATCCAGATTCGCTCCGGTCGAATCAGTCCCGTTCACAGTACATCACCCACTGGTCGCACCGCCCCGCGTTCCGTGGAGCCGCGACCGGTCGTCCATCGTTCTGAGGGAGTATCCCAGCGCAAGCATGGAGAGAGCTAACCCCCCACCGATAGCGACACCACCGACCGGGGTCGTCCACCCGGTGATCGATCTCACGACCAATGCTACTGTCAAACCGCCCGGTGCCAGGATGAGGACCCCGACGCGGCGCGACCACGTGTCCACTCGGAGCGCAGCGACGCCGAACAGACCGTACGTGAGAATCGTAGAACCGAGTACGACCACGACGAAACTAGCCGGAAGCACCGCCACCAGCGAGGCCACGACGTCCGCGAAGGCGAGCAGTTGCGTGACGCTCATCACGAACCAACTCGCAGAGGCGACGACGAGTGCCGCCCCAGCAGCCCGCGCGGTGGTCGGCGTTCGGTCGGCAATCGCGGGAAACAGGCCGAGTAATCCGACGAGGGCGACGAAGTGGCCCGTCGCCACGAACACGTCCGGCGGCGTAGCCAGATCCGTGAACGCCCGAATCCCCGAGAGTGTTGCATGGCCAGCCATCAACAGACCACCAAGGAGAAACAGCGTCGAACCCCACTGCTCAACCCAGTTCCAGTTCGAGAAGGTGTTACGTACCATACAGGAAACACAGGAACCGTTTATATATATCTGAGGGAGCGTCGGACAGACCCTGCAAGAGACGTCCCCTGCGGCGCAGTCCTGTACCACGCACCCAGTTCTGATAGCGTCCTCGACGGCACCCAGACCCGGAATCGGTGCGCGTATCGGCACCACGCGTGGCTTACACCGAGTACGGTTCGACGACCGGGTGTCGAAGTCACCAGACGTCCGCGGTCGGGTCGAGGTTGCTCGGTTCGCTGCCGCGTTCGGTGAGCAGACCGACGTGGTACAGCATCGCCTTCAATTGGAACACCGTCGGGGAGTGATACACCTCACCGTCGGTGAGCGCCGACCGGTCGAGCGTGCCGTCGGCGTCGAGCGCCCGCGACCGAACGGTCTCGGTTCCCCGAAGGAAGAGTTCGACGGCGAACGACGGGTGCGAGCGGTGCAGCCGAGTGACGAACTCGACGAGCGACGGTGCGTCGAGGCCGTCATCGTAGAGTCGCTGGAGTTCCTCGACGAGCAACGGCGTCGCGGGATACGCCCAGACGACGCGCCGGGCGAGCTGTCCCCACGCCGGCGCGAGCTCGGTGAACCGCTTGCGGCTGCGGTACCACGCCGCGAACTCGGCGAGTGCGGCCGCGACAGTTCCACAGCGGTCGAGCGCGAACCGGACCACCTCGTCGCCGAGCGGCGTGAGCCGCGGTCCCGCAGTGGTCTCCTCGGTCAGCCCGAGGAACGCCGACCCCCGTCGCGCACTCTCGGTCGCACCGACCACCTTGTACTGGTCGAGTAGGGCCGCGGTGTCGCCGTCGGCGTACAGCGCCAGCGGATACCCGAGGTAGTTCTTCGGGTGGTTCAATCCGAAGGACTGGTCGGTGACGCCCTGTGCGCTCGCCTGAAACCGGATGGCTCGGGCGTCGTCGCTCGCGCTGTTGCCGACGACGCGAGGGGGCTCCAACACCTCGACTGCCTCGCCGTCGACAGCGAGCACGCCGACGTTGAGTTCGCGTGCGAGCGTCCGATTCGGCTGGTCGACCGCCGCGGCAGGAACGGCGACGTAGACGGCGTTCGCCTCGCCGAGCCGGTCGTACGCCTGCACGATGCCGCGCTCGACGTCGACGGTACCGTCGGCGGTGTAGCCCTTGGATTCGACCGCGACGAGCGGCGGGTTCGACTCGTCGACGCGGTCGACCGCGAGCAGGTCGTCGTCGAGCTTGCGGACGCCGACGAGGTCCGGGTAGCCGCTGCCGACGCGGACGTGATTGAACGGGGCGAGGTGGTCACGAACGGTCTCGGAGATGCGTTCGCCGTGGATCCACGTCTCCTGTCCGAACTGGGTGTCACAGACGGCGTAGGTGTGGGGCTCGTCAGGGTCGGGGAACAACCGGGATTTCGCGGCCGCGAGGACGGCGGGCTCCGAACGGGCGACCGTGGACATGCGCGGACGTGGCGTGGGGGCGTCAAGAAGGTACGGGGCCGGCACGCCCGCGCCGTGCCTGGGTAGCCCGGCACTCGCTCGGCCGCCGAACCGAACGGCATCAGTGGCCGGACTGCTGACCGTCAGCAGTTACTCTGAGTAGCCCTCCTGCAGGAAGGCACCCTCGGTCTCGTACACGGAGAGGAGTTCGGTGAGGAACTCCTCGTACGTCTCGTCTTCCTCGAGGTGCTTGTCGATTCGTTCCCGGAGTTCGTCGCTGATTTCGAGCGTGTAGGGCATGGTAGAGAGGCAGCAGCTGCCTGTCGACGTCATCTACGCGACGCGGGCTGAAATATCTCACCCGCCGTGTGCACTCCGCTCGTCACTGAGCGAGAAAAACCGACGGGGCAGACTCGTGGTGACCGCCCGTCGGGACTCGTGAAGGCCGTTCGTCGTGGAGTCGTGAGGACCGCTCGCCGGGAGGCTCGTCACATCGGTTTTACCCTCGGGGACACAGGGTAGTGTATGGACGACGTACACCGACTCGAGATTCCGACGCCGTTCGACGTGGGACGGGTGAACTGTTACGTCTTCACCGGCGACGGCCTGACGCTGCTCGACCCCGGCCCGGCGACGGGGGCGGCCTACGACGAACTCACCGCCGGGCTAGACGGCCTCGGATTCGACGTCGCCGACGTCGACCGGGTGCTCGTCACCCACCCGCACATGGACCACTTCGGGCTCGCCAACCGGGTCGTCGAGGCGTCCGGGGCCCGGGCGGTCGCGCACCGTGATGCCACCCGTGCGCTCGCCGACCCGAGCGGCCACTTCGCCGACGAGCAGGTGTTCTTCCGACCGTTCCTCCGGGCGATGGGCGTACCAGAACGGGTCGGCGAAACGGCCGTCACCCTCCCCGAGGCGTACACCGACTACCAGGAGCCCCTCGCCGTCGACCGCGAGTTGGCCGACGGTGACACCGTCGACGTCGGCGTCGACCTGACGGCGGTCCACACGCCGGGCCACGCCCCGGGGTCGGTGTGTTTCGTCGCCGCGAGCGAGCCGGTCGCGTTCACCGGCGACCACGTGCTGGAACACATCTCCCCGAACCCGCTGCTCACGCTCGTCCCCGGAACCGACGACGAACGGACGCGGAGCCTCCCGCTGTACGTCGACTCGCTGGAGCGGCTGCGCGAGGTCGACGCGACGGTCGGCCACAGCGGCCACGGGGACCCGGTAGACGACCTCGAGGACCGCATCGGAGAGATACTCGCCCACCACCACGACCGGAAGGACGACATCGCGGCGATGATCGACGAACGCGGCTCGGCGACGGCCTACGACCTCATGCAGGAGATGTTCCCCGACCTTCCGGCCACCGAGGTGTTCCCCGGCATGTCGGAGATCATCGGCCACCTCGACCTGCTCGAAGACGAAGGCCGCGTCGACATCACCGAAACCGACGGCGTGCGACGGTACAGCCTGCGCTGACGGCGGGTCGTAAAGGAGCGAGTGAAGGGGTCAGTCGTCGGCGACGGCGGGCGCCGGCTCCGGCGTCGGCGTCTCGACCGGCTCGTCCGTGAGCGGCGTCCAGGTTCCCTCGTCCTCGTAGTGGAGTGCGCGGTGGTCCTGTTCGGGGTCGACGACCGTCAGCGAGAGCCAGCCGTTGTCCAGGAGCGACCGCAGCGTCTCGTGGTCGGCCAGGACGTCGGCGACCCGCTCGACCGGGGCGTGGATGACCGTCGAGAGCCGCAGCGGCTGGTGGTAGGGCTCGTCGTCCGCACTCAACAGCGACTGCAGCGGGAGGCCGGTCATCAGGTCGCCGCCGTTGCCCTGGTAGACGCCGACGTTCCCGACGGGGTTGTGCGTCACCTTCGAGCCGCTCCCGTAGGTGGCGTTGTCGACCGTCGAGAAGTAGTACTGCGCGTTGATCCACTGGGTGATGACCATCGGGCCGGTCATGATGGCTTCGAGCGCCGCGCCGTCCGAGTCTGTCTGCCAGTCGTACGAGTGCAGGAACGACCGGCCGTCGAGGTCGAGGCCGGCGGTGAGCGCCCGCGGGCCGATGACGAACGCCGCGTTCCCGGCCAGCCCCCACTCCGGGCGCGTCTCGGCCCAGTCGGCGGCACGGCGTTCCGTCTCACGGACGCCCGCGTCGGCGGCCGCACCCATATCGTCAGCACGCTCGGCTGCCGCGCCAGTGCGAGCGATATCGAGGTCGGCGCGGAGCTGGTCGACGTCCGTCGCGTGCGTCTCGGGCACGCTGTCGGTGTACAGCTCCACCTCGTCGGTCGTGGTGTTGTGTTCACCGGCGACGAACACGGTGTCCTCGGAGACGTCGATGCCGCGGTCACGGAGCGCCGCTTTGACCGATTCGTCGTTACAGATGGTCGCGAGAACGCGAGCGTTCGGACCACCCGGATTCCCGGCGCAGGCACCGCAGTCGAGGCTCGACTCGAACGGGTTGTTCGTCGTCTGCCCGGCGTGGCCCGTGAAGACGACGACCCGGGCGAACTGCTCCCAGCCCATGAGCTCGAAGGCCGTCGCAGCGTACTCGACTTTCTCGTCGAGCGTGAGCCCCGCGGGGAGGTCGTGGTCGGCGTCGGGGTCGTGGTCCACGGTCGGCGCACAGACCTCGTGGTCGTCGGGAGTGCGCTCGTCGGCCGTCTCGAAGAGGTCGTAGACGCGAGTCGGGAGGAGCGTCCGCGCGACGAGTGCGGCACCGTAGCCTACGCCGGCAGTCTCGACGAAGCTGAACGCGGTCGCGGCGTTGGACTTGAGCCGCTTGACGGTCGCGTTGGCCGTCTCGACCGCGGCGTTCCACCGGTCGTACCTGGCGTGCGCGTCGTCGTTCGCCACGGGGCGGTCCTCAATGTGGTGCTGCGCGTCGAGAATCGGCGGGCAGGCGTCGACGCTCACGTCCGAGTCGTAGCCGACGTAGCGCATCGGGATGCCGAAGAACCCGGCGTAGCCGTGGGTCTCGTAGTCCCCCGCGGCCTCGATATGCCGGCGGATGATCTCCGAGCGCGTGTCGATACAGAACACCAGCTGGGCATCCGGGCGGCCGCCGTCGGTCGCCGTCGCGACCGATTCACTCGCTTCGGTGAGCGAACCGACCAGTTCCCGGCGGTACGTCGTCTCCCACGCGCTCAGCCAAACCTCGGGGAGCGGGCGGTCACCGGCCGGCTCGGCCGCCACGTCGTCGCTGTCGGGCGCCTCGGCCGAGGCGATGGGGGCGTCGAACTGCGTGGCGAGCGTCAGGCGAACGGCCAGATACTCCGGCAGGGTGATGGGATACGCCGACTGCCAGGCGTCGTCCGTGGCGGCACGCTGCTTGATGTATCCCGTCCAGCCCGGGAGCGCTGCCAGCTGGAACTCGAAGACGTCGCGCCACTGGCCGGCGGGGTACTCGGCGAGCGCGGCCCGGATCGCCTCGACCGGCTGGTCGGGGAGCGCGGCCACCGCGTCCGTGTCCGGGATGTCGGTGTCGTACCGCGCCACGCTACGGAACGCCTCGTAGAACCCCGCCTCGCGGTTCGGCATCGGCCAGTCGGCCTGCCCCTGGTCGAGGAAGGCAGCTAGCCACTTCGTCACGACGGCGTCGACCTGGTCCGTCGCCGTCGAGTCCTCGTCGCCGGCATCGACCGTCGCCACGGCCGCCATGCGGTCGAGCGCCGCCTCGGGGTCGGCGTCGTAGCCGTTGGCCCGCAGCGCTTCGCGAAGGACGTCGGTGTCTATCTGCCCGGCCTCCCACGCGCGGCGGAACACCTCCGGGCTCGGGTAGCCGTCGCCGCCGAGCAGCCGTTCGGCGCTCGCGACGGCCTCGTGGAACGGCTGGTCTTCGAACCCGGCGAGCGGGTTGGCGGTCACGAACGAGTGGAGCGGCCAGACGGAGCCGACCACGTCGGCCGCCGCGTCGATACTCTCCTGGATGGCGGGGTCAGTACTCATTGTAGTCCTCCGTGGAAGTCAGCAGGGTCGAAGTTGGGGGCTGGCTCGCGTTCATCAGCGCGGCGTACAGCCGGTGACTGCGCTGGTAGACGCCGCTCTCGATGGCGAGGTAGATCGCGACGAACGCCGCGGCGAGGAGCGCGTGGACGGGCGTCAGTGCCGCTGTCTGCCCGACGGCCGGGAGGCCAGCCAGCAGGCCCTCGATGGCGTGATACACCGCGGCGTACACCGCGATGGCCGGCAGGGCGACCACCGGGACGGCGCCGTACCGGACCGTCGTCGGCAGTGACGTCTGGCGGACGATGTCGCGGGTGGCGTGCAGCACCGTCAGGACGACGAACAGCGTGAGCAGGAGGCCGCTGTCGAGCGCGGTCCCCTTGCCGGTGAGGAGGGCGAACAGGACACCACCGGCGACCGCGGTGGCGGCGACGACGACGGTTCCGGTGACGCCGGTCGAGGAGGCCGACTTCGTCGGTGTCGGGCTCCGGTGTGTGACCTGTGCGCCCGACGCGAGGAACTGGTACGCCTTGTAGAAGCCGTGCAGGATGAGGTGGGTGATGGCCGCCCCGAAGAACCCGAGGCCGGCCTGCATGAGCATGAACCCCATCTGGCCGACCGTCGAGCAGGCGAGCGTGCCCTTGACATCGGTCTGAACGGTCTTCAGGAGCTTCCCCAGCAGCGCGCTCGCCGCGCCGGCGAGGACGACCGCGAGCATGACGCCGGGGTCGACGGTGACGACCGGCGCGAACCGCACCAGGAGAATCCCGCCCGCGTTGACGAAGCCGGCGTGCATCAGCGCCGACGCCGGCGTGGGCGCCGTCATCGACGAGAAGAGCCACGTGTGGAACGGGACGAGCGCCGACTGGACCATCGCCGCCAGCAGCAGCGCGCCGGCGGCGACCAGCACGAGCGTCGACGGCGTGGCGCCGACAGTCGACGCGATGCCCGAGACCGTCGTCACGCCGGTGTGCCACCACAGCGTGCCGAGCGCAACGGCGACCAGCGCGCTGCTCGCCACGAAGTGCCGCCGTGCCAGCGAGCCCGCGGCCTGCGCCTGTTTCCACCCCGAGATGTGGCCGATCAGGTCAGCCATCACGAGCCCCATCGCGAGCCACGCAGCGCCGAACAGCACCAGGTTGTCGGCCGCGACCAGCACCATCACGACCAGCGTGTACACGAAGATGCGCACGAAGAACCCGTTTATCGTGCGGCTGCCGGCCATGTAGCGCCGCGAGTAGCTGTGGACGATACCACTGAAGAAGGTGACCGTCACCCACATCACGATGGTCAACCCGTCGACCGCGACGAGTCCACCGAGCTCCCAGGGGCTTCCTCGCAACAGGAACACCCCGAGTGCGCCGAGGCTCGCGACCCACAGGAGCCACACGAGACGAGTGAAAACCGCCGGCACGCGCGAGTCCGAACGCGACGGCGACGGGAGCTGTCCTACGACTGGTTGTGACTGTTGTCCGGTCATTAGTTGCTCATCACCGACCGTGAGGCCACACGGCATGTCGCGACGGCCCCGATGCCCTGGTCGGTCTCCATTACCACCGTTTACGAACAGAACAGGTATTAAACCTATCCATATGAACAAACTGTTCGTAATTATTGCGACTATAGAACGTTATGGTTTTGGAGAGCGGGTCAGCGCCAACCGGGGATCTGGCGGCACGGACAGAGGGACTGGGGCCTCGAACCGACGTGCCGTCTGGGAATCGTGCCCGAATCCTGCGAGTGCTGTCTCGCCGCCTTCACCGGGAGGTATCGGCAACTCACTAAAAGAATACCGATTCGTTCTCTATCGATAGATATCCGAACAGTTTGGGAAAGTATTGCCGGCCTCAGCGATGCGGCCCCGTGACGGACGACACAGTCGAGCGCGGACTCGCACCCGAACCGCGAGCACCGCACGCCGCCGATTGCACCCAGCGCGCGAGCAGCTGTCGAGGGGAAGCGACGGTGGACTGGGTCACAGCCACGCGGGTAGACTGGACCAAAGTCACGCAGTGAGTCAGGCGTCGTCCGCGCGTGACTCGGTGTCGAACTTGCTGAACGGCGTCGTCTCGTGGCTCCGAACGAGCACTTCGTCGGCGACAGTGAGCCCCAGGTCGAGGAGTTCCTGTGCGACCGGCGTGATGTCGCCGTCGGACTCGCCGACGGCAGTCACGAGCAAGTTCCGTTCGCCGGTGACCAGCTCCTGGACCGCGACGACGCCGTCGATGGCCAGGATGGCGGAGATGAGTTCGCCGCGCTCGGGAATCGGCGCCGTACAGTAGAGCAACATCCGGAGGGGATACCCCGACTGCTGGTAGTCCACGTCGGCGCTGTAGCCTTTGATGATGCCGGCCGACTCCAGCCGCTGGATGCGCTTCCGGACGGTGCTGTCGGAGGTGCCGGTTCGCTCGGCGATGTCACCTGACGACATGTTTCGGGCGTCCTCCTGCAGCGCGTACAGGATGGCACGGTCGACATCGTCGATGTCCTCGTCGCTCATACCGGGTCGTCGGCGGGACGGCTACTTTATCTTTGGACGTTCCGCTACCGCACCGCGACGTTCCAGCAGACCGGATGTCGTGATGGTGGTCACACGACCGCCACTCGTGGCGTCACTTCGTCCCATCGACACCGATCTCCTCGTCGAACCGCGCCAAGAACGTCTCAACGAACCGCCATCGAACCGTGCCGAGGCGGCGACCGGGGGCTGTGTACAGCGCATCGAGTCGCTCGCGCGTCCACTCCCGAAGCAACGAGATATCTGGAGACGCCGTAGCGTCCGCGTCGAACGTCGTCGCGTCGTCGATGACGGCGTAGCGCTCGCCGGTCCGCCCCGACCGCTCCCCGACGATACAGGCCAGCCGAAGGAGCCCGCGCGCCCCAGCGGCGTCCAGTTTGTCGGCGTCGAAGAGCAGTTTCGCTTCGATGGTCTCCGGCGTCGGAGAACTAGCCCGGATGCTATGTGAGCGGAGGCAATGTTGAATGGCCTCGATGTGTTCGGATGCTACGTCGTCGCCCGCGAGCAATTCAGCCGCTTCCGTGGCGGCCCACGCACCGTGCTGCTCGACCGTCCCGACCCGTTCTCGTGGGCGGCCGATGTCGTGTAGCCACGCTGCTGCGGCCAGCACGTCTCTGTCGACAGGCTCCTCGCACTCGCCGGCTAGCCGAATCGAGAGGTCGTGGACGCGCTTTGCGTGGTACAGGTCGTGGGCCGGGAGGGCATCCTCGTAGTACGGGACGGACAGGTCTCGGGCGAGGGGACCGAGTTCCGGTGACATTGGACTGGAGAACAACCTCACAACCAGATGACATAGTTGCACTGGAACGGTCGGCCGACACCTGAGCTGAGCCCGATGCCTCGAACTCCGGCGCTGTCTGCCCACGCTCCGGAGGCCACCCTATTGCCGCCGCGCTGCGCCTGTGCGTTCGGAACTGCACACCGGCACCTGTTGAAGCGATAACAAAAGAGAGCCTCTATTGACAGGTCAACAGCTTTTTGCTACAGCATCCAGTCGCCCCTCATGCTATGAGCTCACGTATCAATGACTTCTACAAGCTGGCCCCGGAGGAACGTCTCGACGCGGTCGTCGAGCGGTCCGGCCTCTCGGCCGAGTCGAGCGCCGCACTCGAGGACGTTGGGCTGACGCTCGGTGACGCCGACAACGTCAGCGAGAACGTCGTTGGGACGATCGAGTACCCGCTGAGCGTCGCGACGAACTTCGTCGTCGACGGCGAGGACACGCTGGTCCCGATGGCCATCGAGGAGACGAGCGTCGTCGCCGCGGCCTCCTACGGCGCTCTGATGGCCCGGGAGACCGGAGGCTTCGAAACCAGCGTCTCGGGGCCAATCATGCTCTCGCAGATTCAGGCCGTCGACGTCGCGGACCCCCACGCGGCCAAGGTCCGAATCCTCAACGCGAAAGACGGCCTCGTCGATCTGGCGAACGAGCAGGACCCGGTACTCGTCGAGCACGGTGGCGGCTGCCAGGACATCGAGGTCCGCGTCATCGACACGCCGCAGGGACAGATGGTCGTCACCCAGCTGGTCGTCGACGTGCGCGACGCGATGGGCGGCAACGCGGTGAACACGATGGCCGAAGCGCTCGCCCCCGAAATCGAGGACATCACGGGCGGCGAGGTCTCGCTCCGCATCCTCTCGAATCTCGCAGACCGGCGACTGGCACGGGCTCGCTGTCGCCTCGACCCCGACGTGCTGGCGTCGGAGGACACCGACCTCTCGGGTCCGGAGGTCAGGGACCGCATCGTCGACGCGTGGGCGTTCGCGGCCGGCGACCCGTACCGTGCAGCGACGCACAACAAAGGCATCATGAACGGCATCGACGCGGTCGCTACGGCGACGTTCAACGACTGGCGAGCCATCGAAGCCGGCGCCCACGCGTACGCGGCACAGGGCGGCTACGGCCCCCTGACGAACTACGAGGTCGACGACGACGGCTATCTCGCCTGCAGTATCGAGATTCCGATGCAGGTCGGGACCATCGGCGGCGCGACGAGCCTCCACCCGACAGCCCAGGCGTCGATGGAACTCCTCGACGTCGACTCGGCGGACGAACTCGCCGGGGTGATGGCCGCGGTCGGGCTGGCACAGAACTACGCCGGGCTCCGGGCGCTCGTCTCCGAAGGCATCCAGGCCGGGCACATGAGTCTCCACGCGAAGAACATCGCCATTCAGGCGGACGTCCCACAGGATCTCGTCGACGAGGTCGCCGCCCGGATGGTCGCGGAAGACGAGATCAGGCAGGACCGCGCGGAGGAGTTGGCAGCCGAACTGCGATGAGCGTCCGCATCGCCAACGGGGCTGGCTTCTGGGGCGACTATCCGGACGCGACTGCTCGGTTGCTTGAGGCGGGCGAGTTCGACTATCTCCAGTTCGAGTATCTCGCCGAAGTGACGATGGGCATCCTCGCCCGGATGCAGGAGTCGAATCCCGACCGGGGGTACGCCGCCGACTTCACCCGGTTCGTCGTCGAGCCGCACCTCGAGACGCTCCTCGAACGGGACGTGACGGTGGTGACGAACGCCGGCGGCATCAACCCGGCGGGCTGTGCGGACGAGATTCGAGCGCTCGCCGACGAGCAAGGGCTGGACGTGACCGTCGCGACGGTGCGTGGCGACAACATCACCGACGAGCTCGCGGCCATCGATGCGGCGGGCGACCTCCGGAACATCGACAGCGGCGAGCCCCTCGAGACGGTCGCGGACGACGTCGTCACCGCAGTCGCCTATCTCGGGGCGTTCCCGGTCGCCGAGGCGCTCGACACGGGGGCGGACATCGTCGTCACCGGGCGCATCGCCGACCCGGCGCTCACGCTCGGCCCGCTCCTCCACGAGTACGGCTGGGGGCGCTCGGACTACGACCGGCTCGCGGCCGGCATCGTCGCCGGCCACCTCATCGAGTGTGGGACGCAGGTGACCGGCGGGAACTTCCACGGCGACTGGCGCGAGATCGACTTCGAGAACCTCGGCTATCCCATCGCTGAAATCACCGAGACGGGCGACGTCACCGTCACAAAGCCGCCGGAGACGGGTGGGCGTGTCTCGACGGAGACGGTGAAAGAGCAGCTGCTCTACGAGATCGGCGACCCGACGGCGTACAAGACGCCCGACGTGCAGGCGGACTTCACGAGCCCGACGCTGACACAGGTCGAGTCCGACGCGGTTCGGCTCACCGGCGCCACCGGGCGCGAGCCGCCAGCGCAGTACAAGAGCACAGTCCACCACCAGAACGGCTACAAGCTCAACGGGAAGCTGCTGTACTCGCGGCCGAACGCCCTCGAGAAGGCGCGCAGAGCGGCCGACATCCTCGAGCGACGTATCGAGGCCCTCGGACTGGACATCGAGGCGACCAACGCGGAGTTCGTCGGGCACGACGCGACACACGGGCCGGCGGCACCGGTTCGCGACGAGTACAACGAGATCCTTCTGCGGTTCGCGGCCCGCGGGTCCGACGAGGAGTCGCTTCGCCGGCTGGGGATGGAGTTCGCGCCGCTGTCGATGGCCGGGCCGCCGAGCGTCACGGGGCTCACCGACGGGGGGCGTCCACGCCCACAGCCCATCGTGGACACGTTCCCGACGCTCGTTCCACGCGAGTTCGTCACCCCGGAGGTGCAGGTCCATGAGTGACTGGACGCAACCCGTCAAAATCGGCGAGCTGGCGCACGCGCGTTCGGGCGACAAGGGCGACCGCGTCAACATCGGTGTCATCAGCAAGAGCCCCGACGCCTACGAGCGGCTCGACGAACAGCTCACGGCCGACCGCGTCGCCGACTACTTCGACGGTATCGTTCACGGCGAGGTCGAGCGGTATCGGCTGGAGAACGTCCAGGCGTTCAACTTCGTCGGCACGGACGCCCTCGACGGTGGCGGACAGGTGAGTCTCCGGTACGACACCCAGGGAAAGACGTACGCGGCACTGCTGCTGGAGTGTGAACTGCCCCCGGTGGGACCGACCGAGACGGAGCCCGACCAGCCATGACCGACAGCCCGCCGACGACGGCCCCGGACCGCGACCGCGTGTGGGCGAGCAAGTGGTACCGAATCCGTCCCAGCACCTTCGAACACTACGAACTGTTCTTCGAGCCGGACACCGTCTACGCCGTCTACGCCGACGAGTCGTTCAAGTCGATTCTCCTGCGGCGTGATGGACGAGGAACTGAAGCCACCGAGCTCGGTGAGGAGTACGTCGACGCCCCGAGTTCGGAGTTGCTCGACAACGAGCGGAGCTTCGCGATCGAAACGGCCAGCATCGACCGTATCGAGCTTCGGCGCGGCTCGTTCCTGTTCAAGCCACGCCTCCGGCTCGTCACGGACGAGCAGACGTACGACTTCTATCATCCCTCGCGGACAGCGGAGACTGACGCACTGGCTGCGGCGCTGTCGACCCAGTACGACGACGCGATAGAAATCTCGGAGACGTCGGCGCCGTTCAGCTGGTGACGACGCGACGGATGTCCGAGGCGATGTCCGTGCCCGCGCTCGACGACGTCACGTAGCTCACAACGATGAGGGTGATGGACGAGACGACGAGCGTGAACGCGCCGATGACGACGCTGTTGGGCAGCGAGAACCCGGCGAACTCGCCGGCAGCGGCGAGCCCGAGGTTCAGCACGAGCGAGATTGCAACCGCCGCGACCGCGCCCTCCTTCGAGGCACCGCTCCAGTTCAGGCCGATACCGAGAATCGGCACGATGGCGCTCGCGAACAGCGCCCACCCGACGACGCCGAGCAGGCCGACCAGAATCTGCGCGTAGAACGCGAGCAGGAGCGAGCCGGCGATGATGGACGCCGCAGCGATGCGGTGGGCCCACAGCTCCTGGCGGTCGGAGTTGAACTCGTAGCCGAGGCTCTCCGGGATGTCACGCGCCATGTTGGCCGCACCGATGTTGATGAACGCGTCGCTCGTACTCATGATGGCGCCGAGCGCCGCGGCGAACACCACGCCCGCGATGAGCGGGGGCGTGAAGTTCGTCAGGAAGAACGGCGCCGCCGCGTCCGGGCTCGACAGCTCCGCGAGCGCGCCGGTCTCGACACCGGCGCGGACGCTGATGCCGATGCCGAGCATCATCAGCGAGGAGGCGAAGTACGACAGCCCCGCGATGGGCGCGCCCCACTTCAGGAGCTTGACGTCACGGATCATGTACAGCTTGTGCGCCATGTGTGGCTGCCCGGAGTTGCCGATGGTGAACAGGAAGTACCAGCAGAGCACCAGCATCACCGGGAAACTCCCGAACGCGCCGGCGAACGTGGGGTCGTTGACGGCGATGTCACGGCTCATCTGGCCGATGCCGCCGCCGTAGTTGAGCGTGATGGCGAACACGACGATGCTGCCGACGACCATCACGACGCCCTGGATGAGGTCGGTGGTGACGCCGGCGATCATCCCACCGCCGACGGTGTAGACGGCGATGACGCCGACCGCGATGAGCAGGGCGACGAGCTGGCTCGTGCCGATGATCTCCGAGAGCACGAACCCCATCGCCTTGAGCTGGACGGCGAGGTACGAGATGACGCCGAGCAGGACCGAGACGGCCGTCAGCCCACGCACCGCGTCACTGTTGTAGCGGGCGTACGCCGCGTCGGGAATCGTCAGGATCTCCCTGACTTCCGCCATCAGCCGCATCTTCTTCCCGAGGACGAACCACGAGATGGGGAACGCGAGCGGTGCGACGATGGCGATCCAGAGGAACGCGTACCCGCCCTGGTAGAATAGGCCGGGGCCGCCGATGAACCCGAACCCGCTCATGATGGACGCGAACGCCGAGAACGCCACGGCCCAGATGCCGAACCGCTTGCCGGCGATGAGGAAGTCGGCCGTGCTCTTGGTTTCACGGGTCGCCCAGAGCCCGACAGCGAGCATCCCGAGTAAGTACAGGCCGACGATGCCGACGATGATGTAGTCGATCGCCATCAGTCATCACCCGTGGCAGCCGGACTCGGCTTCCGGTCCATCTCCTCGAAGCGCTCGGCCTGCTCGTCCTTCCAGATGAACCCGTCGAACAGGTACGGATACGCCAGCATCATGAACAGCGCCGGCGGCATCCACAGCCCGTAGACGACGATGGCCGTCGCCCGTGGGAAGCCCAGCCAGTAGGTGGGGTTCGTGTACGATGGGTTCTGGAAGTGGAAGTACCAGAGCGCCGCGAACACGACACCCAGGATGACGACGAGCCCGCCCGCGACCTTCAGGAAGGGCGCCCACTCGGTGTGCTCCGCCGTCGACTGCACACCCAGCAGGAAGTACAGCCCGAAGAACGCGATGATTGCGTACGAGAACGCTATCTGTCCAACGGTTCCACCAAGCAGCATGGCCCCGAGCATTACCAGGAGCACAAGTAAAGCTGCCTGTATTATCCGGTTCGCTCTTGAAGTACCCGCCATGACACCATCTGCCACGATTTAGTCGATGACGTTTAGTTGTTACTATCTATCCCATGTCTTGTTGATAATATAATGGGTTTGAATAGATTGTAATGTGCTGGTAAATCGCAGTCATATCTCGATACCGGCGCTCTCCTCCCCGGCCAGAGCGCGTCGAGAGCTCGCCACAAATGATTTTTAGTTGATACGACACATGTACGGAATCGTATCGGTAATCTATCGGGCAGGCCGAGGGACCGACACGCGAGCACCAGGGCGACGCCGACTCGACGGTCGGGGCATCGGGCACGCGCACAGACGACCTTCATGGTCCAGTACGACGATAGAACGACGAAGGTCACCGATGTCCCAGTACGTCGTCTCACTCGCGGAAGAAACAGCGCGGGACCTCGGGGTGACGGGCGGGAAGGGCGCGTCACTCGCCCGACTCACCGCCGCCGACCTCCCCGTCCCGCCGGGCGTCTGTGTGACGACCGCCGTGTACGAGGCGCTCGTGGACACGCCGGAGCTTCGGACGGCGATCGAGGCGCTGGAGGGACTCGACCCGACGGCAGCCAACGAGATCGCCGACCAGAGCGCGGCGGTCCGGGCGATGCTCCGAGACCGGGAGCTACCGGAGACAGCGCGGGAGGAACTCGCCGCGGCACTGGAAGCACTCGATGCAGACGCGTACGCCGTCCGGTCGAGCGCGACCGCCGAGGACCTGCCCACCGCGTCGTTCGCCGGGCAGCACGAGACGTTCCTCGGTGTCGACGAACTCGACGTTATCGACCGGGTTCGCGACTGCCTCGCGAGCCTGTTCACCGACCGTGCCGTGACCTATCGGCTCAGGAACGGCGTCCCCCACGGCGAGGTGGCGATGGCCGTGGTCGTCCAGGTGATGGTCGACCCCGAGGCCGCCGGCGTGCTGTTCACCGCCGACCCCGTCTCGGGGAACCGCCACGTCGCGTCGATCGACGCCAACTTCGGCCTCGGCGACACGGTCGTCGCCGGGGACGTCTCACCCGACAACGCCCGTGTCGACCGACGCTCGGGCGAGATACTCGAGTACGCGGTCGGCGAGAAGCGTCGCGTCCGGCAGGCGGCGACGACAGGCGGCACCGAAACGATCGAGGTCGCCACCGAACGCCGCAGGGAACGCGCACTCTCGGATGCCCAGCTCCGAACGCTCGTCGACCTCGGCGACCGGGTCGAGACGCTGTTGGATGGGCCACAGGACATCGAGTGGGCACTCGTGGATAGCGAGGCGTCTGCAGACGCCTCGAGCCGTGCGGCGGAGCTGCACAGCGGCGCGTTCGTCCTCCTGCAGTCCCGGCCCATCACGTCGCTGTTCCCGCTACCCGAGCCCCGGCCGACCGACGACGACCTCCACGTCTACCTGAGCTTCGGCCACGTGCAGGCGATGCCGGCTGCGCTCCCGCCGCTTGTCGTCGACTTCTGGCGCGAGTTCATGGAGCGCAGCGGGACCGTCCTTCGCGCCGACGGAGCTCGAATGCAGTGGATGTCCCACGCGGGCGGGCGCATCTACGCGGACATGACGCCTCTGCTCCGGCTCGCTCCCCTTCGACGGATCCTCCCGGGGCGGCTCGCGGCCGTCAACGAACCCGCGTCGGACGGCCTCCGGGACCTCCTCGACCGACGGCCATCCGCGTTCCCCGCACGGAGCCGACTGGGAGAGGCAGTCGCACTTGGGCGGGCGCTCCGACGCATGGCGCCGGTGGTCACGGGCGTCGTGCCGCGCGTACTCCGTCGAACCGCCGAAGCGCTCGTCGTGGGGCCGGCGGACCCCGAGCGAGAGCGGGCGTGGGTCGAGACGTGGGGCCAGCAGAAGGCGACCCGGCTCCGTGCCCCCGACACCGTGGCCGGACGGACGCGGGCGGTGTTCGAGCGCGTCGACTTCTCCATCGTGCTGACCGACCTCCTGGCGCGGTTCGGCGGGCTGTTGCTCTCCAGTGTCGTCGCTAAACGACTCCTCGACCGACTGTGTCCGGATGCGGCCGACGACCTCGACACGGTGGGCAAGGGGTTCGAGTACGAACTCGTCACGCAGATGAACCAGCGGCTCGGCGACCTCGCGGACGTGGCCCGGGCCCACCCCGAGGTCCGGGCGGCGCTCCGGGAGGAGGCGTCGGTCGCCGACCTCGATGGCGTCGACGGGGGCGACGCCTTCCTGCACGCGCTCGACGACTACCTCGACGACTTCGGGCACCGCGCGAGCGGTGAAATCGACATCAGTCGGCCGCGCTGGCGGGACGACCCCGCGACGCTGCTCCAGACGGTCCGAAGCAACCTCGCCGACGACGCCCCCGGAGCGCACCGCGACCACCTCCAGCGGCTGGAGCGCGAGGCCGAAGCCGCAGCGAATCGCCTCGAAGTCGAGGCGGGACGCGGGCTACTCGGGCCGGTTCGACAGGTGCTCGTCCGGCGACTCATCGCCACCTATCGCGGCGGCCTCCAGCTCCGCGAGTACCCGAAGCAGGGCATCGCCCACGTCTTCGCGGCTGCCCACGACGTGCTCGCCGACGCGGGGGAAGAACTCGCTGCCAACGGCCGGCTCGCTCGGGCCGAGGACGTGTGGTTCCTCCACCGCGAGGAGTTGCTCGACGCGCTGGAAACAGGGGACGAACTCACCGTCGACATCGCGGCACGGCGACGGCGCTACGACCGCGAGGTGGCGATGACGCCACCGCCGCTCGTCACCAGCGAGGGTGAGGCCCTGACCGGGGCGGCTGCCGTGTCTGGAAACGTGCTCACGGGGACGGCCGTCTCCTCGGGCGTCGTCGAGGGAGTCGCCCGCGTGATTCGTGACCCCGGCGGCGAGTCGCTCGAACGCGGCGAAATCCTCGTCGCCCCTGCGACCGATCCCGGATGGACCCCGCTGTTCCTGAACGCGGCGGGACTGGTGATGGAGGTCGGCGGCCGGATGACCCACGGGGCGCTCGTGGCTCGCGAGTACGGGATTCCCGCCGTCGCCGCGGTGTCGGGGGCGACGACCGAGATTCAAACGGGCGAGCGCATCCGCATCGACGGCTCGGCGGGGACCATCGAGTTCCTCGACCGGGCGTAGCCGACCTCTGACGGCGGCCGTCGTCAGAAGTGGTCGAGCCGGAGTTGGTCGCGGTGGATGCCCTCTTCAGGTTCGGTACCGAGGAGCTGGGGGAGCGCAGTGTTGGCGAACGTCAGCGCCACGCCGAGCGTTTTGGGCCGCTGGAAGGAGCAGGATACTGTACGAACAGTTAACACCATTTGTGATACAGTAGAAACACGATGCGTTACTGGGTGACCACGGGGAGCACCAATCCGGAGGCAGTGGTCAACCCACTCGCCGCCGCGTGCACAGAGTGGGGATACGAGCCCGACCGTGTCTTCCTGCTCGGCAATCCAGGGGTTGCAGACCAACTGGACCGCATCGCCTCCCTCGCAGCGACCATCATCGAGGCCCACAGTGGAGAGACACCGGACATTCAGCGAACAGAGCTCGATAGCGAGACGGATTTCCAGGCCGTCGTCGACCACTTCCGGGCCGCCATCGAAGCCGCCCGTGCAGACGGCGGCGAGGTCGTGGTCGATATCACACCCGGCCGCAAGTTCATGTCCGCAATTGCGTTCCAGGCCGGCATTCAGTTCGGCGCAGACCGGGTCGCCTATCTCCACGTTCACTCCGGGCGGTTGTTCGGCCGGGTCTACGCCGACTTGCCCCGGAGCGGGACGACCCTGTACGACTTCACCGAGGTGTTCGCGTGATCCTCTCGCGGCGACATCTGACAGTGTTGTTGAACGCGCTGTACGAGACTGACAAGCGCCGCGTCACGGTCGAGCACCCGTGCCAGGACGTCGGTGAACTCCTCCGGTTCGACCTCGATGGGCCGTTCGACAGCCCCGTCAGATTCAGTCAGTCGCTTGCCGAGTACGATGCAACGCGGCAGGCCACGGAGCAGCGCCACGGCGCCGACGCCTTCGACGACCTTCCAGACGACAGTACGTACGTCCGGTGTCTCGTCGCAAGCGGCGTTCTCGAACTGCAGAACCGCGACGACGTCGAGCGGTTCGTGCGGCGACACGGCTATCGAGACCTCGAAGCGGGACATCCACCACTGGTTGCCGGACTGGATGCAAACATCATGCCGTGGCGGATGGGCGACGTCCTCGGCATCGATCACCGAGACGGCCCACGAGACGACGCTGGTCGAGCGCCGACGAACGGCTATGCGCTTGCGACAGGCGTCAAAGAGGAGCTCGACTGGCACTACAAACAGTACCAGACGGCGTCGCTCGTTGCAGCGTTCGGCGAGGAGTTCGAGCGACTCGACAACCAGCCAGCCGGAGCCAATCGGGAGGGGTTCCTCGGCCTGTACGAGTACCGACGGCTCATGGCCGACCGGAACGTCGACCGCGTCGACTGTGAGACCGGCGACGAAGCCATCGTCGAGGGGTATCGACGGTTCGACGCCGAGAGTCGAAAAGACGTGATGCTGTTCAGCAACGACTTCGGATTCATCGACCTCGCCGAGGAGGTGGGGGTGCTGGCCCACCACGTCGATTTCCCGCGGTCGCTTCCCCGGTCGGCAACCGCGACGTGGGACGAGCTCGGCGACCTGCTGTACTATCTGGCCGTTCGCTTCGGCGTGCTGCGGCTGCCGGGCGTGACGATCTATGGCGTCTGGAACGGTAAGGACGGGCGACACTGGCAGGGTGAGGAACTCGTCGTCGAGGCGCGGAGCCCGAAGATCGAACCGCTGCTGGAGCGGGACAAAACGATCGTCGAGGCGTTCGACGCCGCGTAACCGGGCGACATCAGCCGTATTTGTCGGAGGTCACTCGTCGTCCGGAAGCGATGCGAGGTCGTCGAGGTGCGGTTCGAGGGCTCCCCGTAACTCGGACGCGAGGGCGGACAGCTCCTCGGGTGGCCACTCGAACTGATACGGTTCGCCAGGCGTCGTGAAGTAGAGGGTCGCCGTCACCGTCTTGTCGGGCTCGTTCTGCTGGAGAGCAACGGCGTATGCAGCCATCTGTGTCCGATAGTAGTCGGCTTTCGCTGTGACCTCGCTCGAGGTGATATCGTTCGTCTTGTAGTCGATGATGTGGTACGCATCGGGTGTCGAGATGAGGTGGTCGATGAGTCCCGACACCTCGCCGTCGTCGAACTCGGCGGTGACGTACAGTTCGTCGTACGTGTACTCGACGTCGCAGTCGGCGTGGCGCGCATCGACGTAGTCCATCGCCCGTTCGGCGTGCTCACGAACCCGTGTCTGGTCTGCCCCGTCCAACGGCCCCTCCACATCCTCCGCTGCGAGGGTCTGTTCGACGACGTCGTCCCAGTGCTCCTCGGGGGGGCGAAGTTCACAGAGTCGGTGAACGAGCTCGCCAAACACGGTCGGCGCGAGAGACTCGGTCGCCGTCTCGGCAGTCAGTTCGCCCCCGTGGTCGTCGTCGCTGTCGAAGTAGACCGTGTTCGTCCGCTCGTCGAGTTGCAACGAGCCGTGACCGTCGAACAGGGATGCGAGGGCCGTCGGCGAGAGGCGGAACTGGCGCGCCGGGCGAGCGGGCGTTGCCGAGCGCTCGACCCGGGGCTCCGCTGGCTCGCCATGGTCGCGCCAGTCAGCCGCCGGGGTCGGAAGCGTGACCGTGATGTCGCCACCCCCAAGTTGGGTTGTGGTTGCCGGCTGCGTCTCGAGAGCGTCCAGCACGTCGTCGGGCAGGAGCTGTGGCTGCACCCAGTCACGCCAACTCGATGCCTCGTCCGGATTGGCAGCGTCGATCTCGGTCAGGTCGTCGCCATCGAGGTCGTGGAGCCCGGTGAGCAGGAGCCGATCACGGGCTCGCGTGCAGGCGACGTAGAGGACGCGCTTCTCCTCGGCACGCTCCTCGGCTCGACGTTGGTCCTTCAATGCCTCGCGAGCGACCGTCGTGGCGTCGTCGAACGGGTCGTCCGGGGCGGGCGCCTTCAGGCCGATTGCGTACTCGTCGTCACCGATGTCCTCGAACTCGACGCGGCCACTCCCGACCGCGGCACGCATGTTGAACCCCTTGCTGATGCCCGGAACGACGACGACCGGGAACTCCAGTCCCTTCGCGTCGTGGACGGTGAGGAGTTTGACGCCCGCACCCCCTCCCTGGATGGTCGCCTCACCCTCCCGGTCACCGAGGTCCTGTTGGCGGTCGAGTCGGCGGACGAGCGTGGGCAGACTGGTGACGCCGTCGTCGCTATAGCCACGGAGCAGTTCGCGGAACTTCTCGACGTTCGCGACCGCTTGCCGACCGCGTTCGTCCACACTCACGCTGGTGAGGTAGCCGGTGTCGTCGATAACCTGCGTCAGGAACGCAGCCCACGAGCCGTCGAGTTGCGGCTCCGTCCCGTCACCGAGCCCGACTTGTTCGCGCCACTCGACGAGACGGTCGTGGACCGCCTGGAGTTCTGCGTCGTCCGCAGTACCGAGGGCCGCCCACAGCGAGTCGGACTCGTGGTTGAGACGGGCGAGCGTGTCGTCCGTCAGCCCGAACAGCGGCGAGCGCAACGCGCCGTACAGCGCTCGCTCGTCGCCGGGGTCGGCGAGCGCTCGAAGCAGGTTCACGAGCGCGGTGACCTCCGGCGTGTCGAAGAAGCCGAGCCCAGAGGCGACCGTGAACGGGATCTCCGCGTCCTCGAGGGCTCGCTCGTACTGCTTGAGGTGGGTCCGACTTCGGAGGAGGATGGCGACATCCTCGGGCTCGACCGGGCGGGCCTCCGGGTCGTCGAGGTCCGACGCTTCGTCGTAGATCTGTGCGGGCTCCTCGAACAGCGCTGTGAGGCGGGCGGCGAGAGCCATGCCTTCGAGTTCGGCGTCGTGTTCGGGCTGCGCGTCTCCGAACGGGCCGTCGAACCGCCGAGCCCGGTAGTCGGCGTCCGTCGGCACGGCCAGATACTCCAGGCTCGCGAGCGACTCCGGGTCGTCACGATAGGTCGTGAGCGGCTGGGGCGTCGCCTCGTAGTCGGGTGCGTCGGGGTCGGCTTCGAACACCTCGTCGAACAGCGCGTTGATGCCATCGAGTACGCCAGGCAGCGTGCGGAAGTTCGTGGCGAGCTGGTCGTCGACGGCCGCTGCATCCCCCTGTGGGTTGGCCGCTTCGAGTTCGCGTTCCGTGGCGGCGAACTGCGTCACGTCCGCGTTGCGGAACCGGTAGATGCTCTGTTTCGTGTCGCCGACGACGAACACGTTCCGGGCGTCGAACGCGTCTGGATCCTCGGCGGTAAGGTGGGCGATGAGCTCCCACTGTCGCGGGTCGGTGTCCTGGAACTCGTCGACCATCACGTACGCGAACTGCTCGCGGAGGTCGGCACGAAGCGCGTCAGGAGCGTCCTGCAGGAATTCGAGAGCGAACTCGATCTGGTCGGTGAAGTCGACAACGTTGCGGCGTCGCTTCTGCTCGACGTATTCGTCGTGCGCGAGCAGCGTCAGTCGAGCGAGCGCCTGCACGAACGGGACGCTGTTCGCGTCCACAGCCATGGATGCCGGGACCAGATGCGCCTCTGGTTCCAGGATGTCGACGATGGCAGCCATCGCCCCGTCGAACTGTGCTTTCTCCGATTCGGCGCCGCTCCAGCGTCCGTTCGCCCCGGTGTAGCTGGCGTAGCGGCTACCGCTGCCCGTGGTGAGGTGGTCACAGAGGGCGACGAACCGGTCGCGTTTCTCCGTGGTCGCTTCGCCGTCGGCGAGCGAGATCCCGTCCAGCAGGTCGAGGATGCCCACGGCGCGTGTCCAGGTCTGCCCACCCGTCTCGAGGGCGTCTGGCGGGGCCTCCAGCAGATTGGTGAGGGTGTCGACGGCCGCGACGAACGTCGGGTCGGCGAAGCGCTCCGCCGCGAGCGTCGGTGGGATGGGATGGAGTCGGGTGTCGACGAAGTCGAGGTACTCGTCGCGAGGGGCGTCAGCCCACCGTTCGGCCCACTCGATCCCGCCCGGCCGTTCGGTCAGCAGGTCGGTGAGGATGTCCTGGAGCGCCGACCGGTCGAAGCGGCGGGCGAGCGTCTGCACGGCCTCGTGGTCGTCGTGCGTCTCGAGGAGCGTGGCGACGGTATCGTCGAGGAGGGCCGTCGTCTCGCGTTCGTCGAGCGTGTCGAACCCGGGGTCGACGGCGTCCGCGCTGATGGCGTGCTCACGGAGCAATCGGGCACAGAACCCGTGGAGCGTGTGGATGTAGCCGTCTTCGAGGCCGTCAGCCACCTCGCGCCACTCGGCGTACGTGTCTGCGTCGGCATCTGCGACGCGGTCAGTGATCGCCTCTCGGACGCTCGCTTTCAGTTCGTTCGCGGCGCGCTCGGTGAACGTCGTCGTGAGGATTTCCTCGGGGAGGAGCGGTGCCTCAGCATCCTCGGGCGCGTCGTTGTCGAGCCCTCTGGCGAGCATTCGCATGTACCGGGCGGTGAGTGTCGTCGTCTTGCCCGTGCCGGCGCCCGCCGTGAGCGTCACGTTCCGGTCGAGTGCGTCGGCAGCGTCCTGCTGTTCCTCGGTCAACTGGTCGAACTCGACCATCTCACTCCACCTCCAGTGCGTCCTCGATGGCAGCGTCACGCGCCGCGAGCGGGACGTACGCGTCGACGCCGTCGTCGATGTGCTCGATCACGTCGCGGCGACGGTGCGACCGCACGTCGCAGACATCGCTGTAGCCACAGTAGCGACAGCCGGCATCGCCGGGGTCGAGCACCGTCGGATGGAAGCGCCCGGCATCGAGGCCGGCTGCCAACTGCCCGAGGCGGACCGGCGTCTCGGTCTCGATGAACCGGCGGAACGCCTCGTGGGTCTCGAACGCCGGATAGCGAGCCCGAAGCAGCGGCGTGTCCACGTCGTCGCTATCGTAGTAGCTCGCATGCTCCTGCGAGCCGATCAGCCCCTTACGGTGGCTGACATGCCGCGGCGGCTTCACCTGGTAGTACGACCCACCAACGGTCTCGACGTTCTCGAGGACGCCCTCGGCGAGCAGGGCATAGAGGGGCAGCTGGAAGGCAAGGCCGGAGAGCGTGTCCGCCTCGCTGGGCGTGGTGCCGGTCTTGTAGTCGCGGACGACGAGCTGGGTTGGCGACGAGTCCGGCACCACGTCGATGCGGTCGATCTTTCCGTGGATTGGGACGGTTCCGTGGGGCGTGTCAATCTGGACCGGCTCCGTCTGGAGCACGACTTCGTCGCCGCGGGGCGCACCGACTCGTGCTTCGAACCACGCGGGCAGTGCCGTCGATTTGGCGACCTCGCCGAACTCGTGATCGAGATAGCGGACGAGGAGCCCGCGTTCGGGGTCGCCAAACGAATCGTCGCCGTAGTAGGGATTGTCTTCGGGGTCGCCGAGCCCGGCGAGGATCTGCACGAGCCACTCGCGCTGGAACGCGGTCGGGTCGTCGTCGAACCGTTCGGTGAGACTCGCGAGGGCTACGTCGAGGAGATGGGCTTCGCGGTCGGTGCGGTTCGCGACGGGCGAGACAGGAACGCCGGGCGTGGGTTGGAGTTCGGCGTAGTAGTGTTCGAGCACGTCGTGGACGAAGCCACCACGGACGCGGGCATCGGGTTCGAGCCCGATCTCGTCGGGGTCCTCGATGTCGAGCACGCGCTGCATGTAGTACTTGAAGCCGCACGTGGCGTACGTCTCGAGTCGGCTCGGGCTGTAGGGCTCTCTCGTGTCGCGCCCGTGGAGCGTGGCAACCGTCTCGGCCGAGAGCTGGCCGTCGTACGGCGTGAGGTCGGGACTCGCGCGGGCAGCCGCACAGGCCGTTCCAGCGTGGAGTCGCTCGCGCCGCGGGGCGTCGAACGTCCCCACATCGGCTGCCCGGTCGATTGCAGGGGTATAGTCGTCTGTACCGTCGTGAGCGAACGTCCGAGCGAGCGACCGCTGAACGTCCTCTCTCGCACCAGGCGGTGTGTCTGTGGGTGTGACCGGGTCGGGCTCGTGGTCGGTAACGCGCCGGAGCTCCGTGATGACGTCCGCTTCCACGAACGGGTCGCCCTCGAGGTCGCGTTCCGGAACTGAGAGCGTGAGGGAGGCGTCGCTGGCGAGCAGCGTCCCGAAGTGGTAGCGGGCCCGCTGCTGGATGTCCGCCTGCTGGAAGTCCGCATGCGCCTCGTTGATCGGTCGCGTGAACGCGAGGCGCTCGGGGTTCGACGGGAACTGCCCCTCGGTGAGCCCGAGGACGTACGCGTGGTCGAACTCGTGCGGGGCAGCCTCGTCGAGCCCACAGACGAGCACATGACCGTCTTCGCGGCCGCCATCGGCGTCGAGGGTGACGCCCCGGAGTGCCCGTTCGAGCCGGTCGACGGCGTCGCCGCGGTCGAGGTCGGCGTAGCCGTCGGTCATGGCGAGTGTCTCGAGCGTTCGGTCGAGACGCTTTGCAGCCTGTTTCTCAGTTCGGCCCCGGGGCGTTCTGGGGAGGTCATCGATGGCGTCAGCGACACCAAGGTCGTCGAGGAGCGTCTCGAAGGCGGCCGGAAGGTCGGCAAGGGCTGTCTCCCGAAGCGCCTGTGCATCGGCGACGAGTGATTGGAGGGCGGCAGTTGATTCGTCGGGAAGGTGCTCGTAGGCGGTTTCGAGGCGACGCGAGGTGAGCCGGCTCGCGACGCGAGTCAGGGATTGGACATCGCTGTCGGTGGCGTGAACGAGCTGGTTCGAGACCAGTGCTGTGACGGCATCGAGCGGTGGGTCATCGCGGCTGAGGCTCGCGAGTTCGGAGAGGACTTCCCCAAGTGCTGTATCGCCGAACGACCGCTCGATCGCGAGTGTCGCTGGAATGCCGTACTGCTCGAGCGTCTCGACGAGCCGCTCGTGGTACGCACCCGGTGCCGAGAGGACGATGCCGAGCGTCTCGGCTGGCGTGCCGTCCGCGATGCGGGCGCGGATGTCGCGGGCGACGTGCCGCAGTTCCTGGGGCCGCGTTTCGGGCTGAATGAGGTCGAGATCCGTGGAGGCAGCGGCAGTGGGCGTGGCCGAAGCCGGCCGGTACAGCTGCCGGGCGGTCGTGCGACCGTGGTTCGAGTCGGCCGGGGAAACGTACTCGCGGTCGAAGCCGAGTTGCTGGTACGCCTCGAGAGCTCGTTCGGCGCCGCGGTCGACGCCAACGGCGTCGTCGCTGTCGGTGAGTTGTGGAAGGAGGGCGACGGTCGGCCACGTCTCGGCAATACGTTCGACGAGCTGGCGTTCGAGCGGCGAAAACAGCGAGAAGCCACCGAGGACGACGGCGTCGATGTGTGGCCGGAGCTCGGTGAGATCGGTGGCAGTCGTGGCGACGTGGTGGTAGCGTTCGGCGCGGAACGTCTCCGCGGCGTGGTCATCGAGAAGTGTCTCGCGGGCAGCCTCGAACGCACGCGCGATCGCTTGGGCGGTCTCGGCCTGGGTGTCGAGGCCTTCCGCTTCGAGGCGGTCACGGATCGCTGTCGGCGAGTGCAGGTCGGCGAACTCGAGCAGGGAGAGCAGGTCTTCGACCTGTTCACAAAGCCCCTGTGCCGGGAAGCCGGTAGTGTACAGTGGGTTCGCTGGGTCGGTCAGCCGTTCGACCGCGAGTTCGACGAGTCGGTCGCGGAGCGGCTGGTCGATGTGCGTGATGCGACCAGCGTACTGCTCGCGTTCGTAGCAGTCGGCGACGAGGCCGTCGAACGTGTCGACGTCGAGGGCGTGCGGGCGGCTGTGGTGCCGCCATCTCTCTCGGGATTGATCGGCCGTATGGTCGTTTCGGGCGAGGTAGAGAAGGCTACTTGGCTGCGAGCCGGACCGTGCTGCGACCTGAGCGAAGGCGACGGATTCGAGCGCCGGGTATCGTGGACCGGCGTACAACGTCCCGACAGGCATGGAATAGTCACGAGTCGGCGGACTGGCGTATGAATGTTCGGGAGACGACACATGGAACTATCACGACACTACGTGATGTGTGGTGGCATGGGTGATGCTCGGATACGCAGCATGGTGCCGTTGTTTGGTGGAGGTGACAGCTACGTCAAGACACTCGATCGGACGCTTCAGTATATCGCATCGGCGGAGCCGACACACGGAGAGCTGATCGAGTGGCATCGAGAGCAGTTCGCCAACGTCGAGAGTCAGGGATCAATCGAGCGGCGGCTCCGATATCTCGAAAGCCTTGGATTCGTACAGCAGGGGGTAGATGGCTGGCGGCTCGATACTGCGGGCCAGCGGTATTTCCCTGAGCAAGATAGCAAGGTGTTGTTCGATATCATGGCCGAGCGGAACGTCGGTCTGCAGAGTCTGCTCTTTGAACTTGCGGCTCGCCCCATGACGATCGAGGAAATCAACGCGTTTCTACTGTCGACAAACGAGGTCCTCGGGTGGACCCCGACGAAGACGGATATGGCTAAACAGCGCGTCAACTGGCTCCGGAGTCTCGATCTAGTCGCTCGTCAAACTAACCAATACCAGGTCACTACGCTGGGTCAGCAGTTCGTCGACGAGATTCAATCGATTCGGGGGATCTGGGCCGAAGAAGCAGTGGAGTCGGAGAGTAATCGGGAAACGGAGTATAGTGCCACGGAATACCAGAGTGTAACGAGTTCGCGCGCACTCGATCCAGAGTTCCGGGCCGTCGTTCTCCATCGATACGATACCACGTGTCCAGTATCGACAGTCGACCATTCTCGATTGCTCGACATCGCACACGTACTCCCCTGGAGCGACTACCCGGACTATCGAGCCGATTTCGGCAACGTGCTCCCGTTGAGTAAGACGCACCACGCAGCATTTGACGCCGAGCTATTCACCCTCGATACGGACTATCGCCTTCAGGTGCATCCCAACTTCGAGACGGAGAGCGACCTGCTACAACGGACGTTGCTCCATCGAGATGGTGAGACACTGTCGGCATTCGCCAATGGCCACCTGGATCCGACGTATCTCGAGATGCGAAACGACTCACTCGGCTGGTGGTAGGCTCAGTTCTCGTTGAAGCACGAATGACCGATATGGATTCCTGCCATCTTAGCTACGATGTATTCCCGTAATCGGTGTATTTCTAGTCTTGAGCCAGCATTCGAATGATCGACATAGTGTGCTGTGGCGGTAGGTAATACCCGAGGAGGTGATGTTCGTCTCCGGACTGGGTGAGCGCGATCATATCACCTGCTCCCTGAAGATCCTCTGCACCTGGCTGATCCAAGATCACGCGTGAGTCGGTGTTGGAGGGCAGCCGGAAGCTGATCCGACAGGGGAAGTTCGTCTTGATGTTCCCAGACACGATATCTGCGGACGGTCGCTGTGTCGCCAAGAGAACGATAATACCCATTGCACGGCCGATCTGAGCGATACGAGCGACTGCATCCTCGAATTCGTCTTGCCGCTCCTCAAGCGACATCACGAGGTCCGCATATTCATCGATGATGATCACTTCATATGGGAGTGGGTCCGCGTCCAGATCATCCGCATACTCGTTGAGCTCTTGGATCGAGGCTGCGCCTGCCTCCCGAAGGTGGTCTTTTCGTTCAGGAATGATCTCAGTTACGACCTTCCAGAGGTACTCTGTACAGGTATCGGGCGTATCGAGATAGGTCCCCTGTTTTACGTGCGGCAGATTTTCGAAGCGACCGAAGTCCACGCCTTTCGGATCTAAGATATTCAGATGGAGGCCGTTAGGGTCGTTGGTCAGAGCGAGGCTCGTGATGATTGTCGCGAGAAAGTTTGATTTCCCGGATCCTGTTGCCCCACCGATGAGGACGTGGCGTTCCTGTGGCAACGACAACGAATAGTGTTCGTTGTCCGTATTCACGCCAAGCGGGATCGTGGCCGGTTCTGTGAGCTCATCACGGAGAACGTCTAACCCTTCGCTGAGGAGCACGCTCTGCGGGTCATCGTGAGGGATCTCCAGCCGGACCGCCCCTTTTGCTGGATTCAGATGCCCCGTAATCGCTCCTTGGGCTTGAATGTGGACGCTGAGCGAGTCAAGGGAATTGAGAATGCCTTCCACTTTTTGTCCCTCTTTAGGAAGGACATCGACGCCGATCTTTCGTGGCCCGATAGAAACATCATTCGGGTTTGGTGGGTGAATCCGCACACCAAGTGACTCGAATTCACGCTTTAGATCGGACACGAGTCGCCCCCTGTCGATCTCCGGTTCAGCGCTATCGCCAGTGTCTAGCTCTTCGAGAACGTCTGGTAGCGTTCCCTCAAGCCAAGACGCCTCCTGGTTGTTGCTCTGATCGTTGGAAATCGGCGACTGGGCTTTCGGCTCCGGAGGGGTCTCTGTCTCGGCATCTTCACGTTCCTCATCTTCACCCGACACGCCGGATTGCGGCTCTGTCCCACTGTCGCGAGTATCAATTTTCGATTTGGGAGGTTCTTCTGGAGAGTGTTCTTCATGCTGGTTAGTAGAGGACGCGTCGCCAGAGTCCTCCGTTCGTTCAGGTTCTCGCGACTCCGGTTCCTGTACCGGGCTAAGTGTTCCGCGGGCAGTTTCTTCCTCTGGTTGGCTTGTTCCCTCAGCTGTCTCTCCGTCACGCTCGGGTTCTTCGGAGTTCTGGCCAGCGCTGGCCTCGGGCTGATTGCTTTCAACGGTGTCTGCTCGAAGCTCATTTCGTGGTTGTACACTTTTCGAGGGCCCGCTGTCGAATTCGATTGCTTGAAGGTTTAAATCGGTGAGAACTTGGGTAACGTCCTCGCCTTTGAGTAGTTGGAGGACGTTCATCGGAACTTCCAGGGTCCGTACCGAATTGCTCCCATCGTAATTGGACTGGAAAATGTTCTCCTTGACTCGAATCACCTCTCCGACGTGACCGTCTTGGTCTGTGAGGAATTCGATCTGGAAGTCGCCTTCTAGGAACGAGCGTTCTCGGGCGAGCAGCGACTCGAGTTCCTCATCGGAGAACACACCGTAGTGGTTGAGCCGTCGGGCGACGTCGAGAACGACCTTCCCGAATTCGCCATAGAATAGCCGCTGGTCCGCATACTTGATGTCTGGGTGGAAGAGAGCTTGCAGATTATCGAGAGCGCCTTCGACTTGCTCTCGGCCTTTTTTTAGCTGTGCCGATCCGCCCTTAGTTTCGACGACCCACAGCTGGAGCGATAGCTCGTCAGCCTTCGGGTCAACCCCCACGAAACACAGGTCGTCACTCGCACGCCCCCAGTCCTCGTAGGGGAGTAGTGCGTCGCCGACTTCACGGAAAGCCCGATCATGTCGCGTTAGCTCGTTCAGACTAACCGGGATCCAGATGTGGTCGCCGAGCGAGCGCTCAAGTAATCGCTGACTCAGCGACAGTCCACCGATCAATCCTATTAGCTCGGTGATTTTGGTGTCATCACCGCGCTGGAGATCAAGCGCGAGCTCTCCGTCAATGGCCACGAGATGGGAGAGAATAGTGTCCGGGTCCAGCACCGCATCAAGCGAGGCATCGCGTAAGGTTCGCTCCAGTGCGCGAAGATAGGGCTTGCGTTTGTTCGTCGAAGTGATGACGTCGAAGTTCGGGGACGACGACTCGTACTGGTCGCTGTAGTGGATCATGATCGTGTCGTTTGCCTCCGAGTCGCTCTGTTGGCGTCGTCCCCGCGTGTAGAACTCGATGCCGACGTTCGGTTGGACGTGGACCGCCCAGAGCGCTTGATCCCAGAGTGCTCGGACGTCGCCTTTCCCAGTCGAATCAATGTTTTTCTTGAGAGCTCGCCCAGGTTGGAATCCGTTGGTGAACTTCCCAGCTTCGAGAGCATTCAAGCAGCGTGCGGTGTCAGCCAGCAGACCAGGATCCGACTCGTCGCAACTGAACCCAACGGTATAGACGGTTCCACGCCCGGATTTCGAAACATCAATCGATGCGTGAGGGGTCAGGCCATCGAACAGGAACCCAGACGGGAGGTTCGACGCGTCCATCGTTCCATAGTCCTCGGTTAGCATCCCACGGAAGAACGTGACATGAGCGCCTTGCTCTGCCGAGTGGTCATACTCCCCCTCCCGGACGTACATGAGGTTCGTACGAAGGAGATCGACGATGGAATCGTCCTTTTTTTCGAGGCGGGTTCGGAGCGAGGAGTCGGCATCCTCCGCGAAGAACTTCTCGAGCTCTTCACCTTCGGTGCTACCACCATAGATCCGGAGTAAGATCATCGGCGGCTCGATCCCCAGCTTCTCAGTGCGTTTGTAGAACTCGAAGAGGCCCTCGAGGACTGGACCCAAGTCACCCATGTTCACAAGGTTAACCACGAGGTTGCGACCAGGGTGTAACTCGAACAGCGTCGGGAACGCTTTGACGAACGCTTCGAGCTTGTCCCGGATGACTCGACTCATAAAGTTCGGGGTTTGGGATCCCGGCGATTCAACGGGCGAATACACAAGCCAGAAGTGGTTGTCATCGAGGGCCATCCCTTGGAGAAGATTCTCTCCTCCCTCGGCGATTCGATAGGGGAGTAACCCGTTCGCGTTGAATCGGTCGAAGAAGCGGTCGCTGCGGAATCCGCCTGCTGTCTCATTCGGTACAAGCTCCATATCGCGCCAGTCGGCGATGCGAAGTGCATACGCCAAGATGAGTGGGTGATATGGGGTGAGCCAGACTTTCTGGGTGGTCGCGGACTGAATCGTACAGATGTCCCGCAGCGTGCTGTACGGAGTGAATGCTGGTTGATCGCCGATCGTATCTACTTCCGCGAGATAGATCTCAACGACCTCTTTGGCTACCGACTTCGTTCGTTCGTCCCACGGATCAGTGGACGGAGTTCGGTTCCGATCACGGAAATGTTCGAATAGTCTTCCATAGGCTTCCTCGAGCTCCGCTGGGAGCTCGGCCTCAGGATCGATTTCTTGTCCAATATCGAGTTCGTCACCGCGGACCTGTCGAGGCCGAATTGACTCTTCGCTGGCGAGTTGATTTTCGACTTGAATGACTTCGAGGGTATCATCCTCTAGCCGAATCCCCTCTGTGTTCGACGCGTGAATGACGCCTTTGCGGTAGTCCACTGTCAGGGAATCGGACAATCGGAGGTCCTCTTTGGCCCACTGATCAGGGAATGCGATTGCTGAGAGGAATAGCGGGAATTGTACAGTCTGGGTTTCGGCAACTGCGACTTCCGTCTCGAACTGAATCTCGATTGGGACTCCGGATGCTGGCGAGACGAGACAGGCAACCGTTTCAACGATATCGGGAGCATCTGGGACGAGTTCCAGCGGTCTTTCGAATGTGACTGTTTTCGGGTCCTCAGTGTCGATGACTTCCCGATCCGGCTCCTCCTCTATAGTGAACCCGAGTTGTTCGGGGACTCGAAGGGTGACAATGTCATCACCATGCGACACGAAGGCCTCCTCTTCGACGTTGATATCGAGCGCCACGTCTTCGGTGGCCTGGAAGAACCAGGAGGGAACGACACCAACTCGGAAGACATGCGTCGGCTTCCCTTGTGTCGTCTTTTTACCGACATAGAGATTAAACTGCGCGAACCGGGGTTCCTCCTCTGGGAGGTCCTTAAGCGCCGCAGTAATCGTATCTTCGTATTTATAAGTTCGACCGATCTCATCTCCGTTCGGCCCGATCAACTCCTTTGGCACGTCTGCCATATCAGCGGTAAATTCCGCTGTAAGCTGGATCTCACCGTCCTTTGGGAGAGCGATGACACTTCGCTCGATTCGGTTCGTCTCTGGCGGGCTGTACACGCGATAGTCTTCGGCCTCTACGGACAGATCGCGAAACTGCCTGCTGGGATTCTGCTGAATGCTCCTGCGGGCTTTGGAGTGTGAGATTGACTTCCACGAGCCGATGTTCTTGACATCCTTTACGAACGATTCCTTGTATGTGGATGACAGCGTAGATTCGATATCTGCCCCAGCGCGGTGCGCTTTTCGAAGCCGCTCGGCATGTTCCTGATTGTCTTTTAGGGTGTCTTCGAGTTCCTTTGCCAATTCGTCCTCATCACTGGAGTTCTGGATCGCATCCTGTAAGAGCAAGTCCTCGGGAAGGAAATTCGGGAGTTCACCGATTAACTCGCTAACTCGCTCCCACTCCTCCGCTTCGATCTCAGTCCGGAGTTCACTGACGGTCTCGAGGACTTCGACATCGTCAGCGACAAAATCCTCGTCTTCCATCACGTTCTGCAAGCTTCGGAGGACCGCTCGACCTAATGGGGAGTCGATTCCTTCTGGCGATAGGATCGATGCTTGGAAGCTATCGAGGTTCAGCGGACCTTCCTCGCCGAACAGGTCCTCTGAGGCTTCGAGTGTGTCAATCGCGGCATCCGCCTCAAGCACCATCAGCATCGCTTTGGGATTGTCGCCATACACCGAGTCGGCGATCTGGTTCCGCATCTCGGTCGCAAACCCTTGGTACACCTCGTACGGCTCGAGGTTCTCACGCTCGTTCGAAACGACCCGGACGACGAACGTGTCCACGCCCGTCTTGGTGTACGTCGGTAGCTCAACGGCGTCCCCATCGACTGACAGCGAACCTGTTTCGACCGCGTCAGTTTCAATGAAGGCTTCGATGAAGTCCTGCGTGAGCTTTGCGTTGTAGAAGCGTGCAAGTGAGATTTGCCCGCCTTGTGGCGGATGGTTCTCGAAATACTCGAGCAGGTAGTCGGCGAGCCGCAGTTCAAATGGAGCGGACATACACGGCACCCCCACTGTCGCTCTGTCGGTCGATCATTCCCATCTTTCCCAGTTCCTCGAGTGCTTCATTCTCACTCCGCGAATCCAGGGCAATACCGCGCCGACGGAGGTATCGCCAGAACTCCTCTATATGCGAGTCCTCCTCTGGGTCATGGAATAACCGTGCGAAGAATCTGAGTGAACTCCGATTCAACCGGAATGTTTTCCCGATTCGTTGCTGCGAGCGGAAGAATCGACGGTCCTGCCCACTGCCTAACTGTCTTACAACGTTTATTCCCATGCTGATTGGTGTTTGATTTGATTCACTCTTGCTTTCGTAGTGTTTTCTGACCGCCTGGACCAAGAGCTGGGCTGCGGCGGCGAGATCTCGGCGATCACGCGGATGCAAGTCGGTGTCGAGGTATGAGTACATCTTTTCGACAGCGTGGGCCTTGGCCGCTGGCTCGTAGGCGTCCATCGCTTCTGATAGTGTCCATGCCCCCTGGATGTCGAAGCTCGATTCAGTGGCTGTCTCCGTGAGGATATGCATCACGGCTAACCGACCCCACGAATCGTAGACATCACCCTCGACGCCACGTGGCCCACGTTCCCACCATTCGTTGGCGAAGCCCCGGTCCTGTGTTGCTCGTTCGTCCCAGAGCCCGAAGTGAATCGGTCGCATCGTCGGATCGAAATTCTCAGCTTCGCCCTCTTGGACAGCCTCGAATTCCAGTCGGAGATTCACCGAGAGCTGGACGAAGTACATCATAAAGTGGAAACAGATCAGATCGCGTGTGGACTGCAGCCACTGCGATGGTGATTCGTACGTATCATCGAGCCAGTGGCGGAGATCCTCCTGAAAGCGGAGCGCGCACGCCTCGATGTATGGTCGAATTGGCTGTGTTTCGATTTCTCCGATTTCTTCTGTTTCGATGTTCTCAGCAGCGTTGACGATGACCTCCTCGAAGAGATTAGAGGGGTTGAGGCTGTCCAGTCTGTCGACGAACTGCTCGTGAAGGTCATTATTGAACTGGGGTGGGCGGCCACTTGTCATCAACATCCGGTACCAGCGGCCCCAGTTCCGGCTTTCCTGCGGTTTGAAATGCTTTGCAATCGCGGGGTGGAACGGGATCAGGTAGCGGTTTGCTTCCTTGCCACGCGCACCCCGTTGGCCGCTGGTGGTGTAAGTGTCGAGGAAAATATCCCAGAGCTGCGTTGCGAGATCCTCGTTATCGACCGATGGATGGGATTGTAACTCCTCGTACAGCCGCGTAATATCAGACTCCGATGGCGAAGTTGCCAAGACCTCCGCTAAGATATCCGAAAACGTCGCTTCGCGAACAACGGCCGCGGGTGAGGATGGGAAAAATCCTTCCCTCGTGACACGTTGGACGGTGTCCGCCAAGTCCGGAATCCGGGTATGCTGAGCCATTATTATCCACCTCTGTCAGCGATTTCGATGCTTCCCAGCTCGCCACGCTCTAAGTGAACGAGTTCATCTCCGCTTTTGTCGATAACGCTCACAATCTGGTCTTTCTGTGTGAATTCAGACAGTCGCGAGTGAATCAGGCGAATGCCTTCGGATTGCTCGAGGTCGCGTGAGTTCGGGCTGTAGCCTCGGATGATTCGTTTCATCAGGAGGTATAATCCGAATCGGATCGGGACTGGGATTTGGTTCTGATTGGCCTGCATCTGTTGTGGTTCGAGCACCAGCCAGAGTTGGCCGGGTAAACTTTCGCTCCGCGTTCGCTCCGATGACTGCTTCGGGTCAATTGTCGGATCGTTCCATTCGGAGAGAAAGCGGTAGTCCGTTGAGCGAACACCGTCAACAAACTCGATCTGGTTCGATTGACGAGTGGAGCCCGTCCAACCACGGAGTGCTTTCTTGACAGTTCCAAAGAGGTTCTGCGTGTGAGTTCGAAGTTGTTGATCAGCCTCGGTTAGATCCTCGTGTTGGAGGAACGCGAGGGCACCTGCAAATTCCCGGAACCACGACCACTGAGACAGTGGTTCCTCTCCCTGGCCATCCTTCAGATATCGCATGCGAAGCGCAGTGCGGATCTGGTCGCTCGAGCCGTCCCATTTTATCGTGTGGGTATCGCCGACCTGAAGTTCCAAATTACTCGAATCAGCTGTCCAGTTTAACACGAGCTGGTCGGTTTCGAGCCCCGCAAGTGCTGCTGGGTCGAGATAGCTGTTTTCCGCGTCGCCATCGCCCCCTATCTGTGTGAATAGAGCGTTCCAAATCAGCCCTTGACTGTCGATCTTCGCGTTGTAATTCACTGCACGGCCAATCGGACAGATCGCGTCGGGGTGATCGTATTCCTGTAAGGACTGCGGAAGTAGGATCGAAGATACTTGGTGAAGGATTTCGCGCGGATTTAGGTAGCTATTGTGGAGAATACTGCTTGCTGCTATTAATTCGACGACCCGCGACCGCGTCTCTTCATCCGCGAACTGCTCAATGTTGTATCGAAGCGGGCATTTCTCACTGGATGGGCAGTCGCTCAGCTCGTGCTGGTATGCGTCATAGAAGGGGCTCTCTGGATCCGTAGCGTCGAACCGTTCGACGATTTCCTGGAGTAGCCCTGACCCCAGTCTGTCGGGAGCTGTCTCGTAGGTTTGCCTATGGCTGAGATTGATCGCGAGAATATCATCGGTCTCTACTCTTGGGCGAGCACGCACCTTGTCTATCGCATCCCAGATATCGGGGTAGTCCGTGTCCTTCCCTTGTCGGTCGAAAAAGTCAATCGCAAGCCCAAGGTTGATCGCTAGCCCTTTTCGTGGGCCACCCTGTCGCTGGTCACCGATCACAGAATCGAGGAATGAGGATAGTTCCTCGACGTATGTTTCGTGTTTCTTGGTCGACGCAGTGGCGTCCATATGCATACAGTCCGGCGTCAAGGCATTGATGCCGGCATCTGATGCCTCCTCGTAGGCACGAGATAGTAGTGCGCTCTTCCCGTCGCCTGCGCTCCCAGTCAGGATGAGGAGTTTCCCGTCGGCGTGGTAGTTTTCGACGAAGAATTTCTCAACGAGTTCGTCCTCTTGGGTTCGGACATACAGCTCCTTGCGGAGTTGGTTACGATCCAGGTGAGAGCCAACGATACTTCCTGATTCGCCCAATTGGCATGATTTGAGCAGTTCGTAGAGGGAATCTGACTTTTGAGTTTCAGTCATCACTTCGCATTGTCTCCATTTGATCGGGTTAACTGGGATAGATGATCAAATGATAAGAAAGTATGCTGCTCATCAACACGAAGACATCCACCCCTGTCTACTTCAGCCGGACCGTCTCATCCAATCGGTATTCGTACGTCTCATCGCCGAACTCTCGGTCCTTCTCGCGTCGTTCTACGTATCCGGGGCGATAGATGTCCGATAACACGCTTGACGCACTCGACACACTCCAGTTGAGTTCGGCGGCGATCTCGTGACAGTCCATCCAGTCGGTGGTGGAGAGAACGCTGACGACCCGACCCCGATGCGAATCGCGTTTGACAGGTGGTGTCATTCCGTCTGTTCGTTTGCGAAGAAACCACTAAATTCTTTCAAGTTAGCTGATAATTTGTCGATGTTTATTGCAGTGGAAACGGTAGTATAGAAATCGACGAACTCGTCTCAATTCAACAGCAACTTACTCGAGCGGTAATCCCGAATCGGAGGCACAAAATGTTAATTCAGTAACTTTTCAAGAGGTTGGGTTAACTCCACTCTTTGTTGGACGCTGCCAGAACGAGGCCAGGAGGCCATAGCCACTCGAATGGCTAGTTGAAGCCTGCACGACCGGTGCATATACCCGGGCACTCCACATTAGGACAGATAATGACCGACCTCGGAGCAGAGGTCCGCGACGCGATGCGAGAAGCGACCAGATCGTACATCGAACAACTCTCAGAGCAAGTTGCCGAGATTCCGTCCGGGACATACCTCGCCGCTGAGAGTGGGTTTTTCACGGTGCTGACAGAGGAGGGATATCCCCGGCCTTCGCTGCTCCTGGAGGACGACATAGCGGTTGAACCGACGCCATTCGAAGATGTAGCCGGGCAGATTGCCGACGCACTCGAGGTTGATATCGAACCCACGATGACCATCGATGAGGAGGGCAATGGCCGGCACACCCACCATGATCTCCACCCCCGCTTGGTCGAGGCCTGTATTGACTTCGCTGGCCTTGTGATGGACTATGCAGGCGACGTAACGTTCTCCGAGGAGGCATTTGCCACCGCGTACGAGGAGAATTTCGAGCCTCGGCTCTCAGATCGCCCCAGATATACGATTCTGGTTCCGATGTGGGGAATCAGCTTCGTAGACAACGAGCAGGTCACGCTCGACGCCGATACGCAGTTTGACATCGAATTTGAGGGACCATACACTGTCACAGGGATCGAAATCGGCAAGCCAAACACTCTGGAGCAAAACGGGATGGCCACATTCGCCAAGGATGCAGGGCCGGAACCGAGGCCCAGTCTCGGCCAAAAGTACACACCAGATTACCTCCTTCGTATTGAGCTGTCGCGACGAGGGACTTATCGAGAGTTCCGAGCTAATATTGACCATCCACTCGGCGATGAACGCACCCTCGCTAGTGTTCATCTCCGACCGAATGACCGCGTCTCACACAATGTCGTTCAGAGCTTCGTCGACGACGTCATCGACACGCTCGAATGCTGCCTTCGCCTACTGTACCCATTCTCGAACCCTGAGTTCGAAGGCGGTTACGTCACGGCTCCAGGACCGCTCAGGTATCGGGATCTTGCCGTTGATGTTGTAAACCAGGTTCGCGTCGACCGTCGAGATAGAGATGGAGATGTCGCGACACTCGACGCGTCGCGAATTGCATCTCTCGAGACATTCTGGGCAGAGTATGCAAACCGAATCGCTTCCAACTCCGGCGAGTTCCACCGGCCGCTCGAACGGTATAACGACATGTATGAGCGAGACTCAGTCGAGGACGCGGTATTGGATTGTATAATTGCGATTGAGAATCTTCTGCTGAACGACGTGAGGGGCTCCTCATACAGCTTCCGCATCGGACTGCGGTCGGGTATTCTGCTTGAAGGCGTCGAGTACAAACGGCGCTCGTGGTCAAAAGACGAGGTCTATCGCTTCATGCAGCAGCTGTATGGTATCCGAGGAGACATCGTCCATGAAAACCAGACTGTCGCAGAGATCATCGAGGCAGCAAACCATGACCCTCTAGCGAGTCAACACCCAGCCACGATTCAGGAATACTCACGGCAACTGCTGTCACGATTACTCACACAATATCTGAAATATGCCGTTCAGGAGGGCATTTCTCCGCAAGACCTCAACACCGAGATCGACCGAATCGCTCGCAGCGGCTCACTTGCCGATTGGGACCTCTCGTAGTATTCAGACTACCAGCGTGGTACCTCTATCACACAGCGGCATCCCACCCGCAGACCAGTAAGACACACAACAAGAACCCAGCACCCCATCGTCATTCCACCGCGCAGCTGTCGATCCACCAATCGAGTCGGCCATCGCTGTCTTGCCTGTCAACTCACCATTACCGTAAAACCGGGAATTGTTGAGCGATGAGTATATCGAGTAACGGAACGTGAGTGCAGTCAGATTCTGGCATGCAATGGCTGGGTGCACTATTTCGCCCGTTCGAACGGTATGCGGCTGCTCTCTCAGCTAGAACCCACGGTGTCGTCGCCGTTGTCTCGTTTTGTACCTTTGTCGGCGTGATTGCGCTGGGATTCGTCCCGGTGACTCGCCGGATCGAGACGTCCGGCTACTCCACTGCAGAGTTGCAGGGGGCGACGAGCCGGGCGGAAGTGGACACGATACTGCAGGCCTTCGAACCAGTCATAGGCTCTGTCATGCTTCTCTCGGTCCTCGATTACATCTTCATCGTCGCAGGGTTCTTCTTGTTTTTCTCACTCCATTCGCTTTCTCTGAAGACGCTGGCAGCCCACGACAGGCTCGTCCTGATACCGAAGATTGGGATGGGCTTGACGGTCGTCTCTCGCCTGCTTGATTCGCTGGAGAACCTCTGGGTCATCCTGATCTATACAAATCCCGACGACTACGCGACCATCCTGATCGGTCTCATGAACACAGCAGAATCGTTGAAGTGGATGGTCGTCAGCGTCGAGTATCCGACACTCGGAATCGCCATCGTGCTTGCACTGTTGACACGGTTTACCGCACTGTTCGACGGTCGCTCAGAGAGCCCACAGTAGGCAGGTGTCAGTTACGGCGGGTTGGATGCGCGATTCAGCTGGTCGAGGTCGTCGTCCTCGTACGCTGCTCGCCACATCGCGTGGACTGCACGAGTCACGAGTGTGACCTCGGTCACATCGATACAGGACGACTCGGCCGCCGTCGTGGCGGCGTCGGGCGGGGGATGAAAGTGAATCTCGGGGGAGTGTGTATGCGGATGGCGATCGAACCGCCAGTTCACGTCATCGCTATCGACGTACTGAAACGAATACATTCCCAGCTCGCTCCACTGGATATCGAGCCGAGCGCTCTCGGCGTCGCCGAGCCCATCGCTAAGACTGATCTGTAGTTCCGTTGGCGCGACGACATCATCGTACGAGGTTGTGTCGACGAGTGGTTCGAGTTCGAGCCAGCAGTCACGAATCCGTCGGAGCGCTGGGAGATAGATCGGCCCGAACTCGCCGGCTCGGTCGGCGTTGCTCATACAGCGAGTTGGTGGCTGGCTTCGTCGTACGCGAGGGCAGCCTGAGCGACGGCGAGATTCTGCCGCGTCGTTCGCCACGCGGTGAGGTCGTCCCAGCCCTCCGTCTCATCGGCGTCGAGTTGCTGGGCGAGTTCTTCCGGTGACACCACGTCGTAGCGGTCCTCGTAGCGCCGGATCTCGGCTTTCATCTCCTTGATTCCGTCAAGCAATTCCGTTCGATCCGCATCCTCACGAAGCTCGCGGATCCGGGACATCAGCACCCGGTCGCTGTTGCGCTTGTACAGCGTTGTTTGGCCGGCTTGGTCCGTCTCGGCGAACCCGGTGTTCACGAGCGACTTGCAGTGCCGACGGGCCGTCGGCTCGCTCACAAGGGCCCGCTCGGCAATCTGGGCTGCCGACTGTCCCTCGTGAGTCTGTTCGATGATTTCGTACACCCGCTCGAACGGCGTGGTGTCGGCTTTCCAGTCGGCTTTGACCTGCTCGTTGATGTCATCCCACGTCTCGGTCATAGGGGAGGCTACGCATCAGAGAGACAAATATTTTCCTGGGAAAATTATTCGTTCTTCCATCTGTCCCTCGATCAGGCCACGTGTTTTGGTGAACTACCCTACCAAGGAGCAAGACACGTCATCGGAGAGAGGTGGAGACCGTTGGTCCGTCTCCGAATCAGAACACAGCGGCCAGGAGTCTGAGAGTCCGTAGAAGTCGCTCGTTCCGGCGATGGCGAGGCTTTCGCCTCGAATGTCCCGCATCGAGGTCGTGGCTGCGCGCGCAGCGAGCGCCTCGGCAGCGAGCCCCGCGAGCGCCTCGGCAGCGAGCGGTGAACGGCGCGTGGCTGACCGAAGGGAAGCCACGGTAGCGAGCGGGGAGCGTCGCGACCCGCGAACAGTGAACCGTGAGCAAGCGAGCACGGAGCGGAGGGTGGGGCGGTGGGGCGCGGGGCTTGTGGACACGAAACGAAGGGGTTCGCCCCCTTAGTCGGCCGACACCTGCCCGGCCACGACGCTCGTCGACTGAATCCGGCCCTCGCTCACCTCGTACAGCTCCTGCGCGTAGGTCTTCACCTTCGACTTCGACGACGGAAGCGTCTGTTCCACCGCCTCGACGACCTCAGCTTGCGTCACCGCTTTCCCCTCGGTCCGTCGGTCGGCCACGTACACGGCCGCGCCCGCCACGGTCAACCGCGGCGTGCCTGGCCCAACCGGTTCGGCGTCCGCCACATCCATCAGGCGCTCCGCGATCCGCGCTAACTCCAGCCCGGTCTCGAGATCTACGCCCGCCTCGTCTAGTTCCTTCACGACCGTCTCCACAGCGCGCTCACGAACCACCGGCGCGTCCACGTCCGTCTGCACCCGAATCTTCCGTGCGGCCGCACACACCCGCTCTCGGCTCGTCTTTGCGTACCGGGCTATCTGGGCCGGCGTCCGCTCCACACCGGTTGCACGCCCCGCTAACAGCACTGCACCGGCCGCCAGCGACTCCCAGGCCATCCGACCGCCCGGCAGCCGCTCACGCTTCGCCGCTTCGAGGTACCGCGACGCCTGCGTCGTCACGTACTCCGGCAACTCGAGATTCGCCCCGAGCATCCCGATATCACGGAACCCTTCGTTCATCCGCTTGTCACGGTCCGACGTCATCGTGAACCGCTTGTGCCGCTTCCTGAGCCGCCGCATCTGCTCGTATTTCTCACTCGAGAGCGGCTTCCCCTTCCCGTCCGTCTGCAGGAAGAACGTCGTATGCAGTCCCTTGTCCGTCCGGAGCTGATTCGTCGTCTCGACCGCCCACTCACCACTCCGCTCGGTGTTCGTAGGGGCATGACTCTTCAGCCCCGGCTTCCGCTCCAGGGCATCGATCGACACGACCAACCCGCAGTCCGCACACACCGCTTCGACGTCCTCTGACACCACACGGCCCTCGCACTCCGGGCACGTCGGCGTCCAGTCGACGTTCCGCACGTCGACGCGTTCACTCGTTTTCGATTCGTCCGAACCTTCTTCACCGAAGATGGTACTAACAGACATTGGTTGTTCACGCAACCGAAGGCGCTCACCACAGCGCCCGACGCCCCCTGCTCCTACAGGGGGTTTTCAGCACACGACGACCGACCAGTCACGACTGCGCGCTCTCGCTCGCGCCTTCGCGAGCGCCCCCTGGGCGCGAGCGAGAGCGCGCCGTAAGAAGGGACACAACCAGCACCGCGCGGGAAGCGGCCGCCCGGCGCGAGCGGCCAGCTTTAAGCCGGTTTCGCGGCCGAGCCTGCGAGGCCCGAAAGCGCGCTTAATGCTGGCGTCGAGGGCACATGCACTTCAGCCCGGAACGGTGGCGACCGAAGGGAGCCACCGCACGCCCGGAATGGTCGGTCGCGAGCGAAGCGAGACGCGACCGTAGGGAGCGGCTCGATGCGAACGGTGAGCAGCGCGAACCGTGAGCAAGCGGCGGGCGGTCCGACGCGCGGGGCGGGCCGTAGAGAACCACCGTTCAACCACGCTCGACGCTCAGTGACACAGCCAACATCCTGGCGGACTTAGAACGGGCGAGGCCGTCCCGGGTACCGGGAGATGACGTCCCCCGACCCCGCAAGCACCGCAGGCACGAGGCGCGCAGCGGAGTTCCAGCGAGTGCAACGAGTGGGAGCACGGAAGACGAGCGGAGCGCGAGTGCCTCGGGGCTTGACCCCGAGGCGGTTCACTGACGCGTGCTCTGCACTCTCGGTTCGTTCACGAACGTCGTAGAGAGCCTCGGAATCGGACATCGGAACTCACTCTGGGGTATCCGCGTCAGTATCAACCGCCGATGGCTCCAGTCGTCGCTGCCGGCGAACCTCGGCCAAGGCGTCTGCGAGCGTGGCCAGACGTTCGATCGCTGCGAGTTCGTCGGTGATCTCGTCGAGGAGTACGGCTCGTTCGATAGCGGTCTCGTCTCCCTCGGTCGTCTCGATCGAGGCAACGCAAACCTGGCGCTCCTCGTGCCATCCACAGTTCCAACAATTCCGTGAGGCCTCGATACACTCGTCTTCATCCGCTGCAAGGAGGGCGTCGGTGAGTGATGTCGAAAGCGGGTGGTCCGGCCCGACTTCGAGCGTAACCGAGGATCCGCATGCAGGGCAGTCCATAGTCTTCCAGAAGAGCGCTCGTCTGTTGAAGATAGTGGGGCGATTCGAGTGTTGCGCAAACACGCCGTGAAGGGAGCGGAGTTCTTTTTCCGAGCTGGAGAGGGCTCTGTGTTCTTGGTGTCACAATTGGCAGCAGGTACGTCCGTTCAAGAGGAGATGTAGTCGATCAACTGGCTCGCCACATCATTGGTTCGTTCGTTGACGAGCGAGGTCAGGTGATACTCGACGTCCGCAGCATTGTTGAGAGTCACGATTGACCACGGGAGAACGTAACTTCGTTCCCCGAGTGGATCACCCGCGTAATCGTCGTCCCGGAGTGTGAGTGCTTCTTCGTGATAGGTCTTTGTGGAGATCAGGACCGTGATGAGTTGCACGCCGTGGTTCGGAAATTGAGGAGTCCCCAGCACGAGCATCGGGCGACCTTTCTCCGAGAGCGGGTCGGCCGCCCACACGATGTCACCGCGTTGCAGTTCTTCGAACGCCGTCACTGTACGTCTTCCATCTCGTCGGTTTGGAGGTCCTCAAGACGCTCCTCACCGTACTGGTCGTCTGCCGTCTCATGATGGCGATGGAGTCGGTAGGCAGTTTGGAGCCGTTCCTCGTCGTCTGTGATTGCCCAGTACGGGCGCTTGTGCCGCACGAGACCGCGCTCCTTCAATCGCGACAGGATTGCACTAACGGCGTCCGTGTCCAACCCGAGTCGCTCGGCGATCGTCGCTGCCTTCCACGCACGGTCGTCGTGGTCGTCGAGGAACAACACGATCCGCTCGGTGTCATTCCGTTCCTCGAATTCGTCGGCGTCGGCATTTTCGAACTCCTCGATATCGATGGTGCCGCTCGACATAGACTAGTGTTGGGGCTGTTGGGAGATAGCTGTTTGGTGTGTTGGTTACATTGGGTTGGAGTGTTTCCGTCTCGACAGAGTCAGCCAACTGTTGCAAAATGCCGAAATGAGTTATATATCGGTTCGCTAATATGCAACAATATGCTCACAGCAGGGAGCCGTGAGCACGCGCGGCGGGCCACGGCGGACACAGTAATTCAATTGTTTTTATAGTGAGTAGACGTAGGAGCTGTGCGAGCTCTATTGTGGAAGATCAAGCGTGAATAGTATACATTCGAACACCGGCACGACGTCTATGTATAGGTAGTATAGATCGGTATTTCGAGGCCCCTAGCCCTAAGTACGTGTACGTGTATGTGTACACTATGGGGACGAAAACGATTACCGTGACCGAGGAGGCATACGACCGACTCCGGGCAATGAAGCGGAGCGACGAGAGCTTCACCGACGTGCTCCTCCGTGTCACCGGTGGCGAGACGGATGTGATGAAGGGCTTTGGCTCGTGGAAGGAGTCGGGGCTCCGGGACGCTGTCGACGACGCACGAGACGAGTTCGATGACGAGTTCGAAGCGCGACAGGAGTCGCTGTGAACTGTCTCGACACGAACGCCCTCATCGACTACCTTGAGGGGGAGCCCGCAATCGCGGCGTATCTGGAAATCAGCCAGCAACCGTACTTCGCACCAACCATCGCACTCCACGAAGTATTCGTCGGCGCGGCGAGACTGCAGGGCGCAGACGGTGTTGATAGCGCTCGCGAGGACTTAGACTGGCTGGAACCGCTTCCGCTCACCGTCGATGGGGCAGCCGAAGCCGCCCGAATTGACGCCGAACTCCACAGCGATGGGACGCCAATCGGTGCGTTGGATACGCTCATCGCCGGCGTCGTTCGAGAGGCTGGCGGGACAATTGTCACCGCAGACAGCCATTTCGACCAGGTGGATGACCTGGCCACGGTTAACTACCGAGAGTTCGGCAAGTGACGCCGATGCCGATTGAATAGGTCACTGTGACGACCACAGTGTCTCGATGCGTTGCTCGATCGCCGTGAGGACGGTCGAGTATACCTCGAGTGGATGGAGCGACGGCAATTCGAGGCGATGATTTCGGTGGCAGACGGTGGCTCGTGGAAGTGCAAAACCGGGTGTTGTGCGTGTTCGGGTGCTGGTCCCAGCGACACTCCCAGCGGTCTCCATCCTCGTGGTCTTCGACGTAGTGGATCGAGGGCGAGCCATCGCGCCCACACCAGCCAGTCACCACAGTCTACCCGACCACACACCCACCGGGTGGGAATGAACGGGGCCGGGCGCTCGGTGTCGCGAGACGACGCAAGCACCGAGGGACGAGGCGCGCAGCGAGTCGAGCAGGCGAGCGTCCGGGGGCGTTCGAGACGTACACACCAAATTACACGTATGAAAAAGGTTCAAATAGACTCACAAGTAGACGAAAAATATCGAATGACGACCGATGCGTACGACCCCCAACTCGTCCAGCTTGCAACTGCCGGTCACGATGCGGCGTTCGAGCAAGGGCGACAACGGGCGGTCGAGCTGCTTGAGACGACCGACATCGCTGGGTTCTGGCTGCAGACCGTTGGCTACGGCACCCTGCAGGACGCGAGCCCACGGGACGCCGCCGAACTCCGACTCGAACACCAGCCGACGCATCTCGCCGGCTACGCCGATGCCCTCGAGTTCCCGCAGGTCGCCGCGATCGCCCGCCAGCTGTGTGGCCACCACATCGGCCTCTGGAGAGTCCCGCACGTCCGGACCGACCTCGACGCCTTCTGCACCGAGATGGTCGAGGGGCTCCTCCCGTACGCGAAACAGCTCGATGCTCGAATCCCCGACACGTACCAGTATCCGGATGTCACCCCACTGAACCGCCGGGTCTCGCAGGCAAAACGACTCCTCGAATCGGATGCCCTCACCCACGCGTGGCTCCAGGTCCTGCTGGATTCAGACGCCGCCCGGACGCTCGTCTCTGTTGGACCCGACGCCACAGGGGAGTGGACGGTCGACCACAGTCCCGCCCTGGAGGTCGAGTATCTCACCTGCATCCCGAAGGCGATGCCGATCGAGCAGAGCCAGCAGCTCACGAACGAACAGCTGGTGCAGCATCTCGTCGTCGGTGCGCGAACGACCGGTCTCGACCTCGACGTGTTCGCCGAACACGTCGCCGACGCGATGCTGGAGACGGGCGGGCTCCACGACCAGATTACGGCGATCTAGTGCGCCCCCAACTCACCCGTCCAGAGCTTGCCTGTCACACGCCATGTCCACTGACGACCCCCTCACGACCGACCGCACGTATCTCCACATCCAGCCAAGCGACGACCCGCTCCACCCAGAACAGGTCACCCGCTCGATTACGCGCCTCCATCGCATCGACGCGGGTGGTTTCCTCGACGCCGACACCATCCCGACTTACGAGATTCTCGTCGTCGCCACGGGCGACAGCGGCGACGACGGCGACCGCCAGCTCGACTGGTACGTCGGCGTCGACACGGACACACTGGACACCGTCGAACGCACGCTCCGCAACTGTCTCCCACGGTCGGTCGACATCGAGACGACCGACCTGGCGTACGGCACCTCCCTCGACCTGCCACTGGACACAGACACACCAGCCCCGCTCGCGGACTGGGACGTCGCCGGCCTCGAGTGGGAAGGCGTCGGCACCCGCCCGGACGACTGGCAGTGCCCACTCACCGCGCTCCCAGAGTTCGACGCCGACGAACGCCCCGGCGACTGGCCACTCACCACCGTGCTCGACGGGCTCGCAACCACGGACGCGCCGGCGCTCGTCCAGTTCCTCCTCCAGCCGAAACCCGACTGGAGCGAGACGAAACGCGACCGAAGGCTTGCCCTCGAGATCAATGAGGACCTGTGGCGGCATGGCCTCGCGGAGGCCTTCATCGAGGGCTTGTTCATCGATCACGACGAGTCCGAACAGACGACCACGACGTCGCACCGCCGACAGAACCAGCACCGTCGTACCGACCGTACGTCGACGGCTGGTCGCGACACGCCCCGACGCATCGACGACCCCTCGATTCCCCCGTCGAACGCCCGGCGCATGGAGGCACTCGAGACGGTCGACGCCCGGCAGTCGTTCACCGTTAACGCCCGGGCTGTCGCGTTCGGCACGGACAGCCATCGCCCCGAACGGACGCTCCGGGCCATCGACGGGGCGTTCCACCGGCTCAATAAGGACCACTACCGGATCGATGCCACGACCCACGCCTTCGGAGCCGCCGCCTCGAACGACATCCTCGAGCGCATCATCACCCGAACGCCACACACGGATCCGTCGCCACTCCGCCACACCATCCCCTTCACCCAGAACGCGAGCCCAGCGATCGTCGCCGACCGGCACGCAGTGGGCGCGTTCTGCTGTACGGACGGCCCCTCACTCTCGCCGGAAGCCACCCGCGCACTCGAACCCACGCCCACGGACCGCCAGGGGCTCCCACTCCCGCCGCGGTCGATCCTCGACCGCTATCTCGACACCCCGGGGCTCGCGGTCGGCCACCCCCTGACCGTCGACCGCACGCCGCTCGACGCGATGTTCGCGCTGCCGCCCGCGGTCCAGAATCTCCACACCGGCATCTACGGCACGACGGGCGCAGGCAAGACGGCGCTCGCCCAGAACATGCAGCTGCACAACCACGACGCCACCGACGGCGCTACCATCTACCTCGACCAGAAAGGCGACGGCGGGCCCGAAGACTACGCGAGACTCCACTATGCACGCGGCGACAACCTCGATGACGTCTACTACTTCGACTGCCGGGAGTTCCTCCCGGTGCTGCCGCTGCTCTCGATCGAGCCGCTGCTCGACGCCGGCATCGACCGAGAGCGTGCCGTGAACATGGTCACGGAGACGTACGTCGCAACCCTGAACGCTGCGTCGGGCTGGGAAGCCTTCGGGGACGCACAGGCCGCGCTTCAGGCACTCAAATACCTCGTCAAGGCACAGTTCGACCCCGTCCACGGTGCAGACACCGTCAGCCATCACGATGTCCAGCGGGCGGCCCAACGGTTCCGCGAGACCGGAAACCCGCCGCCGGTCTCCGACGGCACGCTCCACACGAAGCTGGTGGGCGTCGCCAACGACAACCCCGACCAGTTCGCCACGATCATGGGCGCTGTCGAGCGCCGACTCGCCATGGCAACCGACGACAGCCGCCTCGCACCGCTGTTCACCGCCACCGCCGACACCGTCGATGCCGACGCGTTCGACCTCCGCGAACAGCTCGACGAGGACTGCGTCATCGTCCTCGACATGGGTGGCTACGGCGAGGACGCACGCCGGATGCTTGCGGTCGCCGTCATCGGACAGCTGTGGCGCGCGCTCGAACGCCGCGCCGAGACGACGTCCGACCCGCCACTCGTCAACTGCTATCTCGAAGAGGCCGCCGACATCGCCGCCACGGGCATCCTCGATACCCTGCTCTCGCAAGGGCGGGCGTTCGGCGTCGCCATCACGCTCGCGATGCAGTTTCCCGAACAGATTCGCGAATCACACCCTCGGGCGTATCAGGAGTTGCTCAACGACGTCGGCACCACCATCACGGGCAGCGTCGGCGTCGACCACGGCCTCGCCAAGCGACTCGCCACCGGCGACATCGACGCCGACGCGATGGCCGCCCGCCTCCGCGCGCTCGACCGCGGCGAGTGGCTCATCCGCCCAGCCGCGCCCTTCGCCGACCGCAAACCACGCCCCTTCCAACTCGCGTCCCCAGCGCTCCCACCTGGCCATCCGGAGGGTGACGAGCCGCTCGACCAGACACACCAGGTGCTGTTCGACGCCGCGTTCACGCGCGCCAAACACCGCACCCGAGACGCATACGGCGTCGATATCGGGCGCGGGGCGACCGAGGCGCCCGACCCCGCCGACGCCGACGCCGACCCCGAGACCGCCCCGACGCTCGCCGAGGCCACAGTAACCATCCCGAACGCGAACCGCTTCCCCGACTGCCTCACGTATCTCGACGAGCCGCCGTTCCCGCTTGTCTGTCCGGAGTGTGACGCGCGATATGCAGCTACCCCGGAGGGAATGCGCCGTGCCATCGAGTGCCATCACTCGCTCGCGGCTGTCGACCGCGAGGACATCCCGGTCTGTTCGCTCGACCTCCAGCTCACGAGTGGTGAACTCGCCGCGAGCGATTACAGCGCTGCACAGCTGCGGTTTCTCGCCGCGGTGTATATGGCGCACCAACAGCGGTTCGATCCGGCCATCGAGTACGACATCGTCTGGGACTCGATGACCGACCTCCAGGCGTCCGTCGGCGTTCCCAGCGATGCGGTCGACGAACTCGTCGACGACGGCCTGCTCACCGTGGACTGCAACCGCCCGCACAAGCTGTACACGGTCACGCCAGCGGGTCGCGATGAAATCGGGGTCGGGCACCGCGAAGGCATCGCCCACGGCGACGGCGCGGGCGACCTTTCGGAATCCAGTTTACACGTCGCGATGGTCGAGGTCGGCGCCCGGCTCCTCGAACAGGAGTTCATCGGTCCGGACCAGCCCGGCGTCGAGTGTCTGCGCTATCCCGAGGTCGAGGGTGGCCGACTCGATGCCGCGGTCGTCGACGACGACGGCGAGTTCGTCGCGACGCTGGAAGCCGAGCGCATCAACAACGACCGTGCGGACGCCATCCCCTCGGATTTCGATCTGATGGCCGCCTGTGACCCCGAGGCCGCCTGGTGGATCGTCAAGACGCGGGCAGATGGGCATGCGGTCCTCGAAGCGTTGCACGATCCCGCCGACGGCGAGCCGCGTGTCGAGACGACGTACTCCGAGTCCTATGCGCCACAACGCTACAGCATCGAGACTCCCGGGTTGACCGCCGTTCACACCTTCGAGTACGCACGCGACACGTTGCTGGACTCGGCTGGCCCCGGCGGCGACTCGTGATCTGACGCGGCGGTACCCACTCAATTCTTCACCCGTGACAGGTACAGACGCGGATTCCTCCGGAAGAACGGCTGTGACAAGCGATTGTATGTGAACCCGGAGCCTGAGGAGCACGGTGGGGCGACGCCCGATGAACTGGCGTGAGCGAGCGGCGCTGAACGGCGCTGTACGGCGTGCCAGAAGCAAGTCTCGACGAACCATATCATAATCCAATACTATTCGTGCTGTTACCCTGAACCGCTAGCAAGCACGGGTGTGTACACGAGATTGCTCGGTGAGTATGTGCGGAACTATTCGTTGGCGTATGGGTTTGACGCGAGTCGTCTGAGTTGCAATACGGCCGTGTGCGGCCGTGAGCGGCCCGCATTCCTGGGATTGACGGGGGTCGAACCGTGTCGCGTGTGACTGTCGGTGGGCGACGAAAAACCACCAGACGTGGCGGATGTGTACCGGATCTCAGGGCGATAGCAACCCCCAGTGCCCGGCCAGGGTGCCTGCGAGTCGATGGCCCAGCGAGTCGGGTCGCTGCGAGCTGGCCGTTTGGCTGGCGGTGCCAGGCGCTAGCGCCCGTGTTTCGACGGGGGTGGGCCGCGCTTTCGTCGTCAACACACCGTTCTGGGGTGAGCATCGAATCGCCCCCTAAAACCGCACTGTACACACGGCTACTGCACGATACTTTGCGGATGAGCGGTGCTCTGTACGGTACCGGGAAAACCATACGCACCACAATGGAGCTCCCGGGACACTGCCTCTGTGGCACGTAGTCGTCGCTGACAGCCCCCCGACGTCTGAGTCGACTGTGCTCCTTGTGCATCCCTGATGACGGACCGGGTGTAGCAATCGGGAGGAAGTGTCGCAGCCGGTCGGGCAGTACCGCACCAACAGGACGAGGTCGTGGGGCGATGCCTACCTAGTCGGTCGAGGAGTCCGGCAGGCGGAGCGTGAGCAGGATCACGACCGCCAGTATCGCAGCTAACAGCAGGTAGCCTTCGTCGAAGTAGCCCCGGTCCGCGATGCTCCCGAAGAGCACCGGGCCCGTCGCGCCGATGACCGCGGTTATCGTTCGGATCACCCCAAGTCCGGTCCCTCTGATCTCTTCGGAGAACGCATCCGCCAGGAACGATTGGGTCACTGCACCCGACCCAAGCATCGTGCTCACGATGGCGGTTATCGCGACGAGTGGCCAGACGCCCTCGACGAACGGGAGGGCCCCGAATCCGACGACGGGGCCGGCGAGGATAATCACGAGCGAACGTCGCATGCCGATTCGATCGTAGGCCGCGCCGGCCACTGGCTTGACGAGAATCCCGAAGGCGAAGAAGGCGCTGAATAACAATCCAGCCGTCGCCGACGACAGGCCCTTCACTTCGACCAGATACGTCGGGTAGAAGCCGGTGAACGATTGCCAGGTCAAGAAGAACAGGATGAGGATGACCGTCACGATTCCCAGGTCCGAGTCACGAAGCTCGGAGCGCAGCAGCTGCAGCCGATCAGCTGAGAGCGCCCCGCCCTCGCGGGTGGTGTGTTCCTGGGCCGGAAGTGCTACCCAGATCCCAACGCCAACGAGGAGGAGGAGCGGAATGACGAAGCTCAGCCCCGCTTGCCAGGCGATCGTCACGGCAACCACACCCGCGATCGGGGGGAGGACTGTCTGCCCGAGGTCGCCCGTGGCCATCGTCACGCCGAGCGCGCTACCGATCCGATCGGGATAGATGTGCGAGAGGATGGTGATTCGAGCGATGGGGTACAGGGATTGGCCCAACCCGACGATTCCCGTCGCGACAAACAGGACACTGGCCGTTTGGGCAGTTACGACGAGACTGAGCGCCACCCCGACGATGATCGCACTGCTCGCCATGACGGTCCGCTCGCTGTATCGGTCGGCGAGGATGCCGCCCGGCAGTTGCCCGACCGCCGAACCGAGCCAGAGTATCGATATGAGTAAGCCAGCGATTGTCAGACTCAGGCCGAAGCTATCACGGAAATATGGGAGCAGGACCGGATAGATCATCCGTGTGCCGAGGAGTAACCCCCACCCACCAGCGATTGCAACGAGTGATGGTCCGTTGCCCCCTCGCCACAGCGCCTTGCCTTCTGTCACAATAGCGCGGGTGATATCCATTCGAGGGTTGGTGGTCGAGAGTTCCGTAGTCGGCTAATTAAGTGTATACATCTCTCGGAGGCGGGTTCACTCGGGATGTGGTCAGCGTCGAATGGACGACGAATCCGCGTGGGATCTCTCTCAAATGCCAATGTCGAGGTGGCGAGCTATACGGGGACGTCGGGCTCCGATGCGATGCCGTCGGTGACGATCACCGTCCCACATGTGTGTTCGGTGACCAGGGGACGGATTTCGCTAGCCGGAGATTCCGCTTTGGAATCCGCGCTACCGCATCAGTTGATTTTCGTATTTGCTGGCGCGGAGTGCGATGGTCTGGCCCTGTTGCACTGCTCAGTGACACGCCTCGGGGTCCAGGCGCTAGACGGAGGAGATGGCGGGCGCAGGGACTGGCTCAGAGACTCACGCGGACGCGGTGAGACAGGCCTCGTGGACGATTTCGTTGTTCTCGTTCGGCCGTCGGGACTGGCCAGGCACGATGGGATCGCCACAGCTTGCACAGCGCAGCCGAACGGTCTCACTCGCTGCTTCGCCATCGAGATCCTCCGCGAGGTGCTCCATCACGTCGGTAGATTCGGTCACAGCGGTGTACCCGAGCGCGACGGCACCGAGTCCGGCCAGCACGCCGCGCACTCGCCTGCCTCGCCGGAGCGACTGGAGTGCGACGACTGCAAGGCCGGTGGCGAGAACCATGCGGATGAGCCAGTTACGATTGCGAAGATTCTGCGGTAGCTCCATGCCCTCCTCTTTGTGCTCTGGACTCTTGTGTTCATCCGTCCGTTCAGCGCGAGTTGACCACCGCGGGGTTCCCGGTCTCGGTGGCGAAGGCGAGGTACAGTCCCGAGCGGCGTAGGTCCGAGATACACGATCGGGATCGAGTAGCCGACCATCCCGGCCGCCTGCGCGAGGAACGGCCATCGGGTGTCGCCACGCGCGTCGAGCGGGGCGGCCGCCGCCCCCGAGACGCCCTGCACGACGACCGCGATACAGGCCGCGTAGACGAGCGTGATCGCGATCGGGACGGCCGGGGCAGTCGCCGACCCGACGAACGTGACGACGATCCGCTCGGCGAAGACACCCACGAGAATCGCCGGGCCCACGTAGACACCGACGGCGTGGCGGATGACATCCGTGCCGTACGCCTCGGCGTCGCCCTCGTCGCCAGCGCCGAGCGACTGCCCGACGAGCGACGAGGAGGCGAGCCCGAACCCCAGCCGGGGGTGTTCATGATGCCCCGGATGCGGCGGGCGACGGCGTACGGGGTGACACCATTGACGCCGAACGCGTCGACGATGGCGAGCCTCGGGACCGCCGCGACGGTCCACCCCATCCAGCGACCGACGACGAACCGAGCCTCAATCCGCCCCGGGCTGGAACTCCAGTGGCGTCGCCTCCACACGGTACTGCTCGTACAGGTCGAGAGCCCAGTCGCGCGCTGCCGGGTCGTCCGTGTCGACGAACACGCGCAGCATCCCGGTCTCGTCGTCGTAGCCGCCGAGGCCGACGCGGTCGTCGAAGATGGCGAGCCCGAACGGGAGTCCCCCGTGTTTCGAGAGGGTGAGCAGCCCGCTATCGAGTGCTGCTTCGAGTTCGTCGGCGTACGTCCCGACCATGTCCTCGATGACCGCAGGGAGGTAGACGACGTCCGTCTCCATCCCGCCGACGATTTCGGCACGGATCTCGTCGACGTAGATGGGGGCGACGGTGGTGGTGTCGAAGCCGTACAGCGTCCCGGAGTCCGTGAGCAGTTGCATGAACCGCGCGACGGGGCCGTACGGGTTCGTCGGCTGCATCTGGGTGACGCGAGCCGTCTCGAACAGCCCCACGTCGATGTCGATCTCCGGCACCGTTTCGAGAAACGGCTGGATACGTCTGGCGGCGAGCACGCGCCGCCGGTAGGTTGCGACTTCGTCGGCGACCGTCCGCCCGAACGCGGAGAGTTCGAACTCGTGACCGTCCTGTCGGATGAGCTCCTGCGCTTCGAGGCTCCGGACGATGCGGTGGATGGTGGTTCGGGAGACGTCGAGCGCGGCCATCAGCCCGGCCCGGTCCATCGGGCCCTCACGGAGCACCCGCAGCACCGTCCCTCGCTTGATGGCTTCCACAGGAAGCGCCTCGTCGTCCGGACTCACAGCGACCATTATACGGTGGAGACTGCGGGAGCGAGAATAACTGTTCGGTAAGTGGAACGGTGTCCGGAACCCGGACAATGGGCGGTGACTGCATATATCCACGGGCCGACGTAAGCCAGACCTACTATGACTGGACTCGCGGATCGTACTCTCTTACGGAGGTTTGGCACCGCAGCAGGCGCGCTCATCCCGCTTGTAGTCTCGGTGCTCATCGTTCTCTCGGCGGTCGTCGGCCCCGTCGGCGCAGCACTCGACACACCTGCAGCCATCGACGACGGTAGTGGTACGACTACACTACCGGCCGTGACCGACCCCACGACCGCGCCGACGGCGGTCGCCGGCGTGGGTGAGGCGACCGCCTCGCTCGCCGACTGGCCGACGCTCGGCGCCGATGACTGGCCGACCGCCGGCCGCGACCCGGGGCGCTCGGGATACACGCCGAACTCGTCGGGGCCGACGACCACGCCCGACGCCCGCTGGATACACGCGTTCGACGGCGACACCAACGACGAACCCGCCGTCGTCGCTGACGGGTTCGTGTTCGTCGCCGGCCAGGAGACCCTCCGTGCAGTCGACGCCGACACCGGGGAACAGGTGTGGAACAACACCGGTCTCGACGTCGATACCGTGTCGGTCGCCGACGGCGTGGTACTCACGACCGAGATCGACTACTCGGGCGACGAGATTCGGGCGTACCGGACGACCGACGGCGCGGAGCTGTGGAACGTCACCGACTTCCAGGCCGACTCGACGGTCGTCCTCGACGGGACGCTCTACGCCAGCCGCGGGGAGTACCTGTACGCGTTCGACGTCGGGACGGGCAGCCAGCAGTGGTCCGCCGACGTCAACGAGGACCTCTCGATCGGCCTCTCGGCGGCCGACGGGACGCTGTACGCCGCCAGCCGGATCAACGACCGCGACCACGCCGTGCTCGCGCTGAACGCCAGCGACGGCAGCGAGCGCTGGCGGTTCGAGATGGAGGGTCCCGTCAGGATGCAACCGGTCGTCACCGATGGGTCGGTGTTCGTCGGCGCCGGCTCCGCGCTGCGCGACCAGACCACCGGCGACTACGACCCGCGGTTCTACCGACTGAACACCACCGACGGGCACGTCGAGTGGATGTTCGACCTGAACACGCGGGCCGAAGGGGCGGCCATAGCCGAGGGCACCGTCTACGTCTCTGCGGGTAACACTGTCCGCGCCCTCGATGCGGCGACCGGCCAGCAGCAGTGGCGCCACCACCTCTCCGGGAGTCTCGACTACGGCCTGAACTACGTCCGGACGTACGCACACCCGCCAACAGTGGCAGACGGCACCGTCTACGCGGTCAACAACCGCGGGCACGTCGTCGCGCTCGACGCGACGACCGGTACCCGCCTGTGGCAGTACCTGCTCGACGGAGTGGGGACTCCATTGGCCGTCGCCGACGACCGTGTGTACGCGCTGGCAATCGACACCACCGGCACCAACGTCGACACCACCCGAGTGTACGCGCTGGAGACGGCGCCGTTCCGGTTCTCCGGGTTCACGCCCTCGTCGACGAGCGTCGCGCCCGGTGAGCAGTTCACCGCCGACGTGACCGTCGAGAACGTCGACGACGAGGCCCGGTCGTACAACCTCTCGCTGGTCGCGGACACGCCGTTCCCGGGCGACGAGCGAACCCTCGACTGGGCGAACGGCAGTCTCGCCGCCGGCACCACGACCACCGTGACGTTCACGACGACGCTCCACAGCGCCGCCGCGTGGAACCTCTCCGTAAAGCGCCAGCTGGATTCTACTCCGGCGGCCGGGCCAGTGACCGTCGACGTCGTTCACGGCAGCCCCGTCGACGCGTGGCCGATGGGCGGGTTCGCCCCGAACCGGAGCGCCGCCAACCCGAACACCGACGGCCCGTCACAGCACTTCCAGGAAGCCTGGAACCTCAGCAACGTCGACGAGGACACCACGCCCGTCGTCGCCGACGGCACCGTCTACGTCATCGGGCACCAGAACCGGTACAGCGGCGGGGAGGACGTCCACACCGTCGCCGCCTACGACGCACAGAGCGGCGCTGTCCAGTGGGAGTACAACTTCACGGCCGAGAACCGGGTTCCCGCCGGGTCGCCGGCGGTCGTGGGCGGCACCGTCTACGTCGTCACGACGCCGTTCCTGTTCTACGATGGCGGTGGCTCGATAGAACACGGCTCCGTGTACGCCCTCGACGCCGCGACCGGCACGCAGACGTGGAAGCAGTCGGTGTCAATCAACGTCTCCACGGGCGACGACCACGGCCCCATCGTCGCCGACGGTCGCGTCTACCTCGCGGGCAACATCTACGAGCGGAACGACTACTACAAGAACGCCTCCGTCGTCGCGCTCGACGCCGCCACCGGGAACTCGCTCTGGTCGTACACCAACGCCGAGTACCGGTTCCAGGACTCCTACATAACCTACGCCGCCGGCGAGGGCCACGTGTTCGTGACCGCCATGGAGGAGATCGAGCGGGGAACCTACGAGGACGAACTCCACGTCTTCGACGCGGCGACGGGCTCGCTGGCCTGGGCGACGAACGGGCTCGTCGTCGACACGGGGGAGACGCCCGTCGTCTCGGGCGGGCTGGTGTTCGTCGTCAACGAGTCGAAGAACGCGGCCGGCGAGCCAGCAGAGGAGCTCGTCGCCCTCGACGTCGCGACCGGCGCCGAGCAGTGGCGATTCACCCCGACACCGATTCCGAACTACTACGGCGGCGACGACGACGGCTGGCGACTGCGGACGCCCGCGGTCCGCGACGGCTCGCTGTACGTCCGGCAGACCGCGTACTCGGACGCCGACGTGAACCGCCTCCACCGCATCGACGTGGCGACCGGCACCGTGGCCTGGAACACGAGCACGAACCACCTCTCGCGCATCCAGGTGGTCGACGGCGTCGTCTACGGCGCAGAGACGACCTTCGACCCCGGCTACACCCGCATCTACGACGCCGAGACCGGCGACCGACTCGGACACACGGGGCAGGGCCTGTCGCTGTCGGTCGCGGACGGCACCGCCTACGCCTACGACGACTGGACGGGCCGACTCCGGGCGCTCGTGGAGGGTGGCGTCATCGAGTACACCGACCTCTCGGTCGGTTCGCAGACGGTCGGCGTCGGCGAGAACGTCACGGTCACCGCGACGGTGACCAACGTCGGTACGCTCACCCGGGGGTACGACGTGAACCTCGATGTCGCCCCGGACCAGGACCACTACGTCTACAACTACGTCGCTCGCGACGGCACGCTCGCCCCGGGCGAGAGCACAACGGTCGCCTGGACGGTCCGGCTCCAGCAACGCGGCGACTTCGTGTTCACCCTCCAGCCGAACGAAGGGGAGGACTCGCTGGAACGGTTCATGTACGACCGCGCCGGGAGCGCCACGGTCAACGCCGGCGACACTGGCGACGGCCAGCGGCTCGACCTCGGCGGCCCACGCGACCTCGCACCCGACGCCAGCTCCTGGCCGACGGAACACTTCGACGCCGCGAACACCGGCGGCTCCAGCACCGCCGCACCGACGGCAGTCGGTAGCGACGTCGTGACCTGGGCGGTGAACCACTCGTACGAGTGGACGAGCGGCCCGACGGTCGCTGCGGGTACCGTCTTCGTCGGCGGGAACGACGACACCGGCGCCGATGCGGTGTTCGCGTACGACGCCGCCGACGGCTCGCTCCAGTGGCAGTACCTGACCGCGGACAACGTCGAGGTCTCACCGGTGTACGCCAGCGGCTACCTCTACGCGATCACCGCCTACGGGACGGTCTACCAGCTGGACGCCTCGACCGGCGATCGCCTCTGGACGTTCGACGCGGGGGACGACGGCGGCATCACCGTGGTCGACGACGTCGTCTACGTCACCGGGGAGGGCCCCAGCGAGGACCGGCTCTACGCGCTGAACGCGACGACCCGGGAACGGCTGTGGACGTTCGCCAAACCCGGGTCGGGCTACGGGATGGCCGCACCGGCCGTCGTCGACGGCACGGTGTACGTCACGAGCGACGACGGCCACACGTATGCAGTCGACACGGCGACCGGAACGGAACAGTGGAACCGAACTATCGCTGGCGCCGGGTCGAGACTCCACTCGCCGGTCGTGAACAACGGTGTCGTCTACGTGGACGACGCCTCCTACGGCAGCACCGACGCGAACGTCTATGCGCTCGACGCGGCCGACGGCAGCACCATCTGGAGCGCGCCCGCGAACGTCGACGGCTACACGCGGTCGTCGCCCGCGCTGGCGAACGGCACGCTGTACCTCACCGCCGACGGCGCCGTCCGCGCCATCGACGCGGCCACCGGCGGCGAGCGGTGGAACACGACCGTCTGTACGGCCGCCGAACACTCGCCGGTGTATGCCGGCGGCGTGGTGTACGTCCCGCTGTCTGACAGCACCCTCAGGGCGTACGACGCCGACACCGGCGCACTCGTGTGGCGCTACGGCGCCTACGGCGAGGCGTCGTTCACGCCGGCCGTCGTCGACGGCGTGCTCTACACGACGGGGCTGGAGAACAGCGACTACACCTACTCGCTCGCGGCGCTCACGGGCGGGCCGACCGACCAGCCGCCAGTGCTGTTCGACTACTCCGGACTCACGCTGTCGAGTCAGAACGCCTCGACTGGCGAGTCGGTCACCATCGAGGCGACCGTCCGGAACCTCGGGGACGCCGCCTGTGCGTACACGACTGACCTCCTGGTGAACGGGAGCGTCGTCGAGACCACGAGCGGCTCGGTCGGCACCGGCTACAACGACGAGGCCACCGTGAGCTTCACGCACGCGTTCGCCACCACCGGCACGTACAACGTCACCATCGCCGACCTGCCGCCGGTGCAGGTGAACGTCTCGGAACCCTCGGCGGACCCGGTCGTCTCGCCGACGACGCTCGACTTCGGAAACGTCAACGTGGGTAACACCGCCGACCGGTACGTACAGGTGACGAACGAAGGGTCGGAGACGCTCTATCTCGACAGCGCCAGCATCGTCGGGGCGAACGCCTCCGACTACAGCATCCTGAGCGGCCCGCAGACGAACGTCTATCCGGGCGACAGCGCGACCATCTGGCTGCGGTTCGCGCCGACGACCAGCGGGACGAAGACCGCGACGCTCGAGGTCCAGACGTACTTCTCGGGGACCGTCACGGCGACGCTCACCGGCGTCGCCGCCGGCCCCGCCGAGGTCGACGTCACGCCGACGAGCTACGACTTCGGCGACGTCGAAGTCGGCACCAGCAACCAGACGACCGTGACCGTCTCGAACGTCGGCGGGTCGGCGCTCTCGTTCGACGGCGCGACGATTACGGGCGCTGACGCCGCCGCGTACACCGTGACGACCGGGGGGAGCCCGACGACGATTCCGGCCGGTGGCTCACACGACGTCACCGTCGAGTTCGCACCCGAGTTCACGGGCACGGCCGAGGCGACGCTCGAACTCGCGACGAACGACGCCGACGAGTCCACGGTGAGCGTCGCGCTGACCGGAACCGGGTTCGTCCCCGTGCCCAACCGCCCGCCGACCGTGGCGGCCGACCATTACACGGTGTACGTGGGCGAGTGGCTGAACGTCAGCGCACCGGGCGTGCTGGCGAACGACGCGGACCCGGACGGCGACGCGTTCGACACGACGAGCTACTTCGGGCCCGACAACGGCACGCTCGCGTCGTTCAGGGTCAGCGGCGGCTTCAACTACACCGCGGACCCCGGCTTCACCGGCACCGACACGTTCACCTACTGGGCCGAGGACGCCGAGGGCACGACCTCCTCGTACGCCATGGTCACCATCGAGGTCCTCTCGGACCCGAACCGCGCGCCGACGGTCGTGGACGATGTCTACTCCGTCCACGCGGGCGAGTGGCTGAACGTGAGCGCCCCCGGCGTCCTCGCGAACGACGCGGACCCGGACGGCGATTCGGTCACAACGAAGTACGTCGGGACGCCGGCCCACGGCGACCTCGACTCGTTCAGGGTCAGCGGCGGCTTCGAGTACAAGCCCGACGCCGACTTCACCGGCACCGACTCGTTCACCTACTGGATCGAAGACGAACATGGGACGGAAGCCTCCGGCGGCACCGTCACCATCGAGGTGCTCCCGCCGAAGAACCGCGCACCGACCGCGGTCGACGACTACTACACAGTTCCGGAAGGCGGGTGGCTCAACGTGAGTGCCCCCGGCGTCCTCGCGAACGACTACGACCTGGACAGCGATTCGATTAGCACCAAGTACGTCGGCACGCCGACCCACGGCGACCTGCACAGGTTCTACGGGAGTGGCGGCTTCAACTACAGCGCCGACGCCACCGGCACCGACACGTTCGTCTACTGGATCGAAGACGACCACGGCGAGACGGCGTACGCCAGCGTCACCGTCGAGGTCGTCGCCGAGAACCGGCCACCGACGGGCCTCGACGACCACTACACTGTCCTCGAGGGCGAGTGGCTCAACGTGAGTGCCCCCGGCGTCCTCACGAACGACTACGACCTGGACGGCGATTCGATTAGCACCAAGTACGTCGGCACGCCGGAAAACGGCTCGCTCAACCGGTTCTACGCCAGTGGGGGCTTCGAGTACCACCCGAACTCGAATTTCACCGGCACCGACTCGTTCAGCTACTGGATCGAAGACGAACACGGGGCCGAAACCCCGGGCGGCACCGTCACCATCGAGGTACTCGACCCGAACAGCACGAACCCGGTCGCGGTCGACGACGTCTACTCGGTCTACGACGGTGAGTGGCTGAACGTGAGCGCCCCTGGCGTCCTCGCGAACGACGCCGACCCCGACGGCGACGCCATCAGCACCAAGTACGTCGGGACGCCGAACAACGGCTCGCTCGCAGGGTTCTACGACACCGGCGCCTTCAACTACAGAGCCGACGATGGCGCCGTCGGCACCGACACCTTCGGCTACACGATGGAGGACGCCGACGGCAACACCGACACTGCGACGGTCAGCATCGAGGTGCTCCCGAACCCGAATACGACCGGGAACCGCGCGCCGACCGCGGCCGCGGACACGTTCACCGTCGTGGAGGGCGAGTGGCTGAACGTCAGCGCCCCCGGCGTCCTCGCGAACGACTACGACCCCGACGGCGACGCCATCAGCACCAAGTACGTCGGGACGCCGAACAACGGCTCGCTCGCGTCGTTCAGGGTCAGCGGCGGCTTCGAGTACCGGGCCGACGATGGCTTCACCGGTACCGACTCGTTCAGTTACTGGATCGAAGACGACCACGGCGAGACGGCGTACACCAGCGTCACCATCGAGGTCGTTCCGGACCCGAACGCGAGCGGGAACCGTGCGCCGGCGGTCGTCGACGACGTCTACTCCGTCCGCGCAGGTGAGTGGCTGAACGTCAGCGCCCCCGGCGTGCTCGCGAACGACGACGACGCAGACGGGGATTCGATATCCACCAAGTACGTCGGCAGACCGAGCGACGGCACGCTCCACCGGTTCTACGGCTCGGGTGGCTTCGAGTACCGACCGGACACGGGCTTCACCGGCACGGACTCGTTCGGCTACTGGATCGAAGACGAACACGGGGCCGAAGCCTCCGGCGGCACCGTCACCATCGAGGTGCTCCCGCCGACGAATCGCGCCCCTGAGCCCGTCTCCGACGACTACGTGGTCATTCAGGGCGAGACGCTCACAGTGGAGGCCCCCGGCGTCCTCGCGAACGACTACGACCTGGACGACGATGCCATCAGCACCAAGTACGTCGGCACGCCGACCCACGGGTCGCTCCCGTGGTTCTACGCCAGTGGCGGCTTCGAGTACACCCCGGACGCGGGCTTCGTGGGCGTCGACAGTTTCACCTACTGGATCGAGGACGAACACGGGGCCGAAGCCAGCGGTGGAACGGTGACGATCACCGTCGTGGACGCGACGAGCAGTTCACTCGCCGACGTGGCGGTCACCCCGGACAGCGTCGACTTCGGGACCGTCCCTGCGGGGACGACCACCACGGCGACGGTCACCGTCGCCAACGTCGGCGACCAGAACCTGACCGTCTCCGGCGCGACGGTCTCGGGGCCGAACGCGAGCGCGTTCCATCTCGTTTCCGGCACCGACCCCGCGGTACTGGGCTACGGCGGCACACACGCCCTCACCGTCGAGTACGCGCCGACGGCCAGCGGCCCGGCCACGGCCACCCTGACGGTACTGAGTGACGACCCGGACGAACCCGAGGTCGAGGTTCCGCTCACCGGCGAGAGCTACGACGCCGCCGCGCCGACCATCGACCGAATCGGGGTCGCGGGCTCGGACCGCGAGGGCTCGACCGTCTACGCGAACGAGACGGTCGACGTGGCCGTCGACGTCACCGACGCGGCCGGCACGGTCGACAGCGTTCGCGTGACGCTCGATTCCCGGTTCGCGACCTTCGAGCAGACCAGCACCGCGAGCTACGACGCGACGAGCGGGAACTGGACGGCGTCCATCCCGCTCGCCGGCGTGCCCGACGACGGCGAGTACGACGTAGTCGTCGAGGCGACCGACGACCGAGGGAACCGCCGCACCGTCACGGCTACAGACCGTGTCGCCGTCGACCGGGCGGCGCCCCAGCTCTCGGCGACGGTCACCCGACTGAACACCACGGCTGCGACCGTCACCGTCGACCCGGACGAGGCCGTCCGGCCCGGAACGGTCGCCGTGGACATCGAGCGTCCCGACGGCAGCGTCGTCTCGCCCGACCTGACCGACGAGGGCGATCACTGGAACGGGACGGTCACGCTCGCCGGCGAGGGGCAGTACAGCCTCACGGCGACGGGGACCGACCGCGCGGGGAACCGCGGGACGGCCACCGCGACGACGCTGCTCGCCACCGAGAGCACGGACGCCAACGACACCATCACGGTCCAGTTCCACCCGTCGGACCGGTTCATCCGGTTCACCACTACCGGCCCCGTCAACGACACCTTCGTCACGGTCACCGAGAGCGACACGCCGCTCGCGCCGCTCGACGGCGAGGGAGTGGCGTTCGTCGATGCCGAGATCGGCACGGAGCTCTCGGCGAACCTCAGCTACGCCATCATCGGCATCCCGGTCGACCGCTCGCTGCTCGCCGACGGAACCGGTGTCGACGACGTGACGGTCCGGTTCTTCAACGAGACGACCGGCCGGTGGACGGACGTCCCGACGACGGTCCGGAACGTCACCGTCGACGGCAACACCGACGAGTACTGGGTGGCCACCGTGACGCACTTCTCGACGTATGGTGCGGTCGTGATCGACGCCACCCCGCCGACCGTCACCGCCACGACCCCGGACGACGGCCAGGACCTGGCGGCCGGGACGACGGCCACGACGCTCCGCGTCGAGTACGAGGACGCGCTCAGCGGCGTGGACCCCGGCCGGGTCGGCGTCCGTTTCGACGGGTCGGTGGTCACGACCGACGCAGCGACCACGATCACGAGCGCCTACACCGAGTTCGAGGCGACGGGGCTGGCCGACGGCGCGACGCACTCGCTCGCCGTGTCTATCGCTGATCGTGCCGGCAACGTCCACACCGAGACGGTGTCGTTCACGGTCGGCACGGGGTCGGGCGGGTCGACGCCACCCTCGAACGACAGCGAAGACGACGCAGCATCGTCGGACGACGGGACCGACGACACGTCCACCGGGTCGACGGGCGGCAGCCTGGAGGACCCAGCCGGAACGCTGGGCTCGTTTGACGTCGTCCGGCTCGACGACGGCGAGTTCGTCTTCCGGGTTCGGAACGCCACCGCGGGCGAGTGGCTGTCGGCACCCGTCGAGAACGGGGCGCTCGGTTCGACCGGCGTCTACCTCACGGCCGTCACGGTGACGCCCGCGACGAGCGGTGACCGGGACATCCAGATGAGCGCAACCGCGACGCCGACCGGCGGCGCACTGCCAACCACCAGCGGCGACGCACTCACAGCCCTCTCGTTCGCGGACGCCGAGGGGACGGCCGCAACGCTCCGACTCTCCGTGGACCGGCGCGTGCTCGCCGACCGCGAGGTCGACCCCACAGACGTGGTCGGCTACAGACTCGTCGACGGCTCGTGGACGGCGGTCTCGCTGCAGCGGTTGGCGACGACCGACGACGCGGTCGTCTACGAGGCGGACGTGCCGAGTCTCACCGGGTTCGTCCTGGCGACGGCCGCGGCAGACCCGACGCCGACGGCCACGGCGGCCGAGGAACCGCCCGCGACGGCTACCCCGACGGCCGCGTCGTCGCCGGACTCGCCGACGCCAACCACCACGCCGACGGGCGCCTCGCCCACGCCGACTGCCTCCGACGGTCCCGGGTTCGGACTCGGGCTGGCGCTCCTCGCGTTGCTGGGCGCTGCGGCGGTGCTCGGGCGACGTGGGCAGCTCTGACCGCGACGCGACCCGGTTTTTCTCTGTTCTCGCGGCCTCCTGGGCAGTCACCGAGCGAGGCGACGAGCCACAGACCGTCAGCGACTGCGCGACTCTCGCCCACGCCGACCGCATTGAACCCGTCGTCGTCAGAAGTGGTCGAGCCGGAGCTGGTCGCGGTGGATACCCTCCTCGGGTTCGGCGCCGAGGAGCCGGGGGAGCGCGGTGTTGGCGAACGTCAGCGCCACGACGAGCACGATGGGCGCGAAAAAGAGGCCGTAGAACCCCAACACGACCGGCCCCAGCGTGTACGCGAGCATCAACAGCCCGACGTGGGTGGTGTCGCCGCTGAGCAGCGGCCGGAGGACGAGGTCGGGAATCGTGTCCACGACGACCACGGCGCCGACGAGGAACCCCGCGACGTACACGAGCAGAGTCTGGTTGGCACTGAGCAGTATCGGCACCGCGGCGATGACGGTGAGCGGCAGGTAGACGATCTTCATGCCGACGACCGGAATCAGGCTCGCGACGCCGGTGAGCGCGCCCGCGAGCGTCGGATACGGGACCGCGGCCTGCGCCGGGGCGACGGCGTTGTAGCCGTGGTAGACGGTGATGGCGATGAGCGCCGTCGCGATGACGTTCAGGAGGTTGCCGAACAGCACGGCCTCGAGTTCGCTGTCGACGGCTTCGAGATACTCGCGGATGATGGCGTCGTCGTCGAACCGGAGCAGCCACGACCGGAGCCGGGCGCCGTCGACGAGCAGGTAGTAGGTGACGATAACGACGATGAAGGTGTTGAGGAAGAACCCCGAGATCAGGTTCGTCAGGAAGGTAGCGTGCTCGGAGGCGAACTGGATGAACACGTCCAGTTCACCCGCCTGATACGCCTGGTACATGCCCTGGACGGTGAACTCGGGAATCGTCTCGATGCCACCGAGCCACGGCGCGCTCTCGGCGGCGACGTCGATGACGGCGGAGTCGTTGACGAACTGCCGCGCCTCGATGACGAGCAGGACGAGCGTGTAGCTGATGAGCAGGAGCAGGGGGACGACCAGTGAGGCGATGACGATTCCGGCGCGGATCCGTGCGGGAAGCCGGAACCGCTGGAGGAACTTGTAGTAGCGACGCGTCGAGTAGTAGAGGAATATCGACACCGTCAGCGCCGCGACGAACTCGACGGCGAGCAGGCCGACGACGACCGCGACAGCCAGCCCGAAGAGCGCAACGACGACCCGCTTCTCGTCCATATACCCCGCCTGTCGAAGTGTTGGATGTTAAATATCCCTCCGAGTTGGAACGTTGAGTCGGGGCGTCCCGAAGGTCGTTCCCTCGACACCGACCTGGACAGCCAGGGAATCGGAACCTACACACCCCATCCCCGACCACCACGGATGTGTCACCTACCGTCGACGAACTCCGAAACGAGATTCGCCTCGCCGTCGGGCGCTACGAACGCGTCGAGTCGACCGCATTCACGAAGGAAGCGCTCGCCGCCATCTGTGAGGCCGTCGGCGCCGAAATCGACCAGCAGCGGTTCCCCTCGAAAGCCCGGATGCGCGCCGACATCCGGCAGGCGGTCGACGAGCTTGCGGACGAGGCGGGCTCGGACAGTCCATTCCGAAAAGCCGACCTCGAAGCTATCGCGGCAACGTTGCGAAGCGACGAGTAACCAGATTCGGCGTCGGGTCGAGCAGGGGGCGTTGACAGGAGAGCAGTCGCTCGCCGTGTAGTCCCTCTGAGAACGGCCGAGCCATCGGCTCAGTATGGTTGAGTGCAGTAACAGGCCTGGAAATTGTCGAAAGAACCAGGCCCCCAGGAATTGAAACCTGAGTATTAGATTACTACGTGAAGGTCGAGTGGATGACCGCGTATGAACCCGTCGGTTGCGTGGCGCGGTCGAGACGATTCGCGTCGAGCGTCGGTCATCCCGAACCGCCAGCGCCCACTCAGTCGTCCGCCGGCTGCCCGGGGCGATACTGCCGCCCGACCGCCTTCCACGTCCCGGTACGGAACCGGTAGTAGTTGAGCGCCGCGGGAATCCCGGTCTCGGCGGCGAAGGCGAGATACAGTCCCCACAGCCCGAGTGGCGTGGTCGCGCCGAGATACGCGAGGGGAATCGAGCAGCCGAACATCCCGGCGGCCTGCGCGAGGAAGGGCCACCGCGTGTCGCCGCTGGCGTCAAGCGGGCCGGCCGCCGCCCCGGAGACGCCCTGCGCGATGACCGCGACGCAGGCCGCGTAGACGAGCGTGATCGCGACGGGAACGGCCGGGTCCGTCGCCGAGCCGATGAACGTGACGACGATTCGCTCGGCGAAGACGGCGACGAGAATCGACGAGACCACGTAGACGCCGACCGCGTGGCGAATCACGTCCTCGCCGTACGCCTCCGCCTCCTGTTCCTCCCCAGCGCCGAGCGACTGCCCGACGAGCGACGAGGACGCGAGGCCGAAGCCCCAGCCGGGCGTGTTCATGATGCCCCAGATGCGGCGGGCGACGACGTACGCCGCGACGACGTGGACGCCGAACGCGTCGACGATGGCGAGCATGGGGAACTCCGCGACGGTCCAGACCATCGAGCGGCCGACGACGGGTGTGCCGATTTCGGCGATGTCGCGCGCGACGTCGAGATCGAGATACGCCCCGGTGAAGTCGACCTGAATCGGGAGGTCGCCGATGCCGGGAAGCTGCCCACGCGAGAGCCCGACGGCGAACACCGTCGTCGCGGCCGCGTTCGAGAGCACCGTCCCGGTCGCGGCACCGACCGCACCCATGTCGAACCCGAAGATGAACACGGCGTTGAGCCCGATGTTGAGCACCGCGCCGCCGCCGCGGACGGCCATCGGCGTCCACGCGTCGTCGACGCCGATGAAGACGCGCGAGCCGACGAGGTTCAGCGCGGCGAACGGCACCCCGAACGCCACGACGCGGAGGTAGTCCGCACCCACCGTGACCGCTGCCGCGTTGCCGCTCACGAGGCCGATGAGCGGCTCGGCGAACACGGCGAGACCGGCGACGAGCGGAAGGGTGACCGCGACGACGACGAGCACGGACGAGCGGACGGCCTGTCCGGCGCCCTCCTCCTCGGCGCCGTAGTGCTGAGAGACGAGCGCGATGGTGCCGGCAGCGAGTCCCCCACCGAGCGCGAACGCGAGCCCCCAGTACGGGCCGGCGAAGCCGACGCCCGCGATGCCCGCCGAGCCGACGGCGATGCCGACCATCGCCACGTCGACGGCGTTCTTCGACATCCGGGCGATGCCGGTGACGACCCGCGGCCACGCGAGGTCGGTCGTCCGGCGAACGCGTCGCTCGTCGACGATGCCGAGTCGAGCCAGCAGCAGCCCGACGGCGAGGACGACGAGGCGAACCGGATTGGGGACGCGGGGCGCGATATCCTGACTACTCGGTCAGGCCCGAAGAGGGTTGTCGTTTCGGGTCGCTGTGGGAGTCACTCACCCCCACCGTCGGCGATTCACACAGCCGCTCGTCGACCGGGCTACGGCTCGATGATGTCGCGGATGGCCCCACCGGTTCCCGAGGCGACCCAGCGCTCGACGATCTCGCCGTCCTCGAACCGATACCACGTGAGCCCGCTGTCGAGTGACACCTCCTCACCGGTCGCCGCGTGCGTCCCCGCCCACGAGTAGCGGACGGCGACCTCGTCGCCGTCGGTGATCGCCCGTTCGATCGTCACTTCGAGGTCCGGAATCGCCTCCCAGACCGCGTGATAGAACGCCCGGAGTTCCTCGAAGCTCTCGGCGTTCGCCCCGTGGAGCGTGAGCTCCTCGCTGTAGTCGTCGAGATACTGGTCCCGGCGCTCGGGGTCGTTGTGCTTCTCGATTGACTCTCTGAGTATCGCGATGTTCTCGTCGGACACGGGAGACGAATTCGAATCGGGGTACCCTAAAGGTGCGTACCGAGCCGCACCGCGTTCGCCCCGACGATGCCCGCGGCAGCGGATCCGAGGCTGCCGTCACCGGCTGGGTGGCGCATCGTGCGAAGTCGCCGGCCGACGCCGGGCGTCACCCTCCAGCCCGCCGAGCCCATCGAGGCCACGGTTCACAAACGGTAGCGCGATGGGAGCGCGACAGCATTCGGATGCACGACCGGCACAAGGGTTTCGGCGCGCCGGAACGGAGCGAGTGACATGAGCAGCTCCGTCACGACGCTCGTCACTGGCGGGACGGGAACGCTCGGCCAGGCACTGCTCCCGCGGCTGCAGGCGCGGGGCCACGACGTGCGAGCGGCGAGTCGGTCGCCACCGACGGACGACGAGGTGACGTGGTCGCGGATGGACCTGACGACGGGCGATGGACTTCGCGCGGCCGTCGCGGACGTCGACGTCGTCGTCCACACGGCCAGTTCGCCGCTCGGTGACACCGAGGCAGTCGACGTGGACGGGACGAACCGACTGCTCGACGTGGCGGCCGACGCCGGCGTCGCGAACGTCGTCTACATCTCCATCGTCGGCATGGAGGACATCCCGTACTCCTACTACGAGCACAAGCTGGCCGCCGAGCGGGCCGTCGAAGAAAGCGAGGTGCCGTCGACGGTGCTCCGGTCGACCCAGTTCCACCAGTTCGTCCACGAGATACTGGAGACCGTCGGCCGGCTGCCGGTCTGGCCGCTCCCGACGCGGATGCAGCTCCAGCCGGTCGACGTCGACGTGGTCGCCGACCGGCTCGCCGAGCACGCGACGCCGGAGCCGAGCGGGCGGCTCGACCCCATCGGCGGGCCCGAGGTTCGGCGCCTAGGCGAGTTAGCACGGGCGTACCGCGAGGCGAGGGGTCGGTGGCGACCCATCGTCCGCCTGCCGATTCCCGGCCGGACGGTCGGGGCCTTCCGTGACGGGAAAGCGACCTGCCCCGAATACGCCACCGACTCGCCGACGTGGGAAGCGTGGCTCGACGCGACCTACGGATGAGACGGGGCGGACGAGAGCCGAAGGTGAGGCGCGTCAGACGTGGTCGCGCCGCAGTTGGTCGCGCTCGGCTCCCTCCCCGGGCGCTGCGTTGTCACCGGCCGGAGCGGCGCGCCGGTAAGGATATATGTCAACTCAATCAAGAGAGACCATGGACCACGAGATAACCCACAAGCCATCGTACGCCCAGCTCTCGCTCACACTCGCCGAGGGCGAGTCAGTTCGCGCGGAGGCGGGCTCGATGGTGAGCTACTCCGAGGGCATCGAGATCGAGACGAAGGCCGAAGGAGGCCTGCTGAAGTCGCTCTCGCGGTCCGTCCTCGGCGGCGAGTCGTTCTTCATGAACACGTTCACCGCGACGAAGCCGAGCACGCTCCAGCTCGCGCCGGCGCTGTCGGGTGACGTCCAGCACCACCACCTCCAGGACGAGACGCTGTACGTCCAGTCGACCTCCTTCATCGCCTCCGAACCCAGCATCGACGTGGACACGAAGTTCGGCGGCGGGAAGACGTTCTTCGGCGGCGAGGGGCTGTTCCTGTTGAAGCTCACCGGGAGCGGCGACGCGTTCATCTCCAGCTACGGCGCCATCGACGAGCACACCGTCTCGGCGGGCGAGACGTTCACCGTCGACACCGGCCACATCGTCGCGTTCGAGGACGGCGTCAGCTTCGACGTTCGGCGCGTGGGGGGCATGAAGTCGACGCTGTTCAGCGGTGAGGGGCTGGTCTGTGAGTTCAGCGGTGACGGGAAGGTCTGGACGCAGACGCGGAGCCCCGACGCGTTCCTCTCGTGGCTGATCCCCCAGCTCCCGTCGACCAACACCAGCAACTGAGCCGTCGTCGCGTTTTTCAGATTCCCTCTCTTCACCCAGTCGCTCAGAGAACGACCCGGACACCACCTCACCCGTGGCTCCTCCACTGGCGTCGAAACTGACCTACTCGCCCCCGACCTCGATCGGCCGGTCGCCGAGGTCGCTGGCGAGCCGTGACTCGAAGGCGGCGTTCACGGGGAGCACCAGCAGCCAGCTCAGGACCCCGAAAAGCGGGGCGACGATCGCGAGCGGGATGGAGACGAAGAAGATCACGGGCGTCGCGAGGAATCTGAGTCCCTGCACCTGTGCGATGTGGGTCGGGAGGCCGTCCCTGAACAGGCTCTTGCGCATCGAGTAGGCCCACAGCACCATGAGCGAGAGGCCGGTGACCGCCTGCACGAGGGCGTAGAAGACGACACCGAACGTGGTGAAGTAGGTAGTGAACATGGAGACGGCGTACGGGATGAACGCGACGAACAGCAGGAAGACGAGGTTCAACCAGAGCACGCCCTTGCTGTGCCGGTCGATGTAGAGGAACACCCGGCGGTGAAGCGTCCAGTACAGCCCGACGACCAGGAAGCTGAGCGTGAACCCGAAGAACTCCGGCCACTGCTCGAAGACGACGCCGGGAAGGGTAGTGACCGCCGCGCCCGGCGGGAGTTCGGGAACCGTGATTTCGAGCACGAGGAGTGTGATGACGATGGCGATCACGCCGTCGCTGAATGCCTTGAGCCGGTCCGTCTCGCGAGCCTCGAACTCCACAGCGGAAACCATGGACGCAGTGGGACGTGAACCGATAAATCGATTCTTGCGGGTGGCCGTCGCCTGCCCGGACCGCGAGAAGTGTGGCGATGGGAAGAACCAAACCCTGGAGCGTCCCGAAAGAAGGTATGAGCGACCCCACTCAGACGCGCGTCGGTGACGTGATGACGAGCCCCGTCGAGACCGTCTCGCCGTCCGCGACAGTCAGAGCCGCCGCCGCGCAGATGCGCGAGAACAACATCAACTCGCTGCTCGTCACGGGCAGCGAGACGGGCATCGTCACGAGCACGGACGTCCTCGACAGCCTCGCGGCGGGCGACGACCCGGACGACGTGACCGTCGGCGACGTGATGACCGCACCCGTCGAGTCGGTCAGCGCCGACCTCCGGCTGGGCGAGGCTGCGGCGATGATGGAGAACTTCGGCTTCAACCACCTCCCGGTCCGCGACGGCGACCGCGACATCGTCGGACTGATCTCCTCGACCGACCTCCGAGCGACGCTCGCCTGAGTCCGCGCGGGCGACGGCCGCGGTGGGCGTCGAGCGCGGTCCAGCCACACGGCGTTGCGCTCGACTAGGGCCGGATACGACGTACATCCTCACCGATTGCCGGCCGACAGGAGCGGTCTCGCCGCCGGATGCACGTCGGGTGCGAGTCACTCTGTGCTCGCGGACACGCAGGGATATACAGGCGTACGACCTCTCTGGCGAGCATGGCTACCGAGATTGGACGCCCGCGTACCCTGTCTGTCGCCAGGGCGGTGGCGTTCGGGGCCGCGGCCGTCGCCGTGCTGGTCCTGAGCGTCCTGACGCTCGTGTTCCTCGCCGTACTGGGGGTGTTCGGACTGCTTTCTCTCACGGTGTTCGGCGGCGCCAACGCACTCGTCGTCACCCTCTTCGGCCTGTACGGGCTCCTGGTCGCGGGGATCGTGCTCTATAGCATCCTCTGGGCGAGACGGCGCGTCGACCAGTGGCTCGTGGAGACCGCGAGTCGCCCGGACCCGCTCGAAGACGTGACCGCCCGCTACCTCGATGGCGAGACCGACGAGGCCGGACTCGAACGCGATATCGAACAGGTGATCGGCGACACGATGCCCGACGAGCCGGCCGCCGTCGCGGTGGGAGGGCGACCCGCTACGGACCCGCCGGTCGCGATTCACATCTCCGACACGGACGGGCCGACGCACACGGAGCGAGACTGAGAAGCCTCGGCGCCCACACCCTGCTGGGGCTGTAGGGCGCATACTGCGCTTGTAGGAAGCTTACTGCCGGTACGGTACGGCTGTCTTCCGAATGGGTTCTGAAAGTGACTGGATACTTATTCGGATGGCTAGTCATTCACACGGCATCTATGGGCCTAACTCCTGAGTCTCACGACGCCCGCGTTGCACTCGCTAGAACGCCCCAGTGTGCGACAGCGAGGCGGGAACGCCCGGCTGACTGCGTCTGGACCCGACGTCCCGGAGACATCCGATGCGCCTAGTTCAGGTGCTGATTCCGGAGGGGAATCGAGCGAGCGTCCTCGAAGCCCTCGACGACGAAGGTGTCGACTACGCCGTCTTCGACGAGGTCGGGCGCGGGGATTTCGAGGCGATGGTCCAGTTCCCGGTGCCGCCGAGCGGCGTCGAGCCCATCCTGGAAGACCTGGCCGCCGCCGGCATCCGCGAGGACGCGTACACCATCGTCGTTCCGACCGAGACGGTCGTCTCACAGCGGCTCGCCGCACTCATCGAGCGGTTCCCCGGGCTTCGAATCTCGCGTGAGGAACTGTACGCGAGAGCCCAGGACCTCGCGCCCGCGAACTCCACGTTCTTCGCGATGCTGCTTCTGAGTACCGTCATCGCGACGACGGGGCTGCTCCTCGACTCCGCGGCGACCATCATCGGCGCGATGGTCGTCGCGCCGCTGATGGGTCCGGCCGTCTCGGCGAGCGTCGGGACCATCCTCGGCGACCGGGAGATGGCTGCGAGAGGCGTCCGGCTCCAGGTCATCGGGCTCGTCGCCGCCATCGCGACCGGCGCCGTGCTGGGGTGGGTGCTCAAACAGACGGTCCTCCTCCCGCCGGGGCTCGATATCCAGTCGATCCCACAGGTCAGCGAACGGACGAGCCCGAACCTGCTGTCGCTGTTCCTCGCGCTCGGTTCGGGCATCGCCGGCGCCATCAGCATCATGCGAGGCTCGGGGTCGACGCTCGTGGGCGTGGCCATCGCGGTCGCGCTCGTCCCGCCGGCGGCTACCTCGGGGCTCGGCATCGCGTTCGGCCTCCCGCTGGTGGCCATCGCGGGAGCCGTCCTCGTCGTCGTGAACCTGCTCGCCATCAACCTCTCGGCGCTCCTCCTGTTCTACTGGGCAGGGTTCAAACCGCTCGACGCCGGGACGTTCGAGACCGTCAGGGCGTCGTTCGTCTCTCGGCTCGTCGTCATCGCCATCAGCATCGCCGTGCTCTCCATCCTGCTCGCCGGAGTCACGTGGCTAACCTTCGAGGCCCAGTCGTTCGAACAACGGACGCAGGCCGAACTCCAGCAGGTGTTCGAGGAGGCGGACATCGAAGGGGTCGAGCTCGTCTCCGTGACCGTCGACTACGAGCCGCTGGACCTGCTGGTGGGCAACCAGCCGCGGGTAGACGTGCTCGTTGGTGTCCCACGCGATCTCGAAATCCCCCCTGACATCGCCCAGCAGTTCGACGACGGGCTGACCGAAGAGCTGGGTCGTGACGTGGTCGTCCGCGTCGGCTTCATCGAAGCGCAGGTGTCCTCGGACGACGAGACGGTCTCGCGGCTGGCAGCGATGCCACCCGACGGGGTGCTGGCCTCGGGTCGCGGTGTCACCGTCAGCTCGTCGATGTCGGTCGGTGGGTAAAGAACGGGATGCCGGCCACGGTGGCCGTGGTTCAGGTTTAGGTTCAGACGGTCAGGTCCGATCACCCGGCGATCTCCTCGGCCGCGAACGTCTCGCGGAGTTTCGTCTCGTCCTCGGGCGAGAGGTTGGTCTCGATGATGGTGAACTCCATGTCCGACAGTTCCTCCTCGATGCGCTCCAGTTGGGCGTCGCGGGCGAGCAGGAACAGCGCGGAGTGGCCGGGCTCGATGGTCTCGCTCACCTCCTTGATGAACGAGTCGTCGATACCGATGTCACCGAGTTTCCCGGCGAGCACACCACCAGCAGCGCCTGCGATGAGGCCGAGCCACGGCGCGAAGAAGAGGAGGCCGATGAGCATCCCCCAGAACGCGCCGCCGAGGGCGCCGGAGCCGACGAGGCTGTGTGCCTGTTTGATCTTCGTCTTCCCGTTCTTCTTGCGGACGACGACGGCGGCGTCTTCCAGTGTAATCAACTCCCGCCGCTGGAAGTCGTACAGCTTCTCGCGCATTTCCTCCGCGTCGGTCATGTTCTTGAACGCAAGCACTACTAACGAGCTCATGCACGCGCAACTACGTCAGATTCTCCTTAGTTATGGAGCGTCACGAGCGACGTGCCGCGAGTACAGCGACGAGTAAGCCGACCGTTACACACCGTGCGTGACGGTGTCAGTCAGGAGTCACCAGAGGTCGTGGCTCAGTCGCCACCCGACGGGTCGTCGCCGCCACTGGCTGGTGCCTCAGTCGTGTCGTAGCTCGCGTCGGGCGGACTACTCGGCTGGGCGTCCGGAAGGAACACCGTGGAGAGGAGGACGACGAGCACGAGCAGCGCCAGGAGCAGGACCGACGCAGTCTGTGCCTCGACGATGGCGGCATCGAGCACGCCGCGCACCAGGTCCTGCTCGGCGGGCGAGAGCTGCGCGAGCAGCGCCTGCTGTGTCTCTCGGGTCGCCGTTTCGGCGGCGTCCTGGAGCGCGACGACGAGCGCCTCACGGCGGTCCGCCGAAACCGTCGTCCCGCTCGCGGACAGCACGCCGTCGACCACCCCACCGTAGAACCGCGAGAGGAGGAACGCCCCCACGACCGCGGTCCCGAAGGAGTAGCCGAGCATCGCCGTCGCGTTCAACACGCCCGAGGCCGCCGACGAGTCCGCCTCGTCGACCGACGAGAGCGTCAAGTCGAGGAGCTGTGCCATAATCAGTCCGAGGCCGAGTCCGAACAGCGTCATCGGGAGCACCAGTTCGACGACGGTGACGTCGAGGCTCGTCCGACTCGCCAGCGACACCGTGCCGAGACCCATCAGGACCGTCCCGACCTGGATGAGCGTCCGCGGCTGGACGCGCGCCCGCCAGCCGGTCGTGAAGATCGAGCCGACGAACGTCGCCACCGAGAAGGGGAGCAACGCCAGCCCGGTCTGGAACGCGGTGAACCCGGCACCGGACTGGAGGAACACCGGGACGATGAAGAGGAAGCCGGCGAGCACGACCGACCGGACGGCGTTGGTCACGACACCGCCCGTGAACCCGGCGTTCGCCAGCACCCCCATCGGAACGAGCGGCGACCCACCGGCGCGCTCGACCCGCCGCTCGTACTGGATGAACGCGGCGAACACGAGGAGCCCGGCGCCCACGAGCCAGACCGTCGGTGACGTGCCGAACAAATCGAGGGTGACGCCCGCGACGACGAACGGTCGGCGGGGGAGCAGCCAGCCGTATCGCCCCGCCAGCAGAATCCCGGCGACGAGGACGGTCATGGCGACGACCGAGAGCACCGTCCCGCCGAGGTCGAACCGCTCTCGCGGCCCGCTCGTGGTACCGGCCGGGAGGTACCGCACGAACAGCAGCGCGACGAGGACCACGACTGCCTCCAGGGCGAACCCCCACCGCCAGCTCGCGAACGTCGTCAGCGCCCCGCCCAGCAGTGGGCCGATAGCTGCACCGGCGGCGTTGACCCCCGCGAGGATGCCGAGCGCCTTGGCCCGGTCACGCCCCTCGTAGCCGACGATGAGGACGGTGAACGTCAGCGGGAGCAACACGGCCGCGGCGGCCCCCTCGATGACCGACCAGCCGACGTACAGAACGGTCGCGTTCCAGCTCACCGCTGCCAACAGCGTCCCGACGCCGTACACGACCAGCGTGACCGTCATCATGCGCCGGACGCCGTACAGCGAGGGGAGCCGCCCCCCGGGAAGAATCAACGCCGCCATCACCAGCGCGTAGAACGTGATCGCCCCCTGCACGACGGTGACAGTCGTGTCGAGGTCGGCAACGATGGCAGGGATGGCGACGTTCATCAGCGTCGAGTCGATGACCGCGATGAACATGGCCAGACTGACCGCGATCGCCGCACCCCAGTACTCCAGCCAGCTCGCGTCGCTCGCCGGCTGCGACGCTGACGGTGCGCTCACGTCACTCGAAGTCATAGGAACGCCGATACGGAAAGTTACGGTATTGTTTGTAGTTGCCTATCGGCAGTCAGCCGCCCCTACCGCGCCGGTGGCGGCTGGTCAGACGCCCTGCTGACCCTCGCCCGCGACGACGCGTTCGGTGGTCGACCGCCGGGCCCGCATCCCGATCATAACCAGGGTGACACCGGTCACGAGCAGGTTCACGCCGAACAGGAGACCGACCGCCCACAGCGCCGTGGACGGGAAGCCGATCAAGAGGCCGCCGGCGAGCAGCACCGACAGGACGCCGCTGGCGAGCAGCCAGATCCAGCCGTCGTTCCCGCGGCCGACGAGGGACCAGCCGACCATCACCACGCCGTTGACCAGGAGGTACGCGATGGCCAGGAGCGTCAGCGTCGTCAGCCCGATGACGGGGTTCGCCAGCAGCGAGATGCCCGCGAACCCGTAGACGATCGCCAGAACCACTTGCCACACGGCACCCCAGAAGCTCTCCGGAGAGAACGCGTGGGCGACGTGGACGAGCGCCCCGACGACGAGAACGCCACCCAGCAGAAGCGAGAGCGAGACGCCCGTGACGAACGGGAACACCATCGCCAAAAGGCCGAGGACGGCGATGATGGCCCCGCCGATGATCGGTACCCGTGAGTCGGTCTGTGACGTGTCGTAGTCGGTCGTGTAACTCATAGACTCACACCTATACGCCGAATCGAACCAAAAGACTAGACAATCGTTCACGTCACTACGTGGGATTCTACCGGCCACAAAGCTGCAGAAACGGGTACGTATCCCGAGGTACGGCGAGCTTTCACCGCACGCCCCGTCTCGTACGGGCGGGAACGACGACCCGGACGAAGCGGACGAGCAGACCCCTCACCGCTCCCAGACGGTGTGGTTGCGCAGCGAGAACACCGTCTCGTCGTCGACCGTCGCGGTGCGGTGGGTCGTGACGACACCACGCCGAGGGTTACTCGCCGACATGCGCGTGTCCACGACCTCGAGCGAGACGGCGAGCGTGTCGCCCGGCCGGACGGGGGCAGGGAGGCGCACCTCCTCTAGGTGGCCCGCGGCAATCAGCTCCGAATCCCGGTAGAAGTGTTCGACGACCGGCGGCTGGGTGAGCGCGAAGGTGTGGATGCCGCTGGCGACGAGTCCGCCGAACGGCGAGGCCGCGGCGGCATCGGGGTCGGTGTGGATGCCGAGCGGGTCGTACCGTTCGGCGAACGCGACGATCTCCTCGGCGGTGACCGTCGTCGTCCCGCAGTCGATGGTCTCGCCGACGGTGAGGTCGGCGACGTGCGATGACCCATGGCTGACCGAGAGGGACGACTCACGAATAGCGGTTGCGCTCGTGGCGGTGGGAGACGAAGTGACGAGGGAGGGAAACGAGATGGCGTCAGTCGGACGCGAGCGCCTCGCCGGCCTCCGCGGCGGGGGAGTCACGACCGGGTTCGAGCGTGGTCCGGGCCTCCGCGGAGAGCTTGTTCATGACGGCGCGACCGTCGCGCTCGCGGACGATGATGTCGTCTTCGGCCAGGCGCTTGAGGTGGTGGCTCACGGTCGAGGGGTCACGCCCGAGTTCGTCCGCGAGGTCGCTCACCGACGACGCGCCCAGTCGAGAGACGGCGTCGATGACGGCGGCCGTGGCCTCGTCGTTGAGCGCGGCGGCGAGCTCGATGCCCTGCGTGTACGCCGGGTAGAAGCGGCGCTTTCCACGGACCTTCGCCCCGGAGACGAGGTCCTCGCGTTCGAGGACGCGGATGTGGTGGCGGGCCGTCGACAGCGGGAGGCCGGCCTCGTCGGCGACCTCCGAGAGGTACGCGCCGGGCGCGTCGTTGACCACGTCGTACACGTCGGCGCGTGCCTCGTGTTCGAGTGGATCGGAGTCGTCGTACCGCGAGTAGCGGAACGGCGCGAGCATCCGGACGAGCCGGTCGAACAGCCCCGTCCGCCCGGCGACTGGCGCGAGGCCGGCGGTGAGTGCGGACCCCAGGTTCGCGAGCGACGCCGGGGCGAGCAGGCTGGACCGGCCGACCCCCGCGGCGGCGATGGCCCCGAGCCCGAGCGCGAGACCGGTCGTCGGCCCCGGTGGGAGCGGCGTCGAGCCGGTCGTGGCGCCACCGACGCCGACGCGGTTCGTGCTCGGCCCGTCGAACGACTGGGCGCTCGGTGCGCTGGCGAGCTGGGCGACCGGTGCCTCGACCCGGGCGACGTCAGTGGATGTGGTCTGTTCGTGCGTGCCGAGCAGGGTCGACGCGTCGCCGAACAGCGCGTCGGTACTCCCACCGACAGTGCTCGTGGCGGTCGAGGTGGTTCCGGAGACGGTCGTCGCCCCGAACGTCTCGGCGTCGAGCGCCGGGACCACGGCCCCCGACTGCGTGGCGTCAGCGAGGTCGGCGGCCGTGACGGCCTCGAGTCCGTCCCCGGTCTCGGTGGCCAGTTCCTCGGTCACCTCCGCCGTGAGCGACACGGACGCGGTGGCGTCGGTGCCGTTCGAGCCAACCGCCTCGATCGGCTCGGCGCGGTCGGACGACTCCTCGTCGCCCCAGGAGTCGTCGCTCTCGGCCGAGTCGTCGGACTCGTCGGTCGAACCGTCTGTCGACGTGTCGTCCTCCCCCGAGACGCCGTCCGTCGACTGCTGGTCGTCGCGCTGTTCGTCCGTCGTCTCGCCGGAGTCGTCGGTCGAATCGTCCGACTCGGCGGTCGACCCGTCCGAGCTATCCCCACTGCCGCCGAGCTGGTCACCGATGGTCGTTCCGCTCGTCGAGTCGCCGGGCGCAGCCACCGCGACCGGCGCGGCAGCGAGCGTGCAGATGGCGAGGACCACCGCCAGCACCGCGACACTCTGTGTGCGTGCGCGTGTCATTCAAAGCCCGACCATCCGTTGGTCGACTCTTCGTTTCGACTGCCCCCGCATAGCCGTTCTGACGGCCATATCTGGTGGTTTAAGTTCGCGGCGAGAACGGCCACGAGCGGGCTCATGGCAACAGTTTCTTCCCGAGGCGGAACAGTTATGTACTCGGTTCGAAACCTGTATTAAACCGTTGTGACAACTGTGTCAAACGATAACGGTTCTACATGGGCATCGGGCGTCGGTTCGAGACGAAACGGAGGTGTGTCCGGGGAGCTCAGTCCATGCGGTACGCAGCGGTCCGGCGCCCACCGTTGCCTCGCTGGTCGACGGCGACCGAGTCCGTCGCCGTGGCGGTCCGACCCGAGCCGTCGATGACGGTCAGCGTCAGTTCGTACGTCTCGCCGCCCGCACGCGTGATGCGGTCGAAGCTGACGGTGCCGCTGGCCGACTCGCCGGCGACGTCGACCGTCCGGGTCTGACTCGCACCGTCGGTGCCCTCGAGGTCGACCGTCACCGTGTCGAGGTCGGCGCCCGCGTCGCTCACGGTGTAGTCCGCCTCGATGGTCGCACTCTGGTCGTTCGGGTTGGTGTCACGCGCGGAGAACGCGTCGGCGGTCGGGGCCGACGCCGTCTGCTGGCCCCCGCCGAGTGCGGTCTCGAGCGCCGCCTCGGCGTCGACGAACCCCTTCCCGATGTTGTACGTCGTGTGGTCCTTCACCTCGATGAACGCCGCGGTCGACTCCAGTGCCTCGATGACGGTCATCGGGTCGGGCCCCTCGCCGTACTGCTTGCTGTACGCCGAGTAGATGAGCGCCGCGATGCCCGAGGTGACGGGCGTCGCCATCGACGTGCCCGAGATCGCCGCATAGTACGGCATCGCGCTGTTCTCGACGCCGGTGTCGGTCTCCTGGAGCGGGTCGTTCGGACTCATCGTCGAGAGGACGAGGTTACCCGGCGCTCCGACGCCCGGCCGGTAGATGCCGTACGGTCCCGACGGGTCTGCGGTCGAGTCGGCGGCGTCGATGGCGAACACCTCGCCCGAGACCTCCCACTGGACGGCACCGCGCCAGCCGGTGACCTGGTACTGGTAGACGGCGCCCTCGTCGACGGTCGTCGTCAGCGTCACCGCGTTCTCTTCGGGCGTCGCCGCGCCGTTGTTCCCCGTCGAGTCGACCTCGTTGCCCTGGCCGTCGAGCAGCGCGAGCTCGGCCGTGTTCGCCTGTGCGCCGGCCTCTTCCGTCGAGGGCTCCCACGTCAGCGTCGCCGTGAGCTCGTAGCGGTCCGGCGTGAAGTCGCCGGAGAACGACTCGATGGTGAACTGCGGGCCGGTCTGGTTCAGGCCGACGACGGCCGCCCCGCCCGCCGTCCCGCTGGCGGTCGGCGTCTGCCCGGTCGATGTGGTGTCCTTTGGCGTGGCGTCCTGGGCCGCCCGCAAGTCGAGGAAGTTCTGCATCGCCTGCTGGCGGTCGTAGTTCGTCTCACCGTCGTAGCTCGTCGGGCGCCCGCGCGAGGAGAAGTCGGTCACGACCTTCTCGTCGGTCGTCGCCGCGACGCCGAGGATATACGGCGCCTTCGAGTAGTTCGAGAGCGTGTTCGTTCCCGGCCCGGAGTTGCCCGCCGCGAACGCCGGGAGGATGCCGGCCTCGAACGCCTCGTACGCCGCGACGTTGATGGCGGAGTTCGGGTTGAAGTCGGCGTCGTTGCCGCTCGTCGGCCCGTAGGAGTTCGAGACGATGTGCGCGATCTCGTCCGGACTCGCCGCCGTCTCGGGCGTGTGGTTATCCAGCATGTGGTCGAACGCGCCGATGGAGTTGACCACCGCGAGCGTCACCCCTGTCGAGTAGACGGTGAGGCTGGCCTCGGGGGCCATGCCGCGCTGTGCGCCACCGCTCTGGGTGCCGTCACCCGCAATCGAGCCCGAGACGTGCGTCCCGTGGCCGTTGTCGTCGGTGTCCGCGTTGTTGCCAACGTCGACCCACATCGTCTCGCGGTCGAGCGGGTTCGTGTACTTGTAGTTGTGCTTGAGGTTCTGCTGGTGGTCGGGGTGGAGCGCGCTGATACCGGAGTCGATGACGACGACGTGCGCCGCGTCGCCCGTCTCGTCGAGGTTGGACTGGATGGCCTCCGCGCCCGTCACGGCGCGTGCGTCCTCGTTGTAGTAGTCGAGTTCCGCGTTCGCCTCGACGCGCCGGACCGACTGGAGCGCCGCGATGCGCTCGATCTGGTCGCCCGTCGCGACCGTGTAGCCCATCGGCAGCACGGCGAACTTGTGGTAGCCCTTCACCAGGTCGAACCGGTCGAGCGCGTCGACGGCGTCGTTCGACTCGAAGACGACGATGACCTCCTGTGGGCCGTCGTCGGTGTCGAGTGAACGATCCACCTTCGCGGTCGGCGGGGTCGCCGCGGCGGTGCCCGGAATCGCGGCGGCGGCCGTCGCTGCCCCCGCCCCCTGGACGAACGTTCTGCGGTCGAACTCCATACCTGGACGCTGGTCCACCCACTAAACGGGTTTGTGACAAACCTGTCCAAAGAACGCGTGACACACGTAAATTCGGTGAAACGACGGCCGACTCAGAGCGACGAGAGGGTGCCGCTCGCGGCCCGCGAGACCGCCGCGTCCGCGTCGACGAAGCCACGGCCCCCGCTCGCCGGCGCGTACGAGCCGTCGGCGGTGTCCTCGAACGTCGCGATGACGTTGAGCGGGGCGATGGACTGGCCGTTCTGCCGAGCGGCGTCGTACATCCGAGCGGCGATGCCCGAGACACACGGCGTCGCCATCGACGTACCCGAGATGGCGGCGTAGTACGGCGACGTGAGCGACTCGCCGTCGCCGTTGTCGGTCGCCTGGAGGGGGTCGGTCGGCCCCATCGTCGAGACGATAGAGGCGCCGGGCGCGACGATGCCGGGGCGGTAGAGCCCCGTCCCGTTCGAGAGCGCCTGCGAGCGGTCGTGGGTGCCGTTCGGTCGCCCACGCGAGGAGAACCCCGTAACGCTTCCGGCGTCGTTGGTTGCGCCGATGCCGAGCACCCACGGCGCCTTCGCGTAGTCGTTGAGGGTGTCGTACCCCGGCCCGGAGTTGCCGGCGGCGAACACGGAGAGGAGGCCGGCGTCCGTCGCGGCGTCCGTCGCGACGTTGATCGCCAGCGACGGGTCGAAGTCGTCGGCGCTCGCCGCGCCGTAGGAGTTCGAGACTATGTCGACCGCGTCGGCGTGGTTCGCGAGCAGGTGGTCGTAGGCCGCGGCGGCCTTCAGCACCGAGACCGTCGCGCTCGTCGAGTAGACCGTCAGGGTGGCGTCGGGCGCCATCCCCTTGTACTGGCCGTCGGACTGCGCGCCCGTGCCGGCGATGGTCCCGGAACAGTGCGTCCCGTGGCCGATCTCGTCGGTGTCCACTGGCGCGGGGGAAAACAGCGTCGGCGACCCGAGGGGGTTGCCGACCCACTGGTAGTTCGTCTGGATGTCGAGGTCCGGGTGGAGGGGGTCCGCCCCCGAGTCGATGACCGCGACGTGGGCGTTCGACCCGCTGTAGGCGGGGTCGGTCGCGTTCACGCCGGTCACCTCGCGGGCGTCGTCGTTGAACCACTCCAGTTCCTCGTTGGCCTCGACGCTGACGACACGGTCGAGCGCCGCGACGTCCTCGAGCGTCGAGCCGACGGCCTCGACGTACACGAGCGGGAGCACCTCGAACTGGTAGCAGTCGACGCCGAGCGACGAGAGAGCGTCCGTCACGTCGCCGTCGACGACGAGCAGCGCCTCCTGGACGGCCTCGCTCGTCAAGTCGAGCCCGTCGTCTACGGTCGTCGCGGTGGCCGTCCCGGTGAACGCCAACCCAGTACCGACGACGCCCACGCCCTTCACGAAGCTCCGCCTGTCGTTGCCTGCCATCGTCCCGACTCGGGGGCCGCGACCCTTTCGGCTACTGCAGGCTATACGCAGCTATTTATTACAAAGACACGAGTATAGATAAGAACCGCCGAATATCGACGGCCCGCTTCGTGTCGGCTTAGAGGTTCTCGCCCTGGTAGCTCCCGTCGTAGGTGGCCTCGTGCTCGGCGTCCGCGAAGACTATTTGTGCGATGCGCGCCCCGCGTTCGAGTTCGATAGGGTGGTGGACCTGCAGGAGCCCCTCGCCTTTCCCCTCGTACCCGGCGTCCCAGACGGCCGTGTTCAGCATACAGGAGTTCCGCATGAGCGACGACCGCGGGTAGATGAAGCCGACGTGGTCCTCGGGGATGTGGACCGTCTCGGCGTAGCGGACGACGTAGCCGCCGGCGTCGAGTCGAACGCGCCCGCCGTCGGCGTCGAGTTCGCGCCGCTCGCCGATGTGCTTCCCGTCGGTACCGATGCGGCCGGGCTCGACCTGCTCGAACACGGCATCCAGGGTGAGGTCGACGCCGTTCGGCTGGACCTGTTCGGGCTCGGTGGGTGTGATGTGCTCGGCGACGAACGCCCCGCTCTCGTACATACTCGGGGGGAGACTGGGGCGAAGAAATAGCTGGCGAGTCGGTCGAGCGACGGCCGCCCGGCGTCAGTTGTACCGGTAATACCCGGTCGTACCATCAGGCCTAATCGGTACCACACTACAGGCAGGGTATGCCCGAAGATTCCGACCGCCGTTCGAAGGCGACCGACGCACTGCACGCCGGCCAGGAGCCCGACCCCGCGACGGGGTCGCGCGCCCCACCGCTGTATCAGACCTCGTCGTACGTCTTCGACGACGCCGAGGACGCTGCCGCACAGTTCGCGCTGGAGGAGCCCGGCTACATCTACTCGCGGCTGATGAACCCGACGCTCGAGACGCTCCAGGAGCGGCTGGCGACGCTCGAAGGTGGCGTCGGCGCGGCCGCCACGGCCTCCGGGATGGCGGCGTTCGACCTCACCACCTTCCTGCTCGCGGAGGCCGGTGACAACATCGTCAGCGCGTCGTCGCTGTACGGCGGGACGTACACCTACCTCACGCACACGGTGGAGCGTCGGGGCGTCACGACCAAGTTCGTCGACACGCTCGACTACGACGCCTACGCCGAGGCCATCGACGACGACACCGCGTACGTCCACCTCGAGACCATCGGGAACCCGGCGCTCGACACGCCGGATATCCAGCGCGTCGCGGACATCGCCCACGAGAACGGCGTCCCGCTGTTCGTCGACAACACGTTCGCCACCCCGTACCTCTGTAACCCAATCGAGCACGGGGCGGACCTCGTGTGGAACTCCACGACGAAGTGGATCCACGGCTCCGGCACGACCATCGGCGGGATCGTCGTCGACGGCGGGACGTTCCCGTGGAGCGAGCACGCCGAGAAGTACTCGGAGATCGCGCAGGACAACCCCGCGTATCACGGCGTCAACTTCGCCGAGACGTTCGGCGAGGCCGCGTTCACCTACGCCGCCATCGCCCGCGGGCTGCGCGACCTCGGCAACCAACAGGCGCCGTTCGACGCCTGGCAGACCATCCAGGGGCTCGAGACGCTCCCGCTCCGGATGGAACGCCACTGCGAGAACGCGATGCTCGTCGCCGAAGCCCTCGAGGACCACGAGGAGGTCGCCTGGGTCAACTATCCCGGGCTGGAGTCGCACCCCACCCACGACACTGCCAGCGAGTATCTGGATGGTGGCTACGGCGGCATGATCACCTTCGGCGTCGAGGGCGGCTACGAGGCCGCCAAGACGACCGTCGAGTCGACGGAGCTGGCGAGCCTGCTCGCGAACGTCGGCGACGCGAAGACGCTCATCATTCACCCGGCCAGCACGACTCACCAGCAGCTCACCGCGGAGGAGCGCGAGTCCTCGGGCGTGACCGACGACCTCGTGCGCCTCTCCGTGGGCCTCGAAGACCCCGCAGAGATTCTCGCCGACCTCGAAGCGGCAATCGAGGCCGCTACCTAGGACGCGCGGTCGGCCCCCTCGAACTGTCGGGGGCTCCCGAGAACACCGGAGTTTTCTCTCCGCACCCGGAACGGAGGGTATGGAGCAGACGACGGCGGGGACGTTCCGCGTGCTCGCGAGCACCCGCGGGGACGACGAGTGGCTACTGCTCGACGTCGAGAGCGGCGACCCCACCTACGTCCCGGCGACGGGCTACGAGGGCGCGCTCGCCGAGACGGCCGCCGACCTCGAAGCGGGCAACCGGGTCGACGCCGAACTGGCGTGGAGCGACGGGCAGGCACGCTTCGCCGCCCTCACCATCACCGCGCCGACGCGGTTCTACTTCATCCGCACGACGGAGACGCTGTTCGAGGCGGCGAAACGCTGCTGGAACGACGCCGTCGAGGAAGGGTCGGGGATGAACTCCCGCGTGACGTACGGCACCGACAGCGAGCCGAACGGTATCGTCTACACGTTCGCCGAACAGCCCGGCCAACGCGACCTGTTCGAGGAGTTTCGAGATGGCGTCAAGCCACTCGAACCCCTGCTCGTTCGGGCAGCGGGTGGCCGCGAAGCGTACGACACCGACGACGGCCCGGAGCCGCCGTTCGAGACGTTCGTCCTCTCGCATCCCGACCACCCGTTCGTCACGGTCTACATCGTGCTCGACCCCGACGGGTTCCTCGCGGAGACGGTCCGTGACACCTACCTCGACGGCGATGGCTCCGCCCACGACGACGAGGACGACGTCGGCGGGCTCGCCGACCGACTCTGACTAGCCGCCCCACTCACCGCCGATGTCGTCGCGAATCGCCTCCAGCCACGCCTCGAACCGCTCGCCACACTCGGCGTTGGCGTCGACGTGGTCGATGAACCCCGCGCCAGCGTCGGTGAGTTCGGCCCCGCAGAACGGGCAGTAGTCGGGGTCGTTCCAGGCCGATGCACGCTCTGCCGACGGTGTGCGTGTCATTACACCGTACAGTACGCGTCCCGTTATCGTATAGCTTGCCGGCCAGTCCGTGGAGCCAGCAGCGGCCGGTACGCGTAGACGGCGAACGCGGTGAACAGCAGGGCGGCGACGGCGAACATGACGACCCGCCCGACTGCGGCGTTCGGGTCGCCGTTGACCACCATCGCGACACCCATCGTGGCCACCGAGATGGGGACCAGCACGTACCAGCCGACGACGCCGTAGAGCGCGGTCCGGGCCCACGGCGCCCCCCGTCGCAGGCCGACCGCCACGGCGACCGTGACCGGCAGCACGACCCCGAGGTCGAGGAGGAATATCGACCAGTACATGGAGGGGTCGTCGACGAACTCCGCCGGAATCGGCCCGCCGGTCAGGAACGCGCCGGCCGTGGCGAGGTACCGCGACGTGACGAACGCCGCGAGGAGAAGCAGCCCCACGCTGTACGCCCGCGTCCGCCGGGGTGACATCGGCGGCAGGTCGCTCTGCCGGGCCCGCGTCCACGCGGCCACGAGGAGCCCGCCCCCGAGGACGAAGATGGCGAGGTGCAGGAGCACGACGAGCGCGTAGGTCCCGTACTCCGGGCCCACGACGTACTGGGCGAACATGTACACCGTGTAGGCGGCCGGCGGAATCGCCACGACCGGCCCGACGGCGTGTCCCCGAAGCACCAGCACGCCGGCCAGCGCGGTCAGCGGGGCGACGGCGACGAGGGTGAACGCCTCGAGGCCGATGGTCTGGTTCAGGAGCGTCTCGGAGAGCGGATACGTCACCACGCCCGCGGCGAGCGGGCCGAGCAGCGAGTTCACCGCGAGGGCCGCTGCGAGCGCGAACAGCCCAGTCGCCAGCCGGCGGTCCGACCGTCGGCGGTTCGGAGTTCGGGACGTCTGCATCGGAAGTCACCACCGTCACTACGTCGGCACGGTCAGTATAGCGACCCGCTGGGTCTCACGTGCTGAGACCAGAACGAGGGGGCTCAGTCACTCAGCTGTTCGTCCGCGGAGCGACTGCCGGCGACGTTGGGTCGGGGCCCACGCTGGGCCGGTGAGACCGTCGGTACCTCGTGGTGTGAGAGGCGACGGGTGCCGTAGACCGCGACGATGAGCCCGACGATGACGGCCAGCGCGACGAGTGCGGCCAGCTGGCCTTGCGAGGCGACGACCTCGTTTCGGACCCCGTTCTCGAACAGGACGTTGTTCACCGGGTACCAGTTCATCGCCACGTTGTTTCCCGCGTGGAACAGCCCGGCGAGGAGGACGCTCCCGCCGGTGTTGTTGTACACCCACGCGAGGATGACGGACTCGGCGAGGATGCCGCCGAGATAGATGCTGAAGTCGAAGCCGCTCTGGGTCGCCCCTGGGAGGAGGAACAGCGGCGCGTGCCACGTCGCCCAGACCACCCCGATGACGATGGCGGCGACGAACGCCCCGTAGCGCCCCTGCAGGTGGGGCTGGGCGAAGCCGCGCCAGCCGAGCTCCTCCTGCCCGCCGCCGATGACGAGCACGTAGAGCAGCAGGAACGGGTAGACGACGAGCGTCTCGAGCCCGGTGACGACGAGTTCGCCGCCGAGCAGGACGAACACGCCCGTCGCGGCCACGATGATGAGCGCCGGGAGGAGCAGCGCCACAGCCCACCACGCCGGGTGGACGCGCCACTTGAACGCCTGCATCACCCACGCTCGCAGGTCACCGTCGCTGGCCCAGACGACGACGGCCGCCCCGACGACCGGGCCGTACGCGCCGATCCCGGCGAGGACCGAGAACGTCCACGACTGTGGGAGGTCGAGCAGGAACAACACCCCGTGTACCGCCCACGTGAACACGTACGTCACGAGGACGAAACTGGCGAACTGATGGCGGGAAATCCAGGTTCGAAGCCTCATTGCGTACGTACAGACGCGAGACGACGTCGTATCAAGTCAACATGAATCCCGCCGGGTGGGACGGGTGGCAGCCAGAGTTTCGCATGAGAGCCGCTCGCACGACCCCACCGAGCCACCCGACCGAGGCTGGCTCCCACGAGTCGGGACCCACACGTTCGTTGATACTTCTACCGGGTGAACAGGGAGGTATGGCCAGTCGAACCGTCGCTCACCAGTTCTCGCCGTTTCGAGGGGAGTTCGGCAAGCGCCCGCTCTCCCTCGTCGTCTTCCTGGTCGGGCTGGCAGCACTCCCGCTCGTCCAGTACTGGGTCGTTCGCTCGGCGCTCACCGCCGGCCTCGGCTGGGCGATACTCGAGCGGTCGGTCGCCCAGTAGAGGAGCGTGCCGCCGGTCAGCAGCACGCCACCCGAGAGCGCCAGCAGGAGCGACACCGCCCAGTCGACGACCGGGCTCAGCGGCACGTTCCGTCGGTCAGACCCAGCAGTACCAGCCTGTACGTCGGTTTGGGCGCTGTTCGACATCTCGTATGTTCCTACGACATGTAAGGGATTCAACTAGTAGTGACGGGAGATAGCACACCGCCCACACGTATCCCCGCCCCCATCTCACTGCTCCGAGGCATCGGTGCCGCCGTGTCGCCCGCTGGGTGACTCCGCCGTGGCCCCCACCGGGGGATTCCGCCGCCAGGCGACGACGAGGACGGCCGCCAGGAGCGCCGTCCCCACGAGGGTGACCGGGAACAGTTCGGGAGCCAGCCCGAGGAACTCACCGGTCAGGTTCATCGTCCCGTGGAACAGCAAGACGGCCAGGATGCTCCGGTCCGTGTTGTTGTACACCCAGACGATGAGCAGCGTCTGCAGGACGATCGACGGCAGCCACCACCAGAGTTCGGGGTCGAACGTCGTGTTCGCGTAGTAGCCGGGGAACCAGACGAACGGGGCGTGCCAGAGTGCCCAGGTACTCCCGTTGACGAGGCCGGCGACGGTCGGGCTGTACCGCTCCTGGAGCGCGTCGAGCCAGTAGCCGCGGAGGCCGACCTCCTCGACCAGCGGGAACACGAACGACAGCAGGAGCACGAACGCGAGTGCGCTCGGGTCGGTCAGGAGGCTCCACACGAGCTCCAGCGGACGGTCCGTCACGCCCAGCGCCAGTGCCACGCCGGCGACCAGCAGGTCGAACGCCAGCCAGAACAGGAGGACGACGAGCCACCACCGCGGGGAGATGCGCCGCACGTCGACCAGTCGACGCCCCATGTCGCGGAGTCGTGGTCGCCCGCCCGTGAGCCACGCGAGTGCCAGCCCCGCGAGCAGAGGGCTCGCGCCCCCGATGAGGAAGAACACCACGTTGGGGAACGACCAGACCGACGCCTCGGAGACGAGGATGGGACTCCAGAACAGGAACGCCCAGCCGAGGTAGAGGAGCGGGAACCCCCACGGAGAGAGGTTGCGTGCGACGCCCTGCCACCGGTTGCTGTGATTCACCACGACGCTGTCACCTGCTGTGACATTCGCGCACAGTCGCAATAGGCAGGGACGATGGGTCCCACCCGATGAGACCGCACCGCGAGGGAGCAGTGGTCACTCCGGGGAGCCTGGCGCCGTACGCTCGCGGGACGTGCCGGTCGAAGCCGTCAGGGGCTATCGTCTCGCTCCGTCGTCGTGGCGTTCGTCGACCCAGGTGGCGAGCCGCTGGGCGCCCCGGACGACCGGGACGAAGACGAGACCGCCGACGACCGCCGTCCCGACGGCCTGCTCGACGCCGAGGAGTCCCGCGTCGAAGAGCACGCGATACAGCACCCCCGACGCGGGAACGACGACGAGGACGGCCGTGGCGACACCGGGCGTGTACCGTCGGAGGACGAGCGACTGCGCGACGTGGAGGAACCCGTGGAGGAAGTATCCCCCGAGAAGGACGGCGAACACGACGCCCCAGACGCCGTCCGGTGCTCGTGTCGCAGCCGCCGTCACGACGACCAGCACGACGCCGACGACGAGCACGGCGATCCGGAACTGGCTCGCCGGCGTCGAGTGGAGCGCGACGATCCGGCGCGCGAGCCGCGACCGGTCGTTCGCGGTTTCGGGACCGTCCCGCACACTCGCCCATCGTGCGTGCATCACCACCTCCTCGAGGTCGTGGACGGCCCACGACAGCGGGAGTAGCCACAGGGCGAGGGCGACCGGTACCGGAGCCATACTGACCCCACGACGGACCAGCACATCAGCGTCGCCCCGTTGCTACCGGGTCTCACGCGGTGGGACTCACCACCGAACGCCATTCGGCCTCACCGCGTACCTCGGGCATGGGCTCGATACTCGCCGCCGTCCGAACCGGGGTGAATCGCTCGGCCATCCGCACGCTCTCGCCGCTGTCGAAGACGCTCGTCGCGGTCGGTCTCTACGGCGTCTGGACGGCAGTTACGTGGCTGCTCGAGGGCCGAATCCAGACACTGCTCCGGCCGGAGGCCACCCTCGACCGCGTCGTGTACACGGGCGTCGCGAACGTCCTCGTTGGCACCGTTCTCGCGCTGTGGGTCGTCCGCGAGTTCGTCGCCTCGGACGTCGCTACGCCCCGGGCGTTCGGGTTCCGGACCGCATCCCGAACCGCCGTCGGAGTCCTCCTCGCGGGCGTGCTCGGCGTCGCGGTGTACCTGCTCCAGCAGCCTCCATCGACCGACCCAATCGTGGTGCTGAACGCGTTCGCCCAGGTGCTCCCGGTGTCCATCGCCGAGGTCGTGGTGTGCTGGGTCGTCGTCGGGGGAAGCGTCGCCGCTCTGTTACGTCGACGAGGCATGAACGACCTGCTGGCGAACGGGCTCGCGCTCGTCGTCGCGAGCGTGCTGTTCGGCGTGTACCACGTCGCCCACAGCCCACCGTTCAACACGCTCGAGATGGTCGGCCTGCTGACGGTCGTCAGCGTCGGCACGGGGCTGTTCTACTTCGGTGGCGGCTCGGTGTACGGCGCGCTGGTGTTCCACAACTTCCTCGCGCTGTTCGGCGTCACGACCGCACTCGCCGAGGCCGGCCAGCTGGGAACCTACCAGACGCCCGTCGTCCCGCTCCTGGCGACGGCCCTGGTCGCGACGGTGGTTCTCGTGGCGATGGACCGGGTGGTCGTCCGCCGGGCGGCCCGAACCCCGCTCGGCCCCGAGGCGACCGATGTGTAGCGCCGCCGACGCCCGTGTCGGAGTCGTTAGATTGCGGGCGGACGACGACGGAGTAGTATCTCATGTCTGACACAGCCGCCACGGTCAGCAAGGAGGTCGAAACGACTGCCGACGCGGAGCCAGTCGCCATCCGGGCCCGCGGCGTGACCAAGCGGTTCGGGGAGACGACGGCGGTCGACGACGTGTCGTTCTCGGTTCCACCGGGCACCATCGCCGAGTTCCTCGGACCGAACGGGTCGGGGAAGACCACGCTCTGGCTCCTGCTCATCCTCTGGCTCGTCCCCGCCGTCTCCATCTTCGGGCTCGGCGTGACGGTCCTCGTCTCGATGAAGGCCCGGGGGTTCCAGGAGGCCCAGCAGATCGCGGACGTGGTCGTCCTGCCGGTCGTCGCGCTACTGCTCGCGCAAGTCACGGGCGTCCGGTTCCTCAGCACCGGGCTCCTGTTCGCCATCGGCGCGCTGGTGTTCGTGCTGGACGCCGCGCTCGTGTGGGCGTTCGAGCCCGAAGCGCTCCTGACCGGCGGGTCGTAGGCCACCGCGGGCCGCTCAGTCGTCTGCGGGCTGGCGGTCCCAGACGCCGCGAATCTGCACCCGCCGGCTGTAGCGGCTCGTGCCGACGACGCCGACGAGCGCCTGGTGGCGAACGGGGGTATGCGCAGTCGCCCCCGTGGGACACCGCTGGAGTGCACACTTATGCTGTCCCCGCCAGACCACCCACGCCATGCCGAGCGACTACGACGACGACCTCCACTACTGCTGGGAGACCAAAGTCCGGTTCGCCGAAACCGACGCACAGGGCATCGTCTTCTACGGCAACTACGTCACGTATCAGGACGAGACGTTCAGCCAGTTCCTCCGCGACATCGGCTTCGCGTGGGAGGCGCTCGAAGCCGAAGACTGGGACGTCCACGTCGTCCACACCGACGTCGACTACCGCTCCTTTGCGGAGTTCGGCGACGACCTCGTCTGCGGGATTCGAGCGACGGCCATCCGCGAGTCGTCGATGGAGTTCGAGTGGCGCTGTCGGAAACCCGACGGGACGGTGTGTGCGGAGGGGCACCTCACGCACGTGGCGGTTCGTGACGGCGAATCGACCCGCATCCCTGACGAGTTCCGCGACGCCGTCCTCGCGTACCAGGACGTCGAGCCGGACCCGGTGTGAGCCGGGACATGTCTGTGGGCTTCGATAACAGCTAACAAACTGTGGCGCCAACGGAGGCTGTCTCAGAGGCATCATGTATCACACGACATCGCGGCGGTCGTCTGCGAGTGGGCGCCGATGATCGGGTCGGCGAACGTCGGGGGCGATACGGCCATCTCCACCGACGAACTGTTCCGGGCGCTCGGCGCGAAACCACGGCGCGTCGTCCTGTTCCACCTTCAGCAGAACGGGGCGGCGACGATGCGCGAGCTGACGGACGTGGTGGTCGACATGACCGACCTCGACCAGGAAGTCGGCGCGACCGGCGCGCTCGGTCGCCGGCGGATTCGCACCGCACTCGACGCCACGCACCTCCCGCTTCTCGAACGGTACGGGCTCGTGACGTACGACCGCATCCGCGACATCGTGGAGGCGACGACCGCACCCGACGACCTCGCGGCGTGGCTCGACCTCGCCATCAGCCACGAGCTCCGGGGGGCCAAACCGAACGCGCAACGGAGCGACGCCGACACCGTGACCGTGCTCGTGGTCGACGACGACCCCGACATGGTCGACCTCCTCGCACACATCCTCGGCGAACAGCACGACGACATCGAGGTCCAGACCGCGACGAGCGCCCCGGACGCCTTCTCCGTGCTGAACGGTACGGGCATCGACTGTGTCGTCTCCGACTACTGGATGCCGGCCATCGACGGCATCGACCTGCTGCGGGCGATCCGCGAGGAGTTCCCGGCGCTCCCCTTCATCCTGTTCACCAACAAGGGGAGCGAGGAGGTGGCGAGTCAGGCCATCGCCAACGACGTCACCGCGTACGTCCCGAAAGGGACGGGCAACGAGCAGTACGAGCGGCTCGTCCAGCAGATTCGGCTGGCAGTCTCGCGGGACCGCTGAACCTCGTCTCGGGCGACCACGGGGCTCCGGTGGCCATAAGTCGCCGCGGCCGTATCTCCAGTCGTGTCACTCACCGCCGAGGAGCTCGGGGAGGTACTCGAGACGCACCTGATGGGCGAGGGGCTGTACGTGACGAACTGCGAGCGCCACGAGGGTGCCATCCACGTGGGCTACGAGACGCCGAGCATCGGCGACGGCGTCCCCCGTACGCAGGTGGGGACGATGCTCCGCCTCCTGCTCGACCTCGCGGGCATCGAGACCGAGGGCCGAGACGTCTCCGGCATCCCGGAAGCCGGCGAGTGGGAGCCGGACGACGTCCACGTCTGGGTGTTCATGCAGGCGGAAAGCGGCGACGCGGCGGACCGCGAGCAGAAAGGCCACTACGAGGTCCGGGCGGGCTGGTTCACGGCGCTCGAACGCGACTACCTCTCGGAGACGGACTTCTCGACGCTCGTGCTGTCGACGCTTGACTAGTCGTCGCCGATCAACACCGGCTCGTCCCGGCTCGCGTGGTCGAGTTCGACGGTGTGGCGAGTGTGTCGGGCGTGTGCCGTCGCCCACCGCCGGACCCCCTGTTCTTCGAGGCGCTCGACGCCGTCTGGACAGCGCTGGCAGTCCGCGATCCACGGCGATACGTCGTCGGGGAAGTGGCCGGTGTGCTGCTGGTGGTCGAGCGCGAACGCCTCGACGGCCTGGTTCCCCATCGACAGCTCGTCGAGCTCGTAATCCAGCGCCCATTCGGCGTCACAGCGGCTGCAGCTGATGGTCGGCGTGTCGTCGACATCGTCGGGGTGCGGGAGCTCCCCGCCGGGGTCGGTCATACCGGCTACTCGGAGGCGAGACGTAAGACCCTGTGGGGCGTCAACAGACGGGCTTCGGGTCGAGCCCCATCACCTCCAGTTGCGTGGCGTACTCCTCGTAGGCCGTGTCGATGGCCGCCTCGGCTGCCGCCTGTGCGCGCTCGTACGCCGCGTCGTCGGCACAGACCGCGTCGAGTACCTCGATGCCGCGCTCGACGGTCGCGTCCGAGTCCGACCGCAGTTCTCGAAAGAGGTCAGCCTCCGCCCGGGCCGCCTCGTTGACGAAGAAGTTCACGACCTGCAACAGCGACCGCGAGGACGCGAGCGGCCGGCCGACGAGCCCCGCGCCGACCCGCTCGGCGGTGTCGTCCAGGCCACGGAGGTACTCGTGAAGCGCGTCCGGTTCGGGGGCGTCGGGGGCGTCGTCGAGCAGCGCGACCACCTGCGCGTGGTGGTCGGCCTCGGTGTCAGCCACGTCGGCGAACGCCTCGCGAGCCGCCGCGTCGGGCTCGTCCGTGGCCCACGTCTCGAACGTCTCGTGGGCGCGGGCCTCCGCCTGGGCAGCGGCGGTCAGAACCGGCTCACGGTCGAGATTCGCGGTCGTAGCGGCCACGAGCGCCTTCCCCGAACCGAGCCGGTCGAGTTCGGTCGCGCGGTCGCGGTTGACGGCGTCGACGACCTCCTGTCCGTTCATGCCGGGGCGTTGGGCACGTGTCGGCATAACGATACCCCGAGTTTATTCGCGGCGCTGGCGTACGTCGGGTATGGACTCCCTCTCGCCCGACGCCCTCGCCGAGCGCCTCGAACGAGGCGAGCGCGTCACCCTCCTCGACACGCGCAACCGCGACGAGATCGACGAGTGGCGCATCGACGGGCCGACCGTCGAGCGCGTCGAGGTCCCGTACCCGAAGTTCGTCGCCGCGAGCGTCGCTGGCGACCCGACCGACCTGCTGCCAGACGGGATACCCGAACCGGTCGTCGCCGTCTGCCCGCGGGGGGAGGCGAGCGACGAGGTGGCCGCGATGCTTCGGGAAGGAGGCGTCGACGCCGTCAACCTCGACGGCGGGATGTACGGGTGGGCGCGCGTCTACCGGCGGGTCGAGCTCGAAGCCGACACGGGTGAGGCAACCGTCTACCAGTACCAGCGGCCCTCCTCGGGCTGTCTCGCGTACCTCGTCGTCGCGGCCGACGGGGCGCTCGTGGTCGACCCGCTCCGAGCGTTCGCCGACCGCTACGCCGCGGACGCCGCCGAGTTCGGGGTGCCGCTCGTCGCCGCCGTCGACACGCACGTCCACGCTGACCACGTCAGCGGCCTCCGGGACATCGCGAACGGGACGACCGGCTACATGTCCGAGGCGGCGGTCGAGCGGGGCGCCGCGTTCGGCGTCGAGACGCTCGCTGACGGCGACACCATCCGACTCGGCGACGTGTCGGTCGAGGTGGTCGCCACGCCCGGGCACACGACCGGGATGGTGTCGTTCCGGGTGGGCGACGTGCTGCTCTGCGGTGATACGCTGTTCGTCGACGGCCTCCCCCGCCCCGACTTACAGGGTGGCGACGCGGCCGCCCCCGAGTACGCCCGCGAACTCCACCGCACGCTCACGGAGCGGCTCGGGCGCTTCGGCGACGAAGTCGTCGTCGCCCCCGGTCACTACGGCGAGACGGCCGAACGCGCCGGAGACGGCAGCTACACCGCACCGCTCGGCGACCTCCGCGAGCGGCTGTGGGCGTTCGACGTCTCCGAGGCGGTGTTCACCGAGCGCATCCTCGACCGGATGCCAGCGCAGCCGGCCAACTTCGAGACCATCATCGCGGTGAACCTCGGGCAGGAGGCGGCGGACGACGACGCGGCGTTCGAGCTCGAACTGGGGCCGAACAACTGCGCGGCGGCGGCCGACTGATGGACCCGGTTCGCGACCACCTCCTCGGCGAGCGCCGCGCGTGGGTCGAGCGCGTCCTCGACTGCGCGGACGCCGTGGCCGACTCGTGGCCGGACGAGCGCGTCAGCGACCGCGAGCGAGTCGTCACGCCGTTCCGAGCGGCGCTCGACCGGACAGGGGTACTGGCTGCAGCACCGACCGTGCTCGACGAGTGCGTCACGGCGGCGGGCGGACAGTTGCGTGCCCAGCCGGTCGCGAGTCCGCCGTACGTCGTCGTCACGAGCGAGGGGCTCGTGTTGCGCGCGACGCTCGACGACGGACGACTGGTGGTTCGGGTGCGTGCGTTCGAGGTGGGGCGCGACCCGGTGGGCTACCGACGCGGGGCACAGCCCCCCGAAGATGCGGTGGTCGTCGAGCGCCCCCAGGCTTAGGGGTCGCTCTCGACGAACTTGTCGCGGTTGTAGATGTCGAGTTCGTGGACCATCGACGGCGACTGGCGGGCGACGTAGGCGATGGCCTCGCCCACCTCCTCGGGTTCGACGACCTCGCCGGGGGCGTAGCGGTCCTTGAACTGCTCGCTGTCGACCTCGAACTCCGTGCGGACCGCCGCGGGGTTGACGATGGAGACGGCGACCTCGTCGCCGACCTGCGCCGAGACGCTCTTGGCGAACCCGCGGGTCCAGTATTTGGTGGCGGCGTACACCGGATTGTACGCCCGTGGGGCCTTCCCGGCGAAGCTTCCGAGGTAGACGAGCGTCCCCTCGGCCTCGCGGAGATGCGGGAGGGCCGCGCGCGTCGAATAAAACATCCCGTCGCAGTTGACGGCCATCGTCGTCCGGTACGCCTCGGTGGTCATCTCCTCGATGCTGCTCCCGCGGGCGAGCCCCGCGTTGTTCACGAGGAAGTCGAGCCCGCCGAACCGCTCGACGGTCGTCTCGACGAGTGCGTCGACGGCGTCCTCGTCGGTCAGTCGGTCGGGACGACGGCGACCTCGGCACCGAACTCACCTTCGAGCTCGCCCGCGAGCTCCTGCAGGCGACCGGAGCGCCGGGCGGCGAGTGCGACCTGTGCGCCGTCGCGAGCGAGCGAGTGTGCCGTCGCGGCGCCGATACCCGCGCTGGCGCCGGTGACGATGGCTGCCGTGCCCTCGAGTGGTCCTGACATACCGTGACCCACGGGCCAGGGGGTGAAAACTGCGACTCCGTCTCAGGCCTCGACGAGTCTGACCGCGCCGGAGCCGTCGATCATCACGTCGTAGCCGGAGTAGCTGAACCGGACGGTCGGGGTAGCCCCGTGTCGACCGAGGAGCGCGTCGAGCGCGTCGGGGTCGACCGCGTCGTACAGCGGCGGTAGCGTCTCGCCCGTGGCGGGTGGCTCGCGGTTCGAGGCATCGAGCACAGCGTGGATGACCGCCTCTGAGGGGGATTCGGTGGGTGTCGCGTGGTAGACGTGCGTCTCGTCTGTGCGGAACGCGTTCGATTCGGGGGTCACTGCGATACTCTAGACCGGTCCTCGGGCGAAAGGGCTGGTACGAACCTGACGAAACGTTTTATATACTCTCGTGGGGGAACGCGTTGGCGACGAGGTTCGCCTGTCCACGGCGAAGCCGGGTCGAGAGTGCCTGCGGTGAGACATCGAGTTCGGTGGCCATCGTCTGCAGGTCGGTCCGGCGTGGCACGTCGAAGTAGCCGGCCTCCAGCGCGTGGACGAGTGCCGCTCGCTGGGCCGCCGTGACGCCGAACGCGTCGTCGCTCTCGGTCGCTGCCTCGTCGACGCGGTACAGCCGCGTCAGCTCGAACGGGATGCCGTGGTCGCGGCAGACCCCGCGGTACGCCGTGAGCGCCTCGCGGTCGGGGACCCGCGCACGGACCCACATCCCGCGGTCGGTCACCCGGTGGTCGAGGACGACGATGTCGTGCGCGAGTGCGGCGTCGTACGTCGACGACGCCACGCCGCGTTCCGAGAGCGTCACCCGGTAGAGCCGGCGGTCGCCGAGCGCGGTGAGGAAGCGGTGGCTCCCGACCGTCGGGTCGGTCTCCAGCCCCGCCTCGAACGCGTCGAGGTCGCCGTCGAGTGCCCAGAACACCAGTCGAACCTCGTCGTCGACGGGCCGGATGTCCTCGATGACGAGTTCGGTGTCGGGCGCGGTGGCTAGCGCCGCCTGCAACAGCGGGGACCCGAGCTCCGCCTCGCCGATGAGGCTCATCGGGCGCACTCCAACACCGAGCGTAATGGGCGTTGTGGCCGGGGCGGACGCCTACAGCGCGTCGAGGTCCGCGAGTATCTCGTCGGCGTGGTCCTCCGGGTCGACGCCCTCGTACGCGAGGACGATCTCGCCGTCGCGGACGACGTACGTGTTCCGGTAGACCCCTTCGACGACGTTGCCGAACACGGTCTTCTCGCCGTACGACTCGTAGGCCGACGACACCGCCCCGCCCTCGTCGGAGAGCAGGTCGATGGGCAGGTCGAACTTCTCGGCGAAGTCGGCGAGGTCCTCGACGGGGTCGTCGCTCACGCCGAACACCCGCACGTCGCGGGCCTCGTAGTCGCTCCACGCATCACGGAAGGAGCAGGCCTCCTTCGTACAGCCGGGGGTGTCGGCACGGGGGTAGAAGTAGACGACGACGGTGCCCTCCTCGGGAAGCGAGACGGGCTCGCCGTGCTGGTTCTGCAGGTCGAAGTCGGGCGCGTCGGTGCCGGTGTCGAGCATAGCGGTCGTTGTCGGGGCCAGGACAAAGCGATGTGGGTTCGGGTACCGGGAGAGAGTTTCCAACGTAAGGAGGAATTAAGTATTGTGCTTGGAATGTACACACATGCGACTCGAAGACCGAACGGTGTTCGTCACGGGTGCAGGACAGGGTATCGGGGCGGCGACGGCGAAGCGGTGTGCCGAGGAGGGGGCGTTCGTCGTCGTCGCGGACGTGAACAACGACACCGGCGAGGCCACCGCCGCCGAGATCACCGACGGCGAGTACGCGGGCGACGCGGAGTTCACCGACCTCGACGTGACCGACGGGGAGGCGTTCCACGCAGCGATCGACGCCACCGCCGAGGAGTACGGCCTCGACGTCGTCGTCAACAACGCGGGCGTCGGCCATCCCCCCGCCGACGTCGAGGAAACGGACATGAGCGTCTTCGACTACGTGCTCGACGTGAACGTCCGCGGCGTCTGGAACGGCTGTCACGCCGCGCTCCCCCACCTGAAGGAGCAGGGCCACGGCAACATCGTCAACGTCGGCTCGCTCGCGTCCTTCTATGGCCTGCCGAAGCAGGGCGTCTACTCGCTGACGAAGGGCGCCGTGATGAACTTCACACGGGCCGTCGCCGCCGAAGCCGGCCGTTCTGGAGTTCGGTGTAACGCCGTCTGCCCGGCGTTCACGGACACGCAACTCGGCCGCCAGTTCTTCGAGACCCGCTCGGACCCCGAGAAGGCGAAGGAACTGATGCTGAAGCGGTACCCACTGGGGCGGCTCGCACAGCCCGAGGAGATCGCCGACGCCATCTGCTTCCTCGCGAGCGACGAGGCCTCCTACATCACCGGCGAGGGCCTCACCGTCGACGGCGGATTCTCGACGTCGTAGTCACCGCCCCTCGGCCATCTCGCCGCGGAGCGTGAGACACGTGCTCGTGAGCCGCGCCACCAGACTCCCCTCCTCGTCGGTCACGTCGCACTCGACGAGCGAGACCGTCGAGCCCTCCTTGACGACCTCGGCTTCGGCGGTGAGCATCCCCTCCCACACCGGCTTCAGATACTTCACGTCGAGTTCGAGCGTCGTGAACGACTCGTCGGGATCGAGCGTCATCGAGAACGCGTACCCCATCGCCGCGTCCCCGAGGTCACAGTAGATACCCCCGTGAACCGTCCCCATCGGGTTCGCGTGGCGAGGGCCGGCCTCCAGCTCGATGACGGCGTGGCCGGGTTCGAGCTCGACGACGTCGAAGCCGACGAGCGCGGCGACGGGCGCCGGGACGCCGTTGAGCATCCCTTCGACGAGGTTCCCGTCCTCGATGTACGTCGCTATCGACTCCTGCATCCGGGCCTCCTCGGCGGCGAGTTCCACGAGCCGCCGCTCGGGGTCGTCGAGCGCCTCGTACGTCTCGCGTGGCAGTTCAACGGTGAGTTCGACCGTTTCCTCGGTCATGGGCGCGAGTCACACCCCGGGGACAAAACGGTTCGCGCTCGCGGCTCAAACGAGGCCGAAGACGGTGGCCCCGAAGTAGCCGCCCGCGAGCAGGACGAGGACGCCGATGGCGCGAACCAGGAGCACGAGCCGGGGCGAGTAGCCGTCGTCGCTGCCGTACTCACCGTGGCGGTCGCCGGGGACGCGGCCCGTGAACTGGACGCGCAAGATGCCCTCGGGGGCGACGATCAGCAGCACGCCGAGCCCGACGCCGAGCACCGCGGCAGCGAGCGTCCGGTAGTCGACCATCTACGCGCGGAGCTTCTCGATGCGCTTCTCGACGGGCGGGTGCGTCGACAGCAGCTTCGCGAGCCCGCTGCCGTCACCGAAGATACACAGCGCGTTCACCTGCTCGTCGACGGCCGACTCGCTGGCACGCTGGCTCCCGCTCGAAATCTTCTCCAGCGCGCGAGCCAGCGGGTCGCCGCCGCCGATGGCCTCCTTCGCGTCACTGTCCGCGACGTACTCGCGGTACCGCGAGATAGCGAGGACGAACACCATCACCAGTAACTGGACGAGCTGGCCGACGACGATGGCGAGGAAGAAGTCGGCGAGGTCGTTGTCGCCGGTCAGGAGGACGACCCACTGGGCGACGATGGCGACGATAGAGGCGATCCCCTGCCCGAGCACCATCATCACCACGTCGCGGTTCGCGATGTGCGCGAGTTCGTGCGCGAGGACGCCCTCCAGCTCGTCGTCGTCGAGCAGTCTGAGGAGTTCCTCCGAGACGACGACGACGCCCGCGCCCTTCCGCCCGACGGCGAACGCGTTCGGGACGCCCATGCGCGCGACCTTCAGTTTCGGTTTGTCGATGCCCATCTCCGCCGAGAGTTCTTCGACCTGTCGATGGACACCGGGGAAGCGGTCTTCCGGCATGTCCTCGGCGCCGACGCTCCGGAGGGCGGCCCACTTGCCGACCTTGTACTGGACGCCGACGAACAGGACGCTCCCGACGAGGACGAGTGGGAGGACGCCCGTCCCGAACATGCTCATCAGGACGACCGCCGCCACCGCGTAGAACGCGAAGAGGATGGAGCCGACGACAGCCATCCGTGCTTTCAATCCGAGATGTCTCATGTAACCCGGGGCTACACAAGCAGGACACAAATGTCCGACGGCCGATGCCCGGGCGTCGGAACTCGGAGAAATCAGTCGTCTGCGGCCGCGAATCCCGTCTTCGGGTGGTCGCGCGTGACCGTCATCGGGCACTCGCCCGGGGCCTGCGTCTCGTCCTTCGGGAGCATGTACTGTGGCCACTCGCGGTCACCCTCGACGCCCCAGTCCCCCAGGAGTGGATGCGGCGGGTGGCCGTCGTACGCTTCGAGCCGTTTCTGGATGATCTCGCGAGCCTGTTGTCCAGAGGGGTGGTCGGCCGTCACGTTCAGGTTCTCGAACAGCCGCCGCGGCTGGAACGTGATTTCCAGCCCGACGGGACAGTAGCGCGACTGTCGCTTGCGGTAGAACGGTGCGCGACACGTGGGGAACATCGGGACGCCCGCGTACGAGAACTCCCATTCAGGGTGGTCCGGCTCCGTCGGGATGTGGGCCGGCCACGGCTCCGGGTCGTGGAGGTGGAGGAACTGGAGGACGTGCCAGAGCGTCTCGTGCCACTCGCGCTCCGAAAGGGGGCGTTTGGGGGGCTTGAAGAACGTCACCAGCGACGCGCGGTCGCTGTGGTCCTCGTGGACGTCGAGATACTCCTCGAGGACAGCCCCGAGCTGCAGGAGGTCCTCGCGGAGGTCCAGCGACGGGACGACGGTGTAGAGCGGCTCGCCCGCTCGCACGGATTCCGCACCGAAGAAACACGGGAACGGCTCGCCGTCTCTGGTGCCGGTGAGCCCCTGTTCGAACGTCTCCCAGTGGTCCTGGACCCACCCCGGTGCGGACTCGGCCCGCCGGGCGAACGTCTCCTGGTCCATCAGACTCGTGAGCCCCGGCTCGTTCATACCACTAGTCGGGAGTTCCGGTGTATCTGTGTTGCGTTCCCGGACGCCTACGAGTCCATCGAGAGGCCCTTTCGGGCGGTTTCCAGCCCGCGGTCGAGTATCGACAGCGGCGTCTCGACGGCGAGCGTCGCCATCTCCTCGGCGAACTGGATGCTCCGGACCGGCGTGTAGAGCGTGGCTCCCGTGAGCGTCCGCAGGGGATGCGAAAGCGCCCCTTTCCTGTAGTCGCGGGTGTCGACCGCGACGTGCCGCGCCGGCCGATATCGCGGGTTGTGCCGGTCGAGTTCGAGCGTCCAGTGGTCGTCGTACTCGCGCAGCTGGACGTGCTCGCCGGCGGTGTCCTCGCGGTAGACCGCGATAGCGCCCTTGTGGACCGACCACGGGACGTTCGACCGACGGAGCGGTATCGCGGGCAGTTCGGGCTCGTCGGCCTTCGAGACGCGAACGGTCGTGCCGGGGCCGAGTTCTCTGAGCACTCCCAGTGCCGCCCCCCACGAAGGCACGGTCAACGGCTCACTCATAAGTGTACTTACACGTTCGGACGGGATAAGCACACGCCAGTCCGGCAATATTGCCGGCTAGGAGTGGGTGGTCGATTTGGGCTCGGTGACAGCGCTGATACCATCTCGAAAGCCTCGACGCGCTGCGGTCGGTCAATCAAACGTCCCGGGTGGGACTGAAAGGGGCCGGGGGCTTTCGAGGTGGTTACAATCGCGGTCACGTCCACGATCCGCACTACGGTTTCGAGAGATCAGTTCCACCCCGGACCCAACACACCTTTACCCCCGAACGCCGCAGCCGGGAGTATGACTGCGGAGGGTATCGTCGGCGAGTTCTTCGCGCTGAAGGCGGAGAGTGAGGCGGACGTGCTGGCGATGCAGATGGGCGATTTCTACGAGTTTTTCGGCGAGGATGCACGCACGGTGGGCGAGGAGCTCGACCTGAAGGTCTCCGAGCGCTCCTCGGGTGGGGAGATGTACGAGATGGCCGGGGTGCCGGTCGACGACCTCACTCCCTACCTGAAGGCGCTCGTCGAGCGCGGCTACCGGGTTGCGGTGGCAGACCAGCACGCGGTCGACGGCGGCCACGAACGCCGCATCTCGCGCGTGGTCACCCCGGGAACGCTCGTCGACCCGACGGGCGACGACGCCCAGTACCTCGCGGCCGTCGTTCGCGAGGGCGACAGCTTCGGCCTCGCATTCGTCGACATCACGACGGGGCGATTTCAGGTGACGGAGCTCTCGGGGCCGGACGCAGCTTCCCGCGCGCTGACCGAGCTCTACCGGTTCGCCCCCACCGAACTCCTGCCGGGGCCCGACCTCAGGGGCGACGACGCGTTCCTCGACCGGGTTCGTGAGCGACTCGACACGACGCTCACGCTCCACGCCACCGACGCCTTCGCGCCGGGGCGAGCGACACACACCGTCCGCGAGCAGTTCGGGGTGAATGCCGCTGACAGCGTCGGACTCGGCGAACAGGACCTCGCGGTTCGGGCGGCGGGCGCCGCGCTCTCGTACATCGAGGAAACGGGTGTCGGGGCGCTGGCGTCGGTGACGCGCCTCCAGTCGTACTCGGCGACCGACCACGTCACGCTGGACGCGACGACACAGCGCAACCTCGAACTCACCGAGCCGATGACCGGCCAGGGCGTCTCGCTGTTCTCCACGATCGACCACACTACCACGAGCGCGGGCGGCCGGCTCCTCAAGGAGTGGCTCGGCCGACCGATTCGCCGGCGCGGCGAACTCGAAGCGCGGCAGGCAGCGGTGGGGGCGCTCGCCGCCGACGCCATGTCCCGCGAACGGCTCCGCGATCTCCTCGACGGCGCGTACGACCTCGAACGCCTCGCCTCGCGGGCCGTCTCCGGGAGCCTCGACGCCCACGGGATGCTCCGGGTGCGCGACACGCTCGGGCTCGTGCCGGAGCTCGTCGACGCCGTCGAGTCGAGCCCCCGGCTCGCTGACTCGCCCGTCGCCGAGGCGCTGGCGTCGGTCGACCGGGACGCGCTCGATGCGCTCCACGAGGCGTTGGCGAGCGCGCTCGCCGAGGACCCGCCGAAGACGCTCACCGAGGGCGGGCTGCTGCGCCCGGAGTACGACGAGGACCTCCGAGACCTCGTGGATAGGCACGACGAGGCCGTCGAGTGGATCGACACCCTGGCCGAACGCGAGTCCGAGAAACACGGCATCTCCCGGCTCTCCGTCGACCGGAACAAGACCGACGGCTACTACATCCAGGTGGCGAAATCCGAGCGCGAGAAGGTTCCCGACCACTACGAGGGCATCAAGACGCTCAAGAACAGCGAGCGGTACGTCCACCCCGAACTGGAGGAACGCGAACGCGACATCCTCAGACTCGAAGAGCGACGCGGCGACCTCGAGTACGAGCTGTTCTGCGACCTCCGCGAACAGGTCGCGGACCACGCCACGGCGATGCAGGACGCCGGCCGCGCCGTGGCAGAGCTCGACGTGTACGCCTCGCTCGCGGTCCACGCCGTGCGCAACGACTGGACGAAACCCGAGTTGACGGACGACGACGTGCTCTCGGTCGACGCGGGCCGGCACCCGGTCGTCGAGCAATCGGTCGAGTTCGTCCCGAACGACCTGCATCTCGACCGCGAGCGGCGGTTCCTCGTCGTGACGGGACCGAACATGAGCGGGAAATCCACCTACATGCGGCAGGCAGCCCTGATAACGCTGCTCGCACAGGTCGGGAGCTTCGTCCCCGCCACCCACGCGCGGGTGGGGCTCGTCGACGGCGTCTTTACCCGGGTGGGCGCACTCGACGAACTCGCACAGGGCCGCTCGACGTTCATGGTGGAGATGCAGGAGCTGTCGAACATCCTTCACAGCGCCACCGAGGAGTCGCTCGTCATCCTCGACGAGGTGGGCCGGGGGACGGCGACGTACGACGGCATCAGCATCGCGTGGGCCGCCACGGAGTACCTCTCCGGCGCGCAGTCGAACACGCCGTCGCCGAAGGTGCTGTTCGCCACGCACTATCACGAGTTGGCAGACCTCGCTGACCACATCAACGGCGTCGAGAACATCCACGTCGCCGCAGACGAACGTGACGGGGACGTGACGTTCCTCCGAACGGTCGAAGACGGCCCTGCCGACCGCTCGTACGGGATTCACGTCGCAGACCTCGCTGGCGTTCCCGAGCCGGTCGTCAAGCGTGCTCGTGAGGTACTCCAACGCCTGCGCGACGACGAGGCCATCGACGTGCGAGGGAGCGAGGACGAGACGACCGGCGAATCAAAGCAAGTCGTGTTCGACCTCGGCTCCGGGCAGTTCCGCGGGCAGGCCTCCGCGGACGGGGGAGAGGGTGAGACGCTCGACCCTGTTGCGGAATCCGTGCTGGACGAGTTGCGTGGCGTCGATGTCGAGGGGACCTCACCCGTCGAGTTGCTGTCACAGGTTCAGGAGTGGCAACGACGACTAGACGACTGACCACGGCTCGGCTGGGCAGAGCTGATACTCGGTCCATCGACTCCGACAGACTCGCCACAGGGCCACGGGCGAGGGCCGCTCACTGGAACCCCAACACGGAGCTGTCGACATCGAGGTCCATCGTCCCGCCCAACTCCCCTGCTAGGTCGTCGTAGAACTGCTGCATTTCCTCGGTCACCGATGGCGTCATCTTGGCGAGCGCCCGGTCGAAGTCGTCAGCCGATACGCGCACCGTCGCCGCCCGCTCGTCGATCGTCGCGGAAGAGGCGTCGGGGGGGAACTCCGCGATTGCCGTCTCCATCGCCAGCAGGCTCGCCTCACGAACGATCGCCTCGATGTCGCTGCCGGTGTACCGCTCGGTTCGATCTGCCAATCCCTCAAGGTCGACGTCTTCGTCCAACGGGACGCCCGCGGTGTGGACGCTGAAGATCGCTAGCCGGGACTCCCTGTCCGGCGTCGGTACGTAGAGGATCTTCTCCAAGCGACCAGGGCGCAAGAGCGCCCGGTCGACGATGTCTGGCCGGTTCGTCGCTCCAACGATCAACACGTTTCGGAGGTCCTCAATCCCGTCCAACTCCGTCAGCAATTGTGAGACGACCCGTTCAGTCACCCGCGAGTCCATCGTCCCCCCGCGTTCGGGTGCGAGCGCGTCGAGTTCGTCGAAGAACACGATCGTCGGAGCGTTCTGGCGGGCCCGACGAAACACCTCCCGCACCGCCTTCTCGGACTCACCGACGAACTTGTCGAGCAACTCCGGCCCTTTCACCGACATGAAGTTCACTCCGCTCTCGTTTGCAATCGCCCGCGCCAGCAGCGTCTTACCCGTCCCCGGTGGGCCGTACAGGAGGATTCCTTTCGGCGCCTCCGTGTGGAGTTGTTCGAACAGTTGTGGGTAGCGAAGAGGCCACTCGACCGCGCGAACGAGTTCTTCACGGACGGATTCGAGCCCGCCGATGTCGTCGTACGTCGCGTTGGGCACCTCAACGAACACCTCCCGCATTGCGCTCGGTTGGACCTCTCGGAGCGCCGCGTCGAAGTCGTCGTTCGCGATCTCGATTAGTTCGAGAAGGTCCGGCGAGACGGTCTCCGCTTCCATATCGATGTCCAACTCGACCTGTGCACGCCGGAGTGCAGTCATCGCCGCCTCCTTCGCGAGCCCCTCCAAGTCTGCCCCGACGAACCCGTACGTTCGGTCGGCGATGTCGTCGAGGTCGACAGCCGACGCCAGCGGCATCCCGCGGGTGTGGACTGTCAGGATCTCCAGACGACCGTCACGGTCGGGTGGACCGATCTCGATCTCGCGGTCGAAACGACCACCCCTGCGCAACGCCGTGTCGATCGCGTCCGGCCGGTTCGTTGCGGCGACGACGATCACGTCACCGCGGTCTTCGAGTCCGTCCATCAGCGAGAGTAGTTGGGCGACGACGCGCCGTTCGACCTCACCGGTGACTTCGTCGCGGCTCGGGGCGATAGAGTCGATCTCGTCGATGAAGACGATCGCCGGCGTGTTGCGCGCGGCTTCGTCGAAGATCTCCCGGAGATGTTGCTCGCTCTCGCCATAGTACTTTGATATTATCTCCGGGCCGGAGATCGCGTAGAACTCCGCGTTGACTTCGTTGGCGACGGCCTTCGCGATCAGTGTCTTCCCCGTTCCCGGCGGGCCGTACAACAACACGCCCTTCGGTGGGGCGATTCCGAGCCGGCGGAACAACTCCGGATGTCGAAGCGGGAGTTCGATGATCTCTCTCACCCGGTCGAGTTCCCGATCGAGTCCACCGATGTCCTCGTACGTAACGTCCGGGATTCCGGCACGCTCGCCCCGGAGGTCGTCTTCACCGATTGGTCGGTCCCGAATCGTCAGGTCCGTCTCGTCGGTGACGACGACCGGTCCCGAGGGCGATGTCTTCGTGACGAGGAACACGAACGGCTGGCCAAGCAATCGGAGATGCACCGCGTCCCCTCGGACGACAGGGCGGTCGGTGAGATACCGACCGATGAACTGCTCTGCGCCACGGAGGATGACGTACTGCGGGAGCGCGACGGTGATCGACTCCGCGGCCGTCGCCTCCACGGCGGTCACTTCGGCTGAGTCGTCGATCGCCACTCCAGCGTTCGATCGGACGTTGCCGTCGATTCGGAGAGTCTCGTCCGGATCGCCCTCGTATGCCGGCATCGCCTTCGCGACGGTCCGCCGTCGCCCCGTAATCTGGACGATATCGCCTGGCTCGATCCCGAGTTCAGTCAGTACGGCCGTTCCCAGCCGGGCGATCCCACGCCCTGCATCCTGTGGAGCCAATCCCGAAACGCGGAGTTCGAAACCCATTCGTGATTCACCGCCCAAGAGTACCTCGTTGATTGAAATACGGTTATTTACCGAATGTCGTCGGATACTCAGCAGTTGACATCCTCCCCGCCCTAAAGGGCGGGGCTTTCTCCTTGATTCTCCGTAATCGGCGAGGTTTCCCCATCCGCGCTCGGGGTCGGGCAGGCCATCGCACTCCGAAAACTGGTCTCGACGACCTCCGGGGGACGGACGTGAACGAGACGCCCCCCGTCGAACTCATATCGAAGGTCCAGGAGTGGCAACGGCGACGCGGCGAGGAGTGAGCGGGGCTCTTTAGTAAGCCTGCAACTGCCGGAGAACGAGTAAAGCGGCTGGGCGTGGACACCTCGAGTGCCATGAGTGACAGCGAATCGTCCATGCCGTTCGGCCCGTTGTTCCGCGCACAGCGGACCCTCATCGACCAGACCATCGAGACACAGCGCACGCTCCAGCGGCAGAGCATCGAGTTGACTCGCCGGTCGACGAAGACGCTGTTCGGCGTCCTCCCGGGCACCGGTCGTGCCGCGACGCGGGTCGACGACGCGCTCGACAGCGTCGAGACGACCTCCGACAACCTCCTCGACGAGGTACAAGAGCGCGCCGACACGAGCGTCGACAGCGCCGAGAACGTGGCCGAGACGGCCGCGAACGCGACCGAGGAGACCGCCGACGAGTTCGAGACCGCCGCCAGCGAGACGGCCGACGCTATCGAGGCGGCCGTCGAGGACGTCGAGGACGTGACCGGGGAGGCAGAGGACGACGCCGAGGAGACCGTCCAGGCGACCATCGACGCCGCCGACGAGTCCGTCGAGGCAGCCGAGGCGGCCACGGAGGTGGCCGAAGAGGCCGTCGACGAGGCCGAAGCCGCCGACGAGGAATCCACCGAGGAGCCCGAACCCGAGCCTGAGGGCACCCCCGTCGGGGAACTGAAGGGCATCGGGTCGACCTACTCCACGCGACTCGAGGACGCCGGCTTCGGGACCGTGGAGGCGCTGGCCGCCGCGCCTGTCGCCGAGATCGCCGCGGCCGCACAGGTGGGCGAGGACCGCGCCGCCGAGTGGGTCGAGCGCGCACAGCAGGACTGAGTCCCCAACCGGTTTCGCCTCTGGAGTCCCCAACGGCTATCGGTCCCGGGACCGAAGCGTCGGCCATGGACGACGCCCCGCTGACCGTCGACGAGTTCGTCGAGTACTGTCAGGTACAGGCGGGGCTCCTCTCGGGCCACGTCGAGACGATGCGCGAGGAGGCCGAGCGGCTGCTCGACGAGGTCGACGGGCGGCTGGCCGAGGTGCGGGACCGGCTGGACACCCGCACGACGACCGACGGCACCGAGTCACCCCAGACACCGACCGCAGGCGGTGACGACGCGCTGGCCGACCTCGAGGAGACGCAGGCGGTCGTCGAGGCGAAACAGGCCCGAATGCAGGCGTTCCAGTCGCTCGCCGCGGCGTACACCGAGCTGGCGGCCGACCTCGACGACGTGGCCGACCCGCAGACGGCGCTCGAACGCGTCGTGCAGTTCGAGGCCGACCACGACGCGCCGCTGTACTTCGAGGAACGGACGACGCTGTACGAGTCGGTGAGCGAGGAGTAGTCGATTAGATGGTGAGGAACGCGATGGAGAACAGAATCACGTTGTAGACGGCGTGGGCGACGACGGGGACGACGAGGTTGTCAGTCCGCTCGTAGACGACGCCGAAGACGGCGCCGACCGACGCGATGAGCAGCGACGCGGCGACGATGGGGGCGATGGTACCCGTGTAGTTCGCGAGGTGGAGCGAGCCGAACAGGAGGCTCGCGCCCGCGATGGCCGCGGCAGGGCCGAACGCCCGGCGGAGCCGCCCCTGGACCACACCGCGGAACAGGAACTCCTCGGCGGGCGCGACGATGAGTACCGAGAGCAGCGCCAGCCCGAGCAGCAGCGTCGGGTCGTTCGTGGCGGCGTCCTCGATGACCGACCCCGGAACGAGGTTCAGCAGCGAGAGGACGACCGAGAGCCCGACGGCGAGCGCGAGCGCGGCGAGCAGTCCCCCGGCTGCGTACCCGAGGTCGCGACGCGTCGGCATCGCGATGCGGACCCGGATATCGGCGTAGCGGGCGTAGAGATACGCGACGGCGAGGAAGCCGATCTGGCCCGCGGCGGTGAGCGCGACGAGCACCGAGACGCTCTGAACGTCGAACTCGAGGAGGAACAGCGGGACGGCGAGCGCGACGCCGCCGAGCAGCGAGCCCGCTAGCGCGAGAACGGTGAGCCCGATGGCGACGGCCACCGCGCGTACCGGGCGCGCGGCCGAACCGTCACCGAGACTCGGTTCTATCGGAGTTGTCGTGTCCATCCTACGAGGAGGCGCCGTGGTGGCAAAAACGTTTATCTCGACCGACACGTCGAACCGTGTCGGTGGGCAGTGAGCCGTGGGCCGACTCAGAGCCCAGCACCGGCCATCGCCGTCAGCTGGAGGTGGCCGTTCTCGGTCCCGTACCGCCCCCAGCCGGTCTGCGGCTGCGTGCGAACGTAGCGCCGGTAGGTCCGGAATCGGGTCATCGTGTCCTGTACCGCTTCGTCGTTCAGATATTTACTCATCATCGAGTTAAATTTTGTTCCACGTCGGAATAAGCGTTGCGTGAGAACGGGATTCAGCCCCACGGGCGGTGCTACCGGGGAGATAGGGCGTCGCGCCGACACCTGTATCGAACGGATGCTGCCCGACTCGTCGGCGGTTCGGCGCCACGGTCCGAACGCGGGATTGATACCGCTCCCGGCGAACGGGTAGGCCAATGACCGAACGCCGTTCCACTCGGACCGTCGCCCGTGGAGGTGCCACCCGTGGGTAAGACGTGGCAGGCGGTCGTCTCGCAGAAGGCCGTCGTCGTCGACGCCGACGAGGTGCTCGTCGTCCGCGACGCGAGCGATGGCGACTGGGAGTTCCCCGGCGGCCGCATCGACCGCGGCGAGCGCTCGCTGGCGGCGCTCCACCGCGAAGTTCGCGAAGAGACTGGCCTCGACGTCCAGGTGAAAACGCCGGTGTTCACCGCCGTGAAGAAGCGCAAGAAGAAGCGCGGGAAGTTCTTCGTCTACTACCGCGCGACGACCGACTCGCGGGCCGTGGAGCTCTCCGCAGAGCACGACGACCACCAGTGGCTGCCGCCCGCTGACGCGGCACCACTGCTGAACGACCGCCGGGCGACCGCCCTCGACCGCGCGACCGACCAATGACCGACATCCGACAGCTCGACCAGGCGACCATCGACCGCATCGCCGCCGGGGAGGTGGTCGAGCGACCCGCCTCCGTGGTGAAGGAGCTCGTCGAGAACAGCATCGACGCCGACGCCTCGCGGGTCGCCGTCACGGTCGATGCGGGTGGAACGGAGCGCATCGAGGTCCGGGACGACGGCGCGGGGATGACCGAGGAGGAGGTCCGGCTCTCGGTGAAAGAGCACACCACCTCCAAGATCGGCGACATCGACGACCTCGAAGCCGGGGTCGCCACCCTCGGCTTCCGTGGCGAGGCGCTCCACGCCATCGGCGCCGTCTCGAAACTCACCGTCCGCACCCGGAAGCAGGGAACGAAGCAGGGAACCGAACTCACCGTCGAGGGCGGCGAGGTGGTCGACGTCTCGCCCGCCGGCTGCCCGGAAGGGACGACCATCGAGGTCGCAGACCTCTTCTACAACGTTCCCGCCCGCCGGAAGTACCTGAAGGCCGAGGCGACCGAGTTCTCACACGTCAACAGCGTCGTCTCGGGCTACGCGCTCGCCAACCCCGACGTGGCCGTCTCGCTCACGCACGGCGACCGCGAGACGTTCTCGACCGAGGGCCGGGGCGACCGCCGGTCGGCGGTAATGGCCGTCTACGGCCGCGAGGTGGCAGCGAACATGGTTCTCGTCGAGGGAACCGACGAGGACGGCCCGCTTGACGGCGTCTCGGGGCTCGTCAGCCACCCAGAGACGAACCGCTCGACCCGGGAGTACGTCAACACCTTCGTCAACGGTCGGTGGGTCACGGCAACGGCGGTCAGGGACGCCGTCGTCGAGGCGTACGGCCGCCAGCTCGCTTCCGACCGCTTCCCGTTCGCCGTGCTCGCGCTGGACGTCGACCCCGGAACGGTCGACGTGAACGTCCACCCACGAAAACTGGAAGTCCGGTTCGCCGACGAGGACGGGATGCGCAGACAGGTCCGCGACGCGGTCGAATCGGCGCTGCTCTCCGAGGGCCTGATTCGCACCTCTGCCCCCCGGGGGCGGTCGAAGGCCGCACAGACCGAAATCGCACCCGAGCGAGCGGACAGGAGTGGGTCCGAGGCGAGCGAACCGTCCGATACGCCCGATGCCAGCACAGGGCTCGCGCGTCGACCCGAAACGGACCCCGAGCGCGATACCAACACAGGCGGTGCGCCCGCGTGGGCGACGACGGACACCGAGACGGCCGAGCGCGCGTCCGAGCCGGGCAACGAAGCGGATTCCAGTCCCGGCGAGCCCGGCGTCGAACGGATTTCGACCGGAAACGAAGGGGTTCGCGACCGTCGCGACCGGAAGTTCCGTGAGCGACCGGCGCAGGCGACGTTCGACGGCTCGAACCCGGACGACCACGCGTTCGACACCCTGCCGTCGATGCGCGTCCTCGGGCAGCTCCACGACACCTACGTCGTCGCGGAGACCGACGACGGCCTCGTCCTCGTCGACCAGCACGCCGCCGACGAGCGGGTGAACTTCGAACGCTTGCGAGAACGGTTCGCCCGCGAGGTGACGACGCAGGCGCTCGCGGAGCCCGTGGACCTCGAACTCACCGCGAAGGAGGCTGCCCTCGCGGAGGCCGCCGCGGAGACGCTGTCGCAGTTGGGGTTCCACGCGAGCCTCGTCGACGACCGGACGCTCCGGGTGACGACGGTGCCGGCACTGCTGGCCGACGAAGCCGGCCCCGAACTCGTCCGTGATCTGGTGGCGGATTTCGCCGACGGCGACCCCGACCGCACCGTCGAGCAGGCCGCCGACGAACTCCTGGGCGATTTGGCGTGCTATCCCTCGATAAAGGGCAACGAGTCGCTCACCGAGGGGACCGTCACGGACCTCCTCCGGGCGCTCGACGCCTGCGAAAACCCCTACGCCTGTCCCCACGGGCGGCCGGTCGTCATCGAACTCGGGACGAGCGAGATAGAGGAACGGTTCGAGCGCGACTATCCGGGGCACGGGAGCTAGGTCCCGACAAGCCCGCAAATCGGACGCTCAGTCCGACGGCGTGGTCGGTGCGGCACCGCCGGTCGTCGCGTCCCCCGCCTGCCGAACCGGTGTGACAGCGAGCCAGAGGAGCGCTGCCACGGCGGCCGTGGTGACCCCCGCACCTGCGAGAAACGCGACGGGTCCCGTAGCCTCGGCGACGATTCCCCCGATGACGTCGAGGCCCGCGGCGAACAGCGAGAGCGCCATCGAGACACCCGACAACACCGTCGCCCGTCCCACGTCGCCCAGCCGGTCGTTGAGATACTGGTTGCGTAGCGGACGCGTCGACGCGGACAGCGCCCGGTTGAAGAACAGCGCCGGGAGCAGGGCAGGGGGCCAGACGATGACGGCGGCGAACACTAGGCCAACGAACGGTGCGGCGAGTCCGAACACCCCTCGTGCACCGAGCCGGTCCTGAAGCCAGCCGGCAGCCGAGGCCGCGCCCGCCGAGACGAGCTTGAAGCCGGCGTACAGCAGCCCCAGGCTCGCGACGGGGACGCCGACGGCCCGGACCGCGGGCTGCTCGAACGCGAGCCCGAGCTGGAACAGCCCGTAGAAGAGTGCGACGTAGGCGACGAACCACCGGAGGGCCGGTCGGTCGACCTGTAGCCGGAGCAGCCGGAACGCATCACGGACGGTGAAGCGGTCCGCGTCGTCGTCGGCCTCGACGTCCATATCCCCGGCGGCTGGCAGCGTCGCTAGCAGCGGCACGCCGAGCGCGGCCAGCGCAGCGTTGACGAGGAACGGCAGCGCCCAGTTGACGGTGAACAGGACGCCGCCGCTGACCGCGGCCCCGGCGGAGACCAGCAACCGAACCGTGGTCGCACGGCCGCTGATGTGGGCGAACTGGTCGCCCGCCTCGTGCGAGTCGAGCAGCTGATACAGCCACGCCGATGCGGTGCCCGAACGGAACGTGGTTCCCGTGGCCCAGAGGGCGTTCACGAGGGCGTACTCGGCGGGGGTGTGGAGGAGCGTCCACCCCACCAGCGACGCCGCCATCAGGGCGTTTCCGACGGCCAGACTCGTCCGTCGACCGACGCGGTCGCCCAGGTAGCCGGTCGGGATCTCGGCGACCAGCATCGCGACGAGGTACGCCGCCATGACGGCGCCGACGGCGTCGAGCCCGAAGCCTCTGACCTCGACGAGAACCAGGGTGCTGACCGGGAGGTAGAACCCGATCGACGTCGTGGCGTAGTACGCGTAGTACCGGCGAACGACGACGCTCGGCACCGACATACTGCTACTCGAGTCCTCACGGGTAATGTCGGTTTTCTGAATGGAGATTTGGTAATCGAGCCGATACATCTGCGGCGTGGCGTTCCCGACAGGCGACCGCCACCTAGGACTAAACCCCCCCAGCCCCCACCCACGGACATGCTCATCACGTTCGGCGCGACGGCGCTCCGGCTGTCGCCCCCCGCCGGTGACCGGCTGGAGACCGCAGGGCAGTTCGACGCCCACGCCACCGGCCCCGAGAGCGACGCCGCGGTCGCCGCCCGGCGCACGGGCATCGAGACGGCGCACGCGACGGTCCTCCCGGACAGCCCACTGGGGCGACGAGTCGCCAACGAACTCCGGGCCCACGATCTCGACGTCCGCGTGACGTGGACCGAGGGACGACAGGGGCTCGCGTTCTACGAACACGGCGCGGGCGTCCGGGAACCCGTCTGGCTCGACGACCGGACGTCCGCCGCGTTCGACGACATCGAGATGGGCGCGCTCCCGCTGGATGCCGTTCGCGAGGCCGACTGCGTCTACTTCACAGGCGCGACGCCGGGCTACTCGACCCCAGCTGCGGAGGCCGCCGCCCGGTTCGTCCGCGCCGCCCGCGAGGGGGACGGACTCACCGCCTTCGGGCTGGAGTACCGGGCCGAACAGTGGAGCCCCGAGGACGCGAAAGAGACCCTGAGCGGCTACTTTCCGGCGGTCGACGTGTTCGTCGCCCGCGAGCGCGACGTGGAGACGGTACTCGGGCGCGACGGCCAGCCGAGTCAGGTCGCTCACGCGCTCGCCCACGAGCACGGCTTCGAGACGGTCGTACTCGTCCGCGACCGGACGACTGTGGCGTGGCACGACTCGACGCTGTACGAGTTTTCCGTCGTCGACAGCGACGCCGTCGACCCCACGGGCGCGGTCGCCGCCTGTACCGGCGCGTTCCTCGCCCGCCTCCTCGACGGCGCGGATACCGAGACTGCGCTCAGATACGGCACCGCAGCCCACGCGCTGGCTCGCACCGTCGACGGTCCCCTCGCCACCTTCTCGCGGAGCGAACTGGACCGCGCGGCCGAGGCTATCGAGGGGCGCTGAGCCGTCGAATCACGGCTGTACGGAAACCAGACAAAAAAAAAAGACCGGGAACACACGGGTCCAGCCCCTCGAACGACCCCGGGTGCCAGATTCGCGAGTCGAGAATCGCTGAAATGGCCGATACCGCCCGTTCAAGAGTGTGAGACGCACAGGCACGATGGCCACGAGACTTATACGAGACGCTCGTTTGTGGCCCGACTGCGATGAACATCAAAGCACTCGCGGCGGCGCTGCTGCTCGTCGTGTCGGCCGTCGGGCCGGCGACAGCGGCGGCGACCGGCGCCACACAGAACGCGAAGGCGTACAGCGAGACGTACGTAGCGTTCGAGACGAAGGGTGACGCGATCGCAGACTACAGCGTCAACGGGGAGACGGTCGTCGATTCCGTCGCGGTGCAGTCGACCAGCGAGGCGGAATCGAGCGGTGGGCTCGCCGCCGGCGCTGACCTGACGGCGGTGACGAACTTCGACGCCGCGGGCCTGAGCCTCGAATCGAGCGCGACGACCTCGACGCACGCGACGGTGACCGCCGAGAGCGGCGCCACCATCGAGGCGAACGACAACGACCGCGGTATCATGGTCGTCTCGGCCGGCGAGAGCAGCCAGTACGTGAGCGCGAACCTCACGTCCGACGCCGAGGCCCAGCAGTCGGGCGAGAGCCGCGTCGTCGTCCAGAAGGCCGACGGCGAGACGGGGACCTTCATCGTCGTCGGTGACGGTGACGTGACCGTCAACGAGCAGGGCAACGTCTCCGCGGAGCTGCAGCAGGGCTCGAAGCTCGTCTACCGGCAGTACGGCGACGAGCGCTCCGACAGCGAGAAGAAGCAGGAGGAGCTCATCGCCGAGGGGACGGCGACCGCCGAGGTGTACTACCAGCAGGCAGACTCGTCGAGCGAGGACGGCACGCAGCGGACCGCGAACGTCGTCCAGTACGGCGAGGACACGACGGTCGAGGTGACCGAGCAGTCGAAGAACCAGGTCAACATGACCGTCGAGCGCGCCGAGAGCCAGGGGAAGGTCGTCATCGTGAGCGTCTCCGACGCGGCGATGGAGAACGCCGAGAACGCCCAGGTGTACGTCGACGGCAAGGCCGCAGTGCAGGCCTCCTCGTACTCCGAGGTGCAGTCGGCGGCGAACGGCGGCGAGACCTCGAAGTTCCTCGTCCAGTCGTCGTCGAGCGCGGAGGCCTCCTCGGACGTCGTGGTCGGCATCAACCACTTCTCCGAGCGGCAGATGTCGGTCCAGTCCGGCGACGGTGACGGGTCGAGCGGCAGCGACGGCGGCGACGGTGGCGATGGCAGCAGTGACGACACCGCCACCGAGGGCACCGGCCCCGGCTTCGGTGCCATCGCGGCCATCGCGGCCTTCGGCGCGGCGCTGTTCGCCCGCACCCGGCTGTAACGCGCGACACTACCGATTTCGTCGGCGAGTTTCTTCGCGGCTCGACGTATCGACCAGCCGTGGCATTCACCTACGCCGTCGAGCCAGAGGTCGATAGCGGACCAATCAACACCCCAACGAACCCGGAATTATCGACGCCCAGCACCGGGATGCGGTCATCAAACTTGCATCGAAAAGGGCCAACAAACTAAATACAGGGCCGGCAACTGTACGGGTATGCGACGGCAACTCCTCCTCGTAACAGTGATGCTCGTATCGGTGGTCGCTGGTGCCGCCCCAGCCGCCGGGCAGGAGACCGTGACACTCACCGTCTCGGTCGTGTCCGACAGCGGGACGCCCATCGGCGGGGCGACCATCGATGCGACGTGGGACGACGGCTCGGCGACCGCGACGACCGCGGGCAACGGGAAGGCGTTCATCGACGTACCTCGCGGCGCCGACGTCGAACTGTCCGCCGAGAGCGACGACTTCATCCGGAACCGCCCGCTCGTCGTCGAGAACGCCGAGAGCGGGGAGGTGACGCTCGAAGTCGTCAGGAAGGGCCAGTACGCGGTGCGCATCACCGACACCGACGGCCCGGTGTCGAACGTGCAGGTGAGTCTGAGCCGCGGCGGCACCACCATCGTCGAGGGGCGGACGAACGACAACGGCGAGTTCACCTCGCCGATCGTCGAGCAGGGCGAGTACGTGCTCGCGGCGTTCAAGAGCGGCTACTTCCGGAACGTCACCCGTGTCGAAGTCCAGGAGAACACCTCGGAGAAGCTGTCGATGCGCCGCGGCACCGTCGACGTACAGTTCCGCGTCCGTGACGACCACTTCGAGCCGCCACAGACGCTGACCGGCGCACAGGTCAACGTCGACGGTGTCGGCACCCAGCGTACGACCGGCGGGGCCGTCACGTTCACCCTCCCGGTGAACACCCGCTACCAGGTGAGCGCGACGAAAGACGGGTACGTGACGAACCAGACGGCGTTCTTCATCGGCACGAACCCGGGCACCCAGACGCTCACCATCCAGCGTGAGCCGAACCTCACCGTCGTCCCTTCGAACGAGCGGGTCGTCGTCGGCGAGCGGCTCACCGTCGAGGTGACGAACGCCTACAGCGAGCCCGTGAGCAACGCGAGCGTGCTCGTCGACGGCGAGCAGGTGGCCATGACCGACGACGAGGGGGTCGCCCGCGCCGTCATCGAGACCGAAGGTGAACACGAGGTCACCGCACAGCTCGACGGCGTGACCAGCGCGGCCATCGTGGTCGAGGGCATCGCGGTCGACGACTCGACGCCGACGGCCACGGCGACCGCCACCGCGACCACGACCGGCACGCCCGAGCCCGGTCCGCAGGTCCCGCTGCCGGGCTTCACGCCCGTGACCGTCGTGCTGGCGCTGCTGGCACTCGCGTTCGTCGCGCTGCTCGGTCGCCGGTTCCGCTGAGCACCCAGCGTTTATCTCCTCGCGTCGCCCACCTCGCGTATGGCGTGGGCGCTCCCGACCGACCCGGTGACGCTCGCCGTCCTGCTGTTCGTTCTGCTGTTCTCCGTGTTCAACTGGCTGCGCTGGCGGTCGAAGGGCGCGTGGCTCGACCGCGTCCTGCTCGAACAGCAGACGGAGGACCCCGACGAGGAGGATATATAGCCCACATAGCAACCGAGGAGCCCTCTCGCCCCCGAACCCAACCGTGACCGACGCCGTCGACACCGAGGAGAGCCCGTTCGCGACGCTCAGGGGCTACCTCGCGCTCGAACGCGACGTGCTCGTGTTGAGCGTCGCGATGTTCGCCTTCTCGCTCGGCTACCAGGGGACGAACCAGTACATGGCCGAGTACCTGTTCGTCCTCGGCGCCGGCCCGGTCGTCGTCGGGCTGTTCGGCTCGCTCGGCAGTCTGATTTCGGCGGTGTACCCGTATCCGGGTGGCGTCATCTCCGACCGCATCGGCTCGCGCCGGGCGCTCACGCTGTTCGGCCTGCTCTCCGCGCTGGGGTTCGCCATGTGGGCGTTCGCGGGCGTGTTCGGGCTGGTCGTGACACCCGCCGTCGCGCTGGGGCCCGTCTCCGTCCCGGAACTCGCCTTCCCCGTCGGCATCTTCCTCGGGCTGTTCCTGGTGCAGTGCTGGAAGTCGTTCGGGCTGGGCGCGACGTTCGCCATCGTGAAGCAGTCGGTCGAGCCCCGACAGCTGGCGACGGGGTTCGCCGCCACCGAGACCGTCCGCCGACTGGCATTTCTCCTCGGGCCGCTCCTCGTGACGGCGGCGCTCACCGTGTTCACCTTCGAAGTGGGGTTCCGGGTCGTGCTGGCCGTCGCCGCGGTGGTCGCGGCACTCGGCACGCTCGCGCAACACCTGCTGTACGATGCGAGCGAGGACACCATCGGGAAGTCGAGCGAGGGGCTCGGAACCGTCGTGGGGAACCTCCGAGCGATGCCCTCGCAACTGCCGCCGCTCCTGCTGGGCGACACGCTCGTCCGGTTCGCCAACGGGATGGTGTACGTGTTCTTCGTCGTCGTCGTCTCCGACTATCTCGGCGTGGGCGTCACCCTCCCCCTCGTGGGCGAACTCTCACCGCAAGCGTTCTTCGGGATTCTCCTGGCGGTGGAGATGGCCGTCGCCCTGCTGTCGATGGTCCCGGTGTCGCGGCTCACGGCTCGGGTGGGACTCAAACCCGTCGTCGCGCTCGGGTTCGCCGTCTACGCGGTGTTTCCGGTGCTCCTGATTTCGGCACCCGGGGACGCGATACAGGTGGCTGGGCTCACCGTCCCCCCGAGCGCGGTGCTCCTGGTGCTGTTTGCGTTCTCGGGGCTGCGCTTTGCGGGGCTCCCGGCACACAAGGCGCTCATCGTCGGCCCCGCCGCGCGCGATACGGGCGGGAGAGTCACGGGCTCGTACTACCTCGTCAGAAACATCGTGACGGTCCCGGCGGCCGCGGTCGGCGGGGTCCTCTATGCGATCTCGCCCGCCGTGGCGTTCACGACCGCCTCCGTCGTCGGCGTCGTGGGGGTGCTGCTGTTTCTGGTCGTCGGAGAGGACTTCGACGCCGTCCGTGGTTAGTCCTCGGCGGCCTCGTCGATGACGTCCTGCTTGATGTCGATGCCCAGCCCCGGCTTGTCGGGGGCCTTGATGCGTCCGTCCTCGTGCTCGAAGGAGTCTTCGAGCATGAACGACCAGACGTCGGGCGTCCACGGCGGCTCCATCGGGTACTCGACCCAGTCACCGCCCACGGCCGTCGTGACGTGGAGGTTCGCGGCGAAACCGACGGCGTTCGTCCACGTGTGCGGGACGAACCGAAGGCCGTGGCTCTGGGCCATCCGCGCCACGTCCACGGCACGACGGATGCCGGTGGCGAGCGCCGCATCCGGTTGCAGGATGTCGAGCGACCCCTGCTTGATGAACTCGCGGAAGTGGTGCGGGCCGTTGTTGAACTCGCCGCCCGCGATGGGAATGTCGGTCGCGTCGCGGAGGCGGGCGTAGCTCTCGTAGTCGTGCCGCGGCAGCGGCTCTTCGAGCCAACCGATACCGCCCACGTCTTCGAGTCCACGACAGAACGCCAGCGCGTCCGAGAACGACCACTCGACCTCCTCTTCCATCACGCGGACGGCCCAGCCCTTGTTCGCGTCGACCATGAGCGTGAGGTCGGGGAACGCCTCTCGGATCTCGCGGACGACCTCGATGTCGTCGACCTCCGTGACACGGAGTTTGACCGCGTCGAACCCCTCCTCGACGCGCTCCTCGACGTAGGGGATGCGCTCGTCTGCGGACTGCCGCTCGCCCGTCGAGGCGTAGCAGGGAATCGCCTGCCGTTCGGCGCCGAACAGCTCGTAGACGGGCTTGCCGGCGTCCTTGCCGATGATGTCCCACAGCGCGAGTTCGATGTGCCACGGGCGCGGCCCTACGAGGTTGACCGTGTCGAGCTTCCGGAGGATCCCCTCCACGTCGTGCGGGTCCTCGCCCATGAGGAACAGCTGGAGCGGCGTCTCGTAGTCGAGTCCGCCCGCGAATGAGGGCGAGGCGCCGTAGCCCGTGATGCCCTCGTCGGTCTCGATCTCGAACAGCTCGAGTTCGTGGGTCGTCTGCGGGTAGCCGGGAATCCACGTCGGATAGAACGCGTCACCGTCGACCGGCGAGTCGAGGTGGTACTGGTTGACACCGGTTATCTGCATGGAGGCGGGGGGAGGCGCGCCGGCAAATAGGTTCGGCCCGCGCCGGACGGTGTTTTAAGTAGAATGAGGCGCTAAGTCCCCTTCCTCAAGGAGCAACGGAGGGAGCGAAGCGACCGAGTAGCGCAGTAGGGAGGAGATACAGCGCCGCACGATTCTCAAACACCTTCAACGCCCGGCCCACAGGCCAACGCAATCGCAACAGTTATTTGTGTAGTTTGTGTATCGTGTGTTGTGACAACTCGCAAAAACATCTCCATCCGCGACGACCAAGAGGAGTGGATTCAGGACAACCACCTGAATCTCTCCTCGTTCGTCCAAGAGAAACTGGACGAACTTATCGAGGAACGAGAGTCATAGATGCAGTACAACTACAAGTATCGCCTCGACCCGTCAGAAGCCCTCACAGAGACGCTTCTGAACCACGTCGATACTTGTAGACAACTATACAACCACGTCCTCTACCTACTCAACGAGGCAGACGATATTCCCGCCCGCTACGAGGTTCAGGGACGACTCCCCGACCTCAAATCGTGGTGGGATGACCTGAACGATGTTCACTCGAAAGTGTTGCAGATGGTCGTCAAGCGCGTCTACGACAATCTCTCCACGCTCAAAGCACAGAAGGAGAATGGACGTGCTGTCGGGATGCTCAAGTGGAAACCCCCCCGAGAGTATCAGTCGCTCACCTACAACCAGTCTGGCTTCAAACTCAAGAATACGAGTGGTCGGCCTGTCCTGTGGTTGAGCAAAATTGGTGAGATTCCGATTTGCCTCCACCGAGACATTCCCGAGAATGCGACCATCAAACAGGTCACAGTCAAACGAGAACCAACGGGCGAGTGGTACGCCACGTTCGGCATCGACTTGGATGAAGCCACTCCCGAGAAACCAGAGAACCCAGAGAAGGTCGTCGGCATCGACGTGGGGATTCTCAAGTACGCACACGACACCGGTGGGTACGCCATCGAGAGTCCCGACTTCAGCGACGAGCGCGAGCGGTTGGAACGCGCTCAACGCGACCTCTCGCGGAAGGAACACGGCTCTGCGAATTGGGAAGCACAACGTAAGACGGTCGCCCAACGCCACGCCGACCTGAAGCGGAAGCGACGAGACTTCCTTCACAAGTTGTCGAACTATTACGCGGCTGAGTACGATTTGGTGGCGGTCGAGGACTTGGACACGAAGGGGTTGGTCAAACTTCCGGGCAACTCGCGGAACCGTGCAGGTGCGGCATGGGGGACGTTCCTGCGGATGCTCGAATACAAGTGTGAGCGTGAGGGAACGCACTTCGTCGCTGTTGACCCGAAAGGCACGACGAAGGAATGTGCGGCCTGTGGTGTCAAAACAGACAAGCCGCTATGGATGCGGGAACACTCCTGTCCCTCGTGTGGGTTCAAGGCGGATAGGGACGCGAACGCGGCGTGGAATATTCTTTCTCGTGGTCTCGAAGAAGTAGGAGTGGTTCACTCCGAATCAACGCCTGTGGAGACTGCGCTCCCTGTGGATACCCCGGTATCTGCAAAGCGCGTCGTGGAAACAGGAAGCCCCACCCTCAAGGAGCGAACGGCGTCAGCCGTGAGCGAGTAGGGTGGGGTAGTTCACGTGGCGAGCAGGCGGCCCGTGGGCGTGAACGCGAACGATGGGCCACACAACGGCGCAGGCCGTCCGCGTCGACAGCTACGTCACGGAGGGAGTGGCCGCGTTTCGGTATTTGAATCTATGGCGGTCCCTGTGGCTGGGCGAGGAACACGAACGCGGGAGAACACGCCCGCTATCAGCTACAGCCGAAGGTACTGTGCGTGACGCGTCCCGTCGAGGTCGAGGACGTTCGCCTCGTCGACGAAACCGGCGTCGACGGCCACGCCCACCGATTCCTCGCCGACGAGGTTGGCGACGCTACACCGGGCGAGCGCGGCGGTCACCTCCTCCGCGGAGGCCTCCTCGCCCTCGTAGAACTCCCGGTCGACGGTGAGCGACACCTTCCCGTTGCCGTAGGTCTCGCCGAGCGTGTCGGCGTCCGCGACCGACACCAGGCGACCCTCGGGTGTCTCGCGTTCCGTGAGTAGCATCATTCCCCGTCGATGAGCGACTGTTCAGCCCGCTCGCGCAGCTCCTCGGCTTCGTTCGCCAGTTCCTCGGCCCGCTCGTCCTCGCCGAGTTCCTCGTGAGCGATGGCCTTCTCCTCTAGCAGTTCGGGCGAGCGGAAGCCCAGCCGGACGGCGTTGTCGAAGGCGTTGACCGCGTCCTCGGCGAGCCCGCGCTCGAGGAGGAAGAAGCCGCGGTTGTACCACGCCTGCGGGAAGCGCGGGTCGACCTCGACCGCGCGCTCGGCGTGTTCGAGCGCCTGCTCGCTCTGGCCGTTCTCCCACAGCGCGTACGCGAGGTTCGTGTGTGCGCTGGCGGCGTGCTCGCTCTCGTCGTCGAGGTGCAGCGCTTCTCGATAGGCCTCGATGGCCTCCTGGAACTCGTCCAGTTCGGCGTGGGCGGCTCCCTTGTTCACCCACGCCTCCTGTTCGAGGAGTTCGTCGTCGGTGAAGCGGGCGACACGCTGGAACGCGTCGACGGCCTGCTCGTAGCGGTTGATTCGCATGTAGTTGAGGCCCACGTCGAGGAGCTCCTCGGCGTCCACCTCTGACTTCGCGATCTGTCGCTCGTCGAGCGTGTCGGCGACCACGCGGGAGTCGACGGGGTCGACCATGCCGGGGTCGACGTCGAGCTCCGGCGGATCGAGGTCGAACCCCTCGTAGGGGTCGCCGAACCCCTGCCCCTCGGAGAACCGGTGGTCGTCCCGTTCGTCGGTCATACCCGGAGTTAGCCGCTTGGACGGTTAAGGGCTACGGGCTCCGGAGCACCGCCACGGCGACGTGAAAAGAAGCCGACTGGCGCGGTGCTACCGCTCGACCGTCACGGCGCGACCCTGAATCCACGCCGTCTCGACGGCCGCGTCGTAGACGATAAGCTCACCGTCGCCGAGTTGCACGTCGCGCACAACCGCCGACGGGTCCCGGACCGGATCGTTCTCGAGGGCCATGTGCGCTAGAGCGTCACGGGGGGATATGTCTCTTGTGCGAACTGTGTCCCACCTCTCACCCGAATCTCGCCAGCGCTGCGACCCCCGAAAGCCATGCTACTGGGCAGCGAACCGAACCCCATGCGTGTGTTCGTCTCCATCGACCTCGATGGGCTCGCCGACGCGGTCGCCGACGTCCAGGAACCGTTTCGCCGCCCCGGGCTGAACCCCGTCGACCCCGAACAGGCCCACATCACGGTGAAGTTCCTCGGCGACGTCGACGAGTCGGAGCTCGACGACCTCCGTGACGCGCTCTCGGGGGCGGTCGCCGACGCCGACGTGGGGCCGTTCGACCTCCAGTTCGGGGGGTACGGCGTGTTCCCCTCGCTCGATTACGTCTCGGTGGTCTGGCTCGGCGTTCGCGAGGGAGGCGAGGCGGTGGCTCGGCTTCACGAAGCCGTCGAGAGTCGAACGACGGCACTGGGGTTCGAGCCTGAAACGCACGAGTTCACCCCCCACGTCACGCTCGCGCGGATGACCGACGCCCGGAGCAAGGACGCGGTGGTCGAAACCGTCACGGAGCGCGACCCCGATGTCGGCTCGCTGGCCGTGACGGACCTCCGACTGACCGAGAGCACGCTCACGAGCGACGGGCCCCAGTACGAGACAGTCGAGCGGTTCCCGCTGTAGCCGGGCGCGTTTCGGGCGGCCTAAAGATATCTGCAATCCGATAGGTATTACCTCGCGGAGCAGGTAGGGCCGGTATGGTCGACTGGGGTGCGTACACGCTGGTGTTCGTCGCGGGGCTCATCACCGCGCTGGCGACCGGTCTCGGTGCGTTCCCGTTCTTCGTCGTCGAGGACGTGAGCGACCGGCTCAACGTCGCGCTGTGGGGGGTCGCCTCGGGCATCATGGTCGTCGCATCGGTGCTCGGACTCGTGCCCGAGGGACTCGCTGCGGGTTCGTGGGTAGCCGTCGCAGTGGGGCTGCTCGCCGGCGTGCTGCTGGTCGTGCTCGCCCACAACTATCTCGTCGACGCCGACATCGACCCCCAGCAGTACGAGGAAGCCGACTTCCGGAAGCTCGTGTTGATTCTCGGGGTGCTGACGGTCCACTCGTTCCCGGAAGGCATCGCCATCGGCGTCTCCTTCGCGGAGTTGAACCTCGGGACCGGCATTCCACTGTTCGGGTTCACGGTACCGGCGCTCGCCATCGCGATGACCGTCGCCATCTCCATCCACAACATCCCGGAGGGCGTCGCCATCTCCATCCCGCTGCGCTCGATGGGCGTCTCGGAGTGGAAGATGGTCGGCTGGTCGGTGTTCTCCTCCCTCCCGCAGCCCATCGGCGCGGTGCTGGCGTTCGCGTTCGTCCAGTTCGCTCGCCCGCTGTTGCCCGCAGGGTTCGGGTTCGCCGCCGGCGCGATGATCTATCTCGTGGCGAGCGAGTTCATCCCGGAGGCGCTGGAACTGGGCCAGCCACTCGACGGCCACGGCTACGGCGAACTCGTTGGCGGCTTCCTCGCGGGAGGCGTCGCGATGGTCGGGCTGCTCGCCGTCGTGTGATTCGAGCGACGGTACTCGTGCGGACGGAAAGGACAGGGATTTATGCGCGGCGGTAGAACACGCGGCTACTATGGGCAAGAAGTCGAAGGCGAAGAAGAAGCGCCTCGCCAAGCTGGAGCGGCAGAACAGCCGTGTCCCGGCGTGGGTCATCATGAAGACGGACCGCGACACGATGCGAAACCCCAAGCGCCGCAACTGGCGGCGGAGTGACACGGACGAATGAGCGCTAACGATTTCGAGGAGCGCGTCGTGACGGTCCCCCTGCGTGACGTCAAGCAGGAGGCCAAGCACGAGCGCGCCGACAAGGCGATGAGCCTCATTCGCTCGCACCTCGCACAGCACTTCACCGTCGACGAGGCCGACGTGCGCCTCGACCCCTCGATCAACGAGGCGGTCTGGAAGCGCGGTCGGAAGAAGCCGCCGTCGAAGCTCCGCGTCCGCGCGGCCCGGTTCGACGAGGACGGCGAGACCGTCGTCGAAGCAGAGACGGCGTAACGTGCTCCGCGCGGCACTCTCCGGCTCGTCGTACGTCGGCGTGTTCGCCCGCGCCACCGACGACGTGCTGCTCGTGCGACCCGACATCGACGACGACCTCCGCGAGGAGTTCGCCGACGAGCTGGAGGTCGCCGCCTGCCCCACCACGGTCGCCGGCTCCGGCACCGTGGGCGCGCTCGCGACCGGCAACGAGAACGGCCTGCTGGTCTCCTCGCGCATCAGCGACCTCGAACGCGAGCGCATCGCCGAGGCCACCGACCTCCCGGTCCACGAGCTGCCGGGCCGCATCAACGCCGCCGGCAACGTCGTCCTCGCGAACGACTACGGCGCGTACGTCCACCCGGACCTCTCGCGTGAGGCGCTCCAGGCCGTCGAGAACGCCCTGCAGGTGCCGGTCGAGCGCGGCGACCTCGCGGGGGTGCGGACGGTCGGGACGGCGGCCGTCGCTACCAACGAGGGGGTGCTCTGTCATCCGAAGTCGACCGACGAGGAGCTCGACTTCCTCGAAGACCACCTCGACGTGTTCGCCGACATCGGCACCATCAACTACGGCGGTCCGCTGGTGGGGTCGGGGCTGGTGGCGAACGCCTACGGCTACGTCTGTGGCCAGGAGACGACGGGCCCCGAGCTCGGGCGCATCGAGGATGCGCTCGGCTACATCGACTGACGACACCTGCCCAGTACCGGGCCAGTTCGCGACCGGAAGTTCCACCTAAGCTTTCCTTACCCGTCACGGACTGTCCGTAGCCGACGATACGACTATCATTACAATCCCATCAGACGGTGAGTACTCTCTCGGGTGCTTCCCATGCCACGAACCAGACGGTCGTTCATCCTGGCGGCGGCGACCAGCACGCTACTCGCGACTGGCACCGCTGCCGCCGGCTGTAAAGACCACGAACCGGAGGGCTGCAACAAGTTCGACACCGACCCGAAGTTCATCGAGAAGTTCGGTGGCGACAACGCCCCGCAACCCGGCGAGAACGCGAACGACAAGCGGTACGAGTGGGACGAAGACGAAGAGACGTGGCCCGAAGCCATCCCCAAGGGCCACCGCAAGGACGACCCCGAGAACGGCTACGAAGCCCACGACAAAGACGAGGACGAGGAGAAGCCAGGCGAGCGCGTCGGCCACTGCAAGTTCGACCCACACGGCTCCAGCGACGACCCGCCAGACAAAAACGAGGACAGCAGCAACCAGGGCCCCGAGTAACACAGCCCCCCGCTGACGACTGCGTTTCCGGTTCGGCGAGAGCCGAGACCGGTTCGACAGTCTCGAAGTGTTGCCTGACCGAGCGGGACGAGGCTCGACCACCGGGAGAGCCTCGAAGACGAACGACAAACGGAGTGAGCCGATGAGCAAAGCGCGGGACGTGCAGAAAGTGGGATGGAAGGATTCTTCCCGCTCGGGCGCCGGTGTCCGGGTATGAGTGAGTTTACGGTGAGCGGGCGCTTCCAGGCCCGCGACGGCTGGCAGGAGTTCGAGAAGAGTGTCGAGGCAGTCAACCAGAGCGTGGCGCTGGAGCACACCTACGCGCTGTTCGGCTCCCAGCACGGTCTCAGGCGCACCCAGGTCGAAGTGTTCGGGGTGACGGCCTGATGGGACAGCCACCGCAGATGCAGGAGCTGCAGCAGCAGTTGCAGGCGCTCGACCAGGAGAAGGAAGCGCTCGAAGGCGAAGTCGAGGACATGCGCGAGGAGAAGTCCGAGATCGACGAGGCCATCGAGGCGCTCGAAGTGCTCGAGAGCGGTTCGATGGTGCAGGTGCCGCTCGGCGGCGGCGCGTACGTCCGCGCCGAGGTGCAGGACATCGACGAGGTCGTCGTCTCGCTCGGCGGCGGCTACGCCGCGGAACACGAACAGGAGGACGCCGTCTCTACGCTCGAGACGAAGAAGGAGACGCTCGACGACCGCATCTCCGAGGTGCAGGAGGAGATCAGCGAGGTCGAAGAGGAGAGCGCCCAGCTCGAACAGCAGGCCCAGCAGATGCAGCAGCAGCAGATGCAGATGATGCAGCAGCAGATGGGACAGCAGCAGGACGACGGCGGCGACGAGTGAGGTAGATGTTCGACTCCCTGAAGGACAAGCTGGGGCGGTTCAAGTCCGACGTCGAGGAGAGCGCCGAGGAGGCCGACGAGGCGGCGGCAGCAGCGGCGTCGGAAGCCAAGGAGACCGACACGGCCGAGCAGCCGGCCGGGCCCGACTCGGAGCCGGACGCCGACTCCGAGTCGAAGTCGGGCGACGACACCAGCTTCACCGAGCGGGCGAAGATGTTCGCCACCGGGAAGACGAAGATCACCGAGGAGGAGCTGGAGGGGCCGCTCGAACAGCTCGAACTCGCGCTCCTGCAGGGGGACGTCGAGATGAGCGTCGCACAGTCCATCGTCGAGAAGCTGCGCGAGGAGCTCGTCGGGCAGACCCGCGCGCAGGTGAAGACCGGCGAGATCGTCGTCGAGGAGGCCATCGGCGAGGCGCTGAAGGAGGTCATCGGGGTCGGCCAGTTCGACTTCGACGAGCGCATCGCCGCCGCCGAGAAACCCGTCACCATCATCTTCACGGGCGTCAACGGGGTCGGCAAGACCACGACCATCGCGAAGCTCTCGAAGTACCTCGAGGACCGCGGCTACGACGTGGTGCTGGCGAACGGCGACACGTACCGTGCCGGGGCGAACGAGCAGCTCCGCGAGCACGCCGAGGCGCTCGGCAAGAAGCTCATCACCCACGAACAGGGCGGTGACCCCGCCGCGGTTATCTACGACGCCGTCGAGTACGCCGAGGCGAACGACGCCGACGTGGTGCTCGGCGACACGGCCGGACGGCTCCACACCTCGAACGACCTGATGGCCCAGCTGGAGAAGATCGACCGCGTCGTCGGGCCGGACCTGACGCTGTTCGTCGACGAGGCCGTCGCCGGACAGGACGCGACCCAGCGCGCCAAGCAGTTCAACGACGCCGCCGAGATCGACGGCGTCGTCCTCACGAAAGCCGACGCCGATTCCCAAGGAGGGGCGGCCATCTCCATCGCGCACGTCACCGGGAAGCCGATTCTGTTCCTGGGGACGGGCCAGGGGTACGACCACCTCGAGACGTTCGACCCCGAGGTCATCGTCCAGCGGCTCGTCGGTACGAGCGAACTGGAAGCCTAATCGCGGGCGACCGCTTTTGTCCGCGGGGCGTGACTCCCCTAGCGATGCGACGTCGCGACGCACTCCGAGCGGGGTTGGCAGTCGGAACGACCGCACTCGCGGGCTGTACGCTGGGCTACGCCGGCGAGTTCGGGCTCGACGAGAGCTTCGAGGGGACGTTCGACTGGGAGACGGCCGCCCACATCGGCCCGGAGGAGCCGCTCTCCGCGTTCGAGTGGGCCATCGAACCGAGCAGCGAGGAGGCGCACACCGGCGACCGGAGCCTCCGGGTGTTCACGGAGGGCGACCACGACGACGGGACAGCGTGGGCTACCCACCCGGTCGACGTGAGCGGCGCGTCGCGGGTTCGCGTCTCGGCGTGGTTCTGGAGCGAGTCGGAGTCGTTCAACACGCTCCGGAACGCCGTGATGCGGCTCGGCGCGACGCGGCCCGACACCGAAGAGGCGTTCCCGCCGCCGGAGACGAACACGACCGGCGACGCCGACGCGCCGTACGGCGGCCTTCGAGAGTCGCTCCACCTGCAGGAGGGCTGGCGCGAGTACGCCTTCGAGTGGTCGGTGCCCGCCGACCTCGCGGAGGCGTTCGTCGCCGTCGGCGTGAGCGTCGTCTGGGAGTCGGACAGCACCCACTACATCGACGACGTACGCGTCGAACGGCTGGACTAAAGCGCCTCGCGAGCGGCGAGCACGCCGAGCGCGATGGTCGTCCCGCCCGCGACACGGCGCAGCCACCGCCTGACACCGGGGCGTTTGACCGTCGCACGCGCGCGTCCCGAGAGCGCCGCGAGCCCACCGAGGTAGATGGCTGTGAGCCCCGCGTACAGCCCGCCGAGCGGGAGCAGTTCGAGTCCGGTACCGAACTGCGGGAGGAACGCGAGGAAGAACAGCGCGACCTTCGGGTTGAGGACGTTCGTGACGAGCCCACGACGAAAGCCGCCGGTGGGTGCGTCGAGGTCGAACTCCCCGCTTCGGAGGATGTCGACGCCGAGATACAGCAGGTAGGCGGCGCCGAGGAGCGTGACCGCGTCGTACGCGACTGCCGACGTGCGGAGGAGGGCGGCGAGCCCGACTGTCGCGGCGACGGTGTGGACGAGCACGCCCGCCGAGACCCCAGCGGCGGCCCGGACGCCCGCGGTCCGCCCACCACCGACCGACTGCGCGAGGACGAACGCCGTGTCGGGGCCGGGCGTGAGGATGAGTGCGCCAGCCGCGAGAGTGTACGCGACCAGTCCGGCGTCGACCATACGTGCGGTGTCGACGCGGACGGGGTAAAGTCGACGGTTGGGTCGCTCGCTGGTTGATGGACGCGAAGCTCGCGGGTCGCTCCGCTCCCCGCTCGCAGTACCGTGGCCTCGCTCGCTTCGCTCGCTCGTCCACGCACTCGACGGAAAAGCGTTTACCGTCTGCGGGGGCTACACCGAGCAAATGGTACTCGACGACCTCGGGAGCTCACTCCGTGGCTCCCTCGACAACCTCCGCGGCAAGTCGCGGCTCGACGAGGAGGATGTCGAGAACATCGTGAAGGAGATACAGCGGTCGCTGTTGCAGGCCGACGTCGACGTCGACCTCGTGATGCAGCTGTCGAGCAACATCCGCGAGCGGGCACTCAACGAGGACCCGCCCGGTGGCACCTCGGCGCGCGACCACGTCCTCAAGATCGTCTACGAGGAGATGGTCGACCTCATCGGGGAGTCGACCGACCTCCCGCTGGAGAGCCAGACCATCATGCTCGCGGGCCTGCAGGGCTCCGGGAAGACGACCTCCGCGGCGAAGATGGCGTGGTGGTTCTCGAAGAAGGGCCTTCGACCAGGGGTCATCCAGACGGACACGTTCCGCCCCGGCGCGTACGACCAGGCGAAGCAGATGTGCGAGCGCGCCGAGGTCGAGTTCTACGGCGACCCGGACAACGACGACCCGGTCGACATCGCCCGCAAGGGGATGGAGGAACTCGACGACGTCGACGTGCTCATCGTCGACACCGCGGGCCGCCACGCGCTCGAAGACGGGCTCATCGACGAACTCGAACAGATCGAGTCGCTCGTGAACCCGGACAAGAACCTGCTCGTCCTCGACGCAGCCATCGGGCAGGGTGCGAAGGACCAGGCGAAGCGGTTCGGCGAGGCCGTCGGCATCGACGGCGTCGTCATCACGAAGCTCGACGGGACGGCGAAAGGTGGCGGCGCGCTCGCCGCCGTCGACCAGACTGACTCCTCGATCGCGTTCCTCGGGACCGGCGAGGAGGTGCAGGACATCGAGCGGTTCGAGCCGTCGGGGTTCATCTCCCGCCTGCTCGGCATGGGCGACCTGAAGCAGCTCGCCGAGCGCGTCGAGCGCGCGATGGAGGCCACCGGCCAGTCCGAGGAGGACTGGGACCCGGAGAACCTGATGAAAGGCGAGTTCACGCTCGTCGACATGCGCAAGCAGATGGAGGCGATGAACAACATGGGGCCGCTCGACCAGGTGCTCGACATGATTCCGGGGCTCGGCGGCGGCCTCAAGGACCAGCTCCCGGACGACGCGATGGACGTCACCCAGGAGCGGATGCGCGCGTTCGAGGTCATCATGGACTCGATGACCGAGAAGGAGCTCGCGAACCCGCGTTCCATCTCCAAATCCCAGATCGAGCGCGTCGCCCGCGGTTCGGGTAAATCGGAGGAGCAGGTGCGCGAGCTGCTCGAACAGCACAAGATGATGAGCCGCATGATGAAGCAGTTCCAGGGGATGGGCGACGGCGACATGCAGCGCATGATGAAGAAGATGGGCGGTGGCGGCGGTGGCGGTGGCATGGGCGGCATGGGCCCGTTCGGGTGAATCTGGCTTAACGCGGCGTTTAACCTCTGTTTTCGGACGGTAGAGAACGTCCTACTTGTGGCAGGAATCGGCGCAGAATCGGCTACATCGAGCGTTTATTCCGCTAAATCCCGGCTTCAGTTGGCAGTAGTGACAGCGTAGCTATATCTTCTACGGCCAATTGAGGGGACAAGGCACGCCGCCAAGACAGGTGGGAACTACACCTGCGGAAGGGGGAGAGTACTGTCGTCGCGATGGTCGCGCTCCCGGAGAGCGTGCCGGGAGAAACACAACAATGGATTTCACACAACTCAAGCACCTGTTCACGGACGAAGACGCAGTCTCGCCCGTCATCGGCGTCATCCTCATGGTCGCCATCACCGTCATTCTCGCAGCCGTCATCGGGACCTTCGTCCTCGGGCTCGGCGAGAACGTGCAGGATTCGGCTCCGCAGGCGAACTTCCAGTTCGAATACAGTGGTGACTTCAGCACCGGGAGCGGTGTCATTGATATCACCCACACGGGTGGTGAGGACATCGCGAAATCGACCGTGTCTGTCCAGGCTGGCTCCGACACCGTTGAGTCAAGCAGCCTTGATGACTGGGGGAGCACCATCAGTACGGGTAGCACTGAAACCCTAAGCGAGGGTGACGAACTGACCGACGCGAACGTCGCCGCGGGTAACACTGTCCGCGTCATCTGGACTTCGCCCTCGGGCGGCCAGTCCAGCACCATCGGCCAGTCCCAGATCCCCAACTAATCACGAGACCTGGCTGACATTTCACAGCGCCCAATTTTCTGGAAGCCCAATCACCGAGCCACAGCTCAATTGATAATATACGAGTAACCATGCGATAATGTATCGATAACCACAGCAGAGTTATATACTTGTAATCCTATTGAAAAGACAAGGCACGCCGCTAGTGCAGGCCGTCTCCGACGCCTGCCGGAAGGGGGGTTCTGTCGACTCGCAACCACGCGAGAGCGGCGCTACTCCCGAGAGCGTGCCGGGAGAAACACAACAATGGATTTCACACAACTCAAGCACCTGTTCACGGACGAAGACGCAGTCTCGCCCGTCATCGGCGTCATCCTCATGGTCGCGATTACCGTCATCCTCGCGGCTGTGATCGGGACGTTCGTCCTCGGGCTCGGCGAGAACGTGCAGAGCGCATCGCCGCAGGCGAACTTCCAGTTTGAGTACTCAAACATGACCGGTGGCTCGAACGATTATGCAACCGGTGCGGCTTCCGAGAACTACATGGAAATCACTCACACCGGCGGTGAAGACATCGATAAGGACACGCTCTCGGTACAGATTGGCGGCAGTGACGTTGGCGACCTCAACGAATGGGGCGCGACCGTCTCCACCGGTAGTACCGAAATCGTCAATGCGAGTCAGGTAAGTGGCGTTTCCGGTGGCGAATCGGTCCGCGTCATCTGGACCTCGCCCTCGGGCGGCCAGTCCCAGACCATCGGCCAGTCCACTGTCCCCAACTAATCACGGGACCTGACTACCCGACGACCCCCAGTTTTCTGATACGCTCGACCTCCGAGCGACAGCTACCCCATTTCCTCCAGATACTCGTAAATCCGCTCTGCATCCACCAGCGGCTCGGGCAACTCCTCTTTCGAGAACCACCGCGCGTCTTCGATCTCCGGCTCCCCCGACGGAACCCGATGGCTCGGCGCGGCCAGCCGCCCGTCGGCAACCCGCGCCGTGAACACCGTCATGGGAATCGGCACGGGCTCGGGCGGCCCGTAGTCGATGTGCACCTCTCGGGCGTAGAACACGCCCGTCAGCTCGACCTCGTAGTTCGTCTCCTCGCGAACCTCTCGCTTCGCGGTCTCCGCGAGCGACTCACCGACCTCCAGGTCGCCGCCGGGTCCCTCCCAGTGGTCCTTGTAGCCCGGTTTCACGCAGAGTACCTGTGGCTCGCCCTCGTGCTCGCGAAAGACGTTCGCGCCGCCGATGCCCGCCCAGCGGTCGAGCTGGACGTCGAGGACCTCGGGAAACGAGTCGTCGAAGTACCGCGGTGGATCGATGACCCACGGGTCGAGCGTCGGCGCGTCGGGAAAGGCCTCGCGTACGTCCGCGAGCAGGCGCTCGGTGCGTCTGTGGGCGCAGTCGACCACGGCCTGTCGGTCGGACATCACTCGCCGGTCGCACGCCCGGGCGCAAAAACACTCTGTGAAGCGCGCTTCACCACCAAGTACTCAACATCAGCGGTAGCGCGGAACTCGCGGGAGAAATCGGCGGTTTCGTGTCGAGTACAGAGTCAGAAGCCCGGAAACAAGCGCCCGATATCCGCAATATACCGTACGTAGCGAGCGTGTCGAGCCGAATGTGCCCCCAGAGGGATGTGCAAACGCGGGACGCCGTCTCTCGAAAACGAAGTATTCGGCCGTATACCGGCTGTACGACCCGAGAGCGACCGGTTCTGAACCGATTATGCAGAAACGCCGACGGAGTCGAATCCCGAGAACCGGCGAACATCGGCTTCTGCGCCGGAAAAACAGACAGTACAGGGAGCCGTGACCAGCGAAGTACTCACTCGCGGAACACGGGCGAAACCCGCCGAATTCGCGGCGCATAGGCGGTATTCGGGAACACTGTGCAGCAGCGCACACAGACATATCAGCATCAGAGATAGACAGAAACGCAGATTTGAATCGGCTAACATCGCCGTTCTTCCGGTCGACGGATTTCCACAGGTATGAATAATGATACAGTTCCCAGAATGAAACCCGCCAGTAGCGCCACTCAGCCATCCATTCTCATCAGAGCGATCCGCCACCCGCACGCCGAGCAGCGACGGAACAGCCACCGACAGCCGACATCATCAAGAAGACACAGTACTGCGGGAGATTCCGGGAATGTTGGCGTCACAGCCACCCCAATTCAGCCGATATCACGGTGTAGACGGCAATTCATCCGGAGAATCGTGTGCGTCCTGAACCACGGCTCACTATCGCCGGTGAGCACGACGTCGTGAGGGCAAGCTGTGGCTGCCCACGGTGGTGTGATCACCCGCGGTCTTTTCACCCCGGCGCGTGTCTCCTCGGCCGATGACCGTCCGCGAGGTGGCGACCGAGGCCTACCGGGAGGCCCTGCCGATTCTGGCCGTTAGCGCGGTCGGCGGCCTCTTCGCCGGCGTCGTTCTCGGCGGGATGCAGGCCGAGCTGTCGGCGGTGCCGGGGCTGCTGCTGCTCGTGCCCGCGCTGCTCGCCACCCGCGGCAACGTCTACGGCTCGCTCGGCGCGCGGCTCGCGAGCGCGCTCCACCAGGGGATCATCGAACCGCGGTTCGACGTGGGCAACGAGCGCCTGCGGTCGGCGATCGCAGCGGCCGTCGCCAACGGCCTCGTCGTCAGCACGTTCGCCGCGACGACGGCGTTCCTCCTCCTGCTCCTGCTGGGGCGGCCGCGTGCGGCGCTCCCGGTGCTAGTGGGCATCGCCGTCCTCAGCGGCCTCATCTCGGGGTCGGTGCTCATCGTCGCGGTCGTGAGCGTCGTGTTCGTCGGCTATCGCCGGGGGCTGAACCCCGACACCCTCGCGGGACCAGTGGTGACGACGACCGGCGACGTCGTCGGCGTGGCGACGCTCCTGCTCGCCGCCCGCATCGTCCTCACGCTGGGTGGTGGCTGAATGGCGCGGTGGACCGTCCGCGCCATCATGCGCGATATGCTCCCGGTGCTCGTCGTCCTGACGCTCGTCGAGCTGGGGTCGGGGCTCGTGCTCGACACCTTCCAGGGGACGCTCCTGCGGTATCCCTCGCTGCTGGTGCTCGTCCCGGTCGTCATCGGGATGGGGGGGAACCTCGGGAGCATCCTCGCCTCGCGGCTCTCGACGGCCGTCCACCTCGGCCTCCTCGACTTCGACCCGACCGACGACACCCTCGGCGGCAACGCGCTCGCGACCGTCCTGCTGGCGTTCACGCTGTTCCCTATCGTGGGCGCGGGGGCGTGGCTGCTCCAGTCGCTCGTCGGCACCGCCCGGCTCGGGCTCGGGGTCGTCGTGTTCGTCGCGTTCGCCTCGGGGGCGCTCCTGTCGGCGCTCGCCATCGGCGTCACGCTCGTCGCGACCTACGCCGCGTACCGACTGGGCAGCGACCCCGACGACGTCGTGATTCCCGTCGTCACGAACACCTGCGACGTGCTGGGGGTGCTGGTGCTGTTCGGCGTCGTTCGCGTGGTCGTGGTGTGAGGCACAAGCACCCGTTTGACCCTCCACGAGGCTTATTCCGGACGCGACGAGTGAGCCAGCCATGCCCTCCCGACGCAGCTACCTGACCGCGCTCGCCGCGGCGCTCGCGGGGTGTTCGGCCGGGCCGGGCACCCCCGGAACCGACACGCCCGCGGACCCGACTGACACGCCCGCCGATCCGACCGACACGCCCACCGGCCCGACGGAGAGCCCGACACCCGACGGGCCCCGACAGCTCCCCGCCGACGACCCGGCGCTCGCGTGGGCCGTGCGCCTCCCCGAGGTACTCGAACACCCGCCGGCGGTCGACCCCGACGCGGGACTGGTGTACGTCGGCGGCGGCGAGAACCGCATCACTACGCCGACCCCCGGAGGCGACGCACCGCGTGGGAGCCTCGATGCGCTCGACGCCGAGGACGGCTCGGTCGCGTGGCGCACAGAGACCGACGCGCCGGTGGTCGGGTCGCCGGTGGTCCACGACGGGCGCGTGCACGTCACCACAGGCCGCTCGACCGGCTACACCGGCGTCGACCAGCGGGTGCGTGCCTACCACGCTGGCGGCGACCGCGCGTGGGTGACCGACCCCCGGGGGAAGTTCCTCGAGATCGTCGCCGCCGCCGATGGACAGCTGTTCGTCGGCACGAGCGACGACGCGTTGAGCCACGAGGGCGAGACGCTGTTCGCGGTCGGTCCCGACGGCTCGACGGCGTGGAGTCGGGAGGCTGGCGATGCGAGGGCCGGCACCGTCGAGGAAGAACACCTCCTCTACAGCGACGCCGGCGTGGGACTGACCGCGTACGACACGCAGGCCGGAACCGAGCTGTGGCAGGCCGACGGCGAGCCGCTCGGCAACCACGAAGCCCCCGTCGCCACCGCCGGCGCCCTGTGTTTCACCCAGGCGACGGAGCGGAACGACGACGGCTACCCGGTGGTCGCGCGCCTGCTCTCGACCGGTGAGGAGCGCTGGCGCTTCAGTACCGACCCCGCAGGCGGCGAGAACTACGTCCCGGTGAGCGTCGCCGACGTGTCGACGGACCTCGGCACGACGATGGCGAACCCGGTCGTCGTCACCAGTCTCGGCGGCAGGGTGTCGTACGTCCGGGCCGGCGACGCCTCGTGGACGTTCACCGCCGACGCCGACACCCCCGACGGAGCCGTCGTCGGTGACGGCATCTACGTCGGCGACGAGACGGGCACCGTCTACGCGCTCGACGCCGGGGACGGCTCGGTCCGCTGGCGGGCGTCGCTCCCGGAGCCCGCGGCCGTCCAGCCGCTCGCCGACGGCGTGCTCGCCACGACCCCCTACAACGAGGGAACGCGCACCGTCGCCTCGTTCCGCCACGATGGGACGGAGCGGTGGCGCTACGAGGCCGACGGCACGCTGTACGACCCGGTCGCTGTGGGGAATCGGGTGTACGCGACGAAGAAAGACGGGACGGTGCTGGCGTTCGCCAGCGACGAGTGAGCCGTCAGCCGCCGAGGTAGAGCCGCGACACTTCCGGATTGTCGAGCAGCGCGTCGGCGGCGTCCGCGTACGCGACGCTCCCTTGGTCGAGGACGTACCCCGTATCCGAGATGGAGAGCCCCTTGCGGGCGTTCTGCTCGACCATCAGAATGGCGGTGCCGAGGTCGTTGACCGCCTGCACGTCCGCGAACACCTCGTCGGCGGTGTTGGGAGCGAGCCCGGCCGAGGGCTCGTCGATGAGCAGCACGTCGGGCTCCATCACGAGCGCGCGGGCGAACGCCAGCACCTGCCGCTGGCCGCCCGAGAGCGTCCGGGCCTTCGCACTCCGTTTCTCCGTGAGGATGGGGAACCGGTCGTACAGCTCGTCGATGACCGGCCCGAGATCGTCGTCGCGGGCGACGCCGCCCATACGCAGGTTCTCCTCGATGGTGAGGCTGCCGAACACGTTGTCCGTCTGCGGGACGAAGCCGATGCCCTCGCGGACGATGTCATCGGGGGCCATCCCCCCGATGTCGTCGCCGTGGTAGCGGACGTGGCCCGTCCACGGCGAGAGCATCCCGAACACGGTCTTCAACACAGTGGATTTCCCCGCGCCGTTCGGGCCGACGAGACAGGCAATCTCCTCCTGCTTGAGCGACAGCGAGAGGTCGTCGAGCACCTGCACGTCACCGTAGCCGCTGTCGACGTTCTCGACCGAGAGGACGGCGCCACCGGCCATCGGCTCGGCGCGCTCGGAGTGTTCGGCGCTCATTCGCCCGGCCCTCCGAGATACGCGTCGATGACGCGGTCGTCGTTTCGAACGGCGTCGGGCGTCCCCTCGACGAGGACGCTCCCCTGGTCCAGAACGATGATCGGATCGGCGAGGTTCATGATGAACTCCATGTCGTGCTCGATGATGCAGAACGTCACGCCCTGCTCGTTGAGCCGGGCGATGTGGTCGCGGAGCTTGTTCGCGAGCGTCGGGTTGACACCCGCGACCGGCTCGTCGAGCAGCAGCACCTCGGGCTCGGCGAGCATCGCCCGCGCCAGTTCGACCAGCTTCATCTGCCCGCCCGAGAGGTCGGTCGCGGGCTGGGTCGCCAGATGACCGATCTCGAACTGCTCGAGGATGCGCTGGGCGTCTTCGAGGTTCGCGCGCTCCTGCTGCTGGACCTCCTCGCCCGACGTGAACAGCGAGAGGAACGACTCACCGAGCTGGGTCTGTGGGCCGACGAGCATCGCCTCACGGACGGTCATCCCCTCCAGTTTTCGGGGGGTCTGGAACGTCCGGATGAGCCCGTGCTCGGCGATCTCGTGCGGTTCGTCGTCGGTCACGTCCGCCCCGTTGACGCGGACAGTGCCGTCGTCCTCATCGTAGAACCCCGAGATGAGGTTGAACAGCGTGGACTTCCCCGCGCCGTTCGGCCCGATGAGGCCGGTGATGGTGCCGCGTTCCACCTGGAACGAGGCGTCGTCCGTGGCGACGAGGCCACCGAACGCCTTCTTCAGCCCGTCGACCTCGAGGACGACGTTCGGCTTCGAGAGGTTCGCCCCCTCGTGAATCTCGGGTGCGGTCTGCTGTTCCTGTTCGCTCATCGGTCGTCACCTCCATCAGTCGCGTGCGGCCGCTTCTGTCCCTCACCACGGCCGGGCACGTCGGCCTCCTCCAGCGCCGAGGGCCAGATGAGTTCCCGCTGTGGCGGGAGCACACCCTCGGGGCGGAACCGCATCACGAGGATGATGATGAGGCCGACGAGCAGCAGGCGAGTGGCCGCGAAGTTGCCGACAACCGTCGCGTAGAGGCTCTCGATGCTTGCGGCCACGAACGGGAGGTCGATGACGACCGTCTGTGGCAGGATGTTGCCGACGAACCGCGTCCCCTCGCGGATGGCGATGACGACGAAGCCGCCGAACATCGCTCCACGATTAGAGCCGCTGCCGCCGAGGATGACCGCGATCCACACGTAGAACGTGTTGATGGGGTTGAAGTCGCCGGGGCTGACGAACAGGTTCAGGTGCGTGTAGAACACGCCCGCGAGCGCCATGATGACGCTCCCGAGCACGAACGACTGCATCTTGAACCCGTACGTGTTCTTCCCCAGCGCCTCCGCGAGGTCCTCGTCCGAGCGAATCGTCCGGAGCACGCGCCCCCACGGCGAGCGGTGGACCCGCCGGAGCAGGAGGTACGTGACCGCGACGAACACGAAGACGAGCGCCACGTTCAACAGCGCCTGCCAGAACGGCTGGCCGAGCGTGAACCCGAAGATGCGGAACGAGAACACGCCCGGGAAGCCGACTTCCAGTTGCTCGAAGCGGAGTCCCGGCATCGCCTCCGGGAACGTCGAGAGCACCGGCCACCCCTCAAAGAAGCCGGGGATGCCGCGCAGGCCGGCGCTCCCGTTCGTCCAGTCACGCTGGTTGAGGACGATGAGCCGGACCACTTCGGCGAGCCCGAGCGAGGCGATCGCGAGGTAGTCCGCGCGCAGCCGCAGCGTCGGAATGCCGATGATGACCGCGAGCACCGCCGCGAGGACGAGCCCCACGACCAGCCCGAAGAGGGGGTTGATGCCGCCCGCGATGGGCGAGTTGTCCGCGGTCAACAGCGCCGACCCGTACGCGCCGAGGCCGAAGAACGCCGCGACGGAGAAGTTGATGAGGCCGGTGTACCCCCACTGGGCGTTCAGCCCGAACGACAGCAGGATGTACATCCCGACGAGCCCCACGAGATATAGGAAGTACGTGGGACCGAGTCCACCGGTGACGAGGCCGAACAGCAGCAGACCCACGAGCACGACGACGAAGCCGAGCACTCCCTGTTCGGCGCGGGTGAGCGACGCCCACCGCCCCGGGTTCGCGACCGATCCGTCCGTCATGAGGCCACCTCACCGACGATGCCGTTCGGTCGGACGAGCAGCACCGCGACCATGATGACGAACGCGATGGCGTTCGCGTACTCGATGCCGATGGGGATGCCGATATCCGTCAGCAGCGGCGTCATCTGGTTGATCATCCCGATGAGGAAGCCGCCGAGCATCGCGCCGTACACCGAGCCGATGCCGCCGAGGATGACCGCGGCGAACACGACCAGCAGGATGTTGAACCCCATCCGCGGCGAGATCTGGTTGTAGAGGCCGAGGAACACGCCGCCCGCGCCCGCGAGGCCCGCGCCGATGATCCACGTCCAGAGTTTGATGCGGTTCGTTCGAATCCCGGAGATGCGTGCGAGGTCGGGGTTGTCCGCCGTCGCGCGCATCTTCCGCCCGAGGTCGGTGTACTGCAACAGCGTGTGGAGCGCCGCGACGAGGATGGCCGCCGAGACGAGGATGGCCACGTCGTGCAGCGTCATCCGAATCCCGAAGGGGATGAGCGCCTCAATGGGCCGGAGCACCTGGATACCGAACTCGGTGAAGTCCGCGCCGAATCGGAGCTGGATGAGCGCGCGATAGACGAACGCCACTCCGATGCTCGTGATGAGCATCCCGATGGAGCCGATGTCGAGCGGCTCGTAAATCAGCTTGTGCGTGAGTACGGCGACGACCGCGGCGACGGCGACCCCGACGACGAGCGCGACGAAGAACCCGAGCGGGAGCCCGAGGAAACGCGCGCCGAGGCCGCCGACGAACCCGAACGTCACGAGCGCGGAGTACGCGCCGACGGTCATGGTGTCGCCGTGCGCGAAGTTGGCGAAGTCGGCGATGCTGTACACCAACGAGAGGCCGATGCTCGCGAGTACGATGATGCTGCTGAACACCAGCCCGTTCGCCATGTATTCGAGGACGGACATCCTCGGTTAGCCTTCGATGGTGCCGATCTGGGTGTACTCGTGGTCCTCGACCGTGAGGACCTGCAGGAAGCCGACTGGGTCACCGTTCTCGTCGAAGTCGATGGGGCCGGAGACGCCCTGATAGTCGATGTCCGAGGGCGAGCCGTCCTCGCCGAGCACCTCCATCGCCTCCGCGAAGGTGAACACCTCTTCGCCCTCGGGCCGGGTCACGTCGCGCACCGTCTCCTGGAGCGCGGCGCCGGTGAACTCGTCTGCGGTCGCGATGGAGAGCGCCGCGGTGACGACACAGTCGTACGCGAACGCCGACCACGAGGTGGGTGCCTCGCCGTACTCGGACTCGAACTCGCTGGCGAAGTTCTTGTAGTTGTCCTGGTCGATGGCCGCCGAGGGGGTGACGATCTTCATGCCGTCGAGGCTCCCCTCGGGGGTGTTCGCGAGGACGTCCGGGCCGGCGACGGAGTCCGCACCGTAGAACGTCGCCTCGTAGCCGTTCGAGTACGCCTCCTGTGCCATCGTCGTGAACTCGGGCTGGTACGTGATGAACAGCCACGCGTCCGCCCCGGAGTTCGCCATCCCGGAGACGGTCGACGAGTACGACGACTGCCCCTGGTCGTGCGGCTGGTCGTACGCGATCTCGCCGTCCCACTCGCTGCGGAAGGTCTCGGCGAGCCCCTGGCCGTAGTCGTTGTTCACCCACGCGAGCGCGACGGAGTCGTAGCCGTCGTCGCTGATGATGGTGGACAGCGCCGTCGACTGGGTGCTTCCCGTCGGGGACATCCGGAGCAGCCCGGGGAAGTTCGTGAGATCCGGACTCGTGGAGTTCTGACTCAGCTGGACCACGTCGGTCCCCTGGATGACCGACTGGTAGATGGCGAGCGAGACGCCCGACCCCACTGCCCCGATGACGAACGGCACCCCGTCCTGGTTGACGAGCTTCTGTGCCGCCGAGACACCGGACTGCGACTCCGACTGGGAGTCCTCCTCGATGATGTTCAGCTCCCGCCCGTTGATGCCGACGTCGTTGACCGCCGCGAGTGCGAGCTCCTTGCCCCGCTGGTTGCGCTGGCCGAACGCCGACAGCGACCCCGTCAGGGAGTTCACCATCCCGATGGTGTACGGACCCGCGTCGCCACCGTCGCCACCGCCGCCACCGTCGCCACCGTCGCCGCCATCGCCACCGTCGCCACCGTCGCCGCCATCGCTCGGCTCGTCGGTCTCGGTGGGAGTGTCGTCGGTCGTGCTCACACAGCCAGCCGTGACCGTAATGCCCGCGATACCTGACGCCTTCAGTACGTCACGCCGGTCGAAGCGACGTGTGTCATCTTGTGCCATAACGAACTGTTGTCTTGTTATGGTACGTCGATGGTATACTTCGTCCCGACCATGGTCGGATACCGGCGATATCCGGGTATAGTGGCCGGAAAGCCACTCTTACAGCAAATAAATTCACGTCCAGTGTCCACGAAACGTTTGGTCGGGTTCCGATTTAGGGGGTGTCGGTCCCGAGGTAGGGGTATGATTCCCCCCATCGCGAGCAACTTCGTCGCGGGCGAGACGAGCGACGCGGCGCTCTCGCACGTCGAGACGCTGAACGCCGACGGCGTGGGCGCCATCCTCAACCTGCTCGGCGAACACTACCACGACCGGGCGGAGGCCGACGCCGACGCCGACGCGTACGTCGAACTGGTCGAGGAGTTGGCGCGACGCGACCTCGACGCCTGCGTCTCGGTGAAGCCGTCACAGATCGGCCTCGGTGTCTCCGACGCCGCCTTCGAGGAGAACCTCGCGCGCATCGTCGAGGCCGCGTCGGCGAGCGAGGGGGACTGTTTCGTCTGGATCGACATGGAAGACCACGAGACGACCGATGTGACGCTCGACGCCTTCGAGCGGCACGCCGTCGAAACCGGGGGCGAGGTCGGCGTCTGCGTGCAGGCGAACCTCAAACGGACGCGCGAGGACCTCGAACGGCTCGCCGACCTCCCGGGGAAAGTCCGGCTCGTGAAGGGCGCGTACGACGAGCCGAAGGCCATCGCACACAAGAAGAAAGCGAAGGTCGACGAGGTGTACAAGGAGTACCTCGAGTTCATGTTTCGCGAGTTCGACGACGGCGTCGCCGTCGGGAGCCACGACCCGGAGATGGTCGAGTACGCGATGGACCTCCACGACGAACACGGCACCGACTTCGAGATTCAGATGCTGATGGGCGTCCGCGAGGAAGCACAGGTCGCGCTCGCGGGCGCGGGCTACGAGGTGAACCAGTACGTCCCGTACGGGAACAAGTGGATGCAGTACTTCTACCGCCGGGTGCGTGAGCGCAAGGAGAACGCGCTGTTCGCGCTGCGTGCCGTCCTGTCCTAAGGGTCGAGCAGTTTCGACTCGGCCTTCCGCAGGTGTTCGAGCAGCGTCGTCTTCGAGACGCCGACCTGGTCGGCGAGGTCGCGCGTCGAACAGCCGCGGGGCCACTCGTAGTAGCCCGCATCGCGGGCCCGCTCGAACACCTTGCGCTGGGTGGGCGTGAGCGAGTCGAGCCGCTGTTCGCGTTCCGTGAGCGCCGCGCCGCCGTCCGACCCCGTGATGGAGGCGACGGAGACCTCCGCGCCTGCGGTCTCACGAACGCCGTCGAGCGCCGGCTCGATCTCGGAACGGTCACCGGCGAAACACACCTGCCACTCCTCGCAGCCGTCCTCGATTCTGACCGGCGCGCTGTGGACGAACCCGTACTGCAGCAGCGTCGGACAGACCATGTCGTTCGGGTCGTACTCGAGGAAGAACTCGCGGACCACGTTCCCCGGTGCGTCCCGAGCGCGACCGAACCGCTCCTGCAGTTCGAGCACCTCGCCCGCGTGCGGTGACTCGTGAATCTCCTCGAGCAGCCGTTCGACCTCGTCTTTCGTGTCGCCGAACGCCGTGAACAGCCCGTTTACCGACTTCGGGGCCGTCTTCGGCGTGTTGTATATCGCGTGTGCCAACACGCCCCCGCCGACCCGCTCGGTTGCATCGATGGCCCAGCAGTTCGGATGCCACAGGTCGAGGGTGAGTCTTGTTCCGGCGTTCGTCGCCTGGCTCATCGTGTCTATACTCACAGCCAACAGCTATGTATGTGACGCTATGCCAACCCCAACCCGACCATGGACGGTTCGGGAGTTACCCGGCCTGGCGACGGACCCCGAACCATGTCGGAAACGTACCAGCACTACATCGCAGGCGAGTGGACCGACGGTGACGGTTCCGAGACGTTCACCTCTCGGAACCCCGCGACGGGCGAGACGCTCGGCGAGTTCCAGCAGGGAACCCCCACGGACATCGACCGCGCGCTCGCGGCTGCCGAGGACGCCGAAGACGAGTGGCAGGCGCTCTCGCACATCGACCGCGCGGAGTACCTCTGGGACATCTACCACGAACTGCGTGACCGCACCGAAGAACTGGCGCAAGTCGTCACGAAGGAGTGCGGGAAGGAGATCTCGGAGGGCCGTGCCGACGTCATCGAGGCGTACCACATGGTCGAGTGGGCCGCCGGTGACGCCCGCCACCCCAAGGGCGACGTGGTACCGTCGGAGATTCCGAGCAAGGACGCGTACATGCGGCGGAAGCCGCGTGGCGTCGTCGGCTGTATCACGCCGTGGAACTTCCCCGTCGCCATCCCGTTCTGGCACATGGCCGTCGCGCTCGTCGAGGGCAACACCGTCGTCTGGAAACCAGCCGAACAGACCCCGTGGTGTGGCCAGATCATCGCGGAGATGTTCGAGGACGCCGGCATCCCCGAAGGCGTGTTCAACATGGTCCAGGGCTTCGGCGACGTCGGTGCGGAGATCGTCGACGACTCGCGCGTCGACACCGTCCTCTTCACCGGGAGCGCGGAGGTCGGTCAGGAGGTCGCCGCGAAGGTGGCCCAGCAGCCCGGCAAGCTCGCCGCGTGTGAGATGGGTGGGAAGAACGCCATCGTCGTCACCGAAAAGGCGGACCTCGACATCGCCGTCCACTCCGCCGTCATGAGTTCGTTCAAAACGACGGGCCAGCGCTGTGTGTCGAGCGAGCGCCTCATCGTCCACGAGGACGTCTACGACGAGTTCAAAGAGCGGTACGTCGACCTCGCCGAGCAGGTGTCGGTCGGCGACCCGCTCTCCGAAGACACGTTCATGGGGCCGCTCATCGAGCCGGAGCATCTCGACAAGGTCCGCCGCTACAACGACCTCGCGAAACAGGAGGACGTGAACGTGCTCGTCGACCGGACGGAACTCGACGCCGACGAGATTCCCGATGGCCACGAGGACGGCAACTGGGTCGGCCCGTTCGTCTACGAGGCGGACCCCGACGACCCGCTGCGCTGTACCCACGAGGAGGTGTTCGGCCCGCACGTCGCCCTCCTCAAGTACTCGGGCGACATCGAGCGCGCCGTCGAGATCCACAACGACACCGACTACGGTCTTTCTGGTGCCATCATCTCCGAGGACTACCGGCAGATCAACTACTACCGCGACAACGCCGAAGTCGGCCTCTCCTATGGGAATCTCCCGTGTATCGGCGCGGAGGTCCACCTGCCGTTCGGCGGCGTCAAGAAGTCCGGCAACGGCTACCCCTCGGCACGTGAGGTCATCGAGGCCGTCACCGAGCGCACCGCGTGGACGCTCAACAACTCCAAGGACATCCAGATGGCACAGGGCCTCTCGGCCGACATCAAAACCTCCGGGGACGACTGATGAGCGTCGCTGCTGACGTGCTGTGTCCGCGATGTCGCGACACGGCCGTCCCCCACTCGGACGGGTATCGGTGTGGGCGCTGCGGCTGGCGCGAGCGGTTCGGCGCGGACTGACTACGCCTCGACGGCGGGGTGGAACACCGCTGCGAAGTAGCGCGGTTCCGAGAGCGGGCCGGCGACGTACGTGAGCTGTCCGGTGACGGGCGTCGTCGTCCCGCCGGGGCGGTCGAGCGTGAGGTCGATTGCGGCGTCACCCTCGTCGCGGGCGACGTCCATCGTCGCGTCGAGCGCGCCCGGGTCGGTGAACACGTCGTGGATGCACTCGCCGATGATGTCCGCGGGGGTGCGGCCCGTGAGCGCCTCCGCGCCCCCGTTCCACGTCATGACGTGGCCGTGACGGTCGAGCATCACGATGGCGTAGCCGTCGATCGCGTCGATGGCGCGCTGGAACCGGGAGGTCGCGTGCGCGAGTTTCCCCTCGGCGCGGGCGGCGACCGCCGACTGGACGTGGTCGACGAGGTCCTCGATCCACGACCCCTCTTTGACGATGTAGTCGGTCGCGCCCGAGCGAACCGCCTCGCTCGCCACGCGCTCGTTGCCGTGGGCGGTCGTGACGATGAACGGGACGTCGGTGCTGTGCCACCGAACCGCCGTGAGGAAGTCGAGCCCGTCCATCCCCGGCATGTCGTAGTCGCTGACGATACAGTCGACGAACGACTCGTCGAACGTGTCGAGCGCAGCGGCGACCCGCGACTCCGTCGAGACGATGACCCCGTCGTGCTGTCGGAGCATCGTCCCGACCGTCGCCAGCAGCTCCTCGTCGTCGTCGACCAACAGGACGTGGATGGTCCCGTCCGGCGTCACGAGCCCTCACCTCGAGAACGGAGGGCACCAGAGGGAGACGGCTGTTGCATACGGTGGTGAGGGGCTGGGGAGTATAAATATCGCCCACCGAGTTCGAGCGCCGAGTCGGGCGGTTTGCTGGGTCGATTCCCGCTCACGAGCGCTGCGCGAGCACGAAGAGCGCCTGGCTCCCGAGCGGGTCGTCGACGAACCGCTCCCACACGACGTCGAACCCCGCGTTCCCCAGCTGTGTGCGAGTGACCGCACGGCCGGGCGTCGAGAAGAACATGCTGTGGTCGCTTCCCAACCAGCCACGGCGCGTCGTCTGGTAGCGGCCCGCGCCGACGGTCGTGAGGAGGTAGCCGCCGGGCCGGAGAACCCGCGCGAACTCGCGGTAGGCGAGCAGGTGGTCGGCCCGCGGGACGTGAAACACCGCATGGTAGGCGGTGACGGCGTCGACGCTCGCGTCGGTGAACGGGAGCGTCGTCATCTCACCCTGGACGAGCGGGACGTCGGGGAGGTTCCCCCGGGCGAGTTCGAGCTGTCGGCCGGAGAGGTCGAGGCCGACGCTCCCGGCGGGAAGGTTCGCCAGCGTTCGCATCCCATCGCCACAGCCCACGTCGAGGACGCGCGCGTCGTCTGGCAGCAACTCGCGGAGGTCGTCGAGGAGTCGGGTGTCCTCGCCGCCGGCGAGCCGGCGGCGCGCGTAGTCGTCGGCCACCGCGTCCCACGCACGGCGCACCGCGTCACGGTCCATACAGGAGAGAGGCGCTACGGCGAGATAGCCCGTCGGGTGGCGGCGAGCAGTCGTCGCCACCGACGGCTCACTCGACGAACAGCGAGTAGACGATGACCGCGAAGCCGGCGGCGGTGAACGCGCTCTCGGTGGCGAACGCGGCGTTCGGCTCCAATGGGAGCAGTTGGTCGACGGCGCCCCCGAACAGCGCGCCGAGGGTGATGATGCCGAAGCCGATGGCGAGCGCCCGGAGCGCGGGCGCGCCGGTGCGCTGGTAGGCGCGGTAGCTGTAGTAGGTGATGACCCCGCCAAGCAGGAGGGTCAGGCTCTTCAGTACGACGACGACGAGAGTGAAATCCACGTGACTCATGTTCCTTTTCGCACCTCCTCCCAGAGGGCAGCGACGCGTTCGTCGGGGGACCGTTCGGGCCGCTCGACCGTGATCTCGATGTCACGGTCGTCGTCGAGCCCGAGCGTAACCGCGGCGAAGTTGACGACGTAGCGGCTCGTGTGGTGGCCGTCCGAGCGGACCTCGACCCGTTCGTCGACGAGCGACGCCTCGCTCAGCAGTTCGAGCTTCCGGTAGGCCGTCGACCGCGGGATGTCGCAGGTTTCGGAGATCTCACTCGCGGTCATGGGCTGGTCGAGCGTCTTGATGATTCGCCGGCAGTCGGGGTCGTCGAGCGCGTCGAGGACGACCTGGAGGTCGGGCGCGCCCTCGCCGAACGGGGAACGGGCCATCAGGCCGACCCCTCCGGCTGACCGCGTTCGACGTATCGAGCGAGCACCGCGCCCTCGGCTCGCCGGAGCGTCTCGCTGCAGGTCGACACCGCCATGTCGAACTCGGTGGCGAGGTCGCGGAGCTCACAGCCCCGCGGCGTCTCGTAGTAGCCGCGGTCGACCGCGGCCCGGACGAGCCGCCGCTGGGCCGGCGTGAGGACGTCGGGCGACGCCGTCGACTGCTCGACCGCGTCGACGGTGTACGAGAGCCCCGCCGCGTCCAGCCCGTCGGCCAACGCAGCCAACCGGTGCTGGTCCGCGCGGAACTCCCAGTGGACCGCGCCGTCGTCGACCTCGAACGGGAACGACAGCGGGACACCCGCATCGCGAACGATGTCGAGCAGGGTCGCATCGGTCGTCTCGAACTGGAGGAGCGCCCGGTCCGCGTCACGACCGAGCACGACCAGTTCGGTGACGGCCGCGGCGGCGTCGACGTCGGCGACGACGTCCGGAAGCACGGAGCCGGCATCGACCTCGAGCAGGCCGACACCGCCGGACTCCGCCCCCGGAACCGCCGACGGAACGCGGAACCGCGCCGTCGGATAGGTCCGTGAGACAGCGCCAAGCCACGCATCATCGGGCAACGAGACGGTCAGACGGACCCGGGGCATCGCCTGACGCTCCGCCCGCCAGACACATATCGGTACTGCCTCCGGCCGTTCACGAGTTTTTATATGCGGACCCGAAACTGTTCGCGGCGTTCCTATCCAGTGGGATTCAGCGCGGTCGTCTACATCTACCCCCCCACTACGCGGACGTGTATGTCGCAGAAGATCGGTGCGCCGGGTGATGGTATCACGCGCAGGGAGTTTGTCGCCGCGACGAGCACGGCAGGCGCCGTAGCCGCAGCGGGGTGTACGGCGACGACGCAGCCGACCGCCGAGGAGGTCGAGCGGCAGGCGGCGCAGGGGCTGGCCACCGAACTACCGACGACCAGCCCCCCGGAGGTCGTCGACCTGAACGAACGCGGGAACTCGGTGACGCTGAAGACGGTGGCGGCGACGCACCACGCTCACCCGACGGAGACGATGGGCGGGCCGGTGACGTTCCCGCAGGTGTGGGCCTGGCAGGCCGACGACGGCGACCCGTCGGTCCCCGGGCCGGTGCTGCGGGTCGAGGAGGGCACCGAGTTCGAGGTGACGCTCGACAACAGCGGGATGGAGATGCCCCACACGTTCCACGTCCACGGCATCCAGAAGACGTGGGAGAACGATGGGGTGCCGACCACGACGGGCGTGACGGTTGGCCCTGGCGAAAAACACACCTACGAGTTCACCGCGAACACGCCGGGGACGCACCTCTACCACTGCCACTACCAGACCCCCCGGCACATGGATATGGGGATGTACGGGACGCTCCGGGTCGACCCGTCGGGGTACGAGCCCGCGGACAAGGAGTACTTCATGACCGTCAAGGAGTGGGACACGCGCCTGTCGAGACAGTTCGCCGGCGGGGACGCGAGCTACGACATCACCAACCGCCGACCCGACGCCTTCACCGTCAACGGGAAGTGTGCGCCGCGGACGCTCCACCCCGAAGACGGAAGCCCCATCATCGTCGAGCAGGGTGACACCGTCCGCATCCACTGGACGAACGCGGGGTTCCGCGCACACCCGCTGCACACCCACAACCACCGCTTCGAGGTGGTCGAGCGCGACGGCTCGCCCATCCCGGAGGCGGCCCGATACAAGCGCGACGTGCAGAACGTCGCCCCGGCCGAGCGCTACACCGTCGAGTTCGAGGCCGACGCCGACCCCGGCATCTACCTGATGCACTGCCACAAGGTCGACCACGTCCGCAACGGCGCATCGTATCCCGGTGGGATGCTCGGCGGCATCGTCTACAAGGAGGCGATGGACACCGACATCTTCGCCCAGCTGATGGAATACGCGGGCTACGAGGGGTGAGTCCGATGCCGACGCGCAGAGCCTTCATCGCGGGAGCGACGGGGATCGCCGCGACCGCCCTCGCCACCCAGCCCGCGGCTGCAGAGACGGACCTCACCGACTGGCTGGCGAAGACCGACGGCGCCGGCGAAGTCGTCGACCGCACCGGCCAGTCGAGCGTCGACATCAGCGTCGGGGCGTCGGGCAACGGCGGCGCGTTCGGCTTCGGCCCGCCCGTGGTCCGCGTCGACCCCGGCACCGAGGTCGTCTGGACGTGGACCGGGAAGGGCGGCAGCCACAACGTCGTCGCCTCCGGCGGCGCGTTCGAGTCTCCAATGCAGGGAAGCCAGGGCGCGACGTTCAGCCACACGTTCGAGCGCGCCGGCGTGGTCCGGTACTACTGTGCGCCGCACAAGGCGATGGGGATGCGCGGTGCCGTGGTCGTCGGTGACGCCGCCGTGACCCTGCCCGGGAGCGGAACGCCGACACCGACCGACACACCCGAGTCGACGGCCACGGAGACCGAGGCCACCGGGGAGAAACGGTCGTTCGACGGCTGGCTCGCCGAGACGAGCAACTACGACGGCGTCCACGACCTGCGTGGCCAGGACGAGGTGACCGTGCAGGTCGGTGCCGAGGGGAACGGCGGCCCGCTCGCGTTCGAGCCTGCTGCGGTCCACGTCGACCCCGGCACCGTCGTCCGCTTCGAGTGGGTCGGCCCCCGGCGGTACGACGTGGTCGACCCCGACCTCGACATCGAGTCGAAGCAGGTCGCCAGCGAGGGGTTCGAGTACGCCGTCGAGTTCGACGGTGACGGCGTCGCCACGTACGAGTGTACGAAGTACGGCGACCAGGGGATGCGCGGGGTCGTCGTCGTGGGCGACGGCCCGCAGGAGCGGCTGACGTGGCAGGGCGTCGGCGCGGCCGGCGCGGCCGGCCTCGGCGTCGCCGGGGCGCTCGGCTACGCCTTCCGGCTGAACGACCGGACGGCGACGACGCGAGACGAGTAGGGAGTCGCGAACGAACCGAGCGGCTCCACCGTAGAGCGGCCCATCAGGAGAAGTCAGTCGACGAGGACGCTCTGGGCGGCCGCGACGAGTTCCTCGACGCTGGCGTCCACGAGGTCCTCGTTGCCGATGACGAGTCGCTGGCGGGGGCGCCCCACGTCCCCGGAGTGGACCGTCTCGGTGTCGATGAGACCGATGTCCTCCATCCGGCGTTTCGCCTGCGAGAAGGTGCCGACGCTGGCGACGCCCACCTCCGACCCCCAGTTCGTGAGTTCGTACAGCTGGTGGCGGTGGCGGGCGGTAAGCAGGACCAGCAGGTCGACGAGGTCGAGGTTGTCCTCGAGGCCGCGGACGCCCGGCGTCGCGATGGCGGCCTCGAGGTCGGCGGCGGTCGCCTCGTCGAACGCCTCGGCGATGGACGCCACGAGCTCGGAGTACGTCGGCGACTCGCGGGCGTACTCGTCGGCCGCGTCCCAGCGGGCGTCGAACCCCTCGGTGACGGCGGTGACGGCGTCGGCGTCGTCGGTGGCCACGCCGACCGTCTCTGCCGGCAGGTCGGTGAGCAGCGAGACGGCCCGCTCGTCGGTGAGCACGAGCGGCTCGCCGTCGTCGGTGTCTTCCGTCCGCACGGCGAGCGCGTCGGTGGCGACGAGGTCGGCCAGCCGCGCGGCGGTGACGTGGTCGCGGTCGATGATTCTGAGGGCCGCAGCCGGTGCGAGCACCCGCACGGGTCGCTCCCGGGTCGTCCCCTCGACGGCGTCGACGACAGCGACGAGCGTGGAGGGCGCGGCGCAGACGACGGCCACGTCGTCGGACTCGCTGGTGACGGCGGAGAGCACGTCGACCAGCGACCCCACATGTGCTGTTTCCACAGCCGTGGTTACCGGGGCATTGAAATTACCGTTTCGGTCCGCCTTGGACAGCCAAGCACGCTGTTTATATGTCGAAGTGAGCGTCGTCCTCACGGCCCGGTTCGTCCGGCGCGTCACCGTTATACGCGTGTGGGTCGGCCAGTTGAGGTAGATGACGAACGTGGCGTTCCGTGCAGTTGCCGATCCACCGGGACTGGAAATCCAGGACCGCGTGAGCAATCGACAGGCCACGTTCACTACCCCCGCGCGACCGGTCCTCGAGCCCGCGAGCACCGACCCGTTCCGGTTTCCCGTGGAGGCCGCCTGCCGCTTCTCCACCGACGAATTCTCGACCCGAGCGTCCTCGCTGGTCATCCGCGACGCGACGGGAGCCGTCGTCTCGAATCCGATGGCTGCGTCGGGGGCGCCGCTACCCGAGGCTGACTACGTCGTCGAGTTCGACACGAGCGTGAAGGCGTATCTCCGGGTCACCTCGCCGATCCGTTCGACGTTCGAGAACGACCAGCTCACGCTGACGTTCGCCCCCTCGTCGACGGTGACCGTCGGCGCCCGGTCGTATCTCCAGTGCCCCGCGGCGACGGTGACGACGACCGACGACCTCGACGACGTCAGGCGTGCGGTCGAGACGCTGAGCAGCGCGCTCCAGACCACGTCACCGGAGCGGAGCTACCCGACCCTCCGTGGCCACCCGCCGCGTATCGAGCGCGGTGAGACGCTCTCGATTCCCGACGGAGTCGCCCCCCCGGGGACGGGCATCACCATCGACGTGCGCGAGCGACTCGATGACCTCATCGCGGTCGCGCCGCTCGCGTACTATCTCGGGGCGTCGATACGGTTCGCCTCCCAGCCACGACTCCGCACCGACGACGGGCTCGACGCCCCGCTGTCGACCGACCCGTTCGAAACCGCCGTCGAAGACGTACTGGGCCACACGTTCCTGCTCGACTGCCTCTGTCGGACACACGGCCTCTACGACGTCGAAACGGAGGCGTACACGGCCCTCGCCCCCACGCTCTCGCTCGACTTCGAGCGACTGTACGACGCCACGCCCGCCGAGCGCCTCGCCGCGTATCTCACGGTGTCGACCGACCGAACGGCTCCGTACGTGCCGCGCTGGCCGACGATCGCCTACGTCGAGCAGACACCGGCGCAGGTGGCGCAGCTCCCGCACCTCGTGAACGACCTGACGCTCATCCGGACCACCGAGCCGGCGCGGTACCGTGGTGCCTCGGCCCGGCGCGTCGCACTGTCACGGTTCGTCACCGCGTCGAGCCCCCGTGGTGCGTCGGCGGTGTTCGACGGGCAGCAGTCGTTCGTCGACGTTCCCGAAACGGCTGCCCGCCACCAGCTGTGGGTCGGCTCGGGACTCCCACTGAACGCCGACCACTTCCAGCTGGCCGGACACGAACACCGCCTGGCCAGACAGCCAGACCCGGACACAACCATCCACATCACCGTCATCTGCAACGACCCGGAGATGACTGCCGAGGCAGCCGCCGTTCGCCGGCAGTACCGACCCCGCCCCGACCATCCGTTCGAGGTCACGGTCCACGAACAGGTCGACCGTGACCGGTTCGCAGACCTGCTGGCGGCGGACATCCAGTTCCTCCACTACATCGGGCACGCGACCGAGGCGGGGCTGGAGTGTCCCGACGGTGACCTCGACGTGGGCACCGTCGAGACGGTGAACACCGACGCGTTCCTGTTGAACGGCTGTCAGTCGTACGAGCAGGGGCGTCGACTGGTCGAGCAGGGAGCCATCGGCGGTATCGTCACGGTCAGCGACGTGGGGAACGACGCAGCCATCGAGACGGGTGTGCTGGTCGCCCGGCTGTTGAGCGGTGGGTTCTCACTCACGGACAGCCTCGACATCGCCCGGCGGCGGACGGTCGTCGGCGGCCAGTATCTCGCCGTCGGGGACAACAACGTCACCATCGCGGTCGCGCCGAGCGCGGCGCCCATCGTCACACACGTCGAGTCGGCGAGCGAGAGCTACCAGCTTTGGCCCGAGCAGTTCTCCACCCGGGACTACGGCCTCGGCTCCCACAGTATGCTTCGGCTCCCCAACACACCGGTGATGCTTCTCGGCGGAGAGAGCGGTCCGTACGACCTCACGGCCGACGAGGTCCTCGAGTACCTACACCTGCAGGACACGCCCGTCTGGTTCGACGGCACGTTCCACTGGAGCTCCGACATGACGCGAGACGACCTCGAGTAGCTACGGTCGCCGTGGCGTCGTTCCACCGTCGGCGTGTACGTCGGGGTCGGGAACCGTCGCGTCGTGGTCCTTCCCGCCGCGGTCGCGGAGCCAGAGGAACGCCCCGAACAGCGTCGGCGAGAGGATGGCGGTGCCGAAGCCGCCGAGGACCAGCAACTCCTCGGTGGAGAGTTCGAGGATGCCCTCGAACACGTCACCGACGACGACGGCACCCTTCATCCCCGTCGCCTCGTGGGGCGTGCAGACGTAGCGGCTGATACCGACGCCGTCGAACACCTGGCCGAACCGGCCCGTCGACTGGACGGCACTGGCGTAGCCGTCGTCGACGGCCGAGACGTCGTGCGAGCCGCCCTCGCCTGCCCACTCCCAGACGACGCGAGTGCCGGGGTCGACGTGGACCGCCGGCGGGTCGAACGCGAACGCCCCACCGTTCCCTTCCGCACCGACGGTGATGACCACCTCGTCCTCGCCGCGGGCGTCGACGGTACCCTCGAAGTTGCTCACGTCGTCGAACCAGTCGCCGTAGTCGGGTTCACGCTCGACGTACGTGCGCTCGGGGGCGGGCGGAGCCGCGGTGACGGTGACAGGCACGTCGCCGACGATGACGGCGCCCTTCATCCCCATCGCCTTGTGCGGAGTGCAGGCGTACAGTGAGACGCCCGCGGCGTCGAAGGCGTGCGAGAAGGTGTGGCCGGCCTCGCCGACGAGGTCGCTCTCGAAGGCGCCGTCCTCGTCGGCGACGTTGTGGGCGCCGCCCTCACCTGTCCACTCCCAGACGACGGTCGTGCCGGGGTCGACGCGGACGGCGGCGGGCTCGAACGCGAAGCCGCCACCGTTCCCCTCGGCGCCGACCTGCACGGTCACGCGAGGCGTCCCGCGCTCGTCGACGACGCCGTCGGCGTTCGAGACGTTCGCGAACCAGTCGGTGAGGTCGACCTCCTCCTGGGCGGCCGCGCTGCCGACTGAACTCGCGGCTGCACCGCCGACTGCGAGGAGCGTCGCAGTCTGGAGGAAGCGGCGGCGGCCTACGGTGGGTGTCGGAGTCGGACTCATAGCGTATAGTTCACTCTCGAGAACACATAACGAGATAACCCCATTCTCAGACTCTGAGACACAGGTTTTCACTATATGCGATTCCTAACACAATCTGGGGTAGAGGACGATATCATGCCCTACAACACGACTCGACGACGCGTACTGCAGACGGCAGGAGTGGGTGGAGCGGCGGCGCTCGCCGGCTGCACCGTCGGCTCCGGGCCCGCGAACGACGTTCGGACGAGCCCCGTCCAGTTCCAGACCGACGAGCCGGCCGAACTCGGCGACGCCAAGCCCGTCGACGTCGACCGCATCGCGGCCGACCCGACCGACATCCCCGCCCCCATCACCCGGTCGGAGCCCGCGACCATCGAGGTCGAACTGGAGACCCTCGAACTCGTCGCCGAAGTCGAAGAGGGCGTCACGTTCACGTACATGACCTTCAACGGGCAGATTCCGGGCCCGATGATTCGCACGCGGGTGGGCGACACCGTCGACCTCACCATCACGAACCACCCGGACAACGTCATGCCCCACAACGTGGACTTCCACGCGGTCCGCGGGCCGGGTGGCGGTGCCGAGGATACCCTCGTCAACCCCGGCGAGTCGAAGCGTATCCGCTTCCAGGTGACGTACCCCGGGCTGTTCATCTACCACTGTGCGGTGCCGAACCTCGACTACCACATCTCGGCGGGGATGTTCGGCTGCATCCTCGTCGAGCCCGAGGAGGGGCTCCCCGAGGTCGACCACGAGTTCTACCTCGGCCAGCACGAGCTGTACACGAACGGCAAGACCGGGCAGAAGGGCCACCACGAGTTCAACTTCGCCGCGATGGCGATGGAGGAGCCGACGTACGTGCTCACCAACGGCGAGAAGTACGCCATCGGTCCGCAGAAGTACAACGACATGGTGATGCAGACGGGCGAGACCGCCCGCGTCTACTTCGGCGTCGGCGGCCCGAACCTGTTCAGCAGCTTCCACCCCATCGGCAGCGTCTGGGACGAGGTGTACCCACAGGGCGCGATCATGTCCGACCCGCACCGCTACGTCCAGACGACGCCAGTGCTCCCGGGGAGCGCGGTCATCGCGACGCTCACGTCGCCGGTCCCGCTGCCCATCAAGCTCGTCGACCACGCGCTCTCGCGGGTCGCGCGCAAGGGCAACCTCGCGGTCATCGACGTGCAGGGCGAGGAGGACCCGACCATCTACGACCCGAACCCGGCCTGAGGTCGGGCGGGGCGCTTCTCCGCGACGCGTCTGTTCGACCCGTCTCGCCGGCCACTCAGTTGCCGACGAGGACGCCTGTGTCGAATCGGGTTGCGTCGCTCCGGTATGCATCGTACAGCGACCGTGCGTGCTCCATCGCCTCGGCCGTGTCCGTGTCGATGATGGCCCGCGAGAGGCCCGTCTCGTAGTCACGACAGCACGTGCCGACGCGCTCGTCGAAGATGGCGAACCCGCCCGGCGGGTCGTCGTGCACCAGGAGAACGAGGTTCCCACTGTTCACTGCCTCGGTCGCTACGTCGGGAGCGACGCCGAGCATGTACGCCAGCATCGCGCTGGGGAAGACGAGTTCGACCGTCATGCCAGCGGCGGCGTGCTCGAACACGCTCCTGACGTTCTCCGGCTTGAGGGGTATCTTGCCGATCTCCCGAATCGACCCGGACGACTCGACGAGCTCGGCGTAGCGGTCGTTCGGAGAGTACGGGTTGCTCGGGTCCGGCCGCGTCACGGTCGCGCCGGAGAACATCTCGAGGGTGAACCCGAGGTCGGTGGGGAACCACCGCCAGACGTCACGGATCGCCTGCTCGGTCTCGAAGCGCTCGACGAGGTCGAAGAACCCATCCGCGATGAACTCGCCGAGTGGCGTCAGTTCGTAGCGACGGTCGACGCGATTGATCCAGTTCCGGGCTTCGAACTCGTCGAGGAGTCGCCCGACCGTGGCGTTCGAGGCGCCGGTCGCGGCACGCAGGTCCTCGCGATCCTGGGGCCCCGCCGTCAGTGCACCGAGCGCGTTCACGCGGTGTTCCGAACGCGCCAGAAAGTCGATGCCTTCCAGCGGAGTGCTCATGCCACATACAGGTGTGCTACGGTATTACCCATTCCGGCAAGAACGGCGACCAGCGACCGCGATGCGGGCGATTGTACCGTAGGCTATCGATACTGCCCCACCGTCGGCACGGGACCGACCCGTCGAGTCGCTGCACGTGGGTGTGTATCGGTCGGAACATCGGACGGAAAACGCGATTCGGGTACGTCCCCCGGTCGGGGTTCGAGACGGCTCGTCCAGAACGGGGCGAGGGGGTCGTCGTCGGTCGGACTACGGTGCAAGCAGGGACCGCCGCCGTTCGGCTGCCTCTCGGCGGCCCTCCGCGTCACGTCGCATCGCCTCGCGGTGTTCGTCCCAGGTCGTGTACTTCGGGACCGGCGTCTGCCCGACGGGCACCGTGTTCTTGGTCTGTCTGTCGAAGGTGGTCATGTTCGTTCCTCGAGGGAGACACGCTGCGAGACAGGATAATGATGCTTAGTGATACCATTGCACACGATGAAATCCACGCACCTGCTGCACCTCCGAGAGCCGAGCCGCAGCCCGACGGTGTGGTACACTCCCCGATACCGAGTGCGCGCGTCGACGACAGCGGTCAGAGCGACTGCGATGGCTCGCTGTCCGGGACAGACACCGCTTAGTGTCGCCACCGACTACGCGCGAGTGAATGGCCGTCGAGGTCTGGTCCGTCCTACCGACCGTCGCCACCCGCGTCGCGAAGATCGCGCTGTTCATCGCCGTCGGCGTGAGCCTCGCACACCTGCTGGTCGCGTTCGGCCTGATCGAGAAGATCGCGCTGTTCTCGAAGCACCTGACGCGCCCGGCGAACCTCCCGGACGAGGTGGGGTCGGCCATCGTCACGACTGCCGCCTCCACCACCGCAGGCTACGGGATGCTCGCCGAGTTCAGAGAGTCGGGACGGCTGTCGGACCGCGCGACGCTCGTCGCCGTCACCATCAACACGTTCTTCGGGTTCGTCCAGCACATCTTCACGTTCTACGCACCGGTCCTGATTCCGATTCTCGGCCTCCAGGTGGGGCTCATGTACGTCGGCGCGCGAGCGCTCATCGCGCTCGGTATCACCCTCGTCGGCGTGCTCGCGGGCGCGGTGCTGCTCTCGGGCGAGCAGTCGGTGCGAGGAACCGTCGAGGCCGACGGGGGCGCCCCGGAACCCACCGTCACCGCCGACCACCCCGACACCCTCGAAGGCAAACTCCGCGACGCCGCGACGAAAGGCTACGAGAAGACGCGCGACATCCTGCCGCGGCTCGCCATCATCTACACCGCCGTCGCGCTCCTCACCGCGAACGTCGACATCACGCGCGTCACCGCGGCGGCCGACCCGCTGGCCGACGTGGTGGGGCTCCCGGTGGCGGCGGTCCCCGTCATCGCGGTGTTCGCACTCGACACGACCAATGGGGCACTCGTCATCGCGCCCCTGATTCCGGGGACGTTCACCCCACGACAGGCGGTGGCGACGATGCTCGTCGGCGGCATCGTCTCCTTCGCGGTGTCGACGTTCAAGCGCTCGATCCCGTTCCAGTACGGCATCTGGGGTGCCGAGTTCGGGTCGAAGGTCGTGGCGGTGAACACGGCGCTGAAGGTGGTTTTCATCGGCGTCGCGGTGGCACTGTTGCTGTACGGGCCGGTGTAGCCTCACACCGGCAGGCTCGCGCTCTCGCGCCACTCGGCGTCGAGGCGAGCGCCCGTCTCCGCCAGCGCCTCGAACACCATCTCGATGTCGTCCGTGGTCGTGCGGTGACTGCAGATAGACATCCGGAGCGCACGGTGCCCGTGGATGCTCGTCGTGGTGAGGAACGCGAGGCCGCTCTTGACGACCTCGTCGATGATGGCCTGATTGAGTTCGTCGAGGTACTCGTGGACGCGGTCGAGCGGGACGTCCGGCGGGTCGACCAGCGCCGTCTGGAGGTCCGCCGGGACGTAGCGGAACGAGTAGATGAACAGGTTCGGGTCCTGAACGGCGGCGAAGTCGTCGTGGTCGCGGACGAGCCCGTCGAGGTGGTGGGCGCAGTCGACGTTCTTGCGGAGGAGGTCGCGGTAGCCCGCGAGCCCGTAGTGCTTCAGGCTCATCCAGAGCTTCAGCGCGCGGAACTCGCGTGACATCTCCGGGCCGAACTCGTAGTAGTCGAACTCCTCGGGCGTCTCGCCGACCGACCCCCGGAGGTAGGCGGCGTCCATCGCGAACGTCTTCGCGAGGACCTGCTGGTCGCGGACCAGCACCGCGCCGCAGGCGTAGGGGATGAACAGCCACTTGTGCGGGTCGAGCGTCACCGAGTCGGCCCGCTCCATCCCGGCGTAACGCGGGGCGAGTTCGGGGACCATCGCGCCGACCGCCCCACACGCGCCGTCCGCGTGGAACCAGAGGTCGCGGGCGGCACAGACGTCGGCGATCTCGTCGAGCGGGTCGACCACGCTGACGTTGATAGAGCCGGCCTGCCCGATGACGCAGAACGGCTGGTCGCCGTTCGCTTCGTCCGCGTCGAGCATCGCTTCGAGGGCAGCCACGTCCATCGTGAAGTCGTCGTGGCTGGGGACGAGCCGGACGGCCTCGCGCCCGAGATTGAGCATGTCCGCGACTCGGACGATACTGGAGTGCCCCTCGTGGTCAGCCATGTAGAGCGTGTACCGGGGGTGGTCACCACCCTGCAACCCCGACCCGGTCGTCTCGTAGTCGGTCTGGTGGCGGAGCGCGGACAGGAGGGCCGTGAAGTTAGCCATCGTGCCGCCGCTCGTCAGCAGCCCCCCGGTGTCGGCCGGGTAGCCGATTGCCTCCGCGAGCCACCGGATACAGCGGCGTTCGATTTCCGTCGCGGAGGGACCAGGGTGCCAGCCCCCGGCGTTCATGTTCACCGCCGCCGCGATGGCACCGGCGAGCGGGCTGAGGGGTGTGCCCGACCCCATCACGAAGCCGAAGTAGCGTGGCGAGGGGTTGTGCGTCGCGTACGGGATGACACGCTCCTCGACGGCGTCGAGGATGGCCGACGGCTCCATCCCCGTCTCGGGTAGCGGCTCGTCGAACGCAGCGGCCACCTCCTCGGGCGTGGCCTGCACGTACACCGGGCGAGTGTCGATGCCGGCGTAGTAGTCGGCGAGCATGTCCACCGTCCGGTAGCCCAGTTGCCGGAAGGTGTCGGGGTTGAGGTCGGCCGGCGGAGGGTGACGGCTACTGCTCATCCGTACGCCTACGCCGCGTGAGGCGTTAACGGTTGCCAGTAACGAAATCGGGAATCGCCCTCAGACGCCGTCTAGACGTCCCAACCGTGCCGATTCGGGGCGTTCCGAGAGCAGATGACAAACCATGTACGAATCCGAACGTTAATGATAGTTCACCCAGTACGGTGGTGTACGGATGCACGCTGTACGCGCACACTGACCCCTTCTTTCTGACGTACAGCCACGCGAACGCCCGCAAAATCCAACAGATGAGCACATCCACACCCCAGACGACCCGACCCGGCCAACCGACACCCCGACCAGACCCCGACCGCTACCTCGTCAGCGACGAGGTGACGACTGCGAACGCGCCGCGCACGTTCGACACGGCGTGTACGCACCGCCTCCCGAACACCATCTCGAAGGAGAACCAGTCGACGCCGCGGTGAGAATCAGGCCACGTCGCGTTAATCCCGCGCCGCTATCTCGCCCTCGGGGAGCGCGTCGATGAGCACCGTCGCCTCGCCCTCGATGACACACTCCTCGTCCGAGTCGTACACCGCCGTCGAGAGCCGGTAGCGTGAGTCCCCGAGGTTCTCGACGATCTCACAGACCGCGGTGACGCGGTCGCCGAGGTCGACCGGACCGAGATACCGGAGGTCCTGCCCGAGGTAGATGGTGAGGCCGGGGAGCCGCGCGAGCGCCGAGGAGATGACGCCCGCGACGAGCGTCCCGTGGACGATCCGCCGTTTGAACCGAGTGTCGGCGGCGAACGACTCGTCGAGGTGAAGGCGGTTCGTGTCACCCGACGCGTGGGCGAACTCGCGGACGTCGCTGTCCGAGAGCGTCTTGCGGAACTTGACGCGGTCGCCGATACCCAGTTGCTCGACGCCCTCGCTCTCGAACTCCCAGTCGGGCGTCTCGTAGGCGGTGTCCGCTCGCCCGGCGAGCAGCTCCAGCGCGCCGGGACCCTGCAGGCCAGGGACGGCTTCCACGAGGTCCGAGGCGGTGATGATACCGACGAGATCGCCGCCATCGAGCACGGGAAGTCGGCGAAAGCTCCCCTCGACGAGCAGCGTCGCCGCGGCAGCCAGCGTGGTGTCCGGGCCGACGGTCACCGGGTCCTCCGTCATCACGTCGCTGACGTACGTGGCGCTGGGGTCGCCACCGCCTGCGACCAGGCGAGTGAGGTCGGATTCGGTGACGACACCGACGGGCGTCTTGCCGTCGACGACGACGAGCGAACCGATGCGGGCCTCCGAGAGTCGCTGGGCGACCGTTCGGACGGTCGCCTCCGGGGTGACGGTCGCCACGTCGGTCGTCATATAGTTGCGAACCGAGAGCGGGGCGGGCATAGACGAGCGAACGTGGTCGATACACAAGAGCGTACCGTGGAGTCACGCGGAGAGACGAGACGGAGAGAGACTGAAACGGCCGGAGCCCGTAACTGGCACATGCACAGTGTGCGACCCCGGCTCCCGTCGGCACTCGTCGACTGGTCGCTGTTGCTGGGGGTCGCTCTCGCGGTCGCGAGCGGCCTCGTGAGCCTCGTCTCCGGCTCGCCGGGCGACGCGTGGCTGTTCGTCCTCCACGGCGGCGCGGGGGTGTCGCTGGTGGCGTTTCTCGCGCTCAAGCTCTGGCGCGTCCGCCACCGCGTCCGAGCAGGGGTCCAGACGCGGTCGGGCACCGTCGCGCTCTCGGTCGGCCTCTCGCTGCTCGCCGTCGCCGCGCTCGCAACCGGCATCCTCTGGGTGCTCGGCACGTCGATTCCGGGGCCGTGGACGCTGCTGGTCGTCCACGGCGCGCTCGGCGTCGTGACGGCGGCCGTCCTCCTCGTCCACCTCCGCGACCGCCTCGCCATCCCCTCGCGCGCCACGCTGGGTGAACGACGGGCCGCCCTCTCGTGGCTGGGGCTCGTCACCCTCGGTGCGGCCGCCTACCGGGCGAACGACGCGCTCGGCACCGAACGGCGGTTTACCGGCTCGCGCGAGGCCGGTTCGGACGCGGGCAACCGCTTTCCCGTGACGATGTGGGTCGCGGACGACCCCGCCCCGGTCGACCCCGAGACGTGGTCGCTCACAGTGACTGGGCTCGTGGACCGCGACCTCGAACTCGCCTACGAGACGCTCGACACTGAGGCCGAGACCCGCGCGCTCCTCGACTGTACGAGCGGCTGGTACTCCGACCACGACTGGCAGGGACTCCGGGTGGGAGACCTGCTCGACGCGGCCGGCGTTCAGGAGGGAGCGCGGTGGGTCCAGTTCCGCTCGGTGACGGGTTACCGGTGGTCGCTCCCCATCGCGGAAGCCCGCGGCGCGCTGCTCGCCGCGCGCGTCGACGGCGACCGACTCACCCATGGCCACGGCTTTCCCCTCAGACTCGTCGCGCCCGAGCGCCGCGGCTTCCAGTGGGTGAAGTGGGTCGAGGAGGTTCGGGTGACGCGGCGGCGCGACCGCTCGGAGTGGATCGCGATTCACGTCTCTGGACTCGGCGAGTAGTCAGCCGAGCGCCACGAGCAGCGCGTCGAGGTCGCGCTCGTCCCCGATGCGGACGCCGTCGGCCGTGCGGTCGAGGTGAACCGCCTCCCATCCCGCCTCGCGTGCCCCCACCACGTCGGCCTCGTAGTCGTCACCGACCATCACGTATCCGTCCGCCGGTAGGCGGTCTTCCGCGAGGTCGAACACCGCCGAATCCGGTTTGTGCGCGCCAGCCTCGTAGGAGGCGACCGTCGCGTCGAACCGGTCGAGCAGGCCCTCGCGTTCGAGTTTCCCGAACTGCCACGCCGGAACGCCGTTCGTGAGGACGCCGAGCGGCCGGTCGTCGAGTCGGTCGAGCAGCGCGTGCATCCCGTCGGTGACCGCGACCATCTCGTACTCCAGTTCGCGGACGGTGTCGACGAACGCCGCCGGGTCGACCGACACACCGGTGCGGGTTGCGACGGCCCGCGCGCCCGCTCGATACGGCTCGGCATCGAGTGCGAGAAACGCCTCGTAGAACGCTTCGCTGTACGCTTCCACGAGGGCATCGTCGTGCTGGCCGACGTGCTCGTCGACTGCCTCGGCGAGCAGGTCGCCGTACTCGCGGGTGAACGAGCAGAGGGTGCCGTCGAGGTCGAAGTACACTGCGTGCATAGCGGACAGTCGGGAACCGCCCCCGAAAGGGTTCGGGAGGATGTCAATCGCTGTCGCGCTCGATGGGTTTGCCGTCCTCTGTCGGCGGCGCGACGTGGTCGACGTACGCCTCGACCGAGGGGTCCGTGACCGTCACGCGGACGTGAATGGTCCCGAGTTCACCCGGCTTGCCGACCGCGAAGTTGACCCGGCCCTCGAAGGCGGCCTGCTTCTTCAGGTCGAACGCGACGGTGTCGCCCTCCTGCCCGCTGAAGAACGCACCGCGAGCCGTATCGAGGATGGCCTGCTCGTGCAGGAGTTCGGAGAAGTGTTCGAGCCCGTGACTCCGCGCGAGCAGTTCGCCCTCCGAGCGAGAGAGTTCGGCCTCGGGAAACAGGTTGTGGATGGCGTCCTCGACGCGCTCGGTGACCTCGGTGTCCTTCACCGGCGCCGTGATCTGGACGTCGACGCTGTAGATCATTCGAGCACCTCCCGAACCTGCGTGCGGAACTCGTCGAGCGTGCCGTCGTTCTCGATGCGTACATCTGCGCGCTCCATCGCCTCACCCATGCCGAAGCCGAGTTCCCGCTCGTCGCGGTCCCGCAGCGTCTCCTCGGCGGTGTTGTCGCGCCCCCGCGTCTCGATGCGCTTGGCGCGCTCCTCGAACGGGGCCTCGATGGCGACGAGCGTGAAGTCGTCGCCGAACTCGTCGTAGAAGCGGTCGAGTTCGTCGCCCGAGCGGAGCCCGTCGACGAGGACCGTCTCCGAGTCGTCGAGCGCCGCGCGGATCATCGGGATGGAGCGCTCGGCGATGGCGAGCGGGCCGTCCTCCTCGCGGAGGGCCTGGGCGATCTCACCGTGGTGGTCCGCGGGGTCGAGGCCGCGCTTGCGACACTCCTCGCGGATGACGTCGCCCATCGTGACGACCGGGACGCCCTGCTCGCGGGCGACGGTCGCGAACTCGCCCTTGCCACTTCCCGGGAGACCGACGGTGCCGATGACGCGCATTCGAACGCCTTTAGCCGGGAATCGCGCTTAAGGGCTGTGACTCGTCGCCCCGAGCGACAGTCCCTTGCCCGCCGGTGTTGTATTCGACTCATGGCCCAACGCTCGTTTCTGGTCCGCGCGCTGTGGTTCGTGCTCGTCGGCTGGTGGCTCACGCCCGTCGTCGTCAACATCGCGTGGCTGCTGAACGCCACCATCATCCTCATCCCGCTCGGCATCAAGCTCATCAACCTCATCCCGACCGTCCTCTCGCTCGCGGAGCCGCAGGGACTCGATGCCCCGGACTCCGGCCGCGGGCAGACCAACCTCCTGCTACGCGCCGTCTACTTCGTGTTCGTCGGCTGGTGGTTGTCGTGGATCTGGGCGAACGTCGCCGCGTTCCTCGCGGTCACCATCATCGGCATCCCCGTGGCGTTCTGGATGTTCAACCGGCTGCCGTACGTCACCTCGCTCTACCGGTTCCACGGCTAGGTCCGCGCGCGGTCGAACGCCGGAACGTCCTCCGGGAACTCGGTCTTGTGCTGGTCGTAGTAGCGGGCGACGTAGCCGACGAACAGGAACTTCGTCGCCATCGACAGCGCCGTGAAGAGCGCACAGCGCGCGGCCTGCTTGCGGTAGGCGGCGTACACCGCGTACGCCGTGATGGGGCCGTTCGCGTAGTTGAGCAGGTCTATCGGGCGACGGCCCTCGCGGTGGTTGTAGTACATCCGCTCACCGAGCACCACGCGCGTCATCCACGCGTCGGCGTCCTCCGGCGGCGAGAACAGCACCGGGTTGACGACGGTGAACCCGAGGACGGCGGCCACGACCCTTGGACGCCGCGCGTAGATACCGTACATCAACACGGGGAGCGTGAGCACCCGCGACCAGCCGCTCAGGGGGTTCGCGTGGCGCTCCCAGACGGCGGTTTCGAGGCGCTCGCGGAGACTGGAGGGCTCGGTGTCGGCAGGGTCGGACATGGGATGCCGGGGCTTCGACTGCGGGGAGCGAAGGTCTGTCGGTGGTGGCGCGCATTCGGACGATTTTTTGCGGAGACGGGTGTAGCCGACTGTAGGGCACGTAGCTCAGCTAGGATAGAGCGTCGGACTTCTATCCGTCGTGGGGGCACCCGTGATGGGAAGACATCCGACGGTCGAGGGTTCGAATCCCTCCGTGCTCGCTTCTGCGAACGACAGTGAGCAGAGCGAGCCACGGGATTCGAACCAGGGAGGTCGCGCGCAGCGAAGCGAGCACGTCCGACCGTGGTGAGGATCCCTCCGTGCTCGGCGCTGCACTCCTCGCAGGGAGCTGTTCGCGTCGCGTCACTCACTCCCGACTCACTACGAGAACAGGCTGGCGAAGAAGAAGACGATGCCACTCGTCTTCGTCTCGGGGTCGGTGCCCGCCTCGACTTCCTCGCCATCCGGGATGCCGTCGCCATCCACGTCCGGATCCGTCGGGTCGAGGCCCAGTCGCTTCTCGCGGGCGTCACCGAGTCCATCGCCATCCGTGTCGCGGAGCGTCGGGTCGCTGCCGAAGTCGAGTTCCTCGGCGTCGCCGAGCCGGTCGCCGTCGGTGAACCGGTCGGCGGGGTCCGTCCCGAGTCGAGCCTCGTGCGGGTCAGTGAGGCCGTCGCTGTCCGAGTCCACAGCGCGAGGGTCACTACCGAGTGCGAACTCCCGGCCGTCGGGGAGCCCATCGCCGTCCGTGTCGAAGCGGGTGGGGTCGCTCCCGAACGCGAGTTCGCGGCCGTCGCGGAGGCCGTCGCTATCCGTGTCGCGAGCGAGGGGGTCCGTGCCGTGGTCGAGTTCCGCCCCATCGTCGAGCCCGTCGCCGTCCGTGTCGGCGTCGAGCGGGTCGGTGCCGAGGTCGACCTCCCGGCCATCTGAGAGACCGTCATCGTCCGTGTCGGCGTCGACCGGGTCGGTCGGGCCGTCGCGTTCGGTGGGGTCCCCGAGCCCGTCGGCGTCCGTGTCGTAATGGAAGGGGCTCGTTCCCAGTTCGCGTTCGGTCGCGTCGACGAGGCCGTCGGCGTCGCGGTCGTCGACGTCAGGCGGTGTGAAGACGAACGGGTCGTCCGGAACCGGAGGCGTGGCCGACCCGCGGACGTAGCGGTCGAGCCACGCCGAGCGGTCCGTCCCCGCGGCCGCCGACACCATCTCGGTGAAGTCGGCGTACGAGACGGGGCCGTCGTGGCGGTTCATCCGACGGAACACGTCCTGGAGGGTGGCGTCCCCGTCGCTGTCGGCGCGGATGCGGGCGTCGAGCGCCGCGAGCACGCGCCGGCCCTTGGTGTAGGGCGTCCGGTGGTCGGGCCACGTCGACTGGTCGGTGAGACGGGCGTCCGCGTGCGTGTCCGTGGCGACGTGGTCGTGGAACCTGTCGAAGCGGATGCGGCCCTGCTGGAGCGTGAGGAGCGCGGCGTAGTACTCGGCGCTCGCCTCGCTGAACCAGCCCATCTCGGGGGAGAGGTCGTGCGCCTGTCGGGTGTGGACGTACTCGTGGACCCACGTGTTGCCCGTGGCGTCGACCGGGACGTCGTCGCGGACCCACAGGTCCTGTACCCCAGCCGTGCGCTGCGGGAAGGTGACCCCACCACGGCGGATGGGGGCCGTGGTGACGAACACGTTCACCCGCGCGTCGGCGGCCCCGACGTCGAGGCCGGTTCGAGCGGCCGCGAGCGTCGAGAACACGCGCCGTCGGTCCGCGGCCGAGAGCGTCGCGGCCTCGGGGACGACCAGTCGGAGCTGCTGGCCGGCGTAGCGCTCGGTCGTTGCCTCGTGTGCCCCGAGGAAGACGATGCTGGCCCCGGCCGCCCCGCCGTCGGCGGCGAGGTCGGTCTCGATGCCGGGGTCGTCACCGAAGTAGCGATACGAGTACGGGAGGGTGAGCTTGCCCGCGGCGACGTACGTCCAGTCGGCCGCGTCGGCGGTGCCGAGCCCGTCGGCCGCGCTCGTATCGCCGCCCCCCTCGACGGACTCGGGCGCAGCGGGTGCGGTGTAGGTGATGGACGGGGTGTCGGTCCGGCCGTCCCAGACGAACCCGTCGTCACGCCGCGTGAACCCGTGGGTCGAGCGCGCTCGCAGGCCGTCGAACGGCGTGGAGAAACGGAACGACGAGACCGACTCCGGCAGCGAGGTGATCCGGACGGTCACCCGCACGCGGTCGGGCGCGTCGGCCGGGGCGACCGTGTACGACACCACGATAGACTGGTCGGCCGCCGCTTCGCTTCCGACTGCGGGGCCGACCGCGGCCGCGAGGAGACACACGACGAGTGCAACCCGCAGACTCCGCACATCCGGAGTTCCCGAGCGACCCCCTTAGCGATTCTGCCCGGTATAACCGGGGAAGGACGTATTCCTCTTTATTAGTGGGCATATGTATACTCGAAATCGGCTTAGGTTCGTTGTACGAAACCTTTATCCACCAAATCGCCCACGAATGGAGTGTAATGTCCGTCGAAGAAGCGAACGACCTCGGTTCCACGCGTCGCACACCGGCTCCCGCGCGGGTCGAGGGGACTCACCGGCAGAGTCCGAACACGAGCGAGAACCGGTGGGGAGGGTGACCACGGAACGGCCAACTCCCTCACTCTGACCGTGGTGGCTACTGGCGGTTCGGTCCGCCGTCCTTTCTCAGGTCGCTCTGCTCGAGCGGTCCTGTTTCTGTACACTGTGTCCTCGGACGGGTCCAGTCGGACTCGTACCTTGCCCGGCTGTCCCTCACCGGTGGCGACCGGTAGATTGCCGGTCGCGTCTCGTCGACGCTAGCGAGCGCTGGGCTCGCAGTACGCTGTGACTCGTTCCTTGGAGACGCTCGCGTCTCCCTACTCCTCGAACACGAACGTCCCGTCCCGCTGGACGACCTCGCCGTCCACCTCGATGACCGAGTCCTCGCTCATGTCCACGATCATGTCGACGTGGACGGCCGAGTCGTTCGACTCGTTCCCCGCGCCGACACAGGCGTCGTAGGCGCGGCCGACGGCCATGTGGACGGTGTCGCCCATCTTCTCGTCGAACAGCATGTTGTACGTGAACCGGTCGATGTCGCGGTTCATCCCGATGCCCAGCTCGCCGAGCCGGCGGGCACCATCGTCGGTCGTGAGGATGTCGTCGAGGACGGCCTCGTTCTTCTCGGCGCTCCAGTCGACGGCCTCGCCGCCCTCGAACTGCAGCCACGCACCCGTAATCTCGTGGCCGCGCTGGTAGACGGGCTTGTCGAACAGCACCTCGCCCTCCACCGAATCAGGAACGGGCGCGGTGAACACCTCGCCGCCCGGGAGGTTGTTCTCGCCGTAGTCGTTGAGCGTGAGGTTGCCCGCGACGCTCATCGTCACGTCCGTCGTCTCGCCCGACCGGATGCGGACCGCCTCAGCGGGGTCGAGGATCTCGACCATCTGCTGCTGGTGTTCCTTCACCGCGTCCCAGTCTTTGTTGACGGCGTCCCAGACGAAGTTCTCGTACCCCTCGGTGCTCATCTCCGCGATCTGGGCGTTGGCCGCGGCCGGATACTGCGTGAGACACCACGTCTTGCCCAGTCGCTCTTCGAGGAGCGGCTGGCGTGCCTGCGAGTACGCCGTTTGCACGTCGCCGTCGATGTCGCTCTCCTCGACGACGTTGTCGTCCGCGCGGATGGCGATGTAGCAGTCCATCTCCTCGAACAGCGCCATCTCGTGGCTCGGGAGGTCGAACTCGCCGTCGTGGTTTCGCAGGTAGGCGCGACGGAACCGCTTTCCAAGGCGTTGCTGGATGACGAGCGGGTTCGCGCCGACATCCGCGATCTTCTCGTGGAGGGCGGTCACGAGATCCTCGGCGACGGGGTGGGCGTCGATGACGACGTTGTCGCCGTCGCTCAATCCGGTGGAGTGGTCGACGATTACCTCGGCGTGTTCGCGGATGCGTGGGTCCATGCCTCCCCGTTGGGTGCCGTCGCCAAACCGGTTTCGACCGCCCCCACCGCGGCGTATTTCACGCCGGGCACGCAACCAGACGCATGCACGATTTCCGCTCGGACACCGTCACCCGCCCCTCCGACGCGATGCGCGAGGCGATGCGCGACGCCGACGTCGGCGACGACGTCTACGGCGAGGACCCGACCGTCAACGACCTCGAAGCACGCGCGGCCGACCTCGTCGGCACCGAGGCCGCCCTCTACGTCCCGACGGGGACGATGGGGAACCAGATCGCCGCCCGCACCCACACCGACCGCGGCCAGGAGGTGCTCGTCGAGCGCGAGAGCCACATCTACAAGTGGGAACTGGGCGGCCTCGCCCAGCACGCTGGCCTGCAGGCCCGCACCATCGACGGCGGCGACCGCGGTGTCGTGACCGCCGACCAGGTCCACGACGGCTACGTCGACGCAGACAGCCACCGCCCCGGCACCGGCCTGCTGTGTCTGGAGAACACGCACAACAGCAAGGGCGGGACGGCCATCTCGGCCGACGACATCGCGGCGGCGGCCGACGCCGCCCACGACCACGGTGTGCCCGTCCACCTCGACGGCGCCCGGCTGTTCAACGCGGCCGCCGCACTCGACGTGCCTGCCAGCGACCTCGTCGACCCCGTCGACTCGGTGATGTTCTGTCTCTCGAAGGGGCTCGGCGCCCCCGTCGGCTCGATGCTCGCCGGCTCCGAGCAGTTCATCGAGGACGCCCGACGGGTCCGCAAGCTGTTCGGCGGTGGGATGCGACAGGCCGGCGTCATCGCCGCACCCGGGCTGCTCGCACTCGAGAACCGGAGCCGGCTCCACGAGGACCACGCGAACGCCCGGCAGCTCGCCGAGGGGCTCGGTGCGTACGATGCCCTCACCGTCCCGGAGCCGGAGACGAACATCGTCATCGTCGAGACGCCCGACTCAGCAGAGGCGTTCGTCGAGGCACTCGAAGCCGAGGGCGTCCTCGCGTCGGTGTTCGGCCCGCAGCGCGTCCGCTTCTGTACGCACTGGGACGTGGACGGCGAGGCGGTAGAAGCGGCAGTCGACGCGGTCGGTCGCGTCGTCTAATCGCGGCGCCGACTGTCGCGCATCCCCTCGGAGAACGCGAGCAGTGTCCGCCGGAGCATCAGGTAGACCGCGAGCACGAACAGCAGGATGCCCGAGATGATCGCGACCAGCACCGGGTCGACCGAAGCCATACCGTCGCGTAGCCCGTGCGGGCTAAATGCGTTTCCCCTCGCGACACGCGGGGCACACAACACTCATGCCAATCGAATAGAAAGTCGGGAGTGATGAGTCTGCTGCCCTCCAAGCCTAATCTCACCACCGACGCCGAACCACGGGTGGTCGGCGTCGACAGCGAGGACGCCGACGCCCTGATGTCGGCGCTCTCGTCGGGGACGGCCCGGCGAATTCTTGCCGAACTCCACGACGAGCCCGCCCCGCCTGCCGAGCTCTCCCAGCGAGCCGACACGACACTCCAGAACACCCAGTACCACCTCTCGAACCTCGAGGAGGCAGGGGCGGTCGAGGTCATCGGCACCGCCTACTCCGAGAAGGGCCGCGAGATGGACGTGTACGCCCCAGCCGACCAGCCGCTCGTCATCTTCGCCGGACAGGAACAGCAAGCATCGGGCATCCGCGCGGCGCTGTCGCGGCTCCTGAGTGGCATCGGCGCACTGCTCGTCGGGAGTCTCGCCGTCCAGCAGGTGTTCGGGGACAGCCTCCTCGGCTTCAGTGGACTGGGCGCCAGCGGCGGCGGCGAGGGCGGTGGCTACGACGCGGGTAGCGGCGACGGCACTGCACCCACCGAGTCGACAGCCACCGAACCAGCGGCAGAGACGGCTGCTGGCGGGTCCGACGGCGGCGGGTCGGTCACCGCAACCGCGGAGCCGACGCCACAGCCCGACGATGACGCGGCGACCGCGACGAGCGACGGCCCCGGCGTCTTCTCCACCGGTGAGTCGACCGAGTCGGCCACCCAGACGGTCGCCGACACCGTCGCCGCGACCTCGGAACCCGCAACCCAGACGCCGAGCGCGGCGCCGACGCCCTCACCGGCCCCGGAGCCGACGGCGGCGGAGACCGTCCAGGCGGCGAGCGACGGCGGCATCGAGGTCGTGGGGTCGCTCCCGCCAGGGCTGCTGTTCTTCCTCGGCGGCCTGACGGTGCTCCTCGTGGGACTCGTGCTCACGACCCGTATGTAAAACGGCTGTTTGAGCTTACGGAGTCTACTTTTCAACAGCCGCACAAGAGTCGGGTGCTGACAGCCTTCGGCCCTCCGCCACCGAGGCTTCGGCCCTCCACCTTACCGTTCTATCTCGAACTGCTCGAAGACCGTGCCGTCCGGCTGGACGAGCCGGCCGGCGACGACCTTCGCACTCACCTCGAGTTCGGCGTGTGCCGGGCGGTACCACCGCGGGTCGGCGTGGCTCCCGGGGTTGAGCACGGGCACCGCGCCGGCCATCTGGAACGAGGGCCGGTGTGAGTGGCCGACGCAGACGAGGTCGGCGTTCGACTGCCGGCCGAACAGCGACACCGCGGTTTCGGTGTGTTCGTGTCCGTGTACCAGTGCGAGCCGAATCCCCCGGTGGTCGACGACGCGGGTATCGGCGAGCCGGTCGCGGACAGCCGGCGGGTCGTTGTTGCCGTAGACCCCGGCGAACTCGGTCGCCTCCTGCTCGAAGGCGTCGAGGACAGGCTCGGTCATGAAATCGCCGCAGTGACAGACCAGCTCGGCCTCGCGGACGGCCTCCAGCGTGCGGCCCTCGAGCCGGGGGCTCTCGGTGCCGTGCGTGTCGGAGACGACGACGAGCATGTGGCCGCTACGGAGCGACGACGGTAAGGCTTTCCCGTCGCACGGTCGACGGCAACTCCTTTCCCATCTCGGTGTGCACGCCGAGTATGGCAAGCAGTGTCTCCGTCGTCCTCGCCGCGCTGTTCGCGAACGGCGCCATCGCGATACTGAAGTTCGGGGGGTATCTCCTCACGGGCTCGCCCGCGATGCTCTCCGAGACGTACCACTCCATCTCCGACACTGGCAACCAGGTGTTTCTCCTCGTGGGCATCTTCTACGGTCGGAAGCAAGCCTCGCGCGAACACCCGTTCGGCTACGGGAAGGCGCAGTTCTTCTACTCGTTTCTCGTCTCGGTGTTGCTGTTCGGCATCGCGGGGTGGGAGTCGCTGAAACACGGCTACGACGCCATCGTCAACCCCCACCCCATCAGTTCGGGGACGGTGACGATTCCCGTCGTCGGCGCGACGGTGCCGAACGTCTACGTCAACTACGCGGTGCTCGCCGGGGCCATCCTCTTCGAGGCGTACGCGCTGAAGAAGGCGAACGACGCGATGCGGATCGAGATCCGCGAGAACGACTGGTCCGGCTACCGCGAGGCGTTCAAGAAGACCGCCAACGTCACCGTCCTCACGGCGTTCACCGAGGACACCATCGCCATCGGCGGCGCGGGGCTGGCGCTGTTCGGCGTGTTCCTCTCGCGGGTCACGGGGAACCCGCTGTTCGACGCGGTGTCGGCGTTCCTCATCGGCGTGATGTTGATGGGGTTCGCGGCGGCGCTCGCGTGGGAGAACAAGCGCCTCCTGCTCGGCGAGTCGCTGCCCGACGCCGACGAACGAGAGATCCGGGCGCTGGTGACGAACGCATCGGGCGTCACGGAGGTCGTGGACCTCCGGACCGTCTACTTCGGTCCGGACAAGGTCATCGTCACCGCCGACGTGGCGTTCGACCCCGACCTCGACACCGAGGAGATCGACGACCACATCACGGACCTGGAGGAGACCATCATGACGGCCGACGAGGACGTCTCGAAGGTGTACATCGAACCCGAGGTGCAGGACGAGGAGTAGCTGCGACCGTTCGACGTGACACAGGGGGGCGAACAGGCGACGCGTGGCGTGGCTCCCGGCCGGCGCGTCGCAGTCGTCTCACGGCTGGACCGCTAGACTGTCCGTGGCGCAAGCGCCACGCTACCGCCTCGACCGACCGGGTCGGGGGACTACGGCACGACGGCGGTGGCCGCGTTCCGCTATATGAACCCTCGCCCATCAGTTCCACCGCGGTCGGCGAATCCTTTTAGGTGAGAGCGGCAAACTCCTGGGCGTGTCAGAGACGGCGTCGTTCCTCCGCTACTTCCCGTACGAGGCCCCCTACGACCACCAGCGGGAGGCGATGGGCCGCATCCACGACGCGCTCGACGAGGGTCGGGACGTGCTGTTCGAGGGCGCGTGCGGGACCGGGAAGACGCTCGCGTCGCTGGTTCCAGCGCTCGAATACGCCGAGCAGGAGAACAAGACCGTCGTCATCACCACGAACGTCCACCAGCAGACCCGCCAGTTCATCGCGGAGGCACGGGCCATCACCCGCCAGCAACCGATTCGGACCGTCGTCTTCCGCGGGAAGGGGTCGATGTGCCACATCGACGTGGGCTACCAGGAGTGCCAGGAGCTGCGCGATACGACCCGCAAGCTCGTCGAACAGGAGCAGGAGCTCACCGACCTCGAACGCCGCCAGCAGGAACTCCTCGACGCCGCACAGGACGGCAACGAGCAGGCCGCCAAGGCCCGGTCGTCGGTGATGGACGAACTGGAGGCCGTCGAGGAGGGCGTCGAGGCGATAGACGAGGGGAACGTCTGCGAGCGGTTCTACGCGAACCTCACCGGCGATACCGACGAGTTCTACCAGTGGCTGTACGACGACGTGCGGACGCCCGACGACGTGTACGAGTACGCGCACGCACAGGGGTTCTGCGGGTACGAGCTACTGAAAGAGGGAATGGAGGGCGTCGACCTCGTCGTCTGCAACTACAACCACCTGCTCGACCCCATGATTCGCGAGCAGTTCTTCCGGTGGCTCGGCCGCGACCCCGAAGACGTGGTCGCCGTGTTCGACGAGGCGCACAACATCGAGTCCGCCGCCCGCGACCACGCGACCCGCCAGCTGACCGAGACGACCCTCGACGGTGCGCTCGACGAACTGGAGGAGGTGGACGACTACCGCGTCGAGGCGACCGAACGCGTCGTGGCGGCGTACCGCGAGGCACTCCGCGCGGTGTACGACGACGGGCTCGGCATCGGCGCACGCGAGACCCTGGACGAGACCTGGGAAGACATCACCGTCGACAACGAGGAGGGCCGCGACGACCTGACGCTCGCGTTCCTCGACGCCTACGAGGGCCCCGGCTACAAGCAGGACCTGGAGCAGGCGCTGAACCTCGGGGCGGCGCTCGACCAGCAGTACCAGGAACAGTACAAGGAGGGCGAGACCACCACGCGAAAGGAGTGTCGCGTCCTGCAGGCGTCGGGATTCATCGACGAGTGGATGTCAGGCTCCGCGGCGGCGGGCACCTACCCCGTCGTCTCCGTGCGCCGCGACGAGAGCGGCGTGTACGGTCGTGCCGAACTCTACACCTGCATCCCGCGGCAGGTGACCGAACCGCTGTTCGAGGAACTCTACGCGTCGGTGCTGATGAGTGCGACCCTCCGCCCGTTCGACGTGGTCGAGGACGTGCTCGGCGTGGGGACGGACCACGAGGACGGGCCGCTGACGATGGCGTTCGGCGAGCAGTTCCCGCCGGAGCGCCGCCGCACCTACGCGGTCGACACACCCGCGCTGTTCGCCAGCCAGCGGGACGACCCCGGGATGCAGGAGACTATCACCGAGGTCCTGACCGACGCCGTCGAGATGACGCCCGGCAACACACTCGCGTTCTTCCCCTCCTACGCCGAAGCCGAACGCTACTTCCACCAGGTCGAGACGGACGCCACCCCGTACCTCGACCGGCCGGGCGTCCGCGCCCAGGAGCTCAAGGAAGAGTTCGTCGCCGACGAGAACGCCGTCCTCTTCACGTCGCTGTGGGGCACCCTCGCGGAGGGCGTGAGCTACGACGACGACGACGCGCGGACGGTCGCGGTGGTCGGCGTTCCCTATCCCCATCTCGACGACCGGATGCAGGCGGTGCAGAACGCCTACGCGACGGCCTTCGGCGGCGCATCCGGGCTACGCCCGGATGCTCGTGGGACTTCGTCCCACGCTGACGAGGACAAGGGCTGGGAGTACGCCGTCGAGGTGCCCACGGTCCGAAAGACCCGGCAGGCGCTCGGTCGCGTCGTGCGCAACCCCGAGGACTTCGGGGTCAGAATCCTCGTCGACGAGCGGTACACGGCGTCGAACGCCGCCGAACTGGGCGACTACTCGGTGTACCGGTCGTTCCCCGAGGAGGAGCGCACCGAACACATCGACATCGGCCCCGGGAAACTCAAGTACGCGATGCTGAACTTCTACTCCGACATGGACGCGTGGGAGGGAGAGCCGCCGCAGCCCTAGGCAGGTAACGCCACGGTCTCGACTTCGAGTTCGCGACCCGGATGCCAGAACGCGAGTCGCTCGACCGTCCACTCGAACGGTTCGATGTCTCGCCCGAGGAGGTCGGCAGCGTCGCCCCCGCGGGCGATGGTGACGTGCGGGTCGTACTCGTCGCCCTCGAAGCCCGGCACGGGGTCGAACACCTCACAGAGCGTCTCGTGAATCCGGTAGAGTTCGGGCGACTCGACGACGAGGTACGCGACCGGGGCCTTCCCCGAGGGTGGGTCTCGGAAGAGGTCGATGCCCGACACCCGCGCGGCGAAGGGCGGGGTGCCTTCGAGCGCGGCACGGGCGCGGCGCGTCATCGACTCGAACCGCTCGTCGGGGAGGCGCTTGGCGACGAGCGTGTGTCCCCGCCGCTGCTCGGCGGTGATGCAGTTCGAGGCGAGGCCGACCGCGAGTCGCGTCACCTCGCTCGGGACGGGGACGTTGACGCTGTACACGCTCGGGGAGACGGAGTTCGGACGTTAAATCCTGTCGAGTAGGAACAGCACGATGAGTACGATGACGACCAGTCCGAGGATCGAGGAGAACGGGCCGAACAGGAATCCGACGATCTCCCCGAGAATTTCGAGCCCGATCCAGATAATCACCAGTACCAGAATGACCTTCAGGAGGTCCTCAGCGTCTACCATACTCGCAGTGCTCGCGGCTGCGGCTTAAACGATTGGGCCGAGCCGGCAACGACTTTATGCTCGTCTCGGGTAACGTCCGGACGAATGCGCCGTCTCGTCGCTGCCGTACTCGCGCTGTGTACCGTCGGGGTCGTGCTCGCATCTGCGGTGGTGCCCGTCGCCGCGGTCCACACCACGGGCCACTCCTTTACCGTCCAGCTCGCCGAGAACGGGGACGCGACGGTCGTCGTCGAGGACCGCTACAACCTCTCGAACGAGTCGGAAGCTGCGGCGTTCGAGGCCATCGCGAGCAACGAGAGCCGTCAGCAGCAACACCGCCAGCAGGTCGCCGCTCGACTCGACCGCGGGGCGTCACTCGCCGCGGACGCGAGCGGCCGCGAGGTGCAGTCGGGCGAGGTGACCATCGAGGTCACCGAGACGAACGGAACCGGCATCGTCCGCGTGCAGGGGTCGTGGTCGAACGTCGCGGCCGTCAACACGAAGTTCAACATCCTCGAACTCCGCCAGCCGTTCCAGTCGGGGTTCGAGGTGAACCGGACGCTCGTCGTCGCCGGGCCCGACGCGTACACCCGCGTCTCGACGACGCCGGCTCCCTCGCGGGCGCTGAAGTCGAGCGCCTACTGGGGGCAAGACGCAGACCTCTCCGCGTTCTTCATCCGGTTCGAGGGACCGACGACCGCGACGGTGTCGGCGTCAGGGGGCGGGTCACAGCAAGGGACGGCGACGGTCGCACCCATCACGAGCGAGGGGCTGGCGGCGTTCGCGCTCGCCGCGGCCGTCGCGCTCGTCCCGGTGGTGCTCCTCGTCGTCGGGTTCGGCCGTGTGGGGCGTTAGCAGGCTCGGAAAGGGTTGCAGTGTCGCAAGCTTTTAATACCACTCTCGGGTTACGAGCAAGTACATGACGAGCACCGTCTCGCGTCGCGGCTCGCCCGCAGCCAGCGACGGTGCCCTCGCTCCTGCAGGCTCACGGGCTTCGCCCGTTCGCCTGTTCCGTGACGCTTCGCGTCACGCTGTGCGACGACCGCGACCGGGCCTCCTGGCCCACTAAACACATTTTCACTCCGACGGTCGCTCGCTTCCAACGAACCACCGCCCGGTACCGGCGGTACACACACACCACACCAACACAATGACAGAGAAAGTCGCACTCGCCTTCTCAGGCGGTCTCGACACCACAGTTTGCGTCCCGCTGCTCGAAGAGGAATACGGCTACGACGAGGTCATCGGCGTCACGGTCGACGTCGGTCAGCCAGCAGAAGAGTTCGCCGAGGCCGAGGAGACGGCCGAGGCGCTCGGGCTCGAAGTCCACATCGTCGACGCGAAGGACGCGTTCGCCGACCTGTGTCTCGACGCCGTCCGCGCGAACGCCACGTACCAGGGCTACCCGCTCGGGACGGCGCTCGCACGCCCGGTCATCGCACAGGCCATCCTCGACGTCGCCGTCGCGGAGGGCTGTACGGGTCTCGCACACGGCTGTACCGGGAAAGGCAACGACCAGCTCCGGTTCGAAGCGGTCTGGCGTGACTCCGACATGGAGGTCATCGCCCCCGTCCGCGAACTCGGCCTGACCCGCAACTGGGAGCAGGAGTACGCCGAGGAGAAGAACCTCCCCGTCGAAGCCGGCAACGACGGCGACTGGTCCATCGACACGAACCTCTGGTCCCGCTCGGTCGAGGGGAAGGAGCTGGAGGAGCCGAGCTACGTCCCCGGCGAGGAGATCTACGACTGGACGACCGCCCCGACGGGCGAGACCGAGGAGATCGAACTGGAGTTCGAGGAAGGCTACCCCGTCGCGCTGAACGGCGAGGCGATGGAGCCGGTCGAACTCATCCAGACGCTCAACGAGCTCGCCGGCTCCTACGGGGTCGGCCGTACCGACGTGATGGAGGACCGCATGCTCGGCCTGAAGGTCCGCGAGAACTACGAGCACCCCGCCGCCACGACCCTCCTGAACGCCCACGAGGGGCTCGAAGGCCTCGTCCTCACGAAAGACGAGCGTTCGTTCAAGACGCAGATCGACCAAGAGTGGGCCGAGAAGGGCTATCAGGGGCTCGTCAACGGCCCGCTCGTGCAGGCGCTCGAGGCGTTCATCGCGAAGACGAACGAGCGCGTGACGGGTACCGTGACGATTCGCTTCGAGGGCGGACAGGCCCGCGTCGTCGGGCGTTCTTCCCCGTACGCCGTCTACTCCGCGGAGGCCGCGTCGTTCAACACCGAGGACGTGACGGGCGACATCGAGCAGAACGACGCGACGGGCGTCGCGAAGTACCACGGCTTCCAGGAGCGCCTGGCGAACCGTGCGATGAAGCACGCGAAGGAGTCCGCGCCCGTCACCGACGGTGGCGAGACAGAGGACGCGGAGTGAGCCGATGAGCGAGGAAGAACCCAGCAGCGACGTGGTCCGCCGCGAGCGCTTCAGCGGCGGCCCTGCCCGCAGGTTCCTCTCCTCGCTCGCGTCGGACGAACGCATCTTCCGTGCGGACCTGCAGGTCGACCGCGCGCACGTCGTGATGCTCGCCGAACAGGGCATCGTCGACGAGAGCGAGGCCGCCGACATCCTCGGCGCACTCGACGCCGTCGAGGAGGCGGGCCACGCAGAGTTACCCGACGGCGAGGACGTCCACGCGGCCATCGAGACGGCGGTCATCGAGCGCATCGGCGACGTGGGCGGGAAGATGCACACCGCCCGCTCCCGGAACGACGAGGTCGCCACCTGCTTGCGCCACCGCCTTCGGGAAGATATCCTCGAGCTCGCCGAGACGGTCATCGGGTTCCGCGAGGTGCTGTGTTCGGTCGCGGAGGGCCACACCGAGACGGTGATGCCCGGCTACACGCACCTCCAGCCCGCCCAGCCCACGACTGTGGCACACTACCTGCTGTCGTACGAGTCGGCGCTGGCGCGTGACACCGAGCGGCTGGTCGCGGCGTTCGACCGCACCAACCGCTCGCCGCTCGGCGGCGCCGCGTTCGCGGGGACGCCGTTCGACATCGACCGCGAGCGGGTCGCGGCCCTGCTCGGCTTCGACGAGGTGGTCGAGAACAGCATGGACGCGTCGTCAGCGCGCGACTTCCTGACCGAGACGACGGCCGCCGCCGCGACGCTCGCCACGCACCTCTCGGGCATCGCCGAGGACCTCGTCATCTTCGCGAACAAGGGGTACGTCGACCTCTCTGACGACTACTCGTCGACCTCGTCGATCATGCCCCAGAAGAAGAACCCCGACACGCTCGAACTCGTGCGGGCGTCGGCGGGCGACGCCTCGGCGGGGCTGAACGGCCTCCTGACGACGCTGAAGGGACTCCCGAGAGCGTACAACCGCGACCTCCAGCGGGCGCACAATCACGCGTTCGACGCGGTCGATGCGGTGCTGGAGGCGACGGAAGTCGCCGCCGGTGCCGTGGCGACCGCCGAGTGGAACGCCGACCTGTTGGCCGAGGAAGCCGCCGACGGCTTCTCGACGGCGACCGGAATCGCGGACCTGCTGGCGATGCAGGGGCTCCCGTTCCGGACGGCGCACGAGGTCGTAGCCATCGCGGGCGAGAACGGTGGCGACTTCGCGGCCGTCGAGGCCGCCGTCGAAGACGTGCTGGGTGGTGAACTCGGCGAATACGTCGACCCCACCGCCGTCGAGGCGGCGCTGGACCCCGAGACGAGCGTCGCCTCGCGCGACTCGCTCGGCGGCCCCGCCCCCGAGTCGGTCGCGGCCGCGCTCGAACGGGTGAGCGCGGACATCGCGGAGGCCGAGACCGCCGTCGGCACGCGCCGCGAGGCGCTCGACGCCGCAACAGACGCACTCCGTGAGGAGGTGGCGACGTATGGCTGAGCGCTGGCCCCAGCGACGCGGCCCACCGGGACTCCCACCGTCCCCGCCGGGGACTATTGACATAATCCTGATATAGGAAACATTTGCGACGGTTTCGACGCTGTTTTTGCCATCAGCAGCCGCTCTGTGCATTGTTAATTACTTGATAAGTTCGATGGGTTTAAGTCCGTGAGGCCGTGAGTACGAGGTACAATGGCAGAATGCATCGAGTGCGGGGCCGAACTCACCCTGCACGACGACCTCGAAGCTGGAGAGATCGTTGACTGTTCGACCTGCGGTGCCGAACTCGAGGTGCTCTCGACGGACCCCCTCGAGCTGGACACGGCACCCGAACTCGAGGAGGACTGGGGCGAATAACCACGCGCTTCGGCGCAGGTGATATCATGCAGATAGGTATGCTCTACTCGCGCATCCGCCGGGACGAGAAGCTCTTGCTCCGGGAGCTGCGCGAGCGCGACCACGAGGTGGAGAAGATCGACGTCCGGAAAGAGCGGTTCAACATCGCAGAGCCGCCAGCGGCGTTCGAGGACCTCGACCTCGTCGTCGACCGCTGTCTCGCGACCTCGCGGTCGCGGTACGTGACCCGGTTCACCGACCACTACGACGTGCCGGTCGTCAATCACCCGGAGACGGCGGCCATCTGCGCCGACAAGGCACGGAACAGCCTCGTCCTCCAGGACGCCGGCGTCCCGACGCCGAACACCGACGTGGCGTTCACGAAGGAGTCGGCGATGGAGGCCATCGAGAACTTCGGCTACCCCTGCGTTCTCAAGCCCGTCGTGGGTTCGTGGGGCCGCCTGATGGCGAAAGTCGACTCCCGCAATGCGGCGGAGGCCATCCTCGAACACAAGGAGACGCTCGGCCACTACGAGCACAAGGTGTTCTACGTCCAGGAGTTCGTCGAGAAGCCCGGCCGCGACATCCGCGTGCTCGCCACCGACGGCGAGCCCGTCGCGGCGATGGCCCGCTCGTCGGACCACTGGCTCACGAACGCCGCGAAGGGCGCCGAGACCGAACACATCGAGATCGACGACGAGATGGCGGACCTCGTCAAGAAGGCTTCCGACGCGGTCGGCGGCGGCCTGCTGGGCGTCGACCTCATGGAGACGGGCGACTCGTACACCGTCCACGAGGTGAACCACACCGTCGAGTTCAAGGCGCTCAACGAGGTCGCCGAGGTCGACGTTCCGGGCACGGTCGTCGACTGGCTCGAAGAGCGCGCGAAACTCGGCCTCGACGCGGAGGTGCCGGCGTGACGCTCCAGGCGAGCGTCGTCGGCGGCTCCGGCTTCACCGGCGGCGAGTTGCTCCGGCTGCTGGACGGCCACCCCGAGTTCGAAATCGCACAGGCGACCTCGCGCGGGAAGGCGAACAAGACGGTGGGGTCGACCCACCCGAACCTCCGCCACCTCGATTTGCGCTTCTCGGACCCGGAGGACCTCGAATCCGTGGACGTGCTGTTCGCGGCGACGCCCCACGGCGTGTCGATGCAGCACATCGACGCGTTTCAGGACGCCGCCGACACGGTCGTCGACCTCTCGGCGGACTTCCGCCTGCCGACCGAAGAACAGTACGACCAGTGGTACGACGGCCACGAGCGCCCGGAACTCCTCGCCGACGCGGAGTACGCGCTCCCCGAGGTGAACCGCGAGAACCTCCCCGGCGCCGACCTCATCGCCGCGGGCGGCTGTAACGCCACGGCGACCATCGTCGGCCTCCTCCCGCTGTTCGAACACGGGATTCTGGAGGGCGACGAACAGGTCGTCGTCGACGTGAAGGTCGGCTCCTCTGAAGGTGGTGCGGGCGGCGGCGACGCCTCCTCGCACGCCGAGCGCTCGGGTGTCGTCCGCCCCTATGCGCCGACGGGCCACCGCCACGAGGCCGAGATCGAGGAGTACCTCGGGCTCTCGGTCTCCTTCACCGTGCACGCGGTGGACATGATCCGCGGCGCGAGCGCGACCTGTCACGTCTTCCCGAACGGCCCGGTCTCGAAGGGCGACCTCTGGGGCGCCTATCGTGGCAGCTACGAAGACGAACCGTTCGTCCGCATGGCTTCCGGTGGTGGGGGCGTCTACCGCTACCCCGAGCCGAAGGCCGTCGCGGGCTCGAACATGGCAGAGGTCGGGTTCGAACTCGACCCGACGAACAAGCGGCTGGTCGTCTTCTCGGCCATCGACAACATGATGAAGGGCAGCGCGGGCCAGGCGGTCCACGCCGCCAACATCGCGCTCGGCCTGGAGGAGACGGCCGGACTGGAGTTCACGGGGCTGCACCCCGTGGGCGCACCCTGACAGACGCAGATTTTCATACTCATGACGGTAGTAGTCAAGATCGGTGGTGCCCGCGCGGTCGACCCCGAGGGCGCCCTCAGCGACGCGGCACAGCTCGTCGACGACGAACCGCTCGTCGTCGTCCACGGTGGCTCGACGGCGGTCGACGACACGCTCGAACGGATGGGCATGGAGCCCGAGTACGTCGAAACTCCGTCCGGTGTCGTCGGTCGATTCACCGACGCCGAGACGATGGACGTGTTCAAGATGGCGATGGCCGGGCAGGTCAACACCGACCTCGTCACCGGACTCCGTGAGGCGGGCGTCGACGCCGTCGGCCTCTCCGGCGTCGATGGCGGCCTGCTGACCGGCAAGCGCAAATCGGCCGTCCGGGTCGTCGAAGATGGAAAAAAGAAGATTCGTCGAGGCGACCACTCCGGCACCATCCAGAACGTGAACGCCGACCTGCTGGAGCGGTTGCTCGAAGGCGGGTACACGCCGGTCGCGTCTCCGCCGATGCTCGCGGACGACGGCGTCGCAGTCAACACCGACGCCGACCGCGCTGCCGCCGCGATTGCGGGCGCGCTCGGTGCCACGCTCGTCGTCCTCACGGACGTCGAAGGCGTCTACGCCGACCCCGACGACCCCAGCACGCGCATCGAATCGGTCGAGACCCCCGACGAGTACGAGGGGCTCAAACAGGCTGCCGAGGGGTTCATGACCCGGAAGGTGATGGCCGCGACCGAGGCCCTGGAGCAGGGCGCGAAGGAGGTCGTCGTCGCCAGCGCCAACGCCGACGCACCCATCACGAGCGCCGTCGGTGGCGGTGGGACGCACATCTACCCCGAATCGCTGGCGGAGGGGGGTGACCAATGAGTGGGTTCGTCTTCTCGGAGAAACCCATCCAGATCGAGTCCGGCGAGGGGATGACCCTCACCGCGACCGACGGCACCCAATTCCTCGACTTCGGCGCCTCTTACGCCTGCGTGCCGGTCGGCCACTGCCACCCCGACGTGGTCGAGGCCACGACCCAGCAGGTGCAGGAGCTCATGTACGTGCAGGCGTCGTACCCGCACGCCGCCCGTACGGCCCTCTACGACCAGCTCGCGGACGTAGCACCCGGCGACATCGACAACGTCTGGCTCTGTAATTCGGGGACGGAGGCCAACGAAGCGGCGCTGAAGTTCGCCCGCGCCGCCACCGGTCGCTCGAAGATCGTTGCGACGACCCGCGGCTTCCACGGGCGCACGATGGGCGCGCTCGCGACGACGTGGAAGGACAAGTACAAGAAGCCGTTCGAACCCCTGGCAGGTGGCGTCGAGTTCGTCCCGTACGGCGACAGCGAGGAGGTACGGGCGGCCGTCGACGACGAGACCGCCGCCGTCATCCTCGAACCCCTGCAGGGAGAGGGCGGCATCAACCCCGCGTCGACCGAATACCTGCAGGCCGTCCGCGAGGCGACCGACGACGCGGGAGCGGCTCTGATTCTCGACGAGATTCAGACCGGGCTCGGCCGCACCGGGTCGATGTGGGCCTGCGAGGGCCACGACGTGGTCCCGGACATCCTCACGACGGCGAAGGGGCTCGGCTCCGGGCTCCCCATCGGCGCGACGCTCGTCCGCGACTGGGTCGCCGAACAGCACGGCGACCACGGCTCCACGTTCTCGGGCAATCCCGTGACGTGTGCGGCGGCGGGCGCGACGCTCGACGTACTCCAGCGCGACGAGATTCCCGCCCACGCCGACGAGATGGGCCAGTACCTCCGCGGGGAACTCGAAGCCGCGCTCGGCGACGAGGTGCGCGAGATTCGTGGACAGGGCCTGATGGTCGGCATCGAGGTGAAGCGGGGGGCGAACCGCTACCTCCGTGACCTCGCGCTGGAACACCAGGTGCTCGCGCTCCCCGCGGGCCGGACGGTCCTGCGGCTGCTCCCACCGCTCGTCATGGCGGAGGAACACGCCGACGCCGTGGTGGATGCCCTCGCCGAGGTGGTGACGTGATGAGCGACGCAGCCGCGGTGGCGGACACCGAGGCACGTGACCTGCTGTACGACCTCGTCTCGATTCCCTCACCTACGGGGGAAGAACGGGAGTGTGCCGAACGCCTCGTCGAGTTCTTCGAGGCCCACGACCGCGAGGTCTGGCTCGACGAGGTCGGCAACGTCCGTGCGCCCGCCGACGACCGCGCGCTGTTCACCTCGCACATCGACACCGTCCCGGGCGACATTCCCGTTCGTATAGAAGACAGTGACCAGAAGTCGGAACTCTGGGGTCGCGGCTCCGTCGACGCGAAGGGGCCGCTGGCCGCGCTCGCCGTCGCCGCCGTTCGGACGGGCGTCTCGTTCGTCGGCGTCGTCGGGGAAGAGGTCAACTCCCGTGGCGCTCGGTTCCTCGTCGAGGACCGCGACGCGCCGGACGCCGTCGTCAACGGCGAACCCTCCGGCTGGGACGGCGTGACTCTGGGGTATCGCGGCATCCTGCAGGGGACGTACGTCTCGACGAGCGAGTCGGGCCACACCTCCCGGCCCGAGAACAACGCCATCCAGGACGCCATCTCGTGGTGGTCTCGGGTGGAGGCGGAGTTCGAGAACGACCCCTACGAGCCGGTGTTCGAGCAGGTGACGGCCAAGCCCGTGAACATCCAGGGTGGCACCAGCGACGACGGGCTCTCCGTCGAGGCGACGCTGGAGGTCCAGCTCCGGGTGCCGCCGTCGATGACCTGCGACGAGGTGCGCGAACTCGCCGACGGCGTTCTGGAGGGGGGACACGTCAACTGGAACGACCAGGTGCGCCCGACGATGCAGTCGCCGCGCAACCCCGTCGGCCGGGCGTTTCGGGTGGCGATCCGCAACGCGGGCGGCGACCCCCGCCTGCTGCGCAAGACCGGCACGAGCGACATGAACATCTTCGCCGGGGAGTGGGACTGCCCGATGGCGACCTACGGCCCCGGCGACTCGGACCTCGACCACGCGCCCGACGAGCACCTGCCCCTGGGTGACCTGGACCGCGCGGTCGCGGTTCTTGAGGAGGTGGCAGACAGCCTATGACCCAGCACTTCACCGACATCGACGACCTCTCGCGTGACGACCTCGCGGACGTCCTCACGCGCGCGACCGACCTGAAGGAACGCACCCAGCGCGGGAAGGCCCACCCGGTTCTCGCGGGCCAGTCGCTGGCGATGATCTTCGAGAAACCCTCGACGCGCACCCGAATCTCCTTCGAGACGGGGATGACTCAGCTCGGCGGGCACGCGCTGTTCCTCGGTCCCGAGGACATCCACCTGGGCCACGGCGAGCCCATCCGGGACACGGCGCGCGTCCTCTCGCGGTACGTCGACGTGGTGATGGCCCGCGTGTTCGACCACGCGGACGTGACGGGACTCGCCGAGTACGCCACGATTCCCGTGGTCAACGGCCTCACCGACGACGCCCACCCCTGCCAGACGCTCGCCGACCTCCTGACGATTCAGGAGACGTTCGGCGACTTCGACGTGGACGTCGCGTGGGTCGGCGACGGTAACAACGTCTGTCAGTCGTTCGTTCGGGGCGCGGCCATGACGGGCATCGACCTCACCGTCGCGACACCCGCGGGCTACGAGCCGGACGACGAGACGATGGACCGCGCCGCCGAACTCGGTGACGCACCCGAGGTGACGAACGACCCCGAGGCCGCCGTCGCGGACGCGGACGTCGTCTACACCGACGTCTGGGTGTCGATGGGGCAAGAGGACGAGCGCGCCGAGAAACTCGAAGCGTTCGACGGCTTCCAGCTCAACTCGGAGCTGCTCTCCGGCCAGAAGGTGATGCACTGTCTGCCGGCGCACCGCGGCGAGGAGATAACGGACGACGTTCTGGAGAGCGATGACGCGCTCGTCTGGGATCAGGCCGAAAACCGACTGCACGCCCAGAAGGGGCTGTTGACCTTCCTTCGTTAGGGGCGAACAGCGGTGAACACCGCCCCCGTCACCACGCCGTACACCAGATGCCACAGCAGGCTCGGGACGGCGACGTTCGGGAACGGCGGCGCGTTCTGGAACCCGACTGCCGAGAGCCACAGCGGCATCAGGAGCGCCGCGAGGACGACCCACGCCACGATGCCGTAGCCGATACCGACGGCGACCGTCGTTCGCGCGTCGGTGATGCCGGCGGCGCTGACGACCCCGGCGAACACGACGCCGAGTATCGCGCCGTGCGAGAGGTGGATGATAACCCCGGCCACGGGATTGGCCGGTGGAGCGAGGGTGTAGAGGCCGGGAATCGCTCCCGCGATGACGGGCGTCGCTCCCATCACGAGCATCACGGCGGTCATGACGGTGGCACCGGCGAGGCCGGCGACGACCCCGCCCTGCCACGCTTCGTCGAGTTCGAATCCGGTTCGCTGTCGTGTCTCGGTTGCCATCGCGGCCGAAGCATCGACGGTATGGAGAAAAGCGGCGGCGGGTGTGGGCGGCCGTGCGACCCAGTCGCACATGCACACGACCGCCTCAGGCCCGGTCGAGCGACGTACTCACGCCCCGGTGGTCCGACTCGTCGGCGCTCCCGAACACCGTCGCGGCCGTCGGCTCGAAGCCGCGGACGAACACGTAGTCGATGCGCTGGTACGGGCGCGACGCGCTGTACGTGTAGCCGGGACCGTCGCCCACGGCGGCCCAGGAATCGGTGAACGACGCCGTCATGGTGTCGACGACCGCCTCGTCCGGCGTGGCGTTGAAGTCACCGAGAACGACCGCCGCCTCGGCGTCCTCGACGAGTTCCAGCACCCGCCGAGCCTGTCGAATCCGCACCTCGCCGTCGACCTCCAGGTGCGCGACGACGACGGGAATCGGGCCGTCGGGGTGGTCGACCGTCGCGCGCAGCGCTGGGCGCGTCACCGTGTCGTCGGTCGGGAGTTCCACCACCTCCGCCTCGTCGATGGGCCACGCCGAGAGCAGCGAGACGCCGTACCCCCCGACGCTGGCCTCCGGCCCCGGTGCGTAGTGGTAGCCGAGCGCCGCGGCGAGCCACCGCACCCCGAACACGTTTCCGGAGGTGATGCGCGCGCCCTCAGTCTCCTGCAGGCCGAGGATTCCGATTCCACGACCCCGGAACAGGTCGGCGACCGCCCGGAGGTTGTACCGGCCCCGCGAATCGAAGAACTGGTGGACGTTGTACGTGGCGACCCGGAGTCTGTCTGGCGTCGCGCCGGACGTCGGCCGCCGGAGGTAGCCGCCGACGAGCGCCAGCAGGCCGGCCCCGACCCCGCCGACGAGCGCCCGGCGGGTGCCGTCGAGGCCGGTCGGCTCGGTCGGGTCGGGACGCCCACGGACGGCGAGTACGGCCGTCGCCCCGACGAGCGCGGCGAGCGCCAGGACGAGTGCCGGCTCCAGTCCCCGCAGGAGTGGGCCGACGCCGGGGATGAACGCCCAGTTCACGGCCAGCACGAACCCGACGACGGCCACGAGCGCGAGGAGTTGGGCGCCGCTCACCGTGAGCCCCGCGCGACGCGGGCGCTGGCTGCCGGTGCCACCGATCGACGCGAGGACGACCAGCGCGGCCGTCGCGAGCGGGAGGCCGACGACCGGCACCGTCTCGACGGAGAGCAGTCGTGCCATCGCCCCGACGAGGAACAGGCCCCACGCGAGCGCGCCCCGGCGACCGGGCGCGCCGAGGTACGCCACCCAGCCACCGCCGACGAGCAGGCCGACGGCCGAGAGCCCCACGGCCCACGGATAGGGGTGGCCGACCCAGCGGGCCGTGACCGTCGGGAACCCCAGCCAGAGCGCCGCGAGGAACAGCGCGACGAACAGCGGTGCGAGCGTCGGTACCGTGTTTCGCTGGGTGCCGTCACCGAGCGCGACCGTCGCCCCACCGAGCGCGAGGAGAAACGCGACCAGCACACCGCCACCCACGAGCGTCGCGTACGCCGAAACCGCACCTGTCAGCCCGCGGAGCGCCAGCACGAGGAGCAGGCCGAGCGCGAACGCGATGCCCACGCGCGCGTCGAGTCGGGCGGCGTCGGTTGCCAGTACGGGCGTAAGCGCGAGCCCGGTCAGGGATGCACCGACGAGCGCGACGACCGGCCCGCCGAGCAGGGAGAACGCGACCCCGCCCGCGGCGACCGCCACGAGCAACTGCTCGCGGGCGCCGGATGTGAGACGAGAGGAAAACGGAACCAGAAGCGTCCACCCCGTCACCAGCAACAGCGCGAGCAGTGCGGTGGCGTTCGGCCCCGCCGTCGAGAAGTTCAGCACGAACACGCGGGTGACGGCATACGTCAGCGTGACGAGCAGGAGCGCGACGGCGAGCGACGCGCGCAAGAGGACCAGCGGTTCCCGGGAGGCCGCGGAGCGAACCCCTGCTGTCGATGACATACCCACCGCCTGCGCCCGATGGGGTGAAAAATCGGGAGGGTGGGCACACGAGCCACACGAGCGGGGTGAGTCCGTGGTAACGGCGGGATTCAAGACGCCGAACCCCATACCGAGAGACATGCGAACCGACCCGGACCCCGGCCGCTTCCGTGAGCTGATGCTAGACGAGGAGCCGGGCTTCGAGGAGGTGCTGGCCTGCGTGTTCGGCGTGCAGGAACACGAGGTTCGGACGTACCTCACCCTGCGGGAGCACCCCGGGAGCACCGTCTCGGAGCTGGCCGACATCCTCGACCGCGACCGCTCGAACGTCAACCGGTCGCTGTCGACGCTCCGCGAGAAGGGCCTCGCCCGCCGGGAACGCCGCCTGCTCGACTCGGGCGGGCACGTCTACCAGTACACCGCCACGCCCGGCGACGAAGCTCGTGACCTGATGCACGAGACGCTCGACGAGTGGGCCGCCTACGTCCACGAGCGCATCGACGAGTTCCCCGAGACCTGAGACACCTTTGGGCCGTACCCGGCGACCAGCAAGCGGCACGTAGCGAACAGTAATGCGGTTGTGCGTGGTAACCGGATTTCCGCGAGTAACCTTATGCCCGGTGCGAGCCATCGGAGACCTATGACGGACGACGCACCGCTGGAAGTGTGGTGTGCGGGCGAGGACTGGTGTCCCATCACCGCCACCGCGACCGTTCTGGGCAAGAAGTGGCACCCGGTCATCATCCACCGACTGCTCGACAAGCCACGCGGGTTCAACGACCTGAAGCGCGCGGTCGACGGCATCTCCTCGAAGGTGCTGTCGGACTCGCTGGAGAACTTAGAGGAGTACGGCCTCGTCGAGCGCACGGTGGTGAGCGAGAAGCCGTTCCGGGTGGAGTACGCGCTGACCCCTCGCGGCGAGTCGCTCCAACCGGTCATCGAGGAGATGCGCGAGTGGGGGCGCTCGCACCTCGCCGCCCCGGCCTGAGTCCGGGGATACGCCGCCGACTACGACACGCTAGCGGTGTCGGTCGAGGTCGTGGGGGCGGTCTGATTCGACCCACGCGTGGTGGTTCCGGGGGTCGTACACCAGATACCCCCCGTCGGAGAGTTCCAGTCCGGCGGCTCGGCGGTCTGCGGGCAGGTCGGTCGTATCGTCGGTGTCTACAGGTGCCATTGGTCCACACGGCGGCGCCGTGGTTGGGTTACGTGTCTGCATGGAGGACGTTAACTGTTACCATGTGTCAGACGCGCGGCTGACGCAGCGACGACGGCTATTTGGTCGCTCCCGGTGTCACCCCGGTATGGCTATCACCGTCGACGCAGGTGAGTTCGAACTCGACGAGCTCATGGCACGGCTGAAAGACGGCGAGCGCGTCATCGTCCGGACGGAGTTCCTCGGCGACATCCGCGAGGTAGCGCTCCGGTTCGACGGCGAGACGTTCTACTGCGACACGCCGACGCGGCTCCACAAACACGCCGAGGAGGCCGAGATGCGTGCCTGTATCGAGCGACAGGGCTACGCCGCGAGCGGCGAGACGTAGTACGGTCGACACGCCCGCCGCAACCGCCCCCTTTTTGCTCGCGGCGCGGCGACATCCGGCAATGGCTGACCTGACGCTCCCTGACCGGCCCGAGGCCCCCGACGGCGCCGACGGGGTCTGGCTCACCTGTATCGAGTGCGGACACGACCTCCCACCGTTCGACGACATCGTCTACACTTGCCCGGAGTGCGACGGCCTGCTGGAGGCGCGCTACGACTCGTACCCGACGTTCGACCAGTTCGAGGGCGACGGCGTCTGGCGCTACAACGCCGCGCTCCCCTTCGAGGAGGGCGTCACGCTCCCCGAGGGGTCGACGCCGCTCCACTACGCGCCCCGGCTCGAAGACGAACTCGGCGTCCGCAACCTCCGCATCAAACACGAGGGGATGAATCCCACGGGCTCGTTCAAGGACCGCGGGATGACCGTCGGGGTGCGAGTGGCACAGGAACTCGGCGTCGACCGCCTCGCGTGTGCCTCGACCGGCAACACCTCGGCGGCGCTCGCGGCCTACGGCGCCCGTGCCGGGCTCGAAACGCTCGTGCTCCTGCCCGAAGGAAAGGTCGCCGCCGGCAAGATCGCGCAGGCGAGCCTACACGGTGCCACCATCCTCGAAGTCGACGGCAACTTCGACGCCTGCCTCGACCGCGTGCAGGACCTCGCGGACCGCGGCGAGGCCTACCTCCTCAACTCGCTCAACCCCTTCCGCCTGGAGGGGCAGAAGACCATCGGCCTCGAAATCCTCGAAGAGTTCTACACCGACGAGGGGCGGTTCCCCGACCGCATCGTCCTCCCCGTGGGGAACGCCGGCAACACCGCGGCGCTCTACAAGTGCTTCCGTGAACTCGTCAAGGGTGGCGACCTCGCACCCGGCGACGTCCCGAAACTGACGGGCGTGCAGGCCGAGGGGGCCGCCCCGATGGTCGAGGCCATCGAGGAAGGCAACGACGAGACCCGCCGCTGGGACGAGGTCGAGACCATCGCGACGGCCATCCGCATCGGCAACCCCGTGAACGCGCCGAAGGCGCTCCCGGGGATTCGCGAGACGAACGGGACGGCAGTCGCCGTGAGCGACGAGGAGATCACCGACGCACAGCGCGCGCTCGCCGGCGAGGGGATCGGCGTCGAACCCGCGTCCGCTGCGTCGGTCGCGGGCCTGCGAAAGCTCCGCGAGCGGGGCGAGATCGACGCCGGCGAGGACGTCGTCTGTCTCACGACCGGCCACCTGCTGAAGGACCCCGACGCCGCCGCCGCGGCCGGACGCGACCCGGAGGGCGTCCCGAACGACACGGACAAGATTCTCAAACATCTCGCGGGGAAGGACGTCTCCGGGAGCGGCGGCCTGCTCGGGAAGCTGCGAAACCTACGCTGAGCGGGCGAGTGCGGCGAACCCACCGCGGTCGCCGCCGACGTACACCCGGTCGCCAGCGACGACCGGTACGGTGACGGCCAGCTGGTCGAAGAAGTTCGATGGCGACCACGACAGGCCCAGCAGCCCCCGGTGGCGTGTCTTCTCGCCGACGGCTCACACTGCCAGCCGAACCGTCGTCTCCGACGCACCCTCGGGGACCTCGACCTCCCGATAGCCGAACGAGCCGGCGAGCGTCACCGTCGCCGCGCTGTCGCTGTCGACGGCGAGCGTCAGCTCGTCGGTGGGGTCGAGTCCCGCGTCCTCGACCCACAGCGTGACCGTCTCGACGCCCTCCAGGCTGACCTGCAGCGCGTTGCGGGCGGGCTGCGTCTCGACGGGCGACTTCCAGTGGACGCCCCGGCGTTTGTGGACGTTCGGGGAGCGGCCCGCGCCCACGAACTCGTCGACCACGGGCTCCCCGTAGCCGTCGGCGAGCGAGATTGCGTCGACGAGCCCCGTATGTGCCGCGTCGGTGACGGTGATGTCGTCGACCCAGTAGGCGCCGTCGTGGACCAACCCCACGTCCGGGTGGTCGAACTCGGGGACGTGCCGGTAGGTCACGCGGGCGGGTGACCGCGTGACACGACCGGCGTCGAGGAACCGGGCCGCACGGTCCCAGCGGTCGCGAATCGCCATCGTGAGGTGCCCCTCGAACGGGAACACGTCGAGTTCGTGGCGGTAGCCGTGTTCGCGGAGCCGTCGCGCGTAGCCGAGCGGGCCGAGCACGGGCACGAGCACGTCCGCCCCGCCGTTCCACACGAGCAGGGGGACGTGCCGGAGGTTGTCCGTGACGTAGCGGGCGTCCTCGGGACGCTCGCTGAAGATGGAGCGGACCCGGCCCCCACCCCGCCCGCCGAACAGGTCCCTCGTGAGCAGTGCGGGAAGCGCCACCATCCCACCCGTCGCCCCCTCCAGCGGGTCTTCGGTCGGGGGCCCAACCACGGAGAAGCCGGAGGAGAAGAGGTCGGGGTACTGTGCGGCGAGGACGAAGGTGCCGTACCCGCCCATCGAGTAGCCCGCGAGCGAGACGCGGTCGCGGTCGATCTCGAATCGGGTTTCGAGGTCGCGCCACGCCTCGAACACGTCGAGTTCGCCCTCGCGTTTGTACCAGAGGCCGGGGCCGCGCGCCTGCGGCATCAGGACGATGCTCCCGTGTTCCTCGCCGAGTTCCTGCAGGAGGTTGGGGGTGTACACGGCGTACTGGGTGTAGCAGTTGCCGAGCGAGTGCAGGAGGACGGTGAGGGGCGTCTCCGTGCCGTCGTTGTCGTCGGGGACGTAGGCGCCGTACGGCTGGATACACCCCTCGAGCAGGTCGTGGGCGGGGTCGACGCCTTCACCGAAGTCGTACCGGGACGGATAGAGCAGCGAGAGATACCCCGACTCGGGGACGTGTTCGACCGTCTCGCCGGCCCGCAACGTGGCGAAGTCGATGTCGGCGAAAAAGGAGGAGATGTCGCGCTCGCGGAGCGCGAGCGCCTGGTCGTGTTCGCGCCAGTTCCCGGTGCCGAGGACGCTCGGGAGCCCCGCGGTCAGTACGTCGAACAGCTTCATCGGGAGCGCGGTCGGGTCGAGGTCCGGCGGCGCCATCGGCTCGTGGAACCGGAAGCCGACGTTGAAAACCGGGGGCACGTCCTGCCCGGAGCGTCGCCCACCCGGCGTCCGGTAGTCGGGGGCGACCTCGACCCGCTGGAACGCGTGGACATCGGCGTCCCACAGTCCCGTCACGCAGTAGTGGCGCCACGTCTCCTCGCCGGGGTCGAGCGGTACCTCCACCTCGAGCTGATTGCGCTCCAGATCCACCGACACCGCTTCGTCGGCGAGCGGTTCGCCGTCCAACTCGGCGCCCTCGCCCCACGTCACGAGGACGTGGTCCGCCGGTGCGCCGAGGTCACCCAGCCCGTACCCCCAGTCCGTCCGGCCGTCCTCGGGCGTGCCCGCACCGGAGGTGTCGATGCCGATGGCGACCCCCGTGACATCGGTGTCCAGCATCGTGTTCAGCGTGATGCGGTAGGCGATGCCCTCGTCTGTGGGGCGCGCACGAAATTCGAGGAGGTCGGCCGCGTTGTACGCGTACCGCTCCGGGTCGTTCGGGTAGTGGAGGTCGCCCGTCGGCTGGGCGAACGTCCCCCACATCTTCTCCGCCCCGGAAGGCTGTCGGCTCAGCAGCGAGCGGGTGTCGGCGCCGTGGTCGTCGTAGACGAAGTCCTGATACAGATACTCCCCGTCGACGTACGCGTCACACCCCGAGACCAGGAGCGGCTCGGCCGCCCACCCCGGCCCGTTCTCGAGGAGCGGTGGGCGGGGCGTCTCGCCGTACAGCGCGTCCGGGCCCGGACGGGGAGCAGTGGAGGCGACGACCTCGTCGGCTCCGGACGGCCCGGCGTCATCCGCTGACATGCCACATGGGACGAGTTCAAACAATAAATGCATTTACCCAGTAACAATGTGTGAGGACGGTTCCGCACCCGAGTTTTCACACAACTCACACACGATGGAACTAGTCGAATGCGGCCGGTAGGAACCCCCTACCCAAGGTTTACGGTCGTCACGGTGTCGCCCTGCTCGACGTTGACCGGGTGGTCACCGAACGCGCCCGCGAGCGTGACGGTCGCCGGGCCGTCGCTGTCGACCTCGACGGTGAGGTCGGCCTCTGGGTCGAGCCCGGCCGTCTCGACCCACACTGTCACGGACTCGACGCGTCGGAGCTTCAGTTCGAGGGCGTTCTCGGGGCCACGGACGGCGGCTGGGTCGGGGTCGGTCCACTCGACACCGCGGCTGACGTACGGCTGGGGGCTGGCGCCCGTCCGCTGGAACGTGTCGGCGTCGGGCTCGGCGTAGCCGTCGGCGTACGAGATGGCGTTGACGAACGCGTTGTCGCCCATCCGGAGCTCGATCTCGTCGACCCAGTAGGCGCCGTCGTGGACGAGCCCGAGGTCGTCGTAGTCGAACCGCGGGACGCGCCGGTAGGTGACGCGCTTCGGATGGTGGTCGGCCTGTCCCTCGGCGAGGTAGTCGGCGCCGCGCTCCCAGCTGTCGAACACCGCCGGCAGGAAGTGCGTCGTCGGGAACACGTCGAGCTGGTGGCGGTAGCCCTGCTCGGAGAGCCGGCGGGCGTAGTTGCCCACCCCGAGCAGCGGCGCGAGCGCGTCGCCCGCACCGTTCCACAGCAGCAGCTCGACGTTCCGCAGGTTCTCGGTTATCATCAGCGCGTTCTCCGGGCGCTCGGTGAAGATGGTGAGTACGTCGCCGCCGCCCGCGCCGCCGAACAGCCCGCCCGTGAGGCTCTTGGGGAGTCCGAACAGGCTGTCGGTCGTCCCCTCCAGCGGGTCTTCCGCGGGCGTGCCGACGATGGAGAAGCCGCGGGCGAACAGGTCGGGGTGTTTTTCTGCCAGTAGGAGCGTCCCGAACCCACCCATGGAGTAGCCCGCCACCGACACACGGTCGCGGTCGATCTCGAAGCGGGTTTCGAGGTCGCGCCACGCCTCGAACACGTCGAGTTCGCCCTCGCGCTGGAACCACGTCGCCGTCCCGCGCGCCTCGGGCGTGAACACGATGGCGTCCTGGGCCGCCGCGAGCTGCTCGACGAGCTTCGGCATGAACACCTCGTACTCGTTGTGGTTACAGCCGAGCGAGTGCAGGAGGAGCACCATCGGCGCAGGCTCGTCGGGGTCGACTGACTCGGGAACGTACACCGAGTACGGCTGGATGCGTCCCTCGAACGTGTTGTGCGCGGGGTCGAGCCCCTCGCCGAAGTCGTACCGGGAGGGGTACAGCAGGTCAAGGTGTCCCGACTCGGGGACGTTCCGGGTCGTCGTGCCCGCTCGGAGCGTCGCGAAGTCGATATCCGCGAAAAAAGAGGAGATGTCGCGGTCCCGAAGGCCGAGCGCCTGCGCGTGGTCGCGCCACGTCCCCCGGCCGAGCGCCCGCCAGAGCTGGTCGTCGAGCGCGTCGGGGACGTCGATGGCCGACAGCAGCGCGAACGGGTCGTCGATGCTGTCGAGGAGGTCGCGCGCACCGCCCGATCCCGAGAACAGCCCCAGCGGGTCTGCGAGGTCACCCAGGAGGCTGGGAACGTCCGCGACGAGCTGCTGGATGTTGGTGGGCGCGGCGAACAGCAGCCCAAGCAGTTCCCCGTGGATGTTGTGCCGGTCGAAGTTCGCTTCACAGGGCTCGTCGAACCGGAAGCCGACGTTGAACACCGGCGGGACGTCGTCGCCGTTCGATCCGCCCGGCGTCGTCTCGGTCACGTCCCCGCCGACCTGCATGAACCCGTGGGCGTCGGCGTCCCACAGCCCCGTCACGCAGTAGTGGCGCCACGTTTCGTCTGCGGGGTCGAGCGGCACCTCCACCTCGATCTGGTTGCGCTCTACGTCGACGGAGACCGCGTCGGCGGCGACGGGTTCGCCGTCGAGTTCTGCGCCCTCGCCCCACGTCACGAGGACGTGGTCCGCCGGTGCGCCGAGGTCACCCAGCCCGTACCCCCAGTCCGTCCGGCCGTTCGAATCGCCTGTCCCAGACGTGTCGATGCCGATGGCGACGGCAGCCGCCGCCGGATCGAGCATCGTGTTCAGCGTGATGCGATAGGCGACGCCCTCCTCGGTGGGGCGCGCGCGAAACTCCAGCAAGTCCGCCGCGTTGTACGCGTACCGCTCCGGGTCGTTCGGGTAGTAGACGTCCCCCGTGGGCACCTGATAGATGCCGCCGACGCTCTGGGCGCCGCTCGGTGGCTCCGCGATGAACGAGCGGGTGTCTGCGCCGTGGTCGTCGTAGACGAAATCCTGGTAGAGATACTCCCCGTCGACGTAGGCGTCACATCCCGAGACGAGAAGCGGGTCGGCCGTCCACCCCGCCCCGTTCTCCAGTATCGGTGGCGTGGGGTTCTCGCCGTACAGCGCGTCCGGCCCGGGACGGGGCGCCGGCGCGTCCGCAGCGTCCTCTGACATTGTCCCACCCTCGAAGTCCAGCCCCAAAGGGGTTCAGCCTGCAATTGCCCGTGGTTCATTACCCCCTCCAGAGCCCACCGCGGACGCCCGTCCGTCGACCGTCTGACGTAGCTATTTGGGGGTTTAGTCCAATCTCGTGGTACATGTCATCGAGCGACACACCCTCGCTCGTCCGGACGACCGGCCTCGACCCCACCGAGGGGTCGGCGGCGCTCGAAGCCGAGGCGAGCCGACTGCGACAGACCGTGGAGTCCCTGGAGGAAGAACTGGCCGCGACCGAGGCCGCGCTGCGGGAGCGAAACCGGGAGCTGGACGCGGTTCGCGACCGACTCGACGAGCGCGACGGCGCGCTCGAGCGCGCCCGTGAGTGGGGCGAGTTCCTCGACGAGGAACTCCGCGCCCAGCAGCGACGCATCGAGGAACTGGAGGCGGAGAACAGTCGGCAGGCCGAGCGTCACGAACAGGTCGTCGACCGCTACGAGGAACTGCTGACCGAAAGGGAGTGGGAAGCGGAGCCCCCGGGACTGCTCGCCCGGCTGAAATCGCTGTTCTAGCGGCCGGTCGCGCCGTTGAGTTCGATGTAGGTGATGTCGATGATGCGGTCGTCGGAGAGGAGTTTCTCGCGAGCCTCGGGCGAGACCTCGCTGTCGACGTTGTAGACGGTGAGCGCCTCCCCACCGTTCACCTCGCGGGCGTTGTACATGCCGGCGATGTTGATGCCGGCTTCGCCCATGACGGTCCCGATGAGGCCGATGACGCCCGGCTCGTCGGTGTTGCGGGCGACGATCATCTTCCCGCCGGGGATGGCGTCGACGCGGAAGCCGTCGATGCGGACGATACGCGGGTCGTCACCGGCGAACAGCGTCCCACAGACGGAGATGTCGTCTTCCGCACCGCGAACGCGCACGGTGACGAGGCTCTGGAAGTCGTCGCTCTGCTGGCGCTTCGTCTCGCTGACGTCGATGCCGCGCTCCTCGGCGATGCGGGGCGCGTTCACGGCGTTCACCTGCCACTCCAGCGGCTCGAAGACGCCCTTGAGCGCGCTCGCGGTGACGAGGTCGATCTCCTCCTCGGCGATGTCACCCTCGTAGGTGACCTCGACGGCCTCGATACGCCCGTCGAGCAGTTGGACGGCGATCTTGCCTGCGGTCTCGGCGAGTCCGATGTACGGCTTCACGCGCGGGAACGCCGCCTCGTCCATCGACGGCGCGTTGAGCGCGTTCATGACGGGTTCGCCGTTGAACGCCGCGAGGATCTGGTCGGCCGTCGAGGTGGCGACGTTCTCCTGTGCGGCGCTCGTCGACGCGCCGAGGTGGGGCGTGACGACGATGTCCTCGACGCCGAGCAGCGGCGAGTCGTCCGGGAGCGGCTCCTCGCCGAACACGTCGAGCGCCGCGCCCGCGAGCACGCCGTCCTCGACGGCCTGAGCGAGCGCCGGCTCGTCGACGATGCCGCCACGGGCACAGTTGATGACGTAGCCGCCTTCGAGCTGGGCGAGTTCGTCCTCGCCGATGAGGTTCGCCGTGTCCGGCGTGAGCGGCGTGTGGATGGTGAGGAAGTCCGCTCGCTCCAAGACCTCGTCGAGGTCCGCGAGTGACGCACCGACCTGTGCGGCGCGCTCCTCGGAGATGTACGGGTCGTACGCGACGAGGTCCATGCCGAGCGAGCCGAGGCGCTTGCCAACCTCCTGGCCGACGCGACCCAGTCCGACGATGCCGAGCGTCTTGTTGTTGACCTCGGTGCCGAGGTAGTCACCCTTCGCCCACTCGCCGTTCTTGAGGCGGACGTGTGCCTGCGGGATGGACCGTGCGGCGGCGAACGTCATCGCGACGGTGTGTTCGGCCGCCGCCCTGACGTTCCCCTCGGGGGCGTTCGCGACGATGACGCCGTGGTCGGTCGCCGCGTCGATGTCGATGTTGTCGACGCCGATGCCGGCGCGACCCACGATGACGAGTTCCTCGGCGGCCTCGAACACCTCGCGGGTGACCTGCGTGCCGGAGCGCACCACGAGGGCGTTCGCGTCGGCGACGGCGTCGAGGAGCGCGTCGCCCTCCACGTCGTAGGCGGTTTCGACCTCGTGGCCGGCCTCGCGGAACCGGTCGAGGCCGGCGTCCGCGATGGGGTCCGTGACGAGTACCTTCATACGCGAGGGGCCGGGTGCCGCGCGGATAACGCTTTCTTCATCGGCACGATTCGACGGCGGGATGTATGCATATGCGCGCATAACTCGAACGGGAGAACTACACAGACCAGCACGACCGTGCCACACAGATGGACTGCACGCCGTCGTCCTGTAAGTGGCCGGTACACCCCGGCGGCATCTATAAGGAGGCGGTGTCCAAGGCACTCACCCGTGCAGCCCCGCGTGGAGTGGTCGGCGTGAGACGCATCGAGCAGCTAGCCGCGGCGACGGTCACCCGGCGTCGGGCCGTCATCGTGCTCGTGCTGCTCGCGACGGTCGGACTGGGTGTGGCGGCCCCCGCCGTCGAGCTGAGCACGTCGCTCGACCAGTTCCGCGGCGGCACGCCCGAGGCCCGCGCTGACGGCTTCATCGAGACCCAGATGTCCGGCAGCGAGCCGAACGTGACACAGGGGTTCATCGTCGTCCGCGGGCAGGACGACGTCCTGACCAAGCAACAGTATCTCCAGCACCTCGAGGTCCAGCGCGCACTGCTGGCGAACGAGACCGTCAACCGGACGCTCGAACCCGACCAGCGCCCGCTCTCCATCGCGAACGTCGTCGCCATCATCGCCATCCGCGCCGAGCAGGGCGTCGACGCCGAGAACGTCAGCATCGAGCCCCGACCGTCGCTCGACGCCCAGGAGCAGGCGCTCCGGAACATGACCGAGTACCGGTCGAAGCTCTACACCTCCTACGCGGTGGGTATCGTGCTCGACGACTACGAGCACACGTGGCCGCCTGGCGGCGGCTTCGCGTTCGTCCCGACGACGTACGAGGCGAACCAGAAGACCGCGGCCGCGACGGGCATCGTCGTCTCCCACGAGGACGAGACCGACCCGAAGAACCTCACCGCCGCACAGGTCGCGATGGTCGACATCGCGAACGACGAGTTGGAGCGGACCGAAGCCATCGGCGTCGGCAACGGCCTCATCAACGACGAGCTCCGCCGCTCCTCCATCGACTCGCTCGTCATCGTCGGGCCCGTCGCGTTCCTCGCGATGCTCGTGGTGCTCTCGTTTGCGTACCGTGACCCTCTCGACGTGGTGCTCGGACTCCTGGGGGTGGGGATGGTGCTCGTCTGGACGTTCGGCTACATGGGCTGGATGGGTATCACGTTCAACCAGCTGTTCGTCGCGGTTCCGGTCCTGTTGATGGGCCTCTCCATCGACTACGCCATCCACGTGTTCATGCGCCACCGCGAGGAGCGCGGCGAGGGGGTCGTCGACCCGACGACGCGCGAGGAGACCGGTGGATTCCAGTTCGGAGACGGTGGAGACGGCGCAGTCCCGGTGAAACCGTCGATGCGGGTCGCCCTCTCCGGGGTGGGGGTCGCCCTCGCGCTCGTGACGCTCACGACGGCGACCGGCTTCCTCTCGAACCTGGTGTCGGGCGTCGGTCCCATCCGCGAGTTCGGCGTCGTCTCGGCGGTGGGCATCGTCGCCGCGTTCGTCGTGTTCGGCGGGTTCATCCCGGCACTCAAAGTCGAGCTCGACGCCGCACTGGAGGCCCGGGGGTACGACCGGAACAAGCCCGCGTTCGGGACGGAGGGGGGCCGGCTGACCAAGGCGCTGGCGGCACCGGTCGCGGCCGCCCGCGTCGCGCCGTGGGGCGTCGTCGTGCTCGTGGGGCTCATCACGCTCGCGGCGCTCGGCGGGGCCGCCACGGTCGACACCAGCTTCGAACAGGACGACCTCCTCGTCGAGGAGACGCCCGAGTGGACCGGCGGGCTCCCGCAGGCGATGCAGCCGTCGAACTACACCGTCCAGGACAACCTCGACTACGTCCGGGAGTCGAACTTCATCTACGACGGAACGACGACCGAGATTCTCGTTCGGGGCGACGTGACCGACGACGACGCCCTGGAGCGAGTCGCCCGAACGATGGACCGCGCCAACGAGACCGAGGTGGCGCTCGTCCTTCCGAACACGAATCCCGGGACGCGGTCGGTGCTGACGATGATGTGGGCCGTCGCCGTGGACAACGAGACGTTCAACCGAACGCTCGCGCGGGCGGACACCGACGGGAACCGCGTCCCCGACCGGAACCTCGAACAGGTGTACGACGCGTTCTACGACGCCGCGCCCCGGGGCGCGCCGACGATGCTCCACCGCTCCGGTGACGAGTACACCGCACTCCGCGTGACGGTGCCCATCAACGGCACCTACGGCGAGGCGACCATCACGACCCAGATACGGAACGCGACCGCCCCCGTCCAGGGCGAGGGACTGCGGACGGTCGCAACCGGCCAGCCCATCATGAACCAGGCGGTCGCGAGCCAGCTGCTCGATACGGTCTCGCGGAGCCTCGTCGTGACGCTCCTCGTGGTGTTGGCGATGCTGATGGTCGCCTACCGGCGCACCGTCGGATCGGCCTCGCTCGGCGCCGTCACGCTCGCGCCCATCCTGCTCGCGGTGACGTGGATCGTCGGGACGATGGCCCTCCTCGAGATCCCGTTCAACGTGATGACGGCGGTCATCACCTCCTTCACCATCGGCATCGGCGTCGACTACTCGATTCACGTCGCCGAGCGCTACGCGTCGGAACTCGAACGGCTTGGCGACCCCGACGAGGCGCTCCGCGTGGCGGTACTCGGGACCGGCGGCGCCCTGCTTGGGTCTGCGGTGACGGACATCGCGGGCGTCGGCGTCCTCGTGTTCGCCATCCTCGTCCCGCTCCAGCAGTTCGGCGTCATCACGGCGCTCACCATCGCCTACTCGCTCGTCGCGAGCGTGTTCGTGCTCCCGTCGCTGCTGCTGCTGTGGACCGAGCGGTTCGCCCCGCCGGCGCTCCAGCCGGCGTCGAGCGGGTCGCCCGCGGACGACTGACCACCTGACGGGCCGGAAGCCGCCCCGGACAGCCAGGATCCCGGCTCCGTATCCACGGAGATAGGAGGTGCCTAGTGTCGCGCCCCCACCAGTTAGGAGGTAAAGAGTGATAGTCGGGTCTTCTCTCTACGAGGCATGGGTTACGGCGCCCTCACAGGGGCGCACCTGGCCGCGCTCCCAACGCTACTGCAGACAGGTGCTGAGCGGGCGCCGTTCGTGTGGCAGGCGACACCGTACGCGCCGCTGGCGTTCGCGGCCGCCGTCGTCGCCGTCACGTTCGCGGTGGTGATGTGGCGAGCGGGGCGGGGGCCCGGCACGCTACCGCTGGTGACGCTCGCGCTCGGGGCAGCGTGGTGGTCGTCGCTCTACGGGCTCGAACTGGCGAGCGCGACCCTCCCCGGAAAACTCCTGTTCGGCCGACTCTCGTATCTCGGCATCGTCGTCGTCCCCGTCTCGTGGTTCGTGTTCGCGCTCGCGTACACCGGCCGCGGCGCGCGACTGACGCCGACGGTCGTCGCCGCGCTCTTGGCGCCGGCCGCCATCGCGGCGGCGCTCCCGTGGACGAGCAGCTCGACCGACGTCTTCTGGGCGGCCACGTCGCTCGTCGTCACCGAGTCGGGCACCCTGCTCGCAGTCGAGTACGGTCCCGCCTTCTGGCTCTGGTCGGCGTACGGCTACACCCTGCTCGCCGGCGGCACGGTCCTGCTGCTCTGGTCCGTCCCGTTCGACACCCGGCTGTTCCGGGTGCAGACCGCCCTCCTCCTCGTCGGCGTCGCCGCCCCGTGGCTCGCGAACGCCACCTATCTGTTCCGGCTGTTCGGCCCCGGCACCCTCGACGTGACGCCCGTCGGCTTCGTCGTCTCCGCGCTGGCGCTCGGCGGCGGACTCCGCCGGTATCGGTTCCTCGACGTCCACCCGGCGGTCCGCGAGTTCGCGCGCAACGAACTCGTCGAGCGGATGGCCGAGCCAGTCATCGTCCTCACCGCCGAGGGCCGCATCGTCGACCTGAACCGAAGCGCCCGGCGGGTGCTCGGCGTCGACGCCGACGACGTCGTCGGGGCGCCACTCGACGCGACCGCACCGGAGCTAGCCGCTGCCATCGAACACGTCGACCGCGACCCCGTGGACTTCACGACGGGCAGCCCCCCGCACCACTACGAGGTCCGCGTCTCGCCGCTCCGCGAGGGCCACAGCGGGACGGTCGGCCAGCTCGTGACGCTCCGCGACGTGACCGAGCGCCGCCGCCGCGAGCGCCAACTGGCCGTCCTCAACCGGGTGCTCCGGCACGACCTCCGCAACGACATCGCGGCCATCCGCGCGAGCGCGTCGCTGCTCGCAGAGGAGGGTGACGACATCGACAGGGAGACGTTCCGCACCATCATCGCCGAGAAAGCCGCCGAGATGGAGGAACTCGTCCGGACCGTCCGCGAGGTGGAACAGACGCTCGACGAGGGGGGACCGACGCTCGACGACGTCGACATCGTCCGCGTCATCGACGAGCAGGTCGACGCCGCCCGCCACGCGTACCCCGACGCGGTCGTCGAGACCGACCACCCCCCGTCCGAACACGTCCGCTCGACCGATCTCGTCTCCTCGGTGGTCGACAACCTCGTCGAGAACGCCGTCGAGCACAACGACACCGACGAGCCCCACGTCCGGGTGTCCGTCCGCCGGGTCGTCGAGAACGGCACCCCCCAGGTCGAGGTCCGGGTCGCCGACAACGGCCCCGGGATTCCCAACCTCGACCGGAAGATACTCATCGGCGCCGACGGCGCACGACTGGAGGATGCGAGCGGACTGGGGCTGTGGCTCATCAACTGGATCGTCACGGCGTCCGGCGGCGAGGTCCGCTACGAACCGAACGAGCCGCGGGGGAGCGTCGTTGTGCTCCGGCTCCCCGCAGCCGACGGGGAGCGCGAGGACGGCGACGGCGGCGACCGGCCCGACTTCGACGTGGAGCCAGCGCGGCAGTCGGCCGGGGCGACGTCGCCGGGATAGCCACGAGCGGCGGCCCGTCACCGACGGTGCGGTAGCGCGTGAGTGCTGACTACTCCACCAGCCAGTCGAGGATGACCGCCTCGTTCTCGACGACGACGCCGATGTGGCCCTGGCCCGCACAGAAGTGGCCGTCGGCGGTCGGCACCGCATCGAGCAGGTACCGCCCCATCGCCTCTGGGACGGTGCGGTCGGCCCGGCCGTACCAGAGACCGACGGGGACCTCGATGTCGGCGAGGTCGAACCCCCAGTCGCCCGCGTACAGCTGGAGGTCGCGGACGAACGCCCCGACGCCGTGGGTCTCGACGGCCGAGGGCATGGACGCGAGCATGAGGTCGCCGACCGGCCCCCGCCACAGCGCCTCGTCGTCGGGCGCGGAGGCGGCGACGCGCCGTTCGACGGTCCGCTCGGGGGCGTATCGTGCGGCGAGCACCTCGACACTCAGGAACGCGCCGACCAGCCGGGGCGCGTACCGCGCAGCGCTGAACAGGAGGCGCTCCGTGCGACCGATGGCCGCCATCGGACCGACGCCACAGCAGACGGCGACCCGCGGGAACCGGTCGGGCGCGACGGCGCCGCACGCCAGCGCGTACGGCCCGCCGCCGGAGATGCCGACGACGGGCGCCGCGTCGATATCCAGCGCGTCGAGCAGCGCCGTCACGTCGGCGGACCAGTCGGTCAGTTCGCGATTTGGGTCGGGGTCGGACTCGCCCACGCCCGGGCGCTCGGGCGCGATGAGCCGGATGCCCCGGTCGTGAGCCGTGGCCGCGAGAACCGCGGCTCCGAGCCGCCCGCTCGGCACGCCGTGGAAGGCCACCACCGGCTCGCCGTCGGGGTCGCCCACCTCGCCGTAACTCAGCTGTCGACCGTCCGGCAGCCGAACCGTCCGCGGGTTCTCGGCCAGCTCGCGGCCGACAGACAGCAGCTCGTCCGACGGGTCCTCGAGGAGCGGGGACAGCGCGTCGTCACGGACGAGACGGCGAAGGGTGTCGACGAGGTTCAGCATCCGAGAGTAGAGAACTGCAATCGACGTAACAGTTTCTGCCAGGAGACAGCGCCAGCCGGACACCGAACGGGAGGGACCCCGCTCGAAAGACCCAACCCCGTCGCCGCCCTCGACGAAGAACGATGAGCCTGCCCGCGGACATCGGCGGCATCTGCTTCGACATGGACGGCGTCCTCGTCCACTCCGAGGCGTTCTGGGTCGACGAACAGCGCACACATATCCTCCCGACGGCCGCACCGGACGACGAGATTCCGGTCGCCGCCATCACCGGCCGGAACTTCAGAGAGGTCTACCCCGACCTCGCCGCCGAGTACGACCTCGCCGTCTCCCGCGAGGAGTTCGAGGCGATGTTCGAGGAGGCCGCGGTCCGTATCTACGGCGAACAGGCACCCCTCCTGGAGGGCGCACACGACCTCCTGTCGGCACTCGCCGACCGCGGCGTCCCCCTGGCGCTCACGACCTCGGCCCCGCGGAGCTGGATCGACCGGGTCGACGAGCGGTTCGACCTGACGGCCCACTTCGACGCCGTGGTCAGCGCCGAGGACCTCGATGCGCCCGGAAAGCCAGCCCCACACATCTACCGGCGCGGCGCCGCAGCACTCGGTGCCGACCCCGAGTCGTGTATCGCCATCGAGGACTCGGTCGCCGGCGTCGAGGCCGCGACCGCGGCCGGGCTCTACACGGTCGGGTTCCGCGGTGACGGCGACGAGACGACACTCGACGGGGCTGACGAAGTGGTCACGGGGAGCGAGGAACTGGCTGCGTTCCTTCTAGGGTAGCGACGAATCCCGGGACATCGGTGCGGACACAGGGCGGTGGGCTGGGGCGACCCCGCCGGGAGCGCGTCGCTTCAGACTGCTTCGCGAGTTCCCTCCGGCTCGCTGTCGCGGCCGGTCTCGGTCGCGTGGACCTCCAGCAGTTTGATGTCGAACTCAACGTGCTCGCCGGCGACACTCGTGCTGTACGTTCGTGAAGCGGCTCCACACCGGTAACTCGGTGATAGCACTCGCGGCCCGACATCTCGACCTCGGCGTCGTGTTCCAGTCACAGCGCCGGAGGACCTGCCACGAGTGGCGCCTGCTCATGCGCTCCGAGGAGAACGTCGACGTGGTCTACGAGCAGGCCGCCACCCACCTCGGCGACGGAATCGAACTCCACATCGGCCGCCTCGGCGACGCCGAGCGGCCCCGACCGGCGAAACCATTTGTAGTTACGTAAGCTACTTGTTGTTGGTTGAAAAGATTACGCACGTGGAGTCGACTCGCCGTCACGTACTCCGCGCCGGGGTCGGAGCGACCCTCGGTGTGGGGGCGACGGGGCTGCTCGGCAGCCAGCTGTGGCACACGCTCACATCCCCGGCGCGAACATCGACACCGAGTGCCCTCGTCGCGGGGAGTCTCCTCTCGCTCGCCGACGACACCCCGGGCGCGAGTATCGAGGCCCACGGCAGTCTGGCCGTCCGCCGACTCGTGCAAGACGGTGCACGCGACCCCGACGTCGTCGCACTGGCCGACCCCGCGCTCTTCGACGGGCTGGCCGACGAGCTGACGCTCTTCGCGACGAACGCCCTGACGCTCGCGTACGACCCGGAATCGACGTACGCCGACGCGCTGCAGGACGACTGGGCGACGGGGCTCCAGCAGGACGGCATCCGCCTCGGGCGGACCGACCCCGAGGCCGACCCCCTCGGCTACCGGACGGTACTGGCCCTCGACCTCGCGGTACAGAACGGCCTGCTCGACCGGGCCGACCCCGTGCTGGCGAACTCGACCGTGTTGCCCGAGGTGCAGCTCATGCGCGTCCTCGAGCGCGGTGGCGTCGACGCCGCGTTCGTCTACCGGAGCATGGCAATCGAACACGACCTCCCCACGGTCGAACTTCCCCCCATCATCGACTTCTCGGACCCAACACTCGCCGAGACGTACGCCTCGGTCACGCTGGAACTCGAGACGCAGACCATCCGTGGGGCACCGATTCGCTACGCTGCGGCACCGCTGACCCGACGTGGGCGCTCGTGGTTCGAGACGCTGGTCGAAACCGACAGCAGGCTCCGCGACCACGGGTTCGGCGTCCCCACCGAGTATCCCACCACCAGAGCCGTCGAGTAGCGACGGTCGCACTCGGCAGCGGTTGGATCGAGACGTGAAAGAGTAGGAGTCTCACCAGATAGTGGGGTCCGAGTTTCGACGCTCGTACGCGACCGTTCTCGTACGCGGTTCGGCCTCTGCTGCCGAACCAGCGGCCCACCCAGCCGGCGGGTCAGAACGCCAGCCGTTCTAGCAGGCGCCGGAGGCGACCAGCCCGGTTCCTGTCGTGGAGATAGACGGTGAGCACTGGCTCCGGCCGATCGAGGGCGAGGCGGTCGTCGGCGCTCACCAGGGTGAGGTCTGGCGTGGCGGCACGTCCACCGTCAGGGCGGGCGACCACCGCCCGTCCGGGGCTCTTGACGACGTCACGGAGGTCGCCGTGGTAGGCGTCGATGGCGGCTGTCCGGTGGTCGGTCGTGTACCGTCCGGCGCGGTACTCCAGATGCATTCGTGCGTCGTTGACGCTGGCGAGTGCGTCGCCCAGCGCCAGTTTGACTGGGTCGTACGGGCCGCGGCCAGTGAGGACGCAGATGTCGTCGATGTCGTTCACCGCACCGGCAGAGAGGGTTCCGACATCGCAGGGTGCGTGCTTGCGAATCCACCGAACGCCGCCGCGGAAGAGTCCGCCCTCGAAGGCAGGGTCACCGTCCGGGAGCAGGACGAGGTCGGCGTCGTGAGCCGTGGCCACGTTGACGACCGCGTGAGCGATATCGTGGCTGACGACCTCGCCGTAGCTCACCGGCACGTCGGTCTCGGCGGCCAACTGCTCCGTGAACCGCTCGAACTCGCGGTCGCCAGGGGTGTGCACCGTCGCGGCGTAGTCGAGCGGGACCTGGTCGACCTCGACATCGAATCGGACGACTGAAACGCCGCCGTCGTGGGCAGCGGCAGCGTCGGCAGCGATCCGAACCAACGCCCGCTCGCGTTCCGGACTCGTGTGCTCACCGACGCCGACGAGTACCTCGTAACCGGGCTGCGAGAGTGCCGACCTCGTTTCCGCGATACGGTCTTCGCCGACGCGGCGACGGACTTCCTCGATGGCGGCACCCTCGTGGTCGATGCGTTTCCGCCCGTAGCCGAGGTACCACCCGAGCCCAGCGATGGTGATGACTGCAGCGCCGACCAGCGGAACCACGCCCATCTGCGTCAGCAGGGCCAGCCCGGCGACGATGCCGAACACCTGCACCCACGGGTAGAGCGGCGACCGGAAGGTCGGCTCGTACTCCGCGTGGCCCTCACGGAACGCGATGACGGCGGCGTTGACGAGCACGAACACGAGGATCTGGAAGGCGCTCGCGAGCTTCGCGATCTCCAGTATCGGGACGAACGCGATGAGGACGAGCAGGACAGCCCCGGTGAGAACGATAGCCGGTGCCGGCGTCCCGAGCCCCTCGTGAACGGCCCCGAGCTTCGCGGGCACGAGCCGGTCTCGTGCCATCGCGAAGGGGTACCGCGAGGACGACAGGATGCCAGCGTTCGCCGTCGAAACCAGCGCGAGGACGGCCGCAACGACGACAGCGGCGACGCCGGCAGAGCCGAGCGTGACCGCCGCGACGTCCGCCATCGGCGTGAGCGTGTCGCCGATGGTCGAGAGGTCGGCGACGCCCACCATAACCGCGACGATCAGCACGTACAACAGCGTGGTGAACGCGAGCGACCCGAGGATGCCGAGCGGGATGTTCCGGTCGGGGTTCTCGATCTCCTCGGCGACGCTGGCGACCTTCGTGACGCCAGCGTACGAGACGAACACCAGCCCCGTCGCGGCCAAGAGTCCGCCCGGCCCTTCCCGGAAGAACCCAGCGAAGTTGGCCGTCCCAGTGTTGGGGACACCACCGACGACGAACCAAATCATGGCGCCCAGCATCACCGCGACGATGCCGACCTGCAGCCGACCGGTGAGCTTGGCACCGACGAGGTTGACGAGCACCAGGGCAGCCGCCAGGCCGAGCGTCAGCGGCAGTATCCACGCGTCCGGGACTGCGATGAGCAGGATGAGGTACGGGACGCCGCCGACGAGCGCGAGCGCGCCCTTGAACGACAGCGAGAACCACGTGCCGAGGCCGGCGACGGTCCCGAGCAACGGCCCCATGCCGCGCTCGATGTAGACGTACGACCCGCCGGATTTCGGCATGGCCGTTGCCATCTCCGCCTTCGAGAGTGCCGCCGGGAGGACGAGGATGCCGGCGACGAGGTAGGCGAGGACGACGGCCGGCCCAGCGATACCGACGGCTAGCGCGGGCAGGATGAAGATGCCGCTCCCGACCATCGCGCCGATGCTGATGGCGACGACGCTCGCCAGTCCGAGGTCGCGTTCGAGTTCTTTCGCCATTATCCCCTGAGCCGCACCCGTTCATCCGTCCCGGCCGCGCGGTTCGGCGGTGTCGGATTCAGTTGATTCGGTGGCGTCTGTTCTGGTCGGGTCGGCGGTGTCGAAGTCTCGACGGCGACAGTTTCCGTCGTCGCCCGTGCGACGGCCGCCGAGACACAGACCGTCTCGATGCCGGCGTCTTCGAACGCTTCCCGTCTGTCAGGGTCGTTGACCAGGGCGACGACCCTGTCGGCGCCGAACGCGTGGGGGGCGGTCGCGCCGAGCAACAGGTTCCGTGCGTCGGACGGTGTCGCGACGACGACGGTCGCCGCGGTCTGCTCGACCGCGAGTTTCGACGTGTCGAGCGCAGATTCGTGGGCAACCACGCCGGTTTTCCGTGCCCGCTCGACTGTCGCCGCTTCGTCGACGAGCGCCACGCTCTGGCCGTCTGCGGCCAGTTCGCCTGCGACTTCGAGGCCGGTCGCTCCGCCCCCGAGTACGAGTATTTCCTGGGTCATGTTCGTGGCCCCGAGCCACCCATCCGGGGGCGACGACCGGTGGCTACCCACCCATAAAACCCCACACGTCATAAATTAGCCGATAGAATGTTTCAATTTCAAATTATAGAAGGTAATAGTGTGCATTAAATTAATAATCGTTTAGGAACTGGAGTCGTTCGGAACCGAGGATCGGACCCGCACGACTGCCGTGTGACCGGGACGCGCCCGCTGTTCGACACTCGCCGTTCAGATTCAGGACGCGGATAGCGCAGCCTCGACAGAGAGGTGCCTCCGATCGAGACGTGGTTTAATTAAAATATTACTGACATCAAGAAATGGCAGTATGATACAAATTCTGACATAGATGCTGTAGTCTATGAACGCGTTTTAGAATAGCTACTACGAGCCCTAAGGAAGCAGATTTGAGAGGAGTTAGTAGTTCCACCAGGATTCGAACCTGGGTCGTTGCCCCCAGAAGGCAACAGGATTGGCCGCTACCCCATGGAACTAATCTGACATGTTGCCTGTTCACCGCGTTCGTCGACAGGCACCCTCAGATAACCCACTGACGCATATCAATATTGCGGAGTCAGATTATTCGTTCGCCGTCACCGAATCAGGCGTCTCGTAATGCTCTTCGCGGTGGCAGTTCGCACACAGGACGTCACACTTCTCGACCTCTGTAAGGACTGCATCGACGGGATAGGAGTCGGAGATCATCTCCCCGACGCCGGCGACCTTCGTCGACGCATCCCGGTGATGAAACTCGAGACACCGTGCATCAGTGACGCCACAGCGGTTACACCCAACCGCTCGCTTGTACGCGGTCGTCCAGGCGCGGAGGTACCGTGCTTTCGTATAGGACGACGCGGCTGGCAGTGCGTGTCCAGCGCGGACATCTGCCCGGATGCGAGTATCCGTGACGGCGTCGTCCACGGCCTGATGAGTCCGGCGGTGGCAGTTCGAACACAGCACGTCACACTTCGCGATCTCCTCGCGAATGGACGCTCGGCTATGACCGTGGGAGACCATCGTCCCGACATCCATCCGTTTGTCCACGCCCGGCGGATGGTGGAACTCCAGACAGTCCGGTGATGACTCGCCACAGCGTTCACACGCGGCAGCCGTCTTCTGCTCGTGGAGCCACGCACGGAGATCGGTCCGGCGCTGGCGCTTCTCGATGCTGTCGGTCTCACGATGTCGGTAGTACCACCGCTGGTTCGCCGAGAGGTCGGCCCACTCGGTTCCGGCCGGCAACTCGACGTCCTCCGGTCGCTCCGCGACTCGAGACCCCGTGGAGGCGCTCGTTGCGAGTCCAGCCTGTCGTTTTGCGGCGTTCCAGCCACCGCACACGCGGATGATCGTCGACGCCGCGGGCGTCAAGCCCAGTTCTTCGTACTGTGCTTTGCTTGGCGATTCGCCGAGTTCAGTCGCGGCTTGCCGCAACGCGTTCGTACACTCTACATCCGTCCGTTCGCGGTCTGTATTGGACATTTCGAGCGACCCTCGCCCGTCGAGGGTCGCCAAAAAACGCCCTAGGCGAGACGGGGGGCAGTTTTCTCACGGCAAACCGAGCGAGTATCGTGAGGCAGATCGAAGAGAGTCATTCCAGAAGAACCGGTGGGTATGGCACACGAATCATCCTCTACTCGGCCACCACTATGGCGCCAGATTCGTACACGCCCGATAGCAACGCTCTCCCTCGCGAAATCCAGCGATACGGAACAATATGGCAGGTGTAGACCCAGTATACCCACCCGTTCTCCCGGTAGAGTGCGTTTCTCTGTAGAATATACGGGAAACACAGCGGGAGAGTCGGTTGGAGGTGTCGGGTGCACGCTGCCGGTACAGGAGAACGGGCGTATACGGCACTCTCGAAGGGAGACACGAGTTGAGTGCTTGTCGATCGAACGGCACACGAGGCGCGAAAATGCCGTCATACAGGGAGTGTATCCGCTGAATTCGCTCAGTGAAGTAATCGGAATCCAGCAAGAGTATCGTCCAGTGATCATCTCAGTCAGAAGTTATCCACCGATAGAGACCCTGTAGCATCGGATTTTGAACCCCCACCCGAGTAGGCGTAGGCAGGAGAAGATCCGGACTACAGCAGCTCTCGTGGCCATATACGCCAATCGAGTGGACATCATCGACAGAAGAGCACTAACTCGTCCGGTTGCAGTATCCGCGTAGCACCCGAATTTGCCAGTCTAAACCCGTCTATTCCGGGATACAGAGTTCACATGAGAGGACGACAGAGAACGACACTCCCCCGCCAGACCACGGGCGGTTGGTACACGGCTTCTACACCGTATACTAGCGGATATCCGGGCGAAGATACGGCGGCAACGATCCCCCGATATGTGCTATGAGCCAGGAATATCAGTTCCAGCAGTCCAGAGAAGCGGGGATACGAAATGAGCGCTGATAGCCACCCAATTTAGCACGGAATTCGGGCGGAACGGCATACCCCTGTTTCACGTGGAACGCCACTCCAGTGGCGTTCCAACTGCTTCTCACTCACTCCCGCGCGACGACCTTGTAGAGTCCGCCCGTCTGCCCCGACCCGTCGTCGAGATACTCGGCCGAGGCCCGGTCGGTGAAGTAGACGGTGCCATCGAGGACGAGCGGCGTCCCGGTGACGCGGCCGACGCCCGCGACCCGCCACGTCTCCTCGCCGGTCGCCTTGTCGACGGCGTAGCAGAACCCGTCGTACGACCCCACGAGCACGTGGTCGCGGGTGACCGTCGGACAGCCGATGAGCCAGCCGTCGGTCTCGAATCGCCACTGCTCCGTGCCCGTCGCAACATCGAGCGCGTACAGGTTCGAGTCGTGGCTCCCGATGTAGACCGTCTCCGTCTCGGGTTCGATCGAGGGGCCGGACATGACGTAGCCGCCCGTCTCGACGGCCCACTCGAGTTCGCCGTCCGCGAGGCTCACACGGTAGATGGAGTCGCTCCACGAGCCGAAGAAGGCGCTGCCGTCGTACGTCGCGATGGGGCCCTTGATGGCGTCGCCGGTGGGGAACGACCACTGGAACTCGAGGTCGGGGTAGCTCCAGGCGTACAACCGGCCGTCGTTCGAACCGACGACGAGGCGGCCGGCCTCGCGGTCGATGGCACACGTCGAGTGCGGGTGGTCGGTGGGGCGCTGGTCCTCCCAGACCACCTCGCCCGTGGCGGCGTCCAGCCCGAACATCGCGCCGCTCGGCTCGTAGTACTCGACGGCGATGTAGACGACGCCGTCGTGGTAGCCGGGGCTCGACCCGATGGCGTCACCGAGGTTCGCCCGCCAGCGCCGTGCACCCGTGGCGAGGTCGAGCGCCGAGAGCACGCCGTCGTACGCCCCGATGTAGACGGTGTCGTCGACGATGGTCGGCGTCCCGTGGATGCCGCGAGCGGCGTGCGTGATGCGCTTCGACCAGACGAGGTCGCCGGCGGGGGTGTACCGCTGGACGATGCCGGCGTCGCTGGGGACGACGAGGTCGCCGTCAGGCGTCGCCACGGGACTGGCCTTCGCGGCCGTGTGGTCGCCCGTGTTCAGCCCGCGGCGCGTCCACTCGACGGCCGGGGACTCGGGAATCGTCGCCTCGGGGTACACACCGTGGCGCTGGAGGCCACCGCGGAACGTCGCCTGCGCGACGTCGGGGGCCGAGCCGGCCGCGTCGGCGCCGGCAGCCGCCCCCGTCTCGGTCGGCGGGGCGGTACCCGTGATCGTGGAGGAACAGCCAGCCGTCACGCCGGCCGTCGCGAGCCCGGCGGCCCCAAGAAAGGCACGCCGGGAGAGTGGCCCGTCCATGGTGGCCGGTCAGCGGCCGAGACCTATACGCTTTGGTCTGCCCGGGGCGACGCGCGAGGGGAGCGACCGCGTGCTACCAGCCAGCCTTATTGTCACTCACACACATACCCGGCACACGGCAGTACGATGCGCCGGACACTCGCCCCGCTGGTCGGCCTCGCGCTCGCGTTACTGGTGGGTGTCGACCGCGTGGCCGCACACGTCGGTGGGCTGAGCGGCTCGGTCGCCGCCGGCTCCATCCCCGTCTGGCTGACCGCCGGGACGGGCGGGCTGGTCGTCGGCGCCTCCTTCCTCGTGACGAGCTTCGCGACCGACCACGACACCATTCGTCGGCTGAACGGGCGGGGCGTGACGCTCCCGACGCCGGATGCGGTCGCCGCGGGCGTCCGCTGGACCGCCAAGGGGCTCGGCGTCGCGGTTCTCCTGCTCGTCGTCACGGTCGGCTTCGTCGGGCCATCGGAGCCAGTCTCGAACGCGGCCATCCTCGTCGTCTGGAGTGGCTGGTGGGCGGGCTACACGATGTCGGTCTACCTGCTCGGGAACACGTGGCCCGCGGTCAACCCGTGGCGGACGCTCGCCGAAGCAGTCGCACGACTGCGGCCGTCGACACGCACCTATCCCGAACGGCTGGGCTCGTGGCCCGCAGTCGTCGGGTTGCTGGGGCTCGTGCTCGTCGAGGTCGTCAGCCCGCTCGCGGAGGACGCCCGCCTGCTCGCGGCGCTCGTCGTCGGCTACACCCTCGCGACGGTGGCGGGCGCGACGCTGTACGGCGTCGAGACGTGGTTCGGCCGCGTCGACCCCATCGCCCGCGTGTTCCACCTCTACGGGCAGGTCGCCCCCGTCCAGCGCACCGAGACGGGACTGAAACTCGCCCTCCCGACGACGAACCTCACCGAGGTCCGGTTCGCGGGCCACGAGACGCCGCTGGTCGTCGCACTGCTGTGGGCGACGACGTTCGACGGCCTCGTCACCACCCCCGGCTGGGCCGGCGTGACTCGCGCCGTCGTGGGCATCGGCGTCCCCGCCCCGCTGGTGTATCTCGCGACGATGCTCGGCGGCTACGCGCTGTTCCTGACCGGGTACCGGCTCGCCGCGGAGAAGGCGCGAGAGACGGCCGACTCGTACGTCACGGCCGCCTACATCGACCGGTGGTTCGTCGCCGCACTCCTCCCCATCGCCGTCGGCTACCACCTGGCGCACTACCTGAGCTACTTCCTCACGCTCCTCCCTCTCCTGCTGGCGGCGCTCGCGAGCCCCTTCACCCCCGCGGTCGACCCGGTCGTGCTCGCCCTGCCGGCGTGGTTCAACCTGATCCAGCTCGGGTTCGTCCTCCTCGGCCACCTCTTTGCCATCTGGGTCGCCCACTCGCTCGCGTTCGACCTCTTTCCGGGCGTCCTCACCCCGATTCGCAGCCAGTACCCGTTCATCGCGGTGATGATCTGCTACACCGCGGTGAGCGTCTGGATCGTCGCCCAGCCGTTCGTTCCCCCACCGTACACCTGAGCGCCATGCACCAGCCAGTCACCCCCGAGACGGTCGTGCCCGCCGACGAGACGCCTGTCGCGCGATGTCCGTACTGCGAGCGGCCGTTCCGCAGCCAGCGAGCCCACGACCTCCACGTCGGCGAGGACCACGCCGACCGCTGTACCGACGCCGAAGCCGAGGCTTACGACGCCGCGTGGGACGACGAGACCGACGAGCTGTTCGGCTTCCACATGAAGGTGTTCGTCGCCATCGGCGTCCTCCACACCGTCATCGTCCTCGCGTACATGGTCGTGTTCGGCGGCGGGGTCGCCTGAGCCGTCCGAGCGACGAGGGCCCCACGACCCCCCAACGAACGTGCGCATATCGCCAGCTACAAGACCGAGACCTATACACAGACACGTATGTACGTCGGTCGTTTCGTCGTCGTCGGTCCCGGTATCGCTGCCTACCGCGTCTCCTCGCGGTCGTTCCCGAACCGCCGCGTCACCGAGCGTGACGGCGTGTTGACGGTCGGCCCCACGGACGAGGCCCCCGAGACGGACAACCCCTACATCGCGTACAACTGCGTCCGGCCCGCGGACCACCCGGCGGGACCGATGGTCGTCGTCGGCAACGGCTCGCACGTCGACCCCATCGCTGAGAAGATCGAACTGGGGTATCCGGCGCGCGACGCGCTGACGCTCGCGCTGCTGGCCCTCGACTTCGAGAAGGACGACTACGACACCCCGCGCGTGGCGGGCGTCGCGAGCCCGGCGAGCGCGTACGTCGCGACCGTCCGCCGTGACGCCGTCCACGTCGAGGCCGTCTCGGAGCCGACGCTGGTTGCGACCTACGAACGGGACCGCCCGGAGGCGTTCGACCTCGCGGCGGAGACTGCCGGGGACGCCGCCCGCGAACTGTACGACCTCGACTTCGAGCACCCGGTGTGTGCCGCGGCGGCGACCGTCGACGCCGACGGGGTCGAGACGGCGCTCGTCAACGACTGAGCGTCTCCGCGACGCCGGGCCACCACTCGTCGAGCACGGGCGTGCCCACGTAGTGGAGCGTGTCCGCCTGCTCGACGATCCCGACGTCGAGGAGCTTCGGGACGTGATTGTGTCGAAGCGCCAGCGTGACCCGCTGGACTCGGTCCGGCGTCGCAACCGCCAGCGGCTGGTCGAGGACGACCGACCGGGCGAGCTCCGCCACTGACAGCCGCTCGTAGGTCGCGAGCTGTTCGAGGACGGTTCGGCAGGTCGGGTCGGCCAGCAGCCCGAGCGCGGCGTCGACCTCGTCCGGTGGGTAGGACGTGTCGAGGAGTTGCCGGAGCGCGCGACAGCGGTCGCTCGCCCAGAACAGGTCGGTCAGCTCGACCCCGGCCGGACTCCAGACGACGAGCCCCGCCGCTTCCAGGATTGGGAATTCGACGTGCGGAAGCGAGACGGCGACAGTGCCGGGGTCGGCGTCGCCGTCTCGGGCGGCAACGAGTTCGGCGAGCGTCTCGACGGACACGGCCTCCGTAGCGTCGAGGAGGACGGCGAGGACGAGCCGGCGACGGCGGGTGGCGAACGCCTTGAACAGCGCGTCGTTCCGTGGCGAGAACTCACGGGAATCGGCGGCTGCTCGCGTCCACGATGGTGGGACCCCCATCTCGCTACACTCCAGGGCCCCAGGTTGCATAAGTGCGATATCCAACTACGTGGAATCGTCGGCGGCGTTGGCCTCGTCAACGGCGGCGGCGGAGGCCTCGGTCACGTCGAACAGCGCCGTCAGGAGCTTCCGTTCTGCGGTGCGGAGGTGATAGTGGAGCGTCGACGGGTGGAGCGCCATCGTCTCGGCCAACTGCTCGGCGGTCGTCCGCCGCGGCCAGTCGAAGTACCCGGCGTACAGCGCGAGCTCGAGTGCCGTCTGCTGGCGGGCGGTGAAACGCTGCCCGAACACCGTGAGGAGTCGGCGCTCGGGGGTGTCACGGCGGTGGTGGTGCTCCTGTGCCACGAGCGAGATGTCGGGAGCGAGTTGCTCGAACGCGCTCGTCAGCGCACGGACGTTCGTCCCCGGTGGCACCTCCACGGTGATCTCGGCGACGCCGTCGCTGATCGTCGCGCCCGTCACGCGACCGCCGAACTCTCCGGCGATGGTCGCCGTCGGCGAGTCGGCGCTCCGGAGTTCGAGCCACGAGACGCCCTCGACCTGATCGAGAAGCCGAGGTTCGACCGCCAGGTCCAGCGTGGCCAGATACGCCAGGACCGGCTCCGGCGGGAGCCCCCGGAGGACGTAGTAGCTGACGATGCCCTCGTCGAGGGCGATGGCCCGGTCGAGCGTCACCGTCGCCCCGTCGATGTCGGGGAGCGACGCGAGGGGGCCGAGCACCGCTTCCGAGTGGAGCGTCACGACGAGACGCTCGTCGGCGAGTCGGTCGTGCCGCTCGTCGAGTGTGGCGACCGCGTTCGCGACGGTCGCACCGAGCTCGTGGAGGATGGCCCGCTCCTCCTGGTCGAACGCGCCCCGGTGGGTAGCGGCGATGACGAGGACGCCACGGACGACGTCGTGGTGAACGAGCGGCACCGCGGCGAACGACCGAACGCCGTGGTCGATGAGCGTCGCTAGGGGCTCGTTCGCTGGCTCGGTCGTCTGTGGCACCTGCCTGACCTGCACCGTCTCGGTCTCGACGGCGCGTCCCGCCACCGTCGCGTCGAGCGGCGACAGCCCGGTCGCGTCGAGCGACTCGTCGATGTCGGCAGCGCCGACGGCCGCGAGCGGGTCGAACCCTGTGCCGTCGGCCGTCGTGGTGCAGAGCGTCGCGTACAGGTAGTACTCGGATTCGAGCAGGTTCCGGCAGACGTCGTCGGCGAGCCCCTGTGTGCTGTTCGCGCTGGTCGTCGCCTGCTCGATGCCACGGAGCACCGTGTTCAGGTGGTTGAGCCGCGCCAGTTCCGCTGCAGTCTCCTCCCGTTCCGTGACGTCACGGAGGATCGAGAGGTGGATACCGGGGCGAATGTTCGGCGTCGCGGCGAACTCTGCGAGGCGTTCCTCGCCGTCGTCGCGAACGAACGGGTACAGTCCCCGGTCGAGGTCGGACGCCAGGAACTCCGCCCACGCCGCCTCGACGTCGTAGTCCGGCGGGGTGAACGACGCGACTGACTCCCCGAGCAACGCCTCTCGAGGGCGACCGAACAGGTCGCAGGCTGCGGGGTTCACCTCGACCCACGCACCGGCGTCGTCGGCGAGGATCATCGCGTCGAACGCCTCATCGAACACCGCTCGAAACGCCCCTTCGTCGATCGCAGCCGCCCCGGCCGTTCGCTCGGGTGACGCCACCCCAGGGAGCCACCAGACGCGCGCGTGGGCGCCGACTTTCTTCGTTTGTAACGCACCGCGGTCGACCAGCGACCCGAGCCGCTTGTACACCGTTCGCCGCGGCACACCGAGCACGTCGCTGACCTCCGTCGTCGTCAGCGGCTCCCCCAGTTGTTCGAACACGGCCAGCGTCTCGGTGTAGACGTCTGGCTCCGAAGCACGTGCCATGCTACCAACACACGTTCAGAGAGCATAGCGGTTCCGTCGACGGCACCAGCTCGCAATCCGCTCCAGCGTCAAACCGCGGCCCCGCCAGCTAAACCCCCGGCCACCGTACCCGACGCCATGCTCGTCGGCGTCATCTCCGACATCCACGCGAACAAGCCCGCACTCGACGCCGTCTTCGAGGACATGCCCGACGTGGACGCGCTCGTCTGTGCCGGCGACGTGGTCGGCTACAACCCGTGGCCGGCCGAGGCCGTCGACGCGATGCGCGACCGCGACGTCCCGACCGTCATGGGCAACCACGACCGCGCGGTCGTCACGGACACGGGGTTCAGCTTCAACTCGATGGCCGGCGCCGGCGTTCGCTACGCCAGCGACCAGCTGCGTGACGCACAGCTCGAGTGGCTGCGTGGTCTCCCCACGGAGCGCACGGCGTTCGCCGGCCGCGTGAAGATCGTCCACGGCCACCCCGACGACCCCGACCGCTACACCTACCCGGGGCTGTTCGCCCCCGAGATGCTCGACGACGAGGACGTGCTCGTCATGGGCCACACGCACGTCCAGGGCCACGAGGTGTTCGACGAGGGCATCGTCATGAACCCGGGGAGCGTCGGCCAGCCGCGCGACGGCGACCCCGACGCGGCGTACGCCCTGCTCGACCTGGACGCGATGACGGTCGAGGAGCGGCGCGTCGCCTACGACGTCGAGGCCGTCGTCGAGGCCGTTCGGGCGGCAGGGCTCCCCGAGGAGATCGGGACACGACTCCGAAAAGGGCGATAATCACTCGGCGACGACGTCGAGGCCCTGACCGGTCGAGCGGGCGAACGTGAGGACGCCGACGACCAGCACGAGCACGACGGTCACGAGCGCGGCGAGCCCGACGCCGGGATCCACGGCCATGATGGCGAACGCGCCGAGGACGAGCGTGAGCGCGAACCACAGCGAGACCGCGGCCAACAGCCAGTCGAATCGGCGGAGGAGTCTGTCGTCTACCATGCGCTCTCAGGACGTCGTGCGAGACGATAAAGCAGTACGCGGCGCTACAGGTCGAGTTCCTGGATGATGCCGAGCGCGTCCTCGCGGTCGTCCCAGTCGACGAACACCGCCACGGAGGTCGCGGAGGTGATGACGTCGTGGATGTTGATGTGGGACTCCGCGAGCGGCGTGAGGATGCGGTTGATGACGCCGGGCTGGTTCGGGAGTTCGCCACCCGTGACGCGGATGACGGCGACGTCGTCGTCGACCGTGATGGACGACAGCGCCTCCTCGGCGACGACGGCGTCGTGGAGGATGGTCTCCGCGCGGGTCGCCTCCTCCTGGTCGATGTAGAAGGTGACCGAGTCCATCCCGCTGGCGACGGCGTCGATGTTGATTTCGGCGTCACGCAGCGGGTTCGTCAGCTCCGAGAGGATGCCCGGGCGGTTGCGGATGGCGCGGCCCGCGACGGTGAGGCAGGCGAGCTTCCCCTCGCGGAGGTCGATGAGGTTCTGGAACTGCCCCTCGATGTTCGTGCCGCCCGTGAGGAGGTCGCCGTGCTGGTAGTGGACGACCCGGACGTCCATGTCGTCGGTCTTGTACGCGAGCGCCGACGGCGCGACGACCTCCGCCCCGCGGAACGAGAGGTTTCGGAGCTCGTCGACCGTGATCTCGGCGACGTTGCGCGCACCCTCGACGACGCGGGGGTCGCCGGTCATCACGCCCTCGACGTCGGTGACGATGACGACCTCGTCGGCACCCATCACCTTGCCGAGCATGACGGCGGTGGTGTCGGAGCCGCCCCGACCCAGGGTAGTGACGTTGCCGGCGTGGTCCTGTGCGAGGAAGCCCGTGACGACGGGGACGAACCCCTCCTTCGACATCGACTCCGCGAGCGCCTTCCCCCGTCGAGTCGTCTCCTCGATGTCGACCTCGCCGTGCTCGTCGGTGATGACGGGCCACTCCTCGGTGCCGGGTTCGAGGAACTTCGCGGCGACGCCGCGTGCGGAGAGGGCGGCCTTCAGCATCCGGACGGAGGTCCGTTCACCCATCGAGACGATCTCGGCCTCGTCGGCCTCGTCAGCTTCGAACGTGATGGCGTCGAGGAGGAAGTCGGTGGTCGACCCCATCGCGCTGGCGACGACACAGACCTCGTGGCCGGCGGCGACGGCGGCGGCGACGGAGTCCGCGGCTCGGTTCACGCGGTCGCCGTTGCCCAGCGAGGTGCCGCCGAACTTGGCTACGACGCGCATACTATCACCCGATTCGTGTGGCGGTGGCTCATACCCCCCGTAACCAACCGGCGGGGATAATCCCTTGCATCACCCGAAGGCTTGCCGACCCTAACCGTCGGAGGGCTCCGTCGTCGCGGTGGTTTCACCCGCCGGCGCCTCCCCGGTGTCGCTGGCGTCCGGCCCGTCCTCGTCGGCGGGGGTCGCCGCGTCGTCGGCCGGTTCCTCGGGGGCGTCCGCTCCGGGCTCGTCGTCCGACTCGGCGGCCGCGGCTCCCTCGTCGGCTGCGTCGTCGTCGACCAGCTCCTCCTCGGGGTCGAACGTCACCATCCCGACGCCGGCGGTGTACTCGTAGGTGTGCCACTCGGGGACGACGAGGACGCCGTTGAGCTTGCGGATGCGGACCTGCTTGACGAGCGTGTTCGGGACGAGGTCGTCGTTGAGTCGGAGTTCGATGAGCCCGTCGATGGTGTACTGGAGGTCGTGGGGGAACTGGTCGGCGCTGCCCGCCGAGATGGTCGCGCCCGCGAAGATGGGGACGAACCGCCCCTTGCAGATGTCCGCGCGGACGTCCTTCACGAAGTTGTACGCCTGCACCGGCTGGACGAGCGTTCCTAACTCGGTCAGCGAGTCGATGATGACCATCCCGCGGTCGACCATGTCGCGAGCCTCGAGCGCGTTGTCGAGCTTGTTGTGGACCTCGCCGGTGTCGGTGGGGTCACGGACGGTGGTGGTGGCGTCCTCCGCGACGTCGTAGAGGTGCGCGTTCCAGTCGTCCATCCGGTCGAACATCCGGTCGCGGTCGTCGAGCCGGTAGGTGAAACAGTCGATGATGTGGAGCAGGCCGGATTCGAGATAGGGGAGGACGTTCCATTCCAGCGTGAGGAACTGTTGGACGACCGCGCCCGGCGGCTCCTGGAACGAGACGAAGACGACCGGTTCGCCCCGCTGAAGCGTGCGCCAGACGAGTTCCGCGCCGAGCGCGCGGTCGCGGGTGCCGGCCTCACCGGGGACGAGAACGAAGGCGTTTCGCGGATAGCCTTCGGGGAGCGAGGCGTCGAGCGCCGAGACGCCCGTGACGGCCCGCCGGTGGCCGTGGTCCTCCTCGAACGCCGCGTCGGTTCGCACGTAGGCGTCGCCGCAGGCGTTCGAGCAGAACTGACGAGCGGCCCCGTCGACCGTTCGCTCGACGGGCGTCTCCGGGATGGGGAGCCGGCAGAACGCACACGTCTCCTCGTCCGACGCCACGGCCTGTCCGGGCGGTACACCTCCCCCGTCGGTGGGTTCCTCGTCGCTGTCGCCGTCACCCTCGTCACTCATACACACACCCTCGTACGCCAGCCACGAACGGTTTTCGGTGTCGTGCGTGGAGAGGTTGAAGTGACCGCACCCCGTTACCACGACACATGGACGTTCGGGACGCAGTGGAGGCCGACGCCGAACGGATGGCCGAGCTGACAGGCTCACCGACCGACGTGATGCGCAATCTGGTCCACGACCGGACCGTGCGGGTCGCACAGGTCGACGACGAGGAGCCGGTCGGCTTCGTCTCCTTCGACGCGCAGCGGCAGACGGTCTACATCACGCAGATGGAGGGAACGCAGGACGCCTGTGAGCGGCTGCTCGAAGAGCCGCTCCGGTTCGCCACCGGTGAGGGGATGTCCGTCGAACTGCTCGTGGCCGAAGACGACGACGACCTCCGGACGGTTGCGACCGACGCGGGGTTCACCGAACACGGAGCCGGCCCGCGATTCGGTGGGACACCGACGATACGCTACCGGCTCGACCCCTGACCCGCCCTCGTCACAGGTCGTCGGCGGACCGGGTGAGCAGTATCTTGCGAGCGAGCGTGTCGATGCCCCGGCGGATACGCTCGGACGCCGACTGCTCGGAGATGTCGAGTTCGGCGGCAATCTCGGCCATCGTCGTCTCCCGGGGGATGCGGAAGTAGCCGTCCTCGACGGCGATGAGGAGCGCCGCGCGCTGCTCGTTCGTCAGCCCGAAGTTGTAGGTGGCCTGCTGGTCCTCCGCGAGCGTGTACACCCGTTCGAGGTGGAACGGCACGTCGTGCTCCTGACAGTAGTTGTGGAACGCCGTGAGCCCCCGGTGGTCGGGGTAGCGGAGCCGGAACTGCCATCGGTCGTTGCCGTGGGCCTCGAGGATGACCGCGCCGGTCTCGGCGATCGCGCCGACGAAGTTCTCGACCTCTGGCCCCCACTGGATGCGATAGAGGACGGTGTCTTCGACGCGGTCGAGGGCGACGAGTTCCGTCACGATATCGAGGGCGCGAACCCGCTGTTCGAACCGCTCGAAGTCGCCGCCGTGCGCCCAGAAGAAGGGAAACAGCTCGGAGTTCGCTGGAACGAGGCGCTCGAGCTCGATGCGCATCTGTGGGTCCTGCACCGAGAGGCGGCCCAAGGGGAAATCCCCCGGCTCCAGGGTCAGCTCTGCGATGACAGTCATCACCTATTCGAGTGGGGACAGACTAATAATATTTTTGACAACAATGGAGCAGGTGGGGAAGGGAGCAGCGGGGAGTGGTCGGAGCCAACCGAGACGGCGCGACGAGCAGGAATCGGTGACCAACGGATAAATGGCCTGAGCAGTCAGACACGAGACTCAATTGCGTGTGGGAACGAGTAGCACGTGTCTAATGGAGGGAGAGACCCAACCCAGCCGAAGGGCCACCATCGACTGGGACACGACGATGTCGACACTCGCGGCCACCCGTCGTCGGTACCTGCTCGCCGCGCTCGCGGATTCGGGAGGGACCGCGACCCTGACCGAGCTGAGCCGGCGAGTCATCGCGGCCGAAGAGGGGGGACTGTCCGAGACCGTCCCCGACGACCGGGTCGACGAGACCGTGACGGCGTTGCGCCACAGCCACGTGCCGAACCTTCTCGGGAAGGGACTCGTCGAGTGGACCGACGGCCGCGAGCAGCTCCGGCTGACATCGACGGCGCTGTCCAACCCGGTGTTGCTGCCGCTGGCACGCTGGAGTCGGTATCCGAGTCCGGCCCCGATACCGATCGACGTCCCGGCACAGCGCGAACGGTCGCGAGGAGACTGAACAGCTAGTGGGGGTAGGGGAGCACCCCTCACGCGATATCCAGGTCAGCGAGCGTGAGTGTCCACTCGGTCCCGTCCGCGAGGTCGCGGGCACCCCAGGTCCACGCGGTCGGCGAGTTCGATGCCGGGCGCACTGCCAGTGGCGGCGTGTGCGAGAGTCGAGACAGCGGGAACCGCTCGTTCGACAGGAAGCCGCACGCCCGGAGCGTCGACGACGGAATCGGGCCGGCGGCGACCCGCAGGAGGTCGACGTCCGCCGCGTCGGTGACGACGGCACAGAGCAGGGACGTGAACGTGTCAGCGTCCGCAGACCCGTCACCGGGCAACACGTCGAGGAGTGTGGTCTTCCGGACGCGACCGTCGCTCTCGACGCAGGTCACGCAGGCGGCGGCGACCTCGCCGTCGCGCCGTGCCACGTACGTCGTCGTCTCCCAGCGGGGGTTCTCGAACCGCCAGCGGTAGAACGCAGCGTCCCGGACCACATGTATCCGGTCGGGGACGGCCCGCTCGTAGAGCGCCGTCAGCAGGTCGACGGGCACCGAATCGTACCGGTCGACCGTCACCTCGGGGGCGGGGTGACACAGGCGGTCCAGCACGTCGACGTAGCCGTGGGCCAGCGGCGTCGAGAGCCGGGCGAGCCCCGCGGTCGCGGTCGACTGCAGCCCCGACTTCCGCCGGCTGTACTCGACGAACGCGCTGGGGTTCTGGACGCGGTAGTAGGTCGACGGTCGCGAGGCCATCCGCCAGCCGAGCTGCTGGAGCCCCGGAACGAGCGCGGGGGAGGGGAAATTGAAGTAGAGCGCGGGGCCATCGGTCGCATACTGCTCGAGGAGCACGTCCGCCATCGACCCCATCAGCCCCCGCCGACGGTGGTCAGGGTGGACGATCCAGTCGGCCGGCTGGAAGGCGAGTACCCGCTCCGAGCCCACCTGCAGTCGGAAAGCGAGACACGGCTCCGCGCCGACGAGTTCGCCGTCGGATTCGGCGACGACCATCGGCACCTCGTCGAGATACGGGTTCGCCTCGAACCGCCACCTGAACCAGTCGCGGTCTCGCGTGCGGCCCCAGACGGTCTCGTAGAGGTCGAGGAACCCGGGCGTGTCTTCGGGCGTGAAACGACGGAAGGTGTACGTCGGACGATGCGTACTCGTCCGATGGGACCCAGTTACATGGCCCATCATTGCCCAGTAGCTCACCGGTCAGACATTAGATAATGTTCACATTACTAACAGATTGCAGACCAATAGGGAGCTCCTACCGGGGGCTCGGATCAGCTGAACTTCCGGACGGTCATCTGGAGCGTGTCGAGGTCGAGGATGGGGGCGTACCCGGCGTCGGGGTCGATGTTGACGGACTTCTGGAAGTCGGTCTGCGCCTGCCAGCAGCCGGAGTTGACCGCGATGACCTTCCGATACTGGCCCCACCCGAGCTTGTGGACGTGGCCCGTGTGGAACACGTCGGGCACCTCCTCCATGACGAGATAGTCCTTCTCTTCGGGAGCGAGGCGGGTCTTGCCGCCGTACTGCGGGGCGACGTGCCGCTTCTTCAGCAGCTGGAACATCGCCTTGTGCGGCTCGTCGTAGCTCGCCTGGTCTTCGGGGAGCTCGGCGATGACCTCGTCGAGCGAGACGCCGTGGTACATGAGTATCTTCACGCCCTCGACGGTCACCAGCGACGGATTGCCCGTGATGTTGGCGTCGTGGGCGCTCATGATGTCGCGGAGCTCCTCGTCGAACCCCGGCTGGGGTTCGGCGAGCCGGACGGCGTCGTGGTTGCCCGGAATCATCTGTATCTCCATGTCGCCGGGCACCTCCTTCAGGTACTCCGAGAACGCCTCGTACTGGTCGTAGATGTCGATGATGTCGAGCTCCTCGTCCTGGTTCGGGTAGATGCCGACGCCTTCGACCATGTCGCCGGCGATGAGCAGATACTCGACGTGTTCGGCTTCCTCGGTGTGGAGCCAGTCGGTGAAGCGGTGCCACGCGTCGGCCATGAACTCCTGGGAGCCGACGTGGACGTCGGAGATGAGCGCGGCCTGCACGTGCCGGTCGGCGGTGTTCGGCGAGTACGTCCGCGGGATGTCGGGGAAGTGCAGCGAATCGACGAAGATGATGCCGCCGTCGTCCGAGAGGGTCCCGTCGACGGCGATGACCTCGTCCAGGAGGAGCTGGTCGACGAGGTCCGCGATGGGCCGGTCTTTCATGACGAGACAGGGGAACACGCCCTTCGTGTCCTCCAGTTCGATGAGCCAGTGCCCGTTCGCGGTCGAGCGCACGTCGTTGACCATGCCGACGAGCCCGGCGTCCCCGCCGCCGGGCATCGCCTGCAGCGAGTCGGTCGGCCGGTGGTTCACCCGCCCGCGGAGCTGTTTCGAGAGCTTCTCGTAGCGGTCGCGGAACACCGTGACGAACTCGTCGTACTCGCCGGTCCCGGTCGACTGGCCGGTGACGTCGCCCTGGACAGACAGCGACCGCTTCGCGCGGTCCGGGTCACGGGTGAACGACCCTGTCGGCGCCGGCGGTTCCGTCCCGGTCCCGGCCGACCCAGACCCCTCCGTTTCGACTGGAGCGTCCCGGCTTGCCGCTTCCTGTTTCTCCGTCGTGGTTCCAGTCGAAACAGGGGGGTCCCCGGGGGTCGCGGGGACCGAGCCCGCCGTGGCGTCGGCGGGCGTGTCGCCCGTTCGCGCTGTCGCGTTGCGGTCGAGCGCGGCCCGGACGTGGTCGGCGGTGATGACGAGCGTGTCGGGCTCGGCAGCGTCGACGGCGGCGACGAGCGCCGCGTCGGGGTTCGAGGCACCGGCGAGCAGGGTGACTGCCTCGCGTTCGGCGTTGTAGCCGTGGCTGGCGAGTTCCTGCGCGATGCGTGCCGGCGTCTCGAGAGGCACAGCGGGAGGTGGCGACGCCGCGAGAAAAGCGTAGCGGACCGGGGTGGAAGCGAAAGTTGAAACGACTCGCACCGAATGGGTGGATAATGAGCGACGATTCGGGCCCGCGAGGCCTCCGCGAGTGGGCCGAGTGGGCCTGGACGACGGAGGAGGGGGCCGTCGTCTGGGTTCGAGAGGTCCTGACGAGCGTCGGGGCGGTGCTCGCCGTCGGCCTGCTGCTGTTCGCCATCAGCGGCGTCTGGCCGCCGATGGTCGCCGTCGAGTCCTCCAGCATGCATCCCCACATGAAGACGGGCGACCTCGTGTTCGTGATGGAGGAGCACCGCCTCTCCCCGGAGTTCGCCACCATGGAGACGGGCGTCGTCACCTACGAGACCGGCCAGCAGGAGGGGTACACGAAGTTCGCAGAGCCCGGTGACGTCATCATCTACCGGGCGGACAACCGCACCGGGACACCCATCATCCACCGTGCGCGGTTCTGGGTCGACGAGGGCGAGAACTGGTACGACCGCGCGGACCCCGACCACGTCGGGAGCGCCGACAACTGTCGTGAGCTTCCGAACTGTCCGGCGCCCCACGGCGGTTTCATCACGAAGGGCGACAACGAGCTGACGAACCAGCGGTACGACCAAGTGAACGGGCTCTCCTCGCCGGTCAAGCCGGGCTGGATCGTCGGCACCGCCGAGGTCAGGGTGCCGGTTCTCGGGTTCGTGAAGCTCTGTGCCTCGGCGGGTCCCTGCCCGCTCTCGATTGGCCCACCGACCGACGGCGGCCAGTTAGCGGTCGACCCGGCGCCCCGATGGCTCGAGTCGGCTTCGGACACGGGGAACCGGACGGCCGTGCCGGCGTGACGCGCTCGCGTCTCACTCGGCCGTCGATGTCCGCCCGGTGAGGTCGTCGGTCGGGAGCTGATACCACTCGCGCGTGAGCGACGTGCGGGTGCTTCGTCGGGCCGCAGGGGCGGCGTGTTCGGCCTGCTCGAAGAACACCGCGGCGAGCCGGTCTGACACCTCGCTGTCGGGCACGCGCTGGAGTTCGCCGGTGACGATGGCGCTCCGCCAGTCGTCGGCGCTCGCCCAGTCGGTGACGGTTAGCGTGACGGTGCCGCCGTGCTCGACGAACTCGCGCTTCTTGCTCTCGCGGTCGTAAAAGAACTGGAAGACGACTCGGTTCTCGGCCTCGTCGTACCCGTAGGAAACCGGCACCCCGTACGCCTCGTCGTCCCGCGCGAGCGCGAGCACGCCGTGACCGTGTGCGGCGAGCACTGCCTCCGTCTCCTCCTCGACCATCGAGGCTCCCACTACGTCGAACATACCGAGCGTGTAGACGGGCTGAGAGGATAAAGCCACGCTCGGGCCAGGACTGGGGGAGCGAAGCGACTCAGCCTGAGGCGAGCCGAGTGAAGTGCAAAAAGTGCGTTAGCAGACCGGTTTCGGGTTGACGCCCATCGACTCCAGCCGCTCGGTGTACTCCTCGTAGGCGGCCTGAATCGCCGCCGTCGCGGCGTCGAGCGCCGTCTGCCAGTCGGTCTCGTCCTCGCAGTGGGCCGCGAGCGCCTCGGTCGCGCGGTCGAGCTGGCCGTCGAGGTCGCCACCGACCTCGCGGAACAGCTGGGCGGTCTTCGGGTCGGCCTGCCCGACGAAGAACCCCGTCAGCTGGTCTTTCGACTTCCCGGCGGCGACGGTCCGACCGACGAGCCCACCGAGACGTTCGAGCGTGGTGTCGAACTCGCGGAGCCGCCGCTGAATGGCCGGCACCTCGTCGCTCGGCTCGTGGGCGTCGAGCTTGCTCGCGACCCGCTCGTAGTGGTCCTGCTCCTCGGCGGCGGTCGCGGCGAACACCTCGGCCGCCTCGGCGTCGTCGGTGTCGTCGGCCCACGCGTCGAACGTCTCGTAGGCGGCGTACTCGGCGTCGGCCGCGGCGGTGAGGACGGCGTCGGCCTCCATCTCGCCCTGCGTGTCGGCGTACAGCGACTTCGACGAGCCGAGCCGCGAGAGGGCGGTCTTGTTCTCGGTGCGGACGGCGTCGAGGAACTCCTCGGGAGTCATGCCCTGGTGTAGGGTCAGGCGGGGCTTGTAGCCTGCGACCGCGACAGACGGCTGGCGGCGACGTCACAGCCACGCATCGTCGAGGAGGTCGCGACCGCGCTCGTGGCCGCCCGCCAGCAGTTCCTCGACGAACGCCGGGCGGCGGTCGAGCTTCGAGGCGGCGCTGAACCGACGGCGAAGCTGAACCCGCCGAATCTCGGTGTGACTGTACTCGTCGGTAGGAAGATGCCCCGCGTCGATCCAGTCGTTGACGGTCTCGACGAACCGGAGCTCCTGGTTCAGCGAGATGTTTCCCGCGAGCTCGTTCCGGCGGTCGGCGATCTCCGTCAGCGATTTCGGCTCCGCGTCGATGGTCTGCGGGTTGATCTGGACGACCCACAGCTCGTCGGGTTTGGGGTCGTCGGCGAACAGTTCGTGGATGGGTGGGTTCTGCGAGAACAGTCCGTCCCAGTGGGCGTGGCCGTTCATCCGCACCGCGGGAAACAGCTCGGGAACAGCCGCGGAGGCGAGCAGCACGTCACAAGTGATGGCCTCGTTCCGGAACGACTCGAAGACGCCGCCCTCGACGTCGACGGTCCCGACGATGAGGTCGGGGCAGTCGCGGTCGAACAGCCCTGGGACACGGCTGAAGTCGACGTGTCGCTCCAGCGTCTCGCGGAGCTGTTGCTGGCCGTAGCGGGCCGACGGCGAGAGATACGGACTCACGTCCGGCGTCGGGAAGCCGGTGTTGGCGAGACGGACCGCCCCGACGAGCCAGTCGTTGCCGAGCCGGTCGAGCGGCTCCCTGGCGGCGAGGTCGGCCCACAGCGAGTCGAGTGCCCCGGAGACCGCGTCGGGGCCTCCGTCGAGGAGCGCGTACCACGCGGTCACCGCGGACATCGCGCCCCCGGAGGTGCCGGAGAGGCCGACGAGGCGGCTGTCGGGGTCGCGCGCGCGACCGCGGGGAGCGCGACCGCGGGGACGACCTCGGCGAGCACGCCCGCGGTGAACGCGGTGTGGCTCCCCCACCCTGACAGGCGACGGCGACGTGACGCGTCATACTAGGGGAGACAGCCGCCCCCACCAAGAGTCCGCTGGGGTGCGGCGCGACGGTGACACGCCCCGGGAAGTTTTGTGCCCCCCGGTCAGAGAGCAGAGCATGAAGGAAATCATCAGTACCGACGACGCGCCCGCGGCGGTCGGCGCGTACAGTCAGGCGACGACGAACGGCTCTGTCGTGTTCACGGCCGGGCAGATTCCGCTCACCCCCGACGGCGAACTGAAAGCCGACGCCCCCATCGCGGAGCAGACGGAGCTCGCGCTCTCGAACCTGCAGGCCGTGCTCGCGGAGGCGGGGGCCGAGATGAGTGACGTGCTGAAGGTGACGGTGTTCCTCCGGGACATCGACGACTTCGACGAGATGAACGAGACGTACGCGACGTACTTCGACGAGGAGCCGCCGGCGCGGTCGGCGGTGCAGGCCGGCGCGCTCCCGAAGGGCGTCGGCGTCGAGATCGAAGCCATCGCCAGCGTCGAGTGATGGAGCCGGCCGTCAGAGCGAGTCTGCTCTGGGGCATCATCGGAGCGCTGCTGTTCGGCGCCATGGCACAGGCGTATCAACTGTTTACGGGCGGCGGCATCGGCTTCCTCGCCACGCTGCTGGTGATGGTCGGCGTCGGTGTGGTCACGACCGGGCTGTCGTACGCTGTCGACGCCTATCTGCCGTAGGTAGTCGGACGCCGTCGACGCCCGGCTCGGAGCCAGCGCGTCTCGAAACGCTTTAACGGCCGACTGGGATAGGTAGGCGTGTAGCCGGGATGGCCGAGTGGTAAGGCGCACGCCTGGAAAGCGTGTTCCCTCAGGGATCCAGGGTTCAAATCCCTGTCCCGGCGCTTCTAACGCGAGCAACACAGCGAGCACCGCGAAGCGTGTGCTCGCAACAACGCGAGCGTCGAAGCGTACAGTCAGGATTTGAACCCTATCAGTCGCAGCCCGCGCAGCGAGCAGCGCGAGCGAGCAGGAACGTCTGAGTCCGGTTCAAATCCCTGTCCCGGCGCTTCTAACGCGAGCAACACAGCGAGCACCGCGGAGCGTGTGCTCGCCACAACGCGAGCGTCGAGCCAGTCGACGGCTCGACAGGAGAACGACGGGACCGTTCTCACGAATCGAACACGCTGATTCGGGTTTATGACGTGCCTCGACAATGCCGAAACATGACCGAAGGCAGTTCAATCTCACTGAGCAGCACACCGACTCGTCCGGAGATGGACGAGCGGCTCACTCGGCTGTTCGGTGAACTCGAGACAGGGCGGGGACGCACCCACGACGACGAGCCGGCAGAACAGAGCGCCGAGGTGCTGCTGGACGCGGTGTTCGAGGCGCTGTCTCTGGATTCCGAGTTCGAGTTCGACGAGACGCTCGTGAAGGCGAACCTCGACGAGTTCCTCGTCGCCCTCATCGCGATGCGGTCGCACAACGCGAACGGGAAGACGCTGATGGCCGACCTCGCGGACCAGTTCGACAGCGAGCTGAGTCCGGGGTCGGTCTACCCCAAACTCCACGAGATGAACGCCGAGGGCATGCTGGAGATGTTCGAACTCGTCCGGTCGAAAGAGTACCGAATCGAGGACCCCGAACGCGCGGCGTCGATGACGGTCGCAGCCGCACAGCAGCACCTCGCACTCGGGGCGTTCCTCTACGCGGCGGCGGACGAGTTCTGAACGACACGTTCGACATATAAACCCTCGTTCGAACCGACGATTTTGTGCGACACTTAGTACCACACCAGTCGCAGATTTCTCACGCCTTCCCACTCCCCTCACCCGTTTCTCGCCGGTCGAAGCGCGTCGTCGACGCGCGGCGATTCGACGCAGTTTCGTCGCGTTTATATAGAACCGTAAGCAAAGATTCGGCTGACTATGAGCCAGCAGCGAATGCGGGGTCAGCCGATGATCATTCTCGGCGAGGACTCCCAGCGGATGAAGGACAAAGACGCGCAGAGCCACAACATCTCGGCGGCGCGAGCGGTCGCGGAGGCCGTACGCTCCACACTCGGCCCGAAGGGGATGGACAAGATGCTCGTCTCCTCGATGGGCGACGTCACCGTCACGAACGACGGCGTCACCATCCTGCAGGAGATGGACATCGACAACCCGACGGCCTCGATGATCGTCGAGGTCGCGGAGACGCAGGAGGACGAGGCCGGCGACGGGACGACCACGGCGGTCGCCATCGCGGGCGAGCTCCTGAAGAACGCCGAGGACCTCCTCGAGCAGGACATCCACCCGACGGCCATCATCAAGGGGTTCCACCTCGCCAGCGAGAAGGCGCGCGAGGAGATCGACAACATCGCCGAGCGCGTCGACCCCGACGACGAGGAGATCGTCCGGAAGGTCGCCGAGACCTCCATGACGGGCAAGGGCGCCGAGCTCAACAAGGAGCTGCTCGGCCAGCTCATCGTCGAGGCCGTCCGGGCCGTCACCGTCAAGGCCGACGACGGCTCGAACATCGTCGACCTCGACTTCATCAACATCGAGACGCAGACCGGTCGCTCCGCCGGTGAGTCCGAGCTGCTCAACGGCGCGGTCATCGACAAGGACCCCGTCCACGACGACATGCCGGTCGACATCGAGGACGCGAAGGTCCTGCTCACGAACGAGCCCATCGAGCTCGACGAGACCGACGTCGACGCCGAGATCCAGCTCGACTCGCCGGACCAGCTCCAGGCGTTCCTCGACAGCGAGGAGGAGGAGCTCCGCGCGAAGGTCGACGCCATCGAGGCCTCGGGCGCGGACGTCGTCTTCTGCCAGAAGGGCATCGACGACATGGCCCAGCACTACCTCGCGAAGAAGGGCATCCTGGCCGTGCGCCGGGTCAAGAAGTCCGACATCAAGTTCCTGAAGGAGGTCACCGGGGCGGACATCGTCTCGGACCTCGACGACATCGACGCCGACGCGCTCGGCACCGCGGACATCGAGCGCGACGACGCCGACGAGCTGTTCTACGTCACCGGTGACGACGCCCACGGCGTCACGCTCCTGCTGCGCGGCTCCACCGAGCACGTCGTCGACGAACTCGAGCGCGGTGTGGGCGACGCCCTCGACGTCGTCGCCTCCACCATCTCCGACGGCCGCGTCCTCGCCGGCGGCGGTGCCATCGAGGTCGAACTCGCCAAGCGCCTCCGCGACTACGCGGACGGCGTCGAGGGCCGCGAGCAGCTCGCCGTCGAGGCGTTCGCCGACTCGCTCGAGCTCATCCCGCGCGTCCTCGCGGAGAACTCCGGGCTCGATGCCATCGACACGCTCGTCGACCTGCGCGCCGCACACGCCGACGGTCAGACCCGCGCCGGGCTCAACGTGTTCACCGGCGACGTCGTCGACACGTTCGACGCCGGCGTCGTCGAGCCCGCACACGCCAAGGAGCAGGCGCTCTCGTCTGCGACGGAGGCCGCGAACCTCGTCCTGAAGATCGACGACATCATCGCCGCCGGTGACCTCTCCACCGAGGGCGAAGAGGACGAAGGCGGTGCCCCCGGCGGTGGCATGGGCGGCATGGGCGGCATGGGCGGCATGGGCGGCATGGGCGGCATGATGTAGACGCCCGGTAGGCAACCACCACCTCACGACACCGATTTTTCGGCACGCGATCTCCGAGAGCGACCGCTTCGTCGACCGCCCGGTGCGTCTGTCGGCTGGCCCCCTCGCTGGCCCGAAGACATTTCGACCGCGAAGCGCAACTCCGGGTATGTGCAGGTTCCCGCGCGCAGCCTTCCGAAGAGGTGACGGCCGTGGCGGATGAGTCAGGTCGCAGCGTCAGCCGCCGGTCGGTGCTGGGCGCACTGGCGGTCGCCGCCTCCCTATCCGGGTGTGAGGCCCTCCAGCGGGGCGACGACGCGGAGACGACCGAGGTGGACGACGACGAGGCGAGAGAGCTGGCAGTGCAGTTCGCCCCGACGCTGTACTTCGATACGGACGAACGGTGGTTCCCGACGGACCCGCGCCCGTACGCGAGCGACCGCGACGGCGAGCGGGTCGTCGACGGCTTCGACGCGCTGAACGGCTACACCGAGCGCACGACGGCGGGTGACGGGCCACCGGACCCCCGCGTGTTCTACAACGTGGTCTCGTACCAGGACTCGCCGCTCTCGGTCGTCCAGTACTGGTTCTACTCGGTGTTCGACCAGTTCACGACGAACTTCCACTGGCACGACTGGGAGGTGCTCCACGTGTTCGTCGACACCGACAGCGGCGACCCCCAGCTGTACGTCGCGAGCTCGCACTCGACGCGCGTGCCGAACAACGAGTTCCTCGACCCAGACCCCGAGACGACGCCCCGAATCCTCTCGGAGCTCGGCTCGCACTCGAGTGCGCTGTCGCTCAACGACGTGGCCGACCGGTTCCAGCGCCTCCCCGTCGAAAACAGCGTCGCGGACATCACCAACGGCACGCTGGAGGGACTCGAGTCGCTCGCCGACACGCCCATCGCCTACGGCCTCCCCCGGGACGAAGGGGGCCTGCTTCCGTTCCTCGTCCCCGAACTCGACGGGAAGCCCGTCTACGAGGACGACCGGCTGCCGTCGGTGTCGCGGGCGGACCTTCTGCCCGACACGCTGACGATACGGTCGCTGGACGCGCTCACCTCGCCACCCGAGGACCTCCCGCCCCGGTCGACCGGGACGACGTTCGGCCACGCGAGCAGTGCCGAGTCGGCGGACGTCGAGTACGACCTCGTGTCGACGGCCGAGGTCGAGGACATCGCCGCGTTCACCGGGCCACAGCTCAGTTTCGAGTTCGCGGTCCCGCAGTTCGCCGAGGACGCCATCGCCAGCCACATCTCCACGGCGGGGACGCCGTGGAAGCAGCCCCGGTACGAGAACCCGGCGGCCGACATCACGGACCCGCGCCACCGGAGCGAACTCGCCGACCGATACGACGCCATCGGCCAGCCCTCCCCCGTCAACGCGGTGCTCGCGGGGATCTCGGAGACGGTCACCGACGACGACGCCCCGGACGGGGCCGGCGTGACGACCACGGAGCCGACGGTCGAGTCGGTCGCGCTGCTGGAGAGCGAGCCGACCGCCGTCCCGACGTTCGGGGGCGTCGTCGCCGTCACGGATGCAGCCGAGGGCGACCACCGGCTGACGGTCAACGGCGCGGGGCTGGCCCCCCACAGCGAACCCGTCTCCGTCGGCGGTGAGGGACCGACCGTGGCGGGCGTCGAGGGGGAGATTCCCCTCACGGCTCGCGAGAACGCCACGAAGCTCGAGGTCGACGCCGACGGGACGGACGCCGAGTTGACGCGGCTCGCCATCGACGACGACTTCGGCGGCCGACTGTACGACGCCCCCCTGTCGGGACCGGACGCGGTGTACGTCCACCGTGGCGGGGCGTACACCACCGAAGTCCGAGACAGCGACGGCGAAGTCGGCGCGTTCCGGGTGAACCCGGCAGCCGACGCATCGGACGTTCGAATCACGGAACCGAACACCGGGAAGGCCTCGCTCGCGACGTTCCTGGCGGACATCGCGACGGAGACCAGCGACGACGTGACCACGGCAGCCGGGCTCGAATCGGTGCTCACGCCCGACGACACCGGCGGAACGGACGGAACCGACGCTACCGGCCAGGATGGGAACCGGACGGACAGAAGCGCCGACACCCAGACAGGCCCCGTCGAGGGGCTGGCACGCGCGCTCGCGGCGGTCGCCGAAGCGGCCAGACGGGCGGCAGAACGAGCCGAGGTGGGCGACCGCGGTCGCGCCGACGAGAGCCTCCAGACGGTGTCGAGCCGGCTCGACCGCGTCAGCAGCCGGCTCGCCGAGGCACAGGCAGACCTGCCGGACTCCATCGCTCGCGCCACGGACCGACGGCTGCAGCAGGCACGGACACGGACCGACCAGGCGCTGAACGCGGAGAAGCTCTGAGCTACGGCTCGAACTCCTCGGCGAGCAGTCCGTAGTAGTGGATGTCGACGTACTCGCCGTCGACGAACGCGTGCTGGCGGAGGGTGCCTTCCTGCTGGAAGCCGACCTTCTCGAGGACGCGCGCCGAGGCAGGGTTCACCGCGTACACCGTCGCGTACACCTTGTTCAGGCGGCGCTCGCGGAACGCGTAGCCGCAGGCGAGTCGGACGGCCTCCGTCGCGTAGCCGTTGCCCCAGCGGTCGGGGTCGATCATGTAGCCGATCTCGACGGTTCCCCACACCTCGTTCGGGGGTTTGAGGCCGATAGTGCCGACGAGGTCGCCGTCGACGCACACGAGGAGCCGGACGTTGTCGTCGTCGTGGGATTCGAGCCACGCCTGCTCCTGCAGGCGGTTCTTCGGGGCGTAGGCGGCGAGGGTCGTGCGGACCCGCTCGTCGTTGATGAGCCGCTGGACGAACGGGAGGTCCTCTTCCTCGATAGGGTGGAGGTCGACCGTCTCGCCGGCGAGGAACACGGGCCCGGGCATAGCTGAGAGAGGGCGATACACGTACTTCAGTCTCGCTGTCGTGTGTCACACCGTGCCGTTCCGAACCGACTGGACCTTGGCCGTCTCGAACCACGGCGGTCGCTGGACGCCCCCGTCGAGCCGCCGGTAGCTGATGGTGCGCGTGACGCGGACGGGCCCGTCGAACAGTTCGCCCTCGTAGGTGAGCCGCTGGTCGCGCAGCAGGCCCGTGGAGGCGACGGTCGCCCGGTAGGAGACGTTCGCGGGGTCACCGACGTCGACGACGGCGGTGAACAGGCTCCGGTCGGCGATACCGTCGGCGGCGACGACCGCAGAGCCGTTGTCGACCCCGAGGGTTCGGGTGTCGAGCGAGGCGGTGAGCGCCCACGGGTCGCGGTACGGGACCGGGCGCCGCAACGAGTTGTAGAAGCCGTTGCCGCCGTTGTACTCCGGTGGTGGGATGTAGAGATACTTCGTCTCGTTCCCGCGGCGGATGCGCTCGACGAGCAGCCGGCCGTCGGAGTAGAACGTCGCCGTCGCGGGCGTGTTGCTGATGACACCGGGTCGGCGGCCACCGACCGAGACGGTCGCGGTCCACTCGACGGCTGTCACCCGCGACCGCTGGCTGACCGACGACCGGAGCGTTCCGTTCGGATACTGGACGGTGTAGTTCGAGACGACGACGTAGCGGCGGCCCGTGGCGGCGCCGTGCGCGTTCGCGAGCGCGACCGGGTCGACGACGCCGCTCGCGTCGATGCCCGGCGGGTAGTCGTCCGGGGCGCCGGGCACCGGCGCGGCCGTCGTCTCCGGGGTCGGCGTCTCCGGCGCCGTGGCGTTACACCCCGCGAGTAAGAGCAGGAGGCACAGCCCGAGCGCGGCGCGCATACTCGGGTGACGGGAGCGAGCGGCATAAGCGCGGGCCCCGACCATGGAACCAGCGGGAACTAAGTCGGCGAGCAAGTATTGCCGGCCATGGAGACACTCCTGTTGAACCGGGCCGACGTGGCGGAGAACGCCCGGATGCCGGAACTCATCGCCGCGCTGGAGGAGGCGTTCGCGGCGTACGAACACGGCGACGTGCAGATGCCCGCGAAGTCCTACATCGACTTACCGAAGTACAACGGCGACTTCCGGTCGATGCCCGCCTACATGGACGCCGGTGACTGGGACGCCGCCGGCATCAAGTGGGTGAACGTCCACACGGACAACCCCGAGAAGTTCGACCTCCCGACCGTCCTGGGGACGATGATCTACTCGGACCCGACGAACGCGCTTCCCCTGGCGATCATGGACGGGACGACACTCACGCGCAAGCGAACCGGTGCGGCGGCGGCCGTCGCGACCGACCACCTCGCCGTCGCGGACGCCACGTCGCTGGGTATCGTCGGCGCGGGCGTCCAGTCGTACACCCAACTCGAAGCGATTTCGGAGGTCCGTGACATCGACACCGTTGTCGTCTCGGACGTGCGCGAGGAGGCCGTCGCGAAGTTCATCGACCGCTTCGAGGCCGAGTTCGACGTTCGCGCGGGCTCCATCGAGGAGGCCGCGTCCTGCGACGTCCTCTCGACCGTCACCCCGGTCGAGTCGCCCATCGTCCCCGCCGACGCCGTCGGCGAGCACACCCACGTCAACGCGATGGGCGCGGACGCCCCCGGCAAACACGAACTCGACGACGACCTGCTCGCGGGCGCGACCATCGTCATCGACGACTACGAGCAGTGTACCCACTCGGGCGAGATCAACGTCCCGTGGAGCGCGGGGCTGCTCGACGACGACGATGTCTACGCCGAACTCGGCGAGATCGTCACCGACGCGGTCGCTGGCCGAGGTGAGGCGGGTGGGCCCGAGGGCGTCACGGTGTTCGACTCGACGGGGCTGGCGATTCAGGACGTCGCCGCCGCACACGTCGTCTACGAACACGCCAACGAGAAAGGGAACGGCTACCCGTTCGAACTGGTCGACACGCGGCTCTAGCTCGGGCGCGTTCTATCCTGTCGGGTGAAGTTGGGGTCGAGGTCCGTCCCGCGGCGCGCGTTCGCGAGCCGGTTGACGGCCCACAGCACCGCGATGAAGGGCAGCAGCGGGATGAGGACCACGAGCATGATGCCACCGAGCAGCAGCCCGATGGCGTGCATCTCGCTGTCCGGACGACCGACGTACCCCGGGGTGACGGTGTCGACGAGCCGTGCCGCAGGACCTGCGCTTTCGTCCTCGGAACTCATACCTGTGTGTAGGTGACCCACGGCCTTAGCCGTGGCGCCGACGGGAGGTACACCAGGCCACTCGCCACGCCAACTGTCCGATGGAAAGCTTAAGGCCCGGGCCGCTACTCCGATTCGACAATACATCTCTCCATGAGCGACGACGGCTACGACCACGCGACGGTCGAACGACGCTGGCAGGAGGCGTGGGACGACGCCTCCGTGTACCGCACGCCCGACGACGTCGACGACCCGACGTACGTGCTCGGGATGTACCCCTACCCGTCGGGCCAGTTGCACATGGGCCACGTCCGCAACTACACCATCACGGACGCCTACGCCCGCTACCGGCGCCTGCGGGGCGACGACGTGCTGCACCCGATGGGCTGGGACGCGTTCGGCCTGCCCGCCGAGAACGCCGCGAAGGAGCGCGACTCCGACCCCGCCGACTGGACGTTCGACTGTATCGACACGATGCGCGGCCAGATGCGGTCGATGGGCTTCGGCTACGACTGGGAGCGCGAGATCGCCACCTGCGTCCCCGAGTACTACAAGTGGAACCAGTGGCTGTTCCGCCGCTTCCACGAGGAGGGACTGGTCGAACAGCGCGCTGCCGACGTCAACTGGTGTCCCTCCTGTGAGACGGTGCTGGCGGACGAGCAGGTCGAGGGCGACGCGGAGCTGTGCTGGCGCTGTGACACCCCGGTCGAACAGCGCGAACTGGAGCAGTGGTTCCTGAAGATCACCGAGTACGCGGACGAATTGGTCGACGACATCGACCGGCTGGAAGGGTGGCCCGACTCCGTCCGGCAGATGCAGCGCAACTGGATCGGTCGCCAGCCCGGTGCCCGACTGGAGTTCGAGATCGACGGCGAGCCGGTCGAAGCGTTCACCACGCGCATCGACACCATCTTCGGCGCGACGTTCTTCGCGCTGGCGCCCGACCACCCCATCTCGCAGGCGGTGGCCGAGGAGGACGACGAGGTGGCACACTTCATCGAGCACGAGGCCGACCCCGACGGCGACGAGCCGAATGGCGTCGAGACCGACCTCACGGCCACGAACCCCGCGACTGGCGAGGAGGTGCCGGTGTTCGTCGCCGACTTCGTCCTCTCCGACGTGGGAACGGGCGCGCTGATGGGCGTCCCCGGCCACGACGACCGCGACCACGCCTTCGCGACCAAGATGGGCGTCGACATCGAGCCGGTCATCGCGCCGAGCGAAGACGACGTGCCCGACGTCTCGGAGGCGGCGTTCACCGACGACGGCGTGCTGGTGAACAGCGGCGACTATTCGGGGATGGAGAGTGAGGCGGCGCGCGAGCAACTGACCGCCGACATCGAGAGCGCCGACGACCACGTCCAGTACCGGCTGCGCGACTGGGGCATCTCCCGACAGCGCTACTGGGGAACGCCCATCCCCGTGGTCAACTGCCCGGACTGCGGTCCCGTGCTGGTGCCCGAAGAGGACCTGCCGGTCGAGCTCCCGGAGTTCGTCAACACGACGGGCAACCCGCTGGACGAGGCGACGGAGTGGCAGCACACCACCTGCCCGGAGTGTGGCAACGAGGACGCCCACCGCGAGACGGACACGATGGACACGTTCGTCGACTCCTCGTGGTACTTCCTGCGGTACGTCGCACCGGACCTCGATTCGGCCCCGTTCGACGTCGACCGCGCGAACGACTGGATGCCCGTCGACCAGTACGTCGGCGGCATCGAGCACGCCGTGATGCACCTGCTGTACTCGCGGTTCGTCACGAAGGTCATCGCGGACATGGACATGCTGGAGCACCGCGAGCCGTTCACGAACCTGCTGGCACAGGGGATGGTCCAGCTCGACGGCGAGGCGATGTCCAAGTCGAAGGGCAACACCGTCTCCCCCCAGCGCATCGTCGAGGAGTACGGCGCCGACACGGCGCGGCTGTTCATGATGGAGGCCGCCCAGCCCGAGCGCGCGTTCGACTGGTCGGACCAGGGGGTGCGCTCCACCCGGGCGTTCCTGGACCGGCTGTACGAGCTGGTGACCGAGTTCGACCCCGACGAGGCGACGGGCGAGGACGACGCCGTCGCCGCGTACGTCCGCGACGAGGCCGACGCGGCAGTCGCGGTCGCCACCGAGGAGTACGAGACGTTGACGTTCAACACCGCGCTGCGCGAGGCGCAGGGGCTGGCGAAGACGCTGCGACAGTACCGGGAGTACGGCGACGTCGCCGCCGGCCCTTCGGCAGACGGCGGCACCTCCGTCCACCCCGAGACGTTCCAGCGCGGCCTGGAGACGGTCGTGACCCTGCTGTCGCCGGTCGCCCCGCACGTCTGTGAGGAGCTGTGGAGCGAGTTGGGCAAGGACGGCTTCGTCGTCGACGCCGAGTGGCCCGCCGTCGAGGTCGACCCCGACGAGGCCGCGAAGCGTCGCCGCCTGGTGGAGAACACCCAGGAGGACATCCGCGACATCATGGGCGTCGCGGGCATCGAGGACCCAGAGGCCATCGACATCGTCGTCACGCCCGAGTGGAAGTTCCGGGCCCTGGAGATCGCCGTCGAGTCCGACGCGTCGAACGTCATCGGTGAGATCATGCAGGTCGACGAGATCCGCGAGCAGGGCGACGCCGCCGCCGACTACGGCCAGGACCTGCAGGCCGAACGCGAGGCGCTCGTGCGGACGCTCGACCCCGACTCGGAGTTCGACGCCCTGGAGCGGGCGGCGTGGCTGTTCGAACGCGAGTTCGACGCCGACGTTCGCGTGCTGCCCGCCGACGAGGCCGACGCCGACGTGCTGAAGCGCGCGGAACCCGGGCGGCCGGCCATCGATATCCACGAGTAGCGACGGCGGCTCGCCCCGTCTCTGTTTCGTTCACTCCGACAGAAATGATTGCGAAACTTGATGTGCGAGCTAGCGGAATCTCGGCTGGATGCTGGACGTCTCCTCGGAGGACATCACCGAGGGCAACCTCACGCAGGCGATGCTCCTCCTGGCGGTCCCCCTCGTCGCGCAGGGGTTCGTCCGGGTCGCCGAGCAGGTCATCGACCTGTTCTGGCTCGGGCGGCTGAGCGGCGACGCGGTCGCCGGGGTCGGGCTGGCCATGCCCGTCTACGCGGTGGTCGTCGCCCTCGTGTTCTTCGCGCCGATGGTCGGCACGCAGGTCGTCGTCTCCCAGCGCGTCGGTGGCGGCGACAGCGAGGGCGCGCGGCGTGCGGCGTTCAACGGCGTGCTCGTCGCCGTGAGCGTCGCCGCCCTCTTCGGCGTGGCCGGCTACGTCGCCGCCGAGCCAGCCATCGCCTGGCTCGCGAGCATGGACCCGACCACCGGTGGCGGCGTCCAGTTGCGTGACACCGCCGCCGCGTATCTCCGGGTGCTCCTGCTCGGCCTGAGCCTCGCGGCGGTTTCTGACGTCATCGAGAACGTCTACATCGCCCACGGCGACTCGAAGACCTCGCTGTACATGAACGCGCTCTCGGTCGCCGTCATCGTCGTCCTCGACCCGCTGCTCATCTTCGGCATCGGCCCGTTCCCCCGCCTCGAGGTACAGGGTGCGGCACTCGCGACGGTCGCGGGCTGGGCGGCAGGACTCGCACTCGGCGCGGGACTCCTGGTGTCGCACCGACGGCCGGGGCTGTTCTCGTGGCCGACCGCCCGACTCCACGCCGGTGACGTGCGCGAACTCCTCGAGGTGGGCGTCCCGACCGCCGCCCAGCAGCTCGCGCGACAGACCGCACGGTTCGCGATGGTCGTCGTCGTGTTCTTCGCCGGCGGCGCGGCGGGCATCGCCGCCTACTACGTCGGCGCGCGGGTCGCGACGGTGGCGTTCGTCCCGGCCATCAGTTTCCAGCAGGCGGTCCAGAGCGTCGTCGGGCAGAACCTCGGGGCCGACCGCCCCGAACGCGCGGACCGCGCGACGTGGACGGCGACCGGGCTCGCCGTCGCCGTGCTCGCAGTGCTCGGCGCCGTCCAGTGGTTCGTCCCGGGCGGTATCATCGCGGTGCTCGCCCCCGAGCTGTCGGGGCAGGCGGCGGCGTTCGCCGTCGACTACCTCACGATTCTCGCGTACGGCTACCCCGCCATCGGGGCGGCCTACCTGCTGGAAGCGGGGTTCAACGGCGCACGCCGGACCCGGGTGTCGTTCGTCGCCTCGCTGCTGCAGTTCTACGCGGTTCGACTTCCCATCGCCGTCGCCGGCGCGTTCGCGCTGGGGTTCGGCGTCCACGCGGTGTTCTGGGCGGTCACCGTCTCGAACGTCGTCATGGCGGTCGGGCTCGCCGCCTACTACCGGCACTCGGTGTCAGACGGGATGCTCCGCCGTGCGGTCGACGCGGCGACCGCCGACTGATCGGTGGGCGAGGCGCCGGAAGGACAATCCCTTTAGCGGAAGCGGACTCGAACTCCTGTAGTGGCAACGGGGAAGTACGCCGTCCGTGAGGTGGTGCCGGAGTTCGCCGACGCGTTCTCGTTCGATGAGTTCAACCGGATGCAGTCGGCGGCGCTGCCGGCCATTCTGGAGCGCGACGGCAACGTCGTCGTGAGCGCGCCGACCGCGAGCGGCAAGACTGCGCTCGCCGAGCTCGTCATCTGCCGGACGCTCGCGAACGACGGGACGGCGCTGTTTCTGGCCCCCCTCCGCGCGCTCACCAACGAGAAGGAGCGCGAGTGGGAGCGGTTCGAGGACATGGGCTACTCCGTCTACGTCGTGACCGGCGAGCGCGACCTCAACCCGCGGCGCGCCGAGCGCGCCGACATCCTCGTGATGACCCCCGAGAAAGCCGATTCGGCGACGCGCAAACACGACTCCCATCGCTATCAGTTCATCAAGAGCGTGGACTGCTGTGTCATCGACGAGGTCCACCTGCTCGATTCGGACAAGCGGGGATCGGTGCTCGAGGTCACGATTTCGCGACTGCGCCGGCTCTGTGACCCCAGAATCGTCGCGCTGTCGGCGACGATGCCGAACGTCGAGGACGTCGCCGCGTGGCTCGACGCGCCCGACGACTGCACCTTCGAGTTCGGCGACGACTACCGGCCGGTTCCGCTTCACGCAGGCGTCGAGACGTACGCGCACGGCGAGAACTCCTTCGCCGACAAGTACCGGCGGCTGTACCGGGCGCTCGACCTCGCCCAGCCACACATCGAGGACGGCGGGCAGGCGCTCACGTTCGTCGCCTCCCGACAGGACACCGTTCGGGCCGCCGAGAAGGCCCGCGACGTCATCGCCGAGCGCGACATCGACATCGGCGCCCGCGGCGACTACGACCTCCACAGCGCCGCCCAGGACCTCCGGAACGACACGCTTCGCCAGTCGGTGGTCGACGGCGTCGCGTTCCACCACGCCGGGCTCTCCCGCGAGGACAAGAACAAGGTCGAAGACTGGTTCAAAGAGGGCTCGATTCAGCTCCTCTTCTCGACGTCGACGCTCGCGTGGGGCGTGAACCTCCCCGCGCGATGTGTCGTCATCCGGGACACGAAGCTCCACGACCCCCTCGAGGGCGAGGTGGACATGAGCCCGCTCGACGTGCTCCAGATGCTCGGCCGCGCCGGGCGACCGGGCTACGACGACCAGGGGTACGCGTGGGTCGTCTGTGACGGCAACGACGCCGACAAGTACCGCACGCTCCTCCGCGAGGGCAAGGAGATCGAGTCGCGACTGGCGGACGACCTCGCGGCGCACCTCAACGCCGAGATCGCCCTGGGGACGATTCGCGACCTGGACGACGTGATGGACTGGCTGGAGACGACGTTCTACTACGTCCGCGCCCAGTCCGTGCCGAGCCAGTACCACTCGGGGGGACGGCTCCGCGAACACGTCCGCGAGACGCTCTCACACCTGGTCGAGGGCGGCTTCGTCGAGACCGACGCCGACCTCGGCGTCGAGGGGACGCCGCTCGGTCGACTCGCCTCGAAGTTCTACCTGCGACTCGAGACCGCAGAGGAGTTCAAGGGACTGGCCGACCGCGCGGCGGGGAGCGCCGCCGACGGCGGTCTCGACGAGGCCGCCGTCCTACGCGGCATCGCCGACAGCGCCGAGTTCGACAGCGTGAGCGCCCGCCGCGACGAGCGCGACGCGGTTCGCGCCGTATTGGGAGGGGAGGGCGACGACCTCGACCCGGGCAACCGGAAGGTGCTCGCCATCCTCCGCGCGTCGATGCAGGGGAACACCCCGGGCGAACTCCAGTCCGACGCGTGGGTCATCCGGCAGAACGCCCTCCGACTGCTGGCGGCGCTCCGCTCGTTCCTCGAACGCTTCGCTGGCGAACGGGCAGCCAACGTCGCCCGGCGCGTCGAGGCGCGCGTCGAGAACGGCATCTCGACGGAGGCAGTCGGGCTGACCGCCATCGACGGCGTCGGGAAGGGCCGCGCACAGAAGCTCGCGAAGGAGGGGCTGACGACGCCCGCGGACGTGGTCGACGCCGGCGTCTCCGGGCTCGTCGACGCCGGGCTCTCCGAGGGGCTCGCCGAGCGCATCGTCGAGAGCGCCACGTCCCTGCCGGTCGTCGAAATCGAGTGGGGAGAGTTCCCCGAGTCCATCGCCCGCGGCGAGAACGAGATGTGCGAGGTCACCGTCTCGAACGACGGCGGCGGGTCGAAAGCCGAGATCCGCGTCACCGTCAACGGCGTGGAGATGAGCACCGAGTCGCGATATCTCGGGGAGGCCACGCTCCCCGTCGGCGTGTTCGGCGGCGCGCCCGACGAACTGGAGTTCCGCGTCGAGGTGGCGTTCGGCGACCTCCCGCTGCGGCCCGTGAGCGAGACGCGCCGGGTTCGCGTCGAGTGAGTCGGACTCAGACGCCGGGCGACTCGGTGCCGCGCTCGACGCGCTCGTAGAGATAGTAGGAGTAGGCGACGGTCACGACGGCCGTCGGGAGCGCGGGCACGAGCAGGAAGTAGATGGCGTACTCGCCGAACAGCAGGCCGACGAGCGACAGCAGCGCGGTGAGTTTGAACAGCCGGCCGCCGAGCGCGTGGGTCCGGTCCCACACCTCGTCGCTGCTGAGCGTCCACGGCGTGCGGATGCCGACGAACCAGTTGCGCTCGGCGTGCGAGAGGAGCACGCCGATGTAGTAGAACATCGCCGCGACGCCCACGAGGACGAGGAGCGTGAAGTCGAACACGTAGCCGAGGTTGAACGCGACGACGCCGGCGTGCACGAGGAGCATGAACCCGGTGAACACCACGACGAACCAGTCGTAGTAGGGGCGGAACGCCGCGATGTTCTCGCGGAGCGGGTCGATGCGGGGGATGGCGGCGAACAGCACCAGCAACACCGCCGAGAACCCCGGGGCGAGCCAGAGGCCGGCCGTCTTCGACATCGTGCCGTTCGGCTCGCCCGCGGCGTCCCAGTTCGTGACGATCTCGGCGGGGAGGTCGGGTGCCGCGAGGAGGCTCACCACGGCGGCCAGTACGACGAAGACGGTCGCGAGACCGAACCGCTGTCGAGTGTTCATACGTCCGGTACGTCCCGGGGCGTGATGAATCGGATGCCCCGACCGAGGACGACCGTCGCGTTTATTCACCGGCCCCCGTAACCCCCGAAGCATGCAACCGCTCCACGCCCGCTACCCGTTCCTCGGCGTCTCGCGAGAGGCCGTCGAGGCGGCGGACGTGGACCTCGCCGCCGTCGTCCGCGACGGGGGCGCGCCCGTCGACCGCGGCGTCGAGCGGGTCGAACGCGCGCTCGTCGCGGGCACCGTCGCCCCCGAAGCGCGGTGGGGCACCCGCGCAGAACTGCTCTCGTACCCGGTCGCGCGCGTCCTCGTGTCGCTGTTGGACGTTCGCGGCGCCGTCGAGAAGTACGCCCGCGCGGAGGCCACCCTCGCGTACGAGCGGTTCACCGACGACTTCGAGGCCGACGCACAGTTGAAAAGTTCGAGCGAGGGGTCGCTCACGCTGGAGTCGATGCTCGCGGACTTCGACCTCGCGGGCGACATCCAACCCACCGGCGACGAGCGGTTTTCCGTGGCGGTCGGGGCGTATCTCCGGCTCGCGGCGTCGCTCGGCGACGACTGGCGGCTCGCCACCCGGGCGCTCCACGACGGCCAGGTGACCGTCACCCGACGCGAGCTGTACGACCTGCTCCGTGAAGCGGTCCGCCGACGGGTCGCCGACGGCCTCCCGCTGTCGGTTCCCGACCCAATCGCCGAAGCGCTCGCCGACGAGGTCGAGACGCTGCGGGACTCGCTGTCGGCCGTCGAGCGCACCCGCGACGTGGACACGTTCGCGCCGACGGCGTTCCCTCCCTGTATGCAGACGCTCGCCGAGCAGGGCCGCGAGGGCGAACTGGGCGAGACAGGGCGGTTCGCGCTGCTCTCCTTCGTCGCCTCCACGGGCGCGCCGTTCGAGCAACTGGCGGCGTTGCTCGGGGTCCGTGACCTCGATGCGGCCGACCAGCTCCGCTATCAGTACGAACGGCTCGCGGGCGACGGCGCACAGTTCGCCCCGCCGTCGTGTGCGACGATGCAGGCGAACGGCGACTGTCACGACCCGGACGACCTCTGCGAAGAAATCGGGCATCCGCTCGCCTACTACGAGAAGCGACTGGCCGACGACGTGCCCGCGGACGACTAACGTCGTTCGAGCGCGATACCGACGGCCGTCATTAGAAGGACGAACCCGACGACGGCACCGACGAGCAGCGTCGCCCCCTGGTTGCTCAAGTCGTTTCCGCCGTACGTCGCGCCGACGTAGGCGACGGCGAGGACGAACAGCACGACGGCGACCACGGAGACGCCGATCTCGACGAGCGTCTCCCGCTCCAGTTGCATGGATGGCGGTCCGGCGGGCCCCCGCAAAAGCCCTTCGAAGGCCGTCCGACGGCGTGAACCCGCGTGAAACGGGCTGAACCGTCGAACCCCTTAGGTTCGCACGGCCCCTACATCGAGTAACGACGGGCCATGCCCGTCGACAGCCATGACGCACCTCGAACACACACCCGCGTCACCACCACGGAAGAAACGCCCACTCGCGCCCGACATCCGGCGACTCGACGACCGGTCGGCCCGCGCGTGGACGGAGTCGATGGCCGTCACGCCGCTCGGTCGCGGCCGCTACGCCGTCGATGCCGGTGACCGCTACGTCGTGAACCTCCCCGAGCACCGCTGTTCGTGTCCCGACGCCTCGATACGGGGCGAGACCTGCAAACACCTTCGAAGAGTGGCGATCGAGATCACCCGCCACGAGGTCCCCCCGCCCGGCAAACGCGAGGGACAGTGTGCTGCCTGCGGGCACGACCGGTTCGTCCCCGAGGACGGCCCCGACCTCTGTGACGACTGCCGGTTCGTCGCCGGTGACATCGCTCGCGACCGCGAGACCGGCGACCGCGTGGTCGTCGTGGAGTCGACCGACGACCCGGCCGACGAGTGGGTCGTCGAGGGAACGGACACCACCATCGCCGACTACGAGACGAACGAGGGCTACCCGAGCGACGACCCCGTCGTCGTGGTCGTCTACCCGTTCTCACGGCGGTTCGAGTCGTTCGCGGACCTGAAACGGTACGCCTTCCCGCACTCGCGGCTCGAACCCACAGAAGAGCAGTTCGTCGTTTAGTCGAGCATCGCCGCGGCGTCCTCGACCGAGATGTCACCGTTCTTCACGGCGTTCAGTACGTCCAGCGTCTCCCGTGACGGCCCCTCGTCGACCTGTATCTCGTCGAGCGTGACCTTCTTCGACTCGCCGGTGAGTTCGGCCAAGTCCTCGCCCTCCGCGAGCGCCGTCTCCTTCTTGACACGGTAGTTGCCGCCGTCCGTGACGTACAGGTCGGCGGGGTGGAAGAAGTACCAGTCCTCGCGGTCGAACCGCGCTGCGATACGGGGTTTCGCGCCGAAGTTCCGCGAGAAGTAGACGAGCGCCTCCACCTCCTCGCCGGTGAGGTAGATGGGTCGGCCAGAGGAGGACTTCGCCTCGATGGCGTAGAACACCTCGCCGTCCCCGGCCAGGACGTCCGGGAGTTCGCGATCCGTCGAGGAGCCGGAGGCGGGGGCACGCATCACCGCGAAGCCGCGCTCGTCGAGCAGGTTGACGAGTTCGCGTTCGCGGCGGTCACCCTTCGAGTTCGCGTTGACCATTCGTTCGTTCTCGGATGTCGGGGGACGTAAACCCGGCGAGAGCGAGGTGGAAGTGGAGCCTGTCGGCTGGGAAACACTTGTCGAGCGCGTGTTCTACCGCGGCTATGGACCGGGAGAACTACGCCGCCCTCCTCGTTCTCGCCGGGCTCGTCCTCCTCGCGAACGGGGCGTGGGCGTATCCGAACGAGGTGTCGTACGACTACACCGTGACCTACGAGGCCGAGCAGACCGACCTCGTGCCCGACGACGAGTGGGGACGGACAGCCGCTGGCCTCGATTACAAGGACTGTGAACGGAGCACGACCCGGCTCTGTGTGTTCTCGACGTACGTGGCCGACGAGGGACCGGTGCGCGTCGACAGCGAGGCGGAGCCACCGCTGTACGGCCACGACTACCTCACGCTCTCGGACAATCGACACTACCGAACGGTCGAGCGCGTCGAGAACGGGTCGCTCGTCGTCGACCTCGAACCGGTCGACCGAGAGCGGTTACGACGGCTGCTGGCCGTGAACTACTCCGAGACCCACGGCGTCGTCCGGTCGGCACTCGACAACGGCACGGCGACGAGGACGGTCCCGCTCGACGACCGCGAGTACCTCCCCGAGCGGACGTACGTGGACCGCAACGGCACCGTCTACGAGGTCGCCGTCGTCGAGAGCCACCGCGAGCCGACCGGCTGGGGCTGGAAAGCCCCCTCAGAGCAGGTCGTGGACGTGATTCGGCTGAGTGGCTGGCTCGGCGGCGTGGCACTGCTCGTGCGAGCCGGACAGGTCAGCGTCGAGTCGTGTGCTGCGCCCTAACGGCGCACAGTCCGACCTTTCCGGCCTCATCGGGCCGCCTCGCCACCATCTCGTCGACGCGAGTAATCGGGGGTTTCTGGCCGTAATCGACAGCAAGAGCCCACCTCGACAGCCGTGCGAGTGTATAACAAAGCGGCGTGGGTGCGTACAGGAGTAGACCCGAGGGTCGCCGTCGACGCGGCCCGTGATTGCAATGGCTACACCTGCCCCATCCGATTCGATCGCTTCCTCACCCGACTCGCCCGACGAGCAACCGCGGTTCGCCCTGAACCGGCGTGAGTGGCTTGCGGGGTCGGCTGCCCTGCTCGGCCTCGCCAGCGTCGGGAGCGTCGCAGGCCTCCCGACGACCGGGGCGGCCGGAGACGCCGCCGACTCGACTCGACAGCAGCAGTACGACCTCCGCGAACTCGGCGACGGGCTGTACTTCCTCAGCGACGGGCTGTACCAGATAATGTTCCTCGTGACCGACGAGGGCGTCGTCGTCGTGGATGCGCCCCCGAGTCTCGTCGCGAGCATCTTCCCGGCCGTCGCCGAGGTGACCGACCAGCCGATCACCCACCTCGTCTACAGCCACTACCACGCCGACCACATCGGCGGCGCGAGCCTCTTCGGTGACGAGGTCGAAATCGTCGCCCACGAGGAGACCGACCGGCTGCTGTCGCAGTTCGACGACCCCCAGAGACCGGCACCGACGACGACGTTCGTCGGGAGCTACAACCTCGGAATCGGCGGGCAGCAACTCGACCTCGACTACCGCGGCCCGAACCACACCCCGGACAACCTGTTCATCTACGCGCCCGACCACGCGGTGCTGATGCTGGTGGATGTCATCTTCCCCGGGTGGATTCCGTTCAAGGCGCTCGCCGTCTCTCAGAACATCCACGGCTACGTCGAGGCACACGAGGAGGCGCTTCGCTACGACTTCGACACGCTCGTCGCCGGCCACCTCGGCGAGCCCGGAACCCGTGAAGATGTCGAGACCCAACTCGAGTTCGTCACCGACCTCCGCGCAAACTCGGCGGCGGCAATCGAGTCGGTGGACTTCCAGGCGGTCGCGCAGGAGGTCGGGAGTAACAACCCGTGGGAGCTGTTCGACGCCTACCTGAACGCCCTGACCGAGGAGGCTGCGAGCGCGACGCTCGAGACGTGGGAGGACCGCCTCCAGGGCGCAGACGTGTTCATGGAGAGCCACGCGGAGACGATGATCGAGGCGCTCCGCGTCGACTACGGGATGCTCGGACCGTTCGGCCCGCCGGAATCGGTCGACGGGACCTGACCGGTGGACAGCGGCGTTCGGTCGCTTACGTCCCGTGGTCCCACGAACCCATGTACTCGCGCTGTGCGTCCGAGAGCTCGTCGAACTCGACGCCTTCGGCGGCGAGTTTGATCTCGGCGACTTCCTTGTCGAGACGGTCGGGCACGTCGTGGACGCCTGGTTCGTACTGGTCGCCGTTCTCGACGATTTCGCGGACGGCGACGGCCTGAATCCCGAAGCTCTGGTCCATGACCTCGACCGGGTGGCCGAGCGCCACGGGTGAGGCGAGGTTGACGAGCCGCCCCTCGGCGAGCACGTTCAGTCGTCGGCCATCTTCGAGTTCGTACTCGCGGACACCCTCGCGGGCGTCACGCTCGGCGACGGCCAGGTCGGAGAGCTGGTCGAGGTTGACCTCGACGTCGAAGTGGCCGGCGTTGGCGAGGAGGACGCCGTCCTGCATCGCCTCGAAGTGCTCGCGGGTGATGACGTCGCGGTTGCCCGTCGTCGTGATGAACACGTCGCCCTTGCTGGCGGCGTCCTGCATCGTCGTCACCTCGTAGCCCTCCATGTGCGCCTCGAGCGCGCGACGGGGCTCGACCTCGGTGACGATGACGTGCGCGTTCTGCCCGCTCGCCTTCTTCGCGACGCCGCGGCCACAGTCGCCGTAGCCCGCGACGACGACCGTCTTGCCTGCATAGGAGAGGTTCGTCGTCATCGCGATGTTCGCGAGCGAGGACTCGCCGGTTCCATGGACGTTGTCGAACAGCCGCTTCATCGGCGTGTCGTTCACCGCGAACACCGGGTAGTTGAGTTCGCCGTCGGCGTCCATCGCACGCAGGCGGTGGACGCCCGTCGTCGTCTCCTCACACCCACCCAGGATGGAGTCGATGAGTTCGGGGTACGACTCGTGGATGGCCGCGACCATGTCCATCCCGTCGTCGACGGTGATGGTCGGGTCGTGTGCGATGACGGCCTCGATGGCCGCGTAGTACTCGTCGTCGTCGACGCCGCGTTTGGCGTACGAGACGATGTTCTCGTGGGTGTCGAGCGCGGCGCTCACGTCGTCGTGCGTCGACAGCGGGTTACAGCCGGTGATGGCGACTTCGGCTCCGGCGTCCGCGAGCAGTTCGGTGAGGGCCGCGGTCTTCGCCTCGACGTGCATCGCCATGCCGACGGTCTGCCCGTCGAGCGGCTGCTCGTCGACGAAGTCCTCCTCGAGCGCGGTCAGGATGGGCATGTGTTCGCGCGCCCACGCGATCTTCCGGTGGCCCTCCTCGGCGGCGGCCTCCGGGTCGTCCAACTGCATCGAGATGGAGTCCATATCGGGGCGAGGAGGGAGACGCCCTAAACGCTACCGAAGCCAGTGCTGCCGCTGGAAGGTCGAAAACAGGGGAAAAGGGGAATGCGGGAGCAGTGCGGTGTGCGGCGTTATTCCTCGTTGCCGTTCCCGTTACCGTTGCCGTTGCCGTTCCCGTTACCGTTACCGGGGTGCTCGTCATCGTCCGCCGAGTCCGGACCCTTGTCCTTCGGGCCACCCTGCTTGTCGCCCTTGTCCTTCGGGCCGGCGTGGTCAGGCTTGCCGGCGTGGTCGGGGCGCTTGTCGGCGCCGGGGTTGTTCTTGGTCACGAAGTCAGAGACCAACTGGCCGATGCCGCCCTCGCGGTCGTCGTCGTTCAGCAGGTCGTGGACGAAGGCGGAGACCTCCTGACCGAAGGCGTCACCGTCCTCGTCGTTCTCGACGCCGGTCGTGAACGTCGTCTCGCTGCTGCTGTACGAGCTGTTCACGTCGGCCGTGGCGACGTACACGTACGTCGTGTTGTTCTCCAGACCAGTGACGGTCGTAGTGAACTCGCCGTCGGATTCGAGCGTTTCGGTGTCCACGGTGGTCGTGTTGTTCTCGTCTCCCTCGACCCAGTAGGTGAACGAGGTGTTTGCCGTCTCGTTCTCCGGGAGGCCGGAGAGCTCGGCGGTGAGCACCGCGGAGGTGTTCGTCACGGTACCGACCTCGGCCGTCACCTCGGTGGTGTTGGTCTCGTTCTCGGTTTCGTCCTCGACGCTGGTGGTGAACGTCACCTCATCACCCGTGCGCGTCGTGTTGTTCACGTCGGCCTTCGCGACGTAGACGTACGTCGTGTTGTTCTTCAGGCCGGTGAGGGTCTCCGTGAACTTGGCTTCCGTGTCGTTCTCGTCGGTGGTGGCGGAGGCCGTGTCGCTGGCGTTCGCCTCGTCACCTTCGACCCAGTAGGTGAAGTACACGGTGGCGGTCTCGTTGTCGAGCTCCTCGACCTCGCCGTGAAGCTCCGCGGAGCTACTGGTCACGTTCTCGGCGCCATCGGTCTTGACTTCCACGTCCTCAGCCGCTGTCGCGGCCAGCGCGGCCGGTGCGACGACCGACAGCACCAGCATCGCGGTCAGCGCCAGCACGCTCAGTTTGGTTGGGAACTTCATTTCATCCCAGTAGATGGGGTATACCAGTATAAACCAGACAGCTCGTTCACCTCGTTCAACGGCTGTCGCGAGCGCGCCCAGAGGCGTGGAGAGGCAAGATTAGCGTTCAAAAACCGTTCTGCAAGTTTAATCCGAAACTGGTAATCACAGCTTACTCCGCGAGTCAGGCGCGCTGGACGGCGGCCATCGCCCGCTCGGTCGCCTCCTCGCGGACCGCGCGCTCGTCGAGCGTCAGCACCTCGCGGTCGCGCATCAGCACCTGGCCGTCACAGAGCGTGTGGCGCACGTCGCTTCCCGTGGCGGCGTAGACGAGGTGACTGACGAGGTCGTGTGCGGGCGTGAGGTGCGCGGCCTCGAGATCGACGACCGCGAGGTCGGCGGGCGCACCCGGTTCGATGCGACCCACCGGCAGGCCGAGCGCGTCGGCGCTTCCCTTGGTGGCCATCTCGATGACCGCTTCGGCGGGAACCGCGCTCGCGTCGTCGGCCGCGAGCTTCCCGATCATGGCTGCATCGCGCATCTCGTCGAACATGTCGAGGTCGTTGTTCGAGGCCGCTCCATCCGTACCGAGCCCGACGGTGACGCCCGCGTCGAGCAGTTGCTGGACGGGAGCCATCCCCGACGCGAGCTTCATGTTCGACGCCGGGCAGTGGACGACGGCGGTGTCGCGCTCGGCGAGCAGGTCGATCTCGCTCTCGTCGAGGTGGACGCCGTGCGCGACCCACGTGTCCTCGTGCAGGAGGTCGAGGTCGTCGGCGTACTCGGTGGGTCGCTGCCCGGTCTCCTCGGCGATGGGGTCGAGATAGCCCTCGGTCTCGTTGAGGTGGAAGTGGAACGGCAACCCTGCCTGTCGACCCTTCGGGACGAACTCCTCGAAGTACTTCGTGCCGACCGTGTGGGGGGCGTGTGGCATGACGGCGGTCGTGACCCGGCCGCCGGCGGTGCCGTCGTACTCGCGGGCGACCGCGAGCGCCTCGCGGAAGTCGTCGCGGGCGTCGTCGTCCTCTTTGCCGAGCGTGACGACGCCGTGGCCGACCCGGGCGCGGAGCCCCGCCGCCTGGACGACCTCGACGACCTGCGGGACGTGGAAGTACATGTCGCCGAACGCCGTCGTCCCGGACTTGATCATCTCGACCGCGGCGAGGCGCGTCCCGGCGGCGACTTCCTTGGGCCCGAACTGTGCCTCCGTCGGCCAGATGTCCTCCTGCAGCCACGCCTCGAGCGGCTTGTCGTCGGCGTAGCCGCGGAGCAAGGTCATCGCGGCGTGGCCGTGAGCGTTCACGAGCCCCGGAATCACGAGTCCACCCGTGGCGTCGAGCGTCTGTTCGTCGGGTCGCGCGTCGAGTTCACCGACCGCCTCGATGCGACCGTCGTCGTCCACCCGCACGTCGGCCTCGTCGACCGACAGGTCCGGACGCAGGACCCGACCGCCCTCGATACGGAGCGTCATACCGGGTCATCGACGCCCGGATGGCGTCAATCCCCCGGTTCCGTGCCCGGGATTTTTGCTGTCGGGGCTCGCGTTGCAGGTGTGCTCCTCCAGACCGGCCCCCGGTTCGTCGTCCCGTTCGCGACGACCGCGGGCCTCGGCACCCTGCTCGTCGTCGCAGCAGGCCTCGTCTACTGGCGGTTCGCGGACGGCGGGGGCGGTGAGAGCGACGACAGCGACGGCGTCGACCCGCTCGCGGTCCGTGCGGCAGTCGCCACGCTCGCCGCGTTCGGCCTCGGCCTCGTGGCTATCGCCCTCGACTTCGCGGGGACGATGGCGGGCCTCCAGACCAGGCTCGACCGTCCGGACGGCACGCCGATGAAGCCGTCCCTCGTGGGGGAGGTGGGGCTCGCCGCGCCGTGGGAGACGGTCGCGCTCGCACTGTTCGTCGGCGGGGCCGTCGCCGCCGTCGTCGGAACGGCGGTCCTCGTCCGGAACGAACTCCGCGGTTAGCTCTGGGATCGCAGCCGGTCGATGCGCTGGCCGCGGCTCGGCCGCAGGCTCCCGATTCGAGCCAGTAGCCCAGCGTCGAGCGACGCGTCGTGGAGGTCCGCAGTCCGGTCGAGCGTGTCGGCGACCGTCGTCGACCCAACGCGACTCGCGGCCCGGTCGTCGGCCCGGAAGACGAGCCGCCGTCCGAGAGCGTACGCAGGGAGGGGCGCCAGGACCAGCAGGCCGAGGGCGACGAACGGGTAGCCGGCGGCGACCGCCGCGAGGAGGCCGGCACCGACGCCCCCGACCACGCCGAGCCGGTAGGCCGTGTGTCGCTCGTTCGCGACGGTGACCGCGAGCACCGCCGCGACGGCGTCGTCGTCGAGGACCTCGAGCAGGTAGTCGGTCACGTAGAGGGAGCGCGCGCCCGGCGGGCCGCGGACGAACGCGACGGCCGCCTGCTCGTCGCGTCGGTCGAGGACGCGGAGCCGGTAGCCCGTCGCTCCGGCCTGCGCACACAGCCGGTCGAGCCGGTCGAGTTCGGCGTCGGTCGGCGCCCGAACCGACTGGGTGAGCGCGATGAGCCACGGGGCGGCGAGATACGCCGCCAGCGCGACCACGAGAATCGCAGCCGCAGCCGTCAGCGGCGTCACCGTCACCGAGTAGACGACCGCGGCACCCGTCGCGGCGAGCAGGCCGGTGACGACCAGCCACCGGCCCATCCGAACGGTCGCCGTGGCGTCTCCCAGCTCCACCTCGCGCGTCCGGCGGACGGCGGGCAGGAAGCCGAGGTAGCCCGCGAGGACGACCGCAGTGGCACACAGACTGTAGCCCCAAAACGTGAGCACCGTCACGAGCAGTGGCGGGCCGGCGACGCGCGTTCGAACGGCGGGGTGGACCGTCCCGCCGGCCAGCAGGACCGCGACCGCGAAACCGGCGACGGCGAACAGGCTCCCGACGAGTAGGTCGCGGCGGAGGCGGCGGCTCGCTCGTTCGGGGGCGGCGTAGCGTCGGCCGAGCAGTCGCATCAGGAGGTGGGCGACGACGGCGGCGATGACGGTCGCGGCGAGTGTCGCGGGGAGGGACACGTCGGTCGTGGCGGACGGCGAGGGGAAAGACCCTTCGCCCGCCCACCGATAGAGGAGGTATGCGAATCGCCGTGCCCAACAAGGGCCGTCTCCACGACCCCGCCGTCGCGCTGCTGGAGCGTGCCGGCCTCCACCTCGAGAACGGGGCGGACCGGAAGCTGTACGCCGACACCGTCGACCCGGACGTCTCCGTGCTGTTCGCCCGTGCCGCGGACATCCCCGAGTACGTCGCCGACGGGGCCGCGGCCGTCGGCATCACCGGCCTCGACCAGGTGCGTGAGTCGCGCGTCGACCTCGTCGACCTGCTCGACCTCGAGTTCGGCCGCTGTCGGCTCGTGCTCGCGGCACCCGAGGACGACGCCATCGACTCCGTCGACGCCCTCGCCGGCGGCACCGTGGCCACCGAGTTCCCGAACATCACCGCCGACTACTTCGCGGACAAGCCCGTCTCGCCCGAGATCGTCGAGGTGTCGGGCGCCACGGAGCTGACGCCACACGTCGAGATCGCCGACGCCATCGTCGACATCACCTCCACGGGGACGACCCTGCGGATGAACCGCCTCGAGATCGTCGACGAGGTGCTGCAGTCGTCGGTCCACCTCTTCGCCGCACCGGAGGTCGCCGACGACCCGAAGGTCCAGCAGCTCGCCACGGCGCTCGAATCGGTGCTCGCGGCCAACGGGAAGCGCTACCTGATGATGAACTGTCCCAAGGACGCGCTCGCGGACGTGGAGGACGTGATTCCCGGTATGGGCGGCCCCACCGTCATGGACATCGACGGACAGGATGCGGTGGCGGTCCACGTCGTCGTCGACGAGCGCGAGGTGTTCGAGACCATCACGCGGCTGAAGCAGGCGGGTGCCTCGGACATCCTCGTCACCGAGATCGAGCGGCTGGTCGAGTAGTCGGCAGGCTCCGACTGACTGCTGTACGTCAGTATCAGAGGACGCCGAGGAGGTTCCCGAGCGCGATGCCGAGCACCGCCGCGAACGCGAAGTGGAGGAGGACGAGCGGTATCGCGGACTTGAACTTCAGCCGGTAGACGAAACTGACGGCGAGCAGGTCCGAGACGAGCGTCGCGAGGATGGCCACTCCCACGAGCAGCGAGCTCTGGAGCCCGTACTGCTGGAGGAGGATGGAGACCGCCGCGGGCACGGGCGCCGCGTACGCCGCGCGCTGGGAGGGGACGTCGCCGATGAAGAACGTCGCCGCCAGGTGGAGCGTCACGGCGTAGAAGAGCGTCGTGACGAGGAACGTGACGACGAGCGCGAGGGGGCCCCCACCGGTGATGTCGACCTGTGCGACGGGGGCGACCAGCGAGGCCGGCATTGCCCACAGGTAGTCGCGGGTGCCGTTTGTACGTGCCGGTCACGGAATCGAGCGTGGGTCGACGAGAGCGCGGGGACCGACGACACCCCTAGTCCGAAAAGAGGCTCGTGTGGACGGGTGCGAACTCCGAGGAGTCGTCGCCGTCGCGGGTGTCGGTGACGGCCTTCCCCCGGACGCCCGCGTCGAGGAAGTCCGCGAGCGGTGGGCCGACCCGGTCGGGTTCGACGAGGAACGCGTCGTGGCCGTGGTCGGACTCGATGACGTGGTGGGCCGTCTTCGTACCGGCCCGCCGGAAGCCGTTGGCGAGCGACTCACCCTGTTCGACCGTGAAGTGCCAGTCACCCGTGAAGGAGAGCACCATCGCCTCGCCGTCGAACGCCGCGAGGGCGTCGGCATCCGACTCGTAGCCGGAGGCGAGGTCGTAGTTGTCCATCGCGCGCGTCAGGTAGAGGTACGCGTTCGCGTCGAACCGGTCGGCGAACTTCTCGCCGTTGTAATCGAGGTAGGACTCGACCTCGCGGTAGGGGAAGAAGCCCGAGGCCGGGTCCATCGGGAACGCGTCGCGGGTGGCGTCCATCCCCGCCGAGCGGCGGCCGAACTTCGCCTCCATCGAGGACTTCGAGAGGTACATGACGTGCCCGATCTGCCGGGCGAGCGCGAGCCCGTGGACCGGATCGGGCTGGTCGTCGCCGTAGTAGTCGCCGTCGTTCCAGTTCGGGTCGGTCGTGATGGAGCGACGGGCAATCGCCTCCAGAGCGAGACACTGCGGGTCGAGCCGGGCGCCGGTGGCGACGGGAATCACGCGGTCGACGTGGTCCGGGTGGCGCTTCGCCCACTCGAGGGCGTTCATTCCCCCCACGCTCCCGCCGACGACGGCGTGGAGGTTCGGGATGCCGAGGTGGTCGAGCAGTTCGCGCTGGGCACGGGTCCAGTCGCCCACAGTGACGGCGGGGAAGTCGGTGCCCCACGGCTCGCCGTCCGGTCCCTCAGAGGCGGGGCCGGAGGAGCCGTAGCAGGAGCCGGGAACGTTCGCGCAGACGACGTAGTAGTCGTTCGTGTCGATGGCCTTGCCGGGGCCGACGATGTCGTCCCACCACGCCGCAGCCTGCCCCGCCGTATTGCCGGAGCGGCGACGCCCGGCGACGTGGTGTGAGCCGGTGAGCGCGTGACAGACGAGGACCGCGTTCTCGCCCGTGAACTCGCCGTACGCCTCGTACGCGAGGGTGAGGTCGGGGACCGACTCCCCGCAGTCGAACTCGAACTCCCCGAGTGCGGCAGTCTCCGTCATATCGCCTGCCCCAGGTCCGCGATGATGTCCTCGACGTCCTCGATGCCGACCGAAAGTCGGACGAGGTCCGGCGTGACGCCCGAGGCGCGCTGTTCGTCCTCCGAGAGCTGTGCGTGCGTCGTGGAGGCGGGGTGGATGACGAGGGAACGGGAGTCCCCGATGTTCGCGAGGAACGTCGCGAGGTCGACGGTCTCACAGACGCGCTTGCCGCCCTCGTAGCCGTCTTCGAGGCCGAAGGTGACCATCCCGCCGTACCCGCCATCCAGGTACTCGGTGGCGAGGTCGTGGGTCTCGTGCGTGTCGAGGCCGGGGTAGTTCACCCACGCCACGTCGTCGTGGTCGGCGAGCCAGTTCGCCACCCGCTCGGCGTTCGCGCAGTGGCGCTCCATCCGCAGGCCGAGCGTTTCGAGCCCCTGGAGCGTAGCCCACGCATCGAACGGGCTCTGCTGGTCGCCGAGCGACCGGAGCCCGCGGTGGCGGGCGGCGTACTCGAACGCGCGGTCGCCGAACCGCTCGGTGAAATCCCGACCGTGGAACGCCGGGTTCGCGGTGAGCTCGGGGTACTTCTCGGCGTGGTCGGCCCACGGGAACGTGCCGCCGTCGACGAGGATGCCGCCGACCGTGGAGCCGGAGCCGTGAATCCACTTCGTCGTCGACTCCCACACCAGGTCTGCACCGTGTTCCAGCGGGCGGCAGAGCGCGGGCGTCGCGAACGTGTTGTCGACGAGAACCGGAACGCCGTGGTCGTGGGCGACGGCGGCGATCTCCTCGATAGGGGGCGTGACGAGCGAGGGGTTGCCGATGGTCTCGAAGTGGACGTACGCGGTGTTCTCGTCGATGGCGTCGGCGTAGGCATCGGGGTCGAGCGTGTCGACGAACCGGGCCTCGATGCCCCGGCGGGCGGCGGTGTGCGAGAGGTAGGCGTGGGTGCCGCCGTAGATAGAGGAGGCGGAGACGACGTTGTCACCCACGTCCGCGAGGACGAGCGTCGCGGCGTCGAGCGCGGCCATCCCCGAGGCGGTCGCGCAGGCGCCCGACCCGCCGTGGACCGACGCGAGTCGGCGTTCGAGGACGCCGGTCGTGGGATTCGAGATGCGCGAGTAGACGTGGTCGTCCTCTTCGAGGGCGTAGAGCGCCGCAGCGGTGTCGGCGTCCGCGAACTCGTAGGAGGTGGTCTGGTAGATGGCGGGCGCGGCGGCCCCTGTCGTCGGGTCCGCCTCGTGGCCCGCGTGGAGACAGCGGGTGTCGAAGCCGAGGCGTTCACTCATGTATGTGACGCATAACGCTCGAAGAATCTATAACCGAGAGTTACGGCAAAAACTGTCGCGGGTGCGAAGCGGGTGTCTGACGCGGGGCTGACGCCGGTTCGGTTGCCCCGGTACCGGCTCCGGGTTTTCACTTCCGGAGCGGTCACGTCGGGTATATGCTCGGCCGGGCTGAGCCGAGAGGTATGCTCGAACGCTTGCGACAGGTGGTCGACCGCGGAACGACCGTCTGTGAGTGCCGCCACTGCGGGACGAACGTCGACTCCGGAGCCACGGGCTGTCCGACCTGCGACGCGAGCGACATCGCGTGCTACCGGCTGTGAGTCGACGGGCACACCGCTCTTAACCACCCACGCCGTACGGGACGGCGTGGAGACCCAGCGTCGGGAGCGCCTCGCCCTCTCGGGCACCGTGTTCGCCGTCCTGTTCGCACAGGTGCTCCTCTATCCGGGCGTGCCCCAGCTCGTCGAGTCGCTGGGTGGCAGCGGCCCGCTCGACGCCGGCACCTACTTCCTCGCCGCCGAGTTCGCGGGGTTCGTCCTGTTCGCCGGGCTGTGGGGTGCTCTCTCGGATGCTGCGGGGAAACGTCGCCCGTTCATCGCGCTCGGGGCGCTGGGTGGCGGCCTCGCCTACGGCCTGCTCGCGGTGCTCCCCGAGGTCCCGTTCTGGGTCGTGCTCGTCATCCGGTTCGTCGAAGGGGCGTTCACCATCGGCGCGTTCTCGCTGGCGATTGCGACGCTGATGGATCTGGAGGGTGGGAACGGCCGAAACATGGGCGCGGCGGGCATCGCCATCGGCCTCGGAACAGGGCTGGGAGCGCCCATCGGCGGCCAGTTGTACCGGCTCGGCCCGCGCGCGCCCCTGCTCGCCGCCGCCGGGCTGATGGTGCTGGTGGGCGTCGCCGCGACCCAGCTCCGCGAACGCGGCGGCGCGGGCGACCGGAGCCGGGCGCTCTCTGCGCTGTTCACCGTCCGCGAGCGGCCCGCACTCGCGGTCCCCTACGCGTTCGGCTTCGCCGACCGCTTCACGGCGGGCTTCTTCGCGCTCGTCGGTGTCGTCTACTTCCAGACGCGCTACGGGCTCGACGCCGCCGGCACGGGCCTCCTGCTCGGGGCGTTCTTCCTCCCGTTCGCGCTGCTCCAGTACCCGCTCGGCGTGCTCTCGGATAGGATCGGGCGCGTCGGCCCGGTCGCCGCGGGCTCGTTCGCCTACGGCATCGTCATCATCGCCGTCTCGCTCACGCCGACGGTGGCGCTCGCCGCCCTCGCGATGGCGCTCGTGGGCGCGTTCGGCGCGCTCTGTGCGCCAGCGACGCTCGCGCTCGTCAACGACCTCGCCGCCGCCGGGGGACGCGGCACGGCCACCGGCGGGTTCAACGTCGTCGGCTCGCTCGGCTTCCTCGCCGGGGTCGTCGGCGGTGGGGCGCTCGCAAGCCGGTACGGCTTCGAGGCGGCGTTTCTGGTCGCGGGTGGGGCCGAAATCCTGCTCGCGGTGGCGCTGTTACCCGCCCTGCTCAACCTCGACGTGGAGCGGGTCGCGACGTTCGACTCCGAGGAGAGTGCGGACTGAGTCGGGGAGTCGTAGCCGGTATCAAAACTACCATGCCTGCCCCCCGACAGTGTAGAGCAAACCCAAGGTGGTTCCTGTGCCCAAGAAACGCGAATACACGGACGACTATCCCGAGAAGACGCTGTATCTCCCGGGCCCGACCGAGGTGCGCGACGACGTCACCGACGCGATGGCCCAGCCGATGTTCGGCCACCGGATGGACCGGATGACGGACCTCTACACGACCATCGTCGAGGACACGAAGGAGTTCCTCGGCACCGACAACGACGTCATCGTGCTCACGGCCTCCGGCACCGAGTTCTGGGAGGCGACGACGCTCAACCTCGTCGACGAGGACATGCTCGTGGCGACCTGTGGGAGCTTCAGCGAGCGGCAGGCGAACGTCGCCGAGCGTCTCGGCAAGAACGTCGACCGCCTCGAGTACGAGTGGGGCGAGGCCGTCAAGCCCGAGGACGTGCGCGCCGCCCTCGAAGAGAGCGACAAGACGTACGACGCCGTCGGCACCGTGATGAACGAGACGTCGACGGGCGTCCGCAACCCCATCGAGGAGATCGGCGACTTGCTGGCGGACTACCCGGACACGCTGTTCATCGTCGACGCCATCTCCTGTCTCGGTGGCGACTTCATCGACATCGAGGAGCACAACATCGACGCCATCTTCACCTCGACGCAGAAGGCGTTCGCGATGCCGCCGGGGCTCGCGGTCTGTGCCGTCAGCGACGACGCCTACGAGCGCGAGGCGAACAGCGAGTCGGCCTCGTGGTACGGCGGCTTCCAGCGCTGTATCGACTACTACGACCGGAAGGGCCAGACGCACTCGACGCCGGCCATCCCCATCATGCTCGCGTATCGCAAGCAGATGAAGCACATGCTGGACGAGGGCCACGAGGCGCGCGACCAGCGCCACCGCGAGATGGCCGAGTACACCCGCGAGTGGGCGAACGAGCACTTCGACGTCTTCCCCGAGGAGGGCTACGAGTCGCAGACCGTGACGTGCGTCGAGAACGCGCAGGGCATCGACGTCGCCGCGACCATCGACGCCGTGAGCGAGGAGTACGACTTCGTGTTCTCGAACGGCTACGGCTCGGAGCTCGGCGAGAAGACGTTCCGCATCGGCCACATGGGCGAACACGACGTCGAGAGCATCAAGGCGCTCACCGACGCCATCGAGGACGTCGCGGACCTGTAGGGAACGTCGGTTTCGCGCCTCAGTCGAGTCGCTTGCGCAGATAGAGCCACGCCGCGCCCACGGCCCCACCGAGCACGGCGAACGGCGCAACGCGGCGCGTCGGGCCCGCCGTCGTCGCCTGCCGGCCACACTCCCGGCAGCGGTAGATGCGGCGCCAGCCGCCGCCCGTCGTGTAGCGCGGCTCGTAGCTGTTTCGCGCGCCACAGTCGGGGCAGACACGTGGAGGGGTCGCCATACGGGCTCTGTCACCCGGGGCGACAAAGGCCTGCCGACGAGCGAACCCCGACGAGCGAACCGTTACGTCCGTGCGTCGCCTCGTTGACGTATGGTCACCGACACCCGAACCACGGGCGACCGGGGCGACACGTCCGTCCGAGAGTTCCTCCGCTGGGACGTGCTCGTCGCGGTCCTCCTCGTCGAGGCCGTCGGCCTCACGAGCGGCGCGCTCACCGCGAGCGAGATCACGGGCTGGTACGCCACCCTCCAGCAACCCGCGCTCACCCCACCGAACTGGGTGTTCGGGCCGGTGTGGACCCTGCTGTACGCGCTGATGGGCGTGTCGCTCGCGCTCGTCTGGCGGGAACGCGCCTCCCGGACCGCGAAAATCGGCATCGGTCTGTTCGTCGTCCAGCTCGCGCTCAACTTCGCGTGGTCGCTGGTGTTCTTCGGCGCACAGAGCCCGTTCGGCGGGCTGGTCGTCATCGTCCCGCTCGTCGGGTTCATCCTCGCGACCATCGTGGTGTTCGACCGCGTCGACCGCCGCGCGGCGCTGCTGCTCGTTCCCTACCTGCTGTGGTCGTCGTTCGCGACGTATCTCACCTACAGCATCTGGGTGCTGAACTGAACGCGACCGATTTTTCTCCCGGCCGCTCGCATCGCCGCCAATGACCGACGCGCCCGCGGACAACCCCTACGTCCGGGAGCCGCCCACGGAGTTCCCACCCGTCGAAACCCTCGACGAGGCCGAGGCTCGCGAGCAGGCCCGTCTCCTCCGAGCGGCCATCCGGTACCACGACTATCGCTACTACGTCGAGGCCGACCCGCTCGTCGGCGACCGGGCGTACGACGCGCTGTTCTCCCGGCTGCAGGACCTCGAAGCCGCCTTCGATCTGGACGCGAGCGACTCGCCGACGCGCCGGGTGGGCGGCGAGCCCGTCGACGCGTTCGCCACCGTCGAGCACGTCGCGCCGATGCTGTCCATCGACTCCTCGGGCGAGGAGCCCGACGTGCGGGAGTTCGACGAGCGTGTTCGCAGACGAGTCGGCGACCAGCGGTACGTCTGCGAGCCGAAGTTCGACGGCGTCTCCATCGAAGTCGTCTACGAAGACGGTGAGTACGAACGGGCGGTCACGCGCGGCGACGGCGAGGTCGGTGACGACGTGACGCGGAACGTCCGCACCGTCTCCTCCATCCCCCAGCGTCTCCGGGGCGACTACCCCGACTTCCTCGCCGTGCGCGGCGAGGTGTTCATGCCGCGGGAGGCGTTCAACGCGTACAATCGCGAGCGGGTCGAGCGTGGCGACGACGCGTTCGCGAACCCGCGGAACGCCACCGCGGGAACGATTCGCCAGCAGGACCCCTCGGTGACGGCGGAACGGCCGCTCGACTGCTTCTTCTTCGAGGTGCTCGACGGCGCCGACTTCGACACGCAGGGGGAGCGCCACGAGACGCTGCCCGACTGGGGGCTGAAGGTGAACGACGCGGTCGAGCGCGTCGACGACATCGACGGCGCCATCGCCTACCGGGACCGCATGCTCGACCGCCGCGACGACCTCGACTACGAGATCGACGGCGTCGTCATCAAGGTCGACGACCTCGCCGCCTGCGAGGAGTTGGGGAGCACGGCAAGGGCCCCGAGATGGGCGTTCGCGTACAAGTTCCCCGCGCGCTCGGAGGAGACCACCGTGCGCGACATCGCGGTGCAGGTCGGGCGAACGGGCCGCCTGACGCCCGTGGCACTGCTCGACCCGGTGGAGGTGGGCGGCGTGATGGTCTCGCGGGCCTCGCTGCACAACCCCGACCAGATCGCCGACCTCGACGTGAACGTCGGGGACCGTGTGACCGTCGAGCGCGCCGGCGACGTGATTCCGTACGTGGACAGCGTGGTCGAGAAGAACAGCGAGGGCCACTTCCAGTTCCCGGACCACTGCCCGGTCTGTGACTCAGCCGTGGAGCGCGACGGACCGATGGCGTTCTGCTCCGGGGGGCTGGCCTGTGACGCCCAGCTCCAGCGCGCGGTCGGCCACTACGGCTCGCGGTCGGCACTCGACATCGAGGGGCTCGGCGAGAAGACGGTCCAGCAGCTGTTCGACGCCGGCTTGCTCGCAGGGCTTCCGGACCTCTACGAACTCACGATCGAGGACCTCTCGGAGCTGGAGGGGTGGGGTGAGACGAGCGCCGAGAACCTCGTGGCCGCCGTCGACGCCGCCCGCGAACCCGACCTCGCGGACTTCCTCGTCGCCATCGGCGTCCCCGAGGTCGGTCCCACCGTGGCCCGCGACCTCGCGCGCCACTTCGGGACGTTCGAGACCGTCCGTGACGCGAGCCGCGAGGATCTCCAGGACGTCGAGGGGATCGGCGAGGTCGTCGCCAACGAGATTCGGGAGTTCTTCGACAGCGAGCGCAACCAGCAGGTCATCGCGGGGCTGCTCGAACACGTCACGCCGCAGGAAGCCGAGACCGACGCCGGGAGCGAACTCGACGGGCTGACGTTCGTGTTCACCGGCTCGCTCGCCGAGATGACCCGGGGAGAGGCACAGGAACTCGTGGAACGGCACGGCGCGAACGCCACGTCCTCGGTGTCCGGCAACACCGACTATCTGGTGGCGGGCGAGAACCCCGGCGCGAGTAAGACCGAGGGTGCAGACGCGAACGACGTGCCTGTTCTCGATGAAGCCGAGTTCCGGGCGTTTTTGGAGGAACGGGGAATCGAAACCGAAGCCGAGTAATCGGTCAGACTGCGAGCCGACCCTCGTCGATTAACCGGCCGGCAACGCCGAGTGCGAACAGGAGCGTGCCGAGCGTTACGGCGGCCCCGACACCCCACAGTCCACCCGCGAGGAGGGCGTCGACGGGACCGGTAGCACGGATACCGCCTGCGACCGCGCCGTAGGCCGCGAGGCCAGCGACCGGGCCGCACACGAGGAGCCAGCAGGTGAGCAAGCCGCTGTTTCGGAACGTCCCCACAAGCGCGACGACGGACCCGACGCCGACGGTCCCGTATGCGAGTGCGACCAGAACCCCACGCGGGCTGAGTACCCCGCCAGCCTGGAGCCCGTTGGAGAGCCACGCGAATCCGAACGCAGCGACACTGAGCGCGACAGCGACCAAACCGAGCCGCCGGGAAACGGCTCGGTCACGACCGAAGAGCGCGGACGCGAGTGCAACCGTGGACATGGTCGGCCGTCGGCTGGCCACGAGATGGCTCTTGGGCTGAAGTGATACGGCGCATTATCCGGAGGAGACACTGCAGAGAGAGCATCCGCGAGTGAGCGGAGCGAACGAGCGATTCGCCGCGCCGAACGAGCAGCGCGAGTGAAGGCGCGGGACCGAGGGCCGACTAACGCGGCCGAAGGCCGCGGCTGGAGACCCGATGTGTCTTTTTGGCGCAGATTTTTGCCCGATCGAGGCGCGCGAAGCGCGCCGAGAGAGGTGCAAAAAGTGGCTAGGAACGGTCGATGTTCAGCTCCTCCTGGAGGTCCTCGAGCCAGCCTTCGTCCCGGAGTTCGTCGATTCGCTGGCGGAAGTGGTCCTCACAGAGGCCGACCTTGACCCCGTCCTTCTCGACCGCGACGGCGGCGTCCTCGTCGCAGTAGTGACACTGCATACCTTCACTACGAGATAGACCCGGTTAACCCCTACGGGTTTGGCAAACCTGCGGCGGCCAGAAACCGGTCGTAGTCGCCGGTATCGAGCCCCGCTTTCCCCAGCTCGTCGTCGTGGGCGTCGCTACCACCCGTCGCCACGAGATCGAAGCGATCGATGGCCGTCTCGACGGGCATGGGGTCGACCTCGCGACCGTATGGGTAGAACCGTTCGACCGCGTCCAGTTCGGCACACAGTTCCAGCGCCGCCTCGGGGTCTGGATAGCGGAACGGGTGCGCGAGGCCGACGAGCGCGCAGGCCCCGGACAGGAGTTCGCGTCCGGTTTCGAAGCTCGGCACGTCGCGGGCAACGTAACAGGGGCCGTCGTCGCCGATGAGTTCGTCGAACACCTCGGTGTAGGTCATGTCGGTCGCGTCGGCGGTCGCGCGGGCGATGTGCGGGCGGCCGAGCCCTTCGCGGGGTTCGAGCCCGAGGTCGACGCCAAGGTGCGATTCGACGTTCTCGATGATGGCCCGACCGCGTTCGATGCGGTTCGCCTGAATGCGTTCGACTTCGCGTTCGAGTTCGACGGTCGGCTCGACGCCGTAGCCGAGCAGGTCGATGCGCTGGTCGCCGGCGTCGACGCGGAGTTCGATGCCGTGGATGAGTCGGACGCCCTCGCGGTACGCACTCGGGGCGTCGAGGTCGGGGTGAAGGCGGTCGTGGTCGGTGATGGCGACGACGTCGACGCCCGCGCGCTTCGCCGCAGTGGGCACCTCGTCGAGTTCCATCGACCCGTCCGAGTTCGTCGTGTGGACGTGGAGGTCGGCCGTGACCATGCGCGAACCGCCAGGCCGTGTCGCCTTACGGCTTGCGCTCGGACCCTCCTTAGACATCATTAATCACTTCCAAGAGTCGAAGGCTGTTTGCCCATAACGTTCATGAACGATAATGGATTGCCATGAGGTATGCGATTCATGACCGACGCGGACGCCTCGTTCGACGCCCACTCCTTCCCCGCGACGACCGGAGAGCTCATCTCCGAGTACGGGGAGCTGGAGCTGAACCTGCCGAACGGGACGGAGACGCTCGGTGACGCACTGGGGCGGCTGGGTGAGGAGACGTATCAGGACGCCGAGGACGCGAAGCTGGCCGCACGCTCGGCCATCTCCGAGAAGGGCATCGGCCGGAAGGGCTACTCGGACCGTGACGCGCCGACCGTCGGCGAGAACGGCCCGGACCAGCTCTCGTTCTAGCACCTTTTTGCACTTCGCTCGGCTCGCCTCGGGCTGAGTCGCTTCACTCCTCAGCCACGGCCCTCGCTCGCTCCGCTCGCGAGGACTCCGGCGAGCCTCGCTCAGGCAAAAAGCTGCATCAAAAAGACACTGCGGGCTTCCCTACGGTCAGCCCTTGGTCCCGCGCCCTCACGCCGTTCGGGCGCGGTGAACCGCTCGCTCCTTCCAGTCGCTCGCGGATGCTGTGACAGCCACGAGCCTCCCCAGCCGATTCGCTCGCTCATCCCTCCCACGGCGCTGTCCTCCCGCGGCTGCGCCGCGCGAGCGACCCGAGGGACCCCCGACCCCTCGTGACTCGCGCTGAAGCACTCGCCAGCGCGCGCCTCAGAGTTATATACGGAAACGCAGCCACACACCCCGTGACCTGACCAGGGTCGCGGGGTGAACTCGGCGGGAGCGTAGTCCACCACCCCGCAGAAGCCGCAGGACTGCCTGTTCGCTACTCCAGCCAGTCGATCGCGCCGTTCAGCTCGAACGGGAGCGTGCCGTGTCGGTAGCCCTCGATACGGCCGTCGGGGCGCGCGCGGAACACCACCGTCGGGTCGTGAGAGACCGACGGCCGTTCGGCGGCGACGGCGGCCCACTCGTCGTCACGGAACGACGAGCAGTCGACGAACAGCGTCGCGGTCGGATGCGCCCGGAGCTGGTCGCTGTTCTTCGCGCCCGCGGTCTCGCGGAGCGCCGCGATGGGGGTGTCCGCGCGGTCGCGACGGGCCGGCGGGAGCGGGCGCGTCACCTCGACGAGGTGCTCGCCGTCGACGAGGAAGTCGAGTGCGTGCCCGCTGTCGAGTTCGATTTCGGGCTCGAAGCGCACGCCCGCGTCGTGGAGGAGTTTCGCGACCGTGAACTCGCCCATCGTCGCGGCCATCCGCCCGAGGTCGAGCCCCTGGCTCGTCCCGAGCTTCGAGGCCATGGTGTACCGGTAGGCGTCGAGCATCCCGGTCGAGAGCGCGTCCTCGTAGAACGCGAGCCCCTCGTCGCGGGTCGCGTCGGGGAAGCCAGCGGCGTGCTCGTCGAAGAACCGGCGCGTGGTCGTCCGCCCGTCCTTCGAACAGAACACAGGGAGGAAGAACCACGCGACGTGGTCGTAGTCGGCGAGCCACGGGTCGACGACTTCGAGCCGCGCCAGCAGTTCGCGCTGCGCCCAGCGTGCGATGCCGTACGGCACCTCGGTGAAGTCGTACTTGTCCGTCCGCCACAGCACCTCCGGGGTCGTCGTGTTCCCCATCCAGTAGCCCTCGTGGTCGTTCCAGACGAACAGCGCGAACTCCCCGTTGTGCATCTCCAGCCGGCAGGCTTCGTAGCCGTTCGGTGGGTCGAACCACGGCTCCTCCAGACGCGCGCCGATGGTGTCGTCGAGCGGTCGAAGCAGCTGGTCGCGGACCTGCTGGTCGTTCCACGGGCGGGTCGACCGACGGAACCGAAGTGGCCCTGCCACACCTGAGGATACGTGCGGACGGATTTACCGGTTGCGTCCGCGTCCCGTCGAGAGATGACTTAAAAACCCGTTCGAAATCCCCGTTACATTAATTACCACCAATTCGTAAGTGAGTGTGTAACTACCATGTCAATGGGTGCCTATGACGAGGAAGAGCACGAGCGCCGAGAACAGAAGACCGCGGCCGTCGACGTGAGCACGGACGACGACCGGACCCACTACGAGGGGAAGGTCGAGTACGACTCGGGGGACTCCGCAGAGGCGCTACTCGACCAGTTCAAGCAGATCAAGTCGTCACGCTGACGCCGCTCGGTTCTCTGGTCCGCAACAGCACCAGCGACAGCCCCGTCACGGCCGTCACGGCGACGACGTGACCGACGAGCGCGACCAGCAACACCGGCTGGTCGGCGACGAACGGCACGAGCGCGAGCTGGACGAGCCCGAACGCCATCGTCTCGAGGTCCGCGCGGACGAACGTTCGGCGAGCCGTCTCGTCCAGTTCGTACCGGGCAGAGCGCCACAGCGCGACCACCGACGCCCACCAGCCGGTGCCGATGCGGTAACAGACGTCCCACAGCACCAGCAGCATCAGGTAGACGACGACGATCGGCGGGTCGGGCCCGAACAGCGACGCGAGGAGCGAGCCGCCCGTCCGCGGGTCGAAGACGAACAGGTGGGTGACGAGCGCGACGAACGCGAGCACCGCGAGTACCACCTCGATGCTCGACCCGAACAGGAGCCGCGAGTACGCCTCGGGGACGGTTGCACGGCGGGCGAGCCGGCCGATTCGGAGCATCTCAGTGCTCCCGACGGCGGCAACCGCCACGGCGACCGTCCCCGCCAGCGCCGCGTTCCAGAGGTCGTAGTACCACGCCAGCGCCAAGAGCGCCACCTCGAACACGAGAAACTGGAGGGCGATAGCGGCCGGCTTCGGGAGGTCGATACCCGGGAGCGCGCCGACGATGGACTCGTACACCCACGTCTCGCCGAACTCGGGAGAACGACTCATGCAGTCGTCACCGGCACCGACGCGGGCTCCCCCAGCGCGCGGGCGACGGCCGTCTCGAACGGCGTCTTCTCGATGGGAACGACCGCGTCGATGCGGTGGTCCGAGACCACCACCGGGTTCTTCAGCCCGAGGATGAGCGGGTGCGCCACGCTCGTCGGGACGTCCGTCACGAGCCCGAGCCAGTAACTCGACAGCCGCGGGGTCAGCACGGGTACCGGGACGATGTACGGCTCGTGGCCGGTAGCGTGGGCAGCGACGACGCGGATGATCTCCTCGTAGGTCAGCACCTCCGGGCCGCCGATTTCGTACATCTCGCCGGCCGTCTCAGGGGCGTCGAGCACGCCCGCCAGATACGCGATGACATCGTCGATGGCGATGGGCTGACACCGGGTGCGAACCCACCGCGGCGTCACCATCACCGGGAGTCGCTTGGCGAGTTGGCTGACGACCCCGAACGACGCCGACCCCTCCCCGATGATGATGGCCGCCCGGAGCGTCGTCAGTGCGTAGTCACCCTCCGCGAGGACCGTCTCGACCTCGCGCCGGGATTTCAGGTGTTCGGAGAGGTCGTCGCGGTCGTCGCCCAGCCCGCCGAGATAGACGACCCGCTCGACGCCGGCCTCGGTCGCGGCTGCGGCGAAGTTGTGAGCGGCCCGGCGGTCCCGCTCAGCGTAGTCCGCGCCGGCACCCATCGAGTGGACGAGGTAGTAGGCCGCCTCGATGCCGTCGAGCGCGGCTTCGAAGCTCCCCGGGTCGAGGAGGTCGCCGGTCGCCACCTCGACTCCCGAGGGAGCGTCGTACCGCGAGGGGTCGCGGACCAGAGCGCGAACGTCGTGGCCCCGCTCGACGAGCGCGGGGACCAGACGCTCACCGACGAACCCCGTCGCCCCCGTCACGAGTACGTGCATACGGTGAAAACGCCGCGCAGCGACTTAATCCCACCCGGGGGTCGGCGGCGCACCGCGGGCCTCCTCGACCTCGCGGGCGGTCGCGGGCTCCGGGTCGGCCGCGTCGGCGAGACGCCCCCACTCGTCGCTCGCCTGCCCAGCCCACGACTCGGCGTCGAGAACGGCCGCGTAGGTTTCCTCGTAGTGGTCCGTGTCGACCTCGACGTCGCCCGGGTGGTGACCGGCCGCGACGGCGACGAACTCCGCGCGGTCGGCGGTCGTCGCTCGCCCCTCGACCAGCCGCTCGACGACGCCGTCGAGGCGGTGCGGCGCGGGGTGGACGAACACGCTCGACCCCAGCGGCACCGGGTCGATACCCGGCTCTTTCGGGGGCGTGCCGTCGCGGAGTCGGTCACCGTCGAACGCCCGCTCCACCCGCTCGCACTCGGTCTCGAACCCGAGCGCGAGGTTCTCGCCGGGGTAGCTCGCACACGTCTCGGGGTAGCGGTCCGTGCCGTGGATGCGACACTGCAGCGTCGTCGGGTCGAGGAACACGCAGGCGTCGAGCCACGCCGGGTCGTGACCGAACGGCCCGACCGGTTTCGACGGTTTGTGGAGCCCCACGTAGAACGCTGGGCCGCCCGCAACCGACGCGAGTGTGTGGCCGTCGACCGTCACGCCCGTCTCGGCGGCGAACAGCCGCGGAACGAGTACGTCGCCGAAGCCGTCGTCGACGAACCGCCGAATCTCGTCGCCGGTGAGCGGCACGAGGTTGTAGGTGTCGTCGAGCGGGCGGTACCGCCCCTGCCGCTCGTGGTCCGGGGCAGCCTCCGAGAGCGGTCGCCAGTCGACACAGCAGCCGGCACATCCCTCGCAGTTCACCTCCATACGTGTCGTTCGGTAGCACGGGGCATAAGCGACCCGCCGTACGTTATGCCGTGGTTCGGTCGACGGCACACCGATTCCCGGAGTTACATTTTTGTGGTCGTCGTCGGTACGTTGTGATGGAGGTGTCCTGTCGTGACAGCGCCGAAACCCACCAGCGACGGAACCGTCGACCGACCGACCCCGTGGGCCGACGGGCCGCCCTCGCGCTACGACCTCGTGCTGGCGGTCATCCCGCTGACGCTGCTCGCCGGGAGCGTCGCAGGGCTCGTCTCGCCGCTGGAGCTGCACGACACGATGCTCGCTGCGGGGCTCGTCGCCGCGTTCGTACTCGCGGACGTGCTGTTCCGCAACCCCCCGCACGACCCGACCTGACGGTCGGTAGCGTCTTGCCGCACGCGTCCGTACCACGACCATGGCAACGGAGCCGTGTGACGGCTGTGGCCGGCGCGTGACCATCGCAGGGGGCATCGCGAACCTCTGGACGTTCGGCGGCGACCAGACCGACGGCCTCGCGCTCGAGCTCGCCGACGGCTCCGAGTTCCTGCTCTGCTACGACTGTATCGAGAAACTCCCCGAAGAGGCGACCGGCGAGGACGTCGCGGCGCTGGAGACGGCCGAGTAGCTACAGCAGGCCGTCGTCGTCCGACGTGGGCGTCGCCGTGGCGTCGTCGCCTGTCACCGTGTCGGTGGTGTCGTCCACGGTATCCGTCGTCGAATCCGTCGTGTCGGTTACCGTGTCGGTCGTATCGTCAACCGTGTCGGTGGTCGAGTCCGTCGTATTCGTCACCGTGTCCGTCGTCGAATCCGTCGTGTCGTCCACGGTATCCGTCGTGTCGTCCACGGTATCCGTCGTCGAATCCGTCGAGTCGTCGGTCGTGTCGTCCACAGCATCCGTGCCGTCGTCCACCGTGTCGTCGACGACCGCTCCGGTGTCGTCGGTCGTCTGGTCCACGCCCTCGGTGGTGTTGTCGACGGTGTCGTCGACGATATCGCTCGTCTCGTCGACCCCGTCCGTGGTCTCGTCGACGGCCTCGCCAGCGCCGTCGGTGACCTCGTCGGTCGGGACCTCGCCGTCGCCGACGGCGTCGACGCTGTCGCCGACGGTGTCGGTGGCCGTCTCACCGACGCCCGTCACCGTGTCGTCGGTCGCCTGGAGCGTCCGGTAGAGCGAGCTCTCGGAGTTGTTGAGGAGGTAGAACGGGCCGCGGAGCACCATCGCCATCGAGCTGTTGGGCGAGAGCAGCGACATGTCCGGGTCTTCGGTCCCGACCTGCGAGCCGTCGGTGTCGTCCTCGTCGAACACGTCGACGAGTTCCTGCCCGGCGTCTTCGGGTGTCCGGTCGTCGTCCGACGAGTCCGCCGCCACCGAACCGTCGACGCCGTCGGCTCGACTCTCGGTGCCCTCCCGGGCGGCTGCATCGGCTGACGAGTCGGGAGTCGGTGTGGCCTCGCCGGCGCCGGGGGGCTCGGTCGGCCTGGTGTCAGCGCTCACCCCGAATGCGGGGTTGCCGACGATGCCGAATCCGAGCAACAGGACGACTGCGAGTGCGGGAATAATCGCGTTTGAGTATGGCGTGGCTGTCATTGATGTCCCCCGTCGCCGCGTGCTGTCACACCCCCGACGACCTGGCTGGCCCGAGTCCGTCACTCGGACCGTGTTGCGTCGTCCTCCAACCGGCCAACTATAAACTGTTAGTAGTGTTTCACGACTCGAAAGTCGCTGGCAGTGACCGGAGCGTTTACCCTCGGCGCGACGTTCCCTCCGATGTGAACCCCGCGCGCATCAAATCGCAGTTCCCCGCCCCCTCCTTCCGCGGTGCGCAGGAGACGGCGCTCGAACGCATCCGCGAGGCGTTCGAGGCCGGGAACGACGTGGTGCTGGTGCGCGCACCGACCGGGAGCGGCAAGTCGCTGCTGGCGCGAGCCATCGCCGGCTGTGCGAAGACGCCCGGCGAAACCGACCACGTCGAGTCCTACGGCGCGTACTACACCACCCCACAGGTGTCCCAGCTCGACGACGTGGCTGGCGACGACCTGCTCGAGGACCTCTCGATAATCAGGGGCAAATCCAACTACGACTGTATCCTCCCCGGCGAGACCGATACCCCCGTGACGCAGGCCCCCTGCGCACGCGAGCGCGGCTTCGACTGCCCCGTCAAGCACCGCTGCCCGTACTTCTCCGATAGAGCGATCGCCTCCAACCGCAACATCGCCGCGATGACGCTCGCGTACTTCATGCAGACCGCCGGCTCGGACGTGTTCGGCAAGCGTGACGTCGTCGTCATCGACGAGGCGCACGGGCTGGCCGAGTGGGCCGAGATGTACGCCACCATCGACCTCTCACCCGGCCGGGTCCCGGTGTGGGACGCCTGTGAGCCCCCCGAAATCACGGGTCTCACAGAGGTCGAGGACTACGCCGAGCGCCTCCTGCGCGTCTGTGGCCGCCGGCAGGAGGAGTTGCGGTCGACCGTCGAACTCTCGCGCTCGGAGGTCGCCGAGCGCGACCGCCTCGCCGAACTCACGCGGGAACTCCAGTGGTTCCTCGAGGACGCCCGCGACCCCGAGAGCCCGACGACGTGGGTCGTCGACCAGCACGACGGCGCAGGGACCGCCGTGACGGTGAAACCGATGGACCCCGCCCGCTACCTCCACCACACGGTGTGGGACCGCGGCAACAAGTTCGCCCTGCTCTCCGCCACGATACTCAACAAGGACGCGTTCTGTCGCGGAACCGGCCTCAATCCCGACACCGTCGCGCTGGTCGACGTGCCGCACACGTTCCCCGTCGAGAACCGCCCGCTGTACGACGTGACCTGCGGGAAGATGACGTACGAACACCGCGAGGAGACCCTCCCGAAGATCGCCCGCACGGTCGTCCGGCTGATGCAACACCACCCCGACGAGAAGGGGCTGGTTCACGCGCACAGCTACGCCATCGCCGAGAAGCTGGAGTCGCTGCTCGGCGACTTCGGCGTCGGCGCCCGCATCCGAAGCCACGACAAGGAGACGCGCGACGACGCACTCACCGGCTGGAAGCGCGAGGACTCGAACGCCGTCTTCATCTCGGTGAAGATGGAGGAGGCGCTGGACTTGAAGGGCGACCTCTGCCGCTGGCAGGTGCTGTGTAAGGCACCGTACCCGAACACGCGGGACTCGCGAGTCGCTCGCCGCCTCGAAGACGGCCAGTGGGGCTGGTACTACCGAACCGCACTCCGGACCGTGATTCAGGCCGCCGGGCGCGTCGTCCGCGGTCCCGAAGACTACGGCGCGACGTACCTCGCCGACTCGTCGCTCCTGGACCTGTTCGAGCGCGCGGCGTTCGACACCCCCGACTGGTTCACCGAGCAGGTCGACCGGATATCGACGCCCGACCTCCCACGGTTCGACCCGAACGCAGCGGTCGCAGGGGCGACGAACCGCTCCTACTCGAGTGGCCGTGGCTCGACGCGCTCGGGCACCGACGCCGACTCGGGAAGCCAGCCGGCGTCGCTCGAAGACCACCCCCTCGGCGACGTCTGGGGGACGGATTAGAAGAAGTAGGCGGCGACGTACGCCACCGACGAGAACACCATCAGGAACACCATCAGCAGTGCGAGTACCTGTTGTCTGTCCATACCGAGCGATATGGCCGTACGCGCATAGGTCCTTCGGGCGGGCCCAGTCTCCGTCGCGGGGGGCCCAGTCTCAGTCGGCAGGACTCGTTCCCACGCAGTGAGAATCGGAATCCTGCTTGAAGTCCGTAGACTCCCATGTACCACATGTAGAGGTAATCGAAATGTCCACCAGAACCACCCGAGAACTCAACGCCGAGATATTCGGCCGTGAGACGCACTTCGAGTACAGCGAACACTGGATCGGCTACGCGCTGGTCTCGATGCGCGTGGTGATGGGCTGGGTCCTCCTGCAGGGCGGGCTCACCAAGCTCATCACGTACCTGAACGCCGACCCCGCCGACAACTGGACGGCCGCGGGCTTCCTCGCGAACGCGATTCCCGAGGGCAACCCGTTCACGGGGGCGTTCGCCACGATGGCCGGCAGCGCGACCGTCGACATCCTCGTCATGTGGGGCCTCACCCTCACTGGCCTCGGACTCATCATCGGTGCCGCGGTGCGCTGGAACGCGTTCTGGGGCGCCGTCATGATGATGATGTTCTGGGCCGCGTCGCTCGAGGGCGGACTGTTCGCGGGCCTCCCGCTCGCGCACGGCTGGGTCGTTGACGACCACATGGTGTACGCCGCCCTCCTGTTCGGCCTCGGCGCCGCCGGCGCGGGCCGCATCCTCGGCGTCGACGCCTACCTCGAGAAGATGGAGTTCGTGAAGAACAACCGCGTGCTTCGGCTCATCCTCGGCTGAGAGGGTGAGCGCGGCACGCGACCCACACGACCAGCCCCCGGAGATGGGGGCACATCTGTACTGTACCATAACCACCGACCAGTTGGAGAGCTGGGGATGTACCCATGGACCGAGGACTACTCATACTGCTCGTCGTGCTCGTCAACGCGGTCGTGCTCGTGCTCGGTGGGCTCGTGACGCATCTCGCGTACCGAGCGTACCGACGCACCCACGGGCGAGAGCTCGGCCTGTTCACGCTCGGTTTCGGGCTGTTGACGCTCGGCTTCGCCGTCGGTGGCACGCTCCACCAGCTGCTCGGCGCGGACCTCCTGACCGGCGTGCTGGCCCAGAGCCTCCTCAGTGCACTCGGGCTCGCCACCCTCGTCTACTCGCTGTACGTCCGCTTGCCGAAGGAACCGACGACTGCGCCGGCGTGACACGACCGCGGCACCATCAACTGCTGCCTGAACCGAGACGCTCCTGTGACTCCACCCGACCCACGAGCGACGCTACCGAGGCGCGGCGCGAGGAACGCGGCTAGCCCAGCCGAATCGGGTCCGCGGTCGGGGCGATCCGGACCCGAACCGCGTCGCCGACGGCGAACTCGTGGCCCTCGTGGAACACGAGTTTCGCGCCGAACGGCACCTGCGAGGCGAACAGCGAGAGCCCGGTCGCCCGCTCGCCGTTCGCTCGGACGGCCACGTCGTGCCACGTCACGTCACGTCCCGTGGCGACCCCGACTTCACAGTCGAGTAACGACACCGGGCCGTCACAGGGGGACAGGACGCCACCACCCGTGTAGTGAGCGAGTCCCCCGTCGAGCGGGAGCCCCTCGTCCGACGCGACCGCAGCGAACCCCGTGCCGTCGAAGGTCGGTGTGTCGAGTAGCGCGTGGGTGGGGCCGGTTTCGACGACTTCGCCGTGGCCATCCCAGTCGACCGCCGCCACCGAGACGCCGAGGTCGAGCGGGAGCGACCCCGACGCCCGATACGGGTTCTGCTCGGGGTCGCGGAAGCCGAGGTGGATGTGGTCGTCGACCCACCGGCCGAAGAACCCCGAGCGGACGAGCGTGCCGAGCGAGTCGCCGACCGTGACCTGGTCGCCCGGGTCGACGCCGGGGTCGACGTGGAGGACCCGCGCGACGACGTCGCCACAGTCGACGAGGATGAGGTGGTCGTGGTCGACGGCGTACGACTGCGGGGGACACTGTACCGTCCGGGTGTCGAGCACCTCGCCGGCGACCGGCGACGGCGCCGGGCCACCGTTCTCACCGGGGTAGAGGTCGACCGCACAGCCGTGGTCGTGTGCCGGGTACGGGGAGTTGTAGAGGGAGAAGCGCTCGTACCGCTCGACCACGTCGCCCGGGAGCGAGACCATAGCGGCGCAAGGGAGCGGGGGGCTTTAGCCGCGTCGCCCCCAAATCGAGGTATGCGAGTCGTCCGGGGACGCGGCGAGTCCATCGCGGCCGACCGGGCGGTGACCGAGCGCCTGCGCGAGGACGTGCGCGAGACGGGCGAGTCCGTGGTCCGTGTGTGGACCCCGCACCGCCAGCTCGCCTTCGGGCGCCGGGACACCCACGCAGCGGGCTACTCCGAGGCGCGAGCCGCCGCCGAGGAACACGGCTTCCCCCCGTACGAGCGGAGCGTCGGGGGCCGCGCGGTCGCCCACACCGGCTCGACGCTCGCGTTCGCCCGCATCGAGCCCGTCGACGACATCAGACGGGGGCTCGACGCCCGCTACGACGCGGCCGTCCGTGACCTCCGAGTTGCACTCGAAACGCTGGGGGTCACGGCCGAGCGGGGCGAGCCGCCCGAGTCGTTCTGCCCCGGCGACCACTCGCTCTCCTCCTCGGGGAAACTCGTCGGCATCGCCCAGCGCGTCTCGACGGGGGCGGCCGCGACCGCTGGCATCCTCGTCGTCCGCGACCACGCCGAAATCGCGGCGGTTCTCGACCCCGTTTACCACGCGCTCGGCGTGCCGTTCGCCCCGGACTCCGTGGGGAGCGTCGAGCGCGCTGGCGGTGACGGCGACCCCGAGAGGGTGGCGAGCGCCGTCGAGAACGCGCTCGTGGGGGAGCGCGAGGCGACGGTCGAACGGCTCGGCTGACCAGCCCGTAGACGACACCGAGAGCGCCGAGGCCACTGGAGTGAAGTGGCAACACATCGAACGGTTCGAGGATGGCCGGCTCGCGCTACCGACCCGAGAGCCAGGGTACGTCGCCGCCCGCCACCGACCGGGACGACGACCCGGACCTCCTGACCGCCATCGGCTACTACGGCGCGGGGCAGTTGCTCGTCCTCGGGCTGCCGGCGCTGTGGCTGCTGTTCCTCTCCTCGCTCGACCCGACACTGCTCGGGCCCGCGGTGTTGACCGCCTGCGCCGCACTGCCGGTCAGCATCGCCGTCGGTCGACGCGGGCTGTTCGGTCCCGACTGGCCGCGGCTGTCGAACGCGAAACTGGGGACCGGCGAGGACGGCGGCTACCTCGCGTTCCTTCGGCGGGCCGCGCACGTCTGTTCGACCCTCGTGCTCGCCGTCCTCGTCGGCGTGCTGGTCGGCCACCGCGCTGGCGTTCCGGCCGCGGTCGTGACCACCGCGCTACTCACCGTCATCGGAACGGCGCTCGCCGTCACGTTCGCGCGTCCGGGACGGTGGCGACGGCTCGCGACCGCGGCCTACCACGCCACGGCGCTCGGCCTGGTCTGGACCGTGGTCGACCCGTTTGCCTCGGGGCTCCCGTCGGCCGCCGCGACCACCGCCGTGCTCGCGCTGCTCGGTGTCGTCGCCGTCTGGCGGGCACCCACCGCGGACTGACGCGGTTACTTTCGGGAGGCATAAGCCAACCCCCCTCCCAGCCCCGGCAATGCTCTTTCGCAACGCCGAACTCGCCGACGGGCAGGTCGTAGACGTCCGTGTCGAGGGCGAGACCATCGCCGAGGTCGGCGAGGACCTCGACGAGGGCGAAGCCCTCGCTGCCGACGACACCGAGGCCATCGACGCCACCGGCAAGCTCCTCCTCCCCGGGATGATCGACGCCCACGTCCACTTCCGCGAACCGGGCTACTCGCACAAGGAGACGTGGGCGACGGGCTCGAAATCCGCCGCGGCGGGCGGCGTCACGACCGTCGTCGACCAGCCGAACACCTCGCCACCCACGACGACGGGCGAAGCGTTCGACGAGAAAGCCCAGCTCGCGAGACCGTCGACCGTCGACTTCGGCCTCAACGGCGGCGTCACCGAGGCGTGGGACCCCGACTCGCTGTTCGACCGCCCGCTGTTCGCCCTCGGCGAGGTCTTCCTCGCGGACTCGACCGGCGACATGGGCATCGGCCGTGAGCTGTTCGAGGAGGCCGTCTCCCTCGCGGCGGAGAACGACGTCCCCGTGACCGTCCACGCCGAGGACGCGACGCTGTTCGACGAGAGCGTGCGTCCCGGCGGCGCGAACGAGCGCGATGACGCCGACGCCTGGAGCGCCTTCCGCACGCCCGAGGCCGAGGCCGAGGCCGTCGAACTCGCCTGCGACGTGGCTGCCGAAACAGAGGCCCAGGTCCACATCGCCCACACCTCCACGCCGGAGGGCGTCGACATCGCCCACGACGCCGGGCTCACCTGCGAGGTCACCCCCCACCACCTGTTCTGCTCGCGTGAGGACCTCGACGAACTGGGGACGTACGGCCGGATGAACCCGCCCCTGCGGAGCGAAGCACGCCGGGAGGCCGTCTTCGAGCGACTCGCGGACGGGACGGTCGACATCGTCGCCACCGACCACGCACCCCACACTCGCGCCGAGAAGGCCGCGAGCATCTGGGAGGCACCGTCAGGCGTACCGGGCGTCGAGACGGCGCTCCCCCTCCTGCTGGAGGAGGCGCGACAGGGCACCATCAGCTACGAGCGGGTGCGCGACGTGACCGCCGCCAACCCGGCCGAGATCTTCGGGCTCCCACAGAAAGGGAAGGTAGAGGAAGGCCGCGACGCCGACCTCGTGCTCGTCGACCCGGAGGCCAGCCGCGAGATCCACGGCGACGACCTCCACACGAAGTGCGAGTGGACGCCGTTCGAGGGGAAACGGGGGGTGTTCCCCGAGCTCACGACCGTCCGCGGCACCGTCGTCTACCGCGACACGAACGCCGGGCGCGACGCCTCGGGCGTGCTCCGGCCGCGACGCGCAGAGTTCGCAGAAGTCGTCGGGAAGAACGTCCGGGCGGTCGAGCGGTAGCGAGCCCGCCGACCGGCAGGTGAAACGAGCGGCGAGCCAGAGTGCCCTACCGCAGGGTCGCGCTCATCTCCAGTTCGAAGCTCCCGGTCTCGGAGGGCTCGAACCCGACGTTCTCGTACAGCGCGACCGCCGGGCGATTCCAGCGTTCGACCGTGAGCCAGACGTGTTCGACGCCCTGCTCGCGGCCGAGTCCCAGCAGCGTCTTCATCAGGCGCGTCCCGATGCCCGCCGCCTGATAGTCGGCGAGTACGAAGATTGCGAGTTCGTAGGCGGGGTCGGGGGCGTCGCCGAGGTCGGGGACGAGCGTGGCGTGGCCGACGGCGCGGTCGCCGTGCCACGCGACGACGTTGAAACAGTCGTCGGTGAGGATCTCGTCGAGCCATCGGCGGACGCCCGTCTCGCCGACGGGGGGGATCCCCTGCGCGCGGTCCTCGGGGTCGAACGCGACGTACATCTCGACGAGTGCCTCGTGTTCGTCGTCGACCGGCGCGTCGGGGGCGCCGTACTGTCTGACCGTCAGCGCGCGCCCCTCCTTGTCCTCGAACGGATGCGGCGGCGGCTCGTAGGGACCGGCCACGATGTCGGGATACGGGCGCGTCATCGGACCAGCGTCACCGAGGTCTGTGCGTTCAACAGGACGAACTCCGCGATGGAGCCGAGCTGTACCTTCCCGAGCGGGCTCGTCTCGCCGCCGCCGAGCGCGATGCGGTCGAACCCTTCGCGCTCCGCGAGCTCGACCAGCCCGCTTCCGGGGTGGCCCTCGACGACTCTGACGCGCTCGGGGAGCCCTGCCTCGGAGAGCGCCGTCCGGGCGCGTTGCTCCACGTCTTCGACCGCAGGCTGGGAGTCGGGGTTCTCGACGACCGCGACCGTCAGCTCGTCGCCGGCCTCCAGCGCCCGCTCGATGGTCCGGTCGAGCGCGCGAAAGGAGTCCTCGCTCCCGCCGATACCCAGCAGCACCTTCATGCTCGACCCCACGAGCGGCGGGGGGAAAAACGTCCCGACGCGGCGAACGAACGTTTTTGTCCGCCCCCGACGCCTCTCCAGTATGGGTGTCGCGGAGAACCTTCGCAACGAGGCCAGCGGCGTCGTCGCCCTCCTCGTCCTCGGGCTCGGCTTCGCCGCGCTGTTCACCGGCCAGTCGTGGTTCTGGCTCGTCTGGGTCATCGGCTTCGCCGTCGTCCTCCCGCTCGTCTCCATCGCCTTCGGGCTCGACGACGACGAGGACGAGCCGGAGCCACCGCGAGACGAGGACGCCGAGGCACTGGAAGAGCTCAAGCGACGCTACGCCCGCGGCGAACTCGACGAAGACGAGTTCGAGGCCCGACTGGAGCGCCTGCTCGAAACCGAGGACGTCGAGGCGGCCCGCGAGTACGTCGAGCGGGGCCGCGAGCGCCGCGAAGCCGAGTGAGCGTCCGCCGTCCGTCAGACATCGCCGACATACTTTTTCGCGGGGGGGCCCGACTCGCTCGCATGACCGACGATGGGTCTGCGATGGGCGCACAGGAGGACCCCGATGGGGAGGTCGAGGCCGGGGAGGTGACGGCCGCGATTCGGCGCGTCGACGACGAGCCGACGAACGGGGCAGAACCCGCCGACGCCGACGTGCCTGACGACGTGGCCGAGTACGCTCGCTTCTCGAAGATCGACGGCGCGACGTACGACCGCGCCAACGAGTTCCTGCGAGACCGCACGTACATCACGGCGCGCGAGTGGGCCATCGCACGGCTCTGTGCCGATTTCAGGACGGAGACCGGTGTCGAGATGACGAAGATCGGCGAGAACCTGCCGCACCTGGTGCCGTTCATGACGGACACGTACACGCCACAGGCCGTCAATCAGGCGCGCGCCTCCTTCGAGCAGAAGGTGCAGAAGGCGGGCGCGACGTTCCTCTACGGCGCGATGTGTGACTTCTTCACCGCCGAGGAGCTCGACGACCTGATGTACGAGGTGACGGAGGTGGCGAAGTTCCTGCTCGAAGTCGAGGGCGTCGAACTCACCGTCGAGGAGGAACTCGCGGCCGAAGACCGCATCTCGAGTGTGATGCGCGAGGTGCGCGAACAGAGCGCGGCGCTCCGACACGACGAGATGTCCTGTCCCGAGTGTGGCCACACCATCGGCGGCGACGACTAGGGAGACTCGACCGCAGGGAGAGTCTCCACCATCCGAACGGGGAGCGTAGCGACCCGTGAGGATGAGTGTGGCGCCGACGCTACTCCTCCGCGTCGAACCGCTCGTCGGGGAAGAACGGCTCGGGGTTCTCGTGGGTGAACTCGACGATCTCGTCGCCCTGCAGGTTGCGGACGCGCGTGTGGAGCACCCCCTCGTGCTTTCGGAGTTCACCCTCGCCGCTCTCCGTCCGCTCGTAGTACGCGGGCAGGAACACCGCGGCGTCGGCGGCGTCCGCCTCGACGACGACGAGCAGGAACACCACACCCTCGGTGTCACCCCGGTAGACCTCGTAGGAGTCGAAGGTTCGGCCCTCGACGATGTCGAGCAGGGCGGCGAACTCGTCGTCGGGGGCGATGGCGACGATGCCGAACTGCTCGTGATCGGCGGGCACGACCGTCACGTCGCCGGGGTGGAGTTCGACGGTCTCCCAGCCCGCGTTGCGGTACTGCGTGGCCGTCTCCTCCATGTCCTCGACGACGGCCTCCCAGTGGCCGACGACCTTCCCGAACGGGTTGTCCGCGCTCATGGTCGGTGACGGGGGGCGGCCGGGGAAAAACGTTCCGCGCTGGCACGAACGGCCGCGTTCGGCGACGAATGCTGTGCCGACATCTCCGCATCCCGCAACTGTTTTAGGCGACATTTGCGAACCGAAGAGACATGCGCGACCTGCTTTCGCTCTCGAATCTCCAGACCTACTTCGACACGGAGCGGGGCACCGTGAAGGCCGTCGACGGCGTCGACCTCACGGTCGAACCGGGTGAGACCGTCGGCCTCGTCGGCGAGTCAGGCTCCGGGAAGTCCGTGACGGCGCTGTCGGCGATGCAGCTGGTCGACGAGCCCGGCCGACAGGCCGGCGGCGAGGTGAAGTTCGGCGCGCTCGACACCGTCCGCCGGTTCGCCCGCCAGTACCCGAAACGCGTCGCCCGCAACGGCAACGACGGCTTCGTCCACATCGAGGCCGCCCGCGTCGACCGCGGAGCGGTCCCCGAGAGCCCCCGCAAGAACCTCCCCGACTTCGACGACCTCTCCGACACCGAACTCGGCCGCCGGCTCGCCCGGTACGACGGCGACCTCGTCGCCGGCGAGGGCGAGGAGGGGCCCGTCACTATCGAAGACGGCTACGTCGACCTCGCGGCCGCGCCCGAAGACGCCATGCGCTCGGTGCGTGGCGGCGACATGGGAATGATCTTCCAGGACCCGATGACCTCGCTCAACCCCGCACTCCCGGTCGGCGAGCAGGTCGCCGAGTCCCTTCGCCTGCACCGCTACGGCGGCCGCAAGAAGGACACGTGGACGAACGCGCTCCGCGAAATCCTCCCGTTCGGCGACGAGGGCATCGACGACCGCGTGCTCGCGGACGTCATCGACATCTTGGAGGACGTGGGGATTCCCGAGGCCGCAGCGCGCGTCGACGACTACCCCCACGAGTTCTCGGGCGGGATGCGCCAGCGCGTCCTCATCGCCATCGCGCTCGCCTGCCGCCCACAGCTCCTCATCGCCGACGAGCCGACGACGGCACTCGACGTCACCATCCAGGCACAGATTCTCGACCTCATCAACGACCTGCAGGACGAGTTGGGGATGGCCGTCCTGTTCATCACTCACGACCTCGGGGTCGTCGCCGAGACCTGCGACCGCGTCGCCGTGATGTACGCGGGGGAAATCGTCGAGGAGGGGCCGGTCGAGGAGATCTTCGCGAACCCCTCACACCCGTACACGTACGCGCTCCTGGAGTCGATTCCCCGAGAGGACGCCGACCGCCTCACCCCCATCGAGGGGAACGTCCCGAGCCTCATCGACATGCCCGAGGGCTGCCACTTCGCGCCGCGCTGTCCGTGGTCCCAGCCCGAGTGTACCCAGGGCGAGGTGCCCGACCTCCAGCACGGCCCCGAGGACGTCGACCACCGCGCGAAGTGCATCCACGAGGAGTTCGACACGAGCATCTACGGTTCAGACCGCGGGGGCATGAGCGCCCGCGAATCGACACGCACCGACGAGACGCTCGTAGAGGTCGACGGGCTGAAGAAACACTTCTCGCAGGCTGAAGACCTCCTCGACAGATACATCGGCGAGCAGCCGGGGACCGTGAAAGCGGTCGACGGCGTCGATTTCGACATCTACGAGGGCGAGACGCTCGGGCTCGTCGGCGAGTCCGGCTGTGGGAAGTCCACGACCGGCCGCACCCTGCTCCGGCTGCTCGAACCCACCGATGGCCGGGTCGTCTTCGCCGGCGAGGACCTCGCCGGGCTCGACAAGGAGCCGCTCCGAAAACGTCGCCGCGACATGCAGATGATCTTCCAGGACCCGCTCTCGTCGCTCGACCCCCGGATGACCGTCGGGCAGACGGTGCTGGAGCCGCTGAAGATTCACGACCTCCCGCTGCTCGACGTGGCTGTCGAGGGGCGCACGGACGCGGCCGTCGCGGGTGACCGCGTCCGCGGCCCCGTCGCCCCCGAAAACGCCGACGTGCGTGTCGAGGTGACGGGCGGCGAGGCTCGCGCGACGGCCATCACGGGACTCGTCGACGACGACGAACTCGACGTGACGGTCGACGGCGAGACGGTTCGCGTCGAGGTGACGGCCCCAGTTCGCCGGCTCCGGCGCGACCGCGTCGTCGAACTGCTGGAGGCCGTAGGGCTCGAAGGCGACCAGTACGGTCGGTATCCCCACGAGATGTCCGGCGGGCAGCGTCAGCGCGTCGGCATCGCCCGCGCGCTCGCCGTCGACCCCGAGTTCATCGTCTGTGACGAGCCGGTGAGCGCGCTCGACGTGAGCGTGCAGGCACAGATCCTGAACCTGCTGGAGGACCTCCAGCAGGAGTTCGGGCTCACCTACCTGTTCATCGCACACGACCTCTCGGTGGTCCGGCACATCTGCGATCGCGTCGCCGTGATGTATCTCGGCGAGGTGGTCGAAATCGCCGAGACGGACGCGCTGTTCGCCGAGCCGCGTCACCCCTACACACAGGCGTTGCTCTCGGCGATTCCCGAGCCGGACCCGACGGCCGGCGACGACCGGACCATCCTCGAAGGCGACGTGCCCTCACCCATCGACCCGCCCTCCGGCTGTCACTTCCGGACGCGGTGTCCGCAGGTCATCCCGCCCGACGAGATCGACATCGAGCAGGCGGCGTACCGTGAGGTGATGAACCTCCGGCAGCGCGTCGAGGACGAGGACATCGACGTCGACGCGGTCCGGGCGAGCATCGAGGGTGAGTCCGCGGTGGCAGCCACCGACGGCGGCCAGCCGGACGTGACCCGAGCCATCCACGACGAGTTCTTCGACCACGACCTCTCGGGGGAGAACCAGCGCGTCGTCAAGGCAGCCATCGACGAGGTCGTCGCCGGCGAGTTCGAGGCGGCGGCCGACCGGCTCCGTGAGCGGTTCGAGAGCGTCTGCGAGCGCCGCGACCCGGCGCTCGACGACGGCGACCACCCGGCGGCGTGCCACCTCTACGGCGAGTAGCTCCGGGAGATCGGTCGAATGCCGGCTCTTCCCACGGTTTAATCACTAATATCAAGGCAAATTTTCGATACTATTATTAGACGCGCTCTGACACTACTGGCTATGTCCCGAAGCGACATGGACAGACGGAGTTTCCTGAAAGCCGCAGGCGGTGCGGCGGCGACCGCGTCGGTCGCTGGGTGTCTCGACAGCCTCGGCGGTGGCGGTGGCGGGGACGGGGGCGGTACCCTCGTCTACGCCCGCGGTGACCACCCGGAGAACTACGACCCCCAGCAGACTACCTCCGGTGAGGTGGCGAAGGTCACCAACCAGATCTTCAGCACCCTCATCCAGTTCGCTGCGGGCTCGGGGGGCCAGCTGGAGGACGCACTCGCCACGGAGTACTCGCTCTCGGGCACGACCGCGACGCTCACCCTCCGCGAGGACGTGACGTTCCACGACGGCTCCGACTTCACCGCGAAAGACTTCAAGGCGACGTTCCGGCGGTTCACCGACCCCGAGTACGACTACTATCTCGGCGACTCGAACCGCTCGGGCTACGCCGGCTTCACGCTCGGCAACTGGATCAAGAGCGTCGACGCCTCGAACGACTACGAGCTGACGATCGAGCTGACCCAGCAGTACGCGCCGTTCCTGCGGAACCTGGCGATGTTCGCGGCGGCGGTCCTCTCGAAGGACCAGATCGAGTCGCTCGGCTCCAGCCCGGACGCACAGGTCGAACTCGGCACCGACCCCATCGGTACCGGGGCGTTCGCGTTCGACCAGCTCGACAACGAGAACCAGCGCGTCCTGCTGCAGGCGAACGACGAGTTCTGGGGCGACGGCCCGAACGTCGGCGAGGTCATCTTCAAGACCATCACGCAGAACTCCACGCGCGCACAGGACGTCATCAACGGTGACTCCCACATCACCGACAACCTCGACTCCCAGTCGTCGACGCAGATTCAGGATGCGGACTCGGCGACGCTGAAGTCGAAGAACGGCATCAACATCGGCTACATGGGGATGAACATGGACCGGAAGGAGGAGTTCCGCGACCGAAAGGTCCGCCGTGCCATCTCCTACGCCGTCAACACGAAGGCCATCGTCGACCAGATCTACCAGGGCTTCGCCTCGCAGGCCGACCAGCCGCTCCCGCCGGACGTGCTGGGGTACAACGACAACGTCGACCCGTACCCGCAGGACAAGGATCGGGCCCAGAGCCTCCTCGAAGAGGCCGGCGCGACCGGCTTCTCCTTCGAGCTCGCGACGTTCTCGAACCCGCGTGGCTACAACCCGAGCCCGGTCGAGACGGCGAACCAGGTCAAGTCCGACCTCGAGGACATCGGCCTCACCGTCGAGATCAACCAGTTCTCGACGTTCTCGTCGTACCTCGACTACACCCTGACGGGCAAGCACGACGCGTGTTTCCTCGGCTGGTACACCGACAACTCCGACCCGGACAACTTCCTGTACGTCCTGCTCGACCCGCAGGTCGAGATGGACGCCGTCCCGGACGGCCAGGACTGGGTCAGCTGGGACACCGAAGGGTTCAACACGCTGAACGTCTCGGCGTGGGCGAACACCGACTTCATGGAGACGGTCCGTGAGGCCCAGCGCACCTACGACGAGAACAAGCGGAAGACGATGTACCAGGAGGCGAGCAAGCTCGCCCACGACGAGGCGCCGTGGGTGTTCGTCGACTACGCCCAGACGCTGCGTGGCGTGAACGAGGCTGTCGTTCCCGACAGCTACACCGTCTCCTCCGTGGGCGGCCCGTACCTCAACACCGTCGAACTGCAGTAATCGCGGAAACCGAAAATCCGGAACCGTTTTCTTTCACCCCCAACCACATCCGTCGAATGGTCTCGAAACGCTTCCTCGTGAAGCGCCTACTGCTGCTCGTCCCGGTGCTGTTCGGGGTGGCGACGCTCGTCTTCGCCATCCTCCATCTCGCACCGGGCGACCCGGCGCGCGTGATGCTGGGTCAGCGCGCGTCGACGGAGCAGCTGATGCAGGTGCGCCAGGATCTCGGCCTGAACGACCCGCTGTGGGTACAGTACCTCCGGTTCCTCGGCGACGCCGTGCAGTTCCAGTTCGGCGAGTCGTACCAGATCGCGAAGGGACAGCCGGTCCAGAGCGTGCTGTTCGACAAGCTCCCGGTCACCATCGAACTCGCGTTCTACGGCCAGATACTCGGCATCCTCTTCGGGATTCCGCTCGGCGTCCTCTCCGCCGTCAAGCAGGACTCGCTCGCCGACCACCTGACGCGAGTGGGGGCGCTGACGGGTATCTCGGTTCCCATCTTCTGGTCCGGGCCGCTGCTCATCCTGCTGTTCTCGACGTACCTCGGTATCTTCCCGACGAGCGGCCGTATCGGCTCGGAGTTCTTCGCCGGCAGCGACTACACGGCCTACACGGGCGTGCTCACCATCGACACCCTGCTGTCGGCGAACCCGGCGGCGTTCATCAACGCCGTCTGGCACCTGTTCCTGCCCGCGATGGTCATCGGCGTCTACGCGATGGCGTTGCTCTCGCGGATGATGCGCTCCTCGATGCTCGAAGTCGTCAGACAGGACTACATCCGGACGGCCCGCGCGAAGGGGCAGGGCCTCCGCATCACGCTGATGAAACACGGCTTCCGGAACGCCCTGATCCCCGTGGTGACGGTCATCGGCATCCAGTTCGGCACCCTGCTCGGCGGGGCGGTCCTCACCGAGACGATCTTCGGTATCGGTGGCATCGGCACGATGCTCGTCAACGCCATCGGCGCCTCCGACTACCCGCTCGTGCAGGGCACCGTCCTCACGTTCGCGCTGCTGTTCACGCTCGTGAACCTCGGCGTCGACGTGACGTACAGCTACCTCGACCCCCGGATCGAACAATGAGAGCCGACCAATGAGCACCGACACCCAATCCACGCAGGAACGCCCCGCCGAACGGAGCTTCCTCGACCGCCTCCGCGCGTCGCCGTTCCTCTCCGAACTGCTGTCGAACCGCCTGGCCGTCGTCGGCCTCTTCATCATCGTGGCGATGCTGCTGATCGCCGTCTACGCCCGGCTGTTCCTCGACCTCGGCGCGATCACCAGCTCGCGGCTCGGCACCTCGATCCCCGACCGTGCCCCACCGGGCTGGGCCGGGCCCGCGCCGTTCAACGAGCAGCTGTTCGGCACGGACGCCGCCGCGCGCGACATCTACAAGCGCACGCTCTACGGGGCGTGGCTCGCCATGAAGTTCGGCACCATCACCGTCGGCCTCTCGACGCTCGCCGGCATCTCGCTGGGCATCATCGCGGCGTACTACGGCGACGTGACGGACAACGTCATCATGCGCACGATGGACGTGCTGCTCGCGTTCCCGTCGCTGCTGCTGGCGCTGGCACTCGTCGCCATCTTCGGCGCCGGGCTCTGGAAGGCCGTCATCGCGCTCATCCTCGTCTACACCCCCCGGTTCGCCCGCGTCGTCCGCGGGGCCGCGCTGAAAGTGCTCGAAGACGAGTACATCGACGCGACCGTCGCACTCGGCGCGGCAGACCCCCGCGTTCTGGCCAGACACATCCTGCCGAACACGCTCGCGCCCATCACGGTCCAGTCGACGCTGAACTTCGGGCTCGCCATCATCGACCTCGCGGCGCTCTCGTTCCTCGGATTCGGCGCGCAGGCCGGCACGCCATCGTGGGGGCTGATGCTCTCGCGCGGCGTCGAGAACGGCCTCCTGACCGGGAAGTGGTGGATGTCGTTCTTCCCCGGGCTGTTCCTCGCCATCACCGTCCTCGGGTTCAACCTCCTGGGCGACGGGATGCGCGACGCGCTCGACCCCCGGATGCGCGACGCCATCGACTGAATGTCGGCGCTCCGCGCGTGGGCTGAACCCCGCGCCCGAATCCTCGGGACGGCGCTTCTCGCGGGGATCGTCGTCGGCGCCGTCGCCGCCGTCAGCTACGGAGTCCTCACCGAGCCGCGACGCGCCCGAACCGTCGTGTTCGCCGTCGGCGCACTCCTTCTGGGGTTCGGAACCCTCGGCTGGTCGGGTAGCGCGATGGCCGGCCGCGGCATCGAGAACATGCAGCGCTATCTGGAAACCGGAAGCGACTGGACCGAACGCGATTCGCGGCGGGCAATGACTCGCGTCGCGGGGTTCGGACTCGGGCTGATGGTCGGCGCGCCGCTACTGTAGAATCAGACCGAGAGGACGGGCTGTGAGGCGTGCGCGAGCACGTACTCGGCGGCCTTCTCGAGGATAGCGTTCGGGTCGCCCGTCACGGGCTCCCGAGGGATGACGATGAAGTCCGCGTCGACGTCGCCGGCGGCGTCGAGGATGACGCTCCCCGGATGCTGGGAGAGTCGCTGCATGGAGAAGCCGTACGCCGCAGAGTGCGACACCGGAACGTCACCCGCGAGTTCCTGAACCGCGCCGATGAACGACTCGGCCTCGGCAGCGACCTCCTGTTCTTCGATGTCGCCAGCCTCGACGCCGCGGACGACCCCCTCGCCGTACACGTACAGCGCGTGGAGACCCGCCCCGTACTTCTCGGCGACGGCGACGCCGTACTCGACGGCCTCGATCGACTCGTCGCTCCCGTCGACCGGGACCAGGACCGTCTCGATGTTCATACCGGGTCTGTGCAGCGGGATGGCAAAAAGTCACCGTGCGCGGCCCGTCGCCGCACGGCTCGCAGGCGAGGCGTCGGCGGCAGCCGGCAGGCGAGCCACGACCCGCCGGAGCAGCGGTGCCGCCATCGCGGACGTCAGGACCGCCACCACGAGGACGACGGTGTACATCGCCGGACTCAGGATACCGAGTTCCAGCCCGACGGCGGCGATGACGATCTCGATCGCCCCGCGGGCGTTCAGCCCGGCCCCCATCGCGAACGCCTCGAGCCGTGAGTGGCCGAGCCACGACGCCGCGACGTAGACGCCGACGAACTTCCCGACCGTCGCGACCACCAGCGTGAGCGCCGCGACGAGAAGGACGGTCGGCTCGAAGAGCAGCGACAGGTCGGCCCGGAGCCCGGCGATACCGAAGAACAGCGGCGCGAACACGCTCAGCGTCAGGCGTTCGAACAGCTCCGTCGCCGCGTCGCTCACGCCCCCCGACCGCGAGAGGAGGAGCCCGACGACGAACGCCCCGAGCGCCGGTTCGATACCGAGGCCGATGGTGACCGCCCCACCGACCAGCGCGGCGGCGAGAACCACCACGAGCTGCCCGCCGACGCTCTCGGCATCGAGCCGGGCGAACGCGGCCCCGAGCAGCCGCCCACCGACGAGGACCGCGGCGGCGAGGAAGGCGGCGACGGTCACCACGACCCGAACGATCGACTGCGCATCGACGGCGCCCGTCCGCGCCAGCCCGACGACGACGCTCAACAGCAGCCAGCCGACGACGTCGGTGAACATCGCGATGCCGACGGTCAGCTGCCCGACCGGCCAGTCGAAGACGTCGAGGTCGATGAGGATGCGGACGACGACCGGTATCGCGGAGATGCTGAGCGCGGTCGCGAGGAACAGCGCGAATATCGGCCGCTCCACCGCCTCGCCGAGTAGCGCCCCGGGCAGCACCGAGCCCAGCGCGACCCCGAGGCCGAACGGGACGGCGAGCCCGACGGCGGCGACGACCGCGACGGAACGGAACTGCTGGCCGACGAGGTCGAAATCCAACTCCATCCCCGCGAGCGTGAGCAACAGCACCAGACCGAGCAACGAGAGGACGCCCAACAGACCGCCGTCGCTGGGAAACAGCGCCGCGTACGTACCGGGAGCGACGGCGCCGAGTACCGACGGCCCCAGCACGAACCCGGTCGCGAGTTCGCCCACGACGCGCGTGACGCCGATTCGGGCGGCCAGACCGCCGAGCGCACGCGCGACGACCAGCAACACCGCGATCTGGACGAGAACGACCGACGAGATGTCGAAGCTCGGGACCACCGCCATCGTCAGTCCGGTTCAGCCCCCACACACAAAGTACGTCCCCACGCGGGGCGTCGCGGGACGGTCGTGGGCGCCACCCCGACCCGTGACGGGCGTAGAACCGCGTCGCCCGCGGAATCAGACGCCGCCCGAAGTCAGCGTCTCTTCGTCTACCGCCCGGCGGAACACGGGCGTCCCGGGGTTGCCGACGTCACGGTATCCCTGCGCCCGGAGGAGGAAGACGAGGTCGGTGAGTGTACACCAGTCGTGGCTCAACAGTGGCTCGCTGTCGGCCGTGAACTCCTCGCCGAACTCGACGAGTTCGGCGAGCGTCAGCTCGGCCGCGTCCAGCTCCGAGATGGCCTGCCCGACGGCCGCACGTCGGTCGGCGTCGCTGTGGATCGCGGCGTACGTCTCGACCTTCTCCGCGACTCGCCAGGTCATATCGTCGAGCGTCTTCCGCCCGGTCCGCTCCGGGTTGCGGACCTCCCGGACGTGAGCCATCATCCGACGATTGGCGGCGACGGCGTCGTCCCAGTGTTCGACTACCCAGCGCGCGCGTTCGAGCAGTTGGTCCACTGGGGCGACGAGCGGCGAGTCGGCGGGGACACAGTCGCGGACCCACGGCTCGTCACGGATGATCAACACCTGGCCGCTGGCCGCCTGCTCGAACCAGGTCCGGGCGAGCGTGTCGTACTCGGTCGCCGAAATCGCGATGTCGCCCTTCTCGAGGACCCGCTCGTACTCCTCCCACGACGCCGACGGGTGGGCCTCGACCCACGAGTGCCGGGTGTACTCCTCCGGGATGTCGCCCATACTGGTGATGACGGTCCGCATCTCGTAGTTCCGATGGAGGTCACACGCGATCTCCATAATCAGCTCCTGGTGTTTCTTCTCCCAGTTCGAGCCGGCGATGTGGAGCCACCGCGGCTCCTCGCTGTAGCGTTCCTCGAACCGACTGAAGTCGATCGGGCTGTCGGTCATAATCGACGCGTCGAGCGCCGACTCGATCACCGACTCGGGGAGGAACGTCGAGCCGAAGACGGGCAGTTCCGCGGCGTCGAGCCCGGCTTTGAACCAACAGCCGTCAGCCAGGACCGCGCGCGTCACCTCCATCTTCCGATGGTAGTCGTCGCGATAGCCATCCCCGGGGTACTTGAACGGTAACAGCAGATCGTGGACGTTCACGATATAGTCGAACGGCTTGGGTTCGCCAGCCCGGCGGCCCGACAGGTACAGCAGCCACTTCTGGAGGGGCCACTCCCCGTGCCGCAACTGGTCGATGACCACGTCCACGTATCCGAGGTCGTCGTAGATCCGCTGCTTCAGCGCGAGCAACTGAGCCTCGGTGAACCCGCTTTCGGTGAACAGGTACTCGACGTCCGTCCCGCCCATGAATGGCTCCGCCTCGATGAGCGTGACCCGGTCGCGGTCGGCGAGCACGTCCTCGCGTTCGTAGGCGGCGGTCGCCCGGTGCGGCAGCAACCAGTAGACGTGTATCGTGGAGTCCTGGCGCAGCCACTCGCGAACCCAGGTCACGGCGTCGTTGAGGGTCGCGTTCGCGCTGGCCTCGTTGGAGCGGTACAGCTCCGGAACGATGAGAACTCTCATAGCATCTCACTCTCGATTGCCGGAGATGGAACACTCCCCCGCTTAACCCTTCTGCTGGCACCTGCGGGTTCGAGTTCTCGGACCCGAGTACGTCCCCGTCGGGTCCGGACGAGGGCAGTATCGGCACGGGGACGGGAGAGACAGCGCCGGTGGCACACGCAGAGACAGTCACGCGAGCCGAAGCCCGGGAGATGCAGCCCAGGCGGGGGCAGTCTACTCGTATTTGAAATCGAGGGTGGTTATCGAGCGGCGACCACCCGCAACATACATCCGTTCCGTCGCTATCTCCGCAGTAATGACCGTCTATCGCGAGAGCGAATCGATCGAACAACACGTCGAAGCGTTGCTACAGCGGATGACGCTCCACGAGAAGGCTGGCCAATGCTGCGGCACGTACGTCGGGAAGGTGGGTGCAGTACGCCAGTCGCTCGAGGACGTCCTCGAGGAGGTCGAGGCCTACCAGCTGGGGTTCGCAACCCCGTTCGGAATCGCGAGCACGCCACACACGGACCCCCGAGAGGTGGCGGAAGTGGCGAACCGGCTCCAGCGACGCGCCATCGAGGAGAGCCGGCTGGGGATCCCACTCATCATCCCGGTCGACGCGACCCACGGCCACGCGTACATCGCTAGCGCGACGGTGTTCCCCCACAACCTCGGTCTGGGGGCGACGTGGGACCCCGAACTCGCCCGACGTATCGGCCGGGTCACCGCACGGGAAGTCCGGGCGACAGGCGCCCACCAGAACTACGGGCCGACCTGCGACGTCGTGCGCGACCCGCGCTGGGGACGGACCTTCGAGACGTTCGGTGAAAGCCCGCTGCTCGTCGGGGAGATGGTGGCGGCGAAGATCCGCGGGAGTCGCGAGGCGGAGCCCGGTGTGCTCACGACGGCGAAGCACTTCCCGGCGTACGGCGCCCCCGAACGCGGCGAGGACGCCGCACCAGTGGACGTCTCACCGCGCACCCTCCGGCGGGGGTTCCTCCCGCCGTTCGAGCGAGCCATCGAGGCCGGAGCCGACGTGGTGATGCCGTGTTACAACGCGGTCAACGGCGTCCCCGCCCACGGGTCCGAACAGTACCTCTCGGGCCTCCTCCGGGAGGACCTCGGGTTCGACGGGGCCATCGCCTCCGACTGGGGCGGGGTCGACCAGCTCCACGAGGACCACCGCGTCACCGACTCGCGGGAGGCCTCCATCCGGCTGGCCTTCGGCGCGGGCCTCGACGTCGCGTCGATCGGCGGCGTGAGACACGCCCGAGCGATCCACGATGCTGTCGAGACCGGGGCGATCTCCCGCGAGCGCCTCGACGAGAGCGTCCGTCGGATCCTGACGGCGAAGTTCCGGCTCGGCCTGTTCGACGACCCCTACGTCGACCCGGACCGGGCGGCGGAGTTCCTCGGGCACCGGACCCACCGCGAGCTCGCCTACGAGGCCGCGCGCAAGTCGGTGACCCTGCTCGAGAACGATGGACTGCTCCCGCTGTCGGGCGACGAGGACGTTCTCGTCACCGGACCAAACGCGGACGCCCCCCTCGCACAGGTGGGGGGCTGGAGCGTCGAAGACCCCGACGGGGTCGCGGGCGCGACGATTTACGAGGCGCTCCAGGACGGCCCTGGGACCGGGTCGGTCAGCTACGAGCCGGGACTCACCCCGACCGGGGACGACGCGCCCATCGATGCGGCGGTCGACGCCGCACGCGACGCGGACGTCGCGGTCGTCGTTCTCGGAGAGGGCTGGTACATCCACGAGTTCGCTTCGAACCCCCCCAAGCCGAACGCCAACGCGTTCCCCTCCCGGATCGACCTCTCGCTCCCCGAGGCACAGCAGCGGCTCCTCGAAGGGATTCACGAGACGGGGACGCCAACGGTCCTGACGCTCGTCTCGGGCCGGCCGCTCGCGGTCTCCTGGGCGGCTCAGAACCTCCCCGCACTCATCTGGTCGTACTATCCCGGAACCGAGGGCGGACGCGCGCTCGCGGACGTCCTCTTTGGAGACCAGGAACCGGGGGGGCGACTCCCCATCTCCATCCCCCGTTCGACCGGCCACCTTCCGGTGGTCCACGACCACCTGCCCCACCCCCATCCCGCCGGCACCAACCAGCACGTGGCCGCCTACGACCCACTGTTCCCGTTCGGACACGGCCTGAGCTACACCGAGTTCGCCTACCGGGACCTCCGCGTCTCGCCGGAAGAGATCCCGATCGACGGAACGGTCGAGGCGACCGTGACCGTCGAGAACGTCGGCGAACGCGTCGGCGAGGAGGTCGTGCAGTTCTACCTGCACGCTCGCTCCGGCCCCCTGGTCCGGCCGGTCCGCGAACTGTGCGGGTTCGAACGCGTCCGGCTGGACCCCGGGCAGGAACGGTCGGTGAGCGTCCGGCTCGGGACCGACGCGCTCGGAATCGTCCTCGAAGACGGCCGGCGAGTGGTCAGTCCCGGCCGGTACGAGATCGGCTGCGCAGACCTGCTCGTCCCGTTCGAAGCGGCCGCCCACTGAGTTCGAGCGGCGCCCGCTGGATGGCGATTCCTCTGGTCGCCGTCCGAGACGGGGTGTACCACGGGTGCTCCGCTCCCTGATTCACCTTCGTCCGATGGGTGATAGCGCGCGCTGTCGTGCCGAGCGATCTCACGGTTCGCTTCGCTCACCGTTCGCCTATCCCAGGTTCGAACGGAGTGAGAACCTCGCTGCTCACGGTCGCTGACTCGTGGGTTCGCCCGCTCGTCTTCTCGAGGACTCCCTGCGGTCGCCCTCGCTATCGCTCACCGTTCACAATAATGTGGCCGAACGCAGTGAGGCCACGCAAGCCAAGGGCCGGATTTGAACCGGCGTGTAGCTGCTCTGCAGGCAACCGCGTAAGGCCAGACTCTGCCACCTTGGCGCACCAGAATGTAACGTACTCCGGTGTTTAAGCGTAGCGATAGCTCACTGTTCGCCGTAGCTCCGGGGCATCCCCAGCGTGTGCTCGGCGATGTGGTTGCGCATCATCTCGGTCGAGCCGGGCGCGACTTTCCCGAGTCGCGTCCCCTTCCACATCTCGATGACGGTGTAGTCACGCGAGAAGCCGTTACCCCCGTGCGTCTGGACCGCGACGTCCGTCGCGTCGTGGCCCGCTTCACTGGCGCGCAGCTTCGCCATGTTGGCGAGCTTCGCCCGCTCCTTCGGGTCCGGCTCGTTGTCGATGGCCCACGCGGCCTTCCGAACCAGGAGCCGGGCGGCCTCCAGCCGCGACCAGTCCTCCGCGATGGGGTGCTGAACGCCCTGATGCGCACCGATGGGTTCGCCGAACACCTCCCGGTCGTTCGCGTAGTCGATGGCGCGGTTCAGCGCGCACTTCCCGACGCCGATTGCCCCCGACGCGCCCAGCAGCCGCTCGGGGTTGACCGTGTCGAACAGCTGGTACAGCCCCATCCCCTCCGTGCCGACGACGTTCTCCTCGGGCACGCGGACGCCGTCGAACGACACCTCGAACTGTTTTTCTGGGGTGGGAATCCCCACGTCGAGCTCGCGCGTCTCGATGTTCGGGTCCTGCGGGTCGACGAGGAACAGCGTCACCCCCTGCGTGCGCTTGGGCGCCTCCTCGCGCGGCGTAGTACGCGCGACGAGCAGCATCTGGTCGGCGCGCTCGACGCCCGAGATCCACTGTTTCGAGCCATCGATGACGTACTCGTCGTCGTCCTTCGCGGCGAACGTCGTCATGTTCGGGGCGTTGTGCCCCGCGTCGGGCTCGGTCAGCGCCATCGAGAACTTCACGTCGCCGTCGCAGATCCCCGGGAGCCACCGCTCCTGCTGTTCGTCGCTCCCGTAGTTGGTGAGCGTGATGCCACCGAAACAGACGGTGACGACGTACAGCATCTCGACGCCGAGACAGCCGTGGGTGGCGAGCTCCTCGACGATGGCCGAGAGCTCCCAGAAGCCCATCCCCTCACCACCGTGCTCCTCGGGGATGGCCGTGCCGAGAAACCCCGCGTCGGCACAGTCGGCCCAGAACTCGCTGGGGTCGCGCCCCTCGCTCACGTCGAGCCAGTAGTCGTCGTCGTAGTCGCTCGCGATGCCTCTCGCGGTCTTCTGGATCAGCTCGAGTTCGGGTGTCTCCTCGAAGCCCGGTGGCGTGGACTGGGTGGTCGGCATGCACGTGCGATAGCCCCTCATCCACATAAAACCCGCAACTAAAAACTGTTGTATAGTTGTTCGACAGGCACTGTCGGTGCGCGAACCGGACGACAGCGCGGCCGCTGGTCGAGCGGGCCACGGTGGCACCGCTCTCGACATAAATGAAAACGGCCCGAAGGGCGTGTGCCCTCCGGGCCGTAGTATGAATGGTAGGCGGCGAACCGAGTTTCCCAGAGACTCTCGTACTCCAGTACTCACCGGAACGCTGACAGGCTTATCTTCCGTGTTCGGGATGGGTACGGGAGTGACCCTGTCGCTATGGCCGCCTTAACGCCGACTCACGGAATCGAACCGTGATACCGCGAGGACAAGTCCTCGCGTCTCCGAACTGCGAGGCAGTTCGGATTACCAATGTCGGTGGTGGATGTAATCCGCGTGTAAGTGCGATCCAGATTGCGCCTGGACTCGTTCACGAGTCTCAGTGCGATGATTGAGTGGCTTCGGTCCTTAGTGCCTGCGGGCTGAACACCTCGTTGCCTCGGTGCGTACACCCCAGGTCTATCGATCTCGTCTTCTACGAGCGACCTCAGCGGAACCTCTTTTCCAGGTGGGTTTCGAGCTTAGATGCGTTCAGCTCTTACCCCGTGTGACGTAGCTGCCCGGCACATGCCCTCTCGGACAACCGGTACACCAGTGGTCACCATTCGTAGTTCCTCTCGTACTATACGAACGTTCCCGTCAGGTTCCGAAACACCCCCAATAGATAGCAGCCGACCTGTCTCACGACGGTCTAAACCCAGCTCACGACCTCCTTTAATAGGCGAACAACCTCACCCTTGCCCGCTGCTGCACGGGCAGGATGGAGGGAACCGACATCGAGGTAGCAAGCCACGCGGTCGATATGTGCTCTTGCGCGTGACGACTCTGTTATCCCTAGGGTAGCTTTTCTGTCAGCAATGGCCCGCATCGGGCAGGCTCATTGGTTCGCTAGACCACGCTTTCGCGTCAGCGTCACTCGTTAGGAATGACACTGTCAAATCATCTTTTGCTCTTGCGCTCTTCCACGGGTTCCCGACCCGCGTGAGATGATCTTAGGGCGCGCTCGATATCTTTTCGAGCGCGTACCGCCCCAGTCAAACTGCCCAGCTATCGGTGTCCTCCTCCCGGAGTGAGGGTCACAGTCACTAACGGGTAGTATTTCAATGATGCCTCGGTGGCGTGCTAGCGCACGTACCTGTGTAACGGCTCCTACCTATTCTGCACATTAGCGACCATGTCCCAGCGACAGCCTGCAGTAAAGCTCCATAGGGTCTTCGCTTCCCCTTGGGGGTCTCCAGACTCCGCACTGGAACGTACAGTTCACCGGGCCCAACGTTGGGACAGCGGCGCTCTCGTTAATCCATTCATGCAAGCCGCTACTGAAGCGGCAAGGTACTACGCTACCTTAAGAGGGTCATAGTTACCCCCGCCGTTGACGGGTCCTTCGTCCCATTGTACTGGGTGTTCAGATACCCGCACTGGGCAGGATTCAGTGACCGTACGAGTCCTTTCGGATTTGCGGTCACCTATGTTGTTACTAGACAGTCGGAGCGCCCGAGTCACTGCGGCCTGCCCATTTCCTGGGCAGGCATCCCTTATCGCGAACTTACGGGACTAATTTGCCGAATTCCCTAACGTCGGTTGATCCCGACAGGCCTTGCCTTTCTCTGGCACGAGCACCTGTGTCGGTTCTCGGTACGAACGTCATACTCGCCTTTTCACGGGCCCTAGGTTGAACCAGCTTACGATATCCCGCCGTTCGTCCGCTTCGTGCCATTACGGCTTCCACGGATTTTGACGGTTGTACCACGCGAAGGCGTGGCCTGGTCGACCCCAAGGCGTCAGCTTTCAATGTATGACGGCGCTGGAATATTAACCAGCTTCCCATTTCGTCCTGCTCGAATTGCGACAGGACTTAGGATCGGCTAACCCTCAGCTGATAAACATTGCTGAGGAACCCTTACTCGTTCGGCCGTCAGGATTCACACCCGACTATCGCTGCTACTATGGCCAGGATTTTCGTCACCAATCGGTCCACTCGAATTCTCACCCGAGCTTCCGCCCGATCGGAGTGCCAACCTACGCAATCATCCGGTAAAGGATGCGGCTAGGTCTCGGTAGTGGACTTGAGCCCCGATCATTTTGGACGCCCCAAACCTCGGCCGGTAAGCTGTTACGCTTTTCTTAGAGGGTAGCTGCTTCTAAGCTCACCTCCCGGCTGTCTAGGGCTCGGGACCATCTTCAATCGCACTTAGTCCACATTTTGGGACCTTAACCCAGCTCTGGGTTGTCTCCCTTACGCCGTACAGGCTTACCCCGCACGGCGGACTCCCTGCGTCAACGGCGTATGTGAGTTCGGAGTTCGACAGGAAGGCAGACTCCTCTCGGAGGCCGCTCTTCCAATCGGTCGCTCTACCCCACATACTACCTCGGCAGAGGTAATGCTTCGACATTTTTCGGTTGGAACCAGCTGTTTCCAGATTCGATGGGCCTTTCACCCCTACACGCAGGTCACGGGAGGGTATTGTAGGACACCAACCCTAACGGACCTCCACGTAGCTTTCGCCACGCTTCGTCCTGCCCGCGCGTAGATCATCTGGTTTCGGGTCGTACCCGTTTGACTCCCCGCGCTTGAACACGGTGGCCCTGGCAATGCTGCGGCCGTATCGGTTTCCCTACGCCTTCCTGGATACTCCAGTTAGACTCGTCAAACAGGTACACTCCCTGGCTCGTTTTTCAAAACGCACGACGAGACATCGGCTCCTCTCGAGTCGTACAATGGGGTCGCCCCCAGGTCCTTCGTCGAGAGGCCTTTTATGCCTCGTCGCTCCATCGCCACCTGATTTCAGGCCCTATTGCACCTCCCTTCTCGGGGTGCTTTTCAGCGTTCGTTCACACTACTTGTTCGCTATCGGTCTCAGGTCGTATTTAGTCTTGGCAGACGATGCCTGCCATCTTCCCGAGGAATTTCCAATCCCCGGTACTCTGGATCTGACGCACCGTGTACTCCACGACGATACGGGTCTGTCACCCTGTATCGAGCTCCGTTCCAGGAGACTTCTCGTCGAGTTTCCACGGATGAGAGTCAGTCCGAACACCACATTGGCCGAAGCCTTCGGTTTGGACTGTGTCGCGTTCACTCGCCGTTACTGACGACATCGCATTCGCTTTCTCTTCCAGCTCCTACTAAGATGTTTCAATCCGGAGCGTTCCCTATTGCGCAAGGCAATTGCTGAGGGGATTCCCATTAGGACATCCATGGTTCTTAGCCTCCGTGCGGCTCCCCATGGCTTATCGCAGCTTGGCACGTCCTTCATCGGCGCCTGAGCCGAGCCATCCACCAGGCGGCACAGTAGCCACGATCACTGAGGAACAGTGAACGGGTCCAGTGAGCGCCTGGATCGCACTTACACACGGTTTCATCGTTACACCCGGCTGCGGGGCCGTGGCGTACATCCACCCTTCCCACTCACGCTCACACGGAGTGGTGCATCGGTCGTACCCGAGACGAATGCCGTCGTCCGTATAAGGGACACGGTTTCCGTCTCGGACATGGACCCACGGGGATTCGAACCCCGGGCATCCTCCTTGCAAAGGAGGCACTCTACCACTGAGCTATGGGCCCAACATCGACCGCGGCGGACGCGCTGCCCACGTCTCCTCGTACGTGTGGGCACAGTCCGTCCGCGATCGTAGCCCTGGTAGTTCTAAGGTGCCCGGATGCGCGTCGCCGACTCGAGACCACAACACAAGGTGGGCCGGAGTAGAACTCCGGTCCCGGTCTTTAGGAGGTGATCCAGCCGCAGATTCCCCTACGGCTACCTTGTTACGACTTAAGCCCCCTTGCGGAGCCCAGATTCGACCATCGCATGATGGCCTCATCCGGACCCCACTCGGGTGCTTTGACGGGCGGTGTGTGCAAGGAGCAGGGACGTATTCACCGCGCGCTTCTGACACGCGATTACTACCGAATCCAGCTTCATGAGGGCGAGTTTCAGCCCTCAATCCGAACTACGACCAGGTTTAGGAGATTAGCGCCCCCTCTCGGGGTGGCTTCCCATTGTCCTGGCCATTGTAGCCCGCGTGTTGCCCAGCTCATTCGGGGCATACTGACCTACCGTTGCCCGTTCCTTCCTCCGCTTTGGCAGCGGCAGTCCCCCTAGTGTACCCAGCCATCGCGAGATGCTGCTGGCAACTAGAGGTGCGGGTCTCGCTCGTTGCCTGACTTAACAGGACGCCTCACGGTACGAGCTGACGGCGGCCATGCACCTCCTCTCAGCAGCTTCGAATAAGGTCATCAACCTGATCGTCATTACTGCTGTCGGAGCTGGTGAGATGTCCGGCGTTGAGTCCAATTAAACCGCAGGCTCCTCCGGTTGTAGTGCTCCCCCGCCAATTCCTTTAAGTTTCATCCTTGCGGACGTACTTCCCAGGCGGATCGCTTCACGGCTTCCCTACGGCACAGCGCAGGCTCGTAGCCTGCGCCACACCTAGCGATCATCGTTTACGGCTAGGACTACCCGGGTATCTAATCCGGTTCGAGACCCTAGCTTTCGTCCCTCACTGTCGGATCCGTTCTCCAGAGGCGCTTTCGCCACCGGTGGTCCGTCCAGGATTACAGGATTTCACTCCTACCCCGGACGTACCCCTCTGGTCTCCCGGTCCCAAGCCGAGCAGTTTTCGCCGGACGCCTACTGGTTAAGCCAGTAGATTTCCCGACGAACTTACTCGGCAAGCTACGGACGCTTTAGGCCCAATAATATCGGCCATCACTTGGGCTGCCGGTGTTACCGCGGCGGCTGGCACCGGTCTTGCCCAGCCCTTGTTCCTGTACCACCTTACGGTACAGAAAAGCGAGGGCTCTATGCCCTCGCACTCGGTGTCCCCCTATCGCACTTGCGTGCAGTGTAAAGGTTTCGCGCCTGCTGCGCCCCGTAGGGCCCGGACTCTTGTCTCAGAGTCCGTCTCCGGGCTCTAGCTCTCACTACCCGTACCGATTATCGGCATGGTGGGCCGTTACCCCACCATCTACCTAATCGGCCGCAGCCACATCCTACGGCGCCGGAGCGTTTGGCGCTCCCAGCATTCCAGCTCGGGAGCGCTATCCGGGATTAGCCTCAGTTTCCCGAGGTTATCCCGATCCGTAGGGTAGTTTGGCCACGTGTTACTGAGCGGTTTGCTACGTTAGACGTACAACTCGCATGGCTAAATCGGACACCGATAGCAATGGCCTCCGGCAGGATCAACCGGAATGGTCCCGAGCACAAGGCTCGGGGGGTTTAGGCGGGAACACACTCGTGTGAGTGTGTACCTTCGCTATCGTGTACATGGTATCGAGTCGGCGACACCCATACCGGGTGTCACCGAACTACCAGGGCTAACATCAGATTCGATCGTGTACGGCGGACCGCAGGGGTCGAATCCTCATTTCCTTCGGGAACTCAATATACACCGAGGCAGGTCATAAACCCACCGAAGTGCGTTCGAGTCCCGCGACGGGCCGAGTATCCAAACTCAGGCCCAGTCACGCTGTGTGCATTCCATCCGAGTGCCCTGTTACACTTAAGGGCGTCGGATTCATCCTCGCGCCGTGCCCCGGTTGACCCGGGAAGCGCGTATTTGAATCCGAGCGCCCAGGTACGTATAAGGGCATCGGATTCAGGCTCACGTCGCCACCCCGGAAGGGTGGGTCAGCGCGTATCTGCATCCGAGTGCCCAGGTACGTATAAGGGCGTCGGATTGGGCGTGTTCGACGCGTCCCAACGGAGTCAGGACGCGGGACACCCAGAGGGCGTCCGGCTTGGGCGGGGGGCGTGTGCCCCTCGCGCCCTTCACATCCATTCCGATGGGGGTGATACTCTTAAGGCCGTCGTTCCGTCGGCGCTCCGTGATGCGGTTTCATGGGCCGGATGCACATGGCACGTGACTGCACCCGGGAGGAGAGTGCTGCGGCTCGCGAGAGCAATGTCGCGCGGCTGGAGGTCGAGCCGTCATCCCGCGCTCGCACGCTCGGTCGGGTCGGATGATGGCCGCGCGTCCGCACGTACGCGCGAGGTCACTAAGTGGGTTCGGGCTTCGGTCGAAAAGTGGGAGCCGCGTTAGATCTCGTCGAGGTGCTCGATGCCCTTCTTCGAGACGTTCGCCTCGGTGATGTTCGAGGGCATCCAGTCCGGTTTGTCGTCGGGCGCCTCCTCCTGCCACGCCCAGCCGTCGTAGATGTGGACCTTCTTCGTCCCCTTCTCACGGAGTCGGAGCTCGGTCTGTTCGGCCGCATCCTCGGAGCGCGCTGGCTCGAGCCGGCGGGCCGCTTTCAGTGCCGCCTGTCGGGGCGTCCGACCGGAGAACACGCTCGTCTCGTTGCCGGTTGCGTCACGAAGCGCGAAGTTCCGCTTGCCGTCGTCGTCAGGTGCCATGGTTTTGGACCTCCATGGCACAAGTGAACAGAGGGCATTATAAATATATCCCCCAAACCGAGGGACGACGGCCGATTCATTTATAAGGGCAGCCGGTTTCGGCGCTGGTGACCCCCCGACTGAACGCCGAAATCCGCCGAATCTGGTACCCACATCCACTCGCGCGCGCGAATCTCCCGACATGGACGGCACGGTACACTTATGTATCTCGTGCGGCGAACGACGAACAACAGCGCGATGGTGCGAAAGAAGAAGCTCAGCCCCAGTGGCGCGAAAGACGAGAACGGCGAGTACCACAACGTCCACGTGAACCTCCACGAGGACGAGCTCGCAGTCGCCGGCATGGAGATCGGCGACGAGGTGTTCGTTCGAGTCCGCGACGGTAAGATCATCATCCAGAAAGCCGACCCAGACGAGGTCGAACACGAGTTCTGAACGAGCCACAGCCACCATCGACGACCGTATCGCTTTTGCGCACTCGCTCACCCGCCTAGCGTGATGACTGGCTACGACCTCGCGAAACCCCTGCTGTTCTCCCTTCCGGCCGAGACCGCCCACGGCCTCGGGCACACCGCGCTCCGACTCGCGCAGGACACCCCCGTCGAGTCGCTGCTGCGCGACCGCTTCGTCGTCGCGGACCCTCGACTCGAAACCGAGGCGTTCGGCCAGACGTTCCCCAATCCGGTGGGCGTGGCCGCGGGCTTCGACAAGAACGCCGAGGTGCCGAACGCGCTCGCCGCCCTCGGCTTCGGCCACGTCGAGGTCGGCGGCGTCACGGCGGAAGCCCAGCAGGGCAACCCTCGGCCCCGGATGTTTCGACTCAGGGAGGACGAGGCCATCGTCAACCGCATGGGCTTCAACAACCACGGCGCGGACGTCATCGGCGAGCGCCTCGCCGACGTCGACTGTCCGGTCCCCGTCGGAGTCAACATTGGGAAGTCGAAGTCCGCACCCCTCGACTCGGCCGAGGACGATTACCTCTACACGTACGAGCGCGTGCGCGAGGGCGGAGATTACTTCGTCGTCAACGTCTCCTCGCCCAACACACCAGGGCTCCGAGAACTCCAGAACCGCGAGGCGCTCGAACGCATCCTCGGGACCCTGCAGGACGCCGGGGCAGCACCCCTGCTCGTCAAGTTCTCCCCGAACCTCCCCGAGCCGGCCATCGAGGAGGCGCTGGGGGTCGTCGACGACCTCGGCCTCGATGGCGTCATCGCGACGAACACCTCCACGGACCGCCCCGACTCCCTCCGCTCGAAGAACGCCGCCGAGGAGGGCGGGCTCTCGGGCAAGCCCATCGAGGACATCGCCACGGGGATGGTCCGGTTCGTCGCCGAGCGAACGGACGTCCCGGTCGTCGGGGTCGGCGGCATCTCCGACGCCGAAGGCGCCTACGAGAAGATCCGCAACGGCGCGAGTGTCGTCCAGCTCTACACGGGGCTCGTCTACGAGGGGCCGACGCTCGCCCGCGACATCAACCAGGGGCTCCTGCGACTGCTGGAGCGCGACGGCTTCGAGTCGGTCGACGAGGCGGTCGGCGCCGACCTCTGAGTCGGCGAACCTGACGGCCAACCCAACAGAAACGGAGGGCTTACTCGAGGGCGTCGAGTCGGAATTCGAACGCCGCCACGGGCAGTTCGAGGTCGTGTTCGACGAGCACCTTCGGGTGGATCTCGCCGACCACGCCCGCCGACTCGCCGTCGAGCACCACCTCGGCCGCACGACCCGAGATGAACGTCGGGTGCTCGGTGGGAGGCGTCTCGAGTTCTTTCCCGAACGCCCGGGCGATGGCTTGCACGCGGGCCTTCGCATCCTCGTAGGACGCCTCCGTTCGCGCGAGCGCGCCCGCGACCGTCCGGTGTTCGGCCACGCCCGTCGGCTCGCCGTCGTCGACCTCGGCGGCGAGGCCGATCTCCGCGAGGTCCTGCGGGTACGCCCGGTGCGTGTTGTTCTCCAGCACCATCAGCAGCGAGGGGAGCGCCCACGTCCGCAGCATCGTGTAGTCCTCGCTGTATGGCCCCTCGATGACGGTGGGCTCGCCGCCCCCGACCACGTCAGAGCCGGGCTCGATGGCCATCCGCTCGTAGTTCTCTTCCTCCGAGATCATGTGGAAGTTGAGCAGGTCCTCGAAGCCGAGCCCCACGACCGTCTCGCGGGCAGCGCGCTCTAGCTTGGAGCGGTCGTGCCGGCCGCCGACGGTCGAGACGTCCGGGTACTTCGGTTCGAGTTCGTTGAAGCCGTACGCGCGCCCCACGTCGTCGACGAGGTCCAGGGGATGCAGCACGTCGACGCGGTACGGCGGAATCTCCACCTCGTAGGCGAGCGGCTCCTCGGTGGTCGAGTCGACGGAGAGCCCCGACCGCTCGAACAGGTCGACGACGTCCTCGCCGGAGAGGTCGACGCCGAGCGTCGTCTCGATGCGCTCGTGCGTGACGGTCTTAGTGCGCGTCGAGAGGTCCGGTCGGACCACGTCACCGTCCGGGTACTCGATACGGACTTCCTCCACGCGGCCGCCACGCGCGTCGAGCGCGTAGCAGACGATGTTCAGCATCTTGTCGATGGTCCACTGGTCGGTGCCCGTCATCTCGACGAACAGGTCTCGGGAGTCGGCGTCGACCTCCGTCCGCTTGCCGTTGATGACCGGTGGGAACGAGAACAGCCCGATGTCGTCGAAGATGGCCGGGTAGCGCTCGTACTCGCTGACGAGATCGGCGAACTTCTCGCCGGTCGCGTGGTCGGAGAGCACCTCGCGTGGCGTCATCTCCTCGTTCGAGTCGAGGGGAACGAACCGTTCGCCGTCCGGGTCGATGCCGGTGTACGTGATGGTCTTCGGCTTGTCGTCACCCGCGGTCCGACCCTTCAGCATCGCGAGGTCGTGGACCCCGATGGCCCCCTTCGCGCGCTTGCGTCCCATCGTCGCGTGGAGCTTCTCCTGCAGCTGGATGAGCGACTCCAGTTTCTCCTCGGTCATGTCCACGCCCCGGACGATGGCCGCGGTGACGTACGGCCGCTCCTCGGGGACGTCGTCGACCTTGACGACCCACTCGGCGTCGTTCGTCTTCGGGACGTAGACGCCGCGGTCGTCACCGTACTGATATCGGAGCGAGCGCGCCACGCCCTCCACGGAGAGCCGGTCGAGCCGGTCGGGCGCGAACTCCAGTTCGAACTCGCCGTCGTCGGTCTCGCCCTCGAATTCGAGGCCGAGCGCGAACAGGTCGTCTTTGAGTTCCTCGTCGTCCTTCTCGTCGTGGCCGGTCAGCCGCCGCAGCTCGTCGGGATCGACGTCGACGGTCGGCATCAGTGGACCACCTCCACGTTCCGCAGCAGGTCCAAGTCACACAGCGTCCCGTGGACGTCGCGGATGTCCTCGAAGCCGTACATGAGCATGAGCAGTCGCTCCAGGGCGAGTCCCCACGCCATCACGTCGCACTCGACGCCGAGCGGCTCAAGCACCTCGTCGCGGAAGATGCCCGAGTTGCCGATCTCGACCATCTCGCCGGTCTCGGGGTGCGTCCCGAACAGCTCGAACGACGGCTCCGTATAGGGGTTGTAGTGCGGCTTGAACTCGATGTCGGTGATGCCGAACTGGGCGTAGAACTCCTCGAAGGTGCCCATGAGGTCACGCACGGAGAGGTCGTCGGCCATCACCCACCCCTCGATCTGGAAGAACTCCAGGAGGTGCGTCGGGTCGAGCGTGTCGTTGCGGTACACCTTCTCGACGGAGAAGAACCGCTGGGGCGGTTCGAGGTCGCCGATGGCGTGCCCGGATAGATAGCGCATCGACAGCGAGGTGGTGTGTCCGCGGAGGGCGACCTCCCGGGCGAACTCCTCGCTCCACGGCGAGTGGTAGCCCTCGCCGTCCTCGCCGACGCCGTTGCGGTGGGCGTCCTCGACGCGCGCGACGAGGTCTTCCGGGAGGTCCTGCATCGGCGGCACGTCGAGGGTGAACCGGTCCCAGTGGGTCCGCGCGGGGTGGTCCTGCGGCATGAACAGGCAGTCGTTGATCCAGAAGTCCGCGTCGGCGTGCGGCCCGTCCATCTCCTGGAACCCCATCCCGACGAGCGTGTCCTTCACGGACTCGGCGGTCTGTCGGAGGATGTGCGTCTTCCCGCCGACGACCGCCTCGGCGTCGGCCTCGACGTTGTACTCGGCGAACTCGACGTCCTGCCAGTCGCCGCTGGTGAGGAGTTCGGGCGTGACCTGCCCGACGGTCTCGGCGACCTCGACGCCCTCCATCATCGCCGTCACACCCTCATCGGTGAGCGTGACGGACCGAACGGTCGTGCTCGACCGGGCGACGAGCCCGCGGTCGACGAGCCGGTCGAGGACGCCCGAGTCCAGATAGCCCGCGTTCCCGTCGGCAATGGCGTCCAGCGCCTCGGACTCGGGGTCGGCGTCCGGGTCCACGTCCGGGCCGCCCTCCAGATTCGCGAGGAGTTCCCCCGAGTCGATGGAGCCGAACCCCTTGCGCGCGAAGTTCGAGAGCGCGATGTCGACTTCGGGGCCCTCCAGTCCCGAAGCGCCGATGACCTGCCCCATGCTGACGGGGTCGTCGTCGGCACCGGCGTCGACTGCGGCGCGGTAGAGGCGGATCTCGGGGAGGCCCTCGCTCCGATACTGCTCGCCCTCGTCGGTGAGCGTCACGTCTTCGGCCTCGTACTCCTCGACGTCGACGAGGCCCTTCTCGGCGAGTTCGAACGCCGCGCGGGTGAGCGTCTCGGGTTTCTCACCCGTTTCCTCCGATAGCTGTGCGATCGTCTTGGTGTCGGTCGCGCTGGCTGCTTCGAGCAACGCGACCTCCGTGTCCGGGAGTTTCATTGTGTGCGTGTGTGCTGGTCGGTCAGGTAACGGTTCCGACTCCGAAACGTGGGTTCCACGGTCGCAGAGCGAACGTGGAGCACGAGGGCGCGCATCGCGCGTCCTCGGAGGTTTCCACGCGAGAGGGCGTCAGCCCCGTCGCGTCTCCACCCCCGTCACCGGACCGCGAAGAAAAACCCGAACCCCGTGCTGTCGGTCGGCTGGCGAACGGTGCCACCGGCAGGGGATTCGGCTGCCATGGTTCTTCTCAAGGAAGAACGGCGCAAAAGCGTTGCGACACCGTGGCACAGGGGATGGAGCGAGTTCGGCAGCACGAGTCGTGACCACCTCGAACGCCCCGGGACTGGAATCCGATGGTCCACCCCGACTTTTCCCGCTCCACCCCGATACCCACCTATGCCTCCCACCATCCTCACCGACGACGACCTCGACGCGCGGCTCTCGCCCGCGGACGCGGTCGCGGCGATGGAGCGCGCACTCGAAGCGTACGCCGCGGGCGACCTGCAGGCGCCACCCCGCGAGTACGTCTCCGTGGGCGACGGCGACCTCGTGTTCACCGTCGGCGGCGACTCCGAAGGCTTCGGCTTCCGTGCCTACCAGACCGTCGGGGCGGTCGCGGGCTCGCAGGTGACCTGCGTGTTCGCCCCCGACGGCGCCCTCCGGGGGCTCGCCGTCGGGGACCGCGCAGGTATCCTGCGGACGAGTGGTATCGGCGGCGTCGCGGTCGACCACCTCGCACGCGATGACGCGACGACGCTCGGCCTGCTGGGGTCGTGGCGGCACGCACGCTCGCAGGCCGAGGCCGTCGCCGCGGTCCGCGACCTCGACCGCGTGCAGGTGTTCAGTCCGAACCCGGACCACCGCACGGACTGCGCGACCGACCTGGACGAGCGACTCGACTGCGCGGTCGAAGCGCGCGACGACCCCGAACCCGTGGTGCGCGAGGCGGACGTGCTGGTGTGTGCGACCGACGCCACCAGCCCCGTCTTCGAGGCAGACTGGCTCCAGCCCGGCACGCACGTCTCCTCGCTCGGGCCAAAGGAGGTAGGGGTGAGCGAACTCCCGGCGGACATCGCATCCCACGTCGACCTCGCGGTCACCGACTCGCTCGCGCAGGCCCGCGCGACGGACGAGTACGTGGTCGACCACGGCCGACTGGTCGAGCTGGGGGACGTGGTCGCGGGTACACAGTCCGGCCGCGAATCGGCCGACCACGTGACGCTGTTCTGCTCGGTCGGACTTGCCGGCACCGAGGTCGCGCTGGTCCGCGCGGCGCTCGACTGAGTCAGGCGACGTGGCGCTCGTCGACCGGATCGCCCCGCTCGAACCGCCCGCAGTCGAGGGCCGAGACGTCGACGAGCGACGCCTCGCCGTCGAGACAGAGTTCCGCGACGAGCTTTCTCGTCGCGGGTGCGTGCTGGAACCCGTGGCCCGAGAACCCCGCGGCCGTGACGACGCCCGGCCGACTCACCTCGATAATCGGGTGGTGGTCGGGCGTCACCGCGTACAGCCCGGCCCACCCGCGGACGATACCCGACTCGGGACCGAAGTAGCCGGCCGTCTCGCCCGCGCGTTCGGTCGCGGTCACGGCCCAGTCGAGGTCCATCCCGGTGTCGTAGTCGTCGGGGTTCACGTCGGGGTCGTGGGCTCCGAACTGGCCACCGACGATGGCCTGCCCCTCGCGCTCGGGGCGGAAGTACGACCCCGAGTCGAGGTCGATAGTGAGCGGGACCGTCTCCGGAACCGGTGTCTCGGGGTCGACCACCGCGATCTGTCGGCGACGCGGGGCGACGGGGAGGTCGACGCCCGCGAGGGTCCCGACCCGTCGCGCCCACGCGCCCGCAGCGTTGACGACGAAGTCGGCCCGGAGGGTGTCGTCCGGCGTCTGGACGCGAACGTCTGCGGGCCCACCCGGCTCGCCCCCACGCACGTCGATACCCGTGATGGGGGTGTGCGTCCGTATCTCCGCGCCCGCCGCCTGCGCGCCCGCGGAGAACCCCTGCAGGGCGAGGTGTGGGTCAGCGAAGCCATCGGTCGCGGAGAACGTCGCCACCCGGTAGCGGTCGGCGTGGAGTTCCGGGCAGTGGTCGCGGGCGTCGTCAGGGTCGAGTACCTCGGTCGGGACGCCGCGCTCGCGTTGCATCACCGCCGCCTCCCGAAGCGTCTCGGCAGTTTCCGCCTCGCGTGCGAGAAACAGGTAGCCGGGCTTTCGATGGGCGATGTCCACGCCGAAATCCTCCTCGAAGCGGTTCCACACCGCCAACGACGCGAGCGAGAGGTCGACGTTGACGGGTGTGGAGAACTGCGCGCGGATACCACCTGCAGAGCGGTCGGTGTTGCCGCTCCCAAGCGACCCGGCTTCACAGACCGTCACGTCGGCGCCGCGGTCGGCGAGATAGTAGGCAGCAGAGAGTCCGACGATACCACCGCCACAGACTACGACGTTCATGATCAGCTCTCGGAAGCGAGTGGCTTGAAGCTACGCCTCAGCCCCGCCGCGGGCTCTCGAGTTCGAGGTCCAGGTCGTCGAGCACTGCCTCCATCTCGGCGCGTTTCTCCTGGTGCTCTTCGAGGAAGTCGCGCATCAGTTCGGCGGCCTGCTCCTTGCAGCCGCCACAGAGTCGCTCGCCGCCGACGCACTCCTCGTACACCTCGGTCGCGAACTCGTCGTCGTCACCGGCGAGCAGGTACGCGTAGAGTTCGTAGACGGGGCACTTGTCGGCCTCGCCGCCGAGTTCCCGCTGGAGTTCGGCCGTCTCGCGGCCGCCCGTCGTCGCGGACTTCACCTTCTGGTAGCCGTCCTCGGGGTCGTCGAGCAGGCTGATGTGACTCGCAGGAACGGACGAGGACATCTTGCCGCCCGTGAGCCCGGTCATGAACCGGTGGTAGATGGAGGAGGGCGGATAGAAGCCGAAGCCGCCGTTCTCGACCTCGACCTCGCGGGAGAGTTCTTCGGCCGCCTCGTGGTCGAGGTCGAAGGCGTCGACGTGCTCGTCGAACACGCGCTTCTCGCCCTCGACGGCCTCGATGAGCGCGTCGAACGCCTCGGGGGTGGCGTTGCGGTCGAGGAACCTCACCCGCGGGCGAAGGGGTTCCTTCCCGGCGTTCGCGAGTTTCTCGATGGCGCGCTCGGCACCGACCTCCGCGGCGTGGTGCTGGTCGAGGTGCTCGGCGGCGTCCTCACACCGCACGTCGGCGTCGTCGCCGCCCAACTGCTCGTACGCCTCGCGCATCAACACGCGCTCTTCGGCGGTGGCCTCGAAGCTCGCGAACGCCTCGGTCACCTTGAAGTAGCGCATCCGGGCGGCGAGGTCGCGGGCGAGTCGGACGTGTGGGTCCTGGTCCGGGCCGACCGGGATGACCGTCGGCTTCGGCTCCTCCAGTTGCGGATAGAGGATGTCGGCCATCTGTGTGACGACCGACTGCATGTGCGAGACGTCCGTCTCGCCGTCGAAGCCGTAGATCGCCTGAAACTCCGAGAAGTTCGCCTTCACGCCGAGTTCGAACGCGAGGTCCTGCACCTCCCGGTTGGTGGACTGGCGGTAGAGTTCGCCCTCCTCGGGGTCGAACCCCAGCGCGAGCAGACTCAGCAGGTAGCTTCGCGTGTGTTCGTCGATCTCCGCCCACGAGAGCCCGCGAGCGGCGTGGGCCTCCAGGTCCGCGATGAGCCCGTAGGCGTCGGCGCCCTGCTCTTGGTGCCAGATGATCTCGTCGAACACCATCTTGTGCCCGATGTGCGGGTCGCCGGTGGGCATGAACCCGGAGAGGACGGCCGCGTCGCCGCCCTCGCGCAGGCGCTCGGCGACCGGCGAGTAGTCGCGGTGGCCGAAGATGACCCCGCGGCGCATCAGGTAGTGCGGGTTCGGCACCTCGTCTAAGATGTGGTCGAACTCCTCGATACCGAACTGCTCGAACAGGTCGCGGTAGTCGGAGACGGTCGCGGACCCCCACGGGTCGAGGGTCACGTCGTCCGCTCCTGCTGCGCTTCCGCCGTCCGCGATGAGATTCTCACGCGGGGGAAGGGCGTCACCCTCGGCCTCGTGGTGCTCGTCGCTCATTCACTCGAACTGGGGGCGGGTCCGCGCAAAAAGGGTTCGCTTGCGTGAGAGCGCCTGCACCGAGGGGACAAGAATTAAACCCCGGGCGTGCGAAGTAGTAAGCAAGCAGTAAAGTAAAGATTCCCTATATATTTTTCACCGAGGAGTCGCTACACCCGGGAGTCGCACCGCCACGGACAGCCGACACGCGACCGGAACCGCCCGGCCGACCCAAGACGCCGAGCCGACCCACCCCAATCAGCGACAGCCACAGCAATGACAGACTCACGATACGACGGCACCATCGACTGGGACCGCTACTACGAGGACGCGGACGACGAGAAGCGGGCGGAGGCAAGCCCGAGCGCACACCACGCGGGGGACGTGCTCGCCGAGTTCGTCGCGGCCACCGACGCGGCGCGGGTCGCGGACGTTGGCTGTGGCACTGGCGCCGCGACGTTCACCGTCGCCGAGGCCCATCCCGACACCACGGTCGTCGGCTACGACGCCGCCGAATCGGTCCTCGAGGAGAACCGCGAGCGGGCCCGCGAACGAGACGTCGAGAACGTCCGGTTCGAGCACGCGGTGTTGCCCGCGTTCGCCCCCGACGAGCCGTTCGACGTGGTGTTCTCGTACTTCACCCTCCAGTACGTCCGGGACGTGGCGCGAGCCCTCACAAACCTGTACGCGGCGGTGGCCCCTGGCGGCCACCTCGTCTGCAACTACCTCAACGAGGCGGGCCGCGCGTACTGTCTCGAGGCGGCCGACGACCCCCACGCGAACACCGACCGCGCGTTCGTGTTCGACCCGGACCAGTACACCGAGCGGTTCGCGGCGCTGCTCGACGGCGACAGCGTGCTGTCGGCGGAACGAATCGAGCACGTGCTCGGTGTCGAACCACGCAGCGCCTTCGAGGTGGTCGACCGGCCCGACACGCAGTGGGCGTGGCACCACGCGCCGCTCGTCTGTGTCGGAAAGTGAGCCTCAGGGCGTCAGCCGCCCGACGGTGAGCCACTCGATGCCGTCGCCGGAGGTGAACGCGAACACCATCCGCTTGCGGACGCCGTGCGCCAGTCGAACGTCGAGCGAGAGGTCGCGCGGCGAGAAGACGTGGTTCGCCGGGAGCACCCGCACGAGCAGTTCGGAGTGGCCTAGCGCGTCGACGCTCTCCACGTCGGCGTAGGTCCGGAAGTCGGCGCCGAACTTGAAGCCGGTCTTGGGGACGACACCGCGGCCCCGGAGGTCGGCGTACACCGAGAGCCGGCGGTCGAACCGCTCGCCCTCCGCCTCGCGGCCGCAGTCGACGACGGCTTCGACGCCGTCGGCGGCACCGTGCGCCGACTGCCCGGGGGACGCATCCCGCCCCTCGTTGCCCTCGAACGAGATGACACCCTCGCGGGCGAGATACGCCGCCTCGACGAGCGAGAGCTGGAGCGCGGTTCCCTGATCGTCGAGCGGCTGGCCGTAGAACCCCTCGTGGTAGAGCCCCTCCGGGGGCCCCCAGACGACAGCCCGGTCGTCGAGTAACGTGGCATCGACCGACCAGTCGAGCGTCGTGGCCGTGGAGCCGGAGACGTCGATGTGGTCCGTCTCCAGATACGTCAGTTCGGACTCCTCGTCGACGACGGCGAGGACGACGTCGCCGAGCGCATCGGCGGGGACGGACTCCCGCTCGGCGACCACGCGGACGCGGTACTCGACGGCGTCGTCCCACGGCCCCTGCCCGCGGGGGAAGACGATGAAGTCCGCGCCCGCGGGGTCGTCTACCCAGCCCTCCCGGGCAGCCGAGAGGTAGAAGCCGCGGTCGCGGAGGTTCTTGTAGACGAGGAAGCGCGCGGCGAGACCGGGCTCGCTGGTGAGGAACGACTCGAAGCCGCGGCCCTCGACCGCGTCGATGTCACCGCGGTAGAGGAGGTGCGCGGCCTCGACGCGCGAGAGCGCGAGCCCGTCGCCACGGGGGTCGCCGTAGCCCCGCGAATCGTAGAACCGCTCGCGCCCCGGCGCGTCGAGCACGACGAGGTCCCCCTCTACGTGTGCCTGCATACCCGGACCGGAGACGCGGAGCGGGAAAAACCTACGGAGACGAGCAGTCGGCGTCGAGACATCGCGGGCCGTCGCTGGCGGCGAAGGTAGGGAGGCCGCAGTCACAGTGGCCGACGTGCTCGCGTTCGGGGAGCGAGAACGCGACCTCGCAGTCGGGGTACGAGTCGCAGCCGAGGAACAGCCCACCGGCCCGGACGAGCCGGAGGTCGTCGCCGCAGTCGGGACAGTCGAACACGCGGTCGAACACGCGATCGATCTTGGGGTCGAGCGGGTCACAGCCCCGGTCGGCACACACCTCGAACCGCTCGCCGCGCGTCACCGCGATGCGCGGGAGGCCACAGTCACACGTCTCGTCGAGCACCGTCGCGCCGGACGGCAGTCCGTGCTCGCGCTCGCAGTCGGTACAGGCGAGCGTCCCCGACCGCTGGACGAGTGCGCCGTCACAGTCGGGACAGAGGCCCACGGGTTCACCTGCCGCGGAGACGGGCACACGGGCGTCGACGCTCACGGCGTGGAACAGCACGCGCAGGCGGGCGTCGCCGTCACGGGCTTCGAGCGTCGGCGGGTCACCGGCCACCACGGCGGCGTCGGGGCGGGTGAGCCACGCGACCGGGCGGTAGCCGCTGGCGTCGTGGACGAGCACGGTGTCGTCGGGCTTGCGGACGCAGACGACTCGGCCTCGCTTCTCGAAGGCGCGGTCGCCGTCGTAGGTGGTGGTACAGTCGCCGGCGATGACGTGGGCATCGGGCATGGGGCCGGTGGCCGCGTGCTCCTACTTGAACACTAGCCGAACACCAGCTCCTCCTTGCGGGCGCGGGAGAACTGCTTTATCTCGTACTCGCGGGACATCGCGGCGCTCTTCGAGTCGTACTCCTCGAGGTGGACGAGTTCGACGGGCGTGCGCCCGCGGGTGTACTTGGCGCCCTCGCCGGCGTCGTGCTCCGCGACGCGTCGCTCGGGGTCAGTGGTGTAGCCGGTGTAGAGGGTGCCGTCGCTGCACGCCAAGACGTACACGTAATGGCCATCAGAGGGCACCCCTGTGGTTGGGGGTCGGTACTGCGGCACTACAGCCGCGTCTCGTGTGTGCGCTCCCGGGAGACCTCGGCGATACCGGCGTTCGCCGAGCAGTTCGGACAGGCCATGACCTGCCCGTGTTCGTCCGCGAAGACGCGGGCGAATCGGTCCGAGACGTGCGCGTCACAGTGGTCGCACCTGGGCATTATCCTGCCGACACGGACACGCCCTGTCGGCACCCACAGTAAGACTTCGATACACATATACCCTCGGCATCGGGTCACACGGGCCGCGTCTCAGGCGTGTTAGCACGCGTAACGAGCGGCCACGCACAGCCGCCTCACACGCCGCCACCTCGCGCCGCACTCACCGCCCGTGCGACGAGGCCGGCCTGTGCGCCCGCGGTGAACCCGGCGTCGATGTTGACGACCGACAGCGCGGTACACGACTGCAACATCCCGGCGAGCGCGGCCTCGCCCGCACCGCCGAAGCCGTAGCCGTTCGACACCGGCAGCCCGACGATGGGCGTGTCGACCAGCCCCGCCAGCACCGTCGGGAGCGCGCCCTCGCGCCCGGCGGCGACGATCATGACGTCCGCCGCGCGGAGCCCGTCGAGCGAATCGAACAGCCGGTGGATGCCGGCGACGCCCACGTCGTCGACCCGGTCGACGGCCGCGCCCATCTCGCGAGCGACGACCGCCGCCTCCCCCGCAGGCATCGCATCCGAGGTGCCGGCCGTGACGACCGCGACGGTCGCGTCGAGTGACGGCCGCTCGAACGCCTGTGTGTAGGCCACGAGCGTCAGCGCGCGGTCGTCGTACTCGACCGTCGCGTCGGGGTGGTCGTCGGCGATGGCGTCTCGAACCTCCCGGACGTGGTCCTCGCGGGCGCGCGTCACGAGCGCACGCCCGGTCGTTCGTAAACTCTCGACGGCGAGCCCGGCCGTCTCCGCGGGCGTCTTGCCGTCCGCGAGGACGGCCTCGGGGACGCCACTTCGACCCTCGCGAGCCGCGTCGAACCGGCCGGCCTCCGTGGTCGCGAAGCCACGGAGTTCCACCTCGGCAGCTGCCGGCGAGAGGTCACCAGCGGCCACCTGCTCCAGGATGTCGCGCATACCCTCGGGTCGGGCGCGCACGAACACTAATCCGTCGGGACCGACCCGCGAGTGGCCCGTCGACGGCGCCACGTGAGCGACTGCTGGGGGAGCAGCGCCGGAGAGCCGGCGAAACCTTCCCGGTTCTACCCGGAGAACGGGCGCGAGAAGCGGCGAGGACGCCGTAGATTGGGAAATCTTATAAAGGACCCCCAGCAACAGTTGCCCCGTATGGCAGACCTGATCGTCAAGGCCGCTGTGAAGGAAGCGCTCGATGACATGAACGTTGCGTCGGACTTCTACGACGCGCTCGACGAGGAAGTCGCCGAGCTGCTCGAGGACGCCGCCCGGCGTGCCTCCGAGAACGACCGCAAGACGGTCCAGCCGCGCGACCTGTAACTCGGTCGAAACAGTCCCCAAAACGACCATTCTTTCGACGCCACCCGACAGCGACAGCTCCGTCGCCGAGCGACCGGGCGAACAGATCGAGGCCGCTATCGGTCGGTCTCGCGCACCTCGACGCCCGACTCCTCGCCCACGAACACGGTGTCCGCGAGCCCCACGAACAGCCCGTGTTCGACGACCCCCGGCACGGCCGCGAGACTGGCCGCGAGCGCCGGCGGGTCGTCGATGTCTCCGAACGCGCAGTCGAGCAGGAGGTTCCCGTTGTCCGTGACGACGGGGCCGTCCTTCCGTTCGGCCGCCCGCAGCGTTGGGTCGCCGCCGAGGTCGCGAAGCCGCGACTCGACGACTGGTACCGCGTCCGGGAGCGCCTCGACGGGCACCGGATGTGACAGCGTCTCGGTGAGCTTCGAGGGGTCCGCGACGACGAGGAACTCGGACGCGCTCGAATCGACGTACTTCTCGCGGGCGTGCGCCGCCCCACCGCCCTTCACGAGGTCGAAGCCCGCGACCTGGTCGGCACCGTCGATGGCGACGTCCGGGGTGGCGACGTCGAGGCTCGAAAGCGGGATGCCCACCTCGCGGGCCAGCTTGCGCGACTGGTAGGAGGTCGGGATGCCCTCGATATCGAGCCCCGCGTCGACCGCCTCGCCGAGCGCCCGGATGGCGTGTGCCGCGGTCGACCCCGTCCCGAGGCCGACGACCATCCCGTCGGCGACGCGCTCGGCCGCCGCCTCCCCCGCGCGACGTTTCGCCTCGTCGGAGCCGCCCGTCTGCTTCATGCGCGAGGCTCGTCCGGGCGAGGACAAAAACCCGCGTGGTCTCGGCCCCCAAAGGGCTCATTGCGGTCCCGACCGTACCCCGGGTATGACCGACTGCGCGTACTGCGGCTGCGAGGTCGAGGCGCACGACCCCGTCTTCGCGGAACACGACGGCGGGACGTACCCGTTCTGCAACTGGGCGTGTCTCACCGAGTACGTCGACCGCGAGGAGTTGGCGACCGGAACGTCCTGTAACTGGGAGCCGGCGTGAGGAATTAGCACCAGAGTACCTTTCCCCGGTGCGACCGACGCACGACCATGTTCGGCACGAGCGGCATCAGGGGTCCCGTCGGCGACGAGGTCACCGCCGACCTCGCACTGGCGGTGGGACGCGCAGTCGGCATGGACACCGACCGGGTCGTCGTCGGTCGCGACCCGCGTGACTCGGGGACGTTCCTGCTCGACGCGCTCGCGGCGGGCCTCCGCGAGACCGGCACGGACGTGGTCGACCTCGGCCTCGCGGCCACGCCCACGGTGGCCCGCGCGGTCGCGTGGGAGGACGCCGACGCCGGCGTCTCCATCACCGCGAGCCATAACCCCGCCCCCGACAACGGCATCAAGCTCTGGCAGCCGTCGGGACAGGCGTACGACGGTGCACTCCGGGAGGAGGTGGAGCGTCGGCTCCGCGAAGCCGACTTCCAGTTGCGCGACTGGGCGGGCATCGGTACCCGAACCGAGGCGGACGCCGGGCCACGACACATCGAGACCCTCGTCGGGAGCGTGGACCCCGACCCGCTCGACGTGGTCGTCGACCTCGGGAACGGCGCGGGCGGCGTGACCGTCGACGCGCTCACGGCCCTCGGCTGTGCAGTCGAGACGCTGAACGCCCAGCCCGACGGCTCGTTCCCGGGGCGACCCTCCGAGCCGACGGCCGAGAACTGCCGGTCGCTCGCGGCGCTCGTCCGCGAGTCCGACGCGGACGTGGGTATCGCGCACGACGGCGACGCCGACCGGATGCGTGCGGTCGCCCACGACGGCACCTACCTCTCGGGCGACGCGACGCTCGCGCTGTTCGCGGCCGACGCCGCGAGCGACGGCCAGCGGGTCGCCGTCCCGGTCGACACGAGCCTCGCGGTCGAGGACTACCTCGCCGAACGGGGCGTCGGCGTCGAGCGCACGCCCGTCGGCGACGTGTACGTCGCGGAAGCCGCGACGGCCCCGGACGTGGCGTTCGGCGGCGAGCCGTCGGGCGCGTGGATCTGGCCGACCGAGACGCTGTGTCCCGATGGGCCGTACGCCGCCTGCAAGCTCGTCGAACTGGCGAGCGAGCGCCCGCTCGCCGACCGCATCGCGGAAATTCCCGAGTATCCCATCCGGCGCGGGAGCATCGAACTCGACGCGAAGGCGGCGGTGATGGAGCGCGTCAGCGAGACGGTGCTCGACGAGTACGACGACGTGACGACCCTCGACGGCGTCCGCGTCGCCGTCGACGGCGGCTGGTTCCTGCTCAGAGCGAGCGGAACCCAGCCGCTCGTGCGCGTGACAGCCGAGGCTCGCGAAGAAGCGCGGGCGGAAGAACTGTTCGAGGAGGCGCGCTCGCTCGTCGAGAACGCGCGATAGGCCAGAACTTACGTTCGTCGGGTAGACCGGGCCTCCCGGACGTCGGCCCCGTCCCGGATCTTGTCCTCACACTGGGGGCACACGCGTGGGTCCTCGATGCCGTTGGGCGTGAAGACGCGTGCGTACGCTGCCGTTACGAACGAACCGCAGTTCTGGCATTCCGGCATACTCCGTGCGACGGCGTCTACCCCCATAACAATAGCGTGGGTGTCATTAGCAAACCAGCAGGATTTGACGCGAACGAGCCCGGTTCACGCCGATACCGGTGGCGTAGCTAGTTGTACCGGGAGCACCTATCTCGGGTATGACAACAACTGCAGTCGTCGCTGGCGTCGGGCCGGGGCTCGGCGCGGCGGTCGTGCGGCGGTTCGATGCGGCTGGCTGGTCAGTCGGCCTGTTCGCCCGTTCGAGTTCGTACATCGAGACGCTCGCTGACGAACTCGACCACGCCCTCGCCGTCGAGACGGACATCGCGGACCCTGACGCCGTCGCCGCAGGGTTCGAGGCCGTCCGCGAGGCGTTCGGCCCGGTCGACGTGCTCGTGCTCAACGCCTCGGCCGCCTCGTGGAAGGGAACTCTCGACATCTCGCCGGACGAGTTCGACACCGCCCTCGACGTGAACGTTCGCGGCGCGCTCTCCTGCGTGCAGGAGGCCGTCCCGGACATGCTCGATGCGGGCGACGGGGGGACGGTCATCTTCACTGGTGCGACCACCTCGGTCCGGGGACGCAAGGGTGCCATCGGCTTCTCGGCGGCGAAGTTCGCGGCTCGCGGGATGGCCGAGTCGATGGCCCGCGAACTCGGTCCCCAGGGGATACACGTCGCACACGTCGTCATCGACGGCGGAATCCGGCCACCCTCGATGTCGGCTGACGCCGACGACGCCCACGAGTACCTCGACCCCGACGCCATCGCCGACGCGTACTGGCAACTCGTCGAACAGGACCGGCGCGCGTGGACGCTAGAACTCGACCTCAGGCCACACGTCGAGGAGTTCTGAGACGAAGGTTCAAGTACCGGAGCGCGGCCACCGAACCCGTGACGTAACCGTCATCCGGAGCGGTCACGGCGGGAGTGTGGGCCGCCGCTCGGGGCAGTGCCACGGCCCGCCTGTTCGCCCTCTAGAAGCGCGCTACTCCAGGCGGTCGAGAATCGCCTCGGCGTCGTACGCCAGCCGCAGCTCCCGCGAGCGGCCCCGGCCCTCGACCTCGGCGTACTCGGCGTCGACGAGGCCGAGCTGGTCGAGCTTGTTGATGATCTCCGAGTAGCGGGTGTAGCCGAGGTCCGTCTCGGCGTTGAACGCGTCGTACACCTCGCCAGCGCGCTTCCCGTCGTGTTCGGCGAGCACCCGCAGGAACGCCCGCTCGGACTCCGAGAGCCCGCGGAGGTGCCGCGACAGGTGGACGTGCTTCGCCTTCTCGTAGGCGCGGTCCACGTCCTCGACTTCGACCTCCGTGGAGGCACGCATCTCAGCGTTGAGCCCCGCCCGTCGGAGCAGGTCGATGCCGACCCGGAGATCACCGCCCGACTCGGCAGTCCGCTCGGCGACGCGGTCGAGCACCTGCGGACCGACGGCACCCTCGCGGAACCCGCGGTCGACCCGCTCCTGCAGGATGTCGACGATCTCGCGCTCGCCGTACTTCGAGAAGTACACCTCCTCGGGTCGGAACACCGACTGGACCCGGCCGTCCAGTTCGCTGATGACGTCGAGGTCGAGGTCCGAGGAGACGACGATGACGCCGATCTTGGCACCGGAGTGCGCCTCGTGTGCTCGCAGCAGCGAGTAGAGCGTGTCCGACGCCTCGTTCTCGTAGAACAGGTAGTTCACGTCGTCGAGCGCGACGACGAGCACCTCGTCCTCTTCGACGAGCCGGTCGGTGATCTGGCCGAACAGCTTCTTGAACGAGATGCCCGACGTGGGCGGCTCGTACTCGAAGATGCCCTCGAACAGCCGCGAGAACACCGAGTAGCGCGTCGAATCGACCTGACAGTTCACCTGTACCGTCCGCACGTCGGAGACGGACGCGAGCTCGCCGAACAGCTTCTGGACCGCGGTGGTCTTGCCCGTTCCCGGGGGGCCGCGTGCCATCACGTTCAGCGGGCGCGACCCGCGAACTGCGGGCCGAAGCGCGTACTTGAGCGTCTCCATCTGCTCGTCGCGGTGGCGGAACGTCTCGGGGACGTACTCGAAGTCGAAGACGTGCTCGTCGCGGAACACCGACTCGTCCCAGCCGAGCATATCGCCACCCTCGCTCATTTCACTTTCACCTCGCTTCCGGGGGCACTTAACCGTTACCGCGGTCCGGGCGTTCGGCGCCCACGTCCGGACCGACGCGACCACGCTCGTGGCCGTCCGGCCGTCACTCGCCGAACTTCTCCAGCAGCCGTGGATAGAACTCGCCGTCGTCGGCCGCGGCGAGTTTCTCGACGATGAGCTCCGGCGTCGACCGCGCGAGGTGGTTCTTCTTCGGCGAGCGCGTCACCTCCAGTTCCCCGTCGCGAAGCCCGACGGCCTCGATGCCGTCGACGGTGACGTCGATGTCGGCGGCGTCGCGTATCTCCGCGGCGAGGTGGGAGACGAACACCGCCGTCGAGTCGCTCTCGGCGAGCGCTTCGAGGATGCCCGCGATGATGAGCGCCGACGCTCCCGGTTCGGTGATGGACTCCAATTCGTCGACGAGTACCAGCCGCTTCGCGCCGCCCGTCGCGACGTCGCCGAACTCCCGGAGTGTCGACTCGAACGCCCCGGCGTCGAGCGTGCCCTGCGATTTGGCCTGGTAGTGGAGCGCCTCGAATCGCTCAACGCGCGCGACCTCGGCGGGGACCGGGAGCCCCATGTGCGCGAGCACGGCCACGAGCCCGACGAGGTCGAGCGTCGAGGTCTTCCCCCCGGAGTTCACCCCGGAGAGGACGGCGACGCCCTCGACGGCGTAGTCCACCGGGTCGACCTCGTCAAACGGCACGTCGAGCAGCGGGGACCGACCGCCTTCGATGGCGAACCCCTTGCCATCGAAGGTGGGCATCGTGCAGTCGAAATCGTGGGCGAATCGCGCGACGGCGAGTTCGACATCGAGTTCGAGTGCCGCGTCGACGAGGTCCGCAGCGGGCGCCCGCATGTCCGCGAGCGACTCCGCGAGGTCGCGCTTGAGCCGTGCGGCCCGGCGGTCGCGCTCGGCGGTGAGTTCCTCTCGGAGTTTGGAGACGGCGCGGTCGCTCGCCTCGACCGGAAACGTGGGGTCGTCGCCGAACGCCTCGTGGGCGACGTCAGCGTGGTCACGGAGCGCGAGCGCGTCGACCAGCTGGTCGCGCGCCGCATCGACCGCCTCGGCGTACTCGTCGGCGAGTTCGCGCGAGAGCAGCGAATCGACGCCCGCACCCTGCTCGACGAGCGACAGCAGGTCCGCCCCCTCGATGGTCACGTCCTGTGCCTCGATAGCCTCACGAAGCCGGTCGTTGGCGACGCTCTCGGCCATCGACACCGCGGTGTCGAGGTCGTCGACCGCGGTGGAGAGTCGGTCGAGCTCGTCGTCACCGGCAACGGTCCCGTCCGCGTCGAGGCGAGCGAGTGCGTCGTCGAGCGTGTCGAGGTCGAGCGGAGCATCGAGGCCAGCGGCCGCGTGAACGCGCGCGGCGGCTCGGAGCCGGTCGCGGTTCTGCGTGAAGAACGCGAGGGCACGCTCGGGGACGATGGAGACCGGGTCCGAGAGCGCGTCGGGCTGGACGCGCACGTCCCCCTCGACGTCGACCCCGACGAACGTCTCGTCGAGCGCGACGACCGTCGCGTACCCCCGTGCGAGTTCTGCGAGCCCGCGGGCGTCCTCGACGAGCTCCACGGAGAGTTCGGGGATGGCCTCGCGTGCCTTTGTGTACGTCTCGGCGTCCGTCGTCGCGAGACAGCGGTCACGCACCCGCACGTCTCGCGGCGGGTCGAGGGGTTCGACCCCGTCCAGCGCCTCGAGCACGTCGGGGTCGGGGTCGCGTTCGGTCGCGGCCGCGGCGAACTCGCGTACCTCGGCGATGCGCGACCCGCTCGCAGACGGATAGAGCGTCTCGAGTCGGCGCTTCGCGTAGGTGGTGACGGCTCGCTCCTGGAGCAGGGCGAGGGCGTCGTCGTACAGTTCCCGCGCCCGGTCGGTCACGAGGAACGCCCCATCGTCGCCGTGTCGCGCCCGGATGGCACCGCGGGCGATGCGTGCGGCGCGGCCCTGACTGATGCCCGGTGCGCGGGCGATAGCCGCCACGTCGCCGCGTTCGAGGGCGCCCTCGGGGTCGTCGAGCTGGCGGAGTCGGTCGGCCGTCTTCGCACCGACACCCGGTACCGACTCCAGATTCATTGGGATACCGTAGCACCGCCAGCCCGGAAAACTCCATCGGAGCTAGCAATCGTGGGTCATGGCGTCAGCATCGACGAGCGACGGTTCCCGTGGCGCTTTTCTCCGTCGAACGCAGAGGGTGACCATGACTCTCGACGCGGCCGTCGCCGCGAAACTGGACGCCGCGCGCGACGACCTCGCGGCCTTCGACGGGGTGCTCGTCGCCTTTTCGGGTGGCGTGGACTCCTCGGTGGTGGCCGCCATCGCCCACGACGCGCTCGGCGAGGACGCCGTCGCGTGCACCGCGAAGTCAGAGACCCTACCGGCGGCGGAACTGGAGGACGCGACGCGCGTCGCCGACGAGATCGGCGTCCGTCACGAGATCGTCTCCTTCTCCGAACTCGACGACCTGAACTTCGTCCAGAACGACGGCGACCGCTGTTACCACTGCCGGTCGATGCGCCTCGGACGAATGTTCGACGCCGCCCGCGACCTCGGCATCGACGTGGTCTGCGACGGGACGAACGCCGACGACCCCGGCGAGGGCCACCGGCCCGGCCTGCGCGCCGTCGAGGAACTCGACGCCTACTCACCGCTGCTGGAACACGACATCACCAAGCCGGAGGTGCGAGCGATCGCGGACCACTACGGCCTCTCCGTGGCGGACAAACCCTCGATGGCCTGTCTCTCCTCGCGGATTCCCACGGGGCTCGAAGTGACCGAGGAGCGCCTCTCCCGCGTCGAGAAGGCCGAGACCCTCCTGCGAACGTGGGGGTTCGAACAGTTCCGGGTGCGCGACCACGACGGGCTCGCCCGCATCGAAGTCGGCGAAGCGGAACTGGAGCGCGCGCTCGACGTCGACTTCGTGCGTGCGGCGCGCGACCACCTGCTCGACTGCGGGTTCGACCACGTCACGCTCGACCTGGACGGCTACCGGACCGGGAGCGTCTCCCCCGCGAACGACGAACCAGACGAAGCTGCGGTTCTCGACGCGGAGTACCCGACGACCGACGACTAGGCCCAGCTGCGCCCGTTCGTCTCGACGACGCGCGTCTCTTCCTCCGAGTGCTCGAACACCGTGACGCCGCAGTTGTCGATGTGGTGGTCGAGGACGGCCTCCTTGATGGGGAGGTCCTCGACGTGCCCGAGCAGCATGTAGACCGGGCCGCCGTGAGTGACGACGAGCCGCGTCTCGTCGGGGCCGGCCTCGTCGAGAATCGCCTCGAAGCGGTCCGTGACGCGGTCGTACACGTCCACAAGGCTCTCACCCGAGTCGGGCACGCGGTCGGCGGCGTCGACGGCGGCCTCCCCCAGTCCGAACTCGGGGAAGCGGTCGAACACGTCGTCGTAGGTGAGCCCCTGATAGACGCCGATGTCGCGCTCGCGCCACGCCATCTCGTAGGAGGTGTCGGCGAGGTCGAACTCGAGCGGGTCGACGAGGCGCTCGGCCGTCTCCTTCGTCCGCAGGAGGTCGGAGGCGTGGACCGCGTCGAACGCGTACCGGTCGGCGAGCCACGCACCCGCGGCCTCGGCCTGCTCGCGCCCGGTGTCGTTGAGTGGGACGGGCGCCCACCCCTGCATTCGCCCCTCGCGGTTCCACGCCGTCTCGCCGTGCCGGACGACGACGATGGTGGTCATCTGGTCGGTGTGTTGGGTCGCGCGGTGATGAGCGTTCGTGTCCAGGTGTGGATTGCGGTGGGACGACACCCCGCGTCGGCCACGCCCGCAGGAGCGCTAATAACCGATCACACACCGACGCCAGCATGCTTTAGTCCCCACGGCCGAATATCAGGCCAATGAGCGGCACCCGCGACCGCCCACGCAAGCCGGAGTGGCTGAAGATGCGACCCCCCTCCGGCGAGCGGTTCGCCGAGATCAAATCCACCCTCCGTGAGCACGACCTCCACACCGTCTGTGAGGAGGCGTCGTGCCCGAACCTCGGCGACTGCTGGAGCGGGCGCAACGGCCCCGGCACCGCGACGTTCATGCTCATGGGCGACCGCTGCTCGCGGGGCTGTAACTTCTGTGACGTCAAAACTGGGGGAATGGACCCGCTCGACGCCGACGAACCCGCCAACGTCGCCGACGCGGTGGCGAAAATCGGCCTCGACTACGTCGTCCTCACTTCCGTAGACCGCGACGACCTCCCAGATGGCGGCGCGGGCCACTTCGCCGAGACCGTTCGCGAAATCAAGGCCCGCGACGCCTCGATTCTCGTCGAGGCGCTGATTCCCGACTTCCAGGGGGACGAAGCGGACGTGCAGAAGGTCATCGACGCGGGGCCTGACGTGCTCGCGCACAACGTCGAGACCGTCGAGCGACTCCAGTGGCCCGTCCGGGACCGCCGGGCGAACTACGAGCAGTCGCTGTCCGTCCTCGGACAAATCGCCGACTCCGACTGCTACGCGAAGACGTCCATCATGCTCGGCGTGGGCGAGTACGACCACGAGGTGTACCAGACGCTCTCGGACCTGAAACAGACGGGCGTCGACATCGTCACGTTCGGCCAGTATCTCCAGCCGTCGCGTCGCCACCTCGAGGTGTTCGACTACGTCCACCCCGACGTGTTCGACACCTGGCGCGAGGTCGCCGAGGCGGAACTCGGCTTCCTCTACTGCGCGTCGGGGCCGATGGTGCGGTCGTCGTTCAAGGCCGGCGAACTGTTCGTCGAGGCGGTCGCCCGCGAGGGGCTGAGCGTCGAGGAGGCACGCAAGCAGGCACGAGTGCGCGGCGACTAAAATCACCTGGGCGACGGAGCCGCCGAGATCCCACCTGCCCGAACCCGGGATGAGACACGGTGTCACCCCACGAACCCGGGATGATTTCCCACGAGCGTCCAGATTCACCGAGTGAATTCGACGGAAGGTAGACGTTCGTCCGAGTGCTCTCGGCAATAACGGCACCCAGAGAAAGGTATTTACGAAAACCATATCACGCGGGCGAGTGAGCCTTCCCGTATGTCAGTACGGGTGGTCCGACCGTGAGTGTGCTACAGCGAGACCCGCGCGACCGGGTCCAGATACTCGACGAGGACGGCCAGGTGCTCGACGGGGCGACCGTCCCCGACCTCGGGGACGACGCGATGGTCGAGATGTACCGGTCGATGAAACTCGCCCGCCACTTCGACCAGCGGGCGGTGAGCCTCCAGCGGCAGGGCCGGATGGGGACGTATCCGCCGCTCTCCGGACAGGAGGGTGCGCAAGTGGGTTCGGCGTTCGCGCTCGACGAGCAGGATTGGCTCGTCCCCTCCTACCGCGAACACGGCGCGGCGTACGTCCGCGGCCTCGAACTCGACCAGACGCTCCGCTACTGGATGGGCGACGAGCGCGGCAACGCCCTCGAAGGCCTGCGCATCTTCCCGGTCGCGGTCCCAATCGCCTCGCAGATTCCTCACGCCGCCGGACTCGGCTGGGCCGCGCGCCTGAAGGGCAACGACGAGGCCGTCCTCTGTTACTTCGGCGACGGCGCAACGTCAGAAGGAGACTTCCACGAGGGACTCAACTTCGCGGGCGTGTTCGATTCGCCCGCCGTCTTCTGGTGTAACAACAACCAGTGGGCCATCTCGGTCCCGCGCGAGCGACAGACGAAGTCCGAGACCATCGCCCAGAAGGCGACCGCCTACGGCATCGACGGCGTGCAGGTCGACGGGATGGACCCGCTCGCGGTGTATCAGGTGGCGAAGGAGGCCGTCGACAAGGCGAAGAACCCGGGCGAGGGCGAGCTCCGCCCGACGCTCGTCGAGGCGGTCCAGTACCGCTTCGGCGCGCACACGACCGCGGACGACCCCTCGGTCTACCGCGACGACGACGAGGTCGAACGCTGGAAGGCGAAGGACCCCATCCCGCGGCTGGAGAAGTTCCTCCGGGGCCGCGGCGTCCTCGACGACGAGCGCGTCGACGCCATCACGCAGTCGGTCGAAGACGAGGTCGCAGACGCCATCACGACCGCCGAATCGTACGAGCGGCCCGAGCCCGCGGACATGTTCGCCGACGTGTACGCGGAGATGCCGAAGCGGCTCGAACAGCAGCTCGAATACCTCGAACAGCTCCGCGCGGAGTACGGCGACGACACCTTACTCGAACACTAACCATGAGCAGTCAGAACCTCACGCTGGTGCAGGCGGTACGGGACGGAATGATGGGCGAGATGCGGCGCGACGACGACGTCGTCGTGCTCGGCGAGGACGTCGGGAAGAACGGCGGCGTCTTCCGCGCCACCCAGGGACTCTGGGACGAGTTCGGCGACGACCGGGTCATCGACACCCCGCTCGCCGAATCGGGCATCGTCGGAACCGCCATCGGCATGGCCGCCTACGGCATGAAGCCAGTCCCGGAGATACAGTTCTCCGGGTTCATGTACCCGGCGTTCGACCAGATCGTCTCGCACGCGGCGCGCCTCCGCAACCGCTCGCGGAGTCGCTTCACGGTGCCGATGACGCTGCGCGCCCCCTACGGTGGGGGCATCCGCGCGCCGGAACACCACTCCGAGTCGAAGGAAGCGTTCTACACCCACGAAGCCGGCCTCAAGGTGGTGGTGCCCTCGACGCCGTACGACGCGAAGGGGATGCTCGCGGCGTCGATTCGCGACCCCGACCCGGTCGTGTTCCTCGAACCGAAGCTCATCTACCGCGCCTTCCGCGAGGAAGTGCCGGACGAGGACTACACGGTCGAGCTGGGTGAAGCGGCCATCAGGCGCGAGGGCACCGACATCTCGGTGTTCACGTGGGGCGCGATGACCCGCCCGACGCTCGAAGCGGCCGAGAATCTGGAAGACGACATCGACGTGGAGGTCGTCGACCTCCGCACCCTCTCACCCATGGACTGGGACACCATCGTCGACTCGTTCAAGAAGACCGGCCGCGCGGCTGTCGTCCACGAGGCGCCCAAGACGGGCGGCCTCGGCGCGGAAATCACGGCGACGATTCAGGAGGAGGCCCTGCTGTATCAGGAAGCCCCGATCAAGCGCATCACGGGCTTCGACGTGCCCTACCCACTCTATGCGCTCGAAGACTACTACATGCCCGAGGCCGCGCGCGTCGAGGACGGTATCCGGGAGGCGATGGAGGTCTAAAATGGTCCGAGAGTTCAAACTCCCCGACGTCGGCGAAGGGCTGAGCGAAGCGGAAATCGTCAGCTGGCTCGTCGAGGTCGGCGACACGGTCTCGGAAGACCAGCCCGTCGCCGAGGTCGAGACGGACAAGGCAGTCGTCGAGGTTCCGTCGCCCGTCAACGGCACCGTCCGGGAGATCCTCGCCGAAGAGGGTGAGATGGTCCCGGTCGGCACCGTCATCATCACGTTCGATGTCGAGGGCGAGGCCGCAGAGCCGGTCGAAGAATCCGGTGGCGCGGCCGAATCCGAGGAGCCCGCCGTCGAGTCGGCCGTCGAACCGGTCGACGAGAGCGACGCCAACGGCGACTCCGCAGGCGCTGCCAGCAAGGGCGGCCGTACCTTCGCGGCACCCTCCGCACGTCGGCTAGCGCGTGAACTGGATGTCGACATCGCGGCCGTCGAGGGCTCGGGTCCCGGCGGGCGCGTGACCGACCAGGACGTTCGGGCACACGCCGAGGGCGGTGGGAAGAGTACGGAGAGCGACGAAGCCGACTCCGCGGTCAAATCGGCGACCCGGAAGGTCACCGACGAGGCGGACGAGGCGGAACCCGAACCCTCGACCACGGCGAGTGCGTCGTCCGTCGAGCGAGCCGGGCGCGACCAGACGCTCGCCGCGCCCGCGACCCGCAACCTCGCCGAAGAGGAGGGCGTCGACCTGAACGACGTCCCCACCGACGAGGAGCGCGACGGCCAGCCGTTCGTCACGCCCGAGCAGGTGACACAGTACGCGGAAGCCCAGCGCGCTGCACAGGAAGCCGACGCACAGGCCGTGTCGGCAGCGGCCCCGAGCACGGCGCCGGACACCGAGACCACCGCCGAGGGCGAGGTCGAGCGGATTCCGTACAAGGGCATCCGCCGGACCATCGGCAAGGCGATGGAGCGGTCGAAGTACAGCGCCCCGCACGTCACGCACCACGACACCGTCGTCGTCGACAACCTCGTGGAGACGCGGAAGCGGCTCAAGCCCGCCGCCGAGGAGCGCGGCATCAAGCTGACGTACATGCCGTTCGTCGTGAAGGCCATCGTCGCGGCGCTGAAACAGCACCCCGTCCTCAACTCGCAGCTCGACGAGGACGCCGAGGAGATCCTCGTCAAACACTACTACAACATCGGCATCGCGGTGGCGACCGAGGCGGGGCTGATGGTCCCGGTGGTGAAGAACGCCGACGAGAAGGACATGCTGACGGTCGCGAGCGACGTGAACGAGCTGGCCTCGAAGGCCCGCGACCGCTCCATCTCCCGCGAGGAGATGCAGGGCGGCACCTTCTCCATCACGAACTTCGGTGCCATCGGCGGCGAGTACGCGACCCCCATCATCAACTACCCCGAGACCGCGATTCTGGGCCTCGGGGAGCTGAAACAGCGGCCGGTCGTCGAGGACGGCGAGGTCGTCCCCAAGTGGACCATCCCCATCTCGCTGTCCATCGACCACCGGGTCATCGACGGCGCCGACGCCGCACAGTTCGCGAACACCCTGATGAACTACCTGGAGAACCCGGAGCTACTCCTGCTGGAGTAGCTGCGTCCTCCCGTCGCTGAACCCGCCGGGTCGGCAGGAGTATATAAACACTCGGAAGCGGACGCGAAATCGCTTATGCGACCCTCCCTGCAACCGGCGGCGCATGGATGCCGTGACACTCTCTGACATCGAAGCAGCGCGCGACCGGTTCGACGACGAGGCGATCGTCCGTCGGACGCCGGTCGAGACCAGCCGGTCGTTGAGCGAGATGTCCGGGGCGGACGTCCGGCTCAAGATGGAACACCTCCAGCGGACGGGCTCGTTCAAGACCCGCGGTGCGTACAACAAGCTCGTGCAGGTGGCCGAGCGCGGCGAGACGCCGCACGTGGTGGCGGCCAGCGCCGGCAACCACGCACAGGGCGTCGCGCTCGCGGCCACGAGCGTCGGGCTGGAGTCGACCATCGTGATGCCGACGAACGCGCCCCAGACCAAGATCGAGGCCACCCGGGACTACGGGGCCTCGGTCGAACTCTACGGCCGTGACTTCCAGGCGGCGATGTCGCGGGCGCAGTCGCTGGCCGAGGAGCCGGGGACGCTGTTCGTCCACGCCTACGACGACCCGGACATCGTCGCCGGCCAGGGAACCCTGGGACTGGAGATCGTCGAGGACATCCCGGACGTCGACACGGTCATCGTGCCCATCGGCGGCGGCGGACTCATCGGCGGCATCGCGACGGCGGTGCGCGGCCTCGACCCCTCGGTGCGCGTCGTCGGGGTGCAGGCGAGCAACGCGGCGACGGTCCCCGAGAGCCTCGACAAGGGCGTCCCGGTCGACGAGGAGAACCCCCGGACCATCGCGGACGGCATCTCGACGGGCGGCATCTCGGAGCTGACGCTCGGACTCATCGAGGAGCACGTCGACCAGGTGGTCGTCGTCAGCGACGACGAGATCGCCGCGGCGACGCTCGTCCTGCTCGAACGGGCGAAACAGCTGGTCGAGGGGGCGGGCGCCACCTCGGTTGCCGCGCTCCTCTCTGACGACCTCGACGTGACCGGCGAGGTCGCCGTCCCGTTGCTGTGTGGCGGGAACATCGACATCACGCAGCTCCAGACGGTGCTCACCCACGCGCTGACCGAGCGGAGCCAGCTGCTCCAGCTCCGGGTCCGCATCGAGGACGAGGAGGGCGAGATGGCGACGCTCTCGGGCATCATCGCCGACCAGGGGGCGAACATCCGAACCGTGCGGCACGACCGCGCGGTCGACGACCTCCGCGTCGGCGAGGCGTACCTCGTGTTCAAGGTCGTCGCCAGCGGCACCGAACACGCGAAGAACGTCATCGCTGCGATCCAGCGGGCGGGGTACAAGGTCACCCGCGTGAACTGACGACCAGCGACGGCTGGCAGTCGGTGACTGCTCGCCTATATAAACGGCCACAAGGATATGCCACAATCGACATGGCTTGGAGCGGGCCAGCATGGGACGTGATGACGTGGACCGTTTCCGAACGAGACGGGTGCCGCGTGCGGTAGACGAACAGAGAGCTATGACTCGAAAATACGAATTCGACCGACGGGCGTTCATGAAAGGTGCAGCAGGTGCAGCCGGGGCTGCGGGGCTCGCTGGCTGTCTGGGTATCGGTGGGGGTGGGGGCGGCAACAAACCCTCCTGGATGACCGAGCAGCTCGCGCAGGTGCCAGCGTCGGAGCCACCGTCGCTGTACGAGCCGAGCGACTGGGAGAAGAACAATCAGGAGACGCTGTCGCACCTCACGTGGACCGGCTACGACGCCGAGAACGTGCAGGGGCCGTTCCGCAAGCAGTTCAACGCGGACACGAAGATCGACCTGTTCACCTCGAACCCGAAGGCGTTCAACCGCCTGAAGTCGGGTGAATGGAAGCAGTTCGACCAGGCGACGTTCGACATGGCCTGGATTCCGCGGCTCGCGAAGGAAGGGCTCATCCGGCCGATGAGCTACGAGGACTGGAAGCCGTACGCGTTCGACGAGTACATCGACCTGTTCAAACGCGAGAACGGCTACAAGTACGCGTTCGTCAACGAGGACGACTACACGTTCGACATCGACGGCACGCTGTACGGCCTCCCCCAGCGGTTCGGGTGGGCGTCGTTCGCGGTGAACACCGACGCCGTCTCGAAGAGCGACTACAAGAGCTACGACGCCGCGTGGTCCGAGGAGTACAACGTCGGCGTCTACGACCTGATGTTCTGGGGCATCCAGATCATCATGCTCCGCGAGGGCATCGAGCCGTACAAGGAGCACACCGACGAGGAGGTCGAGCAGGTCCGACAGGCCACCTTCGACCTGTTCGACAACGCGAAGACGCTGCTGCCCGACTTCGCCTCGATGAACCAGGCGCTGAAGTCCGGCGAGGTCGACATCGGGTTCATCAGCGGCAACTGGATCAACGGCACCCTCCGGCGCGACGGCAACCTCGAGTTCGAGGCGGTCGTCCCCGAGGAGGGGAGCGTCATCTGGGTCGAGACCACGGCGTTCGTGAAGGGCGAGCAGCCGCGGATCTCGGACAACTACATGGCGTACATGATGGAGGGCGAGAACGCCCTGAAGCTCTCGTGGCCGAGCTCCGGTGGGACGAACGTCGTCCCGCACAAGACGGCCCACGAGCAGTACAGCGACCGGCAGCGGGAGGTCCTCCGGGTCGACGCCCTGCCGGACATCATCGACCGGAGCGTCTTCTACACCGGCATTCCGGACCTGGAGAAGTTCGAACCCATCTGGCGCGAAGCGAAGACGCGTCTCTGACGCGTCGCGCATCTTTACGAGGCAACAATGCTCAAAGCTACCAATCTACGCAAGGAGTACGGGTCGCTCGTCGCTGTCAACGACGTCGACTTCGAGATAGAGACCGGGGAGTTCGCCACGATCGTCGGCCCCTCGGGCTGTGGGAAGACGACGATGTTGCGTATGATCGGCGGTCACCTCGAACCCTCGGGCGGAACGCTCGAGCTCGACGGCCGCGACATCACGTACACCGAACCCCAGGAACGGCCGACGAGCCTGGTGTTCCAGTCGTGGGCGCTGTTCCCGCACATGACCGTCCGGGAGAACGTCGAGTTCCCCATCGAGGCTCGCGGGGAGAACGCGAACGGCCGTGTCGACGAACTGCTCGAGCAGGTCCGGCTCGACCCCGACGTGTACGCCGACAAGAAGGCGACAGAGCTGTCGGGCGGGCAGAAACAGCGGGTCGCGCTGGCGCGGTCGCTCGCGTACGACCCCGACATCCTCCTGCTCGACGAACCGCTCGCCTCGCTCGACTACGTGCTCCAGAAGCGGCTCCAGCGTGAGCTCGCCGACCTCAACGACGAGCTCGGGATGACGTTCATCTACGTCACCCACTCGCTGGAATCGGCGCTCATCATGAGCGACCGGCTGTTCGTCATCGACGAGGGCGAGATCCTCCAGGAGGGCTCGCCCGAGGAGATCTATCGGCAGCCCAACAACAAGTTCATCGCGGAGTTCATGGGCGACGCCAACGTGTTCCCCATCTCCGTCGAAGGGCGCGACGGCGAGACGGTCCACGTGAGCAGCCCCTCGTTCGAGGGGTCGGCTAACGTCCCGTACTCCTCGAAGGTCGACGTCGAGCCGGACCACCTCGTGGTTCGCCACGACGACTGTATCGTCGAACCCGAGCTGACGCGGGCGATGGGCATGCCGGTGACGATCGTCAACATCCTCAACCACGGCAACACCGCACTCGTCGAGATCGAGGACGACGAGAGCGGCGAGGAGTACGTCGCCGAGATGCCCGTCGACCGGGTCCACGAGCTCGGCCTGGCACAGGGTGACGACGCCGTCCTCCAGTGGGAGGCGAACAAGGCGATTCCGGTGCCCGAGTGACCATGTCGACGATCGAGAGACTCCAGACGGGGCTCGAGAACGTCGGCGCGTCCGACGAGAGCCTGGTGGGGACGATGCTGCGCCCACCGTGGCTGTTCCTACTCCCGCTGCTGCTGTTGCTGGTGTTCATGTTCGTGGGACCGCTGCTCTCCATCGTCCTGATGTCCGTCCAGCCGGGCAACAGCATCCAGCTAGTCCCGACCACCTGGACGCTGGCGAACTACGAGGAGATCATCGCCGGCATCGTCTCCGGCGAGGGCGTCTACGGCCAGGTGATGGTCAACACCATCCTCATCAGCCTCACCACGACCGTCGTGACGCTGGTGTTCTCGTATCCGGCGGCGTACGCGCTGGCGCGGAAGATCGAGCGGTTCAAGCTGCTGTTCCTGCTCGCGCTCATCGTGCCGCTGTTCACCAGCGTCAACATCCGGGTGTTCGGCTGGGTGCTGTTCCTCGTCCAGAAGGGCGTGCTCCAGAGCTTCCTGGGGCTGTTCGGCATCACGACGCCGTCGCTGCTGTACCAGCGGTGGACCATCATCCTCGGGACGAGCTACGTCTACATGCCGTTCATGCTGTTCCCGATTTACCTCTCGCTTCTGACCATCGAGGACCAGCTGTTCGAGGCGGCGCGAGACCTCGGAACGAGCCGACTGAAACTGTTCAAGGACATCGTCCTGCCGATGTCCTGGCCCGGAATCGTCATCGGGTCGCTGTTCGTCTTCGTGTTGAGCCTCGGTGCGGAGGTGGAGGCACTGCTGCTCGGTGGCGGCTCCATCTACACCGCCGCGAACAACATCAGCTACTCGTTCGGCTACTCGCAGAACTGGCCGCTCGGGTCGGCACAGGCGATGGGCCTGCTGATCGTGACGCTCGTCTCGGGCGTCATCATCCTGCGGACCATCGACCTGCAGGAGATCGCCAAGCGAGGTGACTGAGTATGAGTACGAGTACTTCATCCGACCTGGTCGACCGTGCGCTCGGAAGCGTCTGGTACCTGTACGTCGGGCTGGTAGCGGTGTTCCTGATGCTGCCGCTGTTCAGCCTCGTCATCGCGTCGTTCTACGACGGCCAGATCTTCTCGTTCCCCTACGAGTTCACCGTCGACTGGTACGTCAAGGCGCTGCAGTCGAGCAGCGTCCAGTCCGCGGTAGCGACGACGGTCACCATCTCGATTCCGGTGACCATCCTCAGCACCATCATCGGGACGGCCGCGGCCATCGGCTACACCCGCCACGACTTCGGCGGCAAGGGCTACGTCAAGCTGTTCGCGCTGTTGCCCATCTTCTTCCCGCTCATCCTGCTGGGGCTGGGCATGTCGATGTGGGCCTCCATGACGGGGCTGGGCTACGGCGTGCTGCCGGCCATCATCGGCGAGCTCGTCTGGATCTCGCCCATCGTGATGTTCGTCGTCTCCATCACCGCGCTGGGCGTCGACCCGAACATGGAGGAGGCCGCGAAGGACCTCGGCGCCGACGCGACGATGCTGTACCGGGACGTCGTCCTGCCGCAGATCTCCGACGGCGTCGTCTCCGGTGCCATCTTCGCGTTCGTCCTCGCGTGGAACAACTACTACATCGTCTCCTACCTCAAGGGCTCGCAGATCACCATCACGACGTGGATCCACGGCCGCATGACCCAGGGGTTCACCCCCATCGTGCCGGCGCTCGCGTCGATGATCTTCTACTTCTCGCTGCTGCTGCTGGTCGCCGCCGTCGTCATCGAGCTGCGCGGCGCCGACATCAAGCAGAACCTGCAGAACATCCGGGACTGACGGCCGGCGTCGGCCCGGTTTTCGGCGTTTTCGGACCGTCAGCGGTGGGTACCGGCACCGACATCGACGGCGAGGTACTGTCAACTCTGTCGACAGAATTCATAAGTATCTCGTTACCGAATCGCACATGAATCGAACGTACGCCGAGTTCTCGTGCCTCGAATCAGACCCGAACCATGCTCGAATACACGTTTCGTATCAGACACAAGGGCTGCTGGACCGAGACAGTAAACGACACCTTCCCGAACGTCACGGCGACGATCGTCTACTCCTACCGACTGCTCGGCGTCAGCATCACGATGGTCGAGATGACGAACGTGTCCGAGGATGAGATCGACCCGCTGGTGGCGTGGCTCTCGGACCACGAGGTGATGACCGACGCCCAGCTCATCACGTACGACCCCGACAAGCACACGGCGCTCGTCAGTCTCGCGGGCGACTACAACACGGACACCGAGCCGGTGTTGAACGTCCTGCTCCGGAACCGGTGTTTCCCGACGGTGCCGGCGACCGTCTCCTCGGGCCGGGAGTACTGGACGGTGCTCGCCTCCGACCACGAGCGCGTGACCCAGACCCACGAGGAGTTAGAGCGGATGGGGTCGGTGGAGGTTGACTCGCTCAAGCGCCCCGGCGTCGACCGGATGCTCACCGGACTCATCGACATCAAGCAGGCGGTCCAGGACCTCTCGCCCCGACAGCGGGAAATCCTCGTCCGGGCGGTCGAGGAGGGCTACTACGACTCACCGCGGTCGTGTCGGCTCGAGGACCTCGCCGAGGACGACCCGGCGAACACCTCGACGGTGGGCGAACACCTCCGTCGGTCGGAGGCGAAGATCCTCACGACGGTCGCAAAACAGCTGCAAGAGACGGGAAGCAGCGAGGAAGGGTCGTCTCGGCGGCGGCGGGCGAAGAGTTAGTCCACGCGACGACGGCGTCGATCGCTAGAACTCGTCGCGGTACTCGCGGCGCTCCCACTCGGTGACGTGGTCCTGGTAGCGGTCGAACTCGTCGCGCTTGAGTTTCACGAACTCCTCGACGAGCGACTCGCCGAGCGCGTCGACGAGCACCTCGTCGCCCTCGAGGTGTGCGAGCGCCTCGGGGAGGGTGCGCGGGAGCCGCTCGTAGTCCTCGTGGTAGGCGTTCTGGAGCGTCGGCTCGCCGGGGTCGGTCTCGTTGCGGATGCCGTCGAGCCCTGCCGCGAGCGTCGCCGCTAGCGAGAGGTACGGGTTCGCCGACGTGTCGGTCACCCGGTGTTCGATGCGGGTCGCCGAGCCGAGCTCCGGTGGGAGCCGGAGGACGGTCGAGCGGTTGTCCGGGCCCCACGCGATGTTGACCGGCGCCCAGATGCCGGGGAGGAGCCGCTTGTAGCTGTTCACCGTCGGCGCACAGACCGCCGTCAGCGCCTTCATGTGGTCGAGCAGGCCGCCGACGAAGTGCCGGCCCGTCTCCGAGAGCCCGGCCACCTCCGGGTGTTTGCCAGCCGGGAACGGGATGTCGTCCTCGTCGCTCCGGAAGTGATTGGTCTCGCCGGCGTCGTCCCAGAGGCTGAGGTGGAAGTGCATCCCGTTGGCGTCCTCGCCGGAGTAGGGCCGCGGCATGAACGTCGCCTTCAGTCCCGCGTCACGGGCCGTCGCCTTCACCATATGCCGGAGGAACATGACGCCGTCCGCGGTGGTGAGCGCGTCGTTGTAGCGGATGTTCACCTCGTACTGGCCGGGCTGTGACTCCTGGTGGACGCCGAGCATCTCGTAGCCCGCCTCCGACATCGCGTCGCTCCACGTGCCGATGAGGTCGCTCGCCTGGTCGACGGCCGTCATGTCGTACGAACACCGGGTGTTGTACGGCTCCCAGCCCTCCTCGCCAGGTGCGAGTACGGAGAACTCCGACTCGACGCCGACGTAGGGGGTGTACCCCTCGGCCGCGAGGTCGTCGAGGGCGCGCTGGAGCGCGCCGCGCCCACAGAGATCCAGCGGCTCCCCGTCGACGGTCGTGAGGTCGGAGCAGGCGACGGCGGTGCCGTCGGCCCACGCGACGGACATCAGCGAGTCGGGGTCGGGAACCGCCATCATGTCGCCCGACTGCGGCCCGTACTTCGGGTCGTCGAGCAGCCCGGGTTCGAGCGTGAGTTCGGCGACGCCGTTCGCGAACCCGACGCCCTCGTCGAGCGCGTGCTCGTACTGGTCGGCCGGCAGTGAGATGCCGCGGGCGATGCCGTTGAGGTCGGTCCAGAGCAGTCGAACCGTCTCGAACTCGTCGGGTGTGTGTTGTGAACTCATCTGACGCCCTCTTTCCCAAGGTTCCGGAATAAGGTTTCACCCATAGAGTTATGGGCAGTTTTATTCCCCGTCTCACGCCGGACCGTCGAGCGACCCGCGACGACCACTCGATGGCCCTCGTCGAGCGGCCTCGGAGTCCCTGCCCCGGAGGCCGGCCCCGCGGCAGCAGCCCACACTTAAGCACCCACATATTGGTCCGATAAGCCTTAGGTCCGAATCTCGCGCCGTGCCTGGTATGCGATACGAACTGCTGATAGACGGCAGGTCGACCCAGACCGACGAGCGGCTCTCGGTCGAGAACCCGGCGACAGGAGCGGAAGTCGGGAGCGTCGCCCGGGCCGACGCCGCGGCCACCGAACGGGCGATCGAGGCGGCTGCCCGCGAGGCGCAGTCGTGGCGGGAGACCGACCCGACCGAGCGGGAACGCGCGCTGCTCGCGGTCGCCGAGGCCATCGAAGCGGACGCGGACGCGCTGGCCCACCTCCTCGTCGAGGAGACCGGGAAGTGCCGCGCCACCGCCGAAGGCGAGGTGGCCGAAACCGCCCAGCAGTTCCGGTTCTACGCGGGCGTCGTGGACAAGGTACGCGGTGACACCGTCCCCACGCCGTCGAGCCGGCTCAACTACACGAAGCGGGTTCCCTACGGCGTGACCGCCCACGTCGTCCCGTGGAACTACCCCCTGTTGCTGGGCTCGCGTGGCATCGCCGCCGCGCTCGCGACCGGCAACACCGCCGTCGTCAAGCCCCCGAGTCAGGCCCCGCTCTCGACGATGTGGTACGGCCAGCTACTCGTCGAGGAACTGCCGGACGGTGTCGTCAACTTCGTCCCCGGGCCGGGCAGCGAGGTCGGGGCCACGCTCACCGAGAGCCGCGACGTCGACGCCATCACCTTCACCGGGTCGACCAGCGTCGGCCAGCGCGTGCTGGAGGCGGCGGCGGCCAACATCACGCCCGCCGACGTCGAACTTGGCGGCAAGGCGCCCGCCATCGTGCTCCCCGACGCCGACCTGGAGAACGCCGCACGCGGCATCGTCACCGGAATCTTCTCGAACAGCGGGCAGAACTGCGTCGCCACCTCCCGACTGCTCGTCCACGAAGCCGTCCACGACGACCTCGTCGACCGTGTCGTCGAGCTCACCGAGGAACTCGAACTGGGCGTCGGCTCCGACCCCGAGACGGACATGGGGCCGGTCATCTCCGCGGAGGCGAAAGCCGACATCCTGTCGTACGTCGACGCGGCGGTGAACGAGGGGGCGACGGTGCTGACCGGTGGCGGCGAGCCGGACGCACCCGACCTGCAGGACGGGCACTTCGTCGAGCCGACCGTTCTCGGCGGCGTGACCAACGACATGCAGGTCGCCCAGGAGGAGATATTCGGGCCCGTCCTCTCGGTCATCTCCATCTCGTCGGCCGAGGAGGCCGTGGAGGTCGCCAACGACTCGCCGTTCGGGCTGGCCGCGTGCCTGTGGACCGAGCGGCTGGACGCGACCAAACTGGCCGACCGCCTCGACCACGGGCTCGTGACGGTCAACACGTTCCCCGTGTCGATGCCCCAGAGCCCGTGGGGCGGCAACAAGGAGAGCGGCATCGGCCGCGAAGGCGGGCTCGAGGGCGTCGAGGCGTTCACCACTGTCGACAGCGTCGTCATCGAGTACGACGACATGAGCGAGCCGTAAGATGGCGGGCGAGACGGTCGTCGTCTGCCGCATCGAACACGAGACGAACACGTTCTCGTCGCTCCCGACCGACCGGGCGTTCTTCGCGGACACCGGGCTCTACTACGGCGCGGACGTCGTCGACGAGTTCGAGGGGACGAACACGGACATCGGCGGCTTCCTGCGCGTCGCCGACGAGCACGACTGGGAGGTCGTCCCGACCGTCGCCGCGACGGCGACGCCGGGCGGCATCGTCACCGACGACGCGCTCACGACGTTCGTCGACGCCATCGTCGACGGCGTCGAGGAACACGACCCCGACGGCGTGTTGCTCGGGCTGCACGGTGCGATGGTCTCGGAGGAACACCGCGACGGCGACGGCTACATCCTCGAGCGCGTCCGGGAGGCTGCCGGCGACGTGCCGATGCTGGCGACGCTCGACCTCCACGCGAACGTCTCCGACCGGATGGCCGCGGCCGCCGACGGGCTGTTCGGCTACGACACCTACCCGCACGTCGACATCGGCGACACCGGCGAGGAGGCCGCCCGGGCGCTGGCCGCGACGTTCGCGGGCGACCTCGACCCGACCGTCGTCGTCGAGCGCGCGCCGCTGCTGCCGCCGCTGCCGCCGCTCCAGACCGCCATCGACCCGATGCGCTCGTTGCTCGACGCCGCCGCGGCCGCCGAGTCGGCGACGGCCCCCGACATCTCTGTGTTCGGCGGGTTCGCTTATGCCGACGTGGCCGAAGCCGGCTTCAGCGTCGTCGGCGTGACCGACCGGTCGACCGCCGACGCGACGCGCGAGACGTGTCGCGAACTGGCCGACGAGGCGTACGAGCAGCGGACAGGATTCGACCGCGACTATACCCCAGTCGGGGACGCGGTAGCGGAGGCCGCAACGTGGGACGCCGACGTCGAGGGCGGCCCCCTGCTACTCGCGGACATGGCGGACAATCCCGGTGGTGGGAGCGCACAGGACGGCACCGTCCTGCTGGAGGCGCTGCTCGACGCCGATGTCGAGGGCGTCGCGGTCGCGACGCTGGTGGACGCCGCGGCCGTCGACGCCGCGGTGGAGGCGGGCGTGGGCGAGACGGTCAGCGTCGAGCTGGGCGGGAAGGTGGAGGCGAACGGCGACCCGCTGCCCATCGAGGCGCGCGTCCGGTCGCTCTCCGACGGCACCTACCGCAACCAGGGGCCGATGTCGACGGGGATGCAGGTCACCTTCGGGCGGACCGCAGTGCTCGAAGTCGACGGCATCACCGTCGTCGTCGGCTCCCACCGACAGCAGCCGTACGACCCGGAGGCGTTCCGGAGTCAGGGCATCACACCCGAGCGCCAGCGCGTCCTCGTGCTCAAGAGCACGGTCCACTACCGCGCGGGGTTCGAGCCGTTCGTCGGCGGCATCCGCGAGGTGGATGCGCCGGGGCTGTGCAGTCCCGACCTCTCGACGTTCGACTACGAGCACGTCCCCCGCCCGCTGTACCCGCTCGACCCCGACGCGTAACTCCCGCGACCGCCCCCGTCAGACCGACGGAGGGCCGCCGCGTTCGGCAGATTCTCGCTATATAAACACTCGTACGTATGGGGCACAATCAGTATGCGGCGAACTCCGGTGGGTGATGGTAGAGTGTCCGGGCCGAGTTACCAACTCGCAACCGGCCACCGAACGACCCCCGTTCACCGGGGCTAGGAGCTACCATGACAGACAATCTTCAGATGTGGAACGTGCCGAACCGAGTTCTGTTCGGCGCAGGTGCCGCGACGGAAATCGGATCGTACGTCGACGATCTCGGGGCTCAGCGCGTTCTCGTGGTGACGGACGAGGGCGTCCGTGCCGCGGGCGTCCTCGACCCGCTTCTCGACTCGATCGAGGCTGCAGGGAAGGTCTACGAGGTGTTCGACGGCGTCCAGCCCGACCCGACGGACACCGTGGTCCACGAGGCCGCCGAGGCCTTCGAGGCCGCCGACGCCGACCTCATGCTGGGCGTCGGCGGGGGGTCGTCGATCGACACCGCGAAAGCCGCCTCCATCGTGACGACGAACGACGGGCACATCCTCGACTACGAGGGGAGCGGGAACGTCCCCAACGAGACCCCGCCGAGCGTCTACGTCCCGACGACGGCCGGCACCGGGAGCGAGGTCGGCCACTGGACCATCGTGAAGGACTCCGAGACGCAGGTGAAAGAGGAGATCGGCGACGTGAAACTGCTCGCCGACCTCGCGCTCGTCGACCCCGAGTTGACCGCGAGCGCCCCCGCGCCGGTGAAGGCGGCGACCGGGATGGACGTGCTGACCCACGCGGTCGAGGCGTACGTCTCCATCCGCCGGCAGAGCCAGACCTCGGCGCTGGCGCTGGACTCCGTCGAGAAGGTCGGCGAGAACCTGCGACGGGCCGTCGGCTACCGCGGCGACGACGACGAGGCGCTCGGGGAGATGGCCCGCGCGAGTACGCAGGCCGGCATGGCGTTCAACGGCGCGGGACTCGGCGCGGTCCACGCCCTCTCGCATCAGGTCGGCGGGATGTTCGGCGTCCCTCACGGTCTCGCCAACGCCATCATCCTGCCGTACGTGATGGAGTACAACCTCCCACAGGTGCCCGAGCTGATGGTCGACATCGCGGAGGCGCTCGGGGAGGACGTCGACCGCACGGCACCGTCGGCCGTCGAGGGGTACAAGGCGGTTCGGGCGACCCGGCGACTGGCAGACGACGTCCGCATCCCGCAGACGCTCGCCGAGACGGCCGCCGAGCGGGACGCCATCGGCCAGCTCGCAGAGCAGTCCCTGAACGACGGGAGCCTCACCGGGAACCCGCGACGGACCGACCGCGAGGACATGGAGGGCATCCTGGAGCGCGCGTTCGACGGCGAACTGCACTACGAAGCGAAGCTCGAGGTGTAAGATGGCGCATCGAGAGTCGCCGCTCGCCGCCGCACACGACGCCCTCGGCGCCCGGATGACGGAGTTCGGCGGGTGGGACATGCCCGTCCAGTTCGAGTCCATCAAGACCGAGCACGCGGCCGTCCGCGAACACGCCGGCGTGTTCGACGTCTCGCACATGGGCGAGGTCGTCGTCACGGGCCCGGACGCGGGCGAACTGCTGAACTCGCTGACGACCAACGACGTGTCGGCGCTCGACCCCGGCGACGTCCAGTACGCCTGTATCTGTCGCGGAGACGGCGCCATCGTCGACGACACCGTCGTCTACCACCGCCCGGAGGGTGGCTACATGTTCGTCCCCAACGCCGGACAGGGCGGCGAGATGGCCGGCAACTTCCGCGCGTTCGCGGAGTCACGCGACCTGACCGCGACCGTCGAGAACCGGACGGACGACCTCGGAATGCTCGCCGTCCAGGGGCCCGAGGCTGAACAGCACGTCGACGCGGCGACGGCGGACTCGGTCGCCGACGCCGGGCGGTTCACCGCCCGACGAACGACCATCGACGGGGTCGACTGCCTCGTCTCTCGTACCGGCTACACCGGCGAGGACGGGTTCGAGATCGTGTTCCCCGCCGACGAGGCGATGCCGGTCTGGACTGCCTTCGACGACCTCCAGCCGTGTGGCCTCGGCGCGCGCGACACCCTGCGGCTCGAAGCGGGCCTGCTGCTCTCGGGGCAGGACTTCCACCCGGTTCGAGAGCCACGGACCCCCTACGAGGCGGACCTCGGGTTCGTCGTGGCGCTCGACACCGAGTTCGTGGGCCGGGACGCGCTCGCCGAGCAGCACGAGACGGGCGTCGACGAACAGCTCGTCGGCGTCGAGCTCGACGAGCGCGGCGTCCCCCGCCACGACTGCCCCATCCTCGTCGACGGCGAGGAGGTCGGCCACGTCACCAGCGGGACGATGAGCCCGACGCTCGACATTCCCATCGGCGTCGGCTACGTCGACGCCGCGTACGCGGAAGCAGGGACGGACGCAGCCGTCGAGATCCGCGGCACGGCGAAGGAAGCAACGATAACCAGCCAACGGTTCCTCCAGCGGCATCGCAACAACTGATACATGTCATTCGACGTTCCAGACGACAGGAGATACACGGAATCGCACGAGTGGGTGACTCTCGAGGGCGACACCGCCCGCATGGGTATCACCGACTTCGCACAGGACGAACTCGGCGACATCGTCTTCGTCGAGCTGCCGGCGGTCGGTGAGACGCTCGACGCGGACGAGGAGTTCGGTATCGTCGAGTCCATCAAGGCGGTCTCTGACCTCTATGCGCCCATCGCGGGCGAGGTGACCGCCGTCAACGACGAGCTGGTGGACGCCCCCGAGCTCGTCAACGACGACCCGTTCGGCGACGGGTGGATGCTCGAACTCGACGCCGACGACCCCGACGCGGTCGACGAACTGCTCTCCCCCGACGAGTACCGGAGTCAGATTCGCTGATGCCGTACGCGACGCATCCACCCGACGACTACGAAGCGATGCTCGACGCGGTCGGCGTGGACGACCCCGACGACCTGTTCGACATCCCCGAACGCGTCCGGTTCGACGACAGCTACGGCATCGACGCCCACTCGGAACCGGAGGCCAGAGCGGCCATCGAGGACCTGCTCGCGGCGAGCGCCGACACGACGGAGTTCCTCGGTGGGGGTCACTTCAGCCACTACGTGCCGAGCGTGGTCGACCACCTCTCGCTCCGCTCGGAGTTCCTCACCTCGTACACGCAGTACCAGCCCGAGATCGCCCAGGGGTTCCTGCAGGCACTCTTCGAGTACCAGTCGATGCTGGTCGAGCTCACAGGGCTAGAAATCGCCAACTGCTCGATGTACGACCGCGCGACGGCGCTGGGCGAGACGGCGTTGCTCGCCGCGCGCGTCCGGCAGGTCGACGGCGACCGGGTCCTGCTGCCCGACACGACCCCCGAACGCCGCCGGTCGGTCGTCGAGAACTACGCCATCGGCGCGGACCTCACCATCGAGACGTACCCGACGACCGAAGGGGCGGTCGACGTCGACGGGCTCGAAGCCACGCTCGACGAGGACGCCCTCCTCGTCGTCGCGAGTTCGCCGACGGCACACGGCGTCATCGAGGAGAACCTCGCCGCGGTCGGTGACCTCGCGGACGACCACGGGGCGCTGTTCTGCGTGGACAGCGACCCGGTGGCGCTGTCGGTGCTCCGCCCCCCGGCGGCCGACGGCGCCGACGTCGTCGTCGGTGACGCCGGCGTGCTCGGCCTCCCGACGACGTACGGGATGGGGCTCGGCCTGTTCGCCTGTCGCGAGGAGTTCCTCCGGCAGGTGCCCGGTCGACTCGTGGGGGTCAGCGAGGACGCAGCGGAGCAGCGTGCGTACACCCTGACGCTTCAGACGCGCGAGCAGCACATCCGGCGGGAGCGCGCCACCTCGAACATCTGTACCAATCAGGCGTGGGTCGCGCTCCGTGCGGCCATCCACGCGGCGTGGCTCGGCCCCGACGGCTTCGTCGACCTCGCGGAGACCTGCACGACAGGTATCACCGACCTGACCGCACGCATCGACGACCTGCCGGGGTATCGGGCGCCGGTCCACGACGCGCACCACTTCCGCGAGGCGCTGGTCGCCACCGAGCGGCCCGCGGCCGACGTGGCGGCCGACCTCCGCGACCACGACGTCGCCGTGGACGTGGTCGAACACGACAGTGAGGCGTATCTCTCGGTGTGCGTCACGGACGTCAACGCCGACGCGACGGGCGCGCTCGTCGACGCGATGGCCGACGTGGGAGGTGCGCGATGAGCCAGCAGGAGGAGACGGCTCGGCCAGACGCCGACACCGTCGAGGCAGACGCCGCACCACCGTACGAACAGGCGCGGTACCGCGACGGCGACCGCTACGAGCCGTTGCTCTCGGAGAAGCGCCAGCAGACGACGACGGTCGAGTCGTCGCTGCCGGACGCCGTGACGCGCGACGAACTGACGCTGCCCGGCCTCCGGGAACCGGAGGTCGCCCGCCACTACACGCGGCTGTCGCAGATGAACTACGGCATCGAGAACGGGCCGTTCCCGCTCGGCTCGTGCACGATGAAGTACAACCCGAAGTTCACCGAGGACGTCGCCGCCCACCCGAAGGCGGCGATCCATCCGCGGCGGGCGGACGCGGACCAGCAGGGCGTGCTGGCACTCATGCACCGCCTGCAGGACGTGCTCGGGCGTATCGGCGGAATGGACGCGGTGACGCTCCAGCCGCCCGCCGGGGCCGCGGGCGAGTTCACCGGGCTGCTCGTGGCGAAGGCGTACCACGAGCACAACGACGACGAGCGGACGGAGGTCGTCGTCCCCGACTCCGCGCACGGCACCAACCCGGCGAGCGCCGCGATGGCCGGCTACGACGTGGTGACGATTCCCTCGGCCGAGGACGGCCGGGTCGACCTGGAGGCGCTGGAAGCTGCCCTGTCCGAGGAGACGGCGGCGCTGATGCTGACGAACCCGAACACGCTCGGGCTGTTCGAGCGCGACATCGAGACCATCGCCGAACTGGTCCACGACGTGGGTGGGCTGCTGTATTACGACGGCGCGAACCTCAACTCGCTGCTCGGAAAGGCCCGTCCCGGCGACATGGGGTTCGACATCATGCACTACAACGTCCACAAGACGTTCGCTACGCCGCACGGTGGTGGCGGCCCCGGACAGGGCCCCATCGGCGTCGTCGACCGGTTGGCGTCGTTCCTGCCGGACCCGCACGTGCGAGAAGGCGACGGCGGCTACGAGCGGTACACGCCCGAGCACAGCGTCGGCCGTGTCCACGAGTTCTCCGGCAACTGGCTGGTGCTCGTGAAGGCGCTCGCGTACATCATCAGACACGGCGACGAGGGGCTGGAGAACGTGAGCGAGACGGCCGTGTTGAACGCGAACTACCTCGCCTCGCAGATCGACTACGAGGTGCCGTTCGGGCCGTTCCACCACGAGTTCGTCGCGAGTGCGGGCGAGCAGGATGCCGCCGACGCGGCGAAGCGGATGCTCGACTACGGCGTCCACCCACCGACGACGAAGTGGCCGGAGCTCGTGAGCGAGGCGCTGATGACCGAGCCGACGGAGACCGAGACGAAGGGCCGGCTCGACGACCTCGCGGTGGCGTTCAACGCCGTCGCGGCCGAGGACGACACGACGCTCGCGGACGCGCCGAACCAGACAGCGGCGAGGCGCATCGACCAGACCGCTGCCGCGCGGAACCCACGGCTCTCCTGGCACGCACTCGGAGGTGACTCGGAGTGAGCGACCTCGCCGAGACGGACCCGGCCGTCGCCGACGCCATCGCGGGTGAGGAGCGCCGTCAGGAGGAGAACCTGGAGATGATCGCCTCCGAGAACCACGTCTCGCCCGCGGTGCTGGAGGCGCAGGGGTCGGTCATGACGAACAAGTACGCCGAGGGCTATCCCGGCGCTCGCTACTACGGTGGCTGCGAGCACGTCGACACCGTCGAACAGCTCGCCATCGACCGCGCGACGGAGCTGTGGAGCGCCGAGCACGTCAACGTCCAGCCCCACTCCGGGACGCAGGCGAACCAGGGCGTCTACTTCGCCGTGCTGGAGCCCGGCGACAAGATCCTCTCGCTCGATTTGACGCACGGCGGGCACCTCAGCCACGGCCACCACGTCAACTTCTCCGGGCAGCTCTACGAGGTCGAACAGTACGAGGTCGACCCCGAGACCGGCTACATCGACTACGACGCGCTGCAGGAGCACGCGGAGGCGTTCGACCCCGACATCATCGTCAGCGGGTCGTCGGCGTACCCCCGCGAGTTCGACTGGGAGCGCGTGCAGGCGGCCGCGGAGGCGGTCGATGCGTACCACCTCGCGGACATCGCGCACATCACCGGGCTGGTGGCGGCGGGCGTCCACTCGTCGCCGGTCGGTATCGCCGACTTCGTGACGGGGTCGACGCACAAGAGCATCCGCGCGGGCCGGGGCGGCATCATCATGACGACCGACGAGCACGCGGAGGCGGTCGACAAGGCCGTCTTCCCCGGCGGCCAGGGCGGCCCCCTCATGCACAACATCGCCGGCAAGGCCGCCGGCTTCGGTGAGGCGCTCGAACCCGAATTCGAGGCGTACGCCGAGCAGGTCGTGGAGAACGCGACGGTGCTCGCGGACGTGCTCCGCGACCGCGGGTTCTCCCTCGTCTCCGGCGGCACCGACAAGCACCTGCTGCTCGTCGACCTCCGGGAGTCACACCCCGACCTGACGGGCGCCGACGCCGAGGACGCGCTCCACGAGGTCGGCATCACCATCAACAAGAACACCGTCCCAGGTGAGACGCGCTCGCCGTTCGTCACCAGCGGCATCCGTGTCGGGACGCCCGCGCTGACGACGCGCGGGTTCGGTGCCGCGGAGATGGAGCGGGTCGGCACCTGCATCGCGGACGTGCTCGACGCGCCCGACGACGACGGCGTCCGGGAGCACGTCGCGAGCGAGGTGGACGACCTCTGTGCGTCGTTCCCGATATACGACGGAGAGTGGCGATGAGCGGTGAGTGGCGATGAGCGGGGCCGTGCCACGACCCTCGACAGCGGCAAATCTTTCACAAGAACTACACCCCCATGGGGGGAAGCGAGGCCATGGTCGTCGGTGACATCGCAACTGGAACGGAGGTACTGGTCATCGGTGCAGGACCGGGTGGCTACGTGGCCGCCATCCGCGCGTCGCAGCTAGGACTCGACACCACGCTCGTCGAGAAGGACGCCTACGGCGGCACCTGCCTGAACCGCGGGTGTATCCCCTCGAAGGCGCTCATCACGGCGACGGACATCGCCCACGAGGCGGGCAACGCCGAGGAGATGGGTATCCACGCCGACCCCGCAGTCGACATGAAGGGGATGCAGTCGTGGAAGAACGGCGTCGTCGACCAGCTGACCGGGGGTGTGGAGAAGCTCTGCAAGGCGAACGGCGTGAACCTCATCGAGGGGCGCGCCGAGTTCGCCGGCAACGACAAGGTCCGTGTCGCGCACGGCGGTGAAGGCCGGGGCTCGGAGTCCATCGAGTACGAGCACGCCGTCGTCGCCACCGGCTCGGTGCCGATGCAGATTCCCAACTTCGCGTTCGACGAGGAGCACGTCCTCTCCTCGAAGGGCGCGCTCGACCTCGACGAGATTCCCGACAGCCTCGTCGTCGTGGGCGCGGGCTACATCGGGATGGAGCTGTCGACCGTCTTCGCGAAGCTCGGGACCGACGTGACCGTCGTGGAGATGCTCGACGACGTGCTGCCCGGCTACGAGGACGACGTGGCCCGCATCGTCCGCAAGCGCGCGGAGGAGCTCGGCGTCGAGTTCCACTTCGGCGAGGGTGCCGCCGACTGGGAACAGGTCGGTGATGGCGTCCGGGTGGCGACCGAGACTGAAGACGGTGAGCGCAGCGAGTACGACGCGGACAAGGTGCTCGTCGCCGTGGGGCGCAAGCCCGTCACGGACACGCTCAATTTGGAGGCAATCGGCCTCGAACCGAATGAGCGCGGTTTCCTCGAGACGGACCACGAGGGCCGCACCGAGGTCGAGAACGTGTTCGCCATCGGCGACGTCGCGGGCGAACCGATGCTCGCACACAAGGGCTCACACGAGGGCGAAGTCGTCGCGGAGGTCATCGCTGGCGAGCCGTCGGCGATGGACTATCAGGCAGTGCCGGCAGCCGTCTTCACCGACCCCGAAATCGCCACCGTGGGGATGACCGAAGCCGAAGCCGAGGAGGCCGGCTTCGACCCCGTCGTCGGCAAGATGCCGATGGGTGCGTCGGGCCGGGCGCTCTCGATGAACGAGACCGACGGCTTCGTCCGCGTCGTCGCCGACGAGGAGACCGGCTTCGTGCTGGGCGGCCAGATCGTCGGGCCGGAGGCCAGCGAGTTGGTTGCGGAGCTGGCGCTCGCCATCGAGCTGGGTGCGACCCTCGAAGACGTAGGGGCGACCATCCACACGCACCCGACGCTCGCGGAGGCGACGATGGAGGCCGTCAAGAACGCCCAGGGCCACGCGATTCACACGCTGAATCGCTAACCCGTACGGACCAGCGACCAGCACGAACTGGTCACCGATTGGACTCGGTTATCCGGTCTCCAGTCTCCGGTCTCCAGTCTCAGTCGTCCGACGATGTGCCCGAAAGTGACGGGTCTGCCGACGGCTCCGACCCCGAGGTCGGTCGTTGGGCGGCCTGTTCCATCGCCGTCCACCGCGCGACGGCGTAGATGACGACGGCGACGAGCGCGGCCCCGCCGAAGGCGTTCGCTAGCCACGTCGATGGGTCGGTGAACGCGCCGGGGGCACCGAGCGCGTTCCAGACGCCCCGGATCGCGTAGACGGAGAGTGCGGCGAGGAGCCACACGCCCGCAGCGAGGCCCGCACGGAGGTTCTCGACGAGGAGAGCGCGTGCGTCGGCCGGAATCGAGCGGCTGGGCGCGCTGTCGGCGAGGACTCGACCTCGAACGACCGCGTACAGTAGCGCCAGCACGAGCGCGATAAGCGCCAGCGACTCCGAGAGTCCGGGCGGGGCGAGCCGTGCGAGAAACCCCCAGCAGACGAGGGCGAGCGCTGCGGGCGCGGTTTCGACGGCGATGCGACGGGAGAGCTCCGGAACCATCCGGATGGAGAGACGGGGAATCACGGACGGATGTTGACGGATGCCGAACAAAAATTCTGGGAGGCACAAGCCCGTTTCAGCTACTGGTTCACTGGTACCCTGCCGGTTCGTTTATCCCGTCCACCTGATTACTCACCCCCATGAAGGTACTCACGCTCGGCCCCGAAGGGACGTACTCCCATCGCGCGGCCCGGGCCGTCGCCGACGAGATCGAGTTCACCGAGTCGGTGACGGGCATCGTCGAGGGCGTCGCAGGCGGCGAGTTCGACCGTGGCGTCGTCCCCATCGAGAACAGCATCGAAGGGTCAGTGACCGAGTCGCTCGACGCGCTCGCGGACCGCAACGTCGCGGTCGTCCGCGAAATCGTCACGCCGATTCGCCACGCGTTGCTCGCGCAACGCGGCGAGTTCGACATCGTCGCGAGCCACGCACAGGCGCTCGCACAGTGTCGCACGTACCTCGAACAGGAGTATCCGCAGGCGAAACTGGAGGCGGTGGCCTCGACCGCTCGCGGGGTCGAGCGCGCTCGCGAGGACCCGACCGTGGCCGCGGTAGGCCACCCCGACACCGCGGGCGAAGAGTTGCAGGTACTCGCCGAGGACATCCAGGACCGGACCTCGAACTCCACGCGGTTCGTCGTCATCGCCCCCGAAACCGAACGGAGCGAGGCGGGCCGAAAAACCTCGTTCGTCGTCTACCCGAACACGAACTATCCGGGGCTGCTGCTCAAGCTGCTGGAGCCGTTCGCCGAGCGCGACATCAACCTCTCGCGCGTGGAGTCCCGGCCGTCGGGCGAACGACTCGGCGACTACGTGTTCCACATCGACGTCGAGGCCGGCCTGTACGAGGATCGCACGAAGGAGGCCATCGCGGACATCGAGGCCATCGCGGAGAACGGCTGGGTCCGCGTGCTGGGCTCGTACGACACCGAGCACGTCCTGTACTAAACCAGGACTCCACCGCGACGTTCACGTTTCCAGGACTCCACCGCGACGTTCACGTTTAAGCCCCCGGCGAACCCACGCCCGGTATGGATTACGCGCTCGACGTCGAGAACGCACCAGATACGATTCCCGGGGGGACAGGTGTTCTGCTCATCCACCCGAGCACCGGCGAAACCGACCGCATCGACACCGACTTCCTGAAGACCGACACCGAACACCGGCTCGTCATCTCGACGCGGACGACGGCCCGAGAGGTCCAGCAGAAACTCGAGTACTACGGCGTCGACCAGGAGACGACGACGATTCTGGACACGCTCTCGGTCGAACGCGGCTACTCGCGGCGCCGCTCCGACTCCGTCTACTACGTCTCCTCGCCGGACGACCTCGCGGGCATCGTCCGGAAGACCCGCGAGTTCCTCGAGAACCACGACGGCAAACTCCGCGTGTCGCTCGACTCCATCACGGAGATGGCGTACTACGCGAACGAGGAACGAGCACGAGGCGCCGTCGAGGACATGCTGGCGCTCCTGAAGCAGCACGACGCCGTAGGGCTGTTCCATCTCGCCGAGGAGGTCCACGACCCCGAGGTCGTCGCCGACTACCGCGAACTGTTCGACGGCGTCATCGAGCTCTCACCGGACGGCACCGTCAGCGCGGAGTTCTAAGCCAGTTTCTCGAACGTCTTCTCCGCCCACCTGACCGCGTACGTCGGGCCGTGGTGGCGGTACGCCTCGGTGTCGAGCGCCGCGAACGGCGCCGGGAGCTCCAGGTCGTGTTTGATTGCCGAGCAGGCGTACTCCGCCGCCTCGGCGAAGCCCGTCTCCCCGCGCGCGACCGCGCTCGGGAGTTCCGTGAGCCGGGGCTCGAGCCGCTCGCCGGCGTCGACCCACTGGTCGTAGAGCGCAGGGTGGTCGCCGGCCCACTCGACGAACACCTCGCGCGTGTGGAGACCGATGTAGGCCTCGAACAGTGCGTACGCGAGCTGGTAGGTGTCCGCGGGCGACAGCGGCGTGGCCGCGGCGAGGGCTGGATACTGCTCGCCGAAGAACCCGAGGAAGTGCTCGGGGAGGGGATGATCTGGGCCGTCGGGCGAGTCGGGGTCGGAGGCCTCGAGCCCGACCTGCACGAGTGCCTCGGCGACGAGGAAGTCGATGAATGCGGGCGGTGAGCCCTGGAGCCGCGGTTTGACGAACACCGTCGGTGGTGTGGTCTGGCGGGTCCACGCGACCCCGCCGTCACCCGGCGCACCGATGGTGAACTCGTCGGAGGCGAGCCGCGAGAGGAGTTCCGGGGCGTCGGCAGGCACCCACTCCGCGGGGTACGAGAGGGGATCGAGTCTGTCGACGAGCAGCCCGAGGGTCTCTGCGACGGCGGGGTCGAGCGTCTCGAAGTCGCGCTCGACGTCGAGGACGAGCGTCTCCGGAGCGTAGGCGTTGCGGACCCCCTCGAGTTCCGTCGAGAGGTCCCGGTGGGAGAACATCGGCGGCTGGGTCACAGTGCGAGCGCGAGGATGATGACGACGGCGAACAGACCGGCGACACCGACCGTCCCGAGCACGACCTTGGTGGCTTCGCTCATGGGCGTGTGTTCCGAGGGAACCCGTTTAAACCCTTCAATTCGCGGCAAGCGCTTTGGGTCCGGACGTGTCTTGGGGCGTATGGAACGACGACACGTCACGTCGGGTACCGAGTGGGAGCCGCGGGTCGGCTACTCGCGAGCGGTGCGGGTGGGTGCTGGCGGTGACGGCGACCGCGTGCTGGTCGCGGGGACGACCGCGACCGACGACGACGGAGCAGTGGTCGCACCCGGCGACCCCGAACAGCAGACCCGGCGGGCGCTGGAGAACGTGGCGGCTGCACTCGAAGCGGCGGGGTCGTGTATCGAGGACGTGGTCCGGACGCGAGTGTTCGTCACCGATATCGACGACTGGGAACTCGTTGGCGAGGTGCACGGCGAGTTCTTCGGGGAGGTTCGGCCCGCCTCGTCGATGATAGCGGTGTCGGGGCTCGTCGACCCGGCGATGGTCGTGGAGATAGAAGCCGAGGCCGTGGTCGGGAGCGGTAGGAGCGGCGGGGGCGAAGCCTGAGTATTGTGGAGCCGAGGTTTGCGGAACCGAGGTCAGACTACTGACTACTCGCCCGGGCGGTCGCCCATCCAGTTCTCGGGGACCTGGATGACGTAGCGGCCGTTCTCCTGGAGCGCGATGATGTACTCCTCGCGGTCGTACAGCTCCATCAGGTTGAGTTCGTACTGTCCGGGTTCGAGGATCTTGATGGACTCGAACTGGTCGTTGAGCTGTTCGCGGAGTTCCGAGAGGTCGGGCTGCTCGCCCGTCGGTTCCGAGACGACGCGACCGTCCGTGTCGTCGGGGGCGCCCGCCGGGCCGTCGCGGTCCACCGTCGACTCGGCGGCTTCGAGATCACCGGCCGTGTCCGCGGCGCTCTCTCCAGCGGTATCTGCGGCGGCGTCTTTGGCGGCGTCCTCGGTGGCTGCGGCGACCTCGGCGTCGGTGGCAACGCCCGAGCGAGCGTCCGACTGTGCGAAGTCCTCGGCGTCGTCGATACCCTCGCGAGTGGCCCGCGCGTCGGCGTCGATGATGCCGTCCTCGGTCTCGATCTGCGACTCGGCGGTGTCGTCCTCGCCGTCCTCCTGAAACCCACCCTTCCGAATGGGGTCGGCGGCGTCCGAGGAGTCCGGCCACGGCGCGTTCGGGTCGGGGTCGCCGGCGTCGGCGTCCACCGACCCGGCGTCGTCGCGAGCCGTCACAGTGTCCGCTGCGGGGTCCGGGTCCTTCGAGACGAAGTCGCGGACCTTGGTTGCGGCACGGCCGACCGTCGAAGCCGCACCCGAAGGGTCGGGGCTGGGCTCGGGGGCGGCCTCGTCAGCGTCCGCGGGCGGCTCGTCCGGGACCTCCGTCCCCGGCGGGTAGAACTGGAACTTGTTGCCGCCGCAATCGGGGCAGCCGCCGAGCATGTCCTTCGACCCGTCGGCGAACGTGTGCCCGCAAGTGGTACACTGGTGTGGCATTGCTGTGGTGTGTCTGGGGTGTTGCTGGGTTGGGTGTTGGAGTTGAGATTACTGCTTGTGGATGAGCGTACTGATGAGGTTCTCGTCCTTGTGGAGCGTCTCGATGCGGTTCGCCGGGCCGATGACCGTGAGCTTGCTCTTGCTGTTCTTGCCCATCAGCTTCCCGAACAGCCCGGTGTCACCGCTACCGGTGGGATAGGTCTCGATCTCGATGCCGGTGAAGCCGTCGGGTGAGATCTCGCTCATCGTCACCTCGATGAGCTTCGACTCTTCCTGGGGGTCGAGCCCCTGTTCGAGGATGACGATGTTCCCGTCGTGGACGCCGTCGAGGATGAGCCGAATCTTCTCCATCGTCCGGAGGCCGTCCATCCGCTCGGCGCTGATCATGTCGACCTGCACACCGTCGTCCGGGTGTTGTGCTTCGGGCATGGTCACCCGAAGTACTCCGATATCTTGTCGTACACTTCGTCCATGTTGTCCCCTTCGAGTGCGGAGAGTGGAATCGTCTCGTGTTGCGGGAACGCATTGCGGATGCGCTGGACGGACGACTCTTCGAGGTCCGTCTTGTTGGCGAGAATCAGGACCGGAAGGTCCTGTGACTCAATGATGCCGATGAGCATCGTGTTCACCTGCGTGAACGGGTCCGTCGACGAGTCGAGGACGTAGATGACGCCGTCGACGTCCTCGCGGAGCCAGTGCATGGCTTCGGCGACGCCCTCGGTGGCCTCGCGGGAGCGACGGACGGCGTCGTCCTTGTCGATGTCGTGTTCGAGGAACTCCGTGTAGTCCACCTTCGTCGTGACACCCGGCGTGTCGACGATGTCGATGGTGACGGACTTCCCGTTCCGCTTGATTTCCACGTTCTCCTTGCGCCGAGCTCGGCGCGTTTCGTGAGGCACGTGGCTCTCTGGACCGATGGCGTCACCGGTCCAGTCGCGGGCGATACGGTTCGCGAGCGTCGTCTTCCCGGCGTTCGGGGGGCCATAGATTCCGATCCGCTTCGGATCCGAGTCCTGGAACAGGGTCGACGTCACCCGAGATATACTTGACCTGAGATCTGTAAGCAGTCCCATCCTTTCCTCCCACGGCCCTGACTTCGGGTGGAAATCGGGCCGCTCTGCACGTAGTACCATACCGCATTCACTTAACTCTGCGTCAGACACGTATCCAGCTTCGGACAGGTGTCAGACCGACGTTCCGGGTCTCCTCGGACTGACGCCGCCGGTTGAACGAGGGTATCTCGGTCAGCGTCCAGTTCGAGTCGAGCAGCGTCCGAGTACCAATGGTGGATTGCGCTCACGCACGAGCGCGCCCGCTAGCCGAGACGGGCTGAAAGTCGAGGAGAGCCGAGCGCCTCAGAGCAGCATCTGTGTCGGGAGCTGTGGCCATAGAGATGCTGTGTGTAGAGGTTTGGAGTCCAGTCGGGAAAGAAGAATGGACTGGAGGTAGATGGGTCAGGAGAGCGAGAGCGAGATGGGAGGAAACGCGGATCAAGAACGGGCACCGGGAGAACACCCTCCGAGAGAACGACTCCTGACACTCCGAGAGAACGACTCCTGACACTCCGAGAGAACGACTCCTGGTACATCGGTCGATTGGAGTTCAGCGGGTTCCAGGGAGTCCTCAAAGCTCGACACACCAAGACGGGAGTTGTACGGGAAATCGTGGAGGTCGCGTCGTGCCAGTCGTGGCAGCGTCCTCGGAGTAGTCGCTCGCTGTCGATGTAGGTGTGATGTGGGGGCGATGGGGACAAGCTGCTCGGAGCGGTGGGTGATATCGATCCCCATCGGGAACCCCCACCCCTTCGTTTCAGGTGGAACATCACGACCCCCTGGGAGATGACACGGGACGACGATTGGGGAGACGACCACGAAACACCACCTAGAGGGCCTCTACACGCCGTCTCGTCGATTCTCTCTAGCTAGACACCACTCCAACCCACCACTAACTCGCTTGTTTCTAGTACGGATTTGGTTACTGTGAGTGTGACTTAGGTGTTTTGGTCTGCTAGCCCTAGTTCGACCCGAGACTGACCCCCTCCCCACCCTTGACCGCCGTTCCACCTGAAACGAAGGGGTGGGGGTGTCCCAACTTCCCGACACCCTCCCGCCCAGCTCACCGAAAACCGCACGACGGTGCCCCCGCCTCGGCCACTCATCATCTAGCATCGAACGATCAATACTAGTTGTTCTAGGATCCCTCTAGCACCTCGGTTTCACCTCTAGTACTGGTCGGGAACTCCCGGGCTCTGACCCTCGAGCGCCCTCGAATCGCTACCACCACTTCGGTGCCATACCCCTCTGTTTCCACTCTAGCAGGGTGGCCGCTCGTAGAATCGCCGCTGAAATCGGCTCTAGCTGGTGTCTCGTGCGTGTGGATCGTCTTCCACTTGTAGCGGTCCTTCGCTCGGCTCGAACCGTGACTCGGACGCCGGTTCGTCGTCATCACCGTAATGTTTAATACCCTTTCAACCACCGGTTCGTCTGCATCAACTGGACGCAGCGAGACTGCAAATCAACCGACAGCGGGATTCTACCCTGAACTCTCACCCGACTCCGGGCTTGCGCACCTCGCTTCCACCTGAAACAAGGGGGTCTACCATGAGCGATTCGAACGACGAGGACACATCGGACACCAACGAGACTGGCGGACAGACCGGTGAACAGCACGGGAAACGCCCCGAGAACGCCACCGACGGGGAAACCGACGATGCGGACGTCAGTACTGCGAACGCCGGTGCAGATGTCGACGCAGACGTCGACGCAGACGCCGAGCCGGACGTCAGTTCGGACGGCGTCTCGTATCTGGACGACGACGGGCTCGACCGGGCTCGAAGCGACGGCGATGGGCCCACAGAGGCTACCGACGGAGCGGTCGACCTCGACGACATCGTCCTCGACGAACTCGCCGAGGAGGGCGACGACCCGGACGAGGCCTCGCGTGGCCTGTTCGACGACCTGCTCGAGGGGGAGCCCATCTTCGAGAACAAGGAGGTGCTTCGCCCCTCCTACACCCCACACAAGCTCCCCCACCGCGAGGAGCAGATCAACAACATGGCGACCATTCTCGTCACCGCGCTCCGTGGCGAGACGCCCTCGAACATCCTCATCTACGGCAAGACCGGGACGGGAAAGACCGCGTCCGCGAAGTTCGTCAGCGAGGAACTCGAGACGACCTCCCAGAAGTACGAGGTGCCCTGCGAGGTCGAGTACATCAACTGCGAGGTGACTGACACGCAGTACCGTGTGCTCGCGCAGCTCGCGAACAAGTTCATCGAGAAGAACGAGCAGGTCATCGACGAGAAGCTGACCCGGCTCGCCGATCTCCACGAGCGCGCGACGGACGACGACACCGACACCGCTGCGGTCCTCGACGACACCGAGTTCGAGTCCGTCGACGCTGTCGAGGAGCGGGTCGAACAGCTCGAACGCGACCGCGAGAGCTTCGAGCCCGCCCCCATGACAGGGTGGCCGACCGACCGCGTCTACTCCACGTTCTTCGACGCCGTGGACTACCACGAGCGCGTGGTCGTCATCATGCTCGACGAGATCGACAAACTCGTCGAGAAATCGGGCGACGACACGCTGTACAACCTCTCGCGGATGAACTCCGAACTCGAGAACTCCCGCGTCTCAATCATGGGCATCTCGAACGACCTGAAGTTCACCGACTTCCTCGACCCCCGCGTCAAGTCGAGCCTCGGCGAGGAGGAGATCGTCTTCCCGCCGTACGACGCGACCCAGCTCCGCGACATCCTCCAGCAGCGTTCGGAGGTCGCGTTCAAGGACCAGGGTGAGACGCTCGACGACGAGGTGATTCCGCTGTGTGCGGCGTTCGCCGCGCAGGAACACGGTGACGCGCGCCGTGCGCTCGACCTGCTTCGCACCGCGGGCGAACTCGCCGAGCGTGACCGCACCGACCGGGTCAACGAGAAACACGTGCGGAAGGCACAGGAGAAGATCGAACTCGACCGCGTCGTCGAGGTCGTCCGCACCCTCCCCACCCAGTCCAAGCTCGTCCTCTACGCCACGATCCTGCTGGAGAAGAACGGCGTCCACAACATCAACACCGGCGAGGTGTTCAACATCTACAAGCGGCTCTGTCAGGAGATCGACGCCGACGTGCTCACACAGCGCCGCGTCACCGACCTCATCTCCGAACTCGACATGCTCGGCATCGTCAACGCCGTCGTCGTCTCGAAGGGCCGGTACGGCCGCACCAAGGAGATCTCACTCTCGGTCCCCATCGACGAGACCGAGGCCGTCCTGCTCTCGGACTCCAGAATCGGCGAAGTCGAGGACGCCCAGCCGTTCGTGCAGGCGCGGTTCGATAACTAAATCGCACTTTTTGCGCGGCGGGCTTCGCGCGCTTTCGGCGCGCTCAGCCCACCGCGCAAAAACTTGCGGAAAAATAGCGCCTGCTCCCCTCGTCGCTCGCTGCGCTCGCTCCTCACGTCCGCGGGCGTCCTCGGAAATCGAAGATTTCCGATTGGCTCACGAGAGCAGAGCTCTCGTGAACGCTACGGAACCTCGCTTCGCTCGGTTCCGAGAACCGCGTCGCTCCCTTCGGTCGCTCGTGGATGCTTCGTCTACCACACGCCTCCCCAGCCGATTCGCGCCCTCACTGCGTTCGGTCGCTCATCCCTCGTGCGCTATTGGCTCGCGGCGAGGTCTCACTACGTTCGACCTCCCACGACTCGCCAGCGCACGCCAAACATGTGGGTTCGACTTTATTGAAGCAAACCTCGCCGTTCGACCACGCTCGACCCCAAAATCGACACACTGTGACACTCTCTGACCCCTTCGTTTCTACTGGAGATTGGCTGTCTCACGGTAGGTTTTAGTCGCCAGCCGAACAGGCTCCTGCTATGGATTATCGCGAGGTCGAGGGGGGTCGCGAGTTCGTCGCGCGACTGGACCACGGGCGCGACTGGCGCGAGCAGATCGAGGCGTTCGCCGCCGACGAGGGTATCGACGCCGCCTTCTTCTTCGGCCTCGGCGCGGTGCAGGACGCCGAGATTTACTTCTACGACCAGCAGGAGCAGGAGTACTACCCCGTCGCGTTCGACGAGCCGTTCGAGGTCGCCGCCTGCGTCGGGAACATCTCGCATCTCGAGGGCGAACCGTTCGCGCACACCCACGCCGTCCTCTCCCGCGAGGACGGCTCGACCGTCGCCGGCCACCTCAACCGCGCGACCACGTTCGCTGGCGAACTGTACGTCCGCGAGTTCGACACCCACCTCGAACGCGCACACGACGAGACGACCGACCTCGACCTCTGGCCCCTATAGATGCGCCGCGAGGACGAACAGTACTTCGAACGACTCGAAGCCCGACTCGACCAGGCGTTCGAGGTCGCCGAGGAGGCCAAATCGAGAGGCGGCGACCCCAAACCCGAGGTCGAGATTCCGGTCGCGAAGGACATGGCCGACCGAGTCGAGAACATCCTCGGCATCGAGGGGGTCGCCGAGCGCGTCCGCGAACTCGAAGGCGAGATGTCCCGCGAGGAGGCCGCCCTCGAACTCGTCACCGACTTCGTCGAGGGGAACGTCGGTGACTACGACACCCGCGAGGGGAAGGTCGAGGGCGCGGTCAGAACTGCGGTCGCCCTCCTGACCGAGGGGGTCGTCGCCGCGCCCATCGAGGGTATCGACCGCGTCGAACTCCTGGAGAACGACGACGGCACGGAGTTCGTCAACGTCTACTACGCCGGCCCGATTCGGTCGGCGGGCGGGACCGCACAGGCGCTCTCGGTGCTCGTGGCGGACTACGCTCGCTCGCTGCTCGGCATCGAGGAGTTCACCCCCCGGACCGAGGAGGTCGAGCGCTACGCCGAGGAGATCGCGCTGTACGACAAGGAGACGGGCCTCCAGTACACGCCGAAGGACAAGGAGACGAAGTTCATCGCGAAGCACATGCCCATCATGCTGGACGGGGAGGCCACCGGCGACGAGGAGGTCTCGGGCTTCCGCGACCTCGAGCGCGTCGACACCAACTCCGCCCGCGGTGGGATGTGTCTCGTCCTCGCGGAGGGTATCGCCCTCAAAGCGCCGAAGATCCAGCGGTACACCCGCCAGCTCGACGAGGTCGACTGGCCGTGGCTGCAGGACCTCATCGACGGCACGTACTACGACGACGCCGCGGACGACGAGGGGGACGACACTGCGGACGCCGCGGATGACGCGGATGCGGACGACGGCGAGGAGACCGACGGTGAGGAGGCCGACGCCACCGAACCCGACGGGCCACCGCGAGCCGACCCCGCCACCAAGTTCCTGCGTGACCTCATCGCCGGCCGCCCCGTCTTCGGCCACCCTTCCGAGCCTGGGGGGTTCCGCCTGCGCTACGGCCGCGCCCGCAACCACGGCTTCGCGACCGCGGGCGTCCACCCCGCGACGATGCACCTGGTCGACGACTTTCTCGCCACCGGGACGCAGATCAAGACCGAGCGCCCCGGGAAGGCCGGTGGCGTAGTCCCCGTCGACTCCATCGAGGGCCCCACGGTCAAACTCGCGAACGGGGACGTCCGCCGCATCGACGACCCGGAGGAGGCGCTCGAAGTCCGCAACGGCGTCGTCAAGATCCTCGATTTGGGCGAATATCTCGTCAACTACGGTGAGTTCGTCGAGAACAATCACCCGCTCGTCCCGGCCTCCTACACCGTCGAGTGGTGGGAGCAGGACCTCGACCACGCCGGCGCTGACATCCAGGCGCTCGACGACGACCCGAACGTCGACCTCGCCCATCCCGACGCGGGCCAGGCGCTCTCCTGGGCCAGGGAGTACGACGCCCCCCTGCATCCCACCTACACCTACCTCTGGCACGACCTCTCCGTCGAGGCGTTCGAGACGCTCGCCGACGCAGTCGAAACGGGGGGCCGATTCGCCGAAGCCGACGGGGCGAGTCTCGAAGCACCCCCCGCTGCGGGAAGCGACCGAACCCTCGTCCTCCCGCGTTCGGATGCGGTCACCGACGCCCTCGAGACGCTCATCGTCCCCCACTCGCAGGGCGAGGAGACGGTCACGATTCCCGACGCACTGCCGTTCGTCGAGAGTCTGGGCTTCACCGCCGAACTCGAACGCACCTGGACCGCCGAGTCGCTCTCCGCCCGTGCCCGCAACTGGGCCGACGGCGAGAACAGCCACGAAGCGGTCAACGAAGTCGCCCCATTCTCACTGCAGGAGCGTGCGCCCACCCGCATCGGCAACCGGATGGGTCGCCCCGAAAAAAGCGAGAGCCGCGATCTCTCGCCGGCGGTGCACACGCTGTTCCCCATCGGCGAAGCAGGTGGGAGCCAGCGTGACGTCGCCGCGGCCGCCAGCCAGCGCGACATCACGGGTAAGCCGGGCGAGGTCGAGGTCGAGGTCGGTCGCCGCGAGTGTACCGAGTGCGGTGAACGCACCTTCCGCGCGCGCTGTCCGGAGTGTAACGGGCACACCGACCCGCACTACGAGTGTCGCGACTGCGAAATCGAGGTCGAACCCGACGAGTCGGGTCGCGCGGAGTGTCCCCGCTGTGGCCAGCTTGCCCGCACGACCGAAGTCCGGACCATCGACGTGGGCACGGAGTACCGCGAGTCGATGGCCAGCATCGGCGAGCGCCCCGGCACCTTCGACATGCTGAAAGGCGTGAAGGGGTTGATGTCGACGCACAAGGTCCCCGAGCCGATGGAGAAGGGGGTGCTGCGCTCGAAGAACGGCGTCACCGCGTTCAAGGACGGCACGGTCCGCTACGACATGACCGACCTCCCGGTCACGTCGGTCCGGGCCTCCGAACTCGACATCGAGGTGGGCCAGCTCCGCAACCTCGGCTACACCGAGGACATGGACGGTGAACCCCTGCGCCACGACGACCAGCTGGTCGAACTCCGCGTGCAGGACATCGTCCTCTCGGACGGCGCGGCGGAACACATGCTCAAGACCGCCGACTACGTCGACGACCTGCTCGAACAGTACTACGGCCTCGACCCGTTCTACGAGGTCGAGGAACGACAGGACCTCGTCGGCGAACTCGTCTTCGGGATGGCACCGCACACCTCTGCGGCAGTCGTCGGACGAGTGATTGGGTTCACGTCGGCGGCGGTCGGATACGCACATCCGTACTTTCACGCCGCGAAACGCCGGAACTGTGACGGCGACGAGGACTGTGTAATGCTCCTCATGGACGGTCTTCTCAACTTCTCGAAAGATTTCCTCCCAGACAAGCGCGGTGGTCAGATGGACGCGCCGCTGGTCATGTCCTCGCGTATCGACCCCAGCGAGATCGACGACGAGGCGCACAACATGGACATCGTCGACCAGTACCCGCGGGAGTTCTATGAGGCCACCCGCGAGATGGCCGACCCCGAGGACGTCGACGTGAAGATCGCCGAGGAGAACCTCGGCACCGACCGCGAGTACACCGAATTCAGACACACCCACGACACCTCGAACATCGCGCTCGGCCCGGACCTCTCGGCGTACAAGACGCTCGGGTCGATGATGGACAAGATGGACGCGCAGCTCGCACTCGCCCGGAAGCTCCGCGCAGTCGACGAGACCGACGTGGCCGAGCGGGTCATCGAGTATCACTTCCTCCCGGACCTCATCGGGAACCTCCGCGCCTTCTCGCGACAGGAGACCAGATGCCTGGACTGCGGCGAGAAGTATCGCAGAATGCCCCTCACGGGCGAGTGCCGGGAGTGCGGTGGTCGCGTGAACCTCACGGTGCATCAGGGCTCCGTGAACAAGTACATGGACGTGGCCATCCGCGTCGCCGAGGAGTTCGGCTGCCGCGAGTACACGAAACAGCGGCTCGAGATCCTCGACAAGTCGCTCGAATCCGTGTTCGAGAACGACAAGAACAAGCAGGGAAGCATCTCGGACTTCATGTAGTATCTCCCCTCGGGACTACACCTAACTCGGACCCCTTCGTTTCCACTCCATGGTCAACGAGGCCGACCTGGAGTGGACCGAGCACGAGGGCGAGCACACCGCGTATCGCCGCAAGAAACTCGCCGCGGCGGCCGGTGGTGAGCAACTCGGCGCGTCGCTGTACGAACTCGACCCCGGTGAGAAGCCGTGGCCGCTGCACTACCACACCGGCAACGAGGAGGCCGTCTACGTCCTCGCAGGCGAAGGCACCCTCCGCCGCGGCGAGAACCACGAGGACGTACCGCTCGAACCCGGTGAGTACGTCGCCTGCCGGGCCGACGAATCGGGTGCGCATCAGGTCGTCAACACCGGCGACGAGACCCTGCGGTATCTCATGGTCTCGACGATGAACGAGCCGGACGTGATGGTCTACCCAGACGACGACGGCATCGGCGTGTTCGCGGGCGCCCCACCCGGCGGCGAGGGCGAGCGCACGGTCTCGGGATTCTGGAATCGGCGCGACGCGGTCGAGTACTGGGACTAGGCTTAACACCCGACCCTCCCTCCTCCCGATATGGACAAAGTCGACATCGCGGACCTGGACTCGTGGATGGGGCCGGCCGACGTGAAGCGTCCCGTCGGGAAGGCACTCGGCCTCGAAGACGCGGCGGCGAACTACTACGAACTCGCGCCGGGCGAGTCGTTCGCCTTCGGCTACCACAAACACGAGAACCAGGAGGAGGTGTTCTACATCCTCGACGGCGAGGCGACGTTCGAGACCGAGGCGGGCGACGTGTCGGTCGCCGCGGGCGAACTCATCCGGTTCGAGCCCGGCGAATGGCAGCAGGGATGGAACCGCGGCGCCACGCGAGTCAAGGCGCTCGCCATCGGCGCGCCACAGGATTCGGGCGAGACGACGATCCTACGCGACTGCGAGAACTGCGGCGGGCGCACCGAGCAGCGGATCGAGGCGACGGAGGAGGGCGACGAACTCGTCACGCTCTGTCTCGACTGCGACGCCATCACCGGCCGGTTCGACTGATGTGCGCCGCCCTGACGGGGATGTAACGGTGCGAACCGTCGCCATCGACGCGGTGCCGAACTACGGCGACTACTGTGCGGCGGCGAAGGTGCTGACATCGGCGCTCGACACGGAACACCTCGCGCTCAACTACTTCGAACTCGCACCGGGCGAGACACCCTCTAGAGGGCCGCACGCCCACTTCGACCAGTCGGAGACGTTCGTCGTCCTCGTGGGCGCGGTCACGTTCGAGGTGGGTGACCCGCGCGAGACCGAGCCAGAATCGGTCGTCGTCACCGAGGGTGAGGCGGTGCGGTTCGAGCCGGGCGAGTACCAGCAGGCGTGGAACCGCGGCGACGAGTCGGCGACGCTGCTCGCGCTCGGCGTCCCCCGCGACTCCGAGGACGTCGACCTGCTCCGTGCCTGTCCCGGCTGTGACGCGCTCACCACACAGCAGTTCGAGCAGGAGGGGGACGTTCTTCTGACGGTCTGTGTCGACTGTGGCACGGAGACGGGTCGGTTCGAGTGAGTCGGGCCGACCGAGAGGGAAAACCCGAATACCGGGGCGGACATATCGGTGAACATGACCGAGACGTTCGTCTACGACGACGCGTGTGGGTTCTGTACCTGGTGTGCCCAGCAGCTGGTCGACCACTCGGACCTCGACGTGGTGGGGTTCTCGGAGTTGACCGACGCCGAGACGGAGCGACTCCCCGACGACTGGGAGGAGGGTGCCCACCTCCTCACCGACGACGACGTCTACTCACACGGCGAGGCCATCGAGCAGGCGTTCCTCCGCTCGGACGTGGCGCTCCCGGGCTCGGACGACGTGGTCGACTTCCTCCGACAGTTCAAGGATTACGGGAAGGCCCGAGAGTGGGCCTATCACCAGGCGGCCGACCGTCGGGACGTGTGGGGGTTCCTCGTCAGCGAGGAGTCGCCCGCCCGCCGCGACTGAGGGTCGTTCGACTCTGGATGGTATAGAGAGGGAACGGTACCGTTTCGAGTGGAGATAGTGGCGAACTGCGGGGGAATCTCGCTGTACTGTCCGCGAGCGACCGAAGGGAGCGAGCGGTTCACGGCTCGCCTGCGGCGAGCCGTAGGGCGCGCGGACTACCGCCGTGCGAGCAAAGCGAGCACGGCGGCAGGAGTGGTTCAAAAGACGGCGCCATGCGCCGTCTTTTGTCATCCCAGAAATCTCCGATTTCTGGAGACACGCCCGCATATTTTCCCCACAGGAAGACGTTCCTGCTCGCTTCGCTCGCGGGCTGCGACTTCCCTGCTCTCGTTCGGCCTCCGGCCTCACGAGAACAAGTTTTGCCGGGCGGCCGGAGGCCGCCCGTGTGAAAAGTGGGTTAGAAGACGCTGTCCGCGGTCGCCGCGCCCACGACGGAGAAGATGGCACCGACGGAAACGGCCTTCGCGGTGGTGATGGGCCACATCTCACGCGGGACACCCATGCCGTTGAAGAACGTCGCGGGCGCGTCGAACACGAGCGCGAGCACCAGCACCGAGCCGAACGAGACGGTCATCAGCGAGAGGAAGCGGAGGGGAATCCCACCCACCTCCCGTTCGCGGTCAGGGTCGCGGTCGTCGGCTTTGTAGAGCGCGCCGTAGCCGATGAGGAAGACGATGAGCGCGGCGATCGCGCCTTGCGCGAGGTTCATGTTCCACGCGAGCTCCCACACCTCCGCCGTGACGACGAACGGGCCGGCCAGCAGGAACCCGCCCACGATCTGCTGTGCGATGTCGGCGACCATGAACCGGCGACGTGGTCCTGCCATACCTGACCGTGGGAAGGCGCGCATAAAAAGACATCACACCCCCGACCGGACAACGGACGCCTGAAGTGCGCCGCCCTCGTGGACCGGCTATGAGTGTCCGCCAGGAGTTCGACGCGTGGGCGGCCGACGGCCGCGACAAGGGGATGGAAGAGCGCCACTGGCACACCGCCAAGCACGTGCTCGCCCGGATGCCGGTCGAGAAAGGCGACACGGTCCTCGACCTCGGGTGTGGGTCGGGCTACGCGGCCCGCGCACTTCGCGACACCAAGGATGCGGGCCGCGCGTACGGCCTCGATGGCTCGCCCGAGATGGCGCACAACGCCGCGGGCTACACCGACGACCCGCAGGTCGGCTACCTCGTCGGGGACTTCGACGCCCTCCCCTTCGCCGACGACAGCGTCGACCACGTGTTCTCGATGGAGGCGTTCTACTACGCGAACGACCCACACCACACCCTCGAAGAGGTCGCGCGCATCCTCCGCTCTGGTGGAACGTTCTCCTGTGCGGTGAACTACTACGAGGAGAACGTCCACTCGCATCACTGGCAGGAGAACATCAGCGTCGAGATGACGCGATGGTCCGCCGACGAGTACCGCGAGGCGTTCCGTGACACCGGCCTCTACGTCGCCACGCAGGACACCGTCCCGGATCGCGACATCGACATCCCCGACGCGAGCGAGTTCCCCACCGACGACTGGGAGACGCGGGAGGCGATGGTCGAGCGCTATCGCACCTTCGGTACTCTCCTCACTGTCGGCGTCGCGCCCTAATCCACGAGCATCAGGCGTCTGGCAGCTTCTCGCCCGCCTCGACCGCCACGTCGAGCCAGTTCTCCTCCGGGGGCAGAGGGCACGCGAACGCGTCGTTGTACGCGCAGAAGGGGCTGTACGCGAGGTTGAAATCGAGGGGGACGGTCGCTGCATCGCTCAGGTGTCCATCCACTTCGAACTCCATGTACCGCCCCGCCCCGTACGTCTGCTGGCCGGTCGTCTTGTCGCGGAACGGGACGAACAGCGAGTGGGTGTGTTCGCCGGCCTGCTGGTAGGCGACGAGCGTCTGCTGCTCGCCGTTCAACTCGAAGTGGAGGCGCGCGACGCGCTCGTACTCCACCTGTGTGTCGACGGTGGTGTCCATCGTGACGACGTCGTCGCCGTCGACCAGTTCCACGTCGGCCTCCACGCGGTAGTCGGCGTCGGGCTCGAAGTACGACAGCCCGTCGAACGCGTCGCGCTGCTCCTGGGGGATGGGCGACTGTCGATCGGTCGCGAAGAACTCGTCTTTGCGGTCGCGGTGCTGGCGGAGCTCCCGCTCCCACGCAGCCTCGTCGAACTCGTCGTCACTCATACCCGGGATACGTGGCTCGCAGCGTAAACCGTTGGCCGTTGCTGCGCGCCTGCTGCCGACCAGCGAACTCCCCGGCGAAGGTTCAAGTACGGGAGGGTGACCAACTCCGACACGCTCATGGCCGGTGCGCCGCTCCCCGAGAACGTGACCGAGGTCGACGACTGGCGCGACGTGTTCGGCCACGACGAGCCGTACCCCGAGCAGGCCGACGGCATCGACGCCGCCATCGACACCGCCCGGGACAACGGCTTCACCCTCATCGAGGGGGCGTGTGGGACTGGCAAGACGATGCTCGCGCTCACCGCCGGCATCCACCTCGTCCGTGACCCCGACTCCAGCTACGAGCGGGTCGTCGTCCTCACCAGCGTCAAACAGCAGCTCCGGCAGTTCGAAGACGATCTCCGGACCATCAACGCGAACCTTCCCGACGACTGGGACCCCATCTCCGCGATGACGCTCGTCGGGAAAGCCGACGTCTGCCCGTACAACCTCACCGGCACGGGTCGAATCGACGACGACACCGTCTACGAGCGGTGTGAGGGCCTTCGCGAGCGTACCCGCGGGCTGACCGACGACACCACCGCCGGCGCGCTCGCCTCCCGTGCTCGCTCCCAGCAGGTCGGACTCGCGGACTCGGGCAAGCAGAACGCCGGGGCCGACTTTCTGGAAGTCCTCGGCGAGCCCACGCCGTACCCACCGGACACCGCCGAGTACGAGGCCGGGATGGCCGAGGTCGAGTACTGCCCGTTCTACGCGCAGTACCTCGACGACCTGCCCGAAGACGGCGACCCCGTCGAGGCCGTTCCGTTCGACCACACCGAACTTGGACTCATCGAGAGCGAGGACCTCGTCCGGCTCTCGGCCTCGCACGGCACCTGCCCGCACTCGACGATGGGCGCGGTGCTCCCGCACGTCGAGGTCGTCGTCGGCAACTACTACCACGCGTTCGACCCCGTCACTGTCGGCTCTTTCACGGGCGCGCTCCTCGACTCCTCGACGTTCGTCGTCTGCGACGAGGCGCACATGCTCGAACCCCGCGTCCGCGAGCTGGTGAGCGACGGGGTCGCCGACGCGACGCTCCGCGACGCCGAGCGCGAACTCGCACGGGTCGCTCAGCCCCTCACCCTCGACGGCCAGCAGGGTGAGCGCACCTCCGCGGGGCTCTCGGAGGCGCGCGACCGCATCCGTGCCGAACTCGAGGACGCCGAGGTGACGGTCGACGAACTCCAGCGCACCCGCGAGTTCATCCGCGACCTCAGGGAGGAACTCGACCGCCGTGTCGAGGGCTACCTCGACGCCGAACACCGCGGGTGGCGGGCGAACATGACGGACCTCCCGGACGCCGAGCTCCCGCTCCGCGACCCCGAGGAACCCCAGCCCGACGAGATATCCACGTGGGCCGAGAAGGCCGGTTACACCGGCGCGGTGTGGACCCGCGCGGAGACCGTGGGCGCGGTCGTTGCCCGCATCCTCAACGAGGTCGAGGACGAGGACAAACAGCGCGCCGTCCCGGGGGTCGGCCGGGTGCTCGGCGCGTGGTACCGCAACGACCACGAGAACTACTTCCGCGAGATCGAGCTCGAACGGACGTGGGACGACACCGCACCCGAGGGGTTGTGGCGCCGCGCGTACAACGCCCGGTTCGCCATCCACAACTGCGTCCCGGGCGACGCCATCGCCGAGCAACTTGGCGAGTTCGGCGGCGGCGTCCTCATGAGCGCGACGCTCGCTCCCCTCGACGTGTTCGAGCGCGTCAGCGGGCTCGAACACCTCCGCGAGGAGGACGACCGCCCCGTCGAGCGTCGGACGTACGGACTGGGGTTCCCGGCCGAGAACCGCGCGTCGTTTGCCGTCGCCACCCCCAAGTTCACGCACGCCAATCGGGGCTATCCAGACGAGGACAACGAGACCCGCCGCATCTACGCGAACGCGCTCCGACTCGTCGCGAGCAGTCCGGGCAACGTCCTCGTCGGGATGCCCTCCTACGCCGAGGCGGAGTGGGCCGCGGCCGTCCTCGACGACCTGGACAAACCCGTCCTCCTCGACGAGTCGAGCCGCGACGACGCCACGGAGGACCTCAAGAGCCAGTTCTTCGAGGGCGCGGGGAAGGTACTCGTCACCTCACTTCGGGGGACGCTGACCGAGGGCGTCGACTACCGCGGCGACCGGCTCTCGGCCGCGGTGGTCGTCGGCGTCCCCATCATCAACACCGCTTCGCCGCAGACCCGCGCGGTGAAGACGGCGTACGACCGCGAGTTCGGGGACGGGTTCGAGACGGCCCTGACCGTGCCAGCGGTCAGAAAGGCGCGACAGGCCGTCGGACGCGTCATCCGGGGCCCTGAGGAGGTCGGGGTCCGGGTCCTGCTCGACGAGCGGTACGCCCGCGAGTCGTGGGACTCCTGTCGCGAGTATCTCGGTCCCGAGGAGGCCGAGTTCCAGCCCGTCTCGCCCGACATGCTCTCGTACGGCCTTGACCGGTTCTGGAGCGACCACTGACCGCCGGTGGCTACCCCACGTCCTGCGGGGGCTTTTTCTCACTCCCGCATCCAGTACGCGCATGGACGAGATCTCGTTCGGGACCGACGGCTGGCGGGCCACGCTCGACACGTTCACTGCTGAACGGGTCCGCATCGTGGGGCAGGCCGTCGCCGACTATCTCCAGGAGGAGGGACACGCCGGGAAGACGGTCGCCGTGGGCTACGACGCCCGTGAGACCTCGCGGGGGTTCGCCGAGGAACTCTGCCGGGTGCTGTGTGCGAACGGCTTCGACGCGCTGCTGCCCGAGCGCGACACCCCGACGCCGGTGGTCGCGTGGACCGCCAAGGAACGGGACCTCGCGGGTGCGCTGATGATAACGGCGAGCCACAACCCGCCCGAGTACAACGGCGTGAAGTTCATCCCCGCGGGTGGTGCCCCTGCGCTCCCCGAGGAGACCGAGCGGGTCGTCGCGAACCTCCGGGAGCCCGAGAGCCTCCCGGAGGCCGACCACGGCAGCGTCGAGGAAGTCGACGTCGTCGGCCCGTACGTCGAACACGCCCTCGCGTTCGCGGACACGGACCTCTCCGGGCTGATCGTCGCCCACGACGCGATGTACGGCTCCGGACGCGGGGTCACCGACCGCCTGCTCGAAGCCGCGGGCGCCGACGTGATTCGGCTCCACGACGAACTCGACCCCGAGTTCGGCGGCACACACCCAGAGCCCTCGGGCGACCGCCTCGGCGAACTCGTCGACCTCGTCCAGTCGGGCGAGGCTGACCTCGGGGTGGCGAACGACGGCGACGCCGACCGCATCGGCGTCGTCACGCCCGAGCGCGGCTACGTCGACCCGAACCTCTACTTCACCGCGATGTACGACTACCTGCTCGAATCGCAGGCAGGCGACGCAATTCGAACCGTCTCGACGACGTTCCTCGTCGACCGCGTCGCGGAGGCACACGGGCAGTCGGTCCACGAGACCGCCGTCGGCTTCAAGTGGGTCGCCGAGGCGATGCGCGACCACGACGCGCTCCTGGGTGGCGAGGAGTCCGGCGGATTCGGGGTTCGGGGACATCTCCGCAACAAGGACGGCGTGCTGTTCTCGCTCCTGACGGCGGCGGCGGAAGCCGACGAGTCGCTCGACGACCGCCTCGACCGTGTGAGAGAAGAGTACGGCGACGTCGTGCAGGACCGCATCAGCGTCGACTGCCCCGATGACCGAAAGGAAGCCGTCCTCGACGCGCTGGAAGGCGAGATCCCCGATTCGGTTGCGGGGAGCGAGGTCGACCGCGTCGCGACGGTCGACGGGTTCAAACTCCTCCTCGCGGACGGCTCGTGGCTGCTCGTCCGGCCCTCCGGGACGGAGCCCAAACTCCGCGTCTACGCCGAGTCCTCCTCTGAGAAGCGCGTGAAGAACTTGCTCGCCGAAGGGCGAGAACTGGTCGAGCCGCTGGTCTAGCGATACGTCCCCAGGAACCGCCCGTCGCCGACCGACTCGACCTCGAAGTCGAGCGCGTCGTAGAACGGCTTGACGCGCGCGTCGAACTCCGCGGTGAGCGGCGTCCATCGCGCTTCGGCAGCCTCGACGAGCGCCGTCCCGATGCCCTGGCCGCGTCGGCGGGGCCGGACCGCGACAGCCTCGATCTCCCCGGGCTCGTGCAGGCCGTCGGCGTGGACCGCGAGCGCGCCGACGACCCGTTCGGGCTCGTCGTCGCCGCCGGCGACTGCGACCAGCAGCTCGGCGCGGTGGAACTCCGGCACCTGCAACATCGCCACGTCGAAGATCGAGCGGGCCGCGAGGTGGTCGTCCGTCGTGGCCTCGCGGACGTGCATTACTCGAGTTTCGGCTGGGTGGCGCATAATCCCGACGTTCGGCGGACGATTTGCCGTGTTCGGCAGTTCACCCGCCTTTGATGAGCCGGAGCACCCGCAGGTCGTCGGTCTCGACCGGGGCGTCCTCGGGGACGGGCGAGTTGTCGACGAGGACGGTCGCCTCGTGCATCGAGAAGCCGAGCTCCCGAAGCACGTCACCGTACGTCGCCCCGGCGTCAAGGTCGAACTCCTCGGTGCCCTCCCCGACGACCTCACACGTCACGTGCATACTCGCCGTTTCGTCGTCGTGGCCAAGAGCCTTCGCACCCCCCCGCGCGATCAGAGGGAGGTGAGCCCACCCGGATGCTTGCGGAGCACGTCGTACGCCGCGCGGAGCCCGAGCACGACGGTTCCCAGGCCGGCGAGCAACACCACCGCGCGGAAGCCGTCGCCCACCACGGGAAGCCGGACGAGCACGCCGACGACCACGAGTCCGACGACGAGCGACGCCCACTTCCCGTCGCGGTCGACGAACGAGAGGAGCCACGAACCGACGGCGAACCGACCGAGCACGGCGCCGGCCCAGCAGGCGGCGAACAGCACCGCCGCCCCCACGAGCGCGAGGGGGATACCGACGACCGTGAGCGCCGTCACGAGTATCGCGAGCAGCCCGCCCACGAGCGCTGCGACGCCGGTCGCGGTGGTCCGCAGCGGCTCGACGGCGATGGTGTTGGCCGCCGCCCACGCGAACCGTGGGAAGAGGACGAGCACGAGCGCGCCGAGCGCCGCGTTCGCCGCGAACCAGTACGCCGAGAGCACGAGCCCCGGAATCGGGACCGAGGGGAGGAGCGCGAGGTCGCCGACGCCCCGAACGGTTCCGCCGATGGTCGCGCCGCGGTCGACGAGTTCGCCGTCGTAGTTGAGGTCGCCGCGAATCGTCGCCGACTCGCCGAGCGTCACGGTGCCCGCGGCGACCGTCGCGTCGCCCACGACGAGGCCGTCGATGCGCATCGTTCCGGCGGCGCCGCCGAACGACCGCTCTACGCGCCCGCTCTCGCCGACGAGGACGTTTCCCCCATATGCGAGCGCGGTCCCCTTGACGGTGCCGTTGACGACGACCGTCCCCGCGGAGGCCCGGAGGCGCCCGGTCACGCGGCCACCCTCTTCAATGACGACTCGGCCCCCGTAGGCCTCGAGATCGCCGTCGACGGTGCCGCGGACGACGACCACCCCTGCCGTGGCTGTGAGGTCGGAGACGGTCTTGCCGTCCTCGACGACGACGCGCGACCCGGTCCGGGAGTCGGCGGCGACGGGGACGGGGGCGATGGAGAGCACCAGCAGCGCGACGAGAAGGAGGGCGATGGGGCGACGTGACATGTCACCCGAGTGATTCGGCGGGGATAAGTGTCTTGTCCGTGGTCGTCAGACCGGCCGGAGGTCCGGCGTCAGCTCCTCCTCGCCGGTGTCGCGCTGCCGGCGACCGTTGAGGACGAGCGCGAGCGCGCCGAACCCGAGCAGCGCGACGACGGCCTGCACCAGCCCGCCGAGGACGGGGACGAGGCCGACGACGAACACGGCACCGAAGCCGAGCAGCAGCGTCGCCGCGCGGCTCTCCTGGTCGAGCAGGCGCGCCAGCCACACGCCAACGGCGAGTCGGCCGTACAGCGAGCCGATCCACACGACGATGCCGAAGAGGATGGCACCGACGAGCGCGAGCGGGATGCCGATGATGGTCAGCACCAGCACCAGCGCGACGATGGGCGCGAGGACGACCGCGAGCAGACCGACGCCGCCCGAACGGAGCGGCTCGCCGACGGCCATTCCGGTGACGCGGTCGGCGAACTCGGGGGCGCCGTACAGCAGGAGCGCCCCGATGGCGAGCCCCACGAGGAGGCCCCAGACGTCGAACACGATGGGCGGGACGACGGGGCCGACGGTCACGTCACCCACGAGCGAGTCGTCGGCGACGATGCTCCCCTCGACCGCGCCGCGGTTCCCGGAGAGCGTCGCGTCGGGGTCGTACCGGAGGTCACCCGCGATGCGCGCGTCCGGGCCGAGGACGATTTCGCCGGCACCCGCGGTCACGGAGCCGAGGACGGTCCCGTCGACGAGCAGCGAGCCCGTCGCGACGTTCACGTCGCCGCCGATTTCGCCACCCTCGGTGACGGTGACGGAGCCGGCGGCCATCTCGACGTTGCCGGTGACGGTGCCCGCGATGAGGACGTTCCCGGCGACGCCCGTGAGGTCGCCGTCGACGGTGCCGCGGACGACGACGGAGCCGCCGACGGCTTCGATGTCACCGACGGTCTGGCCCGAGCCGACGACGATGGTGCCGCCGAACCGCGGGTCGGCGGCGACCGTACCCGTGAACGATGCGACCATCAGGACGAACGTTGCGACGATTACGACGCTCTGTCGAAGGGATACCATGCTAGACGTACGACGTATAACCGGATGAACACGTATGGAGGCTTGATAGCACGATACTGGCAGCCGCAGGGTGGCGTGGTCTCGGGGGGTTTATGGCCGGCGGGAGCGGACCCGAATCCATGAGCGAGGCCGCCGAGGGAACCGAACGCGGGCGCGAGGTCTGGATCGAGAAGTACCGCCCGCAGACGCTCGACGAGGTGGCGGGCCACGAGAACATCACGTCCCGCCTCAAATCGTACATCGACCGCGACGACCTGCCGCACCTGCTGTTTGCCGGGCCGGCCGGCGTCGGGAAAACCACCTCAGCTGTCGCTATCGCCAAGGAACTCTACGGCGAGGACGACTGGCGGGAGAACTTCCTCGAACTCAACGCCTCGGATCAGCGCGGCATCGACGTGGTCCGCGACCGCATCAAGAACTTCGCGCGCTCGTCGTTCGGCGGCCACAACTACCGTATCATCTTCCTCGACGAGGCGGACGCCCTCACCAGCGACGCACAGTCGGCGCTCCGCCGCACGATGGAGCAGTTCTCGAACAACACGCGCTTCATCCTCTCGTGTAACTACTCCAGTCAGATCATCGACCCCATCCAGTCGCGGTGTGCCGTCTTCCGCTTCTCGCCGCTCTCCGATGAGGCGGTCGAATCCCAGGTCCGAAAAATCGCCGAGGCGGAGGGCATCGAGGTGACCGACGACGGCGTCGACGCGCTCGTCTACGCCGCCGACGGCGACATGCGGAAGGCCATCAACGGCCTGCAGGCCGCCGCCGTGATGGGCGAGACCGTGGACGAGGAAGGGGTGTACGCCATCACCTCCACCGCCCGCCCCGAGGAGATCAAGGCGATGGTCGACCTCGCCCTGGACGGCGACTTCACGCAGGCTCGCTCGACGCTCGACGAACTCCTGACCGAGGTCGGCATCGCGGGCGGCGACATCATCGACCAGCTCCACCGGTCGGTGTGGGAGTTCGACCTCTCCGACCGGGAGGCGGTCCGGCTGATGGACCGCATCGGCGAGGCCGACTACCGTATCACGTCCGGCGCGAACGAGCAGGTGCAACTGGAGGCGCTGCTGGCGTCGCTGGCGCTCGAAAACGAGTAGTGACCAGCATCGCCGAGCGGAGCGAGGCGTTCGCCGCGAGCGAGTGAAACGAGCGAGCGGGTGTTTTTAGTGCAGATTTTTACGAGGGGTGGTCGCCGAGTGGAGCGAGGCGACCCGACGAGTAAAAAGGTGCAGGTGCAGCTAGAGGCACTCTTGGCGTCGCTGGCGCTCGAAAACGAGTAGTCACGTCGTCCGAATCTCGAACTGCGCGCCACCGGCCTCGCTGTCGTCCACCGTCACCGACCAGCCGTGGCTCTCGGCGATGCTCCGGACGATGGGTAGCCCGAGCCCCGTCCCGCCCCCGGTCGTGTAGCCGGACTCGAACACCTGCTCGCGTGCTGTCTCGGGGATGCCGGGGCCGTCGTCGGCGACGGCGAAGCCAACCGTCGCGTCGCCGTCGGTGAGCGGTTCGACCCGGACCGTCACGTCGTCGTCCCCGTGTTCCATCGCGTTGCGAAACAGGTTCTCCAGCAGCCGCAGCAGCGCGCTGGGGTCGGCACCGACCGTAGGGAGTCCGTCGGCGACGCGGAGCGCATCGAGGCCGACGTTCCGGGCGGCCTCCTCGGCGTGCGTTTCGAGGTCGAGGTCGGGTCGCTCGTCGAGCGACGGCTCCCGAGCGAGCGTCAGCACGTCGTCGACCAGCGCGTCCATGCGGTCGAGCGCGTCGTCCACCCGCTCCAGATGTTGTTCGTCGCCGGATTCGAGCGTGAGATCGAGGTGCCCCTTCGCGACCGAAAGCGGGTTCCGGAGGTCGTGGCTCAGCACCGACGCGAACTGTTCGAGGCGGTCACGCTCGGTGACGAGCTCCTGTTCGGCGCGGAGGCGGGCGAACACCGCTGCCGCCTGCGAGACGAACAGCTCGGCCAGCTCGCGGTCGCGGTCGTCGAACGCCCGTGGTTCGGCTGCGATGGCCTGCACGACGCCGACGGACCCCAGCGGGAGGCTGAGCGCCGACTCGAACGCCTCGTCGGAGGGTTTCGCCTCGGGGTAGTTCTCGACCTCGTCGACCAGTATCGTCGTCTCCTCCTGGAACGTCCGGCCGGCGATACCTTCGTCCGGACGGATGGTGTTGCCGACTGGGGGCGCGAGCGGCGAGTCGCTGGTCGCGACGATTTCGAGTCGTCCCGTCTCGTGGTTGACGAGCAGCACCGAGCACACCTCGAACTCGAGGACGCGCTCTGCGGCCGTGACGATGCGCTCACACAGTGCCGTCTCCTCCTGGCAGGCGAGGAGCTCCGTCGTACTCTCGTGGAGTTGCTCGATGGTTCGCCGCTCCTCGCGGAGGCGCGCTTCCGTCCGGAGCCGGGTGATGGTCTCGGCGACGTGCGACATCAGGAGTTCGACGAGTTCGCGGTCACGCTCGTCGAAGGTGCCCGGCCGCGTCGAGGCGGCCTGGAAGATGCCGATGTCGCCGATGGGAACGCTCAACGCCGCGCGGTAGTCGGGGTCGACGGGCTTCGCCTCGTCGACGGCCGCGAGGTCGTCGACCAGTATCGACTCGCCGCGCTGGTAGGTTCGGCCGGCGAGCCCCTCGTCGATGCGCATCGTGTCGGTGTAGCCGTCCTCGCCCATCGTCTCTGACATCGCCTTCGGCTCGAAGTACGTTTCGCCGGCCTCCGCGACGTAGCTGATGTCGAAATCGAGGATGCGAGCGGCGGCCTCGGTCGCCAGCCGGTACACCGTCTCGGGGTCGTCACAGGCGACGATGTCCCGTGTGATGTCGTGGAGACGTTCGGCCTTCGACCGCGATGGCGACGCCCGGCTCACTGCGAGTCGGAGCTGGTCGAGCAGGTGGGTGTCCGGCGCGTCGGGACGCACGAACCCGGCGAGGCCGCCGTGGACGGCCGTGGGGTCGTCGGCGACGGCGACCGTCGGCAGCGAGCCGGCGTCGGCCGCGGGGTCGTCAGTGACACAGCAGTCCGGGTCGTCGTCGACCACCGTCACCCCGTCGAGCGCGGCGACCCGTGCCCGGAGGTCGTCGCTTCCGGAAACACGAACTCGGAGGTCGGTCATCGTCGCCTCCGGCGTTGCTCGAACGGCATCTCTTCGCTGCACGTATCCTCGCTGCTCCCTTAACGATACGTGTCGGCTCGAAGCAACGAACCGTCCCCCCGCGCCCGTCGCGACTGCTCCCCTCCACTTCGGTCGCAGCCCTCTGTCACGGGCGTTGCGGGGCACGAATCCCGGCGTTCGGACGGTACGCCCGTTCGGAACCCTTTTAGACGCACGTTGGCCAATTGGGGGTAATGAGTGACCTCGAGTCGGAGTACCAGCTCGAGTACTTCCACGAGAACGGCTTTATTCGCCGGGAGTGCTCCGAGTGTGGTGCGGCCTTCTGGACCCGCGACGAGGAGCGGGAGACCTGCGGGGAGCCGCCCTGCGAGGAGTACGGCTTCATCGACAACCCCGGGTTCGACGAGGCGTACACGCTCGAAGAGATGCGCGAGGTGTTCCTCTCGTTCTTCGAGGAACACGGCCACGAGCGAATCGAGCCGTATCCGGTCGCCGCCAACCGCTGGCGGGACGACGTCCTGTTGACGCAGGCGTCCATCTACGACTTCCAGCCACTGGTCACGAGCGGGAAGACGCCCCCGCCGGCGAACCCGCTCACCATCTCACAGCCCTGTATCCGGATGCAGGACATCGACAACGTCGGGAAGACGGGCCGGCACACGATGGCGTTCGAGATGATGGCCCACCACGCGTTCAACGCGAAGGAGGAGGTCGGGGACAAATACGCCTACTCCGGTGAGGTGTACTGGAAGAACGAGACGGTGAAGTACTGCGACGAGCTGTTCGAGTCGCTCGGGGCCGACCTCGAGGAGATCGTCTACATCGAGGACCCGTGGGTCGGCGGCGGCAACGCCGGGCCCGCTATCGAAGTCATCTACCGCGGTGCCGAACTCGCCACGCTCGTCTTCATGTCCCTCGAACAGGACCCCGACGGCGAGTACGAGCTGAAGGACGGCAACACGTACTCCGAGATGGACACGTACATCGTCGACACCGGCTACGGGCTGGAGCGGTGGACCTGGATGTCTCAGGGGACGCCGACAGTGTACGAGGCGGTCTACCCCGACATGATCGCGTTCCTCAAGGAGAACGCCGAGATCGACCTCTCCGAGGAGGAGGAGGAACTCGTCCACCGCGCCGCGAAGCTGGCGGGCCACATGGACATCGACGAGGCCGAGGACATGGAGACGGCCCGCGACAACATCGCCGACAAGCTCGGCGTCTCGACGACCCGGCTCGTCGAGTTGATGGAGCCGCTCGAGACCATCTACGCCATCTCCGACCACTGCCGGACGATGGCGTACATGTTCGGCGACGGTATCGTCCCGTCGAACGTCGGGACCGGCTACCTCGCGCGGATGGTGCTTCGCCGCACCAAGCGGCTCGTCGACGATGTGGGCGTCGACGCGCCCCTCGACGAGCTCGTCGACATGCAGGCGAAGCGGCTCAGCTACCAGAACCGCGACACCATCCGCGACATCGTCCGCACCGAGGTCGAGAAGTACCGCGAGACCCTCGAACGCGGGGGCCGACAGGTCCGTCGCCTCGCCGACGAGTACGCGAGCCGTGGCGAGCCCATCCCGCTCGAGGAGGTCATCGAGCTGTACGACAGCCACGGCATCCAGCCCGACACCGTCGAGCAGATCGCCCAGGAGAAGGGCGCCGACGTGGAGATCCCCGACGACTTCTACTCGCTCGTCGCGGCACGCCACGGCGGCCAGCAGGCGTTCGAGGAGGCGGACGGCCGGCACACCGACGACCGAATCGCCGACCTCCCGAACACGGACAAGCTCTACTACGAGGACCAGGACCGCACCGAGTTCGAGGCGGTCGTCCTCGACGTCATCAAGCGCGACCCTGCCGACGAGGACGGCGACGTGACCTACGACGTGGTGCTCGACCAGACGATGTTCTATCCCGAGGGCGGGGGCCAGCCCGCCGACACCGGGACGCTCTCGACGGACGACGCGACGGTCGAGGTGACGCACGTCGAGGAGGTGGAGGGCGTCATCCTCCACCGCACCGACGAGAACCCCGGGAAAGGGGAGTTCGTCCGCGGCCAGATAGACGCCGTCCGCCGCGCGCGGCTGATGCGGCACCACACCGCGACCCACATCATCGGACACGCGACGAGAGAGGTGCTCGGCGACCACATCCGGCAAGCCGGTGCCCAGAAGGGGACGGCCTCCTCGCGGCTCGACGTCACCCACTACGACCGCATCTCGCGCGACGAGATCAAGCGCATCGAGCGGGTCGCCAACGAGCTGGTGACGGACAACTTCTCCGTCAAACAGGAGTGGATTCACCGCAACGACGCGCAGGAGAAACACGGCTTCGACCTGTTCCAGGGCGGCATCCCGCCGGGGAAGGAGATCCGCCTCATCCACGTCGCCGAGGACGTCCAGGCCTGCGCGGGCACGCACGTCGGCCGCACGGGCGACATCGGCGCCATCAAGATCCTCTCGACCGAGCGCGTGCAGGACGGGGTCGAGCGGCTGACGTTCGCGGCGGGCGACGCGGCCATCGAGGCCACCCAGCGCACCGAGGACGCGCTGTATCAGGCCGCCGAAATCCTCGACGTCTCGCCGCCGGAGGTGCCCGAGACCGCCGAACGCTTCTTCACCGAGTGGAAGGAGCGCGGCAAGCGCATCGACGACTTGCAGGAACAGCTCGCGGAGGCTCGTGCGTCGGGCGGCGCCGACGGCGAGGAGGTCGAACTCGACGGCACCGTCGCGGTCGTCCAGCGCATCGACGCCGACATGGACGAACTCCGCGCGACGGCCAACGCGCTCGTCGAGGAAGGGAAGGTCGCGGTCCTCGGGTCCGGCCGCGACGGCGCGACGTTCGTCGTCGCCGTCCCCGACGGCGTCCCCGTGAACGCCGGCGAGGTCGTGGGCGACCTCGCGGGGAAGGTCGGTGGCGGCGGCGGCGGCCCGCCGGACTTCGCGCAGGGCGGTGGCCCGGACGCCTCGAAGCTCGACGACGCACTCGAGGAGGCGCCCGAGGTCCTCCGCGCGAAACTCGACGCCTGACTCACAGCGCGTCGAGGAGCGCGTCGACGTCGTCGGCCGTGTTGAACACGTGGACCGACGCGCGGACGACGCCCGAACTCGGGAGCGTTCTGACGTAGATGTCCCGTGCCTCGAGTCGTTCGACCGTCGTCTCGGGGTCGTCGACGCGGAAGGTGACGAGCCCGGACTCCGGCTCGCGGGGGGAGACGAGTCGGTCGCCGAGTGCGTCACCGAGCCGTCGCGCCAGCCCGTCGATGTGGGCCGTGACGGTGTCGGCACCCAGTTCCTCGTGGATGGCGATGGCCTCCCGGAGCGCCGCGTACGGGGCGAGCGACTGGGTGCCGACCTCGAACCGCGCTGCGCCGGGCTTGTACTCGAGCCCCTCGGAGCCCTTCGGGACGCTTCGGTAGCCGAGGTGTCGTGGGCGGAGGTCGTCGACGACGGCCTCGTCCACGTAGAGGAAGCCCGCGCCCCAGACGCCCAGCAGCCACTTGTGGCCAGCGGCGGCGACCGCGTCGGCACCCCACTGTTTCACGTCGACGGGGTGGTGGCCGACCGACTGGACGGCGTCGACGAGGACGAACGCGCCGGCGTCGTGTGCGACGTCGACCGCCCGCTCGACGTCGAGACGCGTGCCGTGGAGCCACGAGAGCGAGGAGAGACAGACGAACCGGGCGTCCGCCACGGCGTCCTGATAGGCCTCGACGTCGAGGTGGCCGTCGGGGGCCGGTACCTCGCGTACCTCGACCCCCTCCTCGCGGAGCCGTTCGAACGGGAGGATGCCCGCAGGGTGTTCGAGGTCGGTACGGACCACCACGTCGCCCTCGTTCCAGTCGATGGCGTTGACCACGCGCGAGATACCGTCGCCGGTGCTCCCGGTGAGCGCGATCTCCTCGGGGCTCGCGCCGAGTAGCCGCGCGACCGGCTCGCGGGTCGCGTCGTACGCGTCCCAGGCGTGCGGGTAGGGGTTTCCGCGATGGGCGTCGACCTCGTGGCGACGCTGGGCGGCCGCCGCCGCGTCCAGCACGCGCTGCGGGGCGGGACCGCTCGCGCCGGTGTTCAGGTACGTCGCGCGCTCGAGCGCCGGGATGTCTGTCCTCAGTGTTGCGGTGTTCATACAATACTGTTCGGGCTAGAGCTACCTAACTCCTTGCTCGCCCGCGCGCCGACCGCGGGAGTTAATCGCCAGCGCCCACAACCCGGATGTATGCCACGGGCGCGAACCGACGGGGTCGACCTCTACTACGAGCGCGTGGGGGAGGGGCCGACGGTGACCTTCCTCCCCGAAGCCGGCCTCGGGGCGTGGTCGTGGGGCTGGCAGCACGACGCCGTCACGGGCCCGTTCGAGGCGCTGGTCGTCGACCCGCGGGGGACTGGTCGCTCCGACGCTCCCGACGGCCCCTACGACGTGGCGACGCTCGCCGCCGACCTCGAAGCCGTCTTCCGCGACGCCGAAGTGCGCGCCACCCACCTCGTCGGCCACGGGCTCGGCGGCGCGGTCGCGCTCGCGTACGCCCGCGAGTACAACCGCGCCCGGAGCCTCACCCTCATCGCCACTCCCGCCTCCGGCGAGGTGGTCGACACCGACGCCCTCGAACGCCTCTTCTCGGACGACTGGCCCGAGGTTGCGTTCTCGCAGTCGTACGTCGGGGTCGCGCCCCGCGACGAGATCGAGGGCTGGCGGGAACTGGACGACGCCGACGCCGAGTCACGCCGGGCGCTCTACGCGGCGTACGAGGCGTTCGACCCCGGCGGCCTCTACGAGTACGAGACGCCTGCGCTCGTGTTAGGGCCGCTCGACAGCCCCGTCGTCCCCGAGGCCGCCTGCGAGGCGCTCGCGCGGGGACTCCCGCGAGGCGAGTACGAGGCCGTCGAGGGGCGACACCTCGCGCATCTCGAACACAGCGTGGCCGTGAACGACCGCCTGCTGGGCTTTCTGGAGGAACTGTGAGACTCGACATCGACGCCCTCACGGGGTACGACGCGCGGACCATCGCGACCGAACACGCTGAACAGGCGGGCGTCCTCGTCCCCGTCATCGAGCGAGACGGCGGCCACCACATCTTGTTCACCGAGCGGTCGGACCAGATGCCGACGCACGCCGGCGAGATGTCGTTCCCCGGCGGCGGCTGGGAGGAGGGCGACGACGACTTGACCGCGACGGCGCTCCGTGAGGCGCACGAGGAGGTCGGCCTCCGTCCCGATGAGGCCACGGTCGTCGGCCGGCTCGACGACGTGCCGGGGCCGTACGGTCACGTCGTCCGCCCGGTCGTCGCCCACGTCGCGGACCGCGAGTACCGCCCCACCTCTCGCGAGGTCGCGCAGGTGATCGTCCTCCCGGTCGAGGCGCTCGTCGACCCGACGAACTACTCGACGGAGAGACGGAGCCACCCCGAGCGCGGCACGGCGACGCTCCCCTTCTTCCGCGTCGACGGCCACACCGTCTGGGGGCTCACCGGGTTCATCCTCCAGACGTTCCTCGACCTGACGGCCGACTGGGAGCCACCCGAAGGATAAACCACCGGCAGTGTCCGCCAGCGGGCGTATCTATGGGGAGTCGTTCCCTTCGAGTAGATGACTGGGGGGAGGGATGGAGGACCTCGACCACGCGCAGCCCGGCGCGACTCCGACCCGGCGTGGGCTGCCGGCGCGGCTCGCATCGACGCACGGTTCACGTGGACGCCGAGCGGTGCGGCCGGCGCGAGCCCGTTTCATCCGGTGGTTCGACACGCTCGCGTGCTGGCGGTCGGCGTCGTCGCGCTGCTGGCGGTCGTCGGGCTGGTCACCGCCGCCCCCGCGATGCCGAGCCTCGACGAGGTGACAGCCGGCGCCGCCGGCGCGGGCCCCGCGAACAACACAGAGACGGGCGGAGTCGAGGCTGTGGGTGGGGTGTCGTCGCCGACCCCGAGCCCTACGCCGACGGCCACACCGACGCCGTCCACAACTGCGACCGCATCAGCCACGCCGACCCCCACGCCGACGGCGACAGCCACGCCTTCCCCCACCCCAACGCCGACGCCGACCCCAACGCCAACCGCGACACCCTCACCGACGCCTACGGCCGCTCCGGACCCGGCCGACAGTGGCGGATCAAGTGGGAACAGCGGCGGGTCGACCGGTGGAGACAGCGGCGGGGAATCCACCGATAGCGGCGGTGACGACGACCCATCGACGCCGGAGCCGACGCCCACGCCCACGGCGACAGCGACGTCGACCCCGGAGAACGGAACCGCGACGGCGACGGCCACGACGACGCCCTCTCCGACGCCCACGGCGACAGCGACGGCAACTGGGACGGCCACGCCGGCGCCGACGGAGTCACCCTCGCCGTTCCCCACGACCGAGGAGTGTGTGCCCGAGGACCCGCTCATCGGGCCGACCGCCACACCCTGCCCTGACGGCACCAGCGACGGTGGCCTCCTCGGGTTCGTCTCCGTCTCGTGGCTGTTCGGGTTCGGGCTGGCCGCCCTCGTGGTCTCGCGCCGAGACTGACGCGGGCGTCACGCTCTTGTGATCGCACAGGCTAGCGGGGAGCGATGAGTCGGCCACGTCTCGCCCTGATCAACGCCGCACACGCCGCATTCGACACCCGCCGGAACTTCCGTCGTGAACTCGACGCCGACCTCGTGGAGTTCCACGTCGCCGACGAGCAGTACCCCGACGGTTTCGCGTTCGACGGGTTCGTCGTCACGGGGTCGCGGTCGTCGGTCTACTGGGACGAGCCGTGGCTCGACCCCACGAAGGAGTGGGTCGCCGAGGCCATCGACCGCGGGCTGCCGGCGCTCGGCATCTGCTTCGGCCACCAGCTGCTCGCGGACGTGCTCGGTGGCACCGTCGAGGCCATGGACGAGTACGAGATCGGCTACCGGGAAATCGAGCAGGTGGCCGACGACCCGCTGTTCGACGGACTCGACGACTCGTTCCTCTGTTTCACCACCCACTCCGACGCCGTGACCGAACTCCCGCCGGGCGCGACGCTCATCGCCGAGAACGACTACGGCGTCCACGGGTTCCGGCTCGGAAACGTCGTGGGCGTCCAGGCGCACCCCGAGTACGACCAGACGACCGCCGAGGGCATCACGCGCTCGAAGGACCTCCCCGACGAGCGCATCGAGGCCGTCTGTGCGGGCATCACCGACGAAAACTACGCGCGGGCCTGCGAGACGAAGCGACTGTTCGACAACTTCCTCCACGAGATGCGAGCGTAGCGAGTCTCTCGGACTGGGCTCGCGGTGACACCGCGGGCCGCGGGGTATTCAGGCCGGTACGCCGCCCGCGAGCGATGACTGAGCCGCCTTCGCCGCGCGGTCAGCCACGAGCAGGACCGCGACGGCAACGACGATGACCACCGCGTCGACCGGCGAGGCGAGCAGGCCGAGCCCGACGATGAGCGTCGTCGCACACGCCGGCGCGTGTCGCAGGTCCGCGGCGAGCATTCCGATGGTGGTCAGCCCGACCGACACTGCCGCGCTCGCGGAGAGTCGTACCGCCCCCAGCGATGCCGCTGGTGGCGGCTGGGTGCCCACGAGCGGGGCCGCGAGGAGCGTGTAGGCGAGCAGTCCTGCGAGGACGCCGACGACGTGGCCCCCGAACACTCGTCGCGGGCGGCTCGTCGGGGCGCCCGGCTGGACGGCGAGCAGGTACGCCGTCGGCCCGAGACTCGGGAACAGGAACGGCTGGCCGGTCGCCCACACCAGCCCGCCGAGTGCGGCCAGCAGGAACGCCGCGTGCCCGCCGGCCCACAGTGAGTCGCGCACGTCGCCGTCTCCGACCCCGTGGCCGAAAAGCGCCTCGGTCCGGCGCGAGCGCCCCTCACGCCCGCACGAGCGTTTTTACCGATTGCACCCCGATACGGACGTATGCTCGATTACGTTGGGCTCGAGGCGGACATCACCTCCGAGGAGAAGATGGTCCGCGATACGGCCCGGGAGTTCGTCGACGACAAGGTGCGCCCCGACATCGGCGACCACTGGATCGAAGGCACGTTCCCGACGGAGCTCATCGAAGAGATGGGCGAGCTGGGGTTCTACGCCCCCAACCTGGAGGGCTACGGCCTCCCTGGACTGAGCGAGACGGCCTACGGCCTGCTCATGCAGGAACTCGAAGCCGGCGACTCGGGCCTGCGCTCCATGGCGTCCGTCCAGGGCGCGCTCGTCATGTACCCGATTCACGCGTACGGTTCCGACGAGCAGAAGGACGCCTGGCTGGAGGACATGGGCGAAGGGAAGGCCGTCGGCTGTTTCGGCCTGACGGAGCCGAACCACGGGTCGAACCCGACCGCCATGGAGACCTACGCCGAGAGCGATGGCGACGGCTACGTGCTCAACGGCACCAAAACGTGGATTACAAATTCGCCGCTCGCCGACGTGGCCATCGTCTGGGCGCGGGACCGCTCTGCGGACGACACCCCAGTTCGTGGCTTCCTCGTCGAGACTGACCGTGATGGGGTCTCGACCCCGAAAATCGAGGAGAAGCTCTCGCTGCGCGCCTCGGTTACGGGCCAGATCGAACTCACCAACGTCCACGTCCCCGAGGAGAACGTCCTGCCCGGCGTCACGGGCATGAAGGGCCCGCTCTCCTGTTTGACGCAGGCGCGCTACGGCATCGCCTGGGGCGCGATTGGGGCCGCCCGCGACTGCTTCGAGACGGCGCGCGAGTACGCGACCGACCGCGAGCAGTTCGGCAAGCCCATCGGCTCCTTCCAGATTCAACAGGAGAAACTCGCCGAGATGGCCACCCAGATTACCACCGCACAACTGCTCGCGTACCGACTCGCCGAGCTGAAAGAGCGTGGTGAGCTTCGCCCCGAACAGGTGTCGATGGCCAAGCGCAACAACGTCCGGATGGCCCGCGACCAGTCCCGTGTGGCACGCGAGATGCTGGGCGGCAACGGCATCACCGCCGACTACTCGCCGATGCGCCACATGGCCAATCTGGAGACGGTCTACACCTACGAGGGCACCCACGACATCCACTCGCTCATCCTCGGCCACGACCTCACCGGGATTCCCGCCTTCGAGTAGCGCCGCCCCGGGGAGTCGGCATCGTCGGCTCCTCGGCGACAGAAGACCTTTACCGGCGGGGAGGCCGTCCGCGGACGTGCACCGACGCCGCTACCTCGCGCTTGCGAGCGCCAGCGCCGTTTCGCTGGCCGGCTGCGTGAGCCGTCCCTCCAGCGATGAACAGTCCAGCACCGTCACGCCCAGTCCGGGAGCCGACGGCGTCTCGGTCGCGTACGTCGTTCGCCCCGGATCTATCCCCGACGACGTCGCGCAGCTCTCCGTCGACTTCGCAGTGTACCTCGCCGAGCGGTCGGAGGACGTGTACGCCTGTACTACTGGAGCGCCGCTCATGGACAACAAGTACGACCCGACGCCGACCCCACTTCCCGAACCCGAAGGGGCGTGCGAGCGCTTCGACGCGCCACGCGTCGACGTGGCGACGCTCGACGGTTCGCGAACGCTCGGCCCATTCGAGGCGGGCGAGCGGTTCACCGGCGGCCACACGCTCGTCGCCCACGACGTGACGCTCGTGCTCGACGACGGCACCACCGCGACCGACGTGTACGACACGGACTTCCGCGCGGTCACCGAGCGGACGACGCCGTCGGGCACCTACGGCGTCGAGATCGGGGTCACGGACTACGCGAACGAGGACGAGTCGCCCCGGTGGCGCTACGGGATCGACGTTCAGCGGTTCGAGGCGACCCCGGTCGACTGACTCCTCGTCATCCCCGCACGACCAGCGACTGCCCCGTCGCCCCCTCACGACTAGCGACTGACGACCGTCTGACGGCGAGTCTACCGTCTCGCAGTCGTGCGGTTTTACTTTCAGTCCGCATGGCTGGCTCTTATGTAACCCCAGCCCATTCGTTCAGGTGCACACGCTCCTTTCCCCCTCCCCTTTTCCCGAAAGGTTAGAACCCTCGCCGGGGTAGCCGAGGCTATGCTCGACGTTGCCGACGTCCTGGAAGCCCGTCAGCGCGTCTCCGAAGTGGCGCGACACACCCCGCTCGACTACTCGCACACGTTCTCCAACCGGAGCGGCGCCGAGATCTACCTGAAGCTGGAGAACTTCCAGCGCACCGGCTCGTTCAAGATCCGCGGCGCGACGAACAAGCTCGCGAAGCTCTCGCCGGAGGAGTGTGCCGCCGGCGTCGTCACGGCTTCCGCGGGCAACCACGCCCAGGGCGTGGCGCTCGCGGCCACCCGCGCGGGCATCGACGCGAAGATCGTCATGCCGGAGTACGCGCCCGTCTCGAAGGTCGAGGCGACGAAGGCGTACGGCGCGGAGGTGGTGCTCCACGGCGTCGACTACGACGAGGCACAGGCGAAGGCGCACGAACTCGAAGCCGAGGAGGGCCGCACCTACGTCCACGCCTTCGACGACCCGGACGTGATGGCCGGACAGGGGACCATCGGGCTCGAGATCGTCGAGGACTGCCCGGACGTGGACACCGTGGTCGTTCCGATCGGGGGTGGCGGGCTCATCTCCGGCATCGCCACCGCGGTCAAGGCACAGAAGCCCGACACGCGCATCGTCGGCGTGCAGGCCGAGGGGGCCTCCTCGGCGGCACAGTCGCTCCAGAAGGGGTCGCGCGTCGCGCTCGACCAGGTCGACACCATCGCCGACGGTATCGCCGTCCGGCAGGTCGGCGAGCAGACGTTCGAGGTCATCCGCGAGCGCGTCGACGAGGTGGTCACCGTCCCCGATTCGGCCATCGCCACGACGCTCGTCGACCTGCTCGACCGCTCGAAGACGCTCGTGGAAGGTGCCGGTGCCATCGCGCTCGCCGCCGTGCTCGACGACGCGTTCGAGTACGAGCCGGGCGAGGTCATCGTCCCGGCGCTGTGTGGCGGGAACATCGACCTGAACGTCCTGCGGACGGTCATCACCCGCGGGCTGGTCGAAGACGGTCGCTACCTGAAGATCAAGACCGTTCTCAAGGACCGGCCGGGCGCGCTCGAACAGCTCATCGAGATTATCGCCGACGCACGGGCGAACATCTACCGCATCCAGCACGAGCGCACGTCGCTGGAGATGCGTATCGACCAGACCGAGGTCGAACTGGACCTCGAAACTCGGGGCCACGACCACGTCGCGGAGCTCATCGCGGAACTGGAGGCACACGGCTACCCGGTCGAAGTGCTGGTCTGAGGCGTCGCTGTCGGACGCGGTGGCGAAAGAAAATCGGGGTTGTACCTGTCGCTACTCCGCGGAGCCGGTTTCGATGGGCGCGCCGACCAGATTACCCCACTCGGTCCACGAGCCGTCGTAGTTGACGGCGTCGTCGTAACCGAGCAGTTCGTGGAGCGCGAACCACGCCACCGACGAGCGCTCGCCGATGCGGCAGTACGCCACGGTGGTCGAGTCGCCGTCGATGCCGTACCCGCCGTACAGCTCCTGCAGCTCGTCGTAGGTCTTGAACGTCCCGTCGTCGTTCGTGACGGCCGCCCACGAGATGTTCTTGGCACCGGGGACGTGGCCGCCGCGCTGGGCGGTCTCCTGGAGTCCCGGGGGCGCGAGAATCTCGCCGGTGAACTCCTCGGGCGAGCGGACGTCGACGAGGGGAAGCCCGCGCTCGATGGCGTTCTCGACGTCCTCGCGGTAGGCGCGGATGGACTCGCGCGGGCCGGACGCCGTGTAGTCGACCGCGGCGAACGCCGGGACCTCGTCGGTCGTCGGATAGTCGTTGTCGAGCCAGTAGTCGCGGCCACCGTCCATGAGCTTCACGTCGTCGTGGCCGTAGTACTTGAACTGCCAGTAGGTGTAGGCAGCGAACCAGTTGGAGTTGTCACCGTAGAGGACGACCGTGGAGTCCTCGGAGATGCCGTGGCTCCCGAGCAGGTCCTCGAAGTCGTCCTTCGTGAGGACGTCGCGGGTCGTCTGGTCCTGGAGCTGCGTCTCCCAGTTGAAGCCGATGGCGCCGGGTGCGTGGCTCGCCTCGTACGCCTCGGTGTCGACGTCGACCTCCACCAGTCGGTAGTCGGAATCGTCGCTCTGGAACTCGTCTAAGTGCTGCTCCACCCAGTCGGCGGAGACCAGCACGTCGTTCGCGTACTCAGTCATAGTACAACCGCCAATATACGCTCCGCCGCCATATCCTCTTTATTGCCGGATAGTTCGGCCACGGGTCGTTCCTTCCAGAGAATGTTGCCGCTACTGTGCACCCCTGATCCGGGGCGACGGGCGAACGGATATGTAACTCCCGCGAGTGGTCCGAAGCCTCGGTGTCGCCCACCGCCACGGGCGCCTACCAGAACTTGTTGCCGATATCTGGGAGCGCCGCCGGAAGCGGCCGCTGGCGTCGGGTTGAAACGGCGGCCCGTCCGAGTGGGCGTATGCACCCGAAAGTCGTCCCGCCGTCGTGGCTCGCCGAGCGGCTGGACGAGGTCCACGTCGTCGACGTGCGCGACGCGTGGGAGTTCGAGGGGATCGGCCACGTCCCCGGCGCGGTGAACGTCCCGTTCGACAGCTTCCGCGGCGACGACGGCGAGGCGGGCAAACTCCCCGGCGCCGAGGCGTTCGCCGACCTCGTCGGCGACGTCGGCATCTCGACCGACGACCGCGTCGTCGCGTACGACGACCACCACGGCGTGTTCGCGGCGCGCTTCCTCGTCACCGCGGAACTGTACGGCCACGACCCGTCCAAACTGCATCTACTCGACGGCGACTTCTCCGCGTGGCAGCGCGCCTACGAGACGACGAGCGAAGTCGACCAGCCCACCCCCGTCGAGTACGAGGCCGTCTTCGACACCGACGGCCCGCTCGTTCCCATGGAAACCGTCCAGACGGCGGTCGACTCGGGCGCGGTCATCGTCGACACCCGCGAGCCGTGGGAGTTCGCGGAGGGCCACATCCCCGGCGCGGTCCAGCTCGACTGGCAGGAAGTGATAGACGAGGAGACGCGCGGCCTGTTGCCCGAGGCCGACCTCCGCGACCTGTTCGAGGCGAAGGGGATCACCCCTGAGAAACGGGTCTTGCTCTACTGCAACACCGCCCGGCGCATCAGCCACACCTACGTCACGCTCCGGCACCTCGGCTACGAGGACCTCGCGTTCTACGAGGGGTCGCTCACCGAGTGGGAGCGCGAGGGGGGCACTCTCGTCACCGAAGAGGGCTAGGTCGGGGCCCCTCGGCCGTTCGAGAGCAGTAGTACCGCCTCGACGACGAGCGCGACGACGAGCGGCCCGGCGATGAACCCGACGGCACCGAGCGAGAGGACGCCGCCGACGAAGCCGACGAAGTAGAGACTCATCGGGAGGTGCGCCGCGTAGCTGGCGAGCCGGGGGCGAATCACCGCGTCCGGCAGCAGACCGATGAGCACCCCACCGACGACCGCGATGGAGACGGCCCGGGTCACGTTCCCCTGCATCAGGTCGACCACCGCGAGCACGCCCAGCAGCACGCCCGGGCCGACGACGGGAACGAACTGGAGGATGCCCGCGACGACCGCGAGCGTGACGGGCGCGGGGTAGCCCAGTGCGACGAACACGAGGAGCGCGACGAGGAACGTCCCGGCGGCGGTCGCCGCCTGCAGGATGTAGATGCCGAACAACGTCTGTTTGATGCGCTCGTGGAACGCGCGGACGACGTCGTGGTACTGGCCGGGAACGACGTTGAACACCACGCGGGCGGCCGAACTGGGGCGGAGGAGCAACCCGAACAGGAGGATGGCGAACAGGAACAGTTTGAGTCCAAGAACCGGCGCGGCCGACGCAGCGGTGACCGCCAGCCCCCGGACGGCTGCGGTGGCGGGCTCAACCAGCATCGCCGTCGGGACGGTGTACGTCATCTCGCCGACCGTCAGGGTGAGTTCCTCGGGAAACTCCCGCAGGAGCGTCACGATGGACTCCCGACGCCGGTACAGCGCGATGGCGACGAGCCCGAGCGCCACGAGAACGGCCCCGAACGCGATGGCCGACACCGCCGCGGCGGCCATCCGTCGCGAGAGCCCCCGGTCGCGGAACTGTTCGCGAAGCGGGTACAGCACGTACGCGACGGTGACGGCGAAGAACGTCGTCGCGAGCACCTCCCGCAGGAGGACGGCCGCGGCCCCCAGAAGCACCAGCAGCAGCGCGGCGAGCACGTACTGTCGGCGACGGGCGGGGTTCACGCGCCCCGGTTCAGGCCCGACCGCAATACTCCTTTCGGGGGTTCTGGATGTCGAGGTACCGACGGGTGTTCCACCGGGCTTATGTATCACTGGGTGTAACCACTCGGTAATGAAGCGACGCACGTACCTGCAGGCCGCCGGGACGCTGGGCGCGACGGCGCTCGCGGGCTGCACTGGCTTCACGGGTGGCGGCGAGCCGAGCGGGACGCTCACGGTCGCGACGTACCCCTCGCTCGTCGACAGCGACGGCGCGGCGGGGCCGTGGCTCAAAGAGCAGTTCGAGACACAGTATCCGGAGGCGACCGTCGAGTTCGCCACCCCCGACTCGGGGCTCAACTACTACATCCAGCGAGCGAAGGAGGGCGTCCCCATCGAGGCGGACCTCTATGTGGGACTCAACGTCGACCACCTCCTGCGGCTCGACACCGAACTCGACGAGCCGCTGTTCGACCCGATGGACGACCTCGACCGCCGCGGCGAGGTCAAAGAGCAGCTGGAGTTCGACCCGGAGGGTCGAGCGGTGCCGTACGACACCGGCTACATCTCGCTGGTGTACGACGAGTCCGCCGTCGAGAACCCCGGGACCTTCGAGGCGCTCACGACCGAGCCGTACGCGGACACGCTCATCGTCGAGAACGCCCAGTCGTCGGCGACGGGTCGGGCGTTCCTGCTGTGGACGGTCCACACCATCGGTGCCGACAGCTACCTCGACTACTGGAAGCGACTGGACAGCAACGGCATCACCGTCCTCGGGAGCTGGGAGGACGCGTACAACGCCTACTCGAACGGCGAGAAGCCGATGGTCGTCTCCTACTCGACCGACCAGGTGTACGCGAACCGCTACGACCAAGACATGACGCGCCATCAGGTCGGCTTCCTCAACGACCAGGGGTACGCCAACCCCGAGGGGATGGCGCGGTTCTCGTCGGCCGCGGACAGCGAGCTCGCAAAGGCGTTCATGGAGTTCATGCTCACGCCCGAGGCACAGGGCGAGATCGCCGTCCGCAACGTCCAGTTCCCCGCGACCCCCGACGCGAACCTCCCCGAGGAGTTCGCGAAGTACGCGCTCGAACCGCCGGAGCCGGTGACGTTTACGTACGAGGACCTGAAAGGCAACGTCGATGGCTGGGTCGAAGACTGGGCGCGCGAAATCGCACAGGGGTAGCGTCGGCCGTCGCCGTGTCCTCAACGGACCGACCGTCCTCACGTGGTCGCTGACCTGATGACGGCCAACCGTCGCGCCGAACGGCTCGCGCTCCCCGTCGCCGGGCTCGTGACCGCCGCGCTGCTCGTCGTCATGCTGTACTACCCGGTAGCGACGGTGCTCGTCGAGGCGATTCGACCCGAAGGCCGCGTCACGCTCGACCCCCTGCTCGCCGTCCTCTCGGACCCGTTCTACGTGGGGGCGCTCGCCGGCGCAGTGCAGGATCCGGCGGGCATCCCGACGGGACTCGCGGCGTGGGCGCGCTCGCCCTCGGTTCCCGCGTTCGGCCTGTTCGGGTTCACCGCGTGGCAGGCGTTCCTCTCCACGCTCGCGAGCCTCGCGCTCGGTCTTCCGGGGGCGTATCTCCTCGCTCGTTTCGAGTTTCCGGGTCGCCGGACGGTCGAGTCCCTCACAGCGGTTCCGTTCGTCCTCCCCTCCATCATGGTCGCGGTGGGGTTCGTCGCCGCGTTCGGCGCGAACGGCGCGCTCAACGACCTGCTTCGTCTCGTGGGGCTGCCGACGTTCGACCTGCTGTTCACGCTCGAAATCATCGTCCTCGCCCACGCGTTCTACAACGCGCCACTGGTGACGAGAATCGTCGCCGCGTCGTGGGAGAGCGTCGACGCCCGCGCCGTCGAGACCGCCCGCTCGCTCGGTGCCTCGCCCCTGCGCGCGTTCCGGGACGTGGTCGTCCCCCAGCTCCTGCCCGCGATTCTGACCGGCGCGCTGCTCACGTTCATCTTCACGTTCATGTCGTTCCCCATCATCCTCGCGCTCGGCGGGCTCAAGCTCGCGACGGTCGAGGTGTGGCTGTTCGACCGCGTCCAGCAGCTGAAACTCACGGAGGCCGCGGCGCTCGCGGTCCTCGAAACCGTGGTGTCGCTCGCGCTCACCTACGCCTATCTCCGCTACGAGTCGCAGTCGACGGGCACCGACCGCTCGGTCTCGCCGCTCGCTCGCGAGCGACTGTTCGGCGGGTTCGACCTGAAACGGGGGGCGCTCCTCGCGTACGGCGTCGTCGTCGTCGTCGTGTTCCTCCTCCCGCTCGTCAGCATGGTCGCCGAGTCCGTCACCGCCGCGTCCGGCACCGGATTCACGACCCAGTACTACGGCTACCTGCTCGAACGCGAGGCCGCACAGGTGACCGTCCAGACGAAACCGGGTATCGCCGTCCGCAACAGCCTGCTGTTCGGCGTCGGGACGCTCCTGCTCGCGGTGCCGATGGGCGTCGTCATCGCGTTCGTGACGACCCGCGACAGCGTGCTCTCGCGTGTTCTCGGCACGGCGTCCATGCTTCCGTTCGCGGTCTCGGGCATCGTCATCGGGCTCGGCCTGCTCGACGGCCTCGTGTTCGGCATCGAGGTCGGCGGCGTGCGACTGGCCGTGGTCGGCCCCGTCGCCATCGTCGCCGCGCACGCCATCGGCGCGTACCCGTTCGTCGTGCGGAACGTCGCGCCCCTGCTCGGCGACCTCGACCGCCGGCTCGTGGAGTCGGCTCGTGCGCTCGGCGCCACTCGGGCTCGTGCGCTCGTCGACGTGGAGCTCCCCCTCGTCGCGCCGGGATTGGCGGCGGGCGCCGCGTTCGCCTTCGCCATCTCCATCGGTGAGTTCGACTCGACCGTGATTCTGGCGGAGGGGTCGCGGGCGTACACGATGCCGGTCGCGGTCGAACGCTTCTTGACCGACCGGACGCTCGGTCCGGCAACGGCGATGGGAACCGTGCTACTGGTGGTGACGGCCGCGGCGTTCGTCGTCATCGACCGCGTCGGAGGCCGGTACCGTGAGTAGCCTCTCCCTCGATTCGGTCTCGAAACGCTACGGCGAGACGACCGCCCTCTCCGACGTCTCGCTCGACATCGAGGACGGGGAGTTCTTCACGCTCGTCGGTCCCTCGGGGTGCGGGAAGACGACCACGCTCCGGGCGGTCGCCGGCTTCGAGTCGCCCACCGAGGGCGCCGTCCGGTTCGGCGGGGTGGACGTGTCGGGCGTCCCCCCGGAGGACCGCGACGTCGGTATCGTCTTCCAGCAGTATTCGCTGTTCCCGCACATGACCGTCCGCGAGAACGTCGCCTACGGGTTGCAGTTCACCGACCACGACTACGACCCCGACGCCCGCGTCGCGGACCTCCTCGACCTCGTCGGCCTCGCGGGAATGGGTGACCGCGACCCGAACGCGCTCTCGGGGGGCCAGCAGCAGCGAGTCGCGCTCGCCCGGGCGCTCGCGCCGAACCCCGACGTCCTCCTCCTCGACGAGCCGATGAGCGCGCTCGACGCGCGGCTCCGCGAGCGCCTGCGTCGGGAGGTGCGCCGCATCCAGGCCGAACTCGACGTGACGACGCTGTACGTCACGCACGACCAGGCCGAAGCGCTCGCCGTCTCCGACCGCGTCGCGGTGATGAACGACGGCCACGTCGAGCAGGTCGGCACGCCACAGGAAGTCTATCGCGAGCCCGCCACCCGCTTCGTCGCCGAGTTCGTCGGCGAGAACAACGTGTTCGACGGCCGCGCGACAGAGGCTGGTGTCGAGGTGGACGGAACGACGTTCGCGGTGCCGGTCGACGCCCGCCCCGGCGAGTCGGTCACGCTCTGTGTCCGCCCCGAGTCGATGCAGGTCGGGGGCGCGACGAACGCGCTCACGGGCGTCGTCGACTACGCGGAGTTCCTCGGTGATGCGGTTCGCATCGGGCTCGACTGGCAGGGACAGGCGGTCGTCGTTCGCGTTCCCGCGATCGACCTCGACAGCGTCCCCGCCGACGGCGACGACCTCACCGTCGGATTCGATTCGGATGCGGTCGTCACCCTCTGAGACGGAGCGACACGCATTTGTGACCATCACGCCACGAGTGGGATAGTGCCGCGTTTCGAGTACCCCTGTCCCGGCTGTCGGACCCGGACGAACCTCCACGACGCCGACTGCGGCTTCGACGGCGTCCAGTGGACCGACATCGAGGGCGCGTACGTCGACCTCCTCGCTCGGCTCTCCCGACGCTCGTGGAGCGAGGACGCGCTCCGCGCCGACGTCGAGGACTGGGGTGGGATTCACGCTGCCGCACTCTCGCGACTCAGAGGCGACCAGCGCGTCGACGAACAGGGCGACCAGCTCGAACTCCTGACCGCAGCCGAGTACAAGGAGCGCGTGACCGAGCCGACGATGGAGCCCCTCAAGACCATCTACGAGAAGGGGAGCGTTCCGGGAGCGCATGATCACTCAATATTTGCCCTCATCGCGTTCTACGAAATGGTCGGCCTCTCGTGGGAGGAGACGAAAGAGCAGATGCTCGTCTGGCTGGACGAGTCGGGGACGTGGACCCGCGGGGGGTTCGAGGAGGAGACGCCCGAGGAACTCGTCGACTCGAAGAAACACGTCTACGACCAGGGCTACGGCTGGAAGCAGGCCGGCAAGGAGGCGAAGGCGGTCATCGACCGGCGGCTCTGACGCGCTCCAGCAACTTTTTACGCGACTCCGAGTGAGTTCCGAACAGATGCGGTCCGCCGCCAGTGACCACCCGGCACGCACGCCCAGCGGGGAGCGACGGTGACTGCGAGCGAGGCCGGCGCGAACCGCCGGACGTGGGGGCTCGTCGCCGTCGCGTTCATCGTCATCGAGGGGCTGGGCCAGCAGATGCGAGGGCCGCTGTTGGCGGAGTTCCAGTCGACGTTCGGGGTCGACACCGCGTTGCTCGGGCTGGTCGCGCCTGCGGGGACCGTCGGGTTCGTCCTCGCGGTGCTCGGCGGCGGTGCCCTGCTCGGTCGGGGTCGCCCCAAACAGTTCCTGCTCGCGGGCAGCACCGTCATGGCACTCGCAGTGCTCGTCGTCGGCCTCGCCCCCAGTTTCCTCGTCCTGCTCGGCGGATTCACCGTGCGTGCGGTGGCGACGGGCACGTTCCGTGCGGCGGATAAACCCGTCCTGAGCCACCTGTTCGCCGAGCGCCGCGGTCGCGTGCTCAACCTCTACGAACTCGCGTGGTCCATCGGCGCCGCCGCCGGCCCCGTGCTCGCGACGCTCGTGCTCGCCGTCGCGTCGTGGCGGGTCGCCTACGGCCTGCTGTTCCTCCTGCTGGTCCCCATCGTGGTGGTCGTCTACCGGACGCCGCTGTCCCTGCCGGGTCGCGGCGAGGCGCCGTTCACGCTCGACGGGCTTCGGGTGCTCTCGCGGCGCCCGGCCATCGTCGGCATGACGCTCGCCCTGGTGACGAGCGGCGGCATCGAGGGGGCAATCTTCCTCTGGCTGCCTACCTACCTCCGGACCGCGTTCGACCCGGCGACGGCGAACCTCGCGCTCTCGGCGTATCTCGTCACGTACGTCCCGGCCCGCGCGGTGTACACGCTGGTCGTCGACCGCGTCGGCTACCTGAACTTGCTGGTCACCGCGGGCGCGGGCGTCGTCCCCCTGTTCGCGTACGCCTTCGGGATGGCCTCGGGGTGGGGCATCGTCGTCGCCGCCGTCGCCTCCGGCTTCTTCGTCGCCGGCCTCTTTCCGACCCTTGCGGCGTACGGTGTCAGCGCCGCCCCCGAGTACAGCGGCCCCGTCAACGGCCTCTCGCTCGCGGCGAGCTACGCCGGTGGGACGGTCTCGCCCGTGGTCGTCGGCGTCGTCGCCGCGAACCAGGGCATTCAGGCCGGGATGCAGGTGCTCGTCCTGTTGGCTGTGGTGTTCTTCGTGGTCGTCGCCGGCCTTCGTGTCGGGAGCGCGACTGGCTGGACGGCGGCGTAGCAACGGCAGAGACGAGAGGGAGAAAGCCCGAGACGAGCGGCTCGTTCAGTCGCTCTGGATACGGGGGGCGAGCATATACGTTACACTACCATTTCCTTCCGCGAGGTCGAAGTGCATCTTCACGGGGAACTCCTCGCCGAGTTCCATCGTCACCTCGGCGTCCTTCGGGATTGCCTTGTTCATGTCCTTCAGGTAGTCGAGCGAGAACAGCGAGCGGGCGTCGCCGGGCGTGAGCGCGATGAGGTCGTCGGTCGTGAGTTCGAGGTGGACGTCGTCGGTGTCGCCCTCCGCGTCGACGTAGAAGATCTCCTCGGTGGCGTCGACGCCGAGCGCGATGTGGTCGGAGACCATGTCGGCGGCCTTGACGGCGCGGCCGATGTCCTTCCCCTCGATGATGACTTCGGCGGGGAGGTCGAGGTCCGGGAGGTCCGGCTCCTGCCGGATGGAGTCGGGGTCGATGAGCGCGAGCGTCCCCTCGAGTCCCTCGATCTTGATGTGGAGTTTGCGGGTCTCCTCGTCGAGTTCGAGCTGGACGAGCTGGCCGGAGTCGGCCATCCCGGCGAACTCCTCGAGGCGGGCGAGGTTGACGCCGATGACGCCCCCATCAGTTTCGTACGACTCGAAGGCGCTCGCGTCGAGTTCGAGGTCCACCATCCCCACGTTCGCGGGGTCGACGGCGCGGATGGCGAGCCCGTCCTCGTTGAGACGGATCTTGCACTCGTCGACCAGCACGCTCACGGAGTCGAGCGCGTCCCGGAGCGTCTCGGCGCTCACGATAGCCTTGAACATCTTGTCGCGAGGTACGAAACCGCGTGTTAAAAACTCACCTCTTCGATAATGCTTCACCGCACGTCCGCTCGCGCGTGAGGCCGCGAGTCCGAGCTCAGGCGTCGACCGGCGCGCCGATCTCCGCGAGCAGATGCCCCAGTTGCGCGCGGTCGCTCGTGGACTCGGTGAGCCCCATGTCGACCTCGCCGGCGAGTTCGTACAGCTTCGCGAGTCGGTGGCCGTCGTACCGCGAGCGCCCGACTCTGAGAACGTCCTCCAGTATCTCCGCGCCGTCGTACCCCTCGGTGTAGATGAGGTCGTCGAGGTGGCTTCGGGCCTCGGAGAAGTCGCTCCCTTCGGCGGCTTCGAGCATCTCCGTAATCTTCTCGTCGTTGCCGATATCGCCGAGGGTCTCGTAGGCGGCCTGCATCGTCACCTCGCCTTCCTGCTCGGCGGTCGTCTGTGCGCCGAGGACGGACTTCCGGAGGTCGCCGCCGCCGTAGCCCGCGACGTACTCCAGCCCCTCGTCGTCGTACTCCACCTCGGCGGCGTCGACGATGCGACGCAGGGCTGTGACGGTCTGGTCGTGGGTGGGGGCGTTCACCGGGACGGGGAAACACCGCGACTTGATTGGCGGAATCAGTTTCGAGGGCTGGCGCGTCGCGATGACGAACTGCGTGTTCTCGGCGTACTGCTCCATGACTCGACGGAGGGCCTGCTGGAAGTCCTCGCGGATGGACTCGGCGTTGTCCAGGAGAACGGTCTTGTACTGCCCGGAGACGGGCGCATAGGAGGCCGACTCCTTCAGCACGTGGTTGATCATGTCGCGTTTGCTCATCCGCGACTTGCCCGTGAGAAACTGGTCGAACCGCGGGTCGTTCGTGATCTCCTTCTTCGTCCGGTCGAAGAAGTCCGCGACGTTCAGCTCCACGAGGTCGTTGTCGTGGTCGTCGTGGGCCTGCCGGGCGAGCGCCCGCGCCGCCGCGGTCTTGCCCGCGCCCTTCGGCCCGTAGAGCACGAGGTTGATTGGCTCGTCGCGGGCCTTCGTCAGGTACTCGCGGACGGTCGGCTGTGGGAGGTCCTCGACGGAGGGCGCGTACTGGTCGGTCCACAGGGGCGCGTCCATGCTGGTGCCGGCTAGTCGGCCGGGGGGTATGAAGTTGGCTCTCCGCGGCGGCACCCGGCCGCCCACCGACGCCGGCAGCGTTTTCGACGGCGGTCGCGTCCTGTCTGTGCATGGAGTATTTCATCACCGGTGCGACCGGGTTCGTCGGCGGGCACGTCGCCCACCAGTTGCTCGACGACGGCCACGACGTCGTGGTGCTCGCCCGGACGCCGTCGAAGGCGAGCGACCTCGAAGCCGCAGGGGCGACGGTCGTCGAGGGCGACATCACCGACCCCGAGACGCTCCGGGGGCCGATGGACGGCGTCGACGGGGTGTTCCACGTCGCCGGCTGGTACGACGTCGGCGCGACCGACCCGACGCTGGGCGAGCGCATCAACGTCGAGGGGACGCGCAACGTCCTCGAGACGATGGCCGACCTCGGCATCGAGAAGGGGGTCTACACCAGCACGCTCGCCGTGAACTCCGATACGGGTGGCGAGGTCGTCGACGAGTCGTACCGCTACGCCGGCCCGCACCTGACCGCCTACGACCGGACGAAGTGGGAAGCCCACTACGAGGTGGCCGAGCCGATGGTCGACGACGGCCTCCCCCTCGTGACGGTCATGCCGGGGCTCGTCTACGGTCCCGACGACACGAGCGTCTTCGGCGACGCGCTCCGCGACTTCCTGCGCGGCGACCTGCCGATGCTTCCCCGCGAGGTCGCCTACTCGCCGGGCCACGTCGAGGACATCGCCCGGGCACACGTCCTCGCGATGGAGCACGGCACGCCGGGCGAGGACTACATCGTCGGCGGCGAGCCTGCCACCCTCGTCGACATCTTCGACATCGTGGCCGACGCTGCCGGCCGCGACCCGCCACGAGCCGTCCCGCCGGCGCTGTTCGGCGGGCTCGCCACCGTCGCCGGGCTCCTCGAACGGGCCGTCACGCTCCCGAAGGACTACCGGGCAGAGAGCCTCCGCGTCCTCGCCGGGGTGACGTATCTCGGGGACAACCGCAAGGCGCGCGAGGAACTCGGCATCGAGCACCGGCCGCTCGCCGAGGGGCTCGCGGAGACCGTCCGCTACGAGCTGGCGGAGCTGTCGAGCTGACGCCGACTCAGACCTGGTAGCCGAACGACCCGTACGACTGTATCTCGCTGGGGATGCGGACGAGCGTGGCTTCGCTGGCGTACGTCCCCTCGGGGTACGGCGGGCCACCGTCGAGCTCGTCCGTCTCGCTGGCCTGACAGTCGCCATCCCACGTTGTATCCTCGTACCGGAGCTGGATGTCGACGCACGCCCTGTCGCCGCACTGGGCGTCGGTCCGCCACTCCAGCCGGTCGAGCCGATGCGTCTCACACTCGGGGACGGTGTACTGGTGGACGAGCACCGTCGCCGTCGACAGGTCGGTGTCGGCGAGGAACTGCCGTGCGGCGTCCGCCCCCGCCGTCGCTCGTGACACGTCGAGCGCCTCCCGGTCGCGCTGGTCGGCGACGAGCCAGGCCTCGTAGGCCCAGCTCGCCGACTCCTCGAACAGGTTCGCCTCGGGAGTGTGCGCGGACGAGCGAACGACCGGCTCCCCGTCGTGGTTTCGTACCGTCGTCGATTCCGGCGCGTCGACGCGGCGGGCGTACGTCGGTTCGCTGGCCGTCGGCGACGGCGTGGCGTCGTCCCGGTCGCCATCGAGGGCTCGCGTCGCACAGCCGGCGAGGCCGACGCCGAGTGCGAGGCCGCCGGCTCGGAGGAAGCGCCGTCGTGTTGGTGGGGACACAGGTGGAGTCGTGCGCTACGCCGAATAGGTCTTCTGGCGGCCGCCCGGCAGCGCGCTCCCGACCCAACCGGGGCGCGTCTGCGGCCCTACTTCCGCCCGGTCCACTTCGCGAGCAGGAGCGTCCCCTCGTGGAGCGTAATCATCGTCGCCGCGACGATGATGGGCGCCATCCCGGTCGGGTCGGGACTGAACAGGAACGCCAGCCCGGCGTAGACGCCCCAGAAGATGAGCCGGCGGTCGGCCATCCACTGTCTCGTCACCAGGCCCATCATCAGCGCGAGCATGATGAACAGCGGAATCTGGAACACGATGGCGAACCCGCCCATCAGCAGCACCATCAGGTCGAACGTCTCCGCGAGGCCGAACGCGATGGTCGTCGCGGAGTCGGAGTAGTAGACGAAGTACGTGAAGATGGCGGGGATGACGAGGAAGTGGGCGAACGCGACGCCGACCGCCGCGAGCACGAGGCTCGTCGGGACGCTCGCGAGGTAGTAGCGGCGCTCCTTCGGGTAGAGCCCGGGGCGCATGAACAGGTACGTCTCGTAGACGAACACGGGGAGCGCGACGAGGAAGCCGGCGAGCGTCGCCACCTTCAGCCGCGCGAGGATGACCGCGAGCGGATGGTAGACACGGGGACACGCGGCGTCGCCCGGCCCGAGGTCCTGCGCCGTCGCGGCGGCTTCGGGACACTGCCCGACGGTTCCCGGGAGATACGAGTACCAGAGGAAGTTGATGAGGTCCTCGCCGAACGGGAACACGATCCCGGAGACGACGGCCATCACGATGACGACGACGCCGAGCCGCTTGACCATCTCCTCGATGTGGTCCGCGAGCGGCATCTCCTGGTCGTCCGGGGCGCCCTCGTGGACTCCGACCTCGTCGTCTACCTCTCCACCGAGTTCGTAGTCGTCGTACGTCGCGTACGGGTCGTCGTCCGCGTACCCGCCGTCAGATGCCGGGGCGTCGAGCGCCGCGTCGTCGGCAGTAGGGTCGTCGGCAGCCGGGTCGTCGGCGGTTCGCTCGTCACCGGCCCACCGCGCCTGCTCCTCGTCGGTGGTGTTCGACTCCGGGAGGCCGTACGCGTCGGTGATGTCACCGAGGTCGTCGTCCGCCTCGCCGTCGTCTTCCTCGTCGTCTGCGGCGAGTGTGTTGAACTCCTCGTCGGTGGTCACCGACGGCACCTCGTCGTCCGCCTCCTCGCCGTCGTCGGAGGCGTCGTCGCTGGAGGGCGTCGAATCGCCCACGGGATCGTCCTCCTCGTCGTCGTCCGGCGCGTCGCCGGGGGATTCGTCAGCGGGCTCGTCCGGGCGCACCGACGGCTCCTCGTCCGTGGACTCGTGGTGGTCCGCGTCAGGCGAGCCATCGGGTGCCGACTCGGTCGACTCCCGGTCCGCTCGGTCGTCGCCCGGCTCCTCGGCCATTAGCGAGTGGTGGGTCCTGCCCGATTGTAAGCCTTCTTCTCCACTCGCGGCCGCCGTCGGCGGGTCACGGGTGGTGCCCCCATCGCCGCCCCGCGTCTCGAATCGGCCGTCCACGCCGTCGTGAAAGATTGATAACGCGGAGCGGCTAACCCACGTGCGTGTCTGGAGCCATCGACGAGGACGTCGCGAACACCGTCATGGACGGCCGGGAGACGCTGGGGGCGATGCTCAGAGCCGCCCAGAAGCATCTCCAGAAGGTGTTCATCCTCTTCGTCATCGGGCTCATCGCCACCATCTACTTCCTCCGGGCGTTCGGCTGGGCGCGGATGAAAGCCGACCTGCTCGCGCAGGCGCCCGACGCCGACATCGTCGCAGTCACGCCGTTCGACGTCATCCTCCTTCAGGTGAAGATCGGCCTCGTCGTCGGTATCCTCCTCGCGTTACCCCTTCTGCTCTACTACTCCCGGGACGCGCTGAAGGAACGCGGCATCTGGCCCCGCGGTGTCCCCCGGTGGAAGATCGCCGTCGCCGTCCTCATGAGCATCCTCCTGTTGCTGGGCGGGGCGGCTTACGGCTATCTGCTGTTCTTCCCGCTCGCCTTCGAGTTCCTCTCCAGCAACGCCGTCCAGGCCGGGTTCCAGCCCAACTACTCCATCGTGAAGTGGGCGCAGTTCGTGTTCCTGCTGTCCATCTCGTTCGGGCTCGCCGCCCAGCTCCCGCTCGCGATGGCCGGTCTCTCGCTGTCGGGCATCGTCCCCTACCAGACGTTCCGCGACTACTGGAAACACGCCATCGTCGGCCTCTACGCCATCGGCGCGCTGTTCACCCCGCCGGACCCGCTCACGCAGGTCATGTGGGCCACGCCGCTCGTGTTCCTCTACGGCTTCTCGCTGTCGCTCACGAAGTTCCTCGTCAACGCCCAGCAGGCCGGCGAGCGCATCGACTCCCGCGAGGTGTTCCGCGACCACTGGAACCGCATCGCTGGCGTCGGCGTCGTCGCCGCCGCCGTCGTGTTCTTTATCGGCCGGGCATTGACGAACGGCGCTGCCGACGCCTACCTCCCCCGCATCGACTCGGTGGCGCTCGTCGGGCCGTACCTCGATACCAAGATTCCGGACGCGCTCGCCACGTCGACGCTGTTCGGCGTCGACGCGACGGTCGCGCTGGCCGTCGCCGCCCTCGGTGTCGGCGTGGTCACCGGCTTCCTGGCGCTCGTCTACCTGATGTTCAAGGCGCTCGACGAGCTCGTCGCCGCCGAGGGTGGACTGGGTGGCCCCGCGCCAGCGAGCACGGGCTCGCCGGGCGACATCGACGTCGGCGAACTGAACGCTGCCGGCGTCCGGGCCGCCCCACCGGAGGCCTTCGCCGACATGACCGAACAGCAGGCGCTCTCGCTGGCCAGTGCGGCGCTCGGGGACGGCGACGACATGAAAGCCGAGGCCATCCTCGACCGCTTCGACGAGGCGCAGGAACTCGTCGAGGCCGACCCCGTCGAGAAGGGTGCGACGGCTTCGGCCGCGAACAACATCGACGAGGACGGCAACTACGTGGAACCCGCCCCCGACGAGGAGGAGGAGGGCAACGTGTTCTCGCGCACCGGTGCGGGAATGCTCTCGGCGTTCACCGAAGACGAGGTCGACGAGGACGACATCGGCGGCTACTACTACGACATCGCCTTCATCGCCTCCTCGCTCTCCTCGAAGGCGTTCCGCATCATCGGGACGTTCATGACCGTCCTCGCGGTCGTCTTCTACGTCCTCTACACGGGCGGCATCGGCCGCCTGCGCGACCAGTTCCTCCGGAAGCTCCCCGACCAGGTCGTCGCCGACCAGGTCGACATCGTGGCGCTTCACCCGGTCGAGGCGCTCATCTTCGAGATCAAGGTCGCGACCATCGCCGGTGCCGTGGCCGCGCTCCCCGTGTTGCTCTACTACGCCTGGCCCGCGCTGAAGGAGCGCGGCCTCGCCCGCGGGGACCGTCGCGTCCTCGGGCTGTGGGGCGGCAGCATCCTCGTGACGCTCGTCGCGGGGAGCCTGTTCGGCTTCCTCTACGTCGCACCGACCATCATCTCGTACCTGGCGGCGGACGCCATCCAGGCGCACATGGTCATCGCCTACCGCATCAACAACTTCGGCTGGCTGGTGTTCTTCACCACCATCGGCGTCGGCCTCATCTCGTGTATCCCGGTGACGATGTGGCTGTTCCACGCCGGTGGCCTCCTCCGCTACGACACGTTCGTCCGGCGCTGGCGCGAGGTCACCATCTCCGTGTTCGCGCTCGTCGCCCTGCTGTCGCCCCGCGGCGTGTTCATGATGTTCCTCATCGGCATCCCCGTGATGGCGATGTACGGACTCGGCCTCGCCGTGCTGTGGGTCGTCACGCTCGGCGGGCGTCGCGGTGGCGGCAAACCCACCGTCGAACCGGCGTCGGACTGACGCCGTAATTCTGCGCGCGACTGACGACGCTTAAGTATTCTCGGGGTAATCGCCGAGTATGCCCAAGATAAGCGTCGAGATACCCCAGGAGCTCCTCGACGACCTCGACGAACACGTCGGCGACGACGGGAAGTACGTCAACCGGAGCGACGCCATCCGCGCGTCCATCCGGAAGAACCTCGACATCCTCGACGAGATCGACGAACGCCACGGTCGCCTCCAGCCCGATGAGTAGAGACGTTCCGCTCGGCGCGACGGCACTGCTCGCGCTGTTCGTCACGGCGCTCGTCACCTCGCAGCTGACGGCCGCCAAACTGCTGGGGTTCCAGCTCCCGTTCTCGATTCCCGTCGCGGGCGCCCAGCTCATCCTGCCGGGTGCGGCCGTCGCCTACGCGCTGACGTACTTCGCGTCGGACTGCTACGCCGAACTCTACGGGAAAATCGCGGCCCAGCGGATGGTCAACGTCGCGTTCTTCATGAACTTCGTCATGCTCGCGTTGGTCTACTCGACCGTCGTCGCGCCCGCTGCGCCCATAAACGCGGTCCCGTCGTCGGCGTACGAGTCCGTCCTCCTGCAGAGCGCCAACATCGTCGGTGCGAGCCTGCTCGCCTATCTGGTCTCGCAGAACTGGGACGTCGTCGTGTTCCACGCCATCCGCGACGTGACCGGCAAGGACAAACTCTGGCTCCGGAACATCGGCTCGACGGCCACCTCACAGATTCTCGACACCGTGCTGTTCGTCGGCGTCGCCTTCTACGTCCTGCCCCGTGCCGGCCTGAACCCCCAGCTCGGGCTTCCGCTCTCGGCCATCGCCGCGCTGATGGTCGGCCAGTACCTCCTGAAACTCACCGTCGCCGTCGTCGACACGCCGTTCGTCTACCTCGTCACGAACCTCGTTCGCTCCTCGGAGTCGGGGCACGCCGACCCCATCGTCTCGGATTAGTACTGTAGCGTATCGCGGCCACACAGGTTCTGCTGGAAGTCGATGTACGGCGGGCCGCCGTCGCCCCGCGAGTGGAGTTCGACGTACAGCTCTTCGTCGGGGTGGTCACCCGTCTCGGCGCAGTCCGGGAAGTACGTGAACTCGCGGGTCGGTCCGTCGTCGTAGCCGGCTCTGACGACGTACTTCCGGCTCTCGACGGCGTCCTCGTCCCGTCGCCTTCCCGAGTCCTCGCTGTCGTGTGGTGGCACATCGAACTGCCGGTCGTAGACGACCGATTCGCTGCGCTCGATGCCGGCCGCTCGCAGCAACTCGACGGAGATGAACCGCCGTTCGTCGGTGAAGTTGAACACGTTCAGCGTGAGCTTCGGCCCGGTCACGAACGGGAGGCGCGAACAGCCGGCGAGTGCCGTCGTCGCGGCGAGCCCACCGGCTCGGAGGGCGGCTCTGCGGGAGGGCATACGCCTGTTGCCCGGCGGCAAGAGAAAGGTGTTCCGGCTACGACAGCTTCTCGGCGAATGCGAACCGTGGCTTCACGTCGTCGACCCGTACGCGGACGGTGTCGCCCGCCTCGGTCCCCGGAACGAACAGCGTGAAGCCGTCGACCTTCGCGATGCCGTCGCCTTCTCGCCCGACGTCCTCGATCGTGACCTCCAGTTCGTCGCCCTCGCGGACGGGTGCAGTGAGGTGGTTCTTCGCGACGAGATACAGTTCGGAGGAGGCGTCACGCGAGGCCTTCGGGTGGACCGTCCGCACGTACTCGAACTCGCGGTCGATATCCGCCCGGAGGTCGTCGGTGTCCGGTCCCTCGAACACCTTCGCGACGAAGTCGCCTTCGGGTCCCAGGAGTTCGAGCGCCGTCTCGAACGCCATCCGCGCGAGATACACCGAGCGGGCGTGGTCGAGGTTGTACTCACCGGTCATGTTCGGCGCCATGTCCGAGATGACGACGTCCGCTTCGCCCACCAGCTCGACGAGTTCGGCGCGCGTCTCCTCGTCGGTCATGTCGCCCTTGATGGTCTCGACGGACGCACCCCCTCGGCTGATGGGTTTGATGCGCTGGAGGTCGACGCCGACGACGGTGCCCTCCTCCCCCGCGAGTTCGGCGGCGACCTGTAGCCATCCGCCCGGGGCGGCCCCGAGGTCGACGACCGTGTCGCCGGGCTGGATGAGCCCCGCGTCCTCGTTCAACTGCTTGAGCTTGTACGCCGACCGCGAGCGATACCCCTCCTGTTTCGCGCGGTTGTAGTACTCGTCCTTGCGTGGCATCTGATTGTTCGTCCTACCCCGTCGAGAAGGAAACGCCTGTCGCTCCGCGTTACTCGCCGCTCCTGTGGCGTCGGGCCAGCGCCGCCACTCCGGCCAGCAGCCCACCCACGGCCGCCAGCGGGCCGAAGCCGGGGCCGATGGCGCTCGACGGAGTCGACTCGGCGGTCGAGACCGGCACGCTCGCGCCGACCTGCTCCACTTCGAGACCGACCTGTCCGTCCGGGCACTCCACGGTCCCGTTGATAATCCACAGCGTCCCGGTGTCGACCTCGGCGTCCCCTGCGACGTGGACCGTCATCTCCGTCTCGCGGTGGTCCTCGTCGAGGCGGTCGAGCAGTCGGCCGTCGAACGCCGAGAGGTCCGTCGGTGACCAGTTCTCGAAGCCACAGCCGTCGACGTCCGCCGGGTCCGTCGATACGTCGGTGGTGCTCCCGAGGTGGACGAAGTAGCCCACGAGGTCCTCGTCGCCCGTGAAGCCGTCCGCGCTCGGAATCACCATCCGGGTCGTGTAGCGGGCCGACGCCGTGGGGACGAGCGCGGCCGCGCCGACTGCGCCTGTCGCTGCGAGCACCGACCGTCGGGACCACGCACTGGACATACCGGACGCTGTCGGCAAACTCGCGGATAAAAGTTGGTGGCTAGACGCCGGCTAGACGCCGACGAGTACCAGCACGTGCCGGTCGAGCGAGCCGTGGACGCGCCGCGTGAACGTCGAATCGACGCGCCAGCCGGCGGCCTCGGCGGCGTCGGCCCACGACCGGTCCCCGACAACGACCGCACGCGGGGCGATTCGCCTGGCCTCGGCGAGCGCGTCCGCGACGAGCGCGTCGAGCGACTGGTTCGCGATTTTCGACTGTCGGCCGTACGGCGCGTCGAACACCACGGCGTCGGCGCTTCCGTCTGCGAGCCCGAGCCGGGTGGCGTCGCCGCGTACGACCGCGAACTCGCCGGGGTCGGCCACCGGCCCGGCGGGCGGTGCCTCGGCGAGGTAGTGCTGGAGGTTCTGTCGGGCGCCGTTCGTCATCTTCCACTGCGCGTCGTTGCCCACCACGTCCGCGCCGACGAGGCCGGCCTCGACGAGGACGCCCCCCGTCCCGCACATCGGGTCGACGACCCGGGCGCCGGGGCGGGCACCGGCGATGTTCGCGATGGCGCGGGCGAGAAGCGGGTCCATCGACCCCGGCTGGAAGAACGGCTTGTCCGTCGGCGCGCGGTCCCCGAAGTCCCGGACCGATTCGACGGCGAGCCAGCCGACCGCACAGCAGTCATCGGAGAACAGCACCCGGAGTTCGTTGTCGGGGTCGTCGAGGTCGACGGCGTAGCCCCGGTCGGTGAGCACACCGCCGAGTTCGCGCTCCGCGGCGCTGGTCGAGACGCCCGTGAGCGACCGGACATCGCGGGCGCGAACCGCCACGGTGCCCTGGAGGTCGACCGTGGCCGCCTCGAGGAGCGTCCGCGCGTCCGCGACCGTCGGCTCGCAGGTGCCGACGAGTCGCGACGCGGCGTGCGTGAACGCCAGCCCCCGGACGCGCTCGGTGACGCCTCTCGCGGTGGCGAGCCCCGGCGCCAGCGGCTCGACGGCCGAGCACGCACTCGCCGCCTCACACCGGGCGAAGGCGTCGTCGTCGCCGGCGAGTTCCAGCAGATACACACCTGCGGTCGGCGGCCGCCGACAATCAACCCGGCGATAGGCCGCCCGCCGCGAGAGCGCCCGAATCCCTCATAAACCCCGACGAGAGTGGTCCGCGAGGCGACCTGTCAAGTCCCGATACGTACCTTTATAAACCTTAAATACGTGGCTTAAACCGAACAATGGACGACCCGAAGGAGACTATCAACATCGAGAACGTGGTCGCGTCGACGGGCATCGGACAGGAACTCGACCTGCAGAGCGTGGCGATGGACCTGGAAGGTGCGGACTACGACCCGGAGCAGTTCCCGGGCCTCGTCTACCGCACCCAGGAGCCGAAGTCGGCGGCGCTCATCTTCCGCTCCGGGAAGATCGTCTGTACCGGTGCGAAGTCGACCGACGACGTCCACGAGTCGCTGCGCATTGTCTTCGACAAGCTCCGCGACCTCAACATCGAGGTCGAGGAGGACCCCGAGATCATCGTACAGAACATCGTTACGTCGGCTGACCTCGGGCGCAACCTCAACCTCAACGCCATCGCCATCGGCCTCGGGCTGGAGAACATCGAGTACGAGCCGGAGCAGTTCCCGGGCCTCGTCTACCGGCTCGACGACCCGGACGTCGTCGCGCTGCTGTTCGGCTCGGGCAAACTCGTCATCACCGGCGGCAAGAAGCCGAAGGACGCCGAGGAAGCGGTCGACAAGATCGTCTCCCGGCTCGACGAACTCGGCCTGCTCGGCAACTGAGGCGCGCGTCTGTTTCTGATTTATCGCCTCGGTCGTGAGTGGTGTGTCCGGTGTGGGACCCATCGGTCACCCGACGCTCCGTCGCACCGAACTCCCGAAGCCGTCACCCCTACCCGTCGAAGAACAGCAAGACGAACAGGCCGACCACGGCCGCGACCGGGTACGCGGGGTGCGCCGTCACGAACGCCAGCACGTCCGCGAGCGTCGCGCCCGCACCGACCGACGAGTAGGACACTGCCGAGCCACCGACGGCCGCGAGCCCGCCGGCCGCCCGGAAGGGGTACTTGCCGACGACGCTACCGAGCCACTCCACGGGGCGTGTCACGACACTCATCTACAACCCCTCTGTTTCGACTGGAGTGAGAAAAACTCGCGTGCGACGGGCGTCTGACGAATGTCGAATTTACTAGACGATGTCCCGCTCCTCGAACATCGCGAGGAGGTCGTCCATCGACTCGACGACGGTGTCGCAGTGCGGTTCGACTGCGGGCTTGGGCGCGAAGCCGACGGCGAGGCCCGCCACCTGCAGCATCGGGAGGTCGTTCGCACCGTCGCCGATGGCGACGGTCTCTGCCATCGGGATACCCTCGTTCGTCGCGAGCGTCTCTAGTTCGGTGTCTTTGGTCCCCTCGATGAGCGGCCCCTCGACCTCGCCGGTGAGTTCACCGTCCTCGACGGGCAGGCGGTTGGCGACGACGGTGTCGACGGTCGTCCCTGCTCGCTCCAGCGCGGCCTCGACGCCCGCATCGAACCCTCCCGTCAGAATGGCGACGGTGTGGCCCGCCTGCCGGAGCGCGTCGATGATCGCGGCGCTCCCCGGCCGGAGTTTCACCTGTCCCCACGCCTTCTCGGCCTTCTTCTCCGGGAGGCCCTCCAGCAGCGCGGCCCGCTCACGCAGCGAGGTGGCGTAGTCGATCTCGTCGTTCATCGCCCGCTCGGTGATGGCGGCCATCTCGTCGTCGACGTCCCGCTGGCGACCCAGCAGGACGGTCATCTCCGAATCGGAGAGCGTCCCGTCGAAGTCGAAGGCTATCAACATGCCCGAGCGTTGGGGACGCGGTGGTTTGAAAGGGTGCGGTTCCGGTCAACCTCGCACTCGTCACGTACTCGCGGCGCCGCCGCTCGGGTTCCCCGTCGGTCGACTTCGCTCCCCTCGCCAGCAGTCTTATCCGTCCATCGCGTCCGTCAACGGGTATGATTCGCGTCCGGGACCTCTCGTACACCTACGCCGGAGCGACCGACCCCGCCCTCCGCGGGCTCGAGTTCGACGTTGAGGCCGGCGAGGTGTTCGGCTTCCTCGGGCCGAGCGGCGCGGGCAAGACGACGGCTCAGAAGGTACTCGTCGGCCTGCTCGACGACTACACCGGCGAGGTGCAGGTGCTCGACCGCGATCTCCACGAGTGGGGCCGCGACCTGTACGACCACGTCGGCGTCGCCGCGGAGACGCCCAACCTCTACGGCAAACTCACCGGGCGGGAGAACCTCGACCTGTTCGCCTCACTCCACGGCGGCTGGGAGCGCGACCCCGACGACCTGCTCGAACGGGTCGGCATCGCGGACGCCGCCGACCGCCGCGTCGCCACCTACTCGAAGGGGATGCGGATGCGGCTGAACGTCGTCCGGGCGCTGCTCCACGACCCCGACCTCGTCGTGCTGGACGAACCCACCGCGGGCATCGACCCGACGAACGCCCGCTCGGTGATGACGCTCGTCGAGGCCCTCCGTGGGGCCGGCCGGACCGTGTTCCTCACGACCCACGACATGACCGTCGCCGACCGGCTCTGTGACCGCGTGGGGTTCATCGTCGACGGCTCGCTCCCGGTCGTCGACACGCCCCGAGCCCTCAAACTCGACCACGGGGAGCCGACGGTTCGTGTCGAGTACCGCGTCGACGGCCGGCTCGAGACCCGGACGTTTCCGGTCGAGAACCTCGGGACCGCCCCCGAGTTCACCGACCTGCTCGCGACCGAGCGCGTCGAGACTATCCACACCGAGGAAGCCACCCTGGAGGACGTGTTCGTCGCCGTGACGGGGGCTGCACTCACGTGAACGGGAGTGCCCTCAGCGCGATGCTGGGGTGGGACGTCCGGCTCCAGCGGCGCTACGGGTTTTATCTCGTCTACACCGTCCTCACGGTCGCGTTCGTGCTCGGTCTGCGGCTCGTCCCACCAGAACTTCGGACCGACGCGGCAGTGTTGCTCGTCGTCACCGACCCCACCGTCCTCGGGTTCTACTTCGTCGCCGCGATGGTGCTGTTCGAGAAGGGCGAGGGGGTGCTCGACGCGCTGGTGACGACGCCGCTCGGCGACCGCGGCTACCTGCTCTCGAAGGTGTGCAGCCTGTCGCTGCTCGCCGTGGTCGCGTCGACGCTCGTGGCGGTGCTCGGTCACGGCTCGGTGCCGGGGCTCGGGGTGCTCGTCGTTGGCGTCGCGCTCGCGTCGTCGCTGTTCGTCCTCGTGGGGTTCGTCGCGGTCGCCCGGTTCGACTCGGTGAACGCCTACTTCATCGCTGCCGTCGGCTGGGGGACGGTGCTGTTCCTTCCGCTGTTCGGCTACGTCGGTCTCGTCGACACCCCGCTGTTCTATCTCCTCCCGGTCCAGCCCGTACTGGTGCTCGTCGAGGGCGGCTTCCGCCCGCTCACGCTCGCGGAACTCGCCTACGGCGTCGGCTACCTCCTCGTCGCCAACGGCGTCGCCTACAGGTGGGCGCGCCGGTCGTTCCGGCGGCACATCGTCCGGGGTGGCGACCCCGGCCGCCACCTCGTCGGGGCGACGCGCTCGGCGACCGCTCGAACCGCTCGTGGCGCGGCGCGGTCACCCGCGGTCGGCCTCGCGCTCGCGGACCTCCGCAACTGGCTCCGCGACCCGATGCTCGTTGTGGCGGCCGCCGGTCCACTCGTGCTCGCCGTCTTCGTCCGGGTCGGCGCGCCGACCGTCGCGGCGCTCGCCCGACCGCTGGTCGCGCTCCCCCCGTACTACCCGCTGCTGGTGGGTGGGCTCGCGGTGCTCGGCCCCTCGATATACGGCTTCGTCGTCGGCATGTTCGTCCTCGAAGACCGCGAGCAGGGCGTGCTCACGGCGTACCGGACCAGTCCACTGTCGGCGCGCGGCTATCTCGGCTACCGCGCGGCGACCGCCTACGTGCTGGCGTTCGCCGCGACGCTCCCCGCGCTCGTCGTCGTCGGGCTCGTCCCCGTCTCGCCCGCGGTGCTCGTCGGGACGGTCGCGGTCGCCGCGCTCGGTGCGCCGGTCATCGCGCTCGCGTTCGGCACGCTCGCGGCCAACACGATCGAGGGGCTCGCGCTCGGCAAGCTCCTCAACCTCGTGGTCCTCGGCCCCGTGCTCGCGCTCGTCGTCCTCCCAGAGCCCGTCCAGTTGCTCCTCGGGGTGTTCCCCGCCTACTGGCCGGTCAAGGCGCTCGTCGCGGCACAGGCAGGCGACCCGACGTGGCCCCTGTTCCTCGTCGCTGGCCTCGTAGCGCACCTGCTCGCGCTCGCAGGGCTCGCGAGATGGTTCGCCCGCCGCGCGGACTGACTCACTCGGCGTACGGCCTCAGCGCCTTCCAGAGCCGTCGCGCCTTGAGGGTCGCGGGCTCCGACGCTGGGGCGGTCCGATAGTGCAGGTCGGCGTGCTCACCGTCGACAGCGGTGACGATGGCGAGGAGCATCCCGCGGCGGGTCCGAACCGTGATTCCGGTCTCGGTCTCGGTCGTCGAGACGCCCTCGACCGCCTCGCGTATCAGGTCGACTGCGCGCGGCGGGCCGACCGCGAGCCGTTCCGTCGTGAACTCCGGGCGTTCGACCTGTGCCTTTCGGACGAGCATCTCCGAGTCGTTCGGGTGCATGGTCTCCCTCCGGCTACTCCTTTGACCTGTGTTACCATAGAACTATCTCCGAACGCCGGGGGACACCTGCCGCGGACCCCGCGCTTATGGACGCGCCAGCGTATCCCCGCGTATGCGAGCCGACGAGCCCCACCCGGAGGTCCAGGTCGTCCTCGAACAGATCGCGGCGCTCGATGCCCTCCCGCTGAAGCAGTTCGGCGCTCGCGGCGCCCGCGACATCTTCGGCCAGTTCACCGCCGACGCCGACGAGCCCGAGGTCGACCGAACCCACGACCTGACGGTGCCGGGCTACGTTCCCGAGGCGGGGGAGCAGCGGGAGGCCGTCCCCGTCCGGCACTATCGGCCAGGTGGGGCCGACGAGGGGCCGTTTCCGACGGTCGTCTTCTTCCACGGCGGCGGGTTCGTCATCGGCGACCTCGACAGCCACGACGTGGTCTGTCGACACGTCTGTGCGAAGGCGAACGTCAACGTCGTCGCCGTCGACTACCGCCGCGCCCCGGAGAACCCGTTCCCGGCGGCGGTCGAGGACGCCTACGCCGCCGTCACGCACGTCGCGGAGAACCCCGAGGAGTTCGACGCCGACGGCCAGCTCGCCGTGATGGGCGACAGCGCCGGCGGCACCCTCGCGGCGGTCGTCTCGCTCATGGCCCGCGACCGGGACGACGGTGAGGCGAGCGGCGCGAGCCGAACGTCGTCGGACGAGCAGCGCGAGTCCGACGGAAGTCCGAGCATCGACCGGCAGGTACTCGTCTATCCGGCGGTCGACGCCAAGCGCGACTACGACTCGTGGGAAGAGAACAGCGAGGGCTACTTCCTGGTCGAGGAGGACATCCTCTGGTTCTTCGACTGCTACTTCGGGAGCGACCTCCACGAACTCAACCCCTACGCGTTCCCGATGGAGGCCAAGCGCCACGGCAATCTCCCGCCGGCGACCGTCGTGACGGCAGGGTTCGACCCGCTGCGTGACGAGGGAGCGGCCTACGCACGGGTCCTCCGTGACGCGGGGGTCGACGTCACCCACCGCAACTACGACGACGTCATCCACGGCTTCATCTCGATGCTCGCGCCGCCGGTCTCCATCGACCGCGCCCACGAAGCGGTCGACGCCATCGTCGCGGACCTCCGGGAAACGTTCGAGTGAGGGCCTGAGCGTCCGAACGTTCTTCGTGGGGGACTGAATAGGAGTGACATGGACGGCGAGGGGGCCGAGTGTAGCCGCTGTGGAGCGACGTTCGACACGCAGGACGAACTCATCGTCCACTCGATGGACACCCACGCGGGCGTCGACTCTGGGGCGGCGACCGACGAGGGCGACGCGGCGAACGGGAACGGAGACCTGCTCCGCGGTGGGGGTTCGGCGCAGCGTAGCGAACGGCCTCGTGGCGACCCCGCCCCGGACGAAATCGACGACGAAGCGGTCGAGCGGCTGCTGGCGGCCGTCGAGCAACAGGCGGCTGCGACCGGTACCCTCCGCATCCAGTACCGCCAGCGGTTCCTCGCCGCCGCCGGCCTCGGCGTCCTCGGTCTCGCCGTCGCGGTCAGCTACCTCCACTTCACCGGCGTCGTCGACACCGCCGTCTACACGTTCGCGCTCGGCACGCTGTTCGGGCTCACGCTGACCTACCTGCAGGCGTTCGTCCAGGCCGTCAGAGGCTGAGTCGCGCGCCGACCCCGAGCTATTTACCGCGGTGGCGCCACCGCCCACGTATGCCGGATTCGGAGGCGGACGCCAGCGCGGACGGTGGGGACGCGAGCGACGGACGCGACGACAGCCGACGCTCGTCGGAGCCGCCGCTGTCAGACGGTGGCCAGGACCTGCGTCGGGTCGAGAGCAACCTCTTCATCACGGTGTCGGGGCCGCCGGGCTGTGGCGCGACCACCGTCGTCGAGCGCCTCGCACGGGCGCTCGACTGTGGCTACGTGAGCGGCGGGGAGATATTCCGCGAACTCGCCGAAGAGCGCGACATGACGCTCACGCAGCTCATCGCGCAGGCGGACGCCGACGAGGAGATCGACCGCGCGCTCGACCGCCGGCTCCGCACCATCGCCGAGCGGTGGGGGGCGGCGAACAAGGCGTTCATCCTCGAGTCGCGGCTCGCCGGCTGGCTGGCCGGCAACCGCGCGGACCTGCGGGTCTGGCTCGACGCCCCCGCCGAGGTCCGGGTCGACCGCACCACCGACCGCGACGAGATGGAGGCGGAGATGCGCGTCCGCGAGGTCTCCGAGAGCGGCCGATACGAGAGCTACTACGGCATCGACGTCGACGACCACTCGTTCTACGACCTCACCATCAACACCGCGCGGTGGAGCCCCGAGGCGGTGACCGACCTCGTGCTGACCGCCATCGAGCGGTACGACCCCGAGGCCGACGAAGGCGCGTTCGAGACGAAGGACATAGAGGTCTGAACACGACGCGCTGTCGTGCCCGGCTCCCTGCCAGCACCCGTCACTGCCGAGTATAAGCTCTCAGCACGCGTAACTCTGCTATGGCATTCGACAACGTGACGTTCTTCGAGTTGCACCTGGACGGCGCACGCTTCGGCAGCGAGACCGCCGAGTCCGCCGACGAGCCCGTGGAGATGGAGGTCGACGACGGGTCCGGCCGCCGCGGGTTCCCCATCGGGTTCCTCGTCGTCCTCGGCATCGGCGCGATCGTCGCAGCCCGCCGGATGCGCCGCGGGAAGGATATCGAACTGGACCTCGAAGACGCCGAGGCCATCGCCGTCGAGTGAGCCGGTCGCACCACCGGACAACGCCTTTTGCTGCGGACGCCCTCCTAGAGTCGTGAGCCGATTCGCCGCCGTCCTGTTCGACCTCGACAACACGCTGTGTCGCCACGAGCAGGAGCCAGCAGCGCTGTTCCGCGCCGCGTTCGACCACGCGGGCATCGAGCCGTTCGGGTCGCCCACGGAACTGTGGGCGGCGCTCGACGGCCCGATCGACCCGGACGACGAACTCGGTTATCTCGCCGACGGGTTCGGGCGACTCGCCGCTGACCACGCCAGAGACGTGGACGCGACGGCGCTCGCTCGCGGCTTCGTCGCGGAGGTGGACAACACCGCCGTCTCGCTGCTCCCGGGCGCGCAGGCGGCGCTCGTCCACGCCCGCAAGCGCGGGGCCGTCGGCCTCGTCACCAACGGTCCCGAACGCCGCCAGTCGACGAAACTCGACGCGCTCGACCTCCACGACGCGTTCGACGTGGTGGTGTACGCCGGCGACATGCCGCGGCGCAAGCCCCACCGCGACCCGTTCGACCGCGCGCTCGACGCGCTCGACGAATCACCCGAGCAATCGCTGTACGTCGGCGACTCGCTGGAGTACGACGTCGCCGGCGCACAGGGCGCTGGCCTCGCCGCAGCGTGGTGTCCCGGCGAGCCGACCGACCCCGGCGACCACCGCCCCGACTTCACCTTCGAGACGCTTCACGAGCTCTCGCGGGTCGTTTGAGTCCCGTCGACCTCCCCACCGCAGAACGTTTGCGCCCAGCGCGCGTCGCTCGTGCATGGACGAGGTCGCCGCGGTCCTCGACCGCGTGTTCCCCGGGCGCGAGCCGACGGCTCGCCAACTCGTCCAGCGGGGAAACCACAAGCGGACGACGCTCGTGTCGTTCGGCGACGAGGCCGTCGTCGTCCAGACGAGCCCCGACGCCGACGCGCTCGCCACCGAGGCGGCGCTGGCGACGGCCGTCCGCGAGCGGACCACGGTGCCGGTACCCGAGATACTCGCGGTCGGCACGCTCGACGGGGCGGGCTACCTCGTCGCCGCACGCGCGCCCGGTGTGGACCTCCACACCCGGTTCACGGAACTGGAGGCTCCCGTCCAGCGGGCGGTCGCCCGAACCTTCGGCCGGTTCCTCGCGGAACTCCACGACGCATTCAGCTTCGACGCGTACGGCGACGTTCGGGCGACGGACGGTGGGCTCCGGGCGACCGGCACCGACGACTGGGCGGCGTGGCTCACCGACGACGTCGAGGCGGGACTGGCGGCGCTCCCACCTGCGTTCGATTCGTTCCACGACCCCGTTCGGACGGCGGTCCGCGAGGCCGTCTCGGACGTCGAGGCGCCCGAGCCGCGGCTGTTCCCGTGGGACCTCCGGCCAGGCAACGCGCTCGTCGCCGAGGGTGCGATAACCGCGGTCGTCGACTGGGGCGGACCGCTCGCCGCCGACGCGGGGCTCGCCGTCGCGAAGGTCGAGCACCTCGTCTGTGACTGGTATATCGTGGATGAGGGACTCCACGAGGCGTTTCGCGAGGGGTACACGGCTGTGCGACCGTGGCCCGCCGTCCCGCGCGGCTATCGGCTCGCGGCGGTGGTGCAGTCGGCCGTCGACTCCCGCGGCGAGGTGACACGGCCCCGCTACCCCGAACGGACGGGCGATGCGGCCGTGGCGTTCCACCGCGATCGGCTCCGTGCGCTCCTGTAGCTCAAGTCCGAATTTCAGCATTCAGTACGTTTAGGTGTGAACCCGGGGTAGGGCTCGGTGCCGTTGGTTCGGGTGGCAGTGCGACACGAGGGGCTATTAGTGTCCTGACCCCGGTACCCCCCGCACCCAGCTGCCACCCGGTTTGCGGCGGCGACGCCATCGCCCGCCAGCCACAGCCTTCTAATCCGAGGCGCACCCAGGTTCGGGTATGTCGGGTTCCGAACTCGCGGCGCGGGTGCGTGCGGCGTTGGATGTCGACGCCGAGGAGTTCGCGTCGCGGGTCGACCGCGAGGTCGAGACGCTCAAGGCCGAGCTCGCCGACGGGACGTTCGACAACCCACAGGCCATCGTCGGCTTCGAGTACGAGTTCTACGCCGTCGACGACGAGACGTACGCGCTGGCGCGGGTGCCGCGTCGCCTGCTCGAGTACATCGGCTTCGAGAAGGAGCTCGGCCTGCACAACGCCGAGATGTCGACCTCGCCCCAGCCACTGTCGGCGTACGGGCTCCGTGCACAGGAGGCCGAGGTGCAGGCGCGGCTCGATGCCGCCGAGCAGGTCGCCACCGCCGAGGGGCTGTATCTCGTGAGCGACGCGATGTGGACCCAGCCACCCATCGGCGAGACCGCGACCTCGTATCTCGCCGACAGCGTCGAGGAGGACGGCGTTCGCCTCGCCACGAACATGAGCGACGCCGTCCGCTATCACGCGATGGCGAACACCGGGTTCCGCTCGGAGATGTCGCTCGACGCACCGCACGTCGAACTCGACGCCGAGACGGTGATGCCCGAGAGCCTCATCACCTCCATCCAGCCGCACTACCAGGTCGCACAGGCGATGGACCTCCCCGAGCGGTTCCGGTACGCCCTGCGCGTGGCCGGGCCGCTGCTCGCGCTCGGCGTCAACTCGCCGTTCTTCCCGCCGGACTGCTACACCGCCGAACCCGAAGTCGTCCTCGACGAGGGGTACGCCGAGAACCGCATCGTCGTCTTCGAGTCCGTGCTCAACCCCGACGACGACGCGAAGGTGACGTTCCCCGACGACATCGACTCGGTCGAGGAGGCGGTCGACCGCGTCGCCGCCGACGAGACGGTCGTCCCGATGCTCCAGGAGGAGACGGGGCGGTTCGACGACCGGTTCGCGCACTTCCGGCACAAACACGGCTCGTTCTGGCGATGGGTCCGACCGGTGTTCGGCGGCCCATCGCGGACGGCGGCGAACGCCCGAATCGAGTTCCGGCCCATCGCCGCTCAGCCCACCGTCCGCGACTCCATCGCCTTCCTCGCGGTGTTCGCGGGCCTGATGGAGTCGCTTCCCCGACTCGAACACCCGGTCTACGACATGGACTGGCAGCACGCGCGCGACAACTTCTACGCCGCGATGCGGGACGGTCTCGACGCCGACCTCCACTGGGTGACGGCCGACGGCGAGGAGACGACGGAGGCGGACGTCTGCTACTCCGAGCTGCTCGAGTACGCCCGCGACGGCCTCGAAGTGCGGGGCCTCTCCACCGAGGAGGCGACCCGCTACATCCAGCCGCTTCGCGAGCGCGCGGACCGCGGCGTCACGCCGGCGTCGTGGAAGCGCGCGCAGGTCCGCCAGCGGTTCGACGCCGGCGAGCCGTTCGCCGAGGCCATCTGGGGGATGCAGAAGGCGTACATCGACCGCCAGCGCGAGACCCTCATCGAGGGGTCGTTCGTCGACTGGCTGTAGTCAGTCGGCGCTCGCCCGTCGCTGTGGACGGAGCGTCTCGTACCCCCACCGCGCCAGCGCGCCGACGGCGAACGCGAGGAGGCCGAGGACGACAGCCATCACTGCGTACGCGCCCAGCCCGTCCAGCTCGAAGAAGTACGCCGCCTGTTCGACCCGCGTCCGGTGGGAGAGCCCCATGAAGGCGTGGTCGGCGTGATTTCCGAGCAGCGCGCCGTAACACACCAGCCACGCGAACAGGAGCCCACCTCGGGCGTAGCCCACGATACCTGCACCGAGGAGGCCGACGAGCGCGGCCTGGCCGGGGATGAACACGACCCCACCAGGGATGTGGAACACGCCGACGGCGTACGCGGCGAACGTGCCGACGAACAGCACGACGGCGACTGCGGGCCACAGTCGACGGTGGGGTTCGCGGCCGAGGAGGAGTTGGCGTGGAGTGGGGACCATGCCCACGGCTACTGGAAGCGGGGACAAAACAGGTCGGATGACACACACGCGCGCTGTACCTATGCGCGAACGGGGCTCCGCTTACGGGCGAACGGGGCGCCGGTCGCTGCGTGCGGTCCTGCTCACTCCATCACGGTCACGACGGGGCGGGTCGCGTTCAGGAGGAGCGCCTGCGTGGTACTTCCGAACAGCGCCTTTCCAGCCGGCGAGCGGCGCTTGCCGCCGATGACCAGATACCGTGCGTCGTGGCTCTCGGCGACGTCGAGGATCTCCTCGACGGGGTCGCCGACCCGGCCGGCCGTCGAGATCACGTCGTCGTCGAACTCGTCGAGCGTCACCTCCACGACCCGCTTCGCGAACTTCGCGGCGTTGTCCTCCTCCTGGGTGAACGAGTAGTCCGAGAACTCCGGGAGCGACTGGATCGTCTCCTTGTGCTCCTCGAACGCTTTGGTGGGAATGACGTGGAGGACGACGAGGTCGTCGCCGTACGCCGACGCGAGATCGTAGGCGACCGAGACGACCTGGCTCTCGCTCTGCTTCTCGCCGATGGCTGCGATGACGGTCATATGTCTGCGTGGATGGCTGTGGCTGGATATATAGCTGCGCCTCGGTGCGCCCCCGGTCGTCCGCGACTGGTCGGGCTGTCACTACGGGTGTTCGGCTCCTCAGCCGCGCCACGAGGGCCGGTTCGGGAGGAGCACCGCCGCCACCACCGCGGGCACGAGAATCAGGAGGAGCCCCAGTTCGGGAGTCGTCACGAGCGCGCCCACGAGCGCCAGCGGTGACTCGCGATCCGCGCCGATGGCCTCGACGGGCGTCGGCTCGTTGTACCAGAGGATGGCCACTGCGAACCCGACGTACGCGACGACCATCGTGAGGCTCCGGGTGACGAGCCAGCGGAGCTTTCGCCACACCGGAAGCGCCTGCCAGCGTCGGTAGCGAGTCGGGATGGCCTGCCAGTCGATGCGCTGTCCGTCTGCCATGCCACGCGTACGCCAACTGCCGGTATAACTACACGCGACGGTTCGACGGGTAGCAGTCGCTTACTGGTACGTCAGGCTCATCCCGCCCTCGTGGTGCATGTCGCCGCCGTTCAGGTGTTTCGCGTGCTCGGAGAACCCCATGACGAACAGGTTGCCGACCTCGTACGGCTCCATCATCTCCTTGACGCGGGTGTGGCCGAGCATCACCTGTTCGACGGTCTCGTCGACCGTGAGCCCTCGCGAGTCCGCGGAGTCGGGCAGCTGCTTGGCGACGAGTTCGGTCTTGACGTACGCCGTCGAGACGGTGAACGCCCGGATGTCGCCGTCGCCCTCCGCTGCCGTGGACTGCGTGAGGCCCCGGAGGCCGAACTTCACGGTGTTGTACGCAACTTTGTCCTGCGTGACGATGTGGCCGTGGATCGAGCACATGTTGCCGACGTGCCCGCGCCCACTCTCCTCGAAGTGGGGCCAGCAGAGCTTGGTCAACAGGAGGGGCGCCCGCTGCATGATGGCGTGCATCTGGTCGTACTTCTCCATCGGGAACTCGGCGATGGGGTCGATGTGCTGGATGCCCGCGATGTTCGCGAGATAGCGGATGGAGCCGAGGGCGGCCGCCTCGCTCACCACGCGCTCCATGTCGGCGTCGTCGGTGAGATCGCCTGCGAGGGGCTCGACGCGCCCAGGCAGGTCAAGCTCGTCGGCACGCTCGGCCACGTCCTCGAGCCCCTCCTCGTCGATGTCGACGCCGGCGACGGTGAGCCCGTTGCCGGCCAGACAGAGCGCGGTCGCGCGGCCGATTCCGGACCCGGCACCGGTGACGACCGCGACGTTCTCGGGCGCGAACCCGGGGTCGTCGACGGTGAGGATGTCGTCGCGGGTCACGTCGCTCGGCCCGTACTTCGCCAGCGCCTCCTCGACGGTCATGTCTGCCATACTCGTACCAGAACGTACGGGGGGGTAAACCCCGACGGAAACATGTGAACCTCTGATTTAGGCTGGCCGAAAAATCGATAGGTTTAGGCCGGCCAAAATCTTCGGTCGGGGTATGCGACGACGCGAACTCATCACGGCGGGGGCGGCTGGCGTCGCGGCTCTCGCCGGCTGTACCGGGCAGACGAACACACCGACGGCGACCGGGTCGGGCGCCGACGCGACTCCAACTGACACCGCGACCCCCGAGCCGTCGTACACGGTGTCGATGGCGCCCGTCGGCGACGTGACGTTCGACTCGGTCCCGGAGACGTGGGTCGCCAACAACGGGAGCTGGGCCGACATGGGTATCGCGCTCGGCCTCGAACCGCCGAAGGGCGTCTGGCTCACGAGCCGCTATCACACCCAGTACTACGACTCGATTCCCGGCGTCTCCGTCGACAAATCGCAGATGGTGAACCTGTATCAGGACGGCGTCAGCAAGGAGCTGTTCCTCGAACTCGACGCCGACGTCCACGTGATTGACCCGAACTTCCTGATGAACCGGTTCAAGGGCTGGGACCAGTCTGACGTCGACGAGATCGCCGAGACCGTCGGCCCGCTGTTCGGCAACTGCATCTACGCCCAGCACTATCCGTGGCACGACGACTACCGCTACTACACCCTGTACGAGGGGTTCGAGAAGCTCGCGCAGGTGTTCAAACGCGAGGACCGCTACGAGGCGTTCGTCGAGGTCGACGACGCGTTCCAGTCGAACCTCGCGCCCGTCGTCCCGAGCGCGGGCGACCGCCCTGAGGTCGCCGTGCTCTGGGGTGTCGGTGACGAACCCGAGCAGTACTATCCCTATCTCATCGGTGGGGGAACCGGGTTCAAACACCTCCGCGACCTGAACGTCCGGGACGCGCTCGCCGAGACGGATATCAAGGACTTCCACGGGAGTCGCGGCGCCATCGACCTCGAGACCGTCCTCGACGTCGACCCCGAGGTGCTCATGCTCCGCGGCTACGAGTCGAAGACGCGGCCGGAGTTCGAGGACAGCGTCGTCGCCTTCCTCGAGAACGACGACGTCGGGTCGCAACTCACTGCGGTCCAGAACGGCGACGTCTACCGCGCCGGCGGCCTGTACCAGGGGCCCATCACGTACATGGTGCTGACCGAGCGCACCGCCGGGCAGCTCTACGGGTTCGACGGCGAACTGTTCGACCGCGAGCGCGTCGCCGACATCGTCGCGGGGAACCTCTGAGATGGCCGCCGGGAGCGACACGTACGAGTCCGCGCTCCTCGACGCCCGCGAGCGGGTGGAGGCGTTGGCGAGCGACGGCGGGGCGTTCGCCGTCGCCTGCGCCGATACCGGCGCCCAGCCACCGCCGGTGTCCGAGGCGACGTTCGACAGCTACGAGGCGGCCGAACGTGCCCGCGACGCTGCCGTCGAGTACCGCGTCGCCCTCCGGAAGCTCGACCCGTCGCTTCCCGACCATGACCTCACCGTCTGTGAGTGGACCGACACGGCCGTCGAGTTCGCTAGCGTCCGCGAGACCACGGGCGACCGCCGCGCGAACGGTCTCCCCCGGGCGACGCGGGCCGTGACGCTCAGCGGCGAGGGCTGCGACGAGTGGCTCCGCGTCGAGAACGCGCCGGTCGTCGACTTCGTCGGCCCCGACGCGTTGCTGGACGACGAAGTGGTCGAACGGCAGCTGCAGGCGATGCGGCGGCACTCGTGACCGTCGACCACGACGCCGTCGTCGTTGGCGGGGGGCCGGCGGGCTGTGGGGCGGCCGTCTTCCTCGCACGCTACGGCCTCGACACGCTGGTGTTCGACCGCGGCGCGGCCGCGCTCCCGCGGGCCGCGTTCGTCGAGAACTATCCGGGATTCCCCGGAGGCATCGACCCCGAGACGCTCCGGGCGCTGTTCCACGACCACCTCGACGCGGCCGGCGCGACGCTTGTCGCCGAGACCGTCGAGGCGGTCGAGCACGAAGGAGGAACGTTTCGGGTCGAGAGCGCGGACGGGACGGTCACCGCCGACTACGTCGTCGCGGCCGCGTGGTACGACGGCTCGTACCTCCGGCCCGTCACCGGTGACGAGGCGTTCGAGGAACACGAGCACCACGGCGAGTCACACGAACGGTTCGCGCCGTCGTACCCCGACGCCGACGGCCGCACCGAAGTCGACGGGCTGTACGTCGCCGCGCACAACGACGACCGGAACGCACAGGCGGTCATCTCGGCCGGGCAGGGCGCCCACGTCGCCCGCTGTCTGCTGGCGGACCACCGCCGCGACGAGGGGTTCACCGGGGGCGTCGCGCCCCACTACGACTGGCTCCGTCCCGAGAGCGAACTGACCGGCGAGTGGGCCGAACGCGACCGCTGGCGCAAGTGGTTCGCCAACGAGGCGGGAGACCACGACCTCTCCGACGAGCGGTTCACCGAGTTGCGTGAGCGGTACATCGACCGCGCGTTCGAGACGGTGCGCACCGACGAGGCGGTCGAGCGCCTTCGCGAACGGGGCCACCGACGGCTCGCCGAGCACCTCGACCACGAGGCGATGCTCGACGCCATCGACGACGCGACCATCCGGGCGTACGTCGACGCCCTCGACGGCGGCGTGGAGGCTCTCGATGGCGACTGAGACGCGATGGCGAGTCGAGCGGTTCGACTGGCTCGACACCACGCTCGTCGGGTTCTGTGCCGCGTCGCTCGTCGCGACTCTCCTCGCCGCACTGGTCCAGGTGAGCTTCGGGACGTTCTCGATGACGCTCGCGCAGGCGTGGCGAGCCGTGTTCGACCCCGTCGTCTGGACGAACCCGAACGTTCTGGCCACGCTGCTGCTGGGCGACGGCCTCGCTGCCTCGCTCGGATTCACGACCGAGTACGACCTCTCGAAGGCGACGCTCGTCGTCTGGACGATTCGGATGCCGCGCGTGCTGGTGGCAGGGTTCGTCGGCCTGAACCTCGCGCTCTCGGGAGCCATCTTCCAGGCCGTGACGAAGAACGAACTCGCGAGCCCCTTCATCCTCGGCGTCTCGTCGGGCGCGGGGTTCGCCATCCTGCTCACGCTCGTCGTGTTCCCGGCGTTCGCCTTTCTCCTCCCAATCACCGCGGCCGTCGGAGGAACCCTCGCGTTCCTCGTCGTCTACGCCATCGCGTGGAAGGGCGGCACCTCTCCCGTCCGACTGGTGCTCGCCGGCGTCATCGTCGGCACGGTCCTCAACTCCCTGCAGACCTCGCTGTTCTTCTTCGCGGGCGACGTGGGCACCGTCCAGCAGGCCGTCGCGTGGACGACCGGCTCGCTGACGGGCGTCGACTGGGAGCAGGTCCGGCTGGTGCTCCCGTGGACGCTCCTCGTGGTGCCCGCCGCGGCGCTCGGCGCCCGCCAGCTCAACGTCCTCCTGCTGGGTGAGTCGACTGCCAGCAGCCTCGGGATGCGCGTCGAGCGCACCCGCTTTCTGCTCTCGGCAGTCGGCATCGTCGCCGCTGCCGCGTCGGTCGCGGTCGCGGGCATCGTCGGCTTCGTGGGCCTCATCGTCCCGCACGCCGTGCGCACGGTCGTCGGCAGCGACCACAAGCGGCTGCTCGTTGGCTGTGCGTTCGCGGGCCCGACGCTGCTCGTGATCTCGGACCTCGGCGCCCGGCTGTTCTTCGAAGTGGTCTTCGGGTCGCCCACGCAGATTCCCGTCGGCATCGTCACGGGGCTCGTCGGCGGTCCGTACTTCCTGTATCTGATGCGCAAGCGACAGCAACTGGGTGAACTATGAGCCGCGGCGAGACGCGAGACCGGGACGACGCCCCAGCCGCGGACGCCGACGCGGGTGCCGCACCCGAATCGGGTCCCGCCCTCGTCGGTGACAGGCTGGAAGTCGGCTACCCAGCCACCGACGAGCCGGTCGTCGAGTGCCAGCACGTTCTGCTTCCCGCAGGTGACGTGACGGCGCTCGTCGGCCCCAACGGCTCGGGGAAGTCGACGCTGCTGAAGGCGCTCGCCGGCCAGCTCGAACCCTGGTCGGGGAGCGTCGAACTCGGCGGCGAGGACGTCTACGGGATGGCGAAGAAGCCGCTCGCCCGTCGGCTGGGACTGCTCTCGCAGGAACACGACTCGCCGGGGTCCACGACCGTCGAGGACCTGGTTCGCCACGGTCGCTATCCCCATCGGGGCTTCCTCGACCCCCTCGGCGAGGACGACCACGCGGCGGTCGACCGCGCCATCGACCTCGCGGGGGTCGACCACCTCCGCGAGGTCGAGGTCGGGAACCTCTCTGGCGGGCAGAAACAGCTCGCGTGGATCGCGATGACGCTCGCACAGGAGCCCGACGTGCTCCTGTTGGACGAGCCGACGACGTTCCTCGATTTACGACACCAGCTCGGCGTGCTGGAGACGGTTCGGGAACTCAACCGCGAGCACGGTGTGACGGTCAGCGTCGTCCTCCACGACATCGCGCAGGCCGCGCGGTTCGCGGACAACCTCGTCGCGCTCAAGGACGGAACGCCGTACGACTGGGGCCCGCCGAACGACGTCGTCACCGAAGAACTGCTCGCCGAGGTATTCGGAGTCGACGCGACCGTCCGGGAGGGCCCCGAGGTCGTCCCGCACCGGCCGCTCGACTGACTACGCCTCGCCCACGTCGCCGAGCGCGGCCGTCGCACCGTCGACGACGTCGAGCTCGAGCGCCACGCGGCAGAACTCCGCGCCGAACGGCGTGAGGTGGATGCTCCGCCGGTCGAACTTCTCTCGGGTGACGCCCTCCAGCGCGCGCTCGACGTTCGGCTGCGCTTCGAGCACGCGGTAGCGTTCGAGGTCGTCGACGGGGTCCTCGGCGAACCAGACGAGCCCCAGCCGTTCGAGGTTGTGGAGGTACGCGGGCTCGCGCTCGTCGTGTCGGCAGCCGGCTTTGGCCGCGAGCATCGTGAGGTGGCGGGCGACGACCGTCGAGCCGAGCGGGAGCCAGCCGAGGTCGAGGACGTCGACCATCGGCTGTGGCCCCTCGGTCGCGAGCAGCCGGAGGATGCGCCCCTCGTCGGGGGCGAGCTGCTCGACCACGTGGTCGTGTGCCGGGTGGTACGAGTCCTCGTAGTCGAGGTCGGCCGACTGTTCGAGCAGCGCCTCACCGCGCTCGCGGAGCGTCCGGTCGTCCTCGTCGTCGTCGCGGCGCCGCGTCCGTTTCTGGGGGTCGACGCCGGTGTCGACGCCCAGCCGCTCCAGCTCCGAGAGGGCGATGTCGCGGCTGTCGTCCAGGAGCTCTGCGGGCGAGCGAGCGGTCGCCGCGGCCCGCGCGAGCTCCGTCCCGACGCGGACGCTCGACTGCCCGGAGTTCAGCGTCGCGTTCTGCGTGACCGTGGCGACCAGCCGCGCCAGCCGGTAGGGGTCGACGCTCTCTTCGCCGCTGGTGAACGCCCTGGCGGCGTCGCCCGCGCCGCCGCCGAGCAGGTCGTCGAGCCCCAGTCGTTCGAGGAAGCGGAACACGTCGGTGTTCCGGCGGTCGGCGTCGACGCCGGCGGCGTCGAAGACGTCGAGCGCGCGTCGAGCGTCGTCGGCGGAGGCGGCGTCCACGAGGACGGCCTCCCACAGCGAGAGCATCCGGTCGAGCTCCGCGCTGTCGATGCTCGCTGGCTCGACGATGGCGCGCTCCAGCGCCACCAGCAGGGTGTCGAGCGATTCGTCGTCCAGCCGGTCCGGGCCGGTGAACGCCGCCTCCAGAATCGAGAACAGCCGCTCGACCTCACGGCGCCCGAGGTTGCGAGCCACGTCGTCGACGTCCGCCGGGTCGAACGCCTCACCGTCGTCGTCCGCCCGACGCCCCTGGCGGTTGCGTTCCCGTTCCGCCCGTCGCTTGCGTCGTCGTTCACGGCGTCGGCCGCGCCGGTCGTCGGCGCTGTCGTCGGTCGGCCCGGCCGCGTCGGCGGTCTCGTCTGTGGCGTCACCCTCGTCGGTCGGTTCGCCTGCAGCGACGCTCGGTTCGTCGACGGGCGGGTCGCCGTCCTCAGGGTCCTCGTTGTTCGCTGTGGCGTCGGGCTGTCGGTCGACCGCTTCGTCGGTGTCGGGTCCGGGGTCGTTCGCGCCCGGGTTCGCGGCGTCGTCGCTCATACGGCGGTCACCACCAGGAGCTGTATCCAGCCGGCGACGAACCCGAGGACGGCACCGATGAAGATGAGCAGCCACTCGTCCTCCTTGAACGCCTGCCGGAGCATCTCGGCGTAGTCCGCGGGCGGGAGCACGCGCATGCGCTCGTAGAGCATCTCCTGGAGGACCGCGTTCCGCTCGCGGTTGAGCTCGGGGTCCTGGAGCGGTTCGAAGGCGTACTCGACGCCCTCGGTGGCGACGCCCTCGCGGATGGCCTCGTACTCGTCGGGGCCGGTCGCCACGCGGACGGCGGGGCCGACCATACCGAGTGCGTCGTCCACCGAGGGCTTGAGCGCGTCGCGGATGAGCTGACGGGTGCGGTCGGACTGCCGGCCGTAGAGGAGGTTCTCGGCGATGTTCGACAGCGTGAGGATCTCCTCGGCGACGATGGAGGTGTACGCCTGTGAGGCCTCGTCCTGCCGCTTGATGAACAGCCCCTGGAGGGTGAAGGGGCCGAACTTTCGAGGCTCGTACGGGAGGAAGATGACCTTGATGGCGATGTAGTTGGTGATGTAGCCGACCGCGATCCCGCAGACGGGCAGCACCCACCAGCGGTCGATGAAGAGGAACAGCGGGATGGAGAGCGCCCCGAGCAGCGTCCCGATGTAGAACCCGGAGTTGATGATGAAGTTCAGCTCCTTGTCGCCGACCTCCATGAACACGCGGTTGACGAGTTCGGGTTCGCGCTCGAACTGGTCGACGACCATCATCTTCACGTCGAGCAGGTCGTCGATGTGCTCGCCGATAGTCGTGGCGATGTCGTCGACGACCCGCGGGAGCTGGTCGTCGATGCGGGCGTGGACGGCGTTGCGGACTGCAGGCGGCGCGTCGGCCCACAGCTGCGGGTGTTCACGCCGGATGACCTCCTCGACGAGCGCGTGCATCTCGTCGCCCGACTCCGCGACGATGTGCTCGGCGATGCGGTCGGGGTCGAGCTGCTGGTAGAACTCCTGTTGGCTGCCGAGCTTGGAGATGCCCTTGTCGACGGCGAGACTCCCCATCTTCTGCGCGCGCGAGGGGATGATGCCCTGCCAGCCGAGCCGCCCGGACATCACGCCGGGGATCTGCTGGATACGCCCCGGGAGTTTGGGGACGAGTCGCTTCAGCCCCGGTACGTCGACTCCCACGAACTCGATGGGATAGAAGAGGAGCCGGATCCCGACCCAGTTGGTGATGTAGCCGATTATCCCCGTGATGAGGGGGATGAGAAGCAGACTCCAGTCGAGTGGCGGGAGGTTCATTGCGAGTCGTTCGGCCTGAGTGGGTGGTCGCTGTGCCGCAGACACCCGCGTCCTGCGAGCATCCAGATAGCGAGCCACCTTTAGCTTGTCTGCCGAGACGCCGTCTAGTCAGTTAAGTTGCCTGTCTGGCCCCGACGACCGCTCGGGGTGTCGTTCTCCCGGCAATGTGAGGCAACTAGCCCATGGGGGTAGAGCGCCTACGTGTACGTGAACGAGGCGCCGAGCCGTACGGCCCCGTGCCATCTGTACCCATTCTACCCTACTGAAACCACTCGCTGGCATTGAGTGGTTCTGAGTGGTTATCAAGGGCAAAGGTTAAGTTCTCGTCGGACGATTGGTCAGATAGGCGATGTCAGACGAGACCACCACGCCGCCGGGACTCGCGGGCCTACTGGCCCGCAGCGTCCACGAAGCCGGCGAACAGGCGATCGACGGCCCCCAACGGGCCGTCGGGACGCTGTTCGGCGGCCTCCAGCCATCGAGTGTCGGCACCCAACTCGGGTGCCTGACCGAGCTGGGGACGTTCAAGACCCGGGTCCAGAGCGGTGGTCGCGTTACCATCCCCGACGCCGAGCGCGACGCGCTGGGCATCGAGGAGGGAGACATCGTTCAAACCGTCGTCGTCAAAATCGACGACAGTGATTCCCATGAGTGACCGCACTTCCCCCATCAGCACGGTATTCGAACTGCAGCGAAAGACCATCGAGCAGAGCCAGGACCTCTTCGAGCGTTCCCTCGACGTCCCCCGGACGATGACCGAGACGGTCGCCAACGGCGTCGGCACCCAGCGCAAGGCGCAGGAGCGGACCATCGAACTCGGCCGCACGTCCATCATGACGGTGCTCGACTCCGTCGAGCCCGCCTCGCCGGCCGGTGGCGAGGAGACGCTCGACGACCTCCGTAACGCGGTTGACGACGCGTTCGACACGCTCCTCGAACAGCAGGACGAGGCGTACGACGCCGTCGACGAGCAGTTCGACGAGGGGCTCGAGCAGTACGACGAGATCAGCGAGGAGAGCCTCGAGGCGCTCAACGACCAGATCGAGACCCTGCTCGACGCCAACGAGGACCTCGAGGGCCAGACCGTCGACGCCTTCGAACAGGTGCTCGACCAGCTGGAGAAGCTCCAGGACCAGCTCGAAGAGCAGAGCGAGGAGTTCCAGAACCGCTTCGAGGAGCAGCTCGAGCGCTTCCAGAACCAGCTCGGAGAGCAGGCTGACCACTTCCAGAACCTGCAGGGCCGTGTCGAGGACGTCCAGTCCGAGGCCGTCGACGTCGCCGTCAGCGGCGACGAAGACGAGGAGTAACGACGCCGCTCCAGTTCCCCTGTCCTACATATTCTACCCTTCTTCCGTTTTTCACCCCGCCCAGCGACGGCTGTCCGTAGCGTCGCCACGATGAGCAACCCCTTTCCACGGCGGACGCCTTGCTCCACTGATGAGTGCCGAGGAGAGCGTCTTCGACCGCTATCGCGCCGACGTCGACCGGCCGATGCGCCGCCTCTTTGCCGCCTACGGTGAGCCGCGATACGGCTGGTTCGCCGTCGGCGTCCTCGCGAACCTCCTCGCGCAGTTCGCGTCGCTCGTTCCACCGGTGGTGCTCGGCGCGGCCGTCAACGAACTCACCGGTGACGGCTACGGCCTGCCGCTCGTTCCGGCGGGATGGCTCCCGGCCACGGACGCCGGCGCGTTCGGGCTCTCGGTCGGCCTCATCGCGGCCGCGTTCGTCGCGACCGCCGCCTTCACGTGGGTGTACGGCGTCGCGGCCAACGAGTTCGCCCACGGCGTGATGCACGCCGTCCGCGTCGACTGCTTCGAGAAGCTGAGCCGGCTCGACATGTCCTTCTTCGACGACAAGCAGACCGGCGAGGTGATGTCGATCCTCTCCTCGGACACCGAGAACCTCGAGATGTTCCTCGACAACGCGCTCACGAACTCCGTCCGACTGGGCGCGATGCTGCTGGGCATCGGTGTCGTTCTGTTCCTCGAGAACCCGTATCTCGCGGCCGTCACGCTCGTGGTCGCGCCCGTGATGGTCGCGTTCACCTACTGGTTCATGCAGCGAGCCGAACCGCTGTACGCCGCTCGGCGTCGCTCGGTCGGCCAACTCAACACCCGGCTGGAGAACGCCATCGCGGGCGTCGAGCTGACGAAGACCACCGCGAGCGAGCCGTACGAGGTCGGGCGGGTCCGCGGGGCCTCGAAACGGCTGTTCGACGACAAGATGGCGATGCTCCGGCTCGCGTACTTCTACCGGCCGGGGATGGAACTGCTCGCCGGCGTCTCCTTCACCCTCACGTTCCTCGTCGGCGGCTACTGGCTGTTCGTCGGCACCCCACCGGGTGCCTCGGGCGGCCTCCAGGCCGGGACGTTCGTCACCTTTCTCTTTCTCTCCCAGCGGTTCGCCACGCCCCTGGCGGAGGTCTCCGGCATCGTCGACCAGTACGAGAACGCGAAGGCCTCCTCCGAGCGCGTCTTCGGACTCATGGACATCCCCGTCGCGGTGGCCGACCGCGAGGACGCCGTGGAACTGGACGACGTGACGGGCCACGTCACCTACGACGACGTCTCGTTCGCGTATCAGGACGGCGAGCGGGTCATCGACGGCGTCTCGTTCGAGGCGGCCCCCGGCGAGACCGTCGCGCTCGTCGGCCCGACTGGCGCGGGGAAGTCAACCCTCCTCAAACTCCTCTTGCGGCTGTACGACGTGTCATCGGGCGAGATTCGCGTCGACGGCCACGACCTGCGCGACGTGACGCTCGACTCGCTACGCGAGCACGTCGGCTACGTCGGGCAGGACACCTTCCTGTTCGACGGCACCATCGCCGAGAACATCCGGTACGGCGACTTCGACGCCTCGATGGACGCGGTCGTCGACGCCGCGAAAGCCGCCGAAGCCCACGAGTTCATCGCTGACCTCCCGGACGGCTACGACACCCGCGTCGGCGAGCGCGGCGTGAAGCTCTCGGGCGGGCAGCGCCAGCGCGTCGCCATCGCCCGCGTCGTCCTGCAGGACCCCGAGATACTCGTCCTCGACGAGGCGACCTCGGCGGTCGACACCGAGACGGAGTATCTCATCCAGCGGTCGCTCGACGCGCTCGCCGAGGAGAGAACGACGTTCGCCATCGCTCACCGGCTCTCGACCGTGAAGGGTGCCGACGAGATTCTCGTCGTCGAGGACGGCCGCGTCACCGAGCGGGGCAGCCACGCCGAACTGCTCGACGCGGGCGGGCTGTACGCCGACCTCTGGGCCGTGCAGGCCGGCGACCTCGACTCGCTCCCCGAGGGGTTCAGAGAGCGCGTCGCCGTCCGGCCGGACGGGGACGACTAGGCTCGTCGCTCCACGCTCTCGATTGCCTCGGCGATGCTCTCGCAGGCCTCGAATCCCGCGAACTCGGTGAGGTCGTGCGTATCGAGTCCCGCCACGGGCTTGTCGGCGTCTAAGGCGTGGCCTAGTTCCGAGAGCGTGCCCGTCCCGCCGTCGACGGCGACGATGGCGTCGCCGTTGAGCACCACGAGCACGTTCCGGGCATTGCCGAGTCCCGTCGCGATGGGGATCGTGACGTAGGCGTTCCCCTCGGTCGGGTCGGTGCCCTTGAGGATGCCGACGGTGTGGCCACCCTCCTCCGTCGCGCCACGGCAGACCGCCTCCATCACGCCGCCGTATCCCCCACAGACGACCGTGTGGCCACGCTCGGCCAGCCGCTGGCCCAGCCGTCGGGCCCGCTCGTACGTCGCTTCGTCGACCTCGCCGCCGCCGATGACCGAGACGCGCATACCCTCTGGTGAAGCCACCGGCACAAGAAGCCGGCCACCGGTACACGAAGTCACCACACTTTTTTCGGTGGGGTGACTGGCCCGGGGTATGACGCTGTTCGAGTGGGCCGTCGCCGCGGTCGCGCTGCTGGTCGTCGCGTGGCTCGTCGCCTCGCTCGTCCGCCAGCGGGCGGACACCTCGGCCTCGCGATAATCCCGTCGGCAGCCGACCGCTCTCCATCGGTCACCGACCACTTTCACCCCGCCACACGAACCCTTATCCGGGACAGCGAGGTACAGTCGGGCAATGGCGGCCTCCGACGCGGTCGAGTACGTCGACGGACCCCTGCTCGCCAAGGGGTTCCTCGAGCGTCGCGAGTACCAGACGACGCTCGCCGACGCCGCGAAACGCGCCCACACGCTGGTCTGTCTCCCCACGGGACTGGGGAAGACGACCGTCTCCTGTCTCGTCACGGCCCACCGACTCGCCGAGTACGGCGGCAAGTCGCTGATGCTCGCGCCCACGAAACCGCTCGTCCAGCAGCACGCCGAGTTCTACCGCGAGGCCCTGGAGATCGCGGACGACGACATCGTCGTCTTCACCGGCGACGTGCGCCCGGACGACCGCGCCGACCTCTGGCAGTCGGCGCGCATCATCATGGCGACGCCGCAGGTCGTGGAGAACGATTTGGTGGGGAACCGCGTCTCGCTCGCGCCGGTCACGCACATCACGTTCGACGAGTGTCACCGCGCGACCGGCGACTACGCGTACAACTACATCGCCGACCGCTACCACCAGGACGCGGACCGCCCGCTCGTGACCGGGATGTCCGCGAGTCCCGGCGGCGACAAGGAGGAGATCCTCGTCGTCTGTGAGAACCTCGGACTCACCGAGGTGGAGGTGATGACCGAGGACGACGCCGACGTGGCCGAGCACACCTATCGAACCGACGTGGACTGGCAGCACGTCGACCTCCCCGAGAGCGTCATCCAGATCCGCGACGCGCTCAACGAGGTCATCACCGAGCGGCTGGAGAAGCTGAAGCAGCTGGGCGTGACGCGCTCGACGGACCCGAACATGAGCCAGCGGCAGCTGAACAAGATGCGCGCCCAGCTCCAGCGGCTCATGAACAACGATCAGTCGGAGGGCTACCAGGGGATGAGCGCGCACGCCGAGATCATGAAGCTGCGGCGCGCCACGGAGCTGGTCGAGACGCAGTCGGTCGAGTCCCTTCGCAGATATTTCGAGCGCCAGCGCCAGCAGGCACGTTCCTCTGGGGCGTCCAAGGCGTCCCAGCGGTTCGTCTCCGAGCCGAAGGTGAAGGAGGCGATGCGACTGGCCGAGAACTTCGACGACCTCCACCCGAAGTTCCGAAAGACGCGCATCCTGCTCGCCGAGACGTTCGGGCTCGAAGGCGGCTCCCGGGCCATCGTGTTCACCGAGTCCCGTGACACGGCGGAGACGCTCACCGAGTTCCTCGGCGAGCACTTCGAGACGCAGCGGTTCGTCGGACAGGGCGACAAGGAAGGGTCGGATGGAATGACCCAGAAACAGCAGAAGGAGACGCTCGACAGATTTCGGGCCGGCGAGTTCGAGGTCCTGGTGTCGACCTCCGTGGCGGAGGAGGGGCTGGACGTGCCGGACGTCGACCTCGTGCTGTTCTACGAACCCGTCCCGAAGGGCATCCGCTCCATCCAGCGGAAGGGCCGGACGGGCCGCGCCTCCGAAGGAAAGGTCGTGGTGCTCATCGCCAACGACACCCGCGACGAGGCGTTCTTCTGGATGTCCCGAAACGAGGAGAAGCGGATGGAGGAGGAGCTCCGGAAGCTGAAGGGGCTGGCTGGCGAGGTCGAGGCCCAGTTGAGCCAGGAGTCGCTCGACAAGTTCAGCGAGCCCGGAGTTCGGGAGGCCGAGCGGAGCGAGGCCTCCGAACGGGTGAGCGGCGAAGCCGCGAGCCGCGACGAGGCGCAGACCGGGACCGAATCGGGGTCCGACGCGACTGCCGCCGCCACCAACGGCGGCCAGTCCGGGCTCGACTCCTTCGCGTCGGGCGATGCCGAGGAGGACGAGACAGACGAGGAAGCCGACGCGCCCGACCCGCCTGAAGACCTCGACGACGAAGACGACTCCGAGGCGGGAATCGTCGCCACGGCCGGAACGGACGACGACACCGTCGAAATCGTCGCGGACCAGCGGGAACTCGACTCGCACATCGCCCGTGACCTCTCCACCCGAGAGGGCATCACGACCCGGCTCGAAACCCTCGACGTCGGCGACTACGTGCTCTCCGACCGCGTCGTCGTCGAGCGCAAGAGCGTGAGCGACTTCCTCGACACCCTCCTTGGAGAGGACCGTTCGATGTTCGAGCAGGTGAAGGACGCGACCCGGAACTACGCGCGCCCGGTCGTCATCATCGAGGGCGAGGACCTCTACGGCGAGCGGAACGTCCACCCGAACGCGATTCGGGGGGCCATCTCTTCGCTCGCCGTCGACTTCGGCGCGAGTGTCCTCTTCACGAAGGACGCCCAGGACACCGCCGACCTCCTCGAAGTCATCGCCCGCCGCGAGCAGGAGGACGACGACCGCGAGGTGCGCGTCCATGGGAAGAAGTCACAGCGCACGCTCGAAGAGCAGCAGGAGTACGTGGTGTCGAGTATCGGTGAAGTGGGGCCGGTGACGGCTCGCGCCCTCCTCGAACACTTCGGGAGCGTCGAGGCGGTGATGACCGCGAGCGAAGACGAGTTGCTGGCGGTGACGGGGGTCGGGACGGTGACCGCAGAACGGATTCGCGAGGTCGTGAGCGGCGACTACGGGAGCAACTAGCGGCCGACGCGTTCGGCGGCGTCGAGGGCCTCGGCCGCTTCTTTCGCGGCGGCGAGGTACTCTCGTTTCCGCGAGAGGTCCTCGGTCGACTCGGCCTTCTGTGCGAGCGTGGCGAGACTTCGCGTGAGCGACGCACGAGCCACCGACAGCGCGTCGCCGTCTGCGGGTTCGGCGACGGGATTCGTGGTCGGCTGCGGTGCCGGTTGCCGAGTCGTCGGCTCCTCGGCACCGTCGACGGAGGCGGGCTCCGGCGTCGGCTCGGGGGCCTCGCTCGCGGCACGGGCGGCGTCGGTGGGGGCTGCCGTCGGCGCCGGCTGCTCGCCGTGCTGCTGGTCGGCAGTCGGCTCCGCGTGCTGGTCGGGCTGCTGTTGCGACTGCGACTGTTGGGCCTGCTGTGCCTGCTTGCCGGGGCCGTGACACGTCGGACAGAACTCCTGGCCCTCGTGGCGGAAGATGGGGTCGCCACAGGTGTCACAGTGTTTGTTCGTCATCGTCGCGCCCTTCAACAGGAGCTCGGACATCCGCTCTGACTGCTCGCGTTTCTCCTTGTCGCGCTCGAACTGCTCGCGCAGTTTCTCGCGCTCGGCTTCCCGGTCGAAGTCGCTCATGTTCGAGGGCAGGGTTTCGCGGCGCAAAAGAACTGCGCTCGGATGGTGGTCGTGGTGGGTTTCGGACCGGGGTGATAGCGAGCGGGCGTTCGAGGTGCTGTCACCCACGATGCTCCACTGAAGTCCCCCCCAATAGACACGTTCCCTACCGGGGATACCACTATGTCCTCAGCGGTTCATCCCCCGGGTATGCTCTCCGACCAGACCTGCCTCGTGACGGGGGCCTCACGAGGTATCGGGCGTGGCATTGCCGAGGAACTCGGCGCACACGGCGCGAGCGTCGCCGTCAACTACCGCTCCTCGGAGACCGAGGCGTACGAGGTGGTCGACGTCATCGAGGACGCCGGCGGGCAGGCCATCGCCGTGCAGGGGAACGTCGCGGACTACGACGACGTCCACGGGATGTGCGGGCGCATCCACGATGCGTTCGGCCCTGCCGACGTGCTCGTGAACAACGCGGGCATCACTATCGACAAGAAGTTCGAGAACATGACCCGCGACGACTGGGACACGGTGATGGACGTCAACCTCGGCGGCGTGTTCAACTGCACGCACTGTCTGTACGACGACCTGCGACAGTCTGACCAGGGGCGACTCATCAACATCTCGAGCGTCGTGGGCCAGCAGGGCAACTACGGACAGGCGAACTACGCCACCACCAAATCCGGGCTGTTCGGCTTCACCCGGACCATCGCGCTCGAACTCGCCGCGTCGGGCACCACGGCGAACTGCGTCGCGCCGGGGTTCGTGCTGACCGACATGCTGGAGACCGTTCCCGAGCGCGTCAAGGAGAAAATCCTCGACCGCATTCCACTCAATCGGTTCGCGACCGTCGACGACGTCGCCGGACTCGTTCGCTTCCTCGCCAGCGAGGACTCCGGCTACATGACCGGCCAGATCCTCGCAGTCAACGGCGGCATGGAGTGGTAATTTAGTCACCGGGTCCGTGTACCCGGTATGACCGTCTACGAGACCGACGTTCCGGGCGTCGGCAAGAAGTTCGAACTCGACCTCACCGGTGGGGCGCGCGCGGTCGTCCTCCTCCACCACGACGGCCGGGTCGAACTGTTCCGCCGTGACGCGCCCGACGCCGACTCGGAGAAACTCCTCGACCTGACGAGCCAGCAGTCGAACCACCTCGGCTCCATCCTCGAAGGGGCGTACTTCGAGAGCGTCGACCTCGACGAGATCTCCGTGCCGCTCGGCGACGCGATCCTCGAGTGGGTCGAGGTCACCGACGCCTCGCCCGTAGCTGGCGAGACGTTCGCCGACGCCGACATCCGTGCAGAGACCGGCGCGTCGGTCATCGCGGTCCAGCGCGACGGCGAAACGGAGCCGAACCCCGGCCCCGACACCGTCATCGAGGCCGGTGACGTCCTCGTCTCGCTGGGCACCCGCGAGGAGCAGCAGGCGCTCTCGAAATTCGTTCGCGAGACGACCGACTGATGGCGGCGCTGCTGTTCGAAGCGGGCGTCGTCCTCGCAGTCATCGCCGTCGGGGGCGCGGTCGCCACGCGGCTCGACCAGTCGGTCATCCCGGCGTACATCATCGTCGGCCTGCTCGTCGGTCCGTTCTCCCCCGTCGAGGCCCTCTCGGTCGTCGAGAGCCGCGAGTTCATCGACCTCCTCGCGGAACTGGGGGTCGTCCTCCTGCTCTTCTTCATCGGGCTGGAGTTCAACGTCGGCCGACTGGTCGGCAGCGGCGACCGGATGCTCAAGGCAGGAGGAATCGACCTCGCCGTCAACGCCGTCGCCGGCGGCCTCGTCGCGCTCGCGCTCGGGTTCGGCCCGCTCGGCGCGCTACTGCTCGCGGGCGTCACCTACATCTCGTCGTCGGCGGTCATCACCAAGACGCTCGTCGATCTCGGGTGGATCGCCGACCCCGAGAGCGAGGCCATCCTCGGCGTGCTGGTGTTCGAGGACGTCGTCATCGCCGTCTACCTCGCCGTCGTCGCGGCGCTGTTGAGCGGCGGCGGCACCGAACAGATCCTGGTCTCGCTGGGACTCGCCGCGGCGGTCATCGTCGGCCTGCTGCTGCTCGCGACCGTTGGAACCCCCTACCTCGACCGGGCGTTCCAGACGCCCTCCGACGAACTGTTCGTCCTCCGGGTGCTCGCGCTCGCCGTGCTCGTCGGCGGGACCGCGCTCGCGCTCGGCGTCAGCGAGGCCGTCGCCGCGTTCTTCCTCGGGACTGCCTTCGCCGGTACCGACCACGTCCACCGCATCGAGCGCGTCCTGGTGTCGGAGCGCGACATCTACGCCGCGGTGTTCTTCTTCGCCATCGGCCTCCAGACCGACCCCTCGACCGTCGCGGGAGTCATCGTCCCCGTGCTCGTCCTCGCGGCCGTCACGGCGGTTACGAAGTTCGCCAGCGGCTACGCCGGAGGACTCGCGTACGGCCTGTCAGGACGGCGAGCCGTCCGCACGGGCCTCGGCCTCGTCGCCCGTGGCGAGTTCTCGCTCGTCATCGCGGCGCTCGCGCTCTCGGCGGGACTGCCCGAGGTCGCGTCCGTCGCGGTCGGCTACGTCCTCGTGATGAGCGTACTCGGGACGATGGTGATGCGCTACTCGAGGCCGTTCGAGCGGCTGGCCGCCCGGGTCACCCCTCAGGCGAACGCGCAGACGTAGCGGCCGGCCGTGGCGAACAGCACGCCGTCCGCGGCGAGTGGCTGACCGAACGAGAACTCGCTCGCCACGGACCATCGCTCCTCGCCGGAGTCGGCGTCGAGCGCCCGAAGCCCCGCACCGCCGACGTACACTGCACCGCCGGCGACGGTGAACGGCGCCCACTGGGGGACGAACGACGGGAGCGCGGTGCGCCACTGCACGGTGCCGTCGCTCCGGTCGAGCGCCAGCAGAGAGTCGTCGCCTGACGCGTCGCTCACCTCCTCGTGGACCGGCGCGAACACGGTGTCGGCGGTGACGACGGGTGACCCAACGACGTAGTAGTCGGCCGGCGGGTCGACCCGCCAGCGTTCCTGCCCGGTGTCGGCGTCGAACGCCCCCATCGACGCGCCGCCGGCGTAGACGACGCCGTCGACGACGGCCGTGGGGGCGTTCCGGGTCGGGCCGTCACGGACGACGTCCCCCGTCGTGGCCTCGACCGCTCGCTCGCCGCAGTAGGCGATGCCGTCGACGACGGCCGGCGTCGTCCACGTTCCGGGCGAGGCGGGGACGCGCCAGCGCTCCGCGCCGTCGGCGAGCCCGAACGCCCGGATGCCGCCGCCACCGGTCGGCACGAGCGCGAGGTCGTCGGTCAGCGTCGGCGAGGCGACCGACGCGCTCTCCCGGAGCGTGCCGCGCCACGCCTGCTCGCCGGTCTCGGCATCGAGTGCGACCACCGCGTACTCACCGTCGTAGCTGTAGTCGCCGCGGTGGGTGCCAACGACGACTCGCCCGGCGTGGACGGCGGGTGCCGACCGAACCGTGCCGCCGAGGTCGTAGCGCCACGCCTGCTCGCCCGTCGCGGCGTCGAGTGCAGCGACGGTGCCGGCGTCGTCACCGACGAACAGCGTGCCGTCGGCGAGGGTACACAGCGGCCCCGCCGCCTCGTCGCGCTCGTGAACCCACGCGAGACGCGGTTCGTCGTCGGGCCCGTCGGACGTGACGCCGGCGTTTCGGGCGTCGACCCGGTACTGTGGCGCCGAGCCAGCGACCGATTCGATGGGGTTCTCCGCCGGGGGTGTCAGCGTCGGCTCCGCGTCACCGGGGGCGTCGACGAGGCTGGTACAGCCCGCGGCGGCGACCGCTGCGATGCTCCCTGTCGTCGCGAGGAACGCACGTCTGGAGGGCAGGGACATACCCGGTGGCTGTGGTGTGGCCGGTAAGTGTTTTCTGTCAGACCAGCCACAGTCCGACGGTGATGGCCGCGGCCGCCGCCGGGGGAATCGTGAGGTTGTCGTCGACGACGTAGCCCGCGACGACGGGTTTCACGCCGTCGGCGAGCGTCGCCGCCACCCCACCGAGGATCGCGGGCATCGAGGGGACGAACACGAGCGCGACGAGCGTCGAGAGCCCGAACGTCGCGAGCAGGACGAACGTCTGTTTCATCCGGCGCAACTCCCCCGAGCCGAGGAGCCCAGCCACTGGGTCGACGAACGCGAGCAGCAGGGCGCCGGGAACGGCGGCTTCCGGCCGGAAGAGCCACAGCGTCGCCGTGATGGAGAGGACGTACAGCGCGTAGCCAGCCAGCCCCTCCTGTTCGTACTCGCGGGTCAGTCGGTCGAAGACCGCGAGGTCAATGGTTCCAGAGAGCCGGAGCGCCTCCAGGACGAGCGCGAGGAGGCTCCCGGCGAGAAAGACGGTCTGCAACTGCACGTAGGTGAGGAGGTCGGCCACGAACGCGAGCGGGACCAGCCCGCCCGAGGCGTGAACGACGCGCCGTTCGACCTCCGCGTCCATCGGTCGCTACGCGACGCGGTGGACGTTCGGGTCGGAGAGCAGTTCCGCGAACGTGGTCTCGCCGGCCCGCAACTCAGAGAGGATTGCCACGAGGTCGCCGACGGGGACGCGGGCCTGCTCGGTGGAGTCGCGGTCGCGCAGCGTCACGGTCGCTGCGTCGTACTCCTCCTGCTCCAGGGTCTCGTGGTCGACCGTGACACAGAACGGCGTACCGACCTCGTCCTGTCGGCGGTAGCGGCGACCGATGGAGCCCGACTCGTCGTAGTCGACCTCGAAGCCCGCCGACCGGAGGCGGTCGAGCACGTCCTCGGCGCGCTCGACGAGGTCGGCGTCGTTCGAGACGAGCGGCGCGACACACGCGAACGTCGGCGCCAACTCGGTCGGCACCGAGAGATAGCTCCGGGTCTCGCCTGCGACCTCGTCCTCGCCGTAGGCGTGGGTGAGGACAGTGTAGACGAGTCGGCCGACACCGAAGGAGGGCTCGACGACGTGTGGCGTGATGTGTTCGCCCGCCTGGGTCACCTCCTCGACCGAGAAGTTCGCGACGTCGGTGTCCACGGTGTAGGTGTCACCGTCGACGTCGACCTCGACGGTGTCGGCGTCGAAGGCGTCGGGGTCGCGCTCGGCGAGCGCCTGGAGTGCCTCGCGCACGTCCGCGGCGGCACCGCCGAACTCGGGACCGAGGACGGACATGTCGGGGTCCACGGTCGCTCGCTCGACGGTCTGCGGCTCGTCGTACTGCTTGAATATCGTGAAGTCGTCGCCCGAATACTCGCCGTGCTTCGAGAGATCGTAGTCCGAGCGGTAGGCGAAGCCGGTGATCTCGATCCAGTCGCCGCCCAACTCGGCCTCGGCGTCCCAGCAGTCCGCGGCGTAGTGCGCGCGCTCGCCCGAGAGGTGCTGGCGGTAGCGGAAGCGGGACATGTCGACGCCGATGCGCTCGTACCAGCCCGTCGCGAGGCCGAGGTAGTAGGCGACCCACGGCGAGGTGATGACCGCCTCGTCGAGCGCCTCCTCGACCGTCAGCTGCTGAAGCTCGCCGTCGTCCTTGTCCTGCTCGCGTGCCGAGTAGAGCGGCAGTTCCACGTCCGCGACCCGCTCGATGGGTGGTTCGTCCTCCTCGGGGTCGATGAAGTGCTCCAACTCGGCTTGCGTGAACTCGCGGACGCGGACGAGTGCGCGTCGTGGCGAGATCTCGTTGCGGTAGGCGTTGCCGATCTGTGCGACGCCGAACGGCAACTGCCCGCGGGCGTACTCCTTCAGCCGCGGGAACTCGACGAAGATGCCCTGCGCGGTCTCGGGCCGGAGGTAGCCCGGCTGCGAGGAACCGGGGCCGATGCTCGTCTCGAACATCAGGTTGAACTCCTCGACCGGCTCGCCCGCGAGCTCGGTGCCACAGGCCGGACACACGAGCCCGAGGTCCGCGATGAGCTCCTGGACCTCCTCGATGGGGATGGCTTCGGCGTCCTCCACGTCGGAGTTGTCCTCGACGAGGTGGTCGGCGCGGTGGGACTCGCCGCACTCCGGGCACTCGATGATCATGTCGTCGAAGCCGTCGAGGTGGCCCGACGCCTCGAAGACGGGCTCGGGCATCACGTCCGGCGCCGAAATCTCCATGTGGCCTTCGCGGGTGACGAACCGGTCGCGCCACGCGTCCTCGAGGTTACGCTTGAGTGCTGCGCCCTGTGGGCCGTAGGTGAAGAAGCCCGAGACGCCGCCGTACGCTCCCGACGACTGGAAGAAGAAGCCGCGGCGCTTCGCGAGCTCGGCGACGGCCTCGAGTTCGGTGTTTCGCTCCTCGCTCATCTCCTTACAGCGCCTCCAGCAGGTCCGTGTCGCGCAGGATGCCGACGAGCTCGTCGCCGTTCATCAGCGGGATCTGCTCGATGTCCTTCGAGATCATCAGCTGGGCGGCCTCCGTCGCCGTCTTCGTCCGCGAGACCGTGACGAGCCCGTCCGTCATGACCTCGCTGACGGGCACCGCCGGCAGCTCGACGTTCCGCGTCGGGAGATACCGCGAGCCGATGGCCTTGATGCCCTCCCACTTCCAGTCGTCGTCCTCGTCGGCGATGGAGTCGCCCGTCGACTCCTCGCCCTCGACGATGCGGGCGACGTCGAGGAGGTCGACCTCGGTGAGCATCCCCACCGAGGTGCCCTCGTCGTCGAGGACGACGCCGTACGCCTCCTGTGCGTACGCGAGTTCGCGCTCGGCGACGGTGATGGGCGTCTCCTGGTAGACGCAGTTCACGGCCGTCTTGGCGAGCGGGCCGACCTCGCTGTCACCGTCCACGTCGCCGTTCGCCATCGCGCGGACGACGTCGGTGATGGTGACGATGCCGACGAGCGCACCGTCGTCGACCACGGGGACGCGCCGCTGGCCCTTCTCGCGGATGAGTTCGGCGACCGCCGCGAGGTCGTCCGCGGAGGTGACGGGCTCGACCTCGACGACGAGCAGCGCGAGCTGGTCCTCGTCGGGCTGGTCGATGAGCTGTTCGCGCGAGACGAGTCCGCGGAACTCCTCGCCGTCGTCGGTCTCTTTTACGACCGGAACCGAGGAGAACTCGTTGTCCTGCAGCCGGTCGAGTACGTCCTCGCGAGTGCCGGGAACCGTCGCCGTCACGAGCGACTCGCGGGGCGTCATGGCGTCAGCGACCTTCATACTCCCTTCCAGCCGTTCCCGGTACTAAGTCCTTGCACTTCTGGGGGAGCAGTTCACACACGAGCCCCCTATCTCAGCGACAGGGCCGCTCCCGGTGCTGTGGCTCGGTCGCTGGGGGTCGAACGGCCGAGAACTCAGTGGTCCGGCGCCGACCGCTCCACAGTCTGCCGACGAGTCAGGCTTCGTCTTCGAGCAAGGCGTCGTACGACTCGAAGTTCGGGAAGAACTTCTCCGGGGCGGCGTGCTCGAACGAGCCGAGGTGGGTGCCGTCGAGCGTCTGGACGTGCGTGTACGTCGTCTCCTCGCTGCGCGATTTGTTGATCATCTGGGTGGCGTCGCTGAGCGTGAGCGCCCAGCCGATGAGGATGGCCGTCTCGGTGTCCGGGTCGCGCAGCAGCGTCACGCCGAACAGCTGGCCGGCGACCTCCTGGCGAAACACGTCGTACTCGGGGTACTCGCCGGCCTCGAACGCCTCGACGAAGCCGTCGGCGTAGTTGTCCGGGATGACGTGAACGAGCCCGTAGCGGTCGGTGTCACCGACGTCGGGCGTCTCCGGGGCCGTCTGCCCGGCGGCGACGTAGAACGCATCCCAGCCCTGGTCTTCGAGCTCCGCGGCCATCGCCTTCATGTCGTCGATGGTCTCCGACCAGGCGTTCTTCTTGACGTCCACGTTCGACGCGATGCGGTCCACGTACTCGTGGTCGTCCTCGCCGATGTCAACCATTTGCCCGTGTTCGGGCGTCGCCGGGGTTGTATCTGTCGGTGCGGCGGCTCAGAGGAGCTGGAACGCCACGGCCTCGACGAGGTAGGAGACGAGCAGCATCAGGGCGCTGGCGACGAGCAGTCGCCCCCCGCCGGAGAGCCGTTCGCTGTCGGCGGGGTCGTACCAGCCGAGCGGGGGGAGGTCGGCCACCTGCTCGGAGAACCCCCCTTCGGCCGACCCGGAGTCGGGCAGTGACAGGCCGAACCGGGCGTTCTCCTTGTAGGGTGCTTCCGGGCGGAGCTTGAGCGCGCCGAACGCCATCGCCGCGAACCCGCCGAAGAAGAGGACGAGCTGCACGGCGAGCAGGGGGTTGACGAGCGCGAGCGCGTCGGGGCCGCGGCTCACCAGTGCGACCAGATAGGTGAGTGCCGCCGTGACGACGCCGGCGGTGAGCGTGAGCGCGAGGCCGTACTGGAGGCCGTCGAGCGCTCGCAACGCCCACCGTGGAGGGCGGCTCGTCGCCATCAGGCGTCGAAGACGTGGGTGAACATCGCCGAGGGCTCCTCGTGCTCGCTGTTGTGGCGGTGACACAGCGAGACGCGCCCGCTGTCGCTCACCTGCTCGTGGGCCGGCCGTTCGGCGTCACACTCGCTGCCGAACTCGTCGAGGAGGTACGCGAGCGCCTCGTCCTCCTTGTTTCCGGCGACGAGTTCCTCGGCGCGGTCGATGTGCTGCTGGACGCGGTCGGGAATCTCGATGCCCTTGAACACCTCGGCGTTGATCTCCGAGATGTCGGAGAAGCGGGTCTCCAGGCCGAGCAGCTCCCGCGCGACCTCGGTCAGCGAGCGGTCGGCGCGCGACCGCTCGCGGATGACCTCCTGGAGGAGCGAGAGCCCCTCCCAGAGGTCGTCGTCGATGTCGCGGTACTGCGCGGGGCGAATCTTTGCCGGACACCGCGTGGTGAACGGACAGCCCGTCGGCGGGTCACGCGGGCTCGGCGGCGTCCCACGAAGGGTGATGCGGTCCTTCTCCTGGTCGGGGTCCGGCTCCGGAATCGCCGACAGCAGCGACAGCGTGTACGGGTTCGCCGGGTCCTCGAACAGCTCCTCGGACGACCCGAGCTCCATGATGTTGCCGAGGTACATCACCGCCACCCGATCACAGATGTGCCGCACCACCGAGAGGTCGTGCGCGATGAACAGGTAGGTGAGCCCGAACTCGTTCTGGAGGTCGTCGAGCAGGTTGAGGATCTTCGCCTGCACCGAGACGTCGAGCGCGCTCACCGGCTCGTCGAGCACGATGAACTCCGGTTCGAGCGCGAGCGCGCGGGCGATGCCGATGCGCTGGCGCTGGCCGCCGGAGAACTGGTGCGGGTAGCGGTAGTAATGCTCCTCGCGGAGCCCGACCGTCTCGAGCAGCTGGCGGACGTGCTGGCGGCGCATCCGCGCCTTCGACTTGTTCACGTCGATACGGACGGTCGTGTTCGCGCCCGAGTCGACCTGCACGTCGAGGTCGCCCGTCGTGAGCGGCATCTCGTCGCGGAGCTCGAGCTCGTAGCTCCCGCCGGAGAGCCGGAGCGTCATGTCGATATCGCGCGGGCCAGCCTCGGGGGCCGCTTTGCGCACGTCGCCGTTCACCGTGGCGTCACCGCCCTCGACCCGAACCGAGAGGTTCGGCCAGTCGTGGACGTCGAGCGGCTCGCGGACGATCTCACCGACGGTCATCCGGTCGTTGAGCGAGGACTCGGGGTCCTGGAAGACGATCTGGGCGTTCCGTCGCCACCGCTTCAGGTCCGAGCCCGACAGCTCCGTGATGTCGCGGCCGTCGAACAGCACCTCGCCGTCGGTCGCGGTCTCGAGCTGGACGAGCGTCCGGCCGAGCGTGGTCTTCCCACAGCCGGACTCGCCGACGAGCCCGAGCGTCTCGCCGCGCTTGATGTCGAAGTCGACCCCGTCGACCGCCTTCACGGGGTTGTCGTTGATCAGTCCACCGCCCTCGTAGTACGTCTTGAGACCGTTCACCTCGACGAGGACCTCCTCGTCGACGGCCGTCTCGCGTTCGATGAGTTCGCTCATTCGTCACCCTCCGTCGGGTCGGTCAGCTCCGCAGTGGCGTCGCGCGCCCGGTGCGTCTCCACGGCGTCCTCGCGGCTCATGTCCTCGGGGTAGAGGAGACAGGCCGCGGTGTGTTCGGTCGACTCCCGCCCCACGTTCACGTTGACCGGGTGGACGGCGTCACAGGCGTCGAACGCCTTCGGACACCGCGGGGCGAACCGACAGTACTCCGCCGGCTCGTTCGGCGTCGGCACGTCGCCCTCGATGGTTCGCAGCCGCTCCTCGCCGGGGTGCATCCCCGGGATGGACTGGAGCAGTCCCTCGGTGTACGGGTGTTTCGGGTTGTCGAACAGCTCGCGGACCGGCGCCTTTTCGATCATCTCGCCGGCGTACATCACGTTCACGCGGTCGGCGATCTCGGCGATGACGCCCATGTCGTGCGTGATGAACATGATGGAGAGCCCGCGCTCATCCTGGATGTCCTGGAGGAGTTCGAGGATCTGCGCCTGAATCGTGACGTCGAGTGCCGTCGTCGGCTCGTCACAGATGAGTAGTTCGGGGTCGCAGGCGAGCGCCATCGCGATGACCGCACGCTGGCGCATCCCCCCGGAGAACTGGTGGGGGTACTCGCTCACCCGACGCCGGGCGTCGGGAATCGAGACGTCCTCCAGCAGCTCGATGGCCTTCTGGGTCGCGGCCTGCCCCGTGAGTCCTTGATGCAAGCGCAGGGCCTCCTTGATCTGGTTCCCGACCGTGTAGACCGGGTTGAGTGAGGTGAGCGGGTCCTGGAAGATCATCGCGATGCCGGAGCCCCGCAGCTTGCGGTAGTCGCGTTCCGACTTGCCGACGAGTTCCTCGCCGTTGAACTTGATGGACGAGCCGTCGAGGATGCGGCCGGGCGAGTCGACGAGGCCCATGATGGAGCGTGCGGTGACGGACTTTCCGGAGCCCGACTCGCCGACGATGCCGACGGTCTCGCCCTCGTCGATGTCGAACGAGATGCCGTCGACCGCCCGGATGACTTCCTTGTCCGTGAAGAACGCCGTCTGCAGGTTCTCGACCTGCAGGACGGGTTCGTTCGCGGCGCGGGTCTCGGTCGTCTGCATGCTCATCCGCCACCACCTCCGGCGGCCGCGACCTCGCTGCCGCCTTCGCTGCCCTCAGACTTGGGGTCGATGCCGTCGCGGATCCCGTCGCCCATGGCGTTGAACGCCGTGACGACGAGCACGATCATGACGCCGGGGATGAAGCTGATGTGCCACGACTGGGTGGCGACGTAGCTCTGCCCCATCGAGATGGCGCGGCCCCACTCGGGCGTCGGGGCCTGAATCCCGAGGCCGAGGAACGAGAGCGCCGAGGTGCCGATGATGATGCCGCCGATGGTCATCGAGCCGTAGATGAGCAGGTAGCCGACGATGTACGGCAGCATGTGCTTGCGCATGGTCGCCGTGGCGCGCTGCCCGTACGAGCGGGCCGCGTCGACCCACTCCTGCTCGGAGACCTGGAACGCCGGGCCACGCACGGCCCGCCAGAGGAACGGCCAGCCGGTGAACCCGAAGATGAGCGCTATCAGGAGCCCGCCGTTGTAGATGTTCGAGAGCCAGTGGTCGGCGAACACCACCGAGATGAGAATCAACAGTAGCAGTTGTGGGACGGTCATGATGGAGTCGCCCGCCACGACCACGGCGAGGTCGACCAGCCCCTTGTAGTACGCCGTCAGCAGGCCGAACGTGACGGCGAAGAAGCCGCTGATGGCGATGGCCGTGAGGCCGATGAACAGCGAGATTCGAGCGCCGGCGGCCATGAACGTGAACAGGTCCTTCCCGGGCGTGGGTAAGGTCCCGAACGGGTGGAACCGCGAGTACTGGTCGTACTGCCACGGCCCGGTGTTCTTCGTGCCCGCGCCGTTCGAGGCGGCCGCGAGGTTCGCCGTGCCGATGAGTACTTCCTCCTGCTGGCCGGTGTCAGGGTTGGTGTACGTGATGGAGTTCTCGTACGGGCTCTCGATGTTCGCTGCGACCGTCGTCGGCCCGAGCGCGGGCGCGAAGATCGCCATCGTCAGGAACATGAAGACGATGATGAAGCCGAACTGGCCCCAGCGGTGGCGGCGCAGTCGATTGACCACGTCGTCACGCGGCGTCCAGTCGGCGTAGCGGTAGTGCTCGCGGAACACGAAGTAGCCGCGCAGCACCCAGTAGACGAACACGAAGGCGTACGCGTAGATGAGCGTGACGCGGAGGAGCCACGCGTACTTCGGTGAGAGCCCCATGAACGTCCCCTCCCACGGGCCGTTGAACACGTAGTTCTTGTCGCCGGACTCGACGGTGATGATCCGGTCGACGCCGTTGACGTCGTACCCCTGGTTCGGGATGGTTTCGCGCGACAGCAGCGTCGGAATCTGCTCGGCTGCGGCGGCGACCGACGAGAGGTCGAAGCTGACTCCCGGGAGGAGCCCCACGACCGTGTTCGCGAGGTCGGCGATGGCGGCGAACGCCGCGCCGGCCTCCAGCACGAACAGCAGGAGGACCCCGGCGAACCAGAGGAGTGCCGGCCGCGGGTTCTCCCGGATGCGCTGGGCGAGTGATACTTCCTCGGAGGTCTCTGATAGCTGGCTCATTGTTAGTCGTCGTACCCCACACGCGGGTCGATGAGCGTGTACAGCAGGTCCTGGATGATGTTGATCGACAGCGTCAGCAGGATGAAGATGAAGATGAGCCCACCCGCGAGCGGGAGGTCACCCTGCACGACGGAGTCGAAGAACAGCTTCCCGATGCCGTTGATGGCGAACACGCTCTCGACGAGCACCGAGCCGCCGATGAGCAGGAACGCCTCGCCGGTGATGATGGGCACCAGGGGAATCAGCGCGTTGCGGAACACGTGCTTCCAGACGATGGTTCGGGGGCCGAGCCCCTTCGCCTTCGCCGTCTCGACGTAGTTCGAGTTGATGGTCTCGAGCACGGCGGTCCGGCCGATACGCATCTCGTTGCCCATCGACGACGACCCCAGCACGAGCGCCGCCGGCAGGATGTACTTGATGGCGGCAAAGAGGTTGGTGATGGCGGTCTGGAGGGCCGCGATGGAGATGCCGTCCTCGAGCGGCTGGTAGATGGTGTTGAGGTCCGGGGCGCCGATGATGCCCGGCGTCTGCACGAGGAAGTTCTCCCACGAGAAGCCGAACAGCGCCTCGGACTGGGTGAGCAGCCCAGAGAGGATGACGGCCAGCCAGAAGTTCGGCATGGCGCGCCAGACGATGCCGCCGAAGGAGGCCGAGTAGTCCGAGAACGTGTTGGGGTTCAGCCCGGCGTAGAAGCCCAGCGGGATCCCGATGAACAGCGCCACCAGCACCGACCAGAAGCCGAGCCAGATGGTCTTCGGTGCCCGCGACGCCATCACGTCGTAGACGGAGGTGCTGGGGCTGATGACCCACGACGTCCCCAGGTTCCCCGTGAACAGGTCGGTGATGAAGTCGACGTACTGCTGCCAGAGCGGGACCGGCACCCACTCTTCGGGACCGACGCGTCGTTCGAGGCCGAGCTGTACGGCGATTTCGTGGTAGGTTTGCGGGTCACCGGTCGGACCGAGGATGGCAGCGACGGGGTCCGTCGGGCCGACACGGATGATGAGGAAGGTGATAGACGTTGAGAACACCAGAACGGGTATCGCGAGGAGTACCCGCCGGAGGAAGTAGTTCCACCGGCTCATCGGTGCTCACCTCCCGTGCTGTGAAGGTCACTCATTATTAATTCGGCTATTGCGTGGTTACTGTTTACGGCAATTATCTCTTTCGTTCCTTCACGCCGTGTACACCGGCGCAGGGTGCGAAAAATGCGTCGTCGAAGTGTCGACGCGTGGTGTCGTTCAGTTGGTCGGCGCGTCGGCGTCCTTCCAGGTGCGGTGGTGCATCATCCGGCTGCTACCCATCGCACCGTGGAGCGGCATGTGCGTCCACTCGTAGTGCATCGGCTCGGAGATGCCGTGGAACGCGTTGATGAGGATGGCGTCCTCCCAGTTGGCCTCTTCGAGCGTGACGTACGCCTCGTTGCGCTTCTTCTGGGCCGCCTCGCTCGGCTGCGGGTTGTTCTCGACCTTCTTCCAGGCCTGCGTCGCGCGGTCCTTCGCCTCCGAGTCGACGTCGTCCCAGTTCGTGTAGGAGACGGGCGCGCTCTGCGAGGTGTCCGTCGCCGGCGGGTTGAAGAACTGCAGGAAGTTGTCCGGTGCCGGGTAGTCCGCGATCCACCCGAGCGTGTACGCCTCGAGGTTGCCGTTGCGGCCGCGCTCGAGCAGCGTGGAGAACTGCGCCTCCTCGATCTTCATGTTGATGTGGGCCGCGCCGAGGCGGTCGCGGATGATCTGGGCCATCTGGTTCCAGGTCGAGCTGACGTAGTGGGTGAACGTGAGCTCGTACTTGTTGTCCGGACCGTAGCCGGCCTCCTCCATGACGGCCTTGGCCTCGCCGATCTGGGCCTCGTTGTAGCCGTACGGGTAGTTCTCCTTCGCGTGCGTGTTGTACGCGTTGCCACCGCCCGGGTAGATGAGCGGGGGCGTGAAGTGGTACGCGGGCGCGACGCGGTTCTTGAACACCTGCTCGGCGAACTCCTTCTGGTTCGTCGCGTACGCGACGGCCTGCCGAACGGGCAGCGGCACGACTGCGGCGTTGAACGCGAAGTAGAAGGTGGACAGCTCGGGGACACGGGCGTACGAGACGGTCTCACCGTTCTGGAGTGGCCCGTAGGTCCCGCGCTCTCGACCCTGCTCGTCCGTGCGGTTGACGGAGACCTTCTGCGGGTCGTAGCGAGCGGTCGGGATGCCGAACGCGTCGGCGTTCTTGTTCTGGATGTACTGGAACTGTGCGTTGTCGTCCTCGATGACGGCCCAGTGGACGGCGTCGAGGTACGCGGGCTCCGAGTGGTAGTCCTCGTACTTCTCGACGCGCATGTCCTCGCCCTGGTTCCAGTTGTCGAACTGGAACGGGCCGGCGCCGATGGGGCTCTCCGTCGCGAACGTCTGGTACTCCATCTCGCCGTCGTACCCCTCGATGTCGCCGACGATGCCTTCCGGCACGACCGCGAACGAGGTGTACGCCATCATCTCGAGCGACGACGCGAACGGCTCGTCCTGGTTGACGACGAACGTCTTGTCGTCGGCGGCTTCGACGCCGAGCGACCCGGAGACGTAGTTCCCCTCGCTGTCGGTCTCGGCCGTGACGCCGAGGAAGTCGAGCAGGAAGCCCGCGCGTCGGGAGTTCTCGGAGGCCGCCAGGCGCTCCCACGAGTAGACGAAGTCCTGTGCGCGGACGGGGTCGCCGTTGTGGAAGGTGGCGTCCTTCAGGGTGAAGGTGAACTGCGTGAAGTCGTCGTTCGTCTCGTACGACTCCGCGAGCTGGTTCTCGACGGCCGCCTGCCCGAACGGATAGTTCGTCAGGGCGTCGAACACCTGCTGGATGACACGGCCACCGGCCGTGTCCGTGTTCGCGACGGGGTCGAACGTCGACGTCGTCGAGTTGATCAGCTCGAGCTGGCCGCCACGAGTGATCTCGCTCGGCGTCTCCGTCGGCGTCGCGCTTTCTTCGGGCGTGTCCGTGTCGCCCGGTTCGTCGGTCGGAGTCTCGGTCGAATCGCCGCCGGTACAACCGGCGAGTGCCGCGGCGCCCGCGGCGCCACCGGTCGCTTGCAGGAAGCGACGGCGGGAGAGGCTATTAGTGTCTGACATTCCGATGTGCGGTTTTTACCGGATGTGGTTAAACTTACCGTTGTCACTCCGCCACATCCCCCGGAGCTGTTGTTCTTCGTACTGTTCCCCGACGTGTCGTGTCATACGTCCACGTCTTCCTATCGATTATGTACGAAAATAGCTTCCGAAGGGTGAAAACAGGATTTCACCGTCTATGTCATTATCTATCACGACAGCTCGCTGTCTGTCGGTTTTCTCACCCCGTGTTGCCCCAGAAACGACGAAAACTGGCTGTCGATTCGTCATTTTTATATACTCTCTGTTAACTACTCACATACATGGCACCGGACTCCGCTGTCACGCAGAGCGCGGTCGGGCACGGTGAGGTCATGACGGCCGTCGACGATGGGCGTCTCCTCATCGCCGACGTATCTCGGGACGACGCCTGGCTCGCCATGCGAGCCGACGACGCGCCAGTCCTCACCGCGTATCGCTAGCGGAGTCACCACGTCTCCCGTCGAACTCACCGACTGGCGAGCCAGCGCGTCGAAAAATCGGTCGTCGGTCGCTAGGTGTCCTGCGCCTGCTCGACCCAGTCGGCCGCCCGCGAGGCACCCACCTGGGCGAGTTCGGCGACGGTCTCGGGGTCCGCGTCGGCGAGTTCGGCCACCGTCGTGATGCCGCCGTCGACGAGTCGTTCGGCGTACGTCGGACCGATGCCGCTGATGGCTTCGAGCGCACCGCCTTCGGTCTCTGCCGGCTCGTACGACTCCTCGTCGAGCGTCGACGACTCGTCGTCGGCCGGTTCGTCGGTGTCGGCGTCGGAGTCGACGACCGTCTCGTCGTCGAACTCGACCTCGACGGCCTCGCTCGACGAGCGGTCGAAGTACCAGTCGGCGACCTTCGGCCAGACGTCGCGGTGGCTCGACCCCGAGACGGCGAGCCCGATGTGGCCCGTCGGGTACTCGATGGTCGTCACGTCGTCGCTCCCGACGACGTCGTTGAACGGCTTCGACGACGCCGGCGGAATCAGGTGGTCGTACTCGCCGAGGATCTGGAGGACGGGCATGTCGATGTTCCCGATGTCGACGTGTTCGCCCCCGAGTTCGTACTCGTTCTTGTACAGCGAGTTCTGCTGGTAGATCTCGCGGAGGAACTCCACGTACGTCGCGCCCGCGACGTCGATGCCCTCCGAGAGCCACCGCTCCATCCGGGCGAAGTTCCGGACGAAGTCCTCGTTCTCGATGTTGTCGTACAGCCGGACGTACTTCGAGACGTAGTTGGCGACCGGGTCCATCAGCGCGAACCCCACGTCGAGCATCTCGGCGGGCATGTTGCCGAACGTCTCGGTGACCGCCTCGGGGTCGTAGTACTCCTCATCACCCCAGAGTTCGAGCACGCCGCCCGTGTCGTCGAAACACAGCCCTGCGGCCATCAGCCCCAGCGTTCGAAGCTTCTCCGGGTGGAGTGCGGCGTACATCACCGAGAGAGTCCCACCCATACAGTAGCCGAGGAGGTTGATGCTGTCCTGGCCCGACCGCTCGCGGACCACGTCGACGCAGTTGTCGATGTAGCGGTTGACGTAGTCGTCGATGGTGAGATGCTGGTCCAGCCGCGAGGGCTCGTTCCAGTCGACGAGGTAGACGTCGTGGCCGGCTTCGAGCAGGCGCCGGACCACGGAGCGGTCCGGCTGCAGGTCGAGGATGTACGGCCGGTTGATGAGCGCGTAGACGACGAGGATGGGCACGTCGTGCTGCTCGTCGGTCTGCGACTCGTAGTGGAGCAGTTCGAGCTTGTTCTCGGTGTAGACGACCTCGCTCGGCGTCTCGCCCACCTCCACCTCCTCCATCTCTTCGAGCCGGTCGTCGGCGACCTCCGCGCGCTCCATCGCGCCGGTCGTCGCTTCCAGCAGCTCACGCTGGGCGTTCAGGGCGAACGCGTAGGGGTTCGCCGGCACGTCTCCGTCGGACATGGCGCTACTCCGCCTCCAGCAGGTCGATGACGCGGTCGAGCTTCTGCTCGACATCGTGCTGGCGGCGCTCCAGCTCGATGAGGCGCGCGCCGACCTCGTCGACGTCCTCGCGGGTCGGCAGGCCCATCCGCGTGAGGTTGTCCTGCGTCAGCTCCTCCATGTCGGCCTGGAGCTCCATCATCTGCTCGACGGCGTCGCCAGTCATCGCGGCGAACGCGGCGGTGTCCATCACCTCCTTGAACGCCTCGTTGGCGCTCTGGAGCCAGATGTCGCGGAACTCGGTCGTGCCGACGTCCTTGTCCTCGGCAGCGTCGGTGAGCCGCTCGAACGTCTGGTCGGCGGCGTCCATCCAGACGCGGTAGGCGGCGTTGTACGACTCGAACGCCTCGCCCAGTTCGTCCTGTTCGGGCATCGAGTCGGCCATCTGCTTCGACCAGGACTCCATGAAGGCGCTCTGGGCCTCCATGTTCTGCTCGACGGACCGCGAGACTGCTTCGTTCATGTTCTCTACCATCTGTGCCCAGGGGTTCCGGGGCTCGTCGTTCGTGTCGCTCATTGTGATGTAGCTACAGTGTACAGGGTGTTAAAGGTCGGTCGCGCTTACGCGTCGAGCTGCTCGCGCGTGCGGTCCTGCATCTCCGCGACGCGCTGCTGGGTCTCTTCGAGCTGGTGCTGGAACTGCTCGAACTGTTCCTGCAGCTGGGTCTGGACGCGCTCGGACTGCTCGTCGAACCGCTCGGCGAGCATGTCGCTCTGTTCTTCCATGCGGGCTTCGAGCTGCTCGTAGCCCTCGGCGACCTGATCGAACGACTCGACGGTGCGGCCCTCGAACTCCTCGTGGGTGGCGACGACGGCGTCGAGCTGCTCGCGGAGCGTCTCGAGGAACTCCTCGCTCAGCTCGTCGTACTGATCGGCGCCCTCCTGGGCGCTCTGCTCGACCTGGTCGAACGCCTCGGTGTGTGCTTCGTCGACCTGCCCGAAGGCGTCGTCGACGGAGTCACGGACCTGGTCGAGCGACGCGCCCGTCCCGGGCATCGTCGCCTCGACGGCGTCGAGGTACTGGTGGATGGCGTCCTGCGTGAGCTTGACGCCGCGCTTCTGGGCGTCCTCGGTGGAGTCGAACGCGTCGAGCATCGCGCCGTTGAGGCGCTTCTGGAACTCGATGGAGCTCTCGACGGCCTGCTGGCTCTGTTTGAGGGTGGTCCGTTGCAGTTCGAATGCCGCTGTGATGGGGGACGTGTAGTCAGTCATCGTTGGAATCTCCGCGCTTTCGTTTGACCGGGACGACGACCGTCTGGACGATGTCGCCCTCCTCGATGTCGAGCGCCTCGCGCTCGGCGTCGGGAATCGAGATGCGACCGCCGCTCTGTACACGGGTCTTGAACGTCGCCATGTGGCTCATCGCGCCCAGCTGGCTGCCGAGCGAGTTCGCGGCGTTCGTCGAGGTGCCGAGCATCTGCTGAAGGAGCTGCTGTTGCTGCTCCGTCGCCTGTTCGGTCGCGGCCTGCAGCGCCCGAAGCGGGTTCGCGGCCCAAATCGGGCTCTCGTTGTCGTCGCTCATCCGATACACTACAATCTCCACGCCGACCATTAAGGGTTGCGGATAAAACCACCAAATACCATCTGTTACCAAATGATGTCTCATACCCCCGTGATACCAGCACGCTTTTACTATGAGAGTGCTTACGGGTGGCACATGAGTTCGCACACCCCGTCGATGTTCGACCTCTGGTCGAAGTCGTCAGTACGGGCGTTCGACGCCGCCATCGAGGCGAATCGAGCGATGGCGGCCGCGTTCGGCGTCTCCGTTCCCGACCCCACCTCGACAGCCGACTCGGAGCCGGAGTCGGTCTCCGTCGAAGACCGGCTCGAACCGGCCGAGAACCTCCCCGAGTGGGACGTGGAACTCCAGGCCGGCGAGGAGCTCGGCGTCGGTGACTTCGTCCGGTTCACCAAGACGCTCGACGAGCGCGACGTCGAGCGGTTCGCCGCCGCCTCGGGCGACACGAACCCCATTCACCTGGACGAGGAGTGGGCCGAAGAGACCCGCTTCTCCGGCCGCATCGTCCACGGGACCCTCGCCGCCGGGCTCATCTCTGCCGCGCTCGCGCGGCTCCCGGGCGGCGTCATCTACCTCTCACAGGACGTCGAGTTCCAGGCGCCTGTCCGCATCGGCGACCGCATCACCGCCGAGGTGGAGATCGTCGAGGACCTCGGCGGCGGCCGCTTCCGGCTCCGCACGACGGTCGTCGACGACGAGGAGTCGACGGTCATCGACGGGGAGGCCGTCGTCCTCATCGACGACGTGCCGAACTAGGCGAGGAACGCCGCAACGCGCTCGTTGAACGCCGCCGGCTGTTCTCGGGGGAGCCAGTGACCCACACCATCGAACAGCGCCAGCTCCGCGTCGGTCGCCTCGGCCGCACGTCGTGACCACCGCGACGGGATGAGCGGGTCGGCGGTGCCGTGGACGAACAGCGTCTCGGCGTCCAGCTCGTCGAGTCGGTCGCGATAGTCGGTTTTCAGCCCCGTCGCGCGGAACTCCGACCGCTGCCACGAAGCGACCGCTCGGCCGACCTTCCGCTCCTGGATCGCCTGGTACACGTCCTCGACGAGTTCGGCCGACGGGGCGCCGCCGGTGAGCGCGTCGAGGTGGGTCCGGACCGTGGTCCGGGTCGCTCCGACCGTCTGCCACCACGCGCTGTGCGCGAACGGCGTTCTGAGGAGTGCCCACGCGGAGGGTCGCCAGCCGGCGTCGCCGCCGAGCCCGTAGCTGTCGACGAGCACCAGTTTCTCCACGGGGTTGTCGAGCGCGTGGCCGAGCGCCACACAGCCCCCCATCGAGATGCCGACGAGCGCCGCGTCGTGGAGGTCGAGGGCGTCGAGGAACGCCTCGAGTGTCGCCCGGAAGAGCGCCGTCGTGTACCGCCGCGAGGAGTGCCCGCTCTCGCCGTGGCCCGGGAAGTCGAGTGCGTACACCGTGTGGGTCTCGGCGAGCGCCGGCAGCGTGTGTCGCCACGATACGTCGCTGGCATCGAGTCCGATGCCGTGGAGCAGGACCATCGGTGGCCCCTCGCCCGCGACCAGATACCGAACGGTCACCTCGTCGGTCCCCCCGCGACCGTCGGGCAGCGGGAGCCCGACGGTTCGCGACGAGGCGCGTACATCCATACGTCCGCTCTGGAGGCCACACGCATAACCCCGTCCCTCCAGGAAGATGGTGTCAGTCGTACTCGCCGGCCTGCTCGCGCCGCGCGCGTTCGCGGACGACGCTCGGAGTCCGGCACCGCCCCTCGGCGCCCGTGACCTGTGGGACGGTGCAGTTGTTACACGACGCACAGAGCGCTCCCGCGTCCTCGTCGCCGAGGAGTCGTTTTCCGAGTCGTGGCTCGGCGTAGAACGGCCGGGCCATCCCTACGAGGTCGCAGGCGTCGCCGAGCAGCCGGTCGCAGTCGACGCGCTCGCGGAGCCCGCCCTCACAGAAGACCGGCACGTCCACGCGCTCGCGGACGAGCCGGCAGAACGCCGCGTTCCAGCCCGGTTCGCGCTCGAAGCGCAGCGACTGCCAGCGGTTCAGGAGCGCGACGAGCCGCCAGTAGGGCCCCCACGCCTCCTGGTAGCCGGCTCGCAGGCCGTCGTCGGCCCACGCTCGTGCCGGGTAGGCCCCCCGGACGATGCTCATGTCCCAGAACGTCGACACCTCGACGGGAACGAGCCCGTCGTAGCCGTACGCCGCGAGCCGCGCACAGATGTCGACCGCTTCGTCGCGTTCGAGCCGTCGCCGGACCCACCTCGGGGCCTGGGTCTCGGCGGGCACCTTCGTCACCAGCGGCACGTCCCCGGCGTGGTCGCGAATCGAGTCGTGGACGAGTTCGAGAAACCGCACGCCGTCCGAGAACGCGTCGTCACGGCGGTTGAACTGCGGCGAGAGGAACTGCTGGACGATGCCCATGTTCGCGCCCGAGAGGTGGATGCCGTCGTAGCCCGCGTCGACCGCGAGGCCCGCGGCCCGGCCGAATGCCTCGGCCAGGTCCTCGACCTCGGCAGTCGAGAGGACGTGCGCGTCGAGCGAGAGCAGCCCCACACGGTCGAGCGCCCGGACGGTCGCCGGTGGCCGGGAGACGGCGAGCTGGCCACCCTCGTGGCCGTAGCCGCGGTGCCACAGCGACCGGCTCCGAAGGCCGCCGTGGGCGAGCTGGAGGAAGATGCGCCCGCCGTGGTCGTGGACGGTACCGGTGAGCCGTTCGAGGGCCGCGACGAACGCCGGGTCGTGGACGCGCGTCATGTTCGGCACCGCACAGCCCCCCTCCTCGGTGACGATGCTCGCGCCCTGGAAGACGAGGCCGACGCCCGAGGCCGCAGCGGGTTCGAGTTCGTGAATCAAGCGGTCGACCGCGCCCTCGCCGGTGCCGGCACACTCCAGTAGAGGGGCGCGATACAGCCGGTTCGGGAGGGGACAGCCGCCGACGGTCACGGGGTCGTCCAGTACGACCATGACCGGGGGTTCTCCGCCGACCGGCAAGACTCCTCCCCCGGCTGGCGGGGCGGCCGCGCTACCGCTCGACGACCAGCAGCGCGACCCGCTCCAGAACGAGGTCCTCGAGGGTCGCGTCCGTCGCCGCGAGTTCGGCGTCGCCGACCTCGAAGAACTCGCGGACGCGTTCCTCGTCGTACGCCCCGAGCGTCTCCGCGGGCGCGAGCAGGTCGGTGACAGCCTCGCTCGCGGCCCGTTCGTCGCCGTCTCCGTCCCCGTCGTCGTCAACGAGAACCACGACCGGCGTCTCGCCCTCGTCGACGCCCAGCTCCAGCGCCCGGGTGATCTGTCGGCGCCCCGCGGCGTACAGCAGTATCTCGACTGCACGGTCGCGTGCGATGGCCTCGCCGCGCGCTCGTTCGCGGTCCGCGAGTTCGACCGCGCGTTCGAGGTGCCGTCGGGAGACGACGTAGCGGGCGTCGAACGCCTGGACCGTGACGCCGTGGTCGGCCGCGATGTCCGCGAGCGTCGCCACGAACTCGTCGACGTCGTCGACCGTCGCGGTGCCCTCGACCAGCTCCATCAGAAGTCACCCAGGCTCGACTGGTCGTCGTCCGAGTCGTCGTGTCTCGGCTCCGCCACGTCGTCGGGAGCGGCGTCCGGGTCGGGCGTCACGTCGTCCATCTCGGGGTGCTGGTGACCCGCGTTCGCGAGGACGGTCTCGGCCGTCTTCGGGCGGTTCCGGAGCGCGGCGAGCACGACGGACTTGTCCGCGTTTCTGAGTTCTGAACGCGTTCCGATGCCCGCCTCGAACAGCCGACGGGCGCGCTTTCGGCCGACGCCCCTGACTCCCGCGAGGTCGATGAGTTCGTCGCGGACGCCGTACTCGACGCGCTTCTTCGCTTCGCGGACCGAGGCCGCCGACCCGAGCCCGAGTTCGCCCGCGAGCGACTCCGCCGCACCCAGCAACCACTCCGCCGTGTCGACCTTCCCGCGGATGTCGCCGGGGCCGACGCCGTAGCGCTCGGTGATGCGGTCCTCGTCGGTCTCGTTCGCCCAGTCTTCGAGCAGCATGGCGGTCTTGAGCGCCGAGAGCCAGTCGTCGAACCGCGACTCCTCGAACTCGGAGGGGGCGTCGCCCAGGAGTTCGCCCTCGCGCTCGTACGCCTCCATCGTGAACTCCTCGCGCTCGCCGCTTCGGAGGTAGAGCTGGTACATGTCGGGGGTGCGGCAGACGAGGTGGTAGAGCCCGAGCGCCGACGGTGTCTCCGCCTGCTGGAGGCCGTCGATGATGGTCGCGGCGCTCATCGGGTCGAGGTAGAGTCTGGAGACGGTGTGGCCGAGCCCGGTCGCCTTCAGCCGCCCACTCTCCGTCTCCTCGATGAAGTCGTTCACTTCGAGGTAGCGGAGCATGTCGTCCATCACCTGCTCCAGCCGGCCGCTCTCGTTGGTCTGCGTCGCGTAGAGCGTCTGTTCGAGGAAGTCGACGAGCGTCTCGCGGGAGTCGGCGAACCCGGAGGCGATGGTCGCGAGCAGGTGGGTCCGCATCGCCGGCTCCGCCGCGAGCTTCGAGCGGACGGGCTCGGGTTCCGCCCAGACGTAGCGTTCGAACAGCTCGTCGAGTTCGTCGTGGCTGTTCGCGAGCAGGACGGCCTCGCCGTAGGGGTCGAGCCCCGGTCGTCCCGCGCGACCCATCATCTGGTGGACTTCGAGCACGGAGAGGGGCTGCATCCCGCCGGCGTCGCCCGAGTAGCGCCGCCAGTCGCGGACCACCACCCGGCGAGAGGGCGTGTTCACGCCCGCGGCGAGGGTGGGGGTCGCACAGACGCACTTCACGAGCCGGTCGCGGAACGCTTCTTCGACGAGTTCGCGGTGTTGCGAGGCGAGTCCCGCGTGGTGGAAGGCCGCGCCCTTCTCGACGGCGTCCGCGAGGTCGTCGCTCGTCTCGGTGTCGGAGACCCCACGAATCTCCTCGGCGACCTCGGCGAGCGCCGCGAGTTCGTCGCCAGCGAGGTGTGGCGAGGTGACGTTCGCGAGCCGTTTGGCTGCGGCCTCGGCGTTCCGGCGGGAGTTGACGAACACGAGCGTCGAGCCGCCCGCCTCGACGACGTTGCCCTCGGCGTCCACGTCGTCGGTGAGCGTGTCGCGGACGATGGCCGCCGTGGGCTTCTCCGAGGATTTGACGCGCAACTCCTCCTGTGTGCCGTCGTCGAAGTGGAGCGCCTGGCCGTAGTGGACGCCCTTTCGGAGGTCGATGGGGCGCCACGCGCTGTCGACGAGCGCGGCGTCGAGCCAGTCGGCGAGCTCGTCGGCGTTGCCGATCGTTGCAGAGAGCGCGACGACCTGCAGGTTCGGATTTCGGCCCCGGAGTTTGGCGAGCGTGACCTCCAACGTGGGTCCTCGATTCCGGTCGTCGACGAGGTGGACCTCGTCCGCGACGACGCAGTCGAGCTGGTCGATCCACGGCGCGCCGTTTCTGACCAGGGAGTCGACCTTCTCGCTGGTGGCGACGATGACGTCCTTCTGGGCGAGCCACTCTCCGTCGGAGTCGTAGTTGCCGGTCGAAACGCCCACGCTCAGGCCGTACTGCTCGAACGCCTCGAACTCGGCCTTCTTCTCGGAGGCGAGCGCGCGCAGGGGAACGATGTAGAGGGCCTTGCCGCCGCGGGCGACGGCCGAGAACATCGCGAGTTCGGCGATGAGCGTCTTGCCCGACGCCGTCGGAATCGACGCGACGAGCGACTCGCCTTCGGTGACGCCGGCCTCGACCGCCTCGCCCTGCGGCGGGTACAGCGATTCGATTCCCTCGTCCCGGAGGTGCTGGGGCAACCACTCCGGGACGGCGGGCACGTCGAACACGTCCATTGGAGTCGGGTAGCGCCCCTTCGTTTTTAAATGGTCGCTCCCCGCGGCGGAACTGGTCGTCGGGTCAGTCCACGAGTTCGGCGCCCGTGAGGTCCGCGATCTGGGAACTGGGGAGGACGCTCCCACCTGCGGCCCAGTTGCCGTCGTCGACCTCGTTGACGATGACCCACGCCGCGAAGGGGTTGTAGTCGGGGTCGACGGCCTGAATGGCCTCGTCGGCGAGTTCGACGAACCGCTGTTTGCCGGCGTCGTCCACCAGCCCCTCGGCGAGGTGCGCGCGCAGGAGGTACGTCGGGCCCTCTGCCGGGGCGCCGCCGACGCGCCACTCGCGGTCCTCGAAGCTGTCCACGAGCGTCCACGTCAGCGACTTCGCGCGGTCGAGGTCCGTCCCCTCGGCCTCGCTCGCGGCGCGGGTGAGTTCGGTCGTCAACTCCTCGATTGCAGCGTCGTCGAGTCGGCCCTCGCGGAGCTTCAGTTCGAGCAGTGGCATGCGTAGGTGTGACACGTCCCGTGGCTTGACCCTACCGCCGCGTATCGACGGTGTCCCTGCCGTCGTGTATCGACAGTGTCGCCAACCCTTTGGTCGGTCGCTGCTGACGGTGCGTATGCGCATCGAGTACGACCGGGACACCTGTATCGGGATGTTCCAGTGCGTCGCGGAGTGGGACGCCTTCGAGCGAGACGAGTCAGCAGGGAAGGCCGTCTTGGCCGACAGCGAGGAGGTCGAAGCGGACCTGTTCGTCCGCGAGGTGCCCGCCGACGCCGAGCTCGACGCGAAGTTCGCGGCGCGGTCGTGCCCCGTCGACGCTATCCGCATCCTCGACGACGACGGCGAGCAGCTCATCCCCTGAACGCCCGACAGCGGCGGGCTCGCCGCGGTTCGACACAATCGTTATATATCTCGATGGTGACCCTACCGAGTGACGCCATGTCACGAAGTCAGGGGACACACGTCGAGGAGTGGGCCGGGTTCACCGACGCCCGCCTGCCCGACGACGTCACGACCGAGCGGACCCACGACGACGAGTGACCGATCGCGCCGCGAGTACGCGGTGGACCGGCTGTTCGGCGTGCGACCTGTACGACCGGGAGCCGTGGCTGGCGGCCGTGGGCACGAAAGAAGGGAGATGGGTCGCTTACGAGATCTTGTCGTACTGCTCGGAGAGCTTGTCGGCGGCGTCGTCCATCAGCTCCTGCTCGTAGTCGTCGAGGTCCCACTCGACGACCTCCTCGATGCCGTTCGCGCCGAGCTTGACCGGGACGCCGAACGCGGTGTCGTCGTAGCCGAACTCGCCATCCAGAACGAGCGAGCCGGGAAGCACCTCGCCCGTATCGCGAAGCACGGCCTCGACCATGTGGGCCACGCCGGTCGCCGGGCCCCACTGGGTCGCGCCCTTCCGTGAGATGACGTCCATCGCGGACTCCTGCAGGTCACCCAGAATCTCCTCCTTCTCGCCGTCGGAGAACTCGGGGTCGGCGCCGTCGACGCGGACCTTCGAGAACACGGGGACCTGTGCGTCGCCGTGCTCGCCGAGAATCGTGGCCTCGACGTTCTGGACCGGGACGTCGAACCGCTCGGAGAGGACGTAGCGGAACCGCGCGGAGTCGAGGCGGCCGCCGAAGCCGATGACCTTGTGGCGGTCGCGGTCGCCGGCCTCGTAGAGGTGCCGGTTCAGCAGGTCCACGGGGTTCGAGGTCGTGATGGAGACGAAGTCGTCGTTGTACTCGGCCAGCGAGGAGCCGATGTCCTCCATGATGGGCGCGTTGTCGCCCGCGAGGTCGATACGGGTCTGGCCCTCCTTCCGGGGGATGCCCGCCGTGATGACGACCACGTCGGAGCCCTCGGTCGCCGAGTAGTCGCCCTGCACGACTCGGGTGTTCGAGTCGTAGGCGATGCCGTGGTTCGTGTCCGCCGCCTGCCCGATGGTCTTCTCCTCCATCTTCGGGATGTCGACGAACACGAGTTCGTCCGCGATGTCGCGGAGCGCGATGTTGTAGCCGGCCGCGGCACCGACGGTCCCCGCCGCGCCGATGATGCTAACCTTCGTCATAGTCGTTTTGAGGGTCCGGGCGTCACCGATTAAAGACTTCGAAACGCCCGCTTCTCGCCGGCCACGCCGTCATGGATTTGTCGGTTCGTGACGTATAGTGCCGTATGGCAAATCGACACTACCGGTGTAACCTGTGTGGGCGCGATTTCGACGCGCACGACCAGTTGAAGACGCACACCGAGCGACGGCATCCGAAAGCCGACGTACACTGGTGGGTCGTCGCCGAGGAGCCGGGATCGTTACCGTTCGAGTAGAGCGAGGGCGAGCGTAGCGAGGCCAAGGAAAATCGAGCGGTGACCGGAGGGAACCGCGAGTAGCGCGTGGTCGAGCGTAGCGAGCCCTCGAAACGAGCGGGAGCGAACGCAGTGAGCGACACGCGAGTCGCGCGTGGCAGCCGTGTCGGTCGCCGTTCCCCAGCGTCGGCGGTCGCTACTCCGTGTGGCGGGTCACGGGGTGTGGACGCTGGGGCGCGTCCCCCGCCGATAGCTTCGGGCGAAGGCGTACACGAGGCCCAGCAGGGCGCCGAGGCTGAGGATTCCGGGCCCGACGCTGATGGAGATCTCCTCGGGGGTGTTGACGAACGCGAACAAGTACGTGAGCTTCCCCGGCGTGCCGACGGTGAGCGACTCGACGCCGAGTGCCGACAGCACGAACGGACCGACGACCGCCAGCAGGACGAACACCGCAAACAGGGCCACCGCCGCGCCAGAGAGCGCGTCCCAGACGAGCGACGTGATCGACAGCGAGCGCGGGCGGTCGGTCTCCCGGCCGAGGATTCTGACGCCGCTCTCGTGGTCGACGATCCGCACGTGTGCAGGGTAGCCCAGCGCCATCAGCGTCATCCAGACGTCGGCGACCGCGCCGGCGGCATTCAGCGCCAACGGGACGACGAGCCAGCCCCACTCGAAGACGAGCATCAGCGGGACCCCCACGGCTGTCATCACCACCAGGGGAGTCAGCAGGACGACGACGAACTGGTTGCGGGTGAACTCGTGGTCGGTCGTCGCGTACGCGTAGGGCAGCACGAAGTGCGCGACGCCGACGCCGTAGCGTGGTTCGCCGCCGTAGTATCGGATGGCGAGCCCGTGCAACCACTCGTGTGGGACGAGGATGACCGTCCCGAGGAACACGAGCACCAGGACGTTCACCGGCGTCGCCAGCCAACCGAACGACGCCGGCGCGAACTGCAAGCTCACGGGGTCGCCGGTGCCGAGCTGATAGATGGCGCTGAACCCCACCCAGCCGACGAGCATCCCCAGGGTGCCGATCGCTAGCATCTGGATGGTGAGCCCCCGCGTGAGCTCGAGGTCGGCGAGGACGCGGTCGGAGGTGACTCCGCTCATGATAACGTGTCTGCGGACTGGTGGATAACAGTTTGCCTTGGCAACCGGGTCGCGGACGTGCCCCGTCTCCCGAGGGATGGTCGCCACCCCATCTCGCTATGCCCCGAAGCCAACCCTTTTCGCGGCCCGACGACGACACCGACTGTGAACGTTCGCGACCCCACGACCCGGCGCTGGCTCCTCTTTGGGGTGCTCGCCGCCGCGTACGTGTTGGTCGCCATCTACCGCCTCTCGACGGCCGTCCTCGCCGACCGGCTCGCCGCCGACTTCGCCGCGACCGGGGCAGAACTCGGGGTGCTCCACTCGTCGTTCTTCGTCGTCTACGCCGCCCTCCAGATCCCGGCGGGCGCGCTCGCCGACCGCGCGGGGGCGCGCTGGAGCGTCGCCGCCGGCACCGCCATCATGTCGGTCGGTGGGCTGGTGTTCGCACTCGCCCCGTCGTTCGCCGTCGCGTTCCTCGCCCGGGGGCTCGTCGGACTCGGCGGCTCGTTCCTGTTCATCGCCATCCTCCGGTTCGCCGCCAACTGGTTTCGCCCCTCGGAGTTCGGGCGCCTGTCGGGGCTGACCATCGCCATCGCCGGGCTCGGGAGCGTGCTGGCGACCACGCCGCTCGCCGTGGTCGTCGCGGCTGCCGGCTGGCGCGAGACGGTCGCCGGGCTCGCAGTCGTCGGGTTCCTGCTCGCGGCGCTCGTCGCGGTGTTCGTCCGGGACTCGCCGGCCGACGCGGGGCTCCAGCCCGTCGGTGGGGTCCCGACGCCGAGCCAGCCGTCACTTCGCGGCGTCGTGCGCAACGCCCGCCGGGTGTTCGACGAGCCCGAGACGTGGCTCGCGGGCGCCGTGCTGTTCGCCGGCACGGGCATCAACATCACCGTGTTCGGGCTGTGGGGCGTCCCCTACGTCGTCCAGACGTACGGCGTGAGTGTCACGCGCGCGTCGCTGTTCACGCTCGCCGGGAGCGCGGGCATCCTGTTCGGGCCACCGACCATCGGCGCGCTCTCCGACCGGCTCGGCACCCGGACGCCGCTCATCGTCGCGGGCATCGCCGTCTACACGAGCGTCTTCACCCTGCTCGCGGTGGTCGGTCGGCCGCCGCTCCCGCTCGTCGGCGTCGTGTTCTTCCTCGCCGGGACGCTCACCGGAACGTTCGCGCTCACCTACTCCGTCGTCAAGGAGCGGCACGACGCGGGTGCGTCGGGCGTTTCGACCGGTACCGTCAACACGGTCGGGTTCGCCGGTGCCGCGATTCTCCCGCCGGCGATGGGGCTCGTCCTCGACCGCTACGCCACCGGGCGGACCATCGGCGGCGCGACAGTCTACTCGGTGACGGGCTACCGGGTCGCGTTCGGGCTCGCGGCGGCGGTCGCGCTGGTCGGGTTCGGCTGTGCGGTCGTGCTCTACTGGCGGACGCGCTCGCCCTTGCGGTAAACTTCTCGAACGTCGCGCAACGCCCCGAGATCGTCGCGCGGGTCGCCACCCAGTACGAGGAAGTCCGCGTAGTTCCCGGCTTCGAGCCCGCCGACCGAGTCGTCGGGAACCGTTCGCCCGGCGACGGTCGTCGCGCTCGCGATGGCGTCCGCGACCGACAGTCCCACCTCCTCGACCAGTAGCTCCAGTTCGAGCGCGTTCTCGCCGTGCGGGACGAGGTCGGGGCCGATGAAGTCCGTTCCCGTTGCGATGGGCACGCCCGCCTCGATGGCGCGCTCGACCGAGTCGAGGTGTGCCTCCCGCGCCTCCCGTGCCTTCTGCAGCCCGTGCTCGGGGACGCCGTGGTCGGCGCCCGCGGTGACGATGCGGTGCATGATGGCGAGCGTCGGGACGAACGTCGCCTCTCGTTCCAAAAACAGGTCGAGACACTCGTCGTCCAGATGAAAGCCGTGCTCGATGGTGTCGACGCCGTTCTCGAGGGCGCGTTTGACCCCGGCGGCGCCCTGCGCGTGGCTGGCGACGGGCATTCCGACCCGGTGGGCCTCCTCCACCATCGCCGCGACCTCGCTGTCGGTGAACTGCGCTTGCGTCGGCGAGTCCTTCTCCGAGAGGACGCCCCCGGTGGTCATGATCTTCAGCACGTCCGCGCCCTGCCGCGCGCGTTTTCGGGCGACTCTCCGGCACTCGTCTTCGCCGTCAGCGAGTTCGGAGATGCCCGCGCCGTCTTTCACCCACTCGCGGGGGAGCATGTGGAGGTCACCGTGTCCGCCGGTCTGTGAAATCGAGAGGCCGGCGGCGAACACGCGCGGCCCCGGCACCTCCTCGGCGGCGATGGCGTCGCGCACCCCGATGGCGACGTTCGAGCCCACGTCCCGGACGGTCGTGAACCCCGCGTCGAGGAGGCGTTCGGCGTCCGCGACGGCCCGCGCTGCCGAGAGCGCCGTGTCGTCCGCGACCCAGTCCATCGGGTCCATCGAGCGCGCGCCCTTCAGGTGGAGGTGCGCGTCGACGAAGCCGGGGGTGACGACCTCGGCAGCGAGGTCGAGCCGGTCGCCGGTCGCTTCGACGGCGTCCTGTGGTCCTGATTCGAGCACGCGGCCGTCCTCGATGGCGATGCGGCCGTCGGCGACGACGTCCGTCCCCGTGAACAGCGTTCCGCAGTCGACGTACATGGCTCCGAGTGCGACGCCCGTCGGCAAAAACCTCGGCCGCCCCGTGTGTCGGTCGCTCCGCGAGTCAGTCGACCCGCGCGTCGACGACGACGTGTTTCACTCCTGGGGCGTGGGTCTTCACGACTCGGCGGTCCAGTATCTCGGCGGTGCGTCCGTGGTCGGCCGCGGCGGTCTCGATGCGTCCGACGGGGCGGTCCCACAGCTCCGGGTCGGGCGTGGTCTCGTGGAGGTGGAGCGTTCCACCCGAAACGAGGGCGTCGAGCGCCGCATCGAGAAACTGGTAGCTCTCGTAGTAGCCCATCACCACGCGGTCGGCGGTCGCGTCCACGTCCCGGCAGTCGGCGCGGAACGCCGAGACGCGCTCCTGGACGCCGTTGAGCACGGCGTTCTCGACGAGGTAGCGATACGCCTCGGGGTTGATTTCGGCGGCCGTCACCGCGGCGCCGGCGCGGGCCATCGGGAGCGTGAAGTAGCCGATGCCGGCGAACATATCGAACACGCGCTCGTCCGCGTCGACGACCTCGCCCATCCGGGCGCGTTCGGCCTGGTTTCCGGGCGAGAACATCACCCGAGAGAGGTCCATCGCGTACTTCGTGCCGTGTTCGGTGTGGACGACCTCGGTGTCGCCGACGCCTGCGATGACCTCGACGTCTGGTTCCCGCTGGCGCCCCGAGATACCCCGGTGGAGGAGGACGGTGTCGGCGTTGCCGTGGAGGTCGAGCAGGGCGTCGCCGACGGCGGACTGGTCGGGAAACCCGGTGTCGTCCACGACAATACAGCTCCCCAGCACCGCCCACGACGACGGCACCTGTTCGAGGTCGGCGTCGTCCCAGCCCCGTGCGGCGAGCAAATCACGGAGGTCGCGGTTTCTGGCTGGGAGGTCGGTCTCGACCACGCGCCCCTCGACAGTCTCGGGTCGCGCGGTCACCGGGATGGCGATGCCCTCCTCGAAGGGTTCGACCGAGCGCGAGGGGTCGTACACCCCCTCCGTTTCGAGTGCGTCGATGGCGGCCTGGGTGGCCTGCATGTCGACGACGACCGCCAATCCCTCAGGCATCGGCGTGGCTCTCCGGGCGCTCGTCGGGCAGGACGTGGAGGCCGGCACGCGAGCGCAGCACGCGCACCTCGTCGGCGTCGGGGTCCATGTAGTCCGGGCGGGGGATAGTCTTCGTCTCGAACGTCTCCGGGTCGAGCACCTGCACCGCCCGGTCGTCCTCGATGGCGACGAGCGTGGTGGGCTGGCCGTCGTCCCAGTTGCCGAGTTTGCGGGCGTCGGGGGCGATGCCCTCCTCGTGGCTCGCCTCGTACCGCTCGCCCGTCTCGACGCGCGTCCCCTTCAGGTTCCCGTGCGCGCTCGTCACGATGACGGGGCCGTCGCCGTCGTCGAGGTCGATGACGTCGCCGGGGGTGAACTCCGGGAGGCGCGCGACGAACGTGACGCGATAGACCTCGTTGCCGTCGCCGTCCTCGGTGACGAGCGTCTCGGCCGCCGAGACGTTCCCGCCGAACTCCCGGACGATGCGGTGGGCGATGGCCTCGCCCATCTGGTTCGCCGAGATCTTCATGTTCAGGCCGTCGGGGCCGCGCTTCGCGCTCGTGATGAACGCGTTGCGATCGCCCGTCGCCTCGCGCTCGGCGATGTACTCCTCGGCGATGGTCTCCGCGCGGTCCATCTCCTCGGTCGTGGGGGTTCGGTTCGCGCCCCGAACCTGCACGAGACTCGCCCAGTAGTCGCCCGCGATGCGGCCACAGCGGTCGCAGGTCTGCCGCGCGATGTAGACGGGCACGGTGACCTCCTCCTGCAGCGGGGTGTCGCGGATGAGCCCCGTGAAGAGGGTGTGCATCCGGATGGTGTTCTGGTCGACCTGCTCGGGCTCGACCCCCCACGACACCTCGCGGGCGTCGACGTGGACGCCGAGCGCCTCGGCGGTCTCTTCGACCGCGATGTCGGTGTAGTCCTGGGCGCCCACGTCCACCCAGCGGTTGCCGCGGTGGACCGCACCGCACTGCGAGCAGACCTTCACCTCGATGCGGTCGGGGGCGTCGACGAGTTCGAAGTCCTCGAAGTAGCAGGAATCACAGAGGGTGGCGTCTCTGCCTGCGGGCGACCCGGGGAGGTCGGCGTCGGGTGGGCGTTCGACGGGGTCGCCACACCGGGGACAGAACTGCCGTGACTCACTCATTGGGTAGTGTTCGTGCGTTCTCGCGTTTAAACTGCACGTCGTTGGTCCCGCCGGGCGCCCGTGGCCGCCGCGGCTCCCCGGGAGGCCTATATTCCTTCATCACCCAGTATGCGTATGGAATGGAAACCGGACTGGGGGCTCCGTGGCAGGATGTTCTTCACCATGTTCCTCCTGTTTGCCCTCTACATCGTGTTCGTCGGGGTGATGGCCGTGTTCTTCTCGAACAACATCTTCCCCATCCTCGTCGTGATGACGCTGTTCCTCGGCGCGCAGTTCTTCTTCTCGGACAAGCTCGCGCTCTACTCGATGGGGGCGAAGGAGGTCTCGGAGGAGGAGTACCCACAACTGCACGCGATGGTCTCGCGGCTCTCCCAGCAGGCCGACCTCCCGAAACCCAAGATCGCCGTGGCTGACTCGCGGATGCCGAACGCGTTCGCGACCGGCCGCTCGAAAAAGAGCTCGGCGGTGGCCGTCACGACCGGCATCATGAACACCCTCACAGAAGAGGAACTGGAGGGGGTCATCGCCCACGAACTCGCGCACATCAAGAACCGCGACGTGGCGGTCATGACCATCGCGTCGTTCCTCTCCACCATCGCGTTCCTTATCGTCCGCTGGGGCTGGTTCTTCGGCGGCGGCCGGGGGCGCAACGGGAACCAGGCGCCGGTCATCGTCGCCATCCTCGCCTCGCTGGTGGTGTGGATAATCTCGTTCCTGCTCATCCGGGCGCTCTCGCGGTACCGCGAGTTCACCGCCGACCGCGGCGGGGCGGTCATCACCGGGAAGCCGTCGGCGCTCGCGTCCGCGCTCCTGAAGATCTCGGGGCGCATGGACCAGGTTCCGAAGGAGGACATGCGCGAGCAGGCGGAGATGAACGCGTTCTTCATCATCCCCATCCGCTCGGGGTTCGTCGGCCGGCTGTTCTCGACGCACCCCACGACCGAGAAGCGGGTCGAGAAGCTCCGCGAGCTCGAACGCGAACTGGAGACGCAGTAGGCGGCACAAGAGCTTTTCCCGCGGACCGAGACGCACGAGCGATGCCCTCCAGACGAGCCCTCCTCTCTACCGTCGGTGCCGCGAGCGTCGCGCTCGCGGGCTGTGCGGCCTCGGCGACCCGGCGCGTCACCGGCCGGTGGCCGCAGTTCGGCCGGACCGCCGCCAACAGCGGCACCACCGCCGCCCACGGCCCCGTCGAGACGGTCGAACAGCGGTGGCGTGCGGACCTGAACTTCCCGCTGCGACAGTCACCGGTCGTCGCCGACGGCCGAGTGTTCCTCGGCGGCCGCGACCGGTTCGTCGCGTTCGACGCGGCGACCGGCGACGAAGCGTGGCGGCAGTCGCTCCCCGAGCGACAGTACGTCGACACCACTGCCGCGGTGGGCGACGGGACGGTCGTCGTCCCGATGGAGGACGTGCTCCGCGCGTTCGACGCCGTCTCCGGCGAGCCGCTGTGGACGACGCGGCCGGGGGACGAAGTCGCCGCGCCGACGCTCCACGACGGGACACTCTACCTCGAAATCGGCGAGACGGGCCACGTCGAGGCCCGGTCGCTCGCCGACGGCTCGCGGCTGTGGAGCACACGCGTCGGCGAGTGGGGGCCCGGCCCAGTCGCCGTCGCCAGCGACACGGTACTCGCCCCGGGCGGGCGGCGCGACGCCCCCGGTCGACTCGTTGGCCTCGATGTCGCGACGGGCGAGAAGCGGTGGTCACGCACGTTCGACCCGGAGACGGACACCGAGGACCGCGTCGACGGCGACCCGACCGGGGTGAGCGCCGCCGGGGGCCGAGCGTACGTCGGCCTCGACGACGGCTCCGTCCACGCCGTCCGGGTACGCGACGGCGAACCGGTCTGGCGGTTCGACCCCGGAACGACGCTCACGAGCGACGAAGATGGCGGTAGTGCCCTGTACGGCGACCCGGGGCCGCGCCAACCGGCTGTCCGCGCGCCACCAGCCGTCGGCGACGACCGGGTGTACGTCGCGCACGGTGACGGTCGCCTGTACGCCCTCGACACGTCAGGTGAGGTCCAGTGGTCGTTCTGGGCGTGGAACGCCCTCACCACCCAACCGGCCGTGGCCGACGGTGCCGTCTACGCCGGCTGTGTGGACAATTTCCTCTACGCGCTCGACCCCACCTCTGGCGAGCGGCTGTGGGAGTTCGCCACCCAGGGCCGCATCGAGGGCCCACCAGCCGTCGTCGATGGGCACGTGTTTGTCGCGTCGAGTGACAACCGGCTCTACGCGCTCGGAGGGGAGCGATGAGACGCCGCGACCTCCTGCGCGCAGCGGGCGCTGTGGGCGCGACGGCGCTTGCGGGCTGTACGTTCGGGCAGTCGGGGCTCGTCGACACCCGTATCGACCTCGACTTCGAGCCACGGCGACAGCGTCGGCCGCGGCCCATCGTCGTCTCGTGGGACGACGACGCCGGTGCGGTGTTCGTCCAGGGGTTCATGTACTACGGGTCGAGCAGCTGCAACCGCATCGGCGTCACCGAGGTGCGGTACGACGCCGAGGCAGACACGCTCTACACGACGCTCAACTCCGTCGAGAAGGGGTGGTTCCCGAATCTCGGGTGTACGGCGGACATGGCCGCGAGCCACTACCAGGTTCGGTTCCGCTTTGCCGACAGCCTGCCCGAGACGGTCGTCGTCCGCGAGGACGGCTCCGGCGCGAACGACGAGCGCACCGTCGTCCGCAGCGAGCAGGAACGACTGTGTACGACCGACCACCCCGAGGGCTCCGAGGCCGCGGCGAAGGCCCACTGGACCTGCCCCGAGAAGTACCTCCGCGCGTCGGTCTCGGTGGACAGCGAGGAGTGACCCGACCACACCGCTTTAGCGGCCCCCGCCCCCACTACCGGTATGGGTATTCTCGACTCGCTGCGTGAGGCGCTCGGCATGGCTGCGGAGGCCGACGCGACGCGCGCGGCCGACCCCGAAGACCTGTTCGGGCTCTCGACGGCGTACGTCACGATGGAGGCGGAACTCGACTACGTTCCAGGAGACGAAGCCGCCCTCTGCTTCTCGGGGGTGGACTCCACCGCGTTCGCCGCCGCCCGCGACGAGGTCGACGCCGTCCTCCACGCCGGAAAAGACGAGACGGGCACGCAGTTCGAGTTCCGGACGGACGCCCACGGCTACGACTGGGTCGTCCTCGCGGACGACGACTTCGAGGACCTCGTGACGGGGGTGCATTTCGCCGCGGACACGATGATCGAGGCGGGGTTCGGCTCGCGACTGCTGGCGGCGGTCTTCGCGTTCGAGCAGACGCGCACCGGTGCGCCGCTCTACTGGATCTACTCCTTCCGCCGGGGCAGCTACTACCCGTTCGCCCCGAAGACGGGCCGCGAGCGTGACTCGACCGCCGAGTTCAAACTGGAGTCCGTGATGGACGGCGAACTCTCGGTCGAACAGGACAAGGCCTACTGGTACCCGCTGTGGCCCGAGGGCGACGCCCGACCGTGGGGGTCGCCGTTGGCTTCCGGGTAAAACCTGTCGTCAGACGTTCGAGTCGCCACCGTCCAGCCTGGCGATTACACTTTCACAACGCTGTTAACGAGGCTTTATACTGGGTGCCGCACAACGACCGTCCATGGCAGCCAAACCTGACCTCGAGGACCTCCCCGGTGTGGGACCGGCCACGGCGGACAAGCTCAAGGACAACGGCTACGACTCCTACCAGTCCATCGCGGTCGCCTCCCCCGGCGAGCTCTCCAACAAGGCCGACGTCGGCGAGTCCTCGGCGGCGGACATCATCAACGCCGCGCGCGAAGCCGCGGACATCGGCGGCTTCGAGACCGGCTCGGACGTGCTCGCGCGACGCGAACGCATCGGGAAGCTCAAGTGGCTCATCCCGGAGATCGACGACCTCCTCGGTGGCGGTGTCGAGACCCAGTCCATCACCGAGGTGTACGGTGAGTTCGGCGCGGGCAAGTCGCAGATCACCCACCAGCTCTCGATCAACGTCCAGCTCCCGCCCGAAGCCGGCGGCCTCGGCGGCCGCTGTATCTTCATCGACTCGGAGGACACGTTCCGCCCCGAGCGCATCGACGAGATGGTCCGTGGCTGGGACGACGAGGTCATCGAGGCCGCGCTCGAACAGCGCGAGATCGAGGGGAGTGCCGGCGACGAGGAGGCACTGGAGGCGCTCGTCGCGGACGTGCTCGACAAGATTCACGTCGCGAAGGCGTTCAACTCCAACCACCAGATCCTCCTCGCGGAGAAGGCCCAGGAGATCGCCAAGGAGTACGAGGACGACGACTACCCCGTCCGCCTGCTCTGTGTCGACTCGCTGACCGCCCACTTCCGCGCGGAGTACGTGGGTCGTGGTGAACTCGCCAACCGCCAGCAGAAGCTCAACAAGCACCTCCACGACCTCGATCGCGTCGGCAACCTGTTCAACGCGGCGGTCGTCGTCACGAACCAGGTCCAGTCGAACCCGGACGCGTTCTTCGGCGACCCCACCAAACCCATCGGTGGGAACATCCTCGGCCACAAGTCGACGTTCCGGATGTACCTGAAGAAGTCGAAGGGCGACAAGCGTATCGTGAAGCTCGTGGACGCGCCGAACCTCCCCGACGGCGAGGGGATCATGCGTGTCCAGAACGAGGGACTGAAGCCGGAGTAACTCGCGTCGCGCCGGAACTTATTCTTCGTCGAGCGGTCTGAGGGCGATGACGCCCTCGTTCGTGACCAGCAGTTCGTGGCCGGCCCACTCGAAGTGGACCTCCATGTGCTCCTCGCGTGCCCGGCGGCCGTCGATGGTCAGCGGTGCCAGCAGGTCCGTCACCGCGTCCGTGTCGATGCTCTCGAACAGCGGCGGGACGGTCTCGGCGTCCAGCCCGGTGTGGGCCGTCACCGCCTCGACGAGACGGGTGCTGAGGTCGACGCGCGCGTCCCAGTCGTGGCGGGCGACGACCGTCCAGCCTCCCTCGAGCGTGTACAGCGGCTCTCCGTCGCCGTCGAGGACGCTCTCGACGCGGCGAATCAGTTCACCGACCGCGTCGTTCCCCTTTCGAACGTAGCCGGCGGCGGAGACGGCTTCGGCGGTCTCCCGGACGGCGTCCCACTCCGACCCCGTGAAGAGGACGATGGGGACCGACTCGTCGAGGTCGCGGACGCGCTCGACGAACGGCGTGCCGTCGGCCATCCGGATGCTGTCGCTGACGACGCAGTCCACGGTGGTGGACGAGAGTGCTTCGAGCGCGCTCTCCGGATTGTCATGGTCGAGGATGTGGACGTTCGGGGCCGCGTGTTCCATCGAGGACGCCCCAACGTCGAGAACGTCGTGGTCGTCGTCAACGTGCAGTACTACCCGTTGGCTCTGTACACCTGTCGGAATCAACGTGCGCTGCCGGACGTTATTCTCGGTATTAGCTGTTTAGGTCGTTCTAGAGTGCTGAAACGGTTGGTTTGGGGTACTGAACTGGTTAGTTAGAGGTCAGCACGCTGGAACGTCAGGTAGCCCAGCACGACCGGGACAGCGATCCACAGCAGGAGGTAGACGACGAGGGCGCCGTCGGTGAGGTAGATGGGGACCTCGCCGAGCTGCTGGGCGATGAACTGCCCCTGCAGGCCGCCGACGAGGCTGACCCGGGCGGCCAGCTCTCCCTGCCCGAGGCTGGCGACGAGCGACTGGTAGGTCGCCACCGGGTTGAGGTGCTTGACGACGAGGAACACCTTGACGAGCGCGGTGTTCCCGAGGTCGGTGTTGTTCGACACCTCGCGGACGATGGCGTTCGCGAACTGCCCCCACAGCAGGGTGAACAGCGCGTAGAGCCCCACAACGGTGATGACCGCGCGCCGGCTCGTGGGTGCGGCGGCGCTCACGCCCACGGAGAGGGCGACGAACACGACGCCGATGAACGCCGTCGCGAGCGCGAACAGCGCGAAGTTGACGGCGTTGAACGTCACCCCGAGGATGGGGAAGACGGGTGCGGCCACCAGGAAGCCCAGCAGGACGGGCGCGGCGACGACGGCGCTGCGGCCGGCGACTTTCCCGAGCACCACGTCGAGCCGCGAGTGCGGGAGCGCGAGCAGGAGCTTCAGGGTGCCCGACTCGCGCTCGCCGACGAGCGCGGCGTACGCGACGACGATTCCCGTGAGGGGAATCAGCAGGCGGGTCACCTGCGTCAGCGCGTCGAGGAACGCGTCGGAGGTGAGCCCTTCGCGAATCTGCTGGGCTGCCTGCGCCTGCGAGGCGTTCGAGCTGTTGGCGACCGCGTCGAGCTGCTGGCTGACCTGATCGGCGAAGAAGAACGCAGACGCCGCGAAGAACACGACGAACACGGTGGTGAGGACGAGCAGCGCCCGCGAGCGGATGGCGTCCTGGAAGTCCTTCTTCGCGACGGCTTCGACGGAGTCGAGGTCGAGTTGGCTCATTCGCGACCCTCCGTGTACGCGGCGAACAGGTCTTCGAGCGACGCCTCGCGCGTGGTGAAGTCCTGCACGTCGGCGCCCGCCGATTCGAGCGCGTCGAGTGCGGCCATCTTCACGTCGCCCTCACAGGAGACGACGACGGTCGCCCCGTCGGCACGGGCCTCCGAGACGCCCTCGACGGCGCGAACAGCGTCGAGCGCCTCGTCGGTCACGTCGCTGGCTTCGATTTCGAGCGTGGTCTCGGCGCCGCTCTTCGCGCGCAGGCCCTCGATGGAGTCGACGGCGACGAGTTCGCCCTCGCGGAGGATGCCGACGCGGTCGCAGACCGACTCCACCTGTCCGAGGATATGGGATGAAAAGAACACGGTCGCGCCCCGGTCGGCCTCCTCGCGGACGATGGTGCGCATCTCGCGGGCGCCGTTGGGGTCGAGTCCGGTGGAGGGCTCGTCGAGGATGAGCAGGTCCGGCTCGCCCACGAGCGCCATCGCGAGCGCGAGTCGCTGGGTCATCCCCTTCGAGAAGCCGCCGGCCTTCCGGGCTTTGGCGTCTTCGAGGCCGACCCGTTCGAGGAGCGCGTCGGGGTCGTCGTCCGCGCCCTTCGACTCGACGGCGAACGCGACGTGCTGTCTGGCGGTGAGCCGCTCGTAGGTGTCGAACCCTTCGGGGAGTACGCCCGTCCGGCGACGGACGGCGACGCTCTCGGTCTGGGCGTCGTGGCCGAGCACCCGAACCTCGCCGCTGGTCGGTCGGACGAAATCGAGGAGCGTGTTGATAGTCGTCGACTTCCCCGCCCCGTTCGGGCCGAGGAAGCCGAACACCTCGCCCTCTTCGACGGTCATGTCGAGCCCCTGGAGGGCGGTCACGTCACCGAACCGCTTGGTGACGTCCGACAACTCGATGGCTGTCATGGGCGCGGCTTTGCCTCCCTCTCGTAAAGAGGTTTAGAAGCCGCCCCGGCCAGAAACCCTATATCTCGTCGTCGGGCGCGTGGTCCTCGCGCACCCGCTCGACCTCCGTCCGGTAGCGCTCGCGCGTGTCGTCGTCGACGGGTTCGAGATCGGCGTCGTCGACCTGTTTCGCGGCCGTCACCGTGACGTTGCCGTGGGCGATGGCCGTCATCGGGATCTCCTTCGTGTGTGCGCGCTCGCCGTCGGGCGTCGCGTAGACGAGCGTCACGAGGTCCCGGTCGCTGTACGAGCGTTCGACCAGCCAGCACTGGGGCATGGCCCCACGTTCGGCTACGCGTGCTTGTAGGTGGCGAAGCTTCACGGTCCCTCACCGCGAGTCGTCGTTCGTGTCAGGCATCGACATCGACGCCCAGTTGCTCGCAGGCGAACAGCGACGCGACGAACTCCTCGTCGATGCGGTCCGGCTCGTCCGCACGAGCCACCGCCTGCTGGTCGTTCAGCCCGATGCAGACCCCCGGTTCCGCGCCGTCGAGTTGCCGAACGTCCGCGGCGTCGGCCGCGCTACCGATGCGCCAGGGTGGGCGCTCTCGTGGGCGGTCCAGGCCCTCGTCGTCGGGGTCGTGTTCGCGGCCGGCGGCCTGTTCGTCCCGGTCGATACTCTGGGTGCGGACGTCACCGCCCCACAGGGGACGGGCCTCGACTCCACGCTCCAGACGGCCCAGCAACTGTTCGCGCTCGCCGCGCTCCTCGACGAGGCGCTGCTCGTCCTCGGCGCGGTGTGCGTCGTCGCCGGCGTCGCGCTCGCCGGCTGGTATCTGGTCGAGCGCGAGCGCCGGGTGGTCGTCGAGGTGTCCGGTGGCGACCCGGTCCTCCTCCCCGGCGACGCCGAGACGGTGGAGCGGGTTCGGGCGTTCCTCGCGGAAGCCTGAAGCCGCCGAGTTGCCTAGCCCGGGGTGATGGATCCGGCCGGCGTCCGTGCCCGCGCGAACGACCTCCCCCGCAAGCCCGGCGTCTACCAGTTCGAGCGCGCCGATGGAACCGTCCTCTACGTCGGGAAGGCCGTCGAGTTGCGTGCCCGCGTCCGCTCGTACGCGGACCCGCGGGGCGAGCGCATCCGGCGGATGGTGGCGAAGGCGGACCGCATCGACTTCTCCGTCACCGAGACCGAGACGCAGGCCCTCCTGCTCGAAGCGAACCTCGTCAAGCGGTTCCAGCCGCGGTACAACGTCCGGCTGAAAGACGACAAGTCGTACCCGATGGTCCAGCTCACGGCTCACACGTATCCGCGAATCGAGATTACCCGCGACCCTGCCGACGGCGCGACCGTCTTCGGCCCGTACACGAACAAGGGGCGCGTCGAGACGGTCGTCAAAGCCCTGCGCGAGACGTTCGGCGTCCGGGGCTGTTCGGACCACAAGTTCTCGAACCGCGACCGGCCGTGTCTCGACTACGAGGTGGGCATCTGTACGGCGCCGTGTGTCGACTACATCGACGAGGCGGGCTACCTCGCCGACGTGGAGAGCGTGCGGCGGTTCCTCGACGGCGAGACGGGCGTCCTCGCGGACCCGATGGCGGCCACGATGGACGACGCCGCCGAGCACCAGGAGTTCGAGCGGGCGGCGAACCTCCGAGATCGCCTCGAAGCGGTCGAGTCGTTCCACGGTGGCGGGGCCGCGGCGATTCAGGGCCACGAGGAGCAGTCGGTGGACGTACTCGGCGTCGCCATCGAAGGGGGCGACGCGACGGTCGCGCGCCTCAAGAGCGAACGCGGGAAACTCGTCGACCGCGAGCGGTACGCGGTGAGCGCACCGGACGACGAGGACAGAGTCGCGGCCCTGCTCTCGGCGTTCCTCCCGCAGTTCTACGCCGAGCGCGAGCTTCCCGATGCGGTGCTGCTCTCCGAACGCCCGGACGACCCGGACGTGACCGACTGGCTCGAGTCTGAGGGGGTTGCGGTCCGGGTGCCGGGTGCCGGTCGCGAAGCCACGCTCGTCGACCTCGCGCTGAAGAACGCCCGCCGGCAGGTCGGTCGGCGCGACGAGACCGCCGCACTCGCGGCCGAACTCGGCCTCGACCGCGCCGAGCGCATCGAGGGGTTCGACGTGAGCCACGCGCACGGGAAGGCCGTCGTCGGCTCGGACGTCTGCTTCGTGGGGGGTGACGCCCGGAAATCCGACTACCGCCGGAAGAAACTCGAGGACGTGAACGACGACTACGCGAACATGCGCGACCTCGTACGGTGGCGCGCGCTGCGGGCGGTCGAGGACCGCGACGACCGCCCGGCCCCCGACCTGTTGCTCATCGACGGCGGCGAGGGACAGCTCCGCGCCGCGCAGGACGCGCTCGACGAGGTGGGCTGGGACGTTCCTGCCGTGGCGCTCGCCAAACAGGAGGAACTGGTCGTCACGGCCGACGGCGTGCGCGATTGGCCGGACGACGCCCCGCACCTCCACCTGCTCCAGCGGGTGCGCGACGAGGCCCACCGGTTTGCCGTGCAGTACCACCAGCAGGTGCGCGACGAGGTGTCGACGACGCTCGACGACCTGCCCGGCGTCGGTCCCGAACTGCGCAAGCGGCTGCTCCGGCGGTTCGGGAGCGTCGACGGGGTGCGCGGCGCGAGCGTCGCGGAACTGGCGGAAGTGGACGGCGTCGGCGAGGCGACGGCTGAGACCATCGCCTCGCGGTTGTGAGCGACCGACTCAGGCCGCCGGCTCGATGTTCTGGTTCACCCGGAACAGGTTCTCCGGGTCGTACTTCGCCTTGAGTTCGGCCAGCCGGTCGTAGTTGTCTCCGTAGGCGGTCCGGACCCGTTCGGCGCCCTCCTGGCTCAGCATGTTGACGTAGACGCCGTCCATCGTGTACGGGGCCATCGCGTCGAAGAGCGACTGCGCCCACTCGATGTGCCGGTCGTCCTCAGCGGGGTCGTCCCACCGCGGGAAGATGTTGAACGAGAACGACGCGTCCCGGTGCCGGTACGCGGTCGCGTCGGGGGCGGTCCGCGAGATCTGCCCGCCGAGGTGCTCGATGACGACCTGCGTCTCCGGTGAGGGGCGATTCGCGGCGTGCTCGATCGCGACGTCGATCGCCTCGTCGGAGAGCGGTCCCACGAACTGGGTCTTCCAGTAGTTCCGCGCGCCCGGGCCGAACTCCGTGTCGAACATCGACTGCACCACCGTGAACGGGTAGACGTCGACGAGGTCGGTGATCGGCTCGCCCGCCTCTCGGAGGGGCTGTACCGCCTCGAGTCCCTCGTCGAGGTCGCCCGCGTAGTTGACGATGAACCCGACGACGGTCTCGCCGTGGTACGCTTCCGGGACGAACTCCTCGGGCGGGGCCGTCATGATGGCCGCGTAGCAGCACAGTTCGTCCGGTGCGTCGGCCGTGAACTCCCGGTGGAACCGGAGGAGGTCCGCGGCGTTCTCGTACGGGTAGAGGAGCAGGCCCCAGACCACCTCGGGCCCGACCTCGTGGCAGTCGAACTCGAAGGACGTCACGACGCCGAAGTTGCCGCCGCCGCCACGGACGGCCCAGAACAGGTCCTCGTTCTCCGTCTCGCTCGCGTGCCGGAGTTCGCCGTCTGCGGTGACGATGTCGACCGAGCGGAGGTTGTCGATGGCGAGCCCGTACTTCCGGCTGAGGTAGCCCCAGCCGCCGCCCAGCGTGAGGCCGGCGACGCCCGTCGTCGAGACGATGCCACCGGGGGCGGCGAGCCCGAACGCCTGCGTCTCGTGGTCCATCTCGCCGAGGGTGACCCCGGGGCCGACGCGGACGGTCATCGCGTCGGGGTCGACCTGCACCGACTTCATCGGCGAGAGGTCGATCACGAGTCCGTCGTCACAGACGGCGTTGCCGGCAGCGTTGTGCCCACCGGCCTTCACCGCGAGGACCAGGTCGTGCTCGCGGGCGAAGGTCACGGCGCTGATTACGTCGGCGGCGCCCGCACACTGGGCGATGACTGCCGGTCGACGGTCGATCATCGCGTTCCAGACCGTCCGGGCCTCGTCGTAGCCCGCATCGGTGGGGCGCAGGACGGTCCCGCGGAACTGTTCGGCTAGTTCGTCTACAGCACGGTCGTCGAGGGGGGTTGCCATCGCCATGGTCCCAGTACGGTTCGCCGTCCAGCGAGAAGTAGTTTATCAGCATTAATTAGTATGAAATGTGCCATTCACTTCTGGCTGGAGACCATATCGTCGACTCCCGGCCATACCGCTCCGAGCTCACCGAGGTCGGCAGTTGCCGGACACGAGACGGGCTACATCCGAGGGTTGAGGCTGTTCGTCCGAACTGTCGAGCCACGCACCGCTCGCGGTGTAGAAGGTGGCCGACCGCCCGGCGAGGGCGCACCCTGAAAATGTGCCCTGTCACGCGCGCCGAGTCGGCCGACCGTACCACCTCGTTGGCGTGCTGCAACTAAATGGTTTCTAATGTAGTTGTATTAGTCCAAATAGATTTGTTCAACTGGGGCGGTAGGTCGGATGCCCGAGTCCTCAGAACTCGTCGGGGGCGGGGACGCCCTCGTCGTCCGTCACGTCGAGTTCGAACTCGGCTTCGAGCCGGCGGATGCGGTCGCGGATGTCGGCCGCCAGCTCGAACTCGAGATTGTCGGCGGCCTCGCGCATCCGCCGCTCCAGCGACTCGACGAGTTCACGGGCCTCGTCTTCGGTGTCGGCCTCCAGCCCGGAGACGCCGCTCGTGTCGGTCTTCGACCCCGGCAAGGAGGTCTCGCCGACCTCCTTCTCGATGGTGGTGGGGGTGTAGCCGTGTTCCTCGTTGAACGCGGTCTGGATGCGGCGGCGGCGCTGGGTCTCCTCGATGGCGGACTGCATCGCGTCGGTCGTCTCGTCCGCGTAGAGGACGACCTTCCCGTTGACGTTCCGAGCCGCGCGCCCCATCGTCTGCACGAGCGTCGTCTCCGAGCGGAGGAACCCCTGCTGGTCGGCGTCGAGAATCGCCACGAGGCTCACCTCGGGGATGTCGAGCCCCTCGCGCAGGAGGTTGATGCCGACGAGTACGTCGATGTTCCCGAGTCTGAGGTCGCGGATGATCTCGTGGCGTTCGAGGGTGTCCGTCTCGTCGTGCATGTACTCGACGGCGACGCCCGCCTCCTCCAGATACTCGGTGAGGTCCTCGGCCATCCGCTTCGTCAGGGTCGTGACCAGGACGCGCTCGTCGCGTTCCACGCGCTCCTCGACGCGGCCGATGAGGTCCTCGACCTGCCCCTGCGCGCCGGTCACCTCGATTTCGGGGTCGACGAGGTGCGTCGGCCGGACGATCTGCTCGACCACCTGCCCGCTCTCCTCGCGCTCGTAGTCGCCGGGCGTCGCCGAGACGTACAGCCGCTTGTCGGTCTTCTCGAAGAACTCCTCGTACGTCAGCGGGCGGTTGTCGTACGCGGTGGGGAGCCGGAAGCCGTTCTCGACCAGCGAGTCCTTCCGCGACTTGTCGCCGGCGAACTGCCCCTTGATCTGGGGGAGGGTGACGTGCGACTCGTCGACGACGGTGAGGAAGTCGTCGGGGAAGTAGTCGAGCAGCGTGTACGGCGGGTCGCCCGACTCGCGGTCGTCCATGTGGACCGAGTAGTTCTCGATGCCCGAGCAGTAGCCCGCCTCGCGGAGCATCTCGAGGTCGAAGGTGGTGCGCTCCTCGATGCGCTGGGCGGCGACGAGGTCGCCCTGTCGCTCGAAGTACCGGACCCGGCGCTCCATCAGCGCCTCGATCTCCGAGATGGCCTGCTCCAGTTGCTGTTCGGGAATCGAGTAGTGTTCGGCGGGGTGGACGAGCACCGCGGGCTCCTCGCTCTTCACCTCGCCCGCGACCGTATCGACCTTCAGCATCCGGTCGATCTCGTCGCCCCAGAACTCGACGCGCACGGCGTAGCGGCCGTACATCGGGAATATCTCGACCGTGTCGCCACGCACCCGGAACGTACCCTGCTGGAAATCCACGTCGTTGCGCTCGTAGTTCAGGTCTACCAGCTCCGCCAGCAGGTCGTCGCGGTCGATGCTCTGGCCGGTCTCCAGGCGAAGGGCCATGTCGGTGTAGTTCGACGGGTCACCGAGCCCGTAGATGGCCGACACGGAGGCCACGACGATGACGTCGTCGCGCGTGAGTAGGGAGCGCGTCGCCGAGTGCCGGAGGCGGTCGATCTCCTCGTTGATGGACATCTCCTTGTCGATGTACGTGTCCGTCTGCTCGACGTACGCTTCGGGCTGGTAGTAGTCGTAGTAGGAGACGAAATACTCGACCGCGTTGTCGGGGAACAGCGATCGGAACTCCTCGTACAGCTGGGCGGCGAGCGTCTTGTTGTGCGCGATGACCAGCGTCGGCTCCTGGAGCTCTTCGATCACCCACGACACCGTGTTCGTCTTTCCGGAGCCCGTCACCCCGAGTAGGGTCTGTTCGGTCATCCCGTCCTCGAACCCCGCCGCGAGCTGTTCGATGGCCTCGGGCTGGTCGCCCGCGGGCTCGAACGGTGCCTCCACGCGGAACGGTTTCCCTCCCTCCGGGCGGTCCGGCGAGAGCGCCCCGGACTCGGAATCGCTCATCAGTTGTCTCTGGGAGCGAGGCCACTTCAGGCGCTCGCTCGGGGTGGTGGTAGTGTGGTAATAGTTAACATGGTTCGGGCCGAATACACCGCGGAATGGTCAACGATTCACATGCGACCGACGAACCGATGTTCGAGTGCCTCGACTGTGGTCGGCGCGTCACGGGGACAGTTGCCGACCGGCTCTGCTCGGAGTGTGGCGGTTACCTCCGCAACATCAGCATCACTCGCGCGGAGTGACACCCCCGTTTCCGGTGGCCCAACCCTTGTAGCCGCGCGGTTCCTGAAGCGAGTATGAACTGGAGCGCTGCCGACATGCCGGACTGCTCGGATCGGGTCGCCGCCGTCACCGGAGCGAACAGCGGGCTCGGACTGGAGACGAGCCGCGAACTCGCCCGCGCCGGCGCGACCGTCGTCCTCGCGTGTCGAAGCACCGACCGCGGGGAGGACGCCGCTGCCGACATCGCCCGCGAGGTCCCCGACGCCGACCTCACGGTCGAGGCTCTCGACCTCGCGGACCTCGGCTCCGCTCGGGCGTTCGCCGACCGCCTCGACCGGACGGTCGACGTCCTCGTGAACAACGCCGGCCTGATGGCGATTCCACGCCGCGAGACCGCCGACGGTTTCGAGATGCAGTTCGGCGTCAACCACCTCGGCCACTTCGCGCTCACCGGCCTGCTCCTCGACGACCTCGCGGCCGACGCCCGTGTCGTCACCGTCTCGAGTGGTGTGCACGAGCGGGGGTCGATTGACTTCGAGGACCTCCAGAGCGAGCGCGACTACGACAAGTGGGGCGCGTACGCGCAGTCCAAACTCGCGAACCTGCTGTTCGCGTACGAACTCGACCGCAGACTGGATGCCGCCGACCGTGACCAGGTGAGCGTCGGCGTCCACCCGGGGTACGCCGACACGAACCTGCAGGAACGCGGCCCGGAGATGATGGGCTCGACGCTCCGGAAGGTCGGGATGCAGGTCGCCAACGCGGTGCTCGCGCAGCCCGCCGCGGACGGGGCGCTCCCGACGCTGTACGCCGCGACCGCACCCGACGTCGAGGGCGGCGCCTACTACGGTCCCGGTGGCCTCATGAACATGCGCGGTGCCCCGGAGCAACAGCGCTCGTCGCGACGGTCGTACGACGAGGCGGCTGCTCGTCGGCTCTGGGACGTGAGCGAGGGGCTGACCGGCGTCAGCTACGACCTGCCCGAGCCGTAGGCGCGGGCGTGGCGTTCTGGTCGACGCTGGAAGTCGCAGGCTGTTGACGCTGTTGAACCACTTCGGGTTCGCCTCGGATTCTCGTGGTATGGGCCGGCTGTGCTACTGATTCTCGACTCTGATCGATGGGTGTGGCGTAATTACCACGGTGAGTTCTATCAGATACAGATGGTGTTGCAGGAGTCGTGCTGCATAGATAGCGCGAGTCGGTCAACGACAAATCTACGCCGCGTCTACAGGGCCGTTGCCATTTTCTGGTCCCGAACCCCATAGTAGCCGCCATACAAGGTACGCGATGACTCCAAGCACGGCAATACCCACCGAGAGCAGAATCTGTTGAATCACGAAATAACCGATGAGTAAGACAGCCAGTACGTACACACAGGTGAGAGCAAGGGCAATCTTTCGAGTGGTGTCGAGGGAGGGCATCGTTTCAGTCTCGTGCTACGATTCACTCTGTAATATACTTTCAGCAACAGATTGGACTTCTTGCTGAACTCACCCTCTATATTCAGCACGCGGTTACTGACAGAGTGCGGGTAGAACACGTCTCGGAGCGGTAACTCTCTGCTCTGTATCGAGCACGACAAGCGTCAGCGAGCGCGGCCTGCTCGCCCGAACCGGAGAGTCCTCGAACCCTGCGGCTCACGGCCCACTGGGTTCGCCGCTCGCAACGACGTGGCCTCGCTCCCTTCGGTCGCTCGGCCACGCACGGCCCCAACACGTATCCCCACGCCCCCCCGAGAGTCCCCATGACCATCGCAGACGGCGATACGGTCGCGCTGGAGTACGTCGGCCGACTCGACGACGGTACGGTGTTCGACACCTCGCGGCAGGACGTCGCCGCGGACGAGGGCCTGCTCGACGAGCAGCCGGGCCGCGAGTACAGCCCGCTCGAAGTCGAGGTCGGCGCGGGGAAGGTCATCGAAGGGCTCGACGAGGCGCTCGTCGGCATGGCCGCCGGTGACCGCGAGGTCGTGACCATCCCGCCCGAGAAGGGGTACGGCGCGCGGAGCGAGGACCGCGTCGTCACCTACGAGCGCGACCAGCTCGACGAGATGCTGCAGGGAGCGAGCGTCGAGGAGGGGATGCAGCTCCAGACCGAACAGGGCCTGCCCGGCGAGGTCGTCGACGTGGGCGAGGACGTCGTGAAGGTGGACTTCAACCACCGGCTCGCGGGCGAGACCCTCGAGTTCGACGTGGAGATAGTCTCGATCGACTGATGGGGTTGTTTCGCGACCTCGGCAGGCGAGCGGAGAAACTGAAGCGGGAGGCGAGCGACGCCGCCCAGGAATCGGCCGCGTTCGAGTGTGCCGACTGCGAGCGGGCCATCTTCGCCGACCGCGAGACCTGCCCCGACTGTGGAAGCGAGGCGATCGTCCGGCGCGGGGGCGCGAGCGAGGACGCCGACGCCGAGAACGCGGACGACGCGACGTAGCCGACGCACGGTTCGCCGCGGACCCAACTTTATCACGGTCGCCGTTCGAATGGCGAATCATGTCCAAGATCGAGGTGGACGTTCCCGCCCGGCTCGCCGACGAGGTGCAGCGACTGGTCGACCAGGGTGAGTTCCTCAACCGTGAGCAGGCGATGGAAGAGCTGTTGACCCGCGGCGTCTCCGTCTACAACATGGACACGACGAGCGACGAGCCCGCAGAAGACGTGTTCACGCAGGCCACGAACGACCAGCAGGACCCCGCAGCCCGCGAGGAGACCGGCGACGACTACACGTTCTGACGGCGGCACTGCCGGTGGGTACAAGCCCGTGGTCGTTCTCGAATGTCCCATGAGCGACGACCACATCCCCGAGGGCGCGGCCGAGGCCGTCCAGCACTACTTCGATACCAGACACGAGTTCCTCTCGTGGCTCGGCGTCCAGGTCGAGGAGCTGGCGTACGGCCGCGCGGTCATGTCCATCCCCTACGACCGGAAACTCACGAACGTCCCGTGGGCGGGGGCCGACGCGAACGACCGCCCGCCCATCCAGGGCGGGATCGCCTCCACGCTCATCGACACCGTCGGCGGCATCGCCCTCCGTGGGCATCTCACCGACCCCGTCAACGACGGCGTCGCCACCATCAACCTCAACGTCAACTACCTCCAGCAGGCGACCGACGACCTGACGGCGACCGCGGAGGTCATCCGCGCGGGCGACACCGTGGGCGTCGCCGACGTGCTCGTCGAGTCGACCCACGACGGCGAGACCGTGCCCGTCGCCATCGGCCAGGGCGCCTACCGCCTGTTCAAGAGCTAGGTCCCGTACACCTCGGTGTCGGGGGTGAAATCCAGCCACGCGAAGAAGAACATCGGCGATTTCTCCGTCGCGGGCGCGAGCGTCGTCCCCTCGTGCGGTCCGTCTATCGCCCGACCGGTCGCCCGATTCCAGCGCGACCCGCTGGCGGTCATGGTTCGTGCGTTTCCCGCGGCGAACTCGAGCGGCTCACCGTCGACGGTGCGCTCGTACGCGACGAGCGTGTCGTCCCGTGCGACGGTGACGACCACGGGCCGGCCGCCGACGGTGTCGTTGACGACGCCCGCCGCCGCGACAGCCTCCAGCGGGTACGCACGCGAGACGCCGTCGCCCTCGATGCCGATGACGATGGCCTTCGGGTGGAGGCGGTCGTCGTCGTAGCTCCCGCCGATGCCGATTCGTCGCGATTCCTCGTAGCCCGCGTAGGGGTTTCGGCCGTAGTCGCGGCGCACGTCCCGCCCGTTCACAGTACTCGATGCCGGCGGCGGCAGGAGGACGACCGTATCGGGGTACTCCTCGCGCCACGCCCTCCAGGTCGTCAGCGACGACGGGAGGAGTTCGAGCGTGTCCCCCGTTCGGTCGCCACGGATGGCCGTCGCGAGGATCTGACTCCAGAGGCTGTCGGTCAGCCGGTCGTACATCACGAGGTCGTTCATGTAGAGAAAGCCCGAGACGCCGAACGTCGTCTCCTGGCCGTTCACCTCGCGGACGGCGGTCACGGCCGAGCCACACAGCGGACAGTACGTCACCAGCAGCGGGCCGTCGAGTTCGTCGTTGACGATCTCGTGCCAGTTGAGCACCGACAGCGGGTACGCCCGCGCCTCGCCGCCGCGGGCCACGCCGACGACCTGGTCGCCGTCCGAGAGCGACCACTCCTGGTCGCGCCAGTCGGCTGCGAACTCGGGGTCCGTGATGGCGGGAATCGCGTCCTTCGGCGCCCCACGCCGGAGTTCGCTCTCCGGAACGGGTAGCCCCTCCCCGTCGGCGGTCGGCGGCCGGCTCTTGCCACCGTCGCCGGTGTCGACCCCGCTGCCCTGTGACCCAGTGAGCCCGGTACAGCCCGCGATCGCGCCGATACCGAGCGCGCCGGCACCCCCCAGATAGCGTCGTCGGTCCATGCTACCGGTTCGGTGGATTCACCCATAGGCCGTGCGCGGCTGTGTGCCGGTGGCTCACGAACTCGTGGTCACCTCACAGCGCCTTCTCGAACCGCAGGAGGGTGTAGTTCCCGCTCTCGGTCGCCCCTCGATACGTCTCCTCGTATCCGCGTGCGGGGTAGAACTCGGCTGCAGCCGTCTGCTCGACGACCGTCTCCAGTACCACGCGCTCGTACTCGTGGACGCGGGCGCGCCGCTCCAGCGTGTCGACGATGCGGCGGCCGAGCCCCTGCCGCTGGCGCTCGGGGGTGACGGCGATACGGAACAGCTCGACGGTGTCGTCGTCGACGGGTCGGTAGCCACCCATCGCGACCGCGTCGTCGCCGTCCTCGAGGACCAGGAACTCCCCACCCACGTCGAGAAACGTCTGCTCGACCGCCTGGAGGTCGTCGTTGCCCGGCACGTCCGCGGGGTCGGTGCCCGCGTCGCGCAGCGCCCGCTCGTGGAGGGCGACCAGCGAAGCCGCGTCGGCGTTCGTGGCACGGCGGAGGCGCATGCTCACGCGAACGCCACGTCGTCGAGCGCGCTGACCTCACCGAACAGCCAGTCGGCGTGCTCCAGCGCGTACTCCTTGTGGCCGTCCTCGATGGCGCCGATGGCGTCCTCGACGAGTACCGGCCGGTAGTCGCGCAACCCCGCGGAGCCCGCCGTGTGCAGGACACAGACGTTCGCGAGCGTCCCGCAGATGAGGAGGTCGTGGATGCCGTGGCTCTCCAGATAGCCGTCGAGGTCCGTCTGGTGGAACGCATCGTACGTGTGTTTCTCCACGACGTGGGCGTCCTCGACGGCGAGCCCGTCGACGACGTCGGTCTCCCACGTCCCCTCGACGACGTGCTCGCCCCAGCGGTCGAACTCGTCGTAGTAGTGGGTCTCGTCGAACTGCTCCGGGGGATGGACGTCCTTCGTGAACACGACGCCCGCGCCCGCCTCCCTCGCGCGGGCGACGAGTTCGGCACAGGGCTCGATGGCCGCCTCGCTGCCGGGAGCGTACAGCGAGCCGTCGGGGTGACAGAACCCCTTTTGCATGTCCACAACGACGACCGCGGTCGAGTCGGGGTCGAACATGGGCGGTCGTTCGTCGCGGTGGGGCAAAACGGTTGGTCCGCGACGGGGATACTTTTGCCACTTCGCGTCCTCTTGGGGGGTATGCGCACGCTCGCGGTACTGAGTCTCGCCCTCCTCACCGTCCTCGCGGGGTGTAGCGTCGGCTACTCCGCCCCCGGTGCCCCGCTCGGTGGGGTCGACTCCCCGACGGCGACGGCCGAACCGACCGCGACCCCCGGCGCCGACCCGACGCCGACGAGCACCGCGACGCCCGCGGCCGTCGTCTCCCCGCCCGACCCCGAGACGGACGTGCTTGGGTGGGAAGACGGCTACTGGGCGAACGAGACGCTCCAGCTCACTCGCGACGACGGCCTCAACGAGTCGGAGCGCCGGGCGGTCGTCGCCCGCGCGATGGCGCGCGTCGAGGTCGTCCGCGAACTGGAGTTCGAGGAACGCGTCCCGGTCGAGATCATCTCCCGGGCCGAGTACCGAAACAGCTCGTTCTCCCAGTCCGGCGCGACGTCGACGGCGTTCAGCCAGTTCGACAACGCGAAGTTCGAGGCGATGTTCCTCATCGGCGAGGACACCGACTCGCTCGACGTCCAGAACACCAACCGCGGCTCCTCTGTCCTCGGGTTCTACTCGCCGCGCAACGACACCATCGTCATCATCACCGAAGGCGACACCCCGGACCTCCCGGGCGAGCGGACGCTCGGCCACGAACTCGTCCACGCCCTTCAGGACCAGTACTACAACCTCTCGTCGTACCGCGCGGAGACGCGGATGCAGTACAACGCCCAGAACGGGCTCATCGAGGGTGACGCCAACCTCGTCCAGTACCGCTACGAGCAGCGGTGTGGTGCGGAGTGGGAGTGTCTCCCCGCGCCCTCTGGTGGGGGCGGCGGTGGCGGCGAGTTCCACCTCGGCGTCTACATCCTCAACTACTTCCCGTACAGCGACGGCCCCGGCTTCGTCGACTACTACCGAAAGCAGGGCGGTTGGGAGCGGGTGAACGAGCTGTACGCCGCGGTGCCGACCTCCGACGCCCACGTGGTGTTCCCCGAACAGTACGGCTCGGGCCCACCGATGGACGTGACGTTCGAGGACCGCACGTCGAACGGCTGGGAGCGCGTCCGTCCCGGCACCCGCCCGGACGGGAGCTCCCGCCCCGACTACGCCAGCCTCGGCCAGTCCGGACTGACCGCGATGTTCGCGTACACGCTGTACGACGACCAGAACAGCAGTCGCGTCGTCCAGCCACAGGAGTTCCTCAACCTCGAGGACGGGCAGGTGAACCGCACCGACCCGTTCAACTACGGCTTCGCGTACGTGAGCGGCTACGAGAACGACCGGATGCACGTCTACGCGAACGGCGAAGAGACGGGGTACGTCTGGAAGATCGCGTGGAACTCTTCGGCGGAGGCCCAGGAGTTCGCCGAGGGCTACGGTCGCCTGCTCTCTCACTACGGCGGCACGCAGGTCTCCACGTCGGGTGACACGACGGTCTACCGCATCGCCGACGGCCCCTACGCCGACGCCTTCCGCGTCACCGTCGACGGGAGCACCGTCACCATCGTGAACGCACCCTCCGAGTCGGCCCTCGACGACGTCTACGGTGGGGGAGCGTGAGACGGGGGGTCGCCACGCTCGCCGTCGCCCTGCTCGTCGTCTCGACCGGCTGTTCGGCCATCGGTGATGTGGGGTTCGGCGCCCGAGACCCGCCGCCGGGCGGCGACACCATCGGCTTCGAGGACGGCTACTGGTACGACGACCCGCTGAACGTCACGACCGACGACGGGCTGAACGCGACCGAGCGCCGGGCGGTCGTCGCCCGCACGATGGCGCGTGTCGAGGTCGTTCGGGACCTCGAGTTCGAACAGCGCGTCCCGGTCGAGGTCATCTCCCGCCAGGAGTACCAGTCGCGCTCCGGCGGGTCGTCGAACTCGTCGGCGGCGTACGAGGCGTGGAACAACCAGGTGTGGGAGGCGCTGCTGTTGGTCGGGGAGGACCGCGAGGTGTCGGCGACGTTCGACACCATCTTCGGCTCCTCGGTCCAGGGGTTCTACTCGCCGGCGCGCGACGAGATCGTCCTCATCTCGGATTCGGAAACGCCGCAGCTCAACACCCGGACGCTCGCCCACGAGCTGATGCACGCGCTGCAGGACCAGCACTTCACGCTCTCGGGTGGCGCGACCACACAGGACGCTCAGCTCGCCGAGGACGGGCTCATCGAGGGTGACGCGAACCTCGTCGAGGAGCTGTACGACCGGCGATGTGGCGCCGAGTGGTCCTGTCTGGCCCGTCCGGAGGGGAGTCAGGGTGGCACGCCCACCGACTTCAACTTCGGCGTGTTCCTCACCATCTTCACGCCGTACTCGGAGGGGCCGGCGCTCGTCGAGGAGCTTCGGACGCGCGGCGGCGGCGACTGGTCGAAGGTCAACGAGGCGTACGACAACATCCCGCAGTCGACCGAGCAGGTCATCCACCCCGAGAAGTACCCCGACGACGTCCCGACGAACGTCTCGGTGGCCGACCGCTCGAACGGTGACTGGCACCGTTTCGATCTCGACCAGCAGACCGACACGGTCGGCGAGGCCTCCATCTACGCGACGTTCTGGGCGAACGGACAGATCGACCGCTCGCGGACGCCGTACAACTACAGCCACCCGCTCTCGGCGGGCTGGGACGGCGACGCGCTCGTCCCGTACACGAACGGCACGCACGGGGGCTACGTCTGGAAGGTGACGTTCGACTCGAAGGAAGACGCCCGCGAGTTCCGCGGCGGCTACGTCCGCGCGCTCCGCAACCGGGACGCCACGGTCCCCCGCGAGAACGTGTTCGTCGTCCCCGAGACGGACCCCTTCGGTGACGCCTTTCGGGTGACGCGCTACGGCGACACCGTCGTCATCGTGAACGCGCCCTCCGTGGCTGCCCTCTCCCGCGTCCACGGCTGAGCCCCGCGCCGGCGGGCGTGACGGAGGGTTTTTTCCCTCCGCAACCGACTCTCGGGTATGTTCGACATCGTCTCGCCCGACGCCATCCGCGAGGGGCGAGCCACGGATGCCTATTTCCGACGCACCCGCGAGGCGCTCGAGGGCGCGGGGAAGAACCCCCACATCGTCGCCGAGGTGACGGCCGACCAGTTCCCGGATGGCGATTTCGAGGTGTTCGCGGGCGTGAAGGACGCCGCCCACCTCCTCGACGGCCGTGACGTGACCGTCCACGCCCTGCCGGAGGGCACGCTGTTCGACGGTGGACCCGTCATGCGCATGGAGGGCGACTATCTCGCGTTCGCGGAACTCGAAACCTCGCTGCTGGGATTTCTCTCGCCGGCGAGCGGGCACGCGACGGCCGCCCGCGAGGTCGCGACTGCCGCGGGCGAGAAGCCGGCCATCTCCTTCGGCGCCCGCCACGTCCACCCGTCGACCGCGGCGGCGCTCGAACGCGCCGCGCTCGTCGGCGGGATGGACGGCATCTCGCACGTCGCCGCGGGCGAGATATTAGGGAGAGAACCCAGCGGCACGATGCCCCACGCCCTGATAATCTGCTTCGGCCGCGGGAATCAGGAGCAGGCGTGGCAGGCGTTCGACGAACACGTCGACCCCGAGGTGCCGCGCGTCGCGCTCGTCGACACCTACAGCGACGAGAAGGACGAGGCCGTCCGCGCCGCCGAGACCATCGACTCGCTGGAGTCGGTTCGGCTCGACACCACCGGCTCTCGCCGAGGAGACTTCCGCCACATCATCCGGGAGGTGCGCTGGGAACTCGACGCCAACGGCTTCGACGACGTGGGCGTGTTCGTCTCCGGGGGGCTCACCGCCCAGCGCGTCCGCGACCTCCACGACGTCGCGGACGGCTTCGGCGTCGGCTCGTACATCTCGAACGCCGACCCCGTCGACTTCGCGCTCGACATCGTCGAGGTGGACGGCGAGCCCGCCGCGAAACGCGGGAAGCTCTCGGGGACGAAACAGGTGTACCGGACGCCGGATGGCGACCACGTGGTCGCGCTCGCGGACCGACCGGGGCCGACCGACGGCGAGCCGCTGCTGAAACCCGTCATCGAGGACGGCGAACTCGTCGCCGACTTCGACCTCGACGCGGCTGTCGACCGGTGTGCCGCGGACGCGAAGACAGTCGGCTTCGGCGCGGAGTAAGTTAGACGGCTGCTCGACTCACGCGAACAGCTGTCGCGCCTCGTCGACGGCGTCGACGAGCACGTCGACCTCTGCTTCGGTGTTGTAGAGGTAGAACGACGCGCGGGCGGAGGCGCTCGCTCCCAGGACATCGTGGAGCGGCTGCGTACAGTGGTCACCGGCGCGGATGGCGACCCCGTAGTCGTTGACGATAGACGAGAGGTCGTGCGCGTGGACGCCGTCGAGATTGAACGCGACGACCGCACCACGGTCGTCGGCCGGTGGGCCGTAGATCTCCACGTCGTCGTGTTCCGACAGGCGGTCGTAGGCGTACTGCGTCAGCGCCTCGCCGTGCGTCTTGACCTGTTCCATCCCGATGTCGTCGAGGTAGTCACAGGCCTCGGCGAACGCGATGCCGTCGGCGATGTTCGGCGTGCCGGCCTCGAACTTCCACGGCAGCTCGTTCCACTTCGACTCCTCGAAGGTGACCTTGAGAATCATGTCGCCGCCGTAGAGGTGCGGCTCCATCTCCTCGAGGATGTGCTGTTTGCCGTACAGTGCGCCGATGCCCGTCGGGCCGCACATCTTGTGGCCCGAGAACGCGAAGAAGTCGCAGTCCATCGCCTGCACGTCGACCGGGCGGTGCGGGACCGACTGCGCGCCGTCGACGAAGATGTACGCGCCGTGGTCGTGTGCGAGGTCCGCGAGGTCCGCGACCGGGTTCACCGTCCCGAGCGTGTTCGAGACGTGGACGACAGACACCATCCGCGTGTCGTCGGTAATCAGGTCCGCGGCGGCGTCCATGTCGAGGTAGCCGTCGTCGGTGATCGGGATGTACTTGCACTCGGCGCCGGTCCGCTTGGCGATCTGTTGCCACGTCACCAGCGAGGCGTGGTGCTCCATCTCGGTGAGGACGACCTCGTCTCCCGGCCCGAGTTCGTTCAGCCCCCAGGCGTACGCGACGGTGTTCATCGCCTCCGTCGTGTTCTTCGTGAAGACGAGCTCCTCTCGTCCGGAGGCACCGACGAACTCGGCGACGGTGTCGTGTGCCTCCTCGTAGGCGATGGAGGCCTCCTGGCTCAGGTTGTGGATGCCGCGGTGGACGTTGGCGTTGTAGCCGTAGTAGTAGTCGACGAGCGACTCGACGACCCGTGTCGGGGTCTGTGAGGTCGCCGCGTTGTCGAGATAGACGAGCGGCGTCCCGTCGAACTCGCGGTCGAGGATGGGGAAATCCTCCCGGAGCGTCGCCACGTCGAGCGGTTCCGATTCGCGAACTCCCATTGGTTGAAGGCTAGTCTCCCGGGCGTAACACTCCTTCGGTCCGCTAGGTTGGAGATGAGATGGCGTCGAGTGGCGACAGCACACCAGTACTGACACCACCTCGAAAGCCCCCAGTCGCTCGGCTACTCGGCTCGCTGTGCTCCTCGGGTCGGCGCCGAGCGCCGACACCTGCGGTGCTTGCATCGCCTCGTCACACCGAGCGACCGGCCCCTTTCAGTCCCACCCACGACACTTGATTGGTCTATCGGAGCTGGGGGGACTGAAAGGGGGACGTTCGAGATGGTCACAATACCGATGTCGAGACCGAACTCGTGAGCAATCCCGAACTCATTCGTTGCGAGCCAATCGGCTCACCGGAGTTCATCTGCGAGCGCCACGACGCGCTCCGCGACCCGTCGGTGGTCGTCCCCGACGACTTTCACCATCGGCTCGACGCCGACACCGCCACGGTCAGCGACGGCGACGGGTGGGTTCTCGCGCCCGGCGAACGCCCACTTCGCTTCGCGTTCGCGGTTCGGCGTCGTACCGTCACCGTCGAACACTACCCAGTCCCAGCCGAGCGCGTCCATCGCGTCGGCCACCTCGCCGTCGAACCGACAGTTCACCGCGTAGCGGAGTCGAGGGTCGTGCTCGCGGGCGGCGAGCAGGAAGCCGGCGACGTGCGTCGACGCCCCGAACCGCACGCCTCGGATGGCGTCGACACCATCGCGGACCCGGACGATGCGGCCCTCGACCGCGGCACAGTCGTCGGCCGACTCGGCGTGGGGCGTCGCGCCGACGACCTGCAGGCCGACTTCGGGGACGACGGGCGACACGTCGCGGTCGGTGAACCACGCGACGGCGTCCGCGACCTGCTCGCGAACCCGGTCGCGTGCGGCGTCGTCACGGGCGTCGACCGCGTGGTTGACGACGGGCGTCTCCCCGGCGTTGTAGGCGTAGCGCACGGCGCGCTCGACGAACGCGAGACTCCGGCCCACCGCGTCGGGCAGCGGTTCGCCCAGCGCGAGCCGGGCCGCGATGGCGGCCGTGAGCGCGTCGCCCGCGCCCTCGGGCTCGGCGTCGATACACGGGTGCGTGGTCGACTCGATGGTGCCGGGCGTGACGAGCGTATCCCGTATCTCGTCGCCGCAGCGGGAGCCCGTCACGAGGGCCGCGTCGGCACCCCTCGTGAGCAGGCGCTGTCCTGCGAGCCGCTGGCCTGCCTCGTCAGTGGGTCGGACGCCCGTGAGGCCGTCGGCTGCGTCGGCGGTCACCGTGGCGAGCGTCGCCGCCGCGAGCAGGTCGTCGACGGCTCCCGCTGCGACCGGAGCAGTGGCAGCGAGGTCAACGACGACCGGGCAGTCCACCTCGGCGACGCCCGCGACGACGCGGTCGATGGTCTCGGTCGTCGGCAGCCGGCCGAGCTTCACCGCCCCGGGACCGAACCGTGACAGTACGGTATCGAGTTGCAGCTCGACCGTTTCGACGGGGACGGTGTGTATCGGTTCGGCCCCGATGGCGGTGGTGACGCTCGTCCCGAACGCCCCGTGTGCTGCGACCGTCTGCAGGTCGGCTCCCACGCCGGTCGCACCACGGGGGTCGCTCGCGCCGACTGTACACACGACCGGGGCGTCGGTGGGGGCGAGTCGGCGCACGGCTACCGGCCTCCGGGTCGTGGCTGGGTCACCGCGTCGATACCCCCGGCTCGCCGATGGACTCGGCGAACGCCGCCATCGCGGGCCACAGCCCGTCCGTCGTCGGGGGGTCGGTCGCCTCGCCGTCGATGGTGACGCCGTCGCCTTTGGTCACCTTCCCGACCTCGGCGGCGGGGATGTTCTCGTCGGCGAGTGCGTCGAGCACGCGCTCGGTGCCGTCGGCGGCGCAGGTGATGACGAGCGTCCCTTCGCTGGAGGCGGTCCACGGGTCGAGGTCGAAGAAGTCGCACGCCTCGATGACCCCCGGCAGGACGGGCACGTCGCTCGCGGTGACGTCGAACCCGACGTCGGCGGCGCCGGCCATCTCGTGGAAGGCGTTGAGCAACCCGCGCTCGGTGGCGTCGTGCATCGCGGTCACGGGGCCGGCGGCGGCCGCGACGAGCGCGGCCTTCACGGGCGAGGCATCTCGAAAGCGATTCAGGGCGTCGTCGAGCCACGGCTCGTCGGCGAGAGCGTCCTCGAACCGGGTGGCGAGCAGGCCGGTCGACTCGACGGCGGGCCCCTTCGTGACGATGACGCCGTCGCCGGGGCGGGCGCCGTCCGGGCGCACGACGTCGTCGTGGTCGCCGACGGCCATCGCGGTCCCGCCGCCGATGGTGGGGAACGAGCCGTCGGGGTAGCGGGCGGTGTGGCCCGTGACGAACGCCACGTCGAACTCGTGGGCTTCGTGGTCGAACACCTCCCAGAACGTCGCGAACTCCTCGTCGGTCATGTCGGGCGGGAGGTTGAGGTTCACCGCGAGGTGGGTGGGTGGGAGCCCGGACACCGCCACGTCCGAGAGGAGGATGTGGAACGCGAACCACGCGGCGCGTTCCCAGCCGAGGTCCGGGAGGACGAACACCGGGTCGCAGGCGCAGACGAGCGCCGTCCCGTTCACGTCGACGACGCCGAAGTCGACGCCGTGTTTCGGCCCGAGCGGGACGTCGTCGCGCTCTGCCCCGAGTCGCGGCTGGACGTGTTCCTCGAAGAACGTCCGGTCGACCTTGCCGCTCTCGCCAGCGTCGCCGGTCATATCCCCCGCTCACGCCGAGGGACGGAGAAACTGCCGGTCCGGGGAGTGGATCGGCGATGGATTTAAGTGAGTGTGTAAAGTCTCCTTTACTGTAAAGCACGCTTTACAAAGGTCGCCCCCACCCATGACCCACACCGAAACCCCCACGACAGGACGGCTCTCCAGGCAACGCTCGTACCGTCGGCTGATGGTCGGCTTCGTCGTCGTCGGCACCCTCCTCGGTCTCACACTCCGCGAACTGCTCGGCTACCCGCTCGTCGGCGAGACGGTCTACTGGCTCGGCATCCTCGGCTTCCTCGCCGTCTGGCAGGGCACCTCCATCTCGCTGTTCGACGAGCGGGACCGCGCGCTCGAACGACGCGCGAGCCACCTCACGCTCTCGCTGTTCGCCGTCGTCCTCGTCGTCGGCGCGTCCGCGGCCCGGCTGCTCTCGTACACGAACACGTACACCGTACCGGTCGAACTCTGGGCCGTCCTCTGGGGCTACGTCGCGCTGTTCGTCGTCTTCGCGGTCGTCTACCTCGGGCTCCGCTACCGGGGCTGACTCGGGTTACAGCGCCCCACGGCGCGCCCGTCTCGTCCACTTCGTCGCCGCTCGTCGGTAGAGCCCGTAGCCGACGCCGCCCGCGGTCCCGGCGATAGCCACCGAGAGCCCGCCTACGAGCGCCGGGTCGAGCGGGTAGGCGATCGCCAGCACGACCAGCGGCAGGAGCGCGGCCATCATCGCCACGGTGAACAGCGCGAAGACGGGCGTGTCGAACAGCAGTTCCGTCGGCCGAAGGCCGGCGACGTACGCCGTCACGCCGAACACGTAGACCGACAGCGGGAGGTAGACCGCGACACCCAGCAGGACGGTCCCGAGCCCGAACACCTGCGTGCCGAGCGCGAGGTAGAACAGCCCCGAGGGCACGCCCAGAATCAGGAACCCGAGGAGCTTTGCCCGGAAGACGGCGGCGAGTTCGATGGGGTAGGTGAGGAAGAAGTCCTCGTCCTCGAACTGGCAGAGCCAGTTGTAGGTGGTGAACGCTCCGAGCGCCAGCACCGTCGAGAGCGTGAGTCCGGGCGAGGGCTGGACGGGGACGATCTCCGGGATGTAGAGCAGGAGGACGGCGATGACCGCGAAGACGAGTCCCTGTGAGAACAGCACCTTCCAGAGCCCGCCCGACGAGCGCGCCACGTCGAGTAGCGACTTCGTGAGCAGCCCCTGTCGGTCACGGCTCCCGAGCCGGGTGTGGAGCGCGCGGAACTGGTTCGCCGCCGTCCTCGCTGGCGTCCGGCGGTCGAACTGAAACAGCGCCATCCCGACCGCACCCAAGACGAGTGGAAGGAGCACGCTCGTGGCCACGGTCACGGGCGTGACGCGCTGGAACAGCCCGTAGGGAGTGAGCGCGACGAGCAGGTCCGGTCGCAAGACGCCACCGGCGAGGACGGCGAGCAGGACGGCGAGCGTCGCCAGCCGTGAGCGCGTGGCGAGCCCCACGAGCGCCAGCGAGAGGCCGACGCCGAAGGCGAACGCGAGCCACGCCGTCACGAGGAGTATCGGTATCTCGCTCGCGGCGAGTCCACCCAGCACCACCAGCGGAAGCGTCCCGACGACGAGCGGCGCGATGAACAGGATCGCGTAGTAGGCCACGTCCTTCACGACGAACACGAGCAGGAGTCGGCGCTCCGAGACGGGCAAGGTGCGCGCCGAGTAGATGAGCAGGGTCGTATCCCCCAGCAGGTTCTCGAGGGCGTCCCGGCCGACGAGCCCGATACTGCCGACCTGGAGGCCGACGAGCGCGACGACGACGTGTAGTCCCGCGAGGAGGGTGTCCTCGCCGGCGCCGGCGAACGCGAAGAACGTCGCCGTCCCGGCGGCGATGAGCGTCAGAAACGCCGGAAACAGCGCGAAGCGGCGACCGCCGAACAGCCGCGAGTGCATCCGCCACTCCTCGCGGACCATCTGGTCGAAGAGGAAGCGGTAGGAGACGCTCATTCGTCCCGCTGCACGCCCCCGTCAGCTTCGGCCGCCATCCCCGGCATCGACGGGTCCGCGGCCACCTCGCTCGCGGTGTCGCTATCGACCGTCTCGAAGAACCGGTCGAGCAGCGTCCCCTCCTCGATGTCTCGGGGGTCGAGTTCCGTCAGCAGGCGCCCCCGGTTGATGATGGCCACTCGCGTGCACATCTCCTGGGCGACGGGGATGAAGTGCGTCGACAGGAAGACGGTGTTGCCGTCGTCGGCGTACGCCCGGAAGAACCGCTTCGCGCGCTCCTGGATGATGGGGTCGAGGTTCGTCAGTGGCTCGTCGATGAACACGACTTCGGGCTCGTGGAGGAACGCCTGCGTGATGAGCACCTTCTGCCGTTCTCCCTGTGAGAGGTCCGTACAGAGCGTGTCGAGCTTGGACTCGAAGGCGAGGCGGTCGGCCCACCGCGCGACGCGACCCTCGATGTCGGTGAGTCCCCTGGCGGCGGCGACGAAGTCGAAGTACTCGCGCACCGTGAGAAACGACGGCGGGCGACCGCTCTCGGGGAGGATGCCGACCTTCTCTCGCGCCTTCACGGGGTGCTCGACGGGGTCGACGCCCGCCACCCGCGCGGTGCCGGCGTCGGGGACGAGCTGCCCCGTCAGAATGTTGATGGTCGTCGACTTCCCCGCGCCGTTGGGGCCCAGAAAGCCGAACAGCTCCCCCCGTGGCACGTCGAGCGTCAGGTCGTCGAGCGCCGTCACCTCGCCGTAGCGCTTGGCGAGGCCGTCGGCCTCGATGGCGGGCTCGGTCATTGCCGGGGCTTCGAACGCCCCCGGCGTAATACCTCCCCCTGTTTCGGACCGTGCGTTCAGGCAGTGCCCTCGACCAGCCGTTCGAGGTGTTCCGGCGGGACCGCCCCCCGCGCCCCGTACTCGTCGTAGACGAACGTCGGCACGCCGGTGATGCCGAACTGCTGGGCCTCACGGAACTGCTCCTCCAGTTCCTCGCGAAGCGTCTCGTCGTCGAGTGCGGAGCGAACCTCGTCGCCGTCGATGTCCACCTTCGAGGCGAGGTCCACCAGCACGTCCACGTCGCCGATGTCGCGACCGTCCTCCCACAGCGCCGCCAGAATCGCCTCGTCGAAGGCGAGCCACGTCTCGTACGGGTAGTGCCCTTTGACGTACCACGAGGCGACCTGCGCGTCGAACGAGTCGATTTCGCGGGAGAGGTCGAGCGCCATCTCCACGTCGTACTCGTCGGCGAGTCGCTGGACGTTCTGTTTCGCCTGCTCGAAGTAGTCGTCGTCCTTTCCATCGTCGACGGAGTGGTCGATGCTGCCGTCGGGCCGGCGCTTCTGCGCCCGCAGATCGAACGGCTGCCAGTCGATTTCGAGTTCGTCGTCGCGTGTCTCTTGATACTGCTCCAGCGACGCACGGCCGAGGTAACAGAACGGACAGACGTAGTCGGAGTAGATCGTGATGCGCTCGCTCATCTCTGCTCGCGGTACGGGTGGCGGCCTGATAAGTCACCGCTCGTCGTGAGCGTGTCGTGCACGACGGGAGCAGCAGGAGGAAATGCCCGGGGCCCACGGTGACAGGGGGACACCGTGGCGACCAGCAGGTGGGACTCAGGGGGTGACGTGTATAACTCCACGCGAACGCCGGGGTAAGGGAGTTACGAGACCGTTACCGGGGCGTTCGCTTCGAGGAACGCGACCACGTCGCTCGCGCCCTGGAACCCCTCGGCTTTGCGGGCGACGAGCTCCCCATCGCGGAACAGCAACAGCAGGGGCACCGAGCGCACGTCGAACCGCTCGACGAGCGGCGGGTCGTCGCGCGGGTTCGCCATCCCGACCGCCACGTCCGTCGCTTTCGCGACCGTCCCCAGCACCGGCTCCATCGCCGCACACATCGCACAGCCCTCGGTGTAGAACTCGACGAGAGCGATGTCGTGGTCGGCGACGAACGCGTCCAGGTCGGCGGCGTCGGCCAGCCGAGTGGGTTTGGCGGTGTTCACACCCCAGCTACGGGACAGCGACGAAAAACCGTTGCGGCAGTTGTGCGAACACAGTGCAATCGTGCTATGCGGGTCGAACGTTCCGTGTACTATTTCCCCCACGAGACGCTCCCGCGAGGTATGGACGCGGCGCTGGGCGCACCGGAGGCGATGGCCGAGAAGCGCGAGGAGCTGACGCCGATGATGTCCCAGTATCTCGAACTCTGCGAGCAGTATCCCGACTCGCTCGTGCTCTTTCAGGTCGGGGACTTCTACGAGACGTTCTGTGACGCGGCGGAGCGCACCGCCCGCCTGCTCGAAATCACGCTCACGAAACGTGAGGACTCGACGGGCCGGTATCCGATGTCGGGTATCCCCATCGACAACGCCGAGAGCTACATCGAGACGCTGCTCGACGCGGGCTACCGGGTCGCCATCGCCGACCAGGTGCAGGACCCGTCGGAGGCGACGGGCGTCGTCGACCGTGCGGTCACCCGCATCGTCACGCCGGGGACGCTCACCGAGGACGCGTTCCTCGACGAGGACAACAACTTCGTCGCGAGCGTCGCCGAGGGGGATGGAGAACTGGGACTCGCCGTCCTCGACGTGTCGACCGGTGACTTCTACGCCACGGGTGGCGCCCGCGAGGCGGTCGAAGACGAACTCGACCGCTTCGCGCCGGCCGAGGCCGTCGTCGCGCCGGGCGTCTCGACGGACATCTTCGACGCCGACACGATGGTGACACCGTTCCGCCCGGACGCCTTCGCCCTCGACGCCGCCCGCGAGCAGGTGTCGCGGTACTTCGGCTCGCCCGACGGCCTGCTCGCCAGCGACCCCGAGATCCGTGCGTGTGGGGCGCTGCTCGCGTACGCCGAGTACACCCGCGCCGGCGAGGCCGAGCGGCTCGACTACCTCAACCACCTGACGCGCTACGACCCCCGCGAGTACCTGCTGCTCGACGCGGTGGCGCTCCGCTCGCTGGAGCTGTTCGAGCGCCGCGCGGTTCACGGCGAGGACGGTGCGACGCTGTTCGATACGATAGACGAGACGGCGTGTGCGCTCGGCGCCCGCCGCCTCAAGGACTGGCTTCGCCGGCCACTGCTCGACGAGAGCAAGATCGTCGCCCGGCACGACGCCGTCGAGGAACTCGTCGGCGACGTCTCGACGAGAGAGCGACTCCACGACGACCTCCGCGCAGTCTACGACATCGAGCGGCTCATCTCCCGGGTCTCCCGGGGTCGCGCGAACGCGCGCGACCTCCGCTCGCTGAAGGATACCCTCGACGTGGTGCCTGGCCTGCGCGAGGCGCTCGATGGGACCGAGGCCACGCTCCTCTGTGACCTCCGCGACCGGCTCGACACGATGGACGACCTGCGCGAGCACGTCGGGCGCGCGCTGCAGGACGAACCCCCCATCGAACTCACCGAGGGCGGGCTCATCCGCGAGGGATACGACGACGACCTCGATTCGTTGCGCGCGACCGAGCGCGAGGGAAAAGCGTGGATCGACTCCCTGGAACAGAGCGAACGCGAACGGACGGGCATCGACTCGCTCAAGGTCGGGTTCAACCAGGTCCACGGCTACTACATCGAGGTGACGAACCCGAACCTCGATTCGGTGCCCGACGACTACCAGCGTCGCCAGACGCTGAAGAACAGCGAGCGGTTCGTCACCCCCGAACTGAAAGAGCGCGAGGAGACCATCGTCACCGCCGAGGACCGCGCGGACGACCTCGAGTACCAGCTGTTCGTGGACCTCCGCTCCCGGGTCGCCGAGGAGACCGAGCGCGTGCAGACCGTGGCCGACGCCATCGCCAGCCTCGACGCGCTCCAGTCGCTCGCCACCGTCGCCGCCGAACGCGATTACGTTCGACCCGGCATCGGCGGCGACCGCTTCGCTATCGAGGGCGGTCGCCATCCCGTGGTCGAACGGACCCAGCCCTCCTTCACCCCGAACCCCACCGACCTCGACCCGGGCACCATCGCGATCATCACCGGGCCGAACATGGCCGGGAAGTCGACGTACATGCGGCAGGTCGCACTCATTCAACTTCTGGCGCAGGCCGGCTCGTTCGTCCCCGCCGCCGACGTGTCGCTCCCCATCGTCGACCGCGTGTTCACCCGCGTCGGCGCGAGCGACGACATCGCCGGCGGCAAGTCGACGTTCATGGTCGAGATGACCGAACTCTCCAGCATCCTTCGGAGCGCCACCGACGAGTCGCTCGTCCTCCTCGACGAGGTCGGGCGGGGGACCTCGACCACCGACGGACTGGCTATCGCCCGCGCGGTCACCGAACACCTCCACGACGCCGTCGGCGCGACCACGCTGTTCGCGACGCACCACCACGAACTGACGGCGACGGCCGAGGCCCTCGAACGTGCTTGCAACCTCCACTTCGCCGCGGACGGTTCGGGCGGCGAGGTGACGTTCTCGCACGAACTGCGCGAGGGCGCGGCCGGCGCCTCCTACGGCGTCGAAGTCGCCCGGAGCGCGGGCGTCCCGAATCCGGTGGTGTCTCGGGCGCACGAACTGCTCGACGTGGAGGCGAGGGGGGACCGGTTCGCCTCGAACGGCCACTCGGAGGCGGGAGTGACCGATTCGCTTCCGTCCAGCGTCCGCGACCGACTGGCCGAGGTCGACGTCGCCACCACGACGCCGATGGAGGCGCTGGAGCTGCTGGCCGAGTTGAAACGCGACGTGCAGGAGTAGGCGACGGGCGGGTCAGCCGGTCGGTGCGACGTTCTGGTTCATCCGGAAGCGGTTCTCCGGGTCCCAGGTGTTCTTCAGCTCGACCAGCCGGTCGTAGTTCGGGCCGTAGGCCATCGACTCCTCGCCCTCGCGCTCGCTGATGAGGTTCACGTACGACCCGCCGGTCGCGAACGGTGCCAGTGCGTCGAAGTAGTCGCGAGTCCACCCGATACACGCCTCGTCCAGTGCGAGATCGCTCCACCGGGTCGTGATGTTCACGAGGAAGTCGGCGTCCCGGTGGGGGTACGCGGTCGCGGTGGGGTCGACCCGGTTCACGGCTCCACCCAGATGTGTCACCGAGACCCGGGTCTCCGGCGTCGGCGGCGAGACGGCGTACTCAACAATGCGGTCGAGCGCCTCGTCGGAGGGTGCCCGGAAGTTGTGCGACTTCCAGTAGTACCGCTCGCCAGACGGGTACGATTCGTCGAACGCCTGCTGCCACTCCACGAACCGCCACTCCTTGACCGTGTCGGCGATGGGTTCGCCGAACTCGCGGAGGGGTGCGAGCAGCTCACGCCCGGTTTCGAGATCGCCGGCGTACACCGGGATGACCGAGACGATGCGCTCGCCGTGGTACGCCGCCGGAATGAACGGCTCCGGCGGCGCGGTCGAGAAGTTGAGCCAAATCGACAGCTCGTCCGGTGCCTGTTCGGCGATCCGCCACCAGTTGCGGACGACCTCGGGGGCGTCGTCGGCGTGGTAGACGATGAGCCCGGCCAGCACCGTCGACAGCTCGTGGAGCTCGAACTCGAAGCTCGTGACGACGCCGAAGTTGCCACCGCCGCCACGAACCCCCCAGAAGAGGTCGGGGTTCTCCGACTCGCTGGCGTGGACGAGCTCGGCGTCGGCGGTGACGACGTCGACCGACCGGAGGTTGTCGATGGTCAGCCCGTATTTCCGACAGAGGTAGCCGAAGCCCCCGCCGAGCGTCAGGCCGGCGACGCCCGTATCGGAGACCACACCGGCGGGTGCGACGAGGCCGAACGGGGCTGTCTCGTGGTCCACGTCGCCGAGGCGTGCGCCTGCACCCACACGGACCGTCCGCGCCTCGGGGTCGACCCGAACGCCGTTCAGGAGCGCGAGGTCTATCACGAGCCCGTCGTCACAGACGGCGTTGCCGGCGACGTTGTGCCCCGCGCCCTTGATGGCGAGCAGGAGGTCGTGGTCACGGGCGAACGCGACAGCCCGCATCACGTCCGCCGCGCCCGTCGGGCGCACCACGACGGCGGGCCGGCGGTCGATCATCGCGTTGTAGACGGTCCTGGACTCCTCGTAGCCTGCGTCACCCGGGCGGAGGACCGGTCCACGAACCTCTCGCCGGAGGTCGCGAATCGCCCCCTCGTCGATGGGCGTCGTGCTGATGGCCATGGTGAATCAGTGAAGATACGCCGAACAGCACGTTATACGTTGTCACACGTTGCTCGCGCGTCAGCGTGGTATGCTCGCCCAGCGACCCGCGTACCCGTCAGTCGCTCGCATGTTCGGTCGGTTCGAGCGCGACGAACTCCAGCCCTTGCTCGGCTAAGAGTCGTCGCGCCCGCTCCGTCACCGAGGGAGCGACCAGGATTCCCCGCACCGTGGCGTCCTCATGTAGCTCGCGACGCAGGGCGTCGACGTAGCGACGCAACTGCCCGACGGCGTCGGGGCCGACTCGGCGGCGCTTCAGCTCGATGACGACGGTGTTGCCGTCCTCGTCGACGCCGTAGATGTCGACTGCCCCGGCGGGCGTCTCCCGTTCGGTCGCGCGGGGTTCGAACCCTCGTTCCACGAGTTCAGGGTCGTCGAGGATGCGCTGGCGGAGGTCCTCCTCGGTGCCCGAGAGCGACAGCTCCGAGTCGTCGGCGACGACGTACCGGGCTACCTGCTCGACTTGGTCGAACCGAACGAACAGCTCCTCGGCCGGCGTGGTCCGGGTGCTGTGGACCACGAGCGTGCCGTCCTCGACGAACGCCTCGTGGGCACAGCCCGGCGGCTGCCAGTTCACCGGCTGGTGCCCCTCGTCGGTGTGGACGAGCGCCGTCCCGTCCGGTTTGAGGAGGAGGAGACGGTCCCCCGGCCCGAGCGTCGAACTCGCGCGGCCGTCGTAGTCGACGGCACACCGGCCGAACACGCTCACCAGCTCCGCCTCCTCGATGGCCTCGGTGACCGCTGCACACGCCGTCTCGGCGTCCGGCGCGTCGAGTACGTGCGACCCACTCATCGGTCGGGGTTCGTCACGCCCCCGGAAAACCGTGCCGTCTGCCGGCTACGCGACGAACACCTCGCGCTCGGCCGCGAACGCTCGCACTCTGCCCCCGAGATACCCGCGGGCGGCGTCCTCGCCGTAGAGACCACAGCGGAGGCCGTCGGCCACCGTGCTCTTCACGCCCTCGAACCAGCCACGGGCGAACGGTTCGTCGCGCTCGGCGACGGCGAGCAACGCGCCGTCGCCGACGGGGTCGCAGGGGTCGCCACCGCGCGCCTCGAAGCCGAACCAGCAGACGAGAAACGCGCTCGCGTCCCAATCGTGGCTGACCCGGAGACACCGGTCGTACGCCCGGTAGTCGAGCCCGGCGACGACGTCCGGCCACGACAGTCCCGTGGCGAGCGGGTCGGGGTCGACGGCGGTGCCCCCGCGGTCCGCCCCGAGGGTGATGCCCCGCTCGGCGAGCAGGTCGCGAAGTCGCGTGAGGTCGCGGTCGGCGTCACCGCCCGTGGGCGTTTCGGGACCGAGTCGCTCGGGGTCGACGCCGTCGTGCGCGTAGTGCGTGTCGTAGCCGTGCTCGCGCTCGTAGGCGACGAGGGTCCGGTCGGCCATGCGGCCGGTGGCCGCCTCCTCGTATAAAAACTCAGTCCGCGCTGACTGCCGCGCTGTCGGCTCCGGCCGGCTCGCGGTCGGGCGCGAGCGCCTCCTGCACCTCGCTCGGGAGTCGGTTGACCGTCGCACGGCCGTCCTTCTCGCGGACGACGAGGTCGTCGTCTTCGAGCCGGGAGAGGTGGTGGCTCACGGTGGAGACGGACTTGCCGACTTCCTCGGCGAGCGCCGACCCCGAGCAGGGACCGAGCCGGGCGATGGCCTCGAGCACGTCGGCGGTCGCCTCGTCGGCCATCGCCGCCGCGAGCTCCTGCTGCTGGGCGTGCGCCGGGAACAGCCGCCGCCGCCCCCGAACCTTCGCGTTCTCGATGACTCCCTCGCGTTCGAGCACCTTGACGTGGTGCCGGGCCGTCGAGTGATTGACGCCGACGTTCTCGCTGACCGCGGACATGTACGCTCCCGGATTCTCGGTCACGTAGTCGTGGATGGCCGCGCGGTCCTCGTGTTCCAGCGGGTCCGAGCCGTCGTACCGTGAGTAGCGGAACGGCGCGACCATGCGGACGAGCCGGTCGAGTGCCCCGGCGACCCGGCTCGTGACCGTTCGCTCGATCCCCGTGCCGCTCCCGAGCATCGTCCCGGCGGCGAGTGCACCGAGCCCCGCGACGGCCGTCGCTCCCGCCGCCATCGGGCCGGGACCGGTGGGGAGCTGTCGACTGCCCGCCGAGGTGCTCGCCGCCGCAACCTCGGGGGCCGCTGCAGCGTCGAGCGACTCGTCACCGGCTGGCGTCTCGTACGGCTCGAACTGCACCGAGTCGTCGGTTCCCGAAGCCGACGGGTCCGAGACGCTGAACGTGGAGTCCTCCGCGAGCGTCGCGTCGTCGAGCAGGGCCGCGTCGGTGAGCGACGTGGTCGCCGCGGTCAGCGACCCCTCGACCCCGTCGGTGAGCTCGCTGCCGGCCGTCTTCGTCCCGTTCGTCAGTGTCGCGCCGGCGTCCGTCGTCGAGTTGGTCAGGGCGCTCCCGGCGCCCGCGACGGCGTCGGTCGTGTTCTCGCCGACCGCCGCGAGCACCGTCCCGTCGTCGGTCGTGGTCGTGGAATCGCCCGTGTCGCTCAGGATGGAGTCGGTGGTGTCTCCGGCGTCACTCAGGGTGGAGTCGGTGGTGTCTCCGGCGTCACTCAGGGTGGAGTCAGTGGTGTCTCCGGCGTCACTCAGGGTGGAGTCAGTGGTGTCGGTGAGCGACCCGTCGGTCGACGAACTGTCGGTCGAGGACCCGGACGGGGTCGGCGTCGGGGTGGCGTCGGTGGTGTTCGTCACCGTGTCGTGTGGTGCCACCCCAGCCACGGCTCCCGACAGCGCTCCGCACACCGCGAGCGCCAGCAGAACCGCGATGACGCCTCGTAAAATCCCCCTCATAGCTGGCTATCCGTCTGGTTGTAACTTGCGTACCAGAGATAAATGGATTGCGGCTATTACCGGCTATGAGTGGTCTACTATGACGTTCAGGGTGCTTCCGGGGGGCGGTTCGAGGGGGCAGTCGCCTCGTGGCGCTCCGGGGAGCGTGCCCGGACGCTCGTCCGCGACGTGGGCCTCCGGCCCGTAACGGCTTTACGGCCGCTCCACCCCTCGGTCCCATGGACGAGGCTGCGCGAAGCGGAACCGAGGTCGCCATCATGGAGGCGACGTACGAGGCGTTGTCGACACACGGCTACGCCGACCTGACCATCCAGCGGATCGCCGACGCGTTCCCGAAGTCGAAATCCCTCCTCTACTACCACTACGACGACAAGGAGGCCATCCTCCAAGCGTTCCTCGACTGGCTCATCGACGAGTTCCGGGCCGACTTCGAAGCACGGCTCGACGGCGACGCCGCCTCCGACCCACAGGCGGCTTTCGACGTACTCCTCGACCAGTTGCTCCCGCGTGACTTCGACGACGAGGAGCGGACGTTCCGGACGGCCGTCCTCGCGCTGCAGGCACGCGCCCCCCACGACTCCGAGTACGCCGCCCGGTTCGCCGACCTGTTCGACGTCATCGAGGCGGCGCTCGTCGCGGTCATCGAGCGCGGCGTCGAGGCCGGTGCGTTCCACGAGGTCGACCCCCAGCAGACCGCACGGCTCGTCCTCGCCGTCGCGTCCGGGGGCGTCACCTGGGCGCTCAGCGCCGAGACGTCGGTCACGGGGGTCCGCGACGCGCTCGACGCCTTCGTCGCGAGCGAACTCTATCGCTGACTGGGCAGTTTATCTTCTCGTCTCGCGTAGTTCTCCAGGTAATGAGTACCGTCACCAGTACCGACGCCGTCCCGCTCGGCCGGAACCAACTCGCCCGCCGAGGGCTCACTGCCGCCGCGGTGGCGCTGGCTGCCGTCGCCATCGTCCGCATCGTCGGCGTCGCGCTCGCGCCGGACCTCGCCGCCCTCGACCCGTTCGGCTGGGGGGCCATCGTGTTCGTCACCCTGGTGGCGGCCGTCCTCGGGACGCTCGTCTACGCGCTGGTGAGTCGCCGCGAGAACGGTGACCGCCTGTTCGTCGGCCTCGCCGCCGTCGTGTTCCTGCTGTCGCTCAGCCCCATCGTGTTCGGCGCGGGGCCCATGCCCGGGATGACGACCGTGGGGCTCGTGCTCCTCGGGGTGATGCATCTCGTCGCGTCCATCGGCATCGTCGTCTCGCTGCTCGGACGGGCACGCGGCCTGCCCGCCTGAGGTCGCCCGGCGCGCCCGGTTCTCGCTTCGTCGTTTACTCGACCCGGTAGCCTTCGGCTTCGAGGAGCGCCGGCAGCCGCTCGCGGTGGTCGCCCTGGAGTTCGATGTGGTCGTCCTCGACGGTGCCGCCCGTCCCGACTTTCTTCTTCAGTGTCGACGCGAGCGCCTTCAGGTCGGTTCCGGCGGCGAACCCCTCGACGATGGTCATGGGTTTGTTGTACCGGCGGGACTCGACGCGGATGCTGAGCACGGTGTCCGCGCGCGCGAGGTCGTCATCGATACCGAGTTCGTCCGGGAGTCCAGCGATGTCTGATAGGTCCTTTGCCACGCTAGGCGTAGGCTGTCGAGTGTGATAAGGGATACTGCGAGGGGAAGGCGGGGAAAACGAGTCAGGGACAGCATGCGTGGGGAGAACGGCCCCCAGAGGCGTTCACTCGACGGTGACCGAGCCGTCGGCGTAGACGGTCACGTCCCAGCCGACGTATCGGAACGTGACTGACAGCCCGGTGCTGGCGTCCGCGTGCGCGACGAGTGCTTCAAGGGCGTCGATGTCGACCGCGTTGTAGAGCGGCGGCAGCGACAGCGCGTCGGTCCCCTCGCGTTCGGCCACCGCACCGACGATAGACTCGGTGATAGTCGCGTCGTCGAGCGAACTGTTCACGATGGTCACGTCGGTCGAGGCGGCGGTCTGTACCTGCTGTGTTTCCATCATCACCTCTATCGGTGAGGCTCGTATTGAAAAATGTACCTATGGTACAATTCTGGTAGCTGGTATCTAGCTGGTTCGTATCGGGTTGCAATCGTTCGACACCGGAGGTAACTCGTTGGGGGCAGAAATTTGGCTGTCTGGCGAGCGGGAGTGTCGTGTGCGAGACCGCTGGACGAGCCGAAGGCTTGCGAGGGTAGTGCAACGACGGAAAAGCTCGAGAGTCGAGTGTTACTTGCCGCGGCCGCCCTGCGAGCGGATGCTCGGGCGGGTGTGCTCGGTGCCCTTGCCCTTCGTGCCCATGCCACGGCCCTGCTTGCCCGCGCCGGTCTTGCCGCGGAAGGCGCGACCGCGCTGGGAGTCGTCACAGATCCAGTTCAGGTCGTCGTCGTTCTGGATGGCGCCGTGCTCGGGGTCGAGGAGAATCACTTCGAACCACTTCTGCGAGCCGTCCTCGCCGACCCAGTAGGAGGCGAGCGTGCGGAGGTTCGGGTGCTTGCGGGAGGCGCGCTCCTCGCCGATGCGCTGGATGCTCTTGCGGCGGGTGATCTTGTTGACACCCTGGCGCTTCGAGCGGCGCCCGGCCTTGAACCGCTGTTTACGCGCGGAGCCCTTGCGGACCGAGACGCGCACGACGACGACGCCCTGCTTGGCCTTGTAGCCGAGCTGTCGCGCCTTGTCCAGGCGAGTGGGGCGCTCGACGCGTTCGATGGCGCCCTGTTTCCGCCAGTCCTGCTGTCGCTGCCACTGGAGCTCGGCGAGCTTCCCCTCCTTGGGGGTCTGCCACGCCTCACCGATGTGTGAGTAGAAGCTTCGTGCCATTGTGTTTCACCGCGGGCGTCGAGCGGTTCAGCCGTCACGAGGACAGCCACATTCCAGCCTGCCGTAGCAGGTGCCCGTCGGAGCCCGCTTGCCGACGTGCTTGTCCTCTCTTCCGTACTCGCGTTCAAAAGGCCGTCGAAACGTCTCGGGGGCGAGCTCGACGGCGCGAAAGGGGAAGGGAATACCGACCGGCGGTGCCCAGGTGCGACAGCCCGGGTCGTGTGTACCGAGTGTCGTGTGGCCCGCCGGTCGGTTCGGCTGTAACTACCCCCGGGCAAGAAAGTTTCGGCTAGGCATCGGTTACTAAAACCCCATCCCGTAGCGGTCGTGGTCGACTGCCTCGGTCATCGTCGCGGACGCGGGTCGCTGTGTCGAGATACAGGGGCGGTGGTCAGTCGAACGCGCGGACCGTCTCGAACTCGCCCGCACGGACGGCCGCGGCGAGCGCCGGTACGTCGACGTCGTCGGGCAGTTCGGCCGGATACTTCCGCGTGAAGTAGCTGACGACGTTGCGACAGTCGCGTTCGAGGAACTCGTCGGCGTTCTCGTGGTCGGTCGGGACGGCCTGTGGCCAGTCGAAGACGGTGACGCCCTCGCTGGAGACGAACACGTTGTACTCGGACATGTCGGCGTGGACGTACCCCTGCTCGTACGCGGTCTGCACCTCGTCGAGCACGAGGTCGAGCACTCCGACGGCCTGCGCGGGGTCGAGTTTCGCCTTCGAGAGTTCCACGCCCTCCAGTTTCTCCATCACGACGGCGTGGCGGTTGTGATCGATGGGGCGTGGCACGGACACCTGCGGGTACACCGTGCGCAGCGCCTCGTGTTCGCGCTCGGCGGCCTTCCGCGCGGTGTAGAACCACGAGATGTGGTTCTTGTCGGCGGTGTACTCGCGCTCGCGTTTCACCTCGCGGAAGTTCGTGTAGCCCTCGCGGTGGAACTTGAGTGCCAGCGGCTTGTACGAGCGCGCCTCGTACACGTCGCTCTCCTTGCCCACCCCCAGGGGCGCGCCGACGCCCTCGATGGTGTCGCGCTCCGCAAAGGTACGGAGCGCGAGCGCGTCGTACCCCTCGAACGTCAGGCGAAAGCCCGTGTACTGGATGGTCTTGCGCTCGACGAGCCCGCGGCGCTCACAGCGGTCGAGCCGGTAGTCGACCTCGTCGCCGTCGAGCCGCGAGAACTCCGGGAGTTTGCCCTTCGCGACCCACCGGGAGAACCGCATCCCCTGTTCGAGTCCCGACAGCAGATAGAAGTCCTCGGGCTCGAGTTCCGCCATCTGCCCGGCGACGTTCTGGACCATGGGGTCGGTAGCGCGTCCAGCGGCAAAAGCACACGCAAGTTCACTCGGCGTCTGACGAGCGGCTGCCGACTGTCTGACAATCCTCTGTCATAAACTGCCTGTCGCGATACGAAATCAGCAGCAGGCCGCGACGGTGACACACGGCTGGTCGCACTCACACCGCTCGACGCCGTCTTCGAGCGCCCGCAGCCGCGTGACGAACGCGTGTCCGTCCGCGGTCAGGCGGTACGTCGTCCGGGGCGGGGTCGTAGCGTGGACCTCTCGGGCGACGAACCCGCGACACCGCAGGTCGTCGAGTCGCGCCGAGAGCACCTTGGGCGTGAGGCCGTCGTGTGCGCGTTCGAGGTCGTTGAACCCGCGGGGGTCCTCCGCGAGCGTCAGCAGGATGTGCGCCGTCCACTTGCGGCCGAGCAGGTCGTGGAGGCCGTGCCAGAGGTCCGCGTCCATACGGGAGGATGCGCGCGGCGGGCCAAAAGCCGACCGGGCGCTTTCTGCGCGGAAAGTACCCCACAGCGGGGCCACTGCCGCGTATTTGGGTCTCGCGGTCGTAGGCACGGCTGCATGGCATCAGACGACTGCTGTCTCGACCGTACCGACTCCGAACAGACCGACGGCGGCTGCTGTGGCTGCTGTCCGCCCTGCTGCTAACATAGGTCGCCCGCGAGCGAATCGAACGCCTCGTCCGCGACCGCCACGTCGTCGGCCAGCGAGAGGAAGCCGTGAGGCATCGACGGGTAGTGGCGGTGTTCGACCGGGGTTCCTGCCTCGGCGAGCGCGTCGGCGTACGCCGCCCCCTCGTCGCGTAACGGGTCGTAGCCCGCCGTCACGACCGTCGCCGGCGGCAGGTCGTGGTGGGCCGCACGGAGGACCCGTGTGAAGGGGCTCTGGTCGTCGACCGGCGAGCGGAGGTACAGCTTCCAGTAGTGTTCGAGGTCGGCGCGGGTCAACAGCGGCCCGTCGCCGTTCTCGACGTACGAGTCGCGACCGAAATCCCGGTCCGTAATCGGGTAGAGCAGCGCCTGATAGTCGGGTGGCCGCACGTCGAACTCCCGGCAGTAGAGACACGTCGCGGCCGCGAGGTTCCCGCCGGCGCTCGTGCCGGCGACGGCGACGCGCTCGGGGTCGCCACCGAAGGCGTCGGCGTTCGCCCGCGTCCACTCGTAGGCTGCCACACAGTCCTCCAGCCCCGCTGGAAAGGGGTGCTCGGGAGCGAGGCGGTAGTCGACCGCGACGACGACGGCAGGGGTGCGGGCGGCCACCGCTCGGCAGATGTTCTCCACCGAGTCGAGGGTGCCGAGCGCCCAGTTCCCGCCGTGGTAGAAGACGACCACGGGGAGCGTCCCCTCGGCGTCGGGGCGAACGACCCGGAGGGGAATGTCGCCTGCGGGGCCGTCGATGGCCACGTCCCGAGTGTAGTCGACGGGCGTCGTCCGGGTCGCACCGAACAGCTCGTCCTCCAGCTGGCGGGCGCTCTCGACGGAGAGCGTGTGCCACTCCGGAACGCCGGAGACCTGCTCGACGACGGCGCTCGCGTCGGGGTCGAGTGTCTCGGTGCGACCGACCATGCCCCGGCTTCGGGGCCGTGTCGCCTGAAGGTTCCCCTCCTCAGTCGAGCAGCCCGGCCACGAGCCCGTCGACGACCGCCACCTCGTCGTCGTTGATGGCGTGGCCCAGCCCGTCGTAGACCCGGTGGGTGACGCTCGCATCCAGCGATTCGAGCGCCGCTGCCGAGGCCGACACACGGTCGAGTGAGACGTTCGGGTCGTCGTCCCCCACGCCGAGGAATGCGGGCGTCCCGTCGAGCGACCCCGTGAACGCTCGACCGGGGATGTCGCCGAGCAAGCCCCCCGCGAGCATTGCGATGCCGCCGTAGCGACGGGGACGGCTGACGGCGACTTCCCCAGCGAGTGCGGCTCCCTGTGAGAACCCGAACAGCACGCACCGGTCCGCAGCGATACCGGCGTCGGCGGCGACGTCGAGGGCGCGCTCGACCGCGCCGACGGCCGACGAGCGCCACGGCTCCTGGTCGTCCAGCGGGGCGGCCGGCGACCACGGGAACCAGCGGCGCCCCTCGGCTTCGGGGGCGAGCAACAGCACCCCGCGCTGGTAGAACTCGTCGGCGAGTCGCAGGAGATTGCTCGCGGAGTCGCCCCGGCCGTGCAGGAGGACGACGGCCGCCTTCGCCACCTCCGGGGGTGCACCGGCAGTCAACAGTTCGCCGTCGGCGTGTGGGTCCGCAGGCGGGCTCATCGGTCGAGCGGGGGTAACTGGGGCTCGATCATCTCGCGGTCCTCTTCCAGCCACGGCGGGAGGTAGAGTCGCTCGCCGAGTTCGTCGAGGGGTTCGACCCCGTCGACGCCGGGCGATTCGGTCGCCAATTCGATCAGGATGCCGCCCGGCTCGCGGACGTACAGCGAGTGGAAGAAGTGGCGGTCCTTCACCCGGGAGACGTCGTAGCCGCGGTCGGCGAACAGCTCGCGCCACTCGTGGAGCTCGTCGACGGTCTCGACGCGGACGGCGACGTGGTGGACCGAGCCAGCCCCCTCGCGGCCGAACGCCGACTCCCGGTCGAGCAGGTCGACGATGGTCGCGCGGTCGCCCGACGCGCGATAGCGGACGCGGTCGCCCTCCTGCCGTTCGAGGTCGAAGCCGAGGGTGTCGAGGACGCTCGCGGTCTGGAACGGGTTCGCCGAGAGCACGGAGACGCCGTGGATGCCGCGAATCGCGTGCTCGACGGGGACTGGGCCGTCCGCCCAGGGTTCGACGGGCGAGCTGGCGCCGACGAGTTCGAGCCGCGTGCCGTCGGGGTCTGCGAACTGGAGGGTAGCCTCCCCGAACCGCTCGGTCCGTTCGACGTCGATTCCACGCGCAGAGAGCCGGTCGTGCCAGTAGTCGAGGCTCTCGGGGGGAACGGCGAGCGCGGTCGCCGCGACCTGTGGGCGGCCGACGCGGCCGTCGACCTCCTCGGGGTACGGGAAGAACGTGAGGACCGTCCCCGGCGACCCGTGTTCGTCGCCGTAGTAGAGGTGGCGGGTGAACTGGTCCTCGAAGTTCACCGTCCGCTTCACGAGCCGCAGGCCGAGCGTCTCCGTGTAGAACGCGACGTTCGCCGCCGCGTCGCGGACGATGACCGAGACGTGATGGATACCGGGTGTGTCGGTGAGCACCGTGTGCCCGGAACTCGGCTCTGCACGGTGATAAGCGCTCGCTGACGCCGAGTTCACCGGGTGACACGCGTGCCGCCACCAGCACGACTGGGGGGATTTCGTATCGCAACATCTGGTTTATTCAGGCTTCCGGCCCCTCTTTGAGGCTGGCGGCCAACGCAGCGATATGGACGTTCCCGACACGACTCGCGCGAGCGCACGCGAGGCGGACGACGCCGACGCCCTCTCCCGATTTCGCGACCGATTCTCGGTGCCCGGGACCTACATGGACGGCAACTCGCTCGGCCCACTATCCGAGGAGAGCGAGGCAGCCCTCGACCGTGTCGTCGACCAGTGGCGCGAGCACGCGGTCGAAGGGTGGACGGAAGCCGACCCCGACTGGTTCCACTACGGCGAGCGCCTCGGGACCAAGGTCGCTCCGCTGGTCGGGGCAAGAGACGACGAAGTCGTCGTTACCGGGTCGACGACGGTCAACATCCACACGCTCGTCGGCACGTTTCTCGATATGGCGAGCGAACCGGGTGCCCCGCCCGAGGAACGGGGGACCGTGCTCGTCGACGACCTCGACTTCCCGACGGACCATTACGCCATCCGCGCGCAGCTCCGCCAGCGGGGGCTCGATCCCGACGACCACCTGACGGTGGTCGAATCGCGTGATGGCCGAACCATCGACGAGGCCGACGTCGAGGCAGCCCTCGAAACCGAGGACGTGGACGTGCTGTTCCTGCCGAGCGTCCTCTACCGGTCGGGCCAACTGCTCGATATCGGGCGACTGACCGAGGCGGCCCACGCGAACGGCGCGTACGCAGGGTTCGACCTCGCCCACTCGGTCGGCGTCGTGCCGCACGATCTCTCCGACCACGGCGTGGATTTCGCCGTCTGGTGTCACTACAAGTACCTCAACGCCGGCCCCGGGGCGGTCGCAGGGCTCTACTGTAACGAGTCGCACGTCGGTGCGACGCCCGCGCTCGCAGGGTGGTGGGGCCACGAGAAGGCGACGCAGTTCGAGATGCACCACATCTTCACCCCGGCGCAGTCGGCCGGTGCGTTCCAGATCGGGACGGTCCCCGTTCTCGCGGCCGCCCCCCTCGACGGCGCGCTCGATATCCACCACGAGGCGGGCATCGAGGCGATCCGTGAGAAGTCGATCGCGCTCACCGAGTACCTCGTCGCGCTCGTCGACGAGCTTCCGAACGCCTTCGCGGTTGGCTCGCCCCGCGACCCTGTCCATCGCGGGGGACACGTCGCCGTCGAACATCCCGAAGCCTACCGGCTGACGCAGGCGCTGAAAGACGAGGGATGCGTCGTCGACTTCCGCCCGCCGAACGTCGTCCGGGTCGCCCCTGCGCCCCTCTACACCGGGTTCGAGGACGTGTTCGACGTGGCCGAGACGCTCCGCGATCTCCACGAGACCCGCGCGTACGAGGCGTACGAGCCGAAATCGGGTGGTGTGACGTAGCGAATTGCCAGTAATCGACGGGTTCGGCCCGTCTCCTGGTGCTGTTCTGTGTCCGAGCCCGACCGCTCGTGGCCGATTTTGTATCGCAACATCGTGTTTATGGGCGTTCGACCGCTCCACAACACTCAACCGGCTATCGGGCGTTAGCAGTGCTATGGATGTCGAAATCGTGGTCTTCGAGGGGTTCGACGAGTTGGATGCCATCGGTCCGTACGAGGTACTGGCGAACGCCTGCCGGTTCGCGGGCGAGGGATCGGTCCGACTGGTCTCGCTCGACGGCAAGGGCGTGACGGCTAGCCACGGTCTCCGTGTCGGGGTCGATGGCCGATTCGGCGACGCGACTCCCGGGTTCGTGGTCGTTCCTGGTGGGGGCTGGAACGACCGCGACCGGCCGGGTGCGTGGTCGGAGGCCGAGTCCGGACGACTTCCGACTGCGCTCGCCGACTCCGAGGCGGTACTCGCGTCGGTCTGTACCGGGGGGATGCTGCTCGCGGAAGCCGGGGTGCTGGCGGACGTTCCGGCTGTCACCCACCACTCGGCGCTCGACGACCTGCGGGCGGCGGGTGCGGACGTGCGCGACGCGCGGGTCGTGGACGCCGGGCACGTGCTCACCGCCGGAGGCGTAACTGCGGGGCTGGACCTCGCGTTCCATCTCGTCGCTCGCGAGTTCGACGACGAGATCGCCGAGCGCGTCGCTCGCGAGATGGAGTACGACCCGAGCGACGACGTGGTGGTCGTCTGAGTCGGCGAGACACCACTGTTTCCTGTCGAGCCGACTTCTCCCGACAACAATCGCACGACTGCAGGCGAATCTGTGCTCGGGCGTTCCACAGTAATAAACTCCATGCTGCGATATAGAATTCGCTCGGTGGCCGTTCACGCCGCCGCGCGGAGCGAGGGGTTTTAGCCGGCGGCTGGCCGAGTACGGCCGTGCGAATCGAGAACAGTTTCATTCCCGTGCGTGGGGTCGGGGAGGCGACGGAGCGAAAGCTCTGGCAGCAGGGAGTCACCCACTGGGACGAGTTCGACCCGTCGCTCGTCGGGCCGACGACCGCAGAGCGCATCGAGACGTTCATCGAGGAGGGATGGCGACACCTCGACTCGGGAAACGCCCGGTTCTTCGGTGAGCAGTTCCCGGGGAGCGAGGCGTGGCGACTCTACGAGAACTTCTGCGACGACGCGGTGTTCTTCGACATCGAGACGACCGGGCTCTCCGCCAGCCGGGACCAGGTCACGACGGTCTCGTTCCACCAGGACGGCGACACTACGACGCTCGTCGCGGGCGACGACCTCACCCGCGAGGCGGTCGCCCGCCAGCTCGACGCGCCCCTCCTGGTGACGTTCAACGGCGCGTCGTTCGACGTGCCGTTTCTCGAACAGTCGTTCGACCTCGACGTCGACGCCCCGCACGTCGACGCGATGTACCCCTGCAAGCGGCTGGACCTGACGGGCGGACTGAAGGCCATCGAGGGAGACATCGGCATCGAGCGCGACCGCCCGGACATCTCGGGGCGCGATGCGGTGCGGCTCTGGCACGAACACGAACGCGGCGTCGACGGCGCGCTGGAGACGCTGGTGTCGTACAACCGCGAGGACGCGGTCCACCTCCGCGAGCTGATGGACCACGTCGCCGACCAGCTGCACGAGCAGGTGTTCGAAACCGTGTGTCGAAGGGAGTAGCGGGGGCTCACGCCCCTCTGCTTGGCCCTACGCGCCGTCGTCTCGCCTGCCGCAACCGCTTTCCTACCGCCCGCGTAACTCCGGAGCATGACCACCGACGGCTTCGACGAGTGTCGTCTCGTCCGCGAGGAGATCATCGACGGGGCGACCGCGATGGCGCTGGACGAGATTGCGGCCAGAACTGCCGCCGAGGAGGGGCGTGCCACCGTCCGCGTCTACCAGTGGCTCCCGAGCACGCTCTCGCTCGGCTACCGGCAGGACCCCGAGACCGTCAACTGGGAGCACGTCGAGGAGTACGGCATCGACGTCGTCCGCCGACCCACGGGCGGCGGCGGCATCTACCACGACACCTACGGCGACATCTCCTATTCCATCATCGCGCCCGCCGCGGAGACGCCGGGGAACCTGAAGGAGACGTACGACCAGTTCTGTGAGCCGCTGTTCGACCTGTTCGAGGAACTGGGCGTCGACGCCGGGTTCGCCGACGAAGAGTCCCCGGCCATCTACGAACCCGCGTGCTACCTCCGGGCGCTCGACCCGGCCCACGACATCGTCGCGGGCGACGGCCGGAAGCTCTCGGGGAACGCGCAGTACCGCCAGCGCGACGCGGTCGTCCAGCACGGCTCCATCACGTTCCACGTCGACGCCGACCAGCATCTCCGGTCCTTTGCGGGCCACGACGTCTCGGAGGAAGAGTTTCGCGCGCGCGTCACGGGCATCGACGAGCAGGCGACGAAGAGTCGGGAGAACCCGGACTACTCCTCGGAGACCGTCGGGCCGATGGACTCGTTCGACTACGCGCGGGAACACGCGGTCCGCCAACTCGAGGAGAAGCTGGCTGCGTGGGCCGGCGCCGAGGAGGGATCGTGGACGAGCGAGGAACGGGCGCGGGCCGAGGAGCTCGCGGAGGCGAAGTACCGCAGCGACGCGTGGAACCTGGAGCGGACGGACCCGACAGCGTGACGCTCACACACGGTTGCGGGCCGAGCGTGCTGCCGACTCGTGCCGGCGAATGCGGTATATTAACTGTCCAGAGTGCCGAAATGCGGTAGACATGAACGAATCGTGTGGACCGGGGGGGTGGGAGCGTCGATGAATCCCAACCGCGTCGACTTCCTGATCGACGTCGCGTACGGTCTGTTGATATTCGTCGCGATCGTGCTCATCGTCTCCGTCGGTACCGGTATCGGTATCGCGTTCGGCCTGGGTGCGCTCATCTCGTACATCTTCCACGTCGGCTGGAAGATGGCCCGGTTCGACCCCGAGTGGATGACGGAGGAGGTGACGGAGAGTGTCAGCGACAAGGTGACGGAGGAGGTGACGGAGAGTGTCAGCGACAAGGTGACGGAGGAGGTGACGGAGAGTGTCAGCGACAAGGTGACGGAGGAGGTGACGGAGAGTGTCAGCGACAAGGTGACGGAGGAGGTGACGGAGAGTGTCAGCGACAAGGTCACCGAGGAGGTGGCGGAGAATGTCAGCGACAAGGTGACGGAGGAGGTGACGGAGAGTGTCAGCGACAAGGTGACGGAGGAGGTGACGGAGAATGTCAGCGACAAGGTCACCGAGGAGGTGGCGGAGAATGTCAGCGACAAAGTCACCGAGGAGGTGACCGAGAACGTCGAGAAGAAGGTCGCACAGGAGGTGACCGAGAGCGTCGAGGAGACACTCTCGGCGGAGATCAACTCGATAATCGGCGACCTCGAAGAGGTGAACGAGCGGCTCGACAGGCGACCACGGAAGGACGAGATTGACGAGGAGGTCGTCCAGACGACGGCGGAAGAGGAAGCCGCTGCCGACGACGAGGAGGATCGACCGAACGGGTCGAGGGAGGACAAGAGCGAATGAGGGAGTCCAGTCTGGTTCCGGGTGCCCTGGACGGGACGTTCGGCAGGGAACGCTGACGATGGTCGAGGTTCTCATCGCCATCGGGCTCGTCGTCACGCTGTTCGTCGGGTTCAACATCGGGGGGTCGACGACTGGTCCGGCGTTCGGCCCGGCCGTAGGTGCGGGCGTGCTCTCGAAGCTCGCTGCAGGGGTGCTGATGGCGATCTTCTTCGCCATCGGCGCCTGGACCATCGGGCGGCGCGTGGTGGAGACGCTCGGGGGCGAACTCGTCTACAGTTCCAGCGTGTTCACACTCGAGACGAGTATCGTGGTGCTGTTCTTCATCGGCGGGGCGCTGTTCGTCGGGAACTACGCCGGCGTGCCCGCCTCGACCTCGATGACTGCCGTCGGGGCCATCGCCGGACTGGGGGCCGCGGCAGGCGAACTCAACTGGGTCGTGATGGGCGAGATCGCGGTCTGGTGGATCGTCTCCCCGCTCGTCGGGTTCTGGGTGTCGGTGATGATCGGCCGCTACCTCTACCCGACCATCAATCGCTGGGTCGCGATCACGAGCAGCGACGGCAAACTGGTCGCGGTCGACCGTTCGGGGACCGTCCCGACACCGGTGCTGGGGCCGAACACGAGCCGGCGTGAGTTCGTCGGTGCGGCGGTGCTGGTCTCCATCGGCTGTCTGATGGCGTTCTCGTCGGGTACCTCGAACATCGCCAACGCGATCGCGCCGCTGTACGGCGCGGGAGCACTCGGCATGAACCCGCTAATCCTGCTCGGTGGCGCGGCTGTCACAGTCGGTGCGCTGACGATCGCCCGGCGCACGCTCGCTACGATGGGCAGCGACATCACCGAACTGCCGCTGACGGCGGCGATCGTCGTCGCCGTCGTCGCCTCGGCGATCGTCATCGGGCTGTCGGCGATCGGCATCCCCGCATCGTTCGTGATCATCGCGACGATGTCGATCGTGGGACTCGGGTGGGGGCGGGCGACCCGGACCACGACCGTCACGGAAGGTATCCGGGGTAAGGAGGACACGAACGTGTCCGTCGGAGCACTCGCAGCCGAGGAACCCGGGGAGGAAGTCCCCGACATCGGCGAGGAGGACCCCGAAGACATCCCGGGGGCTGCCGACCTGTTCGATCCCTCGACGACCGGACGGGTGGTCCTGATGCAGAACTTCGTCCCGATGCTCTCGACCATCGGTGCGTACGCGACGTTCTGGGTGCTGTTCACGTTCGTCTGGTGAGCGTTCGTCCCGGCCACGCCCCTCGTACGAGACTTTATTCGCGTCGTCGCTCTAGCACCCCCATGGTATCCCGTGTCCTCGTCGCGATGGACGACTCGGAGATGTCGGAGCAAGCGCTCAGATACGCCCTTGACGTCCACGAGGACGCGGCGGTCACGGTGCTGGCAGTCGTCGGTGAGCCGTCGGCGATGTTCGGAATCGCCACGGCCATCGCGCTGGCGGACGACCCGGGCCAGTCGGCGAAGGACCACGCGAAGCCGGTGCTGGACCGGGCTCGCGCCATCGCCGCCGAACGCGACGTCGAGATCACCACCGAGGTCAGGACCGGGCACCCGGCCCGGGCGATCGTCGACCGGGCCGAGGCGTTCGATACGGTCGTGATCGGGAGCCACGGCGGGTCGCTGGCCGACCGGGTGTTCGTCGGCAACGTCGCGGAGAAGGTCGTCCGCCGGTCACCCGTGCCGGTGACGGTCGTCCGGTAGGTTCCATCGGGTCTCTCCCGAGCGTCTCACGACCGCAGACGCCGGACGAGCCCCTGCCGGGCCCGTGACCCACCGCACCCGGTTTCGACACCCCTTTGCTCCCACCAGAACACCGCACGCACATGAGCGAACTCCGTGTGGGCGCCCACACCTCCATCGCGGGCGGCGTTTCGAATGCCGTCGACGAGCAGGTCGAGTACGGCGGGAACTGCGGGCAGATCTTCACCCACTCGCCGCAGGTCTGGGACCACGGCAGCATCGAGGACAGCGAGGCCGACGCGTTCCGCGAGGCGAGCGAGGCCAACGACATCGGCCCGTGGATGATCCACTCCTCGTACCTCGTCAACCTCTGTACGCCGAAGGAGGACCTCCGCGCGAAGTCGGTCGACTCGATGCAGCAGGAACTCGACGCTGCCGACCGCCTCGGCGTCCCCTACGTGAACGTCCACCTCGGGGCGCACACCGGCGCGGGCGTCGACGGCGGCCTCGCGAACGCGGGCGACGCGCTCGACGAACTCGACGTGCCCGACGGCGTGACCATCCTCATCGAGTCGGACGCCGGCTCCGGCACCAAGCTCGGCGGGCAGTTCGAACACCTCGCGCAGGTGCAGTCGAACACGGCTCACGACCTGGAGTTCTGCGTCGACACCGCACACGCGTGGGCGGCGGGCTACGACATCTCGACGCCCGAGGGTGTGGCGGAGACGTTCGCGGAGTTCGACGACGTGGTCGGGCTCGACCAGCTCGCGTACGTCCACCTCAACGACTCGAAACACGAGTGTGGAACGAACAAGGACGAACACGCCCACATCGGCGAGGGCGAGATCGGCTACGACGGGATGAAGGCGTTCGTCAACCGTACCGTCGAGGAGGGGGTTCCGATGGCGCTGGAGACACCCACCGAGGACGGGAAGTCGTTCGCGTGGAACATCGAGCGGGTCCGCGAACTCCATCAGGAGTGAGCGGACCGAACGTCGAGCGGCGAACAGCGTGAGCCGTGAGCGGGTTCGCGAACTCTGCGAGGCCGAGTGAAACGAGGCCTCGGAACGGGCGAACGGGAGTGACGGTACGGACTCACTCCTCGTCCGGGTCAACGACGACCACGGGGCGCGTCGTGTGCCGGAGGACGGCTTGCGTCTGGCTGCCGAACAGTGCCATCCCCACCGCTCCTCGCTTCCGACCGGACAGCACGATGGCGTCGGCGTCGATGGTCTCGGCGAGGCTGATGATACCGTCTTTCAGGGGGTAGAGGAGGTCGACGTCTCGGATTTCGGTTTCGATGCCGTGGTCGACGAGCCACTCGCGGGCGCGCTTCACCGCGCCGACCCGCTGTGCACTCTGGAGTTCCGGTGGGGTGTCGAGCTCTTCACCGTGGAGCACGTGAGTGAGCGTCACCGCGACGGTCGACGGGGCGTCCGGGAGCGACGCAACGTACCGCGCCTGCGCGAGCGCGTCGGCCTCGTTCATGTCGATGGGGACGAGAACTCGATACTTCGAATCGCTCTGTGCAGTCTGACTCGATTGGATTGTCATCGCTACTCACATCGCCGGAGGATAGGTCGGACACGGTATTGAGGGTTACTAGCACGACCCAACGTCTGCTGCGGCACGACATGCGCACTCGGCCCGTGAGCGGGGCACGGGTACACGGCCCGTTGGCGCGAGCTGTTGAAGGCTGGAGAGTGACGCGCTTTTCTTCCCCCGTCTCGAACCCCGACCATGCGCCGCTTCTCGGCCGACTACCTCGAACGAACGCGCGAGGGACTGTGGGCCGACACCGACGCGCTCGCGGACTTCCAGTTGGCCGAGCGCGAGAGCGTCCTCGACGTCGGCTGTGGCTCGGGGGAACTCACCCGCGTGCTCGCCGAGGCGTGCCCCGGTCGGGTAGTGGGTGCGGACCGCGACCACCAGTTGCTCGCGCACCTCGACCTCCCCGTGGTCCGTGCCGACGCCTACTCCCTGCCGTTTCCCGACGACAGTTTCGACCTCGTGGTCTGTCAGGCCTTGCTCGTGAACCTCCCCGACCCCGAGGCGGCGCTTCGGGAGTTCACGCGGGTCGCCCGCGAGTCGGTCGCGGCCGTCGAACCCGACAACGCCGCCGTCCGTGTCGAGTCGACCGTCGACGCCGAGTCGCGGCTCGCCCGCGAGGCTCGCGAGCGCTACGTCGCCGGCGTCGACACCGACGTGGCACTCGGCTCGCGGCTCGACGCCCTCCTCACCGAGGTGGGACTCCGGAACGTCCGGGTCCGGCGACGCGACCACGAGAAGCGCGTCGCCGCGCCCTACTCGGCGGCCGACCTCGAAGCCGCCGGGCGGAAGGCCCGGGGCGACGCCATCCGCTCTCGTCGTGGGGAGATGACCGGAAGCGAGGCCGACCTCGACCGCCTGCGCGAGGCGTGGCGGGAGATGGGTCGCGAGGTCGTCGACCAGGTGCAAGCGGGCAGCTACGAGCGTCGCGAGGTCGTCCCCTTCTACGTCGCGGTCGGTGATGTGTCGGACAGGTAACCGAAACGGGCATCGGCGAACGCTTTTGTCGCGGGCGGCGCTGGACGGGGCATGGACCGCGTCAGCCCCGCCGACGCGTTCGAGTTGCTGGCCGCCGAACCCCGCATGGACATCCTCCAGTCGCTCGTCGCCGCTCGCCGCGAGGGGCGGACGCCGCTGGCGTTCTCGACGCTCCGACACGACACCGCGATCGACGACTCCGGGCGGTTCAACTACCACCTCGGGAAGCTCGTCGGGACGTTCGTCGAGAAGAGCGACGACGGTTACGACCTCTCGTACGCCGGGCGGGCGATCGTCGCCGCGGTCATCGCAGGCACCTACACCGACGCCGAGCAGAAGGCTCCGGAGCCGCTCGACGACGACTGCGTGCTCTGCGGGGCGGCCGTCACCGCCAGCTACGACGACGGCGACCTCGTCGTCCGGTGCGACGAGGGCCACGACCTGTTCGTCACGGGGTTCCCGCCGGGGGCGGCCGGGACGATGGACATGGCGACCCTCCTCGAAGTCGCGGCACTGCGGACGTACCAGCGCATCGAGTTCGCGATGACCGGCCGGTGTCCGGAGTGTTTCAGTCCGCTGGAGACGACGCCGACGACTGCCGACTTCGGTGGCGGCGACATGCACGTGTTCGAAGCCCAGTGTGCGGCGTGTGGCGAGGGGTTCACCGCGAGCGCCGGCACGTACCTCGTGCTCGCGCCGGAGGTGGTCGCGTTCTACCGCGACCACGGCGTCGACGTCCACCACGAGCGGCCGTGGGCGGTGTCGGTCGCGCTCGACGGCCGCGGGGTCGACACCGACGGACACGGCGAGGCGACGGTGGTCTCGACCGACCCCTACCGGCTCCGGTTCGACCTCTCGGAGGGCGATGACACCCTGCGGGTGACGCTCGACGGCCGCGGCCGGGTCGTCGAGATGCAACGACCTTCCTGACTCCAAACAGAAACCCCGTTCGGCAGAACGTTAAGTGACCGGTGGCCCGACACGTGCTATGGACCCCCGAATCCGTGAGCAGGCAGAGGTCGTCGTCGACCACAGCACGAAGATCGAGCAGGGCGACAACGTCATCATCAAGGCGCAGCCGGCGGCCGAGGATCTCGTCATCGCTATCTCCGAACTGTGCGGTGAGCGTGGTGCCGTCACCTCGACCGCGATGCAGAGCGAGCGCGCCCGTCGTGCCTACATGTGCGCCATCGACGAGGAGGACATCGCGCTCAACGAGATGTTCCTGGCCGAAGTCGAGCAGGCCGACGTGTTCATCAGCATCCGCGGGCAGGAGAACATGACCGAATCGAGCGACATCCCGCCCGCGAAGAATCAGAAACAGTCCGCAGAGAACAAGCCGCTCCAGAAGGAGTATCTCGAGAAGCGCTGGAACGCCACGCAGTTCCCGACGCCCTCGGGTGCCCAGAAAGCCGAGATGTCCACCGCGGCGTACGAGGACTTCGTCTGGAGCGCCGTCAACAAGGACTGGGACGCGGTGAAGGAACACCAGCAACAGCTCGTCGACATCCTCGAAGACGCTGACGAGGTCCGCATCAAGTCGGGCGACACCACGGACGTGACGATGAGCATCGCCGGCAACATCGTGAAGAACGACTACGGCGAGCACAACATGCCCGGCGGGGAGGTGTTCACCGCGCCGGTCCACGAGACCGTCGAGGGTGAGGTGCTGTTCGACAAGCCCGTGATGGCGCAGGGCCGCGAGGTGAACGGTGCGCGCCTCGTCTTCGAGGGCGGGACGGTCGTCGAACACTCGGCTGAAAAGAACGAGGAGGTGCTGACCGCGCTGCTCGACACCGACGAGGGGTCGCGCTACCTCGGCGAACTCGGTATCGGGATGAACCGTGACATCGACCGGTTCACGTACAACATGCTGTTCGACGAGAAGATGGGCGACACCGTCCACATGGCCATCGGGATGGCCTACGAGGACACGGTGGGCGAGGAGAACGAGCGGAACGACTCTGCCGTGCACACGGACATGATCGTGGACATGAGCGAGGACTCGTTCATCGAGGTGGACGGCGAGGTCGTCCAGCGGAACGGGACGTTCGTGTTCGAAGACGGGTTCGGGGAGTAGGGTGGTCGAGCGGAGCGAGACCACCGTCAGTCGAGCGGGGAGCGAAGCGACCCGCGAGACGTAGGGGGACGCGACCAGGGGGAGCGTCTCCAACAATCGAACGGCGAGCGTCGCGAGCCGTACGGACGGCGTCGGGGAGTAACGAGCCCCCGGACGCGAGCGCCGAATTCTAGACACAGTTCGGAGGGACTCCGACCGCTGTTTGAAAAACCGTCTTATCTCCGTGTCGCCCACTACGACTCGGGCGACACCGCAGACGAACCACCCGCTGACCGCTGCCCTCTCGGGCGAACCACTTTGTAGGCGCCCGTCGACCTAACACCCGCACAAATGGAGAAGGCGTTGTGGTATCTACTGGCCGGGACGCGCGGCGGAGTGAACCGCGCGCGCATCATCCGGCTGTTGGACGAGCGTCCCCGCAACGCCAACCAACTCGCAGAGGCACTGGACGTGGACTACAACACCGTACGACACCACCTGGATATGCTACTTGACCACGACGTCGTCGAGACCGGCGGCGCCGACTACGGGAAGCTCTACTTCCTGACCGACCGGTTCGAACGCCACCGCGAGGCGTTCGAACGTATCACCGACAACATCTGACCATGGCGATGGGAACCACACAGCTGGCCGCGACCGTCCTCTCGGGACTCAACGGGCTCCTGCTCGTCGTCCTCGTGAGCGTCTGGTTTCGGAACTATCGGACGTTCGGCTCCCGGCTGACGCTCGGGCTCGTCGCGTTCGCGCTCGCGCTCCTCGTCGAGAACGCCCTCGCCGTCTACTTCTTCTTCAGCGCCGAGGCGCTCTACGGGATGGGCTCGACCGTCCAGACGGCGGTCGTCGCGATGCGCGCGTTCCAGTTCCTCGCGCTGGCGTTCCTCACGTACGTCTCGCTCGACTGAGCCGACGTGAATGAATTTGGGTGAGAGTTCGGAGAACGGCTTAGTAGGGCGCTCACCACCTCACGGTCGAGGCTGGCAGCCCGCTGCATCACCGCTGGCACCGCGGTGACTCTCTCCGTCCCGGTTGCCGGCCTCGGCTCTCTGCCCTCGGGGTCTGGCACCCACCTCGACGGCGCGCGACGACGAGGCCCCTGACTCGGGCGCTCGGACCGTCGCGCTCACCTGTTCCCGCGACGCGCTTTCTGTCCTCCCGCCCTGTGACTCGTCTCAGACCACGTCGCCGCGAACGGTCGCGCCCGTCTGTGCGGCACGGTACTCGTGGACCGCCTCGGCGGCGACCGTCGCCTCCTCCTCGTCCATCCCCAGCATCTCCAGCGACGCGGACAGCGTGGGGAAGACGAACTCGTTGTCCCGGAGCTTCTGCATGGCGTCTTCGCTGCGCTGGCCGCCGTCTTCGGTGTCCGCCCACAGCAGGGCGCCGCGGGGGTCGAGAATCTGGGTGTAGTCCTCGCGGGCGATGGCTCCCTTCAGTCGCTGAGTGACGTTGTTCTCGAAGCCGGTGTTGCACACTTCGAGGTGGATGGGTTCGTCGTCGCGGAGGAGGTGGGCGGCGAGACACTTCTCGGGGGCGGCGTGGCCGTTGCGGTTCGCGCGCAGGAACTCGGGGTGCTCGTCGGCCCACGCCGCCGCGACGGTCTTACCGACGCCCTTGATGCCGTGCGATTCCTCGAACTCGGCTTCGCGGTCGGGGGCGTCCTTGAACAGCAGGTCCTTCGTGACGTAGACGTTCACGCGCGGCACCGGGTCGACGCCGAGGGCGATGTCGCCGTACACCCACACCTCGCGAACGGGGACAGGCATCGGCTCCGTCTCGACGGTCTCGACGATCTCCTCGACGCGCTCGACCGCACGGTCCCGGGCAAGCCCCTCGGTCATTGACGAGGGTTGGGAGGCAGTAGGGAAAAGCTCACTCGTCGCGGCGGACGTACAGCGTCTTCTCGACTTCGGCGTGGACGACGCCGTCCTCGTCCACGAGGTCGACCTCGTACTCGCGGTCGAGCGACTCGCCCGGCTCCAGCTCCTCCCGAATCGCTCGCACTTCCGCGTCGGGCAACTCGAAGGTGGCGTACAGCGTCTCCTCGCCGGGTTTCCTGAACCGAATCGCCGCAGCCTTGTCCCACACCGTGTAGCCGTCGCCGAGCCGCTTGATGAGCATCAGCATGTAGAGGGGGTCGACACAGCCGTACATCGAGCCGCCGAAGATGGTCCCGACGTAGTTGCGGGTGCGCCAGTTCAGCGGGAGCTCCACCTCGATGCGCGACCAGTTCGGTTCGATGTGGGTGACGCGCCCGCCCGTGCCACGATAGGCGGGAAAGAGGTTGAACCCGGCGCGCCAGAGCCGGACGTAGAGCCGGCGGAGTCGGTCGAACATGGACTGGCAGTCTCGACCCCAGATAAGAAGCGTTCCGGGACGGTGTCGTCTACGGCTCGATGGAGTAGCGAGCGAGTTTTCCCCGCGGGGCCCACACCCGGAGGTATGGACTGCGACAAGTGCGGCGACGAGGCGGTGATGCACGCCGCCTACTCCGGGCTCCACATGTGCGGGAGCTGTTTCACCCGCTCGGTGGAGAAGCGGGTCCGGCGCCGCATCCGCGAGGACGGGCTCGTCCCCGAGGACGCCACCCCCGACGACCCGGACACGTGGGTCATCGGGCTCTCGGGCGGGAAGGACAGCGTCGTCCTCACGCAGATTCTGTACGACGTCTTCGAGCAGGACCCACGCATCGAACTCGTCGCACTCACCATCCACGAGGGCATCGAGGGCTACCGCGACGCGAGCGTCGAGGCGTGTGTCGAACTCGCCGAGACCCTCGGCATCCGCCACGAACTCGTCACCTACGAGGAGGAGTTCGGGGTGCGGATGGACGAGGTCGTCGAGGACGACCCCGAGGAGATGGCTCCCTGTGCGTACTGCGGGGTGTTCCGGCGCGACCTCCTCGAGCGCTACGCCGCGGAACTGGGTGCGGACAAGATGCTCACGGGGCACAACCTCGACGACGAGGCGCAGACCGCGCTGATGAACTTCCTCGAAGGTGACGTAAACCAGGTCGCGAAACATTTCGACGCGTCGCTCGGCGCGTTCGAGGACCGAAGCGACCAGGAGACGTTCGTCCCCCGTGCGAAACCACTCCGCGACGTCCCCGAGAAGGAGGTCGCGCTGTACGCGCACCTCGAGGACCTCCCCGCGCATATCACCGAGTGCCCCCACGCGAGCGAGGCCTACCGTGGGGAGATTCAGGAACTGCTCCTCAAACTCGAGGAGAACCATCCCGGGACGCGCCACTCCATTATGGCCGGCTACGAGGAACTGGCGCGGGTGGCGAGCGAGCAGTTCCGGGAAGGTGGGCCCGACCTCGGCGAGTGTGACCGGTGTGGGGCGCCCACGAACCGCGAGGTCTGCCGGAAGTGCTACCTCGTGGATGCGGTCGGTGGCGAACTCGCTGACTGATCGGCGTCCTACCCGTTTTTCACCCCGTCGTCCCTATCTCGGAGTGTGCACGGACCGTCGCCGAACCACGACGAGCGGGAACTCCGACCGCGCGACGAGCCCACCGGCCTGTGGCAGCGGGTGGACGACCTCTCCTCGGGCGGCGCAGAGGTCCTGTTCCTCTCGCTGCCCGGACTCGTCGTGCTCGTCAACAGCGGCTACCGGCCGGCCGACGTCTCGTTCGCCGCGCTCGTCAGTCTCCTCGTCGTCACCGTCGGGGTCACCGCGCGAAGCCGATGGGTCGACGCCGACCCCCCATGGCCGAACTGGCGCGTCTCGACGGTCGTGTTCCGCGTGCTCTACTACAGCCTGACGATGCTCCTCCTGGGTGTCGTCGGTGGGTTCGTCGCCGGGGCCATCGGCGGCCTGGTCGGCCTGGCCGTGGTCGTCGTCCTGCTCGCCGGCCTCGGCACCGTCGCCGTCGCGGCGCTCCCTCGACTCGCCGCGACGCTCCTCCCCGACCCGCGCCCGTATCGCTGACGCGGCTCGCCGCCACTGGACGTGCTGTTGCTGCGTTGTGTCCGTGACCCGCTCACGACTGTCAGCCGAGCGTCAGCCGCGTGTATTACACGTGGCGCACGGCTGGCTGACGCCCAATGTATCAGATTAGATAGTAAGACAGCTCACGCTAAAAACACAATACGACACGATAAAAAGAATGATACGATTTCTGACCTATCGGATAACGTCGAGGCCGTTGTTCTTCTCGAGCGAGGAGCGGCCACCGTCCGTCTGGCCGGTGGAGTAGCTCCCCGAGTCGCTCGTGCCGTGGGTCTTCGATCCCTGGAACTCCTCGGTCTCGAACTGGTCCGGGTTCGCCTGTCGCGCGGCGTCGGCCTGCTTCTGGGTCGTCGGGCCGAGGATCTGGGCGGACTGGACGCCGGTCATGATGGCCATGACCCGCACCTTGCCCTTGTACTCGTCCTGGATGCGCGCGCCCCAGATGACGTTCGCGGAGGCCTCGAGGCGCTCCGTGATGTTCTGGGCGATGCCCTCGGCCTCTTTCAGCGTGAGGTCGGGGCCGCCGGTGATGTGGACGAGGCCACCGGTCGCACCGCGGTAGTCGACGTCGAGCAGCGGGTGGTTCATCGCGTCCTTCACCACCTCCTGCGTCTTGTTCTTGTCCTGGGTCTCGCCGACGAGCATCACCGCGACGCCGCCCTGCCCCATGATAGAGGTCATGTCGGCGTAGTCGAGGTTGATGAGCGACGGCTGGGTGATGGTCTCGGAGATGCCCTTGACGGTCTCGGCGATGATCTGGTCCATGACCGAGAACGCCTTGCCGATGGGCAGGTTGGGGACGTAGTCCAGCAGTCGATTGTTGTCGAGGACGATGATCGAGTCCGCTTCGTTGCGGAGCTTCTCGAGGCCCTCTTCGGCCTTCACCGTCCGGGCGCGCTCGACGTTGAACGGCGTCGAGACCATGCCCACGACGATGGCGCCCTGCTCCTTGGCGATCTTCGAGACGACCGGCGCGGCGCCGGTGCCCGTCCCGCCACCCATGCCGGCGGTGACGAACACGAGGTCGGCGTCGCCGAGGACCTCCTTGATGGTACCCTGCGCCATCTCCGTGGCGCGCTCGCCCATCGAGGGGTCACCACCCGCGCCGAGCCCCTGCGTGAGGGACTTGCCGACGAGGATCTTGGTGTCCGCCTCGATCATCTGCAGGTGCTGTTTGTCGGTGTTGATGGCGATGGTGTCGGCACCGTCGACGCCGATGTTGTACAGGCGGTTGACGGTGTTGTTGCCGGCACCACCACAGCCGATGATGGCGATCCGCGGATCGCCGAACTCACCGGCGTCGCCGGTCGACTCTTCGAGGTCGCGTTTTTCTTTCTCCGCGTTTTCGAGTGCGGAGTTGACGAGGTCCTGCATCGCTTAGACCTTCGCCCACGGGCGGCGCTTCTCGTGGTCGCGCCCCTCACTCTGTTCGTTGATCATCTCGCGGACGGCCGACCGGATCGCCTCCGACCGGTTCGGGAACTCTCCCGTATCGACCATTCGCTCGACTTCCTCGATCTGCTGCTTCGGAATCCGTAGTGTCACACGCTCCATTGTTGATTTCCCCTGTTGGTTTTCGAGTAAGACGGCGTGCGGTGCACACCCGCATGCTCGTCTTACAGCACGAAAACGCCGGGAGGCGTCGGGTCGTATTATGTCTGACCCGTGCTGTAAGACGGCCGTCTTACGCAGAAGTATTCACAGACCGGGGGATTATAAAGGTTTGCATACGGCGTAAGACGAATCCAGTAAGACGTGCCTACTGGGCCTGAAACGGTCGAAAACGGCGTCTTACGTGTCGCCCAGGACGTCCGCTGCGGGGGTCCGACGGCCGCAGCCGGGGCAGAACCCCCAGTCCGAGCGGAGCTCGTCGCCGCACTCGCAGAACACTCTGTGGGACGCTTTCTCCCCGCAGTTGGCGCAGTAAACGGCAGAGGGCTCCAGGTTCTCGCCACACTGTTTACACGCGCGGGGCTCCGCGTCCGACGCGTTTTCACGCTCGGGGTCGGCTGTCTTACGCTCCTCCTCCTGGGTGACGGACGCGCTCCCCGATTCGGCGTCTAGGCTGATGTTAACGTTCACATCCTGGGGTTTACGCGGTGCATACGCGCGGTCCAGGCGCTCTGCGATGAGCTGGTCGATCCGCTCGGCGAGCACGTCGTCGAGCGTCTCCGCGTCCGACGGGGTCGACGTGGACGCGCTGCCGCTCGTCCCGGTCGGCTCGGCCTCCCCGAGATACTCCCGGAGGGCCTCCCGCATCACCTCGCTCTTGGAGGCGTCGAACTCCTCGAGCTGGCGGATGAGGTCGTCGTCCGCCCGGAACGTTATCTTACTCATCTCTCGGCTACCGGTTACGAACGCGAGTATTTCAATCTTCCCGCCGTGTCTGACGAGTGTCTGTCGGACGCGTGCCGTGTCTCCCACTGTCTCCCGCGTGTGACGCACGCCGTCCCACGAGTCGGGATGATAACCGTTAAGTCCGACAGTCGACTTGATTCGAGTGCGAGCCCGCCCTTAGCTCAGACTGGTAGAGCAGTCGACTGTAGATCGACTTGTCCCCCGTTCAAATCGGGGAGGGCGGACTACTTCTCCCGTCGATTCCGGACAGACAGCCAACCGCACGCCCTACTTCGATTTCCGCAGTTCTCAGACGGGGCAAAATCGTGAGTGGAACACGACTCATAGCGGTGGGTCGCGCCCTCATGCGATTCTCGTAGCTGAAATCGGTGGTGCCGCATGATGCGGTACTGCCCGGACTGCGGCGGCAGAACCGTCCGCGGCAGCGTTCCCGGTGCGACGCTCCCGACCGACTACTGTCCCGACTGTGGGTGGGGACGATGACCGACGACCTCGACTTCCTGAGTCACGTCGACAGCTCCGGCAGCGCCGAACGTGCTCGTGAGAGTAAGGCCGCCATCGGCCCGGTCGAACTTACCGGCCCGTTCATCGTTGCCTTCGAAGATAGCGACGACGTCCACGAGGTGGCACTCCGCCGAGACGGCGATGACTGGCACGGCGACTGCTGGACGCTTCACGAGAGCGGAGAACGCCACGAGCGGTGCAAGGGCCTCACCTACTCCGACGGCCCGTGTGCCCACCTCTTCGCCGTCAGGCAAGCCATCGCGGACGGCGACCGTAACGACGTGGCCGTCCGTGATGCCGCTGAAGAGCGAGCTGACCACCATGTCGAGCGTGTGCTGGCCGACGGTGGACGGAGGCGGTTGCAGTGATGGGCGCTTACGCACGCGTGGGCCCGCGCGAGCGAGTCTCGCGTGACTCCCCCCAGAGGGGGTGTGACACGCCGGCGAAAAACGCGGGAGGGCAAGCCTCCCGCGTGGCGTGTCACGCCGGGTTGAGTGTGACACGGTTCGGAGGTGATCGCCGTGTCTGACGAGTACGACGAGGGCGCGAAGCAGGTGAAAGCGCGGATGTACCCACAGACGCGCCGCGCGCTCGACCAGCTCGTCGAGGAGCGCGACGACTGGGGCAACCGGTCGGATGCGCTTCGTGGGCTGATTCGTGAGGCTGCCGAGGGAACGGTCGCGACTGACGGCGGGCCGGCCGAGCAATCGGACGAGCACGTCCCAGGCGATCCAGTTCTGAGAGCAGTCTACCGCGCCGGGCTCGATGCTGCCGACCGGAAGCTGAAGATCGAGCCTGCGATGCTGAGTTCTGTCGCGCAGGCAGTCAACAACGACACCGATGTCCCGGTGAGTCCGAACACCGAAGCGGTCGAACAGATGCTCAGGCGACTCCAGTCGCTTGGCTTCGCGTACAAGCACACGAGCGCGAACTGGGACGGGTCGCACATCACCTCTCGTTGGCGACTGAAGCCGCCGGAGGCGATACCGGACGAGTGGGTCTGGAACGAGGAGAACGTCGAGCAGCGTCGCGAGGAACGCTCACAGAGTCGGAGTCTGTGGCAGTCGCCGTCGAAGGAGACAGTAGCAGATGACTGAGTACCGCGTAGCGGTCAGAGATCAGTTCGACCGGCTCGCACCGAAGCCACGTCGCGAGGCAATCGCTCGCCACGATCTCCTCCAGACACATCTGGGTGAGTTCACCGACCGGCTCTAGACCTGCCGTTGGAACAGGCGAGAAGACCCATTTTCGGCCCTGTTAAAGTTAAAATATTTTGATGGCTTGTTGAGGTCGTGCTGCATACAGAGCGCGAGTCGGTCACGGGGAGGGGGTTGTTAATGACCAAATCGGTTCGTTCGAGAACGAGTTAGACGTTCACAGAGTGGGAACTGATGGCCGTATTTTATCACGAATAGGTACTTATATTACTGTGCGTGTATATTCGCACCGCAGAGAGTCAAGGTGATTCCCTAACATGGCATCCGAATTCAACGTTTTTTGGGAAATATTGAGCGCCGTAGCCAGTCACGAGGGTGTTGAGGAAACGGCTCTCGACCCACCGCTATTCGAGGCGGTTGACACCGATGCGTTGGAGGCCCTGTATGCGAATTCACCCGCGGAATCGCCACAACCGACCGTTTCGTTCGTGTACCGGGGACACAACGTCGTCGTCAATCGTCCCAACGAGGTGGAGATTCAACCCGCAGAAGAAACCGCCTAATCGAGCCGCCGCACACACGCAATACCTGGGAGTCCGCCCAGATAACGTAACCAACCGTCCGCCCAGATAACGTAACCAACCGGCACCTAGTGCTGATCTCACTCAGGAGTTCTATCGAAACTAAGAACGAGTAGCACACCACCTGCTGTTGCTGAATCTAGCCTCTATATTCAGCACGCGGTAAATGGCAGAGTGCAGAGAGGACGCACTACGTTGTGGCCACTCTCTCATCTGTATCGGACGTTGTAGGGTTCGAGGATTCGTTTCGTCGTGGAAGTCTCTCAATCCTGTTCTGCGGGTAGAACGATGAACGCACCAGTTGGCGCGTGGATGTAGACCTCGACAGATACGCCTGGCACCACGCCGCGGTTCCGTGCCTGTGGATTCGGCACCGGAACGTAGGTTGCACCGTTCCTATCGATCGCCTTTCGCTCGCCCAGTCCAACTACGTCATCATCTTCGAACGCGCCCACCGCGTCGAGCGCGCGCTGCCTGGCCTCCGCCTGGGACATACCGGAAGGCGGGCTGCCTTCATGATAAGTGGTCGGCTCGCCGGTAGGTTCACTCGCCGGTCACATCCCCTGTCGGCTTCCCGGCGAGCAGTAACTCTAGGCACGACGGCGGCTGTGTCCGACCCGTATGTCGGACGAAGATGCTGAACCGGAGGACCGTCGAAATGTTCGCGAGTAGTACGCCGGGCGACCTCATCGCCTTCCAACCGGAGAACCGCGCCGAGGAACTCGTGCTGTTCCGACTGTTCTCACGGGTCGAGCCACCGGACTGCTGGCTCACCCACGACGTGGATGTGTACGAGGGACTCGACGAGGACCTCGCGCGTGAAGCCGCGACCGATGGCTCGTTCGCTCCCGGGACGCGGGCGCTCGTGGTGGTCGCGCCTGAAATCGCGGAGGAAGCTACCCCGTGAGTCACGAAATCGAGTTCGGGACGCGGAGCGAGGCGAACGACGTTCGCGAGGAGTACGACGAATTGCTGTGTTCGGTCGATGACGACCGGCGACGAAAGACCGTCGCACTGGTGTCCGACACCGACGACGAAACGCTCCAACAGCTCCGTACACGCGCCGCAGCCTCCCGCGCCGACCGACAGGGCGGCGGTGGACAGGCATCGCTCACCGACGGCGAGCGCGACCGTATCGACTTCTCGGTCGGACGGGCAAGCGTCCCCCACGCGCGGAGCGTGAAGGGCATCGCTCGTGACGCGGGCGTCGATGACTGGAACTCCTACTACGACCCGGAACTCACTGTCGACGAGCATCGCGAGGTGATGGACCGGGCGGCTCGCGACGAGTCCGGCGCTCGGATGGACGCTGAACGCTCAGACGAACAGCGGGCTGCCGACCTCCAGGCGCAGGCGGGTAGTGAGTGCAACCACGCCCGCGACCACTGCGAACACGGCGACCCCGACGCCTGCGAGTTCCTTCGCGAGGAGTGTGGACTCGACGACAGCGATGTCGAGACGCTGCTCGGCGGGGAGGAGGGAGCGACTAGCTACGACGACCTCGACGGTGCGACGAAGGGTGCACTCAGTCGGGCGTGGCAGGGGTACAAGGTCGGCGTTCGCCGGCTCCCGAGCATCCTCGACGACCTCGAAGAGGAACTCGCCCAGGTCGAGCGCGCGGCCGCGGCGATCCGCGCCATCGAGAGCGATCTCGACGGTGAGGCGACCGACGAGTTCGAGGCGCTCCGTGGGCACCACGAGCGTCTCGCGGACCTCGCCACCAACCACGCTGGCCCACGACACGGCCAACCTGAGAATCCAGTATGACCGAGAGCTTCAGCTGTGGCATCGAGGGGTGCGACTACGAGGGTGAAACCCCCGAGGGACTCCGATCGCACGTTGCGGCATCGACCGATGAAGAACACCAGCGAGCCCGCAATCAGCGGGCCTGGGAGGGGTGGTATCCGGCTGCGTATGGGGCCACCGATGCGGGTAGCAGTGCTCCGACCGCGGACCAGGCTCCTTCGGAAGGGGCTACGGAAGGGGGTAAACCGCCGGACGACGCCGACAGCGACGACCTGATTGACGAAGGGGCGTCGACCCCTTCAGAGACCTCTTCGGAGGGGGGTACAGAAGGGGTGAGCGACGCCAGTAGTGGTCGCGACGAGTACGCCGAGCAGTGGAGTGAGGGCGACGACCTCCCCTCTGAGGGGGTGGAATCGAAAGACGGCGGCGACAGCGACGACCCAGACGAAGAGCGGGGCGCGACCCCTTCTGAAGGGGGTTCGAAGGGGGGCCGACGCCGGCTCGTGACCCTCGCGGCTCCCCTCCTCGGACTGCTACTCCTGCTGTTCCGCGGTGACCGTGACGACCAGCCGGAGCCCAGCGCGACCGAGGAACTCGAGGACGCCGACCAGTCGGAGACGAACGACGCCGAGTTCAGCACCATCGAACGATGACCGAGGACGAAGACACGACCGACCAGGAGAAGCGCACGACCGACGACGGAGACGACCGGCCAGCACTCGACGAAGACGAACGAGCCTCGTTCGATCCCGATGCGGTCGGTGACGTTGCCGAGGAGATCGAGGCTGAGGTGAACGACAGCGAAGCCGAGGCCAGGGAAGGTGGTGGTGACGCCGAGGAGAGCGACGAGAACGGCAGCGAGCACACACCGGTCGAGTTGGAGGACGTGAGCCTCTCGTGGGGCGACCTCTACGTTGAGAGTGTCGCCACGCTCCTCGTGGTCGTGGCTGACGTGTACGGCGAGGACGCGGACATCTCGACCGACGTGGTAGTCGACCTCGCACAGTCCGGGCTCGTCGACATCTCGACGCAGGTCGACCGGCTGGTCGCGGAGATGGGCGGGGCCGGTGCGAGCGAACTCCCTCCCGAGTACGCGGTGCTCCTCGGAACTGCCCTGCTCGCTGTGGCTGTGCTCGTCAAAGAGACGGACGTGGCCGAGGACCTCCTCGCGGATGTCGCTGGGGGGACTCCACTTGCCGGGGGTGTCGCATGATCGGTGGTGGTGGGCTGGCCGACCGACTGGCCCAGCAGATCGACGTGGCGAACAACGAGCAGATTCTCGGGCTCGTCCACGCGCAGGCGACGCTCGAACGGAACCGGCGGTCGGCACTCGCCGCACACCTGGAGGCGCTCGACGTCGACGCCGACGTGCCGGACCTTCCCGACCACGAAGAGCGAGTCGACGAGCTGGTCGCACTCATCGAGGCCCGCATCGCGGGCGACCCGTGGGACTACTGGGTCGAGTGGCAGGCCCCGGACGCACTCGACAACGCCGCACAGGCACGCGAGTACGCTGGCATGGAGTCGGACGAGTGGGAGGACCGCATCGCGACGTGGGCGGGTGTGTACCGAGAGAAGTTCGAGGTACCCGACGACCTCACCGACCGAGACCTCGCCGGCCACCACGTCGAGGACCAGTTCGGACTCACGCTCGACGAGTTCGAAGAGACCGTGGTCGAGTGGCGCGCGGCGGAGGTTCTCGAACGCGCGGCGGCCGGCCCACATCAGGACATGACGGAGGCCGTGGTCGACGCCACGGCCGCGCTGGAGGCCAGCGACCAGTGAATCTGAACGTCCTCGCTGGCTCGGGGTTCGGCAAGTCGTGGATCACGCAGGTGCTCATCGAGCTGAACCTCGATGTCTACGACCGCGTACTCGTCCTCGATTACTGCGACGAGTACCGCGGGCTCTGCTCGAACGAACACGGCCCGGCTCCAGCGAACCACTGGATTGCCGGTCCGAAAGAACGCGACGAGTGGGGGCCAGCGCACTACGCGGCGCTGCTGGAGGAGAACCCAGTCCTCGACCTCGCGCGCCACCAGGAAGCAATCACGAACGAGGACTGGCGCGAGATGTGCGCCGACGCTATCACTGGTGCGCGCTCGACCGACGGCTCGCTCCTCATCGTCATCGACGAGGCCCACTTCGTCGCACCCCAACGGGTCGGCTACCCTGACGAGATCGAGCGCGTCGCGACCACCGGCCGCGGCTCGAAGGTCTCCGCGATGTGGGTGTCGCAGCGTCCGGCAGCGCTCGACGAGCAGGTCATCGGGAACTCGACGGCGCGATTCGCTGGCGGCTTCAACTCGGGGACGGACATGGGGAAACTCGCCGACGTCGTCAACTACCCAACCGACGTCCACAAGACGAACACCGGTCGCGTTCCGGGCCTTCCCGAAGCGCTACATACCGATGACGGTGAGCCCCTCGCCGTCCGCAAGTGGGAGGACGTGGACGAAGCAGGGAACCGTCGGGTGACGGCCTCGGAGTGGATTTATTCGGATGACTCGGGCGCGCTCGACCGGAAGCACAGCAGTCAGTATGACCCGGCGTGCGAGCATGTCGGGGCCGCTGGCAAGGACATCCGGGTTGGGTGAGACGATGCGCGAGCAGGCCAGCCTTTACAGCGACGACGCCGACCGCTTCGCCTGGTACCGTGAGCAGGTGGCGGAGCGACGCAACGGTGTGGAACCCTCGAACTCAGAACTGCTACGGCTGATGATGGACCAGTTCGACCCGTCTCAGGTCTGAGCGCCGTCTAGTCCACGACTCTGTCAACGATTCTCGCTTCTGCTAGATGCGTGAGGCATTGTGGTCATTGGTCGTTCGTCGACTCTTGCACCTCGACATCCTCGGGTGCGTTGACGACCACGTTGTACCCGTTGTACCGGAACTTCACGGTTGGGAACGAGTCGCGATTGCTGGTCTCGGTGTCAAACAGTGCGTCCAAAGCATCGGGGTCTATGGCCTCGTGCAGTGGGAGTGTAAGCGACTGCTCTGTAACGCCCTTTTTTCGTGCGACCGCCGAAATCACGGCTCCTGAGACGCTGCCCATCTTGCCTGTAACCATTTCATCACTACACAAAATGATTATTGCCAACTAAACGAGGATTCAGGCGAGTTCATGAGCACTATCCTCTCTGTATCGACCACGTCGACTCTGAGGATTCGCGTCCTGCCGACGATAGTGGGACACAGATCTTCGCAGACATCCACAGCGACGTGCTTCGGTTCTTCGTTGCTGCTTGATGGATAGCGACCTGCTACGTGGCACACGCAGATGGATTCGATTACAGAGAACTTCGAACCGCTCGCAGACACGGGACTCGCGATGGACGCGGGGATCGTGCTTGCATCCTACGCGGCCCCGAGCCTGTACGGACCAACAGTCGAGTCGATGGTCGGCATGGACATCCCGAACGAACTGTACGGCGCCGCGCATATCGTCGGCGCAGAGATGTGGGCCGGTGGCTCCAAGCGAGCCATCCAGATCGGGGGGATGGTCTACACCATCGACCAGCTCGCCCACCGCTTCCAGGTCCGCCAGCGCCTCCAGAACGCGGCGGGAGGTAACTGATGGCGGGCGAAGTCACCCACCTGTCTGAGTACGCGACTCAGCAGCAGAACGTCACCGGCCAGCCGACCACCGTCCTCGACTACCAGCCGGAGGACGGCACCCGGCTCCAGATCAAGAACAAGGTCGCGAAGGGCGACGAGGAGGGTGTTCCCATCTACATGGACCTTCGCGACTCCGGGGACAACCCGCTGCCGAACGACACCGAGGTGATTCTGGAGGTGGACGTGCCGAGTCGCTCCAAGACCCTCGCGGTGTCCGAGAAACTGGAGAACATCGCGCCGTGGAACGCCATCGCGCTCGGCGACCAGCGGAACGAGGAGAACGTCGACGCCGTGAAGGTCGAACTGGAGGGCGCAGTCATCAACGTCCGGTACTTCGACGTGCTCTCGGTCATCGTCACGTCGTCGGCACAGGTCGACTGGGCGAACTCCGAGTTCTACATGGACGGCAAGGCCACCCGGACGGTCCCCCACGAGGAGTAACCCATGCAGGGTAACGCAGCAGTCCGGGCGCTCAACAACACGCCCGGGAAGCGGCAGACGCTCGGCAAAGGCCAGTTCTCGCTCACCGACGGGACGGCCAACGAGCGGACGATGGTGGCCTCCTACCAGGCCCGCGGTGTGCCGTTCGAGGTCCGCGAGGACGCCGCGGCGCGCATCTCGTTCGTCACCGCCGAGGAGTTCACGGCCGACGGGACGGACAACGTGGAGACGCACAACCTCTCGTACAACCTCGTGGAGACGAAAAACACGCAGAACCTCGTTCTCTACGCGGACGGGAGCCGCGTGCAGCCGGACAGCATCGACTACGCGGGCAACTCGTTCGACTACGACGACGGCGGCAACAACGAGGTGCTTCACGCCTTCTACGTCGCCCGCGACCCCGGCTCCGTCACCATCGAGAAGGTGGCGCCGAAGGCGCAGGCGAGCATCAGCGAGACGCTGACGCAGGACACCACGTCGGCGCTCGCCGACCGGGACCAGAACAAGGAGCCGGTCACGTTCGAGTTCACGGACGCCCTGGAGGGCGTCGTGCCGGCGAACTGGCGGCTGAACGTCTACGTCGACGCGCCGGCGCCGGTTCGGTGGGACGACGACAACCTCGGCACCACGAACGGCGACGTAGCGACGAACGCGGTCGTCTCGCTCCCCATCGTCCAGTACGAGCAGGGCGTGCCGGGACTGGAGGACGCGGTGAAGCGGTCGGCCATCGGCATCGAGGGGTAGCATGATAGTCCCGACTATCCAACAGTCGGGCGCCACTTCTTCGGCGGTCACGACCACCGGGCAGCCGGTGGCTCACGCCGACCCGTGGCTCCCGACCACGACCGACGCGACCGGCGGCGCCTCGAGTACGCACCCCCCCGGGGATGTGTCTGGATCGGCGGCGCCGACCGGCTCACCACGCATCGTCATCGAGAGCGCGGACGGCCACAGCCTCGTGCTGACCTACGAGGACGTGGTGCTCGGGCTGCTGCTCGTCACGCTGGCGCTCGAAACCGCGGGGTGGTTCCGGTGAACCTGAACGACGTGGGCACCAGCGAGCGCGTGGACGACGTGCTCGGGCAGTATCCGGGGCTCTACTCGGGGCTGTTCCACAACGAGACGGACGCGCTGCTCGCGGCGCTCGTCATCGAGCAGCAGGCGAACCGCGAGGGGACCAACCCGACGGTCGGCCAGGACGGCCGCAACCCGGACGAGGTGGGCGGCGTCTACGCCGAGTGTATCGACATTCTGCGGCCCAACGAGGGCTGGCAGCACTACCAACCCGGGTTCGTGAGCAAGGAGGTGGACATCCGCATCCCCGACGTGGGCGACCTCGCGGACGGCGAACGGGTGCTCGTGGGGTACACTCGCGAGCAGCCGGAGGACCCGGACGGGCTCGAAGAACCGAGCGAGGTCATCTACTACGAGAAGGAGGATTTCCCCATCACGGGCACGCCGGTCGAGACGGGCAACATCTGGATGCGCGTGGAGGAGGATGCGTCGTCCCAAGTCACGGCGAAGGTGGAGGTGTGGGGCTGAGATGGTCCGACGACTCGGCAGTCAGCAGGCCGACGTACCCGACCACCGGAAGCCCGGCGACCCGGGGCAGCGAAACGGCAGCATCGAGAAGGCCACGACCCTCACGTTCGGGTCGGGGAATCCGCCGATGTGCGTGCTCGACGGGAAGGTGTACCTGCTCTCGTCGTTCGCCGCGACTCCCTCCGAGCGGTCGAATACGGGGGAACTAATCGAGTGGGACCAGTCGACGCGGACGGAGACGATACTTGGGCCGTTCAACACCATCGCGGGCGACGACATGGACGGGGCGAACATGACGGCGCACAACGGTTCCATCTACGTTCTGGGAGGGTACGCACACACCTCCTCGCTGTACCGCATCGACCCGTCGACGGAAACGCTCACTTCGCTGGCTACCGCGCCGGGCAGAATCAACGCCGCGTTCTGCGGGTGGGTGTCCGGCAAACTCTACGTCATGGGTGGCGGGTCGAGCAACGACCAGACCTTTGAGTATGACCCTTCCGGCGACAGTTGGACCACCAAGTCGGCGCACCCGGTTTCGGGGAAGCCCGGCCGCCTGTGGGGCTCGGGCGAGTTAATTGCTGAAAACGGTAAGCTCGACGTTCCCCGATTTCCGGACGGAGTTACGGACGTGTACGACCCCGGTTCAGACATTTGGAACGACGGCATCGGCACTCTGCCGTGGGGGTCCATGTCCTTCGACGTGACTGCGTGCTCGAACGGCTCGCTGATGATGCTGGCCGGCGGAGACGCAGGCGACAACGACCAGCACGCCGGCGCCGTTCGACTGTACGACCGTTCGTCTGGAAACGGGACGACGGTGGGCGTGTTACTCGGGAACGGCCCGGAGAAAGGCGCTATGTCAATCAGCTACGACGACACGAGAAACCGGGCGTGGGTAGCCGGTGGGGGCATCGCCCCGAGGGCGCTCTACTCGGTCCAAATCGGCCCGGAACCCTAACAGACTCATGGAACGCAAGACATTCGCGGCTGGCGCGGCGCTCGGCGGGCTCTACCTGCTGACGCGCGGCGGCTCGGCCGCATCGACTGGTGGACAGAGCGGCAACGACGACGACGGAGGCAACCCGTTCGGGTTCGACGCCATCACGGAGGACGGCGAAATCGGGCTCGTGGACGGCATCGTGTACGACGACCCGGAGACGGGGAGCACGGACGACGAGCCGGGCGACGACCGAAACGCTTCGTTCGAGGAGGCGAACGACGCGCTGGAGACGGTCGGGAACGAGCCGGTGGACCCGACGCAGTACGCGCCGGACGTGCAGGACGGGAGCACGGCGCCGGAGGATGGCGTCATCGCGGATGCTGGCGACTCGCAGAACTGGGGTGACGCGCCGGAGCAGGAGAACGACGACCTGACCGAGCGCGCTGCCGACTCGGAGCTGTCGGGCGACCTGAAAAGCGCGTTCGACCGCTACGCGAACCAAGACCCGGGGTGGTAGCCGATGGCGAACACTATCGGTGACGGCGGCGGCAGCGGGCGAGATGAGCCGGAGAGCGACCTGACGGACGCATGGGCCGGCGACGGCTTCGATGCGTGGGACGCGGCCAGTCTCGGCTTCTGGACCGGCGCCTCAACGTGGGGCGGGACGCCACCGGACCCTGGGACGGGCTGGCAGTATGGGAGCGCGTGGTCGGGGCAGTTCGACAACCAGCAGGGTGGCGGCGCGACTGACGAAGCAGCGGACGGCATCGAGGACTACTGGAACGACCACACTCCAGACGTGCCGGCCCCGGAGGACTACACGCCGGCGTGGCTTCGCTGGGTACTGAACAATCAGGAGGCGGTGGTCGTCCTGCTGGTGCTGCTGGCGTTCGCCTCGGCGACTGAGGGGAGCGTCTCGGTCGGAGGTGGCTCTGGCGCATGAGCCTGCTGGAGCTGCTCGCGCACCCGCTCGTGGCTGGGCTCCTGGTCGCGGTCATCGTGGCCGGGTCGAGCGCCGCCTGCGGCGCGTTCGCGATGACGCTCCGGAACCACCGGCTGCTCACCGGCGAGGACGTCGTCGACAGCGACGACGGACTCATCGGCGCGGTCCAGGTGGTCGACGACCGAGCACGGGAGAACGAGCGGCGGTCGCGAGCCAACGCTCGAGCGCTGGCGACACGGACTGACGGAGGGCGTGATGAGTAGACTCCGGACGGCGGCAGTCATCGCCGGCGTGTTCTGCGCCTGCGCGTTCATCGCGCTATTCGGCGCCGTGTTCATGGCCGCGTACGCGAACGGCGGGAGCGTGACGGTCGCGATCAACGAGTTCGGCGAGGCGAACGTCGAGGCGCTGCTCATCCCGGTGGCGTCGGCGCTGGCGCTGTTCGCGCTCGTCGAGGCCCTTCGGACGGTGCCGAAGGACGGAGGGCAGCGATGACGTGCTACGGCGTCGAGGAGGTCCTCGCGGTCGTCCTGCTCGCGGTGCTCCCTGGGTCGGCCATCGCGAACCTCGGGCTCCAGGTGGCGCGCAAGAAGCTCGGCGTTCGCGAGCAGCGAGAGGCTCCCTGATGAGCGCCGGTGCCGAGGTGGGTGTCATCGACTGCGCCCTCGTTCTCCGAGGCGACAGCTTTGCGAAGCGGCTTCGGCCGTCGACGTGGTAACTCTTAGATTGTTGGCGAGTGTCTATTACGGATTTTCACGTCTCGTCGGTCAGCGGAGTTGAGTAACGGTTATCATATAGACCACGCCGCACTCGCAGCTCAATCGCGAGTCGTTCTCAGTAGTCGAAAGCTCTTTGCCACACTCGCATTCCATGAGAATCTGCTGCTCGTTCGTCGTCGGCTCCGTATCCGTTGTACTACGCGCATCCTCGCTCATACGGCCTGCCCCATACAACCGACCAGTAGAACAGACTAATAAAATTGATTGTTTTACCTATAGGATTATTACGGGGATAAATACGATAACCCAAGTAGCAGATACGCTCTGGAGAAGGATATCTGATCGAGCCAGACACACCTCAGGCGAGTACGATAGTTAGCACAGAACTCAGGAGATTCCGCTATTCAGTTTTTCGACGTGCCCGTCAGCAATTAAATACTACTGGCGTGACATACGAGCATGATGAAGTTCTGGAGTGAAGACTCACCAACCAAATCGGCGTTCCTAATCGGGAGCGTGTATGCGATCGGGAGTTCGCTATGGATCCTCTATTCCGATGCGCTCGTGCAAGGAATTGCCACCACTTCGGAACAAATCACCCAGCTGCAAACATACAAAGGCATCGGGTTCATCGTTCTCTCCTCGACCGTCATCTTCGGGTTGGTGTACTTCTCCCTGCACCGGCTGACTGAACGGAACCGCCGCCTCAAGTTAGCGCTCCAACAGGCCGGGCTCCTCCATCGGATTCTACGCCACAATCTCCGGAACACGTGCAATATCATCGCCGGGAACGTTCAGCTGCTCGCGGAAGCAGAGAACGGTAACAATGATTCCTGTCTGGAGACGATTCGACAGCAGAACGAGCGATTAATGGAACTCAGTCGAAAAAGCCGGTATCTCCGCGATTTCACCAACCCAACCGACGACGATCTCCTGATTACGGACCTCGCCGATATCGCCAACGCGAAGGTCACGAATGCTGGCTCGGTGCATCCTGAGGCGACGATCACGCTCGACGCTCCAGAGGAGGCACTCATCAGAGCGCACTACCACATCGGGGACGTTCTCGAAGAACTCATCGACAACGCCATCGAGCACAACGCAAGCAGCAATCCGCAGGTGTGGATCTCGATTCGGCAACAAGGAAGCACAGTTATCTGTACCCTGGAGGATAATGGGCCGGGGATCCCACCGCTGGAGCAACGCGTTCTCGTTCGCAACTCAGAGACCCCCACTGAACACTCACAGGGCATTGGGCTGTGGCTCGTACATCTCACAGTCCAGTATTCGAACGGTAGCATCGATGTTGTGAACCAGAACGATGGCGGCACAGCAGTCACACTCAAACTGCCAGCTGTAACCCCAGGGACCTCGCTTGCCACGTAATCAGGCCTTCGGTAATATGAACAAATAACAGGTCCCCTCCTATCGAGGCTCTGCCGGACCGTCGGCCGACGATAGGCACCATTTCAGAATTCGTGACTGGGAGAAGAAGGTAGACGAGTTGTAGAAGGACGTGGCCGACTTTTTCCATAACTCGTCTACTACTGCCCGAATACCCCCCAGCTTCCGCTCGAACCGACCACGACGAGCGAAAGAACTAGACGGGTTGCCCTGCAAACCCGTGTATGGTTCGCGTCGACGACTCGGGCGGTGTGACGAAGTGCTGGCTGGACCGTGACGAACTGAAGCAACTCGAAGAGGCAGCTGCTTGCGCTGACTGGCAGCGAGAGATCGCCGTGCAATTGATGGGGCGGTGTGGGTTCCGCGCCGACGAGGTGAACTACCCCGGCGATGCCGAGTTGCACTGGAGCGAGAAAGGTGAGTGCTGGTTCGTCGAGGTTCGGGGGAAGAACACCCGAGGTGGCGAGCCGAGGATCCGCGACGCCTGGATGCCGGAGGACGTCGAGGCGAACGTCCGACGGTTCTCACGCGAACGTGGACGCGAGACTGGTGACCAGTGGGTTCAGGCCTCGAAGTCGAGCGTGCGGCGGTGGGTGAAGGAAGCGGCGGCAGAAGTCGCTGAGACGGCCACACGCCCAGAGCGGTGGCAGTCCGTGTCGAGCCACGACCTGCGGCGCTCGTGGGCGACGTACCATCTCGTCGAGCGGCAGGTCGACGTGCGAACGATGATGGCGATCGGGGGTTGGAGTGACTACTCGGCTATCGAGCCGTATCTCGCAGAGCCTACGGAGGGACGAATCGGGAAGGCGATGCGCGTCTGATCCGCGGTATTAGTCCGCCATATCGAGAGTGGCCTGTTGTGCGTGGCCCCCTATCTCGGCTCGCTGCTGCTCGAACTCTTCTGGGGTGAGTGATCCACACCGGAGCGTGTAGATACGGTCCTTTTGCTCGCTCGTCAGCTCACGGTCGTAGACCGTTTGGAGCAGATAGTAGCCGAATGCCTCTGCGAGATAGGGTGGAACCGCGTTGCCGATCTGCTTCCGAACAGCTCCGAGGGTTCCATCGAATCGGTAGGAGTCTGGGAAGGTTTGCAGCCGGGCTCCCTCACGCGGAGTGAGCCCACGGTCCTGGAAGGGGTGGATGCACCGAGCGCTGGACGGCTTGGACATGTTCGAGGTAATCGCCACGGCCGGCGCGTCCGACTGGAGGCGGGAGTACGAGTTGTGGTACCCGGAGGACGGTTGCAGCTCGTCGGGGATCTCGGTTCGGTTACCTCCGTCCGAGATATGCGAAATCATCTCGACCATGTCAGACTGATGGTTCGCTGCCTGGTGCGAGGTGAGTTCGTCACAATCACCACGGAGATCTCGCTGGAGTACGGTCTGGGGCTCTGCATCGTACTCCGTGACGGTTTCTCCAGGGCCAACTTCGGGAAGGTCACCGATTCCGTCCATGACGCCAGGCTCCTGGACCGGCTCCAGGTCGAACCCATCCAGCGGGAAATCCAGCCGCTCCTTCTTGGTTGCTAGAACGACGAGACGTCGACGGTGCTGCGGGACCCCGAAGTCGGAGGAGGTCACGACGCGGCTCCGGACGGTGTACCCCATGTTGCCGAACGACTTCCGAACGGCTTCCAGGAACTTCCCATCAGCCGTATTCTGCATCCCACGGACGTTCTCGAACAGAGCGGCCTTCGGCTGGAGTGCATTTACCCAGTCGATGAAGTTCTCGAACAGGTGATTGCGGTCGTCCGACCCGTCAGGGCTGATCACCTCGGAGAATCCCTGACACGGTGGACCACCGGCGACGAGATCGACCGTCTCTGCACCGACCAGATTCGGAATCTCCTCTACGTTCACCTCTCGGATGTCTTCGGAGAGATGCTCGCTTTCCAGGTCGGCTCTGTTCCGAGCGAAGGTCGAACGCGCGTAGTCGTCTACTTCGACAGCGTGGAGCAGTTCGAACCCTGCCCGTTCGAGCCCGATAGACAGCCCACCTGCGCCTGCAAAGAGATCGACGTACGTCAACCCGGAATCTGCCATTGGAGTTCCTTTCCTCCTATTCTGGTTTAAGGATTCGGCTCGGAGAGAAAGTGGACCCGTAGAGGCTAGTCATTTTTGTAGAGTACCCTTTTCTAGCGGACTAAATTGTGAGGTGGACTCTTGCCGGACTCTCGATCTGAACACGAGGACGAAGCCATCCAGTCGTTCCTGAACAAGTATTTCCCCGCTACGTTCCTCGACCGGCAGTCAACCCTTCCTGGCTATGGTGCTGACGATGGAGATATCTCCGACGAGGAAGAGGAGGAAATTGAAGCCCTCGTTGACCGAGTCGATCACCACTTCAGCCGCTCTAAGGGAACGCTGGGCGTTGCAATCGACTTTCTGATGGTCGCAGAGCAGATTTCCCAGGCGGATGATTGGCTACAGGGATTCAACCCAGACATCACTCGCGACGACATCTTCAATCGGTACGAGAACACCGCGAAAACCTCCCTCACCCTGAAGCACGGCGATACCCGGTACAGCATTCGGTCGGTACACAACGGCGTGATCGAAATCTTCCGTGAAGACCTGAACAGGACGAACTTCCCGAGTTCGCCTGGGCACCACACCGGCGAGTGGGAGCGCTACGACGACATGCTGGAGTACGCCTTCCGTCTGTCTCGTGCCGGTCGATACGAGGCGGCACAGCGTCTCTTCGATCTCGGTCTCGACCGTTTAGCCGCGAAGGACTATCTGCGTCGTGAGCCGCCGTTCCCCGATGTCTTCTCGCGGGTACTTCAGGACTACAAGCGGAGCGCTCCGTTCGAGGAAGGCGGTTCCGCGTACCAGGCGCTCTGCTACGGCTACGTGAAGGCGAAGTGGCCGCATCTCTCTCTACGCGCGAGCAAGGTCCGAACCGGATCATCACGACAGCAACGGTACGGAGATATCGACGGCTACTACGGGCCAGACCTGATGATTTCGGTGGAGGTCAAAGACCTTGACATTGACCGATCGAATGTCAGCGACCAGCTCGGGACGATGATGGGGGTCGGGGAGAACACGACTGCGATCTCAATTGCAATCTGCCGAGAGATCTCCGACGACGCGAGGGACGTACTCGACAGCTCGGATGTGGAGGCGATCGACGATGACCACCTCGCAACGGAACTGCGGACCTGGGACTACCACAAGCAGAATCGGGCACTCCAGGGGATGATTCACTTCTTTGCCAACATCGAGGAGAACCCAGAGGCTGTGCAGCGGCTCTTACGATTCGTCCGCGAGGTTGATTCAGAGAACAGTTCACTGGTGCATCTGGTGTCCGAGGACGACGAGTCGGTTTGAGGCTCCTCGGTGCTATGATGGAAGTATTGGTCCGTAATCGTGGTCGTCGGGTGGCTAGTTTCTCAGGGTGTAGTATGTAGATTCTGTGGGCGTTGATGATTGTCGGTTTGTGATGTGACTACTCGGAACCGTACTGAATATCTGCAAAATTAGAAAGTTCAGAAATATTCCTCTAGGGATGACTGTGAGTCTATCTCCTCTTCATCACTTCCTCCAAATGAATCGCTATATTCACAATATCTGTCGATAAACATATACGCCAGCTCCTTAGTGCGTTGGAGCATTTGAGTGCCTTCTTGCATATTTCCCTCACCGACTTCTCTGACTAGATCTCTAAAGCCGATCGTGTAGTCTCCCGACTCAAAGTCGGCTAAATTAGCTTCCTCAAGAAATTGGAGCGTGTCCCGAACCCATCTTCGTCGTGCGGTTCCTTCCTTCATATAATCATTCAGGTGGTCGCAAATTCCCTGTGGGCTATCGGTGAATTCCATTGTTTTTTGAGCAGTCCCATTTCTCCACTGGCGGTATTCATCTAGACTCAGATACTCTGGGAAGACTTTGTGCCATAGAATCGTGGCAAGGTAGGGTTCTGGTGGTTGGTCGTTACACAGCGGTTTTTGAACTTTTAGAGGAGCGAAATGTTTGGGGAAAACGGGGACAGTATCGTAGTCTCCTTCTTCGCCAAGGTTGTTACTCAAAGAGATATCGTCCGGTAGCGGTTCATCTCTAAATTCATCCTCAAGCTGGGTTACTCGCTGGAACTCGTAACGAGAGAGCGTCGCATCTGTATTATACTGATATCTGACTAGTACGAGATTGGCGTCAAACCGAAACAAATTCTCTTCAACCAATTTCTTACGGAGACGTGTTCCAATTTGCGGTGCTGATGAACCTGAAATGACGAGCAGGATGTCACATGTCTCTGGTACATCCCTTCCTCCGCTGGCCGTTTTTAGTGGAAGTGTTGCATCATAGCCGGCGATCTGACTGATAGTTGAATTGAACGCGACATCGTCGTTCGGAAATGTCCTTTTAACCTCGCCGATAATTCCGTAGTCCTCATTGAAGTAGGCAGTAAAATCTGGGGTTAAATCGTCTTTATCGTCATCATCTCGTGGGATAGAGGGGAACCTTTCAAAATAGAACTCATCAAAAAGTTCTGCATACGAATAGCGAAGGAGGCTCTCCCAGCAGGAGATCACGTCTACGGCCTGGTCATAGACATGGAATTTGTTTCGATAATGCTGGTGGCACTCCTGCGACATAATTAATTAAAGAAATCTGAGGGGCCGTAATCAGGCTGGCCTAGCTCTGTGACCATTCCCTCATCGAACTCTTTTGATATTTGCTCCGAGATCCGCATCAAGGAATTCATAGAGCCCCTATAGCTGGGAACAAGCGATACGGTATCTGGCTCAGTCACCAGAACATCGCAACTCGACCCATCAACGTAATCCAATACTGATAGGTGGGCATATGGATTCTGATGATAGACAGTAAGGCTAGAACGTGTTAAACCGCCAAGAGCCTCTATCAAATCATCGTGGTCGTCAGGGTTTCGAAATACATCTGAATTGAATCTAATCTGGATTTGGTCAACATCTCCCGTCTCCTGTGAACGCTCACGATTACCGAATATGTCCGCTTTGTCTTGTCCAACCCTAGCATATTCTACAAGAAGGTGTTCAAAGAATAATCCAACAGTCCCCGACTCAAACTTTAGTTGTCCATCTCGGCTAATGAATCCCGAAAATAGCGCGTCATTGTCTCCTACGACATCAAAGTCAATTTTGTCGACATACTTGTCATTCGTTTCACTAACTCGGAATACCTCTTTGTAAGGATTTGTCTCGAACGAGATCGTCCCCTCGTCTTTCCTCGTGTAGGCCACCGCCTTATTCACTCGAATTTCTGGTTCGGTCGGCAGAGAGGCTTTCACGTTATCTAAGATGAGTTCTAGGTCAGATGAGTTAACAAAAAATTCTGAGATATTTGGCTCAGCTTGTTTGAATAGCCATAACACGCCACGTTCATAGAAATCGGGACCAGCGCCGGTGACTGCTGTCCAGACATCTGGTGAGCTGTTATCTATCAGCGCAAAACTTCCTTCAATCGTCCTCTGTCCCCCAGAGATGTCCGACCTTCTGATTGTCCGACTGATTTCAACACCATAGTGGTCTCCATGATCGGTGATCTCGACGGAGGTTTCATTTAGAAATGAGGCAGTAGTTTGCAACACATCTGCCGCGTCCTCAGGGCAAATCACCGACTTGAACCGAGCGGTTTGACGAGCATCTTCATTAACATGAGCATCGATTGCTCGTCTGAGTGTCTGTAGAGAGATCTCTTGCTCATACTCAAATAACGCTTCACCGACACTCAATTCGTACATCGTTTGTCTGGACGGACTGTTTACTTGTTGATATCATCCTCGTCCTTGGATGATATAATTTCTAGCCCCGTAGTGAAACTGGCGAGTCCTAGTAGCTGACTCATCAAACTATATTATCCTCTCACCTTCGGCTTCGGCTGATGCTCCGCATCTAACTTTCCCTGCAAATACCTCTGTCCTTCGCTCGTCACCTCGTACATCTCAAGATCGCGGGAAAGAGGAGCAATCAACTCAGCGTCCGCGAGCATCAGACACCGCTCCCGAATTCGACGCTCACTCGCATCGAACTGCATCACGGACTCCATGATCCGGGGACTCGCCAACGGGTCCTCAGCGACGTACTCAATGATACGCTCATCGAGGGTGCACATCCAACTGGCCGGCCTTCGGTCGGTCATCCGTTGGTTTTCTCAGTCCCTGAGTCAGCCGACTCATCCTGCTCTCCTGCATTCATGTAAGCTCCCGACTCGGCATCGTACTCTCCGTCGAGGTAAGCCTCTCCCTCGTCAGTGATGACGTATACCCCGTTCCCTAAATCACGGAGTAACCCATGTTCGGCGAGCTTCTTGCATCGACGAGATACGTGAGTGTTTGTCACTCTAATGTTCTCTTTATCTGTGAGCTCGCCGACTCTACCGCCTTCGTCCGCGCGGATATGCTCCAATATCCTGTCGTCCCATATGGTCATCCAGGTTCCTGGGTGTCTCATTATCTAACCCATACGTTGAGTAATACGTAGTAGTCAGCAAATCGCCTTATAATCGGCAACATAACCTATATGTGATAGCGCGCCCTCGGTGTCGATGCGAACCTGCGACTCGGTCGAGGATGACTCTGTTGGCGGTGTGAAGACGGGCCGTGCTGAAGACACGGCCCGAAAGCAGGTTCGGGAAAGCAAGCATGCAAACCGAACCATACGGGGCATGTAGCCCCGAACGGACAGAGGTATCGCCTCCCGATAAGTCCGACGACGCGACCGCGTGCACGTACTGTGACGCGCCCGCCGTCGGCATCGACGGCCGGACCAGGAACCCAGTGTGCAGCAGCTGCGCCCGCGCAGGCAACGGCAGGGTGTTCTGCGGACCATGACGGACGGCTACGTCCGCGTCGCGGAGATCACCGACGGCCGGAACGGGAACCTCGAAGAAGCGGAGCAGCTGAAGAAGGCGCTCGGTGCGCAGCATCGTGTCGTCGTTCGGTACCCCGACGACGCGGTGCTCGTCGAGGAACTCACGGACGTCGGAGAGCGGTGGACGCGCGTGGCGACCATCGACGCCGACTACAACGACGACCCCGAGGCGGCACGATTGCTCGGTGACGAACTCACCGCGACCGACTACCGCGTCGTCTGGTGCTACTGCTCCGACGAGGGCTACCTGGAGGTGCAGGTCGATGAGTAGGACGAAGCGGCTCGACCACGCCTCTCGCGAGGTTCGCGAGGCTGAGGCCATCCGCGCGAACCGTCGACAGGCACGCGCGCTCGAAGTCATCGCTGGCGTGCTGATGATGGACTACCTCGCGCGCCACGACGAGAGCTACTCCGTCGAAGAACTGTTCGAGGAAGCGCGTTGGCGCGCGCAGGGGGGGTCGCTGTGAGACGCTCCTACGTCGCGCAGTGTGACTGCGGCGCGGCCATCGTCGGCTACGTCGACGGCGACGTGTGCCCCTCCTGCGAGCAGGTGGTCGTCGATGGGTGACCTGCAGCCGCTCGCGCCGCGGGAGGCCATCACCCTCTACCTCGATGCGCGACGCGACGACACCACCGAGAACACCCGCGAGGGGCAACTGTACCGACTCCGCGCGTTCGCCACGTGGTGCGAGGAGGAGGGCATCGGCAATCTGAACGACCTCGATGGGCGCGACCTCTACGCCTACCGTATCTGGCGGCGAGAGGGTGGCTACTCGGACAGCGACGAGCTCGCCCCGTCGACGCTCCGCGGTGACCTCGCTACGCTCCGGGCGTTCCTCCGGTTCTGTGGCGACATCGACGCCGTGCCGACGGAGTTCTTCGACCGCGTCCCGCTCCCGAGCGTGTCGGGTCACGACGTGAGCGAATCGACGCTCGACCCGGAGCGCGCCGAGGTGATTCTCGACTACCTCGGCGAGTACGAGTACGCCAGCCGGACCCACGTCATCGTCCTGCTACTCTGGCACACTGGATGCCGGATGGGGGCGCTCCGCGCGCTCGACGTGGGCGATCTCGACCTCGACGGCGACCGACCGCAAGCTGACGGGCCAGGCGTTCACTTCGTCCACCGACCCGACGCCGGGACGCCGCTCAAGAACAAGGCGAAGAGCCAGCGATGGAACAGTGTGAGCGGCTACGTCGCTCGCGTGCTCCGTGCCTACATCGACGACCGGCGTGTCCCCGTCCTCGACGAGTACGGCCGCGAGCCGCTCATCTCGACCGAGAACGGGCGTATCGCCCGCTCGACCATTCGGGGGACGCTCTACCGCGTCACCCGCCCTTGCTGGTATGGTGAGGAGTGCCCGCACGACGAGGACCCGGAGACGTGCGAGTTCCAACGGCAGGCACGGATGAGCTCGTGCCCGTCGTCACGGTCGCCACACGACGTGCGGAGTGGCCGACTCACCTACTACCGACTCCACGAGACGGACCGGACGGTCGTCAGCGACCGGATGGACGCGAGCAACGACATCCTCGACAAGCACTACGACCGGCGTTCCGAGCGGCGGAAGGCCGAGCAGCGACGCAGCCACCTACCCGATTCATGAAGCATATATTCGACACCCAAGACGACAAGCAACCGGAATCCTGCGCACGGGGAGGGCGGACCTTCCTACCTTGCGATTCCGGGCGTGTAGTCACACCTTCGCAGTATGGCGATTTTGCCCGCTCAGAATCGGCTCAAAATTCTGAGCGCAACGGCACTGCAAGCGCGGGTCGACGCCGTACAGCGAATTTCATAGCTGAAAATTCGGGGGATTTCTGATGCGGTATTGCCCGAATTGCGCCGCGAGAACTACTCGCGGCACCGTTCACGGTTCAGGACTCCCGCGAGACTACTGTCCGGAGTGTGAGTGGGGCCGATGAGGGACCACTTGGACTTCATTGGACAAGTTGACACTTCTGGGAGCGCCGAGCGAGCCCGGGAGACGGCCGTCGAGATCGGCCCCGTCGAGCCCACCGGGCCGTTCATCGTCGCGTTCGAAGATGGGGGGCCGTGAGGCGAGGCAATCGCTCGCGAAATCTTCTCTTCGGTTGGTCGTCTCATACCCACGTTTAAGTATGGCATCGTGCCATTATCTACTACCCGAATGGTAAATCCTACCGAGACCGTTCGTTTGGAGAACGTCGTCGCATCTACCGGTATCGGCACCGAACTCGAACTCGAGCAAGTCGCGAAGGACCTTCAGGGGGCCGATTACAACCCCGAGAACTTCCCCGGTGTCGTCTACCGCCTCCAAGATCCCAAGGCAGCGACGCTCATCTTCCGCTCCGGGAAAATCGTGTGTACTGGCGCGAAATCGGTCGAGGACGTCCACGCTGCCTGCCAGCGTGTCTTCGACGATCTCCGTTCCCTCGGCGTTGACGTCGACGACAACCCTGAGGTTATCGTCCAGAACATCGTTGCCTCTGCCGATCTGGGCAACAATCTCAACCTCAACGCCATCGCTATCGGGTTCGGACTCGAAAACATCGAATACGAACCCGAACAGTTCCCCGGCCTCGTCTACCGCATTGACGACCCGAAGGTCGTCTCACTACTCTTCGGCAGCGGCAAAGTCGTGATCACTGGAGGGAAATCACCGGACGACGCGAAACGAGCGGTGACAGTAATCGCTGAGAACTTAACTGAACTCGGCTTGCTCTCCCCGTCTGAGTAACTCCGGTAGATTTCGTCTATTTCGGTGGCCGCTTAGGACAGTTGGCCTCCAGTCGAGACATTTCTCATCCGCTCGATTCAAGCGCTATACCGAGCGTTCTAGGGTTCGATGACACCTTCCTACGGGACACTCAATCTCCTTCCGCTGGCAGAACGATAAACGCGCCAGTCGGCCCGTGGATGTAGACCTCGCCAGATACGCTTGGCACCACGCGCGGTTCCGTGCCTGTGGGTTCGGTGTCGGAACGTAGGTCGCACCGTTCCTGTCGATCGCCTTTCTCTCGCCCAGTCCAACTACGTCATCATCTCAACCAACTTTGCTTAGAATGGAAATTCACTGTTTGATATAAAATAAATAACGGGATATATTTATTGCCTAAAAACATGTTGGCAAGTGATATGGGCCTGTTCAATCCAACTTGCCCGCGTTGTGGTAGTTCAAAGGTAACTCGCACGCACAGTATGAAATCGTGTAAATCGTGTGGAAAAAGCTGGAAATAACTGGCTGTTCGGTTAAAAAGTCACGATGAGTTTGGTGGGACTCAATTCGGACCTCTTTCGGGAGTTTCTCCGGGCCGACTGCGTTAACTGTATTGGTTGACTTGGAAATTGACAAATTCTAGCCAGCAATTCGAGTTACATCCAGAGACGAAGGATTCCAGAGGGTCGATTCTCGAAATTCGAACCTGAACGGGTCGTCACTCAACGTGGTCGAGTTCTACAAGAACGTGGTCGACTTATTGCAGAACTGGTCTACTACTGCCCGAATACCCCCCTGTTTCCGCTCGAACCGACACGTACCGTTCGAACGAGTGGCTCCTGAACGCGCTGTCAGTCGCTCACGGACACGAAGCGTAGGCTTAACCGCGCGACTACCGTACGCGGGATTCAATGGGGTCCGTCGAGGTCGTGTACGTCGCGGACGACGCAGCCGACGGCTCGGCGGTCGTCGACGCGTTGACCGCGGCCGGCTTCTCCGTGACCCCCGTTCACGACTGCTCGGCGGCGCTGGAGACGGTGCCGAGCGTCGACTGTCTGGTGTGTTCCGCCCCGTTCTCCGACGGTGGCGCAGTCTCGCTGTGCGGGCAGGTGCGCTCGCGTCACCCTGACATCCCGGTCGTCATCTACGCGGCGGTGGGCGACGCCTCGGAGGCGAGCGCGGCGTTCGCCGTCGGTGCGACCGACTACGTCCTCCGCGAGGAGGTGCCGCCCGAACGGTTCCCGACGCGGCTGTCGACGGCGCTCGCACGCGGTGACCTGCGCTACCGACAGCTCGTCGAACCGCTCGGCGACGTGGTGTACGTCACCGACGCCGACGGGCGGTTCCTCGCCGTCAACGGGGCGAGCGAGGACGTCACCGGCTACGCCCGGGAGGAGCTGGTCGGCAGCCACGTCTCGCTGGTACTCTCCGACGAAGACATCGAGCGCGGCGAGGCGGCCATCCGCGACCTCCTCTCGGCCGAGGGCCCCGAGACCGTGCGGTTCGAGCTTTCGGTTCGGACCCGCGAGGGCGAGACGATTCCCGTCGAGAATCACGTCGCGCTGCTGCCGATGCCCGACGACGAGTTCCGGGGGACCGTCGGCGTCCTGCGCGATATCTCCGGCCGACAGGCCCGCGACCGGCGGCTCCGCGAACTCCACGACGCCACCCGCCAGCTGATGGCTGCGACCACGCCCGAGGAGATCGCCGACATCACGGTACAGGCCGCCTCCGACGTGCTCGGCTACCCTATCAACGGCGTGCGACTCGTCCGGGGTGCGGAACTCGTTCCCGTCGCCGTCCCCGAGCAGACGCGCGAGCTGCTGGGTGAGCGGCCGGTCTACCCGGTCGACGGCGACAGCCTGCCCGCGACCGCCCTCCGCGAGGGGGAGCCGGTGGTGTACGACGACCTCAGCGCCGTCGCCACCGAGACGCCCCGTGGGGGACTCGGCGCCGGGATCTACCTCCCACTGGGTGACCACGGCACGCTGAGCATCGCCGCACAGGGCGACGACGTGTTCGACGACAGTGAGCGCCAGCTGGCGACCGTTCTCGCGGCGAACGCGGCGGCGGCACTCGACCGGGTGAGCCAGCGGGTCCGGCTCGAAGCCGAACACGACCGCTTCGCCGCGCTGTTCGAAAACATCCCCGACCCGACCATCTACGTCGAGTTCGAGGGGTTCGAGCCGGTGGTCCGCGATGCGAACCCGGCGTTCGAGCAGGTGTTCGGCGTCTCGGTCGAGCAAGTCTACGGCGAGTCCATCGACGACTACCTCCTCCCCGACGAGTCCGCACGCGGCGACGCCCGGCGGTTCAACGAACTCATCCAGTCGGGCGAGAGCTTCCACGGCGAGGTCCAGCGGGTGGCGGCAGACGGGGTCCGCGACTTCCTGCTGCACGTCGTGCCCTACGCCGTCGGCGAGCGGTCGACCCGCGGGTTCGCCATCTACACGGACATCACCGACCAGAAGGAGCGCGAGCGCGAACTCCGCCGGCAGAACCAGCGGCTCGACGAGTTCGCGAGCGTCGTTAGTCACGACCTCCGGAACCCGCTGAACGTCGCCCTGGGTCGCATGGAGATGGCTCGCGAGACCGGGGACGCCGAGGACTTCGAGGCCGTCGAGGCGGCACTCTCGCGGATGGAATCGCTCATCGAGGGGCTGCTCGGGCTCGCCCGACAGGGGCAGGCCGTCGGCGAGCCGGCCGTCGTCGACGTGGGGCAGGTGGCCGAACTGGCGTGGAGCGCCGTCGACACGGGCGACGCCGAACTGGTCGTCGCGGACCCGCCGCTCGTCGAGGGTGACGGCGACCGCCTCCAGCAGCTGTTCGAGAACCTCTTCGCCAATGCGGTCGAACACGCCGGCGCCGCGCCGACGGTCACGGTCGGCGCGCTCGACGACGGCTTCTACGTCGCCGACGACGGGCCCGGTATCGATCCTGACGACCGCGACCACCTGTTCGAATTCGGTCACTCCGGGGGCGACGGCACCGGCTTCGGGCTCGCCATCGTCGAACAGATCGTCGAGGCGCACGGCTGGTCGATCGCCGTGGTCGACGCGCCCGGTGCGCGCTTCGAGATAGCCGGGGTCTCGTCGATCTAGTGCTGTTCCTCGCCGCGGTGCCAGACGGTGCCGTTGGCGCGGTAGCCGTCGAACTCCCCGCTTCTGATCTCGGCTTCGATCTCGTCGGTCGTCTCCTCGTTTAGCCCGACGAGGTGACACAGCGGGTGGCCGGGGAGCGCCACGGGGTTCTCGAGGACGCCGACGAGCAGCCCCGTGAACGGCGCCTCGACGACGTGCTCGTCGCGCGAGAAGTGGTCCGTGATGGTGCAGATGGTCTCGCCCGCTCGGACGAGCGGATAGGGGCCCCACTGCATCTCGACGAGCCCGCCCCGGTCGGCCCGGAGCCACGCCTTCTGGTCGGCGGGGTCGACGATGCGCCACCAGCCGGGCCAGTCGACGCTCCCGTCGACCATGTCGTACTCTGCGAGCACGCTCTCGACGCCGTCGAGCGCCTTCTGGATGAGCAGCGGCTGGAAGCGGTGGGCCTTCCCCATCTCGACGGTGACCGTGGGGATGCCCGCGACCGTCGCCGCCCCCCGGAGACTCCCCTCATCACCCCCCCCAGAAAGGATGACGCTCGCGCCGAACGCGCGAGCGAGCCGTTCGACGGCGGGGTTCGAGACGTCCGCGCGGGTGTGGTACATCGTCGTCCGGTTGCGGGTCGAGGTGTGGAAGTCGAGTCCGAGGTCGCACTTGGAGACGAACGCCTCCCAGACTGCGTACGCCATCCGCTCTGCGGTGTTCGACTTCGCCTTCCCGGGGAACGAGCGGTTCATGTCCTGGTCGTAGATGGGGAGGTAGCGCTGCTGGGCCTGATAGCCGGGAACGTTGACGACGTGGACGATGACAATGGTCCCCCGGACGTCGCCGGGCTCGTAGCGCGCGGCGAGCTCCTGACACACCTTCACGCCGTTGAGTTCGTCGCCGTGGATGGCGGCGGTACAGCAGAGCCGTGGCCCCGGCTCGTCGCCGTTGATGATCGTCACTGGCACCTCGACAGGGTCGCCGAGATACGTCTCGGACACCTCGTAGCGGAGGTGTCGCTTCTCGCCCGGTTCGACCTCCCCGTCGTAGCGGAACGCACGGGGTTCCTCTGGAACGTCCATGGCTCCGTGTCCGTCGGGGCGTACATGAAGCCGCGGGGCGTGTCGGTAGTGGGAAGTGTCCCGGCACAGAGGGGTGGACATGGCCGTTACGTTCGACCTGTTCGGGACGCTCGTCCGCGTCGACCGGCTCGACGACCCGGCAGCGGCCGTGGCGCGCGAACTCCGGGCGCGGGACGTGGCCGTCCCCGACGACTGGGCGGCCGCCTACACGGAGCGGCACGTCGACGCCCCCGAGGGCGCGGAGGTACCGCTTCCCGCACACGTCGCGCGGGCGCTCGCGTCTCGGGGGGTTGACGCGCCCGGGAACGCCGCCCGCCGTGCCGTGGTCGCGGCGTTCGACCCCGAGGTGGAGGTCGTCGAGGGCGCTCCCGAGGCGGTCGCCGCCGCCCGCGAGCACGGCCCGGTCGGACTGCTCTCGAACACCTCGGTTCCGGAACTCGCCCGTCGGGTGCTCGTCCGCGCGGGGCTCCGCGGCGAGTTCGACGCCGTCGTCACGAGCATCGCCTGCGGCTGGCGGAAGCCCGACGCCCGGGCGTTCGAGACGGTCGCCCGCCAGCTCGACTGCACGCCCGACCGGCTCGTCCACGTCGGTGACGACCCGGCGACCGACGGGGGCGTCGACGCGATAGGCGGCACGTTCCTCGACGTCGAGGAGGTGCCGCTCACGGCGCTGCCCGCGTGGCTCGACGCCCGCTGAGATAACAAATCCTTAGTAACACTCGGGTAATTAGTTCACAACATGACCGTCGTCAGCGTGTCGATGCCGGAGTCGCTGTTGGAACGACTGGACGAGTTCGCCGAGGAACACGGCTACACCGGGCGCAGCGAGGTCGTCCGCGAGGCGTCGCGCAACCTGCTGGGGGAGTTCGAGGACAAGAAGCTCGAGGACCGCGACCTCATCGGCGTGGTCACCGTGCTGTTCAACTACGAGACCTCCTCGGCCGAGCAGCGGATGATGCAGCTCCGGCACGAACACGAGGACCTCGTCACCTCGAACGTCCACAACCACGTCGGCGACCACTACTGCATGGAGCTGTTCATCGTCGAGGGGCGGCTCGACGAGATCTCGACGTTCGTCGGGAAGATCCGTGCCACCCGCAACACGCTCTCGGTCGACTACTCGGTCATCCCGGTCGACGACTTCGAGGCGACGTTCGGCGAGGAGCTCGCCGACCACGACCACGACTGACGCGATATACTATTCTTCCTGACACGTATGACGTTGGGCAGACAGGCGAGTGACGACGCTCCACAAAACATATACTGCATCCCTTCTCCCGTGGTGGTGGAGGATGCGGGTCCTGTCACACGCTCCCCTTTCGTGACGAAGTTTCGACAGGTGCGCCGGCTGCACACCGGCGCGTCACGTTCGTCGCCACAGGACGCTCGCACGCGGTGGTGCAGTCGGCGGATAATATGATACTACTCTATCAGTAGGGTATATGCTCTCAGGCCGCGTATCTGGGGGTAGTAGGGGTGGGTAGTATGCAACGAACCGAGATACATCACGCCGATTCGCCCGGGTTCGTACCGGACGGTGGGGTGGTAGGGGGGGAGGAACCGCTTTCGACCGATGCCGTGTTCGAGACGCTCAGCAGTCAGCGGCGTCGGTACACGTTGCACTACCTGAAACAGCGCGACGGCCCGGTCACCATCCGTGCGCTCTCCGAGCAGCTCGCGGCGTGGGAGAACGGCACCGACCTGGCCGACGTGACGCCGAAGGAGCGCAAGCGGGTGTACACCGCGCTCCACCAGACCCACCTCCCGAAGATGGACTCACTCGGCGTCGTCACGTACGACCGCGACCGCGGGACCATCGAGCTCCGGAACCACGTCCGGGCGTTCGACGTCTACCTCGACGTCGTGCCGGTCGACGATCTCCCGTGGGGACAGTTCTACCTCGCGCTCGGCGCGGTGTTCGCCGCGATCGTGACGGTCGGCTCGCTCGGCGTCTACCCCTTCTCGCTGGTCCCCGGCTACGGCTACGCGCTCGTCGTCGCGCTGACGTTCGCCGCCGCCGCCGGCTACCACACCTACCGAGAGCGGGAAACTCGAGTGGGTGGGACCGACGAACCGACGGACGTGACGATGCCCCCGGAGGCGTCTGAGCCGGAGCGGTCGACAGCGAGCGCCGACGATTGAATCGGTGGTGGGGGCGCGTCCGTTCATGACCGGACGCGTGTGAACGACTCAGTATGACGGCCATACTGTGGGGCTGCGGCCGTCTCGTCCCTGTATTCGGTGCGTCACCGAGGGAAATCTTCTATACGGTGGGGGGTCGTTCCGCAACTGTGACGGTTCTCATCGCCGCGGCGGGTGACGACGGACGGACGGCCCGTTCGCTGCTCGCCGACGCCGGGTTCGACGTCGAGCGCGTCACGACGCTGTCGGCCACCCGCGTTCGGGCGGCTACGGTGGACGTGCTCGTCGTCGGGGACCTCGAGAACGCGACGGCGCGCGACCTGCGGGACGCGCTCCGGGCTGCCGATGGCTCGCTCCCGCCGCTGGTCCGGCTCGGTGCCGACGACGCGTTCGAGACGGCGGTCACCCCTCCGTTCGAGGCCGACCAGCTCGTTCGAGCGGTCACGGCCGCGCGACAGGGTGCCCAGTACCGACAGGCAGTCGACGACCTCTACGAGCAGTGCCGGGAGCAGGCGGCGACCGACGACCCGGACGCCGCCGCTGTTACCGCGGCGAAGCGCCGCGCGCAGGAGGCGTTCGACGAGACGCGGCGGCTGGGGGTCGCGGCACCGTACGAACAGTTGTTCGACCCGCGGGAGACGGCTCCCGAGTTCGAGGGGTTCTGGGAGGAGCCGGACGGCGACGAGACCGAGTGTCCGGACGGGTCGACGAAGGAGTCGGAGTCTCAGACGTAGCCGTAGAGCGTGGCGGCGAGCCCCGCGTAGTACGCCGCCGTGAACACGAGCGAGAGGAGGCCCACCTTCAGGATGTACCCGGGATAGCTCTGGGCATCCATCCACCCGGCGACGCCGTCGTCGCCGCGCTCCCACGGCATCCCGCGGTTCGGCGGGAGCGGCGCGCTCCCCTCCCGGTCGGGACGGGTGTCCCGGGCGGCGTCGCGAGCCACTTCGACGCGCGGTCCCGGCACGTGTGTCGCGTCGTGCTGCTGGTCGGTGTCGTGCTGCTGGTCGGTGTCGTGCTGCTGGTCGGTCGACTCGGGTGGGTTCGGTGGGGTGTCGAGGACGGTCGTGCCGTCGCCGAACTCGAAGCCGACCTCGCCGCTCCCGGCGCGACCGCCCTCCGTGAACCGGGTACAGGCGTGGTGTGGGAACTGGTGGCGAGCACAGAACTGGTCGTCACAGTGCCCACAGGTGAACAGGAGTTCGTCTTCGGCGCCACAGCACGCGCACGCGGCCATTACCACTCAAATTCAGCTACTCCCTCTTGAAATTTTCAGTCAGTTTCGCTCGCGATTCGGCGGTCGCGGGCGAGCCTCCGGGAGACATAGACCTTTGTGCCGCGACGGTACAGGGGCGTGTATGGCAGACGACACGCACGGCGAGCAGTTCGGCGTCAAGCACATCCGCGAGGTGTATCGAAAGGGGATGTTCGAGGGGGAGACGCCCGACTTCCCGGTCTCGTACGCCGACCTCCGCGAGCAGGCGTTCGAGCGGATGGACGAGAACGCGAAGGCGTACGTCCACGGCGGGGCGGGCACCGAGGAGACGTTCGAGCGGAACAAGGACTTCTCCGCGTGGCGCATCGTCCCCCGGATGCTCAAGGGCGTCGCGGACCGCGACCTCACGGTCGACCTCTACGGCCGGACCCACGAGTACCCGCTGATGATCACGCCGCTCGGCGTCCAGACGCTGCTCCACGAGGAGGGCGAACTCGCCACGGCCCGCGCCTGCGCCGAGATGGACGTGCCGTTCATCCTGAGCTCGCTCTCCTCGACGCCGATGGAGGACGTCGCGGAGGCGCTCGGTGACGTGCCCAAGTGGTTCCAGTTCTACTGGTCCACGGACAGAGACGTCGCCGAGTCGTTCCTCGACCGTGCCGAGGAAGCAGGCTACGACGCCATCGTCTTCACCGTCGACGCGCCGACGCTCGGCTGGCGCGAGCGCCTGCTCGAACGGGGGTACTACCCGTTCCTCGAGGGCGAAGGCGTGGCCAACTACTTCTCGGACCCGGCGTTCCGCGAGAAACTCGACGCGCCACCCGAGGAGGACCCGCAGGCCGCCGTCGACCTGTTCCTCGAAATCTTCGGCGACGCATCGCTCACGTGGGACGACCTCGCGTTCCTCCAGGAGCGAACCGACCTCCCGGTCATCGTGAAGGGCATTCTCCACCCCGGCGACGCGCGACTGGCCATCGACCACGGCGCGGACGGCGTCGGCGTCTCGACGCACGGCGGTCGGCAGGTCGACGGCTCCATCACCGCCTTCGAGGCGCTGCCGGACGTCGCCGACGAGGTCGACGGCGAGGTGCCGGTGTTCTTCGATTCGGGGGTTCGAAACGGCTCGAACGCGTTCAAGGCGCTCGCGCTCGGTGCCGACACGGTGCTGCTCGGCCGGCCGTTCGCCTACGGTCTCGCCCATAGCGGCCAGTCGGGCGTCGAGAACGTCCTCCGAAACACCATCTCGCAGATCGACCTGACGATGGGACTCGCGGGCATCGACGACGTCGAGGCCATCGGCCGCGACGCCGTGCGACACGAACGCGACCTGTAGCGCCTACGCCTCTCGGTTCTCTCCGAACCATTCCGTCCCGAAGTCGACGAGCGCCCGCTGGTCGAGCAGCGTGGTGTCCGCGACCCCGACCTCGCCGGTCGTGACGGCCTCGGGGTGGGCCGCGGCGAACGCCGCCCCGCAGTTGGGGAAGTCGTCGGTGTCGGTCGCCAGTTCGGTCCATTCGACCCACTCGCGGTCTCCTCCTCGGAGCATCGGCGCACCGGCCTCATCGGTCGGTTTCGCCCAGTCGGCGCGGTGTTCTGCGAGATGCAGCGAGGTGTTCGTGTTGTGGTCGGTTCCGAGCTGGAGGACGTACCCACCGCGGTCGTAGACGGCTTCCAGTGGCGACCCCGGACCGAGCCCCGTGTCGAGCGGGTGGTCCGCGACCACGTCGGCGGCGTCGGCGCCCCACGCCGCGAAGGAGTAGAGGGGGTGGGCACTCCGCTCGACACCGGGGTAGCTTCGGAAACAGTCGGGAACCGAACCGACTCGGGGACACGGCGTCACCGCGGGTCGGTAGGGGCTCACCGCGTCGCGGAACGGCTGGTGCCACGACTCGGGAATCGGGGGGTTCGACCAGTCTTTCGGGTCCGAGAGCTGGCTGGTGTGCGTCGGGAGGACGAGCGTGCCGGTCTCGGTGACGACCGACTGGAGGGCGTCGACGACCGCGGGCGGGCCGCCCGCGACCCAGCCGAGCGCCGACAGCGAGGAGTGGACGAGGAGGGTGTCGCCCGCCTCGACGCCGAGCGCCCGGAGGTCCGCGGCGATGCGAGCCGTGGTGATGGGTTCGTCACATCGCGCTTCGGGCAAGGCGTCGCTCACGGTGACCACCGGGGGTGCATACGCTGGAGGTCCGAAGTGGCCGGAATAAGCCTTTTGCCGCCGGTCAGCCCCACGACAGCAGCGCCTTCAACTGCTCGCGAGAGAACAGCGTCGAGGGCTCGTCCATGTGGACGCCGATCTTCCCCGAGAAGGCGCGCATCCCCAGCTCCTGGAGGGATTCCGGGAACGAGTAGCCCGCGCGGACGAGGTGGCCGAGCCGCTGTTCGGTCCGGAGTTCCGACCGCCACGCGTCCTCGTAGTCGCCCACCGTTTCGGGTCGAGCCGGGTCGACGACTCGCGTAGCGTGGTCGGCCGCGCGCATCCCGTAGAGGATGCCGCCGCCGGTGAACGGCTTGGTCTGGGCAGCGGCGTCCCCGACGAGCAGCGACCGCTTGCCCGTGACGCGCTTCGGTGGGCCGACGGGGATGAGCCCCGAACACCGCTCACAGAGGTCGGCGTCGTAGTCGTCGAGGAGCGCCGAGAACCGGGCTTTCGCGTCGTCGCCGGGGCGAACCGCGAGCCCGTACTCGACGCCCGCGTCGCCGCGAGGAATCCGCCACGCGAAGAACGTCGGGACGGTGAGGTGGACGTCGACGAACTCCTGGTGGTCGGGCTCGGGGTCGAAGCCCAGCACCCCATGCAGAAACTCGTCGGGTTCGGGGAGGCCGCACTGCTCTCGCACGCGGGAGCGGGGGCCGTCCGCGCCGACGACCAGCCGGCTCTCGAAGCGTTCGAGGCCGTCCGGGCCGCGGGCGGTCACGGTCACCGATTCCCGGTGCTCCTCGACGGTGGTGACGGTGTGGTGGTCGCGCACGTCCGCACCCGCGTCGGCCGCCGCCTGCGCGAGGGTCTTGTCGAGGCCGACGCGGTCGATGGCGTTCGAGATGGGTTCGTCCCGGTAGAACGGGTGGGCGGGCGAGTCGGCACCGCCGAGGTGGAACCGGGCGCCGTGGATGGCGTTCTGGAACAGGTCGTCGCGTGCCTCGTCCGGAACGTACTCCCAGATGTCGAGCGAGACGTGGCCCGAGCAGGCGAGCGGGCGGCCGACTTCGCCCTGTTCGAGAACGAGCACGTCGTGGCCACGCTCGGCCGCCCCTCGGGCGAACCGCGAGCCTGCGGGGCCGGCACCCACGACGACGAAGTCACGCATCTGTCGAGTAGTGGGTGTCGCCCGACAAGTATCTTCCAGTCTCGCGGGCGTGGTCGGGAGTATATTTATCCCACAGTGCGGGACATCTATGGTGTCAGGGGGGTCGAACCGCCCCGGAGCACACACGTATGTCTACCCTGTCTGCGCCCTCGGTCGGAGTCGGTGACACGATGCGGCGAGCCTCGATGATACTGCTCGGGCTCGTGTTGCTAGCGTTGTCGATACTCAACATCGTCGTCAGTGACGCGGACCTGTGGCTTCGGCTCGTCGAGTCGGGACTCCCGACCGGGCTCGCGCTGTTCTTCCTCGTGTTCGCTATCCACCTCTACGAGCGCAACGAGCAGCCGGACGCGATGGTCGTCATCACCGGCTGGGCGCTGGCCGGCGGCGCCGTCACCGGCGCGCTGGGCGTCTGGCTGCTTGCGGTCGTCTCGCTACAGGGGGAGGTGATTCGCGACCCCTCGTACGTCGTCGCCAGCGCGGCCACGGTGGGGGCGACGTTCGGTGGTGCCGCGGGGTACTACCACGCCCAACTCCGCGACACCGCCTCGGAGCTCCAGCGACAGAACATGCGGCTCGACGAGTTCGCGAGCATCGTCAGCCACGACCTCCGGAACCCACTGAGCGTGGCGATGGGCGGGACCGAACTGGCGAAGGAGACCGGGAACCCCGAGGACTTCGAGCGGGTCCATCTCGCCCACGAGCGGATGGACCGGATGATCGGCGAACTGCTCACGCTGGCCCGGCAGGGGGTCGACCTCTCGGACCTCGAACCCGTGTCGCTGCAAGCGGTCGCCGCCGACGCCCAGCGGACGGTCGGACAGGACCTCGACATCAGGTTCCACGACGACACGAAGCTCCGGGCGGACCCCGAACGGCTCGCCGCCGTCTTCGAGAACCTCTTTCGCAACAGTGTCGAGCACGGCTCGACAAGCAGTCGGGACGGCGAGAGCCGTCCAGACGACGCCGGCGAGCACGCCGGCCCGACCATCGAGGTCGGCCTGCTCGCGAACGACGACGGGTTCTACGTCGCCGACGACGGCCCCGGCATCCCACTAGACGAGCGTGACGACGTGTTCGACCAGGGGTACACGACCGCCTCACAGGGGACGGGTATCGGCCTCGCCATCGTCCGCCGGGTCGCGGACGCCCACGGCTGGGACGTCCGCGTGACCGAGAGCGAATCGGGCGGCGCGCGGTTCGAGTTCTACACCTGAACGGCCAGCCCCGCCGGCGGGGTGTCCGGCAGGTCGGCCCCGGCGACGAGTTCCTCCCACGAGTCGCCGGTATCGTCGCTCCGGTACACGCCGCGGTTCGAGCAGACGACGAACGTCCCATCGTCCACGGCTCGCACGACGGCCCGGTAACAGCCCTCACCGTGCGGGAGGGCGTCGAGGCGTTCCCAGTCTGCGTCCCCCTGCTTGCGATACACGGAGGAGACGCCCTGTCGGTGGGCCTGCATCGCGGAGCGGGCCGCAGACATGATGCGCACGTCGGGGTCGGCTGGGTCGATGGCGACGCTCCAGCAGTAGCGCTCGTCGAGGCCGGCCTGGGGGAATGTCCACGTGTCGCCGCCATCGCGCGACTCCGCGTAGCCGTCGCCCGCCGCACAGTAGAGCCGCCCGGGGGCGTCGGGATGGGTCGCGAGTTCGTGCGTGTCGCGCCGCGCCTCGGGCACGCGGTCGCGCCACGTCGCCCCGTCGTCGTCCGTACGCAGGAGCGCCCCGGCCTCGACGGCGACGTACCACCGACCCTCACGGGTGGGGTCGGGTTCGAGCCACCGGACGTGGTGGGTGTCGGGGCGCGGCGGGAACGACCAGCTGTCGGCCGAGTCGAGCGTCGTCAGTTCGGGGAGTCGGTCCCAGTCGTCGCCGTCGACCGACCGATACACGGCGCTGGGTTCGGTACCGGCCCACCACGCCTCCGGGCCGCGGGCGACCGCGGTGACGTGGCCGTCGAGGACGCGCTCGGGGTCGTCGCCGAGCCGGTAGAGCCCGTCCCACGTCCCTGCGAACGACTCGCCGTCGGCCGCGGCGAGACACTCGACGTCGGCGAGGGCTGTCGCCGACACCGCCCCGTTCCCGATGGCAAGCACGCGGTCGGGAAACGCGGCGTAGAGGTCCATTACTCGGTCTCCTCGCCGCCGCCGGCGAGCAGCTTACGGAGCAGAAGCAGCAGGACCAGCGCTGCCGCGGCGAGTGCGACCGCGCGCAGTCCCTCCTCGTCGTCAGAAAGCTCCGGGCGCTCGGCCGCGGTCCGGGTCTCGGTCGACTCGTCGGGTGTCTCGACGGTCACCGTGTCGTCGTCCTCCTCGACGGCCTCCACCTCGACCTCGGTGTCGCCGGTCTCGGGCTCGGCTTTCGCCTGCTCGGTGGCCTCGACCTCGACGCTCGTGTCCTCGGCGTCTTCAGCCGCTTGGTCGTCTGATTCGCTCGTGTCCTCGGCTTCTGCCTCTTGTGTCTCTTCGGTGTCTTCCGCAGCTTCTGCTTCCTCGGGTTCTGTCTCGTTGTCCGCTGCTGCCGTGGCTTCCGCTTCCTCCTCGGCTGCCCGCTCGGCCTCCCACGAATCGAGCTCGTCCTCGCGCTCGGGGAGCCACCAGACGACGTTGTTCCCCTCCCGCTTTCGGCGGAGGAGGTCGTCGTCGACCAGCTCCTGCAGGCGCGAGCGGGTCGTCCCTCGGGTGATGGGCAGGTGCCCGGCGACCTCGGTGGTCGTCATCCGGGGAGCGTCGTTCGAGCGCAGCACCTCGAGGATGGTCTCGTCGTCGACAGATGTGGACATGTTAACGCGTTCGGCGGCCGCGAACTTAAGCCCACCAGCCGCCGTCACTATCGCGAGACACGTCGGCTGCGACGGTCCGAAGGTTCAAGTTGGAATCCGGGACCAGCCTCCCCGTGCGCTGACCGATTGCCCCGGTGCGTCGCGCGGGTGTGCGACACTGCGTGCCGGGTGCGGGCCACGGTGTCGCCTGTTCGCCCTGCGACAGCCGTGGCTGGCGTCGCCGGTTGTCACTGCGGCCACCGCGTCAGTCGTGGCCGGTTGTCACTACGGCCACCACGTCAGTCGTCGCCCGCGGCCCGCGCTTCGGCCTCCTCGTCGCTCTCCTCGGCCAGCGCCTCGCGTCGCTCCCACCGCTCGGCCCGCGGCCCCTCTAGCTCCACACTCGGGAGGAGGTCACGCAGGTAGCGGCCGGTGTGTGAGTCGTCCAGCCGTGCGACCTCTTCGGGGGTTCCCTCGGCGACGATGTCCCCACCGTTCTCACCGCCCTCGGGCCCGAGGTCGATGATGTGGTCGGCGTTCTTCACGAGGTCGAGCTCGTGTTCGACCACCGCGACGGTGTTCCCCTCGTCGGTGAGCCGCTGGAGCACCTCGATGAGCTTGCGCTCGTCGGCGGAGTGAAGGCCCGTCGTCGGCTCGTCCAGCAGATACAGCGTCTCGCCGGAGTCCTTCTTGCCGAGTTCCTCGGCGAGCTTGATGCGCTGGGCCTCGCCCCCTGAAAGGGTCGTCGACGGCTGGCCGAGCCGCATGTAGCCGAGCCCCACGTCGCGCAGGAGTTCGAGCCGGCGGCGAATCCCCGAGTGGCTCTCGAAGAACTCGTACGCCTCGTCGACCTCCATCTCCAGCACGTCGGCGATGGTCGCACCCTTGTAGGTCACGTCGAGCGTCTCGTCGTTGTACCGCGAGCCGCCGCACTCCTCACACGGGACGTACACGTCCGACAGGAAGTTCATGTCGATCTTCACGGTGCCCTGCCCGCCACAGGCCTCACACCGCCCGCCCTTGACGTTGAAGGAGAAGCGGCCGCGCTCGTAGCCGCGCTGTTTCGAGAGTTTGGTCTCGGCGAACAGCTCGCGGATGTGGTCGAAGACGCCGGTGTAGGTCGCCGGATTGGAGCGGGGGGTGCGGCCGATGGGCGACTGGTCGATGAGCCGCACGCTCTCGATCTGGTCGATGCCCTCGATGTCGTCGTGCTCGCCGGGGTAGACGTCGGTGTCGTTCATCCGCCGGACGAGTCCCTTGTAGAGGATTTCGTGGAGGAGCGTGGACTTCCCCGAGCCGGAGACGCCCGTAATCGCCGTGAAGTTGCCAAGCGGGAACTCGACGTCGAGGTCCTTGAGGTTGTGCTGACGCGCTCCTCGAACCGTGAGGTGCCCGTCGGGGTCGCGCCGGGTTTCGGGGATGGGAATCGCCTTCCGACCGGCGAGGTAGTCGCCCGTCAGCGAGTCCTCGGCGGCCATCACGTCCTCGACGTCGCCGTTGACGACGACCTCGCCGCCGCGTTTCCCAGGACCGGGACCCATGTCGATGACGTTGTCCGCCCGCCACATCGTCTCCTCGTCGTGTTCGACCACGATCAGGGTGTTCCCGAGGTCGCGGAGCCCCTGGAGCGTGTCGAGCAGCTTGTCGTTGTCGCGCTGGTGGAGCCCGATGGAGGGCTCGTCCAGCACGTAGAGGACGCCGACGAGTCCGGAGCCGACCTGCGTGGCGAGGCGAATCCGCTGGCTCTCCCCACCCGAGAGCGTGGAGGCCTCCCGGTCGAGCGTCAGGTACTCGAGGCCGACCTCCTCCATGAAGCCGAGCCGCGCGCGGATCTCCTTGAAAATCTCCTCGGCGATGGTGCGCTCGCGCTCGGTGAGGTCGGCTTCGAGCCCCTCGAAGTGGTCGAGCGCGTCGCCGATGCTCATGCGGTTGACCTCGGTGATGGACGTGTCCGCCACCAGAACGGCCCGTGACTCGGGCTTCAGGCGCGTCCCCTCACACTCGGGGCACGTCGTCGTCGCCATGTAGTTCTCGATGTGGTCGCGCGCGCGGTCGGAGTCGGTCTCGACGTACCGGCGCGAGAGGTTCTCCATCACGCCCTCGAACCGCTCGGTCTTCTCGCGGATGCCGTTCTTCGTCCGCCACGAGAACTCGACCTGGTCGTCCGTGCCGTAGAGGAACTGCTCCTGTACGTGGTCGTCGAGCTCCTCGAACGGCGTGTCGACGCTGACGCCGAAGTGTTCGGCGACGTTGTCCAGCTGCCGGCGGTAGTACGACCGGTTGTACGACCAGGGTTCGAACACGTCCTTGATGGGTTTCGACGGGTCCGTGACCACGAGGTCCTCGTCGACCTCCTTCGTCTCGCCGATGCCGTCACAGGCCGGACACGCGCCGTGCGGCGAGTTGAACGAGAACGACCGCGTCTCGATCTCGGGGAGGTCGATGCCGCAGTGGGTGCACGCGAGTTCCTCCGAGAACGTCACCACGAGTCGGCCGTCGTCCTCTCCGGCGAGGTCGCCCGTCGCCCGGGTCTCGCTGCCGAGGTCGACCCCTTCGGGGGGGTCCGGCAGGATGACCTTCAGCGTGCCGTCGGCCTCCTCGAGTGCGGTCTCGACGGAGTCCGTGATTCGGGAGCGGGCCTCCTCGCTCACCTTCACACGGTCGACGACCACGTCGACGGTGTGGTTGTAGTTCTCGTCGAGCTCGGGCTGCTCCGTGGTGAGGTCGTACGCTTCGCCGTCGACCTCGACCCGCGAGTACCCCTCGGAGACGAGTTCCTCGAACAGGTCCTCGAACGCACCCTTCTGGTCGTGGACCACGGGCGCACAGAGCTTCGCGCGGGTGCCCTCGGGGAGCGCGAGGATGCGCGAGACCATGTTCTGGGCGCTCTGCTCGCCGACCTCGCGGCCACACTCGGGGCAGTGGGGCGTGCCGACCCGCGCGTACAGCAGCCGGAGGTAGTCGTGGAGTTCGGTGACGGTCCCGACCGTCGAGCGGGGGTTGTTCGCGGCGTTCTTCTGGTCGATGGAGATGGCAGGTGAGAGTCCCTCGACGTTCTCGACCTGCGGCTTGTCCATCTGCCCCAGGAAGTTCCGCGCGTACGCCGACAGCGACTCGATGTAACGCCGCTGTCCCTCGGCGTAGATGGTCTCGAAGGCGAGCGAGGACTTCCCCGACCCCGAGAGGCCGGTGACGACGGTGAACTCCTCGCGTGGGATGCGGACGTCGATGTCCTTGAGGTTGTGCTCCTCGGCACCCCGGACATCGATGTACTCCTTCGTCATTGGCTGTGCCAAGGTTCGGGGCCGGGAAACCCTGTCGGTACGCGGCGAAAGTGGAGGGTTTCGACCCCCCGCCCACCGACACCGGTTTGCGTCATTCCCGTGACGCCGACGTATGCTCGACGAGCACGGCCGCGTCCTCAACGGCGTCGTCTGCGACGGCGACAGGTTGAGAACCACGCACGACGAACCACGGCCATGACCGACTCCGACGCCGATACAGACACCGACTTCGACCTCGACCAGCGCGCGTGGGGACTGGCCGAGGCTGCCGATGCCGAGGTGGCGTCAGTCACAGTGGACGAACTCGATGCGGAGCGCGGCGACGAGGGGGTCGTCGTCGTGGACATCCGCGACATCCGGGAGGTGTGGATCGAGGGCTCCATCCCGGACGTGGAGCACGCGCCCCGCGGGATGCTCGAGTTCTGGGCCGACCCCGAGACGGTGTACTACAAGCCGTTCTTCCACCCCGAGAACCGCTACGTCCTCTACTGCAACGAGGGCGGGCGGTCGGCGCTCGCCGCCAGGCGCCTCCGCGAGATGGGCTACCCGGACGTCGCACACCTCGACGGCGGGTTCACGGCGTGGCAGGACGCTGCCAAGCCGACCGTCGACGTCCCCCAGAAGGACTACAGCAGCCGCTGAGCCGACGGCTGTCACGGGGGCGATAGCTTGAGGAACCGGGCAGGTGAACACCCCGCCATGCCCGACGACCCCATTGCCGGCGTCGACCTCACCGGCTCCGACTACGTCATCAGACAGCAACTACTCCGGAACAAGTACCGCATCTACGACGACAGCGGGCGGCTCCTGTTGCAGACGAAACAGAAGCTGTTCAAGATGCGAGAGGAGTTCCCGTTCTACGACGCGAACGACAATCCGGTGTTCCGGGTGAAAGCCAAGAGCGTCTTCGACTTCGCGGGCGACTACACGCTCATCGAGGAGGGGTCGGGTGACGTGATCGCCGTCCTCGAGAAGCAGTTCACGTTCTTCAAACACGTCTGGCGAATCCGTTCGCCCGACGGCGACGTCTGGGCGACCATCGAGTCCGAGAGCGCGCTGCTGGAGGCCGCACGCAACTTCCTCGGCGTCATCGGCTGGTTCCCACACACCTACTCCATCACCGGGCCGAACGGCGAGCCCCTCGGGACGCTGAAGGGGCGGTTCTCGCTGCGCGACACCTACGACCTCCACGTCGAGGACACCGGCGACGCACCCAAGGAGGCCATCGTCGCGGCGGCCATCGCCATCGACGCCCTCGAAGGGAACTGAGGCCGTGAGCGTCCTCGACACCATTCTCGGGAGTCTGGTCTGGCTGTTCCTCCTCGTCATCGGGTTCGGACTCGTCGTCTACGCAGTCAACCGCGCGGGGAACGTCCGGGCGATACGCACGACGCCGACCACCGACGCCGGGTTCGTCTCGCCCGGCACTACCGAAGTGGTGGGGACGGTCCACGCGCGGACCACGCTGGAAGCCCCGCTCACCGGCACCGAGTGTGTCGCCTACGAGTGGCAGATCGAGGAGAAGGACCGCGACGCCGGCAACCTGCTGAAGGACTGGGACACGCTCGAACAGGGTGGTGGGACCGTGCCGTTTGCCGTCCGCGACGGCACCGGCGAGGTGCTCGTCGACCCGGCCAAGAAGGGGCCTGGTGTCAGCGACGAGCCCCGGGACCTCCCGACGGGCGAGACCGAGACCGAAGGCTGGCTCGACTCGGGGCTCCCGGACGACCTCGACCTCCCGGCGTCTCGAAGCCGGAGCGGAGGTGTACGTGCTCGGTGAGGCCGCCGAGGTCGGCGAGACGACCATCGAGAACTACGTCCGCGAGCGGTTCGTCGTCTCGACGAGTTCGGAGACGCGAACGGCGCTGCGGCACGCGGGCCAAGCGGTCGTGGCGTTCCTCCTCGGCGTCGTGGTGGTCGCCGTGAGCGGCTGGATACTGCTGTCGACGGTCGGCCTGCTGTCTGTGAGGGCTCGACGGTGTTCTGCCCGGTATCCGTCCGTGCGGACGACGAAACGGCTAAACGGCCGCCCGACGAGCGGCCGACATGGAAAGCGACTTCGACGCAGCACTCGGTGCGCTCTCGCACCCGGTTCGACTCGGCCTCGGCGTCGTGGTCGGTGTCGCTCTCGGAACGCTCCTCGGCGTCGCCACGGACAACTTCGCGCTGTGGCTCCCGGCGTTTCTCGGCGTCGGCGTCGCCATCGGCGTCGTGCTCGCGACGCAGGAGTGACTACACCGTCTCGGGGAGCCACCCGCCGTCGACCTCGACGTTCTGTCCGGAGATGTAGTCGGCGTCGTCGCCACAGAAGAACAGCAGCGGCGCGACCAGATCCTCGTAGCTTGCCCACCGGCCGCGTGGCGCGTCGTCGGGGAACTCGTCGGAGTTCTCGACGACGTACGGCGAGACGGCGTTGACGGTGATGCCGTCGTCCTGTGTGTCGGCGGCGAGCATCCGGGTGAACATCAGCACCGAGTTCTTGGCGGCGAAGTACGGGAAGTTCTTCGGCGAGACCAGTCCCTTCTCGGCCGAGGCGTAGCCGACGTTGACGATGCGGCCCCACGACTGCTCGCGCATCGGCCCGAGCGCCCGCTTCGAACACAGTACCGTCCCGTAGTAGTTCGTTTCGACGACGTTCGTCCAGCGGTCCCACTCGATATCCGCCCAGTGACTCGGTGCGAAGTTGCCGACGTTGTTGACGAGGAGGTCGACGCGTCCCAGTTGCGCCTCGACGCGGTCGAACAGCGCGTCCACGTCGGCCGGGTCGGTCACGTCGGCGCTCGCGGTCGTCGCCTCGACCCCGCGCTCGCGGGCGTCGTCGGCGGTCTCGGCTGCGGCCTCGTCGCTGGTGTTGTAGTGGACGCACACGTCGGCGCCGTAGTCGGCGAGCGCGAGCAAGAAGGCGCGACCCAGTCCCGTGGCGCTCCCGGTGACGAGCGCGACGCGGCCGTCGAGGTCGGGTTGCATACCTCGGCGTTCGCTACCCACCGGGATAGGCGTGCTGGGGGCTCGACTACGGCAACGCATTTGACCCACCTCCTTTTGACTTCGCGGCCCGGATGGGCGTCCATGCGACGACGCGACGCCCTCCGCGCGGCCGGCGTAGCACTCACTCTCCCGACGCTCGCCACCGGTGCGAGCGGTCGAACCGTGCAGTCCGGGTTCCAGCCGCTCGGCCGCGTCCCCCTGACCGGCGCGAAGGAAGCCGTCGTCGGCGACGACGGGTTCGTCTACGTCGCGGTCACCGACGGCTTCGCCGTGGTCGACGTGTCGGACCCTGCTGCCCCCGAGATCGTCTACGAGGACCGGAACGTGCTGGGCGACCACGACGACGGCCCCATGCGCGGCATCTACGACGTGAAGGTCGACGGCGACCGGCTCGCGGTGACGGGCCCCGCGAACCCCGGCCCCCAACTGCGGGCCGTCGTCGTCTACGACGTCTCCGACCCGACCGCTCCCGAACAGGTGTCGGTCCACGAGACCGACTTCTTCAACCACAACTGCGACATCTCGGACGGCGTGGTCGCGCTGTGTGGCAACGACGGCGACCGCAACCCGCTCGTCCTCGTCGACGCCGAGACTGGCGAGGAGCTCGGCCGGTGGTCGGTCGTCTCACAGGACCCGACGTGGCAGGACGTGCGGTTCATCCACTGGCCGCTCCACGACGTGACCCTCGACGGCGACGTCGCGTATCTCGCACAGTGGGACGCCGGCACCTGGCTGGTGGACGTCTCCGACCCGACGACCCCCGAACTCGCGGCGAAGGTCCGGGGCCAGGACGCCTCGGAGTTCGTCGACCTGTCGAGCGACGCCTCCTCGGAGGCGGGGCGCCAGCCCCCCGGCAACGACCACTTCGCCGCGCCGAACGACGACGGTACCATCGTCGGCATCAGCGTCGAGGCGTGGGACGTCGACAACGACCAGCCGGACGTGCGGCCGGGGTCGGTCCACCTCTACGACGTCTCGGACCCCGCCTCCCCCACCAAGCTCTCGGAGATCGAGGCACCCCCCACCGACGACGAGGACGTCACCGGCGTCTGGACCACCTCGCACAACTTCGAGATTCGCGGCGACCGGCTGTTCACCTCGTGGTATCGGGGTGGGGTGAAGGTCCACGACATCTCGGACCCCGCGAACCCGCGGGAGTTCGCCCACTTCCGGGACAGCGCGACGACGAGCTTCTGGACCGCACAGTACGCCACCGAGTCGTTCTTCGTCGCGTCGAGCCGGAAGGACCCCTCGCAGACGGAGTCGTCGTTCGCGGACGGTCCCGGTGCGGCCATCTACACGTTCCCGGTGCCAGATGGCCCGGTTGCCACCGCCACGCCGACCGCCACACCGGCGTCGGGGTCGCCGACCGCCACGGCCTCACCGACCGCCTCGCCGACGGCCCCGAGCGAGTCGCCGTCGCCGACGACCGGCGCGAGCGGCCCCGGTCTCGGCCTGCTCACGGGGGCAGCGGCGCTCGGGCTCGGGGCAGCGTGGCGTGCGCTCCGCCGCGAGGACGAGTAGCGCCTACAGCGCCCGCTCCACCTTCGACGCCACCTCGCGCGCTTTCTCGGCGAGCGGCTCGGAGAGGTAGCCAGCGTCGACGGCCGCGTCGAGTTCGTCGTCGTCGACCCGCCGGACCTCGCCGTCGGGGCCCTTCACCACGTCGACGTGGAGGTCGACGTACCGCACCTGGTCGGGGAACACCTCGACCGGCGTGCAGACGTTGACGTACGTGCCTCGTCGGGTGCCGTCCTCGCCCCGATACACCGTCGCGTACCACCAGCGACCCTCGACGAACTTCGTGATGGCGACGTCGCCGGCCGCTCGCTCGACGCCGAGCGCGTCGTACGTCCCGCCGGGGTGCATCTCGCGTTCGAGCGTGATGCTCCCCTCGGGCTCGCGGTTCGTCACCTCGCCGCGACCGAGCGTGATGAGCCGGCCGTCGGGCTTCCCGTGACCGATGGCGACGGTGTCGCCCTCGACGGGGCCGAACTGCCGGGTGACGACGTCGAACGGGAACGCGCCGCTCGCGGGTCGCTCCGCTCCCCGCTCGCCGTCGGCGGCTGAAGCCGCCCTGGGCCCACAGATGGCCTCCGCGAAGTCGACGGCGGCGCTCGCGGCGTTCGTCGCGGCCTTGATGCGGTGGTGGCCGGGCATCGTCGGGGTGACGCGCCCCCGATACTCGTCGAGCGCGAACCGACCCTCGCGGCCGAACCAGACGTGGGTGGTGCCGAACGGTGCCACGAGTTCACCGGGTGCGTCGTCGGGGTCGGCGGCCGCGAGTCCGGTGTCGATGTCCTCGGCGGCGTCGGTCGCCGCCCGGAGCGCATCGGCGAGCGCGTCCATCGACGCCTCGTCCTCGTCGCGCCCCCAGCGGACGGCCCAGCCCTCGGGCGGGTCGACCGGCAGGAGGTCTTCGAGGTTCGCCGCGCCCGTCCGCTCGCTCGTGCCGCCGCGGACGAGTCGCACGAGATCGGTCTCGACGTCGAGCGCGGTGTCGAGCGTCGGCCGGTTCGAGCCCCACGGCGGTTCCGGGGTCCGAACCTGCACGACCAGCGTCTCGTCGCCCTCCAGATACTGCTCGCTGTTGTCGTACGGGAGGAACCCCTCCGCGTCGCCTAAATCAACTACGGCCCCCGAGCCGAGCGTGTCGGTGACGACGCCCTGGAACACCGCGCCCGCGGGGGCGGGGTCGGCCCATGCGAGCGTGTCGCGCGAGAGCGCCTGGAGACGGGTGCGGGCGGTCTCGACGTGCTCGGGCGTGCCGACGAGCGTGAGTCCCTGCCGGTCGAACGTCGTCTCGGCGCGCACGTCGGCGGGCGCGACCGAGAACTCGGTATCGAACCGCTCTCGGATGGGTGGTGAGGCCTGCACGACCGCGTGGTCCTCGTCGCCGTTGTGGAACAGTTCGGTGACGGCGGTGGTGTAGATGCCGCGGACGCGGACGTTCACAGTGCCTCCGGGGTGGTAGCGAACCGGGTGCGGCCGTGCCGCCCGGCGAGCGTCAGCTCGACGACGTCGTCGGCGAGTACGCGCCCGTCCTCCACGGCGACGCCCCAGGTTTCGAACCGGAGCCACCCCTGCAACACGGCGGCGTGCGTGTAGGTGTCGAGGAAGCGCACCGTGTGTTCGGCGAATTGGGCGGCGCTGTGTGCGAGGTCCATGTCCGAGTAGACGACTTCGCGGTCGAAGAACGCCTCCAGTTCGGTGGCGGTCTCGTCGACGGCGTCGGCGACGAGTTGGGAGGCACGCTGGAGGTCGTCGGTGTCGAGTCCGACCTCGCGGAGCGCGGCCTGTTCCCGCTGGTCGAAGTGCATGGTCGGGGTTCGGGGTGGTGGATGAAAAAGCCGGGCAGTTCGTCCTGCGGGTGTGCGGGCGTCGCTCGTCGGTAGCCTTATCTTTGCGACGGCGGGAACGTGCGGTAATGGGACTCAAGTGTTCGTTGTTCGGGCACTCGTTCGACGAGACGGACGTCGAACGGGAGCGCGAGGAGCGAGGCAGCGAGGTCGTCACCGTCGTCAAGGAGGTCGAGCGGTGCAGCCGGTGTGGTGAGACGCGCGTCGTCTCGGAGAACAAGGAGGTCACGTCCATCGTCGACCCGGACGAGGTGGACCTCGACGAGGGGGAGTCGTCGAGCACCGCCCTGGGGGAGCTGGCCGCCGGTGCCGACGACACCGCGCCGACGGGTGGCGGGTTCGAGAGCGGGAGCGACCTCGAGGAGTTCGAGTCCCCTGAGAACCCCGACGAGGAGGACGCAGAGATCCTGGAGGACAACCGCCCCAGCGACCGCCGGCCGGGCCAGTGGCCTGACGACGAGACCGACTGGGACCCCGGCCAGCTGACGCGCCCCACCGCGGAGCCGGAAGCGGACGAGACTGCCGATGTCGACGCGGCCCCCGAGACAGACGACGAGGCCGAGCCCGCCGCCGAGGCCGACCCCGCGGACGCCGACGGCGGCGAGTTCATCGACGCCGAGGCGGACCCGGCGAACGCCGCGGCGTCGAGCGAGACGTCCGACGCGAGCACCGAATCGCTCGGCGGCATCTCCGTGCCCGACGGCGAGTACGCCTGTCCCGAGTGTGGCTTCACGACGCGCGCGGAGAACTCGCCGCTGCGGGCGGGTGACGCCTGTCCGGAGTGTCAGCGCGGCTATCTCGAAGCTGGCGAGTAGCTGGCACGCTCCCGGGAGTCGCGAGCGAAATCGGTAAACCATCGCCGGTAGAAACCCTGGCCATGGAGGAGTACAAGATGCGGCGCGGGGAGTATCTCGAGGAGCGAATCCCCGACATGAAGGCGACCGTCGAGGACTACTTCGGCCCCATCACGGGCACCCAGGAGTTCAAGGGCTCTGACCTGTACGTCGTGGGCGAGCCGAAGAACCCCGTCTTCGAGAAGGTCATCGTCGGGGCCGTGGCCTACTCCGGCAAGAAGGACAAGCTCGCGGTCGACTTCCAGGAGCGCGACCTCCAGGAGCTGATGGAGACCGGCGACGTCGACGCTGCGGGCGACGCCAACGCCGCGAAAAACGAGTTCCTGCTGGAGGCGACGGGTCGCGACGCGAAGTCCCGCCGCGAGTCGATGAAGCGCGCCGTCGAAGACGACGAGACGCCGGATAACGTCTAATCCTCGGGTTCGTACCGGAGCGTGCGGTCGAGCCCGCCCCGTCCTCTCCCGACCAGCCCCCGTGAGACGCGCCAGTCGACGGATCGCGTCGGCGCGCGTCGGTCGCACGAACGCTGTCGCAGCCTCGCTCGGGCGTGGACGTCGGCCACGAACCGAGGGTTTCGGCGACTACCGGTTTCCGATCACATCACGCCCGGCTCGTCGCCGGTGTACGCCGCCTCCGTCAGCAGCGCTTCGAGGCTCGCGTAGGGGACGAACGCCAGCAACTCACCCGACTCGCTGTAGAGGGTGACGCCCTCGTCGTCGCGTTCGTACTCGTGACACTCGAGCTGCCCGTTCGGGAGTATCGCGCGGTACATAGCTAGCCCTTCGGTCGCTCGAAGGGTAGGTTTTTCTCCGTCCTCGACGGTCGCTATTCTTCCTGCGGCCGCGCCTCCCACTCGTCCGCGCTGTCGTGGGGGTCGTATCCGACCACCTTGCGCGCGTGTTCGATGTCGAACCAGCTCGCGCGGTTGTCGCTGACGCCGTAGAACACGTCGAACGCGACGCTGTCGTCGCGGAGACAGCCGTCGACCAGGTTCGCGATGTCGCGGCGCGACTGCCAGGTGGCGTGGAGCCGCGCGACCGACCGCTCGTACGCCTCGCTGCCGCGCTCCCAGCGCCCCTGGTCGACGCCCCGTTCGGCGTCGCCGTACGGGTGGTCGTACGCCGGGGGCCGAACGCTCGCGATGCGAAGCGCGTAGAACCGTTTCGGGTAGTCGTGTTGCTCGACGTACTGCCGACCGGCGGCTTCCCCGTACACCTTCGAGGTGCCGTAGTCGGAGTCCGGGCGAATCGGGCTCTCGTGGTCCACCGTCAACTCGAAGTCGGGGTCGTACAGCTCGGGCGCGAACTCGTCCTCGTAGCCGCCGACGACGTGGTTCGAGGAGGCGAACACGACCGACTCGACGCCTGCATCCGCGGCGGCCCGGAGCACGGTTCGCGTGCCGACGACGTTGTTCTGGAGCACGGACTGCCAGCCCGCACTCACGCGGGCGTCGCCGGCGAGGTGGACGACGGCGTCCTGGTCCTCGACCGCTTCGCGGACGGCATCGTACTCGGTGACGTCGGCGACGTGGTCGACGTTCTGGCCTGGCTCCCGGTCGAGCCCTGCGAAGTCGTACGTCGAGTGGTCCACGAGCGCCCCGCCGACCGTCCCTCCGATACCCGTCACAAGAACGTCCATACCGCTGATGTCGTCGTGGGGCGCTTATAGCTCCCCCTGCCGCTCACTCGATGATGCCGTACCCGCGTTTGAACAGATAGGCGTCGACACCCAGCACGACGAACGTCAGCGTCGTCAGGACGACGAGCGACGCGTTCGGGTCGACGTCGGAGTAGCCGAGGAAGCCGAAGCGGACGCCGTTCACCATGTACACCATCGGGTTCAACAGCGAGAGGGTGCGGTACAGCGGCGGCAGGATGTCGAGCGAGTAGAACACGCCGCCGAAGAACGTCAGCGGCCGGAGGATGAACTGGTTGAGCACCGTGAGGTAGTCGAAGTCGTGCGCCCAGAGCCCGCCCATCACGCCGAAACTCGCGAAGAGGGTAGTGATGATGACCATGAACGCCACGAGATACAGCGGGCGCGTAACTGGGACCGAGCCGCCGTCGATGGCGAAGGGGACGAACACGAGGCCGACGCCGACGATGATGAAGCCGACGACGATGCCTCTGAGCGCCGCGGCGGCGACGTACGCGAACACCTGACTCGTATACGACAGTGGCGAGGTGAGCACCTCGTGGATGTACTCGTTCCATCTCCCGTGGAAGATGGAAAAGGAGGAGTTCTCGAAGGCGTTCGAGACGGCGCCGAGCACCACCAGCCCGGGGAGGATGAAGAGGATGTAGTCGAACCCCTGAATCTCGCGGATGCGGCCGCCGAGGATGACGCCGAACACCGAGAAGTAGAGGATGTTCGTGATCGCGGGCGGAAGGAACGTGTTGCGGGGGCGACGGACGAATCGCAGGATTTCGCGTTTGAGCAGCGAGCGGAAGCCCGTGCCGAACACCGAGCCGACGGTGCTCATCGGGACGCCTCCGCGGTCGCTTCGGGCTGGTCATCGGGCGAGTCATCGTCGTCGAGTCGCGTCATGTCGACGAACACCTCCTCGAGCGAGGCGCGGCGGATGTCGAGGTTCTCGATAGCGTGGCCGCTGCGGTCGAGCGCGCGGACCACGTCGGGGGCGACGCCGCCCGCGCTGTCGGCGGTGATGGAGAGCTCGCGCCCCTCCAGCGACACGTCGTAGACGCCCTCGATATCGAGGTCGGGCACGCCGACGGTGTCGTTCGCGAGCGTGACGACGAGCGTGTCGGTTCCCCGCGACTGGAGATCTTCGGGCGTGGCGACCTCGATTTTCTTGCCCGCGTCCATGATGGCGACGCGGTCACAGAGCCGCTCGGCCTCCTCGATGTAGTGGGTGGTGAGGAGGACCGTGGTGCCGTCGTCGTTGAGCCGCTGGACGAGGTCCCAGAGGTCGCGGCGGAGTTCGACGTCCACCCCGGCGGTGGGCTCGTCGAGGATGAGCAGGTCCGGGTCGGTGACGAGTGCACGGGCGAGCAGGAAGCGGCGCTTCATCCCGCCCGAAAGCCAGTCGAAGCGCGTCTCGCGCTTGTCGTAGATGTCGACGGTCTTGAGCGCCTCGTCGGCGCGTCGGGCGGCCTCCTCGGGCGCGATGCCGTGGTAGCCCGCCTTGTGTTCGAGCACCTCGTGGATGGGGAAGAAACGGTCGACGTTGAACTCCTGTGGCGCGAGCCCGATGCGGTTGCGGGCCTCGCGGTAGTCGGCTTCCACGTCGAAGCCGAACACCTCGGCGTTCCCACCTGTGGAGCGGGCGAGGCCGACGAGGATGTTGATGAACGTCGTCTTCCCGGCGCCGTTCGGTCCCAGCAGCCCGAAGAACTCCCCTTCCTCGACCTCGAAGGAGAGGCCGTCGAGCGCACGTACGTCCCCGTAGTCCTTCACGAGGTCGTCCGCGACGATAGCAGTCATTGTCGGATTCGACGCCCTCACGCCGGTTAAGCGGCGCGAAACCGGCGGCCGTGCTCGCGGCAATAAACCCCGGCGTATAGTCGGCGACACACCTATCCGAAAACTCACAACTGGTTGGGTATGGACAGGCGAACGTTCATCCGAGCCACCGCTGCGACCGCCACGGTTCCGTCGCTCATCGGCGCGAGCGCCGGGGCGTCGGGCGACGTCACCACCGAAGACCTCCGTATCGAGTCGTTCGACGGCACTGCGATCGCCGCGACACTGTTCCTCCCGCCCACGAACGAGGGGAAGGGACGAGGCGCCAACCGGCACCACGTCGTCCTCTCGACGCACGGGTGGGGCGGCGACCGCGGGAGCGTCGCGGGCTACGCCCGGCTTGCGGCCGAACACGGCTACGTCGCGCTGACGTGGGACCAGCGCGGCTTCGGTGAGTCGGACGGGGAGGTCGGCCTCTCCGGCCCGAAGGAGGTCAACGACGTCAGCGCGCTCATCGACTGGGTGGCCGAGCATCCGCGCGTGAAGACGCCCGGCGGCGACCCCCGCGTCGGGATGATCGGTGCGTCCTACGGTGGGGGCATCCAGCTGAACGCCGCGGCGGCCGACGACCGAATCGAGGCGCTCATCCCCATCGTCCCGTGGCACGACCTCACCTACTCGCTGGCGCCCAACGGCGTCCCGAAACTCGGGTGGGTGTCGCTGCTGTACGGCTCGGGCGTCGCCTCGGCCCGCGGTTTCCAGTCCGGCGACGGCCAGCCCGACGAGGGCGACCTGCAGCGCGGCGTCTCCCCGCGACTACACGAAATCTACGCCAAGACGCTCGCGCGCAACGAACTCCCGCGAGAGGGCGCGTCGTTCCTGAAGGTGCGCTCGCCCGCGGTCAAACTCGACCGCATCGACGCCCCCGCGATGGTGGTCCAGGGGTGGCCCGACACGCTGTTCGTCCCGAACGAGGGCCAGCGCATCGTCGACGGCCTCCGCGCGAACGGCACCGAAGCCAAACTCGTGTTCTTCGACGGCGGCCACACGGTCACCGAGACGGCCGAGCCACCGGAGCAGGTCGCGTACCTCGAGGGGAAGGCGCTGGAGTGGTTCGACGAACATCTCCGTGGGGAGGGCGAGTCGTCGCTCGCGCCCGTCACCTACTGGGACGACGACGAGAACGTGTTCGTCTCCGCCGACGCGTTCCCGCCGGCGTCCGCCGACGAGGTGACGCTCTCGCTCGCCGACGGCGGCAGCGACGCGACCCTCGCGAACTCCGTCGCGCCCACCTCTGCCTCACAGATCTCCCCACAGAACGGCGACGCTGCCACGGGCGCGACGGCGGCGAACTTCGACTTCGACGTGACGGGGAACGTGGTCGGGACGCCCACACTCGAGGCGACGGTGACGCCGCTCGGCCAGCGGGCGTTCCTGTTCGCGAAGGTGAAGCGGGTTCGGGACGGCGAGGCCACGCTCATCAACAACCAGGCCATCCCCGTCGCCATCGAGGGGACGCCCGGCACGCCGCAGACGCTGTCGCTCGACCTGGTGGCGTTCCAGCGGCACTTCGAGTCGGGTGACACGCTTCGGCTGACGCTCGCGACGACGGACGCCGGGTTCACGAGCGCCCGGCAGGCGGCGGGCGTGCAGGTGGATTCGGCTGCCTCGTCGCTGACGCTGACGGTCGAGTCGGCGTAAAACTGCGGCTGCGTTACTTCTCGAGTTTCTCGCGGGAGATGCTCACGCCGCTCGGCGCGATGATGAGTTGGTCGTCGTCCTTCTGGACGATGTCGCCGCCCACTTCGCGGGCGACCTGCTTCAGCTCGTCGCTGATGTGCTCCATCGTGCGGTCGGTCGTCGTGTGGCGGGTGATGTCCGCGATGACGATGTCGCCGTCGTAGACGGCGTCCTTGATGGGAATCACGTCCTGTTTGTCGGAGATCGTCGCGATGCGGATCTCCATGTCGATGCCGGAGGGCGCCGCATCGAAGTCGTCGATGTCGAGTTCGAGGTAGTCGCCGGTGCTGCGCTGCCCTCCCCCGAGCAGTTTGCTCATCAGGCCCATAGCCACGAAACCGACGCCACGCGGCAAAACTCTTACGTCAGACGCAGTTGCCGGAACCGTCGGCGCCCGTCGAGCCTCATTTCAGCGGTCGTTCGAATAATCTCTGCGTTGTATTCGTGTATCAAAGGATTTATTTTCCACTTCTGACAATGCAGAGAACATCATGTCGGATGTCCGCGTGTCACGAAGGGACGTACTGAAACAGACCGGCGCAGCAGGCACCGGGGCGATACTCGCGACGGGGTCGGCGGCGGCCGCGGGGCGCGCGCCACAGCGCATCGTCGGCACCAGTTCACGGTCCGGTGTGCGCGCGGCGAAGGACCGCGCCGAGTCCGTCCGCCGTACGCTCGATTTCGACGACCTCGGGCAGGCGGTCGCCGGCCGATTCTCCGACAAGGCGGTCGAACAGCTCCGCCAGCGCTCGGACGTGCGCTACGTCGAGGAGGACATCACGATGTACGCCATCGCCCAGACGCAACCGTGGGGCATCGACCGCACGGACAGCGAGGTCGCACACGCCAACGGTGAAACGGGCGCGGGCGCCGACGTCGCCATCATCGACACCGGCATCGACAGCGATCACCCCGACCTGCAGGCGAACATCGGGTCCGGCCGAGCGTTCACGCGCTGTAAGGGTAGCCCGAAGGACTGCCGGTACGACTGGGACGACGACAACGAGCACGGCACGCACTGTGCCGGTATCGCCGACGCCGACGACAACACGCAGGGCGTCGTGGGCGTCTCCACCGAGGCGACGCTCCACGCGGTGAAGGTGCTGGACAAGCGTGGCTCCGGTTCGCTCTCGGACGTCGCCGCTGGCATCGAGTACGTCGCTGACCAGGGCTGGGACGTCGGCAGCCTCAGCCTCGGAGCCTCCTCGGGCGGCCAGACGCTGAAGGACGCCTGCACGTACGCGTACACCAACGGCGTGCTGCTCGTGGCGGCCGCCGGCAACGACGGACCGTGTACCGATTGTGTGGGCTACCCCGCGGCGTACGACGAGTGTGTCGCCGTCTCGTCGACCGCGAGCGACGACTCGCTGTCGGGCTTCTCCTCGACGGGCCCGGAGGTCGAGATCGCCGCGCCCGGCACCGACATCTACTCGACGGTTCCGGGTGGGTACGACACGTTCTCGGGCACGTCGATGGCGACCCCGCACGTCGCCGGGGTGGGTGGCCAGCTGATGGCCAACGGCTACACGAACACCGAGGCGCGTTCGCAGCTCACGTCGACGGCCGAGGACATCGGCCTTGCCAGCAACGAGTCGGGCGCGGGCCTGCTCGACACGGCGGCGGCGCTCGGTCTCGGCTCCTCGGACAACTAAGAAAACCTCGAAAACTACGTTTTCAGCGGTTCTGAAGACCGTTTTCAGATAGGTTCATATCGGTTAGCGTCGTAAGTCATACGTTATGTTGCAGCAAGGTTCGCTTACCCGACGGGGAGTGCTACGAGGGGTCGCGGGGACGGCGGTCGGACTCGGACTGGTGGGGAGTGCGGGGGCCAACGCGCGGGCCCAGCGGTACATCGTCGCGGTCGAGGGGGACCGCGGCGTCCGGGCTGCCCGTAGCCGGGCGGTGAGCGTGCGCCACGAGATCCCGCTCGGTGGGGGTCGGCGGGCGGTCGCGGGGCTGTTCTCGCCGACGGCGGTCGCGGCGCTCGAACGCCGTCGCGACGTGCGCTACGTCGAGGAGGACGGCCCCGTGTACGCGATTCATCACGGGAAGGGGGGCCACGCACCGAACAACGACGACTCGACGGGTGGTGGCGGTGGCTCCAACCAGACGCTCCCGTGGGGTGTCGACCGCGTCGACGCCGAGGCCGCCCACGCTGGCGGCTTCATGGGGAAGGGTGCCCACGTGGCCATCATCGACACCGGCATCGACAGCGACCATCCGGACCTGCGGAAGAACCTCGGCGACGGCGTCTCGTTCGTCGGGTGCCGCGGCGGGCCGAAGGACTGCAAGACGAGCTGGGACGACGACGACGGCCACGGCACGCACTGTGCCGGGACGGTTGCGGCCATCTCGAACGACCGTGGCGTCGTCGGGATCGCGCCCGAAGCGACGCTCCACGCGGTGAAGGTGCTCGACAACAACGGCTCGGGGAGGTACTCGGACGTGGCGGCGGGCATCGAGTGGGTCGCCTCGCGGGGGTACGACGTGGCCTCGATGAGCCTCGGCGGCGGCTACTCCGAGACGCTGGGTATCGTCTGTGCCAACGCGGCGGCCGCGGGGGTCCTGCTCGTCGCCGCCGCCGGCAACGACTACGGTGGCTCGGTGTCGTACCCGGCCGCGTACGACTCGGTGCTGGCGGTGAGCGCGACGACCAGCACCGACGGCATCGCGTCGTTCTCGAACGTCGGGCCGCAGGTCGACCTCGCTGCGCCGGGCGTCGGCATCGAGTCGACGTGGTACGGCGGTGGCTACAGCACCATCTCCGGAACGTCGATGGCCTGCCCGCACGTCTCGGGGGCTGCGGCGTTGCTGATGGCTGATGATGGCGTGTCCAACGCGGCCGCCTGGGAGACGCTCACCCGGACGGCCGAGGATATCGGGCGCTCGGCCGACGAACAGGGGGCGGGCCTGCTCGACGCGGCCACGGCGGTCGGCGTCAGCTCTGCAGACGACCTCACGGCCTGAGCAGGCGACTTTTTGCGCGGGGGGAGCCTTCGCTGTCTCATGCGCGTACTCCAGGGTGTGGTCTACGGCGTCCGATTCCTGCTCGAACTCGCGGCGCTCGTGGGACTCGGCTTCTGGGGCGTCCAGACGGGAACGAGCCCCCCCGCACAGATCGCGCTGGGGCTCGCCGCCCCGCTGTTCGCCGCTGGGGTGTGGGGGACGTTCGTCGCGCCGAAGGCGCCCTACCGGTTGCCGGGGCTGCCCCGACTCGGACTCGAACTCCTGCTGTTCGGGGCGGTGGCGCTGGCGCTCGTCAGCGTCGGGCGGTTCACTGTCGCCGGAACCGTCGCGGGGCTGGCGCTCGTCACCAGTACGGTCGTGTTTCTGCTCGAACGCGACGGCACGGAGGGGCCGTAGCGGGAGGCGACCGGGCTCCTCGCCTTCGGTCACGTCGTAGGTTCCGTCGGCGACCGGGCCGTGTGCCTCGCGGTGGACCTTCTCGCCGGCCTCCTTGGTCGGTGCCTCGAACAGGCAGAAGACGGCACCGTCGTGGTCGTCGACCCAGTACCGTTTGTAGTCGACGTCGTACGTTCCCTGCCCTCGAGGTCCTTTCGGTGGGCTTCAGGGACGGCCTTCGCGTCGGCGTCGAGCCCCCGGTGGACGTCCATGTAGAGTGGCATGGCGCTATCCAGTCGCCGTCCCCGGGTTAGTATGAGCAGCCGCTCGACGGGCTGTGGTGCCATCGGCGGCGTACGCTCGACCTGGTCGAGCCGAGCGACGGTGTCGGCGGCGCTCGGATGGCCGACCCTACACCGAGAACTCGAACAGGTCGTCGCCGACGTGGTGCAGCGACTTCACGACCTTTCCGTTGTCACCGACCATGTCCGCACCGTCGGTCAGCGCGCGCCCGACTGCCAGCACCTTCCCGTGGGTCTCCTCGGCGATGGCGACGAGGTCGCCGTCCTGGATGGAGTCGTCGGCCTCGACGATGCCCGGGCGCATCACGTCCGCGCCGTCGGAGACGAACGAGATGGCGCCGGCGTCGACCGTGACGACGTTCTTCACAGGGGGGAACTCCTGGGCACCGTTGACGGTGAGGAACGGCTCGCCGTCGAAGAACGCCACGTACGGCTCGCCGTCGACGAGGACGATGCGCCGGTCGGAATCCGCGAGCTCCACGTCCTCGAAGCTGTCACCCTCGACGGTGACGCCGAGCGTGGCCTCGATGCCGTCGACGATGCCGTCGATCTCGTCACCGCGGAGGTGGTGTCGCGACTTCACTTCCATACCCGTCTGTCGGTGGGGTTCGCGGATAAATCCGTCCGTTCGACGACTAACGCCCGCCAGCCTCCCAACCGGCGCGCTCTCTTCCCACAAATTCCGCCGGTATATTTATGCATGATACGAAACCATTCGCTGACATGTCGTCCGCAACACGGCAGACGTTACAGACCGAAATCCTCGGTCGCGAGGTCCAGTTCGACTACTCGGAACACTGGGTCGGTTACGCGCTGGTCTCGATGCGCGTGGTGATGGGCTGGGTCCTCCTGCAGGGCGGGCTCACCAAGCTCATCACGTACCTCGACGCGGACCCGAGCAACGACTGGACGGCTGCGGGCTACCTCGCGAACGCGATTCCGCCTGGCAACCCGTTCGCCAGCGTGTTCGCGAGCATGGCGGGCAGTCCCCTCATCGACATGCTGAACATGTGGGGACTGACGCTGACGGGCCTCGGACTCATCATCGGGGCCGCGGTCCGGTTCAATGCGTTCTGGGGGGCCGTCATGATGCTGTTCTACTGGGCGGCGGCGCTCCAGGGTGGACTGCTCGCGGGGCTCCCGCTCGAACACGGCTGGGTCATCGACGACCACATGGTCTACGCCGCCCTCCTGTTCGGCCTCGGCGCGGCCGGCGCGGGCCGCATCCTCGGCGTCGACGCCTACCTCGAGAAGCTCAGCGTCGTGCAGAACAACCGCTGGCTCCGGCTCCTCCTCGGGTAATCAGCCGGTCAGCGCGGTCACGTCTACTTCTCCGTCCGACACGTCGACGACGAACATCGAGACCTCCGGTGCGGGGTCTGCGCCCGTCGCGCTCCCGGGATTGAGCAGTCGGTAGCCCCCGATCTCCTCGTCGCGGCGCTGGTGGGTGTGCCCGGAGACGCCGATGGTGCGCCCGTCGCCCGCGTGCTCGTCGACGATGCCCGCGACGCGCTCGTCGTAGCCCGCGAGGTCGCCGGTACCGTGGGTGACGACGAACCGGACGCCCTCGACATCGAGGGTGGCGACCTCGGGGAGGTCGATGCTCGCCGGGTCGATGTTGCCGATGACGGCGGTGAGTTCGGGCGCGATGTCGACGACCGTGTCGTAGGCGTCCGGGGAGTCGAAGTCGCCCGCGTGGATGGTGTGGTCGCTCGCTTCGACCTCCTCGACCACCCACCTGGGGATGGCGTCCGCCCGTGAGGGGATGTGGGTGTCGCTGATGACGGCGATGCGCATATCCGTCGATGGAGTTCCGACCCCAAAAGCTTCCGCGCTCGCCGACCCACCTCGGGTATGGAGACGGTCGCCGTCGTCACCGCGTTCCTCCGCAACCGTGGCGAGGTGTTACTGCTGCGGCGCTCCGACGCCGTCGGCTCGTACCCTGGCCAGTGGGGTGGGGTCGCGGGCCACGCCGAGCGCGAGACGCGACCGGAGAGAGCGTCTCGGAACGGTGAGCGGCGGAGCCGCGAGCCAGACCCGGACGCGCTCGTCCGCGAGGAGATACGCGAGGAGACGGGCCTCGACGAGCACGTCACGCTCGTCCGGCGCGGCGAGCCGTTCGAGGTCGAAGACGCCGAACGGGGTACCCGGTGGCGCGTCCACCCCTACCTGTTCGACTGCGACTCGCGCGAGGTGACGCCGAACGAGGAGACGACCGAGTACGAGTGGGTCCCGGCGACGGCCATCCGGGAGCGCGACACCGTCCCCGAACTGTGGACCTCCTACGACCGCGTCCGGCCACGAATCGAGGACGTGGCGGCGGACACGACCCACGGCTCGGCGACGCTCTCGGTGCGGGCGCTGGAGGTGCTGCGCGACGAGGCCGCGCTCGCGGCCGACTGGGACAGGGTCGCCGAGGTAGCCCGCGACCTCTGTACGGCCCGCCCGGCCATGCACGCGGTCGTGAACCGCGTCAACCGTGCGATGACGGACGCCGACGCCCGGACGCCCGAGGGCGTGGTCCGGGCGGCTATCGAGACCATCGAACGAGCGGCCAGCGCCGACGCGGCCGCGGCTGCTGCCGCCGCGGACCGACTGCAAGGTATGCGCATCCTCACGCTCTCCCGGTCGGGCACGGTGACCGAGACGCTCCGCCGTGCCGACCCCGACGCCGTGTTCGTCCTCGAATCCCGACCCGGCGGGGAGGGCGTCGACGTTGCCGCGTCGCTCGCGGCCGACCTCGACGGGGCGGTGACGGTCGCCCCCGATGCGACGGTCGCGCACCTGCTCTCGACCGAGCACGTCGACGCGCTGCTGGTCGGGGTCGACAGTGTCCTCCCGTACGGCGCGGTCGTCAACAAGGTCGGGACGCGGACCGCCGCGACCGTCGCCGCCCACGAGGACTGTGCTGTGCTGGCCGTCTGTGCCCGGGCGAAGATCGCTCCCGCCGGGACGACGACCGCCGACCTCGAACCCCGTGACCCCGCGGAGTTGTACGACGGCGACGCCGACCTCCGGGTCGTCAACCCCACGTTCGACCGGACGCCCCCCGCGCTGGTCGACGCCCTCGTGACCGACGCCGGGACGCTCGACCCCGACGCTGTCGGCTCGGTCGCCGACGAACACGCGGCGCTCGCGGAGTGGCAATCGTGACTCGCAGACGCGGAGGGACGGGTTTTTGCGCCCGACGCCCGTTGCGTCTGACGACGGCGATGATGACAGTTACCCCCTCCGAGCCCCGTGTGACGATGGACTTCTCCTGAGCCGTCACTTCTCTGTGAACCCGTTGCGCCCGTGTACCTCGTGGCCACCCGCGAGTGCGACACGACCGAGCGGGCGGTCCAGTAAAGTGGTCCCGGGGGGAAGGGTGGGCAATGACTCCGCGTGTGCTGATGCTCGGCTGGGGCTTCCCGCCCAACATAAGCGGCGGGCTCGACACCGCCGTCGCCGAACTGTTCTGGGAGTTCGAGGCGCGCGACGACATCGACATCGACCTCGTGTTGCCCGCCGAGTACGCCCCCGAGGAGTACGACAACGTCTACGGCGTCCCGACGGGTGAGGGCGACGTCGCCACCCGCATCGGCCGGCTCTCCGCGGAGTTCGTCGAGCACGCCGCGGACGCCGACGTCGTCCACACGAACGACTGGTTCGGCTACGACCCCGGCGTGCGTGCCCAGACGACCCACGAGGTCCCGTGGGTGACGACGTTCCACTCGCTCACGATGGATCGAAACCGCTCGCCGCCCGAGCGCGAACTCCGGACCGAGCAGCGACTCGTCGATCGCGCGGACCACGTCATCGCGGTCAGCGACCTCGTCCGCCGGAACATCCGCGAGCACTACGGCGGGGAGTCCCACTGCATCCACAACGGCTTCACGTCCGTCGAGCCGACGGGTCGCGACCTGAAGGCCGAACTCGGCATCGAGGGCCCGATGCTGTTCTTCGTCGGCCGCCACACCCACCAGAAGGGGCTCGAACACTTGCTCTACGCCGTCTCCAAACTCCAGCGCGACGTGACGCTCGTCGTCGGCGGCTCCGGCCACCTCACCGACCAGTGCAAGCGGTTCGTCCGCATGCTCGGCATCGACGACCGCGTGCAGTTCGTCGGCTACGTTCCCCAGGAGGAACTCGGCGACTACTACGCCAGCGCCGACCTGTTCGTCTCGCCATCCCTGTCAGAACCGTTCGGCATCACCATCGTCGAGTCGCTGTCGGTGGGCACGCGCGTCGTCGCCTGCGAGTCGGGGGCCGCCGAACTCCTCCCGGAGGGCTGTGTCGTCGAGGTGGAACCCGACTCCGACTCCATCGCCGCCGGCATCGAACGCGGGCTCACCGCCGGTCCCCTTCCCGAGTACGAGCCGCGGACCTGGGCGACCGTCGCGGACGACCACGTCGCGTTCTACAACGAGATCCTCGCCGAGTAGCTCACCGCAGGATGCGCACGTCGGTGGCGGGCTCCGGGTGGAAGATCTTGAACCCTTTCGCGGTCTGCATCATCCCTTCCTCGGGCGGGGACTGCCGTCCCGGCGAGTACGGGCTCGCGTCCCCGCGCCCGTCGTACGGGCTGGTCTGCGTGTAGCCCTCGTAGGGGCTGGAGCCGTCCTCTGCGGGGTCGTAGGGGGTCGTGCCCCCCGGCGAGGCCGTCCGTTCCGGGGGCAGATACACCCGCTCGCCGGAGGCTGAGCGGACGACGACCGCGACCTCTCTGTCGCCCGAGACCGTTATCGTCGTCTTCCCGTTCTCGACGTCGATGTCGATGGACACCGGTTTCTCGGGGGTATCGGCTTCCGCTGCCATGGCTGTGTTGGGGTGGAGTGACGACTTAACCGTTGGGCGTGTGGGAGTGTGTCGAGGGATTTGTGGAGCGGTTCGGAACCTATCCTCCTCGTTGGCTAGTTCGACAGTGACGTGTGGGCAGTTCGGATTTCGGTAGCTACGTGTGGCGTAGTCGCCACGGTGAGTTCTATCAGATACGGATGATGTCGCAGGAGTCGTGCTGCATACAGAGCGCATATGCAGCAACGGACGCTTCGGAAGGACGCCTGGCTGCCGACTGGGGCAAACACCGGAACGACGAATCATTCAACCCAGCAACGCGGAGAATCAATAGATGAGTAGGACAATAAGACCCGTAGCGAAGATGATTCCTCCGGTAAGTCATGCTTCCCTAATCCCCTTCTCGGTCGGTTCCGGATTTCTTGCGTGGCGGTACCGAATACGCGCTTATTTTCGGGGGAACAAGAGGAAGGGCGCACTCAGTAGCATTATGAACCCGCCCGCGGCGATACTCTGAGAACTTACCATGGTTGCAGCGGTCTCTCCGCGATTGGTGGTCCCATGAGTTAAAATATCGGGAGCTACCCGTTTACCGACCTAATCCATTCACTCTCACTTGGCTCAAACGAAGCCCAGCGTCTGCTGAACTCATCCTCGATATATATCATATTCAATCTGATAATACCTGCCACATCTCAGCGGTCGTGCTGCATAGAGGGAGCGTAGTGAGTCGGAAGATCACTGCTGGTGGAGGTGTGAAGTGAGGTGTAGAGCTATCGAAATGCCGTGACAAATATCAAAACACCGGAATAGTTATTAGTAGGTGAGTTTACATTTTTGCATGGAAAAACATCGACTCATTCCGATGGTGATGGCTGTTGCTGGGTTTGCAGCCATTGGTATCGGCGTATATCAGGGGTTAGTCCACGTCGCGCCGGGATACGAGGGTACGGTCATATCTGGCTGGGATGGGAGCTTGAGTCATGAAGAAGTGCTGCTTGTTCAGTTAGGGGCTGTTGGTGTCGGAGGTCTAGTTGCCGGCCTTCGATGGAAACGTCTGTCTGCCGTCCCATTTGTGATTGGGAGTCTCGTCCTATTCTACGCGCTTCGAGCGGTGTTCCACCTGTTTCAGTCACCGAGACCTCTCTATCGAGAGTTCGCCATACAGGGCGCTGGCTTCGAGGGTGACACCGTCATGTTCGTCCTCGGTGCAGAGCCGTTCCTGCTTGCCGCCGGTGGGCTTCTGCTAATGGGTGCCGGTATCAAGGTGTTCAGATTGCAGCAAGCTACACGGAACGGTGAGGAGATGGTACCTCAATCATCGCGGGTGTAACGACGACGGACAGCGGCCACTCCTATCGAGGAGTCGAACAGTGACCTGTTTGCATACACCCTCAATATCTCGCACGACGCTCCTACCAGCATCTGAATAGGTTTCGATGGGCGTGCTGAATACAGCGCGCGAATCGTTCATGGGAACGCTCTCCCAAGCGTAGCGGTTGAATTGCCTACGTAGAGCGGATGTATCAAACACTAAAACAGCCCGATGTTATCGAAGTGACGTATGTCCCTGACAAGAGATGCCCTCCTGTTCAGCATCGTGATGATGCTGTGGGCAGTCCAAATTGAAGCCAGTGGATATGGTAGCTCAGATTCGATGGTCTTCGCCTCACTCGCAATTGGGGGAATCGGACTTGCTGGAAGCTTCCTGTCGTCACTGAGTTCTGCCAGAAAGAGTCCTGAGGTCGAACCCACCGAGTGATACGCACGCCCTACTTGCCAGCTGTTTCATCCCAAATAGCGTGAAACGAACGACATCCGGTTGCTGCATACACCCTCTGAATTCAGCACGCAGTTACTGACAGAGACTCGGCAGAATCCGTCTCGACGCGATAATTCGGGCGCCTGTATCCATCGACAAAGGTCTCCGAGAGCGTCCTGCTCGCACGGACCTAGGAGTCCTCTCGCTGGGGCTGCCACATACCTCCCCAGCCGACTGCGTTCCTCGCTCGGCTTCGCCCGCTGCGGTACTCATCCCTCGCGCGCTGACTGGTCGCGGACGAACCCGCGACCAGCACGCGCCACAGCATCCGCGAGGCCGAAGGCCGAGCGGTTCACCGGACGCGAACGCAGTGAGCGTCCGGGACCAAGGCCCGACCGGAGTCCTCGTGAGCGACCGAAGGGAGTGAACGAGGGCCGTGCCGGAGTTTGCTCCGGCTGAGGGATGGCCGCCGTGTCTTTTTAGCCCACCGTGAGACTCACTCCGTTCGTCTCACGAGCCACCGTTTGCGTTGCTCACGATGACAGGTTTTTGCCCGACTGAGCGCGCCGAAGGCGTCTGCTCGAGGGCCTACGGCCCGAGGCGGCGATGTCGCCTCGCTGCGCGAAGGAGGTGCAAAAAAGTGGGTTCAGAGAACCTGCCGGTTGCAGGTGCCACAGAGGTTCTGTTCCTTCACGTCGACCTCGCGCACGGTGGGTGAGAAGTTCATCACACAGCGTTTGTTGTCGCAGTGTTCGAGCCCGAGAGTGTGGCCGATCTCGTGGACGACTTCCTTCCGGACGCGGTCGGCGAAGATTTCGGAGGCAGGTTTGTTCGAGATGCCCCCATCGGAGGAGGTCTGGAGCCGGTAGGTGGAGATGACGGAGCCGTTACCGGAGAGGTACGCGAGGCCGAAGACGTAGTTGCGGCGGCGGTAGTAGAGGTCGTGCGGGGTGATGGCGATGTTCTTCTCGCCGCTCCCGATGCGGGAGGCGAGTTCGATGAGCTCCTCGGCACGGTACTGCTTCCGCGAGGGGTCGTACGCGCTCTCTGGCACCTCCTGCGCGTCGTGAATCGTCACCTCGCAGTCGTAGACCGACCGCAGGCCGGCAGAGGCTTCCCGCTTCACCGCCGCCGGTACATCCCCCACCGGCACGATGTCCACATGCATATGCGAAACGATTAGACAGCGGCGTTGGTAAACATTCCGACGATGAACACCGGCCGCGAACCACTGGTCGACGCACTCGCCGAGCGCGCGCGTTCGCGGGCCGTGGAGGTCGGCATCGGCGCTCGCCCCGACGTCGCGGCGGCGCTCGCCGACCGCGGTATCGGGGTCACGGCGACCGATGTCGTCGCCCGCGACGTTCCCGCTCCCGTCGAATTCGTCCACGACGACGTGACCGCCCCCGACCCGAGTGTCTACCAGGGGGCCGACCTGGTCTACGCGCTCAACTGCCCGCCGGAACTCCAGCGGCCCCTGACCGAGGTGGCCGAGCAGGCCGGCGCGGCGTGGGTGTTCACGACCCTGGGCGCGGACCCGGCGGTCGTGCAGGCGACGCGGCGAACGTTGCCGGACGAAACGCTCTTTACTTCAGCGTCGCCGGAGGGAGATACACGTAGATGACACTCCGTGCCGACGCGGTCGTCCTCGATATCGACGGCGTCCTCGTGGACGTGGCCGACTCCTACCGGCGGGCCATCGTCGAGTCGGTCGACCGCGTGTACGGCGACACCGTCGAGCGCGAGGCGATACAGCTGTTCAAGGACGCCGGCGGCTTCAACAACGACTGGCAAGTGACGTACGCCGTCGCGCTGTACGTGCTGTCACGACGGCGCGGCCTCCCCCTCTCGCTGGAGACGTTCACCGGGATGGTCGCCGCTTCCGGCGGCGGCCTCGAGGGCGCCGAGACGGTCGTCGCCGACCACCTCGACCCGCACGCCCGCGAGCAGGTGTACGCCGAGTGGGACCGCGACCGGCTCCGCGCCGTGTTCCAGACGCTGTATCTCGGCAGCGACCTGTATCGCGACCTCGAAGGTGGAACCCCGGAGTTCGACCACGACGGGTACATCACCGACGAGCCGACGCTGCTCGCGCCGGACACCCGCGACACCCTCCTCGACGGGTTCGAGGTGGGCGTCGTCACGGGCCGGCCCGCTGCTGAGGCCGACATCGCCCTGGAGCGGGTGGGGATCGACCTCCCCGACGACCGCCGGTTCACGATGGACGACTGGGAGGAGGGGAAACCGCACCCGAAGGCGCTCACCACGCTCGCCGAGCGGTTCGACGCCGACTCGGTCGTGTTCGTCGGCGACACGCTCGACGACATCGAGACGGCCGTCAACGCCAGCGAGGCCGACCCCGCCCGCGAGTATTTCGGTGTAGGCGTGCTCACCGGCGGGCTCACCGGCGAGGACGGCCGTGAGAAGTACGAGCAGGCCGGCGCGGCGGCGGTCGTCGAGACCATCAACGACCTGCCGGCGCTGGTCGCCCGCCGGTAGATTCTTCCGTTCGAGCGACAGATTTCGGCCGTGAAGCCCTCCATCGCCCTCTCGGAGATCGGCGAACTCGCCGGCCTCACGGTCGTCGGCTGGCTCGTCGCGCTCGTCGTCGGCGTCGGGTCGCTGCTCGCGGTCTCCGTACTCCTGCCCGATTCCTCGACCGCGGTACTGGTCGTCGCGTTCCTACTCCCACTGCTCGGGCTCTACCTCCTGTTCGGAACCTGGGACTGGAGCCCCGGCGGCGAGGCCCGCCAGCACGCGACGTTCCTCGTCTGCCAGTTCTCGCTGCTCGCACTCGTCGGCGGCGTCGGCTACGGCCTGCTGTCGCCCGATGGCGTCGGGCGGTGGCTCGTCCTGCTCGCCGGGCTGTTCGCCACCCCGGTCGCCGGCTGGCTGGCGTACTTCGACGGTATCGGGCGGGTTCAGCGGGCGCTCGCGGGAGGTGCGTCGCCGTGAGCGACCGCACCGCGTTCCTCGCGTGGGTCGCCGTCCTCTGGGTCGGCACGTTCCTCGGCGCGGCGCTCGGGGCGCCGCCGGACCCCCTCACACAGCTCTACGTGCTCGTCCCCGGCTTGCTTCTCGCCCTTCCGCTGGCGTACTGGCTGAGCTACCGGGACGGGATGGAACGCCTCCGCGACCGGTAGGCAAGCCCCTCCGGTCGCACAACGCTTAGGGTGCCGACCCTCCACCATCGAGTATGCGAATCGCACTACTCGGCGGCACCGGCGACATCGGCGAGGGGCTCGCGCTCCGCTGGGCGTACGACTCCGACCACGAGGTCGTCATCGGCTCCCGCGACCCGGAGAAGGCTCGTGGCAAGGCCGAGGAGTACGAGACCGAACTCGACTCTCGGGGGCGCGAGGTGAAGGTGACGGGCTTCGCCAACGAGATGGCCGCCGACCGCGCCGACGTGGTCGTGCTCGCCGTTCCCGCGTACCACCTCACGGACACCATCTCCGCAGTCGCGGACAAACTGGACGACGCGATCCTCGTCTCGCCCGCCGTCGGCATGAAGAAGGACGACGACGGGATGCACTACAACCCGCCGCCGCACGGCTCCGTCGCGGCGATGGCCGCCGAGGTCGCCCCCGACGACGTCCCCGTCGTCGGCGCGTTCCACAACCTCGCGGCCGGTCGCCTCGCCAACCTCGACGCCGACATCGACTGGGACACCCCGGTGTTCGGCGACGACGACGACGCCAAGGACATCGTGATGCGACTCGCGGCCGACATCCAGGGGCTCCGCCCGCTCGATGTCGGTGGGCTCGCGAACGCCGGCGAGGTGGAGGCGGTGACGCCGCTGCTCATCAACCTCGCGGCGAACAACGACGACATGCACGACCTCGGCGTGAAGTTCTGGTAGGAGTCGAAGCTGCCGCAACGTGGTTCCTTTCGAAAACGCACACTAAGACAGAACGACGAACGCCTCGGAAGCCCTCGCGCGCTCGCCCTTCCAGTCCACCAGACCCAGACGGAGTCACCTGAGTGTCGGCGCGCGAGGACAGCGGCGTGCGAGCGAATCGGCTGGGGAGGGTGTGGTTTCGGTCCTTGGTGGAATCGCAAAGGGCGAGGCCACTACGCGAAGCACGGACCTGCAAGCACCGCAGGCGAAGCCGAGGAGCACAGCGAGTTGCAGCGGTCGAACGGCCGAGAGCTTTGCGAGGCAGTGCCGGTTGTACTGCTCCCCCGCGTCGAACTTTCGGCTACGCGGTTCTGTTGAAACCCTCAGTCTGTGACCGTTCTGGCGTGCTGAACTTAGGGGCTGTATGCAGCAAGGATCGAAGGTCCGTTCGCTACGTCAGTTCACTGGTGAATGTCAGCACGGCATCGAGAAAGAGGTCGGGGGCGGTATTCATCGCGACGTGTTCCTGGTCCTCTAGAACGACGACCCGACTGTCAGGGAGTGCAGCGTCGAGCATCTCTATCGCGTCCGTAAACCATTGCGGGCTTTCTCCGCCAGTCAGTAGCAACGTCGGCGTCTGCATCTGCTCGTACTGGGCAGGGTCGAAATCGTAGGTGGCAGGCCCCACCGTTTCACGGTATGCCGTGTGAGCAGCGTCGACACGAGCCTCCCAATTCGGCGCTGACCGAAGGAGTTCAATCTGGGCCGACGGGATGTCAGCAATCTCGCGGAGGAATACGATGAGCGCCTGTTCGTCCTCGCTATCGTCGAGCAGTAACTTGATTTTCGCCAACTCGTTCTCGTCGTAAATCTCGTGGTCGCCGACAGGAATCGGCGGCTCGTACAGGATGAGTGCCCGGAGGTTGTCGGTTCGGAGCGCGGCATCGAGTGAACAGAGAGCGCCGTAGGAATGACCGAGCAAGACCACAGGCTCGTTAATCGAATCGACGACTGCGGCAACGTCATCGAACTCCTGCTTCAGGTCGTACTCGGTCGTGTCGCCGCTCTCCCCTCGTCCACGTCGGTCCATTGCGTAGACGGTGAAGCGTTCTTCGAGAGGGCGGAGAACGGGTTCCCACCGCGTGTGATCGGCAGTCGTGCCGTGGACCAGTACGAGTGGTGGGCCGCTCCCCGTGCGTTCGTACGCAATCGGTGTACCGTCTGATGAAGTGACTGTGTCCATTTCCATCAACCATAGAAGTACGCTGTCTAACCGTGTTACTTTTCCGCACAGAGTCACTCGGAGTTGGAACCCAGCCAAACGAGGGCTGCCAGATATGCGCCCTATATCGGACGATCCAATCGGTGCGTGAGTGACCAGTCGCTCGTGGCCGACTCGCGCTCTGAATGCAGCACGACCTCGACAAACCGTCCGTAACTGCGGGGTTCAACAGAGCCGGCTACGCTGTTTCTTCCCGCCGAACCTCCGAGCCCTTATCAGGCCGAAACCCCCACTCACGCGCATGGGATACGCGTGCCCCGTGTGTGGCGACCCGCAGGTCGACGCCCGGCACCTCGCGAACCACCTCGCCTTTACCGCGATGCTCCACCGCGAGGACCACGAAGCGTGGCTCGACGAGCACGCTCCGGGCTGGGAAGACGAGGGCGAACACGAACTCGCCGAGCGCGTCGCGGACCACGCCGAGGAAGCCGAATTCCCGCAGGTGTTCGAAGACACCACGGGCCAACTCGACTCCGAGGCCGCCGCCGAGGGCGACCACGAACGCTCCGGGAAACTGTTCGAACACGAGGGGCACGGTCACGACCACGACCACCTCGGCCACGACCACGGCGCCGACACCGCCCACGGCTACCAGCAGGCGGACGTGCCGAAGGACCCCGAGACACAGGAGGTCCTGGAGGAGGCACGGGAACTCACCCGCGAGATGCTGCGCGAGGACGACGCGGACGACGAAGCCGAGGGCGAGGGTGACACCGGGGCTGCGGACGACTCCGACGACACGGACGCCTGAGTCGCTCCTTTCGGTACCCCTACTTACCTCCCGTTCCTACCCGCTGGTATGCACGTCGAGGGACTGCTCGCGCCCGACAGCATCGACGCGGCGCGCGAGGAGTACGACGCGTTGGTTCCGACCTCGAAGACGGTCGTCCGCGAGGTGGCGAAGGCGATGGCGTTCGACCGCGAGGAGTACGGCGAGCGCGTGACCGAGGACGTCGTCGAGACTGCCCGGGACGCGCTGTTCGCCTCGCTGCTCGAAGTCCACGTCGGGACGCACGAGGAGTTCGAGCGGTTCCGGGAGTCGAACCCCGGCCTCGACACGACGGTCCGCGGGAGCGAGCACGTCGACAACGTCGTCTGGCACGTCGCCCCCACCGGCGAAGTCGTCGCGGCGACGTACCAGGACGAACGGGAGGCCGCGATTGCGACGCTCCGCCGACAGGCGTTCGGGAGCGTCTACCGCGACGCGTTCGAGGCCTGAGATGCGTCCGGTCACCCGCAACGTCGTCGTCGGCATCCTCGTCGTCCTCGTCCTCCTGCTCGCGCTCGGGGCGCTCCCCTCCTACCTCAAGAGCGGCGACCCGTACTACCTGGAGGCGACCGTCGTCACGGAGACGCCCGCCGACGTCCAGCCCGCGAACATCACGAACCTCTCGCAGCGACGCTACCCGTACACGTTCGGCGCGCTCGGCGCACTCGACGCGCTCGGCAACGAGAGCGAGAACGCGAGCGCGAGCGCCACCGGCCGCTCCGAGCCGTACTGGCGCGGCCCGTTCGGCTTCAAGGGCGCGTTCACCCACTCGCCGTTCGACGAGGTCGACGCCTACACCGTGCAGTATCCCGACGCCGTGCGCACCGAGCAGGTGTACGTCAGCTACGAGGGCACACGCTACCGACTCGAAGTGATTCAGCCATGACCCCACACGACATCCGTCACGACTGGCCCGTCCTCGAATCGAACGCCGAGTACGAGACCGGCTGGTACACCGGCGGCTACGACCGCGTCGAACAGCCCGATGGCTCCGAGAAGAACTACTACTGGGCGGAGCTGCCCCCGGCGGTCGTCGTCGTCGCCACGACCGGCGACGAACTCGTGATGGTCGAGCAGTACCGACCCGCGATTCGCGAACACTGTCTCGAACTCGTCGCGGGCATCGTCGAGGACGGCGAGTCGTTCACGGAGGCGGGGGCCCGCGAACTCCGCGAGGAGGCGGGCTTCGACCCCGCGGGAACCTCCCTCGTCGAGGAGTTCTGGTGTTCGACGGGCGTCCTCAGACACCGCCGCGGCATCGTGTTCGCCGAGGGGCTCGAACCCGTGGAGCGCAAACTCGACGGCAACGAGTTCTTGACGGTGACGAGCGTTCCCGTCGACGAGGCGCTCGCTCGCGCCAGGGAGGCGCCGGCGAACGACGCCACTATCGAGGGGGTGCTGTTGGCGAAAGCGGACGGCCTCATCTGAGGCTCAGCGGTCGCGGCGCCTCAGAGGTCTCGGACCATGATGAGCGCCGACTCGCCGTCGTCGTAGTAGCGCGGGACCGTGCGCCGGTGGACGAAGCCGTGCCGTCGGTAGAGGTCGATCGCGGGGTCGTTCGACTCCCTGACCTCGAGTTTGACGGAGGCGGCGTCGACGCTCGCCATCACTGTGAGCGCCTGCTCCAGGAGGAGCGAGCCGAGTCCCTGTCCCCGGCAGTCGGGGCGGACCGCGATGTCCTTCACGTGGCCCAGCGGTCGGCCGTGGTTCGGGACCGTATCGGAGACGACGTAGCCGACGACCTCGCTCCGCCCGTCGGCGCTCCCTGCTGCCTCCGCGACGAGAAAGCCCGGCTGCCCCAGAAACCGCTCGAAGGCGGCGAACGGCCACGGCTGGGGGAACGACTGCTGCTCGATGCGGAACACCTCGAGCAGGTCGGCGCGGGTCGCCTGCCGGACGGGGAACGCCCCGGCCTCGGAGGCCGTCGTGGTCACGACGACGGGTTAGACGTACTCACACAAATGGCTACCGGCCAGAACATCCGTTCAGGACGCCCTCGGCTTATTTGAGCGCCGATTTCGCCCACAACCTTCTTATATACATCCCGATTACCGTAGGGTGCACCCGTTTGGGTGCATCCCCACCCCCCACCCCGTTTCCGACGCGCGGCACTCTCCCCCCTATCGCCGCGCGTCGGAGACTTTTCTACACGTTCGAGCGGCGCTGCTGTCTGTCGGTTTCTGGCACTCCCTTGCGCAGTGCTGCCGCTAGGTGTACCTCGGTGTGCAAAGAAATGGACACCGTGTCCGCGAGGCGGGTCTCGCGGGTGGCTGTGCCGTTAGTCGTCGGCGGGTGCCGCGCCGCCCTCGTTCTCGTACTGCTGCTTCGTCAGCGAGAGCTTGCCACCGGCCGCGAGGATGCGGCGCTCGCGCTCGGAGGCGTCGAGTTCGGCGGTGAGTTCCCAGTCGTCGTTGACGCGGACCGTGAACTCCTCCTGGCCGGACGCGACGGCCTCGGCGACGTCGTCGACGATCTCGATGTCGTCGCCCTGCTCGATGTTCTCGTAGTCCTCAGCGCTGATCGTCAGCGGGATGAGGCCGAAGTTGAACAGGTTCGCCTTGTGGATGCGGGCGAACGACTGCGCGAGGACGCCCTCGATGCCGAGGAACATCGGACAGAGGGCCGCGTGTTCACGCGAGGAGCCCTGCCCGTAGTTCTCGCCGGCGACGAGGAAGCCGCCGTCGGAGTCGAGCGCGCGCTGTGCGAACGTGTCGTCGACACGCGACAGCGTGAACTCCGAGAGCTTGGGGACGTTCGACCGGTACATCAGGATGTCCTGCGTGGCAGGAATGATGTGGTCGGTCGTGATGTTGTCCTCCATCTTCAGGAGCGCCTCGCCTTCGAGGTGCGCGTCGAGGGGGTCCTTGAGCGGGACGTCGCCGATGTTCGGCCCCTTGACGAGGTCGTCGTCGACGGCCTCGTCGGGCGCGATGAGGTCGGCCTTCGAGCCGTCGTACTTCTCGGGCAGCTCGACGCCGGGCGCCTCGAGGTCACCGAGCTCGTCGGCGAGGTCACGCGGGTCGACGATCTCGCCCTTGAGCGCCGCGGCGGCGGCGACCTCCGGCGAGCAGAGGTAGACGTTGTCGTCCTCGATGCCGGAGCGGCCCTCGAAGTTGCGGTTGAACGTCCGCAGCGAGACCGAGTCCGACGCGGGGACGTGGCCGATGCCGATACAGGCACCACACGTCGCCTCCGAGAAGTTGACACCGGCGGCCATCAGCTCGGCGGTCCAGCCCTGGCGGGCGAGGATCTCCGAGGCCTGCTTGGAGCCGGGGGCGACGATCATCTCGGTCTTCTTGTCCATCTCACGACCCTCGAGCATCTTCGCGGTCGGGAGGATGTCCTCGTAGCCACCGTTCGTACAGGAGCCGACGATGACCTGCTCGACGGTCTCGCCCGCGACCTCGCGGACGGGCACGACGTTGTCGGGCATGCTCGGACAGGCGATGAGCGGCTCGATGTCCGAGAGGTCGACGACGATCTCGTCGTCGTACTCGGCGTCCTCGTCGGGACCGATGTCCTCGAAGACGTCCTCGCGACCCTGGCGGGCGAGGTAGTCCTTCGTCTTCTCGTCGGTCGGGAAGATGGACGTGGTGGCACCGAGCTCGGTGCCGAGGTTCGTGATGGTCGTCCGCTCGGGCACCGAGAGCGACTCGACGCCGGGACCGGTGTACTCGAAGATCTTGCCGACGCCGCCCTTCACGGTGAGGCGGCGCAGCATCTCGAGCGCGACGTCCTTCGCCGTGGACCACTCGGGGAGTTCGCCCTCGAGCCGCACGTTGACGACTTCGGGCATCTCGATGTAGTACGGGCCGCCACCCATCGCGACGGCGACGTCGAGGCCACCGGAGCCGATGGCGAGTTCGCCGAGGCCACCCGGCGTGGGCGTGTGGCTGTCCGAGCCGAGCATCGTCTTGCCGGGCGCCGCGAAGTTCTCCTTGTGGACGTTGTGGCAAATGCCGTTGCCCGGGCGGGAGAAGTGGGCACCGAACGTCCCCGCAGCCGAGCGCAGGAAGCGGTGGTCGTCGGTGTTCTTGAAGTCGAACTGGTAGGTCTGGTGGTCACAGTACTGCGCGGCGATCTCCGTCTGGACCTCGTCGAGGCCGAGGGCCTCGAACTGCAGCCATACGAGCGTGCCGGTGGTGTCCTGCGTGAGGACCTGGTCGATCTCGATCCCGATCTCCTCCCCCGTCTCGAGGGTACCCTCGACGAGGTGGTCTTCGAGGATCTTCTCCGTAAGCGTCTGTCCCATAACGGCTAGCGGTCAGGTTGCGTCGGATATAAATCCGGCGTGTTCGCCGCATATTGCACCGATAGGAGGCCACTGTGCGGCAATATTGACCAATAGGGTGAACGGGTGTTTTGCTCTCTGGGCGTGAACTGGACGCAGCGAGTCGCTCACGGTCGTTCACGACATACCGTGTTTGCACGTCGCATGCGTCGCTCGAAGCTCCGGTATCGCTCGCCTTTTTGAGGTCCGCCACCCGAGGTCGGGTATGCAGGTGACTCCGGTGGCCGGACTGCCCGAGATACGCGAGGGCGACGACCTCGCCGCGCTCATCGACGAGCGCGCCGTGCTACAGCCGGGCGACGTCCTCTGTGTCGCCTCTACCGTCGTCTCGAAGGCCGAGGGCCGGACGTTCGACTTCGCGGACTTCCCGGCGGGCGAGCGCGCCCGTGCCATCGCCGACCGCCTCGAAGCCATCACCGGCGAGTCGAAGGACCCGCGGTTCGCCCAGGCCGTCATCGAGGAGAGCGAGGAACTCATCGTCGAGGCACCGTTCATCCTCGCGGTCACGCACTTCGGCCACATCACCGTCAACGCCGGTATCGACCGCTCGAACGTCCCCGGCGGCGACCTCTTGCTGCTGCCTGAGGACCCGAGCGCCTCCGCCGAGCGGCTCCACGAGGCACTCGATGTGCCGGTCGTCGTCACCGACACCTCCGGCCGCCCCTTCCGCTACGGCCAGCGCGGGGTCGCGGTCGGCTGGGCCGGAATCCCCGCCTCCCGCGACTGGCGCGGGGAGACGGACCGCGAGGGTCGCGAGATGGAAGCGACCGTCCAGTCGGTCGTCGACGAGTTGGCCGGGGCAGCGAATCTGGTCACGGGCGAGGGCGACGGCGGGACGCCCGCCGCCGTGGTTCGAGGCTTCGAGTTCGGTGACCACGAGGGCTCGAACAACCTGTTCCGGAGCGAAGCGGATGACATCGTCCGTGCCGCACTCCGGGAGTGGGAGTTCGAGGGGTAGTACGTCGATGGTGGGTGACTCGCTGGTGAGAATCGACACGGAGTTTACGACATCTCGGAAGCCCTCGGCCGTGCGACCTTCCGCGGCTCGCTGTCTCCAGAAATCTCTGATTTCTGGAATGACAAAAGACCGCGCATCGCGCGGTCTTTTGAACCATGCTCCTCGGCGCTTCGCGCCTGCGATGCTTATTCTGCGAGACTCCCTCCGGTCGTCTCGTAACGTTCGCCTCACTTCGTTCGGCTCACCGTCGCCCGGGACGGGTCGCGCGGCCTCGTCCTTCCAGTCCGCCAGGAGACTCGCTCCACTCGTCTCCCGAGCCCTCGATCGCTTTGCTTGCGAGGGCACCAGGCCCGCACCGAACCAACCCTCTCCCGAGACGCACACGGCCTCCCGGTGGTCGGCCGGTGCGTCTTGGCCCGTCGTCGGCACCTCAGCTATCGTCCCCTGGTGGACTGGAAGGGCGAGCGCGCTCCGCGTTCGAGACGACGCAAGCACCGCAGGTGTCGCCGAAGGCGACCCGAGGCGCCCAGCGAGTCGCAGGAGCGGAGCGCGTGAGGGCTTCCGAGGTGTTGCTGACACCGACAGCAGGACGCGCTGTGCCACCCTCACCAGTCGCTCGACCCGAAACGGTCCCCTCGACGAACACACCGAATCCAACCAATGCTAGCCATCGAACTCACGCCCGAACACCCCGTCGACCGCATCGCCGACCTCGGTTCTCGCGCAGAGAACGCAGGCTTCGAGACGATCTTCTGCTCGTCGCACTACAACAACCGCGACCCGTTCGTCGCACTCGACCGTGTGGCCCGGGCGACCGAGTCCGTGCGCGTCGGCCCCGGGGTCGCGAACCCCTACCAGACCCACCCGGTCGCGCTCGCGGGGCAGGTCGCCACCCTCGATGAGTCCTCTGATGGACGCGCCGTCTTCGGCATCGGGCCGGGCGACCCCTCCACCCTCCGAAATCTGGGTGTCGACCGCGATCGGGGGCTCTCTGCCGTCCTGCAGGCGTTCAAGGACGCCCAGGCGCTCTGGCGCGGCGAGCGCGTCACCCGCGACGGCGTCCACGCGGCCGACGACGCCGGGCTGAACTTCGAGCCGCCACAGGGGGATTCGATTCCCGTGCTCGTGGGCGGCGAGGGGCCGCACATGTGTCGGATGGCCGCGAAACACGCCGACGGGCTGCTGTTCAACGGCTCGCACCCCGACGACCTCGCGTGGGCGCGCGAACAGGTCGACATCGGGCTCGACGAGCGCCCCGACGCCCGGGGGGAGTTCACGCTCGCGGCCTACGCCGCAGTGTCGGTGAGCGAGGACGCCGAGGCCGCCCGGGAGGCTGCCCGCCCGCCGGTGGCGTTCATCACCGCGGGGGCTGCGCCGCCCGTCCTCGACCGGCACGGCATCGACCCCGAGCGCGCGAGCGCCATCGGCGAGGACATCTCGGCGGGCGAATTCCGCGAGGCGTTCGGGCGCGTGACGGAGCCGATGCTCGACGCGTTCTGCATCGCGGGCACACCCGAGACGGTCGCCGAACGGGCCGACGCCCTCCGCGAGTACGCCGACGGCATCGTCGCGGGCTCGCCGCTCGGGCCGGACCTCGACGCGGCCGTACGGCTCGCGGGTGAGGCCCTGCAGGAGTAAGTGGGGGTGTTACCGCTGGCTCTGCTGCTGGGGCGGCTGGCGGCCCGAGGGGAGCGCACGGACGAACGCTTTGCCCACGCCGCCGGCCGCGAGGACGCCGAACAGGACGGCTGCGAAGCCGGTGATGAGCGCGCCGACCGCCAGCAGGATCGCCTGCTCGGGACTCTGTGCTGCGATGCTCGCGAACTCACCGGGCATCCGAAGGATGCTCTCGATGAGACCGCCGGTCGCGTCTGCCATACCTGGAGGTACGACGCGGGCTACTTGCTACTTCCGGGTTCGCCACGCTCTTGCCGGTTCGCGTCGCAGGTGACCTGTGTCCCGTGACCGCTCGCTCGACGAGTTCGCCCGCAGTGCGCCGAGTGATTCGGCCGACGGTGACGGAGCCTCCGGCGACGAGGCGGCCGAGGCTGAGGCGGACTCGGAGGATGTCGATGCCGCCGATTCGTCACCCGCTGGCGAGGAACCCGTAGACGACGTGTCTCCGGCCGTCTCCACCTACGCGTTCGCGCCGGACGGCGCGGCGTGCGATTCCTGCGGTGCCGTCGTGCAGAAGCGGTGGCGCGACGACGCCGGGCTGGTGTGTCCCGACTGCAAGCAGTGGTAATCTGCCGCTATTGAGTCCTCGATACCCGTAGCAGTCAGCCTTACAACGCTACAGCCCGTTTCGTGCGACAATGACACGCAGGCCGTCAGGGGAAAGCACTTACCGCACGGAGCAAACCGCCCGGTATGGTTCCCGAGCCAATGAGTGACACCCAGCCACGCGCCGAGCCGTTGCCGGTCAGCGACGCGGGCGCGGTCGCTCGCGACGTCATCGAGAACGTCGGCCGCGTCATCGTCGGCAACGAGGCGGCCATCGAACACCTCCTCGTGGCGATGCTGGGTCGTGGGCACGTCCTCCTCGAAGACGTGCCCGGCGTCGGCAAGACGATGCTCGCTCGCGCAGTCGCCACCTCCTTCGAGTGCGAGTTCAAGCGCGTCCAGTTCACCCCCGACCTCCTGCCCTCGGACATCACCGGCGTCAACGTCTTCAACCAGAAGACCCGCGAGTTCGAGTTCCGCCCCGGCCCCGTCTTCGCGAACGTCCTGCTCGGTGACGAGATCAACCGCGCGCCCCCCAAGACGCAGTCCGCGCTCCTCGAAGCGATGGAGGAGGCGCAGGTGACCGTCGACGGCACGACGCACAAGGTGCCGAACCCGTTTTTCGTCGTCGCGACGCAGAACTCCGTCGAGCGCGACCGGACCTACGAGCTTCCGGCGGCAGAGCTCGACCGCTTCACGATGAAGCTCCACCTCGGCTACCCGTCCGAACAGGAGGAACACGAGGTGCTCGGTCGGATGGTCGGCGACCACCCCATCGCCGAGCTCGACCCCGTCGCGACCGTCGACCAGCTCGTCGCCGCGCGCCGGACGACGAGCGAGGTCACGGTGGAGGAGCCCATCCGCGCGTACGTGACGAGCCTCGCCCGCTACACCCGCGAGAACGCCCAGCTCGGCGTCTCTCCACGCGGGTCCATCGCCCTCCTTCGGGCCGCACAGGCGCGTGCCGTCCTCGAAGGCCGTGACTACGTCATCCCCGACGACGTGCAGCAGGAGGCCGAGCCGACGCTCACCCACCGGATCCGGCTGGGTCGCGGCGAGGGCTCCGCAGCCAGGCTCGTCGAGGAGGCGCTCGCGAGTGTCGACGTGCCATGAGGCCGACGCGCCGTGGGTACGTCGTCCTCGGCGTCGCCATCGCGGCCATCGCGCTGGCCGCCCACTCGGGGCCACGGTCGCTCAACGCGGTCGCCGGTCCCGCGCTCGTGACGCTGGCGTACGGCGTCGTCTCGCTCGCCCGCCGACCCGACCCGACCGTCTCGCGGGGGAAACCCGCTCCCGGCTTCCCCGGCGAGACCCGGACCATCCCGCTCACGGTCCAGGCGAGCGGCCCGGCCACCGTCCGCGACCGCACCGGGTCGGGCGTCGCGCCGGTCGACGACGCCGAGCGGTACGTCTCCGGTGACGGGAAGACGAGCTACGAGATCGAACTGCTCGCGCGCGGGGAACACGACCTCGGTCCGACAGAGATCGTCCAGCGCGACACGCTCGGCGTCGTCGCCCGCGAGACGGTTGCCCGGACCACGACGCCGGCGCTCGTCTACCCCGTCGTCGAGCCCATCGCTCCCAATCGAACGTTCCAGGGGCTCGTCGAGCGGGCGGGCTCCGCGGACCGCGACGCGTTCGACACGCTCCGCGAGTACGTCCCCGGCGACCCTCTGCGAGACGTCCACTGGACGTCGTCGGCGAAACGCGAGGCCGGCGACCTCGTCGTCGCGGAGTTCGCCCGCGAGGACGAGGGCGGACTGACGCTCGTCGCCGAGGGCGACACCGGCTACGCCGACGAGATGGCGTCCGCGGCCGCGAGCATCGCCGTCCACCTGCTCGCGATGGACCTCGAAGTCGAGGTGTACGCGCCCGATGGCCACGTCCGGAAGGGCCGCGGTGACCAGCACCGCGACGAGCTACTCGAACTCCTCGCGCGGACCCCCGCGGGCCGGGTGGGCGACGTGGCTGCCGACGTCCGCATCCGGGCCGACGCCGAGGGCGTCCACGTCACCGCCAACGGCTCGACGTTCCCGTTCGCGGAGTTGCTGGGTGGCGGGTACGAGTCGGCGGACGCTCGCGACGCGACCACCGCGGAGGTGTCCGTATGAGCACGACGACCCGCTCGCTCCCGGTCGTCGGCGCGCTCGACCTGCCGCGACTGCTCGCCGTCGGCTCGGTGGCGCTCGTCGTCGCCGCGTACGTGAGCGTCCTCCACTTCATCGCGAACGTGGCGGGCGACCCCTCACTGCTGCTGCTGACGGTCGCCGGTGCCATCGCCGCCGGCACGCTGCTGGCGCGGTTCGTCAGACCGCGATACGCCGGCCTGCTGGCCGTCGGGCTCGTCGCCGCCGGCGCGGTCTACTACATCAACACGCTTCCGGCCAACGTCGAGGTGTACGGGACGCTCGGCCCGCTCGTCGGCGACTCCGTCTCGCTGCTGTCGGGGCTCTCCATCCTCCGTATCGTCAACGCCGGGACGTGGGCGCTCGCCATTGCCCCCGGCCCGACGTTCCTCGCGTGGTATCTTGCGCTCCGGCGCCACTACGTCGCGGGCGCGGCGGTCGCGGGGTTCACGCTCGGCATCTTCGTTCTCACCGGGAACGCTGACGCGCCCACTACCCTGCTCGGCGCCATCGGCGTCGTCGGCGCGATGGGATTCGGCGACGTGGCCAACCGCGAGTACGCGGCTCGCCAGGCTGCCGGCGTCACCGACGAGGGCGACGGCGAGGGGATCGACGACGCGCGCCGCGCCATCCTCGTGGAACTCGGCGCGGTCGTCGTCGCCACGAGCCTCGTCGACGTGGTGCCGGGGCGGGTGTCGGGGCGCGGCGGCAACCCGCTCGGCGGTATCGGCGGCGGGGGTACCATCGAGGCGAACCTCCTCGGAGCGGCCGACAACGTCCAGATATCGGGCTCGATCAGCCTCTCGCCGAAGGTGCGCTTCACCGTCTCGAGCGACGAACCGGGCTACTGGCGCGTCGGCTCGTTCGACCGCTACACCGGCGACGGCTGGATCCGCACGGGCGGCAGCGAGCCGTACGAGGGGCGGCTGGCCTCGCCGCCGGGCCGGAGCCGGAGTGTCGACCAGACGTTCGAACTCGAAGCCCGGATGGGGAACATGCCGGCGCTGTGGAAGCCCGTCGAGATACAGGAGAGCGACACCGGCGCGGACGTCGTCGACGGCGGGAACATCCGCCCGGTTCGGCCGTTCTCGAAGGGCGAGTCGTACACCATCACCTCGCGCGTGCCGGTCGCCTCCCCACAGGAACTGCGGGACGCGGGCACCGACTACCCCGACGTCATCGCGACGCGCTACACCACCCTCCCCGAGAACACGCCCGCGCGGGTGGCGACACGCGCCGAGCGCATCACCGCGAACGCGAGTAACCCGTACGACACCGCCCGCGTCGTCGAGCAGTGGCTGGAGAACAACCGCGCGTACTCGCTCGACGTGGAGAAGCCGAGCGGCGACATCGCCGACGCGTTCCTCTTCGAGATGGACGCCGGCTACTGCACGTACTTCGCGACGACGATGGTGACGATGCTCCGCACCCTCGACGTCCCCGCGCGGTTCGTCGTCGGCTACACCCCCGGCGAACAGGTCGCCCGGGACACGTGGGTCGCCCGCGGGCTCAACGCCCACGCGTGGGTCGAGGTGTACTTCCCCGACCACGGGTGGACGCGGTTCGACCCGACGCCCGCCGGCCCGCGGAGCGCGGCTGAACAGCAGCGACTCGGCAGCGCGCGCGAGAACAACGAGTCGAACGTCGACACGTTCCGGACCGGCCCCGACTCGTGGACGCCGACGCCCGACCCGGACGAGCCGGTCACGACGTCCGACGACACCCCGACGCCGGACCTCGACCAGCGGCTCTCGCCCGTCGGCGGCAACGGGTCGAGCCCCTCGGACGGCTTCCAGGGGTTCACCCCGAACGACCCTGCCGGCGGGGGCGGCGACGGCGGCTTCCAGCTCGAGCTGCCGTCGCTCCCCTCCCGCGAGCAGGTGGGCCTCGGGCTCGTCGTCACGGGCGCGGCCATCGCCGGTCTGCGGCGTGCGGGCGTCACCGGCCGCGCCTACCGCGAGGTGTGGCTCCGCTACCAACCTCGGAAGGACCCCGTCTCGGACACCCAGCGCGCGCTCGCCCGCGTCGAGTACGTCCTCGGACGGGACGCCCGCCCCCGCGAGCCGGGCGAGACGGTCCGCCAGTACGTCACCGACGTGGGTGACGAGCGGGCGGCTCGCGTGGCGACGCTGTACGAGCGGGCCACGTACGCCGGCCGCGTCACCGAGGCCGAGGCCGACGAGGCGGTCGACCTCGCGGACGAACTGGTGGCCGACGCCGGCATCGCGGGCGTCTCACGCCGCAGAAACCGGGGTGCATAGTCCCGATAGTGTTTAATACGGCCAGTCTGTAACCCACGGTGTAATGTCGGAAGTCTGCTCGACGTGCGGTCTGCCTGAGGAACTCTGCGTCTGCGAGGACGTCGCCAAGGAGTCCCAGGAGATCAACATCCGCATCGACGAGCGCCGATACGGTAAGGAGGTAACGATCATCGAGGGGTTCGACCCCAAAGACGTGGACCTGAGCTCGCTGTCGAGCGATCTGAAGTCGAAGTTCGCCTGTGGCGGCACCGTCGAGGACGACGCCATCGAGCTACAGGGTAACCACACGGGTCGCGTGGAGGACTTCCTCCGCGAGAAAGGGTTCAACGTCGCCTGACCGCTGCGTCGAGCCGCCGGCCTCCGTTCTCTCGCGTCTCGTCCTGTGAGCCACGGTGCCCGCCGAGCAACGACCGCCGGGGCCGCAAACCGTAAGCACCGCCGCGCGGAACCGCCGACCGTGCCCGTGCAACTCGGCCCGAAACCCAACGACATGTACGAGCCCACGCGGCGCGCCATCGAGGACGGCCTCTGGGCGGTCCTCGGCGTGGTCGCCTACGGGCTATTGCTCTCGTTCGTCTTCCTCGTCGGCCTCCAGCTCGTCGTCATGACGCTCCTCTTTGGGGGAACCGACCCGGTCTCCGCCGGCCTCGTCCTCGTGGGCGTCGTCGCGAGCGCCGGCTCGGTGTACGAACTCGACGCGACGTTCGACCTCCGACAGGGCATCCGCAGACAGCGTAGCCGTCGTTAGAAGGGGGCCTCGGGCCCCTCGTCAGGGTTCGCCTTCGCGGGCTCGTCGTCGGCACTCGTCTCCAGCGCGTGCTCGGCCGCCCAGCCCTCGATACCGGGAGCGAGCGACTCGACGAGCGTCGCTGCGGTGCCCTCGTACGACCCGATGAGCCGGGCGGCCTGCACCGACGCCTGTCCGTGGGGACAGACCGTGACGACTCGCCCGGCGCCGTCGAGTTCGCCGACGCGCTGTGGGAGTTCCGCGAACGGGATGTTGACGCTCCCGGGGATGTGTCCGCGGTCGAACGCCGGGGGTGAGCGGATGTCGACGACCTGCACGTCCGCACCCGACTCGAGGAGGTCGGCCAACTCGTCGGCGGAAATCTCGCCGTCCATACCGCAAGCCAGCGGTCCCCGGCGCTTAAGCTATCGGGTGGTGGCGGCACGGTACCGTGTGCTGCGGCTCGCGACGTAGTGGCCGGGAAAACGTGGACTGGGTCTACGCGCCGGCTTCCTGCAGCGCGGCTTCGATGTCGTCGCGCTGGGTGACGCCGACGAAGCGCTCGACGATGCCGTCGTCGTTCTCGATGACGAGGGTCGGCAGGGACCGCACCTGATACTCGTTGGCGACGTCCTGCTCCTCGTCGACGTTCACCTTCTCGAAGTTGACGCCCGGGAAGTCGGCTTCCAGCTCCTCCAGGATCGGGTCCTGCGTCTTGCAGGGGCCACACCAGTCCGCGTAGAAGTCCTTGAGACTAACGCTCATAACCGTTCAACAGTACTTGAGCAGGCCGCTAAAACCTTTCCCACTCGCGCACCGGCTGTGCCCTGCGGAACCGGCGAGCGTGTCCGCGACCGCTCCGAAAGGCTTACGCCTCGAACGTACACAGAGAGGTGTATGAGCAGTGGTCAGAACTCCGGCGGGCTGATGAGCAGTGCGGGCCTCGTCCGCTACTTCGACTCCGAGGACCGGAACGCGCCGACGATCGACCCCCGCACCGTCGTCGCGTTCGGCCTCCTGTTCGGCGCCCTCGTGATGGTGCTGAACGTCGTCGCGTAACGACGAACCGATAGGTCGCGCTTCGTCGCCCTTTTCGCGGTTCACTTCCTACGCGTAGTCATGACACTGCGAGCCGGCGTCGTCGCCGTCCAGGGCGACGTCTCCGAACACGCCGCCGCCATCCGTCGCGCCGCCGAGGCGCACGAGACGGACGCCGAGGTGGTCGAGATACGCGACTCGGGACTCGTCCCCGACTGCGACGTCCTGCTGATGCCCGGCGGCGAGTCGACGACCATCTCCCGACTCCTCGCACAGGAAGGCATCGACGACGAGATCCGCGACCACGTCGCCGCCGGCAAGCCCGTGCTCGCGACGTGTGCGGGGCTCATCGTCGCCTCGACGGACGCGAAAGACGACCGCGTGGCGACGCTCGGCGTCCTCGACGTGAGCGTCGACCGCAACGCGTTCGGCCGACAGGTCGACTCCTTCGAGGCACCGCTCGACGTCACGGGCCTCGACGAGCCGTTCCCGGCGGTGTTCATCCGCGCGCCCGTCATCGACGAGGTGGGCGAGGACGTCGAGGTGCTCGCCGAGTGGGAGGGCCGCCCCGTCGCGGTCAAACAGGGGCCGGTCATCGCCACCTCCTTCCACCCGGAACTCACCGCCGATTCGCGGATTCACGACCTCGCCTTTTTCCGGCAGGCAGCGGCCGAGTCCTGACCCGGCGCCCGGATGCGCTCGGACAGAGGCTTTAACGCCTGCCGTCACCACGCTCGCGTATGGACGCTTCTATCGACGGGGTGAAGGTCGCGGGCACGCCGAACGGCCCGGTTCCCGTGGTGCTGCTCGCGGTCGCGGGCAGCGACGACCTGCTGCCCATCTTCGTCGGCTTCGACGAGGCCGTCGCCATCCGACGGGGGCTCGACGCCGAGGATATCGGCCGCCCGCTCACCCACGACCTGCTGCTCGACGTGATGGAGGAACTCGGCGGGCGGGTCGAGCGCGTCGTCGTCTCGGAACTGCGCGAAGGCACGTACATCGCGGACCTCCACATCGCCACGCCCCGAGACAGCGTCGTCGTCGACGCGCGCCCCTCCGACTCGCTGGCGCTCGCCGCCCGCACGAACGCACCCATCGAGGTCTCCGAGGAGGTGTTCGAGGACGGCCGCGAACTCCCCGAGGAGTTCGAGGAGCTGCGCGACCTCCGCGAGGTGGTCGAGGATGCCTGAACAGGACGCCGAGAGCCGCGACATCCTCGAAGAGCTGTTCGCCGTCATCGAGTCCCGAAAGGAGGAGCTCCCGGAGGACTCGTACACGACGACGCTGTTCACCCACGAGAAGGGCGAGAACTACGTCCTCGAGAAACTGGGCGAGGAGGCGACCGAACTGATTCTCGCCGCCAAGGACGATGACCGCGAGGAGATTGCCTACGAGTCGGCGGATATCGTCTATCACCTCCTGGTGCTGCTGTCGATGAAGGAGATGGACCTCGACGACCTGCTCGCGGAACTCGAATCGCGGCGCTAGCGGCGCTCGAACCGGTAGGTCAGCACCTCGTCGCTGTCGTCCCACTCGAAGTCGCCCGGATGCACGCGCTCCATCCGCGCCTTGTACGCGTCGAGCGACTCGGAGCCCTCGCGCTGTGCGTCCGCGTCCGTGAAGTCGCCCAGCGTCCGATGCTCGACGCTCGTGACCACGAACGGCTCGCCGTCGAGGTCGAAGGTGTCGCCTTCCTCTGCGTAGCGGTTGCTCGCCCCGCGCGTCAACTGTGTGATGTCGCCCGCGAGCACGGCCTGCTTCACGCGGTCGTTCGGGAGGAGTGCGTCGGCGTCGATGTCGGCCATAGTAGCACCAGGGCTGCACGACACAAAACGGTTGACGTCACGGGAATCGTGGCCGCCTCACGACGACCGGGAGACCGCGCCGACCGCGCCGGCCAGCCCCATCATGAGGATGACGAACACGACCCCTATCCCGATGAACGGTGCTGCGAGCGCGATGAACCACCCCATCATGAACGCAGCACGGAGGAAGTAGACGGCACCCTCCACGAACGACGGGCCGAACAGGCCGAGCAGCGAGCCACCCCAGACGACGGCGGTGAGCAGGCCGGTGACACCGAGCGTCAGGAGGCCCGCGCCGGCTCCGTAGCCGAAGCCACGCTCCCCGGAGCCACCGGCGAGGTAGCCGGCGACGCCGCCGGCGAGGAGCCAGAGGGTCAGGAGCCAGTCAGCGCCGAGGAGGGCCGCGGGAATCGGGGCGAGGAGGGCGATTCCGGTGCCGGCAGCGAGGGGACGGAGTCGCATGCCCGAGCAGCGGCCGCACGGGGCCTAAACCTTCGGCTCGGACGGACGGCCTTTTACGCCTCGGCGGCAAAAGACGCGCAATGACTATCTTCGAGGACCTCCCCACGACCCCGCGGTCGGAGGAACTCATCGACAAGGCCTTCTCACGGGCTGCGCGCGCCGGCCACGCCAAGAAAGGCGTCGAGGCGCAGGAGTCGATGCTTCAGACCGCCGCGAACATCCTCTCCGACAACCTCGGGAACGTCGTGACGTCGTGGCCGGATTTCGACGACATCGACCCCTTCTACCGGGATATGGCCGACGCCATCGTCGGACGCCACGACCTGAACGTCGACACGCTCCGCCAGCACCTCTCGCAGGTGATGTGGGCCTCTCGACAGTGCGAGAAAATCAAGAACGAGTACCACGGTCGCATCCGCAACGCCGACCCCGATACCGCGCGGAAGATCCGCAAGCAGGCGTTCGCGCGGCTCGCCTCCGTCACCCGGCAGGTCGAAGACGACCTGCTCGCCATCGCCGACGCGCGTGACGAACTCAAGACGCTCCCCGACATCCGCCCGGACGAACCCGCGGTGGTCGTCGCTGGCTACCCGAACGTCGGCAAGTCGTCGTTCGTCAACGCGGTCACCCGTGCGTCCAACGAGATCGCCTCGTACCCCTTTACGACCAAGCAGATTCGCGTCGGCCACTTCGAGCGCGACCGCATCCGCTACCAGCTCATCGACACGCCCGGGCTGCTCGACCGCCCCGCGGAGGAGCGCAACGCCATCGAGTCGCAAGCGGTGAGCGCGCTCACCCACCTCGCCGACACCGTGCTGTTCCTCGTCGACGCGAGCGGCTCGTGTGGCTACCCCCTGGAGTCGCAACTGGAACTCCGCGACGAGGTCGTCGAGAAGTTCGACGTGCCCGTCCTGACGGTCTGTAACAAGAGCGACCAGTCGCGCGACGTGGAGGCGGACCACTACATGAGCATCACCGAGGGCGAGGGCGTCGACGACGTGCTCGACGCCGCCGTCGACGCGGTCGACTGGGAGCTAGAGTTGCCGTTCGAGGAGAACTGACGGATCGATAGCCGGCGAAGGGTCTGGCTTCCTGGTGGACTCGGCGGGCGCGTGTAGCGGCCGAGGGGTCGGAGGTGTGCTCCCAGCCAGCGAGGGCTGTCGCTGGGCCACGATGGATGGGACGAAAACAGGGAGTTCCGAACGCCGCGTCAGTTGCTCGTCGCGTTGTACGTCACCTGTACCGTGGCGGTGACGGTGACGGGGCCGGACTCGATGACGGTGCTCGCGCCGCCGCCGTCACCGACGGCTGCGGACTCGAAGTAGCGGGGGTAGCTCACATCGCTGGTCGACACCGAGTGGACTCCCACGACGTCGAGGTCGCTCGCGTCCGCGAGCGTCTGGGCGTTCGCGTCGGCGTTCGCCATCGCGTCAGTGAGTGCCTCGGCACGCAGCTCTGCCTGTCGCTCCTCGGAGAGGCCGAACCGGACGTTGTTCACCTGCGAGGCGCCGTTCTCGACGGCCACGTCGATGATGGCTCCGGCCGACTCGATGTCGTCGAGGGTGATTTCGAAGGCGTGGACCGCACGGTAGCGGGTCACCTCCTGCTCGCCGGTCTCGGGGTCGTACCGGTAGTCAGGGCCGATGTTGAAGTACGCGGTGCGGACCTGGTCGTCGTCGACGCCGGCCTCACGGAGCGCGGCGCGCATCCGTTCGACGTCGGTGGCGACCTGCTGGCGCGCCTCGTCAGCCGAGGAGGCGGTGGCGAGGACTGCGACGGAGAGCACCGCCTGGTCGGGGGTACCCTCGGCGCTGCCGGAGGCGCCGACGGAGATGGTCTGTCCGTCCGGTCCCGTGGTCGCGGCGGCGGCGGGGAATCCACCGAGGCCGACGACGGCGGCTGCGGCCACCACGAGCGTGGCGGCTGCGAGTGCGAGGATGGTACTGGCTCGTTCCATACCACTGAGAGGTCGGGAGAGGAGATAGCCGCTCCGTAGCGTCAAACCAGCATTTGAGCTATCTCGTGGGTGAGCCAGCGACGGGTACGATCGGCTTACGTCCGCTCGAATTCGACGTACCGGACCTGCACCTCGACGCTCGGGTCGCCGCTCGCCTCGACGACCTGTCGGTCGAGCGCGGTCGCCAGCCCGTTCGTCGAGGCATCGGGCGGGATGCCGACGGTGACGACGACGCGCTCGGGGTCGTGCAACAGGAAGACGGGGTCCTCCGCGACGAACTCCACCTCGAGGTCGAACACCGACATCTCGGCGTAGCGTGCGCCGTACGGGCCGTCGGCGTCGAACACCTCGCCGACCGCGGTCTCGACGGCGTTCTCGGTGTTCGCCGTCTGGTAGGAGTCGTAGGTGACGCCGCCGAGGAACACGGAGAGGAGCGCGATGACCGCGACGATGAACGCCACTCGGCGGATGGTCGCACTCCGGGCATCGGCCTCGCGGAAGAACCGCTCCGGGCGGTACCCCGAGTACCAGAGCACGAGCAGCGCCGCGAGGTTGATAGAGAGCCCGTTGACGACGGCGAGTATGCCCGAGGAGAGCACCATCGACGGGTCGCCGTAGGCGATGCCGATGCCCACGGTCGCCGCGGGCGGGACGAGCGCGACGGCGATCATCACGCCCACGAGCGCCGTCGAGACGCCGGTGGTGAGCGCGACGGCGCCCGCCACGCCGGACCCGAGCGCGACCGCGAGCGAGAGGAAGTCCGGGTTGAGCCGCTCGCGAATCTGCCCGATGCTCGTCGGGTCGAACGCCGCGGGGATGAAGTTCAACAGATCGATGGCCTTCGCGAACACTGCGGCGGCGACGACCGCGAGCGCCATCCCGACCACCTGCATCCGGATCCCACGGGAGAACAGCTCGTCGTCGTCGACGACGCTGCCGACGGCGGCGGCCATCGCCGGCCCGATGAGCGGCGCGATGACCATCGACCCCACGACGGTCGCCGGGGAGTCGAGCAGGAGCCCCGCCGTCGCGATGATGGCGCTCACGGCGGTCATCACGGTGTACGTCGGCCACGTCGACGCGAGGTCGTCAGCGCGCGCCTTGAGCTCCTCGCGGGCGATGCGGTCGTCGGTCTCCTCGTCGGCGGCGTACTCGGCTTCGAGCTGTTCGAACTGTCGAGAGACGACCGTCTCCGCCGACAGAACGACGGTGTAGGCGTGGTCGTTGAGCCCCACCTCGCGGAGTCGACCCAGGATCGGCTCGACCGCGCTCGTCGGCAGCGGGAAGTAGACGACGCCGGTGTACTTGCGCCCGCTCGTCTCGTCGGTCAGGACGTAGTCGATGCCCTCGTCGTCGAGGACCGACAGCACGGTCTCCTTCTTGCCCGCGGGGATGGTGACCTGGACGAGTCGCACGGGCTCACCTCTCCCCCGAGCGGCAAAACACCCCCGGATGCCAGGTCCGGAGCGACCACAACGCTCCTGTGGTCGACCCACCACCACGAGCTATGGCCGTCGTCTGCTCGTGGAGCGGGGGAAAAGACAGCGCGCTTGCACTGTGGGCGCTCGAACGCCAGGGTGTGGAGGTCGTGGAGCTCCTCACCACGACCCACGGCAACCGCTCGCGAAGCCACCGCGTCCGCACTGGCCTCCTCGAACGGCAGGCCGAGGCGCTCGGCTATCCGATTCGGTTCGTCGACGTCCCGCACGACGCTGCCAACGACGTGTACGAATCCCGGTTGCGAGCGGTCGCCGACTCCTACGCCGGCCGCGCCGACGCGCTCGTCTTCGCGGACCTCCATCTCGACGACATCCGGGAGTACCGCGAGCGGCTGTACGCCGACACCGCACTCGACCCCCGGTTCCCGCTGTGGGGCCGCGACCCCGAGACGCTGTTCGAGACGTTCACCGAGCGGTTCGAGGGCGTCGTCGTCTGCACGAACGACGCCCTCGGTCCCGCGTTCGCCGGCCGGCGGCTCGACGCCGACTTCCGCACCGACCTCCCGGACGACGCCGACCCATGCGGCGAGAACGGGGAGTTCCACACGTTCGTCACCGACGGGCCGCCGTTCGACGCACCGGTCCCCGTGACCGTCGGTGAGGCGTTCACCGAGACGAGCCACGGGATGCGGCTCCACTACCGGGACCTCTCACTCGAGTAACCGCTCCAGCACCGGAATCTCGGCGCGCTTCTCGTCGCCGAGCGCGCCCCAGTCGATTCCAGACGGTTTGGCGCTGGCACCCGTCTCGACGACTCGCTCGGGCGTCACCACGTCGTCGAGCGGCACGTCGTGGGCGTCGGTCTCCACGTCGTCGACGACCTGTAGCTCGTGGACGGTCGTGACCGTCGTCGTCTCGTCGTCCACGAGCCCGAACTCGCGCAGGATGGCGAACTCCAGGTCCGAGTAGCCCTCGCCCTTCCCGACTCGCCGCCCGTCCTCGGTGACGGCGACGGAGCCCGCGAGAATCAGGTCGATCTCGGGGAGGTCGTCGGGATACACCGCGACGCCGTGCTCGTCGCTCCCCCCGATGGTCGCGGCGTCGTCGGTGTCGACCCCCTCGGCTTCCAGTCGAGCCGGGTCGAGTTCGAGGAAACACCGCTCGTCCCTGAGTCGAGGCACGGCCATGTAGACGGTCGTGCCCTCGCGGAGCGCTCGGCGGCGGGCGGGCAACTGCGGCGCGTCGGGGTTCGCTTTCACGGTCTCGGCGTCGTGCCACGCGTCGAGGCCAGCGAGTCGGTCGGCCGCCTCGCGAGACCCGTTGAAGTTCGGGATGCGGCCGTGGGGTGGGAACGGAAATCGCGCCTCTCCGCTCTCCTCCAGCGCGTCCCACACGCGCTCGCGGAGCGCCTGTTTGTCCATGTGACTCCCGCTCGCGCGACCGGCATCGGCCTGTCGGTCGGGTCGCCGTCGGGCCAGGTCCCCGACAACTGAAGCCGGCGTGGGGCGTGCAGGGGATATGAAACGCGCCATCCGGGCGAACTTCGACGAGAGCGCGAGCGCCTACGACGCCTACGAGGCACGCACGGGGCGGTTCGCCGCGCTCGCCGAGCGGCTCGCCGCCGAGATGGAGCCACGGGGTCGGGTGCTCGACGCCGGTGCGGGCACCGGGGCCTCGGCGGCCGCGTTCGCCACCTCCGCCGACGCACTGGTGGCGCTCGACGCCTCGCTCGGGATGCTCCGCGAGAACCCGACCGAGCGGCGCGTCGTCGGCGACTTCGACCGGCTCCCCTTCCGCGACGCGACGTTCGACGCCGTCGCGTTCACCGCGTCGCTGTTCCTCGTGCCCGAGCCCGCGGCGGCCGTCGCCGAGGCGAAGCGTATCCTTCGGCCCGGGGGTGTCGTGGGTGCCGTCGCGCTCGACGGCTGGACCGTCCATGGGGGCGATGCGCTCGCTGGCCTCGACCGCGAATCCCGCTCGCCGGCGTCGACCGACGAGGTGGTCGCGGCGCTCGACAGCGCGTTCGAAACGACGACCGGAACGTGGTCGTTCGACTCCTCGGGCGACGATTTACGGGCGTTCCACGCGATTCCCGCGCTCGCCGCACGGCTCTACCCGGAGCTCCCGACTGACGAGCGAGTGGTCCGCGCGACCGAGACGCTCGCGGACGTCGAGGGCCCGCTCGAACAGCACTGGCGGTGGGTCGTCGGCCGTGTCGCCTAACGGCTGCGCCAGCCCAGCAGCACGCCCAGTACGATGCCGAGTACCGCGGCGAGGACGACTCGCTTCCAGCCCCCGCCCGCCTCGAACCGGACGAACTCCGTTCCCGAATCGCTCACCTCTAGCGCGCCGACGGGGGTGACGCGTGCGCCGCCGGTGCCGCCACCTCCACCACCTGTGCTCGTCTTCTCGTCGGTCTCGCCGTCCGACCCCCAGCCGAACCCGCCGGCGACGCCGTACCGGACCTGTGCGACGGGCACGACGGTCCGGTCGTCGCGCTCGACGGGGTCGCCGTACACCGTCTCGACGCCCGGCGCCGACTGGAGCCACTTGGTGACCGCCTCGAACCCGTCGGGGACATCCTGTGCCATGCTTGACAGACGACGCCTGGCAGCATAACGTCGCACCTCGGGTGCAACCGAGAGCGGTATCCGTCTCCCCCCGAAAGGGACACTCATGTTCGACACCCGCCCCGACCGCGACAGCGAGGTCGTGCTCGTCGGCCGCTCCAACGTCGGGAAGTCGACGCTGATGCGGGAACTCACGGGCAAATCGTTCGACACCGGTGGGAAACCGGGCGTCACCCGGAAACCCAACCACTACGACTGGGTCTCGGAGGACTTCGTCATCACGGACCTCCCCGGCTTCGGCTTCATGTCCGGCGTCCCCGACGACGTGCGCGAGCGCATCAAGACCGACGTCGTGCGGTACGTCGAGGCGAACGCCGAGAAGATTCTCGTGGGCGTGCTCGTCGTCGACGGGAAAGCCGTCGTCGACATCATCGACCGCCACTCCGGCCCCGATGAAATCCCACACGACGTCGAGATGTTCGGCTTCCTGCAGGAGCTCGGAATTCCGACCGTCGTCGCTGTCAACAAGATGGACAAAGTGCCGGACCGCGACGAACGGCTCAACGAACTCTGTGACCGCCTCGGGCTGTATCCGCCGTGGAAGCAGTGGGCGGGCGAGACCATCGCCCCCATCGTCGCGAAGAAGGGACGCATCGGGCCGCTGAACGACGCCGTTCGCCATCACCTCCACGAGGCGAAGCGCGACGACCTGTTCAAGTTCTTCTAGAACCGGCCTCGTCGGGTGCGTTCCGCGCTGCTCACGGATGGCCGTGACCACTTCACTCGCTATATCGACCGCCCGGGTGATACGACAATTGGCCACCGTCGCTCAGCACCCGTCGACGTCACCCCCGCTCGATACCGGCTCGTACCTGCCGGTCCACAGCTTCACGGGAGCAGTGCTCCGAACGAGGCGACGATATTGTCGAACCGAGTCGCTGCTTGCTGTGCGGTTTCCACATCCCCTGTAACGAACACCGCCGCCGTCACGACTGCTGCCAGGATGACGGTAACTGCGACCATCATCACGACAGCAATGACTGGGCTTACAGCACGGTTCGAACTACGCAATGCATCTCCGCTGGTCGTGTCAGTCCCCCGCCCCATAAGTCAACAATAATGTGCTTTTGTGTTAACACTTTTCCCGACGTGTGCAGCCCCTGTGCAGGTTCCGTCTCGTTTTCGGGCCGTCTCGACCAGCCCGACCCCTACACCCGCCGCAGGTCGACCACGAACGCCGCGCCGCCGAGTGCCGAGTCCTCGACCGAGACGTTGCCGCCGTACTCGGTGACGAGTGTGTCCGCGAGGTAGAGGCCGAGCCCCTGGGTGCCGTTCTCCTCCGGGTGGAAGATCGAGTCTTTTCGGTCGTCCGGGACGCCGGGACCGTTGTCCGCGATGCGGACGGAGACCGTGTGGTCGGTCACCGTGACCGTCACCTCGACGCGGGGCGCCGCGGCGTCGTTGTGCTCGACGGCGTTTCGGAGGAGGTTCTCGAACACGTAGCGGAGGAGCCCGTCGGCCTCGACCGTGACGCCGTCGGGGATGTCAGTCTCGACGGTCGCCTCGTTCGTCTCGCGGAGCGACGCCACCTCGCGTTCGAGCACGGGTGAGAGTTCGATGGGTTCGAGTTCGATGTTCAGCGTCATCGAGTTCACCAGCACGCGGACGTTCTCGATGAGTTCTGTCACCTCCTCGGTCTCCTCCTCGATGGTCGTGAGCTCCTTCTCGAACCCGTCGTCCATCTGTTCGCGGACGAGCTCGGCGTAGCCGTGGACCACGTTCATCTTGTTCAGAACGTGGTGGCGAAGCAGGTGGTTGAGGAACTCCAGGCGGTCGAGTTCGCGCTTCGACAGTTCGGCTTCGAGCCGCGCGCGCTCCGCCTCCTGGGCGGCGCTGACGCTTCGGATCTCGTTCGTGCCGATGAGCAGCCCCGACAGCGAGCCCACGCCCATCATGAACTGGAGCAGCGGGAACGAGTCGACGGGGTCGGCGCCTTGTACGATGAACGCGAAGAGGACGAGCCCGCCGAGCGCGCCGGCACCGACGAGCGTCCAGCCGAGGAGTCGCCGGCCGAACGCAGCCTCGCGGTCGACGCGGCGTGCGCCGAACCACACCACTGCGGTCAGCGCCGCCGGGAGACTCGCGATGGCCATGTCGAAGGTCGCCGTGTCGGTCGCCGCCCAGTAGCCCACGCCTAGAACGACGAGCACCAGTCCGGTCGCCGGGATGACCCACTGTGCGAGTTCGTCGGCGACCCGCCCCCCACTCGCGACGTCTGTCTCCCCCGGCGAATACATAATGGTCGATTATTCACGAGTCTGCCTAACCCTTTCGCCGTCTATGACGGGGTCACGCCCCGAGTTCGGTCGTCGGGACGCCGTGTGTGGCGACGAACGTCTCCAGTTCGTCCTTCCGCGGCGCGAGCTCGTCGGGGTCGTGCGCGTCCGAGCCGAGGACGAACTCGATGTCGTACTCCAGCAGTACGTCGAGGAACGTGGGCGTGGGGTGGAACTCGCCGTACGCCGCGGTGACGCGCCCGGCGTTGATCTCGGGCACCGTCGCCGACGCTTCGAGCGCCTCGGCGACCCGGTGGTACTGGTCCGCGGTGGCGTACCCGCGGAGCGCGGGGTTCCGCTCGACGAGGTCGAGGTGGGCGGCGACGTCGAACAGCTCGCTCTCGACGAGCGCGACCAGCGCGTCGAAGTAGTCGGCGACGTGGCGTTCCCGCTCGGCATCGGACTGGTCGGCAAAGTGCGCCTCGTAGTGGACGTTCGTCCCGTCGAGCTCGTGGACGCTCCCGACGGCGTAGTCGAAGCCGGCCTCGTCGAGGAACGCCTCGATTTCGGGCTCGTCGCGCGGCGTGTAGTCCATCTCGACGGCGTCGAACACCCGGAGGTCGGTGTGCTCGCGGAGCGCGTCGAGCCCCTCGCGTCGCCGCTCGTACGTCAGGTCGAGATTGAATCCCCACGCCCGCTTGATGGTCTGCAGCCGCTCGTCGGTCGAGACGTTGCAGTGGTCGGCGAACCCGATCGCGTCGAGTCCGGCGTCGGCGGCGGCCCGGAGCATCGACTCGGCGACCGAGCCGTCCGAGTAGTTCGTGTGCGTGTGGTAGTCGCAACGCATCCGTGTCGGTGTGGAGACGCGGCCGAGCGTTGTCAATCTGTGCCTGCCGCCGGGCGCCAGCGCGCAGGATTAAGCCCTCACACGACCTATAGGACTGCGCATCTCGGACGACAGGCCGAGGCTGCGACAGTTATGGCAATCATCAACCGACAGCGACCTATCGAATCGCTCCCCGTCGAGACCATCGAGACGGTGTGGAACGCCGGCGACGTCACGCGCCTCGACGAGTTCGCCCACGAGGACTACGTCCGACACGACCCGAGCTACGACGAGGTCATCCACGGCATCGACGGCTACGCCCGGGTCGTCACGGAACTCCGGACGGCGATGCCCGACCTCACCGTCACGCCCGAGCGAATCGCGGTCGTCGACGACGAGTTCGTCTTCACCGAGTTCACCGTCGCGGGCACACACGAGGGCGTCTACCAGGGCATCCCGCCGACGGGCCGGTCGGTCCAGCTCCACGGTGTGAGCCGGGTCCGCGTCGTCGACGGCCTCGCGAAGGAAGAACGGCTCTACTACGACACCACCGAGTTCCGCCGCCAGCTTGGCCTGACGTTCCCGGCCATTCTCGGCCACCTCCCGAAGTTCGCCCGCTACTACCTCGACCGGTTCGCGTAGACCCACCCGCGGTTTCTCCTGTTCTGCCCTGTTGCATAGCGTTCCACTGCCGCTGTGTGCCGCATCCCGAGTTCATCTGACTTCCCAGGCTACTGACCGAGCGGACGTCTCTCAGTCGCCTGCCATCTTTCGAGAGCTATGCTGAATACATAGTGCGAGTCGGTCACGAGTCGTGCACGGTTCTTCGCATCGTCCGAAGCGAATCGCCGTTCCACTCGCCGCGTGCGATGTGTGCCGAATACTTATACGGCTAATCTCGTAGATATGAATACGATGGCCAGTTCGACTCGGGACGGCGAGGCCAATGACGGCGAGATTCGTCTCTGGCAAGAGGACGGCTGGTGGATCGCGAAGGATGTGGACACAGGCGTGACAACGCAAGGAGAGTCCAGAGACGCCGCGCTGGACAACCTCGACGACGCTGTTGCACTGCACGCTGGCGAACGTGGCCGTGAGCCCACAGATGAGGAACTTCGTGCGCTGGGAATCGACCCCGCGAACAACACCACGGGCGACCAGGAGCCGCCGGACGTACTTGACTGATCGATGGGGCGGCGAACGTTCTCCGTCATGGAGGTCGTGAAGGTCCTCGTCAACGCCGGTGGGTTCGAGTGGCGACGGACGACCGGGGACCACGCCCAGTTGTACTACGAACACCCGACGAACGAAACGGACCGCAGACAAGTGACCGTCCCACTACACGATGAGCTCCGTATCGGGACGCTCCGAGGCATCGCCGAGAGCGCCGGAGCACGCGATTTCGATGCCTTCTGTGGGTGGATCGACCACAATGCCTGATCTTCGACGAAGTCTGGAATTCGACCGCTAGTGTCGAAAACGAAGGGAGTTCCAACTGCCGTGCTGAACTCACAGCGCGAGTCAGTCAGGAGGGCGGGTCACAAACGACCCGATTGGATCGTTTGATACAGAGACTCTATCGGTAAAATACCATTCTGTTGTGATTATATGGATGAAAGACTGCTAGATGTTTACCACTGGAGCCCTATAGACAGTTATGAACCGCACAGTGAATGGCGACAACTCGCTGAGTTATACCCTCGTGTGTGCTGTCGCTGAGTTTGAAGAATGCTGTCCCCACGCTCTTCCTCCACTTCAGGACACGTTGGATGTGGATGCGCTCAATAGATTGTTTTCCTCAGAGACGGACGAACACTCGAAATTGGAAGGCAATCTCGCGTTCCAATATAGTGATAGCTTCGTTTCGGTTTGGAGCGATAGGTTAGTCACTGTCTCTATTGCCCCATCACGCGGCAACTGAATCAAAACAGACTGTCATCATACCCAGTGCTCGAGGGTACTGTGTGATCTGCTCACTCGAAAACTGGAATTGGCCCCGGGCTAGAGACGCCCGGGACACGTGACAGAATACTGATCGAGTCGCCCCTCAACCTACTGCTACATACAGCCTCTGTATTCAGCAACCAACTCCTGACAGAATACGGGCAACGCGCGTTTCAGTGCGGTGAATCGCTCCGCTATGCCGGGCGGTTGAACCAGATTCGAAATGCCAACACCTCTGGTGACTGCGGCGCTCTATTCCTCGTCCGTGTTCGGCGCGTAGTAGTACTCGCCGGCCTTCTTCTGCTCGCGGTCGAGCTGGCTGCCCGGCTTGTTGATACGCGGCCGCCCGGTCCGCTGGTCGCGGCGGAACGTCACGTCGAGGTTCGCGAGGAACTGGTTCATCCCCGCGCGCATCCCGACCGGCTGGCCGGCGTGGCCGTATTCGGCCGAGACACCGTCGAACACCTGTAACCTGTCCGCAAGCAGGTCGATCATGTAGATGTCGTGGTCGATGACCATCGCCGTCGCGCCGTGGTTCTCGGTGTAGCGACGAATCGCCCGGGTGGCGAGCACCCGCTGTTCGACGTCCAGATGCGCAGAAGGCTCGTCGAGCAGGTAGAGGTCGGCCTCCTTCGACAGGCACGCCGCGATAGCGACGCGCTGGCGCTCCCCACCGGAGAGGTCGGTGAGGTTCTGCTCCATGATGCGCTCCAGCTGGAGCGGCTGGGCGATCTCGGTCGTCCAGTACGACGAGCCGAAGTCGTCCGTAATCGACGAGAGGAACGCGTCGACGCGCATCGGCTGGTCGATCTCGACGTACTGCGGCTTGTACGAGATGTCGAGGTCCACGTCGACTTCGCCCTCGTCGGCTTCCAGTCGCCCCGTGAGGAGCTTCGCGAACGTCGACTTCCCGATACCGTTCGGGCCGACGATGCCGAGCACCTCGTTCGTGCGAATCTCCCCGGCGTCGACCTCGAGCGAGAACTCGCCCTCGCCGTACGACTTCCGCATCGCGGGATACTCGACGAGCACGTCGCCGCGAGCCGTCGTCCGGGGCGCGTGCTCCTCGAACTGGATGGCTTGCTGGCGAATGCGCATGTTCTCGTTCTCGAGATACCCCTTCAGGTACTCGTTGATGCCGTTCTTCGTGGATTTCGGCGTCGTGACGACACCGAACGCGCCGGGTCGACCGTACGCGACGTGGAGCGTGTCGGCCAGGAGGTCGAGGATGGCGAGGTCGTGCTCGACGACGAGCATCGAGCGGTCGCCGTCCTCGGCGAGTTCGCGGATGAGGCGTGCGGCCTCGACGCGCTGGCCGATGTCGAGGTAGGGCGTGATCTCGTCGAGGAAGTAGAAGTCCGCATCTCGAACCAGGGTCGCGGCGAGCGCGACGCGCTGGAGTTCGCCCCCGGAGAGCGTGTCGATGTCCTGGTCGATGACCGGCGCGATGTTGAGCCGCTCGACGAGGTCGTCGGCGACCCCGCGCTCGTCGACGCCCTCGATGAGCTGGCGGGTGTTCCCCGAGAACGTGTCGGGAATCTTGTCGACGTACTGTGGCTTGCGCGCGACCGTCACCTCGTCGTCGCGGAGCGCCTCCAGGTAGTTCTGGAGTTCCGTTCCGCGATACTCGTCGAGCACCTCTTCGAAGTCCGGCGGGTCAGCGTACCGGCCGAGGTTCGGCTCGATCTCGCCCGCGAGGATGCGGACCGCGGTGGTCTTCCCGATCCCGTTCGGCCCGAGAATCCCCGTGACGCGCCCGTCCTGCGGCGCGGGCAGCCCGTAGAGCGAGAAGGCGTTCTCGCCGTAGCGATGGGCGGGTTCCTCGTCCAACTCCTGCGGGAGGTTGATGATCTCGATGGCGTCGAACGGGCACTTCTCGACGCAGATGCCGCAGGTCTCGCCCAGACAGATCTCCTCGGAGATGGAGACCTGCTTCGGGCCACCTTCGTACGGCTCGTTCTCCTCGTAGCGGTCCTCGCGCGGGACGATACACTCCTTGCCCGTCCGGTTGGGCGGGCAGAAGTTCATACACTCGTAGTTACAGCGGTCGGGCTGGCACCGATCTAGGTCCACGACCGCGATGCTGTCCTCGGCCATCCTAGAACGTCGTCCCCGTCGACAGCAGGATTCCCCAGCAGACGAACCAGAGTGAGAACGTCATGAACGCGACGTAGAGGTAGTCCTTCGCGCCGAACTCCTCCACGTCGATGCCCACGACCTTCAACACCGGGAACTGGACGAGGATGGCCCCCGCCAGCACGTACGTCCCGAGGGGGTCGGTCGCCGGGGTGGCTGCCCCCGCCGTCACGACGGAGGAGCCGATAGCCGCGGCGACGCCCATGATGGACGCGAGTGCGGTGACCGTCAGCCCACGCATGTGCGGGGAGAACCGGCCGGCCGTGTCAGTCGCCATACCCGCTCTACGTCACCGTGGGGGGAAAAGCGCTCCGAACCCGCGGTCCGCCGCTAGCGCGCGGCGCGCGCGCACCAGCCGTCCCTCCGCCCGCCGTGCATACTTCAATGCCCCGCGTACTGTGGGTATCCGTAATAAAAGTACACTCCTCGAATTTGGCAGGTACGGGGCTTCTACGGCCCAAGTGACACCGATGTCCCCTCAATGTTTAAACCGCTGGAACCCGTTCGTTGAGGTACGATGGCTGAATCCGACGGGGAGACGATTTCGGACCTTCCACCCAGCGCCAAACTCGTGTTCAAGGTGCTCGAATACAACGGCCCGATGACCCAGAAGGGCATCGTCGAGGAGTCGATGCTCTCGGCGCGAACGGTCCGCTACGCGCTCGAACGGCTCGAGGACATCGACATCGTCTCGGAGGACGTCTACTTCGCCGACGCCCGCCAGAACCTCTACGAGATCATCCCCGAGACCGAAGAACTCGACGAGAACGGGAACCCGGTTCCCGCGGCGGCCGACGACTAACACGCACGTTTTGCACCTCCTTTGCGCTCGCTAACGGAGTCAGCGAGCGCTCAGTCGGCGTGCCGGCTTCACCGGTACGTATGCGGCGGTGTGCCGCCGGTCCACCACCCAGGGCAATGACTTGTTCTCGTGAGGTCGGGGGCCGAACGAGAGCGAGGTAGTCGCAGAGAATCGTGTGAGCAAGACGCTCCTGTTGGCCTTCGTAATCGGTACAGCGGGTGTATGCAGCATCGCGGTTCGGTTCGTTCACCCCCAGAGGGAGCAGCCTCTTGTGACTCCCGAGAGTGGGTTGGGTATGGTCTCCCCGCGGACGCGACTCATCCTCGCCGCTCTTCTGACGGGAGCACTATTTAGAGCGGCTGGCTCACAGGAACCGCGTTCTGGCCTATGGGCCGCGCTTCTCGCTGGCAGTATACTCTCTGCCCTCGTTCTGGTCCGGGAGATTCGGGACTATCAGTCTGAATGAGCGCGCCGTATTCGACACGACTCCGGCGACGTCCGCTGACGCTGGTAGAACTCGTCGCGGTACCCACGCCACAGCTCTCTACCGGAACCTGAACAACTTACCCAGGCAGTTCCTGGGGATACCTCCCCGGTATCGACGCGAGCGAAACGAACCACAGCCTGTCACTTCTCACTGGGGCGCCACGGTGATGGTCTTCCCGCGGTCGATAGCCAGCTCCAGCTCCTCCGCAATCGCACTTCCCCGCGACACCTGAATCTCTCCCCCACGGGAGACGGTCGCCGTAAAGAGGTACTCGCCGTTCGCCTGCACCTCGACCGTCTCGCCCTGGTGGCCGCCGAGCGGGATGACGACGTGCCGGGAGGTGATCTCGGGCTGGACGATCTCGCCCTGCCCCCGACTGTCCGAGGAGCTACCGGACGAGGACCGACCGCCGGCGTTTCGGCCGGGATGCTCGTCGAGCGTCCGCACGTCGATGTCGATACCGAGCCGGTTCTCGATGTCCGAAATCCGCCCACCGCCCTTGCCGATGACGGTCGAGATGTCGTTCTCCGAGACGTAGACGACGGCGGTGTTCTGGCCTTTCAGTTCGACCTCGACGTGGCCGCGGGCGACGGACTTGATCTCGCGCTCGATCTCGTTCTTCGCGATGCGGTCGACGCCCGTCTCCGCGGGCTCGCCGTCCTCGTCGTCGAGCGGGACGGTGACGACCTGCCGGTTGAACGTGTAGATCTCGTAGGCCGGCTCGCCCGTCTCGAAGTCCTCGATGACGATGACCGGGCGGGCGAGGTCCTCCTCGACCAATCCGTGCGGCACCTTCACCTCGGTCTTCACGTCGTAGACGGTGTTCACCTGCCCGGCCTCGATGTAGACGACGGTGTCGACGACCTGGGGAATCATCCCGAGTTCGACGCGACCCACCAGTCGCTGGAGCGCGTCGATGGCGCGGGTCGCGTGGACGACGCCGATCATCCCGACGCCCGCGAGCCGCATGTCCGCGAACGTGCGGAAGTCGGAGGTCTTGCGCACCTCGTCGTAGATGGTGTAGTCGGGCCGGACCATCAGCAGCGAGTCGGCGGTCTTCTCCATCGACCCGCCGAGTTCCGTGTACTGGGTGATGTGCGGGCCGACCTGCAGGTCACGGGGTTTCTCCATCGTCTTGACGGCGTAATCCGACTCTGCTAAGAACTCCGCGACGGCCTGGGCGAACGTCGATTTGCCGGCGCCGGGTGCCCCCGAGATCAGGATGCCCCGCTGGTGTTCGGTGATGCGCTCGCGGAGGTCGTCGGCGAACTCGTAGTCGTCGAGGTCCGTCTTCACGATGGGTCGGACCATCGTCACCTCGATACCGTCGGCGAACGGCGGCCGGGCGACGGCGATGCGCATGTCGCGGAACTGGATGATGTTCATCCCCGGCTCGGAGAGTTCGACGAACCCCTCCGAGGAGGCACGGGCCTTCGCCTCCACGTCGTGGGCGAACTCGGCCATCTCGCTCTCGGTGAGGACGTCGTCGCCGATGGTCTGGTAGTGCATGTCGCCGATTGCCCCGCGCTTCGCCATCGGCTTCACGCCGGTCTTCAGGTGGACCGACATCGTCTGCTCGTCGAGGAACTGCTCGATGGCGAGCGTGCCGGTGTCCTCGGTCTCGGGTTCGATGTACTCGACGGGGACACCGGTCGCTTTCGCCACTTCCGCCTGCACCACGTCGCTCGTGAGGAGGGTCGCGCCGTGTTCGGCCGCGAGGTCGCGGATGAGTGCGTCGATGTCGCCCTCGCCCGCGCCGTGGGTCTCGCTCGCGCTCGGGCGGCGGCCGACGTACTCGACGGCGAACGCCCCCTCGTCGGCGAGTTCGACGAGCCGCTGGAGCTCTTCGAGCCCCGACCAGCCGGCGTCGCGGCCGTCGTTGGCCTGCGACTCCAGTTCCGCGACGACGGCCTCGGGGACGTACACCGTCCCGATCTCGCCGTCGTACGCGGACACGCGGCCGTCGATGACCGCGCTCGTGTCCGGTAAGATGTCCATGTCCTCACTCCGGCGGGGAGTCGGATAAACCCTTCAACGTCGGCCGCGCGGCGTCACTCGGCGACGGCGGTGCGGAACTCGAAGCGCGCGCCCCCGGAGGCGCTCTCGGTCGCGCGGAGCCCCCACTCGTGGCCCTCTGCGACTGCCGCGACGATGGAGAGCCCGAGGCCGAAGCCGCCGCCGCTGGACTCGTGGCCGGGGCGGAGCATCTCCGCACGGAGGTGTTCTGGAATCCCCTCGCCGTCGTCCTCGACGGCGAACCCCGGCTCGCCGTCGAGTGGAACGACCCGGACGGTCACGTCCCGCCCGCCGTGCTGGACGGCGTTCCGGAACAGGTTCTCGAACACCTGCTTGAGGCGGACGGGGTCGGCCTCGACCGTCCCCAGGTCGCCGACGTCGAGCGTCGCGTCCTCCGTCTCGGTCTGCTCCCACGCCGCCTCGGCGAGCTCGCCGAGGTCCACGGGTTCGAGCGTGCGGATCATCCGCCCCTTCCGGGCGAGCACGAGCAGCGTGTCGATGAGCTCCTCGATGCGCCCGTGTGAGCGCTCGACCTTCTCGAGATACTCGAGGTCTTCCGTCTCGCGGGCGAGTTCGAGAAAGCCCGTCGCGACGGCCAGCGGCGACCGGATGTCGTGGCTCAACACCGACGCGAACGACTCCAGCTGTCGGTTCTTCTCCTCGAGTGCGGCCTCGTGTTCGGCACGCCCCGACACGTCCGAGAACACGACGACGACGCGGAGGACCTCGCCGGCGTCGTCGAGGACGGGCGCGGCGTTGACCGAGAGGGTCACGTCGGTGCCGTCGGGGCGGCCGACGACGAGCCGCTTGTCGACCACGGGCTCGCGGGTCCGGACCGCCACCGAGAACGGGAACTCCTCGACCGGAATCGGCTCGCCCGACTCGTCGCGGACGTCCCACGTCTCGCTGACGACGCCGCGCTCGAGGACGGTCTCGACGTTGACGCCGAGGAGCGATGCGGCGGCGGGGTTGGCCCGCTCGGTCCGGGACTCGGGGTCGTGGACGATGATGCCGACGGGGCTGGTCTGGAGCACCTGGTCGAGCAACGCCCGCTCGGCGGCGTCGGCCTCCCGCTGCTGGGTCTGGACGAACAGCCCACCGAGTTTCGCGACCGTCTCGGCGACCGTCTCGGCGAACGCGTCGTTGGCCGGCTGGTTGGTGGTGGTGAAGAACGCCAGCACCGCGATGGCCTGTCCGTCGTTGTCGGCGACGGGAATTCCGACCCCCGAGGTCAGTCCCGCGGCGCGGGCCGCTTCGGCGCGGACGAAGGTCGTCGTCGAGTCGAGGTCGTCGAGCCACTCGACCTCGCTCGACGCGTACACCCGGCCGACGAGGCCGTCGCCCGGCTCGAACGTGACGGTCGAACTCGCCTCGCGGAACGCCTCGAACCCGCCGCTGGGGTCGTACGTCGGGCCGGGGATCAGCGTGCCGTCGTCGGGGAGCCACGCCTCCCCGTACTCCCAGCCGCTCCCCTCACACGCCAGCCGCAGCGTCGCGGTGAGCGCGTCCTCGAACGTCTCGGACTCCGCGATGAGATGGAGCAACGACCCTTCGAGCTCCGTCGTACCGTTCCCCGGCATGCCACTACCCACGATTGGTCGGGGGATTAACCCTCCGCCGTTCGGGCTACCGGTAGCCTTCGGTCAGCGACTCGACGTACTTCGCGACCACGTCGACTTCGAGGTGGACCGGGTCGCCCACCGACTTCGCGTGGAGGGTGGTGATGTCGTAGGTCGCGGGGATGACGGCCACCGTGAAGTCGCCGTCGTGGAGGTCCGCCACCGTCAGCGAGATGCCGTCGACGGTGATGGAGCCCTTCTCGACGACGTACCGGCCCATCGACTCGGGGAGCGAGAAGGTGAACACCCAGTCACCGTCGTACTCGTCCGAGTACGACGAGGTCCCGCTCGCGCCGCTCGCGGGACCGTCGCCCACCTGCGCGATTTCGACGACCTCGCCGACGCCGTCGACGTGCCCCTGCACGAAGTGGCCGTCGAACCGGCCGTCCGCCGGAAGTGCGCGTTCGAGGTTGACGGCGTCACCCTCGTCGAGCGACCCGAGATACGTCCGCTCGACGGTCTCCTCCGAGAGGAACAGCGAGAACGACTCGTCGTCCCACTCCTCGACGGTGAGGCAGGCGCCCGAGACCGCGACGCTCTGCCCGTGTTCGAGCTCGTCGGCGAACGGCGCGGTCACCCGGAGCCGCAGCCCCCCGTCGGTCGCCTCGCGGGCGACGATCTCGCCCGTCGCCTCCACGATGCCGGTGAACATACCCACTCTACGCGACGACCTCGACAAAGGCGTTACCGTTCACGGATTCGTGATGACGAATCGGACGGCTTTTGCCCGCCCCAGCGAACGGGATGATATGGCGCGGTCAATCATGGGGACCATCGGGCTGGCGGCGACGCTCGCGCTCGCCATCCCCATCGCCCTGTTCGGGCTCGACCTGTTCCTCCGTGGGGACCGACTCCTCGGCGGCGCAGCGCTCGGCATCGCGGTGTTGATGGTGCTCATCGAGGAGTACCTGACGACGCCGATGGACATCCCGGGGAAGGTTGCGGGGGCGACCATCGGGAAGGTCGTGAAAGAGCCCGAAGAGCGCGACGAGGAGTAATATCGCGAACGCGCCCGGGACTCGCCGACAGACTGTTACGTGAGCGACGTGTTCGACCGGCTGAGATGACGCACCGATGAGCGCAGCCGACGACCCCCACGACCTGCAACGGTTCCTTGAGGCCCAAGACGAGGTCATCGACGACGTGAAACGCGAACTGCGGTCGGGGCACAAGCGCAGCCACTGGATGTGGTTCGTGTTCCCCCAGGTCGCCGGCCTCGGCAGCAGTGGGATGGCCCAGCGCTACGCCATCGCGTCGCGAGCGGAGGCCGACGCGTATCTCGCACACCCGGTACTCGGGCCGCGCTTGCGCGAGTGTACCGACCTCGTGAACGCGGTCGGCGGGCGCTCGGCGACCGAGATATTCGGGTCGCCGGACGACCTGAAGTTCCGGTCCTCGATGACGCTGTTCGAGGCGGTCGCGGACGACCCGACGCCGTTCGCAACGGCGCTGGAACGGTACTACGACGGCGACCGCGACGAGAAGACGCTGGCGTTCTTGAGAGAGGACTGAACGAAAAGGCTGCGCGCCCGGCGTCAGTCCGCCGTCTGTTCGGCTTCCATCGGCTCCTGTGCGCCCTCGATGAGTTCCTCCAGCGTCAGGTCCGGCCGGGGCTTGTTGTGCAGCAGTACGTCGAGCGGCAGCGTGGGGGCACCGTCGATGAGGTTCTCCATCATGACGAGCCGTTCGCGGGCGCGTGACATCCCGACGTAGAACACCCGGCGCTCGTTGTCCGTGAGCACCGGCACGGGGTCCGAACTCTTCACGAAGTCGATGCCAGCGGGGATGTCGTCGTCGCCGACGGAGGCGGCCATCTGCTCGACGACCTTCTCGGTCAGGTCGGTGGCGATGAACACGTGGTCGGCCTCGCGACCCTTCGCGGAGTGGATGGTGCCGACGCGCATCCGGCTGGGGTCCGTTCCTCGATAGTCGCCCTTGAAGTACGCCTTCACCGAGCGCTCCTGGAAGTTCGAGACGCGGGTGAGCATGTCCGAGGCGGAGGCGGGACCGGGTGTGAACGGCGCGTACTCCTTCACGAACTCGGGGTCGACCGTGAAGTCCTCGAGGCGGGCGTCCTCCTGCTCTTTCAGGTCGTCGAGCGCGTCGAACAGGTCGTCACGCTCGCCGGTACCGAACGCCGAGTCCGCGAGCATCTCGGCGAGACGACGGGCCTCCAGCCCCGTGATGGGCTCGTCCTCGTCGTGTTTCTCGATGGCCGAGACGTAGCCCCGGAGGCGCTCGTCCCACATGCTCATGTCCGTCAGCGAGCCGAACGGGATGCCGGTGCCGACGAACTCGTCCATGAACTGGAACAGCTGATAGCGGGCGCGGAACAGCACCATCACCGTCTCGCCATCGGCTTCGGTGTGGTCGAGCGTCTTGGTGACGTTCCGAACGAGTTCGACGATAGAGGGCGAGCGGACGGCCTCGACGGACCCGCCCTCCTTGCGGGGTTTGAGGTCCTTCTCCTGGCGCTCGGAGATGTGGCGGATCTCGCGGTTGACGACGTTCAGCACGTTGGAGGGGAGGCGGTAGGAGTTCGGGAGGACGATGTCCTCGTCGGGCTCGGCTTCGAGCAGCAGCGCGGGGTCCGCACCTTGCCACGCGTAGACGACCTGGTCGTCGTCGCCGGCGATGAGGACGGACTCCAGGTGGGGTTTCCACTCCTCGTAGACGTCGTGCTGGAGGGTCGTGATGTCCTGGAACTCGTCGATGACGAGGTGGTCGACGTTCGGGACGAGCGAGCGCTGCTGGACGCGTTCGAGCATGTCGGCGAAGCCGACGATGCCGTGTTCGCCCTTGTAGGCGCGCCACGCCCGAAGTACCTCGGGCACGTCGATGCGGTCGTCGTCGCTCGGCCACGTCGGGGTGTACTTGTTGCCGGTCTGGGCGTTCGGGTCGACCTCGGGGGGTAAGCGCACCTCGTCGACGTTCCACTGGAAGGGGACGTCGTACCAGTCGCTGGGGTCGCGGCGGGTCCGCTGGAGCCACTGGGAGGTGGCGATGATCTTGTTCCCGATGGTGGTCGAGCGTGCGGAGCGCCGGCGGTTGCTGTCGTACTCGTCTTCGAACTCGATGCCGTACTCCTCGCAGAACTCCGATTTGTCCTTCTCGCTGACCACGTCGCCCCGCGAGAGCCCCAGCAGGCCGTACGCCTTCGCGTGCATGGTGCAGACGTTGCCCTTCAGGGATTTCGGGGGGCGTTCGAGCCGTTCGGCGAGTCGTTCGCGGACCTCTGCAGCGGCGGCTCGGGTGTAGGAGACCACGAGGATGTCGTCGATGGCGACGCCCTCGTCGAGCATTTCGTCGACGCGGTCGAGCAGCGCCGTGGTCTTCCCGCTCCCGGGGCCGCCGAACAGGCGGGTGACGTGCGGGCCGTCGGTCATGCCCCTAGACTGTGGCCTCACCACTATAAGCGGCGTGGCTTCTCTCCGACCCCGAACTCCGGGGGCAAAACCGGGTGGCTTTAGCCCGCTGCGGGCGTCGGTCGGTGCGTGTCTCAGGGTCTCGCCTCCGTGCTCTCGGCCCGCCCGAGGTGTACCTGCTGGCGCTCGTTCCCGCCCTGCTGTGGGGGCTGACACCGGTCCTCGAGAAGCGCGGGATGGACGGCGGCGGCAACGCGCTCCAGGCGCCGCTCGTCGTCGGGGTCGCGCTCGTGGTCGTCTCGACCGCTGGCGGCGCTGGTGTGTGAAAACGGGAGCAGGTGGCAGGTTACGGCTGCCAGCCGCAGACGGTGCAGGCGTTCGCCGACATCTCGTGGAGCCCACCACACTCGGGGCAGCTCTTCTTGTTATACGATCGGTTCCACGTTACCGTCTCGGTTTCGTGGCCGCGCTCGGTGAGGAACTCGTCGAAGATGTCGTTCGCAGTCGCCATACAGGGTTCCCTTGCACATCCCCGCTGATAAATCTGTGGTAAGCGGACACATGGGTCAGTATCACACGGGAGGAGTTGAACATCACAACGACGTGATGGGTTTCCCCTCGGCGTGAGCGACGACGGGCCTGCGGACCGGCGACTTACAGCCCGTAGAGGTCGCCGAACTTCTCGTTCGCGTACGCGACGAAGGCGTCAGCCGTGAACTCCGAGCCCGTGGCCTCCTTGACGAGCCGGTTCGTCTTGTAGCGCTGGCCGTGGCGGTGGACGTTCTCGGTCAGCCAGTCGTGGAGCGCGTCGAACTCGCCGTCGCGGATCTTCGCGTCGAGCTCGGGGATGTCGTCTTCGGCCGCGGCGAACAGTTGCGCGGCCATCACGCTGCCGAGCGAGTACGTCGGGAAGTAGCCGAACGAGCCGTGCGACCAGTGGATGTCCTGCAGACAGCCCTCCGCGTCGGTCTCGGGCCGCACACCGAGGTACTCCTCCATCTTGTCGTTCCACACGGCGGGCACCTCCTCGACGTCGAGGTCACCAGCCAGGAGGTCACGCTCGATTTCGAACCGGAGGATGATGTGCATGTGGTAGGTAAGCTCGTCCGCCTCCACCCGAATGAGGTTGTTCGGGTAGAGCTGGTTCGCCCCCTCGTAGCCCGCCTGTGGCGAGATGTCGGTGCCGAAGTGCTCGTTGACGATGGGTGCATACCCCTCCCAGAACGCCTTCGAGCGACCGACGTGGTTCTCCCAGAGCCGCGACTGCGACTCGTGAACTGACAGCCCGCGGTGCTGGCCGAGCGGCGTCCCGTAGTGTTCGCCGGGGAGCCCGAGCGTGTAGGTGGCGTGGCCGAACTCGTGGATGACCGAGCCGATCGAGGAGATGGGGTCGGACTCGTCGAACCGCGTCGTGACACGGGCGTCGAACTGCGTCCCCGTCGAGAACGGGTGCGGGGCGGTGTCGATGCGGCCGCGGTCGAACGGGTACTGGAGCCGTTCGAGGGTGTCACGCGCCAGCGCCATCTGGTCGTCGTCGGGGTAGGTGCCGCCCGCGAACGGCGAGGCGAGGTCGGCGTCCGCCTCGTTCAGTTCCTGAATCAGGGGGACGAGTTCGTCGCGCAACTGCGCGAGGATGTCCTCGGCCACGGAGAGGTCGAGCCACGGCTCGAAGTCGGCGAACAGCACCTCGTAGGTGTCGGCGTCGGGGTCGATGTGCTCGGCGTACTCCCGCTTCAGATTCAGGAGCGTCTCGACCTTCGAGGCGAACTGCGACCAGTCGCTCTCGCTCTTGGCTTCCTTCCAGACCGGGAGGGCGTTGGAGGTCTCCTCGGAGATGCGCTCGACGAGCGACTTCGGCACCTTGGCGTCCCGGTCGTACTCGCGGCGGATCTCGCGGACGACGCTCGCTTCGGGCTGGGGGAGGTCGGCCGCCTCGCTCGCCTCCAGTGCCTCGCTGTACGCGTCGCTCGTCGTGATGTCGTGCTGGGCACCCGAGAGCGCGGACTTCTGCTTCGAGCGGGCCGGTGTCCCGCCTTCGGGCATCATCACTTCCTGGTCCCACGCGAGCACCTGCCCCGCGTCGCCGAGATAGCTGGCGCGCTTGTAGCGTTCGAGCAGGTCGTCGTACGCGTCGGGAACCGTGTCCTGTGTCGCCATACCTGTGGCAAGTGTTGCAGGACAAGAAAGCCGTCGGTTCCCGGGTTATCGCCGGAGGCGCGAGAGCCGCTCTGACACCTGCGAGGCGACGGTTCCGCCGAGCCGGTCGCGCAGCGTCCCGAGCAGGCCGTTGGGAACGAACAGCACGAACAGCACGAACAGCAGGCCGAGATAGAGGCTCGCGTGCCCGTTCAGGAACGTCTCGATGGCCTCCTGCACCGTGAGGCCGTTGAACAGCACCGTGTCGAGCGTGCCCTGCGAGAGGTGCTCGCGGAGGTACGGCAGGAGCCCGCCACCGGAGCCCTCCTTCGAGAGGAACTCGCGGACGCTCTCGTCGAACAGCCGGCCGAAGATGGGGCCGGCGAGCGTGCCGAACCCGCCGATGATGGAGGCGAGGAGTGCGTCACCGGAGACCAGGAAGAACAGGGAGTTGTCCGGGGCGACCGAGCGGCGGAAGCCGGCGAACAGCGCGCCCGCCACGCCGGCGAAGAACCCGCTGACGGCGAACGCCGCGAGCTTGTAGCGGAACGTGTCGTAGCCCACGGCTCGTGCCCGCTCTTCGTTCTCGCGGATGGCGATCATCACCCGGCCGAACGGCGAGTGGATGATTCGCTGGAGCGCGAGATAACAGACGAGGACGACCAGCCCGACCATGTAGTACGACACCTCGGCGGTCGAGAAGCTCAGGACGCCGAACAGGCCCTCCACGCTGTCGCCGGCCAGTTGGCCGATGGCTAGATTGAGCGAGTCGACAAACGGGACGCCGATGTCGAACGTCGGCGGTGCGGCGCCGTCGGGGCCGACGACCGCCGCGCCGTCCCGTGGCGACGACGACACGAACGACCAGTCGCGGACGAACACGTAGATGACCTGTGCGAACCCGAGGGTTATCATCGCGAAGTAGACGCCCGAGAGCCGGAACGAGACGAGGCCGATGACCACCGCGAGCACGATGGCCAGGACTCCCGCGAGCAGCAGCAACAGCATGAAGGGCGTGTCGAACGGCAGGAACGGCACCTTCCCGTTCGCGGCGAGGACGACGAGGTACGCGCCGGTCCCGTAGAAGACGGCGTGGCCGAACGAGAGGTAGCCCGTGTAGCCGGAGATGAAGTCGAAGCTCGCGGCGAACAGGCCGAAGTAGAAGACGGCGACCATCGTCTCGACGCGGGGGAGGAGCGTGACGGCCTCCGCGCCCAGGAACCCGGAGGTCGTGAGCACGTGGTAGAGCCCCGGGTACACGACGAAGAACAGGACGACGCCGATGTGGGCGGCGTGGTCCTGCAGGTACTGGAGCGGCCACGCGGTCTCCTCGACCGTCCGGGAGCCGGTGGCGGTGTCGGTGCTAATGGCCCCCCACCTCCGCGACGCCGAACAGCCCCTGTGGTTTGACGACGAGCACGAGCACGAGGATGAGGAAGACGGTCATCTCGGGGAGGCCGGAGAACTCGACGACGTTGACGAACCACCACGTCATCGTTGCGTCGACGAGCCCCACCAGCAGGGCCGCGTAGACGGTCCCGCGGAAGGTGCCGAGCCCGCCGATGATGACGACGACGAACGCCGGCAACAGCGTCTCCGCGGCGAGGGGCACCGACGCCCCCCACTTCGGGTCCCACGCGAGCAGCAGGCCCGCGACGCCCGCGATGCCCGCTCCCAGGGCAAAGACGGTGGTGAACACGCGCCGTACGTCTATTCCCAGGGCCTCGGTCATCTCGGCGTCCTCGCTGCCCGCGCGGACGACGAGCCCGTAGCGGGTCCGGGTGAGAAAGCCCCAGATGGCCGCGACGGTGACGACGCCGAACAGGATCTCGAACAGCGCGAGCCCCGTCGTGCCGATGCCGAGGAACTCGTACGACGAGGAGAGGAACCCCGGCTTGGTACCGAGTGCGGCCTGCCAGTCCGAGATGGGCTGGAGCCCGTAGAAGCCGACGGCGATGCGCGCCAGCTCGTCGAGGACGAGCGTCAGCCCGAAGGTGAGGAGGATCTGGTAGATTGGCGGGCGGTCGTACAGCGGGCGGATGAGGGCGACCTCGACGACGCCACCGAGCGCCGCCAACAGCCCGAAGACGACGACGACGGCGACGAAGAAGTACGCCAGTCGCGCCGTCGGGCCGGTCCCCTGTGAGACCGCGAGCACGAGCAGGAGGCCGCCGGTGTACGCGCCGAACATCGTCAGCGAGCCGTGGGCGAAGTTCAACACGCCCATCAGGCCGAAGATGAGGGTGAGTCCCCCCGCAATCATCACGAACAGCGCGCCCTTCGCCAGCCCGTTGAGGACGACCTCGCCGAGCGTCGACGGCTGGAGGAACTGGCCGAGTGCGTCGAGGAAGCTCACGAGGGGGAACGAGAGCGCCATCATGCGCTGAGATACCTCCGTATCTCCTCGTCGTCGGCGACGCCGCTCGTCGCTTCCCCTTCGGTGACGACCTGGCCGTTATCTAAGAGGTAGAACCGGTCGGCGAGGTCCATCGCGAGCGGGAGGTTCTGTTCCACGAGCAAGATGGTCGCGTCCTCGGCGGCGTCGTTCACCGCCCGCGCGACGTCGGCGACGATCTGCGGGGCCAGCCCTTCCGAAGGCTCGTCGATGAGCAGGAGGTCGTTGTCGCCCACGAGCCCGCGGGCGATAGCGAGCATCTGCTGCTGTCCGCCTGAAAGTGCGCCGGCTTTCGCGTCCGGTCGCTCGCCGAGCGCGGGGAACGTCTCGTACATCCGTTGGATTTCGGCGTCCGCGTCACCCTCCCGCGGGACGGCGATGCGGATGTTCTCCTCGACCGTCAGCTGCGAGAAGACGCGTCGGTCCTCGGGAATCCAGCCGACGCCGCGCTGGGCGACCTCGTTGGTCGCGAGGCCGACGACGTCCTCGCCGCGATACCGAACCGACCCCTCGCGGGGTGGGGTCAGCTGCAACACCGTTCGGAGCGTCGTCGTCTTGCCGACGCCGTTGCGGCCGATGAGCGCGACGACCTCGCCCTCCTCGACGGAGAGCGAGACGCCTTCGAGGATGTGGCTCTCGCCGTAGTACGTGTGGGCGTTCGCGACGTCGAGGAGCGCGGTCATGCGACCCCCTCCTCGGCCGATTCGTCTTCTCGGTCGTCCGCGAGGTCGCCGGGTTCGTAGCCGCCGAGATACGCCTCCTGCACTGCGGGGTCGTCGCGCACCTCGTCGGGGGTGCCGTCGGCGATGACGGCCCCGCGATTCAGGACGACGATGCGGTCGGAGACGTTCATCACGATGTCCATGTTGTGTTCGACCAGCAGCACCGCGTGGTCCCGCGCGACGTCCTCGATGAGGTCGATGATTCTGTCGACGCTCTCGGAGGAGACGCCGGCGTTCGGCTCGTCCAAGAGGAGGACGTCCGGGTCGCCAGCGAGCGCGATGGCGACCTCCAGTTGGCGTTTCTCGCCGTGCGAGAGGTTCTCCGCGACGACCTCGGTCTGGTCGTCGAGGCCGACGCGGTCGAGGATGGTGTGGGCCTCCTCGTAGTAGGCGTCGAACGCGCCGACGTTGCGCCACAGCTTCATCGAGTCCTGTCCATGGGCCTGCGCGGCGATGCGCACGTTCTCGAGGACGCTGCTCGTCGGGAACACGTTCGTCACCTGGTAGGAGCGGTGGAGCCCCCGGCGGGCGGTCTCGTGTGGCGCGAGGTCGGTGATGGCCTCGCCGTCGAGTCGCACCTCCCCCTCGGTGGGGGCGAGCGCGCCCGTCAGCAGGTTGAAGAACGTGGTCTTGCCGGCCCCGTTCGGGCCGATGAGCGAGCAGAGTTCGTCCTCGGCGAGCGCGAAGTCGACCGCGTCGACGGCCGTGAGACCGCCGAACCGCTTGGTCAGGCCCGCCGTCTGGAGCATTAGAGGTTGCAGCCCATCTCCGAGCTGTCCTTCGGGATGGTGGTGTCGCTCGCGGGCACGGTCGCCGCCGGCTCGCTCGGCATGATGGCGGCGTCCCAGTTCTCCTCCTCGTTGGGCACGACGTCCGCGATGGTCATCGCCGAGCGCGCCTGGTTGTTGTACGTCTGGAACTCGTAGCCGTCAGGGCCTTTGGGGGTGTCCGCGACGACCATGCCGCGCATCTCGGCGGCGATGTCGGCGCCCTCGGTCGACCCGGAGGCCTCGACGCCCTGCACGATGGCCGACGCCGCGGTGAACGTCCCCGAGGTGAACAGGTCCGGGACGATGCCGTAGGCGTTCGTGTAGCTGTCGACGAACGCGCTGTTGATCTCGTTGTCGTACTGGTTCCAGTGGTACCGCGAGGTGAACGGCCCGAGCTTGGCGTTCTGGAGTTTCTCCTTCGTGAGCGGTTCGCCGAGCACCTTCTGGAGCGTCTGCCCGAGGATGCCCGTCGTGATCTGCGTGGCGAACCCGCCGACGGCGCGGAACGAGTAGTCGCCGTTCAGCATCGTCGTGAACAGCTGCGGAAGCGTCGCGACCGTGAAGCCGGCGACGATACCCTCCGCGCCGGCGCTCTCGGCGTTGTCGAGCAGGCCCTCCCACTCGCTGTAGCCGCGGGGCACGAACTTCTCGCCGACGATTTCGACGCCGTTGGCCTCGAGCACCGTCTTGTAGTTGTTGACGACCGCGCGGCCGAACGAGTAGTCGGCGCCGAACAGGTACACCTTCGAGATGTCGGTGTTGTCCGCGACGTACTTCCCGCCCGAGCGGGCGTCCATCGCCGTGTTCTCGTTGGCGCGGAACACGTTCTCGGCGCACGTCTCGCTCGCCGACGTGATGCTCGCCGACGCCGCCGGCCCGATGATGGTCGGCGTGCCGGCCTGCTTCGAGACGGTCTTCACGACCCGTGTGGCCGACGCCGAGGACGTACAGCCGAACAGCATGTCGACGCCCTCGTTCTGCACGAGGTCGGTCGCGAGCGTCTGGGCCGTGTCGGCGCTGAGCTGGGTGTCGCGCACGACGAGTTCGTACTCGACGTCGCCGACCGTCGCGGTGTGGGTGCCGGTCTCTGCGGGTGGGGTGAAGTCGCTCGCCCCCTTGTAGTTGAACCCCTGATAGAACCCCCACAGCGACTGCTGCCCGTAGTACTGGAGGTCGCCCGAGACGGGCTGGAGCACGCCGATCTTGACGGAGCCCGACGCGCCGCCGTTCATCGTCGTCCCGTCCGTCTCTGTCGGTGAGGCCCCGCCGTCGCCGCCGTCCCCACCGTCGCTGCCGTCACCGCCGTCTCCTCCGGTTCCCGTACAGCCGGCGAGTCCGGTGACGCCGGCCGCACCGGCCACCGTGAGCATCCGCCGTCGTGTGAGTCTACTGGCGTCCATGACACGTAGTATCGTATCGACCAATCGGCAAGGGTCCCGAGGTTAACATGTGAACGACCGGGTTCTCGCGCCCCTGTCACGTTCTCACACCCATGCAGCCGACGCCAGCGACCGTCGAGAGCGCAGACGGCACCGAGCTCAGACTGTGGGAACTCGACCCCGAGGCCGACGCGACTGAGGCCGTGCTCTACGTGCACGGCTCCATCACCTGCTCGCGGGCGCTGTTCGCGCCGCCCGTGGTGCGCGACGGCGACTCCGACGACTCGCACTCGTGGCTCGCCGCGACCGCCCGACAGGGCCGCGCCGCGTTCGCCGTCGACATCCGGGGGTACGGTGACAGCGAGCGCCCGCCCGAACTACACGAGCCACCCGAGGCGAACGACCCACCCGTCCGAGCCCCGCTCGCCGCCGAGGACATCCAGGCGGCGTACGACGCGGTCGCCGCTCGATACGACACGGTCCACCTCGTCGGCGTCTCGTGGGGGACAATGACCGGCGGCTACTTCGCCGTCCACGGCGACCACGACCTCGCCTCGCTCACCCAGTGTGCGCCCGTCTACCTCCCACCGTGGTCGTTCGACGACATCACGACCGCGCTCAACGTCGACGCCGACCTCGACGCCTACTACTACCAGCGGTACGACGCGGTCAGCGAGCGCCAGGGCGGCGACGACGCGCTGTTCGAGGCCATCTGGCAGACGCAAGTCGAGTCCAACCAGGGAGAAGACCCGGAGACGTACATCGCACAGGCCGGCGCGCTCGCGGACACGAAGGCCACCGTCGAGGGCGAGCGCATCTACGACGCCGCCGCCATCGACTGCCCGACGCTCGTGGTCAGAGGCGACGAGGACGCCATCTCCGTCCGCGAGGATGCCGTCGGCCTGTTCGACGAACTCGCGTGCCGAAAGGAGTACGCCGAGATCGGCGGCGGCGACCACTACGTGATGCACGGCGACAGTAGAGCGGCCTTGTACGACGCGGTCGACGCCTTCCAGTCGCGCGTGTAGCCCTCTGCGTCCGGCTGTCCACCGCGACCCGTGGAGCGAGCTAGTCCATCTCGTCGAGCGCGTCGACGGCGCGTCCGACGAGCTTCCCCTGTCCTCGCCGGAGTCGCTTCGAGACCGCCGGCTTCGAGACGCCGAACTCCTCGGCGAGGTCACCGAGCGTCGCGCCGCGAGGGGACTCGAAGTAGCCCGCGTTCACGGCCGTCTCGAGCGTCGTCCGCTCGGTCTCCGAGAGGTCGTGACAGCCCTCGACGAGCGTCATCGCCGCGCCCACGTTCTGGACGAACCCCGAGAGGTCGGCGAGCGACACCTCAGAGCGCTCCACGACCGAGAAGTCGTTGTCGTCGTCGAGCGAGCAGAGCGTCTCGTCGGCGACGCGCTCGCGGTCGAACCCGACGTGCCACAGTTCGCTGCCGGCCTCGATGTGGAACGGCCCGGTGATGTAGCCGTCGTTGGCGCGAATGGTCCCCATCGCCGCCGTCTCCTCGATGGTGGTGCGGACGTGCGCGACGTTCGCCTGTTTCGAGAGGAGGTCGAGTTCGTGCATGTTGTCGTGGGCGTCGAGCGTGTGGAGGCCGTTCTCCAGGGCCCCCCGGTCGTCACCCTCCACCAGCATCCGGGTCTGGAGCTGGTGGCTCGGCGCGTCGAACTCCCAGTGGACCGCCGAGAACGCCACGTCGTGCTCGACGGTCGTGTCGATGAACGGGCAGTCGTACTGCTCCATGTCGAGGGTGATGTCTAGCATGCGTGGCTCGCCCCTTGGTATCGGGTCCCACGTTACCTGTCATCGGTGAAAACGTTTGCCCTCGGTGGTCAGTCGCGCCCGCTGTCAGATTCGGGCGGGCTCACCGGTCGGGGTCGAACTCCGTCTGCTCCGGCACGAGGTCGACCTCCTTCCGCTCTGCCTCGCTGTGGACGGCCCGGTACATCGCGCGATAGCGGCCGAGCTTTCGCACGAGGATGAGGCCGAACAGGCCGTCGTACACCACGACGAAGCCGAAGAAGATGACGAGCAGCGAGACGTTCGGGAAGAACACGCTGACGATGCCGGGGACGACGCCGACGAGCGTGTTGTACGTGGCGTGGATGAACGCGGCGATGATGAGCCCCTTCGCGACGATGGGCCCGGCGTTCTCGGGGTTGAACTTCGCGAGCCCGAGATAGTAGCCGGCGAACGCCGAGTAGATGACGTGCCCCGGCCCGGCGAGCGCCCGGACCGCGGTGATGCCGCCACCCTCGTTGAGCGCCTGCTGGAGCAGCCCCCCGAGGTTTATCTGGACGACGGGCACGACGACCGCGCCGAGCGCCCCGAGCGCGATGACCTCGCTTCCGCCGGGTGTGACCCCGATCTGCCGGGTGATGTACAGCGCGTTCTCGATGGTGGCGAACCCGAGCCCCGCCACGGCACCGTAGACCGTCCCGTCGATGACGGCGTCGAAGCTGTCGCTCCGATAGGGGTAGAGCCGGACGGCGAGCAGTTTGACCGTCTCCTCGATGGGCCCCACCACGAGATAGAAGAACAGCACCGTGCCGATGATGGGGAGTATCTGCACGAACGACAGCAGGGTGTTGACGATGGCGGCGAACCCGGCGAACACGACGCCGAGGACGAACGTGCCGACGAGGAGTTCCAGCGGCTCGGGGCTCGTGATGTCGGTGACGTAGATGTAGCCCACGAGCAGGAAGGCGGGAATCACCGACAGCGCGACGAGGCCGATGGCGAACGGGTCGTTCGCGAACGTCGCCCCGATGCCACCGAGGAGGAACTGGACGACGAGGATGGTGATGCCGAGCAGGATGAACAGCCAGCGGGCGGTGACGAGCACCCCGCGGTAGACTCGGGTCGCGAGGCGGTCGAGTGCGGTCCGTGGCTCCCACGTCGAGACGTCGTAGAGGTCGCGCGTCCCGTCGGACTCTGCCTCGACAGGGTCCCGTCTGGTCATGGTCGCCTCGACGCAAGCATCCACCCTAAACCCCCACGGTCGCGCGAACGGGCTGCCGAGCCGCGAACCGTTAAGAGCAATCGCCGTCTATTGCCGGGTATGCAGGCCAAGCGGGAGTACCGCGGCCGCGACGGCACGGAGGTCGCGGTGCTCGACGCGCTCGTCGACAGACAGGAGGAGGGCATGACGGTGTTCGAACTCCGGTCGCGCGTCGACGTGAGCATCGACCGGCTCGAGACGGCTCTCGGCGACCTGAAGACCGCCGGCCTCATCACCGTCGAGAAGGAGGGTGGACAGACACGTATCTACCCGGACGATCGGGTCGTCCCCACGGGCGAGGAGAGCCGGAAGCGGTCGCTCGCCGAGAAGATTCGCGAGAAGCTCCCGTTCTGAGTCGTCACGAGTGACTTTTCACCGCGGCGTCCCTCTTCGCTCCCAATGACTGTCGTCCCCGACGCGCACGAGGCACACGGCGCGACGTTCGCCGAGTACGACGGCCGCCGCGTCGTCGACCGCTATCACAACCCGGAGCGCACCCACCGCGCCGTCCGCAACGGCGTCGGCGTCATTGAGATGGGCTACGGCGTCGTGGAACTCACGGGCGACGACCGCGTCGAGTTCGTCGACAACGCCGTCTCGAACCAGGTCCCCGAGGAGGACGGCCGGGGCGTCTACGCGCTGCTGCTCGACCCCCAGGGCGCCATCCGCACGGACCTCTACGTCTACAACGCCGGCGAGCGCCTGCTCTGTTTCACCCCGCCTGCGCAGGCCGGCTGGCTCGCCGACGAGTGGCGCGAGAACACGTTCATCCAGGACGTCGAGATTCGAGAGGCCTCGACCGACTTCGGCGTGTTCGGCGTCCACGGCCCCACCTCGACCGAGAAGGTCGCGAGCGTGCTCAACGGCGCGGCCTCACCGGAGGGTCACCTCCGGTTCGTCCGCGGCTCGATGGGCGATGCCGGTGTGACGGTCATCGCCAACGACGCGCTCTGTGGCGAGGAGGGGTACGAGGTCGTCTGTACCGCGGACGCGGCCGACGAGGTGTTCGAAACGCTCCTGACGAGAGGGATGAACGCCGTCCCGTTCGGCTACCGGACGTGGAACACCCTCACGCTCGAAGCGGGGACGCCGCTGTTCGACACCGAACTCGACGGGAACGTCCCGAACGTCCTCGGGCTCAGAAACGCCCTCGACTTCGAGAAGGGCTGTTACGTCGGGCAGGAGCTCGTCTCGAAGATCGAAAACAGGGGCCAGCCCTCGCGGCGGCTGGTGGGGCTGGCCGTCGACGCCCTGCCCGAGGCGGGCGCGGCGGTGTTCGTCGGCGACAGCCACGTCGGTGACGTGACCCGCGCGGTCGATTCGCCCTCCAGAGAGGAGCCGCTCGCGCTCGCGCTCGTGGGCTACGACGCCGACCTCGACGGCGTCTCTGTTCGAGTCGATGGCGACGAGGTCGATGCGAGCCACGAGCCGCTCCCGTTCGTCGAGGGGAGCGACACGTCCGCGCGGCTCCCGGCGTATCGCTGAGTCTCGTCACGTATCGCTGCCTATCCCTGACTCCCGTTGGCTACCGCTCGTGAGCGTCGTGTGCGTGGAATCGGGTGTCCAGAACTAGGAGAGGTCGGGGACGAGCGGCGCGTCGTCCTCCGAGGTGTCGTAGGTCTTCCGGCTCCGTCGAACGCGGCGCGCGCCGCCGTCCGTCATCATCTTCCGGGGCAGTTCGGGGACCATGGGTTCGATTTCGTCGGTGGGTGTCATCGTGTATCTACCCCGTAGAGAGCATCTATCATAAACCTTCATGTTCTATCATCAAAGTTGCCGCAACTCTTGCCGGGTGGGGCATCCGAGGGTTTATATTCGAACGGTCGACCACCTGCACTAAATGGTCGAGGCGTTCGCGGTGGCGTCGGGGAAGGGCGGCACCGGCAAGACCACCACCACGCTCGCGCTGGGGATGGCGCTCGCCGATGAGCACGACGTGACGGTCGTCGACGCCGACACCGGGATGGCGAACCTCCTGTTTCACGCTGGCCTCTCGGAGGCAGACCCGACGCTCCACGACGTGCTCATCGAGGGCGGCGCCGCGGTCGAGAACGCCACCTACGAGCGGTTCGGGATGCGGGTCGTCCCCTGTGGCACGTCGCTCGCGGCGTTCGAGGCGGCCGACCCGACCCGTCTCCGAGACGTCGTGGCCGAACTCGCGGCCGACACGGACGTGCTCTTGCTCGACTCGCCCGCGACGCTCGCGTCGAAGTCGGCGGTGCTCCCGGTCGTCCTCGCCGACCGCACCGTCGTCGTGCTCGAACCCACCGTTCCAGCGCTCTCTGACGGCCTGAAGGTCCAGGAGTACGCCCTCTCGTACGGTACAGGCGTCGCGGGCGTGCTGTTCAACAAGGTCAGAGACGACGCTGACGGAGTGGTCGAGCAGGCGGAACGCTACTTCGAGGGGCCGACGCTCGCGCGCGTCCCCGAGAGCGACGCCGTCCGGCGTGCGCGGAGCGCCGGCGAACCGCTGCTCGCCCACGCCCCCGATTCGCGGGCGGCGGCCGCCTACCGCGAGGCTGCCGCTGCACTCGACGTGCGGGCGGGCGACGAGGCCGCCGTCGCCGACCGGTTCCGGTCGGCCGTCATCCCGGACCCGCCATGAACGTCCCCACCGGCGAGCTGCTCCGGTCGCGGGTCGTCGCCGACGCACGGGTCCCACTCGAAGCGGCGCTCGACCGCCGGCTGACGGGCTACGCCGTCGTCTCGCCCACCGACGCGCTCGACCCCGAGCGCGAGGGGGTCGTCCTCACCTTCGAGGCCGGCGTTCCGGTGGTGGCGTACCACGTCGGGAGCGACCGCGGCGGCCCGGCGGCGCTCGGCGCGCTCGCCACCCCCGGGCCGTATCGCGTCGAGTTGTACGCATCGGCTGTGGGGGACCTCGACCCGGTACACGAGGTCGACGAGCTGCGGGTCGCCCCCGGCTCGCCCGCCGAGCGCGTAGCAGGAGCACCGGCGCTCGCCGACCGGACGCGCCGTGCGGCGCCCGCCGACCGCGACGCCTCGGGACAGGGTCCGGTCGAGGCGTTCCTCGCGGACGAGGAGCGCATCGAGGCCATCCGCGAAGAGGCTCGCGCGGAGGCCGAACGTCGGGCCGAGGAGTGGGGGTTCGACGATGCCGTCGAGGACTAGAGGCCAGTTCCGACGCCGAGCGCGGTGTTCTCGTCTTCGGTCCCGGGAACGACGACCCACGCGTCGCGATTCGGGGCAGCGGCTTCCACCGGGCCGAACGTCGACTGTCCGCTCGCGCCGGGCGAGTTCGGTGCTTCGACGAAGTAGGTGACCGACTGCGTCTTCGATGGCGCGACGTCGAACCGCACGTCGGTCGAGCCGTCTGCGCGTGTCGTCGTCGCCTCGGTGTCCACGTCGCCGGCGTCGAGCACCCGCCACCCGGTGGGCACGCGGTCGCGGAGGCGGACGGGGCCGTCGGCCGTCACCTCGATGTCTATCTGGTTCGTCTGGCCCCCAGTAAAGACCGAGCCGTCGTCCGTTCGCGTGCCGGACACCTCGGGGCGGTCGAGTTCGGGTGGCGCCGTGGTCGTGGGCAGCCGGAGCGTCGTCCCACCACTCCCACCAGGGGCGCCGAGAACCACCTCGTTCGTCGCGTGGCCGTCCGGGTCGTTGAGACACCAGTCGCGGTTGTCGCTGGCGACGACGAGCCCCACCTTCGACCCCTTCGAGAACGTGTAGTCGGTGTCCCAGAGTTCGACCGGGGCGCGGTACGGTTCGCCCACTGGAACGGGCTCACTGGTGTCGAGGCCGTCGCGATTGCGGGCGTTCAGGAAGCCGCGGGTGGCGACCTGCGTGGAGCCGTCTTCGAACCGCGCGTAGAGGACGGGCGTGAAGTGCGTCGAGTCGGCCGTCGACGTGGCGAGCAGGTCGAGCAGCGGCGAGCCCGTGAGTCGAAGCTCGCCCGACAGGGGTCCGGACTCGAACTTGAGGTGGTTGTGTTGGCTCGTCGCCGTCGCGAACATCTCCTCCTCGGTGAGTGGTGGCTCCGTGTCCGTATAGGAGGGAACCGACCCCTGCAGGGCGAGCGCGCCGTCGTCGGTGTCGGCGCGGGTGAGGTCGAGGACCACGTTCCGGGTGCCGGCGGGCGGCCAGTGGTCGTGCTGGAGCCGCTCGCCCGTGCTCGTCTGCGTGTCGACGCGCGGGAGGGCCATGACATCCGTGTCGAGGCCCTTCAGGTGGTAGTCGAACCACGCGTGCCGGATGTCCTGGGCGTCTTCGAACTGGCTCGCCGAGTGGTTCCACTGGCCCATCACGAGCTTCTTGTCCACGCGCTCTGGGAGCGCCATGAAGAAGCGCGTCGAGTCCCAGTGCTTGACGTTGTGGTCGAGCCAGCCGCCCTCGATGAACACCGCACACTCGACCTGGTCGGCACGCCGCCGGTAGTCGCGCCGCTCCCAGAAGTCGTCGTAGACGGGGTCGTACTCGTAGGCGCGCTCGGTGTGCTCGACGGCGTCACAGGGGGCGAACCGCTGTTCCATCGTGGCGGCGAACTGCTCGGTGTCGTCGACGTTCGCCGGGGGGAGGAAGCCGAACCCGAAGTCGAACGCCAGCGGCGTGTCGAACCCCTCGTCGGTGGGGTACTCGTTGTTGAGGAAATAGCGGATACCACCCCCAAAAGCGTAGTCGTACCAGCGGTCGATGGCGACCTGCGGGACGATGGCCGCGAGGTGTTTCGGCTGCTCGGCCGCCGCCGCCAGTTGGGTGGTGCCGTCGTAGCTCCCGCCGATCATCCCGACCGTCCGGGTCGTGTCCGTTCCGTCGACGGTCGCGCCCGAGGCGTCAGGCTCGCCACCGAGATACTCGACGAGCTGTTTGCCCGTCACGCGCTCGCGGTAGCCGCCGTAGTCGTAACAGCCGCCCGAGTTCCGACAGCCGACCACGTCGAACACCGCACGGGCGTACCCCCGTGGGACGAAGTAGTCGGCGGTCCCGTCGGCGGCGATGCTCGCCGCCTCGCTCTGTGGCGACTTGATGTCGTTGTACGGCGAGTACGTCAGGATGACCGGCACGTCGGTTCGCTTCTCACCGTCCTCGGTCGGCCAGATGATTTCGCCGAACAGCGTCGGCGACTCCTCGGCCCCCCCGACGGCGTCGGGCATCGTGTACGCGGTGTCGACGTAGTGCTGTTCCGGTGCGCTCTGGCCGTACCGGGGCGCCGATTCCCCCTCGGTGGTCTCGTAGTCGTCGTTCGGGACGGCCATCGCGGCGCCGGTGGCGCTCGGCCCGGCGACGGCCGCCACTCCCGTCGCGCCGGCCAGCCGGAGGAGCGTCCGGCGTGAGACGTGGTCTCGCATGGTCGACTCCTCCCCACTCCGATAAAAGGAGGTTCTGGCAAACGCGTCCAACTCGGGCGGGGCGTTCCGCCGATCTCCAGTCGAAACGGTACCGTTTCCCGACAGTAGTGTTCCGGAGCAGAACGGCCGACGCTGGACGACACGCCGCTCGAAGCCGCACGAACGGTTATAGGCCCGGGGCAGGACCGTGCGCGTAGTATGGCCGACATCTCCCTCACTGACGCCCAACGACGGCGGTTCGAGTCGATCCGCGAGGACCTGGAGGCCACGTTCGCGCCCCGGTACGCGAGCGTCCGTGACGAGGACGTCGTCGACTACCTGCTCGACACGTACACGCCACCCGAGACAACCGACGCCGATGCAGGAGCCTCGGCGGCAGCCGACACCGACGAGGCGAGTGAGTCGGCGGCGAGCACGACCCCCGACACCGAGTCCCCATCGGAGTCCAAGACGACCGCGGACGCTTCCGAGACGGCCGGTGCCACCGCCGGCGAGGGCGCCGCCCGGGTCTCCTCGATGCTGCAACTGCTCGACGACCACGCGGACAAGTGGTCCACGGGGGCGGGCGACGCCCCCTACGAGGTCGAACTGCCCGACGGCTCCACGGAGCCGGCCCGGACCAAGGACGACGTCCGGCGAATCCTCTACCAGAACTACTGATGGGGCTGTTCGACTGGCTCCGCGGGCTGTTTTCGCGGGGCGACGGACGCGAATCGGGGGTCGATGCCCCGGCCGACGCGACGCTGCGCTGTACCGTCTGCGGGACGACCACGGGACCGGACGCGACCGAATGTCCGCTCTGTCACGGGAGCGACCTGGCGCCGCTCGACGGAGCGGACACACCCGCGGACGGGAGCGACCTGGCGCCGCTCGACGGAGCGGACACACCCGCGGACGGGAGCGGTGACGATGCCGCGTCCCGAGGGCCGGCGCCCACGCGAGACAGTCACCCGGGAACGACCGACGACGACGCCGGGCGGCTCCGCGAGATACGCGAACGACACGGCGAGGAGTAGCTCCCCGCCCGCTGTCGCGGGTTCCGTCGGCTAGGTCCCCGTCGACGCCCGCCGCTCCCTGAGAAGTTCGGCTATCTTCCTGGATTGCAAGACCAGGAAGCCGACGAAGACGACGAGGAAGCCGAGGAGCGTGAGCCCCGAGAGCGTCTCGTCGAGCCAGAGCCAGCCGACGAGCACCGCGACGATGGGGACGACGTAGACCACGAGGTTCGCCTGCAGCGCCCCCGCCCGTTCGAGCAGTGAGAAGTAGAGCGCGAAGCCGAGGCCACTCGGCACCACACCGAGGTAGACGAGGATGGCGAGGAACCCCGGAGTCGATGCAACGGCCTGACTCTCCCCGAGGACGAGGCTGCCGGCGTGCAACAGGACGGCCCCGATACCGAGCGTCCAGGCGGTCAGCGTCACCGCTGGCATGTGCGTGCCGGTTCGCCGGATGAGCAGCGACCCGAGGGTGACGCTCACGACGGCCACCAGCACCAGCGCCTTGCCCCGGAAGTCGGCTGTCAGCAGGGCGTCCGGCGCCGGTCTGACGACGAGGGCGACACCCAGCAGGCCGACCAGTACCCCGAGGACGGCGCGTCGGGAGGCGCGCTCCGTCGGGAAGAGCAGCCACGCGAACACCACCGTGAGCACCGGGCCGAGGCTGTAGATGATGGCCGCGACGCCGCTGGTCGTGTACTGCTGGCCGAGGTAGAGGAACCCCGCGCCGGCGATGGAGAAGACGCCACCGGCGACGACGGCGAGCCAGTCACCGCGCTCGCGGGGTCGCCACTCCCGGACGACGACGACCGAGTACACCACAAGCAACAGCGCCGAGAGGTAGAACCGCAACGCCGCAAAGAGGAGCGGCGGCGCGTCGGCCAGCCCGGCCTTTATCGCCGGAAACGCGGTCCCGAACGCGATTCCCATGAACAGGAAGAGCGCGACCGCTCTGCGCCGTGACATGGCTGGCGTACGACAGCCGCACACATAACCGTGTGCTCGAGCGGCGGAGGGCCGGGAGGCCCCGTCGTCGCCTACGGCTCGACGATTCGGTACACTCGGCCGCGCGTCTCGCCGTCGCGCTCGACGAGGTCGTAGTGGGCCATCTTCGCGAGGTAGTTCCGGAGCGTCCGCCGCGACTTGGGGTCGTCGACGCGCGCCTCGTAGCGCTCGTAGAGTTCGCCGGGCGCGATCTCGCCCGCCTCACGCACGAGGTCGTAGAGCGCCCGCTGGTCGTCGGTGAGTCGCTCGACCGTCCGCTCGTGGATGAGCGTCTCCGCGGCGGGGACGGCCTCCACGACGTCGGCGTCGGTCACGCGTTCGCGGTCGTGGCGGACCGCGCTGCGCGCGGCGGCCCGGAGTGCGCCGATGGCGACCCGTGCGTCGCCGGCCGCCGCGTCCGCCAGCCCGCGGAGGTGATCGTCGGTGACGGCCCGGGCCTCCAGCCCCTCGGCGGCGCGGTCACGGAGAATGGCGACCAGTTCTGCGGTCGAGTAGCGGTCGAACCGGACGCGCGCCGCCGTTCGCAGGCGGCTGGCGAGCCGGTCGTCGAGCGTCGCGAACAGCTCCGGTTCGCGGTTGGCGATGCAGACGAGCGTGACGCCCGGGATGCGGTAGAGGTCGCCGAGCGCCGCGGGCTCCTGGAGCTGGTCGGCCTCGTCGAGCACGAGGACGACGGGGGCGTCCACCCCCCGGAGCCGCTCGGCCAGCGTGTCCGTGGGTGTCGACCGTCGGTGAACGTCCGCCGCCCGCCCCACGGCCTCGCAGGCGCGTTCGAGTACCCGGAAGCGCGTGTAGTCGGCCCAGCAGTCGACGTAGCCGACGTGTGCGTCCGGAACGCGCTCACCCAGTTCGCGGAGGACGTAGCGAGCCGCACACGTCTTCCCGGCGCCGGTCGGCCCGAACAGCAGGGCGTTCTCCGGGCGGCCGCCGTCCGTCAGGGGTCGAAGCGCCCCCGAGAGCCGGCCGAGCTGGTCGTGGCGATGCACCACGTCGCCCGGGACGAACCCCTCCGTGAAGACCCGCTCGTCGGTAATCATGGTTTCAGCTAGTGGTGTCGTGAACATAAGTCTGGGCGCGTCGTTTCCGATTGTTCCGAAAGCGGTGCCGGCGATTGCTCACGGACGTTCGTGCGATAGTTGCCGCTTTCACCCCTCGGTGCGTGGGGCCGGTATGAGCCTCGAAGACGACGCACTCGAGTACCACCGGAGGGACCCGCCCGGCAAACTGGAGATATCGACGACCAAACCCACGAACACCCAGCGAGACCTCTCGCTGGCGTACTCGCCGGGCGTCGCCGCACCCTGTGAAGCCATCGCCGCCGACCCCGCCGACGCCTACACGTACACCGCGAAGGGGAACATGGTGGGCGTCGTCTCGAACGGGACGGCCGTCCTCGGGCTCGGGGACATCGGCGCGCAGGCGTCCAAGCCCGTCATGGAAGGCAAGGGCGTGCTGTTCAAGCGGTTCGCCGACATCGACGTCTTCGACATCGAACTCGACGACGCGGAGGACGCCGACGAGTTCGTTAGCGCGGTGGCGAAGATGGAGCCGACGTTCGGCGGCATCAATCTCGAAGATATCTCCGCGCCCGCCTGCTTCGAAATCGAGGAGCGCCTGCGCGAGCAGATGGACATTCCCGTGTTCCACGACGACCAGCACGGCACCGCCATCATCTCGGGCGCGGCGCTCGTCAACGCCTGCGACATCGCTGGGAAAGACCTCGAATCGCTCGACGTGACGTTCGCCGGGGCGGGGGCAGCGGCGACCGCGACCGCCCGCTTCTACACCTCGATGGGCGTCCCGGCTGCGAACATCACGATGTGCGACATCGACGGCATCGTCACCGAGGACCGGGTGGCCGCGGGCGACCTCTCTCCCTATCTCGAACCGTTCGCGGACGCCGAGGGCGGCACCCTGACGGAGGCGATGGCGGGCGCGGACGTGTTCGTCGGGCTCTCGGCGGGCGGCATCGTCAGCCCCGAGATGGTCCGGTCGATGGCCGCCGACCCCATCATCTTCGCGATGGCGAACCCCGAACCCGAGATCGGCTACGACGAGGCGAAAGCGGCGAGAGACGACACGGTCATCATGGCGACCGGCCGGTCGGACTACCCGAATCAGGTGAACAACGTCCTCGGCTTCCCGTTCATCTTCAGGGGCGCGCTCGACGTCCGGGCGACCGACATCAACGAGGAGATGAAGGTCGCGGCGGCGAACGCCTTAGCCGAGTTGACCCGCGAGGACGTCCCCGACGCCGTCGTGAAGGCGTACGGCGACCAGCCGCTCCAGTTCGGCCCCGAGTACATCATCCCGAAGCCGCTCGACACCCGGGTGTTGTTCGAGGTCTCCGCAGCAGTTGCCGAGGCCGCGATGGACTCTGGCGTGGCGCGGGTCGACCGCGACCTCGACACCTACCGGGACGAACTCGAAGCGCGGCTCGGCAAGTCCCGAGAGATGATGCGAGTCGTCCTGAACAAGGCGAAAAACGAGCCGAAGCGCGTCGTCTTTGCCGAAGGTGACGACCCGAAGATCGTCCGTGCGGCCTACCAGCTCGCCGACGAGGGCATCGCCGAGCCCGTTCTCATCGGTGCCAAACGGCGCATCTGGAAGACCGCCTCCGAACTCGGGCTCGACTTCGACCCCATCATCGTCGACCCCGACGCCGACCGGCTCGACCCGTACGCCGACCGGCTGTACGAACTCCGCAAGCGGAAGGGCATCACCCGGCGGGAGGCCGACACGCTCGTCCGTGACGGCGACTGGCTCGGGAGCGTGCTGGTCGAGATGGGCGACGCCGACGCACTCTTGACGGGGCTCACCCACCACTACCCGACGGCACTCCGGCCACCACTCCAGATCGTCGGGACGGCTGCGGATGCCGACTACGCCGCCGGGGTCTACATGCTGACGTTCAAGAACCGCGTGGTGTTCTTCGCCGACACGACGGTGAATCAGGACCCCGACGAGCACGTCCTCGCGGAGGTGGCTCGACACACTGCCGAGCTCGCCCGTCGGTTCAACGTCGACCCGCGGGTCGCGCTCCTCTCGTACTCGGACTTCGGGACGGTCGACAACGAAGGCACCCGGAAACCACGCGACGCCGCGAAGATGCTTCGGGCGGACCCGGAAGTCGACTTCCCGGTCGATGGGGAGATGCAGGCCGACACCGCCGTCGTCGAGGAGATGCTGGCCGGCGACTACGGCTTCTCGGAGCTGGAGGAGCCGGCGAACGTCCTCGTCTTCCCGAACCTCGAGGCCGGAAACATCGCGTACAAGCTCCTGCATCGGCTGGGGGGTGCGGAGGCCATCGGGCCCATGCTCGTCGGGATGGACAAGCCCGTCCACGTGCTGCAACGTGGTGACGAAGTCAAGGACATCGTCAATCTCGCCGGGGTCGCCGTGGTCGACGCACAGGGGGAGTAGGCGGCGGTCCACCGGGTCTCTGTGGCAAGAGGTGACAGGATTCAAGCTCCCGCTCCGCTACCAGCAGGTATGACGCTCGACCTGGTCCTGCGGACGGCGGACCACGACTCGCTGGACTCGCTCGCCGCGCAGGCACAGCGCGCCGAGGAGTACGGCTTCGCCCGCGTCTCCGCGGGCGAGACGACCGGCTGGGACATGGTGACCCCGTTCACCGTCGTCGGCGAACGCACCGAGGACATCGGCGTCTCGAACGACGTGCTCTCACCCTACGGTCGTGCCCCCACCGTCCTCGCACAGACCGCGCTCACGATGCACGACGCCACGGACGGGCGATTCCGACTCGGACTCGGCACCTCCTCGCCTGCGATCGCCGAGCGCTGGCACGGCGTCCCCTTCGACCGCCCGCTGCGCCGGCTCCGCGAGACGATCGACATCATCCGCGAGGTGTACGCGGGTGGCACGGTGAGCTACGACGGCGAGATCTACGAGATCGGCGGGCTCTCCTACGACAAGTCGGTTCCCGACGACCCGCCCGGCATCGACGTGGCCGCGCTCGGCCCGAAGGCGACCGAACTCGTCGGGCGGTTCGCCGACGGCTGGGTACCCCAGCTGTTCACACCCGCCGGACTCGCCGAGCGGATGGACGACCTGGAGCGGGGAGCCGACCTCGGCGACCGCTCCGTCGACGACCTCCGGGTGTCGCCCATCGTCCGGACGTTTGCGAGCGAGGACCGCGAGCACGCACGCGAGACGGCCCGCTCGATGGTCGCGTTCCTCGTCGGCGCGTACGGCCCGTTCTACGGGCAGTCGGTGGCCGAACAGGGGTACGCCGACGAGGTCGACGCGATACGCGCGGCGTGGGACGACCGCGACACGGCGGCGATGGCCGACGGCGTCCCCGACGAGATGCTGGACGAACTCGCCGCCGTCGGCACACCTGACGAGGTCCGCGAACGCCTGGAGCGCCATCTCGCGGTCGACGGCGTCGACGCAGTACGTGTGGGATTCGTCTCGGGAATGCGCCAGGAAGACAAGGAGACGACCATGTCGGCGGTCGAACCGCTGCTCTAGTCGAGTCGGCCGCCGAGTCGCTCGTACGTCGCCTCGATGCGCTCCCAGTTGCCGTCGACGAGGAAGGGGAGGGCGAACAGCACGGCGATGAGCAGTAGCGAGGCCACGTCGCCGGGGAGCCCGAACGAGGGGATGGTCGACCCGAGAAACCCCCCGGTGTGTGCCCCGGCGACGACGAACAGCAGTTGCCGGACGCTCCGGCGGCGGCGGTCGCTCCGCGTGTTTCGCATTCCGGCCGAGACCTGTTCGGAAGTCGGGTCGTGGTCCTCGTGGGACATGGCGGGCGCTTCGGACGGGGGACGTACAGGCGTGTCGACTGGTCGGCGTGCGCCCGGCGCAGGCGTCGCTGTCCGCCCGGCGAGTGTCGTGATATCGGTCGTCAGCGAGGGTTTATACTGTCAGTCTGGCTAAGGGTGCCAATGGCAACCGAAACCTCTGCTGCCTCCAGCACGGCGCCGTCGGACGGGCCGCTCGGCTCGTACCTCTGGCGTGCCGGCACGGCGTTCCTCCTCGGACTCGTCGGGCTGCTGGCGCTCGGCTGGTACACCGCGTCCTACGGGCGCCCGCCCGGCCTCGATCCGCTCACGGCGTTCGTCGCGACGGTCGTCAACAACGGCCTGCTGCTCGTCGTCCTCGTCCTGCTCGGGGCGTACGCCGCCCCGCGCGTCGGCCTCCGCTCGCACCTGCTCGCGCGGACGGCCGGTGACCGACCCCCCGACTCCTCGTTCGGCTCGGAGCTCCCGCTGGCGGTTGGGCTCGGGCTCGTGGGCGCCGTCGCCGTCCTCCTGCTCGACGTGGCGTTCGCGCCGTTCGTCGCCGCGGCGCTCGCACAGCTCCCCCAGCAGACCGCGACCGTCGAGTCCGTCCTCGCGTTCACCCCCGTCCGGTTCCTCTACGGGGGCATCACGGAGGAACTCCTGCTGCGCTTCGGCCTGATGTCGCTTTTCGTGTTCCTCGGTGCCCGGCTGTTCGACCGTGAGACGGCGACCCCGTCGGCCGGTGTGGTCTGGGGGGCCATCCTCCTCTCGTCGCTGCTGTTCGGCGTCGGGCACCTGCCCGCCGCGAGCGCCACCTTCGGTGGACTCGACCCCGTTATCGTCGCCCGGACGGTCCTCCTGAACACCGTCGCAGGCGTTGCGTTCGGCTGGCTCTACTGGCGTCGGAGCCTGGAGGCGGCGATGGTCGCCCACGGGACGTTCCACGTGCTGTTCGTCGCGCTCTCGCTCGTCGTCGTCCTCGTCTGACACGAGGGCTTTTCGCCCTGGCGCTCCATCCTGTAGGGATGAACCGGAAACTCGCGGTGCTCGCTGGTGCGGTCGTGCTGGCTTCGGCAGCCGGCGTGAGCGCCCGAAGTCGGCGCGCCAGTCGGGAAGCCGAGCGCGTCCCCTACGAGGTCATCGGCACCGTCGGCGGCGCCGAACTCCGACGCTACCCGACCACGCTCGCCGCCGAGACCGTCGCCCCCTCTACACGCGAGGCGTTCGGTCGACTGTTCCGTTACATCGCCGGCGCGAACAAGGCCGGCGCCAAGATCGAGATGACGGCACCCGTGGCGACCGGCGGCGAGGAGATCGCGATGACTGCCCCCGTCGAGACCGACGCGGACGGCGACGGCGTCCGGATGGCGTTTTTCCTACCCGCCGAGTACGACTACGAGACAGCGCCCCGCCCCTCTGACCCCGCCGTCCAGCTGGTCGAGCGCCCTGCTCGAACGCTCGCGGTGCTCTCGTTCTCGTGGTGGGCGACCGACGCCCGGACGGCTCGAAAACAGCAGGCGTTGCTCGACACGCTCGCCGACGCGGACGTCTCGGTCGCGGGCGAGCCGTTCCTCATGCAGTACGACGCACCGTGGACGCCACCGTTCCTGCGGACGAACGAGGTGGCCGTCGAGATTCGCCGCCGGAAGTCGGCCTGAGTCCGGGCGTCGCTCGCGTCCGTCACGCACCCACAACGCCCTTACCGGTCTGCTCCGGCTATCGTCTGTGTCCCTCCGCTCGTATCTGTCGACCGTCCCCCGGCTCCTGCTCGTGGAAGCCGCGCTGGCGGGCGTCGTCCTCCTGACGGGAGTCCTCCCGCTCGCGCTGTTCAACTACACGCCGGTGTCACCGCCTCCCGGCTTCAGCGTCGCGTGGCTGGTCCTCCCCCTCCTGGCGCTGGCGCTGCTCTGGCTGCTACTGCTGCTTCACGTCGGCGTGGACGCGATCCGTGTTGTCCGCCGCTACGACAGCTACGACCTCGGCGACTCGGCGACGCGCATCAACAGCGCCTTCCGCCTGCTGGCGACGCTCGGCGCGGTCAGCGCGCCGGTGTTCCCGTTGCTCCTGTTCGATACGGACGGCCCCGTCCCACAGGCGGGGTTCGCCATCGTGCTCGTCGGCGTCGTCGCGCTGCCAGTGCTGGCGAGCGGCCTCGTCGTGCTGGCGCACGTGGCCTGGCTGGTCTCTGACACCGACGAACCGACGACGACCGCCTGAGTGCCGCCGCTCAGACCGAGCCGATGGGGTCGTCGACGCCGTCGAAGTAGCGCTCGGCGACGTGTTCGGCCGTGCGGAGCGCGAGCGCCTGCCCCGAGTGCGTCGGGTTCGCCCCGCCGACGCCGTTCGCGAGCGCCGAGTGGTCCGCCACGAAGAGCCGAGCGACGTCGTACGCCTCACACCCCTCGTCGAGCACGCGTCCCATCGCCATCGACGACTGCATGTGGAGCAGGATGGGCGCGGCGTCCGTCCGGTGGACGTGCTCGGCACCGGCCTCGTTCAGCAGTTCGGCGCCGCGCCGGGCGAGTTCGAGCCGGCGCTCGTCGTCGTCGGGGTGGGGTTCCCACTCGACGAGTGGCACGTAGCCGTGTTCGTCCTTCGTGGAGACGTCGAGCGAGATGCCGTTCTCCTGTCGGGGGCGGTCGTCGGTGTGACAGATGAGCGTGAGCGTCCGCCGGTAGTCGGCCATCCGCGCTTTGAGCTCCTTCCCGGCGAGCCGGCCCTCGGTGTCCCACGGCTCGCCCGAGGGCTCGCGCTCGAACCACCAGCCGTTGCGGCTGGAGCCGTACATCGAGAGCGCGGTGATACCGGGTGCGAACGTGTTGACGGCGATGCCACCGACATCAGGAACGTCGAGGCGCGAGCCCGCGGCCTGTCCCTGGTGCGGCTCGACCGCACGCTGGCCGATGACGTCTTCGAGGGTGCCGGGGTCGAACACGCCCGCGACGAAGTCGAACCAGTGGGTCGTGAGGCCCTTCCCGACCCAGCCGTTGTCGGGCAGGTCGGAGTTGAGCCAGAGGCGCGGCGTCTCGATACAGCCCGCCGCGAGCACGACGGCGTCCGCGTCGATACGCTCGGTGGTGCCGGCCCAGGTATCCCGAAACTCGACGCCCGTGGCCTCGATGGAGCCGGGCCCCTCGTCCGCGAGTATCTGCGTGGCGAAGGCGTTCGGGCGGATCTCGACGTTCCCCGTCTTCATCGCGCGCGGCACGAGCGAGACGTTCGAGGAGCGCCGGGCGCGTTCCTCGAAGGGGGCGCCGCGCGGCTGGGGGCCGCCCTGATGCTCGTGCATCGCCATCGTGTCGCCCTCGACGTCAGGGTAGTGGAAGTCGCCGTCGTAGTCGCCATCGCGTGTGAGTCGCTCGTCGGGCTGTGGAATCGCGTTCGGGAACGGCCGGTAGCCCTCGTCGGTGACGTTGTAGCCCGTGGTGAGGTCGTACCCCGATCGCCGGGCGCCCTCGAAGAACAGTTCGGCCTTCGGGGTGGTGGGCGCGGGCTCGATGGGGTGCGCCTCCTCGAGGTGCTGGTAGTATGGGACGAGGTCGGCGTAGTCGATGGGCCAGTGCGGCTGGTCGTCGATGCTCCCCACGAACGCCCGCGGGTGGTTCGCGTAGTAGTGTTGCGTGGTGCCGCCCACGCCCGCCAACTGCGAGATGAGTGCGTGCCCCGGCACCGTGCGCTCCCACGGCGCGCGGTCCTCGTTGGCGGGGCCCCACCGGAGCTTCCCCCGGACGGGGTCGTTCATCTCGCCCTCCTTCGAGGTGAACTGCTCGTCGTAGAGGTCGCCCGAGAGGTCGTCGGGCGAGGACGACGCCTCACCGCCCGGTGCCCCGCGGGGAGCCTCCCACTGCTCGTTGCCGTAGAACGGCCCGGCTTCGAGTACCACGACGTCGATGCCGAGCTCGCCGAGTCGCCACGCGAGCGCGGGCCCGTCGCCGCCCGCCCCGACGACGACCACGTCGGTCTCCTGTACCCGCATCAGTAGTCGTCCTCCTCGAATTCGTCGACTTCGTAGCCGAGCATGACGGCGTAGCCGTCGGAGGGGCCGGGGTAGTCGGCCTGTTCCCAGCCCTGCGAGGTCTCCCCGTCGCCCGTCAACTCGCCGTAGTAGAGCGTTTCTGTCAGTGCGACGAGCGCGCTCGCGAGGTACTGGATGGTGCCGAGACCGGGCGCGTCGAGTCGGTCGGCGAGCGCGGGCAACACGCCCTCGGTCTCCAGCATCCGTACGGCGCGGAGGCGGTCCCGCGCGGCGAGCCGGGAGAACGGCCCCCCGGCGTACTCGTCGGCGGGCGACTGGAGGCCTTCCTCTGCTCGTCGCCGCAGGAGGAGTTCGAGTGCGGCGGCGTCGAGCAGCGCCGCGACGACCGGGGCGAGCGGCGTCGTCTCGTAGCCCAGCGCACCCAGCGGCCCGCCGTGGACGGGCTGGATGGTGTTGATCTCCTCGACGAGCACGTCGACGAGCCCCGCGTCGAGGCCACCGGGAACGTGCTCGTCGCCCCGCTCTGCGAGTTCGGGGGTCGCCGGCACGACGGCGTCGACGAACGCCGCGAACGTCCCGTGGGTGTAGCTCACGGTGCCACCTCGGGGAGATGTACGTACGATATCACGTCACACTCTGTGGCGGCGGACACCCTCAACCTTCCCCCGTTCATCCGGGGGCGGTTATGCGCCTCGCCGTGGTCACCGGGTCTCGTCGCCCAGTCCGGTGTAGAGTTGGCCCTCCATCGTCACCCAGCCGTCCTGACTGCCCGCGTAGTGACCCTCGGCCTCCTGGACGAACTCGTTGAAGCTGTTGCTGAGGCCGTAGCCCCACTCGTTCACGCCCCGCTGCTCGACCGAGAGCCGGACGACGTTGTCCGCGGTGGTGTCGTACTGGACGTACGCCGGCGTCTCGAACGTCGCGCAGGCGGCGTTCTCGTCGTTCTCCCAGTACGGCTCACAGGCCCCGGGCGTCAGGTTCTCGACCGGCCGGAGCACGGAAGCGTTGGCGACCGGGTCGACCACGTCGACGCGGTCGTCGAGCCAGACCGACACCGAGAACCGGTAGTACGTCGGCTCCGGATACGCCTTCTTGTTGGTCATGTCCGCCGGGAGCTCGTCCTCGGGGACCTTCTCCCAGCTGACGTGGCTCCCGTTCTCGTCGAACTCGTGGACGAGGTAGTAGCGCTCTCCCTCGACCCGGTCGGCAGTCAGCGCGAGCATCGGGCCGTGTGGGGTGTCGACCACGGCGACGTCCCAGTCGGCTGCGCCGTCCTCGGTCTCGACGGTGACGTTCGCCGCGTCGACGAGCGCCGCCCCGTTCTCGGTCGGCAGTGGCAGATAGACCGTCACGTTATGGAGCGTCTCGTTCGTCGCGATGGTCCCGTCGTACTGGTAGTAGCTCGTGTGGCTGACGGGCATCCCGACCCCGAGGAAGAAGACGACGAAGCCCCCGACACCGACCGCGAGGGCTAGCAGGAGTATCCCGACTGAACGTACGTTCACTGTGTCTCACCGACAATTCATAGGACCGTCTCGGCGATATATCCGCGAGATGACTCCCATCCGGTGGGACCGTGCTACTCGCGACGCAGTGTCTCACTCCACGCGCGGGAACAGTGCGAGGTCGTCACCAACGGCGACGGGGGTGGCGAGGTGGTGCGTTTCGTTGTAGATGTCGACGTGGTTGTGGACGACGTGGACGTAGTCGGCCAGTTCGTCCTCGTCGGTGAGTACCTCGGCACGCAACTCGGGGTACGCCTCCAGCAGGGCGTGGAGCGCGTCGCGGATGGTCGCCGTCCCCTCTCCGATTCCCTTGACCCGGACGCTGGTCTCTGTCAGTCCCACTTGCTCCGCGAATCGGCCGAAGAGACGTCACTTCATACCCGACTGTTCGTTTCGCTGAAACTTAACTCCGTATGGCGGCGCACCAGCAGGGCGGCGACACGCCCTCGAATCATAGTTCTCAATTAGTGCTATATATCTCTACGAGGGTGAATCGAGCCGTCTATCGCCATCATTCGGGAATCGTGAGAGCCAGTCTCGGGGGGTGGGGTATTATAAACCGCTTTAGTCAGCTATCGGCAGGATTCAGGTGATGACGCACGAGACGGAGGGTGTCAGCGGCCGTGTATCGCGTCGGAAGTTCATCGCCACGACGGGAGCCATCGGCGCCGTCGGCGTCGCCGGGTGTACGGGCGATAGTGGGAACACGTCGGGGGACAGCACGCCCGAGGAGTCCGGGCAGAACGAGGACACCGCCGAGTCCACCTCGGCTCCGGAGATGCTCACCGCTGAGGGCTCCTCGACGGTCTACCCCATCGCCAACAAGGGGAGCTCCTACTGGAACTCCAACCCGCCGACGAGCGACGGCGAGTACTGGGGCTCCAGCGAGGAGGGCACCGTCCCCGGGTGGGAGGACCTCGGCAAGCCGGACGAGCGCCTCGCCGACTACTTCGCGAGCCTCTACGGCTTCGAGCCGACGGGCGAGCAGGCGACGCCGCCGTTCGCGACCAGCATCGGCCTGAGCCACTCGGGCACCGGCTGTAAGTCGGTCCGTGACGGCCTCGTCGACATCGGTAACTCCTCGGGCCCCATCACCGCCGAACTCGGCATCAGCGAGCAGAAGGCCAAAGAGAACTACGTCGACCACGTCGTCGGCCGCGACGGCCAGCCGGTCGTCGTCTCGAAGAACATCTACGACGCCGGCGTCACGAAGCTCACCGGCGAGGATATCCGGCAGATCTACCAGGACGAGATCTCTAACTGGAGCGAGGTCGGCGGCCCGGACCAGGAGATCTACGTCATCGGTCGCGCCGAGGGCTCCGGGACGGACACCTCGTTCCGCCTCAACATGCTCGGGAGCGCCGACGCCTCGATGTCCGGCGTCGACGCCCGCTTCGGGCAGAACCAGCAGGTCGCCCAGGCCGTCCAGCAGAACGAGGGCGCCATCGCGTACATGGCCCTCGCGTTCACCGGCCCGCAGGTCCCGCCCATCGCCATCGACTTCGAGGGGACGGTCTACAAGCCCGACAAGGACGCGGACCACACCATCTTCGACTCCGCGTACCCGCTGAACCGTGACCTCCACCAGTACACGACCGTCACGGAGGACACCCCCAACGGGACGGACAAGCGCGAGGCCGCGTTCCTCAACATGTTCCTGACCACCTTCGGGCAGAAGGTGTTCGTCGAGGATAACAACTACATCCCGCTTCCGACGAAGGACATCACGGCGCAGAAGGACAAGCTTCCGAGCCAGTCCTGACCCTTCCGTTCGCTTCTTCGCGCACCGTTCGCTGACTACTGGTTTCAGACGTTACACAAACACGACACATGGCACAGACAACCGACCGAGCGGAGAGGAGCGCCGAGACGGTCGCACGGCTCGTGCGGCGACTCCGGGCGTTCGTCGCCGACACCGAGCCCGCGGCCCTCCTCACCGTCGGGCTGCTGGCCGGCTCGATGCTGGCCGCGTTCGTCGGCTTCCTCGCCGCCTCGAACCTGACCGTCGTCCCGTTCGCCATCTCCCTCGTGGCCGGGGGCTACGGCTGGGTTCGTCATCAGGGGCTCACCGCTCGGGTACTCACGCTCACGACGACCATCGCGACTATCCTGATACTGCTGTTGATTACGGTGTTCATCGCACTCGAGGCGCTCCCCACGATCCGGTACGAGAGCGCGACGCTGTTCGGCGTCACGGTGCCCGGACTGGGACTGTTCACCCACACGACGTGGGACGCGGTCTCACCGCCCATCCGCTACTCGATGGTGACGATGATTCACGGCACGGTGATGGTGACGCTCGTCGCCACCGCTGTCGCCGGGCCGCTGGGCGTCGCCGCGGCGCTGTTCCTCAGCGAAATCGCGCCGCCGACCGTCCGCGAACTCGTGAAGCCGGGCGTCGAGATCCTCGCGGGCATCCCGTCTATCGTCTACGGCTTCATCGGGTTCACCATCCTCAGCCCGTGGGCGTCCGACCAGTTCGAACTCGTCGGACAGGGCACCTACCTGTTCGTCGGGCTGGTCGTCGGCCTGATGGCGCTTCCCACCGTGGTTTCGGTTGCGGAAGACGCGCTGTCGAGCGTGCCCGAGTCGATGAAGAGCGGCTCGCTCGCCGTCGGCACCACGGACTGGCAGACGATGACCTCCATCACGCTCCCGGCGGCGTTCTCGGGCGTGTCGGCGGCCGTCCTGCTCGGCGTGGGGCGGGCCATCGGCGAGACGATGGCCGCGACGGTGATGCTGAAGGGCGTCCCGAAGCTCACCGAACCCATCTACAACGCCTTCTACGGCCAGGAGACGCTCACGTCGCTCATCGCGCGCAACTACGGCGAGGCCGACGGCCTCCAACTGTCGGCGCTGTTCGTCGCGGGCGTCATCCTGTTCGTCACGGTGCTGTTCCTCTCCATCGGGGCGCAGTACATCGAGTACCGGATGCGCCGCAAGCTCGGGGGTGAGCTCTGATGGCGAGCGCGACCGAGACCCAGCTCGTCCAGGATGACACCTCCGGCACGCGCGCGGTTGCGGCGGGCGCGGTCGGCCTCGCCTCCCTGCTGTTCGCCATCTCCCTGCTGGCGCTGTTCGAGGTCCTCACCATCTCGGACCCCGTCGCCGGGCTGCCGGTCGTGGCGCTCCTCGGCGGCCTGCTCGTCGTCCTCGGCGGCGTGGTCGTCGTCTTCGGGGTCGGCTCCCGGCTCGGCTACGTCCAGACCACGCCGCGGTCGACCGCGGGACTGGTCGCCGGCACCGCCTTCGGCGGCGTCTGGTTCGTCGTCGGGGGGCTCGTCGCCTCCCAGACGCTCGGGCTCGGAACGCCGGGGTGGCTCGCCGCCGCACTCCTCACCGGGGGCGTCGCGTTCGCCGTGACGACGCTCACCCGCGAGGACGTCGGCTCGACGGGCCCTGCTGGCGCGATCGCCCTCCTCGGTGGCGTCGTCTTCCTCGGCGACGTCATCGGCCCGTCGTGGGTGTGGGAACTCGGCTGGGAACAGCCCGCCTCCTTCACCGCCGAGTTCGTCATCCCGACGGTGACGCTGTGCTGTGCGCTGCTGGCGGGCTGGGCTGCGGCGAAGGCTTACGGCGGCTTCGGTGCGAAGGGTCGACACACGGGCGCGTACCTGCTCGTCTACCTGAACGCGCTCGCCATCGTCGGCGTGCTGTTCCTGCTGGTGGCGTTCACCGTCTACAAGGGCCTCCCGGGGCTGTTCACCGGCGTCGCAGTCGGTGCCGGCGCCGGACCCGAAATCACGCTGTTCGGCGTGACGGTCGCCCTTCCGGTCTACTGGCCGTTCGTGATGGAGGGCGTCGCGCTGCTCAACGACTTCAACGGCGTGCTTCCGGCTATCGTCGGCACCATCTGGCTCGTCGTCGGTGCGGTGCTGTTCGCGGTTCCCCTGGGCGTGGGGGCGGCGGTGTTCCTCACCGAGTACGCCGAGCGCGGCCGCTTCACGCAGGTGGTCGAGGTCGCCACCAACGGCCTGTGGTCGACCCCGAGCATCGTGTTCGGGCTGTTCGGCTTCGCGTTCCTCATCCCACGGTTCGGCGGCAACAAGTCGCTGCTCGCGGGGATGCTCACGCTCGGGTTCATGCTGCTTCCCCTGGTCGTCATCACGAGCCGCGAGGCGATGCTCGCGGTGCCCGACGAGTACCGCGACGCGAGCGCGGCGCTCGGCGTCTCGAAGTGGCAGACGGTCCGCAGCGTCGTCCTCCCGGCGGCGCTCCCGGGCGTGGTGACGGGTGTCATCCTCGGGGTGGGCCGCATCGCCGGCGAGACGGCGCCCATCCTGCTCGTCACGGCGGGCGCGCCGTTCGTCGAGGGGCGACAGACCGTCGACGTCATCGGGAGCTTCCAGTTCACCGGCTCGCCGCCGTTCGTCTCGAACCCGGCACTGCTGGAGGCCACCTCGGCGCTTCCCTACCAGCTGTACGCGCTCATCACGGCGGGCGTCGGGCTCGGCGACAACGTCGCCAACCCCGACCAGTTCCAGTGGGCGACGGCGCTCGTGTTGCTCGTCGTCGTCCTGTCGTTCTACGCGGTCGGCATCGCGGCGCGGTACTACTTCCGGCGGAAACTGCAGTACGAGTGACCATGAGCGAAACCACACAGACCGAACCAGACGCGACGACGAACGGCACCGGCCAGCCACTCCAGACGACCAGCGGCGAGACCGTCGAGGAGACCCGTGCGGAGTGGCTCGACTACCAGTTCCGCGGCGACGCGAAGGTCGCCGTCGAGGACCTCGACGTCCACTACGGCGACGACCACGCGCTGAAGGGCGTCTCGATGGAGATTCCCGAGAACAGCGTGACGGCGCTCATCGGCCCGTCGGGCTGCGGGAAGTCGACGTTCCTCCGGTGTCTCAACCGGATGAACGACCGCATCTCGTCGGCACGAATCGACGGTTCCGTTCGCGTGGACGGCGAGGAGATCTACCAGGACGGCGTGAACCTCGTCGAGCTCCGCAAGCGCGTCGGCATGGTGTTCCAGTCGCCGAACCCGTTCCCGAAATCCATCCGCGACAACATCTCGTACGGGCCACGCAAGCACGGCGACCTCGAAACGGGGCTGCTCGCGCGGCTGCTGGGTCGTGACGACGGCACGAAGAAAGCCGACCTCGTCGAGCGCTGTCTCCGCGATGCGGCGCTGTGGGACGAGGTGAAAAACCGCCTCGACGACAACGCACTCGGGCTCTCCGGCGGCCAGCAACAGCGGCTCTGTATCGCCCGTGCTCTCGCCACGGACCCCGACGTGCTGCTGATGGACGAACCCGCGAGCGCCCTCGACCCCATCGCCACCTCGAAGATCGAGGACCTCATCGCCGACCTCGCGGAGGACTACACGGTCGTCGTCGTCACGCACAACATGCAGCAGGCGGCGCGCATCTCCGACCAGACGGCCGTGTTCCTCACCGGCGGCGAACTCGTCGAGTACGACGCGACCGAGAAGATCTTCGAGGACCCGGAGAGTCAGCGCGTCGAGGACTACATCACCGGGAAGTTCGGGTGACCGGAGTGAGCATGGAGACCCGGAAGCTGCAGATGGTCGGCGGTGGCACCTACACCGTCTCCATCCCGAAGGAGTGGGCGACGGACCACGCGCTCGAAGCCGGGACGCCCGTCCACCTGTACACCCACCGCGACGGCTCCATCGTCGTCCGCAGCGCCCGGAAGGAGGGCGACCGGCTCGACGCTGCCCGGCTCGACATCGACGGCGACTCGCCCGACCTCGTCCGGCGGTCGCTGCGGGTCGCACACGCGATGGGGTTCGAGACGGTGACGCTCGTCCACGAGTCGGCGTTCACGGACGCCCAGCGCCGGGTCGCCCGCGAGGGCAGCCGGAGTATGGTCGGCGCGGACACCGACGTCGCGGCCGACGACGAACTCGTCGTCCGCAACCTGGTCGACGCCAGCGAGGTGTCGGTCCCGCAGTCGGTCGACCAGCTCGGGTTCATCGCCCGCTCCATCCAGCAGGCCGCGACCGCGGCGGTGCTCGACGCCGACGCGGCGGCCCGCGACCGACTCACCGACCGGGCGACCGAGGCGCGGCGGCTGTTCGACATGGTGTCGCGCCACCTCAACCGCGCGCTCGTCTCCTTGGAGGAGGTCGACCGCCTCGGCACCAGCCGGCCGGCGCTGTTCGACCACTACGTCGCTGCCCACCAGCTCGAACACGTCGCCGAGCAGGGCGTCCGGCTCGCCGGCGTCGCCGAACGGCTCTCCGACCCCGTTCCCGACCCCATGCGCGCAGAGGTGCAGGCGGCGGCCGACGAAGCGCGGGGCGTCGTCGACGACGCCACGGCCGCGCTCCTGCACGACCCGGACGCCGATGCGGCACACGCGGCGCTCGACCGCCGGGACGCGACGCTCGCTGCGCTCGACACGCTCGACGAGACGCTGTTCGATGCGGCACCGACCGACGTGGCCGCGCTGGTGCGCGTCGTCGACGCGCTCCGCCACACCACCGACGCCGGCGGCGAAATCGCCCAGACCGCCGTCAGAGCCGCCATCCGGGCGGAGCGTCTCTGAGTCTCAGCGCAGCGTCTCCGGGTCGACCCGGTGTTCCTCGACGATCTCCTGCACCGCTCCCCAGTCGACCGGCGGTTCGACCGCGTCGAGCGCCGCGTCGAGGTCGGCGAGCCGGTCGCCGAACCGCTCGTCCCACTCGGGCGCCACGAGGGCGTCGAGTGTCTCGGCGGTCGCCGTCGTGCGCTCGGCCAGTTCGTCGACGTCGGCCTCGATGGCGGCGAGCCGGTCGGTGTCCTCGACGCCGCCCGGCCACGCCCGCAGGTCCTCGATCTCCGCCCGGAGGTCAGTGAGGAGGAGGTCGGTCACCCGTCGGCCGACGGTGGTGTGGAGCCAGCCCGCCACCAGTTCGTCGGCGGCGTCGGGGTCGAGCTGGTCGAGGACGGCGTCGAGCTTCTCGACCGCGGCCACCAGGTCGTCGACCTCGCTCTCGGCGGCCGCCACGTCCTCTTCGAGTTCGTCCAGCCGAAGCGACTCCGTATCGACCCAGCGCTCGAACGCTTCGAGGTGTTGCTGCAGTTCGTCGGCCTCGACCTGCACCCGATTCGCCTCGTCGGTCAGCGCCCGGATGCCCTCGGCGGTCTCGTAGAGGTCGGCCGCCTCGCCGTGGTCGTCGATGAGGCTGCCGAGCTGCTCGCCGAGCGCCTCGACCCGGGCGTCGAGCGCGTCGACGCGGGCCTCGAAGTCGTCGAGGCGGGCGGCGACGGCGTCGATGTCCGCGACCGGTTCGGCGGTCTCTCTCGCGTCGTCGAGCGCCATCTGGGCGAGCTCGACGCGCGTCTCGGGCGTCGAGACGACCTTCGACAGCTCGCCGAACGCCGGGTCGACGGCGGCCTCGCGGACGACGCCCTCGTCGTCGGTGACGTAGTCGAGTGCCGCACGCACGGCCTCGGGGTCGTGCGTCTCGTCGGCGGCGGTGACCGCGTCCACCGCGTCGTCCAGTTCCAGTCCGTCGATGCTGTCGCGCCGCTCCTCCGGACTCATGTACTCGAGCGTTGCGGCGGCGGCCCCGTAACGTTTCTGTCGTCGGGTGGCCGGAGCGTCGTCACGCGGGGTGTACGGTCGCCCAGCCAGTCGCCGCCTCCATCGACCGCCACAGCGTGACGACGAGCGATGCCCACGCGATGGCGACGAGCGTGAACCCGAGCGTCGAGAGTGACGCGTCCGAGACAGGCACTCCCGGCACGGCCGTCGCCCAGAGGACCGCCACGCCGAGGTTGACGGCGAAGAGACCCAGCCACCCGGGGGAAGTCGCCGCGATCCCGGACGCGGGGTCGGCGTTCTCGCCAGCGATGGCCGCCGGGAGGAACGCCATCGCCAACTGGAGCATCCAGCCGAACACGAGGCCGTTGATGGCCGCTCGTTCGACGACGGGACCAGCCACCAAGTCGGGAGCCAGCAGGACGAACGGTGCCCAGGGAATCGGGAACGCCAGCCACAGGTACGCGCCGAGGACGTGTCCAACCCGGGGGTCGCGAAGTGCGTCGCCGGCGCGGGCGGTGCCGACGACGTTCGCGAGCAGCGCGACGGTGCCGACGACGTAGACGGCGAGGCCGCCGAACGTCAGGACGTGCTGCGCGAGCCACGGGCCGACGACGAGGCCCACGGCTCCGAGCGAGAGTCCCCAGAACGTGACCCGCTGGAGCCACGGGTAACGGAGCGACGTGCCGGTGAGCGCGGGCAGCACGCCGAGGAGCGTCGCGGCCGCGACGAGGCCGAGGAACCCCCAGACGTTCGCGTGGACGTGGCCCTCGATGGAGCCGAAGTAGCCGCCGGGACCGTGGACGCCGAGCAACATCCCGAACGCCAGCAGGATGCCAGCGACGAGGAACCACGGCGCGACCCGGTAGAACCGGCCGCGGCCGTCGCCGGGAGCGTCTCGCCACACCGTCCACGTGAGATGCCCGAGCGCGAGCAGGACGGCCGTCGCACCCGCGACCGTCACGAGCGTCGTCCCCGTCGCCATCCCGAGGAGGACGAACGGGTAGCCCGCGTTGAGCAGGAGCCACTGCCCCCAGCGACCGTGCTCGGTCGTCACCCCGGCGAGCGTCGGGAGGGTGCCGAACAGCGCCATCGTCAAGCCGCCGATGGTCACGAAGTGGACGGTGAGCCACCGCAGTCGTGGGAGCGATTCGAGCAGGCCGGCGTCGACGCCGAGGCGCGTGATGACGGCGACGAAGCCCACCGTCAAGTACAGCACGGCCATCACGAGAAACGGGTTCGGTCGGTCTCGCATGTCCCTTGCTCGGGGCTCCGGTGGGCTACTGGTTTCTGCGAACCCGTTCGTGAGCGTCGAACAGGTTCGGCTCAATCGAACATGTTCGGCCGGGAACTGAGGCAGGCTGCCGACGAACGGGACGTATGCCCCGTGCCACGCTGTCCGTCGACGTCCCCCCGGAGACGTGGGTACACGCCGTCTCGACGACCAACCCCGACGCCGGCCTCAGGGTCCAGACGGCGCTCGCAGACGAGACACGCGGCGTCGTCCTCGTCGAAGTCGTCGCCGACCGCCCGGTCGCCGTCGTCGCCGCCATCGAGCGTGCCGACGCCGTCCGACACCTCGACCTCCTCTGGTCGGGCGACGGAGCGACGCTGGTGCAACTGGAGACGGTGCGCCTCCCACTCCTCGCGGCGGTGCTCGACGCCGGTGTCCCGCTCTCGTTCCCCTTCACCGTCCGCGACGGGACGGCGACGTGGGCACTGACGACGGCGGCCGACCGGCTGTCGGCACTGGGTGACCGACTCGACGCCGCCGGTATCGACTACCGGCTCGACCACCTCGCGGACGTCGATACGACCGTCTCCGACCGACTGCTGACGGCACGCCAGCGAGAACTCCTGCGGCTGGCCGCGGCGGCCGGCTACTACGAGTCGCCGCGCCGGGCAACCCTCAGCGAGGTGGCCGACCGGGCCGGTATCGCCAAATCGACCGCCAGTGACGTCCTCCACCGAGCAGAGGGCGCAGTCGTCTCGTGGTTCCTCGATCAGTTCGACGGCACAGTCACCGACGCACGGTGGCCGTGACCCGCCTGTACACCCGCCGCCGAACGCTTACCACCGTGGTCGACGTACGGTGAGTATGCGCGCCCTCCCCGACCCGCTCGTCCGGGCGATACCCGACGCCGAGGGGGTCGCCGACCTCACCCTCGACCTGCTCGCCGCGGACTCACAGAACCCGCCGGGTGACACGCGCGAGGCGATGGCGCGCGTCGAGACCGAACTCGACGCTCTCGGGCTCGACACCGAGCGGTTCGCCATCGACCCGAAGAAGCCGAACGTGCAGGCGACCCTCGCCGGTGAGACCGACCGCGTCCTCTGTTTCAACGGCCACCTCGACACCGTGACGTACGACGCCGATGCTTGGAGCCGGGACCCGCTCGGCGAGCGCGACGGCGACCGGGTCTACGGCCGCGGCGCGACGGACATGAAGGGACCGGTGGCCGCGATGCTGGCTGCCGCACGGGCGTACGTCGAGTCCGACACCACGCCGCCCGTCACGCTCCGGTTCGCGTTCGTCAGCGACGAGGAGACCGGCGGGTCGGCGGGCGTCGGCGCGCTCGTGCAGGCCGACCGCATCGCGGCGGACGCCTGCGTCATCGGCGAGACGACCTGCTCGCAGGGAAGACACTCCATCACCGTCGCCGACCGGGGGAGCATCTGGCTGACGCTCGAAGCCACCGGCCGGTCGGCCCACGGCTCCCGGCCGATGCTCGGCGTGAACGCCATCGACCGGCTGTACGACGCCGTCGAGACGATTCGCGTGGATTTCGGCGGTCAGCGGCTCGACGTCGACCCGGCGCTCGAATCGGTCATCGACGAGTCCGCCGACTACTACGCGCCGACGCTCGGCGCCGACACCACCCGCGAGCTGTTCGCGTACCCCAGCATCAACCTCGGGACCATCGAGGGTGGGGAGGGCGTCAACACCGTCCCGGCGTCGGCCCGCGCCCGACTCGACGTGCGGCTCACCGCCGGCGTCGACACGCGCGAGGTACTCGCGGATATCCACGCCTGTGCCCGGTCCTGTGAGGGCATCGAGGTGGTCGACGTCTCGTGGAGTCGTGGGTCGTTCGAGCCGCTCGACAGCCCGCTCGTGGCGGCGACGACGGTAGCCGCTGAAGCCGTCACGGGCGACCGGGTGTACCGCCGAAGCGCGACCGGTGGCGGTGATGCGAAGAAGCTCCGGCACGCCGGCATCCCGACCGTCGAGTTCGCGCTGGGTACCGACACCGTCCACGCCGTCGACGAGTACACGACGCTCGACGCGCTCGCGGGCAACGCCCGGGCGTACACGCGGCTCCCGTACGACTACGCGGCCGCCGCGGGTTCCCAGTAACTGGGATTCGCCCCGACTCTTATGCGGCTGGCCGGCTACCGTTCGCCCATGAGTGCCGAATCGGACGATGGCTTCCCGTGGTACGTCAAGGCGATGATCCTGCTCACTATTCTCGTCATCCTGGCGATAATCGCCATCGACCTCTTCGAGTTCGCCGGCGCCGTCTAGCCCCCGAGCCGCTGGGCCCTCGCGTGGACTCGTGGGTCGACGTGCTCGGGAGCAACAGCTGTGTGAGCGCTCGACCCGGGGCTCGCGGACGACGCCGAGGCCCCGTCCAGCTACGGCAGTCGGCGCAGCAGGACGTCGTGCGTCGGGTTCGCGGCCTCGTGCTTCCGGGCCTCGTCGTATGCGCGCCACTCTTCGTCGAGTTTGCTGGTGTACGCACAGGTGTCGCAATCAAGTTCGAGTGGCATGGTAACATGGAACAATGGGTGCCGTGGTAATCAACCCTTCGCTCCGGACGCCGGTGCAGTGACAGCTCTGCGAGACGGTTCGGCCGACGACAGCGGGCCGAGCGTCGGACCCGGTGTGCGAAACTGAGGGGGGTGCCTACCCGAAGATGGGTGGGAGCGACCAGACCGGAATCGGCGGGCTGCCGGGCGCGAGGATGCCGTCGCTGATGAGCGCCCAGAGCGGCACCGAGTACGACAGTGCGACCAGCAGCGCCGCGATGATGAGCCAGAGCCGCAGGTTGTCGAGCACCCGCGGGCTGCCGTCGACGCTCGACAGCGGCTCGGGGATCGAGCCGTTGACCCTGAGGGGTCGCCCGCCGCGGTGGCCGAGCCACGTCGCACCCATGACGGCGAGGAACATCGCGACGGCGATGAACAGCAGGATGCCGCCGATGACGATCTGGAGCCGCATCTCGCCGATGCCGCCGACGCCGCCGACGTACTCGACGCCGGGGTACTCCGGCTCGGCCGTCCGTCGCGGCACGCCGAGCAGGCCGGCGCGGTGCATCGCGTTCGACATCAGCACCATCCCGATGAACCAGACGTACGGCTGGATCTGCGCGACGCCGTACAGCCGGAGCCGCTTGCCCGACACCTGCGGGTAGAGCCAGTAGCTGACGGCCATGAACGTCAGCGCCGCCGCGGTGCCGACGGTGAGGTGGAAGTGGCCGGGCACCCACAGCGTGTTGTGGATGAGGTAGTTGATGTTCATCCCGGCGTTGATCATCCCGGAGAACCCACCGGCGGCGAACATCAGTCCAGCGAGTGCGATGCCCGTGAACGCCGGGTTGTCCCACGGCAGCGACTTCAGCCAGCCAATACGACCGGTGCCGCCGTTCTGCCGTGCGCCGTGTTCCATGCTGGCGACGACGGTGAACGCCGTCAACAGCGACGGCAGGAGGATGAACAGCGTGTTCGTCATGGCGATGAACTTGAACCCTTCAGCGATACCGGGGTCCATGTACTGGTGGTGGAACCCGCCGGGCGTCGACAGCAGGATGAACAGGATGAACACCACCCGTGCGAGCGGGTCGGAGAACAGCCGCCCCCCCGACAGCTTCGGGAGAATGGTGTACCAGACGAGGTACGCCGGCAGCAACCAGAAGTAGACGACCGGGTGGCCGAAGTACCAGAACAGCGTCCGCATCAACAGCGGGTCGACCGTCTGGATGAGGCCGAGCGACCACGGGATGAGGAAGACCACGACCTCGATGGCGACGCCGAGCGTGGCGAGATACCACATCACCATCGTCGCGAGCACCATGAACGCCTGCAGCGGGATGCGCTCACCGTCGTGCTCCGAGCGCCACGCGAAGTAGCTGCGGAACCAGTCTGCGCCCGCGAGCCACGTGCCGACGATGAACAGCGCCAGCCCGATGTAGAAGATCGGGTGGGCTTTCATCGGCGGGTAGAACGTGAACAGCACGTCCGCCGAGATGTCGAGGCCGTAGCCGCCGAAGAAGCCGCCGAAGATGGCGATGCCGGCGAGCGCCGTCCCCGTGAACATCAGTCCGAACCAGCCGAAGGTGAGCCGCGAGTCGACGACCGGACGGTCGAGACTCCGGGTGACCGCCCAGGTGAACAGCCCACAGAGGAAGAAGATGGTGAACACCAGCGCGAGCAGGACGCCGTGTGCGGTGAGCACCGTGTAGTAGTCGGTCGAGGAGACGAACCCACGGAAGTAGCCCGTCCGGTGGAGCGCCTGCACCAGCCCGAAGAACCCCCCGATGAGGAGGGCGTTGAACGCGACGCCCATACACAGCCGGGTGACGCGCGCTTCGGTAGGGAACTCGTCGACGAACGCCATCAGGCGTCACCCCCGTCGAACTCGGACTGTGAGACGACCGTCACGTTCCCCGACATCGTGTGGTGGCCCGAGCCACAGTACTCGTGACAGACGATGCTATGCCGTTTCTCCTCCTCGAACTGCACGGTGAACTCCGCGACCTGCCCCGGAATCACCATCGCGTTGACGTTGGTGCCGACGAGGTTGAACCCGTGTTGCACGTCGGGGCTCGTCACGTAGAACGTGACAGTGCTGTCGACGGGCACCTCGATAGGCTCGCTCGTCCCGGGTTCGAACAGGAACTGTCGGGCGAGGACGTACACCGCGTACTCGTTCTCGCCCGTCTGATAGACGCCGGGTTCGCGGAAGTTGTCCGACGCGGTGGGGTTCGACGGGTCGACCGTTCCCCCCGAGTCAGAGACCATCGCGATGCCGGGGCCGACCGCCCCGTAGGTGACCGTCGCGATGAACGAGACGACGAGTACGATCGATGCCAGCAGCCAGAGTTTTTCGAACCTGTGTATCTCCATTAGCCAATCACCGTAGGACCGTTGCCGAGGAACTCGACGAAGTACATGAACACCCACATCACCACGACGACGAGGAAGTAGAGGATGATGAGCGCGGCCGTCCCCGTCGGGTCGTAGCCGTCGTGCTCGATGGTCTCGACGGGGTCGGTCTCGGCTGCTTCCTCGGCTACCGCACCGGATTCCTCGGGCGCGGGACCGCGGAATCCGCCCGAGTCGCGGACGGCTCGCAGCCCCTCGCCGCCGACGAGGAACGCCCCGGCGATGGCGAGGACTGCGTAGAACGTGAGCATAACACCGGCGCTGTCCTCAGCCGGGAGGAGCGGGCCACCGCCGTCACCGCCGTCGTCGCTCGGCGGCGCGACCTGCTGTGTCGGCACGTCGTCGCCGACGGCGATGCCACCGAGCATCCCCAGCGAGCGATGCGGTTCACAGAAGTAGGTGTACAGCCCACCCTCCTCGAAGGTGAACTCGTAGCTCGCGCCGGTGTTCTGTATCTCGGAGTTCCCCTCCCACGAGACGCCCTCGGGGACGTCTTCGGGGACGACGTTGTGGTTGTCCGAGACCCAGTTGAATCGGACCGTCGTGCCGGGGTCGATCCAGAGGCTCGCGGGCGAGAACGCGAACGTCCCGCCGTTGCCGTTCGCGCCGACGGTGACGGTGACGCTGTCCTGGCCGCGAGCGTCCTCCGTGCCGCCGTCGACGCCGTCGAGCCAGTCGCCGAAATCCGGCTGGACGTTCCCACTCCCCGTCGCCGTTCCCTCCTGCGCGCCGGCGGCTCCGACGGTGCCGAGCGCGACAAGGCTGCCTGCTGCGGCGCCGAGAACGCCCCTCCGGGTCGCTCTCGGCCCGCAGTCCGTGGTTCCATCTGTCATATCACAGATGTCGGCACACCACTCGGGTGGGTATTAAATCCTGCCGGGGATTCCCGGCAGGCTGGACACGGCCAAAGTGTTTTCACCCCCACATCTGAACGGGTAGCTATGGTGTCGATTCGACTGCTCGCACCCGCGGTGGCGGCGGCGGCGACGCTCCCGGCGGTCGCGTTCTACCTGGACCGTGGCTACCTGATCGTCGCGGTCGCGCTGGTGAACGTCCTGCTCATCGCGGGGTCGCTGTACACGATGCTGGCCCCCGAGGAGGCCCCGGCCGTCCCCGGCTAGATGGCCGGTGTCGCCGGGCTCCCGTTCGGGACGGGCCTCGCGGCGGTCTTCCTCCTCGGGCTGCTCGGTGGCGCACACTGCCTCGGGATGTGCGGCCCGCTGGTGACCGTGTACGCCGACCGGATGGAGGGCCACGAGACCCGCCAACACGCGCTGTTCAACCTCGGCCGAACAGCGAGCTACGCGACTATCGGTGCCGTGATGGGCGCAGTCGGCGCGACCGCCTTCGAGCTCGCCGCGCTCGCGGCGGTCGGTGACGCGGTCCGTGCGGCGGCCGGCATCGGCGTCGGGCTCGTCGTCCTCGTCGTCGGCGTCAGCTATCTCACCAGGGGGTCGGCCGGCGCGGCGTTCGGCTCCCCCGGCGCGAGCCTCGTCCAGCCAGTCGCGAGTCGGCTCACCGCCCACGTCGACGAGTGGGCGCGTGGGCCCCGAATCCTCGGGCTCGGGGCGGCGCACGGCCTGCTCCCCTGTCCCCTCCTGTATCCGCTGTTCCTCTACGCGCTCTCGACGGGGTCGCCCGTCGAGGGGGCCGTCTCGCTCGGCGTCTTCGGGCTCGGAACCATCCCCTCGCTGTTCGTCTACGGCCGCTCGCTCGGCTCGCTCTCGGCGGCGAGCCGGGGGCGGCTCCACCGCGCGCTCGGGGCGGCGTTCGTCCTCCTCGGGACGGTCCCGCTCGCCCACGGACTCCGACTCGTCGGCGTCGACGTCCCGCACGTCCCGCTCCCGATGCCCTGACCACTCATGACCGACTGCACGCTCTGTGAGTTGCCGACGCCCGACCCGCCCGTCACCGACGCCGACGTCGAGGGCACGTACTGCTGTCGGGGGTGTCTGGAGGTGGCTCGGACGCTCGGCGACGTCACGGAGGTCGACGCCACGACCGCCCGCGAGGCGGTCGATACCGGCCCGGACGCCGCCGACGTCGAGGGGGCGGAGACGTTCCTGTCCGTGGACGGGATGCACTGTGCGACCTGCGAGACGTTCGTGGCGTCGCGGGCGACCCGCCACGAGGGGGTTCACGCCGCGTCGGCGAGCTATCCGACCGGGGCGGTCAAACTCGTCCACGACCCCGACCTCGACCGGGACGCGCTCGTGGACCTGATCGATGGGCTCGGCTACCGCGCGCGGCCGCCGGATGCGGACGCTGTCGACGACGGGGCAGCGCTGGGGCGGCTCCTCGTCGGTGGCTTCTTCGGCATGATGGTGATGCTGTGGTACCTGCTGTTCCTCTACCCACACTACGTCGGCTTCGACCTCCTGGCCGGGCTCGTCGACCTCTCGGGGACTGCCGGCACGTACCTCCTGTGGAACGTCTGGCTGATCACGAGCGTGGTCCTCGGCTACACCGGCTTCCCGCTGCTGCGTGGGGCGTACGTCAGCCTCCGCGCCCGGCAGCCGAACATGGACCTGCTGGTCGCGCTCGCGGCGACCACGGCGTACCTGTACAGCACGGTGACGCTCCTCCGTGGCGGGCTGGAGGTCTACTTCGACGTGGCCATCGTCATCGTGCTGGCCGTGACCGTCGGCACCTACTACGAGGACCGGGTGCGACGGCGGACCGCGGGCCGGCTCGGCGACCTCACCGAGGAGCGGGTCGACGAGGCACGGCGCCGCACCGGCGACGGGCACGACCTCGTCCCCATCGAGTCGCTCGCGCCGGGCGACGCGGTCGTGGTTCGTGCCGGCGAACGCGTCCCGGTCGACGGCACCGTCGTCGAGGGCGAGGGCGCCGTCGACGAGTCGCTCGTGACGGGGGAGTCGCTGCCCGTACGGAAGGCGCCGGGTGACGAGGTCGTCGGCGGGGGGCTCCTGACAAGCGGGGGACTCACCATCGAGGTGGGCGCGGACGCCACCAGCACGCTCGACCGACTCGTCGCGGTTCTGTGGGAGGTCCAGAGCGGGCGGTCGGGCGTCCAGCGGCTCGCCGACCGCGTCGCCAGGGTGTTCGTCCCGGTGGTCCTCGGGCTCGCACTCGTCGCCGTCGGCTGGCAGCTCGCGACCGGTGCTGCGCTCGACGCTGCGATTCTGACGGGGCTCTCCGTCCTCGTCGTCTCCTGTCCCTGTGCGCTCGGGCTGGCGACGCCGCTCGCCACCACCGCGGGGCTCCGGACGGCGCTCGACCGCGGCGTCGTCGTCACTGACACCTCGGCGTTCGAGCGCGCGCCGGACGCCGCGACCGTCGCGTTCGACAAGACGGGGACGCTCACGACCGGCGAGATGCGCGTGGTCGAGGTCGTCGGGGGTGAGGCGGTCCGCGAGAACGCCGCCGCAGTCGAGCGGTTCGCGGATCACCCCGTCGCGGACGCCATCGCGGCGCTCGGCGGCGACGCGGCGACGGTCTCGGGGTTCGAGACCCACCCCGGACTCGGGGTGAGCGCCGCCGTCGACGGGGAGCCGGTGGTCGTCGGCCGACCGGACCTGTTCGCCGAGCGGGGGTGGCGCGTCCCCGACGACCTCGCCGACCGCTGTGCCGAGGCGAGTGCGGCCGGCCAGATCCCATCGCTCGTCGGCTGGGGCGGCGACGCACGGGGTGTGGTCGTCTGTGGTGACACGCCACGTCCGGAGTGGGACGCGGTCGTGACCGACCTCTCGCGGGAGCGTCGCGTGGTGGTCATCACGGGCGACCGCGAGCCGGCCGCCGAGCAGTTCCGCGACCACCCTGCGGTCGACGAGGTGTTCGTCGAGGTGCCGCCCGAGGCGAAGGCGGAGGTGGTGTCGCGACTCGACGGCCCCGTGGCGATGGTCGGCGACGGGAGCAACGACGCGCCCGCGCTCGCCGCCGCGGATATCGGCATCTCGCTCGCCCGCGGAACGCGGCTGGCGGCCGACGCGGCCGACGCCGTCGTCACGACCGACGACCTCGGCGCCGTTCCGACCGTGTTCGCCGTCACGCAGGCGACGAAGCGACGGGTGCGCGAGAACCTCGCGTGGGCGTTCCTGTACAACGCCGTCGCGCTCCCGGCGGCCGTGGCGGGGCTGTTGAACCCGCTCGTCGCGGCGGTCGCGATGGCGACGAGCAGCCTCCTCGTCGTCGTGAACTCCGCCCGGCCGCTGACGACGGACGACAGTCACTCCCCCGGCGGCGACGACACCCCGCCCGCTGACGGCGACGACACCTCTCCGACCGACCCCGACGACCCCACGGCTGACCCAACATCTCTCTGAGTTCTGTCACACGTTGCTCCGCTCGGAGACGACCGAATTCGCCGCCCGCAGTATTTCGTTGATTGTCGTAGCAATGTTTAGTATTCGTCGCATTGATGCACTGAGTGTGAACCCGTTCGAGACCCTCACGTCCGAGACGACGAAGCTGGTGTACCTGTACCTGCGCGAACACGGCACCGTGACGGCCGACGAGCTGAGCGCGACCCTGAACATCCCGCTGTTGAAGCTGCTTCCCGTGCTTCAGACGCTCGAGAGCCGCTCGCTGGTCACCCGGACCGACGACGGCTACACCCTCGCAGAGCGCGCCGAGACGCCGCTCATCGCGGGTCGTTGACTGTCGAAATTTCTCCGGATAGTAGTAAATAATTGTTGCTGCCCGCTGGTCGTTCGGTAGTTGTCACTCGCCAGTCCGATTGCTGTCCGACTGCAGTCGTGGGCGCCCGATATGTCAGGATAATTGTGTAGTCTGTGGCGGCGGTACCGTCCGCTCAGTCGTCGCCGGTTGCCACGACGGCGACTTCCGTCGGACTCGCAGCGCTCGTCCGACGACGTTCGCGCGGCGAGGCCGCGCTCACCACCTCAGTCGTCGCCGGTTGCCACGACGGCAACCACTCAGTCGTCGTCCGCGGCCGCGGCCGCCGGCTCGTGCTCGATGCGCGTTCCGAGCACGTCGAGGAACTGGGCCAGCCACTCGGGGTGGTCCGGCCACGCCTGTCCGGTCACGAGGTTGCCGTCGGTGACGACGCCGTCGACCCACGAACAGCCCGCTCGCTCGACCTCGTGGCGCACTGCCGGATACGCCGTGATTGACCGCCCGTCGAGGACGCCGGCGGCCGCGAGGATCTGCGGGCCGTGGCAGATCGCAGCCACGGGCTTGTCGGCGTCGAAGAAGTGCCGGACGGTGTCGAGTACCGAGTCGTACGTCCGGAGGTACTCCGGCGCGCGGCCACCGGGCACCACGAGCGCGTCGTAGTCCGCCGGGTCGATGTCCTCGATGGCGGCGTCGATGGCGAAGTCGTGCCCGCGCGTCTCCAGATACGTCTGGTCGCCACGGAAGTCGTGGACCGCGGTCTTCACGCTCTCACCGTCGCCCTTCTCGGGGGCGACCGCGTGGACCTCGTGGCCCACCATCTGCAGCGCCTGATACGGTACCATGACCTCGTAGTCCTCGACGAAGTCGCCGGCTATCTCCAGGATTTTCTTGCCAGTCATTAGCTCACACCCACGTCACCGTTCGTCGAAATCGACAATAGGTTTTGTGTCGGGATACTGACCCGGTCGCCGTCGCCCCGGTGCTGCGCGTCAGTTCATCCCTTCCGTGTCGATGTCCGGGTTGTCGAGGTAGAACGCGACCATGTTCTCGACGTACTCCTCGAACTGCGGGAGCTGGACCGGTGAGTCCGCGAGGTGCGCCTCCGTGTTCGAGGTGTCGAAGCTCGCAGGCCACGTCTGGTAGTGCAGGCCACCGGAGACGAGCAGGTCCGCGTCGGGCGCGAGCGATTTGAGGAGTCCCTCGACGATGCCCTTCGGGTACGGGACGACCACGGTGCGGCTCTTGTCCATGACCTCGCCGAACGTCTTGATGACCTCGACCGTCGACGGCGGGTTCGGGTCCGCGAGGTGGTACACCTCACCCTCGCTCTCGTCGATGCCCGAGAGGTAGCCGATGGCGTCGACGATGAAGTCTCTCGGGGCCAACTGGAACTCCGCGTCGCCCGCCCCTCGCGGCGCGGGGATGATGGCGTTGTCCCCCTGGTCCGCGAGCGCTTCGAGGAAGGCGTACGCGCCGTCGTACTTCTGGGTCTCGCCCGTCTCGCTGTCGCCGACGACCGGCGCCGGCCGGTAGATGGTCGTGGGAATCTCGTCCATCTGCTGCTGGACCAGCACCTCGGCCATGTGTTTGGTCGTCTCGTAGTAGTTCGCGAACTGCTGGCCCTCCTGGAGCATGTCCTCCGTGAACTCGCCCTCGTAGGTGCCGGCGACGACGACCGACGAGACGTACTGGAGGCGGTCGACCTCGGCGCCCTCGGCGAAGTCCAGGACGTGGCGCGTCCCCTCGATGTTGACCGCCTTGCCGGGCTCGCGGGCCATCGTCAGGTCGTAGATGGCCGCGAGGTGGAACACCTCCCGCGTGGCGGCCTGCAGGTCGTCGTAGGCGTCGCCCAGCCCGAGGTCCTCGTCGACGAGGTCGCCCTCGACGAGCTCGATGCGCCCCTCGGCGTCCTGTTCGCGCTCGATGCGCTCGGCCTTGTGCTCGGCCTCGCTGCGGAACTTCGACTGGACGAGGCAGGTGACGGTCGTCTCGTCGTCGTAGCGGTCGAGCAGCCGTTCGATGAGCGCCGAGCCGAGGAACCCCGGGAACCCGGTGAGGAAGACGGTGTCCATACGTGACTCCCACCAACTCCGTCCGGGGACTAAGGGTTGTGCCTTCGTGACAAGGGGGTATTTACCGCGCCCCGGCAGCAGATACGCTTATTCTGTCCGTGTGCGTGGCAACTGTCGGGGCTGACGCCCCGCTCGGTCCGTGGGTAGAGGGCACACTCGACGCCGTCGGGGTGCACTCGTATCCCGACGTCGTCGGGGCCCGCGGGCCGGCCCTAGGTCCGGGAGCGACGGCGTCGTCGAAACCCCCACGGTGCTCCGCGCCGACGCTCGGCTATGGAGCAGATCACGACCACCGACGAGGTCCCCGAGAACGGCTCGTTTCTGTTCACCGTGACGGAGCCGAGCGGCCGCGAGGAGGAGGTCATTCTCGTGTCCGCCGCGGACGGGATCGCCGCGTGGAAGAACTTCTGTATGCACGAACCCGACCAGCGGCTCGACCGCGGCATCGAGGGGGGTGCGGCGATGCGCGACGGCGAGATCATCTGTCCCCGTCACGGCTCGATGTTCGACGCGGCGACGGGCTACTGCGACAACGGCGACGCCCGCGGCCAGACGCTCGTCGAGGTCGACATCGCGGTTCGCCACGGCACGATCTTCCTGACCGACGACGCCCTCGAGTTCCAGCACGTGGGCGGCATCGACGAGGACGACGGCCTCCCGGACTCGACCTCGCACATCGGCTTCTGATGCGAGTGTGCACCTACACCTGCATCCGAGTTCGAAACAGTCAGTAACTGCCAACCGATAGCCAAGGAGTATGACCGGCCCTGGCTGGCACGAAGACGCCGTCGTCTACTCGCTCGACGTGAAGACGTTCAACGACAGCGACGGCGACGGCTGGGGCGATTTTCAGGGCGTCATCGAGAAACTCGACTACATCGACGAGCTGGGCGTCGACTGCCTCTGGATTCGCCCGTTCTACCCGAGCCCGCTGCGCGACAACGGCTACGACGTGGCCGACTACTACGCGGTCGACGACCGACTCGGCAGCCTCGACGATTTCCGCGAACTCTGTGACCGGGCACACGACCGCGGCATCCGGATCCTCACGGACCTCGTGTTCAACCACACCTCCATCGACCACGAGTGGTTCCAGCGCGCCCGCGAGGACCCCGAATCCGAGTACCACGACTACTACCTCTGGACGAGCCACGTCGACGAGGCCTACCAGACCATCAACATCTTCCCCGACCGCGAGGACGGCGTCTGGGCGTACGACGACGTCGCCGAGAAACACTACTTCCACCAGTTCTACTGGCACCAGCCGGACCTCAACGTCGCCAACCCGCGAGTCAGAGACGAACTCCACGACATCCTGCGGTTCTGGCTGCGACAGGGCGCCGACGGCTTCCGCATCGACGCGGCGCACCCGATGGTCCTCCGGAAGGGCCACCACGGCACCACCGTCGACGAGCCGATGGAGCTGTTCACGGAGATGCGTCGGGTCGTCCGCGCCGAGCAGGACGACGCCATCCTGCTGGCCGAAGCCGACGACGAGCCCGAACACCTCGGCGAGTATTTCGGGGGTGGCGAGGCGTTCGACCTCCTCTTTAATTTCGTGCTGAACTCGCATCTGGTCTACGGCGTCGGCATCGAGGACACGTGGCCGCTCTACCGCGCGAACGAGGTGCTGCCCGACATCTCCGGGGTGGGCCAGTGGGCGACGTTCCTCCGCAACCACGACGAGTGGAACCTCCTGAAACTCCCGTACGAGACGCTCGACCACGGTCGCGAGTACTTCGAACAGGGCGACTCGTGGATCTTCGGCCGGGGCCACCGTCTTCGCCTGGCGGACCTCTACGACGCCGACCACGACCGCATCGCGATGGCGCACAGCCTCCTGCTCTCGTTGCCGGGCACGCCCGTCCTGCTCTCGGGCGACGAGATCGGGATGGGTGCGGACCTCTCGCTCCCGGAACGCGAGTCCGTCCGCACGCCGATGCAGTGGGACGCAAGTCCGAACGGCGGGTTCTCCACGGCGGCCCCACAGGACTGCTACAACCCCGTCATCGACGACGGCCGGTTCAGCTACGAGTACATCAACGTCGCCGACCAGCGCGACGATCCCGCCTCGCTGCTGTCGCGAGTCAAGCGGCTCGTCGCCGCCCACCAGGAGCACCCCGAAATCAACCACGGCGACTACACCATCGTCGACTCCGGGCACAAGGACGTGTTCGTCCACCGCATCGACCACGCCGACGGCGTCCTGCTCTGTGCGCACAACTTCGCGCACGAGTACCGCGAGTCGGTCGTCGGCCTGGACTATCCCGGCGGGGCGGTCGACCCGGTCGTCGGCACCGCCGGCTACCACGTCGAAGACGGCGGCGTGACGTTCCAGCTCGACCCCTGCGAGTACGTCTGGCTCGACGCGCGCTGATAGCGGGCCTACTGCAGGTAGGCAGCGAAGGCGTCTACGACTCTGTCGACGAAGGTCCCTGTTACCCGTCCTTGCCACGCGACGAGGTCTTCACGTCGCGGTGAGTGCACGGCCCAGGGAGAGACGAACGACTGTCGAGGAACGCCACCGACCTCCCAGATGTCCTCTGCGAGCGCAACTGAGTCCTCGTACTCCTTGGTCGAGATCGCCAGGGCGATGTACTGCTCGTCACCGAACGGGTGCGAGTCGTTGTTCACGACGAGCCAGGGTCGCTGGCGGTCGGCCTCGAGTTTGAACGGGTCGGCACTCCGAACCATGTCGCCGCGCTCCGGGTCCATCTACGTGGTGTCCTGGTCGCTCGGGTGGGGGGTCTCCGGTGCCGTCGCGTCCCACTCGGCAGGGTCGATACCCCCGTCCTCCGCGTCGAGTCGCTCGCTCACGGTGTGGAGGTCATACGCGTCGCGGAGTCGCTGCTCGTCGTCCGTAATCGCCCAGTACTCGCCTCGATGACGGACCAGTCGTCGCTGCTTCAGGCGCGAGAGCGCGGTCCCGACGCTGTTCGGACTCTCGTCGAGGGCCGTCGCGAGCTCGCCACGGGTGAACGCTTGGTCGCGGTGTGTGTACAGATACGCGACGACCTGTTCGGGCACACTTGGCCCCTGTGGCAGGTCCCCCGACTCGAACTCGTCGATGCTCACTGGCACATTCGTGTATTCGTGTGCTGGTGTAATTAGCGTACTGACGTACTTGACGAGACGGTTCCAGTCGCCGACTTCGGGGACCACCAACGCCAAACCACTCGCCCTCGTAGTCGTCGGCGTGTCCCGCGCCAGCGGCGAGGTCGAGACGGTCGAGCCGAACAGCTGGCGCACCGTCCTCCGCTTCGTCGCCGTCGTCCGTGCCTTCCTCCCCATCATCCTGACGTTCGCTCGCGACCGCCACCGCTTCCTCCTGTTCGGCCCCTCGCGCCACGTCGACGAGGCGAGCCGCCGGGAACGGGCCGTCTACCTCCGCGACACGCTCGTCGAGCTGGGACCGACGTTCATCAAGGTCGGCCAGATCCTCTCGACGCGTCCCGACGTGCTCGGGCCCGTCTACATCGACGAGCTGTCGTCGCTGCAGGACCGCGTGCCTGTCGCCTCCTGGGACCGCATCCGCCCCGTCATCGAGGCCGAACTCGGCGCCGTCGACGAGACGTTCGACGACTTCGACACCGAGCCGATAAGCGGCGCGTCGCTCGGGCAGGTCTACACCGCCAGCGTCGACGGCGAGCCCGTCGCCGTCAAGGTACTCAGACCGCGCATCCGTGAACGCGTGGAGACCGACCTCGTCGTGGTTCGGACCCTGTTGCCCGTCCTGGTGCGGTTCGCGCCGCCGGGGCAGGCGTTCACTCTGCGGAACCTCGCCGAGGAGTTCACCGTCACCCTGCGCGGCGAGATGGATTACGCCCACGAGGCCGCCCTCCTCGAAACGGTCCGGGCGAACTTCGCCGACCAGGACGACATCGCCATCCCGGCCGTGGTCGAGTCGCACTCGACTGACCGCGTGCTGACGATGGAGTACGTCGACGGCACCAAGATCACCGACGTGGAGGCGATCGAGGCGATGGGGCTCGACCGAACCGACCTCGTGGAGACGCTCACCGCGACGTACTTCCAGATGATCGTCGAGGACGGCACCTTCCACGCCGACCCGCATCCCGGCAACCTCGCCGTTCAGCCCGACGGCACGCTCGTCTTCTACGACTTCGGTGTCGTCGGCACGCTCGGTCCCGAACGGCGCGAGCAGATCATCGAGATGTATCTAGGTCTCGCGTCCGACGACACCGACCGCGTCATCGACGCGTTCGTCCAGATGGGGGCGTTAGACCCCACGGCCGACCGTGCGGTCATTCGCGAGATATTCGACCTCGTGTTCGAGCAGTTGCGGGGCCAGACGTTCGACCAGTCGGAGATCCGGGCGTACGTGATGGAGTTCCAGGGCGCGATGCAGGAAGTGCCGTTCCGGCTCCCGCAGGACCTGGCGCTCATCGTCCGCGTCTCGACGGTGCTCGAGGGCGTCACGCGGACGCTCGACCCCGACTACGACTTCATCGAGGCCGTCACCCGCTACGTCGAACAGGAGGGATACCGCGACGCCGGGCGGGTCGTCACCGGCGAACTCCGCGAGCAGGCGACCGCGACCGGCGAAGGGCTGGTGACGGTCCCGCCGCTCCTCGAATCGGTGCTCGACACGACACAGCGGGGTGACGCGCTCGTCGCGACCGCGTTCCGCGAGAACCCCGCGGTGTTCGCGACACTAGCGTGGCGACTCCTGCTCGGACTGTTCGCGGGGCTCGGGGTCACGGCGACGACGGTGCTGTACATCCTCGGCCAGCCGCTCGCGGCGGTCGGGGTCGCCGCGGGTGTGGTCGTCGTCGGGCTGCTGCTCGTGCGGTCGTTCGCCCGCTCGCAGGACCGGGCGGTCAGGCAGTATACGCGGGTCGCGAAACGAAGCGTCGGCCAGCGGAATCGCTGAGCTCAGTCGCCTGCCTCCGCGATGAGCCCCGCGAACAGGCGAGACTCGGCCTCGCGGAGCCGTCGCTCGGTGGCGTCCGGGGCGGTCCCGAGCGTCGTCGCGACCCCCTCGACGGTCGTGTCGCGTGGGGACGCATAGTAGCCCGCGTCGACGGCCACCTCCAGCGTGGCCCAGTGTTCTGCCGAGAGTCCGAACGGGCCGGTTTCGACGGGGTCGACCGACAGCTCGATGTCCTCCTGGATGCTGTCCGCGGCGCCCTGTATCCGGGCGGCGGGACCGACCACGTCGAGTCGGAGACTCCGCCGGTCGGTCCACTCGCAGGGCGGCTCGATGACCATCCCGGTCTCGCGGCGGAGTCGGAGCATCCGCTCGACGATCGGGGTGGATTCGATCCACGCGAACACGAGCCAGCCGTCGTCGAGCGGCGACACGCTGTGTGAGACCACCGCGTCGGTGGCGCCACAGGCGGTCTCGATGTCGTCGCGTGGGCCGCTCACCTCCGTCAGCGTGATGACCGACTCGTCGGCGAGCTGGCGCACCCCGTGGAACGCCTTCCGCTGGACGCCGGGCGCCTCGCCGAGGGCCCGGTCGAGGGGATGGAGCCACCCCTTGGTCGGTGTAACCGTCACGCGAAGCCGTTGGGTCCGGGCCGTAGCGGTTCCCATAAAAACCTGCTAACACGTCTCACAGCAAGGGCGTTCTGCCGTCTATACGTCCTAATTTAAAAGCCGTCGGCAGTGAACACGGCGGTGCTGTCCGTCGGTTGCGGACGGTTACAGCGCCGTCGGTACGTCGATGTCCGCGAGGTACGCCGCGAGGTCGGTCGTCGTCACGACGCCGATGACGCCCTCGGTCTCGTCGACGACCGGCATGTGGTGGATGCCGTAGGTGATCATCGCGTCTGCCACCTCCTGAATCGGCTGCTGGGCGGTCGCGGTGACCAGGTCGGTGCTCATATACCGCGACACCGCGGTCTCCGCCTTCGGATGGCTCTGTGCGACGATGTCCACGAAGTCCGTCGTCGTTAGAATGCCTTCGAGGTACCCGTCGTCGTCGACCACGATGACCGAGCCGATGTCGTTGTCGAGCATCACCTGTGCGGCGTCCTCGACGAGCGTCTCCGGCGTCACTGTGTGGAGGTCCGTCGACATGATGCGAGCGACGAAGATGTCTTCCATACCACGTGGTAACCTTCACCATTGTATAAACATGTGGGGTGACGGTCGCGTAATCGGGGCCCGACGCCTCGCTGTGTGGTCGCCGGGTGGAAAGAACGTCGGTGGTCAGGGGGTCGGTCGTCGGTCAGTCGTCGGCGGTTGGCACGACGCCGACCCGTCAGTCGTCGGCGGGTGCCGCCGAGTCGCCGCTCGACACACCAGTTCCGGGGCCGATGTCGATGTCGAGCTCGTCCAGCTTGTCGTCGGGGACGACGCCGTCGACGTAGCCGCGCACCGCGTAGTACTCCTCCTTCATCTTGTCCAGTTCGGCGAGCTGCCCGTCGGAGGCGCCCTGTCCGGGCATCGCACCGTCGCCCTCGACGAACCGGCTCGGCAGCGAGTCGTCGCTCCCGTCGAAGCCGTTGAGGTTGTTGTAGTAGCGTTCGAGCGCCCAGATGCGCTCGCCAGCCGTCAGCAGTTCCTCCTCGCTCACGTCGAGGCCGGTCATGCCGTTGTACTGCAGGACGTACTCCTCGATGCCCTCCGCGAAGGCGTTGAACTTGCAGATGTCGAACGAGTCGGAGATGCAGTGCATGTCCTGGAACAGGGCGGTGAGCTCACCCTTCCCCTCCCAGGCGTAGGGGTCGACCTTCTCGGGGATGCCGAGGATCTCCGCCGACGGGGTGTACGCCCGCAGGTGGCAGGCGCCGCGGTTCGAGGTGGCGTACGCGATGGCCATCCCCTTCATGCAGCGCGGGTCGTACGCGGCCATCGTCTGGCCCTTGACGGCGAGGGAGTTGTCGTGGCCGTCGAACTCCTCGGCCATGTGGTTCGGGCCTTCCGCGAGGTGGTCCGCGAGTTCGCCGTCGCGGTTGGCGATCTTCGTCAGCATGTCGATCATCTCGTGGGAGTCGCCCCAGTCGATGCCCTCGCCGAGGCCGTCGAGTTTGCCCTCCTCGGTCAGTTCCATCGCCATCGCCATGATGTTGCCCGCGTCGATGGTGTCGATGCCGTGGTCGTTGCACTTCTGGATCATCACCGCGATCTCGTCGCGGTCGGTGTGCCCCGAGTTCGGACCGAGCGCCCACGCCGACTCGTACTCGTACGACTCGGTACGGACGTTCATCTCCTCGCCCTTGTGCATCACGCTGACCTCGACCTCCTTCTTGCAGGCGACGGGACAGGAGTGACAGGTCGGCTCGTCGACGAGGATGTTCTCGCGGACGTTCTCGCCGGAGACCTTCTCGGAGTCGTACTCGTGGCCACCGTAGCCGCCGTCGCGGGCGTCCGACGTGGAGGTGAACCGGGCGTTCTTCGAGGGGAGCCCGGACATCTCCTCGGTCGCGTTCATGAGGACGTTCGTGCCGTACAGCGAGAGGCCGCCCTCGTTCGGGCCCGTGACTTCCGACTCCTGGATGACCTGCATCGCCTGCTTGTGGCCCTGCTGGAACGTCTCGGGGTCCTTCGGCTTCGGCATCTTCGTCGTCGACTTGACGACGACGGCCTTCAGGTTCTTCGAGCCCATCACACAGCCGGTGCCACCGCGCCCGGAGGCCCGGTCGTCCTCGTTGACGATGCAGGCGAACTTCACGCCGTTCTCGCCGCCCTGGCCGATGGCCATCGCCGAGAGGTTCTTCCCGAAGGCGCCATCCATCTCGTCTTCGAGCTCGGACATCGTGTCGTGGACGCCCCAGCCCCACATGTGGGAGGCGTCGCGGATCTCGACTTCACCGTCCTCGACGACGGCGTAGACGGGATGTTCGGCTTTCCCCTCGAACAGCAGGCCGTCGAAGCCGGCCCACTTCAGCCGCGCCCCGGACCAGCCGCCGTGGTGGCTGTCGGTCACGGTCCCCGTCAGGGGGGATTTCGTGCAGATGGCGATGCGACCGCTCATCGTCACCTGGGTGCCGGTGAGCGGCCCGTTCATGAACGCGAGCAGGTTGTCGGGGCCCATCGGGTCCACGTCCGGTCCCTGCTCGAAGACGTACTTCACGCCGAGGCCACGTGCCCCGATATACTTCTTCGCGTCCTCGTCGTCGATGCTCTCGTAGTTGACGTCGCCCGACGTCAGGTCGATTCGGGCGACGCGGTCCTGGAATCCTCCAAGGTCAGTCATGGGTAATTGTCCAGGCATATATTGCGCCGATATCGTGTTAGGTGTTACCCAGGTTGCGTAACCAGATGTGGTTTCGACGCGTCCGCGGTTGCCGCTTTCAGCTCACGACTGGCCGCCGCGGTGTCCGGCTTCGTTCGGCACGCTTCTGGCTAGCAACCGCAGCAGAGTCGCCATCGCCTAGCCGGCGGAACTGTATTCAGTTACCATCTGTTGCCATTCGATGGTATCTCGTCCCAAAGCGTTATACAGCGTGCGGCCGTCCGTTCCAGTATGCGACCACCCCGTGGTACTGCCGACCGGCCCTCCATCCGGAAGTCGGTGCTGTTCTGCCCCGCCTGTGGTCACGAGAGCCAGGTCGGCGGCGACTGGATCGTCCGTGACGACGCGCGGGAGGTGGCCTACGTCTGTCCCGACTGTACGACCGTCATCGAGTCGCGTCCCGCCTTCGAGACGAACTCCCGTCGTGGCCTGTTCGCCCCCCTCCGTGCCTCGCTCACGGCGGTGTGGCGCGCGGCACAGCTCGGTCTCCGACTGGAGTAGCTCGGTAGCTGTAGACCCGACTGGAATCGCTCAGTAGATGTAGACGTCGAACTGCCACCCGCACGCGCCGCACAACTGCTCGATACCCCAGAGTCCGACGTCGGTGTTGCCGTGCCCCCCGTCCGTTCGGACCTCGTGAGGGACGTCGACGTCGAGTGCCGACGCGCACCGTGGACAGTCAATCTGCATGATGACTACGCATGACGCTGCTTCACTCGTTAGTTAGTTGCTCGATACCCACCGATACGCTGGCCGGACCGCGACGGCCTCCCTGTCGTGCCCTGGGCGCGACGACCCGCTCCACTCGCCACGACGCCGCTGACCGACGCGGACTGGAGATAAGTGATTGGGGTGGCGGCTGCCACTCGAACCCGAGCAACTTCGATGTTAGTGATCGCTAAATCGCGTCCTAATTGACAATTTTGTGGAGGATTCAGCAGAGTATGCGGTTCATTCCACGGCTATTCGGGATATATCTCGAGGGTACCCTATCGAACTGTCCGGTTCTCGACGGTGCGTTCGTCCGCTGCCGTGGGTGGGGGACGCTCCGTCTCCCGGATATGGCTGTTTCTACCACCGAGTACCGTGGCTTCGTCTGTCGATTCGGCCACCGCTGGACCCCTGTGAAACGCGCGCCGACCAGTCACGCTCGGTGACGGGTACCATCGCAATAATTACAACGATTACAATCGAGTCGCCCCGTCGCGAGACGAGCAGGTCGACCGCGAGCGCCCCTCGGGCGTGCGGGCGACCGGGGTACACGCCAGTTCCGCGAGGTCGAACGTCCCGTAGGCGTCGAATACCGCGACCAGAACCGAGACGAGGGCGCTCGCGACTACCACCTCGGGCGTGTCGCGTCAGCCCGACCGGTGACCGAACGCCGCGAGCCGGCCGATCGGCGGCGACACACGTCACCGTGGTGGGCTCCCCGACTCGCGCTGCACAACTCTACTACTGGCAGCGATTCCATGCCGAGAGTCGGTCGCTCAGTCCAGGTCGGCCCGCGTGAACAGCCAGGCACCGGCGACGAGCGGCACGACCGTCCACGCCAGCAGGACGAGCGCGAACACCCACCACTGCACGTAGAACGGGACGGGTCCGCCGAGCATGTCGGCGGTGCCGGGGAGCGACGGGTCGGCGAGCCGGAGGGCGGCGGTCACGAGCGCGCTGTACGCGCCGGAGGGACTGAGTCCCTGCAGGAGCACGAACCACGCCGGGACGGTACCGCTCGGTGGCCCGCCCTCGACGACGAGGTGGGCACCCTGCGGGAGCAGGTCCCACAGCAGCGCGAGCCCGAGGTAGACGCCGATGCCGAGCGTCATCGCGCGCGACCGGGTGGCGGTCGCCGCGGAGATGCCGATGGCGATGCCGACGAAGGCGACGCCGAGCGCCACCGTCAGCCCGACCACCGCGAGGAACGCCACCAGCGGGAGCGTGCCGTACACGAGGAACGTGACGACGCTGGCGACGAGGAAGCCGACGGTGAGTCCCACGGCGACGACACCGCTCCGGCCGAGGAACTTCCCGAGGACCACGGTACCACGGTTCGGTTCGAGTCCGAGCAACAGGCGGAGACTCCCTGACTCGCGTTCGCCGGCGATGGCGAGGTACGCCGCGACGAGTGCGACGATGGGGACGAGCATCGCGGCGAACTCGGTCGCGGCACCCAGCCCGACGACGACGTTCCCGTCGAAGCCGGGAACGACCAGCGGGACGAGCGACGTGAGGCCGACCATCACCGTGACGACGGCGACGAGCCCCCACAGCAGCCGCGAGCGGACCGCGTCCTCGAACTCCTTGGCTGCGATCACCTGCACACTCATGCGACCACCTCCGTGGGCTCGACAGTCGCGTCCGCGTCGTGGGTGTACGCCGTGAACAGGTCCTCCAGCGACGCCTCGCGCGTCTCGATGTCCAGGACGCTGCACCCGGCCTCGCGCACCCGGTCGACGACCAGCACCTTCGCTGCCGGGTCGGTGACGGTCGCACGGACAACGCCGTCGCCGACGCGCACGTCCGCGACGCCGTCGAGCGCTTCGATGGTGAGTCCGGTCGGCGACGTGTCGACGGTCAGGGTGATGGTCGCCCCGGTGCCGAGCGCGTCCCGAAGCCCGTCGACGGTGTCGACCGCGACGAGTCGTCCGCGGTTCAGGATGCCGACGCGGTCACAGACGGCTTCGACCTGACTCAGGATGTGACTCGAGAAGAACACGGTCCCGCCGTCGTCGGCGTGTGCCCGCGTGAGTTCGCGAACGTCTCGGATACCCTCGGGGTCCAGCCCCGTCGACGGTTCGTCGAGGATGAGCAGGTCGGGGTCGCCGACGAGCGCCATCCCGAGCGCGAGCCGCTGGCTCATCCCCTTCGAGTACGTGCCAGCGGGTCGTGCTGCGGCGTCGGCGTCGAGGCCGACCTGTCGGAGGATCTCGTCGGGGTCGTCAGGAGCGGCTTTGAGGTCGATCGCGAGGTCGATGTGCTTGCGTCCCGAGAGGCGGTCGTAGAGGCTGTAGCCGTCGGGGAGGATGCCGACGCGGTCGTGGACGGCCTCCGCGTCCTCGTGGACGTCGTGGCCGAAGACGGTCGCGCTCCCGGCCGTCGGTCTGATGTAGTCCATGAGCACGTCGATGGTCGTCGACTTCCCCGCGCCGTTCGGGCCGAGGAAGCCGAACACCTCCCCCGACTCGACCGTGAGGTCGAGGTCGTTCACTGCGTACACGTCGTGGCCGTACCGCTTCGTCAGGCCACGCGTCTCGATGGCGTGTTCCATACCCCGACTACGCGCCGAGCCGAGAAATAACTTGTTTAATTATATACATATTGTCACGCTGACTACTCAAAGTTCTTTGAGTAGCTCCGGTCGACGAGCGTGGTCACGCGTCGGAGTCGTTCGCATCCGGAGGCCGAACCGAGACCGCGAGCTCGTCGTCGACAGCGAGGTGTAGGCGCTCGTCACTGTAGACGACCGTGACGTGAAAGCGGTCGGGGTCGGTGCTGACGCGGTCGACGCGCCAGTCCGTGAGGTAGGTGGCGACGTTCCAGAACGGGATCGTCGAGGCGTCGACACCCTGTTGCCAGTAGAAGGAGACGACCGCCGGGTGGTAGAGCAGTCGAACCTCGAGTGGCGCGTACACCTCGTGCTGACAGCTCCGACACGCCGCGACACAGAGGTAGCCGGGTGCGCCGTCGGTGGATGCGTCGTCGGTGGATGCGTCGTCGTCGGGTGGGTCGCGCGTCCGAGTCGACACCTCGGTTCGACCGCCACACATCGCGCACGTCCCCTGCAGGGCCATCCCGTACTCGTGGTGGACGCGCTGGTCGCACGACTGGAGCACTTCGAGCGGCGTCCGGTCCACGGATTCGGCCGGTGGCAGGTCGTACGTCACGACCCGGGTGTCACACGCCGTGCAGTCCACGACGAGCAACGGGTCACGGTACTCGGCGACGAGCGTCGTCGCCCGACAGGCGTGACACCGGCCGTCGAGTTCGGTTCGCGGGAACGTCGGCGTCGCCGTGTAGGTCCCGGAACGAACGGCCCGGACGACCCGGTCGCCGGCCTGCGTCAGCCGATAGCCGTCGGGAGACCTCCGGACGAACATGCCGTCGAGCTTGTCCAGGTGGTAGGAGAGCTGTGACGTGCTGTCGATGTCGACGCGGTCGTATATCTCGGTGAACGAGAGCCCCCGCTCGTCGTCCGTCGCCGCGTCTGCCGCGGCCTCGGCGAGCACCCGGAGCACCGTGACGCGCAGCTCGTTCCCGAGGGCGGCGAACGCCTCCTCGGGCGCGAGCCGACTGTCGGTGGCCATACTACCGGTTCGTCGACCCGCAGGCTAAAGATTCCCGTCAGTCGTCGCCCTGCTTCACGAGGAACACCGACGCGGCTGCATCGCTGGCGACGCGGTCCGAGACGCTCCCGAGCCCACCGACCTTCTCGCGTGGCGTCTTCCCCTGCGGACCGAGGACGATGACGTCGGCGTCCGTCTCCTCGGCGTACTCGACGATTTCGCGGTCGGGCGCTCCCTGTCGGACTTCGGTTTCGACGGCGATATCGGCCTCCCGTGCCGCGTCAGCGACGGACGCGACGGCGTCGTCAGCCTGCGCCTCGAGGTCCGCCTTCACGTCGGCGCGGAGGTCGTCCGTGCTCGCGCGAATCATCCGCGTGTCGACGACCGAGAGCGCGTGCACCGTCGCGTCGTGGTCGCTCGCCAGGCGAAGTGCGTGGGGCAGCGTGCGGTCGACTGTCTCGCTGCCGTCCGTCGGAACGAGGATGGTATCGTACATAAACCACGAGACGCCGGGCTGGCTGTTCAACGTTTCCCCAGTGGCGACTGGCTGTTTCCCTCAACCGGCACGAAGGGGCTGTCTGACCGACGGCGACGCCACAGTCCAGCACGTGACACAGTGAAACGTGATGCTCTTGCTGATATAAATAATTATTCTCGTGCAGTCGTGGCCTGGCCGCAGCCACGACGCTCGTATGCCGGCAAAGGAACTCATGACTTGGGTATATCTTGGAAAAAACTGCGGATACGTATGAAATATGCCTCTGTGTAGTGGGAGTTACGGCCTTTATGTCCATAACCAATGCCCGGCTGTCTGTCGCACAGCCGGGACCACCACAGATCGGGGGCTCTCGCCAAGACGTGCGTTCTCTCCCGGAAAGTGAACCCCTGGACGGAATACACGCCTCGCGGTTCGACACCATCGGTCCCGGTCCTCGGTGATCGTCTCGACCAGGGCCATCGGAAACGCCGAACTACTTCTAACTATTTTTATTGAACGGGTGCCACTCACAGCCCCCAGCTACCGAACGAGCAAGTCGACCGCGACCGCGTCGTCAGAGGTGACGACCACCGGGTTACACTCCAGTTCCGCGAGGTCGAACGTCTCGTAGGCGTCCGAAACCGCGACCAGAAACGAGACGAGTGCGTCCACGTCACCGGGGGCGGCGCCCCGGTACCCGTCGAGCAGTTCGCCGAGGACGGTCTCGTTCAGCATCTCGCGGGCCATCGCCTCAGTGACGGGGAGCGCGCGGTAGGCGAAGTCGTCGAACAGTTCGACGAACACCCCGCCTGGGCCGACCAGCATCACGGGGCCGAAGTCCGGGTCGTCGACGACACCCACAATCGCCTCCACGCCGTCGACCTGTTCTTGGACGAGCACCGGACCGTCGTCGGCCACCGTCGCGAGCGCGTCGTAGGCGTCGCGGACGGCCGCCGCGTCGGCGAGGCCGACGCGAACCCCGCCGACCTCCGATTTGTGCTCGACGGCCAGCGGGTTCAGTTTCATCGCCACCGGATAGCCCAACTGGTCCGCGGCGGCGACCGCGGCGTCGGCGCTGTCGACCGAGCGCGTCCGGGCGAACGCGAGCCCCTGCTCGGCGAGCGCGTCGGTCACCGTCTGCCACGAGCCTCCGTCGGGGAGCGGTCGCCGGGTCGAGATGTCGCCCCGGTCCGGGAGTCGTGCAGCACGCTCGCGGGCACGTCGCCGGTCGGCGAGCATCTCGAGCGTTCGGACCGCCCGAACCGGGTCCTCGAACAGCAGGACGCCCGCGTCCCGGAGTTCGTCGGCTGTCTCGGGAGCGGGTTGCCCGCCGGTGAACACGACCGCGAGGGGGACGTCGTACGTGGCCTGGATGTCGAGGAGTTCGGCCTTGCACGTCTCGATGGTCTCACCCCCCGAGTTCCCGAACTGGAGGACGACGGCCTCGACGGCGTCGTCGCGCACCACGCTCCGCATACACCGCTCGAACAGCTCCGGCTGGCTGATGATGCCACCCGTGACGTCCACCGGGTTCGTCGCCGAGCCGTACGCCGGAATCTCCGCCTCGATGGCGGCGACCGTCTCGGGGGCGAAGCTGGCGAGCGGCAGCCCCAATCGGTGGCAGGTGTCGGCGATGAGCACCGCCGCGCCACCCGAGACGCTGAGGACGCCGATTCCCCGACCCGCGTCGGCGTCCACGTCGGGATACGCCGTGGAGGGCACGGTCGAGAGCGCGGTGACGGTGTCGACGTACTCGTCGACGCCCCAGACGCTCGTGATACCGGCCTGTGCGAACACGGCGTCGTACACCGCGTCGTCGGAGGCGATGCTTCCGGTGTGGGAGGCCGCGGCCTGTCGCCCCGCCGGAGACTCCCCGACACGAATCGCCACGAGGTCGGTGTCCGTCTCGGCGGCACGGCGGCCGACGTCGAGCAGTTCGGCTCCGCGCGTCAGCGACTCGACGTAACTGACCACGACGTCGGTGTCGGGGTCCTCGACGAGATAGCGGAGGAAGTCGACCGTGGTCAGGTCCGCTTCGTTTCCGGTCGAGAGCCACGTGTTGCCGCCGATGCCGCGGTCCTGCGTGAGTTGAAAGAGCGCGCCGCCGAACGCACCACTCTGGGTGACGAAGCTCAATCCCCCAGGAACGAGGGCGTCGCGCTTGAGGATGGAGGAGAACGACGCGCCCACCTTGTCGGGGACGTTGACGAGGCCCTCCGAGTTCGGCCCGACGAGCCGGACGCCGGCCTCGTGGGCGGCGTCGAGTAACTCGGCTTCGAGCGCCTCCCCGTCCTCGGTCTCGGAGAACCCCGAGGCGATGACGAGCACGTACGGGATACCCGCGTCGCCGCAGTCGGTCGCGACCTGTGGCGTCAGTCGGGCGGGGACGAGCGCCATCGCGAGGTCGACTCCGGCTGGAAGCTCTCCCACCGAGTCGTAACACGGCTGGCCGTCGATGGTGTCGTGGCTCGGGTTGACGAGGTAGATGTCCCCCTCGTACCCGTGTTTTCGCAGGTAGCGGTACGGCCGCCCGGACAGCTTCTCGGAGTCCGCCGAGGCACCGACGAGCGCAATCGAGTTCGGAGTGAACAGCTGGTTCATTCCCGGATCACTCGAACCCGTACTTCCGGAGCTGCTCGGCGATGCCGTTGCGGTGGATCTCGACGGTGCCGCCCGCGATGCGCCAGCCGCGGACCCACCGGTACAGATACTCGAGGGGGCTGTCCTTCGAGTACCCCATCGCGCCGCAGATCTGGAGCGCCTGGTCGACGACTTCTTGACCGGCTTCGTTGGCGAACACCTTCGCGATGGACGCCTCCATCCGCGAGGCGGTCCCGCCGCGGGCGTTCGCAGCCGTCCGGTAGATGAGGAGCCGCGCGGCGTCGAGGTTGATGGCCATGTCCGCGAGCTTGTGTTCGATGGCCTGGAACTCGCCGATGGGCTGGCCGAACTGCTCGCGGTCGGCCGCGTGTTCGCGGGCGTTGTCGAAGGCGTTCAGCCCGCAGGCGACGCACATCATCGCGTTGTGACACCGCTCGACGTTGAACTCCGCGAGCAACTGCTTGAACGCGTCCTCCCCCACGGCGAGTTCGTTCTCGACGGGGATGCGGCAGTCGTCGAACCGGAGGACGTTCTGCCGGTGGTCGGCCATGTTGACGTAGCCGTCCTCTATCGTGAGGCCGGGCGCGTCTGCGTCGACGACGACCGCACCGATGCGGCCCGTCTCGGCGAACCGCGCGTACACGAGGAAGGCGTCGGCGTACGACCCCTTCGACACCCACATCTTGTGGCCGTTCAGCACTACCTCGTCGCCCTCCTCGCGGGCGGTCGTCTGCATCGCCCCGGCGTCGGAGCCGGCTTCGGACTCGGAGATGGCGATGGAGAGGATGGAGTCGCCCGCGGTCACGGGCGGGAGGTAGCGCTCCTTCAGGTCGTCGGAGCCGAGCTCGGCGATGACGCGCGGGACACCCATCGACGACCGCGAGAGAACGTGCGCGGTGTCCGGACAGACCCGCCCCACGGCTTCCTGTGCGAGCAGCACGTCGAGGACTTCGTAGCCCCCGCCTCCGTACTCCTCTGGGAGAGAGATGCCGAGCAACCCCTGGTCGGCGAGCGTCTCGACGTTCGGCCACGGGATGTCGCCGTCCCACGTGAACGCCGTCTCGGCGAACTCGGTCTCCGCGAGTTCGCGGGCCGTGCGCTTGACGAGCTGCTGTTCGTCGGTGAGCTGGAACTCCATTACGCCTCTCCGTCGCCCGCGAGCTTCGCCTTCGTGTACGCCTTCAACCCGCCCACGTCGACGAGTTCCTGCAGGAACGGCGGCAGGGGCTCGGCGTCGTACTGTTCCCCCGTGGTGTGGTTCTCGACGACGCCAGCGTCGAGGTCCATGCTCACCTCGTCGCCGTCCGAAATCTTTCCGGCATCGGGACAGATGAGCACCGGGAGCCCGAGGTTGATGCAGTTGCGGAAGAAGATACGGGCGAACGACACCGCGACGATGCCCGCCACACCGGCCCCTGCGAGCGCGAGCGGGGCCTGTTCGCGGGAGGAACCGCTCCCGAAGTTCTCGCCCGCGACGACGAACTCACCCGCCTGAACGTCGGCGGCGAACCCGGGGCGGAGGTCGTTGAACGCGTGCTGGGCCAACTCGTCGGGGTCGGAGGAGACGATGAACCGCGAGGGAGCGATCTGGTCGGTGTCGATGTCGTCGCCGAACACCCACGCTCTCGCGGGCACACTCGGGTCGGGTCGGTCGCTCATGCGTTCACCTCCGCGAGCGCGTGGTCGTCGAGTCTCGGGAGGCCGTCGTACTCCCGTGGGTCGGTGATTTCGCCGTAGAGCGCCGACACCGCGACCGTCGCCGGACTGGCGAGATACACCGACGACTCCATCGAGCCCTCCCGGCCGGGGAAGTTCCTGTTCGCCGTCGCGAGACAGACGTCGCCGTCGCCGAGGACGCCCTGGTGGTAGCCGGCACAGGGGCCACAGCCCGCCGCCTGCACGACGGCGCCGGCGTCCGTCAGGGTCGCCAGCTCGCCCGTCGCCAGCAGTTTGCGGTAGACGGAGCCCGACGCCGGCACCACGACCATCCGGGTACCGGGCGCGAGCGTCTCGCCCTCCAGGACGGAGGCGACGAGCGAGATGTCCTCGTATCTCCCGTTCGTACAGGTGCCGACGAACAGCTGGTCGATTTCGGTACCGAGGACCTCGTCCACGTCGACGGCGTTCTCGGGGTTCGACGGTTTCGAGACCTGCGGGGCCAGTTCTTCTGCCTGGTACTCGTGGACGCTCGCGAACGTGGCGTCCTCGTCCGAGTGCTGGGCTTCGGGCAGGTCGACCGACTGCCCGGTCTCGGCTTCGAGGAAGCGAGCCACGCGGTCGTCCGCGGGGACGAGGCCAGTCTTCCCGCCCATCTCGATGGCCATGTTCGCGAGGACGAGCCGCTGGTGGACCGGGAGCGCCTCGATGGTGGAGCCGACGTACTCCGCGGCCATGTACGTGCAGCCGGCGAACCCGACGTCGCCGATGAACCGGAGGATGAGGTCCTTCGCGTAGACGCCGTCGGCGAGATCACCCTCCACGACGAACCGCATCGTCTCGGGGACGCGGAACCAGAGTTCGCCGGTCGCGAGCGCCGTTCCGAGGTCGGAGGAGCCGACGCCCGTGCCGAACGCGCCGATGCCGCCGTAGGTGGTCGAGTGGGAGTCCGCGCCGATGACCAGATCGCCCGGCCCGACGTGCCCCTCCTCGATGAGTACCTGGTGGCAGATGCCGTCACCGATGTCGTACTGGTGAGCGCCGTGTTTCGCCGCGAACTCGCGGATGGCGTTGTGGTTGTTCGCCGCCTGCACGCCGTCGGCCGGCGCGTGGTGGTCGATGGTCAGGACGGTGCGGTCGGGGGCGAACACCTCGCCCTCGCCGCCCGTCACCTCGTCGAACGTCTGGAACGCGAGCGGCCCGGTGATGTCGTGGGCCATCGCCACGTCGACCTGTGCCTCGATGTAGTCGCCTGCCCGAACGTCCTTGCCGGCCTTCGCCGAGAGGAGTTTCTCGGCGAGTGTCTTGCCTGTCATTGGTCTCCTCCATCGCCGTCGCCCATCGTTTCGAGGACGTGTTCGACGGTGCCGCCCATGAGGACGTGGCTCGTCGCGGCCAGCCCGAGCGTCTCGCGGACCTCGTTGGCCACCGCCTCGACCGTGGGGAAGTCAGCGCGCGTGTCGACGCCCATCCGCGTGAGCATGTGGACGAGGTCCTCGGTCGGGGTGTTCCCAACCCCGGAGAGTCCCTCGGCGAGGACGACCCCGCCACCCAGGCCACACACGGAGGAATCGAAGCGGTCGACGCCGCAGTCCATCGCCGCGAGCGTGTTCGCGAGGCTCATCCCGTTCGTGTCGTGGAGGTGGAGCCCGACGTCGAGGTCGGGATGGCGGTCGAACACCGCCGAATACATTTCCGAGACCTCGACCGGGTTCGCGAGCCCCATCGTCGTCGCGAGCGTCACCTCGTCGACGCCCGCCTCGACCACGCGGTCCACGACCCCGAGCGTCTCCTCGGGGTCGATACGGCCCTCGTACGGACAGTAGAAGCTCGTCCCCATCCCGCACTCCACTTCGATGCCGTGGTCGTGCGCGAGGTCGACGATGTCGTCCATCTCGGCGAGCACGGCCTCGCGGGTGCTGTTGACGTTCTTTCGGGTGTAGGTCTCGCTGACGGTGACGAGCGCGTTCACCTTGTCCACCTCGGCATCGACCGCCCGCTCCATCCCTCTGAGATTGGGAACGAGCGCGCGGTACGCCACGTCGTCGTGACGCTCGATGCGCTGTGCGACCTCGTCGGCGTCACGGAGGGTGGGAACGGCCTTCGGGTGCGTGAAGGAGGAGATCTCGATCTCGTCGACGCCCGTCTCGCTCAGGCGGTCGATGATGGCGACCTTCTCGTCGGTCGGGACGAACTCGTCGAGTCGCTGGAACCCATCTCTGGGAAGCATCTCGACGACGTGCACGGCGTCGGGGACGTGCATCAGATGACCCCCTCGGCGGCGAGTTCGGCGAGGGTATCGGCGTCGTAGCCGAGTCGTTCACCGTAGATGGCGTCGTTGTGCGCGCCGAGTTCGGGGCCGAGATACTCGACGTGGCCGGGCGTCTCCGAAAAGCGGGGGAACGCGTCCTGGACGCGGGCCTCCCCGAGCTGTTCGTCCGCGATGGAGATGACGGCCTCGCGGGCCCGATAGTGCTCGTCGTCGAGGATGTCCGCGACGTTGTAGATGGGCGCGATGGTCGCGTCGGCGGCCTCGAACGCCTCGAGCACCTCCTCGCGGGTGTGGTCGTCCATCCACCCCTCGATGATGGCGTCGAGTTCGTCGACGTTCTCGAGTCGCTTCGCGTTCGTCTCGAACCGCGGGTCGTCCTTCAGGTCCGGGCGGTCGATGGCGTCGAACACGCGCATCGCGATGGGCTGGGCGCTCGCGGAGATGGCGACGAAGCGGTCGTCACCGGTCTGGTAGACGTTTCTGGGTGCCGAAGAGGTCGACTGGTTGCCCGAGCGCGACTCGATTTCGCCGAGCTGGTCGTATCTGAGGGGCTGTGGACCCAGAAGTGAGAAGATGGGTTCGATGAGACTGGTGTCGATACACTGGCCCGAGCCGCCGTTCACGTCGCGATGATAGAGCGCGAACATCACGGCGAACGTCGAGTAGAGTGCGGCGATGCCGTCGGCGAGTCCCGTCGGCGGCAACAGCGGCGGGCGGTCGGGGAAGCCGTTGAGATACGCGAAGCCGGACATCGCCTCCGCGAGCGTCCCGAACCCGGGTCGCTCGGCGTAGGGGCCGTCCTGTCCGAAGCCGGAGAGCCGAAGCATCACGAGGTCGGGATTGAGGTCGCGCAGGCGGTCGTAGCCGAGGTTCCACTTCTCGAAGGTGCCCGGTCGGAAGTTCTCGACGAGCACGTCGGCCTCGCTGACGAGGTCCTCGAAGACGACCTGGCCACGCTCGCTGGAGAGGTTCAGCGTGACGGACTGTTTGTTCCGCCCGAGATACTTCCACCAGAGGCCGGCGCCGTTCTTCTTCGGGCCGAAGTTCCGCAGGTGGTCTCCGAACTCGGGATGTTCGATCTTGATCACGTCCGCGCCGAAATCAGCCATGAGGCGCCCGACGGTTGGCCCCGAAATCATCGAGCCGGCCTCGATGACGGTCAGCCCGTCGAGTGGTCCCACAGTGTCGTGTGCTTCTGACATGGGTGTCGATACTCGCCCGTGTCGGTCGGCAGCGTGCCGGACGGTCACGTGGCGACGATGCTACCGATTTGGCGGCGCCTGGTATAAGGCTAGTGCCCGTGGTGTCGTCCGTCCGCCACTTGTGCCCTCGTCACCAGGCCGCGACAGCACTTCACTCGGCGTTCGCGTACCCCGGGCGATGCATCGCCGCCAGCTCCTCCTCGCGCTCGGTGGTCGCTCCGGCCGCACACCGACCGCCGACTCGCCGTCACCGTCGCCGACGGAGACGCCCGTCGCCCGCCCCGACTGGGAAGATATCACGATAACGCCCTTTCCGGGGACTGAGCGGGCGTTCCAGACCGAGCCGCGGCTCATCGCCCCCGACACGGTCACCGGCGTCGTTCTGGGAGGACGTGGAAGGACTTCAACTCGAACACGACCGTCTACGGGAACTACACGTTCACTCGGGATTAGACCTGCTCGAACGTCCCCGCCGAGTCGAAGCCGACCCGAACCGACCCAAACATCCACTCGTTGTCGATTCGCTGATAGGTCTCGTCGTAGTGGCCGTGTTTGAAGCCGCTCGTCCCGTTCTCGAGGGCGTATCGGAGGAAGAAGTACCAGTGGCCGGTCGCCTCGTCGCCCGACAGCTCGATGACCGGGTTGACGGCGATGTGCGTCGAGTATCGGTAGCCCGCGTTCGGTGCCTCGGGGTTGTCGAGGACGTCGCGGGCGAACGCGTAGATCTCGTCGGGCCCGGTGTACACCTCGCGGTCCGGGAGGTCCGAGGTGAACGTCCCGTCCGGCGCGAACAGGTCGGCCCACGCGCGGTACTCGTGGCGGTCGACGTGCTGGCAGTAGCGGTAGCGAAGCGTCTCGATGGCCCGGTAGTCGAGTAACTCGTGGACGGCCGTCTCGGTCGAATCCATGCGATGCGTTCGCCCGCGGGTCGCTTAGACCTTCGCTCGCGCCTCAGACGATGTCCGCGTCGCGAAGTCGCTCGATGTCGGCCTCCGTGTAGCCGTACTCGGCGAGGACTTCCTCGGTGTGCTCACCGAGGAGCGGCGGGTGTCGGCGGATGGTCGCGGGGGTCTCGGAGAAGAACATCGGGCTGCCGGGCATCTCGACCTCGCCGGCTGTCGGATGGTCGACCGACTGGCGCATCCCCCTCGCACGGACCTGTTCGCGGTCGAACACGGCGTCGAGCGACTGGACTGGGCTGGCCGGGACGCCCGCCTCGTCGAGTCGGGCCATCAGTTCGTCGGTGGTGTAGTCTGCCAGTTCCTCGTCGAGCAGGGCGTCGAGCGTCTCGCGGTTCTCGACGCGCGTCGAGTTCACGTGGAACCGCTCGTCGTCGACGAGGTTCTCGCGGTCGATGGCGCGGCAGAACCGCGGCCACATGTTCTCGGAGGAGACCGCCACCACCACGTAGCCGTCCTGCACGGCGAACGCCTGATACGGGGCGATGGTCGGGTGTTTGCTCCCCATCCGTCCCGGGGGGTTGCCGGTCGCGAAGTAGTTCGACGCCATGTACGTCATCCACGCCACCTGCCCGTCGAAGAGGCTCACGTCGATCTTCTGCCCGGTGCCGTCGCCGAACTCGCGGGCGAACAGCGCCGCGAGGATGGCCTGCGTGCAGTACATCCCGGCGCCGATGTCGGCGATGGCGACGCCCACCCGAACAGGCGGGCCGTCCTCCACGCCAGTGATGCTCATCATCCCCGCTTCCGCTTGCATCACGATGTCGTAGGCGGGCCGGTCGCGGTCCGGCCCCCACTCGCCGTAGCCTGAGAGCCCACAGTAGACGAGCCCGGGGTTCTCGTCGCGAAGGTCCTCGTAGTCGAGGCCCCACTCGGCCATCTTCCCGACGCGGAAGTTCTCGACGAGCACGTCGGCCTCGCTCGCGAGGTCGCGGAACACCGCGCGCCCCTCGTCGCTCGCGAGGTTGAGCGTCACGGACCGCTTGTTCCGGTTGATTGAGAGATAGTAGGCGCTCTCGCCGCTCTCGCCGTACGTCGGCGGGTGCCAGCCGCGGGTCTGGTCGCCACCGTCGCGGCGCTCGATTTTGATGACATCGGCACCTAGATCGCCGAGCTGCATCGTGCAGAACGGCCCCGCGAGCACGCGCGAGGCGTCGAGGACGGTGACGCCGTCGAGCGGCCCCGTCTCGCCGCTTGGGTGTTCGGCCTCACCGACCATCGCACGCCCTCCCTGTCCGTCCACGCTCGTCGACCGGGCGCCCTCGGTCGCTGGTTGCAGGCATACCGGGGGGTCGGTGCCCGCCACCATAATCTCTCGCCCGGACCTCTCACCTGGGTGATAGACAGCGATATGCGACCCCCGCGCCATCGCCCCGTATGGCCACCCGACAGATACTGCTCGCCGTCGGTGACGACGATGCCAGAGCGCGGGCACAGGCCCGTGCCGTCGCCGACCTGTTCGACCCCGAAGACACCGCCGTGGTCGTCCACCACGATTTCGTCGACAACCCCGAAGGCGCGCGGGTCGACCAGGTCGGGTCGGTGCGCCGCGCCCGCGAGACGCTCACCGACGCCGGGTTCGACGTGACGCTCGCGGAGTCCAGCGGCGACCCGGTGGCCGAAATCATCGACGTCGCGTCTGACCTCGACGTCGACTGCATCTGCGTCGGCTCTCGACGGCGGTCGCCCACCGGAAAAGCGGTCTTCGGCTCGACGACCCAGCAGGTGTTACTGGATGCGGACCGCCCGGTGCTCGCGGTGCCGGACGGCGCCTTCCGCGACTGAGTGGCGGGCAGGGCGAAACGTTATGCTTGCTGCTAAGTAGTCACACGCATGGATAGCCCCGAGGACAGAGCGTGGATAGAGCACGCGACGGCGTTCCTGTCGGCACCGATTCCCGACGAGGCGCGTGAGCGCGGCGTGCAGGTGGTCGCGGACGTGCTGTCGGCGGCCGTCGCGGGCGTCGACGCGCCCGCGAACGAACAGGTGGCGACCGGAATGGCGCTTCCTCCCGGCGAGGCGTCCGTGCTCGGCACCGACCGGACGACCGACCCGGGGAGCGCCGCCCTGCTGAACGCGACCGCGGCCATCACTCCCGAAATCGAGGAGGGACACAACACCGGCGGCCACGTCGGCGCGAGCATCGTCGTCGGCGGGTTCGCGCTCGCCGAGGCGTCCGACGCCGACGGCGAGACGCTCGTCGAGGGGGTCGTGAAGGCGTACGAACTCTGTACGCGCATCGAGAACGCGGTCTTCCTGATGAAGGCGCGGATGAACGAGGCGCTCCCGTGGCTCGTGCGGAACCCGCACTCCACGTGGACGACCATCGGCCCCGCAGTCGCCGGCGCCATCGCGATGGGTGCCGACGAGGAGGCCGTCGCCGAAGCGTTCAGACTCGGGGCGAACCTCGCGGTCGTCTCGATGCACGACCCCTACGAGGAGGGTGCTCCCGCGAGGAACTTCACGGCGGGCTTCTCGGCGCAGGCCGGCGTCAACGCGGCGCTCGCCGCCGTGGCCGGCCTCGACGGCTCCCGGTCGGCGATGACCGAGGTGTACGACCCCCTCCGAGAGATGAAAGGTGAGGCGTTCGACGAGTCGTTCGCTGACCTCGGCGAGCACTGGTCCATCTTGGAGAACTACTACAAGTTCACGCCGTCCTGTCGGTACACCCACGCGCCGCTGGGGGCGCTCGAACAGGTCGTCGACGACGTGCGCGTCGACGAGGTCGAGTCCGTGGACGTCTACGCCTACCGCAACGCCTGCGACCTCGACTACGCCGACTACACGACGATGACGAGCGCGAAGTTCTCCATCCCGTTCGTCCTCGGTCGGTATCTCGCCGTGGGTGGCCGCGACCTTTGGCTCGACGACTTCACCGGCGACGCCCTCGACGACCCGGAGACGCGGTCGCTCGCCGAGCGCGTCCACATGCACCACGACCAGCAGTACGAGGCGCTGTTCCCCGAACGCTGGAGCGCCCGCGTCGAGGTGACGCACACCGACGGCACGTCGGTCGAGGCCGAGTGTCTCGACGCGCCCGGTGACCACCGGAACTTCCCCGGCGAGGACGCGCTCGTCACGAAGTTCGAGCGACTGCTCGCCACCCGACTCGACGACGCCCCCGGAGCGCTGGACGCGCTGCTCGACGTGCGTGACCAGCAGGTGCGAGCGGTCGGAAAGACGCTCAGACCCTGAGTATTGGAGGCGAAGACTCTGATTACTGGGCGGTGTAGCCGCCGTCCACGATGAAACTCTGCCCGGTGACGAACCGCGCGTGGTCGGACGCGAGGAACGTCGCCATCGCGCCGATGTCTTCGGGCTCACCGAGATAGGGGAGCAGCGTCTGCTGTTCGAAAGCGGCCCGGCGCTCGGGATCGGCGAGCGCTTCCTTGGTCAGTTCGGTGCTGACGACGCCCGGACAGACGGCGTTCACGAGGACGGGCACGTCGGCGTAGTCGACCGCGAGCGACCGGGTGAGCGAGACGACCCCGCCCTTGGAGGCGAGGTACGCGGGCTTCTCCGGCTGGGCGACGAACGCCAACTGGGAAGCGACGTTGATGATGCGGGGCGCCTCGCTCTCTTTCAGATGGGACATCGCGTGGCGGACGCCGTGGTAGACGCCCGTGAGATTCACGTCGAGGACGCGGTGCCACTCCTCGGGGGTGGTCTCCTCGATCGTCCCCGCGTGCGAGATGCCGGCGTTGTTGACGAGGATGTCGAGCCCGCCGAACCGCTCGACGGTCGCCTCGACGAGCGCCGCGACGCTGTCGTCGTCCGCGACATCACACGCGACGAACACGGCCGTGCCGCCGCCGTCGGTGATCGCCTCGACGGTCGTGCGCTCGGCGTCCGACGGGGACGAGTCGTCGAGGTCCGCGACGACGACCTGGGCGCCCGCGCCGGCGAGTCCGAGCGCGATGCCGCGGCCGATGCCCGAACTCGCGCCCGTGACGATGGCCACTCGATTCGAGAGGTCGACGTGCATCTCAGTCCCGCCACTCCCGGAGGCGCTTGCGCAGCGAGATGAGCCCGTTCGGGAGGAGGAGCGCGATAATCACCAGCGCGGCGCCGTACACCACGTCGTCGAGCCCGATGATCTGGTCGACGTTCGCGCGGAAGAACTCCGCGAGCGGGAACACGAAGAACGCGCCGAGGATGGCACCGGGGATGGTCCCGAGGCCACCGACGACCGCCGGCAGGAGGATCTCGACGTTCTTCGAGAGGCCGAACACCGTCTCCGGGCGGATGATCTCGAAGTACATGCTCCAGAACGCGCCGGCCCACGCCGTGAAGAACGCCGAGAGGCTGATGGCGAGCATCTTGTAGCGGAACGTCGGGATGCCGACGCTGGCGGCGGCGTCCTCGTTCTCACGGATGGCGAACAGGTAGAGTCCCAGTTGCGACTCCTTCAGCGCGTACGCCACCACGGTGACGACGACGAGGAACCCGAAGATGACGTAGAAGTACGGCAGGTCGCTCTCGAACTGGAACGCGAGCAGGCCGTACTCCGCGCCGTAGTCGCGGGGGAACGGCCGGTAGTACCCGATGGCTCCACCCAGCTCGCGGGTGTTCCGAACGATGACGCCGACCAGAATCGAGACGGCGAACGTCGCCAGCGCGAAGTAGTGGCCCTTCAGCTCGTACCGGAAGTTGAGGAACCCGACGAGGAGCGCGACGCCGACGGCGGCCACGCCGCCGACGAGCATCCCGATCCACGGGTTGATGCCGAAGTCGATGGCGAGTTTCGACGTGGCGTACGCGCCGACGCCGAAGAACGCGGCGTGGCCGAACGAGAAGTAGCCGGTGAACCCCGAGATGAGGTTCCACGCCTGACTCGCGTAGGCGAACACGAGGGTGAGGATGAGAATTTTGAGCGTGAGTATCGATCCGAGGCTGAACCCCGCGACCTCGATCTCGATGAGATACGGGAGGAGCGCGATGAGACCGAACCCCAGCACGCCCTTGATGTACGGGCCGTACTCGGAGTCGTCGAGCCGCGTGAGCACGCCGACGTCCGTCTCGGTGGAAGTGCTGTCCGCCATGGTCACACCTCCCGCTTGCCGAACAGCCCGGTCGGTTTCAGGTACAGCAGCAGGATGAACAGCATGAAGATGACGATCTCGTTGGTCGTCCCCGGCAGGTAGAAGCCGCCGAACACCTGGATGAACCCGACGATGAGCCCGCCGACGAACGCCCCCGGGAGCGAGCCCAGTCCACCCAGAACGACGATCACGAACGCCTTCACGAGGTAACTCTCGCCGATGAAAGGGTCGAACGGCGAGAAGATGACGATGGCCGCGCCCGCGAGTCCAGCCATCGCGCTCCCGATGCCGACCGTGAGGTGGTCGATGTTGGGGACGTTGATGCCGACGTACCACGCGCCGTCGCGGTTGTCGGCAGTCGCCCGAATCGCGGTGCCGAGTTCGGTGCGCTGGAGGAACACCCACAGCGCCGCCATCGCGACGATGGAGATGACGAGCGCGTACGCCTGCCCCTTCGGTATCTGGGCGCCGAACAGCTGGTACCGCCCGAGGTCCATCACGATGGACCGCGGGTCCGGCGAGAAGAATATCTGGACCAGCGCGAGCAGGATGAACGTGATGCCCAGCGTGACGATGAACTGGTTCTCCTCGGGCGCCTCGATGATGGGTTCAATGGCGACGACGCTGATCAGGACGCCGAGGCCGAACAGCGCGACGACGGCGATGGGGATGGCGATGAACGGGTTGATGCCGAACGTTGAGGTGACGAAGAAGACGACGTACATCCCCGAGACGATGAGCATTCCGTGGGCGAAGTTGACCACGTCCATCACGCCGAAGATCATCGTCAGGCCGAGCGCGGCGAGCGCGAACACCCCACCGAGCAGGAGCGCGAAGATGGTCAACTGCAACAGTACCGGGTCGAGGGCGACGACGTCGCCGACGAACTCGCTGACGGCGCTGACGATATCGTCGATAATGAGGGGCTCTAACATGCAGGAAGCTTGGTGAACTGGCTCTTAAAGATTGTTCTCGGTGGGGTTCAGAACTGTGGTTCGCTCTGTGCGTACCGCTCGGGCCAGACGACGTTCGCTTCGAGGTTCTGGACCTGAAGCATCGGCGAGAGCGCGTTCGCGTTCTCCCCGTTATCCTGGAACTCGATGGGGCCCATCGCTGCTGGGTGGTCCTCGACCGTGATGGACTTCAGCGCGTCGTTGATGTCGTCGGGGTCGACCGACCCGGCCTCCTCAAGTGCGGCCTGGGCGACCTTGACCATCGTGTAGGTCATAACGGCGTGGGTGACACCGAGCGGCCGGCCGTACTCGACGCGGTAGTCGGCGAAGATCTTGTCCGTCTGCTCCTTCGTGTAGTCGAACTCGTAGTTGTTCCCGAACCCACCGTTGGCGAACTTCCCGATCTGGGCGATGACGTCCTCGTCGGTGAACGTCGGCGTCGAGGTCCCGGTCAACAGCGGCGGCCGGTAGTCGACGTTCTGGAGCGACTGCATCATCCGGATGCCACCGCCACCGTAGCCGACGAAGATGAACGCGTCGGCGTCCGCCTGCTTCACGCGGGTCGCCTCGGTGTCCATCGACTCCTGGCCGAACGAGTAGGCCGACTCCTCGACGAGTTCGACGTTCTGCTTCGGGAGGTCGTTGACGAGCGTCTCGCGAATGGACTGCCCGAACGCGTTGTCGAGGTAGACGAGCGACGCGGTGTCCATCGTCTGCCCGTTCGACCGCGCGATCTCCGGCATGAACTCCGCGTAGTTGCCGGCCATCCCGCTCGCGGGCGTCTGGATGCGGTAGGCGTAGTTCAGGCCGCGTCCCTGTAGGATCTCGTTCGCCACCGACACGTCGATGATGTGCGGGATGCCAGCACGTTCGGCGACCTGCGTCGCCGCGAGCGTCACCGGTGAGGAGAAACAGCCCGTGAGGATGTGTGCGCCGTCTTCCTCGATGAGCTGCTGCTCGACGGGGCCACCTTCCTCCTGGCTCCCGGCGTTGTCACGGCTGACGAACGTGAGCTCTGCACCGCCGAGCGACTCGATGCCACCCTCCTCGTTGACGTGCATCGCTGCGAGCTTGCCGGCGTTCGTCATCGCCTGCCCGGACGCGCCGAGGAACCCGCTGAGCGGGTGGTTCGCGCCGATGACGACCTCCTCGACGCTCATGCTGTCCGTCGGGGTGCCGGTCGTGGCGCCACCGTCACCACTCCCTCCGTCGCCACTCCCTCCGTCGCCACTCCCGCCGTCACCACTCCCGCCGTCGCCACCATCGCCACCGTCGCCGCCGTCGCCCGTACAGCCTGCGAGGCCGACGGTTACGCCGACGCCGACTGCCTTCAAGTAGTTCCGGCGACTCCCGAGAGGGGGCTTGTTATCGTTGCTCATAGGTACCGTTGGAATTCCTTGACTCCGGTGATATTTATAATTTCGTGCGCCGGCACGTCTATTCGCCATCGAGGCGGCGTCTTAGCGCCTTTTTTCCCGGCTTTCGAGGTGCTGTCAGCCGAGCGTGATGAGGACGGCACCGAGGACGACCCCGACGGCTGCGAGGACCGACCGTGGAGAGAGGAGTTCGAGCCCGCCGAGGAACAGTGCCGAGAGGCCGATGGCGAACACCGGCTGGGTCTGGATGAGCGGGAAGAAGACGCTTGCAGGGGTTCGCTGGAGGCCGATGAAGTAGCAGAGGAACCCGACGGCCATGAGGACGCTCGCGATCGTGAACTGGCGGAGCGCCTGGGGGTCGATGCGCCGGAGGTCGCTGCCCCAGCGACCGGCGACGACGGGCGCGACCACCAGCCACGCCGTCCCCATGTTGACTGCGCCTGCGAGTACGGGGTCGATACCGCCGTTCAGCGCCGCCTTGCGGACGACGACGGCGACGGCGATGAGCAGCGCCGCGCCCACGGGAACGAGTAGCACGAGCGGCGAGTGGTCGGTGCGTGCGACCTCCGCGCGGGAGTCGCGCGAGAGGCCGGCCACCCCGAGGACGATGACACCCGTCCCGAGCGCGACGAGTGGGGTGACGGGCTCGCCGAGCACGCCCGCCGAGAGCACCGCGACGAACAGCGGCGACACCGCGGCCAGCGAGAGCGCCTTCCCCGGGCCGACGAGCTTGATGGCTTGGAAGTACAGCGAGCGGGCAGCGGCACTCCCGATGACGCCGCTCACCGCGACGAGTGCGACGAGTCCGGGGTCGGCTGCCAGCACGTCGGTCGTGAGCAGCGCGAGGACGAAGAAGATGGGTGCCGCGACGGTGAGCGAGGTCAACAGCAGGAACGCCGGGCGGGCGTGTTCGAGCCCCCGCCGCGAGAAGATACTCGCCGTCCCCATCAGCAGCGCGAACAGCATGGCGAACCCGACGCCTAGCGTGTTCATCGACTGTGTGCCTCCGCGTACATCTGTCTCGATGCAGGCGAACTCGGTACAAGGCTCTGTCGGCACCCCCTGACCCGTCACGGGTAACACCTAAGTCGGCGCTCACGCGACATTGGCGCAGTATGACTGCAGTCTACGGAGCCCGCGGTGAGCGGGTATGACGGACCACGAGCGAGCCGCTGCCGCGTTCGCCGCCGATCTCGACGCCAGCGACCTCCCGCCCGAGGTCCGCGACCACGTCGGGCTCGTCCTCGCGGACACCCTCGCCGCGATGGTCGGGGGCTCGACCGACCCAGACACGGCCGCGCTCGCGGCCCAGTACGCCACCGAGGTGCCGGGCGAGGCGACCGTCCTCGGCACCGACCACCGGCTCGAACCCCGGTTCGCCGCGCTCGTCAACGGCACCGGCGGCACCACCCTCGAACTCGACGAGGGGCACAAGTACGCCGCCGGTCACCCGGCCATCCACGTCCTGCCCGCGGTGCTGGCGGTCGGAGAGCGTGACGGGGCGAGCGCCGACGAGTTCCTCGCGGCAGTCGTCGCCGGCTACGAGGTCGCCACCCGCGTCGGCCGTGCCTGCTACCCGCTCGGCGATGGCTACCACCCGCACGGCGTCTGGGGCGCAGTCGGTGCGGCCGTCGGCGTCGCCCGGCTCCGGAGCTGTGACGCCGAGACGACGCTTCACGCGATGCGGATCGCCGCGAACAGCGCCCAGCACACGCTGATGGCTGCCGCCACGGAGGGGGCGACCGTTCGCAACAGCTACGCCGGGAAGGCGAACCTCGACGGCATCCTCGCCGTCGATCTGGCGGAAGCCGGGTTCACGGGCGTCGTCGACGGGGTCGCCCGCCACCTGTTCCAGGCCGCCGAGACGGAGTTCGACTCGACGATGCTCTCGGCCGAACTCGGCGAGCGGTGGGACGTGCTCGGTGGCTACTTCAAGCGGCACGCTGCCTGCCGGTACACCCACCCGACGCTCGACGCACTCGACGCGCTCGACATCGGCCCGGTCGACCCCGCCGACGTCGAGTCGGTGCTGGTCGAGACGTACCCGACGGCCGCGGGGCTGACGCCCACGCGACCGAAGAACGCCCTGCAGGCGAAGTTCTCGGTGCCGTACGCGGTCGCCACGCGCCTGCTCCGTGGCCACTCGGGAAAGGAAGCGTTCGCCGACGAGTCGCTCGCCGACGAGGTGTTCGCGCTCGCCGAGCGCGTGGAGGTGGTCGTCGCCGACGACATCGCCGCGCGGCTCCCCGACGCTCGGAGCAGTCGCGTGACGGTCCGCTTCGCCGACGGGCGCGAAGTCTCGGAGGAAGTCGAACACGCCCGCGGCGGCGCGGAGCGACCGTGGCAGGAGTCGGAGCTTCGTGAGAAGTTCGACGAACTCGTCGCGCCGGTGCTGGGTGAGTCGTCGGCGCTCTGGGAGGCGGCACGCGGCGGGGACGCCACCCCGACGGAGCTGTGCGGGCTCGCTCGGCCTAACTGAGGCCGAGGTAGAGCTCGATGAGTTCGTCCTCCTCGCTCAGGTCGGCGGGTGGGCCGTCGAACTGTTTCTCGCCCTGTGCGAGGATGTAGACGTGGTCGGCGATGCGGAGTGCCGCCCGCACGTTCTGCTCGACGAGCATGATCTGGGCGCCGTGGTCGACGAGCGTCCGCACCTGCTCGATGACGTCGTCGACGAGTGTAGGTGCGAGCCCGGCGCTCGGCTCGTCGAGCAGGTAGACGTCCGAGTCCGAGACCATCGCTCGCGCGAAGCTCAGCATCATCTGCTGCCCGCCGGAGAGCGACTTCGCGCGGTTCGGGAGTTTGTTCTCGAGGACGGGGAACGCCGTCAGCGCCTCGTCGATGCGGTCCTCGACGGCCGACTTGTCCGAGACGGTGTAGCCACCCATCCGGAGGTTCTCGCGGACGGTGAGGTTCGGGAACAGCCCGCCGTCCTGCGGGAGGGTGATGATGCCGCTCTCGACGACCTGGTTCGCGTTGTAGTCGGTGAGGTCGGTGTCGCCGTACTTGACGGAGCCGGACCAGATGGGGACGATGCCGTTGAGCGCCTTGATGAGCGTCGACTTCCCCGAGCCGTTGGGGCCGAAGATGCAGGTGACGCCGTCGTGGCTCTGCACCGAGATGCCGTGGAGAATCTCGGAACTCCCGTAGCCCGTGACGATGTCCTCGGCAACGAGCCGGTCGCGCCCGGGTCGCTCGACCGACTCGGATTCGCTCGCGGTCATGACAGGAGGTCCTCCGTGGTCTCGGCACCGGCGTCAGTCCCGAGATACGCCTCCCGGACGCGTTTGTCGCCGGTCACGTCGTCGAAGTCGCCCTCGGCGATGACCTGCCCCTGGTCGAACACGGTGACGCTGTCGGCGAACCGCTGGATGAGCGACATGTCGTGTTCGACGATGACGAACGTGGTGCCCCGCTCGTTCATCTCTTCGAGGCGGTCGAGGATGCGGTTCTGGAGCGCGGGGTTGACCCCCGCGGTCGGCTCGTCGAGGAGGATGCACTTCGGGTCGAGCATCAGCACGCGGGCGAGTTCGAGCAGTTTCTGCTGGCCGCCGCTCATGTCCGACGCCTCGTTGTCGGCGATGTGCTCGATTTCGAGGAACTCGAGGATGTCGTCGGCCCGCTGCTTCTTCTCGCTCGTGACTCGCAGGCCGGGGGTGTGGACGGCCAGGAGGTTCTCGCGGACGGTGAGGTCCTCGAACGGCGAGACGATCTGGAACGTCCGGGCGAGACCCTGCTGGGCGATGCGATACGGCTTCCAACCGCTGATGTCGGTGCCGTCGAACACGACGGTTCCGCCGTCCGACCGGTAGAACCCGGTCAGCGTGTTGAAGAACGTCGACTTCCCGCTCCCGTTCGGGCCGATGATGCCTCTGACCTCACCGTCGGACACCGAGAGCGTGACGCCGTCGTTGGCGACGAGCGCACCGAACCGCTTGGTGAGCCCATCGACTTCGAGGAGTGGTGCCATCTGTCGTGATACACTTCGTCGCGGCGTATTAAGGTTTGTCTCGGCCGCGTTGGGATGTTCTGGCGTGTAATTCGACTCGTGGCTGCAACGTCTCTGCTGGAGTCGAACGAGACAGCGATGGCGATGCCACCTCGAAAGCCCCCGGTCGCTACGTCTGCTCGCGGGCCGCAGGCCCGCTCGCACGGCCCGCGGGACCTACGGTCCCGCGCTGCTCCCGCGACTCGCTGTGCGCTTCGCTCACTGCGTTCGCTGCAGTGCTTGCGTCGTCGGGGTTCGCGTAGCGACCGGCCCCTTTCAGTCCCACCCGTGACGCTTGGTTGACCGAGCATTGGGGGTGGGACTGAAAGGGGCGACGAGCTGGACGAAGGCGCGGACGAACAAGCACCGCAGGGTTCGAACGAAGTGAGAACCCGAGGAGCGCAGTCGCCGCATCGAGTCCAGCTCGTCGGGGCTTTCGAGGTGTTTACGGCTCTGTCGCTGCCCCTGTCGTTCTTTCGAGTACACTACCGTGGGGGGAACGGTTTTGCCCACGCCCGGGAAACTCGGTATGTGAGACCTGTGACCAGTGACCGCACCGCTCTCTCCATCGGGCTGCTGGACGACCTCGCGGTCGTCCGTGAGGCCGAGCGACTGGGCTACGAGAGCATCTGGACCGGTGAGGGACAGGGGAAGACCGCCTTCGGCAAACTCGAACGGTGGGCGACCGCCACCGAGACGATCGGCCTCGGCGCGTCCATCGTGAACGTCTTCTCACGCACGCCGGCGGCGCTCGCGCAGTCGGTCGCGACGCTCGACGCGCACTCGGGGGGTCGCGCCAGTCTCGGGCTGGGCGTGGCGCATCCGGGCGTCGTCGAGGACTTTCACGGCGTGCCGTTCGACCGCCCACTCCCCCGAATGGCCGAGTACATCACGCTCGTTCGTCGGTATCTCGCGGGCGTCGCCGAGCCGTTCGACGGCGAGTTCTTCTCGCCTGCGCGCACGAGTTTCTGGGAGGCGTTCGAACCGGTTCGCGCGGAGGTCCCCATCTACAACGCGGCGCTCGGCCCCGGCAACGTCCGGTTGACGGGCGAGTACGCCGACGGCTGGATTCCCTACCTGTACCCCATCGACCGCTTCCGCGAGGCCCAGGAGTGGCTCCGCGAGGGGGCCGAACGCGCGGGCCGCGACCCCGACGACATCGACGTCGCGATGTACCTGCTCACGTCGGTCGACGAGGACGCCGACGCCGCCTACCGGGCGGCCGCCCACCACGTCGTCCAGTACCTCCGGCACATCCCCGGCTACTACGAGGGTATCGCCCGCGAGGCGGGGTACGGCGCCGAGGTCGACGCCGCACAGGCCGCCGACTCGGACGAGGCCGCCATCGAAGAACTCTCCGAGGGATTCGTCGAGAGTGTGGGCGTGGTGGGAACGCCCGACGAGGTCCGTGCCCAGCTCGACGCGCTCCGGGAGGCGGGGCTCGACCTCCCCATCGTCCGCGCGCCCATGAGCGCCGACGAGGACGGCTTGCGTGAGACGATGGCCGCGCTCGCGCCGGAGGGTCGCTGATGGACCTCGATGGCAGGGTCGCGGTCGTCACCGGCGGGGCGAGCGGCATCGGCCGCGAAATCTGTCTCGCGTTCGCCCGCGAGGGCGCCAGTGCCGTCGTCGTCGCCGACCGCCAGCGCGACCCCCGGGAGGGCGGGACGCCGACCGACGAGCGGCTCGTCGACGAGACCGACACCCATGCGGAGTACGTGGCGTGCGACGTGACTGACCCCGCTGCCCTCGAACGAGCGGTCGCCGAAGCCGACCAGTTCGGCGGCCTCGACGTGCTGGTGAACAACGCCGGGGTGTTCGTCTTGGCCGATTTCCTCGATACCACCGAAGAACAGTTCGACCGGGCCATGAACGTCAACGCGAAGGGAGCGTTCTTCGGGGCACAGGCCGCCGCCAAACGGATGGACACCGGCTCCATAATCAACCTCTCCAGCACCGCCGGACTCTACGGCGTCGGCGACTACGTCGCCTACTGCGCGTCGAAAGGGGCGGTCCGACTGATGACGTACGCGATGGCCGACGCGCTCGCGCCTGACATCAGGGTGAACGCCATCCACCCGGGTGTCGTCGAGTCCGAGATGACCAGAGCCGACTCGAAGGTCATCGGCACCGCGCGCGGCGAGCTGTTCGAGGAGCGCATTCCCCTCCAGCGGTTCGGCCAGCCCGACGACGTCGCAGAGGCGGCGGTCTACCTCGCGAGCGACCGGTCGGCGTACGTCACCGGCCACTCGCTCGTCGTCGACGGCGGCATCCACACCACCGGGTGACCGCAGAGACGTTTTTGTAGCCGCACCTCGCAGGGGAGCCATGCGACTCGCAGACCGTATCGCGGACGACGAGCTGCTGATGATCCACGGCGCGTGGGACGCCCTCACCGCGCGGATGGCCGAGCAGGCGGGCGCGGAAGCCGTCTACATGTCCGGTTCCTGTGTCTCCTCCTCGACGCACGGCGGCCCCGACATCGGCCTCACGACGATGACCGAGATGGCGCGGCGCGCCCGGCAGATGGCGGGCGCCATCGACGTGCCGCTCGTCGCGGACGGCGACACCGGCTACGGCAACGCGCTGAACGTCCGACGCACGGTCCAGGAGTACGAGCGCGCGGGCGTCTCGGCCATCCAGCTGGAGGACCAGGACTTCCCGAAGAAGTGCGGCCACTTCGAGGGGAAGCGCGTGGTCGAAGCCCCGGAGTTCGCCGCGAAGGTCGAGGCCGCCACCGAGGCTCGCGAGAGCGACGAGTTCCTCGTCATCGCTCGCACCGACGCGCTCGCGGTCCACGGCGTCGAGGAGGCCATCCGCCGCGCCCGACTCTACAAGGAGGCGGGTGCGGACGTGCTGTTCGTCGAGGCCCCCACCGACGTCGAGACGATGCGTGAGGTGACCTCGGCGGTCGAGGGCCCACACCTCGCGAACATGGCTGCGAAGGGGAAGACACCCCCGCTCTCCAGCGAGGAACTCTCGGATGCCGGCTACGACGTCGCCATCTACCCTTCCGACGCGTTCAAGGCCGCACTCTACACGATTCGGCACGTGTACGAGACCGTCGTTTCGGAGGGGAGTCAGGCCTCGGTCCTGGATGAGATGGTCGAGTGGGGCGAGCGTGACGACATCACGCTGCTCCCCGAGTGGATGGCGTACGAACAGGCGGCCGACGAGCGCGAGCAGGCGTACGCCGAGCGCTACGAGACACTGGACTGACTACTCGGTACGCTGTCGCTGCCGGAGCGCGACCAGTCCGCCGGCGTCGAGGATTTCGAGCAGGTCGGGTGGGAGCGGCGTGAACGTGAACGTCTCCCCAGTGGTGACGTTCTCGACCTCGCCGGCGGCCACGTCCACGCGCACGGTGTCCCCCGCCGAGACGTGGTCGGTGATGCCCGGGACGACGGCGATGGGGAGGCCGACGTTGACGGCGTTCCGGTAGAAGATGCGGGCAAACGACTCGGCGACGACGGCGCCGATGCCCGCGTTCTTGAGGGCGACGGGCGCGGACTCTCGCGAGGAGCCGAGCCCGAAGTTCCCGCCCGCGACGATGATGTCTCCCGCCTGAACCCGCTCGGCGAACTCGGGGTCGTACCCCCGGAGGGCGTACTCGCCGAGTTCGTCGTCGGGGACGGTGGTCAGGTACTCGCCCGGGATGATCTGGTCCGTATCGACGTCTTCGGGGAGGACGTGGACGCGCCCGGTCCGCTCCATCAGCGCACCTCTCGCGGGTCCGTGATCTCGCCGTAGATGGCCGTCGCGGCTGCCGTCTCCGGGCTTCCGATGTAGATTTCACCGGGTCCCATCCGCCCGGGGAAGTTGCGGTTCATCGTCCCGAGACAGACGTCTCCCTCCCCGAGAATGCCACCGTGTGCGCCGAAACAGGGGCCACAGCCCGGCGGCGAGATGATGCCACCGGCCTCGATGATGGCGTTCGACAGCCCTTCTTCGTTGAGTCGGAGGAGCGCCCGCTTGCTCCCGGGGACGACGACGAGGTCGGTGCCGGCGGCGACCTGTTCACCCTCCAGCAGACTGGCGAACGCCACGAGGTCCTCGTAGGAGCTGTTGTTACAGCTCCCGACGAACACCTGGTCGACGTGGGTTCCGGCGCTCTCGGTCACGGTTCCGATGTTGTCGACGCGTGAGGGTTTCGCCAGCAACGGTTCGACCTCGGTGGCGTCGAAGTGGATTTCGGCGGCGTACTGGGCGTCGTCGGTCGGTGTGACCGGTTCGTACTCCTTGCGCGCCCGGCCCTCCAGATACGCTTCGGTCGTTTCGTCAGGGGGGACCATTCCGGTGACGGCCCCGAGTTCGACCGCGAGGTTCGAGAGCGTCCGTCGCTCGTACATCGCCAGCGCCTCGATCCCCTCGCCGTGGTACTCGATGGCGTCGTAGATGGCACCCTTCGCGGTCAGTTCCCGCATGAAGACGAGCCCGAGGTCCTTCGCGCTCACTCCCTCTGGCAAGGTGTTGTCGACGACGAGTTTCTTCGTCTCGGGGACGCGCAGCCACAGCTTCCCAGAGCCGAGCACCTCCCCACAGTCGGTGTGGCCGATGCCGGTGCCGTACGCGCCGTACGCGCCGTGGCTGGTCGTGTGGGAGTCGGCGCCGAGAATGAGCGTCCCTGGCAGCGAGTACCCCTCCTCGACGAGGACGTTGTGGCAGATGCCCGACCCTGCGGGGTAGAAGTTCTCGATGCCCTGCGCGCGGACCCACGCCTCCACCTCGTTCATGTGGTCGGAGATGACCTCGTTCGCGGAGGGGACGTGGTGGTCGAAGACGATGACGACGTTCTCGGGGTGTGCGACCCGCTCGTAGCCGAGTTCGGCCATTCGGCCCTTCACGGGATACGTCGAGAGGTCGTGTGCGAGCACCCAGTCGGGCTCGACGGTGACGTGTTCGCCCGGCGAGACCGACGTCGCCTCGGTGTGCGACGCCAGTATCTGCTGGGCCATGGTGCCGCCTGTCATGAGTGCTAGTTCACGGGCGGCGAGATAACGGTTTCCCGCGCCGGTCAGCCGTCCGCGAGCAGCTCGCGGACCTCGCTGGTCGGGCGCACGGTGGCGTACTTCATCCACATGTCCAGCAGACTCGCCCGGTGCGAGAGGTCGATCCGGTCGAAGACGCACTCCTCGGGGACGACGACCTTGAACCCGAACTGCTGGGCGTCGACCACGGTGGCGCGGAGACAGCCGCTCGTGGTGTCCCCGACGACGACGAGCGTGTCCACGTTCGCGCGAATCAGCCGCGAGACGAGGTCGGTCCCGAAGAACGCGCTCGCGTACCGCTTGTCGACCACGGCTTCGCCCTCGCGGGGGGCGAGCGCGTCCACGATTTGCACCTCGGGGTCGTCCGGGCCGTACGGTGGCGGGACGACCCGTGTGTGCGTCACGGGAATCTCCTGGTCGCGGACGAACTCGACGAACGGGACGATGTGTTCGAGCGCGCTGTGGGCCACCTCGCCCATCGCGATGCGCGACTCCTCGACGGCCTCGGTGATGGGAACGTCCGCGCCGACCGTGACGCGCTGGACGTCGATTATCAGGAGCATCGGGCTATCGCCCACGCCGCGAGTGTTCCAGTTCGACGCGCCCTTCTCGTCGTAGCCGGCCGCCTCGATGACCTCCCGGTCACGGTCGGACAGCAGGCTATCCCACGGTCGTTCAGGCATGCGTGCCTGTCACACGGCGGAGTACCTTACCGTTGCGGTCGGGTCGTCGTCCCGTACTCACCGCGCGAGGAACGACCCGCCGCCCTTCTCGACGAGGAGTTCGCCCTCACGGACGGCCAGTTCCCCGCCGACGACGGTGTGGGTCGCGAGTCCCCGTACCTCGCGGCCGTGGACCGACGACCACCGCGGCTCGCGGGTGTGGAAGAAGTCGTCGTCTATCGTCGCCGTGGCGTCGGTGTCGACGACGACGAGGTCGGCGTCCGAGCCCTCGGCGATGACGCCTTTCTGCGGGTAGACGCCGAAGCGCTTCGCGTTGTTCGTGGCGCATACCTCCACCAGCCGCTCCATCGTGATGCGGTTCTCGTTGTAGCCCTCGGTGAGCATCATCGGGAGGAGGAACTCCATCCCCGGCTGGATTCCTGGTGGAGCGTCCCAGAAGTGCGGGCCGTGCTGGCCCTCGCCCAGCTCGTGTTCCTCGACGCTCGTGGCGATGTGGTCGGTGCCGACGTGGTCGATGACGCCTCGCCGGATGGCGGCCCACAGCGCCTCCTGATGGTGGGGTTCGCGGAGGGGTGGCGACACCTTTCCCCAGACGCCGAGGTCGTCCTCGACGGTGTTCGCGAGGAACGTCACCAGCGTCTCGCCGCTCACCCGGACACCCTGCTCCTGCCAGCGTTCAGCCGCCGCGACGCCCTCCTCGCTCGAAATGTGGACGACGTAGCTGTCGGCGTCCGTGAACCGGGTGAGGTGACCGATCTGGTCGATCTGCATCGCCTCGGCTTCGGGTGGAGACGCGTCGGCCCACGCCCGCAGGTCGTAGCCGCCCGATTCACGAGCCTCGCGCTCACACTCCTTCTGCAACTCGGCGTTCTCCGCGTGGAACATACCCACAGCACCCGGAATCTCCGACACCTGCGAGAGCACCCGGTAGACGCGGTCGGCCTCGCAGGGCTCGATGTCGATATCTGTGTACTTGTACATGTTGTAGAACATCTTGAACGAGGTGACCCCCGCCGCGGCGAGGTCGGGGATCTCGTCGATGTGGTGGGCGTGGCTCATCACCATGTGGAAGCCGAAATCGGCGTACGAGTTCGCCTCGCCCAGCTCGCGGAAGGTGTCGAGGTCCGGGACGTAGTGACCTTCCTGCTCGACGAAGTTGAACAGGGTGGTGACACCACCGAAAATCGCGCCGCGCGTCTCCGTCTCGAAGTCGATTTTCAGTTGCTCGGGGTAGCCCAAGTCGCGGCGCCCGAGGTGGACGTGCGGGTCGATGAGGCCGGGCAGGCAGAAGTTCCCCCCAGCGTCGATGTCGGTCTCGCCCTCGGGGAGCGTCGAATCCGCCCCCACGGCGACGATGACGCCGTCGTCGCAGGCGACGCCCCCGTGGATGGTTCCCGCGGGCGTGACGACCCGGGCGTTGCGGACGACGAGGTCCACGGTACTCGCTGACATGGTCGCTATCTGCCGGCAGTCGACAAAAGGCTACGGGTCGGTGGAGTCCGTGCCAGCGGGCGCCTCCTCGACGGGCACCTCGACGTCGAGCAGTGGGGCGTGCTGCTGGGCGCCGTAGAGGTCCGGGTCGCCGGGACTCCCGGCGACGTGCTCGCGGGGGAGCGTCGCCTTGAACGCGAGACCCGGCTCGTAGACGAAGAACCGAACGTCCTCGGTGGCGAGGCCGTAGCGGTCGGCGACCGTCGCCGCCGAGAGCACGCCCGCGTCGCGGACCGCCTCGAACGTCGCACGGTCGCGGAACATCACGTCGACGGTGATGTAGTGGATGCCGGCGTTCTTGCTCCGGACCACGTCGGCGAGGTCGCCGAGTCTCATCGCGACCCCTCCACGGTGCAGACCTCGATGCGGAACGGGTCGAGCGGCGCGTCGACCCGAAGTCGATGCCACACCGAGAACTCGTAGGCCGGCCCCACGGGTGCGTGCGCCGGTGAGGTCGGAAACGCGGCGTTGCCGGCCGTCGTCTGTCTCCCGGGGAAGTCGCTGACGAACAGCGTGTACGTGAACTCCTCGAGGAGGTCGTCGACCGTCTCGGTATCGGGGCCAATGGCCTCGACGAACAGGCCGACCTCGTGGCTGGGGTCGGGTGTGGGCTCGCGCTGGCCCATGACGCCGTCGCGTCCGTAGACGCACACGTCGAGCGAGAACGTCTCGACACCCAGGCGCTCGGCCTTCGCCTCGGTCGTTCTTCGGGCCGTGGCGAGCAGGTCGTCGAGTTCCCGAATCGCGGTGGGGTCACGAATCCCGGCGGCCGCGACGCCCCGGTGGCCGACCAGTCGAGCCCCTTCGAGTTTCACCGTGTACTCCTCGGCGGGGTCGAACCGCGAGCCCGTGACCCGGACGGTCCGCTCGTCGACCGCCTCGTAGTTCGCCTCGCTGGTGTCGAGGATTCCTCGGGGTTCGACGAACCGGGTCGGGTCGGCCGTCTCGTACAGCAGGTGCGAGGCGACGGTGAGCGGGTCCGTGCGTTTGTGGGGTTCGTCGGCGTCACGGTGAACTCGTGGTCCGAGAGGGTGCCGAGGATGCAGTCACCCCCGCGAGGCGTGGCGATGAGCGCGCCGCACTCGATGGTCTTCGCGAGGTGCGTCGCCAGTCCCTCGTGACAGCCCTCGCGGAGCGCCATCGCCTTGTAGATCGCTACGTCCGAACACCGGCCCGCGATGACGACGTCCGCGCCGCGGTCGAGCGCCTCGACGAACACCTCGGGTCCGGCCATCGCCACCACTCGCTCACTCGATTCGACGGTCACCGCGTCCAGCTCGGGCGACTCGTCGAGCGGGTCGACGCGCCCGGCGTCGATGGCGTCGTGGAGGTCGGCGGGCGACTGCTCGCTCCAGACGACGCCCAGTTCGAAGTCGAGGCCCTCTTCGTCAGCAATCTCCTCGACGAGGTCGACCGTCCACTCGACGTGCACGTCGGCACCGGCGGTCGCAGCCGACCCAACGAGCAGGGGGACGTCGGCGTCGAGACAGCGCGTGAGGAGCACTCGATACACCTCCTTCACGGCCCGGCGCGAGGAGTGCATGTTCTCACCGGACCCCAGGAAGTGCGGCCCCCCATCAGTGGAGCCGGCGTCGACGCCGACGAAGTGGGGGTCGCGGTCGAGGCCCGTTTCGAGCGACTCGGTCGGGAAGCCGTTGCCGTGCATCAGTCCGTTCAGCGAGAGACAGCGCAGCTCGGTCATGGCTCGGGGGCGAACGTCTCGAGGACGCGCCGTTCGAGCTCGCGGCTCGCGCCCGTCGGGGCGCGGACGATGGGGAGGTCGACGCCCGCCGCGCGGAGCTGGTCGATGCGGTCGCGGCAGTCGTCGGGCGTGCCCGCGACGGCCAGCGTGTCGACGAAGGCGTCGCTGATTTCGGCCGCGCCTTCGGGGGTCGAACTGGCCGCTTTCACGGCGGCGACCTCGTCGGCAAAGCCGGCCTTCTCGGCGGGGCGGTCATAGTAGCCGGGGATGTCGCGGATGTAGTACGCGATGTGTTCGGCCGCGCGCCGACGAGCGGCCTCGGGGTCCGCGTCGGGGACGGTGAGGACGTACATCGCCACGTCCACGTCGTCGAGCGAGCGGCCGACGCGCTCAGCGCCGGTTTCGAGCCACCCCAGCGCCTCGTCGAAGCCGTCCATCGGGAACAGATTGGGCAGCCAACCGTCCGCGACCTGCCCCGTCAGCCGAACGTTCGCCGGGCCGAGCGCCGCGTTGTAGATGGGGACCTCCGCGCGAACCGGTTCGAACGCCTCCCAGAAACTCGTGCGTTCGGGCGAGAAGAACTCCCCGTCGAACGACGACGCCTCTCCCCTGAGATAGCGCCGGACGAGTTCGACGTACTCGTGGAGTCGCCGGAGCGGGCGGTCGAACTCGGCGCCGTGAAAGTCCTCGACGACGCCCGGGTGGGCCACGCCCAGCCCGAGAATCGCCCGGCCGTTCGAGTGGTCGTCGAGTGTCGCCGTGGCCTGTGCGAGGGCGGCAGGCGTGCGTGAGAAGACGTTCACGATGCCCGTGGCGAGCTGGATGTTCTCCGTCGCCGTCGCCCACCGCTCGAGCTTCCCGAACGCCGTCTTCCCCTGTCCCTCGGCGGACCAGACGCTCTCGTACCCGAAGGACTCGGCGTCGCGAACGAGGTCGAGGTCGTCGGTGAGCGCGAACAGTACGCCCGTGCGGCTCATACGACTCCGTCGGCCGCGAGGTCGTTCCAGATGTCGACACGCTGAATCAGGCCGTCTGCGACCTCGTAGACGTCGACGTAGCGAACCCCCGAGAACTCCTCGCCGTCGTTGTCGACGCCGTAGAGCGTCCCGATGCTCACGACTTCCTCGTCCGTTTCGATCCACCGGTCGAACTCCTTGGCGGCCCACTCGTAGCGGGGTGCGAGATGCGCGAGGAACTCGCTCGCGGCGTCCGGACCCTCGAACCGTGCCCCGGGGAGGACGATGACGGCGTCGTCGGCGAACAGCTCGCCGACGGTCTCGCGGCGCTCGTCTTCCATGCGGGCGAAGAACTCCTCGGCCACCTCGCGTGGCGTGGGGGTAGCTGACATACGTGGGGGTTGCTGCGCGGTGTGGTGGCAAAAGCGTTGTTGCGTGTGTGGGGTGGTGCTACGGGACGAACCACTTATCTCGTCGGGGAAAAAAGGGGGCGTGATGGCTGACAGGCCGCTCTCCGGGCTCACGGTGATAGACTGCGCGACACTCATCGCCGGACCGATGGCCGCGACGTTCATGGCCGACTTCGGCGCGGACGTCATCAAGATCGAACACCCCGAGTTCGGCGACTCCATCCGGAACTTCGGTCAGGAGGGGCAGGCGCTCTCGTGGAAGTGGCTCGGCCGGAACAAGCAGAGCGTCGCGCTGAGCCTGAGCGACCCGGACGGCGCGGAGACGTTCAAGAACCTCGTCGCGGACGCCGACGTCGTCATCGAGGGGTTCCGACCCGGGACGATGGAGCGGTGGGGTCTCGGCTGGGAGACGCTCCGCGAGGTGAACCCGGGACTCGTCTTCGTCCGTACGAGCGGCTTCGGGCAGACCGGTCGCTACAGCGAGCGACCGGGGTTCGGGACGCTGGCAGAGGCGATGAGCGGGTTCGCCGAGGTGACGGGCTTTCCGGACAAGCCGCCGACGCTCCCGTCGCTGGGGCTCGCGGACGCCGTCGCCGCCTGTTACTCGACGTGGGCCGCGATGTTCGCGCTCTACCACCGCGACGTGCACGGCGGCGAGGGGCAGGTCATCGACACCAGCCTGGTCGAGCCGCTGTTCTCCATCATGGGCCGACTCACCATCGACTACAGCGTCAACGGCACCGTCAAGACCCGCACCGGCAACCGGAGTTCGTACTCGGCGCCCCGAAACACCTACGAGACGAAGGACGGCCGCTGGGTCGCCATCTCGGGGAGCGCCGAGAGCGTCGCGAAACGCATCCTCCGGGCGGTGGGCGGCGACGAACTCGCCGAGGACCCACGCTTTGCCACCGCCTCGAAACGGCTCGACCACGGCGACGAACTCGACGCCATCATCGCCGACTGGATGGCCGAACGCGACCGCGAGGAGGTGCTTCGAATCTTCGAGGAACACGAGGCGGCCATCGGTCCCGTCTACAACACCGCGGACATCTTCGCGGACGACTACTTCTGGGAGCGCGAGGCGCTCGAACAGGTGGCCGACGAGGAGTACGAGAACCTCGTCATGCCCGGCGTCGTCCCCCACCTGTCGGGGACGCCCGGCGACATCGCGCACGCGGGCCGGGACCTCGGCGCGGACACGATGGCCGTCCTCACCGAGCGAGCGGGCCTGTCGGAGGCGGACGTTCACGCCCTCGAAGCGAGAGGGGTGGTGCGGCTTGGTTAGGCGGCTCCGGCGGTCGTTCCTCTACACTCCCGGTGACTCGCCCGAGATGATGGCGAAGGCCGCCGACGCGGGCGCGGACGCGGTCACCGTCGACCTCGAAGACGCGGTTCGACCCGAGGACAAGCCACAGGCCCGCGAGCATCTCCGAGTGCTGCGCGAGACCGCCGACTTCGGCGAGACCGAACTCTCCACACGTATCAACGGCCTCCAGACCGACTACTGGGAGGCGGACCTGGAGGCGGCCGTCGACGCCGGCGTCGACACCGTGACGCTCCCGATGGTCGAAACCGCCAGAGAGGTCGAGACCGCGGTCGCGCGGCTCCGGGAGTTGACCGACTCCCCACCCGAGGTGGTGCTCCTGCTCGAATCGCCCGAGGGGGTGTTCGCGGGTCGCGCCATCACCGAGATGGCAGCACGACTCGAAGAGGTGACCGGGCTCTCCTTCGGCGTCGGTGACTACGCGCGGGCGACCGGCGGCGAGCCCACCTCCGAGCGGGTTCGCGAGTTCCTCAACCACCGCGTCGTCGGCTTCGCGGCCATCGGCGGGCTCCAGCCTATCTCGTCGGTGTTCCCGGACGTCCAGGACACCGACGCGCTCAGGCGGGTGGCCGAACGCGCCGCCGAAGTCGGCTTCGTCGGCCAGTCGGTCATCCACCCGGCACAGGTCGCGGTCGTCAACGAGGTGTTCACGCCCGACCCCGAGGTCGTGGCCGCCGCCCGCGCACACGTCGCCGCGTACGAGGCTTCTGACAGAGGGGCGTTCGTCCACGAGGGCGTGTTCCTCGACGAGGCGCTCGTCGAGCGCTACCGCCGACTCCTCGCCCGCGCGGACGCCATCGGGGTCGACTGACGCGCAGATACGCTTATTACCGCCTCGTGGCAACGTTCGTGTGATTAGTTCACATGCACGAGCGAGCGTTCCTCGCCGCGAGTGACCGCGAGGCACTCGCGGCGACAGCCGAGAAACCACTGCCGGGGCTCACCCCTCGGCGTGAGCCGGGTGACGTCCCGGTCGTCCTGGCCATCGACCTCCAGCGCCACCTGTTTGGCGACGACGTCCCCATCGAGCAGTCGGTCGCGGGCTACCGGACCTCGATGGGTGCGGTGGCGTACCGGGCGCTGGAGCACATCGAACCTCTCCTCGAGGCGGCCCACGACGCCGACGTGCCGGTCGTCTACACCCGGGTCATCCCCGGCGCGAAGAGCGGGCTCGGGCCCGAGGACATCGACCTCGTGGACGGGCTCGACCGCAGCGAGGACGACCTCGTGCTCGACAAGTCGTACTCGAGTGCGTTCTACGGGACGGACCTCGCCTCGCGGCTGATTCGTCGGGGGGTGGACACCGTGGTCGTCCTCGGCTGCTCGGCGAGCGGCTGTGTTCGCTCCACCGCGCTCGACGCCGCCCAGTTGGGGTTCGCCGTCGTCACGCCCCGCGAGTGCGTCTTCGACCGGGTGCAGGCCTCGACGGCGGTCGCCCTGCTCGACATCGACGAGCGGTACGGGCACGTCTGGGCTACCGACGAGGTTCGGGCCTACCTCGCGGAGGTGGCGGCGTGAGCCACGACCTCGTTGTGCAGAACGGGACGGTCGTGTCGGTCGAACACGGCACCTTCCGGGCGGACGTGGCCGCGGACGACGGCGTCATCTCGGCTATCGCCCGCCCGAACTCGCTCGACGGCGACGAGGTCGTCGACGCCGCGGGGAAGTACGTCCTCCCGGGCGCCATCGACCCGCACGTCCACTACGGGCTGTTCCGTGACTACGAACTCGACCACGAGACCGAGACGCACGGCGACCTCGTCGGCGGCGTCACGACGGTCGGGAACATCTTCCGCCGCCCCGGGAAGTACACCGACATCATGGCCGGCTACTTCGAGCAGAGCGAGGCCAACAGCTACCACGACTACTTCTACACGCTGGGTATCCTCTCACCCGACCACGTCGCCGAGATTCCCGACATCGTCGACCAACTGGGGATTACGACGTTCAAGTGGTACGCGCTCTACAAGTTCCTCACCCGGTCGAAGTTCGGGCTCGACAACGACCTGGACGACGCGGTCGGCGACGGGATGATTCAGGCGCTCGCCGGCGTCGACGCCCCGACGACGCTCGGCTACCACGCCGAGAACACCGAGATAACACAGTCGATTCTCGAACCGGGCGACCCCGACGCCGACTACCATGCCTTCCGCGAGCGCTACCCCGGCTACGCCGAGACCCAGAGCATGGTGTCGGCTGCGGCCCTGGCCAAACTCCACGACTACGACCAGCACTTCTACACCGTCCACATCTCGTCGGGCGGGACCGCGGACGAGATCGCCGCCCTCCGGCACGCCGGCTACGACATCACCGGCGAGACCTGCCCGCAGTATCTCGTCTACACCGCGGACGAGTGTGACGCGCGGATGAAGGTGACGCCGCCGATGCGCGACGCGTCGGACCGCGAGACGCTCTGGAAGCGGCTTGCCGACGGCACGCTCTCGTGTATCGGCACCGACCACGTCCCCAACACGCTCGACGAGAAGCTGGGCGACGACCTCTGGGAGACGGGACTGGCGTTCTCGGGCACGCAGACGATGTTGCCGCTGATTCTCTCGGAAGGGGTCAACGAGGGTCGTATCTCGCTGGAACGCGCCGTGGCTGTCACTTCGACGAACACCGCGAAGGCGTGGAAGCTCTACCCGAAGAAGGGGACGATTCGCATGGGGAGCGACGCGGACCTCGCGGTCGTCGATCTCGACGAGACGAAGACGGTCACTGCCGACCTCTTGCAAGCCGGCTCGGACTACTCCATCTACGAGGGGATGGAGGTGACGGGCTGGCCGACGCACACGATCGTCCGCGGGCGGGTCGTCTTCGAGGAGGGCGAGGTCACGGGTGAGAAGGGCTACGGAACGCACGTCGACCGCCCGGTCTGAGATGGTCGGCTTCGAGGGGTCTCGGTGAGCAGCCGCGGCTCGCTCCGTCGCGGCGTCGCAGCGACGGTCGGCCAGCTCCGGGGCGACGGCCGTGGCTGGCTGTTCGTCGTCGTCACCGTCGGCTGGCTGTTCGCCATCGGCACCCGGGTCGTGTTTCCCGCGCTGTTGCCGCAGGTCCGGGCGGCGCTCGCGCTCGATTTGACCACCGCGGGGCTGGTGCTGACCGCGCTGTGGGTCGCCTACGCTGTCTCGCAGTTTCCCGGCGGCGTCCTCGGCGACAGGTTCGGCGAGCGGGCCATCCTCGCCGCCAGTGCAGCCGTCGCTACGGGCGGGCTCGTGCTGGCGGCCGTCGCGCCCGACCTCCGTGTCTTCGTCGCGGGAACGGTGGTGTTCGGCGTCGGCACTGGCCTCTACTCGACGCCCCGGATGACCGTCCTCTCGGACGTCTACCCGCGAGCCGCGGCCACCGCAATCGGCGTGAGTCAGGCGGCGGGCAACGTCGGCACCGCGGCGCTTCCGGTCGTCGCGGGGCTGCTCGCGGCCACGGCGCTCGGCTGGCGCGGCGGCATCGGCTTCGCGGCCCTCCCCTTCGCTGCCGTCGTCGCTGGGCTCTGGCTCACCGTGCCGCGGCGAACCAGTTCGGCCGCAGTCCCCGACGCGGAGCGGTCGTTCCGGTCGATGCTCGGCGGCATCCTCCGTCCCGGTCCGCTGCTCGTCTTCGCGGTGATGCTCGCGATGTCGGTCGTCTACCAGGGGTTCACGAGCTTCTATCCGACGTATCTCGTGACCGAGAAGGGACTCTCGAACGGGACGGCCGCGCTCCTCTTCGGACTGTTCTTCGCGACCGGCGTGGTGATACAGCCGCTCATGGGGACGGCGAGCGACCGCATCGGCACCCGGGTCGCGCTCGTCGGCTGCGTCGTCACGACCACCGGTGCGCTGGTCGTGCTCACGCTCGCGGACGGCCTGCTCGTGCTCGTCCCGCTTACAGTGCTGCTGGGCGTCCAGCTCGGCTTCTGGCCGGTCGTGAACGCCCACGCAATCACGCTCCTCCCTACCGCCGTGCAGGGCTCCGGATTCGGCCTCATCCGGACGGCGTACCTCCTGCTCGCGGCGACGGCCCCCGCGGGCATCGGCGCGCTCGCCGACGCCGGACTGTTCGACGAGGCGTTCCTCCTGCTCGCGGTGTCGGCGGGCGTCGCGCTGGTGTTCGTCCTGCGGCTGCCGACCGACTGAGACCGATACTACTGCGAGAGCGACTCGCGGGCATGGATGCCCGCCAGCCGCCCGAAGCCGAGTGCCGCGGTGAGCCCGTTTCCAGACAAGTAGCCGCCGGCGCCGTGGCCGCTCACGCCGTTGGCTACCCCACCGCCCGCGTACAGGTTCTCGACGACGCTGTCGTCCGCGCGGAGGACGCGCGCGTGTTCGTCGACCACCAGCCCGCCCTGCGTGTGGAACAGCGCGCCCGTCACCCGCGTCCCGTAGTACGGTGGCGAGAGGGTGTGGGCCCCATCGACGCGCCCGACATCGTCGGGCTCGCCGGCCTCGACGGCGGCGTTGTACGCCTCGACTGCCTGCTCGGTCGCCTCCGTCTCGATGTCGAACACCGCACAGAGGTCGGCGACCGTGTCGGCTCTGGTGTACGCGCCGAGTTTGACGGCCTCGTCGAAGTCGTCGAACTGGCCCTCCAGTTTCTCGAAGATGCGCTCGTCGAACAGTTCGTAGGCGACGCCGCCCGGCTGGCGGAGCACGTCGACGGCGAACTCCGAGTAGCCCGCCGACTCGTCGCCGAACCGCTCGCCGTCCTCGTTGACGAGGATACCGCCGTTCATCACGATGGCGTACGTCGACAGCGCGCCGGTGTCGCGCGCGACGGTCGCGTGGCCCTGATAGGAGTCCATGTACGCGAGCTCGCCGCCGAGGTCCGCGCCGAACCGGATGCCGTCACCCGTGTTCCCGTCGGAACCGAAGTAGAGCGCCTCCTCGATCTCCTCGTCGCAGTACTCGCGAATCATCCGCCGGTTGCCGCCGAAGCCGTCGGTCGCGAGAATCACCTTCTTCGTTCCGATGTACTCCTCCCGGCGGTCGCCGGCGACCACCCCGACGACGACGCCGTCGTCGGCGACGAGCTTCGTGACCGGGACGTTCGTGAGCAGTTCGACGTTCGGCTGCGCCTCCAGCAGGTCGACGAGTTCGGTGACGAGGTTCGCCCCGTTGTTTCCCGCCGGCGCGTGCATTCGGAACTCCGAGTGTTTGGGGTATTTGAAGTCGTCCACGAGGTGGAGGGTGACGTCCCAGTCGTCGACGAGCCAGTGGATGAGGTTCGCGCTCTCGCGGGCGAGGTGGTGGACCATCTCCTCGTCGGCCTCGTAGTGGTTCTTCTCGAGGATGTCCCGGGCCATGTCCGCGGGCGTCTCCTCGATGCCCTTCTCCTGCTGGAGCCGCGTTCCCGCGGCGGGAATCATCCCGGTCGACAGCGCGGTGTTGCCGCCCGGCTCGGGCGCCTTCTCCACGACGGTCACCGTCAGGTCCGGGTTCTCACAGGCCGCGAGCGCCGCGACGAGCCCCGTCCCGCCGGCGCCGGCGACGAGGACGTCCGTCTCCACGTCCCACGTCACGTCCCCCGCGTCGAGGACCTCCTGTCTGTCGTCACTGAGCGTCGGTTGCTCGGACTCGCTCATGTCTCTCTCGGCGCGTTCGGTGGTTGTAAACGTATCGCACGGGTGGGGTGGACGGCACGAAATTTTATACTGACTCCCATCCGAGTTCGGTTGTGATTATCACACATGACTGAGCGAATCTGGGAGGACCTGCTCTCCGAGCAGGACAAGCAGGTCATCACGAAAGCCGGCTACGACAAGGAGGGTGCCTCCTCGTGGGAGTCGCGTGGACTCGGCGAGAACCCGATGGTACTGGTCATCGACATGCAGCAGCTCATCGTCGGCGAGGACGAGCCCATCCTCGATGCGGTCGAGACCTATCGAACGGCGATGGGCGAAATCGCGTGGCGGGCCATCGACCACATGGCACCGTTCCTCGACTTCGCCCGCGAGAACGACATCCCCATCACCTACACGCGGGTGGTCCCGTCGAGCTACGACGACCCCGAGCATCCCGACTTGGCCATCGTCGACCCGGTCGCCCCCGAGGCGGACGACACGGTTATCGACAAGTCGTACGCGAGCGCGTTCTACGGGACGGACCTCGTCTCGCGGCTCATCCGCGCGGACATCGACACCATCGTCATCGTCGGCAACTCGACGAGCGGCTGTGTCCGCGCGACCGCCGTCGACGCCCAGTCGAACGGGTTCAACGTCGTCCTCCCGCAGGAGTGCATCTTCGACCGCATCGAGGCCTCGCACAAGATCGGCCTGCTCGACCTCTGGATGAAGTACGCCGAGGTGCTGGAGGTCGAGGAAGTGAAGACGTATCTCGACGAGATGGGGGCGTTAGAATGAGCCACGACCTCGTCATCCAGAACGGGACGGTCGTCTCGGTGGAGAACGGCACGTTCGAGGCGGACGTGGCCGCGGACGACGGCGTCATCTCGGCCATCGCGCGCCCCGGCTCGCTCGACGGCGACGACGTCATCGACGCCTCGGGCAAGTACGTCCTCCCGGGCGCCATCGACCCGCACACGCACCACGGCATCTATCGCGGCCTCGACGAGGACGCCGAGACCGAGTCGCGCTCGGACCTCGTCGGCGGCGTGACGACCATCGGGAACTACTTCCGGCGGGGTGACTCCTACGAGGACGTCATGCCGGGCTACTTCGAGGAGGCGGAGCCCAACTACTACCACGACTACTTCTTCTCGCTCGGCCTGCTCTCGTTCGAGCACATCGAGGAGATCCCGTACCTCGTGAACGAACTCGGCATCACGACGTTCAAGTGGTACATGAACTACAAGTACGCCGCCTCGGAGAAGTTCGGCGTCGACTGCGACATGCTCGACGATTACGGCGACGCGTTCATCCAGAAGCTCGTCGACCAGGACGTGCCGACGACGCTCGGCTACCACTCCGAGAACGTCGAAATCACGAACGGGCTGGCCGGCGGCAACGTCTACGTCACCTCCGAGAGCGACGACACCGAGGCCGACCCCGACGAGGGGTACGAGGTGATGGTCGAGGAGTTCCCCGGCTACGCCGAGACCCAGAGCATGGTCGCGGGCGCGTCGCTTGCGAAGGTCCACGGCTACGACGACAGCTTCTACGCCGTCCACATCTCCTCGGCGACGACCGCCGACGAACTCGCGTCGCTCCGGGCGGCTGGCTACAACCACTGGGGCGAGACCTGCCCGCACTACCTCTGTCTGACGACCGAGGAGTGCGACGAGCGGATGAAGGTCAATCCGCCCGTGCGCTCACAGCACGACCAGGACGTGCTCTGGGAGCGGCTCGCCGACGGCACCATCTCGTGTATCGGCACCGACCACTGTGCCAACGTCTCGGAGACGAAGTTCGGCGAGGGCATCCGTGACAGCGCGCTCGGCTTCCCGAGCACGCCCGTGATGCTCCCGCTGATTCTCTCGGAGGGTGTCAACGAGGGGAAAATCTCGCTCGAACGCGCGGTCGCGGTCACGTCGACGAACACGGCGCAGGCGTGGAACCTCTACCCCAAGAAGGGGACGATTCGCGTGGGGAGCGACGCGGACCTGCTCGTCGTCGACCTCGACGAGACGAAGACCGTCACCCCCGAACTCCTGCAGGGAGCGGCGGACTACTCCCCGTACGACGGCCGCGAGGTCACCGGCTGGCCGACGCACACGATCGTCCGGGGCCAGCTCGCCTACGAAGCGGGCGAGGTCGTCGGCGAGAAAGGGTTCGGCACGCACATCGACCGCCCCATCTGAGTCGCGTCCGTCTTTTCTGTGCGGGTACCGGGTCGTCGTTTCGGGGCGCCGACCGTCGTATCAATTCCCGTGAATGACGACCCTCGACACCCTCGTCTCACGAGGCCGTCGCAAGCGGCGTGTCTCCCGTCCCGTCTACCGCCCGTTCACTCCGCAAGTGACAGCAAATCGTTCGTTCCGCGACGCGGGATCTTATATATGAGTCATCGGTTTTCCGGGCTGAATCTCGAGACAACGAGCCGGGTTTGCCGCGTTCTCGGCTGAAACCGCCCCTCGGGTTTGCCTCGTTCCTCCCTGCAGAACGGCCGGAATCCTGCAAAACAGCCGTGGCTGCGACCGTACGGGGTCCACGAGGGCGTCGGCTCGATTTGGCGCCGTTCTTCATTCCGGAACATTCATTGCTGTTGAGTGGTGTTCTCTAACATGGGTTCCACAAACGCCTCGGCCGGCACGGTCAAATCGGCCGTCACGCTGCTCACGGTCGTCGAGGGGCTCCGTGAGCTCGACGGCGCGCGTGTCACTGAACTGGCCGACCACCTCGACATCGGGAAGAGCACGGTCCACCGGCATCTCTCGACGCTGGAGGCGCACGAGTACGTGGTGAAGGAGGGCGACGAGTACCATCTGGGGCTCCGGCTCCTCGGCCTCGGCGAGTACGTCCGCGAGCGGAGCCCGGTCTACGCGATGGCTCGCCCCATCGTCGACCAGCTCGCCGAGGAGACCGAGGAGCGCGCGCTGTTCATGACCGAGGAGCACGGCCGCGCCATCTACCTCTACCGCGGGGTGGGCGCGCACGCCGTCCGCACGAACTCCACGACGGGCACCCGGCGCTACCTCCACACCATCGCCGGAGGCAAGGCGATGCTCGCGCACCTCCCCGAGGAGCGCGTCGACGCCATCATCGACCGGTGGGGGCTCCCGGCGGAGACGGAGAATACCGTCACCGATCGCGAGGCACTCGCGGCCGAGCTCGAACGGATTCGCGAGCGTGGCGTGGCGTTCAACCGTGAGGAGTGTATCCAGGGACTGCAGGCGGTCGCCGCGCCCGTGCTCGGCCCCGACGGCTCGGTCGTCGGCGCGCTCAGCGTCTCCGGGCCGACCCACCGCATGAAAGGCGAGTGGCTGGAGGAGGAGATTCCCGACCTCCTGCTCGGCTCGGCGAACGAACTCGAACTCAATCTGGAGTACGCCCCGACCCGCCTCTAGTCGCTCTTTCTCTCGTGCTTCCGGCTCTTCCGACTCGCTCGGCACAAGAGCCAAGCGGTCGCCAGTCGAGGGGAGCGTATGATCGCGAACACGGGTGTCGGCGGATGTTAGTCGCGGCCCGCGAGGACGACTACCGCATCGTCGCACAGAACGAACACGCTACGATGGCCGGGCGGTTCGCCGACCACTGGGGCGGTGACGAACTCGATGCTCCCCAACCGACCGCCGCGATGCGGGCGGCGGGCTACACCCACGACAACGGCTGGTGGACGTGGGACCTCTACCCGCATCTCGCTGACGGCGCGCCCATCAACCTCTTCGAGGTGCCAACCGCGAGCTGGGAGGCGTTCTACGAGCGGGGTATCGAGACGGCCGTCGAACTCGACCCGTACGTCGGGCTGCTCGTCTCGATGCACGGAGCGGGCGTCCGCCGCCAGCGGTACGGCACCGCCCCGTCGATGCCCGACCGGAGCGACGAGTACGCGGGGTTCGTCGGCCGCGAAGAGGCCCGACAGCGGCGACTCGCCGCCGACCTCCAAGGAGGACGATACGGCGAGTACGTCACCGACGAGGTCGTCGCGATGCTCGAAACCCTCCACGAGACCGGCAGCTTCGACGGCGACACGCCGCTGTGGCGGAGCTACTGTCTGCTCCAGCTGTGGGACCGACTCGCGCTCCACTGCTGTCTCTACCCCGAGTTGGAGCCGACGACGCTCGGTCCCGTCCCCGCGACGACGGGGTGGACCGACCTCGACGTGTCGGTCGTCGACGACACCAGTCTCGCGCTCGACCCGTACCCGTTCGACGTCGACCCGTTCGTCGTCCCGGTCCGCGAGCGCACGATCCCGAACCGCGAGTACACCGACGCCGCGGACCTCCGGACGGCCTACTACGAGGCCGACCTGGTAACGACTGACTACACGTTCCAGAGATAACAGACATACGTGTGTTATTTTTGGGGGTCGCAGCGCCGCGAGTCGTCCTCGACGAGCGCGGCGACACCGGCCACCACATCTCCTGTCACCTCTCGCTCGACGAGATGCGCGAGCGCGAGTCGCTCATCCAGGTGGACACGAGCGACCCCCGGTCCACCGACTCGGACTGGCCCGCGATATCGCTCCCGGGATCTGACGTAATTATTTGTACTACATTTGCTGATAGACGAGAGGTGTAACCGTGTCTGCCTGCCGGGAGTTCACGAATCGTAGTGGGCTATCTACACTGGAAAATCAATGGATATGGGCGTGTATCGAGGGCGTCTCACGTCGGTTGATCCTATTTCCGAAATATTGTCTGTTATGTGCACTTTTGTGCGAAGATATTAATGTATAGGCAAGAAAATATGGGCTTGGTGTCTTTTCCTCGGATTACAAATCGATTACTCACTCCTCAATCCAATTTTGTAATTCGATGGGTTCCAGGGCGGTATCAATCCGTAACTTGAATACAACGTGTTCTATCAATCAGTCCCGGACCAGCACGTCGAGTACGCTCGGCCCGTCGGCGTCGAGCGCTCGGTCGAGCGCCGCCGCGAGGTCGCCCTCGCGCTCGACCTGTGTGGCGGTCGCGCCGTGTGCCCGGGCCGACCCGGCGATGTCCACCGGCGGGTCGAAGTCCGTGCCGAGGAATGCGTAGTCGGCCTCGTCGCCACCCTCAAGCGCCAGCATATTGTCCTTCAGGATGCGGTAGTTGCGGTTGTCCGAGACGACGACCGTGAGATCGAGGTCGTACCGCGCGGCGGTGTAGAGGGCGTGCGGGTAGTAGAGATACGAGCCGTCGCCGACGAAGCCGACGACGTCACGGGGGTCGTCGCGAAGCGACTCCGCGAGCGCCGCGCCGACGCTCGCGGGCAGACCGTAGCCCAACCCCCCACCCTTGTTCGAGAGGAACTGCTGGGGGGTGAGCGGCCACCGCTGGAGCAGCGCGTACTTCGAGGTGACGCCCTCGTCGACGAGGAACGCGTCGGGCGCCGCCTCCCGAAGCGCCTCGACCAGCCGGCCCTTCGAGGGCAGGTCGTCGGGGTCGCCCGTCGGCGGCTCGACGTGCGCGTCCGCTCGCCGCTTGCGGACGCGAGCGAGTCGGCGCTCGCGCCGTGTCTCCGGTATCTCGGCTGCGACACAGTTCGCGAGCTCCGAGAGGCTCGCCGCGAGGTTGCCGTAGACGACGGCGTCGACGCGCTCGTTCTTCCCGAGTTGCCACGAATCGACGCCGACGTGGACGCAGGTCGTGGAGGCGTCGACCAGCGGCTGCTCTCTGCGGGTCAGCGTGGTGTTCGTCGAACAGCCGACGAGCACCAGCGTGTCCGCGTCGAGCACCTCACGGGCGGGGGCCTCGCTGGACGGGACGAACGACACCCACTGGTCGTGGTCACCCGGGAAGCTGACTTCGGCGGAGAGGATCTCGCCGTGGACTCGGGCGCCCGAGGCCTCGGCGAGGTCGACTGCTGCCTCGATAGCGGCGAGGCCGGCCCGCGCGACGTGGTCGCCGACGACGATAGCGAGGTCGTCGGCTTCGGCGATGCAGTCGGCCGCGTGGACGACCTGTTCGGGAGCGGCGCATCCCGGCTTCGGGATGGGCCCGAGTCGTTCCGGACCGCGGTCGGCAGCGGACTGCATCACGTCGAGCGGGAGCGCGAGGAACACCGGCCCGGTCGGCGGTGTGAGCGCGGTCCGGAACGCCCGGCGGAGCATCGTCGGGAGCGCCCGGACGTCGAGCACCTCGTCGCTCCACTTCGTGAACGGGGCGGCCATCTCGACGAGGTCACCCGAGAGGATTGGCTCCTCGTGACGGAAGTCGCGGCTGTGGTTGCCGGCCGTGACGACCAGCGGTGCGCCCGCCACCATCGCGCCGTAGAGGTTGCCGAGCCCGTGCGCGAGGCCGGGCGTGACGTGGAGATTGGCGACGCCCACCGGATTCACGTCGGGGTCGTCGTCCGCGTGATAGCGGCGGGTGCTCGCGTAGCCGGCGGCGGCACCGACCGCCACGTCCTCGTGGAGGCCGAGCACGTACGAGAGGTCGCTGTCCTCCAGCGCGTGCATCAGGGGGAGCTCGGTCGTCCCGGGGTTGCCGAAGACGTGCTGTACGCCGTAGCGTTCGAGGGCGTCGACGAACACGTCGGCGCCGGTGTAGGTGTCGGTCATGGTCGTGATGAGGAACGAGAGCAGAAAACGTGCGTCGAGGGGGTTACTCCTTCGCCGGCGTCACGGCGGCCGGCAGGCGGTCGAAGTGCGCCAGCCCCAGCCCCGCGAGCGCGAGCGTCGCGGCTCCGACCTGCACCGCGGTCATCGGCGCGTAGAGCGCCACGACCGAGAGGCCGAGGTACGCCCCCCGGTGTGGCAGCCCGAGGTCGTGTCGCCCGTCGTAGCCGGTGGTCGACGCGACGAGCGCGACGACGCCGACGAAGACGATACCCGCGTGGAGCAGCGTCGACGGGAACGACCAGAAGATGAGACTCGGATTCGAGATGAACGCGAACGGGATGAAGAAGCCGGGCGCACCGATGCGCAGGGCCTGCATCCCCGTCTGCAGGAAGTCGGCGTCCGCGATGCGTGCCCCGACCGCGACCGCCACCGCGACCGGTGGCGTGATGGCCGAGAGCATCGCGAAGTAGAAGACGAACAGGTGGGCCGTTATCTCGGGCACGCCGACCTGGATGATACCGGGCGCGACGAGGATGACCACGAGGATGTAGGCCGCGGGCGTCGGCATCCCCAGTCCGAACAGGATGCTGAGCACCATCGCCATCAGGAGGACGGCGATGAGCACGCCGCCCGCGAGCCCCACCATCCGGATCGAGATCTTCTGTGCCAGCCCGGTCTGCGTGAGCATGCTGATGATGATGCCCATCGCGGCCAGCACGCCGACGAGCGGTGCCATGTCGACCGCGCCGTCGCGGAACCCACGGAGCGTCTGGGCCGTCGTGTCGACCAGCGTCCCGACCGAGGGGCCGTCGACGGCGAGGTTCCGCACGTACATCGTCCCGACCATCGTGAGCGCGGTGTAGAGGCCGGCGGAGAGCGGCGTGAGCCGCAGGACCACGAGCGTGTAGACGAGTACCCCCAGCGGGATGGCGAAGTGCGCGCCACCACGGAGGATACTTCGGTCGAACTCGCCGGTCTTCTCGGTCGTCCAGCCGAACTTGAGGACGACGAACTGGACCGCGATACCGACGCTGAAGTAGAACAAGAGCGCCGGGAGCAGGCCGGCCTGGATGATGCGGACGTAGGGCACCTGCAGGATGTCGGCCATGATGAACGCGGCGACGCCCATCACCGGTGGCATCATCTGCCCGCCGGAGGAGGCGACGCTCTCGATAGCCGCCGCGAAGTCCTCGCGGACGCCCTGTCGCTTCATCATCGGGATGGTGAAGCTGCCGGTGGTCGCGGTGTTGGCGGCGGCGCTCCCGGTGATGGAGCCCATCGCCATGCTCGAGATGACCGCGACCTGCACGACGCCCGAGCGGAGCTTGTTGCCCAGCTCGGTCCCCACGTCGAGGATGTAGTCGAGCGCGCCGAACGTCTTGGCCATCCCGGCGAACATGATGAAGATGGCCACCCACGTCGTCCCGACGCCGAGGATGAAGCCGTAGGTGCCGCTGAGGCCGATGGCGCCGAAGCGGGCGACGTCCTGCCACGACATGCCGGTGTGCCCGAGGAAGCCGGGGAGCCACGGGCCGGCCATCGCGTAGGCGACGGCTGCGATGACCACCGAGGTGATGGCCATCCCGTAGGCGCGTCTGGTCGCGTCCGAGACGAGGAGTACGATGAGCGCGCCGACGACGAAGTCGGCCTGCGAGTAGCCGAGGACGGGCGCGTCGAACTGGAGCCGCTGGAAGTTCAGTTCGACGTAGGCGGCGACACCCACGGCCAGCACGGCCGAGAGTAGCGTGACGTAGCCGTCGTACGGGCCGACGACGGACTGGATGCGGCCCGTGAGACTGCCGTCGTACTCGATGTCGCGGTCGCGGTAGGCCTCGAGGTCGTCGGTGCCGAAGACGTGTTTCTTCGTCTCGTAGAGGTAGAACAGGGCCACACCGGCGCCGAGGAAGATGTTCGAGTGTCGGACCCGGACGAACGGCCGGTCGAACGCGTAGAACAGCATGTACGCGGTCAGGCCGACGCCGATGACGGTGATGAGACTCGTCAGCGCGCGTTCCCGGGTGACGGTGGGGGTCTCCATCGCAGCGGGGTCACTCCTCGCCGCGGGTGAACTCGTCCGACCAGAGGCCCTGCTCCTGATAGAAGTCGGCGGCCGCCGGGTGGAACGGGACGTCGTCGTAGGCGTTCTTGGTCCAGAACTCGCCGTCGGCCAGCGTGTTCAGCAGGCCGTGGTACTCGCCGAGGTCGTCGCGCTGCTCCCACATCGTCGAGAGCAGGTTGTAGACGGCGTCGTAGCTGAAGTCGTTCCGGACGACGAAGTTGTACGCGAGCGACGGCATCGTCACCGGGTCGGGCGTGTAGGCGTAGTTCTCGAGGTCGCCGGTGTCGACTTCGGTCAGGAGCAGTCCGGGGTTCTCCTCCATCTTCGCGACCGTCTCGTCGGACCAGCCGAGCATCCGGAGGTCCGTCGTCCCCTTCATCTCCTGGAGCCAGCCGGGCTCGATGGAGAAGTTGACCAGCGTGGCGGCGCCGACGTCGAGGCGACCCTCGCTCATTGCGCTGCCCTGCCCGCCGTAGTCGATGCTGACGCGCTCGTAGTCCTCCGTGGAGTAGTTGAGCGCCGTCTCCAGCATCTCCGCGGTCCCGGAGCCACGGGGCGTCGGCGAGACGCGGCTGCCGGACTCGATGTCGGCGGCCGTCTCCCAGCCGTCGTTGGCCGTCGCGAGGAACCAGCCGAGGTCGTACAGGTGGAACACCTGGTTCGGCGTGAAGGAGAGATCGCCGAACGGCTTCTCGCCGGCGTTGATCTTCGCGGCGGTCCAGTTCTGGATGTACGCGATCTGGACCTCGCCGCGGTCGAGTCGCCCGATGTTCGCGTTCGTCCCCTCGCTGGGGCGCGCGTCGAGACGCACCTCCTCGCTGTTCTCGTTGACGACCGCCGCGATGCCCTGGCTCATCGCGTACGCCGCCGTCGTCTCCGTCGACGTCGTCATGACCATGTCCGTCGGGCCGGAGCTGCCACCGCTGCTCCCGCCGCTGGACTGCCCCGAACTCCCGCCGTCGCTGCCATCGCTGCCGTCGCCGCCGTCCCCGCTCTGGCCCGTACAGCCCGCGAGCCCAGCGATGCCGGCCGCACCGGCGGCACTCAGGAACGCGCGACGCTTGACACTGCTACGTGAAGAACTCTGTCGCATTCTGCCTCCACGTTGTGAACACCACGATTAATAGTTTCTGGTAGACGCCCATATTTTCGCAACATTGTTGCAGACCAGTAACAAGAACGCTAACAGTGTATAGTTCGACGTACCGACCGGTGACCCGGTCGGTGTCGTGGATGTCGGAGTGCGAACGCTTTTATCCGCGTTCTTCATTTCCCCGGACGACTGCATGACGAACCTCGTGACCGAGGTCGCCGACGCCGTGACAGCCCACCCCACGGAAGCGGCGATCGTGTACGGCGGATCGACGACCACCTACGAGACGTTCTGGGAGCGGACCGGCCGGTTCGCGGCGGCCCTCGCCGACCGCGGCGTCGAGCCCGGCGACCGCGTCGCCATCTACCTCCCGAACCTCCCGCAGTTCGTGACTGCGTTCTACGGAACCCTTCGAGCGGGCGGCATCGTCGTCCCGATGAACCCCCAGTACAAGGCCCGCGAGATCAGCCACCTGCTCTCGGACTCTGGGGCGACGGCCGTCGTGACGCTGGCGGAGAACGCCGCCGCCGTCGACTCGGTGCGCGAGGAGACCGACGTGGAACACGTCGTGAGCGTCGGCGGTGCCGCCGACGGGGCGACTGACTTCGAGTCGTTCCTCGCCGACGAGACGCTCCCGATCGTCGACCGCGCGGACGACGACGTGGCGGTCCAGCCGTACACCTCGGGGACGACGGGGACGCCGAAGGGCGTGCTCCTCTCGCATCACAACCTCGCGTGGACGAGCCGGACGAACGCCGAACTGCTCGACGGCGGACTCGGCCCCGACGATGGGCTCGTCGGGACGCTCCCGCTGTTCCACATCTACGGGATGTCGGTCGTGATGAACGCCGCACTCGTCAACGGCGCGGCCTACTACCCGGTGACCGAGTGGGACGCCGCCGAGGTGATGACGGCCATCGACGAGGACGAACTCACCGTGATGTACGGCGTCCCCGCGATGTTCAACGACATGATCAACCAGCCCGACGCCGACTCGTACGACCTCGGGTCGCTCCGGTTCGTCAACTCCGGCGGCGCCTCCCTTCCCATCGAGGTGCTCGAACGGTTCGAGGCGCTGTTCGACGCCGAGCTGTACGAGGGGTACGGCCTCACCGAGACGAGCCCGACGACCCACGCGAACAAGCCCGGCGCCCGTCGCCCCGGAAGCATCGGCAAGCCGCTCGACGGCGTCGACGCGAAGATCGTCGCCCCCGACTTCACCGAGCAGCCGCGCGTCGAGCGCGGTCCCGTCGGCGACGAGACGGACCTCGACGACGTCATCGGCGAACTCGTCGTCGCCGGCCCGAACGTGATGCAGGGGTACTACGGGCTGCCGGAGGCGAACGAGTCTGCGTTCACCGAGGCCGACGGGGCGCGGTGGTTCCACACCGGCGACCTCGGCTACTGGGACGAGGGCGACTACTTCTACGTCGTCGACCGCGACAAGCACATGATCGTGACCGGCGGCTACAACGTCTATCCCCGTGAAATCGAGGAGCTGCTGTACGAGCACCCGGACATCGCGGAGGCCGCGGTCGTCGGCGTCCCCGACGAGCGCCGCGGGGAGACGGTGAAGGCGTTCGTCGTTCCCGTCCCGGATGCGGAGCTCACCGGCGAGGCGGTCACGGAGTACTGTCTGGACGCGCTTGCCGCGTACAAACACCCCCGCGAGGTCGCCATCGTCGACGAGCTCCCCCGGACGACGACCGGCAAGGTCCAGAAGTTCGAACTGGAGTCGGCCTCGGAGTAACCGCACCCGTACCCGGTCGCAGTCGTTCGGTCGTGGGTCGTCTCGGCAGATTCAGGGGGCATCGGTAGCTACTTGCCAGCGTAGTCGCACCTCGGAGTATGGCGTTCAAGCTTAGCGACGAGCATCGCGCGATCCGGCAAGCCGTCCGCGAGTTCGCGGAAGCCGAGATCGTGCCGGTCGCACAGGAACACGACGAACAGGGCGCGTACCCCGAAGACATCCGCCGGAAGGCGGCGGAGTTCGACTTCGTCGCGCCGAACATCCCCGTCGAGTACGGCGGCGCGGGGATGGACAAGCTTTCGACGGTCATCGTCACCGAGGAGCTATGGCGCGCGGACGGCGGCATCGGCTCCGCCGTCGGCTCGGCAGGGTTCGGGACGGACATGATCATCGAGTTCGGCGACGAGTGGATGAAAGAGGAGTGGCTCCCGAAGATCGCAGCCGGCGAGACCGCCTCCGCCAGCGCCATCTCGGAGCCCGCACACGGCTCGAACGTCGCGGGCATCGAGACGACTGCCGAGAAGGACACCGCCGAGCAGAGCTCGGCGAGCCCTGAGTCGCCGGAGGCGACTCAGGACGGTGACGAGTACGTTCTCAGTGGGAACAAGATGTGGATCACCAACGGGACGGTCGCCGACGTCGCGGTCGTGATGGCGAAGACGAGCCCCGACGAGGGGCACCGCGGCATCACCGCGTTCCTCGTCCCCACGGAACTCGACGGCTGGAAGCCGACGAAGATCGACAACAAGCTCGGCATTCGCGCCTCGGACCTCGCCGAGATCGTCCTCGACGACGTGCGCGTCCCCGAGGAGAACGTCATCGGTGAGGTCGACCGTGGCTTCTACCAGCTGATGGAGTTCTTCGCCTCCGGGCGGACGAACGTCGCCTCGCAGGCCGTCGGCGCCGCACAGGGGGCACTCGACGCCGCCGTCGACTACGCGGGCGAGCGCGAGCAGTTCGACCAGCAGATCGGCGAGTTCCAGGCCATCCAGCACAAGCTCGCGGAGATGGCGACGGACGTCGAGGCGGCTCGCTCGCTGACGTACCGTGCGGCCGCCGCGGTCGAAGAGGGCGACCAGTCGCTCGCGGCGCGGTTCTCCAGCATGGCGAAGCTGTTCGCCTCCGAGCACGCTGTCGACGTGGCCGACGAGTCCATCCAGGTCCACGGTGGGGCCGGCTACGTCACGGACCACCCCGCCGAGCGCTACTACCGCGACGCTCGCATCACGAAGATCTACGAGGGGACCTCGGAGATCCAGAAGAACATCATCGCCGACCAGCTGCTGTAGGCGGGCGACACCGTCGTTTCGCGTCGAACCGAGAGGAGGAGCGGCGGCGCTACGGCAGGGCGAACTCGATGGCTGCGCCCTGGCCGTAGCCGACACACTCGGTGGCGAGCCCGAGCTGGGCGTCGCGGCGGTGCATCTCGTGGATGAGCGTGACGGGCAGGCGTGCCCCCGACGCACCGAGCGGGTGGCCGATAGCGATGGCGCCACCGTTGACGTTGAACACGTCGTCGTCGAAGCCGAGCTCCTGCTGGCAGTAGAGCGTCTGGGAGGCGAACGCCTCGTTGAGTTCGACGAGGTCGTAGTCGCTGGCCGTCGTGCCCGCGCGCTCGAACAGCCCTTCACAGGCGGGGATGGGGCCGATGCCCATGACCTCGGGGTCGACGCCCGCGACGTTGTGGTGGCCGATTTCGGCCAGCACGTCGAGGCCGTGCTCCTCGGCGAACGACCGGGAGGTGATCATGAGGCCCGCGGCCCCGTCCGAAATCTGCGAGGCGTTCGCGGCGGTGACGGTCCCGTCCTCCTGGAACGCGGGCGGGAGTCCGGCGATGGACTCGGCGGTCGTGCCCGGGCGCAGCCCTTCATCCTCGGTGACGGGCCCATCAGGGGTCTCGATGGGGACGATCTCGTCGTCGAACTTCCCGGCCTCCGTGGCGGCGACCGCACGCTGCTGGGAGCGGGCGCCGTAGGAGTCCTGCTGTTCGCGCGAGATGTCGTACCGCTCGGCGACGGCCTCGGCGGTCGACCCCATCTGGAGGTCGTCGGGGTCCCACGCCGCCGCAATCCCCGGATAGTTGCCGATGCCGTACTTCCGGGAGACGCGGGTCATCTGCTCGACACCCCCAGCGATGATGCAGTCGCGCTGGCCGGCGCGAATCGCATCAGAGGCAGAGATGATGGCCTCCGCCGACGAAGCACAGAGTCGGTCGATGGTCACGCCGGGGACCGACTCGCCCAGTTCGGAGAGGAGCGCGATGACGCGGGCGATGTTGTTGCCCTGTTCGCCCTCCTGCTGGGCACAGCCCCAGCGGACGTCGTCCACGTCCGCGCCGGTGAGCCCCGTCTGGTCGAGCATCTCGTTCACCAGCGGCACCGAGAGGTCCTCGCTCCGGACCCCGGAGAACACGCCGCCCTCCTTGCCCTGGGCTGTGCGAACCGCCGAGACGACGACTGGCTGTTGCAGTTCCATCGTCATCACTCAAAGGCGGGAATCCCGGTGAGGTCGTGGCCGAGGATGAGCGAGTGGATGTCGTGGGTGCCCTCGTAGGTGTAGACAGTCTCCAGATTGGCCATGTGGCGCATCGGCGAGTAATCGGCGGTGATGCCGTTGCCGCCCAGCATCTCGCGGGCGACACGCGACTGGTCGCGAGCCATCCGGACGTTGTTGCGCTTGGCCATCGACACCTGCTCCGGGCGAAGCTCACCGCGCTCTTTCAGCTCGGCGAGTCGATGGGCCAGCAACTGCGCGTTCGTGATCTGGGTGGCCATCTCGGCGAGTTTCTCCTGTTGAATCTGGAAGGAGCCGATGGGCTTGCCGAACTGCTCGCGGTCGGTCGCGTACTCGCGCGCCGTCTCGAACGAGTCCTGCGCCGCGCCGATGGCGCCCCAGGCGATGCCGTAGCGCGCCTGCGTCAAACAGGAGAGCGGGCCCTTCATGCCCGTGACGCCGGGCAGGACGTTCTCCTCGGGGACGTGGACGTTGGTGAGTTCGATCTGGCCCGTAATCGAGGCGCGCAGCGAGAGCTTCTCCTCGATTTTGGGGGTCGCGACTCCGTCGCGGTCGGTCTCGACGATGAACCCGCGGACTGGGGTGTCGTCAGCGGAGCGGTCCCGTGCCCAGACCACCGCGAGGTCGGCGAGTGGCGAGTTCGTAATCCAGGTCTTCGTGCCGTTCAGCACGTAGCCGTCGCCATCGCTCTCGGCGTAGGTCTCCATGGCGGTCGGGTTCGACCCGTGGTTCGGCTCCGTTAGGCCGAAACAGCCGACGGCCTTCCCTTCGCCCATGTCCTCCAACCAGGCGTCCTTCTGCTCGTCGGAACCGTACGCGTGAATCGGGTACATCGCCAGTGCTCCCTGGACCGATGCCATCGACCGCAGGCCCGAGTCGCCGGCTTCGAGTTCCTGCATCAGCAGGCCGTAGGCCGTCTCGCTCAGGCCGGGCAGGCCGTAGCCCTCCAGGTTGGGGGCGTAGAACCCCAGCTCGCCCATCTCTTCGATGAGTTCGGTCGGGAACGTCCCCTCGATCCAGTGGTCGCCGATGTCCGGTCGGATCTTGTCGTCGACGAACTCCCGGGCCGTGTCACGGACCATTCGCTCCTCCTCGGTCAGGTCTCTCTCGAGACCCACGTAGTCGAGCATACACCGATGCCTTGGGAGCGGCGGTATTAATGGTTCGGAACGTGTCCGCAGTTGCCACGGTCCGTGGCCGGGGTCTCGAACCTGCGGTGACCGACCTACGGGTCGGCCTGACTCCACCCGCTACCCGGTCGCGCGGTACCCTCGCACTGCCACATATAAACGGACCGGCTACTGCCGGAGTGCCGTTTCTTCATAGTGAAATTTATCACGAATGAGACGAACGACTCGATACGCCAATGCCGACGCGTAACACACCCGATGACGGGGCCGATGGGGGCACACAGCGGCTCAAGAGTCTCGAGAACACGTTCGCTATCGTTACGGAGCTGCAGGCACGAGAGTCCGCGGGCGTGACGGAACTGGCTCGGGCGACCGGGCTCTCGAAGAGCTCGGTGTACAAGCACCTCGCGACGCTCGCATCCGGGGATTTCGTCTCCAAGGAGGGCGACGAGTATCGGCTCGGACTCCGGTTCCTCGACATCGGTGCCCACGTCCGCTCTCGACGCGACGGCGCTCGCGTCATTCGCGCGAAGCTGCGCGAGATCGCTGAGGAGACCGAGGAGACCGCGCAGTTCAGCACGATGGAGCACGGCCGCGCGGTGGTCCTGTTCCGGGATACGGGGCGTCGCGGCGTCCTCACGAAGGGGCGGGTCGGCAAGCGGTTCTACCTCCACCATACCGCCGGTGGGAAGTCGATACTCGCGCAGCTCCCCGACGAGCGTGTCCACGACATCATCGAGACCAACGGGCTCCCGGCGGCGACGCCGAACACTATCACTGACCCGGAGGAACTGTTCGACGAACTCGAGACGATTCGCGAACGCGGGTTCGCCTACAACTACGAGGAGAGCACCGACGGACTCCGGGCCGTGGGCGTGCCGCTTCGCGGTCCCGACAGAGAGGTCCTCGGCGCGTTCGCGGTCGCCGCTCCGACCCACCGGATGCGGGGCGACCGGCTCGAACGCGAGATCCCCGACCTCGTCCAGAGCGTCGTGAACGAACTCGAGCTGAACCTCGCCCACTCGTAGCGACTGTTCGCTATCGCGAGACTCGACGTTCTCAACCACTACTCTTCGAGTCTACGGCCTCTAACTCACGATACTCTGTGAACTGAGAGGGGATGTGCGAGCGATTCCAGAGCGGTCGGATCGGCATTTACTCCGATAATCGGCTCTGCGAGGTGCTGCTACGGGACAATTTTGAAACGAATCTCATCTGCGTTCTCGTGTTTCCCGATAGTTCATAGATGTTCGTAACGCCGACACGGGTTGGGCAGGGTCTGTGGCGTTGCCGTCACCTGCTTTGGGGGGACTACGGCGGATTCGACCGCTCCTGTGATAACAATAGTAGTCGTGTTATCGAAACCGCCTCGCCGTCGACTTAAATCTCGGTGACGCGCTCGTACTCGTCCGGAAGCGCGGCGGCGTCTTCGGGGAGGAGGGCGACCAGGAGGTAGTCGGTGTAGTCGGTGAGATACTCGACGAGCGTCGCGATGCGCTCGGAGTCAATGGCCTCGAGCGAGTCGAGCAGCATGAACGGGAGCGTCTCGTACACCTCGTGTGCGAGGTAGCCCGCCAGTGCGAACACGAGTCCCGTCACCTCGCGTTCGCTCTCCGAGAGGTGGTCGACCGTGTCCTCGTACGCCGCACCGGACTCCGTCGTGCGGACGACGTGGAGCTCGAACACGCCCTTCGTCACCTTGCGCCGGCCCTCGCGGACCTCGCGTTCGACCCGCTCGAGCCAGATGCGGTCGAGGTTGGCGTAGTCGAGCAGTTCGAGGACGGTGTCCATGTGCTCGTTGAACTCCTCGACGGCGCCCTGTTCGATGCGCTCGATCTTCGTCCGGAGGGTCTCGATCTCGGTGGTCACCTCGTCGCGCTGTGCCTCGACGTCGGCTTCGGTCTCGATGCGGGCTTCGAGGTCGGTGATCTCGCTCTCGACGCGCTCGAGGTCCGTCTCCAGCCGGCCGAGCTCGTACTCGAGCTGGTTCGCCTCCTTGTGGAGGTCGAGCACCGCGCTGTGGTCCTCGTCTTCGAGCGCCTCGACGTCGGCCTCGACCGCTTCGATCTCCTCGGTCAGCGCCTCCCGGCGCTCCTGCAGCGACTCGATGCGGGCCTCGCTGTCCTCGATCTCGTCGTCGATGTCGGCCAGCCGCCGCTCGATGCGGTCACGCTCCCGCTGCGACTGTTCGAGGTCGCGCTTTTCGCTCGTCAGGTCGTTGATCTCGGTGTCCAGCGCGTTCACCTCGCTCACCGTCTCCTGGCTGAGCTCGCGGAGCCGGCCCACGGTCGACTCGATCTGGTCCCGCTCGACTTCGCTCCCGCAGGTCCAGCAAGTCACCTCGTCGTCGTCGAGGAGCTGGTCGGTGAGCGCGCCCCCCTCCCCGTCGGAGAGCCCGGCGAACACGCCCGAGCCGGTGTCCTCGAGTAGCTCTTCGTTGAACCCGATGACGCTCTGGAGTTCGCTCACCTCCGTCTCGAGCCGCTGTTTCTGCTCGCGGAGCTGTCGCAGCTCCGACTCCACCTCCTCCAGTTCACCCATCGGCGTCTCGGGTAGCTCCTCGGCCTCGGCTTCGAGTTCGCGGCGCTCGCCTTTCAGCGCGTCGAGACTCTCGCGCTCGGTCTCGAGGTCGTAGCGGACGTCGTCGAGCGCCGACCGCTTCGAGCGGAGCCGCTCGAGCTCCGATTCGAGCTCGGACTTCTCGGCCTGTTGCTCTTCGACGTCCGCGTCGGCAGCCTCGAGCTCCTCCTCTTTGGCCTCCAGTTCGGCCTTCTTCTCCTCGATATCCTCCTCGAGACGGGTCCGCTTCGACTCGAGCTCCGGCAGCTCACCTTTCAGCTCGTCGATCTCGTCGAGTTCGCGTTCGAGCCGCTCGCGTTCGCTGACGAGTCGGTCGATCTCGGCGTGGATCTCGTCGGTGTCGATCGGCCGCATGATGAGCTCGCGGAGGTCGCCGCTGGTGGCGACTGCGCGTCGCGCCTCGTTCGACTCCAGGAGGAACGCGAACAGGTCCGCGAGTTCGGCGTCCTCGAGGTACGGCGTCCCGTCGGTCACGACGCTCCCCTGTCGGCGCTGGAGGCGCCGGGTGTACGTCTCGTCGCCGAGCGTGAGTTCGACCTCGGCCTCGTCGGCGTCGCCCTTGATGCTCACGTTCTTGCTGCCGAGCGCCGCCATCACCGCCTGCAGGAACGATGTACGGTTGGTGGCGTTGCGGCCGACGAGTATCGTGACGCCTGGCGAGAAGGTGACGGTCGAGGCTTCGATCCCACCGACGTTTTCGACGGTGACCTCTGCCTCGGCGTGTGCTGACTCTGGTACGCTCATAAATCCGTTTGGTGTTCGTGACGGCATAACTCTTTCTTACGCGGGTGAGCTTGCCCTCGGGTTACGGCTCCGACTCGGGCTGGCAGTCACAGTGGCCGCGGTCGAGCAGTTCGTCGATTTCGTACTGGCCACCGCAGTCGGCACAGAGCACGCGAACCTCCACGAACGTCTGGGGGTCGCCGATTTCTAGGTGGCCGGCGTCCCGGAGCTGGTCGATCTTGCTCTCGACCACCACGGCCGTGCGTCCCCGGAGACGCCCGATGTTCTCGGCTTCGACGACCGTGCGTTCGCGGTCGTCGGTCGCGTACTCCGCGCCCCGGTACTCCTTGAGATACGTCCGGATGGCCTGGTAGGTGAGGAAGTCGCTGCGGAGCCCTTCGACGTCGACGCCTTCGCGTTCGAGCCGGCGCTCGGTCCGCGTCCGGTCCGCCCCGCTCACGTCGCCGGTCAGCAGTCGATAGACGTTGTCGACCTCGCCGTCCAGCGGCTGGAGCCCCACCTCGGCCATAGCCGTCGCGAGCAGCTGTTTGTTGAAGTAGTCGGCGAGTGCCCGGAGGCTCATCCGGTCGTCGCCCTCCGCGGTCCATCGGCGTTCGAGCTCGTCGCCGAGCGAGCCGAGCCCGTACTCGTCGAGCAGTCGGACGACCTTCGGTCGGCGTCCCGACGACTCTCCTGTATCGCTCATACGGCGAATCCGGCACGGAGGGTGATAGGTCTTGTTCCGGCGTGCCTGGTCGGCCCCGACGGAGACGAACGCCCGTTCGACGGTGTGGGTTGCGTCAAAATAGATGTAAATATTTGTATTTTCTGTTCCTGTCATCTGGTCGTCGCGCGTATGCCCACAGGGACGACGCCCAAGCTCGGTAGCCGCATCGCCAACACTGGGTGGGTGACGCTGAGTGCTCGGTCACCGGTGCACGTTCTCGTCCGTCGGAGAGTGGCAGGCCCCTCATCGCAACCAGGTCCACGGGGTCGTTTGGACAGCCGTTCCCGGCTTTGGGCAGTGGTTTTCCCCAGTGCGGACTGTACTCGACTGCTCAATCAGTACCGACGACCGGCCGCGTGGGAAGGCTGCGATCGACGCGCTGTCGGATCGGTGCGGTGCTGCGTCCGGCAGTTGTCCAGTCGGTTGGCGGTGTCTCGAAGCTCCCTCTATCGGGTTCTGTGGGAGGTGTCCCACCACGCCAATTTTTACAATTATTTTCGCAAGACACCTGCGGTTTCAGTGGGGGATCGTGGTCGCCGACCGGCCCACCTCACGAGCGATCTTGGTCTAGCTCCTCGGCACGGCAGAGCCTGGTCGTGTCCCGGCGTTGCTGCCGGACGGCGTGTCGCGTGAGACGAGAGTAGACGTGGGCCCACACGGTGACCCCAGTAACTCGACGGACACCACCGACGGAGGGTCGGCGATACCGCCTCTGTGTGGGCTGACGCGACGGCCTGCGAATACCACCGCGAGTACGCGCTGGGTGCTGGGGTCCCGTCGCTGCGCACCCCCGCGCACGACCATAATCTGCCGCAACTAATCGTGATAGCTTATGTACTCGAGGTGTATCCGACGACAAACTGTGCCCGAATCGGAAACTTCTCGGAACGCATACATCCCTCCCGCAGTCTGCTGATAAACCCCTGATTATATTTAAGGTGAACTATCAGCGGGATTAATCTATTCACCCCCTGAGGCGGCGGTTGTTATGTCCGACGACAACGCGTTCCGGAACTACCTGGCTGAGAACCCGAAGATGACTGGCGTCCTGTTCACGATCCTGCTCCTGCTGACGCAGGCAGGGAGTGTGGCAGCGGGAAGCGCGTCTACTGCCGGCCCATAGTTGAATCGAGTAGTAGCCGGGCTGGAACAACCGTCCGCAGCTTGAGACATCGTCAGTCCGTCACCTACGGCTCCGCTTGCGGATCTACAGTTCGATTTCATCGCTCCACCGAATCGAGATCGTCGTCTCGTCTAACTCACTCGCGAACTGGAGGGGGAGCGAATAGTGAGCACAGAACTCTTGGAGTTCTTCGGTGGGGAGTAGGAACTCGTCGAGTTTACCAGAGGATAGGTAATGTGTGTCAGACTCCTGTAAAAACGGATTGTCTATCGTTCCGAGGTTGAACGATTGGGTGGGAAAGGTGTTGAACTCGACCTTGTACCGGTCGTCATCGTATGCTGAAATGACTAGTGAATTGGGAGTTCCTCCATCGGCGTTGACGATCTCCGTCGACCCGTCCCCGACCACCAGATAGTGCCGCCCGGCGAGCGCGTCGTCCTTCACCAGTTTCAGCGCGCCGTCCAGCGGCCAGCCGGCGTTCAGCAGTCGCGAGATGTGGTGGCCGATCTCGGTCGCGATGCTGTTGTGGATGTTCTCCAGCGTGACGATGCCGCCGATGGCGCCCGCATCGACGAGTCGCTTCCCCTGCCGGAACGACCGGCAGCCGTTGAGGAAGAACGCCGAGACGCCGACGTCGTCGAGCGTTCCCGCGTCGAGGTAGCCGTCCGAGGCCTGCAGGCCGTCGGCGGTGACGTGGCCGATGTAGTGGACGAAGTCCGAGCCGGACTCGAAGACGCCGCGGAGCTCCTCGCGGGTCAGGTTCTGCTGGATGTCGACCTCGAACTCGAGGAGGTCCCGCATCCCGTAGTAGTTCCCGACCTCCAGCTCCTCCAGCATCTCGCCGTCGTTACAGACGACGGTGACGCTGATGCGGTCGGGCGCGTTGCTCCGTAGGGTCAACTGCCGCTCGTACGACGCCCGCGAGGACTTGTTCGCGCCGATAGGGAAGCCGTCGCCGACGTACGTCTGGGTGGCGCTGTCGGCGTCGTCGACGTAGAACACGTCGTCCTGACTCACGGAGTTGTGGCGACCCGGCGCCGCGCCGAAGCTGGTCTCGTCTGCCGCACCACGAACCGCGTCGGTGTGGCCAGCCCCCCGGACGAAGTCGTCGGCCGCGTCGGTCACCACGGGCGACGGCTCGGCAGCCGATGTCTCAGCGGGCGACGACCGACAGAAATCCGAGACGGCACCGTTCGACGCCGGCTCTCCGCTCGTCGCCTCGACCGACGCCGTCGCGGTGCCGTACTCGGCACACCGGAGTATCGCCAGTTCGTCGGCGAGATACGGGAGGACGGTCGCGTGCTCCAGCTCCGGGACGACGTCCGCGGTCAGTCGCCACTCGGGACGGAGCGGCTCGACGTCCTCGAGCGGCACCGAGAGGTACGTCTCCAGCTGCTCGGCGAGCGGCTGTTCGTACAGCGCCGCGAACTCGAGGTCGAGCGACGGGATCTCCGCCGCCCGCTGGCGCTCGTGGAGGTCGACCGGGTAGTAGCCCTCGACGCGGGTGAGACAGTCCAGCGTGAAGACGTGTTTGAGCACCTCCCCGACGGTCCGCTCGAACCCGCCCGCACCCGTGAGGTCGTAGCTGAATCCGGACGCCGTGACGAGTCGCGGGCTGGCACCGGGACGGACCTCGGCGCCGAGGTAGTAGGCGAGCGGCGCGACCGGGAAGATCTTCTCGGGGGTCGGCGGCACTTCGATGGCAACCCCGGTGTCCGGACGGCGCGTCCCACCCGGAATCTCCACCTCGTCGCCGAACTCGATGACGGGGGGATGGCCCCGGAGTGTCGGCCACGAGCGCTCACACGAGGTGGTCTTGAGCGCCGCACCGAACTCGGAGATGACCTCCATGAGGTCGTGCGGGTCGCGGGTCGTCGTGAGCGTTCGCGCCGGGTGTTTGTGGCGGGTGCGTGCGCCCAGATGCACCGCGTCGGCGTCCGGGAACACGAGTTCCGTCGAGTTGTCGTCCGGAAGCACCAGCACCCGGCTCTCGGCGGCGAGATACAGCTTCATCGGCGTGCTCGACAGCTCGACGACGTACGCCCCGACATCGTCGACCGATCCCGGGGATTTCGCGGCGACCGACTCGACGAGCGTGGCGTCCGGCGTCCGCACGTTGACGTTGACGCGGAGCGGAATCGAGAGTTCGTTCGTCGGGATGCGAACCGCACTGTCGACCGGGAAACACCATGGCGCCGCGTCGGTCGAACACGCCGTCAGCGAGACGTGTTCGGGGGTGAACAGCGAGAACTGCACGTCTTCGACGGGGTCCGTGACTCGGAGCCCGCGGCGCTGGCCGAGCGTCTCGAACTGCGGGTGAAACGCCGTCCCGTTCGGTGACTCGCTGTCGCTCATACGAAATCAACCCACTGCTGCTGGAGGTTCAGTTCGGGGTACGGGGTGTGCCAGCGACACTGGACAGGATGGCTGCCGTCCTGTCTGATCTCCACGCGGGCGTCGGCGGTGGTGCGGAACGCCTCGACCGTCCGGTCGGTGTCGGCGAGCGGGCAGTGAATGTGTGCCATCCCGTCGTGCCGCCGGGTCGCCGAGGCGATGCGGTCACAGAGCGTGACGGCCGCCTCCAGCCCGGCCGTCTCGACGAGCGGGAGGATCGAGGTGACGCCCACCCGGAGCTCTCCCGGCTGGGTGACGGTCGCCGCGAGGTCGTCGATGGCGTCTGTCACGGCCGACGTCAGCGCCGTCAGGTCGTCGTCGATGGTCGGGCCGGCGGTCGCCGTCGACTGGGCGGCCGTAGCGCCTCGGGTCGGCCGGCTGGCCGCCACGACTGCGACGTTGTTGTCGCCCACCTGCGCACCAGTCGGGAGGTAGCAGGCCGGGTCGAACGCCTGGTCGGTGCGGACGACCAGGCGCCGTCGCGGACGCTCGCCGTCGGTCGGGAGGGTCGTCCCGAACAGCTGCCGCGAGGCGTGCTGCTGGACCCACTCCGGCGTCTCGCCGGTGACGAGCAGTCCTGACCCGTGCTGTTTGAGGTGCGCGAGGTACCCCTCGAACGAGGACGGCCGGCGCTCGGATGGGGCGTCCACGTCCGATGGGTGTTCGCGCATGGCTATGTACATCCTCACGCCGCCAGTATTTAAATCTCCGCGGGCGGTTTCCGACGCTGAGAACGGTGTTTGCGTCGCCATGGAGGGATCGCGGCTACGCGTAGACGTTCCACGCGACCGATCCGACGGTGACCGCGAGCAGTTCGTAGTCACGACCCGAGTCGTCGGTTTCGGACTCACCGCCGTCGGTTGCGGCGCCGTCGTACCGGTCGTAGATCCAACTTTCGGCCCACGCGACCCGGTCAGGGTCCTCGACGACCGTCGCGTGCCCGAGCAGCGTCACGTTCCAGTCGACGTCACCGCCGCGCGCCGACTCGATGGAGAGCGCTACCCGTGGGTTCCGCCGGACGTTCGCGAGCTTCCGACCACCGGTCGCGAAGTAGACGGTTCCGTCGCGGTAGCCGTACCAGACGGGCGCGACGTGCGGGCGGTCGTCGACCGACGTCGCGAGGTGTGCGCTCACCGGGGCATCGGTGATGAGTGCCTCGACTTCGGGAGGAACTGGCATGGAGAAGTTAGGCCGTGCGAGCAAAAGGCTTGCTCGCCGCCGGCGCCTCGTGGGCACGTCAGTGAGTACGGCGGGCCTGGCAGTCGAGTGCGGCGTTCACGGGTGCGGCCGCTGACGCCGCCCGGCAGCCAACGCGCCCACCGTCGCCAGCGACAGGAGTCCGCCGCCGAGGAGCGCACCGGTGGGAACCGGTGGTCCCATCGCTGGCCACGCGTCAGCACGTGCCGGCTCGAACGCCCGATTCTCGAACACGACGAGGTGGTCGCCCTCCGAGACGACCGCAAGGTCGGTCTGCTCGCGCAGGAAGGCGTATTGGGGGTAGTCGGCGGCCTTCGAGAGGACGACGTACTTCACGCCGAGCGGCGCGACGCGGCTCCCGAACCGGTTGCCCTCCCGGTCTTCGAGCAGGCTGCGTAGCCGTTCGTGTGTCGGGTCGGTCGCCTGACTCCCGACCCCGACCTCCGGGTCGCGGCTGTTCACCACCGGCGCGTCGAAGAACAGCGGTGCGGGCGAGGCGACGATGCCGCCGGTCCACTCGTACTCGAGATACTGGTGCCACGGGAGATACAGCACGCGGTAGTCGCCGCCGTCGGCCGCGAAGCGGTCGTCAGCGGCGTGCCAGTCGTCGGGGTACTGCGTCGGCTCGAACGCCCCCCAGAAGCCGGCGACCATCGGGAACGTGTAGGCGAGCGGGAGCGCAATCACGGCGACGGCGAACGCGAGCGCCACCCCCCGCCGGAACTGCTCGCGGTCGGGTCGCCAGCCGCCCACAGACGGCTGGCGAGCCGCGAGTGCCGCGTCGAGTTCCCCGGCGAGCTGTGTGACGCCGCGAGCGCCGAGCAGCGCGTACGCGAGTGCGACCAGCGCGACGAACTTCCCGGCCTCACGCATCCCCGCGCCGATGGGCGTCGCGGCCACCGCACGGAACAGCGGGGCCGAGAGGTCGGTCGTCACCCCGAGCCCGAGGACGCCGCCCACGACAGCCGTCAGGACGAGGCCGTCGGCCAGCGTGTCGTCGCTCCCGAGCCAGCCGTACACTGCGACCCCGAGCAACAGGGCGAACAGGCCGACGACGACCCACAGCGGGACGAGGTCGAACGGGTAGACGTAGCCGCCGCGCCAGAAGCCGTAGAGCATACTCACCGAGAGCGGGACGTTGCCGGCGACGGCGCCGCGGGGACTGAACACGACGAGGTCGGCGCCCGTCACGGTCGCGAGCTGTGAGGTTTCCCCGACGAGGGCCACGAGCGCCGGCAGCAGCCAGTAGGCGTTCACGCTTACCGCGAACCCGCCGAACCGGCCGGCTCGGGTGAGCGCGACACGGCCCTGCTCGCGGACGACCGGGACCAGCACGAGACCGCCGGCGACCGCGAGCAGTACCGCCACGTGCGGATCGAAGACGGCGACGAGCGTCGCCCAGCCGACCGCCCGCGTCGGCCGTGACCGCTCGCCGGTCACGTACCGATAGAACGAGACGACCGCGAGCGGCAACACGGCGTAGCCGAGCGCGACGTACCACTGGCCGGCGAGCAGTCGCACGTAGACGAACGGGTTGACCGCGTAGAGCGTGCCGGCGAACAGCCGCGCAATCGGTCGCTGGCCGTCGGTCGCCGTGTACGCGGCGTAGCCGGCTCCCGCGACCGTCCCGACGAGGACGGCCCGCTGGACGAGCCACTCGGGAACGACGAGCGCGAGCGCGTCCAACAACGCGACGAACGGGAGCCGGCCGTAGTAGAGTGGTCCCTTGGTGTCGAGCGCGAACTGCAGGTGTGAGCCGCGGGGGGCGAACACCATGTCGAGCTGGAGGAGGAAGCCGCCGCCCAGCGTCGGCAGGAACGCGGCGACGCCGAGTGCGAGGAAGAACGCGGCGGCGAGTCGCTCGGGGGTCGCCACCGCGGTGACGCGCGGCGCGAGGCGTCGCGCGGGCGGGCGGGCGGGTCGGTCGCCGTCGTCGGTCATCGAGGCGGTACGGTGGGGGTAGTGGTCATGGGCCGAGTGGGTGAGTCGAACGGGTGTCGCTGCGTCGGCGGACGACCAGTTCGGCGGCGAGCAGCGCCAAAAGCGTGCCGGCCCACGCCGCGAGCCACAGCCAGAGGACCACCGTCCGGAGCCCGCCGCCGGACCACTGAATCTGGCTGGCGTCGGTGTCGGTGAAGCCGTTCGCCCAGCCCTGTGCCCGGAAGTGGGTGCTCTGCTGGGGGGCGACCCACCCCTCGTCGTACGAGGTGTGGACGACCGTCACCGGCGTCTCGTCGAACGTCCCGACGACCCAGTAGTCGAGGACAGTACCTGCGGCGGTCTCGTGGGTGACCATACGCGCGTCGTCGGGCACCCGTGCCGGCCGTTCGCCATCGTCGAGTCGGACCCCGGCGCCCTGTCGGTAGGTGTCACTGAAGACCAGCGGCCCGTCGAGGACGGTTTCGGCGTCGACGATGCGGACGTCGGCGTCGGCCGCGGCGGCCGTCTCGGGGTCGAGGTTGACGGCGACGGTCGTCGCGTTCGCCGGCGGGTCGTCGGTGCCGTCGACGACGACACCCGGGATGCCCGCGGTGTTCGCTTCGAACCCGGTCGCCGCGGGATAGCTGGTCTCCCGGAGACGCACCTCCTCGATGCGTATCGTGCTCGAGACGTTCGGCTTGATGCGGACCGAGAGCGTGTCGCCGGCCGCCGCCCGGACGACCGGGAGCGCCGACAGCGGGACGACCTCCTTCCGGACGAGCGAGTCGGGCGACTTCTCGCCGTCGTACCAGTAGAGCGTGGCGACGCCCGCCCCGGTCGCATCGACCCCGAGCTGATACGGGTAGCCCTCGCGTACGGTGAACCCCTGTGCGATGGGGAGCTGCTCGGCCGACTCGTTGACCGTCAACTCGGCCGCGGTCTCCTCGTCGGTGGCGACGAGTCGGGTCTCCCGGCCGGTCGTGTTCGGGGGCGTCCACCACCCCTCGAAGCCGTCGTCGAACGAGGGATTCGCCACCAGGTTCTCGCCCTCGATGGCGACCGACACGTTCGTCGGGTAGACCGCGGCGTGGAGGCCTTGGCGCTCGACGACACGCTCCTGCTCGTCGACGCCCACGACGCGGTAGACGCTGAACTCGCCTGACTCGAACGCCAGCTCGTACGCTTCGGAGTCGTCGAGCCGGGCGTCGAACGCCGCGGGGTCGCCGAACAGCCACGGCGACCCCCACTTCGACTGGACGCGGGGCGTCCCCTCGCCGTAGTCGTCCGGCGGGTCGGACTCCACGACGACGTACTGGACGCCGAGGTCGGTGAGGCGGTCGTGGACGGGGTCGCCGGCGGCGACGTCTTCGAACAGCGTCGTGACGTAGCCGGCGTTGGGTATCCCCTGGACGACGCCGCCGCTCTTGATGCCGACGTGGTTCGGATAGGTGTCGCGCAGTCGGAGCTGCGTCGTGTAGCCGTACGGGACCCACAGCACCCGGCCGTCGAGGTCGTCGGCGACCTGGTCGTACTCGGCGGGGACGGTGTAGTCGTCGCCGCGGACGCCATCCAGCCCGAACGCGCCGGCAGCAGGCATCGCGTACGCGACGAGCGAGAGCACCAGCAGGCCAACGAACGCCGCCCGGAGTACCGAGTCGCCGCTGGCCTCGAGTCGTGCGGCAGCGTCGCCGAGTTGACGGCGTGGCCCGGTCGACCGTCCGGCGAGCGCCGTGCCGGTGAGCACCGCCTCCACGCCCGCACCGAACAGGAGACTCATCGACAGCAGCAGCGGGTACTGGAGCTTCGTCGGGTTGCGGACCGACCAGAACAGCGGCACGGCGTCGAACAGCGGGTAGGTGAGTTCGAGGCCCGTGGCGACGATGAACAGGACGCAGCCGCACGCCGTGACGACGTAGACGGTGAGCCGCTCGCGACCGATAGCGAGCAGTGCCATCGCCGGCACCACCAGCCCGATCGCCATCGTCGGCTCCGTGTTGTAGCCGAGTTCGTTCATCGCCAGGATGCCGTGGTTGCCCGCGAGCCGGACGACCGCGAGCGGGTCGGCCTGCGCGTAGTTCCACTCCAGCGTCCTCCGGAGGACGGCGTCACCCTCGCCGAACCCGGCCGCCCGCTGGAGGATGTGGTGGACGTTCGGCAGCGACAGCAGGACGCCGAGCAGACCCATCGTGACGAATTTCACGAGCTTCCGTGGATCGTCGCGAGCCCGCAGGGCGAAGTAGACGGCGAACGGGCCGACCATCCAGAAGACGAGCCACGGGACGACGGCCGTCGCGCCGAACACCATCGCGCCGAGCAGCACCGGTCGCCACTCGTCCCGTTCGTCGACCTCGTAGAGGAAGTGGAGAACGAGCGGGTAGCCGGCGAAGCCGATGAGCGTACTGACGCCGCCGTTGACGAACTCGCCGATGGTGAGCGGGTTGATGGCGTAGACGCCCGCCGCGAGATAGCGCGGTGCCGGTCGCTCGACGAACCGCCCGGCGAACACGAGGAACGTCAGGAAGCCGGCGGGGACGAGCGCCAGATAGAACAGGTTCTGTCCGAGCGCGCCGCCCACCGAGGTGACCGCGCCGAGGTACGCCGGCATGACGTTGTAGATGTACGGAAAGCCGAGTTGCTGGGCGTGCCACGTCCCGGTGAACTTCTCGAACGCCCGCAGCCCGTAGTAGGGGACGAGGTCGCCGAACGCGTACAGCCGGCCGAGCGTGATGTCACGGACGAGAAACAGGTAGACGAGGAGGAACCCACCGACACCCGCGGCGTGGGTCGCGACCGTCTCGCGGGAGCCGTCGGCGACCGACCGGCTCGGCCGCGGGTCGGTCATGCGGCGCCCTCCGCCGGCCCGGCACCCGTACTCGCATCGAGGGGGTACGACTCAGACATAGCCGAGGTCCTCCAGTCGTTGCTGTGCCATCCCCGAGACGCGGCGTTCGGGGTGTTCGCCGTCCGGCCACGCGGGGAGCGCCTCGAACAGTCGCGCCTCCACGTCCTCGGGGAGGTCGGTCGGCTCCTCGTCGGGAAGACTGAACCCGACGGCCGCGTCGTCGCCACGCGAGACGACGAGCTTCCAGTCGTCCACGTAGGCGGCCTTCTTCTCGTGGCCGTACCGGCAGGCTTCGACCAGCGGGATGCGGTCCTCGGGCACGCCGCGCAGGAGTGACGAACCGGTCGCCGGAAGGGCGTCCTCGCACCCGAGGGTATCGAGGAGCGTCGGCGCGACGTCGACGAGCGAGGCGGGGGCACCGTCGAGCCGCAGGTCGAGCCCGTCCGTGACGAGCGGGACCCTGGCGATGGCCTCGTAGGGCGTGCCGCCGTGGTCGATGCCGTAGGCGGGCCGCGAGTCGACGAACGTCTCGGCGTCGAAGGCGGCGTGTTCCCACAGCGCCTCGCCGTGGTCGGCCGTGACGAGCAGCGCCACGTCGGCCGGGAGCCGGTCGTGGAGGGCTGCGAGTCGGTCGTCCACGTAGGCGGCCGCCGCCCGGTAGAGCCGGCGCCGGTGGTCGCGGTACCGCTCCCCCTCGGGTCCGGGGTCAGGCGTCTCGCGGAACCGCCAGCGGCTGAGCCCGTCGATGGTCGGGTCGACGTCGAAGCGCTCCCAGTACGACTCGGGTGGCTCGACGGGTTCGTGGAGGTCGCCGAGGTGGAGATACGAGAACGTGCGCTCGTCGGCGTGGTCGTCGACCCAGTCGGCGAAGTCGGGGAGGACCACGTCAGCGGGGGCGTCGTCGTACAGGGCGTGTCGCTCGAACCGACCGCCGAGTGCGAAGAAAGGCATGTGGAACGCGAACGCGCCGTAGGTCCGGTAGCCGGCCGCCGCGAACAGCTCCGGGAGCGTCGGCTCCTCGGTGGCGAGCGTCGGCGGGACGACGAGGTCGGTCGCCCCGCGGTCGGCCGCGTCCGACTGCCGCATCGAGCCGTGCTGGTGGGGGTAGCGGCCGGTGACGAGCGAGGTCACGGCCGGGAACGTCCACGGGGCGGGAGTGATGGCCTCGCCAGCCAGTCGGGTGGCGAGGAACGGCGTCGTCGCCGGATCGACCGCGTCCGCCCGGAGGGCGTCGACGACGACACAGACGACGTGCCGCGGGGCGTCGGCAGCCGGCTGGCGGGACTCGCGGTCGCGGCGGCGGAACTCGCGGTCGGCCCGGGCGGTCTGCACCCGGTTGTACGGCCCGGCGAGCCGTCGCTTGACGCTGTCCGGCAGCCGCTGGACGACCCGGCTCACCACCGCCCCGGCGACCGCCCCGCCTGCCGAGCCGTCGTCGGTCATGGGTTCCACACCCGGAAGACGGGCGTCGAGCAGTCGGCACAGACGACCGCGCGGGTGTCCTTGTACGGCCGGCGTTCGAGCCGGCCCGAGCAGCTCTCACGGGTACACGTGTCGCCGTCGAGCCGGTCGAGGAGCTCCGGGCCGGTCACTCGCTCGGTCACGGTGCGTCACCCCCGTCGTCGGCGGTGGCTGTGGCTGCCGTGTCGCCGAACAGCTCGACGATGCGGTCGGTCGTCTCGGCCATCGTCACCTCGGTCCCGGCCGCGGCGTTCTCGCTGGCGAGCGCCTCTAGCTCGCCGTCCGCGTGCCAGAGGTCGACGACGCGTGCCGCGAGTGCCTCCTCGGAGCCAGGCTCGACGAACGCGGCCGCGCCGCCCGTCTCGACCGTCGAGGTTCGCATCCCCTCGTTCTCGAAGGCGACGACGGGTTTCCCGTAGGACTTCGCGAGCTGGAACACGCCGCTGACGCCCGTGCAGGTGTGATACGGCATCACGACGAGCGACGCGTCGTTCCAGACGCCGTCGAGGTCGTCCTCGTCGACGTAGCCGGTGAACTCGACGCCGGGGATGTCGCCGAAGCGCGCTTCGAGTTCGGCGCGGTGGTCCGGGTAGTCGGGGTGCGTCCCACCGGCGATGACGAGTTCGGCGTCCGGCACCTGCTCGCGGATGCGCTCGAACGCCCCGACGGTCGTCTCGATGTCCTTCGTCGGGCCGAGGAAGCCGAAGACGAGCAGGCGGAGCGGCGTCTCGATGGCCGGCACACCGCCGTCGGCCCGCTTGAACGTCCCGTGGGGGACGTGGACGGGGTCGCCGAGCGGGTAGCGCTGGTCGAGGATGTCGCGGTACTCGTCGGCGGTGACGGTCGTCGCGTCCGAGAGCAACACGAGCTGGGTCGCGAGCCGGGCGCCGAGGCGTTCGAGCCGGCCGACGTCGGCGTCGACCTGGTCGTCCTCGACGATCTCGAGCAGGTCGTGAAGCGTCGTGACGACCGGGGCGTCGAGTGTCGCCCGACACAGCGGCGGCAGCGCGAGCCCGAGGAACCGGTAGGCGTTCGTCGTCCCGAAGTACGTCATGTGGAGGTTGAAGTGGACGGCGTCGTACGGCTCGCGACGCAACTCGCCGAGGATGCGCTTCGCCGCCGGGAGCGAATCGCGTTTCCACACTCGCTTGACGGTGTAGTTCGAGCGCTGTTCGACGCGTGGGGCACCCTCGGTCTGCCGAGCGAGCACCGTCACCGACACGTCGTCGCGAGCGCCGTACGCCGTCGCGAGCTCCTCGCCGTACTCGGCGAGGTGGCCGCGGTTCGGCGGGTGCGAACTCACCAGCGCGAGCCGGAGCGGTCCGTCATCGGTGTCGTCCGTGTCGCTCGCGTCGACCGAGCCGTTGAGCCGCCAGAGCGAGCCGAACAGTTTGGGGACGTCACGGCCGACCCGCACGTCGCTGTCGCCGGGGTCGTTCCACTCGATGGGCACCTCGGTGACGCCGAACCCCTCGTTGTACGCCCGGGCGAGCAGTTCGGTGTCGAAGGCGAACCCGGCCTCCGTCATCTCCGGGGCGACCTGCGCCCACACGTCGCGGCGGAACGCCTTCGCCCCGCACTGGAAGTCCGTCACGGGAACGCCGGTCACCCGGCGGGCGAGCCAGCGGTAGCCCCCGCCGAGCGCCCGGCGGAGCGGTGACTGGCCGGCGCGGCAGGCGTCGTCGGTGTCCCGCGAGCCGACGGCCACGGCCGCGGCCCCGGTCTCGACCTGCCGGTAGATCTCGTCCAGGGCGTCGACGCGCACCGCGCCGTCGGCGTCGACGTAGCCGACGACTGCACCGGTCGCAGCCGACAGCCCCGCCTGGAGGGCACCGCCCTTGCCACGGCGCGTCCGGCTGACGGACAGCGTCACCCAGTCGTGGGTATCGAGGCGGGCCGCCGCCGTCCGGGCTGGCTCGTCCGGCTCGTCGAGACAGACGACGACCTCGTCCCAGCCGTTCGATCGCAGGCGTTCGACGAGGCCGGTCCAGACGGCCGGCCGTTCGCAGTACACCGGGACGACGACTGACCGTGTGGCGTCGCGTCCGGGGGGCAGCTCTCCATCGCGCGTCTCTGTGTGTGTATCACTCATCGGTCGAGATCGAGTTTGACGAACGCGAGTCCGGCGAGGAACAGCACGGCGTTGGCAGCCAGGACGAGCTGAACGACCTGGACCATCGACGCGTGGAACACCCAGATGAGCGCGAGTTCGAGGACCGAACCCGCGGCGAACAGGTAGACGAACCCCATCCGGTCGCGTGCGAGTTGGAAGTTGAGGACGATCACCGCCAGCACGACCGCGAGCACCGCGAGCCCGTACCAGCGGACCAGCGGCGCGGCGGCGAGGTAGTCGGCGCCGAAGACGACCCGCAGGACGGGCTCGGCGGCGAACCAGTACACCGTGGCACCGACGACCCCGACGAGCGCGGCGTACGCCAGCGCCCGGTCGAACAGGTCGTCGAGCTGGTCGGTCGCCGCGGCGGCGTGGTCGGCCGTCACCTTCGGGAACAGCGCGGTGCTGATGCCCATCGGGAGGAACACCAGCACCTTCCCGAGCACCGAGGCGGCGGTGTAGTAGCCGGCGTCGGCCGCCGGGAAGAAGTGGGTGACGAGCACCACGTCGGCGTTCGCGGGCACCGTGAGACAGAACCCGGCGAGCGCCGCGGGGAACACGTACCGGTACGCCCGGCGGTACTCGAAGCTCGTCGTTGCGGCGCTCGCTCGGCCGAGTCGCCAGTGTAGGTAGGCCGTGGAGGCCACCAGCACCACCAGCGAGCCGAGGGCGACGGCGCCGAACGCGCCGTAGAGCCCGAAGCCAGCGAGCACGAGCGCCACGCCGAGGCCGAGTTTCACGCCGGCCTGGACGACCTTGAAGCCGCCCAGCGCGGCGAACTGCTGGAGGCCCTGGAGCGTCCCCTGGTTCGCCGTGAGCACGAGCTCGATGGCGATGGCCGCCGCGACGGCGACGACGGGGAGCGTCGACTCGATGCCGAAGAACGCCGTGATGGCGGGACTCGCCGCGACGAGCGCGACGAAGCTCACCCCGCCGAGGACGACCGAGCGGCCGAGGAAGCCGCGGTAGAACGCGGCGCGGTCGTGCGGGCCGTCGAGCTCCGCGGCGAACCGGGAGGCGCTGAACCGGACGCCCCGCCCGACTACGTGCAGCAGGTAGAACAGCGCGAACAGCGCGCCGAACACCCCGTACTGCTCGGCCCCGAGTGCACGGCCGACGAACACCTGGAAGCCGTAGTTGAACGCGCCAGCGAGGACGGTCGCCGCAGCCATCAGTCCGCCGTGGTGCAGCAGCTCGTCGGCGCTGACGGTCCGCCAGGTCCGGGCGATTCGACTTGTCAGTCGCTCTACCGAGAGCGTATCCTGATCCGGCATGGATGCCGTCGGAGGGAGACCGGGGTTACCGCCCCACGGTCACTGACTGGAGCGAACCGACGCCACCGGCGATGGCAGCCTGTCCCGGCGGGTCAGACGGAGCCTTTCCGTTGTTCCCGTTGTCGGTCGAGGGGCCGTGGTCGGCGTCGTCGTCGACGCCGTGCGCGTCGTCGCCAGCGTCCTCGTCGTCAGCGCCGTCGACTCCGCCGTCGTCCGCTGCGTGGTCGACGTCGCGACCCTCACCTCGGTCGGGGGGGCTGACGCTGCTGGGGACGTTCACGTCGAAGTCTTCGACGTTCGACTGGAACTGCCCGGTCTTCGACGGCGTGTTTACCGCGAGGAACAGTTCGTAGCTGCCGTGTTTCAGCGCCTTCGAGCTGAAGGCGATGTCGTAGGTGAACGTCCCGTTCGTCGAACCGTAGCCGTAGCCGAACTCGACGCGCTCGTCACCGCGACGCTCGTCGTAGCCGTAGCTGTAGCCGTAGCCGGTGTCCGTCGTCTGCTCGACGAGCGTGATGTCGAGCGACTCACGGAGCTGCTCGATTCTGATTTCACCCTGGCCCACGGTGCCGTTCTCCGGGGAGATTCCCAGGACGGTGCCGTCCGGGGCGAAGGTGACCGTCACCGACTCCTCGGGAGAGTCCGCCGGCTGGATGGTCAGTGTGAAGTTCTCGATGGGGACCTGCTCACCGTCGCGGATGTCGAGCGTCGACTGGAACTCGACGATGTCCGGGCGGTCGACCTCGTCGGGACCCGTGACGGTCGTCTCGACCGCCGCCGACGCCCCGGCGAATGCGATGAGTGATACTATGAGAGCCGATACTATCGCTACCGTTACCAGTTGCTGTCTGCGTGCGTACATGTAACCCTACTCGTATTTTGTTTTCTATCGCGGCCTGGTACCAAATTGAGGCACGGTTACTGGGTAATTAAAGGTTTCCACGAGGCGGACAGATGTCTGACGCGGACGCGCAGTCTCGAACCGAATCGTGCCGCAGTATGGTGGTTTTGGAAACACGCCGTGCCGTGAGTTCTCGGTCGAGATTCGGAACTGACAGCCAGCGAAACGCACCTGATTCTCGTGGCCGATTCGAGCTGGAACTCTCGGTTATCTGCCAGAATTATTATCTGTCTGTGTAGCGGTAGCTACGTCTTCGTATCAGAACTGGTGTGGTAGCGACCGGAGTAGGGTTGGTACCAGGCCGCCCCACACCGACTACGGGTTTAATCCCCGGCTATACAAAGCTTCTGCCTCAAATACCAGCCGAATTCCGTTGGCGGTGGCTGGCCCGAATCACCGGGTTCGATTCCCGTCCGATTTGCGGACGTATCGGCATTCAGTATATGACTCGAAATTGGATACGTTTGTCTTGAAGAGCCGGGTATCTACGGCTTTCTGACTTCTTGTATAAGGGGACACAGTATAAACCCAGAATGGCGTTATCAGCGTATGAGAAAACGCCCGCAGCTCTGCGGGGGCGACCCCCGGGTAGGAGTTGATGGAGGCAGTCAGTTGGTCAGTCAATGCGTTCGAGTGGGCGTTACTCAGCGACCGGAACGACGAATGTGGCCTCCGTCGGCCCGCGCTCGCTGGCGACCGTGACGTCGAACGCAACCGCGAGCGGCGTCGCCTCGCCGACGTGGCTCCATGCAAGACCATTATCAACATCCGGGGAGACGGTTGGGCATGGCTGGTGAGTTCGACCCCGGGTTCGCGCTGTTTCTGGGCGGGTTTGTTTGTCTCCTGTTTCTGCTCGGAGCAGCAGCGGCGTATCTCACCGTCCCGGGAGACACAGTCCTCGGCGGCTTGGCTGTCGCGCTGGCTGGACTTGGGCTCGTGTTCTTCTTACTCGGGGCGCTGATTGCAGGCGTTCTCTGGCTCGTCAGTGACTGAAGCAATCGCCGAGATGAGGAGAGTAGTTCCACCGGAAACGAAGGCCGCTATCCAAGCTGGTGCTCGAGGCCAATTAGCGCCCAGCTCGACACCAGACCCCGTACACGCTGGACGCAACGCCTCTATTTCAAGAATTCATCAATTCGTCCCCACCAACGACCTGCATTTCGTGTGTACAGCCACCCAGACATCCGCTAATATCCTGTGTAGAAGCCGTATGTACGGCACTAAGTAATTGAGGACCACTACCCAGTCGAACGACCAGCGAACCCAGCAGTAAGTGAACCGTCATACACGTGGCGTAGCAGCCGTCTACTAGCTAGTTTCCCATCGAGAGCGACCACACAAGGACCCCGAGTCATTGGTCGGCAACCGAAGTACCCCTCCGAAACGGTGTACACACCAGTAGCAGCCACTCTGTCGGCAGATATCCAGTATACAACGGCCACGGTCGAAGAACGGCGAACGTAGCCGTATGCAGCTATCTACCGCAGGATATCGGCGGATACACCACTGCATCCAGATTCGAATTCGGTGGTCGTCGAGCTTCTCGAAGGCTCCAATTCGACGGATACACACCATTCAGGCGGCTGTATTCGGCAATGAGTTCGACAGGAACCAGCCAATGATAGTGAGACAGATCGGTCGTCTCGGGCTCGCTACCACCGGAATCCGTCTTGGTGGTAGCCACCTTGGACAGCGTCGTTTTGTTGCATTACGGCCCCGTATCACGTACACAGACTGGGTAGACACACTAAGCGGAGAGATTTGGGTGGGTACGGCCCGACCGACCCGCCGATCCCGGCCGTATCCGTTACAGACACTGGAGAGACGGACGCAACGGCGTGTGTACGTCACGCTGGCGGTCCCGAGTGCCACTCATCGAGGGGTGCCATGCGCACCCACCACCGCTTCCACTGGAAGCTGCTCTCGAAGGCTCCCGCCCAATCGACATCTCTGATACAGCGTAAACTGTGCGACTCGATTCCGTTTCGATGAACTAGTGGGTAAAAACCGCTAATACGCGGCCCCCGGAATCCGTATGTATTCAGATGACCGAGCAGGTGCTAGTGGTCGGTGGCGGTGTCATTGGGTGTGCGATCGCTCGGGAGCTCGCCCCCGAGTATGACGTTACGGTACTCGAGAAGGACGGTATCGGCCACGGGGCGTCCGGCCGAGCGGCCGGCCTCGTGACGATTGCGACGGCGTACGCCGGTCACGACCGCATCGTCGATCACGCGTTGGAGTCGTTCCACGCGTTCGACGGGAACTACGGGTTCCGGTTCCACGATGCCGAGAGCCTTGAGTTTCCGTCTGAACGGGGACCACTCCAACAGCAGGTCGAAGAGCACCGCGAACAGGGCGTTGCCGCCGAGTACGTGCCTGCAGAGGATGCCACCGCCCAATATCCGATGTTGAACGTGCCGGAGGGGGGCTACCTCAGGTTCGACCGCACCGGGTGGGTAGTGCCCTCGGAGTTCACCGAGGCGGTACGTCGGAGCGCGACCGACCGCGGCGCAGCCTTCGAGACGGGAGTCGAGGTGACGGACTTGGCCGTCAACGGGAGGACGGTGACGGCCGTCGAGACCGATGTTGACACCCGCGAACCGGACCGCGTTGTGCTGGCCGGCGGATGGCAGTCGCCCGCACTCGTCGATGGCCTCGTCGACCTGCCGGTACGGCCGTACTGGACACAGTGTGTCGAACTCGGGGCGGACGTCGACCTCTCTGACGTCCCGATGGGGTGGCTGCCGGATCCGGACGTCTACTGGCGGCCGACCCGCTCGGGGACGCTGTTGCTCGGCGGCGGGTCAGCGTTCCCGGACGACCCGGCCCACGCTCCGACCGATGAGGCGGCAGCATTCCGTAATCGCATCGTCGACCTGTTCCCCCACGTCGTCGACGACACCAGCGGCGCCCACTACGTCCAGGGCTGGGCGGGCGTCGACGGCGCGACGCCGGACACCTACCCCATCATCGACGTACCGCCCGAGGGCCCTGAGAACCTGATTGTCGCGACCGGGTTTCACGGCCGCGGCATCATGAGCGCGTTCACCGCCGGTGCCGCCGTTCGCGGCCTGCTAACCGGCGAGTCGCCCGTCCCGACCGCCCCGTTCAGACTCGACCGATTCGACTCCCGGTCGACCGACTTCGAATTCATCAGCGTCAGCGCCTGACTGGCGGGCCGTCCCACGCCACCCGATTCGACCCACTTGCTTTTTGTTGCCCCCTTGCCAGGATGGGGCAGAGACGATGGTCGACCTCGACGCACACGTAACGGACCTCACCGGCGACTGCACGTTCTCACGGTCGCTCGACGACACGACCGATGGGAACGATGATTCGGTGAGTGTGTCCGGTGCTGGCGCGGCGATGGCCACGACCGGGTCGACGTGGGCGTGCCCGCGAGGAACGCTCGGTGGCCACGACCGCTGTCTGTTCCACCTCACGACCACAGAGCGGGCCGACCTGGACATCACTCCCGATGCCGTTACCGACGCGTTCGTGACCGCGGCACGGACTGAGGGGCCAGCGGTCAAGCAGTTCCTCGGAGCCGACCTCAGGGAACTGGACGTGAGCCACCAGCGGCTCGCAGCTCCGGACAACTATCCGATTGACGTGCGATACGCGACGGTCGACGGCGAACTGGCGCTCACGAACACCGACCTCAAACAGCCACTTCGGTGTGATCACGCTGACCTGGGAGCAGTCACCATTACGGGCTCGCGAGTTGACGCAGGGTGTCACTTCGAGTACGCCCACATCACGGGAGACGTCACCCTCCAGAACCAGTTCGACCGTGACCTCGTGTTCAGCGAGGCAACCGTCGAAGGTGACTTCCGGGCGGTGCCGGCGATGTTCGAACTGGGGCTGGCATGCACGGGCACGACGTTCCGCGGTGATGTCGAATTCTACGCCGATTTCAACGACGAGCCGACGTTCACCGACGCCGTCGTCGAGGGGAAAACTACGTTCTTCGTCGATATCAACGCCGACTCGTACTTCAAAGACGCCACGTTCGAGGGGCCGTTCGACCTTTACGCGGCGTTCACAGGATCGGCGCGGTTCAACGGAGCGACGTTCCGTGATCGCTTCGACTTCTACGGTCGGGTCGACGCAGACGCACACTTCCCGCGGGTGACGTTTGAGGGTCCGGCAGCGTTCTTCCGGACCGGCGAGGAGGGGCGCGCCACGCGGTTCTACCAGCTCGCCAACTTCGACGGCGCGACGTTCGAAGACGTCGCCGACTTTACCCGCGTGGAGTTCGTGGGGAGTACCGACTTCGAGGGCACTACCTTCGAGGATATCGCCCGGTTCGACGATACGCGATTCGAGCGACGAACGCGGTTTGTCGATGTCACGTTCACGGACCAGCTCCGCTTTCATGACGCCGTGTTCACGGGGACGCCAGTGTTCGAGCCAGCGCCGCTGTCGACCCGGCGCGTCATCGACTTCACGGATGCCCACCTCTCGGCTGGCCGCGTGAACGTCGAATCGGGCGACCCGGTCGTGTTCGACCTCACCCGCACGGTGGTCGGCGAGGTCGATGTGGGAGGAATGGCCGACGGTTCAGTGTTCGACCACTTCGTCATCAACCGGACCGACTTCGAGGGATTCGACTTCTCTAATCATCGTCTCGAACTCGCCCGTCGGGACTACGCCGTTCACGACACCGCCGACCGAGCCGCGAACGTCGGCACCGACGGCGGCACGCCGTCGATGACTGCCGAGGACCTCGAAGTGACCTACCTGAAAGCGAAGAACGGGGCGAAAGCCATCGACGAGAACGAGGCCGTCTCCCAGTTCTTCCTCCGGGAGATGCGGTACCGGCGGCGACGCCACCTCCTGGCGATGCGGGCCGGCGACGGGCTCCGCGAGCGGCTCCGGGGCGCCGGCCGGGCAGTGACCAACCTCGTGATGGGCAGCACCTGCGGGTACGGCGAGCGGCCGTGGCGGGTCGTCGCTGCCTCCATAGGCGTGGTCGCGTTGTTCGCGATCGTGTACGGCCTCGTCGGTGCGCTGACGAGCTATGAGCCGTCAGCGGTCGGCTACGCCATCTTGAGTACCGAGACGTTCGTTGCGCTCGTCCTCGGGTCGCCCCAGATCACGAACCCGAGCGTGAACCTGCTCACGTCGGTCGAGGCGTTCTCCGGGGCGTACTTCATCGCCCTGTTCGTGTTTACGCTGACCCGATCGATCCGTCGATAGCATCGGCCGGCGGGATACTCCCCTCGTCGATACATGGTATCGTCGAGGTTTCAGTAGAAGGGTCAGCTTTGATTGCGGTTGGCGATTCTCCCCGATACCGTCCCCTGCCTTCGATCAATCGAACGGATACAGTTGCTCGCGTGGACATCTCACTGAATCTTCTCGGTATCCACCAGCGAATTGATTTTTTCAGCTCCGTTCTATCCCAGGTCGAGCGCGTCGGTGAGCTGGGTGACCGTCCGCACCTGTGAGAAGCCGGGCTGGTCGATCGTCCAGCGACTCGGTGGCGAATTCTCACTGTAGGTCTTCTCGACGCGAGGCTCACCAGCCGCCGGGTCGTTGAGCGCTCCGAGTACCTCGTGAGCAACCGACTGCTGGCGAACGACCCAGATCGCCTCCTCGGGGTCGGCGGCCGCCATCTTGTCGTAATCAGCCGGGACTGCCTCCTTGAGGTCGTTGTTCGAGCGCTCAGCTTCGAGCGCGACGACGACATCGCCATCGGCATCGAGTCCGACCGCATCGAACCGGCCCTCGCCATCCGGACAGTCGACGTACGACCGCGCCTCGACGACCGACGATTCGGGGTCGTCACCGAATGCCTGCTCGATGTAGCGCCGGCCGAGTTCGACCAGCACCGTGTGGAAACTCGACTCCGCCACGTCGCCCGTGCCGTGCCCGTGGGTATCGCCCTCGCGGTGCGGTTCGTGGAGGACATCTCGCCCCTGGTGGGTGACGGTGTAGAGCTGATGGAGATAGTCGCCGTCGTCACGGAGCAGGCCGCGGTCGATGAGTTCCTGCACGGCGTCGTCATCGAGCCCTAGATACGTCTGCAACAGATCCATGCTATCGCGAAGGATGTCGTATTCGAGCGGGTCGAACTGGCCGTGCTGGGCGCTGTACACCGCCTGCAAGAACAGCAGTTGCTGGAGCGAGCAGTCGCTGTCGTGGCGTTCGTTCGGGCGGAGCGTCAGTGGGACACTGCAGATCGGGATGTTGTCTCGGTCGACATCCGTGAGGGCGTGACAGCACTCGATTGCTCGGCGGACGCCGTCGATCGACGCGTCGTAGCGTGCCTCACACGCGGTGCAGACGACGGCGTGGGCCAGCTCGTCGTAGTCGAGACAGTCCGGGAAGCGGGTCGTGTGCGGGAGCGCCGAGGCGACGTGGTCGAACTCGTCGTCGGAGCCACTGCCCTGCTGTGGTATGTCCCCGTCGAGCGAGAGCCCGTGTGCATCCCGCGTTCGCTCCTCGACGGCGTCGAGGACGGCGTCGAACGCCGTCTCCCTCGCCGCCGAAAGCGACTCGCCCCCCTCCGGGTGACCGGGAGGCAACGGCAACGACTCCATGACGAACGGCTGTGGCCGTGGCTCACCGTACGGCGCCGGGAGCGACGCGAGCCACTCGCCCCGCGAGAGCGCCCGGAGCCGATTGGCCACCTCGTCGGCTGGCATGTCGGCCGTTGCAAGCCGCTGCTGGAGTTGTGTGTCGACCGCGACGTTGCCCGTGACGATCGAACCGACGTTGTTCATCACCTCGTCGTACGCCCGCTCATCGGCTGCTCGCAACTGCCCGGGGAACTGCATCGCGAGCGTGACCGAGAGCCCGAACCCGCGCGACTGTGACAGCAGATCCGAGAGGAGGTCCGAGACCGCGAGACTCGCCGCCTCTTCGAGATACAGGTTGACGAGCGGCGGCTCCTGTGTGTGCTGTTTCCGGCGTTGCAGCGCCGTCCAGAGCTTCGAGAGCAACACGAGCGTGAGCGCTCGCTGGCTCTCGCGGCGGACGCCACCGAGGTCGAAGATCACGACCGCGTCCTCGTCGAGGACATCGCCGAAGTCGAAGGCAGGGTCGTCCTCACGCGGGACGTGATTGAACAGGCGATTCAGTCGGTCGTCAACCGTGATCTTCTCCATCCGGCTCGCGACCCCCTGCATGATGGCGTCGAACGACCGGGCGTCGTTCTGCGTGATGCCATCGAGTAGCCGCCGGAGGTCGTCGTCGCCCAACTGCGGGGGCGTCTGCTCGGTCTGGAGTTGCGTGACAGCGTGTTCGAGGTCACGGTGGGTGTACGCGTCGGCGCCGTAGTCGGCGTCGAACAGCGCCTTCACGAGATAGCGGATAACGTCCGGTGAGCGAATCGCCGTGTCGAAGTTTTCCTCGCCCGCCACTCCCCGAAGGATCTCGATGTAGTGGTCGACGATATCCTCGATGGCGCTCGTGCGCGACCGGCCAGCAGCGAGCTGGTCGCGGATGTCGAAAACCGAGACCGCAGGGAGCGTCTGCGAGCAGTCGAAGTAGTAGACGTTCTCGAGGGTGCCGTACTCGGCGAAGTGCGCTCGCAGGTACTCGGTGGGCATGCCGTCGCCCTTCGGCGCGATGAGGATGTCCGCACCGTCGGTCGCGGCGTGGTTCCCGAGGATGGCGTTCTCGAGGAGGCTCGTTTTGCCGGCGCCGGTCTGCCCGAAGATGGCTTCGTGGAGGGGCTGGAGCGGCGGGGGGAGTTGGATGTCGGTGTCGAGCAGCGAGTCGTCCTGTGCCTTCGGGATGCCGAGCGGCATCCCGGTGTCGTAGTACGCGAGTTTGTCTTCGTCCGGGGGCGTGATACCCGTGCGTTCTCCGGGGACGGCTCGCAGTGCTCTGCGGGCGGTGTCGGTGAGCGAGGCACCGTCGAACAGACAGAAGTGTGGGACGGTCGTCGAGTCGGCGACGATCTGCGGGGAGTTGTTCGGCGCGAACGGGAGCGTGTGTTTGAGCGTGTTCGTGAGCGTGTCACCGTCTTTCTGTGTTCGGGTTTCAACGAGTTCCGGGAGCGTGTCGGGGTCGGTGTCGATGGTGGCACGAATATCGTAGAAGTCGCCGCCGATGGCGTTGAACGTCGCCGCGAGGTCTCTGATGGCCGGCTCGGCGTCTGGGCCGCTTGCGATGAGGCGGGCGTTGACGTTGAACGCGTTCCGGCTGGATTTCGCGAGGATGGCGTCGATACGCGTGCCCGGGATGCTCCCCGCGTCGCCGCGTCTGTGAGCGGAGCGTCTGGGTGAGTGGCGTTCGTCCTCGTCGTCGTCGACGGGGCCGAAGAGGAGCCTGAACAGGCGCTGGCCGTACGTGTCGCGGTTCTGGTCGATGCGTCGAACGCGGTATTCAGCGTCGGCTGACCAGTCGGGTTTGGGTTCGAGCAGTGCCTGATAGACGACCGTGCTATCGGTCTGGGCCATCCCCTGGACGATGGATTCGAGGGGGAGGTTCGGGGCGGCTTCGACTCTCGCGGTGTCGTGTTGTTCGGGGGCGTCCGAGAGTGCCGGGGGTCGGAGTCGGGTTTGCCAGTCCTGGTTGCGTTCGCCGATGCCGTGGAACTCGGCTGTGGTTGGGTTGTCGAGGTCGGGGAGTGGATCCTCGTCGACGTACTCGATGGGGTAGCTGTCGGGCGTGAGTCGGTCGAGAATTCGGTAGAGCGTATCGCGGGTTCCTGGGGTGGTTCCGAAGTAGTAGCTGACTTCGTCGTCGGTGGCGATCAGGAGACACTCGATCGGCTGGTAGTCGAGCGCTCGGTGGAGCTGTTCGAACTGGCCAGTGATGCGATCTACAGGGAGAGGGTCGTCACTCGGGCGGACGCGAAGATACGCGTGCTCAGCTGGCATTGGATTCAGGTATTTTGCGTTGGTAAAAATGCTTGACTATTGTTGTGAAATATACGGTAGTGGGTAGCCGTGAAAGCCCCCGGACGCTCGTGGGCTGCGGCTCGCTGCGCTCCTCACGTCGTTGCGGTGCTTGTGTCGCCTCGCTCCACGAGCGCCCGGCCCCTTTCAGTCCCACCCGGATGTGTGGGTTGGCTCGCGCCGAGAGACAATTCTTGACGAGTTGTCCAGTGTTTATTACGGATGGTACGAGTGTTCAAAATGGGGAAGCGACTTTCAGACTGTCCACCTGGGACTTCGCATCTGACATTCCAACCCCTGGCCCCCGCTTCCCCGCTTTTTCGACTTCGACACTGGTAGGGCGTTCGCAAGTCACGGACATCCGAGTTCGCTCCGACCACAACGATGTCTGGCCCAGAGCCACCCGGACAGTTGCTCAGTAGCGGCTGAGACCCTTTCCAGCATTGCGCATCTCGAGAGGGGCCGCTAACGCTGTATCTCCACTGCTGATGCAGTAGTAAGCGCTGTTGACTCAAACAGCCGCTATCTGGCCAACCATTATACCACACAGGGGTGACAGTCGTCCATGACGAATACTGGGGATTCTACGGACGCTGCGACGGACCACCGGTTCGGACCCCGGCAGCGGGAACTCCTTGACGGCTGGGCGAAGACGGTCTCGAAAGCGGCCAGCGGCGTCGCCTACGACTTCACCACACCGGACCCACGCGAGACGCTACTCGCAGACTTCCAGACGTTTCGCTCGTCTCCCTCGAAAGAGGCGTTCTACTCCTTCTGGAGCACTGACGGGCTCCAACGAACGACGGTGTTCGGCGCGTATATCCTGAACCAGTGGGACGGTGACGTCAGTGATCTCGCCTCGTTCCTGACGACCGTCCGAGAGGCCGACACCTGGGACCCTGAGTGGGCGGACCTCATCGCCAGCGAGAGCTGGCTGTTCGAGTTCTTCTCTCGAACCACCCCGGAACTCCCGGTTGTCGACTCCCAGACGCAGTCACTGCTGCGGAAGTTCGGACTCCGCGTAGGTGGTGATTTCAACTCCTCGCTGGCCGGGATGGAAGCATTCACCGAAGCCTATCGTGCTCACGTCGGCCACGCAACCGCGTCGACCGACCACGAGGTATCGATTCGATGTGAGATAGACGAACTGTTCGAACTCATACTCGGCTGGTCGAATGAAGATCTGGCCCCACGACTCCTCGGTCGCTCGAAACCAGTGTACGAGCCGCTGATTGGATGGGAGGGGACTGCCGACGACGGTGGCCGTATCGAGTTCGACACCGACCTCGTCGACAGGGCCTTAGCCGAGTACGCCGCCGGCGTCGCGGCCGGGGCATACGGGGAGGGGGATAGCGACGGCGAGTACGATGCGTACTGGTGCGGCAACTACGAGGAGGCCTGGACCCACCAAGCAGCAGCGGCGGTCAGCAATGCCCTCACCTCTGAACTCGACGGTACCGACCTCTCACCGGACGATCTGGAACGGGTCATCGAGGTGTACGATACCGGTCACGGGGTCATCTCCTCACCGGTCATCGAGTACCTGCTGGGCGGCCGCGGCTGGGCGACGTGGGGACCATTCAAAGACCACACCCGAGAACATTCCGAGACGGCCGCACTCGTACTCTCACGGCTCTTTGACCACGAATGGAGTTACGTGACCGGCCGGTTGGACGTGTTCAGATGGTTCTACGAGGACGCCGAGAACCTCTCCGCCGACGGCACACTGATGCGGCTGGCGACGGGGCTGTTGATGCTTGCGGCGCCGGACGACTACGTGATGTACCAGTACTCCCGGGCGAAATCCTTCTTTGCGGACGTGTGCGTCTCCGAATTCACCGTCGATACTGGGTTCGACACGACCCAGTATCACCACATCAACGTGGCCGCCGCAGAGCTCCGTGACCGGCTTCAGGACCACTTCGATGACCGTGCGATCGAGCGGCGCGCGACGATGGTCGACATCCAGGCCATCTTCTACTTCTGGCACGAAAATCCGCTCTGAAGCCACCCACTTCGTTCTGTACTCGATCGCCAAGCCTGAGGGAACAGATAGTGGGTGCCGTCAGCGAGGGCTCGTTCATGCTGAACGCCAGAACCCAACCCGGATAATTCCTCCCGCGTATCGGGAGGTCGTCCGGCTTCATTAGTTGTTCAGGCGTGTCACTCTGGCCGCCCTGCTCGCCGCTGCCGCCTTCCGGTGAGCAGAGTTCACCGACGTCCCGCTTCCTGCGTTCGCGGGACCTCCGCGTCGCTCGCGACCAACCATTCCGGGTTGTCGTGATCTTCCTTTAAGACTGTGCATCCTACGGCGGCGACCGCGGAGCGCACCTACGTCTGTAGGTCGGTTATCTGTCGGCGTGCGATTTCGACGGCCTGTTCGGGCGGTCCGCCGTACGACACGACGTGGACGATCACGTTCCGATACGTGACGATCGCGTGTGCTTCGTCAGAGAAGGTGACGAGACTCCCCGTATCACCGAAATCGAGCCGTTCGACAGTCGCATCATGTTCATCGGTGTACGTCTCGACGAGCATCTCGTGGTCAAACACCGCACCGTCGATCGTCTGCCGGCGCGTCAGGCCGATAGTGACCTGATGCGAATACGAGCCATCCTCCTGGACCTGGTAGTTGACACTCTGCCCGCTCTGTGTCTCTCGGGTCGTGGGGTCGGTGAAATTGTAACTGGAGCCCTCCGATAGCGACGTGGGTTCGAGCAGTAAATCCGCTGGCTCATCGGTGAGTTTCTCTCGAGGCGTTGGGGATGGTGTACCACCGATTCGTTCGAATTCCTCGGGAACCGGTGACTGACCGATGCATCCCGCTGTGAGGGCAGCCGCACCAATCCCAACCGCAAGAAAGCGACGGCGGGTCGAGCGACGTTGCATAGGCAATTGCCGACCGGCGGTCGTATTAATCCCCCTACGAGGGTCTCTCGTTTTCGAATGCGGTTTCGAAGGCGCTCTCTAGTTCTCTCGTTCGGTCGGGCTGGGCGAAAAAGATCCAAACCGTTTGGTCCCTGGGTATCTGCGGAGTCACGAACCGCTTGTCTGTATCGTACCGTCCTACGACAGCATTCATGAAGTCCATCAAGCCGCCCACGTCACAGTAATCTCCAAAGTCGCGCATCCGGGCCGTACATTCCCAGTCGTCTGTCTTGGCGACCAGTCGTGGGCCGTCATCGGTCCGTGGGTACGCAGTTGGTTCGACGGTGAAGGAAACGCCATCCAACAGCCCGTCCGTGAGTGCAACCAACTCCGGGATTCGTTTCCGGTAGCCTTCATCCCACGGCGAAGGGCCTTCTGTGTCAAAGGAGAGGTACTGATTGGTTTCACTGAGCGCACTCAATGCCAGTTGTGGCCCACCTATCTCGACTGTATAGTCTGGGTCATCGAACTCGGCTCGCCAGTCAGCCAGGACCTGGTCGTATATGTCTGTGATCGCCTCCGTTTCGATCGGCTCAACGGCGTCCTGGGCAACAAGATGGTCGAGGAATCGGGTAGCGGCTCGAACGGTCAGCGCCTTCGAGTATCGGTCGTCCGAGGCCATTGATGACTGATGAACAACACGTCGTATAGCTCTGTTGCGTTCTTTGGAGTCTCACTGTAGTTTGGCTCGGAGAGGCTGGTATCCGTGGCCTTAGACGCGTGTCGCCTATGGAAGCCGACTACGCTCACTCGATACTCTGAGAGTGGTTGATCCACCGGACCTCAACTATAGCCGAATTAGTACTTTAGCGCGGTCCGCCCCGCTCGACGCTGCCGCCCTCCGCGTCGCTCGCGACCGACCATTCCGGGCATGCGGGCGCTCTCCGCACCGCCCGCGCCCGTTCCGGGCTAAAATGCATGTGCCCTCGCGCCAGCGCTTCACCCGTTTCGGTCCCGGACTTCCGGAGGCTTCCGGGACGTTCCGACCCGCGACGGACGTGGTTGCGTCGCGGGCGAAACGGGGAATGCGCTGGCCGCTCGCTCCGGGCGGGTCGCCGCGCGGTGCTGTTTGGTTCCCTTCGTACGATGCGCTCTCGCTCGCGCCCCAGGGGACGCGAGCGAAGGCGCGAGCGAGAGCGCGCAGTCGTGACTGGTCGGTCGTCGTGTCGTGAAAACCCCTGTCGCAGCAGGGGGTGTCGGACGCTCAGTGAGCGCCTTCGGTTGGGTAAACAACCATGTCGAAATCGAACTTTCTGACGGAAAAGGATTCGGTCGAATCGGATGACGAACAGCGCGCAGTCGTGGACGAGCGTCCGGAGCTGCGCCCGACGGTGAAGCTCCGGTCGCAAGCGAAGATCGATTCGGAGGCGATCGCGAAGGTGGACGGCACGGCAGAGCGCGATCACCCGTACGGGATGACGCTCGAAGCCGAGGAGAAGTGGGAAGCGCGAGAGATGGAGAAACGGCGGACGCGTGCACGGCGGCAGACGCAGTCATCGATGCGTGAGCAGGGTAGTCGAGTGAGTGCGGCGCGAGGTGCAGAGCAGAAGCGGCGTGCGTTTGACGAACGGGCGGCGAGCGTCGACCCGTGGCTGCATCCCGAGAGCGGCGACCCACGAGAGGAACTGGAGCGCGACGAGTTGGCGGCGGTCAATCAGCAAGCGCAGCGGATTACACAGGAGGTGCGAGATACCAGCACACGGGCGGCTGTGAGCAGGCAGTTGGCAGAGAGGGTCGCAGACGGTGGAACAGTTCTTGGAGCGTCAGTGGCCGTGATGGAAGCCGAGCGAACGCGGCCCGGGTCGGTCGTGCCGATCGGGATGCTCGAAGAGGTGTCGCGCCAGGAGGTCTCGATAGAGGGGACGGTCGAGGTGCTCTGGGAGAGCAATCATCCGGCGATTGCTCAGGTCGGGTTGCTGGAGGACGAGGGGGAGCGTGTGAAGTTCACGAGTTGGACGAAATCGCGAGTTCCGACGGTCGAGGTTGGCGACGAGGTGCGGATGCGGGCCGTGGCGAAGAACTGGTATCAGGGGCGCGTCTCGGTTGCCCTGACCGGTGACTCGCGAATCGTGTTCCTCAACAACGCGTAGGGGGCACTCCCTCTTCGTTTTGTCTCGCCACCGCTCCACACCCGCCTCCCCACCCTCCGCTCCCGGTCTCCCTGCTCGCGGGTCACGTCGTTCCCCGCTCGCCAATCGTGGCCTCCCGCTGGTCGGCCACGCACCGGTCGACCGGCAGCCACGACCTCACTTCTGGTAGTTGCTTGTTTCCCTCAACACCTGAATGGCTACCTGAATCAAGGAGAGAGTCCCGCCCTTTAGGGCGGGCGTGAACCCGACACTCCACTTTACAACTCATCAGACTGTTCGAGGTAGCTATCGAGTTGCTTTCGACGTTCCTCAGCGTCGATATGCTGGTAGGCGGCCTGGGTCGTCGAGAGGTCATCGTGTCTCAGGATGTCTTGGGCGTGGCCTCGATCTTGGCGATACAGCAAGTCTCCCAACCCCCGACGCCCGCCGTGTAGCTGCAAGTACCCTTCCTCGACGTCGATGTCTGCTTCGCCCGTGAGCCGCCGCATCAGAGACCGTGCGCCGGCTGTCGTTAGTGAAGGCGGTGTGAGCTGGTGGTCTCGAAGTAGCTCCCAGATATCTCCCGACACAGCTGCGAGCCGCGACTTGAACCGGTTCCCAAGCTCTTCTCGGGCAACGGAATACAGTGAGGGGTGGTGAGCAGTTGGGAAGACAGGCCAGTCCGTGGCGGGAGGGTCTTGGGCTTGCTTCAACTCACGAACGTGGGGCATACAGTTCGAGGGGAGCGGAGTTCGCTCCCATCGTTGGTCCTTTCCGAAGATCAGCATCGTCCCGGCGTCGAGATCGACGTGCTCCCACCGGAGCCCGTTGCGGCCGTCACGTTCGTCCTTCGGATGCGAGAGTATCTCTGCTCCACGGACCCCGGAGTAGGCGAGGACCCTGACCAGCGCTCGATTCCGGAGGGCAAGGAATGATGGCGGAGACTGCTGGCTCACCCGGTCGTCGACGAATGCGACGATGGCTCGTCGCTGGTCTTGCGTCCAGAACTGCTGATCCGTTCGATCGGACCGCTGCTGTGTAGGGAGGGACTCAGTTGCTGCATCGGCGAGCGCCGGATTCCGATCGAGAGCACCTTGCCGAACGCCGAACGAGAGACACGCTGAGACGTAAGCAAAGTACCGCTCGGCTGATGCCGGGGACAGTGAATCGTCTGTCACCCGGTTCGCCAGATGGAGGGCGTATGCGTTGAGGATTTGTGCGCCGTGCCGTGGGTCGTTCAGCGTCTCGAGCTCGTGGCCCTGATCCTGCATCCATGCCGCCCAACGATGAAGGACGGAGCCAGCGGTCGCGGCGTAGGCTTGACTTCCCGATGTCTGCTTGGCAGTGAGATAGTCCTCGACGAGTGCTTGAACGTCAGTCGCTGAATCCGAGGCGGTGCTGGGATCGTCATCGGCAGGCGTACCGAAGTCCTCTGTGAGCTCAGACTGTTGATGGTGGTTGGATTCTGGGTCCATCGGGGCTCACTGCTTCCGTCATCATTGGTAAACCTAGGCTGGCATCCCTCACTACATCGAACTGGAGTACCCACATTTTGGGAGAGTTTGCATTAGGTCAGACTGTAGGACGAACCCCTGACTTCCTCCCAGGGCTGAAGCCCTGGGCTTTCACCTCGCACTACTGCGACTCTCCGAGAATTTCCAACAGAGACCGATCTGAAGGATGCCGAACGCTTATACAACTGTGGGTACAATGTACATACAGGAGGATCGTATATGGGTAGCACCAGAGTCAACTTCCGGCTCCCGGAAGACCTGATCCAGAAGGCGGACGTAGCAGCCGAGGTCAGCAAGAAAAACCGGACGGAGATAGTCAAAGAAGCACTCCAGAAATACCTTGACGACATCGAGGACGACGAGAGGTTCAAGGAAGCAGTTGTAGAACTCTACCTCGGCGACCAGATTAGCTTCGACGTCCTCAAAGAATTCATCGGGCGGCAAGACGCTGAGTCCGTCCGCACCTCGAAGACTATTCTCGACCAGGGCGACGATCTAGCTGACGAACTTACAGAACTGTAGAGCCCGAATAGAATGATTGTAGCGGATACAAGCGCACTAATCTCCCTCGCCTCCATCGACCTCCTTGACATCTTCCTAACAGAGTTCAACGTTCACACCACAGAGGTGGTAGTCAATGAATTGGAGGACACCGCGGGGTACGACGACCGTCACGGGGACGCCGCTCAAATCGTTCTTGACAACCTCGACCGGATACCCACCCACCAACCCAAAGGAGAGTTCGAGTCATCCCGAGTCGACCACGGAGAAGGAAGCTGCGCAGTATTAACCAAGGAGCTGGATGCCGACTTCTTAATCACTGATGACCTACGAGCCCTCCCCGAGCTTCAGACAGTCGCTGATTCCAAGGTAGCGATTTCACCGATTGTCCTGAAAGCGCTCGTTCAGAGAGACGTGCTCGAACAAGCAGACGCAGTGGAGAAACTCGACGAACTCGCAAAGCAGCGGGACTGGCTCGGCGCACCCATCTACCGGAGAGCCAAAAGACTGTTCGAATGAAGTAAATCTGTAGTCTGCTCCCGAATCTGTAGGGCGCAATTTTGTTTACCCCTCTACAACGAAGTGGCGAGCCCTATGAGTGTCGAAGCCTCATCTCCTACATAATAGGATAGTTCGTATTTTGACTATAATGCCACAATATGAGCATCTGAGAAGTGGAGAAAATGCGGAGTGTAATTGGAACTTGTCATCGTCTTATATTGTGGTTTTGTGTCTTGTTTCTAATGTCAATACGGTTTGTCTGGCTTGGAGCGTGTGTCATTCTGACTGAAACACCTTGGTAAAGAAGACTTCTACATCAGTCCGGCCACGACTGGGCAACTCAACAAAATAGCCCCGTAACTCATCGTTATCATAATCATCAGCCGAGAACTCTAATGCCGCTTCAATCTTGTGACCCACATCAACATCCGGGTAGTAGTCCTCAATCTCTCCCTGCAATACCAGGATACCTACACCTAGCAGACGATCTCTCAACTCTAACCTAGCCGAGTTGATCCGTTCATGGTCACTTGTGATGGCTTCACGCCAGGCGTCCTTCGACCGCTTGTTAGTCAGTTTTTTGACACTCTCAATGTGCTCTTCCTTCACCTCCTCACCGTCCTCAAGCCTTTCCTCAAGTTCTTTTAGTCGATCGAACGTTTTCTCCCAACTAGCCCGGTTAATCAGCTTGCTGATGTCGCTCTTAGTCCACCTTTGCTCAACTTCACCAGCTTCAACTAGAGAGGCGGCAGTGTCCTTAACTCTCTCAATTTCTTCAACGAGTTCCTCATCATCTAGGATACCGGGAATAGTTCGTCTGAGAGCACCGATATCTGCTACTACAAAAGCGTCCATTCCCAGTTCCTCTAAGAAGTCCTTGAACAACGGGAAGTTTCCTTTACCCTCTACTGGTAATATTGGGATCTCATTGCTCTCAAACTCCCATTCAGAATCAAGCTTCGGTGCAAGCTTTCTAAGAATTAATTCGTCAGAACGTCCTTCAACCAGTATTACCTTGTCTGAGAAGATGTAGGAGGATACTTTCTGAAGATCCATGAGACGAGAACGTTCTCCGGGCTCTCTGTCATTTAGGACTGTATGGAATTGCGTGACCTTTGAACCCTTTTCCTGATTCTTCCGAACGATGTTGATGGTGTCGAGAATTTGATTCTGGACTAACACTGGAGAGTGTGTATTGAAGATGATTTGAGCATCACCAGTGGTTAAACTACTAAAAACGCGGAGCAGTATTTTCTGGAGATTGGGATGCAGGAACAGTTCGGCCTCTTCATACAGGATGATAAGCGGTTGTTCACCCCCATCCTCATCATCGTCACCTTTAGCAATTGAGAGGGAACCGTCTCTTAGATCGGCAATAGTACGGAGCATACTGAATATGAGAACTCGACGGACGCCCTCGCCCACATTCTCCGTTGAAAGTGTGTCTGATTCCAATATATCATCGTTAATCCGAATCTGTGCATCCCGGAAGAGTTGCCGGCTCTCCATACGCGGGAAGTCCAACTCGATAGAGTAGTCCTTGAACGCCTCTTTCAGATAATCGCTTATTCTAGTCTCGAGATCCTGTGAGTCTGTATCTAAGCGGCTGTAAATCTCTTCAAGTTCTTCGTGAATTTGCTCGTCAATTTCGTCCTGGATTTCATCGGACAATGCGTCCGTCAATTCTCCCAATTCACCGGATGCCCTGGTAGCATCCTCTACCTCCTTGATCGCAGGAATTTTGATAACCTCTGGAAGCAGAGCGTTTCTAATCACTTGCTTTGTTCCTGGGGGGAAATCTGTAGGTTGAAGCTCAAATTCTAGGTCTTCCGGCCTTGATTCAATGTATCTCTCGTAGCCGTCCTTCCAAGCACCCTTCTGAGTTAAACTATCCTCATCAACATGTTCCGCGACATTGGGGTATTCTTCCTGCATCTCATCACGGTAGTTTGTATTAGTGAAACCGTCCTCATCGCCAATTCGATCCCACTGCCCATCGCGGAACTGTACGAAAGTCTCCTCATCATACCGGTCATCTGTGGGCCGAGGCTGAATCAGTTTGAACTGGGTAAACCCCCCCTCGTCTTCGGGTCCAGTAATTCGGCAGATTCCAAGGTGGTTATCCAACTCAAACTTTTCTTCGTCCTGCAGGAGCTCTCTGACTGCCTCTCGTTTATCCTCATCCTGAATACGCTCCAAATCTGCCTCAGTGACTTTAAAGAATCCTCGAACTTCAACAGTTAATGAAGTATCCTTATTCCAGTAGAGCTCATCGTCGTTATCCTTGTCCTCTTTCTCCAGCAGGTATTTGACGCAGGAAATTATGTTCGTCTTGCCGGCGTTGTTTTTTCCGACAAGGCAGTCAAGTCCTTCAAACTCAATCGCGTTCTCACCCCACTGGTCCTTTACTGAACGGCAATTCTGGATTTCTAATCGTTGAAGCTCCATCCCTGGGTTACTACCTCATTAGCGGGGCCGAAGTTCTAGCATTATCCATTGGATTTTTGATTACCGGATTTGAGTGTAGTTGAAAGAGTCTCGAATGTTTCGGTGGAAGTACTTGCCGTGTGAGGGTGCTGATATGAGTCCCTCGTAGATGTTAGTAGGAACGTTTGAGTACTGGTAGACACTGCCATCGTTAAACTCAATCTCCAACGTCTGGGTGTCCGCGTCGTATCCGACGCTACTCAGATTGCTTGAGGATACAGGAGTTCGATTCATTAATGCGCTATTGATGGATTGATGGCAATTCATTTAGTTATTCCTCCCTTCGGGGCTTTCACGTTCGGTAGGCTTATCAGCGGGTCTGAGACTGAATATAATCGACACCCTTTCTCAGTTCTTTATCTGGGGGCAGGTGTTTATCGGATGCTACTTCAATGTCCTTGTCTGCGTAATTGACCGTTATCAAGAGCCAGGTAACAGTTTTCAAGACGACGATGTTGGACTGAGAGAGTAGGCAAACCTACTTGAATAACATATCAAAGTCCGTTGAGCCTTCAATCCTTTCTACGGTGATGGGGCGGGAAGTGCCGCTCCCCTTTCGAATCGGGATGATTCTACCCCTGCTGAGGCAGTCTGATCGGGATATCCGCGATCGGCCAGTTCCTCCTCAACATTGTGTATGAACTATGAGACATCGTCAGCGTCGGTATTTACCGGTCCGTCAGTTCGTCCGGTAACGGCGAGCGTGAACCATGTAATCGTGCCAAGTGAACGAAGATAATGGGTTTCACCGTGGGGCCGGGGATAGTCGTATTTGACTATGACTTATCGCGTAAGAGCAAAGGGCCAGAAAGAAATCGAGAATTCGATTGCTTACTGATGATCACTTTACTTTTTCGGCAGACACCAACGTGAGTACTTCCCCAGGTGGACTAGTTCGAGTCCGAATCGAGTCCAGAGAGCACTTCCTCGATTGAATCGTCGGGAAGTAGTTCCCGAACTCGCTGTTCGGCCCCCTCCAAGAGCGTCTTCACGCCCTTGCTGATTGCTTGGCTGAGATCTGGCACGAGAGCGCTCGACTGACTCAGGAGTCCATACCGAGGTAGACGCCGAACTGTTTCAAGACAGCCTCTCCTAAAAGCGCGTCCGTTGATTTCTTTCGTTGACCCTCCGCGTAGTTCGGCCCACGTCTGTCGCTGATACTCGCGTTGATGGCCAGCTGTCTCCCCTCGATTTCAACCACGACCGGGACGACACACCGTCGTTCAGCTCCGTTGACCTGAACGACCTTCTGGATCGGACCGGCACCAATCTTACTGGCAATAGTCGGATCAATAGTTGTCCGGTCCGCGCCGGTATCGGCCTTTGCTTCGACCGTCACCTCACCCTCGGGACCCTTGAATACCACCTCAGGACGGCCAGAGATTTTCAACCGTTCTTCGGATTCCGTCATACTGATACACCCTATTCATAGAGCAAGTAGCGAATACGTGCCGGTTTTCACCCCTCTATCGGCGGGTGAGGGACGTATGAAGCGGCCTTCGATATCCGATGGGATACAGAGCACTCATCACGTATGAACGCACCAGCCACACGTACAACCTGCATTACACTCAGTGAAGTGAGCAGAACCTCAGCTTGAAGCACTATACCACCGAGGCACGCCCTATGGGGGCGAGTACCCCGCACAGTGGATCCACGATATCCGTCAGTCGCTCACGGGGGGAGACGACCACCTCCGAAGACAGTTCAATATCTGGGCCAGATATATATGCCAGATATTGCAACGAGTTCACATGGGCCAGTTATTCAATCACGAGACATCTGGTGATGGAGGGCGAGTATGAAGTTTGGGGCCTTCCTCAACCAGTACTACTACCCCGAGAGTGGATTCGGCGTTGAGGATATCGTTGCCCAAGCGGAGCTGATGGACGAACTAGGGTTCGATTCGGCAACGTTGGGGGAGCGCCACGTTCACGAAGAAGGATTCGTTGAACCGATAACCGGATTGGCTGCGATCGCGGCCAGAACGGATCTCGACATCGGCACCGCAGCTATGCTGCCAGCCCTCTACGACCCACTCCATCTTGCCGAGCAGGTGGCAATGCTCGATCAAATCGCCTCTGGCAATATGCATTTTGGCGCAGTCATCGGCTATCGTGAGCGGGAACTCAAAGCGTTCGGCGTGGAGATTGACGAACGCGTAGAGCGGTTCATCGAGGCCATGCGCATCCTAACGCAACTGTGGGAGGACGACTCCCCAGTCACGCACCACGGCGAGTACTACGATTATGAAGACGTCTTCATCAGCCCACAGCCGGACTCGGAGATGCCAATCTGGATCGGTGGCCATGCCGATATCGCGATCAAGCGAGCAGCGTATCGCGGCGATGGCTGGATCGCTTCGGCGTCGTCCACACCAGACGACCTTCGTGAGCAAATCACGACCTATGAAGCCGCGATCCAGGAATTCAATCAACGCCGTGCGGACAACGACGTCATTCTTATGCGTGATTGTTTCATCGCGGAGTCCGAAGAGGCGGCCCGTGAGGCTGTCGAGCCGTACCTGTTGAATCTCTACGAATGGTACGAACGGTGGGGGCAAACGTATCTTGCCGAACACGACGTCGGCGTTGACTGGGAGACGCTGGCAGAGAAGTTTATTATCGGCACCCCGGAAACCGCCGCCGAAGCGTTCGAGATGTACGACGAGATGGGAGTCGATCATATGCTCTTGCGCTGGCAGTTCCCCGGGCAGCCACAGGATACTACTATGGAATGCATTGAACGCCTCGGTGACGTGATCTCCGAATTTCAATGACCGTTCGCATCGGATACGTCGGGCTTGACCACCACCACCGCGAGCCGTACTTGGACACAATCGAGCAGCTCGATGCCGAGATTGTCGCCACAGCCGATCCGTACGGCAAAACACCAGACTCTGTGGAGTCCCAACGTCTGAGTTCACTCCCGTGGTACGAGTCAGTCGAGGCGCTCTGCGATGCCGAAGACCTCGATGTGGTGTGGTTGACGTTATCGAATCAGGAGACTCCAGAGGCCATCGCTGCAGCCGCTGACGCGGGTGTCGACGTTCTCTCGGAGAAACCTGGCGCCAAGACCGCTGCAGCACTTGAGCAGGTCGCTGACCGTGTCGCAGACGCTGGCATCACTGTCGGATTCGCATACACGTGGCGAGCCCACCCCATCGCCCGCGACATCCGAAACCGAGCTACAAACGGGTTCTTCGGGTCAGTTCGCGGATTCGACCTACGGTTCATAGCCTCCCGATTGGCGACGCGACCGACGGATCACTACCTGTTTGACGCTGCTGCTTCGAGAGGCGGCATCCTCCAGTGGCTCGGGGTTCATTGGATCGATCTGCTTCCATGGCTATTGGACGACCCTATCGTTCGCGTAAACGCTGCGATGACAGCTGGCGAACCGAGCGTCGATGTGGAGGATGGCGCAACACTCCAACTCGAATTAGCATCAGGTGCGATAGGGACACTGTCCGCGGGATATTATCTTCGCGATGGCCGGTACGATACCGCGATCGAAATCTACGGCGACCAGGGGCACAGTTCCTGGGACCCGATGGGTCCAACCTTCGGATTCGACGGAGAGACAGCCATCGAGTACGATTCCGCAGCGTGGACGAGTACGCCACACCGAACCATAACCCACGAGTATGAGCCAACTCCAGGATACGGTGGCCGGTGGGGGATGACGTTCTTCGAGGAGTTTCTCGCGGCGCGTGAGAGCGCCAGCGCTGTCCCTGCCGATATGGATGCGACCCTACGTGTTCTCAAGGTTCTGGATGCAGCGTACGACTCCGTGGAGCGCGACGAATGGGTGGCAGTTCAGTAGTAGGGCTCGTACTCGGCGACGAACTCTGCACTCGGCCGTTCTACCTCTGCGAGGATTGGTGACTCCGGCGTGACTGTCTGGCGCTCAGCCAGCGCAGCTTCGACCCCGAGCAAGAGAGAAGCGCTGTCGAGTACAGCCTCGGTCGGCACTTGCACAGAACCGGTATAGACCGCGAAGAAGTGCGCGAGGAACTGCTCGTACATCTGGCGATGGGTGGCTTCACCAGCATCAACCTGGACAGTGCGAGTCTGATCTGCGACATCTAGTGCTGCGAATCGCCCCGGGTCAGGAGTACCATCGAACCGGAGAGTCACTGCGGTACCATCTTCGAACCCGACATCTACGATAGTTGCCTCGGTGTCATATCTGGGAGTCACTCGTCGCCAGGCTGCACCAACGATTCGGTGGGCAGTGTCGACCGTGTGCGACCGGTAGTAAAAGAAGTCGTTGTACCCAGCGACGGTGAGTGAGCGTCGTTCAGCAGTATCGGGCAGAGCGAGAAACTCAGGATGGTACGGAACGGCTGACCCACCGAACAGTGGAGTAGTGGCTGCCACAGTTTTCAACCGCTGAACATCGGCCAGTGAGCCTGCAATCGGCTTGTCTATCAACGTGGGGAGCCCGGCTTCGAGGAACGGACGGGCTAGCTCGAGGTGGCGGTTCCAATCAACTGCTAGAATGAATGCCGCGTCCACGGCATCTACCATTGCACCAGGATCGTCGAACCGTTCAGCGCCAACGTCGGTACAGAAGTCCTCGATGTACTCGTCAGTCCGAATTGTGCCACTATCCCAGACCGCAGTAATCGACGGCTCCACATCGTCTGGACCCGGTGCCTGGCTAGTGGCTGTCTGGAATCCTTCAAGTACCTCCGCGAAGGCCTCACCGTGACTCGTGTCAAGCCCCACGATCCCGATACGGGTCATAAAACCGTTGTGGATTGACACCCAGATAAACCCCAGCGCCGGGAGTCACAATTCGACGGCTCGCAGATTGAGAGTAACAGGGGGTGTGTCGGTAGAAGCGTCGCGATTAGAAGAGCCCCATGCCGAAGTAGCCGAGAACGGAGTTGAGATAGTTGACGATAATACCAATGATGGTCAGGTATCCAAGTGCAGCGAGGATGTCGACCACGAGCGGGTTGGTGTACTCGCCCATTACCGCTTTGTCTCTGGCAAGTGAGATAACCAGGAAGCCGAGTAGCGGGAACGCGATGACAGCAAGCGCCTGGGCGGCCCGAAGCAACTCAATCGGTGAGCCAGCCCCGCTCGAAACCAATATCGCAATCGTCCCGATGGCCATTGCGGCCATCGCCCAGTACTTGACCTGTCGCGAATCCATCGCAGAATCCCCATCGAATCCATCCACTAGGAGTGTAGCTCCGATGAGTGCGTTCACCACGAGCGATGAGAGTGATGCAAAGAAGAACCCAATCGTGAAGAGATAGAACGCGCCCGGTCCGACGAGCGGCCGCAGCTGTTCCGCCATCCCCTGAGCACTGAATACGGGATCAGTATTGCCGTAGATGACGCCTGCGCTTGTCAGGAGAATCACCATCACGATGATGCCGAGAACACCGATGCCGACCAGTGTATCAACGCCTTCGTCAGCGAGTTTCTCTGGCCCCCAATCATTCTCCTTCATCAGATTCGTCTGGTACACTGCTGCAGCGATCGAGAAGTTTGTCGCCGCAAGACCGAGAGCAGTCAGGATTGCGGCATCACTCGGGAACGATGGAACGAGTCCACGAGCAGCCGGACCAATATCAACACCGACCAGTGCAAGGGTTCCAACGAAGGCGAACAGCATGATTCCAACGACGATCTTCACCAGAAGTTCGACCTTATCGTAGAGACTCGGGAGCCAGATGAACGCCATCGCGATGAGTGTGAACACGATTGCCCAGATTTCAGGATTCCCGACGCCAACGAGTGCGGCTGTCGCAAACCCGATGCCTGCATTATTCCCGGCCTGAAATGCCAAGATCGTGAGGAAGCCGAATACCCCGCCAACCTTCGCGACATTGGAACCAAACTTGTTCCTGGTTGCTTCGAAGATTGTGCTCCCGGTGACCAACCCGATCCGGGCAGCCATCCAAGTGAACGTGATCATGAAAATTGTCGCGGCAACGGGAACCCAGAGCAACTGATACCCATACAGGCTTCCCGCGATCGTCGACAGGGCAATACTACCAGGTCCGACGACAACGGCAGCGAGAACGAGGGCAGGGCCGAGTGCCCGAAGGCGACTGATAACTGAACCATCCGACGTGTGTGTGACTGACTCACCCATTGCGCTTGGGGTCCCGGGGGAATCATTATATAATTAACTCAAAGATACCCGGCAATATCCATACAACAATCTGGATGTAAATTAAACACACACAGTTTTTCACCGCCACTATGTCTCACGTGTGATTTCCAGGGGGCGGCAATTGTGTATATACTACAGAATTACCGCCAAATGGTGGGTCGAGGACAGATTACCGATCGACAACAGTATTTCGAAGCGTTCCGACCCCCTCAAACTCGACTTCGACCACGTCGCCCGCGGTAAGCGAACTAGGGCCGTACGGTGTTCCAGTAGCGATCAAGTCGCCCGGCTCTAGCGTGATTAATTCAGACACCTCAGATACCAGTTCCTCGACAGAGAATATCATGTGTTCAGTCGTCGTCTCCTGTTTCACCTCTCCATTGTGCCTGAGTTGAAGCGTCGCGTGTTCTGGAACCTCATCAGGTGTCGCTACGACTGGCCCAGTGGGGAGTGATCCGTCGAACGCTTTTCCTCGAACCCAGTTCCGTTCCTCGCCCTGATCGTCTCGATTCGAGATATCGTTCACGCAAGTGAATCCCTCGACGTACTCCATCGCCGCGTCCGGGTCGACATCGCGGCACTGTCGGCCGATTACGATTGCGAATTCAGCCTCGAAATCGATGGTTTCGCGGCCAGGAGGGAGTTCGATTGCGTCCTCGTGGCCAATAACACAGTTCGGAGTTTTGAGGAACAGTTCGGGGCGTTCTGGGATATCCTCGTAGCCAGACTCTCGCCGATGATCAACGTAGCCGCCAGCCTGACAGATGACTTTCGTAGGCTCGGTCGGTGGAAGAATCGTTACCTCGTTCGAGTCGTACGATTTACCGCCGGCAACCAGTTCATCAGAAGTCCATTCACCGCGACGAGTGACCCCTGACGGATCACGGAATCGGACGAGATGCATCACCCTTCGCGTTTTCTCGGGAGGACTAACGCTTTTTTGGTACGGTGTTCCAAGGTCCGATCGATTAATCCTGAGAATGTATTTACTGAGGGGATCACTTCGCTATTCGAGCACTGTTTAGTTTATCTTCCCTCACCCGACATTAGACCGTACTATGATTGATACGGACTGAGATAGACTACCTCTTAGCTCTCGTCGTTAGACGGCGGGCGCCTCGACAGCCGATCGAACCGACTCTGTGCCTCTTCGTGGCGTTCCTCAGTCTCGACCTCCCGATAGCCCCACTCTTCGAATTCACCCTCGACAACCACCACAGTCAAAATCGCATCCGCGTGTCGGCCCTCCTCGGGAAGCACCTCTGCGTCGAACACCCCACTCGCGATCTCCTCGCCCTGATGCTCGAAAAAGATCGTCGCGAGCCCGTCTTCGACCGAATCTACGACCGCGGTGTACGTCCCGTCGACGAGCTCGATGGAAGTCATGCGTACTCCTCTTCTAGCACCGTATCACCTTGAGCGTTCGTCACGATGACTGTATCCCCGCCGTTGTTCCACACCGGCGAGCCCGATCCCCAGTACAGATCCGACGCCGAATCCGTCCCACTGCCGGTGTGGAGCGTCACTGTCGCTCCAGCAGCGAGCGAGTAGCCGTCGGGGAACGTGTACTCGGCACCAGCCGCATCCATCACCGTCCACCCCGAGAGATCCAACGCACCGGAGCCCGTGTTTTCGAACACGACGTACTCGTCGTTGAGGTTCTCGCGATCGTCCCCCTCGGCGTCAGCGTTGACCTGGACCAGCGCTAATTCACCCGCTCCGGTCTCCGTTCCGCCGTCAGCGACCGCCGTCTGCTCGTCCGTTGGTTGCGGTGCCCCTCCGATACGAGCTCGTTCAGAGACGCCACCAGTCGTCCCCGGTTCGATTTCCTCGGCCTCGCGAATCGACGCCGGCGCAGTGGGTGCATCACGCTGCGTCCGAATCGATACTTCTTCGCCGTTGCTAACGAGCACGATGTTCCCATGGGTGGCCGTCCAGTACGCAGGAATCGAGCGCTCGGTCAACCTCCCGAGCATCTCTTCGGTCGGGTGACCGAACTGCGAGTCATAGGCACTCGAGATGATGACGGCCTGTGGTTGAACGACATCGAGCAGCTCCCCACTCGTCGAACTCGACGAGCCGTGGTGACCGGCTTTCATCACGGTCGACCGAAGCTGTGAGCCGTAGTTCTCGACGAGGTACTGCTCTTGGTCGTCTTCGGCGTCACCCGTGAACAGGAAACTCGTCTGCCCGTACGTGAGCTTGAGGACGATGCTGTTCTCGTTGCGAGCCTCGTTCTCGAGATACGGCTCGGGCGGGCCCATCACCTGGACATCGACGCCCTCAAATGGAATCGAGTCGCCCTCCCGCGTGGAGAACAGCGTGACGTCGTGTTTCTCGACAGCGTCCAGGTACTCGTCGAACGTCTGGGTGCTGGCGGCGATCCCGGGGTCGTAGATCGCGCCGATACCGTCCTTCTCGGTTTCATAGTAGTTGATGACCGCGGCGTTCCCACCGATGTGGTCGGCGTCGCTGTGTGAGGTGACGAGATAGTCGATGCGGTCGATTCCCTGCTGGTCGAGATACTGGAGGACGAACTCGCCGTCGTCGTTGAAGTGGCCCGTGTCGATGAGCATCGTCTCCCCCGTTGGCCCAACGATGAGCGTACTCACGGATTGCCCGACGTTGATGAATTGGACCTGGAGGGTCCCGTCAGTTGGTGTCGAGGAGGGTACAGAGTCGGTCGCAATCGGGGTGGAAGCAGTGCCAGCAGGCGATTCAGTCGCCACAGGCGGTGCGACGCCGGCGCACCCTGCGAGTACGACGAGAACCGCGAGGAGGAGTGCCACGGAGATTCGATTCATCACGGATACGTGTCGTTCGACGGAAGCCGACAAGAGTGTAGATGCCTGCCATTGCAGGCGCACTCCGGGGGAGTTTGTCGGCCCCTGACGGGCGAGGGACGACATCCATTCGCTCCTCGCGACACGATGCCGACGAACTACCGATACATCCGACTGGAGAATCGCGAATGTCCCGCCTGTGGTGCAGCCGTTGACGCGGTCTGCAAAGACGAGGGCACGAGAGAGAAGTACTGGTTCGACTGTCTGAACGCCCGTGACGGTTGCAACTGGGGGCAGTCGACGGCGACCCGTTGGTCGGGCGACAGACGTACTACTCGCGAGGAGGCAACCGAGACGTTCGACAGGCGATACGGGGAGTAACTAACGCACCAGTCGCTGTCTCGAAGCCGACGTTGATAACGCCCTTTTCGATAGTGAGGGGCATAGAGTGCAACACCGGGTTACTCGGGGACGTTCCAGGCGTCGGACTCCCACCCGTCCAATTCGTATGGCGACCCGCGAACGTTCCAGGCAATCTCCGAGATCGGTGCGCGTTCGACGTAAAACGGGCCGGTGTCCTCGAGGAATCTCATCACCGCCGCGACTGTGCTGGGGTTCATCGCTGTCGCCTCGGCAATCTCGGAGAGTGGAAACGTGCCGCGACCGCGCGACCGTTCTTGATGCAGATGGTCGAGTACGCGGCCGATTGCGAGCTTCTCGATTCCACGACCGACAGGTCGGTTGGTTGGGGTCACTCCCATACACGAAGCGTCGCAGGGTTCGTACATAGCACTCGGTCGCTGGCTTCCGGGTTTCCGGGTTACAACATCAGGTGAACGACCCGAGCGTTCGGTCAGTCGTCTCTCTGAGTGCTCGCCGTACACGTGCCTCGTCGTACCCCATCGGCGAGAGCACGCTCGTCGCCGCACGAATCAGCTCCGTGGCGTAATACTCGGCATCGTACTCTTCGAGCGCTTCGAACGGAAGTCGGACCCGGTAGCGACCACGTGCATCGTCGTCAGCCACCACGTACGTCACGTCTTGCCCAGGCGATCGCTCGATACCGAGGTGTCGAGCCCGGAGTAACGCTGCCACGGTCAACGTTCGCTGGGTGTACGCCTCAAGCGGCTTCGAGGTACGGGCTCGACATACCAGCTCGGACGGGTCGACATCACCACGTCGAAGCACGGTGAGTGCCAACTGGAGCTCCTCGACCACGGCCTCGGGGTCCCGAGTCCGGTCGTACGTCTCGACCAGTCGCTCCTGTACGGTGGCGATGTAGTCGGGCGTCGACCGCTGGCGGGTCTCGATCCCCCGGAATTTGTACTCGTCGCGTCCTGCGACCTTCCCGAAGTATTTCGTCAGCGCTCCGGCCTCGGAGTCCCGCTTGGGAACGAACGCAACCCACTCGAAGTCGTTCTCGTGTTCGAGTCGGATGCCAACCGACTCGGAGATGTCCACACAGATATCGGCGAGCGGCTCCGGTGACGCCTCACGTGGCGTCACCCACAGCGAGTCGACGATGCCATGGATGACACGCCACCCACCGGCTTCGAGCCGGTCCTTCGCGTCGAGCATAATCTCGCGGGCGAAGGCGTTGATTGCCTCGTGGCACTCGATACGCCCGAACTTCGCGTTACGATATCCCTGATACCCGAAACACGAGACGAGAATCCACTTCAGGGCATCCGACCGGCCCTCTAATCGTGTGACTTCCGAAGGGTCGTCAGCCGCAGCGATTCGCTCCTTTAACGCCGCCCGGTCGTCGATAATCGGTCGCAGTACATCGGGCAAGAATCCCCGCTCGTCACACAGACTGTAGCCGAGTCCCGGCACGTCCTCGCCGTCGTGACAGTCGCAATCGACGGTCTCGGGCGAGATGTTGAACTCGCACATGATGGTCGGATAGAGACTGGCGAAATCGACCTCGGACACATCCTCGTGAACACCCACCTCCGGCGAAAAGATGTAGCCACCCCGATCGGCAGCGTGGAGTTGCTCGACGGTTTTGAACGCCTCGGCGTCCCACTTGTTCCACGGCACGAGCACGTCTCGCGACATCGCCTCGCGTATCTGAATCGCAGTGAGGATGTTCCCGATAGAGCCCCACGCCGTCTCCTGTATCGGCTTCCACGACCGCTCGACGAGGTCGAGGATGCCCGGCAGCCCACCACGGGCGAGCATGAAACTGTTCGAGCGGTCGATGAGCGCCCGCCCGGGAACTGCGAAGCGAGCCGGAGAGTGGCCGACCCGGCCGTAACTCTCGAACGTGCTCGTCCCGGCGAGTTGCTGGTAGCCCGGCCCCCGTCCGAGATGGAACGGCTCCACGCCCACCGACGCGGCAGTCTCGTGGAGTAGCGGCACCAGTTGTGCCGACGACAGGAGCAGTACATCGGGGTCGTGGCTTCGAAGCCGCTCTCGAACTACCCGAAGCACGACCGCCGTATTTCCTGCGATGGGGTCCCCATCGAGTCGTAGCTGGTCGACCGCCTCGGCTGCGAGATGCTGTTCGGGGAGCGTGAGTTCGAGCAGCCGCAACTCACGTGCGGGAACCGGTCGCGTTCTGGTCTCGAGACAGTAGCGGAACTGCGGCGAGAAGTCGACGTTGTAGAGGGAGAACGTCGCCGGCTGGAAGGCCTGCGGTTCGTAGTGGTGTCGAACCTCATGGGCGAACGTTCGGATCTCGCCTACCCTCTCAAGATCAACCCGGAGGACATCCGAGCGGTCATCGGCCGCGAGCGTGCGATACTGCTGTTCGCTGCCCGTTGTGACGACCTTCGGGTCGTCGAGTATCATCGTCTCCAGGTCAGCAAGTGCAGCGGTCGGCCCGCCGACGTACACAGTCGGTCGGTACGTAGTGTTCCGTCGCGTCACGACACCATCGGCGGTTGCGTGCCACTCGACGACGCCGTCACCGCGGACCTCAACGGTCAGCAGCGACATCCTCCTCCAGCGTCGCCAGGCGCTCTGCCAGTGCGCGGCGCTCGGCTTCGAGCCCGACGAGCATCGAGAGCACCATCGCCGTCTCGGGGTCGGCCCGGTTGAGATAGCCCGCGGCATCGGCGTATCGCTCGGCGTACTCCAGTACGGCATCGAAATCCTGCTTCGACTCGAAACGGAGTGCGCGTCTGAACTCGCTCCACCCCTCCCGTTGGTGCTGAAGATATCGGCGATAGGTCGGGTTCGTGCGCCCCATCAGACGACCCCCGCGAACTCGGCAGCGGTCGCCGCCTCGACGAGCGACGTCTCGTCGACGGCACCGTAGAGGTCGACCCAATAGGGGATGGTCGTCTGCCAGTACGCGCCATCTCGATACACGGTCGTCTCGACATCGTCGCCCTCGTAGCGAAGCCCGAACTGCGTGCGGTCACACCGAAGTGTTCGGTCGGCACTTGTTCGCAATTGGTTGGCGAGATCGTCGTCGTATGCTGTCGAGACGAGTACGGGCACGTCGTAGGTATCGGCGAGGCCGACGAGCCCACGGAGGACGGTATCGAGGAACGTCTCGCGTTCGTGCTCGGGAACGTCATCGTCGCGATAGAGGCTGGTCAGATTCGGGAGACAGACGAGTTCGGTCCGGGGGGTCACGGCGTGCAGCAGCTCACGACACAGCGCGAAGTGCTGATACGCGGTGAACGCCCGGGCGATACGCAACCCGGAAAGCACGCGATCGTGGCGAGCGAGTTCGTACAGCGTGTAGGTACTCGCCACGTTCCGGCTGTCGACCCAGTAGGCCATCCCGCTCGACGAAAGGGTATCGAGGACGAGATGGTGGAAACCAACCGAGTGCGGGCTCGACGTGGACAAACAGGTCACGCCAGGACCGAGGTCTGGAATGGCCATGCCAGGCGTTGAGCCAGATCGGAGTTGCGGTGTCATGAGCGACGACACACTGGCGAGGCGGATAGTAGCGGACTGTGGCCTTCCGGGTTTCCGGGTTGGAATTAGCTGCGGGCCTGGTTCGGGTGATACCGCCGGCTGGGGCCGTCACCCTCACTCTCGACGAGCCCGTAGTGATCAAGCTTGCTCAGGTACTTCCGCACGGTCCGATTCGTCTTCGGCTCGTCGGCCCGCTGTTCGTACTTTGCATAGACATCCTTCGGCATGAGGGATCCGTGCTCAAGCAGAATATCGTAGACGAGCCGCTGGTCGTCGGTGAGCTTGTCGAGACTCCGCTGGCGGAGGTTGTCTTTGGCCTCGGGAATGGCCGAGTGGATGTGACTATCCGTGATTTCGGTTGCACCATCCCAGTCTGCCTCCTGGGCGGCCTGCCGAAGGAAGATAATCGCGTCGCGAGCGTTTCCCGCGGCTGCGTCCGCGATGTGTTCCAACTGTTGAGAGGAGATCGTTCCGGGGCGAAGTCCAGCATCTGCACGAGCCCGGAGAATCGCAACGAGTTCGTCCTGTGTGTAGCGGCCGAAGTGAACTCGCACGGAACCACGAAGCCGTGAGCGCACGCGTTCGTCGAGCGTATCGAGGATATCTGCCTCACGATTGGCGATGAGGATCATCGTGATTTCTGGGATGGACCAGAGTTCGCGAAGGAGGTTCTTGTCCTCGAGCTGGTCGACTTCGTCGAGGATGACAACGTAGGGACGGTCGAGGGTTTCGAGCCGTGCCAACATCTCATCCTGTGGCGTATTCCGGTGGATATCGTGCGTGGGTGCGACCCCATCGAGCAGGTCGAGCAGAACACGGAAGCGTTTGGAGTGATTCCAGCAGTCGACGTGCTTCGTCTCGACACCGAGCGCCTGTTCCTGTAGCCGCTCTGTGGTGTATCGTGCGAGACAGGTCTTGCCCGCGCCCGAGGGGCCGTCGATGAGGAGATCCTGGGGTTTCTCGCCGTCGAGGACGGGTTCGAGGGCATCGCGAAGTCGATTCTTCTCGACGTTCCGGTGGACGATGTCCCCGGGGACCCAATCAGCGTCAAGAGCGCGAGCATTGTGGAGCACGATTCAGTTACGCACCCCTATACCAGCGAGTCGATATAAGCGGAAGGGGATCGCTTCCGGGTTTCCGGGTTGAATCGGTTCCGGTGCATATCAGCAGCGACAGATGTAGAGATCAATGGGTTGCCGGCCCACTGGAGGCGCTGCCAATGTACCGCGGTCCTGCAGTGTCGCTCAAGGAGAGTTTATCTGCCCCTGACGGGCGAGGGGCGCAGAAGTGATTGCGTCCTTCGGAGTACTCGATGAAAGATCCGCAGACCGCCAGCACGTTCGCTGGCCTCGACGGTCGCACAGACACTGACCTCCCGGCGTGGTACACGGACCTCAACGACGTACCAGACCCGACCTCGTTCAGCGAAGCAATTCGGTCGCTTCCGCGTGCGACGAGTACTGAAGTCGCGTACAAGAATCCCTACACGGACGAGTGGATCGAGACAGAGCGGTTCAACGCTCTGGTCGAGCCGAATCGGCTCATCACCCAAGCCGGAGATCAAGACGAAGAGCCGCTGTTCCACGTGCCGACGTCCAATTACGCGGTGATCAACCCAACGGACGTTTACGCACCGTTGGAGGACGTGCTCTGCGAAGAGACGGTCGACGACACACCACTGGCCGAACTCGTGTTCGGCGAGGTCAGACAGTACCGCGGCGGTGGCGAGGTCCACATGGACATCATGTTCGACGGCCTCGATGTGACGCTTCCCGACCGTCGCGAGCCGATCACGATGGGTGTGACGACGGGCTACGACTTCTTCGGGAACAACGCGGTGTACGTCGAGGGGTTCGCTCGTGACACTGCATGCGCGAATTCGATTCGCTCGCTCACCGACCGGCAGGTCGTCAAGCACGTTGGCGACGTGGGGGATTTCGAGCAGTGGTGGCGTGACGTGCTCGGCCAGCTCGAACTCGTCGCGAACGATCTCCACGGATTCATCGCCGATGCGCAGGACCTCTCGGTCGACCTAACCGAGATGCCATTCGACCTGCCGGAGTTCTACGACCTGCTCGGGTTCCCGGAGTATCTGGCCGAGCGGGCTGCCGAGGACGCCCGGGCGAACGCGGCCGACCCGTTCGACATCGACATGTGGACGCTGCACTCGGGGGCGACCCACGCACTCACGCACTTCTTCCGCGGGAAGGAGGGGAGTTCCCTACAACAGTACGTGCGACTCGCGAACGACCTGCTGTTCAATCTGGAGACGAGTCTCCAGCGCGTGGAGACGAGCTACGAACAGCGCGTTGAGGCTGAGTCGGAGGGCGACCAACAGCACCTGGCCGCCGCGAGTGGCCTCGCACAGATCGAGCGGGTCAGCGAGGAGGTCCACGACCTGGCCGACCAGTTCGAACAGCGGGAGGCGCAGCTGCGAGAGCGGCTAGACGCAGTCGCGGAGTGACGGGGGCATCGGCACGGTGTCCTCGGTGTGACGAACGACTCTCGGGGCTCGTGGTAGTCGGCCCGACAGTCGCGATTGTCCAGCCGTGTGGACATCGCGTTCCACCGGAAGCGCTGGACCCCCGCCGAGGAGGATAGCACGAACGGACCCGTCCGAGCAACCACCGGCGCTACCTCGGCAAACATTCAAACGGAAACCCGAGGCCACAGACACTCGATGGACTCTTGTGGTCATCCATTCGTCGAGTTTCGGAGTTCCGCTGCGTCCCGACGCCGAGTTTATTTGCCCCTCACGGGTGAGGGGCGCGGGCACACGCGCCTCTCGGAGTCTGCAATGGGACACCGAGCACTCATCGCGTACGAACGCACCGACGGCAACTACAACCTGCACTACTCGCACTGGGGCGGCTGCCAGCTGCGCCTGAAACACCGCATCACCGAAGCGACACCATTCGGCGGCGAGATTCCCTCACAGTGGACGGGAGAGGTCCACGATGCCCTCGCCGCAGGTGAGGACATCGAGCGGCTCGCGGACCAGTATCATCTTAGTAGAGATATCCCGACCGACGTCGAACCGCTCCCGAGAGTGACCGACGTGGGGTTCGAGCAACTCCTCACGGACGAACTCGACTTTCTGCACCACGAAGCGTTCTACGTCGTCGACCGCGATTTCAGGGTGACGGCGTATCGGACCCTGTGGCTCGGACTCGAGTACGATTCGGAGCTCGTCACCGATAGTCCGACAGTCGGGCACGGCATCCTCAAGACGGTTCGCTGGCACGACGGGCACCCAGTCGGGGATGACTACACCCGTGGACAATTCGAGGCGGTGAAGCGCGTCGTCGGAGACATGGTCGATACGGGGGCGTTCGATCTGGACGGGGCACTCGAATACATCCGCGAGCAGACGCTCGAAGCGGTCGGCGATCCGACGACCGTCCGGGTTCGACGCCAACGGTAGCAACTGTGCCCCATCTCTCATTGATGAAGTACAGTATTGTACACTACGTACAGTCCGTACATATTAGTACAACTATCGCCGATATACGAGTATGCCAATCGACATCGACACGTTTCAGTCGTCCTCCGAAGAGGATCTCCGACACCGTGGAACGAACGCGGAGCGAGTGCTCTCGTTCCTCGCAACCAACTCCGAACAGGCGTTCACCCCTGGAGAGATCGCTGAGCGCACCGGCGTGGTTCGCAACAGCATCGGTGCCGTACTCTCGAGACTTGAAGAACGAGGCCTCGTTCGACATCGCGGTCATTACTGGGCGATTGGCGATGAGGAGGCGCTGGCGACCTATACGTCAACCCGGTCTACGGCGCGGGCGATGACTGAGCGATTTGGAGACGAGAATCCCGAGGAATGGAACTCCGGCAACGAATAGATGTCCGTAGTCAACCGTGGTGATGTAAGATGGGGACCAGCCCTGTTCAAGAACGGTGAGTTGTATCGCCCATGGCTTGTGGTGAGTGATGATACGTACCCGTTTGCTACCGAAGAATGCCTCGCTGTTGGGTTGACGACCACCGACCATTCAGCAGGGATTCAGGTCGAAGAAGATGATTGGACAGCTGGCGGGACATCCACACAGAGCTACGTCTCGCCGTGGTACTGTACAACGATCAAGCATGCCGACTTCGACCGGTATCAGGGACAATTGCGACCCTCCATTGTTGAGACTGTAGTGGCCCAACTCGGCCAGTACGTCGGTCTTGACTGTTGAACGGCTCCGAGCTCGGGCGTTTTCTGTGCGCCTCGACGGGCGAGGCGCTCACTGAAGCGCCCGAGCAACGTGCCAGATCATGTACTGACCCAGTTAGACGTGTCGAATCGGTTCCTGAAACGTGCCCAGTACGAGGCCTTCTCGTTTACAGTTCTCGACGACGGAGTCCTCGTCCGCAACGGCAGCTACACCAACCCCGACGACCACGAGTATCTGGTTGTCGTCCGCGACGGTCTCCCGGTTCACTGTACCTGTCCAGCGGACCAGGAGTACGCGCCGGCGTGCAAACATCGATTAGCGATCGCTATCCGCGAGCCAGTGCTGGCTGCGGTCCGCAAGCAAGCTTCCGATCGTCCGGTTGCAGACGGTGGCGTCGAAGCCACGTCCACGCCAGATCGTGAGGACTCCCGGACCGAGCCGCCGGAGTGGTGTGACTGTGCGGATTCATCGGTCGACTTCCCGTGTTGGGAGTGTTATGCCCGGGGTCGAAAGCCGCTCCCACAAGGGTAGCTGCTCAAGACTATTGTAGGCGAAGAATACAACATACAAGGATACATTTATACATGAATACGAGCAAAAGCCACCATACACACCAATGCCGATCAGTATCGATGAGTTCGACAAGCACGATTCCGGTACCGAACAACCGACAAATGCCGAGCGTGTCCTCCGGTTCCTGCTCGATAACCGAGAGCAGGCATTCAAAGCAACAGAAATCGCAGAAGGTTCCGGTGTTGCACAGAACTCGATTCACCCCGTGTTAAACCGTCTCGAGCGGCGTGAACTCGTCCGGCATAAGGAACCCTACTGGGCAATCGGTGATATTGAGGCTGTCCGCGATGCGTTCACCTTCCACTCAACAGCTGAATTTCTGGACGCCCACCTCGGGGAGGAACGTCGTTCGGAGTGGCTTGCGGCCGCAGACGAAGATGATGGCGAGGACCCCAACTCGTGAGCGCTCCGGCATTCGATGCGCTTGAGCGCGGCCACGTCGTGCTATCTGGCGATCCGTTCAGGCCTGATGACGAAGCGACGAGGCCATGGGTGGTTGTGAACAACGAGACACACCCGTTCGATGGGCAGCAGTACATCGGTATGGCACTGACAACGAAGACGTGGTACGACGCTCGCGTCCCCATACGGGCGGATGAGTATCACCGTCGAACCGCGCCACAGGAGAGTTCGATTGTTCCACACGCGATTGCATCACTCCAGCCCAATCTGATGACAGATTACGTCTGTCGACTCCGATCTGCCCCTATCGACAGAGCTGTCGACACGCTCTTCAACTATCTGTAGCCGACACGGCATCGTCCGGTCATTAGTCAGTAGGTCCATATCGGCGACGCAAGCCACTCCCGGACAGCTAACCGCGACCGCAGGCGAGTTTTTTGGCCCCGTGACGGGCGAGGGGCGCTGGAAGGCGTGCCTCGTGAGTTGAATGCAACGAGCAGACGTCTACGAGCGGCGGTACGATGAGTCGACCACACAGACAGACGCGAACACGTGCCCGGAGTGCGACGGCCGGGTGACGATGAACACTGCGGAGACGGTGTGTGACGACTGCGGGCTCGTCCTGGCAGACCAAGCGGTGGATACGGGGCCGGAGTGGCGCAACTTCGAGGACCGATCAAATCGCTCGCGAACGGGTGCGCCCCGGACCCCGTCGCGGCATGACCGTGGTCTCTCAACAGAAATCGGCTGGTCGACGGACGGAAATGGAAACGCGCTCTCGTCGACGAAGCGTCGAAAGTTCAGTCGGCTTCGAACGCAGCACTCGCGGGCGCAGCGGCGGGGCAAACGAGAGCGGAACGAGATGTACGGCCTCACGGAGATCCGGCGGATGACGAGCGCGCTCGGATTCACGAAGGCGTTCCGCGACCGAGCGTGTCGGCTGTTCTCGTCGGCGCAGGAAGCAGACCTGCTCCGTGGGCGGTCGATCGAAACGATTGCCGCAGCGAGCGTGTACGCGGCGTGTCGGTGTGAGGGGCGGCCCCAAACCGTCGCAGACATCGCACAGGTAGCACGGGTGCCGGAACAAAAGGTACGGAGCGGCTACAGCGTTCTCAACCGTGAACTCGGGCTACCGGCCGCTCCTCGTAGTCCCGAGCGGTTCCTTCCTCGATTCGTCTCCGAACTCGGGCTGTCGCCAGCGACGGAGCGGCGCGCTCGGGCAGTATTAGAGGCGGACGGAACACCAGAGACACGCGGATCCAACCCGGCAGGAGTCGCTGGTGGGGCGTTGCTTCTCGCAGCCGAGCGGACGAACGAACAGCATAGCTTCACGCAAGCCGAGCTCGCAGGCATCGCTGACGTGAGCGTTGTCACGGTGCGGCGGTACCGCGACGAACTCCGAGCGCTGTAAACTCGGGCAGCCGTCACTGCTGTCTCTTCGTTGACCCGTGACTCTCGGACGTGTTTCAGTATCTCCACAGCCCCGCAGCCCCACCACCCCACCCTCCGCTCCCGGCCGCCCGCTGGTTGGCCGGCAGCCACAACCAACCCACTAGAAGGGAGGGCCATGATAAGACAGAAATATTATGATATTCCAATATCGTCTATTACTGCCAATTCACGGGGAAGAGAACTTCTATGCCAATTATAATTCTCCACCAACACTTAATTATCATACGTTTAGGAACTTTTAATATGGGCATGGATAAGTGAAATATATCGATGACCCAGATCCATACTCCATCGACCGGACAAGGCGGTACACTCGAGTCGAATCGCCGTCTCCGCCGAGTATTACGACAACTGTTGCTCATCATCGGGCTGGTCTCGCTCATCGCAGTAGGACCAGTGGCGGCTCAATCAGACGCGACGAATCCCGTCTGTAATGACGAGTCGGACACCCTCGCGAACATGATAGAGGGATTCGTCCAGATCACGACCGGGCTTGGCATCATGGGACTGCTCGTTGTCTGGCAGTCCGATGCGCTGCTGTCGATGTTCACGTTCGGGCGTGAGCAGAAGGCGAAGCTGAAGGAGCACAAACGGGACGCCATGCGCTCGGCGGCCACACTGGTCGTCCTCGGGCCGCTATTCACCGTCGGCGGCTCGGCGATGGGCCTACCGATCGCACAGTGTGTGGACTTGATTCCATTCTGAACGCCCACATGCGCATGTCGTCGCTCGCCGTGACGCTGCTCGCACTCCTTCTCGTGAGTAGCGTCGCTCCCCAGTCGAGCGCTCAACCGCCGCGGCCAGGTACCGACGGCAACGGGCTCAACGAGAGTGAGGCCGCGACGCTGTGGAGCCACGACAATGACAGCCGCTACATCTCGAATGCGGCGTATCGGAAAGCATACGGGGAGAACCGCACCGCGGTACACCAGCTCGCGAACGGTACGGACCTGACGTTCACCCAACCGCCCACGACGGCAGCGCGGTGGACGCGAGCCGACCACCCAGAGTTCCCTGCTGGGAAAGCGAACGCGTCCGTCTACCCACCACACGCGAACCTGACGAACGGCACAATCATCCGCGATGCCCATGCCACGGTGTTCGCGGTCACCCCGACGACGACAGTCCATTCGACACCGAATGAGACGGTCGTCTACGCCGCACCACACGGGACGGTTCGGGGTGTCGTTGACTATCGCGTCGCCGTTCCAGCACAAACAACAGTCGGCAACCGGACGACCAGGTACTCGCTCGCCAGTCATCGTATCGAAGAAGTCCGGTTAGTTCGGGATGGCGAGGTCATCGCCCGAAGTGACGGCACGCATCACCCCACGCTACCATACGAACTCGATGCCGGGACCGAGACGCTTCGACTGGAAGCCGACATCCGCGTCTCACTCAGCGAATCCGTCCGTATCACGAACGCCTCTGCGGCCACGCCCCCCAATGGTACGACCCCCGACCGAACGGACAGTCGCACCCAGACGACGCGAACGAGCGAGACCGTCACGGTCTCGGACACTGTCACGATTCGCACGTACAACCTCCGCACCGAGGTGTCGACTGCTCGGTACCCGAACGGAGACCGGGGAATCGCCGTGTTTCGCAACGTCCCCTGGCAGGGGATTCAGCTGACGGTGAACGGCTCGCATCGAATCCGTGGCGTCTGGCGTTTCTACACTGCACGCGATACGCGATGGGACAGTCTGGTCCGGTCGACTGCCGCCAACGAGACGACCATCCAGTCGCCGGCACTGCCGGTAGCCGTCCACGCCTATCCGTCGAAGCTCGGTCCCCGGGCCGAACCGACCGGCAACGGTCCCGAACTCTTGCGCGTCTGGGGTGTGGACAGAGCGACACCCAGTACGGCACTCCCACCGAATGTCACCGTCGACGTGGTCGAACAGGAGTACACCACGTCGTACGGGCTTGCGATTCGGACGAGTGCTGGAACACCGCAGACCCTCCGTGTCAACGGCATCGTCCGTGGCGTGAACGCGACGCTCGAACGGGCAGGCCCACTACGTCCAATTCAGGAGAGCCGAGTCGAGGTCAGCGTCCTCTCCCAGACCGACGAACAGGCACGACTACTCGTACGGCTGACCGCGGCCGACACGGGTGAACCAATCGCGCTGTCACCAGCCGAAGACACGCGCTACGACCCAATCGTGGCCGGGCGCGACGGATACGTCGAGCTTGCTGGCGAGCGCCTACAGACGAACTCATCCGGGATGGCGACGCTGACCGTCACCGAGCCCGGCGTGTACACCGCCCAGTACGTACCGGGGTCGTGGCTGACGCATGACCCTGCGTACACGACTGCCGCAGACACGACGCGGTGGCATCCACTCGGCACTGTCGCCGGATGGCTCGACCTGCTGACGACGAGTCTCACCTGGTTCCTGCCGTTCGCCCTGGCGATCTATGCGGGGCGACGGCTGGGAACCATCTTCGAACCACGAGGCCGATATCCATGACAGAACACACACCAACCCGACGTACCGTGCTTGGAACCGCTGCCGGGACGCTCACGGCGCTCGCAGGGTGTACCAGTTCAACCCAGCCTGGAAGTTCTGGCGACCCGTTCCAAGATGTAGCCGTCAATGAGGCGACGGTCGTTGTATCGCTGGCTCCAGAGAATCAGGCAGAGCGTGTGAATCTAATCGACCCGAAAGGAGAGCGCGTTGGGTCATCGAAGGTCGTCAGCGGTGAGACGCGGCTTGAGTTCGACCTTGGGATGACCTACACGCCGGGGGAGTTCGACGTCGTTGCGGAACCGACCGGTGAGACATCGATTGAGATTCAACCAGATGTTGAAATCCAGGAGGTCGGTGTTGGAGCGAACCATTTGGATCGGATACCAGATGCACTCGGTTCCATGAAAGAAGAGGAAGCGCTGGTCGTTGTTGAGAACAAAGGAAATGGCCCGGTCAGCATCCGAGATTTAATCTTCAGTGGTGATGTGCCGAATCCGACAGACAGTATTCGCGATTCTGAAAATAGAAGCGGTATTTTTGACACACAAGACGAGAAGGGAGAAGCATCGGACATCACGCTGTTTGGAGGAGACCAGGAGACGTTGTTCTCAACAACCATTCCATTCTCATTTGAGGGTAGCGGACGCGACTGTGAGCCGACGCCCTATTCGGCTGAGTTCACCACCTCATTGGCTACCTCAATAGACGGAAAATCGGTTGAATCTGAATTCAAAATCAGATACTCGGGGGCACAGGAGTACGATGGTTGCTCGGTGACTGTGGAGGGCCCTATAAAATAATCCATGCCGGACGTACCGTTCTCTGATTTCGGTGTCAAGTGGTTCGAAGATATTGTTGGAAAGGTCACCAGCTGGTTTACTGACGAGATTATCAATGGGTATCAGTCACTGAGTAATGAGCTCTTCAATACGCCGCTCCCCCAAGGAGAAGGAGTTGAGGTAGTGTTTGGAATCCCTGCACAGGGAGATAATCCTTGGCACAGTATCTACCAAGGCGTTGTTGGGGGTGAAGTGATGATTCTAGCATTGCTCGTACTATTTCTCTCCGTGCAAGGCCGTCACTTCATCCGAATATTCGGGATGGGTAGCGCATACTCAAACCAGTATTCGCGTCGAAATGCTTGGACTGGAGCAGTCCTTATCGTAGGTTGGTATTGGGTTGCTGTCTTATCTCTGTATTTCGTGAAGGGGCTGACAATCGGACTGATTCCAGATGTCTCGAGAGTCGGTGAAGCACTCTACACAATGCTCCCCGCAGCCGCCGGCAATCCCATGCTGACGATGTTCCTCGCTGGTCTCGGTGGGATTGCGATGGTCCTGCTGAAAGCCGTGTACTTCATTCGCAATGTTCTGCTGTTCATCTACCTCTACGGGATGCCGATCGGGATCGCCATCATGTACGGCAACATCCCGATCCTGTCTCGTATCGCCAAGCGTCTGTGCCTGCAGTTCATCCCACTCGCTATCCTCCCGCTTCCGGCAGCCATTCTCTTCCGTGGGTACGCGTTGCTGTTCGCAGGTGACCAGATGATCACGCCAAGCGACGCCTTCCTTGCGTACTTCGTCGTGGTCTCGCTTCCTGTTCTCGCGCTGTACGTGACGTGGAAGACGTTCAGCTATGCGAGCCCGCTCGTCGCAGGAGCGATCGGCACGGCATCGAGAACTGCGGTGGGTCTCGGCGTTATCGCAGGACTCGGCTACGGCGTCGGGCCCAAAGCGGCAACGACAGCCGCCCGATGGGGGCCGAAAGCCGGCGTCGGCCACGCAGCAGTGTCCCACTTGGCGGGCAGTGAATCGGCAGGGGACGCCCAGAAAACAGCACAGACTACGCAGGACAACATCGCGACGGACGCGTCCGGGGGCGTCCCGTCGTACCGTCGGAGTGAGAACGACCCCGGCTACTACTGATGACTTCAGACAGCTCAGCCGCCGGTCGGCGAATCATGAATCAGCTCGGAGAGAAGCAACGAATTCCGCGACTCAACGTTGACGAGGGGGACGTCGGTGTGGTACTTGGCTTCCCAGTTGCAGGCCTGTTTCTCGGGACCTTCATCAGCCACATCCTCGTGCTACCTCTCGTTCTCCTTGGACTGACGCTCGGCGTTGCAGTCACCTACGCGGCACCGCCACATCTGACGGCGTGGACGTGGCTCCGCGATGTGACGCGACACTACATGCTACGACCACAAATGACGCTCTCGCGACCAGCAGACGCCGAGCATGCGAGTACAGATGGCGGCGTCGTCCAGTACACACCATTCACCCCGAGTGAACGAACACAGGACCTGACGAGTGTCCGGCGAGCCTGGCCCGGCACCGGGGCCGTCGAGCGTGAAGACGGGTCGATGGAGGCGTTCATCGAGATCGCTCCGTCGAATATGGACTTCGCGATGTCCGGCGACTGGCAAGCTGTCCAGGAGGCTGGCGAAGCGTTCGCCAACTCGGAGCTGCGGTTTCCTCTCACTATCCACACGACGACGCGAGCGTTCCCTGTCGACCGGCTCGTCGACCAACTGGAAGACCGGCTCGACGACCCCGACGTGGATGCGAACCCGGCGTTCGAGCAGCTCCTGAACGAGTACCGGGAGCAGCGACCGGCAGAGCTCGCCGACACCCGCCAGCACCGCTACTATCTCGGGATCGAGGTGTCGCCGCTCGAAGTGTACAACCGCTACGGGCAGGAACCGACGCCCGGTGAGAAGCTCACCGAGATTCCGATCATCGGGGTACTGTTCACGCCGTTCGTAACGCGTCGCGCCGACCTCGCTGCCGCTGAACGCAGACAGGCGATGTTCGAGAAGCTCGACGAGCGCATTCGGACGGTCCGAACCGAGTTCGTCGAGGACGTCGCCGGGTGGTCAGCGACCCGACTCAGCACACTGGAGGTGTTCGTCCTCGCCGCAGAGTTCTGGAACGGCGAGGAGTACGAGGACCCCGACCGCTTGCTGCGAACTGAGCCGGCTGTCGGAGAGAGCCAGCGGAGGGCCGACCAGTGAGCCCAAACGAACTCATCCAACAGGTGAGCAGCATCGTGGCGAATCGACCGGACCTCGTCTCTCCGGGTGGCGTGTTCGTCTACGGTATCGGTACCGTGCTCGTCGTCATCGGGATTGCGCGCCTCCTCGAGTGGAAACGGAGGCGTTCCGAGCCGGATGTCGAACTCGCAGACGTACTTGACGACGAGACCCTCGCCGCAGGCACACGAGAACGGTCGGCATTCGATACCCTCGCGGAACGCCACCAGTCGGTGATCGCACCTGCGGCCGTCGAGTGGGAGACACGAACGGCCCGCCTCGGTGATCAGTGGACGAGGACGCTCTCCATTGCCGAGTACCCCGACTACCCCAGCGACGGCTACCTGAGCGGGCTGTTCGAACTCACGGACGTGGAGTTCGACCTGACGGCTCACGTCACGCCGAAGCTGCCGGATCGAGCTCGCGACCAGTTGCAGGAGACCGCCGACGATCTACAGGCGGGAGCCGACATCGACGACAGCGTCCGCGGTGCCTACCTCCAGGAGCGTGCAAACGAGGCGGCAGCGACGTACAAAGCCGTCGAGAACGGCCAGCGCGTGTTCTCACAGTCGCTGTTCGTCACCGTCCGCGCCGACTCGAAAGCCGAACTCAGAGAGGCCGTCACGCGGGTCCGGTCGACGCTTCGCGAGCCACCAGCGCGACTCGAACCGGCGACGGCCATCTGTCTCCAAGACAAGGCCCTCCAGTCGGCAGCACCCATCGGCGGCGACGAACTCGGCCGCGGAGCCATCGCCCTGGGCGGGGCTGTTGGGGCGTTGCTCGCGTCTCCACACAACCCGACGATTCTCGAATCCGGCGGCGTGGAGTACGGCATCCACAAGGACACACAGAGCCCGCTTGTCGTCGACCCGTTCGCCCGGGAAGACGGCTACGCGATGTTCACTGTCGGCGACCCAGGGTCGGGCAAGTCGTTCGGTGCGAAGCAGAACTTCATCCGGAGTATCGAGCAAGATCCCGACCGAATCGGCGTCATCCTCGAGCCGCTGAACAACTGGAACGGCGTGAGCGAAGCCCTCGGTGGCAAGCAGATCACGGTCGGTGGGACACTCGGGCTCAACCCGCTTGAGATCAAGCCGACGCCAGACCACGTCCTGCAGGCGCGTGGTGACGACGCCAGTCCGCTGAAAGAGCGCCGCGAGCGAGCCATTTCGTTCTTCACGAACTTCTTCGCCGCCCGTGGTGTCGACCTTGGCGACCGGCGAACGACCCTGGAGGCAGCGTTCGACGAAGCGTACGAACAACAGGGTATCACCGAGGATGTCTCCACGCACGACAACCCGAGCCCGACCGTCCGTGATGTGCTCGACATCCTAGAATCGATGAGCGACGACCCGGACGAGTACGTCATCCGGACTGCGGCCGAAGCAGAGAAGATTGAAGAAGACGCTGTCTGGCTTCTCGACCAGTTGCGTCCATTCGCCGAAGGTGGCCAGTTCGAGAATCTCGGTCGCGAAAGCGAATTCGACATCCGCGATGAGAAGATTATCTATCTCGATCTTGTCCAGCAGGGTGGCCAGCTCGGCGGCCACACGAGCCTGCTGATGGAGTTGCTCATCTCGCTGGTGTACGAACGGGCCAAAGAGACAGACAAGGAAGTGGTGTTCATCGTAGATGAGTCGCGTTATCTTCTGAAGGACGCGGCGACCCTTCAGTATCTGGAGACCATCTTTCGACACCATCGCCATCACGACCTCTCGATTCGACTGGTAACCCAGACCGTCGACGAGTTCTTCCAGGACGATGTGGCGAAGATGATTCTGGATCAGTGTGCCGTCAAGCAGTTCCACAAACTCGACGGGATGAACACCGACGTCGCAAACGAGTTCGGGCTGAACCACGCCCAGATGCGATTCGTTCAGGACGCGATTCCCGGCGACGAAGAGAAAGGCTACTCACAAGCATTGCTCGGCGTCGACGGTGAATGGCGTGGGATGGAAGTCAGAGCGCTCGAGAAGGAGCAGGAGGTCATCGAGTACGACCCACGAACCGCCGGCAGCGAGGATCAGGCAGCGATGTTCACCGATGCAACGGCGGGGGCAGACGATGACTGAACGTGCCCTGCCACCAGCCGATGCACTCCCGGCGGCGATGGTGACGCGGCCCCAGTGGTTGTGCTGGCGACCGGAAGACCGTGACGGGAAGACAACGAAGGTGCCAATCGACCCCTCGTCGGGAAGCTACGCCTCGACGACCGACTCGGCGACGTGGAAAGACTTCGCGACGGCCCGTGACTACGCGGATCTGGAAGACATCGGTATCGGCTTCGTGTTCACCGACGACGACCCGCTCGTGGGTGTCGACCTCGACGACTGCCGCGACCCAACTACAGGTGAACTTACTGAGTGGGCGGCGGATATCGTCACGCGACTCGATTCGTTTACCGAAGTGAGCCCATCGGGAACGGGCGTTCACGTCATCGTGAAGGGGACGCTTCCCGAGGGTCGCAATCGCCAGGGTGACGTTGAGTTGTACGAGACAGCGCGGTTCTTCACCGTCACTGGCGACCATGTCGAAGAGACGCTTGAGACTGTGGCCATCCGCGATGACGCACTTGCAGCAGTCCACGCAGAGTATCTTGCCCCACAAGACACAAACCAGTCGTCGGGTGACGCAACAGCCACGGAAGGTACACCCACTTCAGCCACCGACGGAAACGACGGGAACGATCTTGGTGATGAGGAGTTGCTTGAGAAGGCCCGGAGTGCCGCCAACGGCGAGAAGTTCGACCGGCTGTATCGCGGGAATACGAGTGGGTATGAGAGTCAGTCGGAAGCGGATATGGCGTTGTGTTCGTTGCTCGCGTTCTGGACCGGTGGTGATGCACATCAGATGGATCGTTTGTTCCGCGAGTCCGGGCTCTATCGAGAGAAGTGGGACGAGGTGCATTTCAGCGATGGCGCAACGTACGGCGAGCGAACGATCGAACGCGCGATCGCTGGCACGTCAGATTTCTACGGGGACGACGGGCAGTGGTCGCTCTTCCCTGAAACAGGGACCCAGCCGACCGGTGGAGGGGCAGCTGAACAGTCACAACAAACTGCTGACGTTGCCGCGATTGAGTCTCTCCAGGCGGAGATTAGACGACTCGAAGCGGAAAACGAGCGATTGTCTGAGGAGCTCGCGGCCGAGCGTGAGCGTCGTGAAACCCTCGAATCAGAACTCGCTGAACAGGAGAATCGTGGCCTGTTCAGCAGGTTCCGAGACTGAGTCTCAGAATTTCGGTTGAGCATTCGAGATATCGGTCAGCAGAGAGACGCAGCCCTGTTTTTCTGTGGCCGGCAACGGGTGCCGGCCACAAGCAAGTGGCCGGGTGAGCGATGAGACGAACGCAATCTTCAGATCCGACGGACCGAATGGGCGTGTACAAACGACTTTCTGAGGTACCCTCTCATCGGCGGCTCGAACGGTACGCGAGCGAGTACGAGGATGCCGACACGTACGAGAGGTTCCTCGTCGAGGAGCGATTCGACGAGGTCGAATCGGAGCGTTGCCGGCAGAAGTATCGGCTCGCGGGTCGCCGCTGGAAAGAACACATCGAATCACGGGGACGCCACCACGCACTTGCGCGGCCAGCGGACGTTGAAGCGTGGCTGGACGGCTTGCTGGACCGCGTGTCCCTCAACACCGCCTACAACGTGTACTGGGTCAAACTCGAACAGTTCTACTCCTGGTTACAGCACCACCCGGATCACCCACACACCTACCACCCACTGTGGATGGCCGCAGCCGAGTCCGAACACGCAGGTATCGTCTGGGAGCGAAAGATCGACCGTGGACGGGCGTATCACGAATGACTGACCAAGACCACTCCAGAGAAGAGATAGCAGCGGCGTTTGGCCGCTCAACCGACCCTCTCGCACAGTACGCTTCGACGTTCGAAACGATCAGCACAGACCCGTTCGAGGTCTTCCTCGAAGACGCCCTCACGTCGAAGGACATAGCGCCTCGAACTGAACGCGGGTACCACCGGGTGATCAAGCAGTGGAAGACGCACATGGAGACCGAGGGGCGCCACCCGGCGTGTCCAGCGATAGACCATCTTCGTAGATTCATCCATCACGAGCAGACCGAGAAGGGTAATCACCCGGATACAATCTCGGAGAAGCTCCGAAAACTCGAAGAGGTGTATCGCTTCTGGCAGTCCGCACCGAGCTTTCCCCATACACAGGAGTACAACCCGTTCACGGTCGTCAAACAGACCGTCTCGATGGACGCCCCCGAACAGAAGAAACTCCCCAACATCCCGTTCACTGAGCTCCGGGACATCATCAGTCGAATCGATCGACTACGCGACCTCGTTATCATTTGTCTCCAGCTCAAACTCGGCCTTCGAGCGAGTGAGGTGTGTAATCTCGTTCTCGGTGAACTCGACGTTTCAGACGATGACCTTCAGAGCCATCACCCGGAAATCGGCGACCACTGGATGCTCGATGGTCGGCCGAACGCGGTATACATCCCACACGACCGATACGGGAACAAGTCGGGGCGACCGCGTGTCCTCCCACTAGACGAGGAACTTGAGGACATACTCACGAGATACCTGCTCGTTCGACCCGATACCGGCGTTCCGTGGGTGATCGTCTCACAGAAGGGGCACAAGCTAACGAAGCAGTTCGTGACCGAAACGTGGCGCCGCTGGTTCCATCCGGAGTATGCAGAGACGGAGCACCATCGCTCCGTGTTGAGCCACTATGGTCGACACCGCTTCACGACGTACTGGCGAGTCCAGCAGGACCTGCCACGGCCGCTGGTGAAGTACATGCGCGGGGATCGCCCGGACAGTGAGTCCGTGACTGATCGTGCCGGAATTGACGAGTACATCCACACGTACTACGAAGATATCGAGCCAGTGTACCGACGAGAAATATATCGGTTGCTATAGATCAGAATAATCACCGCCCGAGTGCACCGTAGAAGTTGACTAATGTATTTGTGAAATTGCTTTTCAAAAGTAGTTGTGCAAATTGCTACAACAACCAGTATATTGGATGACATCCAGATCAATCGCCTCAAAACGGCGGTTAACGAGGCTGACAATACGAAAGCCGCGACGCGGCTGAAGGTGCACCGAGTGGACGAGGTACGAGCGGGACGCCCGCCGAAAATCTCTAACGAATAGCTGCAGTGGTCGAGTCGCGGATCGCCGAAAACCCGACGCGTTCGGCCACTACGCTGAGACATGGCGGGCCGAGAATCTGCGTGACTACATCCATAAGACATTCGACGCTGAGTGCTCGGCGGCGGACATCAGTCGGACGTTCTTCGACCGGCATCGTTACAAATAAATATGTTTTCAAAGGTGCGAAATGGTGTCAAAACAAATCTGCCGAATTATCGTCTATTGCTATCGTTTTCACTGGAAAACAGCGCTCGCGATAATCCAGTGAATTACAATTATATATGCATATGAGTAATTTAGTTCCAACCTGCAGAACTAGGATGGAATCAGAGCTGAAGTCGTGTAGTTACTCTGGTAGCATACGCATAGGGGCACTGTCTAGTTAGGCCAATTTGAGAAGCGAGCAGTTCGTAGATCTAGTGCTTTGCTCGACCTAGAACTGCTCACAGAGTCGTTGGAAACGGCGAATTATGAATGTTGGCAGCGGGAGCGGACGGCGACGCCCGTCAGGGCGTTCGCCGTCCGACTCCATGCTGCCGGTTTGCCGCGTAGAGAGACAGAAGCGATTCTTCGGCTACTCGGCGTAGAACGCTCGTTTCAAGCGATTTTCCAGTGGGTACATCGGCTGGCTGACAGCGTTTCCGACCCGCCGACGTTCGGGAGAGCAAAGCTCTCCCGCAGCCCAGCAGAAATCGAAGATTTCTGCGGACGGCGCAGCCGAGGCGGGTCGCGATCGACGAGACCGCTGTCAAAATCAACGGCGAGTGGTCTTGGTTGTACGCTGCAATAGACCTCGACACAAACGTAATTCTTGACGTTGCGTTGTTTGAACGTCACGGGACTGATCCGGCGGCTGCGTTTCTCCACGGAGTGTGCGAGAAACACGATTGTTCTGAGACTGTGTTTCTAGCCAATGCCTTTGGCTATCGGACTGCCTTCTCTCGATTAGGGTTGAACGGTCGGGTCGACTACACAGACCGAAACTTGATCGAAAAATGGTTTCACACGTTCAAAATGAGAGTCGACCGTTTCCACAACTCGTGGGTGGGCAGTCGGCTGAGCGTCCGCCAGTGGCTTGCAATGTTCGTTCATTACTATAACTTTCAGCGACCGCATCAATCGCTCGGCGGTCGAACGCCAGCTCAGGAGGGTAACTAGACAGTGCCGGATTCATCAATCAGTAGCTGGTGGGTCAGATTTCGACACAATCTGCAATAATGCCTGAGTACACGCTCCCACCAGCCGATGCACTGCCGGCGGCGATGGTGACACGGCCACAGTGGCTGTGCTGGCGACCGGAGGACCGTGACGGAAAGACAACGAAGGTGCCAATCGACCCCTCGTCGGGAAGTTACGCCTCAACGACATCCGGTACGACCTGGAGACCGAACAGGAGAGCCTCGAAGCGACCACTCGCGAACAGCGAGAACTCGAGGAGGAACTGGCCGACCTCCCCGAGACACCGGTGGGCGAGATCGACGAACTCGACTCCGCGACCAGAAACAGCGACTCGAGAGCGAGGTGAACGAACTCCAGAGCGTCATCGGGTTCAACGAGGAGATGCTCGACGACGCCGGCTCGAGTGCCTTCGCGGGACTCGCCGGCACGGAAGCCGAGAACGTGACCGACCAGCTGCTCGACGACGACGAGGTGACCTGCTGGACGTGTGGCAGCGAGGTCGACCAGGAGCAGATCGAATCGCGCATCGAGACGCTCCAGGAGCGGCGCGAGACGATGACCGAGGAGATCGAGACGGTCGAGGCGGAGGTCGAGGAACTGGAGAGCGAAGACTACAGCGCGGTGCTCGACCTGCACAAGGAGGCGAACCAGCTCGAGTACGAACTCGGGAAGCTGGAGACCGACCTCGAGCGCGTCGACTCTAACGTCCGCGAGATCGAGAACCGGATCGCCGAACAGGACGAGATCGAGAGCCGACTCGACTAGATCTCCGAGGAGATCGAGTCGCTCCGGACGAAGATCGAGCGGATCGAGCAGGGTACCGTCGACCAGTTCAACGAGCACATGGACACGGTCCTCGAACTGCTCGACTACGCGAACCTCGAACGCATCTGGATCGAGAAGGTCCATCGAGACGTCCGTGAAGGGCGGCGGAAGGTCACGAAGAGCGTGTTCGAACTCCACGTCATCCACACGTCGGCGTCGGGTGCGGCGTACGAGGACACGGTCGACCACCTCTCGGAGAGTGAACGTGAGGTGACCGGACTGGTGTTCGCGCTCGCGGGCTATCTCGCCCACGAGGTGTACGAGCGCGTCCCATTCGTACTGCTGGACTCGCTCGAAGCCATCGACTCCGAGCGCATCGCAATGCTCGTCGAGTATCTCGACGATTACACCGGCTACCTCCTCGTCGCGTTGCTCCCCGAAGACGCAGCCGCACTCCCCGACGAGTACGAACGGATCACCGAGATATAGTCACGAGGGGACTGCACCGTACTTGGTTCGCTGTCGTCGACCGTCGACATCCGCCCCACTTTCCCCCGCCGTGGGTACGAACTACCTCCTGACTCGCGACTACGCAGGTCGGGACCGGTGGCTCGAGCCACCGCCTAGATACAGAAAAAGTTGTATTCTTAGATGACAAAGCTAGTTAGACTAATTGAGGAGGTTCATGTTCCACGGGGAAACTCGACCGATCCGAGAAACGCCCAATCGAAGCCGCCCTCCTGACGAGCGGAAACACGGCGATCCCCAGCTCCTGGAACGAACAGTATCAGAGTCCGATTTGGGCACAGTCGCACGAATGACTCGAGTACAGGGGTGGAGACGATAGTATCGAAGCCTCCGCGACCAGTTCCGAACCGCGTTCGACATCGAGTGCTCTACTCTCGGCGTCGACCGGACGTTCTTCGACTAGCATCCGTCGAAATGACTTCAATTAATACTGATACACCAGAGTTGTCCCGAGATAGCCAGTCGTATCGTCTCGTTTCCCTCTTACACTTTTCTCGGTACGCAGTCGATAGCTCGTACACGCTTATTTTAATTAGATAGTACGTCAGGTCACCAATCTAGACGTTTTCTCCGAGAGACGAGCGACGACTGGACGGTCGTGTTCGCTACGCTCGTCTAGGCGACTACGTTCGTCGTGACCGAGCGATGGCTCGCGAATCTCGTCGATCGCATCGTGACCGAGGCAACTCTCGGTCGATCTCTCGATGGAATGACGAGGAGTAGGTTCCCTACTCCTCGGACAGACGTTTACCGGTGTCGTGAGGTACGGTGGTCGATCGGCGATTCTCCGGAGTCGCGAGCGACAGCCTCAGGCGTAGCTTGATCGGGGCTACACGGTGGTTGCAATCTCGCTGAGTCCGGCACTCGATATGCGGGGTGCAGGTAATTAAATGTGCTGGACAATAGCATGGTAGTGCACAACGAACAGTGGAGTTCAGTGGTTCCTCCGCACGCAGGAGGACGAAATACACGAGTTTCGCACTCGGAGCCATCCCCGAAAGCCGATTGCGGTGACCAGTTGGAGGGTTCGTGGCGTGTGTACTCACCTGTGACTGCCTCCCATCGTCCATTCCAGAGCCGATAGGTACGACAGCAAAACCGTTTTCATGGGTCGAGAGGCCCGCTTCGAACCGATAGACGCCGAGGCTCGTCCACCGTCGAAACTCGGATACGGCGCTTCGCGTGTATCCATACATTAATGCCTCAGACGTGAGTCTACGTGGTGTTGAACGCAGGCCTGCGTGATCGCCTCCGCCAGACCTGGCGATCCGCGCTACGACTGTCGTGGCCGGTCGCCGTACAGCAACTGCTCAACACGTTGATGCGGTCCGTCGATATCGTCGTCACCGGGCTCTTCTCCCCGGCAGCGGTCGCTGCGATCGGGTTGGCAGACCTGTACGCTCAGATCCCGTTCCGAATCGGTCGAGCGCTCGGGACCGGTGCGATCGCGCTCTCGAGTCAAGACACCGGCAGAGGTGACGTGACGGCTCGCGACCAGGCCGTCACGCAGGCCGTACTGATCGGGTTCCTGGTCGGGCTGCCCATCGTTGCAATCGGCTTCGTCCTGGCGGAGACGTTCATCCGCCTCCTCGGGGCGAACGCGGCGGTCGTGGAGCTGGGCGGACTGTACCTGACGGTGGTCTTCGCCGCGGCACCGATGCGGATCGTCGCGCTCGTCGCTGCCCGGTCGCTGCAGGGGACTGGTGACACGCGAACGCCGTTGCTCGTGAACGGGGTCGCGAACCTGCTCAACATCGTCGGGACGGTCAGTCTGGGACTCGGACTGTTCGGCGCTCCGCGGCTCGGCATCCTCGGTGTCGGGCTCGCAACGGCGGTGAGTCGCGGACTCGAAGCCACAGCGATGCTGGGGGTTATCGCCGCACATCGAACTCCACTCTCGCTCCGCCGGCCCCGAGACCGGACGGTCACGCGCCAGTTGCTCGGCGTCAGCCTCCCGAACTTCGCCGAGGGGATGAGCACCTCGGTCGCGAGTTTCCCGTTCAACGCCCTCCTGCTCGTGTTCGGGACGGAGGTGAGCGCGGCGTACCACATCAGCCGTCGTATCTACCAGCAACTCGCTGGTCCACTGTATCGCTCGTACAGTGTCGCTGCGAGTATCCTCGTCGGGATCTCACTCGGCGAAGGAGACCCGCTCGGTGCCCGGTTTCAGGGACTGGCGATCACCGCACTCGGTGGACTCACTGTCGGCTTCGTGGGGGCGCTCCTCTGGATCGGCGCGGGACCCCTGGTTCGGATATTCACGACCGATCCGGCGACCGTCACGTACGCCACCGATTTCACCCGCCTCTCGGGGGTGTCGATGGTGTTCTTCGGCATCTTCTTCCCGCTGGCCGGGAGCTTGCAGGGGGCGAGCGACACCCGGACACCGTTCTACGCCCGCTTCACGGGCACGTTCGGGTTCATGCTCGGGTTCAGCTACCTCGTGGGCCTGCATCTCGGGTACGGGCTTTCGGGGGTCTATGTCGGCATCGTGTTGACGTACGTCTGGTGGGCACTCGTCGCGTGTACCGGGTTCCTGTGGGGGGACTGGGCAACGCGGGCAGAACGGATGATGGCCGACCGCGGCCAGCCCGCCGAGTAGTCCGGTGTCTCCTGATAGCATCTGTAGACAGCGGCTCGAGACACCGGGCTCCGTACTGCGAAGCACTACCCTGTAGCCTGTGGCTTGCCCGTCGAGGAGAGAATAGCGGCGACCCGCGGTCGGCTCAGTGCGTTCGACCGGAGTTCGAGAGCCTGCCGCCATCGCCGAAGAGTGTCCGAGCGACGACGTACCACGTCGCGATCGACAGCAGGACCGTCACCACGACCCCGGCTGTCCCCGGAAGCACGGTCGAGACGAGCGCGTGAATCCCCACGACGATCACGAACGTCAGCGCGAGGGGGAAGAGCCACCGGACCGAGTCAAGTCCACGAATCATTCCTGCACCTCCCCGACCGACTCTAGCCTGTCGGCGTCCGTCTCACGCTGGTCCGGGTTCGCGTGGAGGAAGTTCGAGGGCGCGTACCGGTCCCTGGCAGCTGTTTCGAGCTGGATGCCGGTGTCAGGATCGAACGACTCGACGTGGATACACGACGCCTCATGGCCGGGCGTCGCGCCGTCGATCTGCGCCAGGTCGGGGTCGACCTTCCGACACTCCTCCGTGGCGTCGGGACACCGTGGATGGAACGAGCACCCTGCCGGCGGATCGATCGGCGACGGGACCTCACCCGACAGGGGCTTCCGGTCTCGGGCGAGGTCGGGGTCGGGTTCGGGAATCGCGTTCAGCAGCGCACGCGTGTACGGGTGCTGGGGACTGGCGAACAGTTCCTCGGTCTCCGCAATCTCGACGATCTCGCCCAGGTACATCACTGCGACGCGGTCACAGACGTGCCGGATGACCGAGAGGTCATGTGCGATGAACAGGATCGTCAGGTCGTACTCCTCCTGCAGGTCGTTGAGCAGGTTGAGTATCTGTGCCTGGATCGAGACGTCCAGTGCCGAGACGGGCTCGTCACAGACCAGGAACTCCGGCTCGACAGCCAGGGCGCGGGCGATGCCGACGCGCTGTCGCTGCCCCCCGGAGAACTCGTGTGGATACCGGTTCGAGTGCTCCGGCGACAGGCCGACCTGTTCCATGAGTTCGTCGACGCGCTCGTCGCGGCGGCCCTTGTACAGGCCGTGGATCTGCATCGGCTGCCGGATTATCTGCCCGACGCTCTTCCGACGGTTGAGACTCGACGCAGGGTCCTGGAACACCATCTGGATGCGCTTTCGGAACCGCTTGAGTTCCCTCGATGAGAGAGTCGTCAGGTCCGTGCCGTCGTACGCGACACGCCCGTCTGTCGGTTCGTCGAGGCGGAGGATGCTCCGGGCGGTTGTGGACTTCCCCGACCCGGATTCGCCGACGAGACCCAGCGTCTCGCCCTCCCGGATCTCGAAGGAGATGTCGTCGACCGCTTGCACCGCCTTGGTCGCGCCGAGGAACCGGTCGATGATCCCGTCGTTCTGGACGAAGTGCTTCGTGAGCCCATCCACGTCGAGGACCGACTCGTCACTCATCGTCGACACCTCCGTCCGACGCGACGGCGTCAGCGCCGTCGCCATCGACTCCAGTCGTCGTCTCGTAGGGGCCGTATCCCTGCGCGTGGATACACGCGGCCTCACGACCGGGAGCGACCGTTCGCAGTCCGGGGTCGATCTGTCGGCACTCCTCCGTCGCGTGGACACACCGCGGGTGGAAGGAGCAGCCGGGCGGGAGCGCAGACAGGTCCGGGATCCGCCCCTCGATGGGCGTGAGCCGGCTCACCGCCGACCGGAGGTTCGGAATCGAGCGCATCAGACCCCGTGTGTACGGATGCCGTGGGGACTCGAAGAGGTCGTCGACGGCTGCTCGTTCGATGATGCGCCCCGCGTAGACGACGGCGACGCGGTCACACGTCTCGGCGACGACGCCGAGGTCGTGGGTGATGAGGATGATGCTCATCCCGTACTTCTCCTGGAGCCGGTCGAGGAGTTCGAAGATCTGGGCTTCGATGGTGACGTCGAGTGCCGTCGTCGGTTCGTCCGCGATGAGGATCTCCGGATCACAGGAGATCGCCATCGCGATCAGGACGCGCTGGCGCATCCCGCCGGAGAACTGGTGTGGGTAGTCGTCGACACGCGCTTCGGCCTCCGGGATGCCGACGTCGTCGAGGAGTTCGATGGTCCGCTCCCGGGCAGCCTGCTTGGTCGTGTCGGTGTGCTTGCGGATGATGCGCTGGATCTGGCTCCCGACCGTGTAGACCGGGTTCAACGCCGTCATCGGGTCCTGGAACACCATCGCGATCTCGTTGCCACGGATCGCTCGCATCTCCGCATCCGACTTCGAGAGCAGGTCCTCGCCGTTGTAGCGTATCTCACCCGCTTTGATCTCTCCCGGGTGCTCGATGAGCCCCATGATCGACATCGCGGTCACGCTCTTGCCGGAGCCAGATTCACCGACGATGCCCAGCACCTCCCCCCGTTGCAAGGAGAAGGAGTTGTGATCGACGGCTTTCACGACTCCCTCTTCGGTCTGGAACTGCGTGACGAGGTTCTCGACCTCGAGGATCGGGTCGGAACTCATTCGCCACCCTCCTCCGTGTACCGCGGGTCGAGCGCGTCGCGGAGTCCGTCACCCAGCAGGTTGAACCCGAGGATGATGATCATGAGTGTGATGCCCGGGAACACCGGATACCACCACTGCCCGCTGTAGACGAAGCTGCGAGCGTTCGACAGCATCAGCCCGAGACTCGCGGTCGGGGGTTGCAGCCCCAGACCGAGGAACGAGAGGCCCGCGCTCGCCAGCACGGCCGTCGCCATGTACAGGCTCGCCTGCACAACGACGATGGGGATGGTATTCACGAGGATGTCGCGGACGAGGATGTGGGAGTTGCTCGCCCCGATCGACTTCGCGGCGTCAACGTAGTCCTCTTCCATCTCCCGGAGGACGGCACTACGCATCACCCGGGCGAACCGCGGCACGTAAGCGAAGCCGATGACGAAGATGATCTTCGCCAGGTTCGGAACGACGATCCACCCGTAGTCCGTCTTCCCTGCCCCGAGGATTCCCACGATAGCGATCGCGAGGATCAGGCTGGGGAACGAGAGGATGATGTCCATCGCCCGCATGATCACCTCGTCGACCCACGTGTCACCGAGGTAGCCAGCGACCGCGCCCAGCGTCACCCCGGCTGCCATCGCGACGATGTTCACGCCGAACGCGACGACCATCAGGGTTCGCAAGCCGAATATCATCCGCGAGAGCAGGTCTCGTCCGTGGTTGTCAGTCCCGAGCATGACCGTGACGGTTTCCTGTCCCTCCGTGTCCTCGACGAGGACGGTGGCCCCCGGTGGCATCGGGTTGTGTTCACCCTCGGGTGCGTCGTACTGCGTTGCGGGGTGGTGCGGTGCGATTACGGGTGCGAACACGGCCGTCATGATCGCCAGGCCGATGATGATCGCGCCGACGATTGAGAGGTTGTTCTTGCGGAACTCCCGCCAGAACTGCTGGAACTGCGTGCGGTGCTCGCTGGCTTGCGGTTCGGGGTCGAGTGCTGTTGAGTCTTCAGTTGCCATTGTTAGCTCCCACCCTCCTCACGGATCTTCGGATTCAGATACGCATAGAGGATGTCTACGGTCAGGTTCGCGAACACGAACACGCAGGCGATGAACAGGACGAGTGCACGGATGACCTGGAAGTCTCGCCGCGCGATCGCCGTGATGAACAGTCGCCCGAGTCCGGGAAGGTTGAACACCGTCTCCGTGAGGACGGCACCGTTGAGTAGGCCGCCGATGCCGATGCCGATGACCGTCACGACCGGGATCAGCGCGTTCTTCGTCGCGTCCTTGAGGACGACCTCGCGTTCGCCGATTCCCATGGCGCGAGCCGTCCGGACGTAGTCCTGGTTCAGGGTCTCGAGCATCTCCGAGCGGGTCATCCGCTGGATGATCGCTGCCCGCGCGGTGCCGAGGGCGACGACTGGCAGAAAGAGGTTCTGCAGGTTCGCGATGGGATCGTCGAACGGCGACACCCAGCCGCCGGTCCCCCAGTCGACGCCGATGTACACGCCGAACACCATGATGAGGACGACCCCCAACCAGAAGTTCGGGATCGAGATGCCGGCCAGCGCGCCGACGCGAGAGAGGTGGTCTGCCGGCTTGTTCTGCCGCACTGCGCCGATTATCCCCGCGGGAATCCCGATGAGGACGGCGAGTAGCTGGGCGAGAAGCGCCAGTTCCAGCGTGAGCAGGAGTCGCTCCTTGATCAGCGTCACGACCGGCGTGCCCTGTTGCACCGTCCACGAACTGCCCAGGTCACCTTGCGCTGCACTGCTTACCCACAGCCAGTACTGGGCGTAGAACGGTTTCGTCAGGCCGAGCTGTTTCCGGACCTCCTGGACGATCTGCTCGTTTTGCAGAGGGCCCAGCAGCACGGCTGCCGGGCCGCCGGGCGCGAGGTGAAGCATCGCGAAGACGGCGAGGCTCACCCCGAACAGCACCGGGACGATGAGCAAGAGGCGTTTGAGGACGTATCGTAACACGCTCATCGGTACGACGCCTCGGCCACGGGGGTACTAGTCTCTGTCATGGGGGAGTCGTGATCGGGTAGATTCCTACGCATGTGGTGAGGTGGCTAACAACAGTGGGGGGTGGGTGGTTATTACTGTATCGCTACGGGCAGCGGTTCTATTCGTCCTTCGTGGTAGTTCGGAGTTCGGAGGCGAACGAGCCCATCTCGTAGCCCGAGACCGAGTCCTGCCACGCGGCGATCTTGCTCGAGTAGCAGATGTCTATCTGGATCGCGTTCTCGACGAGGTACTCCTCGAGTCGGTAGATGATCTGCTTCTGTTCCTCCTCGTCCGCGGTGCTCTGGGCCTTCTGCAGGGTGTCGACGTACCACTCGTGGCCGTTGGAGTAGTCTCCGTCAGCGTCCTCCGGGGCCGGCGGTCCGCTCGGTGCGTACCGGTCGGGCAGGTCATCTGTCTGATGGTGCCAATTGTTGTGGTTTCGAGCGTTCGGCACGAAGCCGGTGCTGAGCCAGTAGGTGACGGCCGGCACGGCGTTCGTCCAGTTCTCGAGGGCAGCGTGCCAATCGGTCGTGTCGTACACCGTGTCGAACAGCGCCGACTTTTCGAGGGTGGTGATCTCGACGTCGATACCGATCTTCGACAGTTGGTTCTGTATGACAACCGCCTGGTCCTTCAGGTGCGACCCCTTCGTGACGAGCATCTCGAACTCGAACCCGTCGGGATTCCCGGCTTTCTCGAGTTCTCGCTTCGCCTTCTCCTGGTCGTACATCTCCATATCCCGGAGCTTCGGAGAGGTCCACTCGCTGTCGGGGTACCAGAGTCCGGCCTGGGCGACACCGCGCCCGTAGAAGATCTCGTCGAGGATCTCCTCGGCGTCGATGCCCCACTGCACGGCCCGGCGGTTGTTCACGTTGGACATCGGGTTGCCCTCCGCCTCCATCAGGTTCAGATAGAGCACCTCGGTGGTGTTGCCAGGGACCGACCCCGTCTTGATATCACTCGACGACTTGAGCGAGTCGAAGTCCTTGTCCGGGATCGACGTCGTGAGGTCGGTCTGTCCGGAGCGGAGGTTGGCGAGTCGCGTCGAGTCCTCGGGGATGATCTGGAAGTTCAGCTCGTCGACCTTCGGCAGGCCGTCCTTCCAGTAGTTCTCGTTCTTCTCGAGCAGAACGTTCTGGTTGCTGTTCCACTCGACGAACTTGAACGGGCCGGTGCCCGCCCCACTCGGGTCGGTGGTGAGCTTCGTCGAGATACCCGTGGGCCCCTCTTTCTCCTGTGCCTCTCCGCGTGACCCCTTCGGGACGATTCCCTCGAGCCCGCGAGTCAGCCACCAGTTCAGCGTGGAGAACTCGGTCGTGAGGTTGACACGCAAGGTCCGGTCACCGACGATCTCCGTCCCGTCGACGTTCGGAATCCGACGGCGAACCGGCGAGTTGTTGTCCGGGTTTAGAATCCAGTCGAGCGAGTACTTGAAGTCCTCGACGGTCACGTCGTCGCCGTTGTGGAACTGCAGACCCTCTCGGAGCGTGTAATCGAACGCCATCCCGTCGTTCGTCGGCTTGGGAACCTCCTCGACCAGCCCGGGTTGCAGCTCCGACTCGGGGGAGAGCTCGATCACTTCGTCGTAGATCATACTACCGACAGCACTCGAGCCGGTGTCCGCCCAGAGTGCCGGGTCGAAGTTCCACGGCTCCGAAGCGATCGCTACGTTGAGACGAACAGTCTCGTCGGACGATCCGCCGCCGCCGTCGCCACCGGTCGATTCGGAATTGTCTTCGCCTCCGGTTCCACTCTCCCCTGCACAACCTGCGAGTGCTGTGCCTGTCAGCACACCGCTCATTGCGAGGAACTGCCTCCTGTCGATATCGTACTCTTTGATGTTTCTGGCCATGCTTTAGCACACCGCTTGCCATCCGTTGGCATTATCCAATATTGGGTGGTGATATATAATACCTCGCATTAGCCATGTACAACCATATTATTAATCAATATAGTCGGGGTCGTTGCGAAGGTGGAGCAACAGGCGGGGAGATCTCATCCGTAGTCGCTTCTCCCGCACGCACGCGATTCGTGACGAGGTGCTACAGCCCACCACAGGAACGCTTATGTACCAGTTCCCGTTAGCCAGAGTGTGCCAAACGAATGGTAGCAGATAACACTAGGTGCACCCAGACCGTCAGTTTCCGGTCCGGCTTCGAGCATCACGACCGCGCGGTCCGTACACACGAGGGTGAGTGCGCATGACGGTCTCCCTGGATTTCGACGAGTACGATCTCGGGAGCATGACCTCGGAGGACGCCGCCGAAGCGTACGAGACTGCCGACTTCATCGTCCTTCCGACGGGCGCTATCGAGCAGCACTCGCTGCATCTCCCGGTGTCGGTGGACACACTCCGGGCGGAGAACCTGACACAGGAGCTGGCAGAGATGGCCCCGGAGTTCGGGCTCTCGCTGGTCCGGTTGCCGACGCTGCCGTACGGCTACTCCGAACACCACATGACGCGTGAGGGAACGATCACCCTCATGCCGGACACCTACCAGAAAGTCATCGAGGAGATCGGGGCGAGCATCGCAGAGCACGGTGCCAAGCGACTCCTCATCGTCAACTGCCACGGTGGGAACTCGTCGTCGCTGAAGCTGGCATCCGACCGAATCCAGCGCGACCACGGGCTCGAGGTCCACTTCGTCAACTGGACGAACTTCGCCCGCGACCAGCTGGAAGAGCGGTTCGGCACCAACTGGAGTCACGCGGGCGAACACGAGACGAGCGTGACGGAACTGTTCCACCCGGAGCTGGTGCGCTCCGAGAAGAAAGAGAAGCAGACACGGAAGGCGAACTACGAGACGCGACAGTACAAGTGGTACACGGATACCACGGAACAGGGCGGTCGAGGGGACCCGAGACAGTCCGACCCGGAGTTCATGGAGACGGTCGTGGAAGACACGACCGAGCGCATCCTCACCGCACTCAACACCGACATTCAACAGTAGGTCACCAGTGCGGACACCAGCTGTACGACCGCCTTTTTCTGGAGCCGGCACTCTTTAGCTCCGTGGTGATCCGCTCGATAGCCACCTGAGCAGGTCGGTTCGGTCGTGGGACAACCTGTCACCACCGAACCTCGTCCAATGATGTTGGACGGAGAGGCGAGAGGGTCCCCAGGAGTTCAACTAGGTCGAAAACTGGTCGCGAGTGGTTTCGTGGCACCTGTGTACACGCACCCATAGGTATAAGTGTACACAGTCCAGAGCGCGAACCATGTCCAGTGCAAAAACCAAACCCCTCAAATCGCTGCGCTCGGCCTTTGAGATCGTCGACTATCTCAAACGGTCCGGTGGTGCGGGGGTGACAGAAGTCGCGAACGAGCTGTCGTTGCCGAAGAGCACGGCCCACGTGTATCTCACGTCCCTCGAGGAGATCGGGTACGCCGTGAACTCGAACGGGACGTACCGTGTCGGCCTGCGGTTCCTGGACATCGGCGAACACGTCCGGGCCGAGAAGCAGATCTACAAGTCTGGCTGCCCTGAGGTCGACCGGCTGGCCGAAGAGACGGGAGAGGTGGCCAGTATGATGATTCCCGAACACGGGCGTGGAGTGTACCTCTATCGGGCGAGAGGTGAGCAGGCGATGCCCGTGAACACGCACGTCGGCAAACACGTCGACCTTCACTGTCGCGCGTCGGGGAAAGCGATTCTCGCAAGTCTCCCTGCCGATGAGGTCGACCGGATAATCGCCGAGCGAGGGCTGGTCCGGAGGACGAAACACACGATCACGACACGCGCAGAGCTGTGGGAGGAACTCGAGCAGGTCGCCGAGCGAGGCTACGCCGTGAACGACGGTGAGGTCCGCGAGGGACTCCGCTGCATTGGCGCCCCGGTTCACCGGGACGGAGAGGTCGTCGGAGCGATCAGCGTCTCCGGGCCGAAGGGCCGAATCCAGGGCAAGCGGTTCGAAGAGGAGCTTCCGGACCTCGTCAAGGACGTCGCGAACATCGTCGAGATCACGACGACGTACTCGTAGCTAGTCACGTCCAAGCATGTTGGACAGCGGAACTCACTACTCGACGACAGATCGGCCAGGGACTCGACTCGCCCCCGTGGGTGAGACACGACCGTCCCCCTGCTACACCGAAGCCACCACGATACGAACGCTGGTTCGAGAAGGAAGAACGAGCGATTTTTCGGTCCACACCCTTCCAACACTGTTGAAAGCGGCTTTGAGCGCTATCGCACGAACCAGACGCAGGACCGTCACCGCGACCCACGACCGAGAAAGTATAACAGATATAACGCTGTTATACTTCAGTCCGTGAGCGCCGACCGTAGCCGCTTGCGCTCTGCAGTTGTGGTGGGAGACGTACACAGGACTGGCCCGTCGCTGTCTGACTATCGTGGATTGTACCCCTGCAGCGGTGCACCCTTTCGGAGGCGGAAGCATCGAACGACACAGTGTGTACACCCGATTTCAGAACGTACTGTTCGACTGGTCTTTCCACTTCTCTCGATATGATAGGGATAGTAGACGAACGCTGCCCAGACACGACGGCGTTCCAGCGGCGTATTGGCCCGCCCCTCGAAGCTCTCGGAAGAACAGGCCGAGGAAGTGGCGTCGTGGCTCGACGCCTCGCCCGACGCGTTCGGGTTCGACACCGAGACGTGGGACGCCGAGACGCTCCGCGACCAGATCCACGCCGCGTTCGACATCGAGTACTCGGTCCCGCACGTCAAACGCACCTTCCTGGACTGAGCAGAGCCGAAAGTTCTCCAATCAATACTGATACGTCGTGGCTGTCCCGAAATAGCTGGTTCGTATCGTCCCACACGCCTTTCCCGAATCTCTCTATTCACGTTCGATAGCTCGTCCGCCGTCGCTTTCAAGTATATAGCTCAGTTCGGTCCCTACCGAGAGACGACGGTAAGTTAACGCTCGCGTTCGCTACACACGGCCGACTGCGGAGTCATCTGGAATACCCATAACACCCATACATTTGTTATAGCAAGGCAGTCACACAATCTGTATCGACAGCGTTACTCCCGGACAGGTCAGACACCTCCTCCGGCGTACCTCCGTCGAGGTCTCGACCAGTGATGTTTGGCCTGCGTAAACAGCAGCTGGAGAGCCCATAGACAAGGGAGAGCTCGTAGAACAGTTCAGACGGCCCAAATCGTGTTGACCTGGACGAGCCAGGGCCGTTTCTTTCTCGTAAACGCTACTGCTGTGTGGCGTTAATTTGGATGACGTTGGCCGCACCCCGGAGCGCGTCGGGGAGCGTCTCCTCGAATCGTGTCCCTTGCATGCGGCTCGTCGGTCCCGAGACGCTGATCGCACCGTAGAGCGTGCCGTCGTTCCCGTGGAGCGGTGCCGCGATGCAGCGGAGCCCCTGCAGTATCTCCTCGTTGTCGACCGCGGTGCCGTGGTCGCGGACGTCCTCGAGTTCGGCGAACAGCGCCTCGCGGTCGGTGATCGTGTTCTCCGTCATCTGGGGGAGTCCGTGCTCGTCGAGGATCGCGTGGACCCGCTCCTCGGGGAGGTGTGCGAGGATGGCCTTCCCCAAAGCGGTGCAGTGCAGGTGGTTTCGCGCCCCGGGATAGGAGGCGGTCCGGACGCTGTGCTCGCCTTCAGCCTTGTGCAAGTACACCCCGCGACCGTGTTCTTTCACCATGAGCTGGGCGACCTCGCCGGTCTCCTCGGCGAGCCGGTCAATCTCCTCCCGGGCGACGTCGTACACCTGGACGTTTCGCTTCGCGTGTTCGCCGAAGTCCACGAACCGCAGGCTGATGCGGTACCGGTCCCCGTCGCGGGCGACCAACTCGTTGTCGTGGAGCGTCGAGAGGTGCCCGTGGATGGTCGCCTTCGACCGCCCGAGGCTCTCGGCCAGTTCGGTCACGCCGGCGCTGTCACGCTCGAGTAACGCCTCGAGGATCTCGCAAGACGTCTGTACCGCCTGCACCGGTCGGCCGCCCACGTCATCGGTCTCGGTCATACGATGACGATACTGCCCAACGCACATGAATCGTTCGGCAAGCGTAAACGCGAGGGTCTTCCCGGAGAAGCAGCGGTCACCCGGCGTCGTCTAGCGACCGACTCGCGTGTCACTTCGTGAGACGTCGCGTCGACTATCTAGAGATAGTATGCGGCGCGAAGGCTGTTTGGTCGTGGTAAACGGTAGGTAGTCGAGGATGGGGGAGTCGGCGACGTGGTCAGTTCGACGGGGCCACCTGCTCGTCGGGGACCTGCCTCCCGCTGGTACTGTTCTTGACCGTCTCGCCCGTCGCCCCGTCGAAGAGGTGGATCTTGTCCTCGGGGAACACGACCGAGACGACGTCACCGGCCTGCACCCGCGCCCCGCCGTCGACGCTGGCCGTGAGCGTCTGGTCGCCGAAGTCGAGGTAGATGTGCACCAGTTCGCCCATCGGTTCGACGACCGTGACCTCGGTCTGGACAGCGTTCTCCCGGTCGGAGTCACAGAGCGTGATGTGCTCTGGACGGATACCCAGGGTGAGGTCGGTCGGTGCGTCCGCGATGGCCTTGGCCACGTCTGCGGGGAGCGTATAGGAGAACCGGTCGTGTTCGAGTACCTCCTCGTGGCGCTCGACGTCGAGGAAGTTCATCGACGGCGACCCGATGAACCCGGCGACGAACTGGTTCGTTGGCTCGTGGTAGCACTCCATCGGCTCGCCGACTTGCTGGAGTTCGCCGCCGTCGAGGATGGCGATGCGGTCGCCCATCGTCATCGCCTCGGTCTGGTCGTGTGTCACGTAGACGGTGCTGACGTTGAGGTCCTGTTGTAGCTGCTGAATCTCGGTCCGCATCGTCGTCCGGAGCTTCGCGTCGAGGTTCGACAGCGGCTCGTCCATCAGGAACACCTCCGGCTCGCGGATAATGGCTCGACCGAGGGCGACCCGCTGTTGTTGGCCGCCGGAGAGGTCCGACGGCCGCTTGTCGAGCAGGTCCCCGATCTCGAGGAGTTCGGCCGTGTCCTCGACGCGCTCGGTGATCTCCGACTTCGAGAGGTCGGTCGTGATTTTCAGCCCGTAGCCGATGTTCTTGCGGACGGACATGTGTGGGTACAGCGCGTAGTTCTGGAACACCATCGCCATGTTCCGCTCCTTCGGCTTGTTGTCCGTGATCGGGGTGTCGTCGAGCACAATCTCTCCGTCGGTCACGGACTCAAGCCCGGCGATACAGCGGAGCGTCGTGGACTTCCCGCAGCCCGACGGGCCGACGAGGACGAGGAACTCTCCGTCCTTGACCGTCAGGTCGAGTTCGTCTACTGCGACGATATCTCCGCTTCCGCCGTCGAAAACCTTCGTCATTCCGTTCAGTTCGAGGCGACCCATGGTTGGTTCGGTACGCCCGCATTCCCCGTGACGGTTAATAAATCCACCTCCTGGGCGTCCGCGTCAGACTACGATCTCGAGGTCGTTCGCTGCCGAGTCGTACTCCCACGTCTCGGGCGCGGTGCCGTTCACGCACACCTCGTCGGGCCGGTCGTCCACCCCGGAGACATCGAGGATGATGGCCGTGACGCTCCCTTCGTCGAGCGACACCTCGACCTCGTCGCCGGTCGCGTCGACCTCTACGTCGAGCATGGCGTCTGTCTCCTCGTCGTAATAACGTCCCGACGCAACGCCGTCGGCCAGGAACACTCGATAAGTGAGTTCCGCAGGTGTCCCGGGCTGCACCGTCTCCGTTGCCGCACGCCGGGGGACGACGCCGCCACCTCGGTAGAAGATCGGCATGGTGTCGAGGGGGGCGTCGACCGACACGGTCGTCTTGCCCGTGTACCGCCGGCCAGTCTCGTGGTAGTACCACTCTCCCTCGGGCAGGTAGACGTCGCGGGTGGTCGCGCCCTCATAGACCGGGGCGACGAGTACGTCCTCGCCGAGCAGGTACTGGGTGTCGAGCCGATGCGTCGCCGGGTCGTCCTGGTACTCCAGCACGAGCGGTCGGACCACCGGCAGCCCCGTCCGCGCGGCGACCTCGGCGTAGGTGTAGAGATACGGTAGCAACCGGTAGCGCAGCCGCGCGTACGCCCGGAACACGTCGAGCGCCTCCTCGCCGTACTCCCAGGGCTCGCGCGGCGTCGTGCCGTGACATCGGCTGTTGCTCGACAGCAAGCCGAACTGCGCCCATCGGACGTACAGCTCGTCGGAGGGCCGGCCACGGAACCCGCCGATGTCGTGGCTCCAGAATGCGATCCCAGAGAGCGAGGCGCTCAGGCCGCCCCGGAGCGCCGCCGACATCCCGTTCCACGTCGTCTGGGGGTCGCCCCCCCAGTGCATCGGGAACCGCTGGCTCCCCGTCCACGCGGCTCGCCCCCAGACGATGGCCTCGTCGTCACCGTTGACCTCGCCGACCGTCTCGTAGACGGCCTCGTTGTAGAGATACGGGTAGAGGTTGTGCATCGACGTCCCGCTCTTCCCGTTGTGGAACACCGCGTCGGTGGGAACGTACTCACCGTAGTCGGTCTTGAACACGGAGACCCCCATCTCGAGGAGACGCCGGTGTTTGTCCTTCCACCACTCGACGGCCGCCGGGTTCGTGAAGTCGACGAGCGCGCCCCGGTAGTTCCCCTGACACGTGTTGTCGAGCAGGTAGGCGTCGCCCGTGCCGTCGGTGACGAAGTACTCCTCCTCGACGCCCTCCTCGAACGCCTCGGTCCCGGCGGGGACGTGTGGGTGCTCCCACAGCGAGAGCCGGAACCCTTTCTCGTTGAGTCCGTCGATCATTCCCTCCGGGTCCGGGAACTGGTCGGTGTCCCACTCGAGCGTACACGACTCTTGTGGCGGCATCCAGAACGGGTCGAGGTGGACGACGTCACAGGGAATCGACTCCTCGCGGAGCCGGTCGGTAATCGACTCGAGTTCCGCGCGTGACTCGTAGCCCAGTCGCGACATCCACGTCCCGAAGCTCCACTTCGGCGGGCGGTCCGGTCGGCCGGTGAACGCGGTGTACGTCTCGACGACGTCCCGGAACTCGGGGCCGTAGAAGAAGACGAACGCGAACCGGTCGTCGTCGACGCCGACGGTGGCGCTCGCGGTCGAGGTCTTCCCGAAGTCGTAGCTTACGCGGTTCGTCGTGTCGACGAGCATGCCGTAGCCGTTCGTCGAGAGGTGGAACGGGATGGACTTGTACGCACGCTCGGTCTCGGTGCCGAGTGGCTCCTCGTGCCACGCCTCGATCTCCCGGCCCCGGCGGTCGAACTCGACGAACTGCTCGCCGACGCCGTAGATCTTCTCGTCGGGCGACAGCCGGAACGCGGTCCCGGTCTCGTCGACCCGACGGCCGCGGTTGTTGATGCGCTCCTGTGTGAAACCGAGCGGGTCGACGCGGTGCTGGGCGGCGACGTCGAAGTCGGCGCGCTGCTCCTCGAACACGATGGTCCCGTCGAGTGACTCCACCCGGAAGCTCCAGGTGTCGAGCCCGACCACGACCCGGAGTCGGTCGGTCTCGAGGTGGAGCTGCCCGTCCGTCTCGGTCACCTCGAGCGCGACGGGCTCGGCCACCGCCTCGGGGTCGTACTCGGGGTAGTCCGGCTCGGTCGCCGTCTCGGGGTTCACCTCCAGTTCGAAGTGGAACGTACTCGGGTCGTAGAACGTGAGCGTGACGGGGAGCGGCCACGGCTGGGTAACGTCGGCGTCCGCAGCGTCGAGTTCACAGTCGAGGTGGACGGTGTCGCCGTCGACGTCGTACGACGAGACGCCGGATACTGTCGAGCGTGCCATCTGTATGCCAGCGAACGGACGTGTGGAGATATTAAACGTTCCGCCAGCGGCCCGGTCGCCGTCGGCCGACTAAGCGTGTGCAGCCGGCGGACGTTCCTCGCCATCGCAACGTTTATTCGCGTGTTACCTCCACTCACGGGTGATGCCGAACGATTCGGAACCAGACTACCGTATCCCGCAGGGGGGCGGCGTCCCCTGGCGCGATATGGGCGTCGAGGAGACCCACCGTCCGCCTGAGCGAGACGTCGAGATCACCGACGTGAAGACGATGGCGCTGGCCGGCAACTTCACGTGGGGCATCGTCAAGGTCGAAACCGACGCCGGCGTGTACGGTCTCGGCGAGACGTTCCGCGCGGAGGCCGCACTCGACATGGCCGGGCGGATGGACATCGATCTCGAGGGCGAGAACCCGCTCGACACCGACCGCATCGTCGAGCTCCTGAACCAGCGGTACACCGGCTGTGGCCGCATCGGACAGGCCGCGTTCACGGCCATCGAGACCGCCTGCTACGACATCAAGGGGAAGGTGCTTGACGTCCCCGTCTACGAGCTGCTGGGCGGGAAGTACCGCGACGAGATCAAGATCTACTGTGACACCCACGGTGGTGAGTCGCTCGGCGAGGCCGAGGCGCACGACCCGCGAGAGGTGTACACGCCGGAGTCGTACGCCCGCGCCGCTCGAGAGGTCGTCGACGCCGGGTTCGACGCCCTGAAGTTCGACCTCGACGTGCCAACCCACGACACGTACGACGAGGCCAACCGGCGGATGGACAACGAGGCCATCGAGCACAAGCGTGAACTCGTCCGCGCAGTGCGCGAGGAGATCGGCTACGACATCGACCTCGGGATGGACCTCCACTGGAACTTCACGGTGGAGACGGCCGTCCGGCTCGGCCGCGCCGTCGAGGAGTTCGACCTCGCGTGGCTCGAAGACCCATGTCCACCGGGGAAACTCGACGCACAGCGGCGCGTCCGCGAGAAACTGGATACCCCCGTGTTGACCGGCGAGAACCTGGTGACGCCCTCGCAGTTCCACGACGCGCTCGACGCGGGCATTATGGACATCGCCGCGCCCGACGTCAACAAGTGCGGCGGCCTCGGCGAGTACGTCACCATCGCCAAGCTCTGTGACCTCTACGGCGTCCCCATCGCCTCGCACAACATCTCGAGCCCACTCGGCACCGTCGCCGGTGCCCACGTGTCGGCGGCCATCCCGAACTTCGTCGCCATGGAGTACCACGCGCGGGACGTGCCGTGGTGGAATGACCTCGCGGTCCGGACCCACGGCAGCGGCCCCATCCTTGAGGATGGGTACATCGACGTGCCCGAGGGCCCGGGCCTCGGTATCGAACTGGACCGTGACGTCGCCGAACGGTACCTCACCGACGACTCGGAGCTCGTCATCTGAGATGGTCCGCGTCGTCATCACCGATCACGATTTCGACGATCTCGCGGTCGAGCGCGAGGTGCTGGACGGCGTCGCGGACGTCGTCGAACTCGCGGACCGTCCCGGTGTCGACGTCGACCCCGGGGACCTGGTCGACGCCGACGCGGTGTTGAACCTCCGGAGCACGCTGTCGGCCGACCACGTCGACGCACTCTCGGGGTGTCGGGTCGTCGCCCGCTACGGTATCGGCGTGGACAACGTCGACCTCGGGGCGGCGAACGACGCCGGCGTCCCGGTGACGAACGTCCCCGACTACTGCCAGGAGGAGGTCGCAACGCACGCGGTCGCCCTCCTGCTCGCGCTGGCGCGCGGCCTCGGCCGGTACGACGCGTCGGTGGCGGCCGGGGACTGGGACCGTGACGTGGCCACGCCGCTCCACCGGCTCTCGACGCAGACCGTCGGCGTCGTCGGCTACGGGGCCATCGGGCGTGCCGTGGGTGCGCGGGCGGCCGCGCTCGAGGCGTCGGTCGTCGCCAGCGACCCCTTCCTTTCGCCGGACGACCTCGATGACGACCCCGCGACACTCGTCGAGTTCGACGAACTGCTCGACCGCGCCGACTACGTGACCGTCCACTCGCCGCTCACGCCCGAGACGGAGGGCCTGTTCGACGCGTCGACGTTCGAGCGCATGCGGGACTCCGCGTACCTCGTCAACGTCGCGCGCGGGCCCATTGTCGACGACGAGGCACTCGCGGCAGCGCTCGACGCGGGTACGCTTCGAGGGGCGGCACTCGACGTATTCCCGAGTGAACCGCCGGCGGCCGACCACCCACTTCGGGGGCACGACCGGGTCGTCGCGACTCCCCACGTCGCGTGGTACTCCGAGGAGGCGAACACCGAACGACGCCGAACCGCGGCGACCATTGTGAAGCGGGCGCTCGCGGGTGAGTCGATTCCGAACGTGCAGAACGAGCCGTCGGCGTAGGGTTACGCCTTACCGACGCCGGCAGTCAGTCCTTCGACGATCTTCCGCTGGAACAGCAGCATGAACAGGATGAGCGGCACGATGGACATGAACACCGCCGCGGAGATGGTCCCCCACGGGAACGTGTACTCGCCCTGGTAGAGCGCGATGCCGACCGTTATCGTCCGCATGTTGTCCTGCGTCATGAACGCGAGCGCGAACAGGAACTCGTTCCACGCGTAGATGAAGACGATGATGGCCGCGGTTGCCATCGCGGGCGCGGACACCGGGAGGATGATGCGGAACAGCACCCCGAGGCGGGAGAGGCCGTCCATCATGCCGGCCTCCTCGAGCGAGTCGGGGAGTTCCTTGAAGTACGCCTGGAAGATCCAGATGGCGAACGGGAGCTGGAAGGCCGAGTACGGCAAGATGAGCCCGAGATAGTCGTTCAGCAGCCCCACCTGCCGGGCGAGTTGGAACAGCGGGATGAGCCGGGAGAAGAACGGCAGCATCGCCGAGAAGAGGATGACGAGCAGCACTGGCACCTTGTAGTCGAACTCGAGCCGCGAGAGCGCGTAGCCGGCGAGTGCGCCCAGCAGCACGGAGACGACGGCGGTACCGCCCGCGACGATGGCGGAGTTGACGAGGTACCGGAAGAACGGCGCGTCGGTGAGCGCCGTCCGGTAGTTGTCGAGAGTCACCTCGGTCGGGATGTAGTGGACCGGGAACTGGACGATGTTCCCCGTCGTCTTGAGCGAGGTGACGAAGATCCAGAACACCGGGAAGAACGAGACGGCACACAGCACCGCGACGGAGCCGTAGAAGCCGAGCTTCTTGCCGACTTCCTGGAGCGAGTCGACGTCGAACGTGGCGCGGTCGACGACGCTCATCTACCGCACCTCCGGTTCGTAGAGGGTCGTGACGTATAGGAGGCTGATGCCGAGCGCGATAAACGTGATCGCGGTCGCCGTGGCCGAGCCCTGTCCGAAGTTGAGTCGCGTGAACGTGATGTCGTTCGCGTACAGGACGAGCGTGGTCGTCGCCTCGCCCGGCCCACCGCCGGCCAGCCCGAAGGGGAGGCCGAACGCCTGCAGCGCCGGGAGCGTCCGGAAGATGAGCGCCACGAGGATTGTCGGCTTCAGCAGCGGGAGCGTGATGTCGCGGAACTGTCGCCAGCGCGAGGCCCCGTCCATCCGGGCCGCCTCGTAGAGGTGGTCCGGGATGCTCGAGAGCCCCGCGAGCAGGATGAGCGCCATGAACGAGGTGGTCTTCCAGATGGTGACGAAGAGCATCGCCGCCAGCGCCGTATCCGAGTGGGCGAGGAACGCGTACGGCTCCGAGAGGATGCCGATGCGGACGAGCATGTCGTTGATGACGCCGTACTGTCCGTGGAACATCCACGCCCAGATGCGGGCGTTGATGATCGTCGGGAGCGCCCACGGGAACAGGATTGCCGCCTGCGCGAGGTACCGACCCTTGAACTGCCGGTTCAGGAGCAGGGCGACCGCCAGCCCCAGCACCAGCTCCACTGGAACGCTGACGAACGTGTAGATCATGCTCACCTTGACGGCGTTCCAGAAGCTCCCGTCGTTGACGAGCGCCACGTAGTTGTCCAGCCCGACGAACGCCGATTCGCGGGTCGGGAGGACGTATCCGGTGTGGAGACTCCCCCAGATGGTGTCGATGATGGGGTAGAACGACACGGCGAACAGGAAGGCGAGCACCGGGGCCAGCAACACCGCCGCGAGTTCCTGTTCGCTCAGCCGGAGTTCACGGTACCGCTCCAGCCGCGTTCGGAACGCCGTGGCGTAACCGCGAGCGGGCGCGGCCCCGGCGTCCCCAGACTGCTCTGTGTTAGCCATTGTTCATCGTAGGTGGCGGCTCCTCTGTGATAAATCTAGCCACGTCGCGCCAGCGGCGACGGAGTAGCTTTAAGCCCCTCCACGGACTGGTCCTCGACAGCGTCACAGATGTCGGCAAGAGTTACGACCGCAATCGGCGAGTACAGCACGCGCCTCTGGCACCACTGGTGTGAACTCGACCGCGGCTGGAAGGCGACTGCGCTCGGCTGTCTCCTGCTGCTCGCGACCACCCTGTAGATGTCCGGAGCGGCAGTGCCGTCCATTCGCGCGCGCGCCACTCGTATTGCGCCGGGAATCGCGCTGATGGGCGGCATCGCGGTGGCCAGCCACGCCGTCGCAGCAGTGACGCCACTCAGCGCGCTGATCGTCGCCGTCGCCACGGGCGTCGTCGTCGCCAACTTTGTCGGTACACCCGCTGTCGTCCGTCCCGGACTCGACAGCCACAAACTCCTCCTCGAGACGGGGATCGTCCTCCTCGGAGCACGGCTCTCGCTGGCCGAACTCGCCGGCATCGGCCCCACAGTCGTCGCGCTGGCCGCCGGCGTCGTCCTGTTCGGCGTGGTGTACACCGAGACTCTCTCGCGGTTCGTGTTCGGGCTCGGCGACCGGACCGGCTCGTTGCTGGCCGCGGGTGCGAGCGTCTGTGGGGTGTCGGCCGTCGTCGCCGTCGCCGGCAGCATCGACGCGGCCGAACGCGAGATCGCCTACGCCGCGGCGACGGTCCTCGTGTTCGACGCCGTCACCCTCGTGACGTTCCCCGTCGCCGCCGAACTACTCGGCCTCTCCGGGGAGACGTTCGGCATCTGGGCAGGGCTCAGTATGTTCTCGACCGGACCGGTCGCCGCCGCCGGCTTCGCGTACTCGCAGACTGCTGGGCAGTGGGCGACGCTGACGAAGCTCGTCCGGAACGCGTTCATCGGCCTCCTCGTCATCGGTTACTCCGCGACGTACACGAAGGGATCCGGAAACGTCACCACGGCGTGGAACCGGTTCCCGAAGTTCATCGCCGGGTTCGTTCTCGTGGTCGTCGTCGCCAACCTGGGGCTCGTGTCCGCCGGCCAGCGAGCGACGCTCGTCACCGCTTCCGACTGGCTGTTCGCACTCGCGTTCGCCGGGCTCGGTTTCGAGATCACGGTTGGAGAGATGGTCGACACCGGGGTCCGACCGCTGCTTCTGGTGCTCGTCCACCTGCTCACGGTCAGCGCGCTCTCGCTGGTGGTCGTGCTGGCACTCGTCTAGGTAAACGTTATGTGACATCGCGGTGTCGGCTTACTCGCATGCCAGACCGCTATCTGAAGGTCGTAGAGCCGTCGGACAACGTGGCCACGGCACTCCGCGACATCGAGACCGGTGAGACCGTCGAGGTCGACACCGGCGACGAGGTGCGGAGTGTCGAGGCTCTCGAGGATGTCCGGTTCGGCCACAAGCTCGCCATCGAGGACATCGAGGCGGGCGAAACCATCACGAAGTACGGCAAGAGCATCGGTAACGCGACGGAGGACATTCCCGCCGGCACGTGGGTCCACGTCCAGAACGTCGAGAGCAACTACGGCCGCGGCGACAAGGCCGGCGGCGAAGCCCAAGCTATCCACGAATAATGAGCGAGTTCCTCGGATACGAACGGACGGACGGGAGTGTCGGCATCCGCAACCACGTCGTCGTCGTCTCGACGGCACCGTACGCGAACGACACGGTGAAGCGCACGGCAGAGATCGTCGACGACGCCATCCCCATCACCCATCCGCTGGGCCGGTGTCAGACGAAACCGGACGTCTTCCAGACGTACCGGACGTTGCTCGGGTACGCGACGCACCCCAACACGTACGGGGCGGTCGTCGTGGCCCACGCAGGCGAAATAGTCGACGGTGACGAACTCGCGGACGATATCGCCGAGACGGGACGCCCCTCCGAGAGCGTCAACATCCACCGCGAGAAGGGCGTCATGAACGCGCTCCAGCGTTCGGTGGACGCGACCCGTGACATGGTACAGGAGGCGAGCGCACAGCGCCGCGAACCACACGACATGTCGAAGCTCACCTTCGGCATCAACTGTGCAACCTCAGACACCACGAGCGGCCTCTGTCAGCACCACGCCACAGCGGGTGCGGTCTGGCGGCTCATCGACGAACACGGTGGGAGCGGCGTGTTCGCCGAGACGCCGGAGTTCTTCGGCGGCGAGGAGGAGCTGTCGGAGCGGGCCGTCGATGACGACGTGCGACAGAAGATCCTCGACCGCGTCGAGTGGTGGGACCAGCGACTCCAGGCGACCGGCTATGACGTGCGCGGTGCGCAGCCCACACCCGACAACATGGACGGCGGGCTGACGACCATTGAGGAGAAGTCGCTGGGGGCGCTCGTCAAGTCCGGTGAGGGTCCCATCCAGGACATGGTCGACTACGCGGAGCAGATCCCCGAGCCGTCCGGAATGTACATCATGGACACGCCCGGACACGGCGCTGAGTCGGTCACCGGCATCGGTGCCGGCGGGGCGCACTTCATGGTCATCTCGACGGGACAGGGTCACACGCTCTCGAACGCCGTGATGCCGACGGTGAAGGTGACCGGGAACCCAGGGAGCGCCGAGCGCGTCCCGGAGCAGACCGACGTGGACGTGAGCGAGGCACTCGTCGGCGACAAGTCGTTCGAGTGGGCGACCGACCAGCTGTGGGACGAACTTGTCGAGGTGGTCAACGGCAAGGTCACAATGAGCGAAGCGATGGGCGAGAGCCAGTTCGCCATCCATAGAATCGGACCCTCCACGTAATGGAACTCGAACGTGACCGAGCGGAGTCCGTCGCGGCGGCTGCGTTCGAGGCGCACGGTATCACGCCCGAGGACGCCGCCTACACGGCACGAGTGCTCGTCAGCGCCGACGCGCGGGGGACCCACTCGCACGGCCTGATACGGCTTCCCCGGTTCGTCCGCGGCATCGAACACGGGAACGTCGACCCCGAAGGAGAGATCGCGGTCGTCAGAGAGCGCGGCGCGACGGCCACGCTCGACGGCGGCTCGCGGCTCGGCCCCGTCGTCGCGACGGAGGCGATGGCAGAAGCGTGTGCCCGAGCCGCAGAGTACGGCGTCGGTGCCGTCGGCGTCCACGGGACGAACCACCTAGGTATGCTCGGGTACTACACCGAGACGGCCCGGCGCGATGGCTACGTGGCGCTCGGCATGACGAACACCGAGCCGGCGATGCCACCACACGGTGGCTCCGAGCCCGTCCTCGGGACGAACCCCATCGCCATCGGACTGCCGACCGCCCCGCCGTTCAACCTCGACATGTCCACGTCGAGTATCTCGCGGGGGGCGGTGTTGCGAGCGAAAGAGCAGGGTGAGACGCTACCCGAGGGCGTCGCGCTGACGTCCGACGGCGAGCCGACGACTGATCCGGAGGCAGCGCTCGCGGGAGTTATCCGTCCCTTCGGCGGCGCGAAGGGGTCGGGACTCGCTGTCGCCGTCGAGGTGCTGGCAGGCGGGCTCGTCGGCGCGTCGATGGGTCGTGAGGTCACCGGGACCTACCACACCGAGGACCCGTGTACGAAGGGCGACCTGTTCGTCGCGGTCGACCCGACGTCGCTCGGTGGTGAGCGCGCCGTCGACCGCATCGAAGCGTTCCTCTCGACGCTCACCGATGTCGACACGGCCGCGGGCATCGATGAGGTGCGACTCCCCGGCCAGCGGTCCGCCAGCCGGGCGGACACCAGCACGGTACAGGTCGACGACGACGTGTGGGACGAAGTCCACTCGCTAGCCGACGGATAACGCCACCCTCGGTCGTACTTTAGTTCCCTGTTTAGGGTGGTGAATCTAATGAAAAGTATTATTAATTCCATCCGCTATGGTGCCCTGTATGGTGGAAGACAGCCAAGCAGCGCTGAGGCGGCAGTTTATCAAGGGATTGAGCGTGGCAGGCATCGCTGGTCTGGCGGGATGTACCGGCGGTGGTGGCGACGGCGGTGACGGCGGTGGTGGCGACGGCGGTGACGGCGGTGGTGGCGACGGCGGTGACGGTGGCGGCGGCGGCACGACCGACATCAAGTTCATCGCGCCGGGGTACTCGGGGGTGTTCAGCGACGACATCGTCCCGATGTTCAACGAGGACGTCTCCGGAGTCGAGGCGAACACCCAGACGACGACCGCGGAGTCGTCGTCCACCCGGAAGTACTTCGTCAACCAGTTCGTCTCGCAGTCGTCGGACTTCGACAATGGGATGATGGACGTCATCTGGCCGGCGGAGTTCGCGCAGAACGAGTGGATCGAGCCGATCGCCGACCCGGAGAACCGCACCGACGCGATGCTCGAGACGCCCGTGGACGCCGCGACGGTCGACGGAACGCTCGTCGGGATGCCGCTTTTCACCGACGCCAACGGGTTCTACTACCGCTCGGACAAGCTTGAGGAGTACGGCTACGACGAGCCGCCGAGCACGTATATGGAGGTCGTCGAGATCGCCCAGGACATCCTCGAGCAGGACGACGAGATCCAGAACGGCTACATCTGGCAGGGCGGCCCGAACGAGGGGCTGACGATCATGTGGCTCAACTGGCTGTGGGGCATGGGCGGCAGCGTCCAGAAGGACGGCAAGCTGGTGGTCAACTCCAAGAAGGGAGTCGAGGCGCTCACGCACGCACGTGATCTCATCACTAAGTACGACGTCACTCCCGACTCCGTCCCTGCGAGCAGCACCGACCAGAACCGGCAGACGTTCCAGCAGGGCAAGACCCTGTTCATGCGCAACTGGCCGTATGCGGTCGGGCTGATGGACGCGGACGACTCGCCCGTCCAAGGCAAGTTCGACGTGACGACGATGCCGAAACAGGAGGGGCATCCCGACGCGAACAACTCCTGTCTCGGCGGCTGGAACATCTTCATCAACCGCTACTCGGGGAACAAGGAGGCAGCCCAGCGGTTCGCCAGCTACATGGCATCGGAGAAGGTGCAGACGCGGCTCGCAGTCGAGCACAACTACCTGCCGGTCCGCAAGAGCGTCTACAACGAGGAGAACTACGAGAAGAACCCGCAGCTCAAGACGTTCAAGGACATCACGGCACAGACGAGCGCCCGCCCGTCGACGCCGAAGTACACCACGTTCTCCTCGATCCTGTTCACGGAGGCGAACAAGGCGCTGGTGGGCGACAAGTCACCGCAGAAGGCGCTCGACGACGCCCAGTCGAAGATCGACTCCGAAGTCAACAACGCCTGAGACAGGGCACCCTCGATTTATCGGCGGCGGTGAGAAGGAGGTCGACCGCAGACGGCCCGTCAGCGACTGGCCGCGGCCGCCGTCTCTGAGATGTGTCGGTACGAGCGCTCGAGCACGCGTTTCTGTGACTGGTCGAGCTGTGGGAGCGGCGCAAGCGGCTTCCCGATGCTCCGGTCGGCGAAATTGAGGAGGTGTTTGATGGCTGCCGCCGTCGGAACGTCGCTGGTCGCGCTCACGGTCGGTGAGATGACCGTGTTCATCAGGCTGACGGCGCGGCTACGGTCGCCAGCCCGGTACGCGTCGAATAGTTCGACGACCGCACCGGGGAAGACGTTCGCGGGGCCGGCGACGAGGCCGTCACAGCCCGCGTCGAGCGAGGCGAGCGCGAGTTCGGTCGCGCCCTGCAGGACGCCGAACTCGTCGGGCGTCGCCTCACAGACCTCGTAGACGAAGGTCATGTCGCCCGAGGTGTCCTTGAGGCCGACGACGTTCTCGTGTTCGGCGAGTTGTGCGACGGCGTCCACCGAGAGGTGCTGGTTCGTCAGCGCCGGGATGTTATACAGAACGACGGGGAGACTGGCCGCGTCGGCGACCGACTCGAAGAACGTCGTCAGTCCCGCCGTGGTCGTCTGGAGGTAGTAGGGGGTGACCACGACGGCGGCGTCGGCACCGGCGTCCGCCGCGGCGTCGATGTGGTTCAGGACCGCGTCGGTGCTCGTGTCGCCACAGCCGGCCAGGACGGGGATGTCGCCGGCGGCGTCGACGACGACCTCGGTCGTTCGCGCCCGCTGCTCGTCGGTCAGGCTCGAGAACTCGCCGATCGACCCACAGGGAAACAGTCCGTCGATGCCACTCCCCACCAGCCACTCGGTGTACTCGTGGAGCGCGTGCTCGTCGAGTTCGCCACGCCGACCGGTGGTCGGCGTCGCCATGGGGACATACACCCCTGATAGTGACATACCAAACGTCTCGAAAAGGGACCAGAAATAAGTTGTGGTAAGGTCCCTTCATCGACACAAACTTTTATCAGCAGTTGTCGATACGTTCTACCCAGTATGAGCCTAGAGCGTACCAGCGGGTACGAGGGAGCACTGCTCGTCGACGGGTCGTGGATCGACACCGGAGAGCGTCGGGACGTGATCCATCCGTACGACGGCTCGGTCGTCGGGTCAATCGCGCTCGCGGACCGCGAACAGGTCGTCGAGGCGGTCGAGGCGGCCGACCGTGCCGCCGAGGCGTCGGAGCTGTCCGCGTACGAGCGCTACGAGCTGCTGATGGAGACGGCCGCACACCTCGAGGACGAGGCCGAGTCGGTCGCACGCCTCCTGACGAGCGAGCAGGGGAAGCCGCTCGTCGAATCCGAGACGGAGGTCGACCGCGCGGTCCAGACGCTACGGCTGTCCGCCGAGGAGGCCAAGCGGCAGTTCGGCGAGTACGTCCCTATGGACGCCCAGCGGGGGTTCGCCCGTGACCACTGTTTCACCCAGCACGAACCGCTCGGCGTCGTGGCGGCCATCACGCCGTTCAACTTCCCGCTGAATCTGATGGTACACAAGGTCGGGCCGGCGCTGGCGGCTGGGAACGCTGTCGTTGGGAAGCCGGCGTCGAACACGCCGCTTGTGAGCCTCAAACTGTTCGAGTTCCTCGAGGAGGCCCGCCAGGAGGTGGGTGCGCCGTCGGGGCTGGTGAACGTCGTCACGGGCAGCGGGAGCACGACCGGCGACGTGCTACTGGAGCACGAGGCCGTCGAGGCAATCTCGTTCACTGGCAGCACTGCGGTCGGCAAGTACCTCGCCGCGAACAGCGGGATGAAGGAGCTGACCCTCGAGCTGGGCGGCAACGACCCGACCATCGTCTGGGACGACACCGACATCGAGGCAGCAGCCGAACAGGTCGTCGGTGGCGCGTGCTCGAACGCGGGACAGGTCTGTAACAGCGTCGAGCGGGTCATCGTTCCCGAGCACATCGAGCGTGAGGTCATCGAGGCGCTGGTCGATGCGGCCGAGTCGCTGACTGTCGGCGACCCGTTCGACCAGGCGACCGACGTGGCGTCGATGGTCGACGACGACCAGTTCGAGACGGTCGTCGAACTGTACGAGGCGACCGTAGAGGCCGGCGCGACCGTCGAGTGCGGAGGCAACTACGGTGGCGACCTCGGCCCCCGGACGTTCGAGCCGACGGTGCTGTCGGGCGTCACGCCGGACATGCCCGCGGCGAACGAGGAGGTGTTCGGCCCGCTGGTGCCGGTCATCTCGGTCCCGGACTTCAACGCCGCCATCGCGGAGGCGAACAACACGGACTACGGACTCGAAGCCGGAATCTTCACGCAGGACATCGACCGGGCGCGCCGCGCCGCCGACGAGATCGACGCCGGGGGCGTGAACGTCAACACGGTGAGCGGCTTCCGCGCCGACCACATGCCCTACGGCGGGTTCAAGGATAGCGGCGTCGGCAAGGAGGGCATCAAGTACGCGGTCGAACACTTCTCGCGGCAGAAGCTCGTCGGGTTCCACGACGGCTTCAACGCCTGAGGCGACGCGACCTCGGTCGGCACGGGTCGTTCCCGTCGACGAGCACACGGCGGCTCGCCGTCGTTGCGTAGTTACTCGACGTCGACCCACCGACCACGCTCGTCGGCCTCGTAGACGGCCTCCATCGCGTGCATGTCGACGAGTCCGTGGCTCCCGTCCGCGTAGAGGGGCCCGCCCGTCCGGACCTGGTGGGCGAAGTAGTCGAACTCCTCGAGCATCTGGTCGACCGCCGTGACGTCGACGCTCGCACGGCCGCCGCCGCGGGAGACGCGGAGGGTGCGCTGCTGGTCCTGGAAGAACGCCGGTTCGACGCCGACCCGACCCTCGGTGCCGGTAACGTAGATGCAACTCGACTGCCGGGCGTTGTGGCTTGCGAAACACGAGGCGTACACGTCGTCGGGGAACTCGACGGTGAAGGAGACGGTCTCGTCGACCTCGTCGAACGCGTCGTGGCTGCTCCGCGTCCGCCCGGTCACGGCGACCGGGTCGGCGTCGAGCAGGAACCGCGCCGTGTTGAGCGGGTAGAGTCCGATGTCGAACAGCGCCCCACCTCCAGCGAGTTCAGGGTCGAGCCGCCACTGGTCCGGGTCCGCGTTGATGCGGTCGAGGAGGCGCTGGGACATCGTCCCCCGGACCTCCATCGGTTCGCCCACGACGCCCGCCTCAATCAGTTCACGGGCCCGGCGGACCGTCGGCTCCGTGTGCATCCGGTAGGCGACCATCAGTTCCACGCCCGCGTCGGCGCACGTCTCGCGGAGCGTGGCGGCCCGCGCCGAGTCGCGCTCCATCGGCTTCTCACAGAGGACATGCTTGCCGAAGTCGGCGGCTGTCTCGACGTACTCGAGGTGCAGCGCGTTCGGCGTGACGACGTAGACGGCGTCGTACGCGTCCGCCGCGACGCCCTCATGGAACTGGTCGTACGTGATGCCGCGAGCGTCGCCGTCGACCTCGCTGGCGACACGCTCGGCCTTCGCCTCGCTGCTGGTCACGACGACCGACGGCTCGCACACCTCGCTCGCCTCGAGCGCGGGGAGTGCTCGCCCCCGCGTGAACCAGCCGACGCCGATGACCGCGAACCGCATCGGTTCGAGCCGCTCGAGCGGTTCGGTCTCCCAGTCCCGCTCGCAGACACCGTCCAGTACCGGATGAAGTCGCTCGCGCATCATCAGTCCGGTCACGCGAGACGCTAATAAATCCGACCCTCTCCGCCGTGGGGAGCGCACGGGATGGCATCAGAATATGACAAAAAGATCAGTTCAAGTGTTCTTGGAGACGTAACACAGATATGGTGATAACCGAGTTTTGAGTGGATAAAACTGCATAATATGCTTGAATCGAACGATCTCGACTATTACTAGTAGTTAAAATATTGGTTCGGCTCGAGGGGCAGCCGATGGACGTACGCTTCGGAGCACTCGACATCGAAGTACTCGAATCTAGTCACGAAGATCTGTGGATTTCACGCCCACTCGTACGCCAAAACTACCACGAATCGTCTCATCGCCATCTCCTAGTCCCATCGAGTGAGTTCTGGATCGCCTCGACCTGGGAGCGATTAGTCGAACGGCGTCGGAAGTACGCCTAATAGTACGAATACTTTTGTTCGCCGTGTTACAATGAATTACCTCACAACGGCGAAGGGGTCGCCCCCGAGGGTGTTCTCGCGGTAGAGGACGACCGGCACCTCGAAGCCGTGGAAGTCGACGGTGTAGCGGGCGAGCCGCTCGCTGGCGAACCGTTCGACGCCGACGGTATCGGCGGCGAAGTCGGTGACAGCCGGCGCGAAGTCAGTGGTGTGGACGACGAGTCGGTCGCCCTCGGCGTCGGCCATCTCGACGCGCGAGTCGAGCGCCAGCGGCGTCACGTCGCCCAGACACCGCGTCCGGGACAGCACGTGGTAGACGAGGCGACGCCGTGCGGCGGGCGAGCAGTCGACCAGTCGGTCGAGTGCGTCGTCCCACTTGGCCGGGAGCCCGTGCTCCAGGCGCTCGGCAGCCCCCTCTCGCGTGAGTGGTGGCTGGACGCTCGCCTCCTCGAAGTACGATTCCGCCCGTTCGAGTGCCTCGTCGTCCGGACACGACGGTTCGCGCACTTCGTAGGTGAACGCGTCCGGTCCCTCGTGAATCGAGACGATGACCCGGTGGCCGACCGCGTACTGTGCGTGGACGGCCGGTGCGTACCACGCGTCGCGGTCGTCGGGTGGAACGGGGCTCGGCACGTCGACTGCGACCATGGAGACGTTGGGTGAATATTCCGTAATAAAATCTTGGAAACGAATTGTCGAATTAACTCCCGGCTACGCCCGGGACCGTCACCGCTCCGGGGCGGCTCAGGGGCTGAAACAACACCCGGTGTGGAACTCGCCAATACAGAACGCGCAGCCCGGTCGTACACACGCCGGCTGAGCGACCGGTCGACGATCTGTGGGGCGTCTGCTGGCGGACATTCAACCACTTTATTGAGGTATATAGTTGTATACTCTGTTCGGCCTGCCTCGGCGGGCGAACTCAGTCACACCGCCATCTCGAATAACCAATCCGTCAACAAGATGTGCCGATGTAGCTGTATTCGAGGGGTAGCCGAACTACACAGCCACCCTATTCACAGCGAAATGCGTTTTGGCGAGACAGGGGCCGGTTTGAACCTAGCACTAGGAAATATTCTGGATATCTACTGCATTTACTGTCATAATATTGGATTTTATTCTCTATTTGTGCAGATAAACAGGTACTATCTGTGCTACAACCGAGAGCCGGTCCGCGCTCAAAAATAGTACAACTACTAATCTCAGTATTTCGTTCTCGTTACGTAGAAAGCCCCCACTCGGCGAGAACCGTCGGGGCAGGGACTCAGATGGACCTGACCCGGTTGTACTCGTCGGCCAGGGCCTCGGAGTCCTCGGGGAGGAGAGCGACGACGAGGTGGGGGGCGTAGTCGGCGAAGTAGTCGACGACGCTGGCGATACGGTCGGCGTCGATGGCCTCCAGCGAGTCGAGCAGCATGAACGGCACCGTCTCGTACACCTCGTGGACGAGGTACCCGGCGAGGGCGAACACCAGTCCCGTCACCTCGCGTTCGCTCTCCGAGAGGTGGTCGACCGTGTCCTCGTACGCCGTCCCGGACTCGGTCTGGCGGACGACGTGGAGTTCGAACACGCTCTCGATGGCCTTCTGGCGTCCCTCCTTCACCTCGCGCTGGAGGCGCTCGATCCAGATCCGTTCGAGGTTGTCGTAGTCGAGCAACTCCAGGATGGCCGCCATGTGCTCGTTGAACTGCTCGACAGCGTCCGCCTCGATCTGCTCGACTTTCGTCCGGAGGTCCGCCAGTTCTTCGTCGACCGTGTCGACCTGCGCTTCGAGCGTCTCGCGCTCGGAGAGCTCGCGTTCGATGTGGTCGAGCCGGCTCTCGACCTCCGCGTGCTCCTCTTCGAGCTGCTGGATGTCGAACTCCAACTGGTTCGCCTCCTTGTTGAGGTCGACGACCTCGCCGTAGTCCTCGTCGGGGAGGGCGTCGACCGCGTCCTCCAGCGATTCGACGCGCTCGCGTAGCGACTCCCGCTCGTCGCGGAGCTCCGCCAGCTTCGACTCGCGGTCGTCGATCTCGTCCGTGAGCTGCTCGTGGCGCCGCTCCATCTCCCGGAGCTGTTTCCGCTGTTCGGCCAGACGGTCGCGCTCCATCTCCAGGTCGTCGAGTTCGGCCTGGAGCTCGCTCCGCTCGTCGAGGAGGTCACGGCGGAGCGACCGGAGGCGGTCGACCGTCGACTCGACGGCGCTCTGGTCGACCGACGTGCCACAGGTCCAGCAGGTGACGGTCTCCGACGTCACGAGCTGGTCTGTCACGTCGCCGGCTTCGTCCGGCTCGTCGTCGAGATACGCGTGGAGCCGTCCGGAGTCTCCCTCCAGCATCTCCTCGTTGAAGTTGACGATGCTCTGGAGCTCGCTGATGGTGCCGTCGAGCCGCGTCTTCTGGCTCCGGAGCTGTTCGAGCTCGGCTTCGATTTCGGCCGCCTCCTCGTCGGGCGCCCCCGACAGGCTCGCGTTCGTCGCCTCGATGTCGTCGAGTTCGTTCCGCAGCGCCTCCAGACTCTCCTCCTGTGAGTCGATGCGGAACCGCACTCGTTCGAGGTCGGACCGGGCGGCCTGGAGCTCGTCGAGCTGCTCCTGCAGTTCCTGTTTCCGTGCCTTGCTCTCCTCGAGGTCCGTGTTGGCCGCCTCGATCTCCGACTCCTTCGCCTCGAGGGCGGCCCGTTTCTCCTCGAGCTGTTCGTCGAGCTCGTGGCGTCGCGCCTCGAGGTCCGGGCGCTCCCGGCTCAGCGACTCCAGTTCCTCGAGGCGGTCGTCCAGCTCCTGTCGCTCCTCGCGGAGGTCGTCGATCTGTCGGCGGATGGCCTCGGTGTCGACGGGTCGCATGATGACGTCACGGAGGTCGGCACCGCGACGGATCGCCCGCCTGGCCTCGTTCGATTCCAGCAGGAAGGCGAACAGCTCCGCCAGTTCGGGGTCGTCGAGCCCAGGGTCACCCGACGTGACGACGGTCCCGTTCTCCCGAACGAGCTGGCGGGTGTACGTCTCGTCGCCGAGCGTGAGCGACACCTCGCCCTCCTCGGCATCGGCCTTGAGGGGGACGGCGTCGCTGCCGAGCGCTCCCATGATGGCCTTGAGGAAGGACGTGCGGTTGGTCGCGTTCCGGCCGGTCAGCACGTTGACGCCCGGTGGGAGCGACACCGTCGTCTCGTCGATGCCGCCGACGTTCCGGACGTGGACCTCGGCGGTCACCTCGGTCACACTGGCTGGTTCCATATCTCGACCCACGGGGACGCCGGTTATCAGGTTTGCGTCCGTATCGGAGTTCCATTACGAACATATGTCTGTAATACTTCTCTCCATTGTCATTACAACCGTATGTCTGTAATGGCTACTGGCAATCGCAGCCGCCCTGCTCCAGGAGGTCGGGGAGCTGGTACTGGGTGCCGCAGTTCGAACAGATGACCCGCACGTCGACGAGGACGTCGAACTCGTCGAGGGTGAGGTCGCCGCCGTTCGCCAGCCGCGACAGGGTGTCCGTCGCGACCGCCTTCGTCCGCCCCTGGAGTCGTTCGATGGTGTCCTGTGCGCTCGCTCGCGGGTCGACGTCCGGCTCTTGGCGCTCTGCCTCGCGGAACTTCCGCAGGTACGTGTGGATGGCCTGGTGGGAGACGAAGTCGGCTTCGAGCGCCTCGACGTCGACGCCGTCCCACTCCAGCCGGTTCCGGAGTTCGACCCGCGACCCGCTGCTCGTCGTCTCGTCTGTCAGCATCTCGTAGGTCCCCGCGACGTCGTGGTCGAGCGGGTCCATCCCGGCGTCGCGCATCGCCGCCTCGAGCAGCAGCTGGTTGAACTCGTCTGCGAGGTCGCGGAGGCTCGTCCCGTCGGTCGTCCACCGTTCTTCGAGCCACGCACCGCGACCGTCGAGCCCGTACTCCTCGATGAGTCGCCCGACCTTGCTGTTGGTGTGGGGGACGTCCGTCCCGTCGGCGTCGTTCCCGGCGTCACTCATTGTCCGTCGATAGACGACCGCACGCAAAAAGCCTCCCTCTAGGTGAGGGTGTGTTCGAGTTCGAACTCGTTGGCGATGCCGAGCAGGGTGTTCGGGAGGTCCTGCTCGAACGCGGTGTCGTCGAGCCGGTTGGCGGGGCTCGCCACGCTGAACGAGCCGATGACGCGGTCGTGGTGGTCGGTGACGGGGACGCCGACCGCCCGCACGCCGTCCAGTTGCTCCTCGCTGTTGAACGAGTAGCCCTGTTCCCGGATCGTCGCCAGCTCGGCGAACAGCTCTTCGGGGTCCGTGATGGAGTTCGCCGTCTCGGCTTTCAGCCCGTGGCGGTCGATGATCCCGCGGACGCGCTGCTCCGGGAGCTTCGAGAGGATGGCCTTCCCGGCGGCGGTGACGTGGAGCGGCACCTTCTTCCCGACCGTCGAGTACGTCCAGACCGCGTGTGCGCCCGAGGCCGTGAACATGTAGACCCCCCAGCCGTGCTCTTCGACCATGAACACCGCACGGCACTCCGTCTCGCTGGCGAGCTTCTCGGTGTACGCCTCCGCGGTCTCGTACGCCGGTTTCCGTCGGCCGACGTAGTTGCCGAGCGAGAGGAACTCGAGCCCGAGGTGGTACTCGTCGCCCTCGCGGGCGACGTACTCGTGTTTCTCGAGCGTCGCCAGATGGGCGTGTACGGTACTCGCGGCCATGTCCAGTTCCTCCGCGAGTTCCGACACCCGGCCGCCGTCGAGTGATTCGAGCGCCTCGATGACCTCGAGCGTCGTCTCGGTCGTCTTCAGCGTCCGAGTCGTGCGTTCGCGTCCCATGCTCCCACCTACAGTCCCCTGTATATAAAATTCGCGCGTGCCGAATTCAGATTCCGGGACAGATGGTACCAGCCCGCACGACTATTTAAATTCGGTAGCGACGAGCACCGCTCGGATATATAAATTTCGACCCACGCGAATCGTGGGCGTCGTCGGGGCGAAAACAGGGGGACGTGACGCGAACGGGTGGTCAGAGTCCGAGGATCTCGCGGGTCTCGTCGGGGGTGGCGAGCGGGCGGTCGAGTTCGTCGGCGATGCGGGCAGTCCGGCGGACCAGCTGGGCGTTGCTCTCGGCCAGTTCTCCCTTCCGGTAGTAGACGTTGTCCTCCATCCCGACCCGGACGTGGCCGCCCATCGTTATCGCCATCGTCGTGAGCGGGAGCTGGTAGCGACCGACCGCGAGCGCCTGCCACTCGGTGTCCTCGGGGAGGTTGTCGACGAAGTTGATGAGGTTCCGGGGGTGCGGGGGCGTCCCCGTCTGCATCCCGAGGATGACGGTCGCCCAGTACGGGGCGTCGACCAGCCCCTTGTCGATGAGGTTCTGCATCTCCGGGATGTGCCCCTGGTTGAACAGCTCCAGTTCGGGTTTCACGCCCGCCTCGCGCATCCGTTCGGCGTACTCCTCGCTCATCTCGCGGGGGTTGATGGCGGTGCGCGTCTGCCCGAAGTTCATCGGCCCGACGTCGATGGTGGCGACCTCCGGGCCGGGCTCGGTCTCGAGGACGGGCGCGATCCGCTCCTCGCGGGAGTAGATGCCGCCACCGCCGGTCGTGAAGTTCACGACGATGTCGTCACAGTGGTCGTCGATGGCGTCGAGCAGCTGCTGGAAGCGCTCGACGTCCTTCGTGTCCTCGTGGTTCGCGTCGCGGGCGTGCAGGTGGACCATCGAGGCGCCGGCCTCCTCACACGCCGCGAGGTCGGTCGCCACCTCCTCGGGCTGTGTCGGCAGGTTCGGGTTGGCCTCCTTCCCGTGGAGCCCGCCGGTGGTCGCGACGCTGAGAATCATCTTCTTCTCGAAGTAGTCGTCGAAGCCTTCGTAGGGCATGCTCCCAACTGTCGAACAGCAATATAAAAATGTTTGTGTGCTGCGTGGCGCCCCGGTCGTCGAGGACTAGGATAGATTTAAGTGGGATTGGTCGCCCCGTTACGGCATGCGGCGAAATAGCACAGCCATTGTCACCGGAGGGGGCCGTGGCATCGGCCAGGCGATATGCGAGGAGCTAGCCGACGCGGGCGTCGACATCGTTATCGCCGATATCGACGCGAACCTGATGGAGGAGACCGCCTCGCTGGTCCGGTCGGCCGGACAGGAGGCGTATCCCGTCCAGACCGACCTGTCGGACTTCGATAGCGTCCGCGACGCCGTCGACCAGGCGTTCGCCAGCTGTAGCGAGATCGACGTGCTCGTCAACAACGCGGGCATCGCCGGGCCGACCGCGGCGTGTGAGGACGTCGACCCGCAGGAGTGGGACGCGACCCTCGACGTCAACCTCCGTGGTGCGTTCTTCATGTGTCGGGAGGTGCTGCCGGCGATGAAAGAGCGGGGGTACGGTCGCATCGTGAACATCGCCTCCGTGACGGGGAAACGCCCCCTGGTGAATCGCACCCCGTACGCGACCGCCAAGATGGGACTCATTGGCTTCACCCGCACCCTCGCAGCGGAGGTCGGCCGACACGACATCAACGTGAACGCGGTCTGCCCCGGTTCGGTCGACGGGCCCCGCATCCGGTCGGTGTTCGAGCGCCAGGCGGAGGCGACGGGCCGGTCGTTCGACGCCGTCGAGGCGGACGTGAAGAACGAGAGCGCCCGCGGCGAACTGGTCGACAAGCGGGCGGTCGCCAACACCGTCCGCTACCTCTGTTCCGACGACGCGCGACAGATCACCGGCCAGGACATCAACGTCTCGGCCGGGAAAGTGATGTACTGAGATTTCGGCTACTCGCGCTCACACGAGCCGCCGAGCCGACTTCTTGCGAGCTGCCTCTTTATGTGCAACACGTTAAGGAAATACGAACATTTATTATATAGGAATCAACAGTAGCAGGTGAACGGCACCATGGCACGAGATAACAGCATTCAGTCCAGACGGCAGTTTGTCCGAAACACCGCGGCCGCGGGTACACTGGCGGGTCTGAGTGGGCTCGCCGGCTGTACCGGCGGTGGCGGCGACGGCGGCGGTGGTGGTGGCGGTGGAACGAACAGCGGGAGCGGAGACGGCGGTGGGGGCGGGAGTCTGACCTCGATGGGTTCCATCGCCAACCGACAGAACTCCTACTGGCTCAGCTGGGAGAAGGGCTACCTCGAGGCTTGTGAGGCCTTCGGCTACGAGACGAACGTCCAGACGAACAACGGTGAGGTTCAGACACAGCAACAGCAGTTCGACACGGCGGTGTCGAACAACGCGGACTTCATCGCCGGGCAGACCTACACCAACGCCGCCGCGATCACCCTCGCGGAGACGCTGGTGGAGGGCGAAACCCCGGGTGTACTCGCAGTCACCATCGCCGACTGGTTCGTCCCACAGGACGCCGGCGAGGAGTACGTGACGTTCTTCACGCCGCACTTCGTCAACCACGCCTACACCGCCGCGAAGATGCTCTTCGAGGCGATGGGTGGCAGCGGGAAGTTCGTCCACATCGAAGGGAACCGCGGCACGGCTCCGAACATCGGTCGGAACAAGGGTGTCGACCTGGCGATGCAGGAGTACCCCGACATCGAGATGGCGGGGCCACGCCAGCCGGGCAACTGGATTCGCTCGGACGCCCGCAGTGTCATGAACGACAAGGTCTCGCAGTTCGGCGACGAGATCGACGGCTACTTCGGCCAGAACGACGCCGTCGCGCTGGGTGGGCTCACCATCCTCGAGGAGAACGACATCGACGTGCCGGTCGTCGGCATCGACGCCAGCGAACCCGGGCTCGCGGCCATCGCCGAGGACCGGATGACCGGCACCGTCTCGGGCATGGGCCCGTGGCAGGCCGGCTGGTCGGTCGCGAAATGTCACGACTACATCAACGGCCACACGCTCAGTGGCCCGGAGCGGATGATGGCGTTCAACGCGCCGGTCTGTGTCAAGAACCCCGGCGACTGGACGGACACGATCGACCGGCTCCCCGTGGTCGACGCCGCCGACTACAACGACGCCATCTTCTCGGGCGAGACGCCCTACGACTGGACGAAGATGTCCGTCGTCGAGGCCGGCGAGGACGCCTGGGATCCCCAGATCGACATGCAGCCCATGAACCTCGCAGACATGAAGGAGGTCCTCGACTGGAAGGACAAGGACAAGCCGAGCGGGTACAGCCTGCCGGGCGTCTACACCGACAGTGCCGCTCAGGAGGAGACGACCCAGCTGTACAAGGACCAGTTCAAGACGAACCCCCTCAAATAAGTCTCTCATACCCCCATGGCATCAGAGACACACACGGACGCGATGGAGGCGGACCAGCCCGGCCCGGCTGGCGGGGGCGACTACAGCTTCCGCGTCGAAGGCATCTCGAAGTCGTTCCGCCACGTGCAGGCCCTCAAGGACGTCTCGCTCACCGTCGACCACGGCGAGGTCATCGGCCTCGTCGGAGAGAACGGCGCGGGCAAGAGCACGCTGCTGAACATCCTGACCGGCGTGTTGCAGGCCGACGAGGGCCAGCTGTACGTCGACGGAGACCCGGTCACGTTCACGAATCCGCGTGAAGCGGCGAACTACGGCGTCTCCCTCGTCCACCAGGAGCAGGACGTCATCACGACCATGCGGGGGTACGAGAACCTCTATCTCGGGCGGGAGATGGAGCGCTTCGGGGTACTCGAGAAGGAGCAGATGCGTAAGGAGGCACAGGCATTCGTCGACGAGCTGGGAATCAACATCGACGTGGACGAGCGCGTGCGTAACTACACGTTCAACGAGCGCCAGATGCTCGAGATCGCGAAGGCGTTCCACGTCTCCCAGAAGTCCGAGAACCCGGTCATCCTGCTCGACGAGCCGACGGCCGGCCTCGAGGAGAGCGGCCGGAAGATCCTCTTCGACCTCGTGAACGACCTGCGGGACCGGGCGACGTTCGTCTTCGTCTCCCACGAACTCGACGAGGTACTGCAGATCTCCGACCGGATTTACGTCCTCAAGGACGGCGAGCGCGTCGACGACACCACCGCAGCCGAGGCCACCACGGACTCGCTGCAGCAGGCGATGGTCGGCCGGGAGACCGCAGACGAGTACTACCGCGTCCCCGACCAGCAGCGCGAGGCCGACCTCGGCGAGACGACGATGACCGTCGACGCGGTGACCTACGAAGACACCGTCGGTCCGATCTCCTTCTCCGTCCGTGAGGGGGAGATATTCGGTATCGTCGGCGTCGAGGGCTCGGGCAAGCAGCGGTTCGGGCGCCTGCTCGCGGGCGACCTCGACATGACGCAGGGCTCGGTCTCCGTCGGCGGCACCACCCTACAGAATCCGACGGTCTCGGACATGGTCGACGCGGGCGTCGGCTACATCCCGAAGGACCGGAAGTCCGAAGGCTTGCTGCTCTATCAGTCGGTGCTGGTCAACACCTCCCTGGCGATGGTTCGGGACATGAACGGCAACACCCCGCTCCTCGACCTGGACGCCGAGAAGGAGGCGACCCTCAACGCCATCGAGGAGCTGTCCATCAAGACGCCGGGCCCCAACGCGCTGGTGCACGGCCTGAGCGGCGGGAACCAGCAGAAGGTCGTCATCGCCCGCTGGCTGGCCCAGGAGACCCCGGTGCTCGTGATGGACAACGTGACCCGGGGCATCGACGTCGGTGCCAAGGAAGAGGTGTACCGTCTCTGCCGTGAGCTGACCGACAAGGGCGTCTCGATCGTCTTCATCGGCGACGAGCTCCCTGAGGTCATCGGCATGTCCAACCGCATCGCCGTGATGGCGAAAGGCGAGTTCGTCGGCGAGCCGTTCGACGCGTCGCCGGGCAACAAACCGACCGAAGAAGACCTGATACAGGAGATGATCTAACAATGAGTACAAGTAGCGTCAGCGAGTGGATCACCGAACAACGAGAGCAGCGTAGCCTCCAGGACTGGATACAGGATCTGGGCCCGTTCGTCATGCTGTTCGGGCTGATTATCATCTTCACGTTCACGGCGGACAACTTCCTGACGGAGAGCAACCTGCTCGACAACGTCGCGAAGAACGCCGTCACGCTGCTGCTGGTGGCACTGGCGGGGACGTTCCCCATCCTCCAGCAGAGCATCGACCTCTCGGTCGAGTCGGTCGTGTTGCTGACGGGCGTCGTGACCGTCGTCCTGATCTCGCAGTTCGGCCTGGGCCTGCTGGCCATCCCGCTCGCCATCGGCGTCGGGATGCTCGCCGGCCTGTTCAACGGCATCGTCTTCACGAAGCTCAAGGTGCCCTCGTTCCTGGTCACTCTCGGGACGCTCTCGGTGCTGGCCGGGGTCGGGAAGATCATCACCGGTGGCTCGACCATCACCTTCCGGAATCCCGCCATCCGCACCATCTCGACCGGGGACGTGCTCGGTATCCCCAACCTCGTGCTCTGGGGACTGCTCATCTACGTGATCACCATCGTCCTGGCGTTCCGGACGAAGTTCGGCCGGTACTGCTTCGCGCTCGGGGAGAACGAGCGTGTCGTCGAACTCGCGGGAGCAAAGGTCGACCGCTACAAGATCTACCCCTTCGTGCTGTCGGGGCTGCTCTGTGGCACCGCGGGCGTCCTGCTGACGCTCCGCATCTCGTCGGCCTCGCCGAACATCGGGAGCGGGCTCCTGCTGCCCAGCATCGCCGCCATCGTCATGGGCGGGACGGCGCTGACCGGCGGCGTCGGCGGGCCCCACCGGACCATCCTGGGCGTGCTCGTCATCGCGGTGCTGAACAACGGGATGAACCTGCTCGGCATCGACTCGTTCGTCCAGGAGATCATCCTGGGGCTCGTGGTCGTCGCGGCGGTGGCGCTGTCCATCGACCGTGCCAAAATCGACGTGGTGAAGTAACCGGAATCGGTCGGTTTCGGCCCCTGTTCTTCCCGTTCGACGGGCTCGGCGTCGTGCTGCTTCGTGCAGCGGGCGCTGTTCCGCTCGGCGGGCTGGCTCTGTCACCTGAAAGCGTACTGTAACGGTGCGCTCCGGCGCGCTTCGACGTTCCCGTGTTTGGACGCGAGGTGGACACCACGTTGGTAGCAAGCTCGAACAACACTTTATACCGCGTTCGACGATGCTCGGGTGTTGGGCGGCAGCGGCAGCGACCCCGAGCACGCCACGGGTCGGGTCCGTCGGCAGCCGGGGTGGGCCGGGCTGTCACCGGCCCGCTCGTCCACGTCCAGCCCCACCATCGGTGACGCATCCATGACCGACAACGCAGCAGACCCCCCCGGACGTGCTGTCCACTCGTGCGCCTGTCTTCGAACTGCCGGCGGCGAGTACATCATCTACGAAGCGGAGAACCCCGCCGCGTGGATTCAGTCTGACACGACGAGTACCACGCGTCCCTAGCCCCACCTATGAACGAGGAACCCCTCACGGTAATCGACGAACAGCCAGACGAGGATGGGGTGGCGTCGGCTGGAGCGCGCACCTACGACATCGGCACCTACATGCGAGCGGGGCGGACGTGTGAAGGAATCGTCCGTGCCCTTGGGCGGGCGTTGCGGACGGAGCCACACGACGTGCCACTGCTCCACGCTGCTGTGGACTGCGATGCGGTCGAGCGACTGTTTCGCCCGTCTCGCGATGGTCGCCTATTGGACGATCTCTCGCTCACCTTTGGCTACGAGGGACAGTCGGTCACCATCACCGCCGACTGCCGCCTCACCATCCGGGACGCAGCAGAAAGCGCCCAGCGCTAACGCGTCCTGACGTACCGAGTCCCTCGGAGCCGTCCTCGCCTGCAACGCACATCGTGCTACTGGTGTCGCAGTATCAAAATCCGCTCACTGTGTCTCTCCCCGGAGCCCGACGGGGAGGTAGGACTAGTCCGCCGACACCGGGTCGTCGCCGACCGCGGCGTCGGGGACCGTCCCGTCGGCGTTCCAGTCGCGCTGGGCGTAGTACTCGTCGAGTGCCGCCTCGAAGTCGGGCAGGTCGTACGGGAGCGTGTCGTCCGCCCGGTCGAACCCGCGCTGGTTGTTGAAGTGGCGTTCGAGTTCGACGACCCGCGAGCCGATGGCGAGCAGGTCGTCGTAGTCCGCGTCGAACAGCCCCTCGAACCGCTCGGGCGTCATGAAGCTCCGCGAGAACCGGCAGACGACGCCACAGTCCTCCAGCGCCCGCGCGTTCTCCTGCTTCACGACGTGGGGTGCCTTGCCGTCGAGCCCCGTCGGGGGGAGCGCCTCGTCGCTGGCGACGAGCGGGTACTCCCAGGCGTACATCGTGGTGAACATGTGGTCCGCGCCGCGGTTGGCGACGGCGTAGCTCAGCCCCTGCCCGTTGAGCGTGCGTCCGTCGTGGGCAGCGAAGTCCAGCCCCTTGACCGTCCAGTTCTTGACGCCGAGCTCCTCGTGGAAGCGGTCGATGCCTTCTGCCAGGAGGTCGCCGTCGCCCTCGCGGTGGGCGATCTTCTCGACGGTCTCGTGGATCAGCTCGACGTTGCCGAACTCGTCGTTCGCCGCGAGGTAGGCGGCGACGACGTTGCCACACGAGATGGCGTCGAGGCCGTAGCGGTCACACTGCTCGTTGGACTTCATCACGTCGACGATGTCGTCGACGCTGCAGTTCGAGCCGAACGACATCACCGTCTCGTACTCGGGCCCCTCGGTCTCGACGCCCGCCTCCTCGTCCTTCGTCGGGAGCTTGCAGGCGAACGCACACGACGAACAGGTGCCCTTCTTGTACTTCTTCTCGGCGACGCGGTCGCCGTTGATGCCCTCGACGCCCTCGAACTCCAGTTCCGAGAAGTAGCGGGTCGGGAGCGCCTTCACCTCGTTGGCGAGGTCGGTGACGCTCGTCGTCCCCTGCTCCTTCATGATGTGGTCCGAGGTGGCCGCCTCCCGGTGGACGTCCATGTGCATCGGGGGAATCTCCACCTCGCGGCGCGAGTCGCCGTCGAAGGTGACGGCCTTCACGTTCTTCGACCCGAGGACGGCGCCGAGCCCGCCACGACCGAACGCCCGCGTCTCCGTCGTCATGATGGACGCGAACCGGACCTGGTTCTCGCCACCGGGACCGATGCAGGCGACGTGCTCGCTGTCGAGCTCGTGTTCGGCCTCGATGTAGGCGGTGGTCTCGGGGACGGTCGCCCCCTCGAGGTCGGGCACGGCTTCGAACTCGACGCCCTCGTCGGTGACGTGGACGACGACGAGTTCGTCGCTCGCCCCGGTGAGTTCGACCGCGGCGTAGCCCGTGTCGGCGAAGTGCCGGGACATGAACCCGCCGGCGTTCGAGGAGAGCAGGCCGCCGGTGAGCGGCGAGACGCCCGTGCAGTTCATCCGGCCGGTGAAGCTCATGTTCGACGTCTGCATCGGCCCCGTCGTGAATATCAGCGAGTTCTCCGGGCCGAGCGGGTCGGCGTCGAACGGGACGCGCTCGTGGGCGAGTTTCGTGGCGACACCTCTGCCGCCGATGAACGATTCCAGGACCGAGTCGACGGTCACGGTGCGTGCCTCCTGTGCGCCAAGGTCGACGCTACAGAGAGGCCCCTCTACCGACAGCATACGCGTGATACACCGTATCACTACCCAATAAACGTTCCTACGCTCGCCCGTGCGACTCAGGCCGTGAAGCCGCCGTCCATCACGAGGTTGTGACCGGTGACGAACGACGACTCGTCGCTCGCCAGGAACAGCGCGGCCTCGGCGACCTCCTCGGGCTGGCCAGCCCGGCCCAGCGGCGTCTGTTCGAGGATGCCGTCGGCGGTTTCGCCGTCTTCCATCGTCATCGCGGTCTCGATGAAGCCGGGGTTGAGCGCGTTCACCCGGATGTCGTGTGGTCCCTGCTCGATGGCGAGCTGGCGGGTGAGGTTCGTCACGCCCCCCTTCGACGTGCAGTACAGCGAGGAGTTCTCCAGCCCGCGGATGCCACCGATGGAGGACATGTTGACGATGACGCCCCCGGCGTCCTGTGCCCGCATCGCCTCGATGGCGACCTGCGAGCCGAAGTAGACGCCCTTGAGGTTGATGTCCATGAGCCACGCGTAGTCCTCCTCGGTCACCTCGCCGACCGGGAGCTGTCGCTCGACGCCGGCGTTGTTCACCATCACGTCGAGCGAGCCGAACCGCTCGACCGTCTCGTCGACGGCGTTTCGGAGGTCCTCGAGACTACTGACGTCGGTCTCGACGAACATCGCGTCGCCACCGTTCTCCTCGATGAGTTCGTGGGTCGGCTCGCCGCCGAGCCGGGGGTCCTCGCGCACGTCGGCGACCGTGATGGCTGCCCCCTCCTCGGCGAAGCGCCGGGCGATGGCTCGCCCGTTCCCGGAGGACGCACCCGTGACGATGGCGACCTGGCCGTCGAGTCGCCCGGTCATGGGTCGAGCGTCGGTGCCGCCGGTGGTTCGACCCGTCCCGTCTCTCCGGGGCGGTGAGGCGTGATCGTGTCGGCGATGCGACCGACGGTCCCCCACGACCGTCGGGCTAGTCGAGTGGCTGGGTACGGCTGTGCTCGCATAACCAGGTGGACGATTGCCGTAGTTCGGCAAGAAACTTCGGGTGGTCGAACGACCCGGACACGACGCCTCAGCGTCCCGGACGGTCTCCGCAAACATTTAACTGCTTAGTCTATGCCAAAGACCCCAAGGTTTAATAGATAATACCTGGACTGTGCACACAGTATGCTAGAGAGTGGCGCGTTAGTGGTTGATTCGGTGTCACACTGCTTCAACCACACCCCGGAGAACCACAAGCACCCACACGCACAGCGATGGGACGACGAGACGTTCGAACTCGGTGCGAAACTGCTCCCCGACGGCTACGTGCCCTCGGAGGAGGTGTTCTACCGTGACCACCAGCCGGAGGAGCTGGCACGACTGCTGTTCCTCGAGAGCCAGATCGACTACACGGTGTACCACTCGCTCCCGCTCGACGACTACTTCCACGACGGCTACGTCTCCCGCGAGAAGGGGTTCGAGTTCCTCGAACAGAACCCCAACCGGTCGTCGATGTACGTCGACATCAACCCGCTGGAGGACGACGCGGGCGACCAGATCGAGGAGTTCGCACGCCGCGACGGCGTCGAGGGCATCAAGTTCTACCCCGCGCGGTACCAGAACGGCAACGACCTCTCGTTGCAGCTGACGGAGGACTCGGTCTGGCCGCTGCTCGAGCGCATCGCCGACTCCGAGGTCGACACGCTGGCCATCCACAAGTTCATCCCGTTCGCGACCGCACCGGTGCGCTACTTCACTCCGGACGACGTCGAGGACGCCGCCAACTCCTTCCCCGACCTCAACTTCGAGATCATCCACGCCGGCTTCTCGTTCATCGAGGAGACGGTGCTGGCGATGGCGAGCCACGACAACGTCTACGCGAACCTCGAGAACACGGCGTGTCTGGTGAACACCCGCCCGAAGAAGTTCGCACGGGCGCTCGGCGAGATGCTCTACTGGGCCGGCCCGGACCGCATCGTCTACGCCGGCGGAGCGACCGCGCTCCACCCACAGCCGCCCATCGAGGGTATCTGGAACTTCGAGATGCCCGAGGACCTGCGGGCCGGCGAGGACTACCCCGAGGTCACCCAGGAGGACAAGGAGAAGATCCTCGGCGGGAACGCGCTGCGCCTGCTCGGGAAGGACCCCGAACAGGTGAAGAAGGACATCGAGGGCGACGAGTGGGACCAGCGCCGCCAGGAACTGCAGGAGACCGGCGAGTTCCCCGCGGACGCGTGGTCGACGTACGACGCTGACACCGCGACGCTCTCGGCCGACGACTGACCATGTCCAGCGCCATCACTCCCGACGAGACGTTCGACACCGAGCAGAAGGCGGCCATCCGTGACGAGCTGATGAAGGTGCTCGACCCGTGTAGCTGCATGAGCGAGCATCCCGTCAACATCGTCGACCTCGGGCTCATCGAAGCCATCGAGGTCGAGGACGGCGCGGTCGAGATCACGGTGCTGTTGACCTCCCAGCGGTGCACCTACTTCCTCGACATCGACGACGAGATCTGCGAGCGCGTCGGTTCGCTCCCCGGAGTGGAGTCGGTCGACGTCCACCAGGACACCAGCGGGGAGATCTGGACGCGCGAACGGATGTCGGAGCGCGAACGGACGGCCCGCAGGGAGCGGTTCCACGACCAGATGGAGGCGGCGGGCGTCACGCCCTACGCCGAGCGGAGCCAGTAAGAACCATGCCATCGTCACTGCTCGTCACCGTCGCCACCGAGACCCAGACCGAGGCCGTCGCCGAGTACGTCGCCGCTGCCCACGAGGGTGCCGACGTCACGCTGCTGCACGTCGTCGAGTACACCGAGAAGAAGACCAGTCCGTCCCGTGGCGGCCGCGACCGTCCGGACGGCTGGTACGACCGCGCAGAGAAGGACGCGGAGGCGCTGTTCGACCTCGCGACCGAACACCTCGAAGACAGCGTCGCGACCATCGACACCGTCATCGAGGCCGGCGACCCGTCGACGGAGATCCTGTCGTACGCGGACGAGCACGACGTCGACCAGCTCGTCATCGGGGTGCGGAAACGCAGCCCGACCGGGAAGATCGTGTTCGGCTCGACCGCACAGGACGTGCTGCTCTCGACCACCCGACCGGTCATCTCCGTCCCGCTCGCCGAGGCCTGACCCGGCACCGAACGCTTTTCTCAAAACAGCCCGACTCCTGTCAGGCTACCGTGCGTCGTCGAGGTCTTCGAGCGCTCCCGGGTTCTCGATGGAGGACATGTCGCCGAGGTCCTCGCCGGTGTAGGTCGCTTGGACCGCTCGCCGGATGATCTTTCCACTCTGCGTTTTCGGGAACTCGTCGACGAACAGCACCTCGCGCGGGCGGAACGGCTTGCCGAGCTCCTCGCCGACCATCGCTCGCACTTCGTCGCGGAGGTCGTCGGTCTCTGCGACGCCGTCCTCGACGATGACGTAGAGGACGACTGCCGTCCCAGTGGTGTCGTCGGGGACGCCCACCGCAGTCGCCTGATTGATGTCGTCGTGTTCCATCGCCGCGCCCTCGACTTCGGCGGGGCCGACCTTGCGGCCGGCGACGTTGAGCGCGTCGTCCGCTCTCCCATGCAGGAACCAGAAGCCGTCTTCGTCTTTCTGTGCCCAGTCGCCGTGGTCCCAGAGGTCCTCGAACGACGACCAGTATTCCTCGAGGTAGCGCTCGTCGCCCGACCAGAGTGATTTGGTCATCGAGGGACACGAATCGCGGGCGACGAGGAAGCCGCGTTCGTGGGTGTCCGCGATGGACTCGCCCTTGCTGTTCACGATGTCGATGTGCATCCCCAGCCCGGGGCCACCCAGGGTACAGGGTTTCAGTGAGTTGATGGGCATGGGCATGAGGAAGCAGCCGCAGATCTCGGTCCCGCCCGAGATGTTGATGATGGGTGTGTCACCACCGCCGACGTGCTCGTAGAACCACTGCCAGGACTCGGGGTCCCACGGCTCGCCCGTGGAGCCGAGGAGTCTGAGCGAGGAGAGGTCGTGGCCCTCCAGCCACTCGTCGCCCTTCTTCCGCAGGGCTCGGATGGCAGTGGGGGAGATGCCGAACTGGGTGAGTTTGTGGCGGTCGATCATCGCCCAGAAGCGGTCCGGCTCGGGGTGGTCGGGGGCGCCCTCGTACATGAAGATGGTGCCGCCGAACGTGTGGTTGCCGATGAGAGTCCACGGCCCCATCATCCAGCCGATGTCCGAGACCCAAAAGAAGCGGTCCGAGGGTTTGAGGTCGAACCCGAAGTAGAGTTCTTTGGCCGTCTGCATCTGCACGCCGGCGTGCGTGTGGACGATACCCTTCGGCTTGCCCGTCGTCCCCGACGAGTAGAGCAGCATCGACTCCTGGCCCGCGTCGAGTTCTTTGGTGTCGTAGGCGTCATCCTGCGATTCGACCGCGTCGGCCCACCACTGGTCGCGGCCGTCGGTCCACGGGATGTCCGCGCCGAGTCTATCGAAGACGACGACGTTCTCGACGTCGGTGTCGGCGTCCGCGATAGCCTCGTCGGCGGTGCCCTTGAGCGTGATTTCGCTCCCGCGGCGGTAGAAGCCGTCACCCGTGAAGAGGACGGAGCACTCGGGGTCTTCGAGGCGGGTTGCGGTGGCATCGACGCCGAAGCCGGAGAAGATGGGGACCGCAATCGCACCGACTTTGAAACAGCCGTAGAGGATGGAGACGACTTCCGGGACCATCGGCATGTAGAGCCCGACGGTGTCGCCCGTCTCGATGCCGACCGACTCCAGATAGTTCGCGACCTTGTTCGACTGGCGGGCGAGTTCGTGGTACGTCACTTCCCGAATCTCGCCGTCCTCACCCTCCCAGATGGTGGCGACTTTGTTGCGCGTCTCTGAATCGGCGGCAGCGTGGCGGTCCACGACGTTGTGTGCGAGGTTGATGCTTCCTCCTTTGTACCATTCGTCGAACTGCGGGCCGCGGGTGCGGTCGCGGATTGTGTCGTAGTCCTCGTAGAACTCGATGCCGAGGTAGTCGACGAGTTCGTCCCAGAACCAGTCGACGCCCGAATCCGGGACGCCTTCGACCTCCTGTGTCGTGCGCTCGATGAGTTCGTCGTAGTCTGCGATGTCGTACGCCTGCATGAACTGCCAGACGTTCGTCGACTCGACGAACTCCCGCGAGGGCTCGTGGACGATGCGCTCACTATCCGCTATTGAATCGGCTGGCATGACCTCGTGTGCTACTGGCTCACGCGGGTACAATAGCTTTACCCGTTCGTCGCCGTCTCGCTACTCCAGCCCAGCGTTCTTGTACGTCTCGGCGTGCTCCACGTACAGTTCCTGCACCCGGTCGAGCTCCGCCAGGTGGTCGTCCTCGATGGGCCGTGTTTCCGCGGGCGCACCGTAGGCGAGATGTCCCTCGGGAATCGTCTGGCCCTCGGTCACGAGGCTGCCGGCGGCGACGAGACAGTTCGACTCGACGACGGCGTCCTTCTGGACGGTGCTGGACATCCCGACGAGCGATCCGGTCTCGACGGTCGCGTAGTCGACGACCACGTTGTGACCGATGGTCACCTGGTCGCCGATGGTCGCGCCGTGCAGCATCGAGAACTCCTGCACGTTGGTCTCGTCACCGACGACCGTCGCCCCGCCGTCGCCGCGGAGACAGACGAACGGCCAGAGACTCGACCGCTCGCCCACCTCGACATCGCCGACGAGATACGCCATCTCCGAAACGAACGCCGATTTCGCGACCTGCGGGGCGCTACCCAGCACTGGTCGTTGCATACACGCACGTCTGCGTGCGACGAGTTAGAGATGTCGCTCGACCGTCCGGGACCGCTCGGACTGCCCCCGAGCGTACGGAGTATGGCGACTACTCTACACGACAAAATATCATGTAGATACTATTGGAGAGTAAATTTAATAAAAATCCTGTCGCTTTCGGGGCGTCTGATATCTTCGACCTGAATTAGAACCTCTGAAACATCTAAATATGGTGTTTTCGATGTGTATAGTCACACCAAACACTCGTGTGATGGGGTGAAGCGATGATAAAAACCAGAAACGACAATTCGGTATCAAAGTACCGTCTAAGTGCGTCTCTCGGCATTCGACCACACCTAACGGGAAGGCACCGAAAAAATTCTCGAACTCGTATATTTATGACAACATCATATACTTCTGTTACTATTCGGAACGGCTGTCGCTCGACCTCGGCACCCACCGAGGCGAGGGTATCTTCCCTCGACCAGTCGTCTCCAGTTCCTAAACGACCTGGGCAGTGCTCTCGCCGAAGTACGACGCCACCGCATCGCGAGCAGGACCGAATGAGACCGGGTACAACTACGGCGAACGTCGGTCGACGTAGGCTGTCGCTGCCCGGTCGACGAGCGCCGGGTGGGGGTCGACCGCCGCCCGCGCATCGGCGACCTGCTCGAAGGCGGCGTCCAGCCCCTGCCCTGAATGGAGTGCGAGTGCCGTCGCCGCGACCGACGGGCTGCGGGAGGCCCCGGCCGCACAGTGGACGAGTACCGTCTCGCCGGCCGTCAACAGGTCGTGCGTCTCGTCGACGGCGCGGCCGAACGCCGTGGCGTCACACTGCGGGCCATCGACCAGCGGCACCGATACGACGGCGGCTTCGGGGTCGACGGTCGGCACGTCGTGGGTCAGCGAGACGACGGCCGTGACGCCGTCGTCGAGCGAGGTGGCGTCGGCCGCCGTCCCGACGAACAGTCGGTCGGCGACGCGGTCCATCACTCCAGGTCGAACACGCACTCGACGCTCGCGGCCACGGTGATCGGCGTCGGCTGGAACGCGGTGTCTCCCCCGTCGAACAGCGCCTCGTCGACGATGGACTGCATTCCGCCGACCGAGTCGGTCGTCGTGGCCTCCCGGAGCGACCCCACCGCCAGCCCCTCGGCGGCGGCGACGCGCTCGGCTTTCTCGCGGGCGCGTTCGGTCGCAGCCTCGAGCGCATCGTCGTGGAGTCGCCGACAGACTGACTCGTGTGGGTGCCACTCGACGCGGTCGACCGTCGCACCCGCGTCGGTAGCGGCGACGACGACGTCTTCGGCTGTCTCGGGGACGCAGTCGACGGTGAGTTCGACCGTCGCCTGGAACGCGTCGTCCACGCGCGGGTCGAACACCTCGCCGGTCGACTCGATGCGCTGGCCGGTCGTCCGCACGTCCGCAGCGTCGACGACCGTCGTCAGCGGTTCGCGGACGCTCGCTGCCCGGTCGTCGACGGCTGCCCGCGCCGTCGCCGCCGACTCCCCGCCGGCGGTCACGGTCAGGTCGACCCGTGCCAACTCGGGGGCGGTTTCACGTCGAGCGGTCGCTTCGGTCGTCACGGTTCGTTCCATGTCTATCCGTGTGTCCTGCTGACACATTACTGTTCGTCAGACGTTCCGAGCCAGCCGAGCGCCACGTCGGGCGCCGGCCGAACCGCTACCCCTCGTCGACGAGCGCCGTCCGCCTGCGTTCGCGGGCAGATGTCTGACGAAAATTGAAGCGGGATGTGTCCCCAGTCACCCCTATGGACGACCTCGTGGCCGATGCGCTGGCGGCCCATCGCGAGGCGGCAGCGGACGTCGCCGAGGAGTTCGGGCCACCGCGAATCCTCTACGTCGGCTGTGGGCCGACGGGCGCTCGGCGCGTCCTCACGGACGACGCCCGCCCGGAGACGGACCTCGAGATTCGGCGCATGGCAGTCGACGCCGACCTCGAGGACCCGGTGGGACTCGACGACGCCGACCTCCGAGTGGTGACGCTCGACGCCGGCGACCCCGGAGCGGTCGACATCGCGGCGACCGTCGCGGACGACGACGGCCCCCCGACTCTCGTGGTGGTGACGCTCCCGGACGACGACCCCGGGGCGCTCGACCGCCTCGCCTCGACCCCCGCGACACTGCTTCCGCTGGACGCGGGGCTCGTCGACGCCGAGGGGTTGGCCGCCGACTACGCCGCGGCGTTCGTCGACGCGCTCCGACGGTCGCTCGCGTTCCCGACCGACGCCGGCGCCGTCTACGGCCTGCTGGCTGGTGGCGTCGCGGTGCCCGTCGCTGGTGACGTCGACTACACCGCGGACCCCGCCCCCGACGAGCGGCCGTTCGACCACGACGCCGTCCGCGAGGCGCTCGGCCCCTGCTTCGACGGTCGGAGGCTCGCCGTCGCCGACCGGGCGTCAGTCGGCTGGTTCGGCCACGCCACCGTCGACGAAGCGTTCGAACTGCGGGGCGCCTACCAACTGGAGGGGCTGCTCCCGGAGCTGTTGGCGCCAGGTACCGATGGGGTGCTCACGGGCCGGGTCGAGCCGTCGCGAGATACGCCAGTCAGCCTGTGCTGTCTCCGTATCCTCGAGTAGCGCTCCGCGGCCGCGACGTGCCACCGACACTCGTGGCCGCGTCGGACTTTTGCCGGTGGCTCACCCAGTCCGCGCATGGACGAACCGACAGCCGTGGCGGCGGCGCTCCGCGGTCACGACGAGGTGGTCGTCGTCACCCACGGCCACGCCGACCTGGATACGCTCGGTTCGGCGGTGGGGCTGGCCCGCTCGCTCGACGCCGCCACCAGCATCGTCCTCCCGGACGGCGTGCAGGCCCGCGGAGCGCGACTGCTCGACGCACTCGACGTCGACACCCTCGGACCCGACGCGGTCGACGCCACGACCACCGGTCGAGTGGTGGTGGTCGACGCGCCGAGCGCCGACCGGGTCGCGCCTGTCGACGTCGGACCCGCGCCCGTCGTCGTCGACCACCACGAACCGGGCGACCTCGCCGAGCGGGCGACCGCAGCGTACGTCGACACCGATGCGGGCGCGACAGCAGCGCTCGTCGCCCAGGTACTCGATGCGCTCGACCGGAGGCCGCCACCGGACGCAGCCGTCGCGCTCGCAGCGGGTCTGCTCGACGACACCGGGTCGTTGACCGACGCCCGGCCCGCCGAGTTTCAGATTGCCGGTCGCCTGTTCGAGGCGGCCGGCGAGCGCGTCGACGTGCTGCCCGCGCTCCTCGACCGCGAGCCATCGTTCGGCGAGCGGGTCGCCGCGACGAAGGCCGTCGTTCGCGCGGACGGCTATCGGGCCGACCGGACGCTCGTGCTGCTCACCGAGGTGAGTGGGGAACAGACCGCTGCCGCCCACGCGCTTCGTGGTGCGGGTGCCGACGTCGCGCTCGTCGTCTCCGACCGTGACGAGCGGACGTGGGTCGTCGGCCGGGCCCGAGCTGGGGGCGTCGAGCTTCCGGACCTATTTGCGCCGCTCGCCGAACGGTTCGGTGGCGAGTCGGGTGGGCACGCCGGCGCGGCGGTCGCGAAACTCGACTGCGACGACCCGGCGACGGTACGCACGGCGGTGCTCGCTGCACTCGAAGAACGAGTCGGCGACCTCTCACCGCTGGCCTAGCCGCTCAGCAATCGGGTGCCAGTCCGTGTTGGCAGGCCGAGTTCCTCCACCCGCGTGATGACCCGGTCGATATCGTACTCGACACGTCGAAGCTCCACCTCGTTGGTGTCGGTATCGAGGACGGCGTACGCCGCTCGGGGGTCGTTGTCGCGTGGCTGGCCGACGCTCCCGGGATTGACGATCAGTCGCCCGTCCACCATCGCCTCGTGCTGGACGTGTGTGTGGCCGAGCACGAGCCCATCGTACTCGTCGAGATACGGTCGCAGCTTCGAGAACTGCCGTGGACGGACGTAGCGCCCGAGCTTTTCGGGGTCAGGGTGGCTGTGGACCAGTCGGTACGTCTCGACGTCGTCGCGCGGTGGCAACGCTGCCAGCCAGTCGCGCTGCTCGTCGGTGAGTTCCTCGCGGGCGAGTTGCAGCCCTGCGTGGGCCATCTCGTTGTGCTCGTAGCGAGCGGGCGTCTCGACGTTCCGGTCGTGGTTCCCCTGGACGACGACTGAGCACGTCTCTCGGACGCGTTCGAGACATTCCCGCGGCCAAGGGTTGTAGCCAACGACGTCGCCGGCACACACCACCTGCTCGACGGGTGGCATATCGTCGAGCACCGTCTCGAGCGCGGGGAGGTTCCCGTGGACGTCCGAGATGAGGCCGATACGCATACAGCGGCCTTCGGCTCAGCGTGGCAGAAGTGTTTTGGTGGCTTGTGGGTCGTTCTCGTGACGGCTAGTGAGGACCGAACCTGGATGCGTGCAGACGGCAATGCGGAAATCTAATAGATTGTAATAGTGCCGTATTGAAAAATTTAGAATTTTGGACTCTCAGCCACGCTCGATGGGGACTCGATAAACTCCCAAATAGCCCGTTCAGTGAGGTGCTTGCTGGCGCCGAATGTTCTAATAATTTCGGTATATTCTTCTCTGGTCGAAATATCTAATGATGATGTTTGAACGCTTTAAACCTGAAAACTCGCTCATTAATGAGTGACTCTCCTGTGGCGTACTCTCGGAAAAATACAATCTATTCTCTCTGATTCGGTGGGTCTGTCGTCGGATACTCGTCCGCTCGCTCGTGTAAGAACCAGAAGCCGTGCCCAGCTTCTGTGCCCAGGTGCTGGAGCCAAGGGTCACCGAGGGAGGACGCCGATCACCGATTGTACGGCACACTCCCTCGGCGACTGTCCTGGGTTGCGTACCGTGTGGGAGGTACCGATCAAAATATTCGACATGGCCGAATTCTACTGGCACTCCCCAGTCCTAGCCTGAAGCGACAGGTCGGGGTCACGCTGCTCGTCAGCCCGATCCAGTAGTTCCAGCTCGTACGTGGCACGACTCCCCGGAAACCAGCGGATGGCAGCCATCGACATATCGGAACGAGGAGAGCTGCGTCGGTCGTGGCTCGACGCTGTTCCCGTTGCGTTCTGGGCGTAATATAACGGACGTACGTCTGTTATGGTGTGGCCAGTCGTTGACTCCGTCTTGACGGAGCGGGTGGGAACTATCCCACACGAACGTTCACAATGGATGCATTCGGCCATTTCGAATATCTCGTATATTCTGCGGGTTTTCTCGGTCGGAATCGCGACAGTCATGCTATCAATACACACGGCTGTACTCCCGAACCGTGCCGTAGTCGGCGCTGGCAGCTGTCTGAGGTCTCTACTCCACGTTCGCTATTTCCGTATCGGAGAGGAGGCGAGTGGGACGCCCGGGTCTGCGGCGCCACGGCCCGCCACCGGCCAGTGGTTCGAGGCCGTGGTACAGCATGCTGCCGTGTTTCTCGTTCGGCTGCTTCGTTCGCTACAGCAATCCGAACGTCTCGGCCGTGTGCGAGAGCGAGGCTCGCTCGTCGGGCGGGGCGACACCGATGAGCGCCTCCGTCCGCCCCGCTATCTCCTCGCCGAACAGCCGGGCGACGCCGTGTTCCGTGACGACGCAGTCGTAGTCCAGGCGTGTCGTCGTGACCACGCTATCTTCGAGCAGCGAGGGGACGATGTTCGAGCCGCCGTTCGCCCGCTTGCTGGGGAGCGCGACGATGCCAGCCCCACCGCTACTCTTGCGGGCGGCCCGGAAGTACGCCGGCTGGCCACCGGCCGTCCCGAGTTGCCGTCCCCCTGCCCGCTCCGCGTTCACCTGTCCCTGGATGTCGACCTGCAGGGCACCGTTGATGGCGGTGAACTTCGGGTTCGACGCGACGAGCGACGGGTCGGTCGTCTTCCGCATGTTACTCAGCGCGACGGTCCGTGAGTCGACGGCCCAGTCGTAGAACGCCTGATCGTCGCCGAGGACGGTGTTCGCGAGTATCGGGTAGTCGAGCGGACAGTCATCGCGCCGCTCTGCGACCAGCGTCCCGCGGGTGACGGCGCCGCACTCGATGAGGTCGCGGACCGGCGGGGCGACCAGCCCCGAGTGGACCCCGAGATTGTCGTGGTCGGTGAGCGCCGCGCCTACCGCCTCGGAGACGCGACCGACGCCGAGTTCGACCGTCGCGCCGTCCGGGACGATGCCGGCGACGTTCTCGCCGACCTGTGCCCAGGTGGCGTCGACAGCTGGTCGTTCGGTCCGTGGGAGGTCGCACTCGGCGTCGAGCAGGTGATCGAACCGGTCGGCCCGGAACGACAGCCCCGGGAGGCGAGGAGCGTTCGGGTTGACCTCCGCGACGGTCACGTCCGCGCTGCCCAGTACCGTCGTGGTGAACAGTCCACACGCCCCCGGCGTGAGCGTCCCGTTCTTCGGGACCGACGTTTCGAAGCCGGCCACGACGCGGTCGGCACGGGCCATCGTCCGGCGGACCAGCTCGGTCTGGTCCGGCGACCGCGACGGGACGTACGCCGCCATCCCGTCGTCGACGAGCGAGAGGGTCTCCCCCTGCGGCAACAACACCTGGAGCGACGCGTTCGGCGCCTCGGCGGCGAACGTTCGGAGGCTCGGGCCCACGTACTCCCGGTCGAACGTGGGCCCCGCCACGAGAACCGAGACCGAGGCGCCGCTGTCTGCGACCGCTTCGAGGAGCCGTCCGGCGGTGTATCCCGCGGTGACGACGAGGTCGCCGTCGCGGATGTCGACAGTGTGCATGGCTATCCAACTGCAGGCAATGCTAAATAACTACGTGCGCGTTCGTCGGCATCTCTCGTTTCGCCTCCTCTCAGAGGAGCTTCCCCTGGTCGATCTCGACCACTTCTCCGGAGATGCTGGTTGTTTCCGTCAGGAACACGACGGCGTCGGCGACCTCCTCGGGCTGGACGAGCCGACCGAGCGGATACCCCTTCTCGGCGGCCTCGACCCACTCGCCGGGGAACATGTCGGTCTCCGTCGCGCCCGGTGCGACGGCGTTGGTGAAGATGTTGTCCTTCGTGTGGACGCTCGCGAGCGAGAGGGTGAGCGCGTTGAGTCCGCCCTTGGTCGCGGCGTACACCGGGTCGGCGTGGCTCCCGTGGCTCCCGGCGGTCGAGCTCACGTTCACGATGTGGCCGACGTCCGCGTCGGCCATCACCGGGAGCACCGCACGCGTACACAGGAGCGTCCCGACGAGGTTGATGGAGACCATCTGTTCGATGGTCTCGGGCGACAGCTCGCCGAGTCCGTCTCCCTTCATGATGCCGGCACTGTTGACGAGGATGCTGATGGGCCCGAGCTCGTCGGTCACCGTCTCGACCATCGACTCGACGTCGGCCTGGTCGGCGACGTTCGCCTGGACGGGCAGCACACGCGTCTCTCCGCCCGAGAGCTCGTCCACGAGCGCCTCCGCTGCCGCCTCGTTCGAGTAGTACTGGAACGCGACGTCGTGTTCCGCTGCCAGCGCCCTGACGCAGGCGCTCCCGATGCCCCCGCTGCCGCCAGTGACTAGTGCAGTTCTCGCCATGGCTCTACTGGCCGTGGGGATATCATAAAGGTAGTGGCGGGGGTCAGTCGCAGCTCCTGTCGCCGTCGCTCAGCGGCCGGAGCTAGGGGTCTCAGAGGTCGCCGAACTGCCCCAGTACCTCCGCGGCGTTGTCGTAGTACACCTTCTGGAGGACCTCGTCGCTGAGGTCCATCGACTCCCAGTCGCTTCGGAGCGTCTCGTAGTCGATGAGCGGGTAATCGCCGCCGAACATGATCTTGTTCTTCAGCCGGCGACCGATGTCGTACTTGAGTTCGTCGGGGTAGTACTTCGGTCGCCAGCCGTGGAGCTCGTTGCCGACGACGTTCCCCTTGTGCAGCAGCGTGGCGATGGTCTCACCCTGCCACGGCCAGCCGGGGCGGCCGACGATAATCTGTAGCTCCGGGTGGTCCGCCGCGACGCGGTCGACGTACTTCGGATGGCACGGCTCGACGAGGTGGCCACCGCCACCCGGTTGGCCCGCCCCGAGCCCGGAGTAGCCGTTGTTGATGAGCACCGGTGCCTCGTGTTCGAGACAGAGGTCGTAGAACGGCTCGTGGAGCTCGTCGTCCGCGGGCGTGTTCGTCGTCGACCCGTTGATGGTGAAGCCGGTGATGCCGAGGTCGAGCTCCGTGAGACACCGTTCGAACTCCGCGACGGCCTCGTCGCCGTGGCGCGGGTCGAGCTGGACCCACAGGCCGAGGAACGCGTCGGGGTTCTCGGCGTACATGTCCGCGAAGTAGTCGTGTTTCTCTCGGGCGACGTCGACCTCGACCGTCGCCGTGAAGCCGAAATCGAGCATCGGCTTCACGTTCGCCGCTTGCAGGTCCTCGACCATCTCGGCCTCGCTCTTCAGGTCGAACTCCTCGCCGAAGGTGTCCGAGTCGTCGGGGTTCTGGAACACGAACCCTTCCTCCGTCGAGAAGTGCGAGTGCACGTCGAGTATCTGCGTGTCGCTGTCTACCATGACTCGTCTACCCGGTTTACTCTCCTCTGTTATAAAGTTGCGTCCGGTCGGCAGGTGGGCGAAGCGCCGCCGATAGATGACTACGAGTGGGATGGTACCCAAAAATTTATTTATCGGTACGCTACTTCTTGACAAGTGATGACACGGATAGGATTCATTGGGCTAGGCAACTTCGGGAAGCCGATCGCCGAACACCTCCTCTCTGCTGGCTACGAGATGACTGTCTACGACATCAGAGACGAAGCCGTCGCCTCGCTCGTCGCCAGCGGCGCACAGGGTGCCGACTCGCCGGCGGCCGTCGGCAAAGAGGCCGACGTGGTGTTCACCGTTCTCGTCAATCCCGACCAGGTAGAGGCTGTCGTCTCCGGCCCCGATGGGTTGCTCGAAACGCTCGACCCGGGAGCGACACTCATCGACGTCACGACGGGGCTCCCCGACGCGACGGACGAACTCGAGCGGATGCTCGCGGAGCACGACGTCGACCTCCTCGGGGCCCCCGCGAGCGGTAACCAGCGGGCGGGGGAGCTGACGGCCATGGTCGCTGGTCGCCGCGAGCTGTTCGAGGAACACCGCGAGCTGTTCGACCCGTTCTCCAGCCGGGTCTTCCACGTCGGTGACCGCCCGAGCGACGGGAACGTGGTCAAACTCCTCAACAACTACCTGACGTACAACAACCTCTACGCGGCATGTGAGGCCGTCGTCGCGGGCCACGCCGCCGGACTCGATCGCGAGAAACTCCTCGAAGTCATCAACGCCAGCGCCGGTAGCAGCACCGCGACCCGGTACATCATCCCGGTTCACGTTCTCGACGGCCAGTACGACATCCAGGGAAGCATCGGCATCGCCGACAAGGACCTCCGGCTCGTCGACCAGTTCCTCGAGGACAACGCGACGCCGGGGATGCTCGCCTCGAACGTCCGCCACCTGTTCAGATTCGTCGCGGCCGACATGGGTGGCCCGACGGACCTCAGCCGCACCTACGACTTCGTCCAGGAGAAGATGGCCGAAGAGAAGTAGACTCCCGTTTCCTAGTCGAGGACGCCGTACATCTTCGCGCGTTCGAGCTTCTTCTTGGCCGTCCGGAAGTGCGCCCGGTCGATCATCTCGCCGTTCCACCGGATGATGCTCTTTCCAGCCTCGAACGCGTCCTCGATCTCGTCGACCATCGCCTGGATCTCGCGCATCTCTTCGGCGTCGGGCGTGAACACGTCGTTGACGACCGACGCGTGCGAGGGGTGGATGATCTCGTAGCCGCCGTAGCCGAGCTGGCGCGCGAACTCCGCATGCTCTCGCAGCCCCTCGACGTCGTCGATGTCGGTCCAGACGCCCGAGATGATCTGTTCGAGCCCCGCGGCCTTCGCCCCTGCGAGGACGTTCGACCGCGCGTACAGCGACTCGAGCCCTTCCGTCGTGAACTCGTAGCCGAGCGCCCGGTTGAAGTCACCGTCGTTGGTCGTCCCGCCGGTGATTGAAGCGACCCGGTCGCTTGCCGTACAGATCTCGTAGGGGTTGTAGAGGCCGTACGCCGACTCCGGCAGGAGGAACAGTTTGGTGTGGCCCTCCTCGAGTCCACGGCGGCGTTCGACGTACGTCACCGCGTTGTCGACGTACTCGACGTACGCCTCGGAGTCGACCTTCGGGAGGACGAGCGCGTCCAGGTTCGGGTGGAGTATCTCCGCGATGTCGTCCTCGAACCAGCCGGTCTCCGGCGCGTTGACCCGGGCGGTGATGTGGGTGTCCGTCTGGTCCAGTTCCGGGAGCGCTTCCCTGACGAGCTCCCTGGCCTTCTGTTTGTCCTGGGGGACGGTCCCGTCCTCCAGGTCGAAGATGACGCCGTCGGCGTCCGTCTCGAAGGGCGTGTTCTCCACCCACTTTCGGTTCCCTGCCGGTACGTACAGTAGCGACCTCGCTGGGTACATAACCGAGAGTGCGCAGCAGCCAAGTTATATCTATGGGTGGCGCTCACACACCCCCGACGGCGCCACCAACGGTTTTGCTCCCGCGGCGTGTACGTCGAGGTATGCCACTCCAAACGGGGGCCCCCGCCCCGACGGTGACCGCACCGAACCAGCACGGCACCCAGGTCAGTCCCGCGTTCGACGACCCGACGGTCGTCTACTTCTACCCCGAAGACGAGACGCCGGGCTGTACGACCGAAGCCGTCGAGTTCACGGCGGAACTCGAGACGTATCGGGAGGTGGGCGTGGCGGTGTACGGCGTCTCGGTCGACGACGTGGAGTCGCACGCGGCCTTCGCGGCGAGCCACGACATCGAGGTCGACCTGCTCGCCGACCCCGACGGCGAGGTGGCGGCGGCGTTCGGCGTGGAGTTGCGTGCGGACGGGAAAACACCCCGGACGACGTTCGTCGTGGTCGACGGCGAGATCTACGACGTCTACACCGACGTGAAGCCGTCCGGCCACGCCCGCACGGTACTCGGTGACCTGCTCGACGACGGAATCGTCGACTTCCCGGACTGACCCGGGAGCGGACTCGTCGACCTACAAACTACCCTACGAGTAGCCGCCGTTGACGCTGATGACCTGCCCGGTGACCCAGTCGGCCGCGTCGCTGGCGAGGAACACGGCCATGTACGCGGAGTCCTCGGGCTGGCCGAGCCGGTTCAGCGCGTAGTTCTTCAGCATCCGGTCGCCGTGCTTCTCGATGAGTTCGGTCGTCGCGGGGGTGTGTGTCGCCGCCGGCGAGATGCCGTTGATGCGGATGCCGAACTCTCCGATCTCCCGCGAGAGCGCCTTCGTGAACACCGCGACGCCGCCCTTCGACGAGGCGTAGAGCTTGTCGTCGCCCCGTTCCTGGCCCTTGTGTGCCTCGGAGATGAAGTTGACAATCGCGCCCGACTCCTGCTCCATCATGTGCTGGATGGCGGCGTGCGTCGTGTTCACTGGCCCGCGGAACGTCACGTCGAACTGGATCTGCCAGTCGTCGGGCGTCGTCTCGTAGAACGGCTTCAGCGAGCCGTGGTCGCGCAGGCCACCGGCGGCGACGTTGACGAGCACGTCGATACTCCCGAACTCCTCGACCACCTCGCCGATGACCGTCTCGCAGGCGTCGTAGTCGCTCACGTCCAGTTGTCTGAACACCACCGTCGCGTCGTACGACTCGTCGAGGTCCGCCGCGACCGCCGTTCCCTCCTCCACGGAGACGTCCGTGACGACCGTCGTCGCTCCTTCCTTCGCCAGTTCCTCCGCGACTGCACTGCCGATGCCGCCGGCCGCGCCCGTCACGAGCGCGACGTCACCACTGAGGTCTATCTGCTCTTTCATCTAGTTCGAGGTTCTTTGCGACCAGCATATAGCTTTCCCCGGGGGCTCCCACGCTAGGCAATCGCTACTGTCGACCGGACACAAAACGTCGCTACAGGTCGACCGGACACACGAAGCGGACCGCGAGAGAACGAAGTCGAACCGGTCGGTCAGTGGTGGACGTACTCGCGGCCGAGCATCTCGCGAGCGATGATGTGCTTGAGGATCTGCGGCGTGCCGTCGGCGATGACGTTGCCGATGATGTCGGAGAACCGCTGGCCGATGCCCGACTCCTGGGAGTAGCCCCAGTGGCCGTGGAGGACGGTACACTCCTTGACGACCTGGAAGCTCACCTCCGCGGAGTACCACTTCGACATCGCGGCGTCCTTCGTGTGCGGCAGGTCGTTCTCGAGCCGCCAGCAGACCTCGTAGCACTTCAGCCGCGCACAGTCGAGTTTGGTCTCGAACTCCGCGAGCTGGAACTGCGGCCCCTGGTTCGTCGCGACCGGCTTGCCGAACGTCTCCCGCTCCTTCAGGTACTCGGCGGTCTGGTCGACGGTCGCCTGCGCACAGCCGATACAGAGGAAGCCGATCCACGGCCGCGTGTAGTCGAACGTCTCCATCGCGATCTTGAACGCGTTCCGCTCGGAGACCATGTTCTCGGCAGGGACGCGCACGTCGTCGAAGTAGATCTGGCCCCAGCCGTCGATGGCCGTGCCGATGGCCTCGTACGGCAGCACCTCGACGCCGTCGGCGTCGAGCGGGGTGAGGAACGCCCGGAAGTCGTCCGAGTCGCCCAGCCGGCAGAACGTCACGTTGTAGTCGGCGTACTGCGAGGAGGTGATGGCGATCTTCTCGCCGTTGATGACGTACTCGTCGCCGTCCTTCACGGCGTTCGTCTCGATGGCGAGCGCGTCCGAGCCGTGGTCGGGCTCGGTCAGCCCGAACGAGAGCTTGTTCTCCCCGCGGACGTTCGCCGCGGCGATCTCCTTGTGCTTCTCGTTCCCGTGTCGGCCGAGCGTCACGTTCCCGAGGATCTGGTTGTGGACGACGTTGGCCAGCCCGACGTCACCGCGGCCGAGCTCCTCCATGATGATGCCGCCGGTCATGATGCCGAGGTCGTCACCGTCGAGCTCCTCGGGGAGGAGTGCGCCCATCACGCCCATGTCGATGAGGTCCTGGTAGACGTCCTCCGGGAAGTTCTCCTTCGAGTCCCAGTCTTGCGTTTGACCGATGACGTTCTCGTCGACGTAGTTGCGTAGCTGTTCCGCGATCATCCGCTGTGTCTCGGTCTTACTGAAATCCATCGTTCTGGTCGGAGTGTCCTCTAAGCTGGACTACCTGAAGGCTGGTTCGCACGGTATTAAATATTGTGCTAACCGTCCCCACACGCGACCGCGGGGATACACCTATGTGAGTTCGCACCAGGATACGTCCTATGCCGTCGGTACCAGACATCGAGGCGTACACCTTCTACGAGGAGGAGTGGGACAGCTACGAGGAGCTGGTCGAATCGTTCGAACACGACGTCCCCGAGCGGTTCAACCTCGCGACGTACCTCTGTGACCGCTGGGCCGACGACAAGGGTCGGGTCGCCATCTTCGGCGACGGCACCGACGAAGCACCCCGGACGTTCACCTACTGGCAACTTAGACAGATAACCAACCGGCTCGCGAACTATCTCCAGCAACAGGGTATCGAACGTGGCGACCGGGTTGCGGTCAACGTCCCCCAGAAGCCGGAGACGGCGATGGCGCACCTCGCCGCGTGGAAGTTGGGGGCGGTGTCGGTCCCGCTGAGCTCCCTGTTCGGTCCGGACGCCCTCTCGTACCGCCTCCGTGACAGTGGGGCGAAGGCGCTCGTGGTCGACGCCGAGAACGTCGACACCGTCAGAGACGTCCGGGCATCGCTCGACGACCTGGAAACCGTGCTCACGGTCGGGGCCGTCGACCACGAGGCCGACGAGACGGACTTCTGGACCGCCCAGGACGGCGCCTCTCACGCGTTCGACACCGTCGACACCGCCGCCGAGGACACCGCCTCTATCATCTACACGTCGGGGACGACGGGCGACCCGAAGGGCGTCGTCCACGCCCACCGACTCGTGCTCGGGCTCCTCCCCGATTACCTCGCCAGCTACTGCAACTTCCAGTTGGACGAGCGCGACGTCATCTGGTCGCCCGCCGACTGGGCCTGGGTCGCCGGGCTCTACTCGACGATGGCGACGACGCTGTATCACGGCCGGCCGGTCGTCGCGTACAACGCGACGGGGAAGTTCGACCCCGTCGAGACGTTCGAGCTCGTCGAGCGCTACGGTATCTCCGTCTCGTTTATCCCGCCGACGGCGTTGCGGATGATGATGCAGGAGACGGAGGCTGCGGCCGACTACGACCTCACGAGCCTTCGGAGCATCTGGTCCGGCGGCGAGTCGCTCGGCGACGAGATCAGCGAGTGGGCCGAGGACACCTTCGAGGGAGCGGTCGTCCACGAGGTGTACGGCCAGACCGAGGCCGTCAACATCGTCAACGAGATCTCGACGCTCTACCCGAAACGCGAGGGGGCGCTCGGGAAGCCCTCGCTCGGGCGGCTCGACGTCGCGCTGTTCGACGCCGCCGAGCGCGACCAGCGTGTCGGGGTCGACGAGGTGGGCGAGATCGCCGTCAAGTACGAGGGCGACCCGGAGTGTTTCAAGGGCTACTGGAACAAGCCGGAGGCCACGGCTGAAACCGTACAGAACGACTGGCTGTTCACGGGTGACCTCGCGAAACGCGACGCCGACGGCTACTACTACTTCGTCGGCCGCAACGACGACGTCATCATCTCGGCGGGCTACCGCATCGGCCCCAAGGAGGTCGAGGACGTGCTCGCGGGCCATCCGGCCGTCGTGAACGTCGGCGTCATCGGTGTCCCGGACGACCTCCGGGGGGCGGTGCCGAAAGCGTTCGTCGAACTCGGCGGCGGCTACGAGCCCTCCGACGCCCTGGTCGAGGAACTCCAGCAGCGGGCGAAAGATGCACTCGCACAGTACGAGTACCCGCGCGAGATCGAGTTCGTCGACGCGCTCCCGCTGACGGTCACCGGGAAGGTTCGGCGCAACGCCATCCGGGAGCAGGAAGGTATCGAGTGACGGTCTGCGGCGTTAGCGGTCCATGAACCGCTGGAGCCCCTCTTTCGCGGCCGACGACAGCAGGTGGATGTTCGCCATCTCCCGTTCGAGTTTCAGCCCGTCGTCCAGCGTGGTCCGCAGGCTCTCGTTCGCGAGGTACTTCTGTCGCTTCAACGCGAGCGGGTGGTGTTCGGCGACGCGTGTTCCGAGGTCGGCGACGGCCTCCTCCAGCGACTCGTCCTCCTCGGTGATGCGGTTCACCAGTCCCCATTCCTTCGCCGTCTCGGCGGAGATGGCATCGCCGGTGAGCAGGAGTTCTTTCGAGCGGCGCACGCCGACGATTCGCGAGAGTCGCTGGGTCGCGCCGCCACCGCCGATGAGGTTGAAGTTGATGTGCTGGTCGCCGAACGTCGCCTCCGGGGTCGCGACCACGAGATCACAGACCAGCGTGAGTTCGAGCCCACCAGCGAGCGCCTGCCCCGAGACGCCCGCGATGACCGGGAGTGGGGAGTTCTCGAAGGCGTCGTAGACGCGGTGCCACTGCTCGTTGAACTCGACGACGGCGTCGGAGTCCTCGGACTCGATGATGGGGAGGACGCTGTTCAGGTCCGCCCCCGAGGAGAAGAACCGGTCGCCGGCCGTGCGTATGGCGAGCGCCCGGACGGCGTCGTCGGCCTCCGCCCGAACCCGTGCCTCGTCGACCTCCGCGAGCGTCTCCGGCCTGAGGGTGTTCCCCTTCTCCTGTCGGTCGATGACGATCTGGGCCAGGCCGTCCTCGACGGTGTACTCGATATCCTCGAAATCACCGCCACTAGCGGCTGTGCTGTCTTCGTCGGACATGATTCGTCCCTACATCTCACGCCGCGTCCGATAAAGGTTCCGCGCGTCGAGGGTCGCAATACCCGGTCCGAGAGCAGTCCGCTACACGCGGTCGGGGAGCAGCCCGCGTTTCGCGGCCTCCTCCTGCAGGAGCGGCAGTCCCGCCGCGACCGTGTGGATGCCGGTCGTACTCGCCAACTGGAGCACCTCGCCGATCTCCTCGGGGGTCGCGCCGAGCCGCAGCGCGTTGCGGACGTGGACCGTCAGCCCCGCGGTGTAGAGGTGGGAGGTGCCGGCGTCGATGGCGATGTAGAGGAACTCCATCTCCACCGGGTCGAGCACGCCGGCGTCGTAGGGGTGCCGCAGGAAGTCGTAGAGGTGTTCCCAGTAGTCGGGGTCGCTCTCGATGATGGCGACGACGTCGTCCCAGACCGCAGAGAAGAACGCTCTGGTCTCCTCGAGCTCGTCGACGATGCGCTCGCTCGACTCGGAGCCCGCCGCCGCCGGTGGCTCGTCGGCTTCCTCGACGAGGATGGGGTAGCCGACGGTGGCCGAGTGCATCCCGAGGATGCTCACCAGCTCGAGCACCGCCAGCAGTTCCTCGTAGGTCGCGCCCACGTCGAGCGCCCGGCCGACGTGCTCGCGAACCGCGGGCTCGTAGAGCGCCGTGGTCGCACTGGCGAGCGCGACGTTGACGAGTTCCTTTATTCGGGGGTCGAGGCTCCCCGACTCCCAGGGGTGCTCGGAGAGCCCCCGATAGGTCTCGTAGAACGCGGGGTCCTCGTGTCGCAGGTCGGCGAGCTGGTCGGCGAGATACGTCCGCTCGTCCTCCGCTGGCGGTGACTCGTCGCTGTCGTCGTCTCGTGGTACCATGCCCCAATGGGCACCTCGGGGGTAATAACGTTTCGTGGGGCTCAGTCGAGCTCCCGGTCCGTGACGACACCTGCGTCGGCCAACTCGGCGAGTTCGTCGGTGTCGTAGCCGGCTCGCGCGAGCGTCTCGGCGACGGCAGCTTCCGAGCCCCCCCGCTCGACGTTGCTGAACGCGATGGGGAGCGCGAACGAGAGCGCCGGCTCGCCCTGCTCGTCGGGCGTCAGGAGGTGCTCGCGTGCGGCGACCTGCGGGTCCTCGACCGCCTCGGTCGTCGTCTGGACGGGCGACACTGGGATGTCCTCGCCGAGGTCGTCGACCCACGCGTCGAGCGGTCGTTGCCGGAACTCGTCCTGGAGCTCCCGGTAGGCGTCGCTGTCTTGTCCACCTGTCGCGAACTGCTCGTCGACCAGGTCGGGCCGGTCGAGCGCCTCACAGAGCCCGACCCAGAAGTTGCGCTCCATGGCACCGAGCGCGAGGTGCCGGCCGTCGGCGGTCTCGTAGGTGTTGTAACACGGGTACTCGCCGCCGATGACGGGGTCGTGGTCGCGGGCGACCACGTCGCTCGTCGTCCACGGCGCGTGGACGGCGTTCCACGAGGCGATGACGTCGAACATCGCGAGGTCGACGTACTGGCCGCCGCCACCGCGGTCGCGGCCCCACAGCGCGACGAGGGCGGCGAGCGCGAGCATCGTCGCCCCGCCGTAGTCCGCCACGGGCGTCTTCGGGGGCGCGGGGTCGTCCTCGTCGAGGAACCCGGCGACGGCCTGGTAGTTGAGGTCGTGGCCCGGCTCGCTGCGCCGGGGACCGGTCTGACCATACCCCGACAACGAACAGTAGACGAGGTCGTCGTTGATCGCCTGAAGGGTGTCGTAGTCGACGCCGAGTCGCTCGGCCGTTCCCGGGGCGAACCCCTCGACGACCACATCCGCCTCCGCAACGACGTCGTGGACGAACTGCCGGCCGCGGTCGTCCTTGAGGTCGACTTTCACCGACCGTTTCCCCTCGTTCAGCATGCGGTAGGTCTCCCGGTACTCGGCCGACTCGGGGTCGCCGAGGTAGTCACCGTGCGGCGGTTCGACGCTCACCACTGCCGCCCCGGCGTCCGCGAGAAGTTTCGTCGCGTACGGCCCGGGGAGTTTCAGCGAGAGGTCGACGACCGTGACGTCATCGAGCGGTCGCATCGCCTCCCTCCTGGTCGCTCGCTGGCGCGTTGACTGGGTTCGACATGCGTGGATACCGACGCTAACTCTCCCGGCGACCCGCATAAATGTTTGTGCGGACCGCCTGTCCGAAATCTCTCCGTTTCCTGTCAGAAAGAACTATAGTTCCGACTCGCAACCTCTCCGAGTACGAACCATGTCTCCCGTTCCCACGGTCCCGGACATCGAGGCGTACACCTTCTACGAGGAGGAGTGGGACAGCTACGAGCAACTGGTCGACGCGTTCGAACACGACGTCCCCGAGCGATTCAACCTCGCGACGTACCTCTGTGACCGCTGGGCCGACGACAAGGGTCGCGTCGCCATCTTCGGCGACGGCACCGAGGAAGACCCCCGGACGTTCACCTACTGGCAACTTAGACAGATAACGAACCGGCTCGCGAACCATCTGCGGGCACAGGGCGTCGAACGCGGCGACCGCGTCGGCGTCTACCTGCCACAGAAGCCGGAGACGGCGATGGCCCACCTCGCCATCTGGAAGCTGGGGGCGGTGTCGGTCCCGCTCAGCCCGTTGTTCGGGCCCGAGGCCCTCGAGTTCCGCCTCGCCGACAGCGGCGCGAAGGCGTGTATCGCCGACGCACAGTGCGTCGAGTCGCTGCGGGAGGTCAAATCGGAGCTCGCCGACCTCGGGACGATTCTCACCGTCGCAGTCGACGACCCCGACGCCGACGAAGACGACTTCTGGGCCGTCCAGAGCGACGCCTCGCACGCGTTCGAGACGGTCGAGACCGACGCGGAAGCGAACGCCGTCATCCTCTACACCTCGGGGACGACCGGCGACCCCAAGGGCGTCGTCCACGCCCACCGGTTCCTGCTCGGGGGGCTCCCGAACTACCTCGTGGGGCTCTGTGACCTCGCCGTCGAGGAGTCGGACGTGGTCTGGACCCCCGCCGACTGGGCGTGGATCGCCGGCCTGTTCGTCACCATGGCGCCGACGCTCTACCACGGCCGGCCCCTGCTCGCCTACTACCGCGACGGGGGGTTCGACCCCGTCGAGACGTTCGAGCTCGTCGAGCGCTACGGCGTCTCGGTCACGTTCCTCCCGCCGACCGCCATCCGGATGATGATGGCGGCGAGCGACGAGGCCGACGACTACGACCTGACGAGCGTGCGGAGCATCGCCTCCGGCGGCGAATCGCTCGGCGCCGACGTCAGTGAGTGGGCCGAGGACACCTTCGAGGGCGCCGTCGTCCAAGAGGTGTACGGCCAGACCGAGGCCATGTACATCGCCCAGGAGATACAGCAACTGTTCCCGCGCCGCGAGGAGTCGATGGGCAAGCGGGGGCTCGGGCGAAACGAGGTGGCGCTGATGGACCCGGACACCGGCGAGCCGACCGTCGGCGTGAACGAGGTGGGCGAAATCGCCATCCGCTACGAGGACGACCCCATCGTGTTCAAGGGCTACTGGAACAAGCCCGAGAAGACCGCCGAGGTGCAGCGCGACGGCTGGCACTACACCAGTGACACGGCCACCCGTGACGCGGACGGCTACTACTACTTCGTCGGCCGGAAGGACGACGTCATCATCTCGGCGGGCCACCGCATCGGCCCCGACGAGGTGGAGGACACGGTGGCCGCCCATCCAGCAGTCGTCAACGTGGGCGTCGTGGGCGTGCCGGACCCCGAACGCGGTGCGATTCCCAAGGCGTTCGTCGAACTCGCCCCCGGCTACGAGCCCTCCGACGACCTGAAGCGCGAACTCCAGCAGTACACGAAAGACCACCTCGCGAAACACGAGTACCCGCGTGAGATCGAGTTCGTCGACGCCCTGCCGCTGACGGTCACCGGGAAGGTCCGGCGGACGGACCTGCGAGAGCGCGAAGGGCTGGAGTAGCTGGAAGCGAGCCCAACCGAGATACTGAACACGGTTTGTCGCGACGTAGAAGGGCATCGACCGCGCCGGTGTTTCCGGGAAGTCGTGCTGACCGGTGGATTTATAATAGATAATAATCGAGTTCGTAGAAGACTAGCATGTCTCGAGGAGTAGAGGGGTCTAGACGGTCAGAGTCGGCAGTACGAACGAACAGGCGTCGGTTCCTGCAGTCTACCGCGGGCGGCGTCGCCGTCGGTCTCGCCGGCTGCACGAGCAATGGCAATGGCAACGGCAACGGGGGCGACGGGGGCGATGGGGGTGATGGAGGCGGGGATGGACCGACGGAGGATGGCGGGACGGACACACCCCAGCGGTCGAGTCCAATCAAACTGGGGGTTCTGGCGCCACTCCCGGACAACACGTCGTTCGGTGAGGCGATGGCAGACTCGGTTCGGTTGATGGCGACCCAGCTCAACAACGACGGTGGACTCCTCGGTGTCGATGTCGAAGTCGTCGTCAAAGACACCGAGCTCTCACCAGACACTGCACGGCAAGCGTACCGTGAACTGATACTCCAGGATGAGGTGGATGCGACGTTCGGTGTCTTCAGCAGCGAGAGTCACCTTGCAATCATCGACGATATAGCACAGCAGCAGACCGTTCACGTCGCTGGTGGAACCGGCACGACGCAATTGAATCAGCTGGTCCGAGACGACTACGAGTCGTACAAGTACTGGTTCCGTAACCTCCAGAACGGAGATATCCAGGGGATGAATCAGGGGCTGTTCGCCCAAGAGCAGTTCGACGACATCGGCTGGTCCGACATCGCGCTCCTCGTCGAGGACATCGAGGGCTACAAATCGTACGCGAGCGGATTCCGTGCGAACCTCCCCGACAGCGTGACGATTCAGGTGGACGAAAACTTCGCGGCAGGCACCGAGGACTACAGACCACTCTTCCGGCGGGCCGAGAACAACGATGTCGACGCGGTCTGGATATACGCCTCCGTAACGGGGGCGACAGCCGTGAACCAGTGGTCGAGGTCGCAAGCCGACTTCGAGCTCGGCGGCGTGCTCGTCGCCGCCTCGAACCCGAACTTCTACCGGAACGTCGACGGAGCACAGTACACTGTGACGGCGATTGTGGGCGGAACACCAGCGTATCGGCCGACAGAGATGACGACGGCGTTCATCGAGGCATACCAAGCAGAGTTCGACAAACTTCCACCAGATTACACCGGCTACACCACCTACGACGCGGTATTAGCCTGGGTCACCGCGGTCCAAGAGGTCGGCACGACCGACGCCGATACAGTGGTACCTGCGCTCGAGAACGTCTCGTACACCGGCACGATGGGAACTGTCGAGTACTACCCACGAGACCACAAGTGGGCGCACGACGTCAAGTACGGTGAGGGCCTCGTCGTTCCGCCGGTTGTTCAGTGGCAAGCCGGCGATGGCCCCGATGGGAAGCAAGCACTACTGTGGCCCGAGTCGGTCGACACCGATGCGTATCAGGCACCGCCATGGGTGAGCCGATAAAATACGACAGCAGTTGAGACGTTAGTCGAGCAGGAACAGTTCGGGCGTCTCGAGTTGCTCCTTCACGCGGTTGAGGAACTGCGTCGCCATCGCCCCGTCCACGACGCGGTGGTCGAACGACAGCGAGAGCTTCAGGACGTGCCGCTTGACGATGTCGTCGTCGACCACCCGCGGCTTCTCCTTGACCCGACCCATCGCGATGATGCCGACCTCGGGGTAGTTGATGATCGGTGTCCCGTGTTCACCGCCGTACGGACCGATGTTGCTGATGGTGAACGTGCCGCCCCGCATCTGGTCGCGGGTGATGCTGCCGTCTCGCGCCTGCTGGGTCACCTCGTTCACCTCCGCGGCGATCTGGAGCAACCCTTTCTCGTCGACGTCGTCGACGACGGGCACTCGAAGCCCGTCTTCGGATTCGGTCGCGATGCCGACGTTGTAGTCGCCCTTCAGGACGATCTCCCCAGCGTCGGTGTCCAGCGAGGCGTTGAGATACGGGAACTCCTGGAGCGCGGTGCCGACTGCCTTGACCGCGAACGAGAGGTACGTGAGCTTCGCGCCGCGTTCCTCGGCGGGACCGACGAGCCGCTCCCTGAGTTCGACCAGTTCGGTGACGTCCACCTCGTCGACGGTCGACACGTGGGGGATGGTGAACTTCGAGCGCTCCATCTGCTCGCCGATGGTGCGCCGGACGCCTCGGTAGGGAATCCGCTCCTCGACCGTGACGGACGTGTCGGTCTCCGCAGGCCCCGAGCTCGGCGTGGGCGCCTGCGTGTCGGCACCCCCTTCGGCGAACTCACGGACCGCATCGATCGTGACGAACGTCTCGCCCTCCCACGTCTCGACCTCGGGGACGGCGTCGATGTCGACGCCGAGCTCGTGCGCGACGCGACGGGTCGTCGGCTGGGCGAGCGTCCGGTCGCGGGCGGCGGCCGACGAGGCCGGTTCGCTGACCGACTCGACCTCGACCGGGCCGCCCGAATCGTCGCTCCCGGTGGTGGTGTCCGCCTCGGCGTCCGCTGCGGCCTGTACGTCGGCCTCCGTGACCCGCCCGCTCGGTCCCGACCCGGTCAGGTCGTCGAGCGCGACGCCGTGTTCTCGTGCGAGGCGGCGGACGCTCGGCGGGGCGAACGACCGGCCGGCCGTCGTCGCCGGGGCCGTCTCGGAGTCGTTCTCGTTGGCCGCCGACGCCGCGTCGCTCGCGGCGGGCGTCGGCGCCGACTCGCTGGTGCTACTGGCGTCGCTGGCCGTCCCGGCCGCCGCTCCGTCGCCGACCTCGAAGACGACGAACACGTCGCCGACGGGGATGACGTCGCCCTCGCCGAACAGCAGTTCCGACACCGTCCCGTCGACCGGTGCCGGGATGTCGACGACCGCCTTATCCGTCTCCACCTCCGCGATGACCTGGTCCTCCTCGACCCGGTCACCTTCGGCGACGTACCACTGGAGGAGTTCGCCCTCCGCCGTGCCCTCGCCGACGTCCGGGAGGGGGTACTCGTGGGTGCTCATGCGAACTGGGGGAACTCCGCCGTCGTTCGGATGCCGTCGACGATGCGCGCGACGTTCACCATGTAGTACCGCTCGAGGTCCGGGAACGGGTAGGGGACGTCCCAGCCGGTCACCCGCTCGACCGGGGCTTCGAGGTAGAGGAACGCCTCCTCCTGGATGCTGGTGGTGAGTTCGGCGGCGAGGCCCCCGGTCTTCGGCGCCTCGTGGACCACCACGGCGCGCCCGGTCTTCTTCGCCGAGGCGACGACGGCCTCGCGGTCGAGCGGCGAGAGCGTCCGGAGGTCGACCACCTCGACGTCGACCTCCCCCTCGAGTTGTCGCGCCGCTTCGAGCGTCGGCCGAGTCATGGCCCCCCACGTGAACACCGACACGTCGGCCCCCTCTCGGCGGACCGCGGCCTCCCCGAGCGGCACCTCGTAGGCGTCCGTCGGGACGGCCTCCCGGAACGAGCGGTAGATCTTCTTCGGCTCGAGGAACACCACCGGGTCGGGTTCGCGGATGGCTGCGGTGAGCAGCCCCTTCGCGTCGTGTGGCGTACTCGGGACGACTACCTTCAGCCCCGGGTAGTGCGTGAAGATGGCCTCGGTCGACTCCGAGTGACTCTCCGGCGAGTGGATGCCACCGCCGTACGGCGCTCGAACGACCATCTCGGCGGTGAAGCGCCCTCGTGTGCGGGACCGGACCCGTGCGGCGTGGCTGAGTATCTGGTCGACGGCCGGATAGATGAACCCCATGAACTGTATCTCGGCCACGGGCCGGACGCCGAAGAAGCTCATCCCGATGGCCGTGCCGACGATGCCGCTCTCCGCGAGCGGCGTGTCGATGACCCGGTCGTCGCCGAACGCCTCGTAGAGCCCCTCGGTCGCCCGGAAGACGCCGCCGTTGACGCCCACGTCCTCGCCCATCACGACGACCCGGTCGTCGTCGGCCATCGCGTCGTGGAGCGCACTGTTCACCGACTCGACGAGCGTGAGCCGCTCGGTCTCCTCGGCCGCCATCAGAACCCCCACTCCACGGTGAACGCGTCGTCACCGTACTGCTCGCGGAGCGACTCGACATCCGCGGCCTGCCGTTCGAGCTCCGGCGTCGGCTCGTGGTAGACGTGGTCGAACATCGCCGCCGGTTCCTCGGCGGCGGCCTCGGCGGCCTCGACGGCGTCGTCGACCGTCTCGTCGACGCGTGATTCGATGTCCGCGACCGTCTCGTCGTCGAGCCGCCCCGTCCGCTGCAGGAACGCCTCCAGTCGGGCGATGGGGTCTCGCTCGGTCCACTCCTCGACCTCGGCCTCGTCGCGGTACTTCGAGGGGTCGTCCGAGGTGCTGTGTCCACCCAGTCGGTAGAGGAGGAGTTCGATGAGCGACTGTCTGGACTCGCCGTCGCGGGGATCCTTCGCCCGCCTGACGGCCTCGGCGGTGGCGACGTACACCGCGAGTGGGTCCATCCCGTCGACGTAGACGCCGTCGAAGCCGTACGCCGTGGCCTTCTGCGCGACCGTCGCGCTCCCGGTCTGCCGCTCGAAGGGGACCGAGATGGCGTACTGGTTGTTGTTACAGACGAAGATGCTGGGAGTATCGAACGCGCCGGCGAAGTTCAGCCCTTCGTGGAAGTCGCCCTCAGAGGTGGCGCCGTCGCCGAAGTGACAGAGGAACGCCCGGTCGTCCGCACCGAGGATTTCTGCGGCCATCGCCAGCCCCGTCGCGTGGGGAATCTGGGTCGCCACGGGTGTCGGCGGGGCGACGGTGTTGTACTCCTCGGGGATGTGGTCGCCGGGCTCTTTCCCCATCCAGTGCATGAACATGTAGCGGGGGTCGATACCGCGGGCGAGCATGGTTCCGTACTCGCGATAACACGGGACGAGCCAGTCGCGCTCGTCGAGCGCGTGCGCGGTCGCGACGTGTGCTCCCTGGCCGTAACAGGAGGCCAGCGTTCCCGACCGCCCCTGTCGCTGGAGGCTCACCGCTCGTTGGTCGGTCCGTCGGGTGAGCTTCATGTCGTGATACAGGTCGACGAACTCCTGGTCGGTCAGGTCCGGGAGTAACTCGTCGTCGACCACGTGGCCCTCCGGGTCGAGCACCTGCACCGCAGCCGGCGGGGCGTCCGGCGCCTCGTACTGGAAGATGTCGTGACTACCTGTCATAGGCGGGTTCGTGGTACCACGTCACGTGGGCACTCGCATAAACCTTCGCGCGTCATCCCCCGTGACCGCCGCTCAGTACCAGACGGTGCCGGCGTCGACGTTGATGTCCTGGGCGGTCACGTTCCGCGCGGCGTCGCTCGCGAGGTACGCGACCATCCCCGCGACGTCCTCGGGTTCGGTCAGCCGCCCGAGCGCGGTGTCGTCGGTGAACACCGACCGCTTGGCCGTCTCGAACGACACGCCCCGCCGGTCGGCCTGTGCGGCGATGACGTCGTCGATGCGGGGGCCGCGGGTCGCACCCGGACAGACCGCGTTCACCGTCACGTCGTCGTCCCCGAGTTCGAACGCGAGCGTCCGGGTGAGGCCGACGACGGCCAGCTTCGAGGTCGTGTACGGCGTCCGGTTCTCCAGCGGTCGCTTGCCGCTGATCGAGGAGACGTTGACCACGCTCCCCCGGTCGCTCGCCCGCAGGTGCGGGGCGGCGTGTTTGACACAGCGGAACATCCCCGTCACGTTCACGTCCATCGTCCGTTCCCACTGGTCGACGGTTAGCTCCTCGACGGGGGCCGTCGGCCCCGCGATGCCCGCGTTGTTGACGAGACAGTCCAGTCCCCCGAACGTCTCGACCGTCTCCCCGATGGCCGCCTCGACCGACGCCTCGTCGGTCACGTCCGTCTCGACCGGGAGCGCCCGGCTCTCGGCGCCGGTCTCGGCGGCCGTCTCGTGGATACCGTCGCTGCGTGCGGCGAGCGCGACGTTCGCTCCCTGGCGTGCGAGTTCGAGTGTGATGGCCCGGCCGATACCCTGGCTCGCCCCCGTGACGAACGCCGTGGTGCCGTCGAGCATCACGGCTCCTCCGAGAGGTCGACGCCGCCGCCGCTGTCGAGGTCGAGCTCGCGCGCGAGCTCACGGCTCGACGCCGAGACGATGCGTTTCTCGGCCGAGAGCTGGTGGGCGTGGGTCCCCTCCATCTCACAGATCTTCGCGGCCCACGGCGCGATGCCGTCGGCCCCTGCCGCGGTGAGCTCCTGGTGGGTCAGCACCTTCAGGTACGTCGTGACGTTGATACCACCGCTGTACCGCGCGACGGCCAGCGTCGGTAGCGTGTGGTTCGTCCCGACGGCCTTGTCGCCGAACACGACCGGCGCGTGGTGGCCGAGGAACAGCGAGCCGTAGTTGTGGAGGTCGTCGAGCAGCTGGCGCGGCTCGTCGATCATCACCTGCAGGTGTTCGATGGCGTAGTCGTTCGCGACGTCGGCGGCCGCCGCCAGGTCGTCGACGACGACCACCTCTCCGTTCGTCTCCCAGCACTCGCGAGCCGTCGCCTCGGTTCGGAGCGCCGGGAGTTGTGCGTGGAGTTCGTCGACGACCGCCGCCGCAACGGCCTCGTCGGTCGCGACGAGGATGGGTCGCGACCGGGGGTCGTGCTCTGCCTGTGCGAGCAGGTCCGTCGCGACCATCGCGGGGTCCGACGTCTCGTTCGTGAGACAGAGCACCTCGCTCGGTCCCGCGAGGAAGTCGATGCCGACGTGGCCGAACACCTGTCGTTTCGCCTCCGTGACGTAGACGTTGCCCGGTCCGGTTATCTCGTCGACGGCCGGCACCGTCTCGGTGCCGTACGCCATCGCGGCGATGGCCTGTGCCCCGCCCGCGACGTAGATCTCGTCGGCGCCCGCACGGTCCATCGCGTACAACTGGGCCGCCTGGACGCTTCCGTCTGCCTGCGGCGGTGCGCAGGCGACGACGGTGTCGACGCCGACGACCGTCGCCGGCACGATGGTCATCGCGGGTGCGGCGACCAGCGGGTGGCGACCGCCGGGGACGTACACGCCCGCCCGTTCGACGGGAACTAGCCGCGTTCCCAGCGTGACGCCGGGGTGGAACTCCGTCTCGAAGCCGTCGAGGTTCGCCGCCTGCTCCTCGTGGAACGCGCGGACGTTCGCGATGGTGTTGTCGATGGCCCGGCGCTCGGTGGTCGACAGCGAGTCGGCGGCGGCAGCGAGCTCGTCGTCGCTCACCCGGAGGTCCGTCCGCTCGACGTCGTCGAACCGCCGTGTCAACGCTCGCACGCCCGCGTCACCGTCCGCGCGCACCGTCTCGACGATGTCGCGGACCGACTCGCGGACGTCGTCGGGAATCTCCAGCGACGCATCGGCTGCTCGCTTGAGGTAGGTTGGTTCGGTACCCATGCTACTGCACACCACGATTGGACACTAAACCCTTTGTGTCCCGCAGCAGGTCGTGTCGCCGGCGGGTCCGAAACTACAATAGCGTTGAGTGTGGTGTGATACCAAGAGACGAGAACATGAAGCTCTCAGACGCCATCATCAGACTGCTCGTCGAGGAGAACGTCGACACGCTGTTCACGCTCATGGCCGAGGACGTCATGGGCATCACGGCGACGGCCCGGGCCGACTGGGCCGACGACCTCAGCGTGGTCGACGCGCGGCACGAACAACTGGCGATGGCGATGGCCGACGGCTACGCCCGGACCCACGACGACATCGGCGTCTGCGTGGTCGGGCGCGGTCCGGCGATCGCCCAGACGGGGACGGCGCTCGGGACGGCGAACGTCTACGGCTCGAAGCTGCTGGTCATCACCGGCGAGACACCGACGACGACGCTCGGCGGCCTCAAGTACTTCGACCAGGAGACGTTCCTCGGTCCCGTCACCGAGGACGTGCTGTCGGTCCGTGACGAGGACGCCCTGCTCCCGGTGTTCCGCGACGCGTTCCGGCGACTCCGCCGCGACCGTGGCCCGATCGTCGTTCAGGTGCCGTGGAACCTGATGGACGCGGAGACGGACCTCGACGTGGACTGGGAGACCGAGCTGTTCGGGACGGACGCGGTCGACGACGCCGCGAGACGCCGTCCCGACGCCGAGAAGGTGACGGCGGCCGTGGACCGCTATCTCGAATCCGACGCGAGCACCCCGCCGGTGATTCTCGCCGGTCGGGGGGCGGTCGCGTCGGGCGCGAAACCGGCCATCGAACGACTCGCCGAGCGGACGAGCGCGTTGCTCGCGACGAGTCTGCAGGCCCGCGGCTACTTCTCCGACCACCCCTTCTCCATCGGGTTCCCGGGGACGTTCGGCTCGAACCTCGCGAACGAGTACGTGACGAACGCCGCCTTCGTGCTCGCGGTCGGCTGCAGCCTCAACAACCACACGACCGACGTGGGCAGACTCGTCGACGAGGCGACGGTCGTCCACGTCACCGACGAGCCGGCGCACCTCGAACGCTACACGCCCGTCGACCTCGCCGTCGTCGGCGACGCTCGCGAGACCGTCGCGGCCATCGACGCCGAACTCGACGAGATGGGCATGGACTTCTCGGGGACGTTCTGGACGGAGAACACCGAGCGCCGACTCGCCGACGCCGAGCCGTGGGGCGACGCCACCTTCGTCGACACGCCGGGGCGGATGGACCCCCGAGAACTGATGGTCGAACTCGACGCTCGCCTCCCGGACGAGCGGCTCGTCGTCACCGACGCCGGCCACTTCATGAACTGGGTCATCGACGGCATCACCGTCGACCACCCCGACGACTACATGTGGACGCTCGACTTCGGCGCCATCGGCATCGGCTTCCCGATGGGTATCGGTGCGGCGTGGCAGGAGGACGAGCGGACGCCGGTCACGTTCGTCGGTGACGCCGGGTTCCTGATGTCGCTTCAGGCGCTCGATACGGCAGTCCAGCAGTGGATTCCGTCGGTGACGGTCGTCGTCAACGACGACGCGCTCGGCTCGGAGTACCACCAGTTGAAGAACCGGAATCTCAACGCGTCGGCAGCCGTCGCGGAGACGCCCGACCTCGCGGCGCTCGCTCGCGACTTCGGTGCCGAGGCCCACACGATCACGTCCGTCGCGGACCTCGATGCGGTCGACCTCTCGACGCGGCCGTCGGGGCCGGTCGTCCTCGACTGCAAGATCGACCGTGACGTGAAACACCGGTTCTACGAGTCGGACCACATGAACTAGCGGTGCGACGGCGAGAGCAGCGCCTCGTCGACCGGTTCGGCGTACACGTCGGGGTTGACGAGATTGGCCGGCACCTCGTCGTGGAGGCGAGCCAGGATGGCCTCGCTCACGATCTCGCCCTGTTCGGTCATCGTCTCGATGAGCACGCCCGCCATGTGCGGCGTCATCAGGCAGTCGTCGAGGTCGAGCAACGGGTTGCCCGCGACGTTCGGTTCGTCCTCGAACACGTCGACGGCTGCCCCGGCGATCCACCCTTCCTCGACTGCCTCCGCGAGTTCGGCGTCCGCGTAGAGCCCCCCTCGAGTCGTGTTCACGAGGTAGGCGCTCTCCTTCATCTGCTTGAACTGCTCGGTGCCGAGCATTCCCTTCGTCTCCTCGGTGAGGGGACAGTGTAGCGAGACGAAGTCCGACTCCGCGAGCAGCGTGTCGAGGTCGACGAGGGTGACGCCCAGTTCGTCGGCACGCTCCTCGGAGAGATACGGGTCGTGCGTGAGTATCTCGACGTCGAACGGCTCGAGGAGGTCGACCACGTTCGAGCCGATCATTCCCATCCCGACCGTCCCGACCGTCTTCCCGTAGAGCGTGTGGCCCATCAGCGAGATGCGGTTCGCGAACCCGTCGGTGCGGAGGTGGTTGTCGAGTTCGATGGCGTTGCTCGCACAGGTGATGAGCATCCCGAGCGTCGACTGCGCGACCGCCCGGCCGACGGGCTGGGGGGCGTTCACGACGGCGATGCCGCGTTCGGTGCAGGCGCCGATGTCGATGTGGTCGAGGCCCGCGCCGAACGCCGAGACGAGCTTGAGGTCGTCGAGCCCGTCGAGCGTCTCCGGCGTCACGTGCTGCTGGATGGCGACCAGCGCGTTCGCGCCGGCGAGATCCTCGCTCCGCAACACGTCGTGATTCTGTGTCGTGAGGAACTCCACCTCGATGTCGTCGGCGCCGTACAGCGCCCCCAGGCCCATGTCGTAGTCCCGGTCCGGGACCCGGAGGTCGTTCGAGACGTACACCGTAAACTGGGTCATTACCGTTGCGTATTTCGAACACCGAGATAAAATCGTTTCGCCCATTGCGAGAGACGGTGCGACGACGATTCGCCACCGGCGTGCGGCCCCGTCGCGACCCGACCAGCAGGTGTGATACCACCCCACAATCTTTATCATCGTTCCCCATCCTCTCACGAACAGGCATGAGTCATCTCCGCTACCAGAGCCGGCTACGGACTGCACGCGACCCGAGGCGGCACGGCCCCCGGGGGACGCGGCCGTGAGTGACACCGCCTCGACGGCAGAGACGGAGCCGCAGACTATCGACGAAGCGGGTGTGTACGGTCCCGACGACGGCATCCTCGTCGTCGACAACCTCGTGAAGCGGTTCGGCGGGCTGGTCGCTGTCGACGGGCTCTCGTTCGCCATCCAGGAGCAGGAGATCGTCGGGTTCATCGGGCCGAACGGCGCCGGGAAGTCGACGACGTTCAACTGCATCACCGGTATCTACCCGGTCACGTCGGGAACCATCTGGTACAAAGGCGAGGACATCACCGACGCGAAGCTCCACCACCTCATCGACCGCGGGCTGGCCCGCACGTTCCAGTCGTTCCGTCCCCTCAACGACCGGAACGTCGTCGAGAACGTCGCGCTCGCACACTCCTCCGGACGGCTCCTCACCGCGTCGGGGCTCATGGGCAAGACGACCGAGGAGGCTGCGAAGATCTGTGAGAGCGTCGGGCTCGGCGACAGCCTCTACCGGATGCCCGACGAGCTCCCGCACGCCGGTATCCTTCGACTGGAACTCGCCCGTGCGCTGGCGACCGACCCCGACCTGCTGCTCATCGACGAGCCGTTCGCCGGGCTCACCGACCTCGAGGTCCAGCGCATCTCGGACCTCCTGCTCGAAAAGCGGGAGCAGGGGTTGACGATGATCGTCGTCGACCACAACATGCGTGGGCTGCTGTCGCTCATCGACCGCGCGTTCGTCATCAACTTCGGCTCGAAGATCGCCGAGGGGACACCCGAGGAGATCCGCGAGGACAAAGGCGTTCAGGACGCGTACCTCGGTGGCGAGCTGTAACGGGTACGCCCCGGCTGCTGGGCCGTTCTGGGTCGTGCTGCTGGTGGGCTGGCTACGGAAGCGACGGCATCATTTGTGCCACGCTATCATTACCCAAAACATTATTGCTACCATAGGCATACCAATCCTCAATGTCCGTACTTACAGATGCCATCGTCATTGGGTTCCTGCTGAGCGCCCTGTACGCGCTCGTCGCAGTCGGGTTCACGATGATCTTCGGCGTCGGTGGCGTACTCAACGTCGCTCACGCCGCGTACGTCACCATCGCGCCGTTCTTGATGTTCTACGCGACCAAGCAGTTCGGGCTGCCGGCGTGGCCGGCCGCGATACTCGCCGTCCTCTTCACCGCGGTGTTCAGCGTCGCCGTCTACGTCGGCCCCGTGCGACTCGTCGAGGGTGACCCCATCGTCGTCGTCATCGTGACACTGCTCCTGTTTCTCATCGTCGAGGAGATGTTCCTGGCGCTCGAAGGGACGGCCGCGCTGTCGATTCCCACGCTCGTCTCCGGCCGGACGAAGATCGCCGACGTGACGGTGTTGTACAACCAGATCCTGATGTTCGTCCTCTCGTGGCTGTCGATACTCGGGGTGCTGTGGTACATCAATCGGACGCGACAGGGGCGTGCGATCCGCGCGGTGAGTATGAGCAAGCGCGGAGCCGCACTCGTCGGTATCAAGAAGTTCGACATCTCGGTGTACACCTGGTTCATCGCTGGGGCGCTCGCGGCCATCGCGGGGCTCTTCCTCGGGATGTTCCAGACCGTCGTCTACAACATGGGGCTGAACCCGCTCGTGCTCGCGTTCTCCATCGTCATTCTGGGCGGCATCGGGTCGATCCGTGGGAGCATCGTCGGTGCCCACGTCATCGCGTTCCTCGAGACGTTCACGACGTCGTTCGTCTCGCCCCGTCTGACCGGGCTCGCACCGCTGGTGCTGCTCGTCATCGTTCTCGTCGCCCGACCAACTGGACTGTTCGGCCGTGAGGAGGCGAGCGACTGATGTCGACGAAGTCGTTCGTCGGTGACCTCGGAGGCAAGGTCCGCGCCGTCGTCGACCGCCTCTCGCTGTCCTACCGGCACCTGTTCGGCGTCCTCGGCCTCGTCCTGCTCGCGGTCCTCCCGTTCGGTATCGGTGTGCTCGACCTGCTGAAGATGATCACCGTCCTCTACTTCGTGATGTTCATCATCAGCTGGGACTTCGTCTCGGGCTACACCGACCAGGTGAGTTTCGGCCACACGTTCTTCTTCGCGACCGGCGGCTACACCTCCGCCCTGCTGAACATCGAGCTGGGTATCTCGCCGGTCATCGGGATCGCCATCGGCGTCGTGCTGGCGGCGGTCGGCGGCCTCCTGTTCAGCGTCCCGGCGCTCCGCATCGAGGGCCACTACCTGGCGCTGTTCACGCTCCTGCCGCCGCTCATCCTGTTGCAGGTGTTCCAGTTGAACTCGGATCTGTTCGGCGGTCGACGGGGGCTCCAGGGGGCGGAACTGCTCGTCGAGATGGGCGATTTCAACGCGACCGCGATGGCGAACTACTACGTGGCGTTCGCGCTGTTCCTCGTCATCTTCACCATCGCGTTCGTCATCACTCGCTCGGACACCGGGGCCATCTTCAAGGGCATCCGTGAGGACAAACTGGCCGTCTCCGCGAGCGGTCACAGCCCGGCGAAGTTCAAGACGTTCGCGATGGTCGTCAGCGCCGCCATCGGCGGACTGGCGGGCGCGATGTTCGTCCACACGCCCGTGGGCAGCGCCTCGCCGACGCAACTGCTCGACCTCATCGTGATGATCGACATCCTGCTCGCGGCCATCATCGGTGGTATCGGGACCATCGTCGGCCCGACGATCGGCGGGTTCATCTTCTGGTGGCTGAAGGACTTTGCCAGCGACATCGAGTACACGATTCCCGTCATCAACGCCCCGTTCGCCCGGTTCGACATCCTGGTGTTCTACCTCATCACCCTCTTGATTCTGCTGTTCATCCCCGAGGGAATCCTCAAGAAGGTCATCGAGCTCGGTCGAGGAATCCTCGACCGCCGTGGCGGCGGACAGCAAGGACTGGACGCGGAGTGACCCAGCTGGCGTGTAGGTTCTTCTCACGCCGTGCCATCGAACGCACGCTCCTCCCTCCGTCTCTGGCCACCTGACGGAGACCGAGGTGGCGGCACCGAGGATTTTATGCGACCGGCCGTTCGTGTGAACCGTATGCACAGGAACAGTACGGACCGGCGACGCGTGGTTTCGCTTCGACGTTCCATCCGTGTCGTCGGTCGCCGGGACACGATGGACGGCACGCACCACGATGAGTGACGGTCACGGGCGGGACGCCGCACTCCCCGCCGGCTACGACGAGGAGGATCCGTACGAAGGTGAGGACCTCTCGACGTATCCCGAGTGGTGGCGCGAGAACATCGAGGAGTTCCGCCGTCACGAGATGCGCCCGTATCGACCGCCACGCTTCTCGGACGGAACACTGGTCCCGCCGACGTTGATGGCACTGGAGGCGGAACTCGGCGTCGAACTCAGGCTCCGGGCGGTGAACCCGGAGGTCGGAAAGAACTGGGAGGTGACCGTCGACGGCACGCACGTCGCCGAGGTGGGGCGAACACGCGAAGGAGAGGGGTTCACCGAGTACGACATCGACAAGGCGACGTTCGAGTCGACGGTCCGGTCGGCAGTCGAGTGACGCGAGCGTGGCGCCGGCTCACGCGACGACGTAAATCTCGCCGTCCTCGACCTCGACCTCGTACGTGGGGACGGAGTAGCGGTCGTCGTCGATACACTGCCCGCCTTTGATATCGAACTTCCAGGCGTGCCAGGGACACGAGATGATCTCGTCCTCGCGGGTGGACTCCCACGACCAGCCGTCCTCCGCGATCTGCGTATCGCCGGTGACCCGCCCCTCACAGAGCGGCCCGGCCTGGTGGACACAGTAGTTCAACACCCCGTGGTACTCCTCGTCGATGCGGAACACGGCGATCTCCTTGCCCTGGATCTCCGTGATGATGCGCCCCTCGCTCGTGGTCTCGAACTCCGATTCGCTGGCGACGTGATGGCGGCTCGGCATCGTTACAGCCCGAAGAGCTCGACTGCGGTCTCGCCCATCACGTTCCGGACGGTCTGTCCGTCGAAGTGGGAGTAGACGCGGTTGAACAGCTCGCCCGGCAGGTCGAAGTCGGGGTGGGGGTGGTCCGACGAGAACATGATGTTGTTAGCGCCCGCCATCTCGACAGCGTACGCCATGTGCTCGGGGTTGTCGGCGGTGTGCCCGAGCGGCTGAGTCGTGAAGTAGTAGCTCTCGTCGATGTACTCGCTCGGGAGCTTGTTCACGTACGGCAGCTCGTGGGACGCCTCGAGATAGTGGTCGTCGAGCCGCCAGCGCATGTAGGGAATCCAGGCGATACCGCCCTCCTGCATCACGACGTCGATGTCGAACCGTTCGGTCACGCCCCGGAATAGCATCGTCGTGATGTTCCACATGTGCGAGAACGGGTGGGCGATGGCGTGGTCCTCGCTGAACGTCTCGGCCCACTTCCGCTGGGTGGGGAACTCGAAGTGGTTGCTGTTCGAGAGGCTGTGCATACACACCGGAAGGTCGTAGTCCTCCGCAGCCTGGTAGATGGGGTCGTACCACTCGTGGCCCGGTGGGAGGGGCAGGCCCGTCGCCGGGAGCTGGACGCCCACGATGTCGTTCTCGTCCGCGTGCCGCTCGATCTCCTCGGCGGCTTTGTCGGGCTTCTGTGGCGCGATGACGAGCGTCCCCTGGATGCCGTCGTTGTCGTCGAGGAACGTATCGAGCAGCCAGGAGTTGTACGCCTGCGCGAGGGCCACGGCGTACTGGTCGTTGTTGACGGTGCCGAGCGCCGACGCCAGCGTCGGCCCGATGATGGCCTCGTCGATGCCGTACTCGTCCATCGACTCGTACTTCTGCTCCGGCCTGATGCACTGTGGAATACCGAGCCCGCCGTCCTCCGCGTTCAGGATGTCCGGGAACGGCGGCGACGCCAGCGTCGTGGAGAACACGTTGTTGTTCGGCAACAGAGCGTCGCCGATCTGCTTTTGCATCAGGTCGTTCTCCATGTACCCGAGGATCTCGTCGAACATGATCGCGCCGTCGGTGATGTGGGAATCACAGTCGACGACCACGTCCAACTGATCGAGAGACGTCACGGTATCAGCTTCCGTTGCTTGTGCCATGATGTACGTATGCGTGTTGTTCACAAGGAGTTAATAATTTCGGTGACAGCACCCACAGAAACGGTACGACCGACACCCACGGTCGGCTCACTCGGCGCAGTGGACGGCGACGGCGTCCCGGGCGTCGTTGAGTCGCTGCCGTTCCCACCCGGAGAGCTCCCACTCGACGATCTCGGTTACGCCCTCGGCGTCGAGCCTGACCGGAACGCTCAACGAGACGTCGGTGTAGCCGTACTCGCCGTCGAGGGGTGTCGAGAGCCCGACGGGCTCGTCGACGCCACCCTGCAGGATGGCCCACGCGGCCAGCGCGACGCCGCGGCCGGTGACCCACCGGGAAGAGTCGGCTTCACCCCGGAGTTCGATGACGTCGTAGGGGACGTCGAGCATGTAGTCGACGACTTGGTCGCGCTCCTCGGGCGACAGACCGAGCCGCTCGCCGTCGATCGTCGCGCGTGAGAACACCGGCACCATCTGTTCGCCGTGTTCACCGATGACCGGGCAGTAGACGGCCTCGTGGTCGACGTCGTAGCGCCGGGCCAGTTCGTCGGCGATCCGGGCGGTCTCCGAGAGCGAGTAGCCGACGAACCGGTGGCGCGGCCACCCGGATTCTCGGTAGAGCTGGTAGGTGAGTACGTCGAGCGGGTTCGTCACGCACAGCACCGGACAGGGGTCGGTCTCCCGGAGCCAGTCCGCGATGGTCGAGACGATGTCGCGATTCGACTCCAGCCACGCGAGTCGACCGCCCCGGTGGCTCGCCGAGTCGGGACGGGGGGCACTCGCAGTGACGACGAGACAGTCGACGCCCGCGACCGCTGCAGGTCCCGGATCGACCGCCTCGATGCTCGTCGCACGGCTTCCCACGACGCCCCCCACCGAGTGTGCGACGTGTGCCGTCGCGTGGGCGATGTCGATCGCGTGACCTCGGCTCCGGCCCGTCTCGACGTCGACGAGTCTGACGTCGACGTCTCGACACTCCGTTGCGAGCACGTACGCGACCGTCGATCCGATGGTACCGGCACCGAGCACTGCGACGTCCATACGACGGCGTCGACACGAGAGCTAATAAACGCTCGCGCCCGCGGCGGTCACGTCGCACGAACGCCACCGCTCTGTCCGTGAGTGCGTCGCGGCGGAAAACGGAAGGTACCGAACCTCAGCGGTCGATCCAGTCGGGCCACTGGAACTCGCCCTGCCGGGCGCTCTCCGGCCAGAGGACGACCTGCTCGCCCTCGCCGTCCTGCACCTGCCACTGGTAGTTGGGTGGCTGGACGCCGTCCTCACCGAATCGAAGGTCGTGCGCGAACTTGAAATCCGTATCCGCGAACGTCTCGTCGCCCTTGTAGTAGTCCATCTGACCCTGAACGCCCTCCCAGCTCCCGTCTTCGAGGGTGGCGATGACGTCGTCTTCGTTCAGAGTCCCGGCCTCTTCGACCGCCTTCGCCCACGACCAGATCGCGTCGTGGGTCGTGTACGCCGTGTAGTACGGTGGGACCGCCCCGTCGAACATATCCTTGTGCTCCTGGATGAACGTGCTCGTCAGTTCCGTCGGCGTGTAGTTCGCGACGGCACCCGGCACCCCCGTCATCATGTACTCAGCACTCGGGTTGTTCTCGTAGAACTTGGGATCCGAGGCTGCGATACTGAACCCGCCCAGCGCGAAGTTCGGTTGCATACTCGCCCACTGGTTGATGAGTGTCGGGCCCGTGACCGAGACGAACACGACGGCCATATCCACGTTCGCCCGCTCTGCCTGGCGGAGCAGTGGTCGGTAGTCCTCGGTACCGGGGGAGAAAATCTCGTCCATCTGGATGCTCATTCCGTCGGGGAGATGCTCCCGAATCGCCTGGGCGTGGGGTTTGTAGCCCTCGATGTCCTCGAGCATGATCGCGATGTCCGAGACGCCGATGTCGTCAGCGTACTCGTCGAAGTAGTTCGTGAGGTTGTACCCCTGGATGTAGCCGTTCTGGTGGCTCCGGAAGACGTACTTGCGGTTCTCGTAGTTGTTCCGTATCTCGTCGTTCAGGCCAGTGTTCCCCGTCCCGCTGGTGATGTGGATCTTCTGCTGGCTCGCGATGTCGCCGAGGATCTGGTTCAGCGGTTCGGTGCTGAGCAGGCCGAAGGTGGCGTCCACCTCTTCCTGTAACACGAGCTCGCGGTACGCCTGCTGCGTCTTGCTCGCGTTGAGTTCCGAGTCCTTGATGACCAGTTCGACCTCGGCTCCGAGGAGCCCGCCGGCGTCGTTGAGTCGCTTCGTGACGATCTTCCCGGCGTTGGCGTACGCCCGACCCAGGGCGATGCTTTCGGGGAGCGGGGCGAGGAGGCCCAACTTGACTGGCCCTTCGATCTGTGGCTCGCCGGTGGTCCCGCCGCCGTCCCCACCGTCTCCGCCGCCCCCACCACCGCCACCGTTCCCACCGCCCCCGCCGCCGTCACCGCCGTCGCCCCCGTCGCCCGTACAGCCTGCGAAGGACACTGCGAGGGCACTCGCCCCCGCTGTCTGTAAGAATCGCCGCCGCCCGACCCGACTGGAGCCGGTCGATACACTATCCGCTGAGTTGGCATTCGGCTTTGTCATGGTTGTGCCTTGCAAAGGGTTATCACTGACCATATTAATCGTTTTGGTAAATTTCCTGTCAGCAATGCGCGGCCGTGAGCCGCGGGGTCAGTCGTAGTTGTAATTGACCTCGATGACGTTCGCGGTCTCGAGCACTCGCATCGGGAGCTCGCCCTCCAGGCGGGTGTTGTCCATGCGAACAGTAGGACCGAACACGGCGATTGCTGCGATGACGTTCCCGTCGATGTCGGTGATGGGTGCGGCGATGGATTTCATCCCCCTGAGCGCCTCCTCCTGGTTGATCGCGTACCCTCGCTCCCGAATCTCCTCGAGTTCGGCGAACAGGGTTTCCGGGTCGGTCACCGTGTGCTCCGTCAGCGCTGGCAGCCCGTGGTGGTCGATGACGGCTTCGACCTCCTCGCGAGACATCTGCGACAGGATGGCCTTCCCCGAGGCGTTCGTGTGGAGGAACGTTCGCGTGCCCGCGCTGGTGACGAACTTCGAGTCGCCCTGCCCTTCCACGTTGTAGACGATGATCGCTCGGCCACCCTCTTCGACGACGAGCGACGTGCTCTCGCCTGTCTCCGCGGTGAGTGCCTTCATCTCCGTACGGGCGACCTGAAATATCTCCATGTTGTTCCTGACGTAGTTGCCCCAGTAGAGGAACTCTAGTGTCGGCTTGTACCTCCCTTTGGTGTTGGTGACGTATCCCATCTCCTCGAGCACCTTGAGATGGCCGTGAACCGTGCTCTTCGGCATCTCGAAATGCGTCGCGATGGCCTCCAACCCGGCTCCGTCCATCTTCACCAGCTCTTCGAGGATGGTCAACGACTTCCGGGTCGTCTGGACTTCGTTCGTCTTACTCATACCGTTCGGTTTGGTACCATCCCACTTAGAGTATTCGGCGATGCCGAATATTTTTCACGCCTCGAGTCCGCCTACTCGGCGACGAGCGTCGCTCCAGGTGGTGCTCCTGCCGATAAGCCACCTACAGGGTCCGTCGACCCCTCCGACTAATCTGCTGTTCATTCGGTATAATCGAATACCATCTAGCCGTGAGTGAATAAAGATAACAATAGTAGTATTGTTATGTATTAGTAGTCACCCTCTATCGAATAAAATCCACTGCGTGCACGTGTCCCACCGGCCGGTTTGCGACGGTCGAAAGGTTCGATGTTCGGTCGGGGACGAATCGGCAGACATCGTGACACTCTGCTCTCGCGGATTGGCGTCGATCACTCGAACTACTCCAGCAGAACTGTTGGCCGAGGGAGGCGACTCGGCGCGAAAAATTCGATAATGTCGAATAATTTCGTGTGGGTAATACCCATGGTCGGCTGGCTACTGGCGCACAACGGGACGCCTCCGGGTGGATACTCGAATCGAACGTCGCTGCTCGAAACCGCTGCCAACGGAAGCAGCTGGATACCTGGGCCGCACCACGCTCGTCGAGAAGAATCGGGTACCTCGCCAACAATGGGCTTTGGGCCGAGCTGGCGACGGTCGACGATCTACTACTTCTCAACCGGAGCGAATCTCAGTCGCGAGACTGTGCTCCATCCCGCTTGGCAAAACGAGGCGCCCACCTGATATCCGAGGATACGTGTGCAGCGTCCGCGTGAGTGAAATTCAAACGTCGGTTTCTATTTGATTGAATAATTTGTAAAATTGGGTGACTGGCTGGTCACATGCCGGCGTTTCATCGCACTACTCGTGAAGTGTCCCTCGACGCTCTTACTCGCAGAAAACAATTTTCTCTGCGGAACGTCGGCCCGTTCACCACCGAACCAATAGCAATCCACGAGCTCAGACGAAAATAGTTCTCTTTGGAGCCGCAGCGCGCGTCATTCGAGGAACGTCCGGCTGACGTGTGCGACCGAGTACTCGACGTCGAACGTGTCGTAGATGTGGTCGCGGAGGAGGGTTGCCGTCCAGCCGTCTGCGTCGATGTCGACCGCCGCTGGTGGCGCTTCCAGCCACGATTCGACCTCCGCTCGCTGCGCTGCCGAGAACTTTGGCGGTCGGCCTGGCCGTTGCTCGTCGCGGAGGGCGTCGTCGATCGGCATCGACTCGAACCGGTCGAGCCAGTAGTAGACTGTCGACTGGGGGATTCCGTACCGCCGGGAGATCGTCTCGACGTCCACGCCGTCCTTGTACGCGATGGCGACCATCAGCCGCTTTGCGGCCTTCGCGTCCTCGGCGTCGTCGAGTGCCGCTCTGAGTCGGTCTGCAGCGATCTCGTCCAGTTTTCTCATGTGTCTGTGTACACGCAGAGCTGTCTAAATATTTTTGTTAGCCGATAATACAATTACTTCTGTTGAAACTGGCCACGGGCTCACGATAGCACCGATCTCGGCAGCCAGCACACAATCTGGGTGACACGTAAACCGGGCTGGTGTGACTGGGTTCTCGGTTCACCCACCGGGGCGTGAGCGTGTGGGGAGTCTCTCGTTCCCGTCGTGTCCACACGTGGCGTACTTAGACACCCGTTCACGGCTCGTACACGCGAGTGTGGTCCCGTCCGATGCATCGAAACCACTCGACGAGTCCACTACTGACAGGACAAGCGGCAGCGCTCGCTAGCGGTCGTGACGACGGCGAAAAGTGGTTGGGCTTGTCAGACCTGGGGCCCAACGACCGCACGGTCTCTCCGAGAGTCGGACTATGCCCTCTCAGACAGCGGAGTTACGGACCGCGTCTCGTGGTTGGCGAGCGATGCCTCGGGATCGTGCCTATCAGTGTTGGATAACCGCTGTGCCACCATGGATTCCCAAGACTGGACACGTATCCCGGCACGTGGTACCAATTGACGACACGTAATAAATGCATCGTAAGGCCCCTCGGCCGTCGATCGACGCTAGGCCGCAGCGTCTCGTCTACGACCAGCAACCCGTTCGACGAGCAGAGCCCCGGCTGCCGTCGGTCACCGTTTCGGTGGTCGACGGCTTTGACAAGTATTGCGAGGATTTCCGGTACTATCGAATCTTCTGCTGCTAGTGTGATGACGGTGAACGTCCCGAACGGTACGGTTCTAGGCCACTCTAGGAGTGCTCTGTACCACTCACGTCCAGCATCCACCAGTTACTCTGCATCGACGACCGTCCGATTATCCCGGAAAATCTCCCTGCACAGGCGCAGTCAGCTACCCCAGCAGCTTGGCCGCGGGAGTCACCGATAGCGCCTCCCATACATGGCTGGTCGAGTGACGTTCTGAACTGGACCGGTTGAAAATAACACTCGTAGTTGTGTTATTCCAACTGCCACGCTCTCACGATTGTGTCCACATCGGGGTATCTTCGGTCCGCTAATACCGGACGAGTGTCCTCGAGTGATGAGTCGAGGACGATTCGTTTCGGATGCGCCCACCGGCACCTCGCCGTGGTCGCCCGGGCTAGCACTGCCAGCACGGTGGCATCACTCCACTCGATCGCACTCACAGCCCCCCGTCTCGAAGAGTTCGCTCACGGTCAGCTGGGTGCCGCAATCGTCACACCTGATCTGAATGTTTACGAAGACGTCGAACTCACCGAGAGTCAGCTGGCCCTTCGATCGGAGGGAGGTGAGGCTGTTCGTGACGACGGCGGCGAGCCGGTTCCGAAGCCGCTGGATGGTGATGCGTTCCGAATCGGTCCCCGTCGTGCCGTTCGACGCTGGTGCCGACGCGCCGCGGTACTTCGTCAGGTAGGTGTGTACTGCCTGGTGTGAGACGAAGTCCGACATGAGTGCGCCGACGTCGAGCCCCTCTCGTTCGAGCCGTCGCTTGGCCTGCACGCGACTCCCGCCACTCACATCGTCGCCGGTCAGCAGCTCGTAGAGGTTCTCTGCCTCGCCGTCGAGCACCTGCATCCCGGCGTCCTCCATCGCTCCACGCAGCACTCGCTGGTTGAAGAAGTCGGCGAGCGTGCGAAGACTCATGCTCTCTTGATCCTCGGCTGTCCAGTGGTGCTCGAGCGCTGCGCCGATGTCGCCTAGATCCCTGTCGATGATGACGCGCCCGACCTTGCTCTGTCGGTGCCGCTCTCCTGCACCCCCAACGTTCTCGTCGCCTTCTTCGGCCATCGTTCGTCTAGGCTCGGGGGTCGGTCAGAAAAACCGTTTCGAATTCGGTGGGCGTACAGTGCCACCGGATGGCGATTTGTCACTCCCTGTCTGGCCAGTCTCGGGTTTCACTTCGAGGGCCGATTCACCTCCGAATATATCGGGGTTCTCTACACCTCCTCAAACACCTGCTCCCGGGTGCGTCGATGATCCTATGCTCCGAGCGGGGTTGGAGAACCCCTCGCAACCGCTGGGTTGCCGGGTCTCGATATGGGCCGCATCCAGTTCGGTGTCACCGGACACTCCTGTCGTCTCAGTGCGGGTGGCTCCCCCCTCCGACCACGATCAGCGGGCCACCGAACCACCACCGGCATGCTGTTCCTCGCCGACGTTCCCACTCGGTCTAGGTTATATCTAGGTCGGTGCTAGGCCGGCTGCTCGGGCTGTACCGCCAGCGCGCGAGACCGGGGCCTTCGAGGGGTTCCGCGAGGAATGCGCCATCTGAGGGGCATCTAGACGAGGGGTGCCCGACGTCTAGGGGCTCGACGCACCGTGCGGCGCGAGCCTATGGCCGAATCCGGGCGCGGGCGCCCGTGGGACCCGAACGTCTTTGAGCGATTCTCCCGACCCTCCGGCAATGAGCGAGTATTACGATACCTTCCTGGAAGAGTCGCTGTTCGAGGAGTTCGACGCCGCCCTGTACCACGAGCTGTGTGCCTGGGGCGAGATGTCGATCGGTGACCACCTCGAGTACCGGGTCGACACCCACCCCGAAACGACCGCCGTCACCGACGACGACCGGTCGCTCACCTGGCGGGAACTCGGCGAGCGGGCCGACGGTCTGGCGGCCGCCCTCTGGGAGCTGGGTCTCGAGGAGGGCGACCGGGTCAGTCTCCACCTCCCGAACGTCGTCGAGTGGCACGTCGCCAGGCTGGGTATCTTCCGGGCGGGTCTCGTCACGGCGACGCTGATGCCCCGGTACCGGCGCAAGGAGATCGAACACCTCGTCAGAAAGGAGGCGCCGAGGGCGTACATCGGCCCGGTGAACTACCGGGACTACGACCACGTCGAGACGCTGCTCGACCTCCAGTCGGACGTCGACTCACTCGAGCACGTGATCGCGGTCGGCGAGGGGGTTCCCGACGGTGCCCTCGAGTTCGGTGAGCTCGTCGCAACTGACTCGAGCGGGTTCGTCCCCGGCGGGCTGGGCCCGGACTATCCCGACCGGCTGCGCCACACCGGCGGGACGACTGGCATGCCCAAGCCGGTGTACTGGACGTCGAACTGCCGGCGGGCGTGGACCGAGCCGATTTGCAACCAGTTCGGGATTACGCCCTACGACGACGTCCTTGGGCTGGCACCGTTTCCCCACGGCATCTCGCTGCCGCTGGCCTTCACCGGGATTCTCCTGACCGGTGCGACCGCCCACATCACTGACCCCGGAAACTCCCCCGAGGAGTACTGGGAGCGCATCAATGAGGTAGAGCCGACAGTGATCACCGCAGCGCCGACCCAACTCAACAAGATGAAAGACGTCGACGGCGCCGACGACTACTCGCTGGAGTCCGTACGCTTGATCGTCTTCTCCGGCGAGCCGATTCCGTCGGCGACCGCCGACTACTTTGAGGCCCGCGACACGACGGTCGTCAGCTACTACGGGGTGACCGAGGGCGGCGCCGGCTTCATCGTCCACCCTGGCGAGACCAAGGCCGTCAGACGGTCGACCGCCGGCAAGCCCATGCCGTTCGTCGACTGCAAGATTGTCGGTGAGGGCGGCGAGACCCTCGGCACTGGTGAGGTCGGCGAACTCGTCTACAGCGGCCCCAATCTGGCGTTCGGGTTCTACGATGAGCCCGAGCTCACCCGCGAGGAGTATCAGATCGCAGACGGCAAGGTGTGGATCCGGACGGGCGATGCCGCGTCGATCGACGAGCGGGGAAACGTCTCGCTGAAGGGCCGGGTCGACGACATGATCCTCCGGGGCGGCCAGAACATCTTCCCCACCAACATCGAGGACCACATCGCGGACCTGGATGCCGTGACGGAAGTCGCGGTTGTCGGGATGCCCGACCCCCAGTACGGCCAGCGGGCGTGCGCGTTCGTGGTGGCGGAGCGCGACCTCACGCTCGAGGATATCACCGACCTCCTCGACGAGCGGGGGCTGGCGAAGTACAAGTGGCCCGAACGGCTCGAACACCTCGACGAGATGCCCAAGACGGCAGCGAACAAGATCGACAAGATGGCGCTCGGCGAGCGCATCGAAGCGACCCTCCGTGAGGAAGGGAAACTCGACTAGGTCACTCCCCGAGGTCGACGTCGACGTGGGGTGGTAGTGGCAGGCCGCGCTTCTTCCGGGCGGCCATCACGCGCCTGTACTCTTCCTTGAGACCGGGCCGCTCGGACGTCTCGACGTCGTCGATGTCGAAGTCCGACGTGTGGCCGCCCTTCGACGACCAAGCGGCGAACCAGAGTGTGTCCGTCCCGCAGTTGCCCAGCCCGTGGGGCACGCCCGTGGTGAAGAACGCACAGTCGTGTTTGTGGAGGGTGGTGTCCCAGTACTCGGTCTGGAGGCGGGCTTTGCCGTCGATGATCCAGTAGTTCTCCTCGTAGGGCCCCTCGTTGTCGAAGTGGGCGTGCATGCTGACGTACTCCCCGGGTTCGAGACTCAGAAGCGAGTTCTGGGTGATCCACTCCGAGTGCTCGAAGCTGGTGATCCAGTCGTTCCGGTTGGAGTTGGCGCCGGTCGTCTCGAGCGCCTCCGTGAAGTGGACCGGGAAGGTCTCGCTGAACGGCCGAACCTCGGGCTCGGGTCGGTCTTTCTCGGGGTCGCCGTCGTAGTCGCCGGCGTCCTCCGGCGTGGGCAGCCCGCGCTCTTTGCGCGCAGCCATGATCCGGCGGTACTCCTCGGCAGCACCCGGCCGCTCGTGGACGGGTAGCGACGACGCCTCCGGGACCTCGTTGTCGCCGACGGAGGCGATGGCGGCGTACCACAGCGGCTCCGTCGTCGGGTTGCCGATCTGGTAGGCGGTGTTGGGCGGAATCAAGACTGTGTCGAACCGCTCGAGGGTCTCGTCCCAGTACTCCGTCCGGAGGCGTGCCCTGCCGTCGAAGATCCGCAGACAGACCTCCTTCGGCCCCTCGACGTCGGGGAGGTGTGACTGGAAGGCGGTGTACTGGCCGGGATCGAGGCGAACTAGTTCGTTCTGCTGGAACCACTTCGAGCCCTCCTGGTCGAACTCCCAGACGAGGTGGTTGGCGTTGGGCCCGATCTCGGACTGTCGACGCGGCCGTGGCACCGTCTCCTCGAACCGGTCGATCGTGCCTTCTGGCCGGTCCTCGAAGGGGTCGCCGTCGTACTCGATGTGCATGAGAGGAACGCCTCGTGGTTCCGCTGAGAGCGGCATAAAGTTTCGTTCGCTCCAGTTGACATCTGGGCCACCTTCGCGACGGGTCGCCCGCCCGTCGAGGTCGCTCCCGATTCACCAGCACCTCTCACATGGACACCATGACGCGGCCAGAATACTCGGTATTATTATGCGGGCTCATCCCACATCCGAGAATAGACGTATGATAGACGACGGCATCATCGACATCTGGTGTAATCCCTTCACTCCCGAGGGCTTGGCGAAGTTCTCGGGCTCGCAGGCCGCCACCGTGGCCTCGGAGCTGTTCAACCGGGAGTACATGTACGACGTCGAGCGCACGGCAGTTTCCCCCGACGAGTTCGTCGCGGACATGGACGAACACGGCGTCGAGCAGGCGTTCATCCCGGCGCTCCAGTTCGGCGACCCCAACGGCGGCCTCCAGATAGAGGTGCCCTACGACCTGGTCGCGGACCTCTGTGCCACCCACCCCGACCGGTTCAAGGGCATGGCCGGCATCAACCCCCGGACTGGCATGGAGGGCGTCGCCCTCCTCGAGGAGTACGTCGAGGACCACGGCTTCATTGCGGGCCACCTCGAACCCTACGGCTGGGACCTCCCGCTGAACCACCGCAAGCTGTACCCCTTTTACGCCAAGTGTGCCGAACTCGGCGTCCCGGTCGTGATGCAGGTGGGCCACTCGGCGATGAAGATGCCCAGCAAACACGGCAAACCCCTCCTCGTCGACGACCTCGCCATCGACTTCCCCGGCCTCGACATCGTGGCGAGTCACACCGGCTGGCCGTGGTCCCAGGAACTCGAGGCCATCGCCTGGAAGCACGACAACGTCTATATGGCGACGACCGCTCACGCGCCGAAATACTGGGAGGAGAACGTCGTCCAGTTCATCCGGACGCGTGGCCAGGACAAGTCCCTGTTCGGCACTGACTGGCCCGTCCTCGACTACGAGGAGTCGCTCTCCCAGATCGAGGAGTACGGCTTCGACGAGTCCGTCGTCCAGAAACTGCTCAGCGACAACGCCCGGACGGTTTTCGACGTCTAGGCGACCCGTCGCCGGTCGGCACCCTCACTCGCGATTGCTGTATACATTCGTCCGGGAGCTCTGGGTCGGCGTGTTCGCGGCGGTAGAATTAATCCCGTGGCTAGACAGCCACGCGTATGAACCGACCGGACACCGACGGATGGCACCGAGAGGGACGTGCATGACCAGCCCTGGACGGGTCGCGCTGGACAGACTCGAGATCGGCGAGCTTCGGGCGACGTACGCCCGCGCGATCGACTACGAGGAGTGGGACGCTGCCTTCGAGGTGTTCACCGATGACGCCGTCGTCGAGTACCGCGAGGGGACGTTCCACGGCGCCGAGGCCGTCTACGAGTACTGGCGGGACAACGTCGACTACCGCTTCAGCATGCACACGATGCTGCTGCCCCAGATCGACGTCGACGGCGACACGGCCTGGGGCCACTGGTACCTCATGCAGTTCTACGTGATGCCGGATGGGACCGAGGGCTGGGTGTTCGGCTGGTACGAGGACGAGTACCGCCGAGTCGACGGCGAGTGGCAGATCGACCACCTCGATATGTCGATCGAGTACGACACGGGCAACGTCCACACCTGAGTCACTCTCCCACACCTGGGTGGTTCGGTCCGACGCCGTATTTCGGGGAGCAAGCGTCCACCCGGTCCCTGACAGCGAGTCTCCGGTCGAGCGCAGATACGCTAGTCAGTCGCCACTACCACTCGTCCGGGGTCGACTCCGGGCCCGCCACCAAGAACTAAGACCGTTCTGGGCGACGTTCAGCTATGGACGTCGTCGATGTCCCCGACCTGGACGGGTTCGCCGCCGAGGAGTTTCAGAAACACAACCTCTTCGAGACCGACCGGCTGTTCGCGGACGTCTACTGCTTCGAACCCGGCCAGGAACAGACGCCCCACACCCACGGCGACGCCGACAAGGTGTACAAGGTGCTCGAGGGGTCCGGGACGTTCATCGTCGGCGACGAGGAGCGGACCCTCGCGGCCGGCCAGGCCGTCATAGCGCCCGCCGGCGAGCGCCACGGTGTCAGGAACGACTCCGAGGGACGGCTCCGGACCTTCGTGCTGATGGCCCGTGACCACCACCCGAAGTCCGATTCTGGCCACAGCCATGGCCACGACCACGGCCACAGTCACGACCACAGCGGCGACTTCGACACGCCCCACGACCATTCGGGCGAGGCCGCCGACAGCACCTTCGCGGTCGTCACCATCTCCACCTCGCGGTCCGAGAGCGACACAGCGACGCCCGACGAAAGCGGCGACGCTATCGCATCGCTGGCCGAGTCGGCGGGGTACACTGTCGCACAGCGGACAGTCGTACCGGACGACGTCGACGACATTCGGGCAGCTGTTACGGACGCGATCGAGAGCGGTGTCGACGTGGTCGTGACGACGGGCGGAACGGGAATCACGCCGGACGACGTGACGGTCGAGGCCCTGGAGCCACTGTTCGACCGGGAGTTGCCGGGCTTCGGCGAGGAGTTCCGCCGCCGGAGCGTCGCGGAGATCGGTCTGCCGGGGATGCTCTCGCGCACGACGGCGGGCGTGGTCGCGGGGACGCCGGTGGTGGCGCTGCCAGGCAGCGAGAACGCCGTCCGCCTTGGCGTCGAGGACCTGCTGTTGCCCCAACTCGACCACATCATTCATCAAGTTCGTCGCTAGGGACTCCCGTTGCTCGGGACGATTTTCGGCCAACGGTTGGGAGCAACCGCATGAACGCTCCCGGCCGTTCGACTGGCCGGGGCTCGGTGCGGTACGTTCGTCGCCCGGGACAGGCCACTGTCCGTCCCGCTCCCGCGCAATGCCTCGGAGAGTCCGTAGCGGACGACATTCTTTTACCGTGTTTCGCCCTCGTTGCACACGAGAATGGCACACGACCACGAGGACATGGTCTGGCGGCGCGATGCGGTCGAGCAGGTACTCGACGCCCGTGAGCGGGCGCTCGCTGCCCGGCCCACCGAGTCCGTCAGCCTCGATCAGATCGCTGGCCGGACGCTCGCCAGCCCGGTCGTCGCACAGGCCGACATCCCGAACTACGACCACGCGACGATGGACGGCTACGCCTTCGACGCGACCGACGACTACCCGTTGACTGTCACCGACGTCGAGATATATCCCGAGGACGAACCACCGTCGATCGAACCCGGCCAGGCCGTCGAGATAGCCACCGGGGCACCCCTTCCACCGGAAGCCAACGCCGTCCTCAAGCGCGAGGAGTCCGAGGTCGAGGACGACCAGCTCCGGGGGACGACGCTCGAACCCGGAACCTACACCTACGAGAAGGGCAGCAACGTCCGCGAGGGCGAGCAGTTGTTCGCCGCCGGTGAGCGGCTCTCGCCCATCGACGCCATCCTGCTGGGGGACCTCGGGCGCGAGCAGGTCGACGTCACCGAACGCCTCTCCGTCGGTGTCCTCGCGACGGGCACCGAGATCCACGAGGGGCGGCAGTCGGACCTGGATTCGCCGATGCTGATGGGGCTGGTCCGGTCGTGGGGCCACGACGCGACCTACGAGGGAACCGTCCCCGACGAGTCCGACCGCGTCACGGACGCCATCGCCGACCTCGCGGCGGAGTACGACGTCGTGGTGACGACCGGCGGCACCAGCGTCGGGCACAAGGACTACGTCATCCGGTCGCTCGCGGATCTGGGCACTGTCGAGTTCCACCGCGTACGGGTCCGCCCAGGCAAACCGATTGCGCTGGCGACGCTGCCCGACGCCGTGGCCTTCGCCATCCCCGGCAAGCCGCTGGGTGCCCATACGATTTCCACGCTGGTGATGCGGCCCTTCTTCACCGGCGAAACGGCGCTGCCGGCGGTCGAGGCCACCGTCTCGACCGACCTCGCGATGGGCCCCGACGGCTTCGAGTACGCCGTCCCCGTGACGCTCACGGACGGCGTCGCCAGACCCTTCGGCCACACCGACTCGCCCATCGATGTCTACGAGGACACCTTCGACCCGAGCGTGCTGTCTTCGAGCACCAGAGCGACCCGCGCTGATGGCTTCGTCCTCACCGAGACTGACCTCACCGAGGGGGAGCCCGTCGACGTCGTCCCCTACGCCTCGGTCGAACGCTGATGTACGACCCCCAGGACATCACCGTCGTCGACCTCGACGCCGACGCCGACCGTGACGCCCACATCGAGGCCGGGGCCGACCGAAACGCCGGACACGATGCTGCCCGTACCGACGACCCCGAAATCCACGGCGTCGTCCTCGCCGCGGGGACCAGCAGCCGGTACGGTGACGACAACAAACTCCTCGCGGAACTCGACGGCCGACCGCTGGTCTACCACGCCGCGTCGACGCTGCTGGATGCCGACCTCGCCGGCGTCACCGTCGTCGTGGGCCACGAGGCCGACCGAGTGCGGGACGCGCTCGCGGAACTCGACGTTATCGTTCGCACGAACGAACGATACGCCGAGGGGCAGAGCACGTCCGTCGCGACGGGTGTCGCCGCCGCGGCCGAGCGCGACGCCGACGCCGTCGTCCTGTCATTGGGGGACATGCCGACCGTGGACGCCGCGACGGTCGACCGCCTCACACGGGCTTACAAACTCGGGGTGGGGAAGGCCATCGCTGCTGCCTACGACGGAACCAGAGGCAACCCGACGCTGTTCGACAGCAGCTACTTCGACGTACTGCTGGACATCGACGGCGACGTCGGCGGTCGGGAGATATTCCACACCGACGACCGGGCCGTGGCCGTCGAGACCGGCGACCCGGGGGTCCGGTACGACGTCGACCGGCCCGAGGATCTCTGAGCCCCGGCTCGGTCTGCCCTGGCGGCCCGGGACGGAGGAATATCGGACTGTCGACAGAAGGTTAATACGTTTTATCGCCTCTTTCTATCGTATGAGCCAACAAAACTGGAGCGTTCCCGAACAGGACGTTCGCGAACGTATCCGCGGGCTGCTCGCCGACGAGGACGGCAACGGCGTCCTCGCGACGGTGGTCGGCGTCCGCGGGAGCGCGTACCGCCGACCCGGTGCGCGGATGGTCATCACCCAGGATGACAGCTTCGGTAACGTCACCGCGGGCTGTCTCGAGGACGAAGTCCGCCAGCTGGCTGCCGACGTCGTCGCGGCGGGCGAGCCCCGCGTCGAGACCTACGACTTGATGGAAGATGACGACGATATCTGGGGGCTTGGCGTCGGCTGCAACGGCGTCATCGACATCCTGCTCGAGCCGCTGACCGGGGTCGAGCGGCCGCTGTTCCCCGACGGCGACCGCCTCGCGAGCCTCGTCCTCCTCGACGGCGACGGGCCGCGGTTCGCAACCGGCCAGTACGACCCCGAGTCGGGGTTCGCCGGTGACCTGCCATCCTGGGTCGAGCGCGGCGCCGAGGCCGACGTGCGGACGCTGCTCGAGGCAGGCAAGAGCCGGACGATCAGCGTCACGGCCGACGGCAAGGAGGCCGACCTGTTCGTGGAGGCGCTCGTCCCCTCGCCAAAGCTCGTGGTGTTGGGTACCGGGCCGGACGTCGGCCCGGTCGTCGAACTCGCCAAGAACGTCGACTTCGAGGTCACCGTCATCGGTTTCCGGGGCGGCAACGCCCGAGCTGAGCGGTTCCCCCGGGCCGACAACGTGCTCTCGACCTCACCGGCACAGCTGGCCGACGCCCACGACTTCGACGACTCGACCTACGTCGTGACGATGACCCACAACTTCGTCGACGACCGCCTCTCGCTCGACGCGTTGCTCGACACCGACGTTCCCTACATCGGGTTGCTCGGCCCCCGGAAACGGTTCGAGGAGATGCAGGAAGCCTTCGCCGACGAGGGTCGGACGTTCTCGCAAGCGGAACTCGACCGCATCCAGACGCCGGTCGGGCTCGACCTGGGGTCGGGGACGCCTTACGGCATCGCCCACAGTATCGTCGCCGAGCTTCTGGCGGTCCACAACGACCGCGAGCCGGCGCACCTCGAGGAGCGCGAGGGGCCGATTCACCCCCGCGTCGTCGCCGGAAACGACTGACGGTACACCGCCGACACCGGCTACGGCGTCGAACCCGTGCGGTACTCTCGACCCACGGAGCGCAGACCGTGGAGTTCGATCTGACGGGCCAGAGCGGTGATGTCGTCGGGACCAGTGAACGGCGCGAGCCCGTCGACGAACGGCAACGAGACCTCCATTCCGCGACACGACGGCTGGTAGTTGGGTGAGGCCGCAAGGGGGTTGAGCCAGAGCGTCCACATCGCGGTGCGCGACAGCGTCGCCATCTCCTCCTCGAGGACGTCGACGTCGCCCATCTCCAGGCCGTCGCTGACGACGAACACCACCGTCCGGCGGCTGATCGCAGTCGGGTCGTCGGTCCGTATCTCCCGGATGGCGTTGCCGATCCTGGTGCCGCCGCCCCACTCGGCCTCGGCGTTCTCGAGGGCCCGCATCGTCGCCGCACGGGTCGGTGCGTTCAGCTCCTCCGTTATCTCCTGGATCTCGGTATCGAAGATGAACACGCGAATCGACCGCCAGGTCCGGGCGAGCGTCCGGAGGAACCGGACGAGGAAGTCGCGGTCGACCGTATCCAGCACCGACCGGCTGACGTCGACGAACAGCACGCACTCGACTTCGGTCTCCTTGCGGTCGTGTTCCTCGATAGAGAGCACCGTCCCGCCGGTGGCGAAGCTGCGCCGGAGCGTCTTCCGGCCGTCGACGGCTCTCGACCCGTCGCGACCCCAGCGGCGGCCCGGCTGGTCGGCGATCGCTCGCGTCAGTCCCTCGACGGCGAGTTCCAGGTCGGACTGGCCGACGATCGACGGGTCGCCGACCGCGATGCGCTCGGAGACACCGGTCGGGCTATAGAGGGCGGTTTCGGTGGTTTCGTCGCCGACGAGTCGGTCCTCGGTGCCGCTCGAGACCGCGGAGGTGATCGTCGCGCCGCCCTCGCTCTCGTCGTCACTCTCGGTCGTCTCCACCGTGTCGCGGTCGTCGTCCTCGTCGGTCTCGCCGAAGGGCTCGAGTCCACCCTCGATGTCCTCGCCGTCGTCGTCCTCCGGGTCGAGGTGGTCCTGGACGGCGCGCCAGAACTCCTCGAACATCGAGTCGAAGGTGGCGATGTCGGTCGGGTCCGTGACCAGCGCTGCCTTCAGCGCCGCTCTGGCGATCCCCTTGTCGTGGACGCCGACGGCGACGAGCGCCCGGGCGGCCTCCACGCCGGCGTTGGTCGGCACCCGGACGCCCTGCTCGTGCAGCGCCCGCGAGAACAGCAGCAGGTGGGTCAGCAGTCGGTCGCGCGTGCCGGCGACGTCGGGTGGCTCCTCGCTCATCTCAGGCTTCGGCGGCCTCGGCCCGCGCGTCGCGAGCGGCCTCGAGCAGGTTCTCGAGGAGTTCGTCGTCGACGCGCTGGACGTCTTCGACCTCCTTCAGGAGCGTCGAGAGCGTCTGCTCGATCTCCTCGAGCGAGAGTTCCTCGTCGCCGTCGGCCCGGAGGGCGGCGACCGCCCGGGCCCAGTCCAGCGTCTCGGAGACGCCCGGCTGTTTCATCAGCGGCTCCTGGCGGAAGCGCTGGATGGCACCACAGAGCTCGGCGGCGACGGCGCCGTCGAGTTCGGGCACCTTCCGCCGGACGATGTCCCACTCCTTGTCGTAGGACGGCGGATCGATGTAGAGGTACAGACACCGGCGCTTCAGCGCGTCCGATAGCCCGCGGGTCCGGTTGGACGTGATGACGACGATCGGCGGCTGGGAGGCGGCGATCGTCCCCAGCTCGGGCACCGTCACCTGGAAGTCCGACAGCACCTCCAGTAGGAGGGCCTCGAACTCCTCGTCGGCCCGGTCGACCTCGTCGATAAGCAGGACGGGTGGGGCGTCACCCTCGTAGGTCAGCGCCTGGAGCAGCGGCCGCTCGAGCAGGAAGTCGTCGTCGAACACCGACCCGGCGGCCGCCCCATCCTCGACGCCGCGCTCGTCGGACTGGACCGACAGCAACTGTTTCGTGTAGTTCCACTCGTAGAGGGCGTCCTGTGCGGTCAGTCCCTCGTAACACTGCAACCGGATCAGTTCGGTGTCGAAGCCGGTCGCGAGCACCTTCGCCAGCTCCGTCTTCCCGGTGCCCGGTGCGCCCTCGACCAGCAGGGGCTTCCCCAGCCGGAGCGACAGCAACACGGTCGTGACGATGTTCTCCTGGGCGACGTAGTCGGCGCTGTCGAACATCGCCTCGATGTCCTCGGCAGTCACCTCGGGCAGGCCGCCGAACGTCTTGTCGCTCATCGCACCATCCCGTCAGTGGGGCAGCCCTTCCCTGTCGGTTGCATCATCGGTCCATGACTTGACATCGTACGTTGGCTGCGATTAGAGACTACGTACATTAAAATCTCCGGACTGTCGGGCGGGTTCGTCGTGGCGCTGTCGGACGCAGCTCACGGTGCCCCGGCGGCCACGTGGCGGTCAGGAACGGTACGGCGACCGGTGCGAGCCGTCAGTCGGTCGCGGAGCGGCGGCCGTCAGTCGGCCGCGGCGGGCGTCGGCGACTCGACGCGGTCGAGGGCGGCGTTGAGCGCGCGCTCGGTGAAGACGTTGGCGAGCTGGGCACGGAACTCGGGGGAGGCCTCGATGTCCTCCATCATCATCATCTCGTCGAGGTCGTCGGTGGCAATCTCGGCTGCGGCGGCCACGGACTCCTCGGTCGCGGGCTCGCCTGCCAGGGCGTCCTCGGTCGGGGTGAGCCTGACGGCGTGGTCCATCAGGTTGTTGGCGGCGATTCGGGCTGACTGGATCGTGTCGCCGTCGATATCGACGACCGCGCCGACGCCGACGATCGGGTAGCCCGAAGCTGGGCTCGGCTTCTTGACGTAGGCGCCGACGGTGTCTTCCCCCGTCTTCGGGACTTCGATCTTCGTGACGATCTCGTCGGGCTCGACAGCCGTCGCGTACATGCCCAGGAAGAAGTCGTCGGCGGCAACCCGGCGCTCGCCGTCGGGGCCCTGGACGACGACCGTGCCGTTCGAGGCAAGGAACGCGCCGGTGAGGTCGGACGCGGGGTCGGCGTGGGCGATGTTTCCGCCGACGGTGCCGCGGTTGCGCACCTGCTTGTCGCCGATCTTGCTGACGGCCTCCGCGAGGCAGGTCGCAGACTCCCAGACCTCGTCGGAGTCGGCGACCGCCGCGTAGTTGGTGGTCGCACCGATGGTGACCGTGTCGCCGTCGACGGAGATGCCGCTCATCTCGTCGACGCGGCTGATGTCGATCACGCTGTCCGGCGAGGACAGCCCCGACTTCATCGTCGGCAGGAGGCTGTGGCCGCCCGCGAGGATCTCCGTGTCGCCGTCACTGTGCTCGCCCAGCAGCGAGATGGCTTCGTCTATCGACCCGGCCCGGTAGTAGTCGAACTCTTCGGGGAACATTCAGTCGTCACCCGATTGTGGGGCTGCTCGCCCCAGCTCTTCGGCGGCGTGCTGGACCGCGCTGACGATGTTCTGGTAGCCGGTACACCGACAGAGGTTGCCCTCGAGTCCCTCGCGGATCTCCTCGTCCGTGGGGTCGGGGTTCTCCTCGAGTATCTCCTGGGCGGTGATCATCATACCGGGCGTACAGTACCCACACTGGAGGCCGTGCTCGCGGTGGAACCCTTCCTGAATCGGGTGGAACTCACCGTCCTCGTCGGCGAGCCCCTCGACCGTGTTGATCTCCGTGTCGTCGGCCTGGACGGCCAGGACGGTGCAGGACTTGACAGCATCGCCGTCCATGTTGACCGTACAGGCGCCACACTGGCTGGTCTCACAGCCCACGTTGGTCCCCGTCAGCCCGAGGTCGTCCCTGATGGCGTGGACGAGGAGTTTGTTCGGCGGGACCGACAGCTCGTGTTCCGTTCCGTTTATCGTAAGGGTGATATCTTCTGTCATTGGTGTCGCTCCGGACAGCGTGTCGTTCGTTCGCAATCCACACTCCAACCTACTGAATCTTTACCTTGGTTCATGTCACATTCCCAACCTGCTCTTGATCGAGGTGGTGAGGCCCCCGCTCGAGGAGGACGTCTCGGGGTCGAGGCCGTCGAGCTGGGCCTCGACGCTGTTGAAAAACTGGTTGATGACGCGGTTGGCAACCGGGTTGATCATCCGCTGGCCCATCTGGGCGATTCGCCCGAAGACGTCGGCCTCGGCCCACCACTCGACGATGACGTCGTCGCCGTCCTGAGACAGTCTCATCCCCGCCTCCACGTCGAAGGAACTGTTCGAGGCACTCCCCTCGCCCTCGGCGCGCATCTCCGGGAACTCCCGATGGAGGTTCTCGACGGTGGTCTCGAAGGACGGATTCACCGGGCCGATGCTGATCTCCATCAGCGCGACGTACCGCGACCCCTCCTGGAATGCCCGTTCGGCGACGGCCTCGGGGTCCAGGTCGACGTCCTCGTCGTCGATCTCGGCCGCGCGGTCGCGGAGTTCCTCGAAGTCCGGCGACTCGTCGTCGACCTCGAGCAGAAACTGACAGCCAGGAAGCGAATTCCGGATGAGGACCGGATCGGATAACCCGAGCCAGACCTCCTCCATAGTCCTGTCTTCTAGTTTGAATGTGCCCTCAAAGTCCATTGTCCAGCACAACCAACCACTCCCGCTCCCATTAATATTTCTTCGTCGTGAACCAGTACGTGCCCAACGACGACTGCCTGGGACGACGAGAGCGTGGCGGGGCCCGGCCCTTCCCGCGGTCGACATCCCACGGTCGACAGCCTATCCGGCATCTCCGGGGCTGTGCGACCCTTTGACCGCCATCCCGTGCCTTGGCGAATCTACACCACAAGGCGACCACCCTCTCTGTACAGTGGCCGGGCGTCGAGGACGGCGAGCGTGGTGCTCTGACCTAGGCAATCGGTCTAGGCCCTGAATCTCGTCAGGGGTTGCCCGCCGGCATCTCACGGTTCGCTGTCCCGGAACCCGTCGTCTGCGGCGGACAGAGGTCGCCGATCCGGGAGTACCTCAATTTTTATAACAATTGGTTCCATCACAATAGGGCGTACGACCATGATAGACATCAGCAAGATTTCTCGGGATACGTATCGCCGTGGTGGAGTGCGATGAGTTCGGAAAACGCGCCCGGCTCGGAGACGATGAAAAGCGAGACCGGGACGCTCGTCGGTGCTGAGGTCGACAGGCGCGAGGACCCGGCACTGCTCACCGGCGACGCCCAGTTCACCGACGACATTACGGCGCCGCATATGACACACGCGGCGATGGCGCGCAGCCGCTACGCACACGCCGACATCCTCGACATCGACACGAGCGCGGCCGAAGCGATGGACGGCGTCATCGCCGTAATCACCCAGGCAGACATCGACGCCTCGGACGCAAAAGGGACGATGGCGGAGATGAACATCGCCCCTGGCATCGAACTCCCGGAGGTCGAGCGGCCGCTGATGGCCAGAGACAGGGTGTACTACGCAGGTGAGGCGCTGGCGACCGTCATCGCCGAGGACCGCTACACGGCCCACCAGGCTGCCGACCGCGTCGAGGTCGAGTACGACCGCCTCGATGCAGTCGTCGACCCCTTCGAGTCGCTCGAGGACGACTCGGTGACCATCCACGACGAGGCGCCCGACAACACGGCCTACTACTGGGGATTCGGCGACGAAGACGCGATGGACGAGATCTTCGAGGCGGCCGACAACACGGTCGAACTCGAGATGGTGAACCAGCGGCTGGTCGCCAACTCGATGGAGCCCCGGGCGGCGCTGGCCCAGTACAAGGCCTCGGAGAACAAGCTTCGGGTGGACTTCACCTCCCAAATGCCGCACAACCACCGGACCGTGTTCACGGACACCCTCAACATGCCGGAACACAAGATCCACCTGAACGCGCCCGACGTCGGTGGGGGCTTCGGGATGAAGGCGGCCGCGTACCCCGACGAGCTGATCACGGCGTGGGCGGCCAAGGAACTCAAGCGGCCGGTCAAGTGGGTGTCGACGCGGACGGAGGCCTATCAGACGGACACGCCCGGCCGTGGCCATCACATCGACTGCAGCATGGCCGTCGACGACGACGGCAGCGTCCAGGGGCTGCGCGTCGACTCGAAGGTCGACCTGGGCGGCTACGTCTCCTCGTTCGCCTCGGCCGGCCCGACCGGCTACTTCGCGCCGATGCTGTCGATGAACTACAAGATTCCGGCGATCGAGGCGTGGGTCACCGGCGTCTTCACCAACAAGACGCCCGTCGACGCCTACCGGGGCGCCGGCCGGCCGGAGGCCTGCTACGTCGTCGAGCGGCTGATGGACAAGGCCGCCCGCGAGATCGGCATGGACCGGACCGAGATCCGGCGGAAGAACTTCATCAAGGAAGACGAGTTCCCCTACGAGGTCGCCACTGGGCTGGTGTACGACAGCGGGAACTACGACGATAACCTGGACAAGGCGCTCGACATCGTCGACTACGAGAGCTTCAAAGAGCGCCAGGAGGCAGCCCGTGAAGAGGGGCGGTATCTCGGCATCGGCATCGGCTGTTTCGTCGAGAACGCCGGCCCGGCCCCGGCCGAAGCCAGCGTCACCACCGGGACGATGGGGACGTTCACCGCCAGTGGCCAGATCCGCGTCAACCCCGGCGGCACCATCACCGCCTACGCCGGCACAGCCGACCACGGCCAGGGGAACATGACGTCGTTCACCCAGATCATCTCCGACGAACTCGGCGTCCCGTTCGATTCGATCGAGATCATGGACGGCGACACCGAGTACACTCCAGACGGCTCCGGGACGATGGGGAGCCACAGCGCGCCGGTCGGCGGCTCGGCTATCAAGAAGAGTGCCGAGAAGGTCGTCGACAAGGCACGCAAGATCGTCGCCCACCAGCTCGAGGCGGCCGAGGAGGATATCGTCCAGGAGGAGGGCGAGTTCCACGTCGCCGGCGCGCCTGACCGGTCGATGACGTTCCAGGAGGTCGCCCACGAGGCCCACCAGGGCCACCAGCTGCCCGACGACATGGAGCCGGGCCTCGAGGCCTCCGCGTTCTACGACCCGGTGAACTTCACGTTCGCCTTCGGCACCCACATCGCCATCGTCGAGGTCGACCCCGACACCGGCGAAGTCGACTTCGAACGGTACGTCGCCGTCGACGACTGCGGCGTCCAGATAAACCCCAAGCTGGTCGCGGGGCAGGTGATGGGTGGCGCCGCCCAGGGCATCGGCCAGGCGCTCTACGAGGGCGAGCAGTACAACGAGAACGGAACGCTCGAGACGGCGTCGATGCAGGACTACGCCGTCCCGCGGGCCAACCACATCCCCGAGATGGAACTGGACGAGACGGTGACCCCCTCGCCGCACAACCCGATGGGCGTCAAGGGCGTCGCCGAATCCGCGACCATCGGCTCGACGCCGGCGGTCGTCAACGCCGTCCTCGACGCGCTCGAACCGTGGGGCATCGACCACCTGGAGATGCCCCTCGACAACGAGACCGTCTGGTCGGCAATCAACGAAGCCGACGGGAACTGAGGACGCCGACCGCTGCCCGCAACGGCGTACTCTGCTGTTTTCTCTCGTCGCGGCGACGCCCCGTTTTCTAGACTGACTCAAGCTTTAACTGCTGGCTGCACAAACTGCCGAACAGATGAAAATAGATACGTTAACACTGTTCAGACCCGACCGCGAGCACGCGCTCTCCGAGGGGATCGTCGAGATGGCCGAACAGGCCGAGGCCATGGGCGTCGACGGCGTGTTCACGCCGATGGTCGACAACGATGCCTTCCTGCCCTTGCCACTGATCGCCGAACACACCGACGAGGTCGACATCGGGACGCGGATCGCCCTGTCGTTCACTCAGAGTCCGATGGTGCTGGCCTACAAGGCCTGGGACCTCGCGCAGTACTCCGACGGGCGGTTCTCCCTGGGGCTGGGCACGCAGGTCAAGTCCCACAACGAGAGGCGGTTCTCCGTCGAGTGGACGGCGCCCAACCAGCGCCTCCGCGAGGTCGTCGAGTCGGTCCAGCACATCTGGGACGTCTGGCAGGGCGAGGCGGACGAACTCGACTACCAGGGCGAGCACTACTCGTTCGACCTGATGTCGGACCTGTTCGACCCGGGGCCGATCGACCACCCCGACATCCCGATTCACCTGGCAGCTACCAACGAGCGCAACCTCCGGCTCACGGGAGAACTCGCCGACGGATTGGCGATGCACTCGTTCAACACGCCGCGCTACGTGGAAGAGGTGATCCGCCCGACGGTCAGCGAGGGTGCAGAGCGCACCGGCCGGTCGCTCGACGACGTCGAGATCGTGGCGATCCCCTTCACCATCACCGGCACGTCCGAGGAGGAACTCGCGGCCCAGCGCGAACGCGTCAAGACGGAGATCGCCTTCTACGGCGGTCACACGCGCACCTACCACGACGTCCTCGAGCTACACGGCTGGGAGGACGTCGGCGAGCGGTTACACGAACTCGCCGACGACCACACCTGGGCGGAGATGACACACCTCGTGACCGACGAGATGGTGGATGCGTTCGCGATCGAGGCCCACATCGACGACCTGGCCGAGGAGATCGACCGATCGTACGGCGACCTGGCCGACCGGATTCAGCTCCAGCACGTCTTCACCGGTGACGAGACCTGGGAGGGACTGGTCGAGGACCTCCATTCGCTCTGAGGGTTGCTACCACGTTTCTAGGTCATACTTGCCACCAGTTACTGGGTTCGGGGTGTATTTTTCTAGGTCATACTTGCAGACAGTTACTGGCTTAGGTGTGTAATGGTTCGGGCCGTCGGCCGTCGTCCGTTCCCTGCGTCGATCCCCCCGCTCTTGCGGGCGGTAAGTCCCCAGATGTGACTGTCTAGGTGGTCGTCAATTCGGGCGGTCTAGGGCTTCGGCCAGAGGGTTCGCGCTCTCCAGGGCCGTGTCTGCGGGGGCAACTGCCCCCAGGGCAGCGTTTCGGCCGTACTCCGGTAGGTGGCCGGCGCTCTCGCCTCGGTGTGTCTCGGGGCCTCCCGTGTCCCCACCCCTGCCACCCGTAGGTTTATCTATTTTCCAGAATATGTCGTTCTCGATGGCTTCCATAAACCCAGAAGTAGTATCTCGAGCGGACGAGCCACACCCGGAGATCGCCGGCCTCCTTCAGCAGATGGGCGCCGCACCGATGCCCCCGCTGCCGTCGCTCGGCGTCGAGGGCGCCCGGGCGTTCGTCGATGGGATGTTCCCCGAAGCCGAGAATCCGACCGAGGTCGCCGACACGATGGAACTCGTGATCGACGCGGGCGAGGCCGACATCACGGTTCGCGTGTACGTTCCGGAGGCGGAACCGCCGTTCGACCCGCTGGTGTACGTCCACGGCGGTGGCTGGGCTACCGGTAGCCTCGACACGTTCGAGGAGACCTGCCGGCAGCTGACCGCAGCCACCGACCGGCTGACCGTGTCGGTGGACTACCGCCTCTCGCCCGAGGCGAAGTTCCCCGCCCCCCTCGAAGACGTCTACGGGGCCGCCAAGTGGGTCCAGGACAACGCCGAGGCGCTCCAGGTCGACCCGAACGACCTGGCGATCGCCGGTGACAGCGCCGGTGGGAACCTCGCTGCCGGCGTCTCCCACCTCGCGCGGGACCGTGGTGACCTCCACATCTCGCGTCAGGTGCTGCTGTACCCGGTCACGGACACCAACTTCGACACGGCGTCCTACGAGGAGAACGCCGAGGGGTACTTGCTCTCGAAGGCCGACATGGAGCACTTCTGGGACGCGTACCTGCGCGACGACACCGACGCCCGCAACCCCTACGCGGCACCGCTGCAGGACAGCGACTTCAGCGACCTCCCGGCGACGACGGTGATGACGTGCGGGTTCGACCCGCTGCGCGACGAAGGCGCTGCCTACGCCCAGGCGGTCGAGGAGGCCGGCAACGACGTCAACCACATCCACTACGACGACGCGATCCACGGCATCGCGCAGATGGTCATCCCACCGATGGCCATCGAGCGCGGCGCCGACATCATCGCCGACGCCGCTGCCGACTTATAACGGGACCACCACTCGCTTTTTTTGAGCCGCCGCCGCCGTGAGAGCCGTTGCCGAATTGGCAGCCGGGCCGTCGGCCGACCAAACAGGCTCTCTCTTCTGTGCCGGTCAGCAGGTGGGCCCCGGAGCGCGTGGGCGCAGCCGGAATGGTCAGTCTCTCGGCCCACTGTCGGTGCACACGGCCGACCGACTGGGAGCGTGAGTGCAGCGAGGTTCTTGCCTGGTGACCGGTATCGATTTCTGTACGACGGAGCGGCAGGAGGCACCCCCCTCCCCCGGTATCTTTAATAGAGTCGGTTCGTTACCTGTGTGTGGTTGTAACACATGAGTGCCAGTGAGCAAGGCCGGGATGCAGCGTTAGCCAAAGATACAGATTTCGACGCCCTCGTGGTCGGTGCGGGCTTCTCCGGGATTTATATGCTGAAGAAACTGCGGGACGACCTCGGGTTGTCGGTGCAAGGCCTCGAGATGGCCGACGACGTCGGCGGGACCTGGTACCACAACAAGTACCCCGGGGCCCGGTGTGACAGTGACAGTTGGCTGTACTGCTACGACTGGTGTGACGACGTCCAAGAGGAGTGGGAGTGGACCGAGCGATACCCCCATCAGCCGGAGATTCAGGACTACATTTCGTTCGTGGCTGAGAGTCACGACCTCTACAAGGACATCGAATTCGAGACGAAGGTCACGTCCGCGACGTTCGACGAGGACAGCGGCATCTGGGAGATCGAGACCGAGGACGGGTCCAGCTACACGACGCAGTACTTCATCCCCGCTGTTGGCAACCTCTCGAAGCCGTTCATTCCCGACTTCGACGGGCTCGAAGACTTCGAGGGCACGTGGTACCACACGTCCAGCTGGCCGGCAGACGGCGTCGACATGGAGGGCAAGACCGTCGGCCTGATCGGCACTGGCTCGACGGGAATCCAGACGATGCCACACCTCGCCGAGGAAAGCGAACACCTCAAAGTGTTCCAGCGCACCCCCAACTGGGCCGTTCCGGCCCGGAACCGGCCGCTCGAGGAAGAGGAGTGGCAGGAGCTCAAGGCCAACTACGACGAGCTGTGGGAGGCCGCACGCAACTCCGACGGGGGCCTCGACATCGAGTTCACGCATCCCACGGCAGACGACCTCTCGAGGGAGGAGGCCTGGGAGTCACTCGAGGAGCGGTGGGAGGAAGGCGGCCCGCTGCTGTCGGTGTTCGAGGACACGCTGATCAACAAGGACACGAACACGCTCGTGTGCGAGTTCATCGCCGAGAAGATCCGCGAGACCATCGACGACCCGGAACTCGCCGAGAAGCTGATTCCGATGGACGAAGACGGTAACCCCGAACACTGGTACGCCGCCAAGCGTCCGCCGCTTGCGTACAACGGCTACTACGAGCGGTTCAACCGGGACGACGTCGAACTCGTCGACGTGGGCGACAACCCCATCGCCCGGTTCAACGCGGACAGCATCGTCCTCGAGGACGGCACCGAACATCAAATCGATGTCCTCTGTATGGCGACAGGGTTCGACGCCGTGACCGGGACGCTGGAGTCGCTGAACATCACCGGCCGCAACGGCCAGAACCTCGAAGACAAGTGGGAGGCCGGCCCGCGGACCTACCTCGGCCTCGGCACCCACGGGTTCCCCAACATGTTCATGATCACCGGCCCGCAGAGCCCGTCGGTGCTCACGAACATGGTGGTCCCGATCCAGCAGCACGTCGAATGGATCACGGAGTGTCTCGACTACATGCTCGAGAACGGCTATCAGCACATCGAGGCCCAGGAAGACGCGGAAGAGGAGTGGGCTGCCCACAACGAAGAGGTCGCCAGCCAGACGCTGTATCCCGACTCGGCGTCCTGGTATCGTGGCGACAACATCCCGGGCAAAGACCAGACGTTCCTCATCTACCCCGGCGGGATCAACCTCTACAACGACCGGATCGAGGCGGTTGCCGCGGAAAACTACGAGGGCTTCACCCTCGCCGAGGCGGAGGAGTCCCAGGCCGCGGACTGACACCGAACTCCTCGACCCGCGTCTTCTCGCTGGCTTCTGTTTTTCAGTCGGGCGCTCCACGTCACCATCCGTGTTGCCACGCTACCACGAACTCGACTAGGTTCCTGGCGCCTGAACTGGGGGCTCCTAGGGACGTGGTTCGGGTACGGGGAGGCGGTATTTTCATTAGACTGGATGCTAACAGACAGGTATGGACGCGAAGCAAAATTCGATCGAGTCCGCGGACTTCGATGACGAACTCGAGAAAGCACTGAAGAACGTTCGCTGGGCGATAGAGGCGAACTCTTCCGATAAGACACAGAAGACGAACAATCATCTGTACCGCATCCGGGAGTTGATCGAACACCACATCGAACACGCCCACCAAGACTGACTGCGCCCGACGCTGGCAGGTAGTCGATCACTTTTTCGATAGTCCTGGTCTGGTCCCGATCAGCGACGCGACTCCCTCGTCTACATCGTCTGAGACGTGCCGGGGTGGGGGTCGTGAGAGGGGAAACGAGCTCGTCGGCGGGAACGGGGTCCGAGTTCAGTCGTTCTCGGTCCGGACGGTCGCGGTCCCGGTGACCGGCACGGTGCCGTCGGTCTTCTCTAGGCGGACCTCCAGGTCGGCGAAGCTCTGCCCGTCCTCGACGTAGGTGTCGGTCGCCTCGGCCACGGCCGTCACGTCCTCGCCCTCGTAGACGTTGTCCTCGAACCGAAATTCCATGGACTCGATGCCCAGTGGCGACTCGGCGACGGCGAGCGCGGCCTGGGTGCCGTAGCCCATGTTGATCGGACCTTGATTGATGAGGCCGGGGTGGCCCATCCGGTCGACGGCCCGCTCGTCGTAGTGGATCGGGTTGGGGTCACCCATGACCGCCGAGACGATCTTCATATTCGCCGGGTCGACGTCGGTGAACTCTAGCGTCGCTACCTCCTCGCCGATGGTGATGTCGTCGTGGTGCATGGTTATCGCATCAGGATGGCGCTGGTCTCGGTCTCCATGACGGGCTCGCCGGCCTCGTCGGTTATCTCGAAGGTCTGTGTCACCAGGTCGAACGTGCCGGAGCCGCCCTCCTTGCGCTCGACGCGCGACAGCGTGCCCGAGACCGTGTAGGTCTCGTCGACCACGAGCGGTTGGTGAATCTCGAAGCTCTGGCCCGCGTGGAACGTGCCTTTCTCCATGTCGGGGTCGAGCCCCAGGTCGTCGAGGTCGGCGTCGATGGCGGTGTTGGCGACGTTGAGGCCGTACTCCGGCGGCACGAGTTGGCGGTCGACGTCGTACGCCTCGGCCTCGTCGGCCCACCGGAACGCGTCCTCGTCGTTGTCGGTCGCGTCGGCCCAGAGGAACGCCTCCCAGCTCTCGACCGTCAGTTCTCCCTCGCCGATATCGGTGCCTTCCAGATGGTCGTACGTCGTCTCGCTCATTCGTTGGCCTCCCAGTACGGCAGGTTGTAGTCTCCGTCCGTCGGCCGCCAGGTCAGCGCTAGATCCATCCCGACGGAGAGGTCGTCCTCGCTGTCGGCGACGATGTTGGTCATCAACTGGACTCCCTCCTCGAGCCGGACGAGCGCGTTGATGTAGGGCGCCTCCGCCTGGAGCTGTTCCACCGGGGGTCGGTAGACCGTGGTGTAGGACTCCAGCGTCGCCTCGCCGCTCGACTCCCGGTGCTCGATCGACTCCGACATACACTCCGGACACCGGTGTCTGGGGTAGAAGAAGTAGTCCTCGCAGTCCCTGCAGTAGGGCACGACGAGGCGCTCCTCGGCGGTCGCGTTCCAGTACTCCTCGGTCGCGTCGGTGGGTTCCGGCGTATACCAGGCTGTCTCCATCGTCAGTCACCTCGCTCCAGGATGGCGACGTTCTGGCAGGACAGCACGCCGCCGTTGCCGTGGACCAGTGCGTGTTCGGCGTCCTCGACCTGCGTCGGGCCGCCTTCGCCACGCAGTTGGCGAACGGCCTCGACGACGTGCAACAGGCCCGAGGGACCGTGGTGGCTCTGGGCGAGCTCGCCGCCGTGGGTGTTGAGCGGCCACTTGCCATCGAGCTCCAGCTCGCCGCTGTCGACGAGCGCACCGCCCTCGCCGTACTCACAGAAGCCCAGGTCCTCGAGCACCTGTAACACCGTAATCGAGAAGCAGTCGTACAGCTCCACCACGTCGATGTCGTCGTGGTCGAGGTCGGCGGCCTCGAACGCCGCCTGACTGGCCTCGCGTGCCCCCGTCCGCGTGAGGTCCTGCATCTGGTGGACCTTCTCGTGGGTGGCGTGCTCGCCGAAGCTCACGACGTCAACCGGGACGTCGTAGTCGGCGTGGGCGCGCTCCTCGCTGGTGACGACGATCCCACAGCCACCGTCGGTGACCAGCGAACACTGGTCGAGCGTCAGCGGCGAGGCGATCATCGGCGACTCGAGGATCTCCTCGGGCGTCTTGGTCTCGTTGGTGAACGACCGCTCGTCCGGTTGCATCGCCGCGTGGTCGTAGTGGATCGCGGTGAGCTTCGCGAGCTGTTCGGGCGTCGTCCCGTGGTCGTGCATGTGCCGACGGGCCGGCAGGGCGTACATCGACGGGATGAACGGCCCGTAGGGCGTCTCGAACTGGGCGTGGCCGATCGACGCCATCTGCTCGACGGCGTCGGCCTCGTCGCCCCAGCTGCCCGTCGCGAGCTTGCCACAGCCGATCACCAGGATGTTCTCACACTGGCCACTGGCGACCTGTTGGCAGGCCACGTGCAGGTTCTGCAGCGTGCTGGCGCCGCCGATGCCGCCGGTCGAGCCGTGTCTGAGCCCGTCGACGAGCCCGAGCTCCTCGGCGAGTTCGCTGACGTACAGCCCCGCCGGTTCGTCGGTGGGGGCCGACGCCACCAGCCCGTCGACGTCGTCCAGTTCGAGGCCGGCGTCCGCGATGGCGTCGTAGGCCACCTGCTGGTTGAGTTCCTCGAGGTCTTTCTCGGGAATCCGACCGAACCTCTCGGTTTCGGCCCAGCCGACGATCGACCCTCCCGTGGTCGCACTCATCGATACTCGTCCTCCGTAGTGACAGCGTGTACTCTCATCGGAATCGTACTACAGTCGAGTCGGCACACGAATTATTAAACCTGCTGCAACATCTCCCCCACGCGCTCGGCCGAGTGCCCTCGGGGAAAGGCCGCGGACGACCGCTATCAGGCGATGTCCGTCAGTCGAAGTCTGGGTGGTCGGCCATGAACTCGTCTCTGACCGTCGAGACTGCCACCTTGTTGGTCGACGTCGTCGGGAGCTCGTCGCGAATTTCGATGTATTTGGGGTGCATGAACCCGGGCAGCTCCGCCTCGAGGTGGTCGCGCACCGTCGCTTCGTCGAGGGTCGCGTCCGCCGCGGGCTGGACCACGACCGCGATCTCGTCTTCGCCACCCTTCTCGGCGGGGACCGGGAACGCCACTGCGGTCCCGATGGCGTCGTGCCTGGTGGCTCCACCCTGGATCTGCGACGGCGAGATGTTCTCCCCACGGCGCCGGATGACGTTGGCCATCCGGTCGACGAAGTAGTAGTGGCCCTCCTCGTCGAGCCGGGCGACGTCGCCGGTGTGGAACCACAGGTTCTCGACGGCTTCGAGCGTCTGTTCGGGCCGGCCGAGGTAGCCGTCCAGAATGATCGACGGCCGGTTCGGCCGGATGGCGAGCTGCCCGGTCGAGCCGGGGGGGAGTTGCTCGTCGTCCGCATCGAGGATCGTTACCGTGGCGTTGGGTGCAATCGGCTTGCCCATCCAGCGGTCGCCCCTGGGTTCGGGCTCGACCGGGATGCCCAACTGGCCGGCGCGCGCTTTCATCGTCTCGGAGTCGGTCCCGTACCGGTAGGCCTCGGGAATGCCGTCGTGGCCAGCGCCGGCGTCGATCAGCCCGAAGATGGGCGACCCGGTCTCGGTCTGGCCGTAGCCGGCGACGAGTAACTCCCAAGAGAACCGCTCCGCGATCTCGAGGCAGTCGTCGGGCATCGGCTGGATCGAGACCAGCTTCAGCGAGTTCTCCCGGTCGGCAGGACGCTCGGGCTGGTCGACCAGGAAGTCGGTCATCACCGACAGGATGAGCGTCGCCGTCGCGTCGTACCGGTCGATCCGGGCCCAGAACTCCGAGGCCGAGAAGCCGTCCCAGAGCGCGACCGTCCCGCCACAGAGCAGCATTGAGTTACAGAAGCTCAGCCCGCCGATGTGGTACAGTGGCAGCGGGTTGTGGGCCGTGTCCCCCCGATTGCACAGTGTGGCTTGCAACACCGCGTGGTTCGCCAACAGCACGCGGTGGGCACAGACCACACCCTTCGGATCGCCCGTGGTCCCAGAGGTGTACAGCACGACCGCCGGGTCGTCCCAGGAGGGTGTCCGATCGGGCCGCTCGGGTGGGTGGTCTCGGAGCGTCGAAAACGGCGTCACCTCGAACTCGTCGGCGAGTGGCTCGCTCTCGGCATCCGTCTCGACGAGGACGATGTGAGGGGGGTCATCGAGGTCGTCGACGACTGCGTTAAACCGGGCGGCGTACCGATCCTCCAGGATCAGGTACCGTGGGGTGAGGTCGTTGATCTGATAGGCGAGTTCGGCGCCCTCGTACTCGTAGTTGATCGGAGCGAACACCGCCCCCGCAGCGTGGATGCCGTACAACGAGCGCACCGTGTACAGCGAGTGGCTGCCGAAGAAACTCACGTGTTCCAAGTCGTCGACACCTAGCTCGACTAGGCCGGTGGCGATCGACCTGGTTTCGTCCCACATCTCGGCGAAGCTGACCCGCTCGTCGGTCGGTCCGTACGCGGCGAAGGTCTTCTCACCTATCGCCCTCGCACGGTTCGCCAGCACGTCCGGGGTCGTCAACTCGTGCAGCGGCCGGTCGTCGAACTCGGTGATATACCCCTCTCCGGTCATGAATGTCAAGCACATCAATCTCTCCGCTCTTAAAGATTCGTTCGGTCGGTCCGGATAGGCCCTGGCCATGCAGTGGGACGCCGCACCTGAATCCAGTGATACCCGCGTGCGGGACCGACACGCGAGTTGGATGGGCGTGGTCGTGTTCAGAGACGCATGAGGGGAACAAATCGTCTCGAGAACGGTCCACTATGTCGAATTTGTGGGTCTGACTGAGTACGAAGGGGATCGATCGACCTCCCCAACTCTGTGATTGAATTCCGAGAATCCCGGGTTTAAACGCCCAAGGCGCTCCAATAGAGGGTTTGAGGGGATTCCGTTGGGGCGTCTCTCTTGGTTCTGGCCGAACGCGATGGTGAGCGGCGGGAAAACAGTTTTATATAGGGTGTTCGATGAACCGTAACGTTGTGAGTCACACTCATGGTTAGCCGACGACGGTTTATCGAAACGGGGAGCATCGCAACGGCACTACTGGCGGCAGGCTGTACGAGCAATGGTGGTGGCGACGGCTCGGACGGCAGCGACGGCGGCGGCGGGACTGACGGTTCGGACGGCAGCGACAACGGCACGGTGACGGGCTCGGCCACGGACGAACCGATCACGGTGGGCGTGTTCTATCCGGGCGTCATTCCGGACGGGGAACTGACGACCAACGCCGCGAAGTACGTCAGGGACCAGCTGAACGACGACGGCGGCGTGCTGGGCCGAGAAATCGAGATCGTCACAGCCGACACCAAACTGGACCCCGAGACGGCCGGCCAGGAGGGTCGTCGTCTCGTCGAACAGGAGGACGTCGACTTCCTCACGGGCGGGTATGCGACCGGTCCGATCCTGGCCATCCAGCAGCACATCGCCGGGAGCGGCCCAGTGTTCAACGCCTCTTCGGTGGGTGGCACCCAGCCCCTCGACCGGATTGCCAATAACTACGAACAACACAAGTACTTCTTCTCGCCGGTGCCGGTCGGCCCACTCGTGGTCAGTACGATGGCCGCGAACATGGACAACGTCATCCAGCCCCAGACGGGGGTCGAAAACGTCGTCCCCGTCATCGAGGACCATGCCTGGACCAAGGGCTTCGTCGACCGGCTCAAGCAGTCCACGGAGATGAACGTCGAGGACCCCGTGCGGTTCTCGGTCGACACCACGGACTTCTCGCCGGTGTTCAGCAAGGTGCGTGACTCCGGAGCGGATCTGATGATGCTCGGCATCGCCGTGGCCAACGGCGCCGGCTTCGTCACGCAGTGGGCCGACAACGAGGTGCCCGCTGGGATGACCGGCATCCTCGTCGCCGCGAACGCGCCGAACTTCAAGGAGCAGGTGGGCGAGGCGGCCCACTACGTCTCCCAGCAGCAACTCGGCGCAGCGGCACCCATCACTGAGGTCTCGCTGCCGTTCGTCGAAGGGTATCGGGAGCGGTTCGACTCCACACCCGGCACGACCGCCTGGCAGACCTACGACGCCTTCACGTCGATGATGGCCGCCGCCGAAGAGGCCGGCACGATCGACCCGGACGAGGTAGTCGCGTCTCTCGAGGAGCTCGTGATGCCCGGGACGATGGGAATGCTCGACTACATGACCGTCGAAGAATCCGATTACCCCCACAACGCTCGTATGGACCCCGACGACGGTGTCTGGTACTCCATGCTCCAGTACCAGCAGGAGGGCGGCGATCTGAAGAACAAGGTCGTCGGCCCCGACCAGTGGGAGGGCCACGACGGCGAGGACGAGTACCAGCTGCCCCCATGGGTGTGAATACGGAGCCGGCGCGGGAGGTAGACACGGACCAGCTCGTCAGGATCGACGGCGTCGAGTCGTACTACGGCCAGGCCCAGGCGCTGTTCGGCGTCTCCTTCGGCGTCGACCGGGGCAGCGTGACGGCGATTATCGGGCCCAACGGCGCCGGGAAGACGACGCTGCTGGACTGTCTCACCGGGTTCAAGGAGTACTCCGGGACGATCACCTACGCCGACGAATCCATCGCCGGTTGCCCCCCGTGGGAACTCGGTGGCGACCGAATCGGCTACTGCACGGAGAAAAGCAACCTGTTCGAGGACATGACCGTCCTCCAGAACCTCCGGCTTGGGAGCTACGACTGCCAGGACGACATCGACGCCAATCTCGAGCGCGTCTTCGAGCTGTTTCCACGCCTCGAGGAACGGACGAGGCAGCGCGCTCGGACGCTCAGCGGCGGCGAGCAGAAGATGCTGGCCATCGGGCGGAGCCTGATGGCTGACCCCGAGTTGCTGCTGCTCGACGAGCCGTCGCTGGGGCTAGCTCCGACCATCGTCAAGGACATCAAGGCGGCGCTGGAGGACATCATCGACACCGGCGTGACGGTGCTGGTCGCCGAACAGGACGTCAGCCTGGCGATGGACCTGGCCGACCGCATCATGCTCCTCGAGAACGGGTCCATCGAGGCCCGCGGGACGCCCGCGGAGTTCGAGGCCGACGACCGCATCAGCGAAACCTACTTCGAGTAACCGGCCGCCCCTGGCGGTCCACGGACTCGGTGCCGCTTCCTTTGCAACGCCGGTCCATCTGTCACCGTCTCGGGCGTCGGTGGCCGGCGGTCACCCGAGCCGGTAGCCGGTGGAGTACGGACGACCGAACGCTCAGCAGATAGAGCCGAGCATCGGACGACGATTCCAGGGAACCCACCGAAGAAGGAGACCGACAGCTACTCGCCCAGGTACGCCGCCCGCATCTGCTCGTCTTCGATGATCTCCTCGGGGCTTCCCTTCGTGAGGATGCTGCCCTGGTGGAGCACCGCCACCCGGTTGGCGACGGCAGTCACCTTCCCCACGTTGTGGTCGATCAGCAGGATGGTGATGCCGAGGTCGTTGAGATGCGTGACGAGTTCCGCGACGATATCGACCTCCTCCTTGCTGAGGCCGGCGAACGGCTCGTCGAGCATCAGCAACTCGGGGTCGTGGGTCAGCGCGCGGGCGATGGCCAGCTGGATGCGCTCCAGGTGGGTCATATCCGTCGGCGTCTTCGCCAGCGTCTCCCGCGACAGCCCGACTTCCTCGATGGCACGGGCGACGCCCGGGGACTCCTCACGCTGCGTCAGCACCGAGAGGTACATGTCCCACGAAAGGAGCTTGTCGGGGATCTCCGCCAGCCGGATGTTCTCGTAGCCGGTGATCTCCTCGAAATGCCGCGAGTCCTGGAAGGTCCTGACGATGCCGCGCTTGGCGTTGGTGTGGACCGAGTCCGACGTGATGTCGGTGTCCTCGAACACGATCCGGCCGCCGCTGACCGGGTAGACGCTGGAGATCACGTTCATCAGCGTACTCTTGCCGGCGCCGTTGGGCCCGATCAGCCCGAGGATCTCGCCCTCGTTCACCGTCAGGTTGACACCGTCGAGCGCGACCAGGCCGCCGAACCGCTTGGAGACTTCCTCGACCGACAGGAGCGTCGAGCCGGTCACGGTCAGTCCTCCCCCTCTCCGCTACTGGATGTCAGTCTGTCCAACTGCCCGTCCCCGCTACCGGACGTCAGCTTGTCCAGCTGCCTGCGGATCGCGGGGTAGAGACCGCTCGGATACACGTAGAAGAACAGCAGCGCGACGATCAGCGTGAACCCACGGCGGTACTCGACCAGCGCGATTCCGAACGGTTGGCCGATAACCTCGTTCTGGAGGATGACGACGCCCTGGTCGATGAACTTGATGAGGAACATCCCGATCGCCGGACCGACGATCGTTCCGATGCCACCGATCGTCGCCGCGATGACGATGTCGACCATGTTCTGGATCGAGAGCTGCGTCGCGGGCGTCAGCGTCACCAGGAAGTGCGTCCAGACCGACCCCGCGAAGCCGGCGACCACCGCCGTGATGGCGAAGCCGGCGATCTTGAACTTGGTGGGGTTGATGCCGATCGACGACAGCAGCAGTTCGTCTTGGCGGATGGCCCGCAGCACGCTCCCGAACTGGGACTTTGACAGGACGACGAAGCCGGCGAGCGCGAGGGTGAACAGTATCACCGACGTGTAGTACAGCAACAGGTCCCCGCTGACGTTCAGGGGGACGAGTTCGCTCAGCCTCGGTCCGAGCGGGCTGATGTACAGGTAGCCCGGCAGCCCCCCGGTGATGTCGCCGAACAGGACCACGACCTCCTTGGCGTACACTGGCAGGATGAACGTCAGCGCCGCGAAGTAGATGCCCGAGAGCCGGAGGGTGGGCCCCGCGATGACGATGGTCCCGAAGGCGCCAGCGATGGCTGTCGCCGCCAGTATGGAGATTATCAGGCCGTAGCCAAGTTCGGTGTGCAACAGTGCACTGGAGTAGCCGGCTAACCCGACGATCACCATGTGCGCGAAGTTGAAGTAGCCGGTACTTCCGGTGAAGAAATCCCAGGAGATGGTGAACGTCACCATAAAGCAGATCGAGCCCAGGACGAACAGGTGGAACGTCGACAGGACCGCCGGCATCACGAACAGGCTGGCCAGCCCCACTGCCGCCAGGATGTACTTGGGGTGGGGCACGCGTCCACTCAACGTCACGTCGTCAGCAGCTTGTTCTCCACTCATGCTAATCGAACTCCAGACTGCGGTTGCCGAACAGCCCCTGTGGCCGGAACAGCAACACGAGGATGAGGACGCCGAAGCTGAACAGGCCCTGTGCCCCGGGGTCGATGAGGAACGCGGCGCTGGTCTCGAGCAGGCCGATGATGTAGGCCGCGAGGACCGACCCGGAGACGCTGCCGAGGCCGCCGATGACCACGATGACGAACGCCGACAGCAGCGGGTCGAGCCCCATTCCCGGCGCCAGCGTGTTCAGCGACCCCCAGAAGTAGCCTGCGACGACAGCCAGCGCGCCGGCGATCCCCCAGACGAGCAGGTTCGTCCGGTCGATGTTGATGCCCGCGGAGGCCGCCCCTTTCTCGTCGATACTCACCGCGAGGATGGCCTGGCCGGTGTAGGTCCGCGTGACGAAGTACCAGACGCCCACGACCAGCACGACCGAGACCACGAACGCCAGTATCCGGTTGTAGGTTATCGGCGTGCCAGCGATGGCTGTCACGCCCTCGATGATTGGCGGCACCGTCCGGGTCGAGTCGCTAATGAAGTTCCTGACGAACTCCTCGGCGAGGAACGCGATCAGTAACGTGACCATCATCGCGGTCAATGGCTGGTTCTCGATCGGTTTGACCATCCCTCTGTAGAGGACCACGGCTATGAGGAATCCGATGGGGATGGTGATGAGCAGCGCCAGTGTGACCGGCACACCGCTACTCACCAGCAGGAACACCGAGTAGCCACCGGCCATCAGGAGCGCACCGTGGGCCAGGTTGGCGATTCCTCGGATGCTGAAAATCAGTGTGAACCCGATCGCAACCAGCGCGTACAAGGAACTTATCGTGATCCCGAACACGAGATACTCGATTAATGCGGATGCTGCCATTGAAATCCGTTTCCCGATGTGGTTGATTGTCGTTTATATCTTTCCCATGCCCTAGAACCCGTGAGAACGCCCGGTCGCCCGACAGCACACGCCGCCACGTCGTGCCGGACCACGGAGCCCACGCCGACGGGCTACCGACCGGTGACTGACCACGGGCCCGGTGGGGGCTGCCAGCGCCGCCAGCTCACGGCACCCAAACGCTATACCGTGGCTCCGCGAACGTCCTCGCGGTATGGTGGCCATCGACGAGGCAGTTACGGTAGTCACAGGTGCGGGCAGTGGAATCGGCGAACGCACGGCCTACGAGTTCGCGGACCGCGGGGCGAGCGTCGTCGTCGCGGACGTTTCGGTCGAGGCGGGCCGCGAGACAGTCGAGACGATCGAGGCAGACGGCGGCGAAGCAACGTTCGTCGAGGCCGACGTCACGGACGGCGACGACGCCGCGGCGATGGTCGAGACGGCCGTCGACGCCTACGGCCGGCTGGACGTCGCGTTCAACAACGCCGGCATCGATGGCGAGCTGGCGCCGGTCGTCGACTACCCCGACGACGACTGGGACGCCGTGCTCGACGTGAACCTCTCGGGCGTCTACCGGTGTATGAAGGCCGAACTCGCCCAGATGCAAGCTCAGGACGGCGGCGGCGCGATCATCAACAACGCGTCGGTGCTGGGCAAGGTCGGGTTCGCCAACTCGGCGGCGTACGTCGCGGCCAAACACGGCGTGCTCGGGTTGACCAAAACTGCGGCCCTCGAGAACGGTGAGACGGGCGTCCGCGTGAACGCGATCTGTCCCGGCTTCGTCGACACGCCGTTGCTCCGGAAGGGCCTCGACGAGGAGATGGTCTCCCAGGTCGAGGAGCTCCACCCCATGAAACGGCTGGCCTCGGCGGACGAGGTCGCGACGACCGTGACGTGGCTGGCGAGCGACGACGCCTCGTTCGTCACGGGCGAGGCGGTCGACGTCGACGGCGGCTACCTCAGCCAGTAGCACTCGCGTTGACGCTCGGGCGTTCGGGCCCGACAGTTTCGAGTGCGAACGTGACTGACGCGTTCGACCTAGGCGTCACCCCGAGCGAGCGCCAGTAGCTCGTGCGTCGCCACCCGAAGGCTGCCGGTCGGACTGACGTCGGCCCTGTCCGCCGGTCGATACGCCCCATATCCCCTGTGGTCGGTACTTATATCACGATTCGAGCGAGATTCCGGACGACTCTATGACGACAGTACGCCAACTCGAGCTGGAAGTCGCGCCGAGTACCTATCCCGCAGTCGAGCGGACGCTGGTGGACGCCATCGCGGCGGACGAGGCACCGCCGACCGTGATGCACTGGACGTTCGACGACGATCTGTTTCTCGAACTCGGCCCCGTCGAGGACGCATCGCTGATCGACCGTGAGGCCGCCGCCGCCGCCGGCGTCAACTACGGCCGGCGGTACAACGTCAGCGGTGGCACAGGCTTCTTCCAGGGCGACAACTCCCCCGTGCTGTACATGTTCTTCAAGGACCGGGGCGAGCACACTATGACCGAGTATATCGACCTGGCCGGCGAGGCCATGGCCAAGTCCCTCCGGGACGCCGGCGTCGAGGACGCCGTCTACCGCGACGGCGGCGACGTCGAACTCGCACCCGACGAGCCCGGTGGCCAGTTCGGCAAGATCGGTGTTTCGGGCGCCGGCTACCAGGACGGTGTCTGGGGTGTGTTCACTAACCTCATCAACTGGACGTTCGAGCCGGAGGTGTTCGGTACCATCGACGAGGTGCTCCAGCTCCCGAAGGAGAAGTTCGAGGACAAGGAGACTGACAGCGCGGCCGGCCGGATGACCTCGCTCCAGGACGAGGCGCCCGACGTCGACTTGGAGGCCATCGTCGCGGAGTCGGCGGACAACCTCGCCAGCCTCGTCGGCGGCGAGCCGGAACCCGGCTCGCTCACCGAACAGGAACTGGACACCATCGACACGCACGCGGAGTACTACGGGAGCGACGAGTGGTTCGAGAAGTACAGCACGGCTCGCCTGTTCGAAACCGCCGATGACGACGACCGCGTCGCGGAGGTGGCCTACAAGGGCCGGAAACTCATCAAGGCCAGCGTCGTGGTCGGTGCTGACGGCACCATCCAGTCGGCGCAGTTCACCGGCGACGCCTTCCACAAGCCGGGGTTCGGTGCCTTCGAGCGCCTCAGCACCGCCGTCAAGGGCGAGGCCATCGAGGACGACGACGCGTTGCTGTCGGCCCTCGAGACCGAATTCGACGCCGACGACTTCGAGATGCCGTGGCTCCCGGCCACGGACTTCCTCCAGCCGCTCAAGCGCGCCCGGAACAATCTCGTCCCTGTCGCCGACTTCCAGCGGGACTGACGGCGACGTCGGTCGGCTCCGTCCGAACCGGGCACCGCGAGTGGGTGTACTCCCGGCCGTCTCCCACGGTTGACTCTCCTGCTGGGTCGAAACCACGTGTCTCGTACGTGGCGAGCGAGTTCTCGGGACAGTGTCTGTTCCCCTCGGAGAACTGTGCCACCACGGAATCCGATGGGTAAGGACGTACCCCGCTACTCGCTACCTCTTGGCGGTGGGGAATATACGTATCTACCCTTCGAAATCTGGATGCGGTCTCCCCGGATCTGTATCGCTTGTGAACGGCGCTGAAATGCGACTGGCCGATCTCCGGTGATGCGGAACGGTGGTGCTGTCCCCGGCGGAATCGCCGAGAGTGCTCCGCGTGCAGCCGGTCTGTTCGGTAATACCGGAGCTACTCGGCTCTGTACGAACCGCTTCAATTCCCGAACTCATGCGCGATAGCTCTTGTAGCCGGTAGAATGCATTTTTTCGGCATGATTCTGTGTGTATTGTTAGCAAACAACTTTCCGGCCATTCCGGAACCGTTGGGAATCATGCGCATACAACTGGGGCTGTCGGCCGTTCGTACGGGTGTTGTGTTGGCAATGAATCATTGAAGTGGTCCCTCGGTTCTCGTGTATGGTCCAATTAAAATAACAACTGTACATCTATTATTTCTACTTTGGGTCTCCCTTGTTTCGACTGCAGCGGCCTGCTACCATCTGCAATAATCCGTTAATACCGGAGGCGTTTGGTTGGTCGATTTTTGCGTCAGGTCGTGATCGGAGAGACAATAATCGCTACCGCTGGATCTCGGGAACCCGAGCTCTGGAGTGGGTCAGTGCGGGACCTGTCTCTCGATATCGGGACTTCTCCTCTGGTCGTATGCCTGGAACTGCTCACAGTCACGATTACTTCCCCCGAAGCGTTCACTTTCGGGAAGCCGAGTACTACGACTACCTCACATGTGGCAAGTACGACCGGTTAACCGGCGCATTCTACGGGGTTTGCCTGCAATCCTCCGGTTATGTCGGAATCTACTCGGTGGACGGAGCGAAACTACTCGGTGTGGTACCACTTCTCACACAAGAAACCGACACAGGAAAATACCTCGAGAACTGCACGAACGAGGAATCGCGTGGCGGTAGGCTGTTCGCGTTATCCGGAAACCAACGCACTAGATGCAGCAACAATGTCCTGAATCCTCCCCCGACGGGGCCGGTTCGTGGACAGTTGGGTCCTCCTGGTGCACGACGCGCAGTGGGGTTCACCGTTAGTCATCCTGTGGCCGTCACGTTCCAGGTGGTCCCTCGTACCCCGACGAATCGGGTATACGCTACGCTAGGCGAACGCTGGCGTCTAGGTACATCGTTTCACTGGGAGCGGTGCCTCCGCGTTCGGAGGCGTCCGCACCAATGCCGCGCCGTATACTGCCACCGTCCCCGACAGGAACGAACGTGCCCGCTGGTAGAGCGCGGCCACACCGGTCGCCGAGTCGGTCAGTGGAACGTTACGCCGACGTCGTGCATCTCGTCGTTGTAGCGGGCGATGTTGATGACGAGCGGCGTCACGCTCTCCACCTCGGTCGCGTTCGCGAGCTGGTCAGCGGCGAGTGCTCTGATTCCGTCGAGTTCGTTCTCGAGGTCGACGACACGCTCGCAGACGGCTCTCTCGTCGGCGACGACCAGCGTGTCGACTCGAGCGTCGCGTCCAGGTCGGCCAGGCGGTCGGCCGCGAGGTTGTGGAACGCGCCCGCGACGGAGACGCCGTCGGGCGCACGCTCGGCGACGTATTCGGTCACGCTGCCGGTCGACGGCGGGTTGTAGTGGAGCCCATCCTTGTCGCCTTTCATCCCGACGGCCGGGCTGACGAGCAACTGGTCGGAGAGGACGTCGGCGTCGGTGAGCTGTTCGACGGTGTCGGCGACGTGGTTGGGCGGAATCGCGAGGACGACGACGTCCGCGTCCGCCGCAGCGGCGGCGTTGTCGTCGCCGTCGAGCTCGCGGTCGATGCCGTGGTCGGCGAGATACGTCTCGTAGTCCTCGGCGCGAGCGACGGCTTTCGCCGCGTCACGCGAGCCGATGACTAGCTCGTGGTCGGTGTCTGCGGCGAACCGAAGCGCCAGTCCTTCGCCGATATCGCCAGTACCACCCAGTAGGGCGAGTCGCATAGCTCCACCTCGGTCCGCACGCCAACTAAAGAATGCCTAGCCGGCACAACTGACGCGGTGGGTCGGCCCCGCTGTCACAGCGTCGTCCGCTCTCGCAGCTTGCTAGGTACCGCCGGAGCGCAAATGCTTTTGTCCGGACGAGTGCGACATCCAGTATCGATGTTCGACGAAGAAGAGCTAGCAGCGATTCGAGCGTCTCGCGAGGAGTGGGAAGACGAGACGCTGGCACCGTTTCTCGAGCGTGGGGAGCGGAAGGAGCGATTCGCGACTGTCTCGAACCACGAGGTCGACCGGCTGTACACCCCCGAAGACATCGCTGACGTGGACTTCGAGGACGACCTCGGGTTCCCCGGTGAGGAGCCGTACACGAGAGGGCCGTACCCGACGATGTACCGTGGGCGGACGTGGACGATGCGGCAGTTCGCCGGCTTCGGCACGGCCGAGCAGACCAACGAGCGGTTCCACTATCTGATCGACGAGGGGCAGACCGGCCTCTCGACCGCGTTCGACATGCCCTCGTTGATGGGAATCGACTCGGACAACCCGATGAGCGAGGGCGAGATCGGCAAAGAGGGCGTCGCGGTCGACACCCTCCGCGACATGGAGGTGCTGTTCGACGGCATCGACGTCGGCGAGGTCTCTACGTCGTTCACCATCAACCCCTCTGCGGCGGTCATCTACGCCATGTACATCGCGCTCGCAGACCAGCAGGGCGTCCCCAGGGAGGAGGTTCGCGGCACCCTCCAGAACGACATGCTGAAGGAGTTCATCGCGCAGAAGGAGTGGGTCCTCCCGCCCGAAGCCTCGCTCGACGTCGTCACCGACACCATCGAGTTCGCCATCGAGGAGACGCCGCGGTTCCATCCCGTCTCCATCTCCGGCTACCACATCCGTGAGGCCGGGTCGACCGCCGCGCAGGAGGCTGCGTTCACTCTCGCCGACGGCTTCGCGTACGTTGAGGACGCCATCGACCGCGGGCTCGACGTCGACGAGTTCGGGCCACAGCTCTCCTTCTTCTTCAACTCACACAACTCCATCTTCGAGGAGGTCGCGAAGTTCCGGGCCGCTCGCCGGGTGTACGCCCGCGTGATGGACGAGTGGTACGACGCCGACAACCCCGAATCGAAGCGGCTGAAGTTCCACACGCAGACGGCCGGCCAGTCACTCACCGCGCAGCAACCCCTGAACAACATCGTCCGGGTGACGATTCAGGCGCTCGCGGGCGTGCTCGGCGGCACACAGAGTCTCCACACGAACAGCTACGACGAGGCGCTCGCGCTTCCATCCGAAGAGGCCGTTCGCGTGGCGCTCCGTACCCAGCAGATCATCGCCGAGGAGTCGGGGGCCGCGGACATCGTCGACCCGCTCGGCGGGAGCTTCGCCATCGAGGCGCTCACCGACGAGATGGAAGACGAGATCATGGGGTACATCGACGAGATCAAGGAGATGGGCGAGGGCTCCGTCCGCGACGGCGTGCTCAAGGGCATCGACGAGGGCTACTTCGACCGCGAGATACAGGACTCGGCGTACGAACACCTGCAGCGGGTCGAGGCGGGCGAGGAGACCGTCGTCGGGGTCAACCAGTACACCATCGACGACGAGGCGGACCCGGACCTGCTGCACGTCAGCGACGAGGTGGCCGAAACCCAGCTCGACCGGCTCGAACAGGTCAAGGAAGAGCGCGACGACGAGGCGGTGCAGGCGACGCTCGATGCGCTCTCCGAGGCCATCGAGAACGACGAGAACGTCATGCCCCCCATCATCGACGCCGTGAAGGCCTACGCGACGATGGAGGAGATCATGCGCGTCCTCGAGGACCACCACGGCACCTACCGACACAGCCTCCTCAAGGCCTGACGGACCCAGCGGTCGCAACTGTTCCCCAGCTCCAGCGGGCAACACACAGCCCCTCCGTAATGACAAAGACCACGGCCCGAGTAGCCGTCTACGTGTACGATCACATCTCCTACGACGTCGCCGACGGAATCGCGACGCTGACGCTCGACCGCCCGGACGTGTACAACGCGTTCAACGAGGCGATGATCGCCGAGATGAACGACGCCCTGGGGCGTGTCAAACGGGACGACGCCGTCTACTCGCTCCTGCTGACCGGTGCCGGCGACGGCTTCTGTACCGGTGCCGATGTCTCGACGATGCCCGACTGGGCCGCCCAGTCCAAAGCGGAGTACGGGGCGTTCCTCGGCGAGGTCCAGGACGTGGTTCGCCAGCTTCGCTCGCTCGGCAAACCGAGCGTCGCCGCGGTCAACGGCCCCGCAGTCGGTGCGGGCTGTGATTTCGCGCTCGCCTGTGACGTCCGGTACATCGGCCCGAACGCCTATCTCACGGAGGGGTTCGTCAACGTCGGGCTCGTCCCCGGCGACGGCGGCGCGTGGCTGCTCCCGAAGCTCATCGGCGAGTCGAAAGCCCGCGAGTTCCTCCTGACGGGCAAGAAAATTCAGCCCGAGGCGGCCGAGGACCTGGGGCTGGTGAGCGGCGTCGCAGACGACGTCGTCGCGGCCGCCCACGAGTTCGCCGAGACGGTGACGAACAAGCCCGCCGTCGCCGTCCAGCGGACCAATCGACTGGTCGGCGCTGGCGCCTCCTTCGACGAACACTGCGAGCGAGCTATCGACTACCAGTGGGAGTGCGTGAACGACCCTGAACACGAGGAGGCCGTCGCCGCGCTGCGCGAGGGGCGCGACCCCGAGTACGACCGGTAGGCCCCGTCTCAGGGGAACCGGTCGTCGAGGTTCAGGCTCTGCGGGACGCCCCGGATGTCGACGACCTCGCCGGTCATGTACGACGCCGCGGGACTGACGAGGAACTGGACGAGGTCCGCGACCTCCTCGGGATAGCCGACCTGCCGATCGACCGTCTCCCGGCCCGGGACGGCGTCGACGTCCTTGTCGAGGACGTGCTTCACGCCGGGGGTGAGCACGACGCCGGGAGCGACTGCGTTGACCCGGATATTGGCCGACGCCCACTCGAACGCGACCGTCTTGGTGAGGTGTGAAACGGCGGCTTTCGCCGCGCCGTAGTGGCTCTGGTTGGGGCTGGGAAAGTGCGTGACGAAACTCGAGAGGTTGACGACGGCCCCGCCGGAGCCGGCGCGGAGCGCCTCGCTTGCGGCCTGCAGACAGTTGACCGTCCCCGTGAGATTGATGTCGAGGATCGTCTGCCAGCCGTTCTCGCTGATGTCGTCGAACTCGCTGTAGAAGTTCGCCCCGGCGTTGTTGAGCAGGATGTCGACGCCACCGAAGGTGTCGACGGTTGCGTCGACGAGCGCGTCGACCGCATCCCGGTCGCGAACGTCACACTCGACGGGGTGGACCTCCCCGTCCGCATCGGCGAGTGCCGTTGCGACCTCGTCGACGCGCTCCTGCTCGCGCGAGCAGACGACGACGTCTGCGCCGTCGGCGACGAACCGCTCCGCGATGGTGCGGCCGATGCCGCTGGAGCCGCCGGTTACGATGGCCGTCCGGTCGGCGACGCTGTACTGTGTCGTTGGCATCTCGGTCGCTCACTCCGAGACCGCGCGGATCGCTTCCCCGGCGGCGTCGATGGTCTCTTGTACCTGTTCGTCCGTGAGGCTCGCGTTCAAGAGGTTCGCCCGCGGGAACTTCGAGACCATCAGGATGCCGCGGTCGATCATCTCCCAACGGTACTCGGTGAACTTCTCGTCGTCGAGGTCGAGCAGGTCCCGGTACTTCGTCACGGGGCCCTCGCCGAAGTAGGTCGCGAAGACGCCGCCGTACTCCTGGACGAACCCCTCGACGCCCGCGTCCGCGAGGTGGTCACGGATGGCGTCGGTCAGCGTCGTACGGACCTCCTCGAACCGCTCGTGGACGTTCCGCTCTTCGAGTTGGGTGATGGTCTCGACGACGGCCGCCATCCCGCCGGTGTGGGCGTTGTACGTGCCAGCGAAGTAGACGCTCCCGCCACGGGCTCCGGGGCCGAACTGGCGCATGTACTCGTCTTTCCCGCAGAGCAGCGAGACCGGATAGCCGTTCGCGACGGCCTTCGCCATCGTGGTCAGGTCGGGCTCGACCCCCTCGCGCTCCTGGACGCCGCCCATACCGTGACGAAAGCCCGTGATGATCTCGTCGAAGATGAGGAGCGCACCGTGGTCGTCCGTCACGTCACGCAGTCCCTGCAGGTAGCCGTCGACCGGCGGCACACAGCCCATGTCGTGCGCGACCGGTTCGAGGATGACGCCCGCGATATCGTCGCCGTGTTCTTCGAACGCCGCCTCGACCGCGGCGAGGTCGTTGTACGGGAGGACGATGGTCTCCTCGGTGGCCTCCGGGAGCATCCCGGTCGTGATGAGGTCGTGCTGGCCGAGGTTCTCGGGCTCGGAGATGTAGTTGAGCGCGACCGGGTCGTACCAGCCGTGGTAGTTCCCCTGGAACTTGATGATCTTCTCCCGCCCCGTCACGGCACGGGCGGTGCGGATGGCGTGGGCGACCACCTCCGACCCCGTCGTCCCGAACTGCACCTTGTCGGCGCTCGGGACGCGCTCGGCGACGAGTTCGGCCGCCCGCACTTCGAGTTCACTCGTGCTCATCCCGACGATGTCGCGTTTCGCCGTCGCCTGTGCGACCGCCTCGTTCACGTCCGGGTCACAGTGCCCGAGGATGATGGGGCCCCACCCGTTGTTGTAGTCGACGTAGCGGTTCCCGCTCCGGTCAACGAGCTCGGCCCCGCTGGCCTCCTCGAAGCAGACGGGATTCCCCTGTCTGTCCTCCATCATCTGCGTCCGAGAGGTGGAGTTGATGCCTCCGGGCGTCACCCGCTTCGCCCGCTCGATGAGTGCCGCGGACTCCGCGTGGGGCTGCTGGTTGCTCATACCACCGACTCGGGAGAATCGGGCATTAATGCTTGGGTGATTGTGGCACATCGGCCGCCGTGCTCGGACCGGTTAGTCGCTGAACCGTGCCGTCACCGTCCCGTCGACGGCGGTCTCACCGTTCTCCTTCGCGAGCACGACACTGAACTCGACGAGGCCGTCGTCGTCGGCCGGGCGTTTCTCCTCGACCGTGGCGGTAACGGTGACGGTCTCGTCTTCGAACACCATGTCGTGAAAGCGTGTGTCGAAGCTCGCGAGGTCCGACGGCGCACCGAGCTCCCGGACGATGGGCTGGAGCATGTACGCGAGGTTCGCCGGCCCCTGGTTCAGTAGCCCGGGGTAGCCCAACTCCTCGGCCCGACGCGGGTCGTAGTGGGGGGGATACGGGTCCTGCAAGAGGGCGGCGATCAGCTTCATGTCGTCGCCGCGCAGGTCCTCGACGGTTCGGACCAGTTCGTCACCGACCGAGAGGTCGTCGAACCGCATCTCAGAGGTCCTCCAGCAGCACCATGTCGGCTTCGAGGTCGTACACTGCGTCGCCGTCGGGCGTGGAGACGGCGTACTCGTGGGTGACGATGGTGAGGCCCCCGGACGAGCCCTCCTTCTCGACGACGCTGGTAATCGCGCCGTCGACGGTGAGGGTCGTCCCGGTCTCGATGGGTGCGTGGAATTCGACGCGTAGGCCGCCGAGTGCGGCCCCGCTCTTCCAGTCGTCGGTGAGGCGGCTCATCGTCGCCTCGATGCCGCCGGTGGCCTCGAAGACAATGTGCTGGCACATCGAGTGCGGGACGAGCTGGCCCGGCTCGCCGACGGCTTCGGCGTCCTCGTCGTATCGAAACGCGGCTTCCTCGTCACGGGTCGCGTCGGCCCAGAGGTACGCCTTCCACCCCTCGACGCCGAACTCCCCGCTGGGAATCTCGGTTCCTTCTAGCTCGGTCGCTACCATGCGTGAACTGTTGGAGGTCATCGCCTTAAACGTGTGTCCGGGCGGCCGGTGTCACCCCGGCCGCCCGAGAGACGACTGCCACGCGACGAAGCGCCCGGCAGCTGTGCGCTACCGCTCGCGAACCAGCTTCTCAGGGGACTCGATACGGTCGATGACCCGTTCCATGAACTCCCCAGCGGTGACGCCGTCGACGAGCCGGTGGTCGTACGACAGCGAGAGGTACAGGCGCTTGCGGACGGCGATGGTCCGGTCGTCGACGGCGACCGGCTCGTTCCGGATGCCGCTGACGCCGAGGATGCCCGTCTGTGGCGGGTTGATTATCGGGGTGCCGAACAGGCTGTGGCCGCCGTGGCTCCCGGTGTTCGTCAGCGTGAACGTGCCGTCCGTGAACGCTGCGGGTGTGAGCGAGCGGTCGCGCGCCCGCTCGACGAGCGACTCGAGTTCGACGGCCAGGTCGACGACCGACTTCTCGTCGACGTCCTCGATGACGGGGACGAGCAGCCCGTGGTCGGTGTGGATGGCCACACCGACGTTGTAAAACCGCTTTTCGAGCACCTCGTCGGTCTCGCTGTCCAGTTCGGCGTTCATGACCGGCACCGCCTGCAGTCCGGCGACCACGGCCTTCAGAAACAGCGGCGTGTAGGTGACGTGGACGTCGTGTTCGGCGTCGAGGCGCTCTTTCGCTGCCACCAGCGCCTCCGCGTCGGCCTCGAACACGGAGGTCGCGTGGGGAATCTCGCGACGCGACTGCACCATGTTTTCCGCGATGGTCCGGCGAGTCGGTGACAGCGGGCGTCTGACCACCTCTCGGCGCTCGTCGCCCGCCGAACGGGGTGGCTGCTCGGCCGACGCACTGTGGGCGTCGATGTCCGCCCGCAGGACACGACCGTTGGGGCCGGACCCGGCGACGCGCGTGATGTCGACGCCCTGTTCGCGAGCGTATCGCCGCGTGCTCGGTGCGGCGAAGACTCGGTCCGCTTCGGCCGACGGTGTGTGGTCTTCCGTCTCGACCGGCGGTGTGTCGTCTGGCTTCACCGGGTTCGGTGGCTCGACCGACGACTCGTCGACTCGGTCCTCCCCTGTGTCGGCCTCGACTGGCGCCGTCTCGCCGATGTGCTGGGGTGGCTCGGTCGTCTCGATAACTGCGAGAATCGCACCGACCACACAGACGTCACCCGGGTCGCCGTGCAGTGCCGTGACCGTCCCGGGGCAGGGCGAGGTGATTTCGACGACTGCCTTGTCGGTCTCGACCGTACACAGCGGGTCGTCCTCCGCGACGTCGTCGCCGGGGGCGACGTGCCACTCGAGGAGTTCTGCCTCGGTGGTCCCCTCGCCGACGTCCGGCAGCGGGAACTCGAAGCGCGTCGGGTCAGTAGGCATAGTCCATCACCGCCTCGATGGCGTTTCGTGCTCTGGTTGCGTCCGGCAGGTAGTCATCCTCGACCTGATGGCCGGGGAAGTGGACGTCGAACCCCGTCGCTCGCTTGACGGGCGCTTTCAGCCGGTCGGTGGCGTACTCCGCCACCAGCGCGGCGAGCTCTGCTCCGAGCCCCGCCGTGCGACGCGCCTCGTGCAGGACGACACATCGGCCCGTCTTTCTGACGGACGCCAGAATCGTCTCGACGTCGAGCGGCGAGAGCGTTCGCAGGTCCAGCACCTCCACGTCGGCGTCGACGGCGTCGGCCGCTTCGACCGCCGGCTGGACCATCGCGCCCCACGCGAGCAGGGTCACGTCCGTCCCCGTCCGGACCGTCCGCGCCTCGTCCAGCGGGACCGGGGTCGCCGCCACCGGCACGGGTTCTCGGCGCCCCCGGTAGCGGCGCTTGGGTTCGAGGAAGACGACAGGGTCGTCACACCGGATGCTCGCGGCGAGGAGGCCCTTCGCGTCGGCGGGCGTCGACGGGACGACCACGCGAACGCCCGGGGTGTGGACGAGATACGTCTCTGTCGACTCGGAGTGGAACTCGCTGGCTTTGATGCCGCCGCCGTAGGGCACTCTGAGCGTCACCGGCACGTCGAACGCACCAGCGGTTCGCTCGTGCATCTTCGCGAGCGTGTACTGGAGCTGGCCGAACGCCGGATAGAGAAAGCCCATGAACTGAATCTCGACGACCGGTCGCTCGCCACGCATCGCCATCCCGACGGCCGTCCCCACGAGCGCGTTCTCCGACAGCGGCGTGTCGACCACCCTGGTCGGGCCGAAGCGGTCGTAGAGCCCCTCTGTCGTCCGGAACACCCCGCCGATGGGGCCGATGTCGTAGCCGAGCAGGCGAACGGTGTCGTCGCGTTCCAGTTCGCCCTCTAGGCCCTCTCTGATGGCTTCGATGAGCGTTCGGTCTCGGGTCTCGGATGCGTCGGCCGCGGTCGGTTCGGCCGCGCTCGCCCCTGTCGCGTCGGTCGTCGACCGTCGGGCCCCGAGCGTCCCCGTCCCTCCGTGGTCGGCAAACGGGTTCTCGCCGTCGAGCTCTTGCTGGAGTTCCCAGCGGTGGCGCCGATGGCTCCACCCCTCGTCGTGGAGGTGGTGTTCGAACATCTCCATCGGGTCCGACCGCGGGACGGCGCGTGCAGCGGCCACCGCGTCCGCGATGCGCGCGTCCACGTCGGTCGTGATTCGCTCGACGGTCTCGTCGTCGAGCAGGCCACGCTCGCGCAGGTACGTCTCGAACCGGTCGACGGGGTCGCGTGCTTCCCAGTCGGCGGTCGCCGTCTCGTCACGGTAGACGGACTGGTCGTCGGCGGTGTTGTGGTCCGTTCGCCGGTAGGTCACCGCCTCGATGAGCGTCGGCCCGCCTCCCGAGCGAGCCCGGTCGACGGCCGTCGTCGCAGCCTCGTAGACGGCGAACACGTCGTTGCCGTCGACGCGCGTGTGTGGAACGCCGTGCGCCTCGGCCTTCTGTGCGAACGTCTCGGCGGCGGTCTGTCGGTGTGCGGGCACGGAGATGGCCCACTGGTTGTTCTGACAGACGACGACGACCGGCGCGTCGAACACGCCGGCGAAGTTCAGCGCCTCGTGGAAATCCCCCTCTGACGTGGCGCCGTCGCCGATGTAGACCATCGTCACCGCCTCCGGGTCCTCGCCGGTCTCCTCGGCGACGAAGGCGTCGACCATCGCCGTCCCGACGGCGTTCCCGACGTTGACCGCCAGCGGCGTCGACCCCGGCGTCACCGTCACCGTTGGCGCGTCGTCCTCGTCGACGTGGAGGTGGTCGTTTCGCGTCTCCGGCTCCGTCCCCATCAGTTTCGCGAGAATCCCCTCCATCCGAACGCCGAGGTGAAACAGCCCCGACGTCTGGCGGTAACTCGGGTAGTACCAGTCGCCAGCGTCGAGCGCGGCGGCGGTGCCGAGCCCCACCGCCTCCTCTCCGACGGAGTCGGCGGCGACGCTGATCTCACCCCGCCGCTGCATGCGGTTCACCTGCTGTTCGTACCGGCGGGTCTGGACGAAGACGCGATACAGGTCGAGCAGGGTCGCGTCGTCAAGGTCTGGCGGGTCCGCCGTCAGTGTGCCGTCGGGCGCGAGGAGCTGGTGATAGCCGTCCGGCGGCGGGTCCGCGTGCCACGTGGTCATAGCCCATACACCACACTACGTGACCATAAATTCGGGTCTCCGGCTGCCTACAGCTGCTCGGCGAGCATGTTGTTGAACGTGTTTCGCTCGACGATCTTCCCGTCGTCGTCGAACCGGAGGAAGTCGGCGAAGCCGAAGGTTATCTCCTCGCCGTCGGTCAGCTTTCTCCCCTCGTAGCGGCCACGGACGGCGACGCGGTCGCCGTCGACGAGCAGGTCATCGACCGTGTGTTCGCCCCTGAGCGGTCGTTCCTGCAGGTAGAACTCGCGGAGTTCGTCGATGCCGTCCAGTTCGCGTGGCCCAGAGCGAACGTAGGTGATGTCTGGCGAGAACAGGTCGAACAGCGCCTCGTACGCCTCGCTGTCGACGTACTCGTAGTAGCTCCGAACCGCCTCGGGGTCGGCGTTCCCGGTCATGGCTCCTCGATGTCGCGCTGGCGGATTAACTGTTGGCCGCCGCGTCGTCGAACGGCGGCTCGATATCCAGGTCGGCGGCCACCGCCGTCAGCGCCTCGACCACGCGCTCGGGGAGGGGGACGCCGCCGTCGGCCCGCTCCTGTGCGGTCAGGTACTCGGCTTCGCCTGGTAACAGTGGGTCGTCGCCCCGAGCCCCATCGCCGACCGGGACGTTCGGGAGCGATTCGGCCGCGCGGAACTGCGTCGCCATCGACTCGACTTTCGCCGCCATCGTCGCCCGGTCGCTGAAGCGTTCGGGGTCGATGGCGAGGAACGTCGCCCCGTTGGAGAACCACGAACTCGGGTCCCGTTGGCCGATGACCGGCCCGCCGCCGAGCAGGCCTGCCAGCATCTCGACGATGACCGCCAGTCCCGTTCCCTTGTAGCCGGCCGTCGTCCCCCCGAGGGGTCGGAGCGCACCCCAGTCTTCGGCTTCCTGGAACTCGCTGAGTTCTTCCGGGTCGGTCAGCGGCTCGCCGTCGGGTGACAGCGCCCATTCGCCCGGCAGGGTGCGGCCCGCAGCCTCGTACTCCTGAATCTTCCCGTGTGCGACCTGCGAACTCGCCATGTCGAGGACGAGCGGGAACGGGAGGCGGTCGAACGTCGGCACGCCGTAGGTGACGGGGTTCGTCGAGAACGTTCTGTCTGCGGTCCCGGCGAGCGCCGTGACGAGCCCCCCGCCCGAGGAGTGGACGAACGACGAAAAGATGAGCCCGTCCTCCGTGGCGCGTTCCGCCCACTCGCCCATCCGTCCGAGGTGCGTCCCGTTCCTGATGCCGACGGCAGCCAGCCCAGCCCGGTGGGCTTTCTCGACCAGGACGTGGGTGGCTAGGCGACCCACGACCTGTCCGTAGGCCAACCGTCCGTCGACGACGGCTGTGGTCTCGTCCTCCCGGATGATGGCCGGTGTTTCGTCGGGGACGAGCGCGTCGTCGTCGATCATGTCCTGGTAGGTGGGAATCCGAAGGACGCCGTGGGACGTGTGGCCCTTCAGGTCGGCGTCGACGAGCGAGGCTGCGACCATCTCAGCCACGTCGTCCGGTGCGCCGAGGTCGGCGAGCAATCGGGTCGCGAACGTCCGCAACTCCGCTGGCTCTACGGTCGTCATTTCGCGGACAGACGATGACCCGTACAATAACAGTTGGTCTCGGACCGGCGCTGTAGGTGGCTCGCCGTCTCACCTAGATCGGAACCGCTCACCGGTCGACCGCGGCGTCGAACTCGGCTTTCGCGCGCTGGCCCATCTGCGTGAGCTGCCAGAGGTCGACGCCCGTGATGAGGAAGTCGAACCCGCGGTCGAGCGTGGCCGTGATCGCTTCGGAGTCCGGCGTCACCCGGCCCACCGCCGTCCCGTTGTCGTGGGCGGCCCCGATGACCCGGTCGATGGCCGACTGGAGGCGCTCGTGCTCCCACTGGGCGAACACGCCGAGGCTCGCCGAGAGGTCTTCGTGCCCGACGAGTATCGCGTCAACGCCGTCGACGGCCGCGATGTCGGCCGCGTTCTCGACGCCCTGTTCGGTCTCGATCATCACGATGGTCACGATGGCGTCGTTGGCAGTCTCGACGTACGTCTCGAAGTTCTGGAGGTAGTTGGAACCGCGACCGGGCGCAATCGTCCGGGTGCCCTCCGGTGGGTAGGCCGTCGCCGCGGCTGCTTCCCGCGCCTGCTCGGCCGTCTCGATGACGGGAAAGAGGATGCCGCCGGCCCCCATGTTGAGGACGCGCGTGATCCGGTTGCGCTCGTCGAGCGGGACCCGGACGATGGGCCGGGCGTCGCCGTCGGCAGCCGCCACCCCCGCAATCATCGTGTCGAGCGTCTCGAGCGAATACGACGGATGTTCGGTGTCCAGTACGACGAAGTCGAACCCGAGGCCGGCCGTCACCTCGGCGATGGTCGGGTGCCCGATGAGTATCCAGGAACCGACTACCGGCTCTCGCGCTCGAAACGCAGCTCGCAGGCGCTCGTCCATATCGGGGCAGACGGGCGAGTTCGTCTAAACTGTAGTGGGGGTCGCTCACGACCTAGATTGACGAACACTTAACAGCGGCTCTCGCGTTCGAACCGACATATGGAGTTCAATTTCGACCTCGGCATCGACGACCAGGCGCAGTTCGTCCGCGAGACGCGCCAGTTCAACGTCGGCGACCTCCTCCGGAAGGCGGTCCGGAAGTACGGCGACCGGACGGCCATCGCCGAGCCCGGCCGAGAGGTGACCTACCGGGAACTGAACGAGCGGGTGAACGGCCTGACGAACGCGCTGCTCGACCGGGGCTGTGCGCCGGAGGCGGCGACCGTCGCGGTGCTCGCCGAGAACCGCGGCGAGGTGGCCGAGGTGATGTACGCGGGCGCGAAAGGCGGCTGGCTCGTCCCGGCGCTGAACTGGCGGCTCAACCGCGAGGAGCTCGTCCACTGCGTAGACCTCGTCGAACCCGACATCCTGATCGTCTCCGAGCAGTATCGCGACAAACTCGCGTGGCTTGATGCGGACGCGGAGTCCGACCCCGAGTACGTCTTCCTCGACGACCCGGACGACGACGAACTGGACTACGAGGACCTGGTCGCGGCGGGGGCGACGACCGAGCCGCTGCCCGACCGCCGTATCGACCCCGAACAGGGACTCGTCGTGTTGAACACCTCCGGGACGACCGGCTTGCCGAAGGCAGTCGTCATCAGCCACCGCTGCTGGCTGGCGCGGGCGTACAAGAACATCATCGACTTCGGGCTCGAAGAGCACGACGACCAGCTCATCTGGCCGCCCATGTTCCACATGATCTCGGCCGACTTCATCCCGACCATCGCGACGCTCGGCGGCACCTACTACCCGATGGACAGCTTCGACGTCGAGCGCGTCTACGACATCCTCACCTCCGAAGGGAGCCCTATCGCGTGGATGGTCCTCTTGCCGGGCGTCGTCGAGCAGTTCCTCGACTACGCCGAGGAACACGACATCGGCCGCGATGACATCCGCGAACTGCGCAACATCGGCGCACTGGTCGACCTCGTCGATCCGAAGAAGGTCGAACGCGTGACGAAGAAGTTCGACATGCCGTTCAAGAACTCCTACGGCGCGACTGAGAACGACAACGCACTCAGCGGCGGTCACGACGTTCCCGTGGGCGTCCGACCGGGGCAAGAGGAGTACCGCAAGGTCGAGTCCTCGTTCATCGACATGAAGCTCATCGACGAGGACTGGAACGACATCGACGGCAACCACGGCGAACTCGCGGTCCGCGGCCCGTCGGTCTGCAGCGGGTACATCAAGAACCCGGAGGCGAACCGCGAGGACTTCAACAACGGGTGGTTTCGGACTGGGGACATCTTCCGCCGCCACGACGACGGCACCTACAGCTTCCTCAACCGTCGGAAGTACCTCATCAAGAGCGGTGGCGAGAACATCTATCCCGCAGAGCTCGAGGAAGTGCTCATCAGCCACGAACTGGTCGAGGACGCGATTACGGTGCGCGTCCCGGACGAGAAGTGGGGCGAGGTGCCCCGTGCGGTCGTGAGCACGAACCACCCCGAGGACCTCGAGAAGGACGAACTGATGGCGCTGCTCCGTGACCGGCTCGCTGGCTACAAGCTTCCACACTACATCGACATCGTCGCGCCGGGGGAGCTTCCACGGAGTGCGACCGGGAAGCTCGTCCGTGAGGACATCGAGGAGTGGGAACTGGACGACGAGGAGCGGGTTCGGGAGGTCTAGGTCACGGTCGACCGTCGCTCGTCCATCACTCGACCCACTCCGGGTCTCTGTCTTCGAGGAACGCCTCGATGCCCTCTCGTAGTGGTGGGTCGCCGCTGTTCAGGTCGTACACGTCGCGTTTCGTCACCTCCAGCGCCGAGGACGGGCTCATCTCCATGCTCCGGTACACCGCTTCTCGCATGCGTGCGAGCGTCTCCGGGTGTTTGTTCGTGAGCGAGTCGACGATGTCGTCGACGGTTTCGTCGAGGTCCGCCGGCGAAACGGCCGTCGTCACGAGCCCCATCTCCGCGGCGTCGGCGGCGTCGATGAGCTCGCCCGTCAGGAGGTAGTACATCGCCTTCCGGGGGCCGATGTAGTGCTGGAGCCGGGTCGAGCTGAACCACTCGACGATGCCGCGATTGACGCCCGCCCAGCCGATCTTCGCGTCGGTCGACGCGACGACGATGTCCATGTACAGCAGCAGGTTGGCCGCCCCCGCGAGCGCGAGTCCGTCGACGACGGCGATGGTCGGCTTCCGCAGGTTCTCGAGCTGGAAGTGCAGCTCCTCCCAGCTCTCGCCGATGCGTTTGATGGCCTCCGCGTCGAAGTCGTTGTCCAGTAGCTCCTGTAAGTCGCCGCCGGTCGAGAACACCTCGTCGCCCCCCGTTCGAAACACGAGGACGCGAACGTCGTCGTCGTCTCGACAGTCGCGCACGAACGGCGCGATGGTCTCTTTCCGCAGCGCCGACTCCATCGCGTTTTTCTTCGCCTCGCGGTGGACCGTGACCTCGGCGACCCCGTCCTCGATGGTGAACTCCACGTCGTCCATACCGGTCCATCCGCGGGGAGTTACTTGCCAGTTCCCCGACCTAGATGCGGCGGGCCGTCGGCAGCGTCCCCCTCGCCGGTACGTTGATGACAGCTGCGGAGCGAGTTCGGGTATGGGAGACGATAGCAGGGCGCTGGCGGTCATGCCCGGCGAGCTGGCGACGAAAGCGCGCCAGCTCGACCCGTATCCGTGGTTCAGGGAGATGCGAGCGCAGGGGGCGGTCCGGTACGACGATGCCCGTGGCACGTACGACGCGTTCCACTACGACGAGGTCGTCGAACTGAGCGTCGAGTACGAGCGGTTCGGCAAGGAGGGGACCTCGTTTCTCGACGGCGCGTGGATGAGCCGCGACCCACCCATCCACACGGACCTGCGGAGCATGGCCGAGAACTACTTCCGCCCGTCGTATGTTCAGGAGCACTACGGCCCGGCCGTCGAGCGACACGTCGAGCGGCTCGTCGACGAGGCGGTCGCCAGAGACGGCCCGTTCGACTTCGTGGAGGCGGTGGCGAAACCGCTCCCGATTCTCGTCATCGCGGAGATGCTGGGCGTTCCGTCCGAGAAGCTGGACACGTTCCGGGAGTGGTCGACCGCGCTCATCGGCGCCCCCACGGAGCCGACCGAGGCGGCGAAACAGGACGTCCAGGAGCGGATGCTGGCGGCCATCGACAGCCTCAACGACTTCTTCAGGGACGCCATCGAACGCCGCGAGGACGAGCCGAAAGACGACCTCATCACGAAGTTCGTCCAGGCCGAATCGGCGTACGAACACATCGAGCGGGAGAACACCGTCGCGTGCTGTGGGATGCTACTCGTCGCCGGCAACGTGACGACGACGGCGTACATGACGAGTGCGCTCTGGACGTTCATCGAGGAGGGGACCATCCCGGAACTCCAGGGCGAGACGGTCGACCTCGGAGACGCGCTCGAGGAGGTGCTCAGGTACCGGACGCCGGTGATGCCACAGAAGCGTATCGCCCGCGAGGACACCGAACTCGGTGGCGTCGAGGTTCCGGAAGGTTCGCTCGTCACCGGCTGGCTCAGCTCTGCGAACCGCGACGAGGCGGTGTTCGAGAACCCCGACGAGTTCGACCCCACCCGGAGCTACGACGAGACGCCCATCCCGTTCGGCAAGGGCATCCACTACTGTCTGGGTGCGCCGCTGGCGAACCTGGAGGCGCAGACGCTGTTCACCGAACTGCTGGACCGCATCGACGGGGCGACGCTCGCGACCGACGAGATCACGCCGTACTTCAGCCCCGAGATCTACGGCGCCGCCGAACTGCCGGTCACGCTCCGGACCTAGAGGTCGAACGCGCCCAGGCGGTTCACGCCGAACAGCACGAGACAGCCGACGAGACAGGCGGCGACGACGCCGTAGGCAGTGACCCAGCCGCTCGTGTCGGCGAGCGTCCCGACGACGACGCTGCCCGAGGCGCCACCGAACATGTAGACCGTCCGGACGAGCCCGAAGCCGTAGCCGCGTTCGGCTTCGTCGAGCCGGTCGATGAAGCGTGCCTGTAACGGGCCGGGAAAGGAGAGTCCCGTGCCGAGGACGAACGACCCGACCATCGCACCGACGACCGACTGCACGCCGAGCAACACGGCGAGGCTGGTGACGATGAGCGCGATGCTCACGACGAGCGCGCTGTCCCGTGAGAACGTATCGGAGAGCCGGCCCGCGATGGGCTGGGCGACCGACGAGACGCCGAGGACGCCGCCGAGTATCGCGCCCGCGATGCCGCGGTCGATGCCGTGGTACTCGACGAGAAACGTCGGATAAAACGACGAGAGCCCCTGGAACGTGAAGATGAACGTGATCGCCAGGACGATGGTGTACAGCAGCGGTGGCCGAGTGAGGAGGTTCCGGTACTCGGTGAGCTTGATGCTGTCGCGAAGGCCGTCGTCGTTGACCGGCGGAACGCGCGGGACGACCCTCGCGATGGTGCCGATGACGCCGACGGTGAACAGCGCCGCCAGCGCGAGGACGGGGCGCCAGCCGAAGTGCTCTGCGGCCAGCCCGCCGATGGCGGGGTAGACCAGTCCCGCGAGCGTCCCGAAGGCGGCGAGGATGCTGATCGAACTCCCGTGGTCCTCGTACAGTCGGGTGACGAGAACCGACGCGGGCGGGTAGTACAGCCCGGCGCCGGCACCGAGGAGGAGCAGACACAGGGCGAAGGCGACGAGCGACGGCGCGAGGGCGACGAACACGAGCCCCGCGGTCGCGCCAGTCAACCCGAGCAACAGCAGTTGGCGTTCCCCGTACTGGTCGGCGAGGATGCCGCTGGGAAACTGACAGAGGGCGTAGATGGCCCACATGCCGGTCAGCGCCAGCCCGATGCCGGCTTTCGTCGTCTCGAACTCGAGCAGGATGAACGGCACGAGCGCGCTGATGAGGATTCGCGTGCCGAACTGCGCGAAGTTCCCACTGGCGAGGGCGTACAGCGTGCGCCGCCGACCGTCGCCCGTGTCGGATGCCACGGGCTGATACCTCGTCGACGAGATATAAAAGAGTCGCACGTCTCGGTGCCCACCCGTGCACCTAGCCGAGCCTGGTGGGGTGGTTCTAGCCGACCCTCGTGGGGCGGTTCCGGCGCGTGTACGGCTGGTTTTCCCCGGCGTTGACACCTGGGAAGTAGATTTATTACCGTCCTGTTGTGAGTATGTTGGCATGTCACAAACTGATGAGCGAGGCGAGGCTGGCGGTGAGAAACCGTGGATTCCCCACGAGATCGCGAGTCGGGAGGGGCAGCTGGACCCGTATCCGTTCTTCAAGGAGATCCGCGACGAAGCACCGTTGCGGTACGACCCGCGGCGCGACACCTACGACGTCGTCGGCTACGACGCGGTCGTGGAGTCCATCACGCAACACGAGCGGTTCACCCGGCGGAACACCTCGTACATCAACGGCTCGCTTCTGAGCACCGACGAGCCGATCCACTCCGAACTGCGGGGGATGGCCCAGGACTACTTCCAGCCGGGGTTCCTCAAGGAGGTGTACGAGCCGAAGATCAAAGCGCGGGTCGACGAACTGCTCGACAGGGCACTCCAGGGCGACGACCACATCGACTTCGTCGAGGAGTTCGCCAAGCCGCTGCCCATCCTCATCATCGCGGAGCTGCTGAACGTTCCCTCGGAGAAGATGGAGACGTTCCGCAAGTGGTCGGCGACGCTCGCGACCGCCCCGTCGGAGAACAGTCCCGAGGCGTTCGCGGCCCTTGAGGAGAAACAGGCCACGGCCATGGGTGAACTCCAGGAGCTGTTCGACGCCGAGATCGACCGCCGGGAAGCGAGCCCGACGGAGGACATCATCATGAACCATATCCGGGGCGAGCGCGACTCCGAGCTGGTCGACCGGAGCAACGTCCTCGCGAACCTCTCGATGCTGCTCATCGCCGGCAACGTCACCACGACGCAGTATCTCGCGAACGCCGTCTGGACGTTCGAGGAGGAGGACGTCATCGACGAACTCCAGAGCGGCGAGATACCACTGATGGACGCGCTCAAGGAGGTACTCCGGTACCGGTCACCGGTGATGCCCGGCAAGCGCATCGCGACCAGCGACACCGAAATCGCGGGCGTGAGAATCGAGGAGGGACAGCGCGTCGTGGGCTGGCTCAGCGCCGCCAACCGGGACCCGGACGTGTTCGAGAACCCCGACCAGTTCGACCCGTTCCGGGAGTACACGAAAGAGCCCATCCCGTTCGGCAAGGGCATCCACTACTGTCTCGGCGCCCCGCTGGCGGACATGGAGGCGCGGGTGTTCTTCGAGAAGTTCCTCGACCGCGTCGACGACTGGGAGGTGGCCACGGACGAGATCGACCCGTTCGTCAGCTCCGAGATCTACGGCCCGCGGCGGCTCCCGATTCGCGTCGTCAGCTAGCGACTGAGCCCCGCGGCGAAGTGTTTATGCCCGTGTCGAGAGCTATTCGAGCTATGAGTGACCTAGCACGTGAGCTGCTCGACCGCCACGAAATCCACGAGCTACGAGGGGCGTACAGTCGCGCCCTCGACTACGAGGACTTCGAACGCGCCCACGACATCTTCACCGAAGACGCGGTCGTGAAGTACCGAACCGGCGACAAACACGGCGCCCAGGAGGTGTACGAGTACTGGCGGGACCACGTCGAGTACCAGTTCAGCCTCCACACCGTCCAGATGCCCGAGATCGAGGTCGACGGCGACGAAGCCACTGGCAAGTGGTACATGCTCGTCTTCTACGTCGCCCCCGACGGCAGGTCGGGCCACGTCATGGGCTGGTACGAGGACGAGTACCGCCGTATCGACGGCACGTGGAAGATTTCCAGGATGGACATGGGCATCGGCTACGACACCGCCGGCTACCACACCTGAACTCCCCTCATGACAGAGTTCAACTTCGACCTCGGCCTCGACGACACGGAGGCGTTCGTCCGGCAGACCCGCTCCTTTACGCTCGGCGACCAGCTCCGCAAGTCCGCGCGGATGTACCCCGACCGCCTCGCCGTCGACGACGGCTCGACGGCGCTCACCTACGCCGAACTCGATGCCCGCTCGGACCGCCTCGCGAACGCGCTGCGCGACCGGGGGTACGTCCCCGGCGAGTCGACCGTCGCCGTCCTCTCGGAGAACCGTGGGGAGACGGTCACGCTCGCGTACGCCTGTGCGAAGCTCGGCTGTCTGCTGGCGACGCTGAACTGGCGGCTCGAACGCGAGGAGCTCGTCCACTGTGCGGACCTCGTGACCGCCGACGTACTGTTCGTCTCCGAGCGCTTCACCGAACAGGCCGACTGGGCCGTCGCCGACGGCGAGGCGACGCCCGAACTCGTCGGCTACGACGGTGACGGCGACGTCGCCTACGACGCGCTCGTCGACGCGGGGGCGGCGACCGACCCCCTGCCCGACGACCGGGTCGACCCCGAACAGGGCTTCGCCGTCCTCAACACCTCGGGAACCACCGGGCTACCCAAAGGCGTCGTCGTCAGTCACCGCGCCATCCTGAGCCGCGTGGTGCAGATCACCATCGACTACGGGCTCGAACGCGGCGACAACTACCCGGCGTGGGGACCGATGTTTCACCCCGCGGGTGTCACCTGGATCGGGCTCACTGCCGTCCACTGCGGGACGTTCTACCCCATCGACGGCTTCGCCCCCGAGCGCATCACCGACGTCGTGCTCGATTCCGACCGTCCGATCAGCTGGCTGTTCCTCGTGCCCGGCGTCGTCGAACGCCTCGCCGACCACGTCGAGGAGCGGGGGCTCGGTCCCGACGACTTCCCCGAGATTCGGACCATGGGCGCGCTCCCGGACATGATCGAACCCGAGCGCATCAAGCGCATCACCGAACTGTTCGACGCGCCGTTCCAGAACACCTACGGCGCCGCCGAGGACGGTCACGCCGCCTCCGGGAGCAAGATCCCGGTCGGTGTCGCACCCGACAAGGAGACGCTCCGGAAACATGAGACGTCGCTCATCGACGTGAAGTTCATCGACGAGCGCTGGAACGACAGCGACGCCGAGGAGGCCGAGATGGCCGTGCGTGGGCCGTCGCTGTGTAGCGGCTACATCCGCAACCCCGAGGCGAACGGCGAGGACTTCCGCGACGGGTGGTTCCGGACGGGCGACGTGTTCGAGCGCCACGGCGACGGCACCTACTCGTTCGTCAGCCGCCGGAAGTACCTCATCAAACCCGGTGGAGAGAACGTCTATCCCGCGGAGCTCGAGGAGATCCTCATCACCCACGACGCCGTCGAGGAGGTCGTCGTCGTGCGCGCCGACGACCCGGACTGGGGGGAGGTGCCCCGTGCGATCGTCGGTGTTCACGACGTCGCGGACCCCGACGAACTCCGAGCTGAGCTGCTGGCGCTCGTCGAGGCCGAACTCGCGCGGTACAAGCTCCCGCACTACATCAAGTTCGTCGACGCCGACGAGTTCGGCCGGTCGGCGACGGGGAAGATCGTTCGAGCGGAGATCGAGGAGTGGCCCATCGACGACGACGAGCGCGTTCGGGAGGTCTGAACCGACTTCCAGCGCCGCCGGCCACGCCAACGATTAATACTCCGCCCACCGACGTCCGGGTACGATGGAGTTCGGCCTGAGCAAGGAGCACGAGATGATGCAGAGTGCGGTTCGAGATATCACCGCGGAGTACGACAAGGCCTACTGGCAGGACGTCCACGAGAAGCGGCGCCCGCCCGAAGAAATCTTCGAGGACCTCGCCGAGGGGGGCTGGTTCGGTGCGCCCCTCCCCGAGGAGTACGGTGGGCAGGGGCTCGACCTACTCGACACGGTCGTCATCCTGGAGGCGCTGTGTGAGGGCCACGCCTGGGAGACGACGTTCCGCTTCACGATGAGCACCGTCTTCGGGGGCATCAGCCTCGTCGAGAACGGCACCGAGGCACAGAAGGAGACATACATCCCCGGCATCGCCCACGGCGAGGACGTGTGGGCGCTGGGGATGACCGAGCCCGACGCGGGGCTGAACTCCTCGCGCATCTCCACGTTCGCCGAGAAGGACGGCGACGAGTACGTCATCGACGGCCGCAAGCAGTGGATCTCGGGGATGGAGTTCGCCGACCACCTCCTGCTCGTCGCCCGCACGACGCCGTTCGACGAGGTGGACCGCAAGTTCGACGGCATCACGATGTTCATCGTCGACCCCGAGGCCGACGGCATCGAGTACAGCGAGATTCCCCTCGACATCTACTACACGGAGCCGACGTACGACCTGTTCATCGAGGACCTGCGCGTCGACGAGGACCAAGTGCTCGGCGAGGTCGGCAACGGGATGTACCAGATCTTCGGGATGCTGAACGTCGAGCGCATTACCGCGGCGCTCTCTGGGTGGGGTGCCGGCAAGGAGGCGCTCGACACCGCAGTCCAGTACGCCAAGGACCGCGAGGTCTGGTCGGAGCCCATCGGCGCCCATCAGGCGATCCAGCACCCGCTGGCCGAAGCGCACGCGAAGCTGGAGTCGTCACGCACGGACCTCCGCAAGGCCGCCTGGCAGTACGACAACCAGGTCGGCGACGTGGGTGAAGTCTCCAACATCGCGAACTACCTCGCCTGCAAGGCCGCCTGGGAGGCGTGCGAGGCGGCGATGTCGACGCTCGGTGGGATGTCCGCGAGCTCGGAGATGGGCGTCTCCGCCGCGTGGGGCGTCGCCCGCCACCAGCGCACGGGCCCCGTCTCCGAGGAGATGATCCTCAACCACATCGGCCAGCACTCGCTCGGGCTGCCGCGGTCGTACAACGAGTAGACGGCGACCCCGATTATTTCTCGGCCATCTCCAGCCCGGCGAGATAGCCGTAGGTCAACGAGCGGGCGTTCTGCAGGCCGCTCTGGTAGCCGACGCCCCACTCGACCGGGGCCATGACCGACCCGGTCGCGTACAGCCCGTCGATGGCCTCGTCGTTCCAGTTCTCGACGCGGCCCGCGCGGTCGGTCACCAGCCCCGTGTTGCTCATGCTCGAGAGCCCGACGTACAGCCGCACCGCGTAGTACGGCGGCTCGGTCAGCGGCCCCATGTTCGGGTTGGGTTCGTGGTCCGGGTCGCCGCACCAGACGTGCGCCCAGTCGTTCTCTCCACGGCCGAAGTCGGGGTCGGCCCCATCGCGAGCGAACCCGTTGAACCGCTCGACGGTCGCTTCGAGCGACTCTGGAGGAACGTCGAGTTGGGCCGCGAGGTCGGCCAGCGTCTCGGCCGAGCCCGCGAGGAACTCGTCGGGGTAGTCCGCGCCGGGGCGGTAGTTCCCGATGCCGTACGTCTGCCGGTAGGTCTCGTCGAACACCATGTAGAACGGGAACTCCTCGTACTCGCCGGTCGGGTCGTAGAACTCCCCCGCTTGCTTCGGGTAGAACGACTCGTCACAGAAGCGCTCGCCGTCGCTGTTTATCGCCAGCGCGTGCGGGAGCCCGACGTGGTAGCAGTAGCGGTACAGCGGCGCGCCGAGGAACTCCCGGTCCGGGACGGCGACGAAGAAGCCCTTCGCGCCGCCGACGGGCGGGTAGACGCCCAGCTTCGCGCCTTCGAGTGCCGCCATGCGGAGGCCGTCACCGGTCGCGGTGGGAATCGCCGCCGAGACGACGTCCTCGGCTGGGGTTCCCTCGAAGTTCTCGACCATCGCGTCGTTCCAGTCGTACGCGCCGGTGTTGAGCAGGACGCCGTTGCGAGCGCGGATGCGCTCGGTCGCTCCCGACGCGTCGACTTCGACGCCGACGACCCGGTTGCCCTCGGTCAGGAGCCCGGTGACGCCGGCGTCGGTCCGCACCTCGACGTCGTGTGACTCGCTCGCCCGGAGGAAGTAGCCGATGAGCGCCGTCCCCATCGTCACGATGCCGTCGTCGCGGCGCTGCTGAATCACGTCCCAGTCCCAGGCACCGGGCGTGAGCGCCCCGCCCCACTCCAGAATCTCCGTCGTGGTGACACCACCGGGAAGGTGGGGGGAGTCCGGCAATTCGGCCCACGCGGGTATCTCGTCGCGGGCGAGGGGTCGCGGTTCGAGATACCGGCCTTCGTCCTTGGCCCCTGACGAGTGGGAGTGGTAGTCCGGGATTCCGGCGATGACCTGGACGTTCAGGTCGGCGACGTCCTCGAAGTACGTGATGGCCTCGCTGGCGTGTTCGGCTAGCCAGCGGGCCGCTTCGGGGTTCTCGTAGAACGACCCCGCGAGGTCGCAGAGATACTCGACGGCCTGCTCGACGGAGTCGTCGATGCCGCGCGCCTGCATGTGGTGGTTCGCCGGCACCCACAGCTGTGCGCCGGAGAGCCCACTCGACCCGCCGAGTACCGGCGCCTTCTCGAGGACGGTCACCGAGCAGTCGCCTTCGACGGCTGCAGTGATGGCCCCGGCCAGTCCGCCGACGCCCGACCCGACGACGACGACGTCGCGGTCGGCATCGGCGTCGATACTCTCGCCTGTTGGGGGCATACTCAGCGCCCCGCCAGGTGCTCACGAACCGGGACGGTGTTCTCCGCGGCCCGGACGATGGGGTCGGCGACGTGTTCAGGGTCGATACCCGGCGCTTCGTGGTTCGGTCGGTCGAAGACGTCGGCGATGGTCGTCACGAGCGCGTCCTCGTCGGTCGGGTCGAGCCCCGTCAGTTCGTACTCTAGCGTCGAGAGGATGCCCGACCCGGTCGCGGTCGGCTGGGGCCGGACGTACATGTCGCCGGAGATGGTGATGTCGTGAATCAGGCCGTCGTCGTCCCGGACGAGGCTGATGTTGATGAGCTTCCGTGCCTTGTACGCCGCCTCGCCGAACCCGAACTCGGGGTCGACGTTGTGACACATCCGCGTCGAGGAGACCCGGTTGATCCAGGTGTCCGACTCGAAGTAGGGCGCGAGCGTCTCGATGAACGTCTCCTCTTCGGTGGACCACTCCTCCTGCGTGATTTCGGCGTCCTCGCCGATGGTCGCCGCGACGTTCTGTGCGACCAGTTCGTCGATGATGGCCTCCCGGGTCGTCTCGACCCCGAGTTCCTCGAGCACCTCGGAGAGCGGCTGCATCCGGCCGGTGAGCGTGTCGGTGTCCTTGTCCTCGAACTTCTCCGGGGGGACGCTGACGGCGTCGTCGAGGATTCGTCCTTCCGGGGGGAAGTCCCAGATGACCGAGTCCGTCGACACCCAGAGGTCCGAGTGGTGGTACGTCGCGGCCGCCCCGGCCATGACCTTCACCGTCAGGTCGTCTTTGACGATCTCCACGTCGCCGATGGAGTCGTACTCCGCTTCGAGTCCGAACGTCTCCAGTGCCGCGACGTTGGCGTAGCCGCTCCGGTCCGCCTCGGTGACGATGTCGGTGTCCTCCGCACGGTAGTAGAGCATGTAGTTCGGGAAGTCAGGCGTGTGGACGGCCGTCCCCCCTGCGAACGCGTACCGACGCCCCACCGCGAACCCCTCCTCGCGGACGAGGTCGACGTCGAGGCGGGCCGCGTCCTCGTAGGTCCCGAGGTCGAGACACGGCGTCTCCTCGTCCCAGTGCATCACGACGACGGTGGGCTCGAACGTGCCGTCGTACATCTGTTTGGCCATCAACTCGTCCATCGCGGCCCAGTACCCGACGGTCTCCCCGCTCACATCGATACGTCGTACCATACCGAGTAGACACTTTCGCGAGTCGTCATTAAACCTTCGTGCGCTGCCACCGCGGTGCGTTCACGCCCCCGAGACGCACTACTCCTCGTGGAGGACGACCTCCTCGCAGGGGACGTTAATCTGCGGCTCCTCCATCGTGAACTTCGGCCCGTCTTCCAGCATGCGCTGGCCGGCCTCCGACTCGAACGCCTCCTGCATTGCCTGCGGCGAGTCGAAGTACAGCTCCGCGACGCCGTCCCACTCCGTCTCCTCCGGCTGGAGCGGCTCACCGAGCGTGTACTTCTGCAAGCCTGGGAGCTCCCTGACGATCTCGGCGTGCTCGGTCTTCCAGTACTCCAGACACTCCTCGTGAGACATCCCCTCGGCGGCCTTCGCCAGATATACGATTTTCATCGTGACCAGTCGACGTATCGACAGTCCGCATATTAAATGTGTGGTATGTGTTACCTGCACATATCTATTTGTATCAGCACGTTCTGCACTCGGCGGGGACATACTATGGACGTAGGACTCGGGACGTTTACCGCCGACCGGCATCCGGACGACGACCGACCACACAGCGAACTGTACGGCGAGGTGCTCGACCTGGCGCAGGTCGCAGAAGGAAACAACTTCGACTCGGTCTGGGTCTCGGAACACCACTTCACGGAGGGCGGGTACAACCCCTCCGTCACCAGCACGCTGGCGGCGCTCGCTGCCGTGACGGAGGACATCCAGCTCGGCAGTAACGTCGCGCTTGGGCCGATGTACAAACAGCCCGTCCGGCTCGCCGAGGATCTCGCGGTCGTCGACAACATCGCCGACGGCCGCCTGACGTTCGGGGTCGCCAACGGCTATCGGGTCGAGGAGTTCGAGGTGATGGGCGTGCCACTCGAGGAGCGGCCGCTCAGGCTCCACCATCTGGTGAAGATTCTCCGGAAGGCGTGGCGCGACGAGCCGCTGGTCCACGAGGGCCACGAGCGGCTCGACGAGGCGTGGGAGTTCGACGGGATCGATGTCACGCCCAAGCCCGTACAGGAGGGCGGCCCGGACATCGTACTGGGTGGCTTCGCCGAACCCGCCGTCGAACGCGCCGCCCGTATCGGGGACGGCTACTCGGTCGGGGCACTGACCGGCCTGGAGATGGCACAGAACTGCGTCGACGTCTACTGGAACGCCGTCGACGACGCGGGGAAAGCACGGGACGACCAGGAGCTCGTGGTCTGGAACTGCGCGTTCCTCCACGACGAGAAAGACCCCGAGGAGGTCGTCGGGAAACACTGGAAACAGTTCAAAGACCAGTACGGCGACTGGTACTACGAGGCGGGCCAGATCGACGACCCCCGTGCGCTGCACGACGCGTACGACGCCAACGCGATGTTCTACTCGGACCCGGACGAGATGGTCGCGAAGATCGAGGAGTACAAGGACATCTTCGGCGACGACATCCACTTCATCTATCAGGCCGCGTTCCCGAGCCTCGACTACGAGGACTTCAAGTACTCCATCGAACTGTTCGGGCAGGAGGTCATCCCGGAGATCACCTGAGGACCGCCGGAGGAACCGTCCCGCCGGCGGCGATCTCCCTCACGTTTCGGGAGCGTCAGCCGCTATCGACCGCAGCGCCGGGACGAGGTCCTCGGGCACCGGGACGGGCTCCTCGGTCTCCGTGTCGATGAAGACGACCGTGAGTTCGCCGTCGACGACGACCGTCCCGTCCACGGTCCCCGTGAAGGCGTGCGTGACCGAGGTCGACCCGACCGTCGGCGTCAGCGCGATGGTCAGCTCGTCGTCGACGCGAATCGCACCGAGATACTCGATGTCGATGTGGCGCGCCGGTGGGACGACCGGCCCGGTCTCGAACCGGCGGTCCGGAAAGCCGACGCTGGTCCGAAAGTCGGCCAGCGTCCGGATGACGTAATCGATGACGACGGGCGTGTAGATGCGCCCCGAGTAGTCGGTGTCGCCCGCGTAGATGGTCCAGGTGCTCTCGTACGGCATTCAGCGAACAGAGCACGCCATTGTCCAAAGGTATTGTCCTGGCCATCTGTGGCCAGCGGCAGCAGGTAGCTCGGTCGATAGTGCAGATGGTATTCTAATGAGGTGTGTCGACAACTGGCTTTTCAGACCTACTGCGGCCTAGATTGACCCGAAAGTATAACAGTTGTTAACACATTTTTTTGTGCCAGAGGTGGTTGCCAATGGTTGACAGACGAGACTATATCAAAGGTGTAGCGGGAATCAGCACATTAGCCGTTGCGGGGTGCACGAGCCAGAACGGCGGTGGCGATGGTGGCGACGGCGGCGACGGTGGTGATAGCGGCGGTGGCGGCGGCGGGGCGAATCAAGATACGGGTGACGAAATCGTCGTCGGTGCATCGATGTCTCTCAGCGGGAGCTTCTCGACGAACGCCATCCACGTCGGAAACGCCTATCGCCTGTGGGAGAAGCAGGTCAACGAAAACGGGGGCATCGATGGACGCCCGGTTCGGCTCGAGATGCAGGACGACCAGAGCAAGACCGAGAACGCAGTCAAGGCCGTCCAGCGTGTAATCGAACAGGAGGATGCAGACGCGATTCTCGGCCCGTATTCCTCCGGCGTGACCGCCGCCGTGATGGGGGTCGTCGAGGAGTTCGGCGTCCCGATGATCGCCCCGATGGCCAGTAGCCCCTCGATCTTCTCGTCGGACAACGACTGGTCGTTCATGGGCTATCCCATGGCCGGCACGAGCTGGGGGCCGGACGCGGACCTACTCGCCGAGAAGGGCGCGAGCAAGGTTGCCATCCTCCGAACGGACGTCGCAGTCCACGAACTCGAAGCAGAGGGGGCGAAAGAGGAACTCGACGCGAAAGGTATCGAGCACCGGACGTGGACGAACCAGTTCGGTGCCGAAGACCTCTCGACACAGGTCAGCGAGATGGCTGGGTACGACCCCGATTCCATCTACCTGATCACCTATGGTGGGACGACCCTCGCGGCACTTCGCGAACTGATCAACCAGGACGTCGACCCTGACCACATCACGGGCGTCACGACCGGTGGCGAAACGCTGCAAGATACGATCGGCGGAAACATCAACGGAATCTTCGGTCACTCGCCGTGGAGTACCGACCTCGAGACGGAACAGGCGACGAGCCTCATCGACGCCTACGTGAGCGAGTTCGCGATGCAACCGACGTTCCACTTCGCCCTCGGCTACTCGAGTGCACAGGCGTACCAGATGGCAGTCGAAGGGGCCGGCTCGGCCGAGAAAGGTGCCGTCCGTGATTATCTGGCGAACAACGCCATAGAAGGGACCCTGACGGGGACCTTCGAGGTCAACGACCAGCGCCGGCAGGTCGGCTACGACTGGCTAACAACCCAGTGGCAAGGCGGGAAAAAGGAGATCCTGCAACCCGAAGCGAAGGCGACGACCGATGAAATCATCTGGCCGAAACCGAATTGGGGTGTCTGATTCCCTGTGAGCTACAGGGATCGGTGCAGACTATCGGCTGTCTCTCAGTGCTAAGCTATGTCTGCAAAACTTTCGGTCGAAGGGGTGACAAAACGGTACGGAGCACTGACTGCCGTCGATTCGATAGACATAGAGTTCGGCACCACGAAAAAGTACGGACTCATCGGTCCGAACGGAGCGGGCAAGACAACGCTGTTCGACCTCATCTCGGGTGTCCAACGTCCCAACGAAGGAGAAATCATCTACGATGGCACACCGATTACGAACGAGCCACCGCATGTAATCACCGAACGAGGACTTGCCAAAACGTTCCAGGAGGGGGAAGTCTTCGACGACATGACCGTCATCGAAAACCTCCTCGCAGTGTGGTCGGGATCACTTCACGACGGCCTCGAGTACGGTGAGACGCTCCTCGAACAGTTCGAGATGCTGCACGTTCGAGATCTGCCCGCGGGCGACCTGAGCGGCGGCCAGACGAAAGTAATCGGGCTCATTCGAACACTCATGACACAGCCGGAGTTCGTCCTGCTGGACGAAGTGCTGGCAGGTGTCAATCCCACCTTACAGCGCACGATTCTGTCCGACCTCGACGACATGCACGAGGACGGGGTCACGTTCGTGATGATCGAACACGACATCAACGCCATCATGGAGTTCACCGACTACGTCTTCGCGCTGAGCGACGGGCGGCTCATCGCCGAAGGGACGCCGGAGGAAGTCAGAAACGACGAAATCGTCCTCGAGTCGTATCTCGGTGAGTCGGCATGACTGCCCAACGGACGACGACCGAGACGATTCTTCGGCTCGAGGATATTCGTGCTGGCTACGGAAACGCACAGGACATCATCAAAGGCGTCAGTCTGGCGGTCGAGGAAACCGAGATCGTGACGATCATCGGCCCCAACGGCGCTGGAAAAAGCACGCTCCTGAAGACGATCGGTGGGACGCTCGCTCCTCGTGCTGGCCAGTTCTACTACCGTGGCGAAGATATAACGGGACGGGAGACCCACGAACTGCTGGAGTTGGGGCTGCTCTATCAGGCACAAGGGCGGAACGTCTTTCCGGACATGACGGTTCGTGAGAACCTACTCATGGGTGGCTACACACTCCAGCAATCCGAGTTAGACGACGCAATCGACCGAGTGCTCACCCATTTTCCGCAACTGCAGGAACGCCTGAAAGTCGAGGCGAAGATGCTGAGTGGCGGTGAACAGCAGATGCTTGAGATGGGCATGGGTCTGATGGTCGACCCCGACTTACTCTTACTCGACGAACCCTCGGCGGGGCTCGCACCGGCAGTTCAGTCCGACATCTTCGACAAGATCGAGGAGCTCAACCGAAACGGTGCCTCGTTCCTGATGATCGAGCAGAACGCCCGTCAGGCGCTCTCGATTTCCGACCGTGGCTACGTCCTCGCGCTCGGAGAAATCGAACTCGAAGACGACGCCGAGGCGCTGCTCGAAAACCCCCGAATCCGGGAGCTGTATCTCGGTGGGTAGGTGTTGTCCTCGTCGACCGATTCGACCGTTCGTCGTGGTCGATCATCCCACCGTTCCCCACTCGTCCGTACTGCTACCTCGCGTCGCTGTCAGGTCCTGAACCGGTCGATGAGTCGCTGGACGCGTGGGGAGCTCGTGACCTCGTAGAGCCCGCCCGGACTGAACAGGACGACGATGATGAGGAACGTCCCGAGTGCGACCTGGAACACTTCGGGGGCGTTGAGTACCAGCACCTCCGAGAGCAGTCCGAAGACGAACGCCCCGACGAGCGGCCCGGCGATCGTGCCGATGCCACCGATGATGGTCATCACGGTCATCTCGAGAGTAAAGCGCAGGTCGAAGACGACGCTCGGGTCGATGTACGAGATGGTGAACCCGTAGAGGCCACCAGCGATCGCCGGGAAGAACGCGCTGACGGCGAAGGCAAACAGTTTCGTTCTGGTCGTGTGGATGCCCATCGACTCCGCCACACGCTCCCGCTCGCGGATGGCGCGCATGTGCAGTCCGATCTTGCTGTTGACGATGAAGGTCGACACTAGGACGGTCACGAGTGCGAGGACCCCGAAGGCGTAGTAGGTGGTCGTAACGCTCGGCCCGGAGAAGACAGTCAGTCCGTGGGTGCCGTTGGTCAGGAATCTCAGGGGGCCTTCAGCGATGAGTTTCACGACTTCGTTGAGAACGAGCATCGCGATCGCGAAGTAGACCCCCTTGATTCGTAGTGATGGGATTCCCACCAGGACAGCGAAGGCCGCGGCGAGGACTCCGGCAGCGAGCAGCGCGAGTATCCAGTGGATGCCGTACCCGTCGAAGAGGATGAACGTCGTGAACGCACCGATACCGATGAAGATGCTGTGCCCGAAGGAGAGATAGCCCGTATAGCCGCTGATGAGGTTCCAGGACTCCGAGAGAACGACGTAGAAATAGGCGATCGAGAACACCGTTATCAGATAGTTGCTGCTGCGTATCGGAATCACCAGCCCCACGAGTACGAGTACGACCCCGAGCGCGAGACGACGTCTGCTGAACGGGTTTCGTTCGGGAATCGGCTCGAAGAGCGATCGCACGCCCATCACTCCCGCCTCCCCGGGCTCCCGAACAGGCCACTTGGTGAGAGCAAGAGGACGAGAAACACCATACTGAGAGAGAGGATGTTCCCCGTCGTGATGTCGAACAGATGGCCGCCGAGGTGGTCGACGCTACTGTACAGGAGTGCCCCCACGAAGGCCCCGAAGAAACTGCCGAGCCCGCCGAGAATCATCACGACGAACGAGTCCAGGACGAACTCGAACCCCATGTTCGGGGTAATCGACCGGAACATCGAGAGGAGAACGCCACTGCTTGCAGCCAGCATACTCGCGAGCACGAACGTCTTCGCGTCGATACTCCTGACGTCGATGCCGACGCGATTCGCCTGCTTCCGGTTCTGTGCAGTCGCCCGAATCGCCCGCCCCAGCTGCGTTCTACTCAGTATCAGATAGACCCCGACGTAGAGCGCGATTGCAAACCCACCGGCTAGCAGCAGCGCCTTGCCGAACCGGAGCCCGAGAACCTCGAAACTCCCGACGAGAAACTCGTAGCTGCGTCTGTTCGGCTCCCACGCGAGGCGTGCGAGGTTGATCAAAATGATGCTCACACCGAAGGTAATCAACAGCGAGTCGTTCTCCAGCGTCTCCCGGTCCATGATCTTGGTGAACAGTCCCTGATACATCAGATACCCCAGGACTCCCATCAGCGCCACGATGGGCACGAACGTCAGGAGGGGGTTGATTCCGGACCACGTGTAGAGCCAAAAGGTCGCATACGCCGCGAGCATGATGAACTCCCCATGTGCAACGTTGACGATTCGCATTACACCGAAGACGAGCGAGAGGCCGACTGCGGCTAACGCCAACAACAACCCCACGAGGATCCCGTTCACCAGTACTTGTAGCGTGACGCTGATATCGACCATGTCGCTAGATACCATGCCACCTCCAACGTATAGTGTTTCCTCCGCCGTTTCCGTGTCCCGGCACGTACCTAGACCACAGCCGCCGTTGTCGTGGTGATATGTGACATGTGTGATAGTAGCAAAGCATTTTATCGACAGTTGCAAATATCACGCTATGGATACCTCGAAGCCAGGCCAGCGTGGTGCATTCGAAATCCCAGACGAGGTGGCCGACGACGACGGACAGTTGAACCCGTATCCGTGGTACGACCAGATGCGGGAGCGTGCCCCGGTTCGGTTCGACGAGGAGCGGAGTGTCTGGGACGTGTTCCGATACGACGACGTCGAGCGCGTAATCTCGGATTACAGCGTGTTCTCCTCCGAAAGCGGAGCGACGAACACCATCGACATGCTGCTCAACGCCAACGAAAAGACGGAGACGACAGACACACTGGCGAGCGTCGACCCGCCGAAGCACACGGAGTTTCGTGGTATCATCGACGACGTGTTCCGCCCGGGCTATCTCAAGCGCTATCAGGAGACGTTCGAGGCAATGGCCGAGGGGTTCGTCGAAGAGGCCGTCACCGGTCAGGACGAGATCGACTTCGTCGAGGACGTCGCCTGGACCTTCCCGGTCACCGTCATCGCCGAGATTCTCGGGGTGCCACCGGAAGACCGCGAGCAGTTCAAGACGTGGTCCGACGAGCTCGTGGCGGCGCCCGACAAACGGACGCCGGAAGCGAAAAAGCGAGCGCATGAGAACCGTGTCGAGGTTCACCAGGAGATGACCGACTACTTCGCAGACATCGTCGCACAGCGCCGCGACGATCCGAAAGACGACCTGATCACGACGATAATCGAAGACGGCGAAGACGTTCTGACCGAACAGGAGATCTACAACTTCGGCCTGTTTCTCTTGCTGGCCGGCAACGTCACGACCCGCCACATCCTGACGAACGCGATCTGGACCTTCGTCGAACAGGACGTCGTCGACGAACTGCAGGACGGCTCGATTCCGATGGACCGCGCCGTCGAGGAGGTGCTTCGCTACCGCACCTCCGTCCACGTCGTCCGCCGACAGACCTCCGAAGCGGTCGAACTGCAAGGGAAGACCATCCCCGAAGGCGACTTCGTGGTCGCTCACCTCGGTGCAGCCAACCGCGACCCTCGCCAGTTCGACGAGCCGGATACGTTCGACCCCACCCGCCAGCCGAACACACATCTCGCCTTCGGCCGTGGCCCCCACACCTGTCTCGGCGCGCCAGTCGCCCGACTCGAAGCGACCATCATGCTCTCCGCGTTCCTCGATGCGGTGGACACCGTCGAGATCGCGACGGACGACCTCGAACCGTTCTACGGCAGCAACGTCTACGGGCTCGAATCCCTGCCGCTCTCGATCTCGACCTGAGCGTGCGTGACATCGCGTTTCTCAGACCTCTCGGACAGACGGTGATCTAGGTCGCGGCCCGGTGGAGGTAACTATAAGCGACTTTAGTTTGACCCAACAGACGAGGGACACATGCTAGTCGAAAACAAGGTAGCAGTTATCACGGGTGGTGCATCGGGAATCGGCGAAGCGACGGCGCTGCGATATGGCGAAGAGGGTGCGCGCGTCGTCGTGGCCGACGTCGACGAGGACGGTGGGCAGGAGACCGTCGACCAGATCGAGGCCGACGGTGGCGAGGCGACGTTCGTCCAGACCGACGTCTCACAGGAGGCCGACGTGAAGGCGATGATCGAGACGGCCGTCAGCGAGTACGGCGGGCTCGACGTGCTGTTCAACAACGCCGGCATCGAGGGGCCGCTCTCGACGTTCGCCGAGTACGAGATGGACGCCTTCGACCAGGTCGTCGCGATAAACCTCCGGGGCGTCTTCCTGGGCATCAAGTACGGCATCCAGGCGATGCTCGCCGACGGCGGCGGCTCGATTATCAGCACCTCCTCCATCGCAGCGGACTCGGGGGTCATGGGTCGCAGCGCCTACAGCGCGACGAAAGCCGGCGTCAACGGCATGACGCGCACGGCGGCGATGGAGTACGCCGAGGACAACATCCGCGTCAACTCCGTGCTGCCGGGCATCGTCGAGACGCCGATGCACCACCGCGCAGCCGAGCAGAAACCCGACCGAGTCACCCGCTTCGAGGTGTCGGAAGCGATGCCCGGGAAGGGACAGCCGGAGCATCTGGCTGATGCCGTCCTGTTCCTTGGCTCCGACCTCTCCGCCCGTATCACCGGCATCACGCTCCCGGTGGACGGCGGCTTCCTCATCAAACCCTGACCGGCCAGCTGTCGCGGGCTCCCTGTTCGTCGTTGCGGCTGTCTGCCCAGTGACCTCACCGCAACGCTTTCAATCGCGTGGCGTCACCGTGTAGCTGACACATGACCCGCATCGTAGACGTCCACTCCCATCTGTGGGCAGAGGATTGGCTTCCGGAGCGGTTCTGGGAGGCGTTCGTCGAGATCGCCGTCCGAGAGAACGAGAAGAAGGGGAAGACGGTCGACCCCGACCGCATCCGTGAATCCTATCTCCCGACGTACTGGGACCCAGACGGAGCCAAGTTGCTCGAACGGATGGACGAGGCCGACATCGACCACCAGAACGTCTTCGGCGTCGACTTCGGCGTGGCGCTCGGGGACCCCGAGACGCCGATTCAGGAGGTCAACCGGACCATCGCGGAGTTCCGCGACGACCACGCCGACCGCATCTCCGCGTTCGCGACCATCGACCCGCGTCGGGCCGACGCGGCCGCGCACATCGAGACGGCGTTCGCCGACCTCGACATGGACGGGCTGAAGCTGCATCCGACGGCGGGATTCTACCACCACGACCAGGAGACCTACCGCCTCCTCGAACTCGCTCGCCAGTACGACGTGCCCGTGTTGACCGACACCGGTCCCATCTTCGCGCCGCTGTACAGCAAGTACTCACACCCGCACAACCTCGACGAGGTACTGAGCGACTTCCCCGACCTCGACATCGTCGCCGCGCACATGTCCTTCGAGTGGTGGCCACAGCTCCACGCCGTCGCTCGCTCGAAGGTCAACGCGCGGCTCCACGTCGACATCTCGGGCTGGCAGGAGCGCTGCAAGGACGACCCCGAGGAGTTCGCGACGGCCGTTCGCAAGCTGATGGACGCCGTCGGCTCCGACCGGATGCACTTCGGGACGGACGACCCGGCGTTCGACCCCGTCCACCCGAAGGAGGAGTGGATCGAGAACGTGCGGTCGCTCGCGGACAGAGAGGAGGGACCGACGTTCACGAACGACGAAATCGAGGGACTGCTCGGGAAGAACAGCGACCGCCTGCTCGGCCTGTAGTCGACGAACTCAGCCGCCGAGATACGTGTCGCGGATGTAGTTGTCGCCTTTCATCTCGCTCGCCGGCCCGGACTTCGCGACCGACCCGTTCTCCAGCAGGTAGATGCGGTCTGCGTGGTTGAGCGCGAACGTCACGTTCTGTTCTGCGAGCAGGATCGTCACACCTCGGTCGAGAATCGGGTCGAGCGCGTCGCTGATGTCGTCGATGATGACGGGCGCGAGCCCCAGCGTCGGCTCGTCGAGGATGAGCAGCTCCGGCGAGCCCATGAGTGCCCGCCCGATGGCCAGCATCTGCTGTTCGCCACCCGACATCGTGCGGGCTTCCTGTGACCGGCGTTCTTCGAGCCGGGGGAAGAGGTCGTAGACGAACTCCAGCATCTCGTCGACGGTGTCGCGGCTGCGGTAGCCACCCATCGTGAGGTTCTCCTCGACGCTCATGAACGCGAAGAGGTCGCGCTTCTCGGTGGTGTAGATCAGCCCGTCGTCGACGAGCGTCGACTGGTCGACGCTGTTGACCTCGGTCCCCTTGAACGAGATGCTCCCGGTGTAGGGGAGGTAGCCGGCCGTCGTGTCCGCGAACGTCGTCTTGCCGGCGCCGTTCGGCCCGATGAGCGAGACGATTTCGCCCTCGTTGATGGTGAGGTCGACGTCGCGAAGCGCCCTGACCTTCCCGTACGAGACCGACAGGTCGGTCGCCTCGACGATGGTGTCCGTCGTCGCTCGCGTCGGGGCGGTCTGCTCGCTCATCGCTCCGACCTCCCGAGGTACGCTTCCTGCACCGTCGGATCGTTCCTGATCTCCTCGGGCGTGCCGTCGGCGATACGCTCGCCGAAGTTGATGACGATGGCCCGGTCGATGAGGTTGAGCAGCCCACGCATGTTGTGGTCGACCACGATGAGGGTCGTTCCCTCCTGTCGGAGGTTCTCGAACAGCTCCGAGAGGCCCGCGACCTCCTTGCCCGAGAGGCCGGCGAACGGCTCGTCGACGAGCAGGATCTCTGGGTCCGTCGCGATTGCGCGGGCGATCTCGAGCCGGATCATCCCGGCGTGGGGCAGTTCGTCGGGCATCTTGTACATGTCGTCACCGAGCCCGACGCGTTCGCAGATCGCCGCGGCCTCGGAGCTCTTCCGGCCGAACAGCCCCGAGAGCGTGAACAGGTCGTCGTCGACGTTCGCCAGCTCCACGTTCTCCAGGACGTTTCGGTCGGGCAGCGGCCGGAACGTCTGGAACGTCCGTGCCATACCCTTCCGGACCATCTCGTACGCCGGCTTCCCGGTGACGTCCTCGCCGCGCAGCCGAACCGTCCCGCCCGTGGGGTCGTACGTCCCGAAGATGCAGTTGAACGTCGTCGACTTCCCGGCGCCGTTCGGCCCGATGAAGCCGAGAATCTCCTGCTTTTCGACCTCGAACGAGAGGTTGTCGACTGCCGTCAGCCCGCCGAAGCGCTTCACCAGGCCGTCGACCTCCAGAATCGTCTCGGCGTCCGCCGAGACGTCCGCGACGGTCGTCGCCTGTGAATCGGTACTCATCGGTCCCTCCCGTTGATTCGGTCGATCATGTCGTCGTATGTCTCGCGGTAGTTCTCCAGTACACTGTCGAGCGGTGGGCGGCCGCCGTCGGCGACGGCCTGCGGGTCGCCACCGTTGGCGTACTGCACGATCCGCCTGCCGCTGCGCGTCGCCCACGGGAGGACGCCCTCACGCAGGTACATCAGGAGCGCCAGCATCAGGAGGAAGAACAGCACCTCGTCGACCCGGGTGATCGGCACGTCGAGCACTGGGACGGCGTACTCCAGCCCCTCGAACCAGTTGGTGACCCAGAAGAAGAAGAAGCCGCCGAACGTCGCGCCCGTGATGGTGCCGAAGCCGCCGAAGATGGCGGCGATGAGCACCTCGATCATGACGACGAGCCCGAGCAGTTGCGTCGGCGACGGGCTCCCGGCGGGGGTGTGGACGAACACCGCCCCGGCGAGCCCACCGAGCGCGGCGCTCAGCGTGAACGCGTAGATCTTGAACTTGTCGGGGTTGATCCCCGCGCTCGACACCGCGTCCTCGCTCTCCTTGATGGCCGTGAAGATCTTCCCGGTGTCCGACCGGGTGATCACGAAGGTGAGCAGGAAGATGAAGACGAACAACCCGAACGCGAGGTAGTAGTTCACCTCGGCGGTCGCCGCGAAGCTGTCCATCTCGATGAGGTTCGCCGGGTCGGGGAGCCCCCGCGAGCCCCCGGTCTCCTCACGGAACAACTGGAACATCCGAAGCAGGATGAGCGGCGGGAGCAGGGTGAACAGCGCGAGGTAGTGCCCGTCGATGCGGAGCGCCGGCAGTCCGATGAGGAGCCCTGCCAGCCCTGCGACGACGATCCCGACGACGATTCCGAACACCGGGTCGATCCCGTAGTTGAGGTTCAGTATCGCCGTGCTGTACCCGCCGAGTGCGAAGAACAGTGTGTGACCGAAACTGACCATCCCGGTGTACCCCGAGACGAAGTCCCAGCTGATGACGAAACAGACGAAGAAGAACGCCGCCGACATCGTGAGTATGTCGAGCGTGCTGAGCTGGGACGGCAACACCGCGAGCCCGACGAACGCCAGGAGGCCGAGCCAGTAGCGGATCGGCACCTGCTTGAGCCGGCCGACGGAGAGTGCGCTACTCATCTACTCCTCCCCCGGGCGGCCGAAGAGCCCGTGTGGTCGAATCATGATCACGATGAACATCACGACCAGCGAGATGATGCCGGTCATGCGCGCGTCGATCATCGACGTGGTGATGGTCTCGAGCGAGCCGATGATGTAGGCGCCGACGACGCTCCCCTTGATGGAGCCCATCCCGCCGAGGATGACGATGGCGAACGCGAGCAACAGCGGGTCGAGCCCCATGTCGTACGACACCGACTGCGACATGCCGAAGAACAGCCCGGCCAGCCCGGCCAGCCCGCCGGCGATGGCGTAGGTGTACGTCGTCGTCCGTTCCGTGTTGACACCGACGAGGGTCGACCCGCGTTTGGTCATGCTCAGCCCCTGGATGCCGCGGCCGATCCAGCTCCGGTTGGTGAACACGATGAGCCCGAGGATGAGCGCCCACGAGAACACGAACAGGAACGCCGAGTTGTTCTGGATGGCGATCCCCGCGACCTCTGTCTGCCCGGGGAAGAGGTCGGGGATGACCTTCGAACTCGTCCCCTCGACGAACAGGAAGATGTTCTCTGTCAGCAGCAGTATGACGAGCGTGATGATGACGATGAAGATCTCGTCTTCGATGCGTTTGACGAATATCTTGTAGATGCCCACGCTGAAGAGTGCTGGAACGATGATGGCGAAGACCAACCCGATCCAGATGCTCAGGTCGAATATCGATACCGTGTAGAACGCTGCGAACCCACCGAGGATAATCGCTGCACCATGAGCAACGTTCAGAATATCACCGACGCCGAATATCATCGTGAACCCGATTGCGACGAGGGCATACAGCGCACTTAGAGTGAGGGCACTGATGACGATATTGGTGAGCTGTACCATGTTCCTGTCGTGCCCCCCCGCGTATTTAATACTTGTTGTCAACCGCAGGATAGCGCCCCGACTTGGAGTGCCCACCCAGTGGGAGCGGCCCGCCGAAACGTGATACAGAAACGACACGGTTCTCCGGGAGAGACGTGACAATCTTCTGTTGACGCCGCCGACGGTCATCGAGCGGGAACTCGCGTTGCGACGGAGTCACCACTGATTTCTCGTCTGCCTGGACGTACGCACCTCAAATTTTATATGGGGTGGATTCTGTATCAGAAGTGTATGACAGACTCTGGCAGAGGCAAGGCCGAAGACAACAGCAACTCCGCGGCTCGAGGCCGGTTCAATCGCCGGAACTTCTTGGCGGCAACGGGCACCAGTGGACTTGCCCTGGTCGCAGGGTGTACCGGTGGCGGCGATGGCGGCGATGGCGGCGATGGCGGCGGTGGCGGTGGCGGTGGTGGCGATGGCGGCGACGGTGGTGGCGGTGGCGATGGCGGCGACGGCGGCGGTGGCACGACCGGTGAGCCGAACATCGACGGGCCGATAAAGGTCGGTGCGCTGGCGCCGCTCCCCGGGAACTTCGCCGGCGGTACCGCGATGCAGCAGGCGGCCGAACTGGCCGTCCAACAGGTCAACGCCGATGGGGGGGTGCTCGGTGCCGACGTCGAGGTCGTCGTCAAGGACACGGCGCTCGACCCGGCGACGGCGCGGAAGGTGTACCGCGAGCTGATGCTCGAAGAGGAGGTCGACGCGACCATCGGCCTCTTCGGCAGCGAGCCGGGGCTGGCGGTGTTCGACGAGATGCCGCAGTTCGGCAAGGTCCACGTCGCCGGCGGTGTCTCGACGACGGAGATCAACGACCGCATCAACGATAACTACGAGGACAACAAGACGTGGTTCCGCGCGATGCCCAACTCCTACTACTTCGGCCTCAACCTCGGCATGCACGCCCAGGACAAGTTCGAGGAGTGGGGGTTCCAGAAGATCGGGCTGGCGATCGAGAACATCACGGGGTTCCAGGAGATCTGGCAGACGGCCGTCGACAACCTGCCGGACTCGGTGGAGGTCGCGTTCACCGAGCAGTTCTCCTCGGACACCAACGACTTCTCGCCTATCCTCGACAAGGGTGAGTCGGAGGACATCGACCTGATGTACTCGTTCCTCTCGCAGGGCGGTATCGGGCTCGAACTCCAGTGGGCGAAGCGGAAGCCGAACTACTCGCTGGGCGGAGCGGACATCTTCTCCGCCATCCCGACGCAGTGGGAGAACACGGACGGCGCCGTCGAGTACGTCTGGTCGTACATCCCGGGCAGCGGTCCCGGCTTCGAGATCAACGAGACCACCGAGGCGTTCATCCAGGCCCACCGCGACGAGTACGGCGGCCCGCCGCCGCACTCGCAGGCGTACACGATGTACGACGCGGCCCAGTCGCTGTTCAACGGTATCGAGGCGGCGGGGTCGCTCGACACCGACGACCTCGTGGTGGCGATCGAGGACGACCTCGACTTCGAGGGCGTGACCGGCCAGATCAACTACCAGGACAAGGGCGAGGAGTACGTCCACGACCCGCACTACGGGCCGGAAGGCGTCCAGCCGCCCGTGATGCAGTGGCAGGAGGTCGACGGCGAACCGCGGCAGGTCGGCCTCTGGCCCGACCGCGTCGACCACGGCGACTACGTCTCGCCGCCCTGGATCGACAACTGAGAACCGCGCGTCGCTGCGCTGCAACACTCTCGTTTTCGCGGTCCGAGTTACCGTCCGTTCACGCGCAGTCGGCAGTCCGTAGCCCGTCGTCGGCCCGCAGTGTCCATCAACTATTTTTGGGGTACCGTCCACTAGCAACCCGAGTCCATGACGACAGTTCGCAAACTCGACCTGACTATCGGCCCCGACACGTACCCCGCAATCGAGCGCACACTCATCGACAGCGTCGCTGCCGGTGAGGCGCCCCCGACGGTGATGCAGTGGACGTTCGAGGACGACCTGTTTCTCGAACTCGGTCCCGTCGAGGACGCCTCGCTCATCGACCGCGACCGCGCCGAAGAGGAGGGTATCGCCTACGGCCGGCGGTACAACGTCAGCGGGGGGACGGGCTTCTTCCAGGGGGACAACACCCCGGTCCTCTACATGTTCTTCCAGGACAGGGGCGAACACACCATGACGGAGTACATCGACCTCGCGGGCGAGGCGATGGCGAAGTCGCTGCGCGACGCGGGCGTCTCCGATGCCGTGTATCGAGACGGGGGTGACATCGAACTCGAACCCGACGAGGAAGGTGGCCAGTACGCCAAGGTGGGCGTCTCGGGTGCGGGCTACCAGAACGGGGTCTGGGGTGTCTTCATGAACCTCATCAACGAGACGTTCGACCCTGAGACGTTCGGGCGCATCGACGAGGTGCTCAAACTGCCCGAGGAGAAGTTCGAGGACAAGGAGACCGACAGCGCGGCCGGCCGGATGACCTCGCTCTCGCAGGTCGCCCCCGACACCGACGTCGACGCCATCATGGCCGAAGGGGCGTCGAACCTGGCCGACCTGGTCGACGGGACCGTCGAGGCGGGCGAACTGAGCGACGACGAGCGGGCGGCGCTCGAGGAACACCGCGAGTACTACGGCTCGACGGAGTGGTTCGAGTACTACTCGACGAGCCGCGTGTTCGAGAACGCCGACCCCGACGACCGCGTCGCGGAGGTCGCGTACAAAGGCCGGAAACTCATCAAGGTGAGCGTGCTCGTCGACGCCGACGACACCATCCGGGACGTGGAGTTCACCGGCGACATGTACCACAAGCCCGCATACGAGGCCGTCGACCGGCTCAACGAGGCCGTCATCGGCGAGTCCATCGCCGACGATGACGCGCTGCTCGCTGCCATCGAGGACGTCTATGCGGGGGCGGACTTCGAGATGCCGTGGCTCCCGCCGGAGGACTTCCTCCAGCCGCTCGTCCGCGCACGGGAGAACCTCGGCCCGGTGTCGGAGTTCGGCCGGGAGTGAACCCTCGGCTGTTGGCGACAGCGACGACGCGAAAAAGTAGGTGGTGACTAGTCTGCCGAGAAGATGCACATCTGCTGGAACTGCCCGAGGTTTGCACCCCAGGAGTGAGCCAGCCCCCGTTCAGCGCCGTCGACCTGACGCTCGCCGGCGTCGCCCATCAGCTGGAGGACGACTTCGGTGTGCCGGGAGAGTGACGCACAGATGCCGGAGTTCGTCGCGAGCGTTCCGCCCGAGCAGTTGACCGGTAGTTTCCCATCGCGAGCAGTCACGCCGTCCCGGATGAGGTACTTCCCGTCGCCTTTCTCGCAGAACCCCATCGCCTCGTACTCCATCAACTCGAACGGGATGTAGGGGTTGAACGTCTCGCAGACGTCGAACGCCTCGAGCGGATCGTCGATCTCCTGGCGCTCGTATATCCTGTCGGCGAGGATCTTGAGCTTCGGGAACCAGTCCATCGTCCGAGGACCGGTCTCGAACGTGTTCGAGATGGAATCGATGTCGTCGACCCAGACCGGGTTGTCGCGGTGCTGGTACGCCGTCTCCTCCTCTGCCATGACCATCGCTGCTGCGCCCGAGGAGACCGGGCAGGTCATCGCACGCTTGAGCGGCCAGCAGACCATGGGGGAGTCGAGCACTTCCTCGACTGTCTTGCCCTCGTTTCGGTGGGCGTAGGGGTTTTTCGCCGCGTTCTGGTAGTTCTGCGCGGCGACTTTGGCGAAGTCTTCGAGCGTCGCCCCCGAGATCTCCATGTAGCCTGAACTCGGCAGCGCGCCCATCTGGATGGCCGTCACGAAGTTCCGCTCGAACAGCGGGTCGGCGTTCGTGTTCATCACGGGCTGGGCCTCGACCACCGAGTCGAACGATGGGGAGCCGTAGATGAGCGCCGTGTCGTAGTCTCCCGACGCGAGATACTCGTAGGCGACTTTCACACCACTGCCGCCGGCGGTGCCGCCGGTGTTGATGCTGATGACGGGGATGTCGTTGCCCATCCCCAGTACTTCGAGCGTCCGCTCGACGCGGAACGTGCCTTCGAAGCCGTCGACCGTACAGAACAGCGCCACGTCGATGTCGTCGGGGTCGGCGTCGGCGTGCTCCAGTGCCGCCGTGATGGCCGCGTATGCCTGCTCCTCCTTGGACATCGTCGACAGCCGGTAGTCGGTGAACGTCTCGGGGTCGGAGTAGCCGACACCGATCGCGCCAGCTTTCCGCGTCATGTCGACACCTCCTCGAGGACGAGGACAGCATCTGTCCGCGCTGGCTCGCCCAGGTGCATGTCGTTGTCCCATAGGAGGACGCGCTCGGCTGCGTGCTGGCCGAGTTTGCCCTCGAGTTGCTGACAGGCAGCGATGGCGCGGTACACGCCACCGGAGTTCGGCGGACTCGTCGCCAGCGGGCCACCCGACGCGTTGACGGGCAGCGACCCGTCGATAGCTGTGGTCCCATCGTGGACGAGCGATGCACCCTCGCCCTCGTCACAGAAGCCGAGGGCTTCGTAGCCCAGCAGTTCGAACGAGGGGGCATAGGTCGCCATCTCTGCGGCGTCGATGTCGTCCGGTGAGACACCTGCTTCGTCGTAGGCTGTCGACGCGGCGTCGCGCAACGTCGGTTGGTCGAGTCTGTCTGCCATGTCGCGATACTTGTACTTGGCCGTCGCCATCCCGGTGCCACCGATCCAGCCACAGACCTCGTCGAGCTCGTCGGCGACGTCCTCGCTGACCAGCACCAGTACGGCAGCCCCGTAGGACATCGGGCCGAGCATCAGCTCTGTCAGTGGTCCGACGACCGGATCCGAGTCGAGCACGTCCTCGGTCGAGTAGCCGTCGCGCCGGTGCGCAGCCGAATTCTCGGCTGCTGCTTCGTAGTTCTTGGCCGCTGTCGCCGCCAGATCTTCCCGGGTCACGTCGGTTTCGTCGAGATGGGTCTGGGTGAAGAAACCGTAGGACTGGCGGTTGTTCATGCCGAACGGTCGGTGGTACAGCGCCTCGTGCGAACTCCAGGAGAGCGTCGTCGGGTCGGCCGTCACGAAGTCGGCTGCGACCACCGTCACGACGTCAGCTTTCCCGGAGCGGATCTTCGCCCGCGCCTGGTGGATTGCCACGCCGCCGCCGCTTTGCAGCCGCATCATGGGTTTGTTGTAGGCCGCGGCGGTCGCGATCTTCTGCCCATCACTGATCGCAGCACCGTCGTAGGGGTCCTGTCCAGTGAACATCACACTGTCCAGGTCTTCGTGGGTGATGCCCGCATCTTCGAGGGCGGCCATGTTCGCCTCCAGCACCAACTCGTTGCCGGATTTCTGCGTTTCACCAGCGAAGCCGCTCGTGCCGTAGCCGGCGATTGCGACGTCAGTCATCCGTTTGTCCCTCGGTGGGGTGGGTTGTCCTCATACTCGATCAACCTCATTCCGCCAGACGCCAGTGGTCCATATCGAAGATATTGCCGTTGCGGTCGTCCGACCACACCGGCTCTACCTCTTGGCCTTTCTCGAGTTTGTCGACGAGGTCCATCGGCTCGTCGTACTCGATCTCCTCGATGAAGTGCATCATGCAGATGGCGGAGTCGTCGACGCGGATAACACCCGTGATGTACGGTGGTTCGGGCATCTTCCGGAACTCGAAGAAGCAGACCGTGTAGCTCTCGAGGATGCCCTTCTGTTCCACTTCGACCCACTCGTCCGCCTCCGTGTAGCACTCGACGCAGACGGACTGCGGCGGGACAAACACGTCACCGCAATCGGGGCACTTCGTCCCCATAATGCGTTTCTCCTCCAACTCGTCGAAAAACCGCTTGTTGATCTCGCCGATGTTCAGGGAGAAGTCGAGATCCCAATGGAACGGGTACTTGTACTCCGGTTTGATCTCCTGCGTTGAGACGGACTCGTCGGGTTCGCTATCCATACTTCTCACTGTAGTTCTTCAGCCTTAAGAGATAAACCTTGCCCCGCCGGTGATTGGCGTCCGACGGCGCGCGCTCGACGACCTCCGGTACCCGTGTTTCCCACCACACGGACGCCGTCCGCGTGCGGACACGACCACTCACGACAGCCACCGGTCGACGGGCCGAGTCAGTGCTCTAGTGGTATCTAGTCGAGGGAAGGAATTTAACAAGGGGCATCGATACAGCGCTATGCGACGCTTAGAAGCTTACCACTTCTACGAGAGAGAGTGGGACAGTTACGACGAACTCTGCGAGGACTTCGAGTGGGAGGTCCCGTCGCAGTTCAATCTCGTCGAGTACGTATGCGACCGCTGGGCCGAGGAGACGCCCGAGAAAGTCGCGCTGTACGTCCAATCGATCGACGGCCAGCGATCTGAATACACCTACGAACAGCTCCAGCAGTACTCACGACAGTTCGCCAACGCGCTCGCAGAGATGGGCGTCTCCCGGGGCGACCGGGTGGCACTCACCGCCCCGCAGGCGGTCGAGACGCTCGTCGTCAATCTCGCGGCGTGGCGGCTCGGTGCGATTTCCGTCCCTCTCGCCCCGCAGTTCGGCCCCGACGCACTGGAGTACCGCGTCTCTGACTGCGGCGCGAGCGTCTGCATCGTCGACCCGGATAACCTCGATACTGTACAGACCGTTCGGGACGACATCGACTCGCTCGAACACGTCCTCGTCACCGACGACGACGTGGCTGGTGACGACGTCGTCGGCTTCTGGTCGACGCTCGAAGCACACGACGCCGACGTCGAGACGGTGCAGACGGACCCCGACGAGGACGCCGTCTTTATCTACACGAGTGGGACGACCGGTGACCCGAAAGGCGTGCGGACACCCCACCGGCTCCACCTCGGGCTCCTCCCCGGCTTCGTTACGATCCACTGCAACCTCCAGATAGACGACGAGACCGTCTGGCGGACGCCTGCGGGCTGGGGATGGATGGTGTTCTTCGTCGGCATCGCGAGTCTGTTCTACGGGACGTCGCTGGTCGGCTACCCCGGCCGATACGATCCGGAGACGGAACTCGAGATCATCGAAGCGTTCGACGTGACGAACTGGTTCGCGCCCCCAACGGTCATCCGAATGATGATGAACGAGGTCGACGACCCGGCGCAGTACGACGTGACGTCGGTCCGGACGATACCGACTGGCGGGGAGGCTGTCGGCCAGAGCATCGTCGACTGGTCACAGGAGACTTTCGGGAACGTCACGATAAACGAGGCGTACGGACAGAGCGAGGCGCTGCTCGTCATCGGCGAGTGCGGTGCGCTGCTGGAGAGCCGCGACGGGACGATGGGCCCCCACGTGCCGGGCCACGCGGTCGACATCGTCGACCAGGAGACGGCCGAGCCGATCGGCTCCGACGAGGTCGGTGAGATCGCCGTCCGCCACGAGGGGAACCCGGTCATCTTCAACGGCTACTGGAACATGCCGGACCGAACCGAAGGGAAGTTCGCGAACGGGTGGCTCCTCACCGAGGATCTCGGTACGAAAGACGAGGACGGCTACTTCGCGTTCCACAGCCGCAAGGACGACGTCATCATCTGTTCCGGCTACCGGGTCAGCCCGGAGGAACTGGAGGAGACCCTGTCGACCCACGAGGCGGTCGCCAACGCCGGTGTCATCGGTATCCCGGACGACACGCGCGGGAAGGTGCCGAAGGCGTTCGTGACGCTCGTCGAGGGGTACGAGCCGTCTGACGGGCTGGCAACGACGTTGCAGGAGTACATCAAGGACCGACTCGCTCCCTACGAGTACCCCCGCGAGATCGAGTTCATCGACGAGCTCCCGACGACGCCCGTCTCCGGCAAGATACAGCGGGCGAAACTCGAAGAACGAGACGGGCTGTAGGTGACTCGCCGCTCTCCCCGTCGCTACACTCGTGACGAAACGTCGTACTCGACTGCGTTGTCTGCTGCCGCAATCCCGGCCAGGTAGCCGAAGACGACGTTCGGACCGATCGTCCCGCCCCCACCGGCGTAGCCGATTCCCATGACGTGCGCCGTGCTGTTCGACGCCGCGTACAGCCCCGGGATCGATTCCTCGTCAACGTCGACGACCGCACCATCGGGCGTCGTCACGAGGCCACCTTTCGTGCCGATGCTCCCCGCGTACACGTCAATAGCGTAGTACGGCGGGTCGTCGACCGGGCCGAGATTCGGATGCTCGGCGTCGCGGTCGCCAGTCATCGTGTCGTGTGCGCTCTCGCCCCGGTGGAACTCGGGGTCGACCCCCTCGCGGGCGTACTCGTTGAACCGCTCGATCTGTGCTTCGAGGCCGTCGGGGTCGATCCCCTTCTTCGCGGCGAGGTCCCGAAGCGTGTCTGCCGACGTGAGCCACTCGGGGTCGTCCTGATGTGGCATGACCGTCAGCAACGCGTACTGCTCGCGGGCGCTGCTGTCGAAGATGACGTACGCCGGGAGGTTCGCGTAGTCGTACTCGTGGGGGTCGAACTCACGGAAGGTCTTCCCGAGGTCGACGTAGTTGCCGGACTCGTTGCAGAACCGCTCGCCGTCCTCGTTGACCATAACCGTCCCTGGGAGCGTGCGCTCGGCGAGCAGGATCCGGTAGAGGGGGGAGCCGTCGTCCCACTCTTCGCCGGGGACGTACCCGGCTGGACACCACCACGCCTCGTTCATGTTGCCGAGCTTCGCGCCGACCTCCATCCCCATCTTGATGCCGTCACCCTCGTTGTACGGTGGACTCGTCGGCGCAGTCATCGGCCCCGCGAGGAAGTTCTCGCACATCTCCTCGTCCCACTCCATCCCGCCGGTGGCGACGACGACGCTGTCCGCGCGGATGCACGTCTCCTCGTCGTTGATGGTGGCGACGACGCCCACCACAGTTCCATCGTCGACCACCAGTTCCTCTGCCGGGGCGTCGGTCTCGAACGCTACCCCCTCGTCGAGACACGCTTCGTACAGTCCCGCGATGAGCGCGCGGCCCGTGCCGAGCATGTCGTTCTCGCGTCGCTCTCTGAGCTCGTCCCAGTCGGCGACGACGGGGAACTTCGCCATCCCACCGGAGTTCATCATCTCACCGATCGACGTCGGAATCGGTGTCTGTGGGTTGCTACGGACGTTTTTGAGGTTCTCGCCGAGGCGGCTCCCGTCGTAGATACCCGGCTCTATCGTCTGTCCTTTCGGGTGTCCACCTTCCCACTCCGGGTGGTAGTCCGGATAGCCAGAAAAGCCGAGGTCGAGCGCTGTCTTCTCGTCGATGTACGCGGCGACGCCCGGACTCGCGTCGATGAATCGCTCGATCATCGCCGCTGGGACGCGCTCGCCGGCGACGTTCCTGACGTAGGAGACGAGTTTCTCCCGCTCAATTTCGCCTAGCTCGTCGAGGAGCGGCTCGCTGTTCGGGAGCCACATCGCGCCGCCGGAGACGGCCGTCGCCCCGCCCAGCGCCGGCGCTTTCTCGAGGACGAGTGTCTCCACGCCGGCGTCGCTCGCCGCGAGTGCCGCGAGCATCCCCGACCCGCCGGACCCGATGACGACGGTATCGACAGCTCTCTCCCATTCGGCCTCGTCAGCATTGCGCATATCCTTTCGCTCAACTGGTCGGTACAGAAGCGGGTGCAATAAGGCAATATTTTCCAACTCGGTCCACACTGGATAGCCAGCAGCGACCTGGTTCAACCCATGCAGCGATGCCAGCCGAGCACCGCCACCCGACACAAGATATAAGCGCTCCGTACCGTAATTACGGACGATACAACGCCGATGACAGACTCTACCACGCGCCACACTATCGGGCTGGAACAGCGCCACCACGACTTCCGCGAGCGCATGCGTTCGTTCGTCGAAGCCGAGATCGAACCGATTGTCGACGACTACGAGGAGCGCGGCGAGTTCCCGGTCGACGTCATCGACACGCTCGGCGAGGCCGGGCTCTACGGCATCACCGTCTCCGAGGAGTACGGCGGGGCCGGCCTCGACCACCGCTCGTTCGTCATCGCCGTCGAGGAGCTCGCCCGTGTCTGGAAGATTCCAGCCGGCGTGGTCTCGCTCTCCTGTGGGCTCATCGGCAACACGCTCGAGAAGTTCGCCGACGACTGGCAGAAAGACGAGTGGCTGACCGACATCTTCACCGAGAATCAAATCACTGCGGTCTCGCTGACGGAGCCACAGGCCGGGAGCGACGCGAACAACCTGGAGACGACCGCCGAGAAGGACGGCGACGACTACGTGCTCAACGGCCACAAGGTCTGGACCTCCCACGGCGCGGTCGCCGACCTCGTCTTCGTCGTCGCCCGGACGGAACAGACCGGCAGCCACGACGACGTGAGCATCATCGGCATCCCGAACCCCCACGAGCGCGACGGCTTCGACATCGTCCGCGACATCCCCTGTATGGAGGGTGACGCGGTCATCGAGAGCGAGATCGAGTACAACGACCTGCGCGTGCCCCAGGAGTACCTCATCGGCGAGGAGGGGCGCGGGTTCCGCTACATCATGGAGGCGCTCGACCTCGGGCGAATCGGCGTCGCCGCACAGGGCGTGGGCATCACGCAGGGTTGTCTCGATGCCAGCGCCACCTTCGCGGACGAGCGCGAACAGTTCGACCGACCCATCCGCGAGTTCCAGGGCGTCTCGTTCAAGCTGGCTGACATGAAGATGAACCTCGAAGCCGCCCGGCTGCTGGCGTATCAGGCCGCCGCCCGCATCGACGATGGCGAGCGCATCACGCAGGACGCCGCCATCGCGAAGACGTTCGCCTCCGACGTGGCGATGGAGGCCGCAACCGAAGCCGTCCAGATCCACGGTTCACGGGGCTACTCCACCGACTACCCGGTCGAGCGGTACATGCGCGAGGCGAAGGGCGCGCAGATCTACGAGGGGACGAACGAGGTCAACCGGTCGGTCATCGCCAAGCACCTCTACGAGTAGCGCGCGGCAGAACTCAGAGCTCTTCGACTGCAGCTTCGATCTCGTCGACCGGTGGCGGTGAGACCGTGTCGGGAGAGACCCAGCGGTACTGTATCTCGCGGTCGGCGTCGAGGACGAACACCGACCGCTTGGGAGTCGTGACGTGGGCCATGCCGTCGCGCTCGATGCGGAGGTCGAACAGGTCGGTGATGTAGCCGTCCACGTCGGCGAACACGCTGAACGGGCTGTCGATGCGCCGCAGGAAGGCGTTCTGTGCGAAGGGGCCGTCGCGGCCGACGCCGACGACCTCCACGCCGTCGAGGTCGTCCCAGCCACCACGCTCGAAGCGTTTCCACCAATGGCGGGCGATTGCGCTGAACACGAACCCCTGGAAGTAGAGGACGGCACCGCGTTCGCCGAGGACCTCGTCGACGTGCATGTCCTCGAACACTTCGCCGTCGCAGTAGAGCGCTTCGAACTCCGGGGCAGTCTCGCCGGTCTCGGGAGGCATGGACCGGGATACTGCGACCGAGTGTATAAACGTTCCCCACAGGTCCCCAGCAGCGCCCTGGCGCGACATCTTTTTCAGGGGTCGTGTGTAACGTTCCCACGAATGTCCCGAACACTGTACCGCCTCGAAGGCTGCCCGTACTGCGTGCGCGTAGTCGACAAACTGGACGAACTGGACCTCGACTACCACAGCGTCTGGGTCGAAGCGATGCACTCCCGGCGGAACCGCGTCAAGGAGGTCTCCGGCCAGCGACAGACGCCCGTTCTCGTCGACGACGAGTACGGCGTCACCATGGCCGAGTCCGCTCGCATCCTCGAATACCTCGATGCGACGTACGGCGAGCAGGCGACCTGACCGGCGACCACGCCCTACAGGTCGTGGGGGTCGATGACCTCGTCACCGGCGTCGGCCGGCGCGCCGAGCGCGAGGACGACGCTGTTCTCCTCGCCGACACACCGGTGACCGTGCGGTTCGTACGGCCCGGCGGCGAAGAACGTCCCCGGGCCGACCCTGACGTATTCGGGGTCCGCGGCGTCGCCGAGTTTGAGCGAGAACTCGCCTTCGATGACGTAGTACAGCTCTTCCTCTTCGGGGTGGGCGTGGAAGCCGACCTCTTCACCGGGCTCGAAGTACCAGAGCTTCGCAGCCATCTTCTGCAAGTCGAGCACCTCGTCGACCGGGCGGATCGAGACCGTCGGGAGCACGTCCTCGACCTCCGACAGGTCGACGAGTGGGACGTCGTCAGTGTGGACGACTTTGGGGTCGGCTTTCTGTAGCTCGGCTTCGTCGATGAACTCCATACCCGCCTAACGCGGTACCAGGGTAAAAACTGCAGCGGTCACGCTGGCCAGATCTCTTCGAGGTCATCGCTGCCACAGTACGGACAGGTGTAGTCGTCGACCCCGACGTCGTCGGGCATCTCGTGGGAGTGGTGAACCTCGAACATATCCATCGCACAGTCCGGGTTGTTACAGACCACGTCGTGTGGTGGGCGCGGCATGCCACCCACTATGCTGTGTCGGGGTAATAAACGCTCGTACTGTGCGGGTCCACCACAAGACCTAATTGCCAGCCACCGTATTCGAGAGCGTACATGTTCGAGTACGCAGACCGTCCGGCAGGGCGATATCCATGAGCGACGAGATGGAGTTCGGCGTGATGCTCTCGGCGACGAGCAACACCTACGGCATCGCCGACGCGGACCTCCCCGACGTGTTCCGCCGCAGCGGGCGCGTCGCCGAAGACAGCGGCTTCGACGTCGTCGTCGCGGGCGACCACATCGTCTACCCGAAGGAGATCCCCACCGACTACGAGTACTCGTCGTCCGGGGAACCACCGTTCGATACCGAGACCAGCGTCTTCGACGTGTTCCAGGTCCTCTCGCATCTCGCGGCCGTCACCGACGAGATCGACCTCGGGACGAACGTCGTGGCGGCTCCCTATCGACATCCGCTCGTCCTCACGAAGAACATCCTCACGCTCGATGCGCTCTCGCAGGGGCGCTTCGACTTCGGCGTCGCCCCCGGCTGGATGAAAACGGAGTTCGACGCGCTCGGGAGTCCTTTCGAGGAGCGTGGCCGCCGAACCGACGAGTTCCTCGAAATCTTCGAGCTGGCCTGCGAGAACAGCATCGCGAGCTACGAGGGCGAGCACTACCAGTTCGACGAGGTCGGGTTCCACCCCCGGCCGGCCCACGATATCCCCATCTGGATCGGTGGGAAGTCGGGGGCGGCCATCCGTCGTGTCGGGCAGTTCGGCACCGGCTGGTCGACGCTGTGGGACTACCCCGACGACGTGGCCACGACACGCGACCGCATCATGAACGCCTGGACTGACTTCGAACGCGAGGGCGACCCCGAAATCGCCGTGCTGCGGCCGGTGAGTCTCGGCCCGGACGCGGACCCGGACCGGCTCCTCTCGGGCGAGCCGGCGGACATCATCGAGGACGTCGAGACGTACCGGGAGGCCGGCACCACCCGCATCATCGTCGACTTCTTCACGACCGACATCGACGAACAGCTCGGGCTGATGGAACGGTTCGGCGAGGAAGTCATCGACGCGTTCTGAGACTGCTGGGCGTCCGGCTGCTGGAGCGGTTACTCCTCGAGGTCTTCTTCGAACACCGCGTCGTTGCGGAGGTTCGGCGCACCGACGGCGAAGATCTCGGTGTCCTCGAGCGCGTGAATCTGCCGCATCGGTCCGGGGTCGACCACGACGAAGTCGTTCGCCTCGATCTCGAACTCCTCGCCGTCGATCTCCATGACGGCGCGCCCGGAGATGACGAAGAATATCTCCTCCTGTTCCTTCTGATAGTGGCGGCGGACGGTGTCGCCCGCGTCGTAGTAGAAGTAGTTGAACCGCATCTCGTTCGGGCGGTCGTCGCCACGGGTCTTGAGGTCGTAGCCGAGCATCTTCACCGCCGGCTCGGCGTCGGTTCGCGTGCTCTTTTCGACCTCGTCTAGGTTGATTTTCGAGTACGACATCTACCCGAGAGTCTGCCCGTGTGTGTATAAATCTACCCGAGCAGACCGCAGCCACCGGTAGGGTTAAACGAACTCTCTTCGACGTGTCTCCACATGCAACAGCGAGTGAGCAATCCATGGTAGCAGGCGAGGGTGAGATCGTCGACATCTGGTGTAACCTCTTCACCAGAGAGGGGATGGAGATCTACTTCGACTCCGAGGCACAGAGCGTCGCGGCGCAGATCTTCGGCAAAGCGGACATGTACGAGCCCGCGAAGGGGATGGACGCCGACGCGTTCGTCGAGCTGATGGACGCCCATGGCGTCGGCACGGTGCTGATTCCCGCGCTCAAGTTCGGTGCCCTCGAAGGAGGGATGCAGATCGACGTCCCACACGAACTGGTCGCGGACGTGGCCAGCGAGCACCCGGACCGCATCAAGGGGCTGGCGGGAATCAATCCCCGAGAGGGGATGGAGGGTGTCGCCAGGCTGGAGGAGTACGTCGAGGACCACGGCTTCGTCGGGGCGCTCCTGGAGCCGTACGGCTGGGACCTCCCGCTCAACCACCGGCGGTACTACCCGTTCTACGCGAAGTGTGCGGAACTCGGTGTTCCCGTCGTGATGCAGGTCGGCCACTCCGCGATGAAGATGCCGAGCAAGCATGGGAAGCCACTCCTGTTAGACGACGTCGCCATGGATTTCCCGGGGCTCGACATCGTCGGCGGTCACACGGGGTGGCCGTGGTCGTCAGAACTCGAAGCGCTGGTCTGGAAACACTCGAACCTCTATCTCGGCGCCACCGCCCACGCCCCGAAGTACTGGGACGAGAACATCGTCCAGTTCATCCGGACGCGGGGTCGCGACAAGGCCGTCTTCGGGACGGACTACCCGGTGCTCGAGTACGAGGAGACGTTCGACCAGATCGACGAGCTGGGCTTCAGCGACGAGGTCGAGCGAAAACTGCTCGTGGAGAACGCGAAAGCGCTGTTCGACCTCTGAGCAGGGGGCGGTCTCAGCCGTAGGTGAGGTTGAGCTCGATGATGTTCGAGGCACTGAGCAGGAGATCCGGCAGCGTCTCGTCGAACCGCTCACCGCGCATCCGATTTGCGGGGCCGCCGACGGCGATTGCACCGACGACCGCCCCGCGGTCGAGAATCGGTGCGGCGACGCCTTTGACCCCCTCGACGAGTTCGTTCGTGTCCGTCGCGTATCGCTGCTCCCGAATGGTTTCGAGCTCCTCTTTGAGCACGGCCGGGTCGGTGATCGTGTATGTGGTGTAGGCCGCCAGCCCGTGGTCCTCGATGATTTCATCGATTCGTTCCTCGGGTAGATGCGCGAGCATCACCTTGCCGGCGGCGTTCGCGTGGAGCGGTGTCGGCCGTCCGGCGTAGGCGTCAAGGTTGACTGCATTGGTGCCCTTGGCGACGTGGAGCAACACCGCACGCCCGCGCTCCTCGATGGAGAGGCTCGCGTGCTCTCCCGTCTCCTTCGCCAGGTCCTCGACTTCGGGACGTCCGGCCTCGTAGATCGGCTGCTGTTTTCGCGCCCGTGCCCCGAGTTCGAGGAACCGCGACCCCACCCGATAGATGTTATCCGACTTGACGACGACCCCCATCGACTCCAGCGTCCGAAGGTGGTCGTGGAGCGTGCTCTTCGGCATGTCCATGTGGTCCACCAGATCGGTGAACCGTGCCCCCTCGAGCTCGAGCAATGCTTCCACCACGTCGAACGCGACTTCCGTCGTTTTGACCGGCATCCGTTTGTTCATGCTGTGGGCCATGTTGTGGGGTCACATAAACTTATCCGAGATAGCCGGAAACTGCCCACGGGTTACACAGCAGTCCACCACACGCTGCCGGAATGAACCGGCCGATGATACGTGCCACCGTGGATTCAGGGCGGGTCGTGCCCGACATCGTTCGAGCGTCTCTCGACCGCGTCCGTGTGCTGACGGGACGTGCTCGAGCCGTCCCGAGTTACTGTGATATCATGTGGCATGATAAATAGTAACAAAATTTGTCCGGGAAATCCGGAACTACGATGAGTGGAGCTATCAACTGTATACTCACTAAGGTCGAAGTCACGGTGGCAACGGGGGAACATGGGCGAATCTTGCCGTCCGGGCATTCCGGAACAGATGTGTTGGCGTGGCTGCGATCGAACACCGGGGTCGAGCCCGCAACGCCGGGTCCGTAGTCGGGGCCACGCACCGGCCCTACTCGCCGAACCACCGCCGTCGGGTTCGGATCGTAGGAAACATTACAATAGTAGGTCTGTAACGTCTCTGCTGCCGTCCATTACATGACTACGTTTGTAACGTGCTTCGTGACGTCTCCACCAGGGCCTCGGTCGTGTCAATGTGGACGCTCCTTCGACACCGCGGTTGCGTGTGTGGGTTCGACATCATTCCGGCAATGCCGGAATCTGACTCCGTTCTTTCGGCTATGGTAACTGGGCGTCTACGGGCGATACACTCCCGTTTCACCGGGAGATCGGCACTACCGCGGGACAACCGGTCCGACAATCCGTGTGAACCGAACGCTCTGCAGACCACGACACGGCAGATATGTCCGCTACCTACAGTCTGGAAATATAACTGTGTGGAAATCGGATTTCGGTTCCGATATTTCCGGATATACTATGTGGCTGTGTGATTGGTCGTATCACTGTCGGGAAACGCTCAGGTGATGGCCGCTCCGGTGTGGGAGTGGCCACGCTGGTTCCGGCTACACAGAACGTGTACTGCGCCGTGAGACGATGTCCGATGGCCACTCCACTGGACGGGGGCAGAGGCGTCCACTACGGCGTGCATGACGCGTCACTCGGGTCGAGATAGATTTACAAGTCCGTTGGTGTAAGCTTCGCTCGCGAATGACTACAACGGATTTCCAGATTCGCGGTTCGACGGCAGTCGTCACCGGCTCGTCTTCAGGTATCGGTCGTGCGATCGCGGAGCGGTTCGCCCGCGACGGCGTCGACGTGGTCGTCTGTTCCCGGTCACAGGAGAACGTCGACCCGGTCGCGGAGTCGATCAACGACGCGGACCACGACGGCCGAGCGCTCGCGGTCGAATGCGACGTGCGAGACTGGGAGGCTGTCGAAGCCCTCGTCGAGCAAACCACAGAGACGCTCGGCCCTATCGACATCTGGGTCAACAACGCCGGTGCGAGCTTCGTCGCCCCCTTCGAGGACATCAGCCAGAACGGCTGGAAGACCATCGTCGACATCAATCTCCACGGAGCGTTCAACTGCGCACAGGTCGTCGGCGAACAGATGCGCGAACGCGGGGAGGGGACAATCATCAACATCTCCAGCGTCGCGGCGCGCGACGGAGCACCGGGAATGACCCACTACGCCGCGTCGAAAGCCGGCATGAACAACCTCACCCGGACGCTCGCCTACGAGTGGGCCGAGTACGGCATCCGCGTCAACGGCATCATGCCGGGGCTCATCGCCACCGAAGGCCTGGAGAGCCAGGAGGGCATCGGCGCCGACGACATCGACCGAGAGGAGGTCGACCGGCAGATCGGCACGCCGGACGAGCTCGCCTCGGTCGCACAGTTCCTCGCGAGCCCGGCGGCGAGCTACATCCTCGGCGAGACGATAACGGTCGAAGGTGTCCCGCGCATCGCCCGCACGAGTCACCACGAAGAGTAGCCGACTCAGACGGCCGGTCTGACCTTGAACCCGTAGCGCGTGACGCCCTCCTGCGTGTAGATCTTCCTGATGGTCCGCTCGACCTCGTCGCCGACGGCGACGTCGTCCGGGTCGACCTCGACGAACAGCGCGGGCAGGCTCGCCGACCCGCCGTCCGGCCCGTCGAACGCCACGATTCCCGTCGCGTACGCGCCAGCGCGACCCTGGAGCTCCGCGAACTCCGGTGGCGCACCGCCCTGTGAGATGACCGAGCACGCTTCGACGGTCCCGGTCCGAGCGAGTTCGACCGGTTCGTACTCGACGAGCGCTCGGCAGTGACTGCAGGCGCCCTGTGGTGGCATGTTGAGCCGCTCGCAGGAGGGACACCGGCCCGCTTCGAGGCGGTAGCGCTGTGCGAGCGAGCGGTGCCACGTGGGGAGGGTGACGTAGCCGCCACCCCCCTGCGGCTCGCCGCCGGTAATCTCACCACGCTGGCGGAGGTAGGTGGCGTAGTCGACGTCGGTCTCGCCGTCGAGCGCGAGCGCCGTCGGCACCGTGTCGGCAACGTCGACGGTGACCGCTTCCGCGATGGCGCCCGACCCGGCGGCGATGCCGACGATTCCCGAGGCGTCGTCTGCGAGGGCAGTGGCGAGGCTCAGCGGAACGCTCGCTGCACCCGTGTCGCCGAGGGTGTGGACGGTCGCGTGTGCTTTCAGCCGCTCGCCGGACACCGGGAGTGCGCCCGCCACACGATACGGCTGGCGGCCGTCCGTCGCCTGCACCGCCACCGCATCGACGGCGTCCTCGTCGTACGCGAGTCGCTCCAGCGCGCCGGTGACGGTCGTCTCGAACGTCTCCCTGTCGAACGGCGTGATGCCCAGCCCTTCCGAGCGCTCGTTGCCACGCTGACGGAAGCGCGTCCCGACGGCTGGCTCGGAGACCGTCGCGAAGGCATCGAGCGTCGCCGGGCCGTCGGCCGTCACGACGAAGGCTGCCGCACCCGCGCCAGCCCCCTGTTCGAGCGCCTCGTCGAGCGCCCCGCGCGGAGCATCGCTCGCGACGACCAGCACGGGTCCCGTCGACTCGACGGCGCGAGTGGCCCCGCGAAGCGCCCGCACGCCGACGGTCAGCGACCCCGTATAGAGGGTCGACTCGGCCGTCTCCGACACGCCGAGCATCGCGGCGAACCGCGGCAGGAGCGACTCCTCCTCGACCGGCGGGTTCGTCGTCGCGAAGGCAACCGCGCCGACGTCTCCGGCCGTGAGTTCGCCCGCGTCGAGCGCGTTCCTCGCGGCCTCGTACCCCATCGTCAGGACGTCCTCGTCGGCCCCGGGGACGGCCGTCTCCTCGATGCCGCCCGCCTTGAACTGCCCCCACGCCTCGGCGATGGCGTCGCCGGGCAGTCGCGTCCGCGGCGCGTACGCCCCGACCGCAGCGATGCCGGGGCTCATGCCGACCCCTCCTTCTCGAGGATGTGAACGGTCGCTGCACCGCCACTGCCACCGATGTTGTGTGCCAGCCCGACGGTCGCGTCCTCGACCTGCCGGTCGCCAGCGTGGCCGCTCAGTTGCTCGAACACTTCGACCATCTGGCTCGCCCCGGTCGCACCGATGGGGTGGCCCTTGCTCTTGAGGCCACCGGAGGTGTTGACTGGGAGGTCGCCGCCGAGTCTGGTCTCGCCGCTCTCGGCGAACGCCCCGCCCTCACCGGGCTCACAGAAGCCCAGGTCCTCGTAGGCGATGACCTCCGCGATGGAGAAGCAGTCGTGAACCTCGGCGAAGTCGAGGTCCTCGGGCGCCATGCCGGCCTCCTCGTAGGCCGACTCGGCTGCCTGCTTCGTCGCCGGAATCGACGTGTAGGAGTCGCGTTCGAACAGCCCGATGCCGCCGCTCGACGCGCCGGCGCCGGCGACGCGAATCGGGTCGTCGGTGTAGTCGTCGACGACGTCCTCGCTGGCGATGAGCACGGACGCCGCGCCGTCCGACATCGGACAGCAGTGGTAGAGGCCGAGCGGCGCGGCGATGGTCGGTGCCGACTCCGCGTCTTCGAGCGAACACTCGTAGCCGAGATGCGCGTGGGGGTTCTTCGCCCCGTGTTCGTGGCTCTTGACGGCGACGTGCGAGAGCTGCTCGCGCGTCGTGCCGTACTCGTTCATGTGGGCGCTGGCCATCTGCGCGAACACGCCCGAAAACGTCGTCCCGGCCATGCGCTCCCACTCCATCTCGCCGCTCACGCCGAGCCAGTAGCGGGCACGGTCACGGCCGAGGTCGTTCATCACCTCGGTGCCGCCGGCGAGCGCGACGTCGGCCATCCCACTTCTGACGGCCTGAATTGCCTGTCGGATGCTGTACCCGCTCGCCGCACAGGCGTTCTCGAGGCGGACACAGGGGATGCCGTCGAGCCCGACGTGTTCGGTGACGGCCGGCCCCGGGAGCCCGATCTGGCGCCCACCGATGCTCACCATCCCGATGTACGCCTCGTCGATGTCGTCCCGCGAGATGCCATCCGGGACGCTCTCGACCATCTCCTCGAAGGCGGTCCGGAACAGCGACCGGTAGCTCTCGTCGGGGAACGCACCGAAATCACTCTGTCCCGCACCTATCAGATATGCGTCGCGCATGGTTGAGTGACTTTGGCTCGGGACGTAAAGCTGTTCCCCGAGCCCGAGAGACGGGTGAACCCACCCGATTTCTCGATGGCTTTTTGTATGCCGTTCACGGATTACAGCCAACCAATGTTCGACCTGACTGCCGAGCAGGAGATGGTGCTGTCGTCGCTGGAGGACATCGCGAGAAAGGAGTTCGCCGACCGGGCGTTCGACTGGCACGGCGAGCCGCCGTGGGAGAACATCGAGCTTCTCGCGAAGCGGGGGTTCCTGGGCATCAACATCGCCGAAGAGTACGGCGGTGGCGGGATGGGCGAGTTCGAAGCGATGCTCAGCATCGAGGCCGTCGGCACCGTCTGTCCCGACACGGCGGAGTTCCTCTACAACCAGCAGATGGTCGCCCCCCGAGCCATCGAGATGTTCGGCAGCGAGGAAGCCAAAGACCGGTACATCCCACCGGTCGTCGACGGCGAGAAGGCCATCGCCATCGCCATCTCCGAGCCGGAGTCGGGGTCCGACGTCGGCTCGATGCGGACGACCGTCAGCGACGACCTCGTGCTCAACGGCGAGAAGATCTGGGTCAGCAACATCAAACACTCCGACGCCGCCGTCGTCTGGGTGAAGTACCCCGAGGGGCTCGGCTCGCTCATCATCGAGTTCGACTGGGACGGCGTCGAGGTGCAGGAACACTACACCAACATGCACGGCGGCACCCAGAGCCAGATCCGGTTCAACGACGTCGAGATCCCCGAGGAGAACGTCCTCACGCGCGGGAAGGACGCCTTCGTCGACCAGCTGAAGGCGCTCAACTGGGAGCGGCTGGGCTGTGCGACGCTCGCCAACTCCTTCTCCAGAAACGCGATGGAGAAGGCCCTGGACTACTCCCAGCAGCGCGAGCAGTTCGGCCAGCCCATCGGCGACTTCCAGGGCATCGAGTGGAAGCTCGCGGACATGCTCACGGAGCTCGAAGCCGGACGCATGTTGACCTACCGGGCGGCGCTCAACGCACACAAGCAGGGTCGGATTCCCGACCGCCTCGAGACGTCCATGGCGAAGCTCTACTCCACCGAACGCGCCGAACACATCGTGAGCGAGGCGCTCCAGATTCACGGCGCCAACGGCTACCAGCAGGGCCACCCGCTCGAGTACCTCTACCGGATGACTCGCGGCCGCCGCCTCGCCGCCGGCACCGACGAGATCCAGAAGAACCAGATCGCCGCCGTCCTCAAGAAGTCCGGCATGCCGGACCTCGTCTGAGGCACCGACGCTCGGCCCACCGAACGTTTATACGGGTTCTTGCTGTGTGGTAGCACAGCGATGTTCAAACTCGTCGTCTTCCTCGAGAAGAAATCAGAGATGACCCACGAGGAGTTCCTCGACCACTGGCACGGCCCGCACGTCGAGATGGCCAAAGAGATGCCGAACCTCAAGAAGTACGTCACCTCGGTCCCGGTCGACCCCGAGGAGGCGATGTACGACGGCATCGCCGAGCTTTACTTCGAGCGCCTCGACGACGCGGCGGCGGCGGGCGAGTCGGACCTCCAGGAGAAGGCCATCGAGGACTCCAAGCGGTTCCTGTCGAAGGTGCCGGCCGACCGGATGTTCGTCGAGCCCATCGTCCAGATGGACAAGACGGCGTAGGTCGAGTCGACTACGTCCCCGACCACTCGGGGTCGCGGTCCTCGAGGAACGCGGCGACGCCCTCGGCCTTGTCGTCGGTGGCGAACAGCTGGACGAACAGCTCCTTCTCGTACTCGATGCCCGCCTCGAGGTCGAGGCGCGAACTCGCCTTCACCGCGTCCTTGGCGTACTCGAGCGTGAGCGGGCTGTGCTGGGCGATGCCCTCGACGAGGTCGGTGACGGCCTCGTCGAGCGAGTCGTCGGTCGCGAGCACGTCGATGATACCGAGGTCGCTCGCCTCCGTCGCGGTGATGAGTTCGCCGGTCGTGATGAGCCGCATCGCCTGCCCTTCGCCGATGAGCCGCGGGAGCCGCTGGGTGCCGCCGCCGCCCGGGATGAGTCCCAGCCCGACTTCGGGGAAGCCGACGCGAACGTCGTCGGGGGCGACCCTGATGTCACACGCCAGGGCGAGTTCGAGCCCCCCACCGAAGGCGTGGCCGTTGATGCGTGCGACGACGGGCTTCGAGAGTTCCGAGACCACCTCGTACACCTTGCGTCGGTTGCTCCACCGGCGCTGCTCGGTCACCGAGCGGCCCTGCAGGTCCTTCAGGTCGGCCCCCGAGACGAAGGTGCCCGTGTCCCCGGAGCCGGTCAGGACGACCGCACGAACGTCCGACGCGTCGAGGGCGTCGAGGACGTCCTTCAGTTCCTCGCGCAGCTGGTCGTTCATCGCGTTGCGGGCCTCCGGGCGGTCGATCACGACCGTCGCGACGTGGTCGACCGGGTCGTCGGTTCGGAGTACGATGGTCTCACAGTCGGCTGCGACGTCTTCAGGCGTCATCAGCTACTCCGTCTCGGGGCACCCTCATAGAACCTTGGCTCGGGCGGCTCCACGCCCGATGGTCACTTGATGCGCGGAATCTCGCCGTACGCCTCGTGGTCGACGAGTTCGTACTCGTCGTACCCCTGTGCCTCCGAGTTCAGAGTGATCGACGAGAACTTCCACTCGCCGTCGACCAGCCGATAGGTGTCCTCGTAGCGCCCCTGTCGCCACTCCATCCGGCCGTCGTCGTACGCCATCAACGCTTCCAGCAACCACGTCCCCGTCCCGGTGTCGCCGTCGAGTTCGATGCTCGGGTGGTGGAACAGGTGACAGGAGTAGACGAAGCTCGGTCCGATGTAGTCGTCCGCGAGTTCACGCAGCCCGTCGTGGCCTTCGAAGGTGCCGACGCCCTCGTAGGTACACGTCGCGTCCGCGGTAAAGAGGTCGACGAACTCGTCGAACCGCTGCTGGTCGATGTAGCGCCCGTAGTCGTACCGGAGCTCCTTGATGGCCTCCCGGTGCTCCAGCCGCTGGAGTCGCTCTTCTACACTCATACAGGCAGACGTGCCGGAGCGAGAGTATATGTGTTTCCCCGGAACGGGAGCGCAGGGCAGTCAGGCCGGGCTCGCGGCGTGGATGCGGTCGACCACTTCCTCGAGCTCGGTCGAGTGGTCGGCGGCGAGCCGCGAGACGACGAGGTCGAGCAGGTCGAAGTCGGTGAGGAGGGATCGGGTCGTCGAGCGGTCCAGCCCGAGGGTGGTCTGTACTTCGTACAGCGTCCGCGAGCTCTGGACCGCGTGAGCGAGTGACTCGACCGTGACGCGCTCCGGGAGCCCGTAGCCGTCGGCCTCGATGGTGACCGACCGACTATCATCGTCGCTCGCATCGAGGTCGGCGTCGTCATGGGGGTCCGCGTCGGTGTCGTCCCGGCTGTCCGGGCCGGCCTCGTCCTCGGTGTCCGAGGCGGTCGGATGAATGCCGTGTTTGACCATGTGCTCTCTGACGGTCGCCGGCGTGACGTCGACGCCCAGCGCCTCGGTCATCTCGGCGAACGTGTCGTGTTCCTCGTAGACCGCTGCGAGGAGGTCGTAGTTCTTGTAGTACGGGACGTCGTCCGACGCCGGATCCGAGTCCCGCTCACTGCCCGGCTCCGTCGCGTCGTCGGGTGCCTCCGCCCCGGCGTCGGTGTCCGCCATGTCGGCTGCGTCAGCGCTCGCGGTCTCTTCGAGGGGAATTTCCACGGTGAACGTCGCGGTCACCTGCCCGTCGGAGGCGTCGGTCTCGTTCGGAACGATGGCGACGTTCTCGGCGTCCGACAGGCGGGCCAGGCAGTCGAGCCCGACGGTCACCTCCACGGAGAGCGTCCGGTCGTCGGCCAGCGACCCCCGCTCCGTAATCACATCGAGAACCGTCAGCCCTCGCGCTTCCAGCTCGTCGATGACGACACCCAGCTCTTGGAATGCGCTACCGTGTATCATAGCTTCCACCCTGGAGTCACAACGCCGGTGAATCAGTAAATAGATTTGGGTAACTGACAGATATCTGTAGTACGTCCTGACTGTTTCGGGCTCGGTTCACCGCGCTGGCCGGTGCTGCTCGACGAACTCGATCATCTCGGCCGTGGAGGTTCCCGGGCCGAAGATGCCGTCGACGCCCACATCGTAGAGGGTGTCGTGGTCGTCCTCCGGGATGATACCGCCGACGATGAGCAGCGTGCCCTCGGCCGCCCCGTACTCGTCGAGGCCGTCGGCGATCTTCGGGACGAGCGTCTTGTGCGCCCCGGAGAGGATGGAGATGCCGACGACGTCGACGTCCTCCTGGACCGCGGCCTGGACGATGGCGTCGGGCGACTGGTGGAGGCCCGAGTAGATGACCTCGAACCCCGCGTCGCGGAACGCCCGCGTGATGACGTGTGCGCCGCGGTCGTGGCCGTCGAGTCCGACTTTCGCGATCAGACACCGGATGCTGCGCTGGCTCCCTTCCGTGCTCATTGTCCGTTGTTGGGCGGATAGATGGTAATATTCTATCGGTCGTTCACCTGGAACGGTGTGCTGCCGCGGGTCTAGTACCGCTCGTCGACGACCGGTGGCCCCTCCTCCAGTTCGTCGACGAAGTTGATCTCGTCCGGGGTGATGAGCAGTTGCTCTTTGAGCTCTTGCCGGAGCTCCGCCTCGTCGGCTTCACCCTCGACCGTGAGCGAGAGGTGGTCGGTGTTGTCCGGTCGGGTGACGCGGAGCCGGTAGTTCGTCGAGAGCCCGTCGATACCCGCGAGCACGAGCAGCACGCCGCCCGGATACACTTTCACCCCCTTGATCTTCATCTGGCCGTCGGTCCGGCCGAACACGCCCTTGGGCATCATCACGGTCGACCCGTCGACGTAGGGGCTCGTCCCCTCTTCGAGCATGCTGAGGTCGCCGGTTCGGTACCGGAGGAGTCCCCCGGCCTCGCGGTCGACGTGCGTGAGGACGACCTCGCCGCGCTCGCCCATCGGCAACACCTCGCCGGAGTCGGGGTCGATGATCTCGGCGATCATGTAGTCGTCGATGACGTGTAACCCCTTCTCGGCGGCACACTCGACGGACACCGGCCACGCCTGTCGGAGCCCGAAGTAGTCGACCGCACACTCGAGGTCGCCGAACGCGTCGTGGACGCGCTGGCGCTGTCCGGGAATGCTCGTGAACGGTTCGCCACCGCCGATGAAGACGTCGAGCACCTCGCCGCCGTACTCGGCGATCTCGAGCGCGAAACTGGGGTTCCCCCAGAGGATGTCGACGTCGTACTTGTCGATGGTTTCGGCTTTCTGTTCGGCCTCGCCTGGGCCCGCCGGAATGACCTCGACGCCGTTGTCTTCGAGCGCCCGGTGGAGGAGATACCCGGTGCCGAAGCCGTGGTAGCTGAGCGAGACCATCGCGCGCATCCCCGGTTCGATGCCGAGGCGGTCGAAGATCTCCCCGTGGACCGCTGCGTAGCGGTCCAGGTCGCCCGGCGTCTCGAACACCGGCAGCTGTTCGTCGCCAGCGGGGGTGAACGAGATCATCGACCCCGGTTCGTACAGCGACCCCTCCGGGGGGTTCTCGTGCACGTCGGCGAGCAGGTCCTCGGTCTTCGTGAAGGGAAGCTCGCGGAACTCCTCCCACGAGGAGATTTCCGATGCGTCGAGCCCGGCCTCCGCGAAGACATCGTCGTACAGCGGGTTCTCGCCGAACCGGTCGAGCTGGTCCTGGAGCGATTCGAACGTCTCCTCTCCGTAGCAGTCGTAGAGTTTCATGATGGGTCGCTCGCGTAGCGGATAGATAAACACAGACAACCTCCGTCCATTAAACACTATGTAATATCTCTGATATATGGTGGCACGGAACCGGTACCGAGCCTCGGCGACCCGCGCCTAGACAGTCGTGGATTATATATCCCCGCCAGTCAAGTGGTACGACGATGCAAACCTACGACGATTTTGCCGACTTTACGTTCGAGTGGGAGGACCAGGAGGACTGGCTCCTCCCCACAGTCCTCGAAGCACAGGCGAGCGAGCGCGCAGACGAGACGTTCCTGCAGTGGGAGACCACGGATATCGAGGTGACGTTCGCCGAGACGAACCGCATCGTCAACCGGCTCGCACACGGGCTCCGCGACGTCGGCATCGAGAAGGGCGACCACGTCCTGCTGATGCTGCCGAACTCCCTGGAGTATCTCTATCTCTGGTTCGCGCTGGCGAAGATCGGCGCCGTCGAGGTCCCGGTCAACACGAGCTACAAGGAGGGGACGCTGACCCACGTGGCGAACCTGACCGAAGCCGAGTTCGGCGTCTTCCACGACTCGTTCGTCTCGCGCGTACTGGACGTGGAGGACGACCTCGAGTCGCTCGAGCGCATCGCCGTCCTCGGTGACGACGTCGACGAGACGAGCGACAGTGACCTCGGCGTGCTGACGTACGACGACCTCCGCTCCGAGAAGGAGACGAACCCCGAGGCCGACCTGCACTTCGACGACGTGGCCTCCATCATCATGACCTCCGGGACGACCGGGCCGTCGAAGGCCATCCAGAAGACGTACTCCCACCAGTACTTCTTCTCCGAGCAGTGTCGGAACCTCGTCCAGCTCACCGACGACGACATCTACATGACGGGAAACCCGCTGTTCCACAGCAACGCACAGGTGCTCGTCGTCTTCCCCGCACTCATCGCTGGGGCCAAGATCTGTCTGTTCGAGAAGTTCACGGCCTCCGGCTGGGTCGACCGCCTCAACGAGACGGGCGCGACCGTCTGTAACTTCCTCGGGTCGATGATGGACTTCGTCTACCAGCAGCCCGAGCGCGACATCGACGACCAGAACGACCTCCGGTGTCTGTTCGCCGCACCGACGGCCTACGGCATCCAGGAGGAGTTCGAGGAGCGCTACGGCATCGAGTTCATTACCGAGGTTATCGGAACGACCGAGACCTGTATGCCCGTCCTCGCCCCCTACGGCGTCGAGCGCCCGGAGGGGGCGGCTGGCCTCCTCCTCGAGGAGTACTACGACGTGCAGCTCGTGGACCCGAAGACCGACCGACCCGTCGAGCCCGGCACGATGGGCGAGTACGCCATCCGGCCGAAGATCTCCTCGATCATCACGCCGGGCTACTACGGGATGCCCGAGAAGACCGTCGAGGCGACGAAGAACTGCTGGTTCCACACCGGCGACGGCCTCCGGCGAGACGAGGACGGCTGGTTCTACTTCGTCGACCGGATGGGCGACACCCTCCGGCGGCGCGGCGAGAACATTTCGACGTACGAGGTCGAACAGCCGCTGCTCGAACACCCGGCCGTGCAGGCAGTCGCCGTCGTCGGCGAGAAGGCCGAAGAGGAGGGCGGCGAGGACGAGGTGAAAGCCTGGATCGTCTTCGAGGAGGGCAAGGAAGCGACCCCCGAAGAGCTCATCGAGTGGAGCAACGACCGGATGCCCTACTTCATGATCCCGCGCTACTTGGAGTTCGTGGACGAACTCCCGAAGACCGAGAACGAGAAGATTCAGAAGGCGAAGCTCCGCGAGTGGGGCAACTCCGAGGAAACGTTCGACCGGGTGGCCGCCGGCGTGTCCATCTCGAAGGACTGACGAACGACTGAGCGCGGGCAGGCTCATCGGGACGGACTGCTCGATTGGTAGAACAATGCACGTACACGACGCAATCATCCAGTTCCTCGACGCACAGGGCGTGGACACGGTCTTCACGCTGATGGCCGAGGACATTATGGGCCTCACCTCGACGATACAGGCGGCGTGGGCTGACGACATCGAGGTCGTCGAAGCGCGCCACGAACAGGCGGCGGTCGCCATGGCCGACGGCTACGCACGCGCATCTGGGCAGGTCGGTGTGGCTGCCATCGGTCGCGGGCCGGCGATCGCCCAGACGGGCACGGCCATCGGTACCGCTCGCGAGAAGGGGTCGAAGGTCCTGCTCGTCGTTCCAGAGACGCCGCTGTCCGCGACCGAGGACGTCAAAGCCTTCCAGCAGCAGACCTACCTCGAAACGATGGTCGGCGACGTCGAACAGGTCCGGGACGCAGAGCGGCTCGTCCCGGTGTTCACGGACGTCTTCCGGCGACTGCACCACGACGGCGGCCCCATCGCCGTCCAGGTTCCGTGGGACGTCATCGATGCCGAACTCGACGTGGACGACGACTGGCGAGACACGGCACTCGGCGCCCCGATGGCGACGCCCACCCGAACACGCTGTGCACCCCCCGCCGCCGACATCGAGGCGGCAGTCGACGCGTATCTCGACTCCGATGCGACGGTCCCGCCCGTCGTCCTCGCGGGGGAGGGCGCAGTCGAAGCCGACGCGAGAGACGAGCTCGTCGGCATCGCCGAGCGCACCGGGGCACTGCTGGCGACGACGCTCCAGGCACAGGGCTACTTCGCCGACCACCCGTTTAACGTCGGCTTCGCGGGCACGTTCGGGACGACCCTCGCGAACGAATCCGTCGGGCAAAGCGAGTTCGTACTGGCCGTCGGCTGTAGCCTCAACGACCACACGACCGACGAGGGACGACTCCTCGACGGCGCGACGGTCGTCCACGTCGACGCCGACCCGGCGAGTATCGGCCGTCACAGCGCCGTCGACGTCGGGCTCGCCGGAGACGCGAAGGGAACCGCGGCCGCACTCCTGGCGGAACTCGACCGCCGGGAGGTCGACTTCGCCGAGAGCTTCTGGACCGCGAACCGCGAGCGTCGGATCGCCGACGCGTCGCCGTTCGACCAGCGCGAGTTTCCGGCCGTGTCCGGCCGCGTCGACCCGCGCGACGTCGTTCCGAAGTTCGACGAGTACCTCCCGGACGACCGGCTGCTCGTCACCGACGGCGGCCACTTCATCAACTGGGTGCTCGACGGTATGACCATCACCCATCCCGACGACTACATCTGGACCATCGACTTCGGCGCCGTCGGGATGGGGCTCCCCATCGGGCTGGGCGCGACTCGGACGCTCACCGACCGGACGCCGGTCATCGTCTGTGGCGACGGCGGGTTCATGATGACGCTGCAGGAGCTGAACACCGCCGTCCGACACGACCTGAACGCGGTCATCATCGTGATGAACGACGACGCACTCGGCTCCGAGTACCAGCAGTTGGCCGCTCGGGGTGGCCACACCGATGCCGCGCTCATCGAGACGCCCGACATCGCGGCCGTCGCCGAGGGGTTCGGCGCGACGGGCCACACCGTCCGGTCGCCAGACGACGTGGACGACATCGCCGGCAATCTCTCGGCGCCACCGGACTGCCCGGTCGTCGTCGATTGCAAGGTGAATCCGGACGTGAAACACCGGTTTTACGACTCGTTCCACGAGCCGTAACACCCCCGGTGGGTTCGTGCGCCTAGTAGCGTGCGCCTGACCAGCAACGTTTTGGGGCTACTCGGGGAGTGTGTGGTATGGTGCGCCGTCACATCAATCCAGAGTCAGCGCCGGATTCCTCGGAATACGGCTACAGTCACGCTATCGTCGCCGATGGCACCTTCTACATCTCGGGGCAGGTCGGGATGGATGGCGACCGCAACCTCGCCGGCGACGACATCACGGCACAGACCCGGCAGGCGTTCGCCAACGTCGAGGCCATCCTGGCCGAAATCGACCGAGACATGAGCGACGTGGTGAAGGTCAAAGCCCACATCGTCGACCCTCACGAGCGCTTCCCCGACTACGACGAGGTCTACCAGTCGGTGTTCTCGGCGCCCTATCCCTGCCACACCGTCCTCGGCGTCGAGCAACTGGCAGGCCCGGAGTATCTCGTCGAGATCGAAGTCGACGTTCCCGTGGAGGAGTGAGATGGAGGCAACACTGGGAGGAGGGAGCCGACGATGACGACGACGCGCGCAGCCGTCCAGACGGCCGCGCGGGAGCTCGAGCTCCGTGACCTCGACGTCCCTGACGAGATCGGAACCGGGGAAGCGCTGGTCCGCGTCGAAGGCTGTGGCATCTGCGGTGCCGACTACGAGCGCTACATCGGCGAGATGGACGACAGCGGCCTGTTCGAGTACCCGGTCGTCCTCGGCCACGAGCCGGTCGGCGTGATCGAAGCGATCGGCGCCGACGCCAGCGACCGCTGGGACGTCGCGGTCGGCGACCGCGTCGCCATCGAGCCGTTCGCGCCCTGTGGCGTCTGCGAGTTCTGTACCCGTGGTGAGTACACCATCTGCGACCAGCGGTTCATCTACGGCACCACCTCGCTGTCGGTCGGCGCCGGCATCTGGGGTGGGTTCGCCGAGCGGATGCTGTTGCGCCCCGGAACGGTCGTCCACCAGCTCTCACACGACGTCTCCATCGAGGATGCCACCTTCTTCAACCCGCTCGGCGCCGGCTTCGAGTGGGTGTGTCGGGCCGGCAGCGCCGAGGTCGGCGAGTCGGTACTCGTCCTCGGCCCGGGACAGCGCGGGCTCTCTGCGGTCATCGCCGCGGCCGAAGCCGGCTGTGGGCCAATCGTCGCCACGGGTCTCACGCGCGACGCAGACCGCCTCGCCATCGCCGAGGAGTTCGGTGCGACCCACACGGTCGACGTCGGCACCGAGTCGCTCGCCGGGCGCGTCGACGCCATCACCGACGGACGGGGCGTCGACGTCGTCGTCGACACGACGCCCGGCGCGACCCAGTCGGTCGTCGATGCTATCGACGTCGTCCGGCCGGGTGGCACCGTCGTGCTCGCAGGCACCAAGGGAATGCGCGAGGTCGACGGGTTCGTCTCGGACGAGGTGGTCCTCGACAACATCAGCATCGAGGGGACGCTCGGCACGCGCGCCTGGTCGTTCGAGCGCGCCATCGACGTCATCGAGGCCGGCGACTACGACCTCGACCAGCTCCACTCGCACACCCTCGGCCTCGACGAGATCGAACGCGCGATTCAGCTCCAGGGCGGCGACGCCGACGAGGACGCTTTCCACATCACCGTCACACCGACCCATGACTGAGGACGACTCGGAGCGGAAGTACAGCGACCAGTACGGCGAGAACACCGGTTTCAACCCCGAAGGCGAGAATCCGCTCGAACAACTTCGTCAGCACGCTCACGATCACCCACTCATCAGGGACATGGGCATCACGTTCGAATCGTTCGACGACGGCGTTCTCGAAGCGTCCATCCCCCACAACCAGGAGTGGGCGAACCCCGGGATGGGCGGCGCACTCCACGGCGGGATGGTCGTCGCCTATCTCGACACCGTGATGGGGTTCACCATCATGGCGGCGGTCGCCGACCAACCGGTGACCAGCGGGCCGACCATCAACCTGAACACGAACTTCCTGTCGCCGGCGGCAAGCGACATGGTCGCGACGGGCGAGATCGTCCGGACCGGCTCGTCGAGTGCGGTCGTCGACGGGACGCTCGAAGACGCCGAGACCGGCGAGGCAATCGCGACTGCGCAGGGGGTCTGGCGCGTCTACGCCGACGACTGATGCTGACTGCTGCACCTGTGTCTCGGTTCGACCGCACGAATCCGTGCGGTCGATACCGAACTGACGTATCGAAGTCAGTATGACCGCTGGCAAACTGTTAACTCGCCGGTCGCTGAACCTCGTCGCATGATGGACGCCGACCGACTCCAGCGACTCGTCGACCGGGAGGAACTGAAGGAACTGCGCGCGAAGTACTGCTACTACGTCGACGAACAGGACTGGGAGCCGTTCGTCGACCTGTTCGTCTCCGACCCGACGCTCGACTTCGGTGGGATGGGTGTCTACGAGGGACAGGAGGGACTCGAACGGTTCGCCGCCGAGTTCGTCGAAGCCCAGCTCCAGGGGTCGGCACACATGCTCTCGAACCCGATTCTCGACATCGACGGCGACGAGGCGACTGGCCGCTGGTACATCGAGTCGCCGCTGACGTTCGCCGACGGGAGCGGCGCGTGGCGACAGGGCTGGTATCGCGACGCGTACCGGCGCGTCGATGGGGCGTGGAAGATCGAGTCGATCACGATGCGGTTCGTCTACACCGCCGACTACGACGACGAGACGGGCTGGAGCGACCTCCGGCTGCTCTAGGTGGGAGAAGAATTAGGGCGAGTGCTGTCCTTGTGTGGCTATGACAGTCGATCCGCCGTCCTCGTGGAATCGCTCGACGGACATCGTCGTGGTCGGGTCCGGTGGCGCAGGGCTCGTCGCCGCCCTCGCTGCGAGACCTGCCGACGTCCTCGTCGTCGAGAAGGCACCGAAAATTGGGGGCACAACGGCCGTCTCCGGTGGTGGGCTCTGGCTCCCGAACAGCCGGCCGGCCGTCGACGCGGTCGGTCGCCAGCCCCCCGAACAGGTCGAAGCCTACATCCGCCGGGTCGCCGGTGAGCGGGTCGACGACGCACTCATCGAGACGTTCGTCGACCTCGCGCCCGACGTCGTCGACTTCATCGAAGCCCGGACGAACCTGGTGTTCCAGTTCGCGGGCTACCCGGACTACCACACCGACTGGGCGGAAGCGAGCGACGACGGCAACATGATCGAGCCGACGGTGTTCGACGGCGCCCGCCTAGGCGATGACCTAGACGCCGTCAGAGACGACCCCCACCACGAACTCCCGGTCCCCGCCAGCGAGGTGTACGAGGCGGGCGGCCACGCGAAGTTCCCGAAGGTCGCGGACTTCGAGAAACTCCAGCGGCGTGCCGAGGCGGACAAACTGGCGACCGGCCGCGCGCTCGTCGCCGGGCTCTACGAGGGCTGTCTCGACGCGGGCGTGCGGTTCGAAACCGGGACCGCCGGACGCGAACTCGTCACCGACGGCGACGACGTCGTCGGGCTCCTCGCCGAGCGCGGCGGCGAGGAACTCGCCATCGAAGCCGGGGCCGTCGTCATCGCGGCCGGCGGAATCGACTGGGACGAGGACATGCGCGAGAACTTCCTCCGCGGCCCCGTCGACGCGCCGATGACCCCGCCCTCGGTCGAGGGCGACGGCGTCACGATCGGGATGGACGTCGGCGCCAAGCTCGGCAACATGAACGAGGCGTGGTGGTTCCCCGCGAGTCGAGCGCACGGCCAGCACTGGGAGGACGGCTCCCCGCTGTACAAGATGAACTGGGGACGGACTCTCCCGGGCTCCATCTTCGTGAACGAGGACGGCGAGCGGTTCTGCAACGAGGCAGGCAACTACCACGACCTGACGAAGACGCTCCACGACTTCGACCCGGGGCGCTACGGCGCCCGGAACCTCCCGGCGTACATGGTCGTCGACCAGCAGTTCCGCGACCGCTATCAGCTGCTGGCGGGTGAGTCGGACGACGACACGGTCGGCTGGCGCGACCAGCGACTGGGCGCGGACGAATCGCTGAACGAGCAGACGCCGGACGAACTCGCCGCGGGGGAGACGCTCCGCGAACTCGCCGAGGTACTCGGCGTCGACCCCGATGGCCTCGAAGCGACCGTCGAGCAGTTCAACGAACACGCGCGGCGGGGTGAGGACCCCGAATTCGGGCGCGGGCAGACCGCCTACGACAACTTCGTCGGCGACCCGGACACCGACCACCCGAACCTCGGCCCGCTCGACGAGCCGCCGTTCTACGCCATCGAGGTGCACAGCGGCATCATCGGCACGAAAGGCGGGCTCGTCACGCGACCGGACGGTGCGGTCCTCGACGTCCACGAGGAGCCGATTCCGGGGCTGTTCGCCGCCTCGAACAGCACCGCACACGTCATGGGGATGGGCTACGCCGGCGCGGGTGCCACGCTCGGCCCGAACGTCGTCTTCGGCTACCAGGCCGGGCGGCACGCCCGCGACGTGGCGACCGAGTGAGCCCGTCTAGGGGGCGCTCTGACCGATTGGACTATGTAGCAGGCCCGTCAGTCTCGAACTGGTATGCCATCACAAGTCACGAGCAGTGACGACTTGCTGGAGCTGTTGCAGGGAACGTACTTCGACTCCATCGACGGTGCCGACGCCGAAACCGCGGTGACGGTGATGCACGACGACGTCGAGTGGGTCCACACGCAGGTCTGGGAACACGACGGCCACACCGGCAGCACGACCGACACCCACAGCGGTCGCGACGAGGTCTTCGAGTTCCTCGACGATCGCATCGGCGAGATGCAGACAGAGGGCATCGAGCACAAGGTCCGCGACGCCGTCTACGCCGACGGCAAGGGCGCGTTCCGGGCAGAGGTCGTCGGCCCGGACGGCAGCACCCAGCCGTTCATGGGCTGGGTCGAACTCACCGACGGGAAGATCTCGACGTACATCGTCGGGCCCGAGCGGATGCCCGAGTAACGTCAGTCCTCGTCTGCGGACTCGCGCCGCGCGACGATGCCGAGATTGGTCATCGTCAGGACGGGGCCGTCGTCGTTCCGCGTCGTGACGGCGAAGTCCACGTCACGGTGCTGGGGTCGGTGCTCGGGCTCCGAGATGTCGACGATTTCGACGGTTCCGGAGAGGGTATCGCCGGGCCGGGTCGGCGCAGGAAAGCGGACCTCGTCCGTCCCGTGGCCGCCCTGTAGGGCGATGTTGCTGAATACCGAGTCGGTGAGCATCCGGTTCGTCAGGGAGACGACGTGCCAGCCGCTGGCGACCAGCCCGCCGAACATCGACTCCGTCGCGGCAGCCTCGTCCGTGTGGAACGGCTGGGGGTCGAACTCCTCGGCGAACTCGATTATCTCCTCGGTGGTGACGGTGTGACTGCCGAAGGTGAACTCGTCACCGACCGCGAGGTCTTCGGCGTAGCGCGTCGGCATCGCGACGGCTCACTCCTCGTCCCAGTCGTAGAACCCACGCCCGGTCTTGACGCCGTAGTCCCCCGCTCGAACCATCTTCTTGACGATCTGTGGGGGGCGGTAGACGTCGGCACCGAGTTCGTCGGCGAGGTACTCGCCGACCTCGACGCGGACGTCCCAGCCGTTGTAGTCGCCGAGCTTGAGCGGGCCGACGGGGTGGTTGTACCCCATCTCCATCGCCGTGTCGATGTCCTCCGCGGAGGCGACGCCCTCCTGGACCATCCGGGCGGCTTCCATCCCGAGCACGAGCCCGAGCCGGGAGGTGGCGAAGCCGGGGAAGTCGTCGACGACGATGCTCTCGCGGCCGAGGTCTTCGGCCAGGGCTTCGGCGCGGTCGAGCGTCTCGTCGCTCGTGTGGTGGCCGGTGATGAGTTCGACGAGCTTCATCTTCACCGGCGGGTTGAAGAAGTGCGTGCCGATGACGCGGCCGGGGTGGTCGGTGACGCTCGCGATGTCGGTGATCGAGAGCGAGGAGGTGTTCGACCCGAGCACCACGTCGGGGTCGGCCAGCTCGTCTAGCTCCTCGAAGATGGCCTGCTTGATCTCCATCTCCTCGGGGGCGGCCTCGACGATGAACGACGCCTCGTCGGCGACGGCTTCGAGCTCGGTCGTCCCGGAGACGTGCTCGAAGGCGGCGGCGGCGTCCTCGATGATCTCGCGCTCCTCCGCCTCGCGCAGGTCCGTTTCGATGCGTGCGAGCCCATCGTCGACCAGCTCCTGTTCGATGTCGCGCATGACGACGTCGAAGCCGTTCTGTGCGGCGAGCTGTGCGATACCACTGCCCATCGTGCCGGCGCCGATGACGCCGATGGTTCGAGATGACACACGCGTCACGTCAGGAGCGGCGGTAAAAAGCGTTCCCACCTGTGTAGCGTGCTCGACCTGCCCGTTCCGAGGGAGCGGTGCCGCTCAGACCTCTCGGACGCGGGACTGCTCGTCGATGTCCCAGGCCTCGACGTCGTCCCGGACGACCTTCCCGGTCGCCGACCGCGGGAACTCGTCGGGGTGGACGATGTCGAAGTACTGGGGGAGCTTGTAGTTCGCGAGCTGTTCGGACAGTCGCTCCATCAGCTCGTCGACGTCGATGGCGCTCTCGTCGTAGGTGCTGACGACGGCTCTGGGCACCTCGCCCCACTTCTCGTCCGGCACGCGCACGACGACGGCCTCCTCGATGGCCTCGTGTTCGAGCAGCACCTTCTCGATCTCGGCCGGGTAGATGTTCTCGCCGCCGCTCTTGATGAGGTACTTCCGTCGGTTGACGAAGTGGTAGCTCCCCTCGTCCTCGTCGTGGACGAAGATGTCGCCCGTGCGGAACCAGCCGTCCTTGAAGTCCTCGCGGTTCGCTTCCTCGTTCTTGATGTAGCCGCTACACAGCGTCGGGCCGCGCGTCGCGAGTTCGCCGCGCCCCTCGACTTCGTTCCAGTCCTCGTCGATGAGCTTCAGGTCGACGAACGAGGACTCGGCTTTCGGCAGGTCGTCGTCGGTCGGCCGGACGCCCTTCGGGATGTCGTTGCCCGCGCTGAGCACGTTCCCGTTCTCGGTCGCGCCGTAGGAGTTCTTGAACGGCATGTCGAACGTTTCGGTGACGCGTTCGACCTTCTTCGGGTCGATGAGGTCGACGAGTGCGCCGATGTTCCGAATGTCGCGGAACTCCGAGGTCGGGTCGATGTCGTGCTCCTCGACGTACTCCAGCAACCGCTCGACGACGCCGGGAAGCAGTACCAGCCAGCCGATGCCCCCGCCGTCTTCCTCGAGGATGTCGACGATGCGGGCCGTATCGAACCCGTCGACGGGGTAGAAGGTGCCGCCGACGGTGAACACCGCGGGGAGCCAGTCCGCCGAGACGATGTGGAACAGCGGCGGCCAGGCGAGCTGGCCGTCGCCCTTCTGCAGGTCGAAGTCGATGATGTAGGTGTAGCCCCGTGCGAGCCACGCGCGGTGGCTGATGACCACGCCTTTCGGCAGGCCGGTCGTCCCGGAGGTGTAGAGGACGACCAGACCCTGTTCGGGGTCGATGTCGTGGTCGGGGGCGGGCTCGGCGGCGTCGCCCTCGGCGACGAGCGACTCGTAGTCCAGGTCGCCGTCGCCGCCGTCCAGGTTGACGATGGTCGGGTCGGAGTCGGCCGCGGTCTCGATCCACTCGGCTTTCTCGCGGTACCGTTCCGAGACGACCAGGACGTCGGGCTCGACGAGGTCGACGCAGTGGACGAGTTCGTCGCGCTCGAGGCGCCAGTTCAGGGTGGGTACGAGCCAGCCGAGCTTCGCACCGGAGAACAGCACCTCGATGAACTCCCCGCGGTTCTCCGAGAGGACCGCGACGGTCGCCTCACCGGGCTCGTAGCCACGGTCGAGGAGTGCGTTCCCGAACGCGTTCACGCGCTCGTTCAACTCGGTGTACGTCACCTCGTGGTTCGGCTCGCTGATCGCGATGCGGTCCTGATACATCCGTGCTCCCTTTCGGAGCAGGTCACCAGCAGTAAAACGTCGTGACTGACGGACGAACTCTTCCTGGGCGCCGACGCCCAGGTCGAAGTTGAACTCCATATCTGGCAGGTTCCGGCATGTCGTATTAAGTATTAGGTTCACGATAACCGGTCGATGGCAGGAAGCTCGTTGCCGCTGTTGGGAGTGGCACTCTCGGCGTTCGTCGCGCTCACCGTCTCCGTGCAGGTGGTGCTCGTTCGGGTGGGCGCCGAACACGGCAGCGTCCGGCAGGCCGTTCTCCTCAGCCTGGGTGTGAACTTCCTCGTGTTCCTGCCCGCGGCGGCAGTCATCCACTTCCCCGACTACGGGCTGACGCTCCGCTCGCTGCTCTCCTTCGTTGCGGCGGGGTTCATGGGGACGTTCCTCGGCCGACTGCTCTACTACGACTCCATCGACCGCATCGGAGCGGGGCGAACCGAACCGTTGAAATCGTCGATGCCGCTGTTCGCCTCGCTCATCGCCGTCCTCCTCCTCGGGGAGACGCTCACGACGGCGCACACCGGCGGCATCCTGCTCATCGTCGTCGGCATCGCGGCGATCTCGTGGGAGACGACGAACTCGGGCGCGGAGCGCGGTGAGGACGTCTCGGTGACAGCACTTGGATTACCACTGCTCGCCGCGATGGCGTTCGCGACCGAGCCGAACCTCGTCCGCATCGGCTTCGCCGAGGGGACCCCTATCCTGGTCGGGCTGACGCTGAAGACGGCCGCCGCGGGACTCGGATTCCTCGGCTATCTCCGGTATCGGGGAACGCTCCGGTTCGACCGACTGCTCGGCGAGCCGCACTCGAAGTGGTATCTCGCCGCCGCCGTGGCGAACACGCTCTCCGTGCTCGGCTACTACGCGGCGCTGAAGGTCTCGCGCGTCGTCGTCGTCGCGCCCATCACGCAGACGAGCCCGCTCATCGTCGCCGTCCTCGCGTACGCCTTCCTCAGCCACCTGGAGCACATCAGTTGGCGACTCATCACGGCCTCGTGTCTCGTCGTGGTCGGCGCCGCCGTGGTCACCGTCTTCGGGTAGTCACCACGTCTGGAGGTCATCGTCGACGTCCTCGGCACCGTCGAGCGCCGCCCGTATCTCGGCCGGTGGCGTGACGCCCACGCCAGCAGCCGTCTCCGCCAGCGGGACGAGGTCGTGTTCGGGAATCTCGATACCCTCACTGCGATTGGTCTGTGTTCGCTGATGTGCGCCCTCGCCGGGGAGGCGAACGCCGGCCTCCCGGTGGAGGTGCGCCGCGAACTGCCCGATGCGGTCCTCGATGGCGGCCACGGAGAGGAACGCCGTCGGGTCGACGAGCACGAACGCGCCGCCGTTGGCCAGCCACTCGGGGTCGTTCTCCCCCACGACGGGGTTCCGACCGATGAGCCCCCCGAGCAGCTCTGCGACCACCGAGAGCGCGTACCCCTTGTGGCCCGTCGTGCGACCACCGAGGGGAAGCAGCGCGCCCTCGCCCGCCATGAACGCTGCCGGACTCTCGACCGGGTCGCCCGACGGCGTCGTCGTCCACTCGTCGTCGAGCGGCTCGCCCGTTCGGTGGTGATCTCGGATGACGCTGCCCGACACCTGGCTGGTGGCGAAGTCCGCGACGATGTCGTACGGGAGGGCGTCGAACGTCGGCACGCCGAACGCGACCGGGTTGGTCGAGAGCGTTCGCGCGGCCCCGCCGAACGCGGCGGTGTTCGTCGCGCCACCCGCGGTGTTCGTGAAGGCCAGAAACACCATCCCCGCCTCGGCGGCCCGTTCAGCGAACTCCCCGACGGGCCCGATGTGGGAGGCGTCGCGGAGCCCGACGACCGACACACCGTACTCCTCGGCGACGGCGATGCCCTCGGCGGTCGCCTCCCGTGCGGCGAGCTGGCCGAACCCGGTCTGCCCGTCGACCCGGACCGTCGCGCCGTCGCCACGGTCGACCGTCGGCGTCGCGAGCGGGTCGATGGCGCCGTCGTCGACCATTCCCGCGTACAGCGGGAGGATGCCGATACCGTGTGTGCCGTACCCCCGGAGGTCCGCCCGGACGAGCGACTCCGTGACGAGCCGTGCCGTCTCCGGGGGGCCCCCGAGTCCGTCGAGGATGTCGCGCGAGAACGCGCGGAGCGTCGTCTGGTCGAACCGCACCGTCACGCCCCCACCGGTCGCCGGCCGAGCCACCCTCGCGAGGAACGACCCACGCGCTGACGTTGCTGAAGCATACTCTGGACCTGCTTCGAGTGCAGCTATCCTAAACGTGCTGTCTATCGGAGCGTCGCACCGCTCGTGGTGCCGTGACCCCTCCACGCAAAACAGTAAAGTCGGCGTACGACGACTCCTCACCGTACACTATGAGCTGGTGGTCGAAAGTGATCGGCGACGACTACGAGAACGACCGCCGAAAGCGCCGGCTCGTGGAAGCGACGGGGGCTCTCGTGGTCGTGGTGTTCTTCTGCCTGCTGTTCGTCACGCTCTTCACCGTCCTGAAGTTCGGCGTCGTCAGGGTCATCCCGCTCGCAGGCTACCAGACTACCTTCTCGAGTGGCTGGCTCGTCGGCGTCTCGATCACGGCGCTGGCCGTCACCATCTGGACGACGTTCCGACTCTCGGACGCGCTCAACCGCGCGAAGTACCGCTACCTGGCCGACTGAACGGGGGCGACCGTGTGGGCGCGGTCGACGTTCTCTTGTAGGCACTGCCGAGAAGAACTGCAGGCAGTCGCTAGCTGGTCGCTCGCGAACCGTGGCGTCGACCGCTACCACACGAGTCCTGGCGGAATAGCACGGTAGATAGCCGTGAGCACAGAGCGGTTCGTAGTCGGTGTTAGGTCGGAACGTGAGAACGTTGTACAAAGATAATTGTAGTACAATCCGAACAGAATCCCGGCTCGTTGTACACCGAGCAGCTCGATACGAGACGCGTTCGACCCGAAAGAAACCCCATTATCGGTAGTACTCTTGCCACAAAGGACCCAGCACCCTCATAGAAAATATACCTTGGAATGAATGGCAAATATTTTCATATAAATTCTAATTTGGGGTGATATTTAGCTGAATGCCCCAGTATTAGAAACGAACATGGGGTAATGTATGATATTCCATCTGATGACGAGGGGTACTATAATCGTATAGATAATTGCAACTAATAAACTTGGTAGTACCACCGACTCGCGGTGGCTCGGTGGTGTCGAAAAATGCCACAGGTGTCGCCCCAGTGGGATGAATCCCGACGAGAGAACTATGTGCAGAGCGTCGCCGGACTCGGGGGGAGTCACAGTCCAGCGCCGTCAGCTGCTATGTCGGGTTGTCAGACACGTTCACCGGACGACTGTCCAGACCGGCTCCAAGAACCATCATGGAACACCTGGGCCGCACCACGGCCGTCGAGACGACTCGGGGAACTCGCCAGCGATGGGCTCTGGACTCTGCTGGCGACGGTCAACGATCCACTACGGCTCAACCGGGACGAATCTCAGTCGCGAGACTGCGCTCCATCCCGCTTGGCAATACGAGGCATCCACCCGATATCCGGGGATACGTGTGTGGTGTCCGCGTGAGTGAAGTATCAAACGTCGACCTCTATTAAACATCGACATCTATTTGATTGAACAATTTGTAAAAACAATCGAATAGTTGCTTGGTTGTTGGCGTTCCATTGCATCTGTCGGAGAATGTCTCTCGACGCTCCTACCCGCGGACAATGATTCTCTCTGTGGAACGTCGGCCCGTTCACCGCCGAATCAGTCACACCCACGAGCTCAGACGAAAATAGTTCTCTTTGGAGCCGCAGCGCGCGTCATTCGAGGAACGTCCGGCTGACGTGTGCGACCGAGTACTCGACGTCGAACGTGTCGTGGATGTGGTCGCGGAGGAGGGTTGCCGTCCAGCCGTCTGCGTCGATGTCGACCGCCGCTGGTGACGCCTCCAGCCACGATTCGACCTCCGCTCGCTGCGCTGCCGAGAGCTTGGGCGGTCGTCCTGGCCGTTGCTCGTCGCGGAGGGCGTCGTCGATCGGCATCGACTCGAACCGGTCGAGCCAGTAGTAGACTGTCGACTGGGGGATTCCGTACCGCCGGGAGATCGTCTCGACGTCCACGCCGTCCTTGTACGCGATGGCGACCATCAGCCGCTTTGCGGCCTTCGCATCCTCGGCGTCGTCGAGTGCCGCTCTGAGTCGGTCTGCAGCGATCTCGTCCAGTTTTCTCATGTGTCTGTGTACACGCAGAGCTGTCTAAATATTTTTGTTAGCCGATAATACAATTACTTCTGTTGAAACTGGCCACGGGCTCACGATAGCACCGATCTCGGCAGCCAGCACACAATCTGGGTGACACGTAAACCGGGCTGGTGTGACTGGGTTCTCGGTTCACACACGGGCGCGTGAGCGTGTGGGGATTCTCTCGTTCCCGTCGTGTCCACACGTGGCGTACTTAGACACCCGTTCACGGCTCGTACACGCGAGTGTGGTCCCGTCCGATGCATCGAAACCACTCGACGAGTCCACTACTGACAGGACAAGCGGCAGCGCTCGCTAGCGGTCGTGACGACGGCGAAAAGTGGTTGGGCTTGTCAGACCTGGGGCCCAACGACCGCACGGTCTCTCCGAGAGTCGGACTATGCCCTCTCAGACAGCGGAGTTACGGACCGCGTCTCGTGGTTGGCGAGCGATGCCTCGGGATCGTGCCTATCAGTGTTGGATAACCGCTGTGCCACCATGGATTCCCAAGACTGGACACGTATCCCGGCACGTGGTACCAATTGACGACACGTAATAAATGCATCGTAAGGCCCCTCGGCCGTCGATCGACGCTAGGCCGCAGCTTGGTCGTGGGAGTCACCGATAGCGCCTCCCATACATGGCTGGTTGAGTGACGTTCTGAACTGGGCCGATGGAACATACCACTCATGGTCTTGTCATTCCAACTGCCACGCTCTCACGATCGTGTCCACATCGGGGTATCTTCGGTCCGCTAATACCGGACGAGTGTCCTCGAGTGATGAGTCGAGGACGATTCGTTTCGGATGCGCCCACCGGCACCTCGCCGTAGTCGCCCGGGCTAGCACTGCCAGCACGGTGGCATCACTCCACTCGATCGCACTCACAACCTCCCGTCTCGAAGAGTTCGCTCACGGTCAGCTGGGTGCCGCAATCGTCACACCTGATCTGAATGTTTACGAAGACGTCGAACTCACCGAGAGTCAGCTGGCCCTTCGATCGGAGGGAGGTGAGGCTGTTCGTGACGACGGCGGCGAGCCGGTTCCGAAGCCGCTGGATGGTGGTCCGCTCCGAATCGGTCCCCGACGTCGTGTTCGACGTTGGTGCCGACGCGCCACGGTACTTCGTCAGGTAGGTGTGTACTGCCTGGTGTGAGACGAAGTCCGACATGAGTGCGCCGACGTCGAGCCCCTCTCGTTCGAGCCGTCGCTTGGCCTGCACGCGACTCCCGCCACTCACATCGTCGCCGGTCAGCAGCTCGTAGAGGTTCTCTGCCTCGCCGTCGAGCACCTGCATCCCGGCGTCCTCCATCGCTCCACGCAGCACTCGCTGGTTGAAGAAGTCGGCGAGCGTGCGAAGACTCATGCTCTCTTGATCCTCGGCTGTCCAGTGGTGCTCGAGCGCTGCGCCGATGTCGCCTAGATCCCTGTCGATGATGACGCGCCCGACCTTGCTCTGTCGGTGCCGCTCTTCCACACTCCCGGCGTTCGCGTCCATATCTTCGGCCATCCTACATCCACGTTCCGGGGTCGGGCAGAAAAACCGTTTCGAATACGGTGGGCGGATAGCAACACAATAAGGTGGTTTGTCACTACCTATCTGGCCGGTCCCGTGGTTCACGTCGGGGTCGTTCCAACCGTCCGAATATTCCGGATGATGTCGAAGCCATTCGGGCGGCTGTTACGGACGCGGTCGAGAGCGGTGTCGACGTGGTGGTGACGACGGGTGGGACGGGGATTACGCCGGACGACGTGACGGTCGAGGCCCTGGAGCCGCTGTTCGACCGGGAGTTGCCGGGCTTCGGCGAGGAGTTCCGCCGGTGGTGGCGTTGCCGGGCAGCGAGAACGCCGTCCGCCTTGGCGTCGAGGACCTGCTGTTGCCCCAACTCGACCACATCATTCATCAAGTTCGTCGCTAGGAACCGCTGGCGTTCGGGACGATCTTCGACCGGTAGAAGGGTCAACCGCATGAACGCCCCCGGCCGTTCGACTGGCCGGGGCTCGGTGCGGTACGTTCGTCGCCCGGGACAGGCCACTGTCCGTCCCTCTCCCACGCAATGCCTCGGAGATTCCATCGCGGACGACATTCTTTTACCGTGTTTCGCCCTCGTAGCACACGAGAATGGCACACGACCACGAGGACATGGTCTGGCGGCGCGACGCGGTCGAGCAGGTACTCGACGCCCGCGAGCGGGCGCTCGCTACCCGGCCCACCGAGTCCGTCAGCCTCGATCAGATCGCTGGCCGGACGCTCGCCAGCCCGGTCGTCGCACAGGCCGACATCCCGAACTACGACCACGCGACGATGGACGGCTACGCCTTCGACGCGACCGACGACTACCCGCTGACTGTCACCGACGTCGAGATATATCCCGAGGACGAACCACCGTCGATCGAACCCGGCCAGGCCGTCGAGATAGCCACCGGGGCACCCCTCCCACCGGAAGCCAACGCCGTCCTCAAGCGCGAGGAGTCCGAGGTCGAGGACGACCAGCTCCGGGGGACGACGCTCGAACCCGGAACCTACACCTACGAGAAGGGCAGCAACGTCCGCGAGGGCGAGCAGTTGTTCGCCGCCGGCGAGCGGCTCTCACCCATCGACGCCATCCTGCTGGGGGACCTCGGACGCGAGCAGGTCGACGTCACCGAACGCCTCTCCGTCGGTGTCCTCGCGACGGGCACCGAGATCCACGAGAGGCGGCAGTCGGACCTGGATTCGCCGATGCTGATGGGGCTGGTCCGGTCGTGGGGCCACGACGCGACCTACGAGGGAACCGTCCCCGACGAGTCCGACCGCGTCACGGACGCCATCGCCGACCTCGCGGCGGAGTACGACGTCGTGGTGACGACCGGCGGCACCAGCGTCGGGCACAAGGACTACGTCATCCGGTCGCTCGCGGATCTGGGCACTGTCGAGTTCCACCGCGTACGGGTCCGCCCAGGCAAACCGATTGCGCTGGCGACGCTGCCCGACGCCGTGGCCTTCGCCATCCCCGGCAAGCCGCTGGGAGCCCACACGATCTCCACGCTGGTGATGCGGCCCTTCTTCACCGGCGAAACGGCGCTGCCGGCGGTCGAGGCCACCGTCTCGACCGACCTCGCGATGGGCCCCGACGGCTTCGAGTACGCCGTCCCCGTGACGCTCACGGACGGCGTCGCCAGACCCTTCGGCCACACCGACTCGCCCATCGATGTCTACGAGGACACCTTCGACCCGAGCGTGCTGTCTTCGAGCACCAGAGCGACCCGCGCTGATGGCTTCGTCCTCACCGAGACCGACCTCGCCGAGGGAGACCCCGTCGACGTCATCCCCTACGCCTCGGTCGAACGCTGATGTACGACCCCCAGGACATCACCGTCATCGACCTCGACGCCGACGCCGACCGTGACGCCCACATCGAGGCCGGGGCCGACCGAAACGCCGGACACGATGCTGCCCGTACCGACGACCCCGAAATCCACGGCGTCGTCCTCGCCGCGGGGACCAGCAGCCGGTACGGTGACGACAACAAACTCCTCGCGGAACTCGACGGCCGACCGCTGGTCTACCACGCCGCGTCGACGCTGCTGGATGCCGACCTCGCCGGCGTCACCGTCGTCGTGGGCCACGAGGCCGACCGAGTGCGGGACGCGCTCGCGGAACTCGACGTTATCGTTCGCACGAACGAACGATACGCCGAGGGGCAGAGCACGTCCGTCGCGACGGGTGTCGCCGCCGCGGCCGAGCGCGACGCCGACGCCGTCGTCCTGTCATTGGGGGACATGCCGACCGTGGACGCCGCGACGGTCGACCGCCTCATTCGGGCCTACAAACTCGGGGTGGGTACGGTCATCGCTGCTGCCTACGACGGAACCAGAGGCAACCCGACGCTGTTCGACCGCAGCTACTTCGACGTCCTGCTGGACATCGACGGCGACGTCGGCGGTCGGGAGATCTTCCACACCGACGACCGGGCCGTGGCCGTCGAGACCGGCGACCCGGGGGTCCGGTACGACGTCGACCTGCCCGAGGATCTCTGAGCCTCTAGCTCGGTCTGCCCTGGCTGCCCGGGACGGAGGAATATCGGACTGTCGACAGAAGGTTAATACGTTTTATCGCCTCTCTCTATCGTATGAGCCAACAGAACTGGAGCGTTCCCGAACAAGACGTTCGCGAACGTATCCGCGGGCTGCTCGCCGACGAGGACGGCAACGGCGTCCTCGCGACGGTGGTCGGCGTCCGCGGGAGCGCGTACCGCCGACCCGGTGCGCGGATGGTCATCACCCAGGATGACAGCTTCGGTAACGTCACCGCGGGCTGTCTCGAGGACGAGGTCCGCCAGCTGGCTGCCGACGTCGTCGCGGCGGGCGAGCCCCGCGTCGAGACCTACGACCTGATGGAAGACGACGACGATATCTGGGGGCTGGGCGTCGGCTGCAACGGCGTCATCGACATTCTGCTCGAGCCCCTGACCGGGGTCGAGCGGCCGCTGTTCCCCGATGACGACTGCCTCGCGAGCCTCGTCCTCCTCGACGGCGACGGGCCGCGGTTCGCAACCGGCCAGTACGACTTCGAGTCGGGGTTCGCCGGTGACCTGCCATCCTGGGTCGAGCGCGGCGCCGAGGCCGACGTGCGGGCGCTTGTCGAGGCAGGCAAGAGCCAGACCGTCAGCGTCGCGGCCGACGGCAAGGAGGCCGACGTGTTCGTGGAGACGCTCGTCCCCTCGCCGAAGCTCGTGGTGCTGGGAACCGGGCCGGACGTCGGCCCGGTCGTCGAACTCGCCAAGAACGTCGACTTCGAGGTCACCGTCATCGGCTTCCGGGGCGTCAACGCCCAGGCCGAGCGGTTCCCCCGGGCCGACGAGGTGTTCTCGACCTCACCGGCACAGCTGGCCGACGCCCACGACTTCGACGACTCGACCTACGTCGTGACGATGACCCACAACTTCGTCGACGACCGCCTCTCGCTCGACGCGTTGCTCGACACCGACGTTCCCTACATCGGGTTGCTCGGCCCCCGGAAACGGTTCGAGGAGATGCAGGAAGCCTTCGCCGACGAGGGTCGGACGTTCTCGCAAGCGGAACTCGACCGCATCCAGACGCCGGTCGGGCTCGACCTGGGGTCGGGGACGCCCTACGGCATCGCCCACAGTATCGTCGCCGAGCTTCTGGCGGTCCACAACGACCGCGAGCCGGCGCACCTCGAGGGGCGCGAGGGGCCGATCCACCCCCGCGTCATCGCCGGAAACGACTAGCGGTACAACACCCACCGGCTACGGCGTCGAACCGGTGCGGTACTCTCGACCCACGGAGCGCAGACCGTGGGGTTCGATTCGGCGGCGGACAGTACGGAACGTATAGATAAATTAATTCTGAGTAGTGTCACAGTCAGCGGGCACGAGAACTGACCAGAAATCGTTCGCAACGTAGAGCTCAGACTGTCATCGTTCATGTCGACCCTTTTCACCATGCTGGAATGGGTCGTGGACAGCCGGCCGGTCACGACTGGTGTCTAGCTGGCACCACGATAATTCGCACGCTCACTGAACACGGGGTAGCCGACAGGTCTGGTCAGTTCTGTAACGCGGCTGGACTCTCTTCTATCCCGGTGCATCTCCCCACGGCGGAAACTGGTGTCAGAGAGTACACCGGGCCAACAGGTTTTCCGTTATACGGAACAGACTCTGCCGCATGTCCGTCCAAACTCGACGAGTCTTCGTCTCATGTCTCCTGCTCACCGGACGTGACTGAGTACGGGATTTCCGTCCAACCGCACCCCCGGACCCTTATCTTGAAGACCTGGAGATACTGGACCTCTTCGCGGCGTTTCTGGAGGGCACCGAGGCGCGCCGCGCCGTCGAGCTGGATGCCGACCTTCGTGAGTTCATCCTGCGTCCGGTCGATACTGACGAGATCTTCCTACTTTTGTATTACAACGCTAGTGCTGTAACGGGTTCTTCACGGCCAGCGGTTCACTCGTCACACTTGCAGCGCTGGTCGTCGAGCAGTTCCGTGACCGACTTGTGCGCCCCGCAGTCCGTACAGACCACGTCGACGGTGATCAGAACCTCGAAGTTGCCGAGGGTGAGCAGGCTCGCGTCCCGGAGCTTTGAGAGAGACTGTTCGCCACCGCACTCAGCCGGTCTGCAGGTGCTTGATGGTGCCCGATTCGACGCGGTCGGAGTCGTCGGTCTCCTTGGTGATGTCCCGGCCTCTGTCAGGTACGTGTGTATCGCCTGGTGGGTGACGAACTCCTGTTCGAGGCTATCGACGTCGATTCCGTTGCGATCGAGAGTCCGACGGACCTGCGTGCGGTCGCCGCTGCTGACGTCGTCGTCGACGAGTGCCTGGTAGGCCGTCTCGATTTCCCCGTCCAGTGGTTGCTCGCCGGTGTCTGGGAGTGCCGCCTCGAGGACGGCGAGATTGAACCGCTCGGCGAGTTCACGGAAGCTCTGGGCCTCGCCGTCGGTACCGAATCATCGACGCTCCAACTGTTCTCCCATGCCGTCGAGGGTGTCGCGTTGGATGGCCTTCCTGGCCTTATCCGTGGGCTCGCCCCCTCGGAATTCTCAGCGTCCGGCAGTGTAGTCCAGCGCACCGTCACTTCAGTGTTGCTCGGACATCGGACCCCCTCCTCTGTGGAGAATGCGGATCGACCAGGTGAACGTCAGCAGGCGTACGGCTTCTTCGGGTGACGAGATGGGTGTCTGCGTAACAATCCGTAATGCGGAACAGTGATGTTCGCGGTCTCACCTGCACGACCGCTCAAACTGGGCAAATCCATTCGACTTTGGTTGATTTCCACATTCTACATGGAGAGATTATAATCCGTAATGCGGAACGTGTGTATGTTAAACCAGCACACCGTGGGAATCTGTTCCTCGTAAGGAAACGCACAGATCGTCTGTACCTTGGGCTAGTTTGTCGGCGGTACAGCCGCCAAGAAGTCAGTTGGGGTCGCTGGCTGGCAGAGGCAGCGGGAGGCCAACGGCGTCTCGCTGTCGCCTATTGGAACGTCGTCGCTGTCGCTGTGAACGCCGGTATCACGATGGACGGGACGATGTTTGGCTCACGCCGATTAGCCCTGCGCTCAGTAGCTCAGGCCCAGGGAGCCGCCGTCGTCGGACTGCTGCGCGGTCCGGAACGCCCGGAGGTCGTCGAGGAACTCCTCGGCGTTGTCACACAGGCGCTCGATGAGCTCCTCGCCCTTCTCGGCGCTGGCCTTTGTCGGGTCGCCCTGGTGGCCGAGTGCGTCCTCGGGCCAGTCGTGGCGGGACTTGGCAGTCATCACCTTGTCGTCGAGGTTGACGTAGTCGTTGGAGGTAAAGCGCGTCCACCCGCCGGCGGCCGACGCGACGAACTCGTCTTCCTTGACGAGGTCGGGGTGTTTGTGCATGATGAACGACGTCTCGAACTCGCCGCCGTGGAACCCCGCCTCCTTGTCGCCCTCGCGCATCTCGCGGTAGATGCGGACCCCGAATAGCACGAGGTCTATGGTGGCGAAGAACGCCTCCGGATGGTCATCTTTGACGTTGTCGGCCGCGATCTCGATGGCGGCGTTGTTGGCCATCCGGTGGCCGTTGACGGTCAGGATGTTCTCGACGCCGTGGGAGAGGAGGCTCTCGTAGATGTCCGTCAACACGGCCACGACGGTCTCGCTCGACAGCGAGACCGTCCCGGGGAACGCGAGGTGGTGGTCGGCGTCGCCGTACCAGATGGGTGGGGCGGCGAGCACGCCTGTCCGCGCGGCTATCTCCTCGGCCATGTCCTTCGCCTGGTAGGCGTCGACCCCGAGCGGGAGGTGGGGCCCGTGCTGCTCTGTCGAGCCGATGGGGACGATGACCGTCGGGTGGTCCTCGGTTTCGACGTAGCTCTCGAAGTCCTGCCAGGTCAGTTCCTGCAGCCAGACTGTCTCGTCGGGTACTGACATACGACCTACGACGTGCGCGAGCAGATAAAGGCTACGGCGAGGCTTGCCCTTCGCTCCGCGGTTCGTCTCGATGGGTCGCGTGCCCCACCGTCTGAGCAATTCGGGCGCGTAGCCGCCACGGTCACCCCCTTGCGGTCACGAATGACTGGGGCGGGCTGGGTGGTCCGCTCGTTCCGCGTCCTCCCTGGCCGCGGCCGGATGCCGCGGCACCGTCGTCGCGCCGTTTCCGTACCCCGTGGGTACCCAGCGGTGGACGTGCTTCGACGTGTAGACAATGAGTTCCTCCCACCCGCCGAGTGGCTGGTCGGGCACCTCCGCGAGCGAGGTGAACTCTCGCCACCGTTCGTCGGGGTCCACCAGCGTCCCGCTGTTCTCCCGATAGAGAATCGTTTCCACAGACTCGTCGCCGATCTCCCGTGCTATCTGCTCCCTGAGCATCGTATCAGTTCCGGTACCGCTGGGAACGGGGGAGGCCAGCTAAAGGGTTTCGGCGCTCGCAATCGGCCGATTTTACCGTCTTCGACCGGGTTCCGCGCTGGTCGTTGCGTGATTGCGAGAAAGCTCGTTACATATCGTCGCTTCTCCCGACACTTTCTTCGGATAGCTGTGAATCCTGAGGGGAGCTGATCTACTCTCAGGACCGTTCCAATCCCGCTCTAGACGGCGAGTTCCGCGGCAATCTCGACGACGTGGCGGGCTCTAGGGGGAGAGCGAGCGGGTCTCGGAAGGCTCGGTGGAGAGGCACCACTTCACCCCGACCGGTTGGATTATACGTCCGCCGCGTGAGGGTAGAGAACGATGGTTCTCGGGTCGTCGATCGACGTGTACGTCCTCTCACTCGGAACGGCCCTGTTCTGGGGGCTCGGGCCGGTCTTCTCGAAGCGTGGCCTCGATGGCGACGGCACGTGGATGCAGAGCACGCTCGTCGTCCTCGCGACCCGGACCGCGCTGTACTGGGTGCTGTTGTTCGTCACGAGCGATGTGGCCGCCCTGGCAGGAATCACTGCCGAGACTGTCGTCTTGTTCGCGGTCGCCGGGGTCGTCTCGTCGGGCCTCGGTCGGCTCCTCTTCTACGTCGGGGTCGCCGAAGTCGGCTCGACCATCACGAACGCCTTCACGAACACGCGCCCGTTGTTCGCGGTGGGACTCGCCATCATCTGGCTCGGCGAGACCGTCACGGCGCAGGTCGCGGTCGGCACGCTCGTCATCGTCACCGGCCTCGTCGTGCTCACGGTGTCGAAGGGCGGCGACATCGAAGGGTGGGACCGACGGTATCTGTTGTTCCCCCTCGTCGCGGCGACCTTCTACGCGCTCGGCAACGTGATCCGCCGATTCGGATTCACGACCGCGACTGTCGATCCGCTCCAGGCAATCGCCGTCGGAGACCTCGCGGCACTGCTGTTCGTGGTGGGGGTAGCAGTCGTCTCCGGCAACCACGACCTCGACGGCTCTCGGGAGTCGTACGCGTACTTCGGTGTCGCCGGCGTGTTCGCCGGCGTCGGGCTCCTCTTGCTGTTCCAGGCGCTCTCGTTGGAAAACGGTCACGTCGCCATCGTCGACCCGCTGTCGGCGACCGCACCGCTGTTCACGACCATCTCCGCGGCCGTGCTCCTGCGGGACGTCGAGCGGGTGACCCTCGGGACGGTCCTCGGCATCCTCGTCGCCATCGCTGGTGTGGCACTGGTCACGCTCGGCTAAGCTCGCTGGCGTTCAGTTCAGCAGTCACAACCCGGATACCGGTGGTTCCGGGAGAAATCCGCTCGAATCGCAATCGACAGTGGGGCTACGCGATGTCGGAGAGCTCGTCGACGAAGTGGACCGCTCGGGGACGCTTGTAATCCGCAACGGCGGTCTGTTCGTGGCGCCAGTAGTCTTCGATATCTCTCTCGGACAGCGAGTCGTCGGCCGAGACGACGTAGGCGACGATGCGCTCACCCAGGTCGTCGTCTTGCTCGCCGATCACCGCACAGTCCTTGATGTCGGGATGGGCTCGGAGCGCGCGCTCGACTTCCAGGGGGTAGATGTTCTCACCGCCGGAGATGACCACGTTGTCGATGCGGTCAAACATGTAGTAGCGGCCGTCTTCGCCAAGGAGGGCGATGTCGTTCGTGTAGAGCCACTCGCCGTGGAGAGTCTGCGCGGTTTTCTCGGGCTGTTCGTAGTAGCCGTGCATGAGTTTCGGCGCGCGGACGATGAGTCGGCCGCGCTCGCCCTGTTCGACGGTGTCAGTCGGGGCAGCCCCGTCGTCCAGTTCGATGATGCGCACGTCCACGTTGAGGAACGGCTTGCCGATACAGTAGTCCGACGGGCGGCTCGCTGGCATGCTTGAGTCCCGTAGGGTAACCATCCCCGTCGTCTCCGTGAGGCCGTAGGCGTTGTAGTGGCGCTCGCAGAGTGCCGTCGAAATCCACTCGGCGACGTCGTCGGGGATGGGCGCACCGGAACTGAGCACGATGCGCAACGACGAGGTGTCGTACTCTTCGCCACCGGCGTCCATCATCCGCTTGAGATGCGTGGGGACTCCCAGCATGGCCGTGATCGACTCCGACCCGAACACGTTGAGGGTCTGCTCGGCGTCGAAGTGGGGCTGGATCACGTTCGTCGCCCCCGCGAGTACACTCGGCACGAGCACGTTCAGGTAGTCCGCAGAGTGGAACATCGGTGCGACGTGCAGCGAACGGTCCGATTGTCGGTAGTCGAACTCGCTCAGACAGGCCATCGCGTTGGCCCAGACGCTCCGGTGGTCGGTCTCGACGAGTTTCGGCCGTCCCGTCGTCCCCGAGGTGTGCATCATCACGGCCAGGTCCGTTGGGTCGATGTCGGCGTCGTCGGGCGCCGTCGCCGGAGCGTCCTCGCCCAGAACGGCGAACGGTTCCCCCAGACTGGGGTCGTCGCCCGTGGAAAAGTAGTGTGCAACTGGGGTCAGGTCGTCGCTGTTGTCCGCGACGAGGGCTGCCAGTTCCTCGTCGTACAGCAGGACGGACGTCTCGGCCGTCGTCACGACGTGGACGAGGTCGTCGGGCGAGAGCCGGTAGTTCATCGGAACCGCGACCGCCCCACACTGCTGAGCGGCGAAGTACGTCGTGGCCTGCTCGATCCGGTTACGGGTCAGGATGCCCACGCGGTCGCCCGCCTCGACGCCGAGGTCAGCCAGCGCACTCGCCACGCGGTTGACGCGGCCGTACCACTCGTCGTAGGTGAGTCGGCGCTCACCCTGAACCATCGCCTCGTTGTCCGGGCAGCGGGTCGCAGTCTGCGCGAGAATCCGTCCAAGGAGCATGTATCCCGACACTTCCGAGCCGACGACGTTAACAATATTGTTTCCTGTTGTATATTTGGTATGTGTGTGGCGACCCTGCGTGAGGTCGACCCCTGCGGAGCGGACTCGCTGGTCCCTGGGCTCGCCACGGATGTCGACGAACCGGGCTAACGACGGGCCAGTCGCTCGTCGTGACATCGTTGGTGTAGCAAAGGGGGAGAGAGAGAACCGTTGAGAAGTGCGACCGGACGGGGGGTTGGGGTGCCCTCGAATGATCCACTACCTGCGGCGGTGAGCCCATGGTTAACGACCGAGGGGGGTGGGGTGCCGAGTGGCTGCGTCCGGTCGAGTGAACGCTCGCGGACTCGCAGTGTAAGTCGAATGAATGCAGCAATAGTTGCCGAATGTCCGCCGCGCTACAGATCGTAGGAGAGGTCGAACTGCCGGTCGGCCAGGGCGGGGAAGTCGTCACGGGCCTCTGCGACCATGTCTAGGTCGACATCGGCCACGACGGTCCGCTCGTGGAACCCCGCGTTCGCGAGCGGCGTCGCCCAGGGGTCGACCACGAGGCTGTGGCCGGCGAGTTCGACGCCCTGGTTCTGGCCGACGAGATTCGAGGCCGCGAGAAACACCTGGTTCTCGACTGCCCGCATCCGGTTGAGCATCAGCCAGTGCTCCAGCCGCGGGATAGGCCACGCCGAGGTGACGAGGAACAGGTCTGCGCCCTGGTCGACGAGTGCCCGGAACAGTTCCGGGAACCGGAGGTCGTAGCAGGTCACCAGTCCAACCGTTCCGAACACGGTGTCGATAGTGACGACTCGCTTCCCGTTCGTCAGTAGCTCCTGTTCCCTAGAGCCGTATCCGTAGGTGTGGATCTTCCGATACGTGTCGAGGAGTTCACCCTCGGGGGAGACGAGCCCGCTCGTGTTGTAGAGGTCATCGCCGTCCGCTTCGACGATGCTCCCGGTGTGGAGGTAGAGGTCGAGTTCGTCCGCCAGCGACTGGAGGTGGGACATCGTCGGCCCGTCGATCGGCTCTGCGCCTGCCGCGTACTCGTCGAAGGCGAAGTAGCCGAGGTTCCAAATCTCCGGGAGCACCACCAGGTCTGCCCCGCTGTCGGCGACGTCGCGGATTCTCGCCTCCACCTTCGCGACATTGTCTTCTGCGTTCGGTCCAGCCTCTAACTGCACACTCGCGATTCGCATACTCCTACCACGTGTCCGTCACCTCTTAACTGTTGCTCGCTCAGCGTGCTGACGGTCTGTGCTCCCGAGCGCGGTCCTGTGTCATTCACTGCGCCGCGACTTCACCGACCACAACCTATAATACCTGCTGCCGAGAAGGTCGTACTGGTATGCCAACCGAAGACAAGGAGCTTTTCGACCCATTAGCAGCAGATAGCGGTATCGAGTGGGAACCCGTCGAGGGCTACCCGGACGGAATCTACGAGAAGGTCCTGTACATGGACGAGGACGGAAGCCACAGCCGCATCCTCAAGTTCGAACCAGGTGTCGAGACCAACGAAGTCCTCATTCACGACTTCTACGAGGAGGTGTACGTCATCTCTGGCGGCCTCATCGACACGACGCTGGACGAGGTGTTCACAGCTGGGACCTACGCCTGCCGGACGCCGGGCATGAAGCACGGCCCCTATCAGACCCCCATCGGCTGCATGACCTTCGAGACACGCTACTACGAAGACGGTAACTGATCCGCTGACCGGCGGCTTCACTCCACAGACAGTTCTGTAGTCACGAACTGTCGGTGGTTTCTCGAACGATATCGACGGAAGGAGAGTGACGCGCTCGTCAGTCCTCGGCGAGCCAGTCGAGGACGGAGACCTCGTACTCGACGCGCATAGTCCGATCGAGCACCGGGTCGTGCAGTTCTACCTCGAAGGCGTCACCGTGGATGAGGTCCTCGGTCTCGGTGCCGACGCTCCCTGAGAAAATCGCGGTGTGTTCAGTCGGGCTGGTCGTCGTCTCCTCGACGAGGTCGAACAGGTCCGCCGGCGGGAGAATCGCCTCGAGCGTGGTGTCCTGGTAGAGGATGCGCTCCCCGTCAGCTCTGGTCCAGCTGCGGAGTTCGATCTGGTCCCAGTGGTCCTGCAGGTCCTCGAGTAGCCAGAGGTCGGTCCCGACGACGTTCGGGCAGAGGCTCTTCGCGACGACGATGCTCTCGGTCTCCATCTCCCGGTCCGTGTGGTCGCTTCCGAGCCCAACGTACACGTCGTCAGTGTCGGCCTGGGGGAAGAGGACGAACTCGGCCTCGCCGGACGTCTTCTCGGAGATGACCTCGACGTCGTCGCTGGTGGTGATGAGATGGTACGGTTTGGGGTAGATGACGGGGAACTCGTCGGGTGCCTCGATACCTTCCTCCTCGAGTTCCTCGATGTGTTTGCGGATTTCCTCGTCGTTGCGGCCGGTCCACCCGCAGTTGGCGATGCGGTCGACCGTGACGCTCACGGATTCCGAATTCGACGCTCCCTGCCGCTGTAGCTGCAAGTCAAGGGTTGTCACAGATAGAGGTTGGGGGCGTAGACTATAAATTTAGGGCTTTGGGGTGTCAGCCGGCGAGGAATTCTTGGCGGATTTCCTGGTCGGCGAGCATGGCTTCGGCGGTGTCCTCGCGCTGGATGGTGCCGTCGGTCAGTAGATAGCCGCGGTCGGCACGGTGGAGGATTTCTTCGGCGTTCTGTTCGACGATGAGGATGGCGGTGCCCTCGGCGTTGATTTCGTCGATTTTGTCGAAGAGGTCGTCGACGAGGTGGGGTGCCAGTCCGGAGCTCGGTTCGTCCAGCAGCAACAGGTTGGGTTCGGAGATGAGCGCTCGGCCGATGGCGAGCATCTGTCGCTGGCCGCCGCTCATGGTTTCGGCGATCTGGCCGGTACGTTCTTCGAGGATGGGGAATCGCGAGTAGATGTCCTGGAGTTTCTCCTCGGAGAGTTCGTCTTCGGTGTACGCTCCCATTTTGAGGTTCTCGATGACGGAGAGGGTCTGGAAGATGCTGTCGTCTTGAGGAACGTAGTTCATCCCTTTCCGGATGAGCTCTTCCGTCTCGAGGGTGGTGATGTCCGTGCCGTCGTAGGTGACGGTTCCGCCCTTGTGGTCGGTGAGGCCGAATATGGAGTCCATGAGGGTGCTCTTGCCGGCGCCGTTCGGGCCGATGATGGTGACGTACTCGCCGCGGTCGACCGTGAGGTCGATTCCGTCGAGGATCTGCAGGTCCCCGTAGCCCGCCTGCAGGTCCGTGACCTCGAGCAGCGTCACTGCCCACCACCTACTTGCGCCGTCTCGTCTGTCCCGCTGCACCGACGACAGGTTGTGTATGACATGGCCAACGTGGTGATACTCGACCAGCGTTGTAAAATAATCTATTGGTTAGGTGTCTGATATATGGGTGTGGTTGAACGGACGAGCTGGGGGAGGATGGCACAGAAGCAATAAACTAATATATTCACCCCGTGGTTGTGTTTCACATGCAATTCGATGGAGAGGTCGCTATCGGTGCTGACCAGCAGACGGTCTGGGAGACGATTTCCGACCCCGAAGTGCTCGTGCTGTGTGTTCCGGGTGCGGAGGAGGTCGAGCGGATCAGCGACACGCATTACAAGGGCACGATAAAGCGCGGCATCGCCGGCGTCAACGTCCAACTCAACGGCGAGGTGGAGATGAACGAACTCACCCCGCCCGACCGGATGGTCGCGGACGCCAAAGGGGAGGACGAACTCACCGGGAGCATCATGACCGCAGACGCCCAGATGGACCTCACAGCGAACGGCGATGGAACGGACCTCTCCTACACGATGGACGTCGAATTCACCGGGAAACTGGCGACGCTTGGTTCCCGTATCATGAAGCGCAAGATCCAATCAGACATGAACACCTTCTTCGACAACCTCCGAGGACGCGCCGAGGAGTAACGGGGAACCGGCACCGGCGGAGAGCCACGATGCCATCCACGCCGGCGAATACGTTCGTAGTGCCGTCCAATCACATCCACCTCCAGCGCTGCTCACTGCTCCGGTGACTCCGTCAGATGTCGACCAGACCGAAGTTGCGCCTCCCTGCCTTGGGACCGAATATTTGTTCGCATCGCGGAATTGGTGAATGCCAAATTCCACATCGCTCTCGGTCGGGCACACTGTGACTTGGATTCACACCCTGTTGGATGGCTGCGTGTGGGGCCGTGTCGGACAGGGACCACGGGAATGCCTACAGTGAAGCCGTCATGGCCCACTTACTGTGGGCTACAGGCTGTCTTCCATACGCTGATGGCAACCGTCGGTCCATATTGGTGTTTGCTAATTGGGGAGTTAACACCAAGATTCCCGGGCTCTATGCGCAAACTGTGGCGATATCCGTGAAGATTGGCGAATAATGAACGGAGACTAACCTGTTTCTCATCGCGGAACAATTAAGTATGAGTGGATGTTACCGTGAAACATGGCGCAATCCAAGTACGAGGGAATCAAGTCCAATAGGACGTTGTTCGAGCTCATCGAGACGCTCAGGCAACTCGACGGCGCGGGCATCACGGAACTCGCCGACCGGATGGACGTGTCCAAGAGCACCATCTACCGGCACCTCACGACCCTACTGGAAGCCGAGTACGTCGTCCGCGACGGTCAAGAGTTCCGATTGGGGCTCAAGTTCCTCGAGTACGGCGGCTACGTGCGCCGGTCCAACGAGATGGCCAAGCAGATCCGGGAGCGCATCGAGAACCTGGCCGACGAGACGGGTGAACTCTCCGCGTACGTCACCGAGGAGTACGGTAAGGGAGTGTTCGTCTTCCGCGGTATCGGGGAGAACGCCGTCGGGACCGACGCCGGGGTCGGCAAGCGATTCCACCTCCACTCCCTCGCCGCCGGAAAGGCGATCCTCGCCGAGTATCCCCGTGAGCGGGTCGACGAGATCATCGAGACCCACGGACTCCCAGCGTACACAAACAACACCATCACCGATGCCGACGAACTCCACGACGAGCTCGATCGAATCCACGAGCGGGGGTTCGCTCTCGACCGCGAGGAGCACCTGAAGGGACTCAACGCCGTCGCGGCGCCCGTCTACGATTCGAACGACGAAATCCAGGGTGCGTTCAACGTGGCCGGTCCCAGCCACCGGGTGAAAGGGGAGTGGTTCGAAGAGGAGATCCCCGAGCTCCTGCTGGGCACCATCACCGAGTTCCATCTGGACATCACGTACGCGTGACGCTCAGTTCTCCCGTTCCTATTTCTCATTGCTCGCATGCCTGATTCTCATTACGGAACCTGAGCCGGGTTGTGCTGGATCCCAGTACTAGCCCTGTTCCAAGCGATATTCTCACGTAGCGATAGCTGCCGGCTGGGATCTCCAGAGATGGGTATTGCCACCGACCACGCCACGTATTCGTGGCCTCTGCGAAGATTGCCGAATCGGGGGAATACACATCTCAGAGGGCATTCCAGACTGTAGCACCGACCTCAGTAGCAGTCCGGGCACCTCCGTTCCATGATGGGGAACAAACCGTTGATCCGGCCCGTCGAGCGGTCTGGGATTTCGTCGTACACGACTACACCCCTCCTGCTACGGGGTGGGCAGAAGTCAGTACGCCGCGGACTCCCTGCGACTATCTCGCGACCGCTAGGCCAGGACCCCGGGCCCGGCAGTTCGACTCGGCCGTTCGGTTCTGCTGGGCTACGAACTACTGTGCCGATTTAGACGACCGCCCGGTGGTGGCTACCCTCGAAGTTCGTCGTCGACCATAGCCTCGATGCGGTCGAAACCGAGTTCGAGCCGGTCCCGACTGTTGGCGAAACTGATCCGGAGATGACCCCGACCGGCGTCGCCGAAGCCTTCGCCCGGCGCCGTGACGACGCTGTACTCGTCGAGGAGGCGTCGGGCGATTTCGACGCTGGTGTCGGGCAAGGCGTCGACATCGAGGAACGCGTAGATGGCCCCCTCGGGCTCGGGGGCCGAGATTTCGGGAATCTCGGCGATACGGTCGACGACGTAGTCCCGACGCTCGGCGAAGGCGTCGGCCATCCGCTCGGCCGGCTCCTGGGGGCCGGTCAGGGCAGCGATGGCGGCGTGTTGGGAAACGCTGGGGGCGCACGCCGAAGTGTAGCCGTGAATCTTCGCGGTCGCTTCGGCCACGTCCGCCGGGCCGGCGAGCCACCCGATTCGCCAGCCGGTCATCGCGTAGGTCTTCGAGACGGAGTTGATTGTGATGACGTCATCGTAGTCCGTGTACGCCGAGATGCCCGTAGGCTGGTCGCCGTAGGTGAGGCGGTCGTACACCTCGTCGGCGACGACGTAGCAATCGTGGGCCGCCGCGGCTTCCACGACCGCCGTTACGGCCTCCCGCGAGAAGACTCGACCCGTCGGATTGCAGGGAGAGGAGAGGACGACCGCCGCCGTGTCCTCCCTGATTCGCTCGATGACGCGGTCAGGTTCCAGGTCGAAGCCGTGCTCGGCAGGCAGGGGTACCTCGACAGGTTCTGCACCGGCAAGCCGAATCTGCGTGAAGTAGTTGGGCCATCCGGGTGTGGGGACGACGACCTCGTCGCCGGGCTCGGCGATGGCCTGTAGTGTGATGTACAACGCTTCCATGCCGCCAGTCGTGACGGTGATCTGGGTATCGGGGTCGAACTGACCGTCAGCGCCGGTGCGGTCGGCAATCGCTGCCCGAAGTTCAGGCATCCCGGACGAGGAGGTGTAATGGGTCCCCCCCGACTGTGCCGCAGCCATCGCGTCGTCAACCACGTGGGTCGGTGTGTCGAAGTCAGGTTCGCCGATTTCCAGGTGCACGAGGTCCCGGTCCTCGTACTTGGCGGCCCGCTCGAACATCTCCCGAATCGCCGAGTGTTCGACTGACCGTGCCCGCTCCGTGATTCGTCCTGAGGGTTTGTCACCTGCGACCATACCCGTGAACGGAACCCGGAGGTAATAAAACGCTCCACCCAGCATCTGGACTCTCGCAGTCTCCTCAGACTATCCGAATCGCCCTGACGGTCGTTTCTGGGACCCGAAGACCTGTTGCAACCATGTAGTCGTACCGCCTGGCCGTCTGTGGTAAGTTCGCCCCCGCTGTGGGCCGAGTTCTATTCCCGCGAGTGAAGGCGCCTTGCTCGACAACCCCGACGCCGAATTCGCCCGGGGTTCGTCCGGCAATATCGAACGACTTTCGAACACTATCGTAGACGGCGCCCTCCCCGCAAACATAGGTGCAGTCCGACGATACTGAGTACTGGCGGCAGATAGATTTCTTGAGAAGGGGTTGGTCGGGAAAGGTGATGATATCCATTACAAAACTAAGTGTGTAATGGTGTTGTGCCAGCAGCTCCTTTTGCGTCGACCCGTCAGACTTGAAGTCGAAGCTCTGCCAAGCGAGGAGCTCTTTGGCTGGATGGTGGACCATCCAGTCTCTCCTTGGGGGCGAACTCCACCTGCTTTCCAACCGGATTGCGGACTGTCCGACAGTGCCGTACAGATGGTTGGCCAATGGTCTCACTTGTGCCCAATTGCTCGTCTCTCACTGCGTCGTGATAGTGCCGGAATTGAACCCGATGGGATTCTACGGCGGAATCTCCTGGACATCTGCCGGCGGCCAGATCTCGATGAACCGGGCCGAAAATCCGACGATATCGGATACACTTAAGTTCGCGTTGGCGATAGTATGTGGTATGATGGAAAACGACAACCCCGTCAACATCGAGGCGACACGGACCAGCCTCACCATCGTGGAACTCATCCACGAACTTGACGGCGCGGGCGTGACGGAGTTGGCCGAGCACCTGGACAGGCCCAAGAGCACGGTCCACGACCACCTGCGAACGCTGTACGATTTAGAGTACGTCGTCAAGGTCGGCGGCAACTACCGGGTCAGCACGAAGTTCCTCCAACTCGGCGAGTACGAACGCGAGAACCTGCCCGTCTACGAGATCGCGAAGCCGGAACTGGACAACCTGGCAGAGCAGACGGGAGACCACGCCAACCTGATGATCGAGGAACACGCCAAGGGCGTCTACATCTACAAGCGGACGGGCACTGACGCAGCGCGGCTCGACACCTACCCCGGCTTTCGGACACCGTTGCACTCGACGGCCATGGGGAAGGCCATCCTCTCGGAGATGCCCGACGAACGGATTCACGAGATCGTCGACAAGGTCGGCCTCCCGGAGGTCACCCCGCACACGATCACCGACCGGGACCAGCTGTTCGAGGAGATCGAGACGATTCGCGAGCAGGGCCACGCCATCGACCGCGAGGAGCGCGCCGAGGGGATTCAGTGCGTCGCCGCGCCGGTCAACGCCGACGGTACCGACCGCCTGGCCGCCGTCAGCGTTTCCAGCCTCGTGAGCAAGATGCACGGTGACCGCCTCACCGAGGAGATGCCGGAACTCGTCAAGCGCACCGCGAACAAGATAGAAGTCGCGTTGAACTACTCCTGAAAGTTCTGTCCGACGATGTCGGACGCTTATTCCAGAAGCAGGAGGTCAGGGTCCCGCAGGTACGCCTCGACAGCGTTGACGAACTGGGCCGCGTCCACTCCGTCGGCGATGCGGTGGTCGAACGGCACCGACGGCGTCAGGACCTGCCAGGGGACGACCTCCGCGTCGGTCTGTCTCTCAACCACATCGGGGAGTGCGAACTCGACCGTCATGTCAGAACTCGACGGCCTCGCGGATCCCGTCCTCGATGCGGGCGGCCTCGGGCAGGTAGTAGTCCTCCAGGGCGTACAGCGGGTAGGGCACGTCGAACCCCGTCACGCGAGTGACCGGGGCCTCCTGGTACAGCAGGGCCTCCTCCTGGATGAGCGACGTGATCTCGCCGGCGAGACCGCCCGTACGCGGTGCCTCGTGGACGACGACCGCCCGTCCGGTCTTCTTGAACGAGTCGACGATGGCGTCCCGGTCGATGGGTGAGAGGGTCCGCAGGTCGAGGACCTCGCAGTCGACCCCGTCCGCGGCCAGGTTCTCGGCGGCCTCCATCGTCGGCCGGGTCATCGCGCCCCAGGTGAACACCGACACGTCCGCGCCCTCGCGGCGGACCGCCGCCTCGCCGAGCGGCACAGTGTAGGATTCCTCGGGCACCGCCTCGCGGAACGACCGATAGATGAGCTTCGGCTCCAGGAAGATGACGGGGTCGGGGTCGCGGATGGCCGAGGCCAGCAGCCCCTTCGTGTCGTATGGCGTCGACGGGACGACCACCTTGAGGCCCGCTTCGTGGACGAAGAACGCCTCTTTGGACTCGGAGTGGTGCTCCGGCGCGCGGATGCCGCCGCCGAAGGGCATCCGGATCGTCATCGGGCAGCTGTACCGGCCGCGACTTCGGGTGCGAAGGCGTGCCGCGTGGTTGATTATCTGGTCGAACGCGGGATAGACGAACCCCATGAACTGGAGTTCCGGGACGGGCCGCATGCCGTTGGCGGCGAGCCCCACCGCGGTGCCGACGATGCCCGACTCCGCCAGGGGGGTGTCGACGACTCGCTCGCGGCCGAACCGGTCGTAGAGCCCGTCAGTCGCGCGGAAGACGCCGCCGCTCGCACCGATGTCCTCGCCGAGGGCGACGACGGTGTCGTCCCGCGCCATCTCGGTGTGGAGCCCGTCGCTCACCGCTTCGACGAGCGTCCGCTCGGGTGCAGTTTCGTCAGTGCTCATCTCAGTCCTCCAGTAGCTCCTCGTCGCCAATCTCCTCGCGCAGGCGACGCAGGTACGCCTGTTGCTCGCGGAGGTTCCCGGTGGGCTCGGCGTAGACGTGCTCGAACATCTCGTCGGGGTCCGCGGTCACGTTCTCGGCCGCCTCGACGGCGGCCTCGACCTGCTCGGCGTTGCGCTCCTCGATGGCGTCGGCTGCCTCGTCGTCGAGCAGTCCACGGTCGCGGAGAAACGTCTCGAACCGCGGGAGCGGGTCCCACTCGCGCCACTCCTCGACTTCCGCCTCTCCGCGGTAGCCCGAGGGGTCGTCGGACGTGTTGTGGGCGCCGAGGCGGTAGAGCAGCGTCTCGATAAGCGTCGGCCGGGCCTGGTCGTCGTTCGGGTCCAGCGCCTTCTCGCGGGCCTGCTGAGTCACCGTGTAGACCGCCAGCGGGTCCATCCCGTCGACACGGATTCCCTCGAAGCCGTACCCCTGGGCCTTCTGGGCAATCGTGTCGGCGGCCGTCTGGCGCTCGAACGGCGTCGAGATGGCCCACTGGTTGTTCATGCAGATGAAGATGTTCGGCGTGTCCATCACGCCCGCGAAGTTCAGCCCCTCGTGGAAGTCACCCTCACTGGTCGCGCCGTCGCCGAAGTAGCAGACAGTGGCGCTCTCCTCGCCCCGGAGCTTCGAGGCCCAGGCGATACCCGTCGCGTGGGGAATGTGGTCTGCGATGGTGATGCAGATGGGCATCACGTTGACGTCCTCCGGGATGACGCTGCCCTGCTCGTGGCCCATGTAGTACATCAGGATGTTCTCCAGGGGCAACCCGTGGGTGACCGTCGCGCCCTGGTCGCGGTAGTAGGGCACGATCCAGTCGTCGTCGGCCAGGGCAAAGGCGCTGCCGACCAGCGTCCCCTCGTGCCCGAGCATCGTCGAATAGGTGCCGCTGCGGCCCTGTCGCTGGAGGCTCACCGCCCGCTCGTCGAACGTACGGCAGAGTCGCATCTGCGCATACATCTCGACGAGCGTGTCGTCGTCCAGGTCGGGCTCCGTCGCGTCCGGCAGCACCGACCCGTCCTTGTCGAGTACCTGTACATCCGTGTCGCTGCGAATCGATTTACTCATGATAGTGTTCCTGGCGGGGCCGTTACCATTCGGGGCGTCGACGCTCGTAGACCTTCGCTCGCGAGGCGCGCATGGCTTCGATGCGCTCCTCGGCGATCTCGTCCGCGATGGCCTGGGTCGGCCGGTCCTCGCGCTCGGCACGCTGGCCGATGGTCTCCATGCGGTCGTAGATGTCGTCGATCATCGCTCGCGCCCGGTCGTGCTTGTAGCCGCCTTTCCGCAGCAGGTCCGTGTCGTCGATGGTCCGTCCGGAGTTGGCCAGATAGTCCGGCGCGTACAGGATGCCCGCCTCTCGTAGCATCTCGTCGTGGCGCTCGACGTCGTCGAGCTGGTTGTTGGCAGCGCCACAGACGATGTCACACGTCAGTCGGGGGATGGTGTCGTCGTTGAGAACCATCCCCAGCGCGCAGGGGGCGAAGACGTCACAATCGACGTCGTAGATCTCGTCGGGAGCGACCGAGCCGACGCCGTACTCGTCTTCCATGAAGTCGACCTGTTCGTCGTCGACGTCCGCGAGCGTCACCTGCGCGCCGCGGTCGGTGAGGTACTTGATGAGGCTCGCGCCCATGTCGCCGGCACCCTGGACTGAGACGTGGAGGTCGCCCAGGTCGCGACTGCCGTCGTAGACCATGTCACAGCAGGCTTCCATCGCGCGGAGCACGCCCATGCCGCCCCCGTGGAACCCCTCGGGGTGGTCGAACTGTTCGGGCAGGCCGATGATGTAGTCCGTCTCCATGCCGATCCAGCGCATCTCCTTGGCGTCCGTCCCGACGTCGCCGCCGGTGACGAACCGACCCTCGAAGCTGTCGACGATGCGGCCGTAGGACCGGTAGAGGTCCTCGCTGTCGTGGTCGTCGTCGTCCACCCAGATGACGCCCTTGCCCCCGCCCATGTTGATGCCGGAGATGGCGTACTTGTAGGTCATCGCCCGCGAGAGCCGCAGCACGTCCTCGAGTGCCTCCTCCTCTGAGTCGAAGGCGTATCGGCGTGTCCCGCCGGCCGCCGGACCGAGGGTCGTGTCGTGGATGCCGATGATGCCTCGTAATCCCGTCTCGTCGTCCCTGAAGAACTTGACCTCGTTGTGGCCGTACTTTCCCATCTGCGCGTGTAAGTCGGTCATGACGATACTGCTGAACTGCCCTGGCTCGGTGTTATAGCTTACGGTGGTCCCCCCTCTCGCGGAAACATTTATCTCGGCGCCGGCCGCCGTTCTTGGCGATGACAGACGAGCATTTCGAGGACGCACGCATCGGCAAACGGGCGAACGTCTACTTCGACGGCAAGGTCACCAGCCGCGACGTCGAGACGGACGACGGCCAGCGCAAGACGCTCGGCATCATGCTCCCGGGCGAGTACACCTTCGAGACCGACGACGAGGAGGAAATCGAAATCCTCGCGGGCGAACTCACCGTCGACGTCGACGGCGAGCCGACGCGCTACGAGGCTGGCGACGTGTTCACGGTTCCGCCGGACACCGCGTTCGACTTGGACGTCGAGAGCGTGGTCGACTACTGTTGTACGTACCACTGAACGGCGCGAGTCACTCTGCCGCGTAGCGGTCGCGGAGTTCGGTCTTCTGAATCTTGCCGGTGGCCGTCTCGGGCAGGTCCTCGTCGTCGACGAGTTCGATACGGGTCGGGACCTTGTAGCCGGCGAGCTTCTCGCGGAGGAACGACTCCAGGTCCGCGGTCGTCAGGGTGCTGTCGGCCCTGGTGACGACGAGTGCCAGCGGCGTCTCCTGCCACTCCTCGTGAGGGATACCGACAACTGCCGTCTTGGTGACCGCGGGGTGGTCGTAGATGGCGTTCTCGACCTCGAGGCTGGAGATGTTCTCCCCGCCGGAGACGATGATGTCCTTCTTGCGGTCGCAGATGCTGACCATGCCGTCGGCGTCGATCGTGGCGATATCGCCGGTGTGGAACCACCCCTCGACCCGGTCGTTGAACGCCCGCTCGGTCTGTTCGGGCTTGTTCCAGTAGCGGTCCATCACCTGGTTACCCCGGACCACGATTTCGCCCATCGTCTCGTCGTCGCGGGGGACGTCTTCGCCGTCCTCGTCGACGACGCGGAGTTCGGCGCCGAGCACCGCGAACCCCTGACGGTTCTTGGTGTAGACTCGTCCGTTCTTCGCTATCTTCGCCGGAGCGTTGCTCGTGGTGATGACCGGAGCGGTCTCGGTCAGGCCGTAGAGGTGGATGAGCGTCCAGCCCATCTCGTCCTCGACGTTCCGGATGGTCGACTCCGGCGGCGCGTTCGCGCCCGTGGCGAGCCTGACGGGCACGTCGCCGGTCGTCTCGCAACCCGTCTCCTTGGCGTGTTCGATGAGTCGGTTGAGGACGACCGGCGCGCCACAGAGGTACGAGACGTCGTGTTCACGGATCTGCTCGAACGTCCGCTCGGCGCTGAAGTCCCGCTGGCAGACGTGGGTCCCGCCGACGCCGGTGATCGCGTACTCGTGGCCCCAGCCGTTACAGTGGAACATCGGCAGCGTCCAGAGGTACGTGTCGCTGTCTTCGATCTCCATGTGGTGCGTCACGCAGAGCGCGTGGTAGTGCTCAGTCCGGTGGGTCCGGACGACGCCCTTCGGGTCGCCGGTCGTCCCGCTGGTGTAGTTGATGACAGCCGGGTCGGCCTCCTCGATCGCTGGCCGGTCCGGCCGGGCCGTCGGGCGACCGGCGAGTAACTCCTCGTAGGAGCGCCAGGCTCCCTCGATACGGTCTGCCTCGTAGCCGACGAACTGGTCGACGTCGACGTCATCGCGGACCGCCTGGACTTTCCCGGCGTACTCGTAGTCGGCGACTACCACGTCGGCCCCGCAGTCGTCGAGGATGTACCGATAGTCCTCGGGTGTGAGCCGGTAGTTCAGCGCCACGTGGATCGCCCCCAGCTGTGTCACGGCGTACAGCGTCTCCAGGAACCAGTGTGTGTTCGGCGAGAGGACGGCCACCCGGTCGCCCTGCTCGATCCCAAGTTCGGTGAGCGCGTGGGAGAGCTGATTGACGCGGTCGCCGAACTCCGCGTAGGTGTAGGTCGTCCCGTCGTTGGTGATCACCCCCGTGCTGTCGCCGTAGAGGTCGGTCGCGCGATCGAGGAAGTCTGTCGCGAGCAGTTCCTTCTTCATTGGTACGTGTTCGCACGTGTTATGGGATCCTCATCATTGTTTCGGCGGTCGGCCCGTGACCGGCCGTCTGAACCGTTCGGCCGGGCGAATAGTTTATTATCGCGGCCGAAGAGGGTCTCAGTGGCTCATGAGCGACTCGACGGAAGCGTTAGTCGAACGCGTAGCACGCAAAACGTACCAGCGAGACATGCAGGGCGAGGACTGGGAGATGTCACTCGCCATCGACGGCCTGCTCTCGACCGGCGAGTCGGAGTTCGTCGACGCTGCCCGGGACCTGATCGACCGGCAGATCGAACTCCAGGGCACCGAGGGGAAACTCGGCTACGACGATCCGAAGCCGTGGCTCGATGACGGCGCCAGGGCCCAGTCGGAGTCCTCGGCCCTGGTCAACGGGTGTCTGGAGTTCTACGACCGCACCGGCGAGGAGAAGTACCTCGACGCCGCGCGGAAACAGGTCGAGTTCCTTCTGGACGAGGCGACACGGCTGAAGGACGGGACCATCTCTTTCGCCTCGGAACCCATCGAACTCTGGGTCGACTCCATCTATCTCGTCGCGCTCCCGCTCGCCCGCTACGGCGCCGAGACGGGCGACGAGGCCGCGCTCGAAGAGGCCGTCGACCACATCGTCGCCCAAGAGAAGTTGCTGCAGGACCCTTACGAAGGCCTCTTCCGCCACGAGTGGCGCGAGACGCCCAACACCTACCCCGAGAGCACCTTCTGGCTCCGGGGTAACGGGTGGGCTGCCGCTGGCATCCTGAACATGCTCGAGTACGTCCCCGACGACCACGAGCACTACGACACACTGGTCGACAGCTTCCAGCGGGTCTGTGCCGCGATGCTCGACCTGCAGGACGCTAGTGGCCTGTGGCACCACATTCCCGACGACCCGTGGACCGCCAAGGAGGCCTCCGGCACCCTCCAGTTCGCCTACGCCTTCCACAAAGGCGTCGAACTGGGCCTGCTCGAGGAGGACGCGGGATACGTCGAGGCCGCCGAACGTGCCTTCGAGGTGTGTAAGAGTGTCGTCGACGAGGGGGGTTCGGTGACTCGCGTCGCCGTCCCGCCAGGCGGCCCGGACGTGCCCCTCGACGTGGCCTCCTACGGGCAGGGCTGGTTCCTCCTGGCGGCCGACCAACTCGAGGGCTGACTCCACGCCGGCGGCCGTACGGCCCCCCTCCCACCGTTAACTCTTTGTCGCTGCCCCCGAGTCGAAAAGGTATGACTGGAGCGTTAGACGGCGTTACCGTCGTAGACTTCTCCCAGCTGGTGCAGGGCCCGCTCGCGACGCAGTTCCTGGGCGACATGGGTGCCGACGTCATCAAGATCGAAGCCCCCGGCGGCGAGTGGATGCGCCAATCCTGGTCGATGGCAAACGCCTACGAGGACGGCGTCAACCTGACCTTCCTCACGGCCAACCGCAACAAGCGCAGCGTCGAACTCGACATCAAGGACGACGAGCAACTGGAGGTCCTCTACGACGTCATCGCGGATGCGGACGTGTTCGTCGAGAACCTCCGGCCGGGCGTGGTCGACCGGATCGGCCTCGGCTACGACGATCTCTCGGACATCAACCCCGAGGTCATCTACTGCTCGGCGTCGGGCTACGGCGAGGAAGGCCCCTATGCGGACCGTCCCGGGCAAGACCTCATCATCCAGGGCGTCTCCGGCCTGGCGAATCTCAACGGCCGTGCCGACGACCCACCCACGCCCGTGGGCCTCCCGCTAAACGACTTCTACTCGGCGGCGATGCTCGCGTTCGCGGCCGTCTCGGCGCTGTATCACCGCGAGCAGACCGGCGTGGGCCAGCACATCAAGGCCGACCTGCTGAGCGCGTCGATCCACCTGCAGTCGATGGAGATCGACACCTATCTCAACACCGGGAAGCCGCCCGAGCGCAGCGAGACCGGTATCTCCCACCCCTACTACCAGGCACCCTTCGGCGTCTACGAGACCGCCGACGGGTACATGACCCTCTCGTTGACCATGCCCGCCATCGTCGGGGAGGCCCTCGGAATAGACACACTCGACGAGTACGACACCTGGGAGGCCGCCTACGAGCACCGGGACGAGATCAAACCGCGCATCGAGGAGGTCCTGCGCGAAGAGTCGACCGACTACTGGATCGACAAACTCGTCGAACACGACATCTGGGGCGGCCCCGTCCAGACCATGGAGGAGGTCGTCGAGGACCCCCAGGTCGCGGTCAACGACATGATCCGGACCGTCGAGCACGAGGAACTCGGCGAGATCGAACTCACTGGCGTCCCATTCCGGATGACCGAGACGCCCCCGGACATCCACAAGGCGCCGCCGGCGCTCGGGAACGCGACCGCGGACGTCCTCCGCGAGTACGGCTACTCCGAGGAGTTCATCGAGGAGATGCGAGCGCGGAACCAGGACCGCTGATCGACGGCGGGTGGCTGTCGTTCTCGACCGTTCTCAGTCCCCGTGGGACGGCAGCAGCGAGGCCCGCCCGACCTCGCGGGCGTCGGACTTCTGCAGGGCCGTCTGTACGTCCACGAGGTCGAACTCCGCGTCGATGAGTTCGGCGTAGGGGTAGTCGTCGACGGTCTCGGCGAGGAATTCGAGCGCCTTCCCCAGGTACCAGGGGTCGTAGCGCATCGTGGAGACGACGTTGATGTTCTTGCGAGTGAGCAGCGCCGGGTCGAACTCGGTGGTGTGGCCGGGTGTGATGTTCCCGATCTCCAGGTAGCGGCCGCCGTCGCGCAGCAAGTGGGGGCCTTCCGCGAACGCCTGTGGGATACCGGCGAGTTCGACGGCCACGTCGGCGCCGAGGCCGCCAGTGAGTTCGGCGACACGCTCGCCGCGGGCTTCGGGGGTCTCGTACTCGCGGAAGTCGACGACGTGGTCGACGCCGAACCGCCGTGCGCGCTCGATGCGGTCGTCGACGCCCTCGACGAGAATCGTCTCCGCGCCGTACTCGCTGGCGACGGCGATGGCGTTCTGGCCGAGGCCGCCGCCACCCTGGATGACCAGCGTCTCGCCGTAGGAGAGGCCCACTTCGTCCAGGCCGAACAGGACCTGCGAGAGCGCGCAGTTGGCCGCGGCCGCGACGCCCGGCGGAATCTTCTCGGGAACCTTGTAGAAGTGTTGCTCGGGGTGGATGTAGTAGTGCGTCCCGAAGGTGCCGTGGAAGTGTGGCCACTGGTCCGGATCCTTCAGCCAGTGCTGGAGCGAGTTCTCACAGGAGCGGAACTCGCCCGCGCCACAGAACTGGCACTTCCCGCAGGCGACGAAGTACGTCGGGGCGATCAGGTCGCCCACTTCGATGGGTTCGCCGGCGTAATCCGTCTCGACGCCCTCGCCCAGTTCAGTCACGCGGCAGAGCGCTTCGTGGCCCAGCACCATCTGTTCGAGCACCGGGTGGTTCCCCTTCCAGATGTGCAACTCCGATCCGCAGACGTTGGCCTGCTCGACCCGCGTTACGAGCGCTCCGGGTTCGGGGTCCGGTACTTCGTACTCCCTGATCTCGATGGTTTTGGGGCTCTGCAGATACGCGAGTCTTCCGGTAGGGCTACTCGCCATACTACCTCCTATCCTGGCCGAAACAAATAGGCTTCGACCGCTGTGACCAAGTGGGTCCCCGGACCGAACGGGCTTTCTCAGTCGCGTTGCCAGTCGGCGTCGCGCTTCTCCAGGAACGCACTGGTCCCCTCGATGCGGTCTTCGGACAGGAACGTGTTCGCGAGGACGGTGACCGCCTCGTTGGCGCCCTCGCGCTCCCCGTTGACGAGTCGCTTGGAGAGCTCGACGGCGAGTGGCGCGCTCTCGACGATTTCGTCGATTCGGTCGGCGACGACGTCGTCGACCTCGTCGTCGGTGGCGACGGCCGAGACGAGGCCGACGCGGTGGGCCTCGGCGGCGTCGAGCGTCCGCGCGGTCACCATCATCTCCCTGGCCGGCTTGGTCCCGATGAGGTCCGGGAAGCGGAACAGTCCGTTCAGTGAACTGACGCCGATCTTCGGCTCGACGAGGCTGAATGAGGCGTCCTCGGTGGCGATGGTGACGTCACAGAGCCCGGCGATCTCACAGCCGACGCCGTACGCGATGCCGTCGACCTTGGCGACGACCGGGGTGGCGATCCGTTCGATCGTCCCGCTGGCCTCCCGGATGTACTCGCAGTACTCCAGGACCTCTGTCGCCGACGCCAGGTCGCGGATGTCCTGGATGTCGTCGCCGGCACAGAAGGCGTCGCCGTTGCCCGCGAGCAGGACCACGCGGACGTCGGGATCGTCCTCAGCGGCCAGCAGCGCCTCGCGGAACTCCTCCCACATCTCGACCGACACGGCGTTCAGGTGTTCGGGGCGGTCGAAGGTGATTCGGCAGACGGGACCGTCGACGTCGCTGACGATGTGGTCGTACGTCATGGGTAGGTCTCACACGGCACCATCAAATCACTTGTGATGGGTCCGGCCGCTGGAGCCCCCGGTGTCCCGGTTGTAGCGCGCCGCAACGGGCGTCAGGCGGGCGTCGAAAGGCCTAAGTCGATATCTCCGTACACCTTTGCTATGGCATCTCAGCCCAAAGGTTCCCAGCCTGATCAGCAGTACATGCTGACCGACGAGCAAGAGGCGATCCGAGCCGCCGTCCGTGAGTTCGGCGAGGCGGAGATCGTCCCTGTCGCCCGCGAGCACGACGAGAGCCACGAGTACCCGTGGGCCGTCGTGGAGAAAGCCGCCCAGGCAGACCTCGTCGGTCCGATGGTCCCGGTCGAGTACGGCGGTGCCGGCATGGACGTCATCGAGACGGCCATCGTCACCGAGGAACTGTGGCGGGCCGACCCCGGCATCGGGGCGGCCATCGACCTGATGGCCTTCAACTCGACGCTGTACGTGCTGAAGACGTACGGCACCGAGCAACAGAAGGAGGAGTGGTTCCCGGGCATCGCCGCCGGGGAGAAGTCCATCGCAATCGGGATCAGCGAACCCGCGCACGGCTCGGACGTCGCGGGGATCGAGACCCGCGCGGAGAGAGACGGCGACGAGTGGGTCATCAACGGCAACAAGATGTGGATCAGTAACGGCTCGGTCGGCGACGCCATCCTCCTGGTCACCAAGACCGACCCGAACGCGGGCTACGACGGCATCAGTACGATTCTGGTGCCGCTCGACGCCGACGGCGTGACGACGAGCAAGATCGACAACAAACTCGGTCTGCACGCCTCCGACACGGCGGAGGTCGTCTTCGACGACGTGCGCGTCCCGGCCGAGAACATCGTCGGCGAGGAGAACCGCGGCTGGCAGTACTTCAACGAGGCGATGGCGCCCGCCCGCGTCCAGGTTGCAGCCCAGGCCGTCGGCGCGGCTCAGGGCGCGCTCGACGCCGCCATCGAGTACGCGGGTGAGCGCGAACAGTTCGGCCAGCGGATCGGCGACTTCCAGGCGATCCGGCACAAGATCGCCGAGATGGCCACGAACGTCGAGGCGGCTCGTGCGCTGACCTACCGCGCCGCGAGCCTCTACGACGCGGGCGAGGTGACGCTCTCGGAGCGGTTCGCGAGCATGGCCAAACTGTTCGCCAGCGATCGCGGGTTCAAGGTGGCCGACGAGGCCGTCCAGGTGTTCGGCGGCGCCGGGTACGTCACCGACCACCCCGTCGAGCGGTACCTCCGCGACATCCGCGTCACCAAGATCTACGAGGGCACCAACGAGATCCAGAAAGAGATCATCGGCAAGCGTCTGCTCGGATAGTGGGCCCTGCGTTGCCCACGATGTCGAGGTGACTCCGAGACCACCCACGCATGGCAGACGGCGTGACCGCGGCGCTCGGCCTTATTCGCTCCCGGAGTACGGAATGGCAGTTCTGGCGGATTCGTTGCGAAATCAGTACGAACCCTGCTAGGTCGCTGAATCTGCGTCGCGGTCACGATCCCGACGACCAGCGCGGCGCCCCGCATCGCGGAACACGCTCGATCAAGAGCCGATAGTCTGTTGGCTTCCCTCTGAGCGGAGGCCGCGATAGCGTCGTCGCTCGGACCCCACGGGTGGGGCGTTCGCCCAGGCGGCCGGTTAGCAGATGCAGACCGAGGCCCCCTCCAGGCCCTCGAAGAGGTTGTTGGAGAGGTACTTGAGGCCGGTGTCGCAGGCGACGGTGACCACGACGTCGTCCGGGTCGCGCTCGGCGGCGGCCTCGCGGGCGGCCGCGACGTTCATGCCGGAACTGGTCCCGACGAGCAGTCCCTCGTCGCGGGCCAGGCGCCGGAGGGCCGCGACGCCCTCGTCTGCGGGGAGGGTGCGAACGCCGTCGAAGCGATCTCGCTCGACCAGCGGTGGAGAACTGACGATCGCGGTCCCCTCGACGGCGTGGCTGCCGGCGCGCCCCTCGGTGAGGACGGGTGACTCCGCGGGTTCGACCAGCGTCACGTCCACGTCGGCGCCGAGTGCCTCGAACGCCTGTGAGGTTCCCATGGCGCACCCGCCGGTGCCGACGATCATCACGAACTCGTCGACCTCGGGGCGCTGGTCGAGGATCTCCTCGCCGAGCCCCCGGTAGCCTGCGAGTTGGTCCGGGTTCTCGAACTGGTTGGTGAAGTACGCACCCGTGCGCTCCTGGAGAGCCTCGGCAGCCGCCTGCATATCGTCGAATAGGCCATCGTGAGCCGAGCCCTCGGGCGTCTCGACGAGTTCGAGGTTCGCGCCGAGGGCCTTCATCGATGCCCGCTTCTCCTCGGCCACGCAGTCGGCGGTCACGATGTGCAACGGATGGTCGAGGACGGCACAGGCGAGTGCGAGGCTCGTCCCCGTGCTGCCGCCGGTGAACTCCACTACCGGGTCGCCGGGTTCGATGTCGCCCCGTCGGCGTGCTTCTTCGATCATCGCGAGCGCCATCCGGTCCTTGAGGCTCCCGGTCGGGTTCGCGCCCTCCCACTTGACGTGAATCGACGCTCCGTTCTCCGGCCGAATAGTCGACAGCTCCACCATCGGGGTCTCACCGATCGCATCGAGCGCGCTAGCGTACTCCATGTTCTCTACGTTGACCCGTTGCGAGACGCGTGCTTCAAACTACCGGGGCACCCCTGCTGGGTCGTGCTGCGAGGTAACTTTTTACCCAGCCCCGACCACTCCCTACGAAATGAAAGCTGTTGGCTTCCACGAACACGGGCCACTGGACAACTACGACCTATTGGACGTACCGACGCCCGAGGTCGGCGACGGCGAGGTCCTGGTCGACGTGAAGGCGTCGGCCCTGAACTACATGGACCTGTTCGCCGTCCGCGAACTCGACAACTACGTCCCGCAGTACCCGTTCTGGGGTGGCGGCGACGTCGCCGGCGTCGTCACCGAGTGTGGCGACGACGTCACCGCCTGGGCGGAGGGCGACCGCGTCGTCGCCGTGCCGTTCCTCTCCTGTGGAGACTGTCGCTTCTGCGTCCGTGGCCAGGAGATGCTCTGCGAGGATTTCACGATGATGGGCGAGATGCGACGTGGCGGCCACGCCGAGTACGTCGCGATGCCCGAGGAGAACCTGATTCCGATTCCCGACGACGCGGACTTCGTGACGGCGGCGGCGGTCCCGGTCGCTGGCGGGACGGCCTGGCGTGCGCTCGTTCCCCGGGCGAAGGTGCAGTCGACGGAGGACGTCCTCATCGTCGGCGCGACCGGCGGCGTCGGGACCTACGCGGTCCAGATCTGCAAGAACGTGCTGAACGTCGATACCCTCTACGCGACGACCAGCAGCCAGGAGAAAGCCGAGTTCCTGCGGGACCTGGGCGCGGACCACGTCATCGACTACACCGAGGAGCGCTTCGACGAGGCCATCTGGAAGCTGACGGACAAGCAGGGCGTCGACGTCTGTTACAACAACGTCGGCGGCGACACCTGGGTGCAGTCGATGCGAACGCTGCGCTGGGGCGGCCGGCTCGTCACCTCCGGGGCGACCGTCGGTCCGAACCCCGAGACGGAGATCCGCCAGATCTTCATGCGACAGCTCGACATCGTCGGGAGCTCCGGCGCCAACTCCTACGAACTCGCCGAACTCTACGACTACGTCTGGTCGGGCGACGTCGAGCCGGTGATCGACGACACGTTCCCCATCGAGGAGTACATGACCGCCTTCGAGCGGATGGACAACCGGGGCCTGTACGGGAAGATCGTGCTGACTCAGGAGTGATCGCCGGGCGAACCGTTTTGTGACCCCCCGCCGAGTCGGTGGTATGCACAACGCCATCGACCACGTCGTCTACGCTGACCAGGACATCGAGCGCATGCGGGAGGCCTTCGAGGCCGTCGGTCTCCCGTCGCAGTACGGTGGTGAGCACGACAACGGCGTGACCCACAACTACACTATCGGCTTCGAGAACGGCTCGTACATCGAACTCATCTCGAAGCTCGACCCCGACGCCCGGTCGCCGTGGTGGGACGCCCAGATCGATGGCGACGCCGGCCCCGCTGCGTGGGCGCTCTTCGTCGACGATATCGAGGCAGAAACCGAGCGCATTGCCGACCGCGGCATCACGGTTGACGGCCCGACCCACTACCAGCGTGAGCGGCCGGACGGCAAACTCGTCGAGTGGGACCTCACCGTCGTCGGCGATCGCGAACTCGGGACCGCGGTCCCATTCCTCGTCAGCGACCGCACGCCTCGCGACCGACGGGTGAACATCTCGAGCGAGATGGCCGACCTCCCGCTGGAGGGCGTCGTTGAGGTCGTCGTGGGGGTTCCGTCCATCGATGAGTACGTCGATCGGTATCGGGAACTGTTCGACTGTGGGGCTCCGACCCGGGTCGACACCGAGGACCTCGACGCGACGCTGGCGCGGTTCCCGGAGACGCCCGCGACCCTCGCCGAACAGCGCGGGGCCGACGGCTGGCTCGGTGAGCGCGTCGAGAAGTTCGGGCCGCTCCCCTGTGCGTACCTCGTCGGGACGGACGACCTGGACGCCGCGGCTGCCCACGTGAACTGTGGCGAGCCGAGCGCCTGGGGTGATACCGAAGTCCGCTGGGTCGACCTCTCCCTCCCGGGGCGCGTCGGCCTGGTCGACCGGTCGACTCCCTGGTGACGGCGCGGGCACGCCGGCCCGACTCGATCAGTGACCGTCTCAGTCGTCGAGGTGCTCCTGTGCGGCGAGGCGGATGACGGCCTCGGGGCCCTCGACGCAGTCGACGCGGACCGGGGGAATCTCCCCGTCGAACAGGTCGAGCGCGTGCCCGTCGAGGGTGGCGACCTCCGCGAGGGACCTGCCGACGAGCGACTCCGAGAGGATGCTCGCCGTCGCGCTCGAGACGGCACAACTCTCGCTCTCGAAGGCGATGCGCTGGATGACGCCCGCCGAATCGACTTCGACGTCGAAGCGCCCCTCGTCGCCGCAGGTCGTCGCCTGCGAGGTCTTGCTGAAGGTCGGGTTCGTCAGGCCCTCGGCAGACCGGGAGCGTTCGTAGTGGCGCTCGACAGCCGGGCTGAACTGGGCCGACCGGAGGTAGTCGGTCAGCATCGTTTCGCCGTCTCCCAGGGCATCGAGGAGATAGTCTATCTCTTCACGGGTGTTGTAGACGTAGACGGAAGCGCGTGCGGAGCCGGGGATGCCGAGTTTGTCGTGGAGCGGTTGCGTACAGTGGTCGCCGGCACGGATGGCGATGCCAGCGTCGTTGAGGATGCCGGAGAGGTCGTGCGCGTGGACGCCGTCGACGTTGAACGCCACTAACCCGGCCCGCTCCTCACCGGACGGTGGGCCGTAGGTCTCCACGTCGTCGCGCCGTTCGAGTCGTTCCAGGAGGTACTGCGCGAGGTCGTTCTCGTGGTCGCGGACGTTCTCCATCCCCAGGTCGTCGAGGTAGTCGGCGGCGGCGGCCAGCGCGATGCCCTCGGCGATGGGCGGTGTGCCCGCTTCGAACTTCCAGGGTAGTTCGTTCCAGGTGGCGTCCTCGAAGGTGACGTCGGCGATCATCTCGCCGCCGTAGAGGAACGGGTCCATCGTCTCGAGGAGATGGCGCTTCCCGTACAGGACGCCGATGCCGGTCGGGCCCACCATCTTGTGACCGGAGAGAGCGTAGAAATCGGCGTCGATGGCTTCGACGTCGACCGGTCTGGTCGGCGCGGCCTGGGCGCCGTCGACGAGGATGCGGGCGCCGTGGTCGTGGGCGAGGTCGGCCAGCTCCTTCACCGGGTTGACGGTCCCGAGGACGTTCGAGACGTGGACGACGCTGACCATCGCCGTGTCGTCGGTGATGACCTCGCGGGCGTGGTCCATGTCCAGGTGACCGGTCTCGTCGACGGAGATGTATCGGACCTGTGCCCCGGCCCGCTTGGCGATCTGCTGCCAGGTGACCAGCGACGCGTGGTGCTCCATCTCCGTGAGCACGACCTCGTCGCCGGGTTCCAGTTCGGCCAGCCCCCACGCGTACGCGACCAGATTGATGCTCTCGGTCGTGTTCTTCGTGAAGACGATTTCCTTTCGACCCCCCGAGGCGCCGAGGAACGCCGCGAGGCGGTCGTGAGCGTCTTCGTAGGCGACTGAGGCCTCGTAACTCAGGTCGTGGATGCCGCGGTGGACGTTCGCGTTGTAGCGGTCGTAGAAGTCGTCGTATACGTCTCGGACCTGCATCGGGGTGTGCGTCGTCGCCGCGTTGTCGAGGTAGACGAGCGACTCCCGTCCGATCCGGCGATTGAGGATGGGAAAATCTCCGCGGACTGACTCCTCGTCGATGGGCATGTACTGTGGTAATAGGCAATGGATGTTAAGCGTACTGCTGTCTCGAACTCCGGCGAATCGGCCCTTTGCCCGGCCACGGCACCGGGCTGGCGGATAGTTATATCAGGTCCCCGCTCTCAGATGGGAAGAGACACGATGGAACAGGAGGAACTCGGGTTCTCGCCCTGGTGGCTCGTCGCCGTCGCAGCCGTGGCCATGGGCTTCGCCGGAACCTACCAGTTCGGCTGGTCGTCGATCCGACTCCCGCTCGAGACGCGTCTCGGCGCGTCGGAGGCGGCCATCGGGACCGTGTTCACGCTGTTCGTCGTCTTTCAGACCATCGTCCAGTTCCCGGCCGGCTGGGTTCGTGACCGCTGGGGGCCACAGCTCCCGATGCTCGCCAGCGCCGGGTTGCTCGCGGGCGGGTACGTGGGCACCGCGCTGGCGAACTCCATCTGGGGCGTCTACCTGTTCTACTCGTTGGGCGGGATGGGCGTCGGCATCGTCTACTCCGTCGCCGCAAACACGCCGGTGAAGTGGTTCAGCGACCGGCGCGGCCTGGCGACGGGCATCGCCATGGTCGCCTACAGCGGCCTGAGCTTCCTGTTGATCCCCTTCCTCCGCCAGTTCATCGTCACGGACTTCGTCGTGACGCTCGTGAGCCTGGGGCTGCTGGCGGGCCTGGTCGCCCTCGTCGCAGTCCCCATCCTCCGGGACCCCGTGGGGGTCACGGTCCGCGATGCCGACGCCGAGCCCGACGGCGGAGCGGACGTGACCAGCGCGGACTCTACGCCTGCGACCGACCCCGAGGCGGTGGACGCCGACGAAGAGGAGGGATACACGTGGCGCGAGGCCGTCCGAACCTGGCAGTTCTGGCTGCTGTACGCCATCTTCGTGGTCGTCAACGGCGTGACGCTGATGCTCGTCGGGAAGGTCATCGCGTTCGCCACGAACGCCGGCATCTCCGCGGGGGCCGCCACCGGCGCCGCCTCCCTGGTCGCACTCGGCGACGCGTTCGGCGTCGTCGTCGTCGGTGGACTCTCGGACCGGTTCGGGCGCGAGCGGACGGTCGGCGTCGCGTTGGTCCTCTGTGGCATCGCGCTCACCGGCCTGGTCACCGTCGCCGAGGCCGGCATCGCGCCGGCGTTCGTCGCTCTCGCCGCCGTCGCGGCGTTCCTCCGCGCGCCACCGTACTCTATTTTCCCCAGCCTCGTCGGGGAGTACTACGGACGCGCTCACTCCTCGGCGAACTACGCGGTGCTGTACTCAGCAAAGCTCTGGGGCGGCGTCGCCGGCGGCACCGTCGCCAGTGGCCTCGTCGTCTCCATCGGCTGGGACGCGACGTTCCTGCTCGGCGGTGCCCTCATCCTGGTCGCGGGCCTGGCGACGTTCGTCCTCCGGCCGGTCCGGGGCAGTCCCGCCTGAGAACCGTCGCGGGTTCGCTGACGGGCCAGACAGTCGGCGACTGTCGAGACGTCGTCGGCGTTCGCGCACGGGCGTCCGCGGTCCCGAGGCGGGAGTCACTCCTCCGGTTCGAGGTCCGTCTCCACGTCGTGGTCGGCGTAGCTGCCTCGCAGCGCCATCTTGTCGAACTTGCCCGTCGCCGTCCGTGGAATCTCGTCGACGAACTGGATCTCGTCGGGCGTCCACCACTTCGGGTAGTCCGCACGAATTCGCTCGCTCAACTCCGCGCGGAGGGCGTCTGGCTCGATCGACGCGCCGTCCACCATGACGACGAACCCGAGCGGGCGCTCCTGGTATCGCTCGTGGGAGACACCGACGACGGTCGCCTCGCTGACGGCGTCGTGGGCCATCATCGCGTTCTCCAGTTCTACGCTGGATATCCACTCGCCACCGCTCTTGATGATGTCGTTGTCGCGGTCGACCAGCGAGATGTACCCCTCGGCGTCCACGGTCACGAGATCGCCGGTCGCCAGCCACTCGTTGCCCTCACCGTCACCGTCGCGGCCGGGGTTGGCGGCGAAGTCCTCGGCGTTGGCCTCGGGGCGCTGGTAGTATTCGGTCGTCACCGACGGGCCCCGGACGTACAGTTCGCCAACCGTCGTGTCGTCCCATGGGACCTCAGTGTCGTCCTCGCTGACGACGCGAAACTCCAGTCCGGGCACAATCCGTCCCTGCTTCTGTCGCTTCGCGTACCGGGTCTCGACATCGGCGGCCGCGATGTCAGGTGGCAGGTGGGCAATCGTCCCGATGGCAGTTAGCTCGGTCATCCCCCACGCCTGCAGCACCTCGACGTCGTACTCCTCGTCGAGCCGTCGGATGAGGCTCTCGGGGACCGGCGCGCCGCCGGCGACGATCCGCTCCAGCGACGAGATGTCGGCGTCGTGCGTCTCCAGGTACTCCAGCAGGTCGATCCAGATGGTCGGGACGCCCGCGGTCAGCGTCACGCCTTCCTCCTCGATGAGGCGGGCGAGGGTGGCGGAGTCCGGAGACGGCCCCGGGTACACCTGCTTGGCGCCGGCGGCCGTCGCGGCCCAGGAGAACCCCCAGCCGGTCGAGTGGAACATCGGGACCAACGGCATCACCACGTCGTGGTCGGTGATACCGAGCATCTGGGGCGTCAGCGTCGTCATCGTGTACGACCAAATCATCTGCTGGGTGTACTCGACGCCCTTCGGCTTGCCGGTGGTTCCCGAGGTGTAGCACATCCCCGCCGGCTGGGACTCGTCCACGTCGGGCCAGTCGTAGGACGGCTCGTGCCCCGCGATGAACGACTCGTAGTCGACGACCGGATCGAGGGACGTCTCGGGCACCGTGTCACCCATCACGACGTACTGCTGGACGCTCTCGAACGCCTCGCTGTCGGCCAGCGCCTCCAGCACCTCGCGCTCGTGGGGGTCGACGAACAGCAGTTCGTCCGCCGCGTCGCCGACGATGTGCTCGACGTGGCTCTCGGGCAGGTTCGGGTTTATCGTGTGTAGCTGGGCGCCCATGCAGGGGACGCCGAAGTACGTCTCGAAGTGGCGGTGGTGGTTCCAGCACAGCGACCCGACGCGGTCGCCGGGCTCGATTCCGGCGGCCGCCAGTGCGTTCGCCAACTGCGCGACACGCTCGCCGTACGCGCGGTAGTCGTAGCGGTGGACTGCGTCGCCGGTCCGGGAGACGATGTCGACGTCGGGGTACAGCTGCGCTGCACGCCAGAGAAACGACCGAATCAGCTGATTACTGCCGACCATGTCCACGTATCGCAGGACCGAACGAAGAAAGTACGGGTCGGGGTCAACCGGCTCAACGCTGTCCCAGCGAGTTGAGGACACAGTCGGTCGCCATCCGCGACTGGGTCTCGTGCTCGCGCGCCGAGTACTCGGGTCGGAGCCCGACCAGTTCCTCGCCGACTGCCTCGCGGGTGGCCTCCAGGTCCTCGTCGTGGGCCGCGTACAGTTCCGGCACCCGCTCGCGGAACGTCGCCAGTCGCTCGCGGGACCGCTCGAAGGCTCGCTCGGCGTCCGGCCGCACGCCGACGTGTGACAGCACCAGCGTCTCCACGTCGAACTCCTGCAGGCGGTCCATGCCCGCAGCGACCTGCTCGAAGTCGAACTTCGGAATGGTCGTGGGCGGCACCCAGGTGTCGACCGCCGGGTAGTACCGGCCCAGCGCCTCGTTGGCGAACAGCAGGCCCGCGTCCGGGTCCCAGACGGAGACGTGGTCCGGCGAGTGGCCCGGCGTGTGCAGGATCTCCAGCGTCCTGTCGCCCGTGTCGATTTCGGTCCCCGAGTCGGGGACGGGCTGGACGCGCCTGGTGGGGAGTGGGCCGGCCGGCGCGCCGACTTCGGGGAAGGCTTCGGCCAGCGCCTCTCGGGAGCTTTCGACGAGGTGGTCGAACCGGTCGGGGTCGGTGAGCCACTCGACCATCGACTCGTGGAGGTACACGGTCGCGGACGGGGCGGCGTCGACGAGCGCCTTCGCCCCGCCGGAGTGGTCGAGGTGCGCGTGGCCCAGCACGACGTGCTCGACCGTCGCCGGGTCGATGCCGACCTCGCGGATGCCGTCGAGGAGCGTCTCCGACGCGGCTGCGACCCCCGTCTCGATCACCGTCGGTTGGTCGTCGTCGAGGAGGTAGGCAGCGACCGTCCCCTCGAACGCGAGTTCGATGCCGTAGACGTCTGGCGCGACGCTAAACGTGCCCATGTGCCGCTGCTTCGCGCAATCGGCTGAAAGTCCTTTCGCCGCCCATAGCTTTATTTCCGGTCCTTTCTACATACGCGGACGTATGCAAGACTCCCTAGACGGGAAGACAGCGATCGTAACGGGTTCGAGCAGCGGAATCGGCATGGGTATCGCTGAAGAGTTCGCCGACTCGGGCGCGAACGTCGTGACGAACTCTCGCTCACAGGAGCGTGCCGAGGCGACCGCCGAGGACATCCGTGCGGCCGGGGGCACGGCGGTAGCCGTCGAGGGAGACGTCAGCAACCGAGACGACGCCCAGGCGCTCGTCGACGCGGCCGTCGACGAGTTCGGCCGCCTGGACGTGATGGTCAACAACGCCGGCATCTCGAGCATCAGTCCAGCCCTGGAGATGACCGAGGAGGAGTGGCGGAGCGTTATCGATGTGAACCTGAACGGCGTGTTCTTCGGCGCACAGGCGGCCGGTCAGCAGATGGCCGAGCAGGACGGCACCGGCCAGATCATCAACATCTCCAGCATCTTCGGCAGCATCGGCGTCCAGGGCCGCGGGCCCTACAACGCCTCGAAGGGCGGCGTCAACAACCTCACCCGGGCGCTGGCGGTCGAGCTCGCCGAGCACGACATCCAGGTAAACGCACTCGCGCCGGGGTTCATCCGCACGAACCTCGACGCACAGACCCGCGAATCCGGCGACGACGACGAGACCTTCGACGAGGACGACTGGCCCTACTACGGGTACGACGACCAGCACATCGAGAACCGCAATCCGATGGGGCGGTTCGGGACGCTCGAAGAGATGGCCAACTGCGCGTTGTTTCTCGCCGCCGGCGACCACTACATGGCCGGCGAGGTCATGCACGCCGACGGCGGGTGGCTCGCGTTCGGGTGGGGCTCGAAAGGTCGGTGAGCCGACCGCGACCACTCGACGGTTCTAGCTCGTGGTGATTCGACCCCCGTCGACGACCAGCGACTGGCCGTTGACGAAGGCGGCCATGTCGCTCGCCAGGTAGAGGGCCGCGTCGGCGACGTCCTGTGGCGTCCCCCAGGGTCGCGTGGACGGTACGAGAGAGGCGTACTCCTCGCTGGCGTCCGACCCGACGATAGGGACGTCCTCGGTCGTCATCTTCGTCTCGACGACACCCGGATGGACGGCGTTGGTCCGAATCCCTGCGGGCCCCAGCGCGTCCGCCAGCGAGTAAGTGAGCAGTCGCACGGCGCCCTTGGACGCGCAGTAGTGGACGTGCCCGCCCGATCCGCGCATCCCGGCGACGCTGGAGAGGTTGACGATGGCACCGCCGTCGCCCGCGTCGAGCATCCGCTCGGCGGCGACTTGTGCGCCGAAGAAGGTGCCCTTGACGTTGACCGCGAACATGCGGTCGAACGCGTCTTCGGTGATGTCGAGGAAGTCCTCGCTCCGGAAGATGCCGGCGTTGTTGACCATCGTGTCCACGCCGCCGAACGCGTCGGCGGCATCGACGGCCCTGACGAGGTCCGCGCGGTTGGTCACGTCGCACTCGACGTAGGTCGCTGCGGCATCGGTCTCGCGCTCGATCAGTTCGTGGGTCGGCCCGTCCCCCTCGCGCGGGTCGGGCTGCACGTCCGCGACGACGACGTCCGCGCCTGCCGCGGCGAAGGTCCGTGAAATCGCGCGCCCGATGCCGCTGGCTCCGCCGGTGACGACGGCCGTCCGGCCGTCGAGAAGTGGGTCTGCCATGCGAAACCCACTCTCAGGGGCGCTATTAACGGTTCCTCTGCCTCGACCGGACCAGCGCCCCGGCGCGCGGGCCCAGCACTTATGCTCCTACCGGGGCACTGTGTGTGCGTGACTGTCACATGACAGCCGAACTATCGAAGCTAGTCGGCCGTGTCGCGGACAACATCGTCGAGCGCGACATGGAGAACGAGGACTGGGAGAAAGGGGCCGCGGTCAACGGCCTCCTCTCGGTCGGGGCGGCCGAGTACGACGAAGCGGCCCACCGCATCGCCGACCGTGCTGTCGCCACCCAGACGAGCGAGGGCGTGTTCAACTACGACGACCCGAAGCCGTGGCTCCACGGCGAGGACATCCACCGCGCGCAGTGCGAACCGGCGACGCTCGGTCACGTCGTCCTAGAGTTCTACGAACGCACTCAGGACGAGCGCTACCTCGACGCCGCCCGACGGCAGTACGAGCACCTCCGCGACGACGCCAAACGGACGGCCGAGGGCTGTCTCTCCTACACGACCGGCCCAGTGGCCGTCTGGGTGGATTCCGTGTACATGATCTGTCCGTGGTTCGCCCGCTACGCCGGGGTAACGGGCGACGCCCAGGCGTACGACGAGGCGGCCGCCCACATCGAGGACCAGGCGTACTACCTGCAAGACCACAAATCCGGCCTCTTCCGCCACGAGTGGCGCGAGACGCCCGACACCTTCCCGGAGAGTTCGCTCTGGGCGCGGGGCAACGGCTGGGTCTGTGCCGGCACCGTCGACACGCTCGCGCACCTCCCCGAGGACCACGACCGCTACGACGCGGTCGTAGATATCTTCCAGGGGCACGCCGCCTCCCTGTACGAACTGCAGGACGACAGCGGCCTCTGGCACCACATCCTCGATTACCCCGACTCCCCGCTGGAGACCTCGGCGACGTTACAGTTCGCCTACACCTTCAAGCGCGGCGCCGACGCGGGACTGCTTCCAGCGAAGTACGAGAGGGCCGCAGAGCGGGCGTTCGAAGTCTGCATGGACTTGGTGAACGACGACGGCGAGGTCAGGCGGGTGGCGGTGCCGCCGGGCGGGCCCGACGCACCCTTGGACGAGACGTCCTACGGGGGCGGCTGGTTCCTGATGGCGGCTGACGTTCTCGGGTGACGCCGCCGGCCAGTACCTCACTTTTGGTCGGCGTAGGAGAGGTTCTCCGGGCCGACGTACTCGGCGCGCGGCCGGATGAGGCGGTTGTCCTCGTACTGTTCGAGCGCCTGGGCCACCCAGCCGGCGACCCGGGCCTGACAGAACATCAGCGGGAACAGGTCGTCCGGGATGCCGAGATAGTGGTAGGCCACTGCGGAGTAGTAGTCGAGGTTCGTATCGATGCCGATCGTCTCGCGCATGTGTTCCTCGACGTTGTGGGCAATCTCGTACATCGCCGGGTCGTCGGCGTTCTCGGCCAGTCGCGCGGAGATGCCACGGAGGATCACCGCTCGCGGGTCGATCGTCTGGTACACCCGGTGGCCGAACCCGGGAACCCGCTCACCGCTGTCGATCATGTCGTCGATGAAGTCGGCCGCCGTCTCCGGGCTCTCGATCTGTTCGAACATACCCAGCACGTTGCCGCTCGCGCCGCCGTGCAGCGGCCCCTTGATCGCGCTGATGGCGCCGACGATGGCCGAGTAGATGTCCGACTGCGTTGACGTGACGACCCTCGCCGTGAACGTCGACGCGTTGATGCCGTGGTCGGCGGGGAGAATCAGGCAGGTGTCCAGGCAGTCGGCCGTCGCCGCGTCCGGCTCCTCGCCGTTCAGCATGTACAGGAAGTTCGCCGCGTGACCGAGGTCCTCGCGGGGTGGGACGGGCTCACGCCCGTTCCGGAACTGGTCGTAGTACGCCAGGATGGTCGGCACCTTCGCCAGGATGTCCAGCCCGCGGTCGACGTGGAGGTCGCGGTCGTCCTCGTCGGCCCGGCCGTCGAGCGCCGAGAGGTACAGCAGGCCGAGACGGAGCATCGTCATCGGCGCGGCGTCGGCGGCCAGTTCCTCGATGGTGTCGACCAGCGGCGCGGGGAGGGTCCGTCGAGACGCGAGGTCGGCCGTGAACGCTTCGAGTTCGTCTTCGTCCGGAAGGGTCCCGAACATCAGGAGGTACGCGACTTCCTCGTAGGAGGCGTTGTCTGCGAGGTCCTCGATGTCGTACCCCCGGTAGAGGAGTCGGCCCGCAGCCCCGTCGATCCGGGTTATCTCGGTGTCGGCCATGACGACGTTCTCGAGTCCGATTCGGCGGATACGCTCGGATGACATGGTTGTTAATCCCTCACAGTCGTAATAATAGTTTGGGACAGGGAATCCAGGCCGTAGTCGGCCAGTTCTCCCGCGGAGGGAACTATAAGTGGTGGCACCCCGAACCGGGTTCGTATGTCTCAAGAGCGAGACCTGCGCATCCTACTCGACCACGTCGGACTGGCCGTCGCGGACGTCGACACGATCGAACCGGTCCTCAAACTGCTCGGGGCCGAGACCCTGGTCGACGAGGAACTGGACTTCCTCGGCGCCCGGTGGCTCTACTACGAGATCGGTCCGGAGAGCCGGATCGAACTACTCGTCCCGACCGAGGAGGGCACCTTCCTGACCGACTTCATCGAGAGATCCGGCTCGGGGCTCCATCACGTCACCTTCGAGGTCGCCAACATCGACGACTTCACGGCCCACTTGGAGGAGAACGGCGTCGATCTGGTCGACCGGACTCACCGCCCCAAGTACGAGGAAGCGTTCATCTCGCCGCGGGACACCGGCGGCATCCTCCTCCAGCTCATCGAGTACGAGGCGGGCTACGCCGAGGAGTACGCCGACGACGGCGTCGGCGCGACCATCTTCCCCCTGGGCGAGCGGCTCTCCGACCGCTAGTCGTCCTCGTGGAACGCGGCGACCAGCCGCTCGCGCTCTGCTGTGGCGAACTGCGCCCACCAATGCTCAGCCTCGCGCGCCGCGGCCGACTCCGGGTCCGGGGCGTCCACGCTGTCGTTGAGCGCCCGCTTCGACGCCTTCACTGCCCGATGACCCCCGCTCCGAATCGAGTCGACACGGTTCGCGATGGCCTCGTCCAGGGCCGCCTCGGGCACCACGTCGTTGAGCAACCCCATCGCCAGCGCCCGTTCGGCGTCGACGTAGTCTGCCGTGTAGACGAGTTCCCTGGCAGCCGTCTCCCCGAGGAGCTCGACGGCCCGGCGGGTCGAGCCGCCGCCGGGAATCTGGCCGATGTCGACCGTCGGGATGGCGAACTCGGCGGACTCGGCCGCCACGCGGAGGTCACAGTGCATCGCGAGGATCAGCCCGGCGCCGACGCAGTAGCCGTGGATCTTCGCGACGACCGGCGCGTGGAACTCGAACACCGTTCGGTAGAGATCGCGAAACAGTTCCTGACGGCGTATCTGGGTCTCCTCGTGGTCCGCCGTCGGGCCGGCGTACTCTCCGAGGTCGGCCCCGGCGGAGAACGCGCTCCCCGCGCCCGCTATCGTGACGACTGCGATATCGTGGTCGAGCGAGAGCGCGTCGAACGCCCGTCGCAGGTCGAGCATCGTCGCTGTGTCCAGTGCGTTGTACGAATCGGGGCGTTCCAGCGTGAGCGCGGCCACGCCGTCATCGATTTCCACGGAGAGGTTTCGGTACGGGCCGTATTCCGTCATGCCTCACGCTTCCGGGTGGGCCGGCAAAACGGTTCGGGCGGGCGACCTACTGCGAGGCGCGGACGTGTGCCAGCCGCCCGCCGTCGAGCAGGTACTTCCGCTCGCGTTCGGTCACGTCGAGGATGACCGGTATCTCCTCGCCGGTGGTCTCGTCGACGACGGTCAGTTCGGTCTCGTCCTCGTCCCGGGCAATCGATTCGCGGAGTCCGGTCAGCCGGAGCCGGTTGCCCGCTTCGAGCGCCTCGTAGTCGTCGGGGTCGGCGAACGTCAACGGGAGCAGCCCGAAGTTGACGAGGTTGGCCTCGTGGATGCGCGCGAAGCTCTTGGCGATGACGGCGTCTACGCCGAGGTACATCGGGCACAGCGCCGCGTGCTCGCGCGAGGAGCCCTGGCCGTAGTTTTCGCCGGCGACGACGAATCCGCCGTCGGCCGCGAGCGCCCGCTCCGGGAACGACTCGTCGATCCGGGTGAGCGTGAACTCGGCTATCTTCGCGACGTTCGAGCGGTACATCAGGATGTCACTGGAGGCAGGCATGATGTGGTCGGTCGTGACGTCGTCGCCGACCCGCAGTAACACGTCGCCCGCCACGTCGTCGGTGAGCTCGTCGTTGACGGGGACCGTGCCGATGTTCGGGCCTTTCTGTAGTTCCACGTCTCCCTCCGGCGGCGCGATGAGGTCACGATTGCTTCCGTCGAAGCGGTCGGGCTCGGGGTATCCCGGGTCGTCGATGCCGCGGTCGGTGCCGTAGTCGCGGGGGTCGACGAAGGCGCCCTCGACGGCGGCCGCGGCGGCCACCTGTGGCGAGACGAGGTAGACGTTGTCGTCACTGATGCCCGACCGGCCCTCGAAGTTGCGGTTGAACGTCCGGACGGAGGTCGAGTCGCTGCCGGGAACGTGGCCGACCCCACAGCAGGCGCCGCAGGTCGCTTCCGACCAGTTGACGCCGGCCGCCATCGTCTTCGCGACCGTTCCGTCCCGTGCGAGGAGTTCGCTCGCCTGCTTCGAGGCCGGCTGGACGATCGCGTGGACGTCTTCGTGGACCACCTCGTCGCCAAGCGTATCGCAGAACGCCCGCAGGTCCTCGTAGGCCCCGTTGGTGCAGGAGCCGACGATAACCTGGTCGACGGGCTCGCCCGCGAGTTCCGAAACGGGAACCACCAGGTCGGGCATCGACGGCGTGGCGACGAGCGGCTCTACCGTCGAGAGGTCGATCTCGATCCGATCGTCGTAGGTCGCGTTCGGGTCGGGACCGACCGCGGTAAAGTCCTCTGGGCGCCCGAGCTTCTCCATATATTCGCGGGTGACGTCGTCGGTCGGGAACACGGAACTGGTCGCGCCCAGCTCGGTCCCCATGTTGGCGATGGCACAGCGCTCGGACACCGGGAGCGTCTCGACACCCGGACCGGTGTACTCGAAGACCTTCCCGACGCCCCCTTTGACGGTGAGGCGTCGGAGCAGTTCGAGGACGACGTCCTTCCCGGTGGCCCACTCCGGGAGGTCGCCGGTGAGGCGAACGTTCACGACTTCCGGCGTCTCCAGGTAGTAAGGCGACCCGCCCATTGCACTGGCGACGTCCAGGCCACCCGCGCCGATCGAGAGCATCCCGATGCCGCCCTGGGTCGGCGTGTGCGAGTCCGAGCCCAGTAGCGTCTGTCCGGGCCTGGCGAACCGCTCGTGGTGGACCTGGTGGCAGACGCCGTTGCCCGGGCGCGAGAAGTACGCCCCGAACTTCCCGGTCGCCGACTTGAGGTACGCGTGGTCGTCCGTGTTCCGGAAGTCGAACTGGTAGCTCTGGTGGTCGCAGTACTGGGCCGCGATCTCCGTCTCGACCTCGTCCAGGCCGAGCGCCTCGAACTGCAACCACGCCATCGTCCCAGTCGTGTCCTGCAACAACACCTGGTCGATCTCGATGCCGATCTCCTCGCCTGTGTCTAGCTCGCCCTCCACGAGGTGCTCGGCGAGGAGCTTCTCCGTGAGTGTCTGTCCCATGGAACCTACTTCTGTGGAGGGAACTTATAGCCGTTGTCCGACCCTACCGCCAGGGTCGACCCGCCGGGGGCTTCAGCCCCCGAGGAACTGCTGGCGAACCTCCTGGTCCTCCAGCAGCTCCCGGCCGGCCCCGACATAGGCGTTCTCACCGTTGGCCAGAACGTACCCGCGGTCACAGCGGCGAAGCGCCTCCTTGGCGTTCTGCTCAACCATGAGCACCGCCGTCCCGTCGGCGTTTATGTCGTCGACGCGGTCGAACATCTCGTGGACGAGGTCGGGTGCCAGCCCGGCGGACGGCTCGTCCAACAGCAGGAGATCGGGGTCGACCATCAGCGCACACCCCAATGCGAGCATCTGCTGTTGACCGCCGCTCATGGTCCCCGCGCGCTGGCGCTGGCGCTCGCGTAAGATCGGGAACCGTTCGAAGACGGCCTCGATCTGCTCGCGGGGGACCTCGTCGTAGATGTAGCCCCCGAGCTCGAGGTTCTCTAAGACCGTCATCGACGGGAACAGGTTGTCGGTCTGGGGGACGTAACTGACCCCCCGGCGAATGACATCCGGGGTGGCAGTTCCGTGCAACTGTTCGCCGTTGAGCAGTATCGTCCCGTCCATGATGGTCGTCAGCCCGAGGACCGTCTTCATCACGGTCGACTTTCCGGCACCGTTCGGGCCGACGAGGGTGACGTACTCGCCCGCCCCGACAGTCACGTCGACATCGGTGAGTATCTGCAGGTCGCCGTAGCCGGCGTCGAGCCCTTCGATCTCAAGGACGTTCATACGTCCACCTCTCCGAGGTAGGCCTCGACCACACGCTCGTCCGAGCGGACCTCGTCGGGTGATCCCGCTGTGAGCACGCGTCCCTGGTGCATGACGACGACGCGGTCGCAGTGGTTCATGATGACATTCATATCGTGTTCGACGAACAGGAAGGTGTATCCCTGGGATTCGAGTTCGTGGATGCGTTCGAGGATGCGCTGCTCCAGCGTGGGGTTGACGCCGGCCAGTGGCTCGTCGAGCAACACCATGTCCGGGTCGGTCAACAGGACGCGTGCCAGCTCCAGCAGCTTTCGCTGGCCGCCCGAGAGGTTGCCCGCCGGCTCGTCGATGACGTGGTCCAGGTCGAAGAAGTCGGCCATCTCGCGGGCCCGTTCGCGGGCTCGGACCTCGTCTTCGACGAACCTGTCGCCGCGCACCCACGAGCGGAACAGTCCCTCGCCGCTCTGGTTCGGCGGCCCCAGCAACAGGTTCTCGAAGACGGTCATCTCCATCAGCTCGTGTGGAATCTGGAAGGTCCGCACCAGCCCCTGCTGGGCGATGGTGGCGGGGTTCGCGCCCGTGATGTCGGTGCCTTCGAAGGTTATCGAGCCCTTGTCGGGGGACTCGAAGCCGGTCAGGCAGTTGAACAGCGTAGTCTTGCCGGCCCCGTTCGGCCCGATAAGCCCGGTGATGCCCGTGCCGATGTCGACGTCGACGCCGTCCAGCGCGGTGATGCCGCCGAAGTGCTTCTCGAGGTTCTCGGTCCGGAGGACTGTCTCATCCGAGTCAGTCATCGGCGGTCACCTCCTTGGTCTCGCCGGCGTCGCGGGCGGATGCCGAGCGATTCCCCGGCAGGGGGATGTCGTAGTCCTGCTCCCCGAGGATGCCGCTCGGACGGTAGTAGAGGATCAGGATGAGCAAGCTGCCGATGAGAATCAGGCGTGCAGACGCCAGCTGGATGGAGTACTCCGAGGGGAAGACGTTGTTGAGGAAGCGGGTGCCGTCGTTAATCACCCAGAACACCGCCGTCCCGAGGATCACTCCGCGGTTGTTGGCGGAGCCACCGATGATCACCGCCGAGAACGCGTAGAAGGTGATCAGCGCGCCGAACTGCGAGGTGGCAATGAAGCCGATCTGCAGCGCCCAGAGCGCGCCAGCGGCGCCGGCCAGCGCCGACCCGAACATCAACACCTGCGTCTTGTACCGGACCGTCGGCCGGCCCAGTGCTTGCGGGACGTCCTCGTCCTCGCGGAGCGCCCGGAGGATCCGTCCGTATGGGCTGTTGACGGTACGCTGGACCCACCAGTAGGTGCCAGCTAACGCTGCCAACGAGAGCAGCAGGACGAACCGTTCGTAGTCGATACCGCCCTGTGGACCCGCTGTCGGGTTGAACAGCCACAGCACGTTGACGACGATGGTCGCGAGGTTCCCGGTGACGATCGGCGTCCCCAGGTACCACAGGACGAACAACTCCGTCATGGCGAGGGTCACCAGCGGCCCGAAGGTGTCGGTGGTCCGTAGCGTGCGCACCCCGACAGCCAGCCCGATAAGCAACGCGACGGCGCCGCCGGCGAGCAGCAGGCCGCCCGCGAACATCCCGCCAACGCCGGCCGCGACCACGACGACGCTTGCGGTCATCACGGCTCCCTCGCGCAGCGAGGCGCCCCGGACCACCAGCGCGGTCCGGTAGGCGACGTACCCGAAGCTGACCACCGAAATAGCGCCGAACACGAGCACGTTGAGCGTGAACGAACCGAGGCCGAGCGGGAAGACACCCGACAGCGGCTCGTAGACGTTCCGGATACCGAACGCGCCGTTGAACAGCCACTGCTCGTTGTGGACGACGGCGTTGAGGATGGTGGCGATACCGAGCGCCGTGATGGCAAGATAGTCCTCACGCAGGCGCAGGGTCGGAACGCCCACCAGCAGCGAGACGAGCGCTGCGGCGGCCATGCCCCCGGCGACGCCGAGCAGCCAACCGATCAGCCCGCCCCCGGGAACGAGCGCTGCGAACACGCCGGGGAGGTCGAACCCGCCGATACCGGCGTACCCGACGGAACCGCCCGCGGGCATGGTCAGCACCACCGCGACGTACGCACCGACCATGAAGTACACCACGTGACCGAGGTCGACCAGTCCCGTGAACCCGTACTTGAGGTTCAGCCCGAAGCCGAAGATGCTGTAGATGGCGATCACCGTGAGTAGAGTCACGAGGAAGTCGGCGGCCGCCATCAGACCTCACCCCACAGGCCCTCGGGCTTGACTATCAACACGAGGATGAGGATGACGAACGCGATGGCCGTCCGGTAGACGGACAGCGACGACGGCAGCAGGAAGACGCCGACCTCCATGCTGACGCCGACGGCGAGACTCCCCAGCACCGCGCCGTACGGGGAGCGGATGCCGCCGAGGATGACCCCCGCGAACAGGGGCAAGAGCAGCGAAAAGCCCATGTTCGGGTTCAGGCTGGAGGCGTACCAGCCCAGCATGACGCCGGCCAGGCCGGCCAGGATGGCGGCGACGACCCATACGAACAGCTGGACGCGGTCCACGTCGATGCCGCGGACCTCCGCAAGGTCCATGTTGTCGGCGGTCGCCCGCATCGCCTTCCCGAGCTTGGTCTGCTTGAGCACATAGTTCAACAGGAACACCACGACGACGACGGCGGCGAGAATGGCGATGGCCTTCGTGCCGACGCCGATGCGCGTCGCCCACAGTGGGGCCGCAGTACCCTGCGAAGCCAGGCGCGCGAGGCCGAACAGCGCCAGCACCAGCCCGCCGAAGGTTCCGACGCCGAGAACGCGCGGCGAGATGAGGTACACCGTCTGAAAGCTGGCTTCGCGCCGGTGCCATCGGTAGGCAGCGACCGCGGCCACGAGTGCCACGGCCAGGACCCCAACGACGAGCCACCACGGGTAGCCCCACTCGCCCAGCGTGGCGAGTTCGCCGGCCTGGCGCTGTGTCGTCCGGACGGTCAGGCCCGAGCCCGTCGCGAACAGATCGAAGTTCGTGGTGACGACGCTTTCGGTCTTGTAGCCGATGGTCTTCGACCCGACAAGGAACAGGACGCTGTTCTGCAGGATGAACGACAGCCCGAGCGTGACGATGATCATCGTCACCAGGTCGCTGCCCGTGCGCCTGAACTGCCGGAAGATCAGGAGTTCGTACACCGCGCCCAGAGCTGCTGCGAGGGCGATAGCGATGACGGCTGAGACGAGCAGCGAGAGGGAGCCAAACGCCGGGAGGAACGGTATCTCGCCGGGGTTGTTGAACACGAGCGCGAGGTACGCCCCGATGGTGATCATGTCCCCGTGTGCGATGTTGGGGATGTTCGCGATCGAGTAGATCAGCGACAGGCCGAGCGCGCCGATGGCGATGACGCTGCCCGTCACCAGACCTTGCAGTAGGGCGTTCAGGAGGCCGGTCTGGACCATGTCAGTCTCCCCCCGTTGGGGCCTGCGGCCGGCCGTCCGGTGCGATTCCGAGTGCTCTTCGGTCGTGTCTCATATGTATCATCCTGTGTTCGGTGTGTCCTTGCGCCGCAGCGTCAGTGCGCTCGCGACGGCCACGAGGTTGAGCGTGGCGAGCAAGACGAACGCGCCGCGGTAGTCGCCGGTGACCTCTCTGAGGGCGCCCGTCACCGCCGGCAGCACGAGCGCCGCGGCATTGCCGACGGCGATGACAACGGCCAGTGCCGCGCCGTCCTGGCGGGGCCCCTGGGCGGCGATGTTGTAGATGGCGCCGAACGGAATCGAAACCGCCAGCATCACGACGAATGGGAGCCAGACCATCGTCGCGCCCGTCGATAGCCCGGCGAGCGCGCCGAAGCCGGCACAAGCGACCGCCGTCGCCCCGGCGACGAACGTCGCGTTGCCCACGGAGAGCCGGGAGACCGGCGAGTCGCCGACGATGCGGCCGGTCGTCGCGACGCCCAGCACCACAGCGTTCAGCGGGCCCGTGATCCCGAGGTCGTCGAAGTACGACGTCACGAACGTCGAGAGCGTAATGTACGACCCGATGACTGCAACGTAACACAGCGACGACGCGAGGACTATCGGGTCCTGCGCGGCACGCCACAGCGTCCCGCGCTGTCGGTCGGTGTCGGGCGGTGCCGTATGATGGCCGGACCAGTGGACGCCCAGCGCGACGACGGCCGGCAGAACGAAGACGACGCCGCCAGCGTGGACGCCGACACCGTCCGTGGCTGTGACTAGCTGGGGGGCGACCAGGAAGCCGACCGCCCCGCCAAGCGTGCTCATCCCGCCGAAGATTCCCTGTTGACGGGTCGCTGCCGAGGCGGGGTAGAGCCGCGAGATGTGTGTCGCTCCCGCGGTGACTACCAGGCCGTAGGTCCCGCCCCACAGGAAACGCAACGCTAGCAGGGCCGGGTACGTCGGCGCCACGTCCAGCGCCAGTGCGAGGACGACGTTGGCGACGGCCGTCCCGAACAGCAGCCTGGTGGTCCGGACGCGCGTGAGGACGCGCCCGGAGGGCCACTGGACGAGCACGAACCCGAGCAGGGCCGCGCTCATTACCAGTCCGATGGCGGCGAAGCCGACCTCGTAGCGCTGGCGGAACAGGGCCGGGACGCCGGCGTAGGCGAACATCGTGTAGCCGCTGCCGAGCGCCGCCAGGTGCGGCGCGTACCGGAGCGCCCGCGGTGGCCGCTGGGGCATCAGGACTCACCGTCGGTTCCTCCGTCGGCGTCGATGTCGACACCGTAGACGTCGCGTGCAGTCGCCCGTGACACCTTCCCCAGGCGGACGTCGCGTTCGATTGCTTCGCGGTCCCGGTCCGCGGGATCGCCGAAGCCACCGCCACCGGGCGTCCGGATGCTGACGGTCGTGCCCGGCACGAGCTCGTGGATCGACTTCGCGGGGAGTTGCTTCGCCTCCCCGTCGGGGTCGATGCGGTAGGCACTGCCCGAGGTGCCCGGGCTCCCGCCCGCCAGCCCGTAGGGCCGGCTCTCGTGGCGGTCGGCCAGCAGGCTAAAGTTGGCCTCGTGGTCGCGGACCTGGATGTCCCGCCGCAGGCCGAGCCCGCCACGGAACTCCCCGGCGCCGCCGGTGTCCCCGCGGAGTTCATAGCGAGTGACCGCTAGCGGATAGGCCGTCTGGAGCACCTCCGCCGGGGTGTTCATCGTGTTGCTCATGTGGACGTGGACGCCGTCCATGCCGTCTTTGCCCGCCTGGCCGCCGAAGCCACCGCCCTGGGTCTCGTAGAAGGCGTACGCCTCGTCGGTCCGTGGGTCCCGCCCGCCGAAGGTGACGTTGTTCATCGTCCCCTGCCCGGCGGCCGGCACGCGGTCGGGCACCGCCTTCGCGAACGCTCCGAGGACCACGTCGGTCACGCGCTGGGACGTCTCGAGGTTGCCCCCGACGACCGCCGCCGGCGGATCGGGGTTGACGATGCTGGCCTCGGGGGCCTCGATGGTGACCGGGCGGTAGCAGCCGTGGTTGGGCGGGATGTCCGGGTCAGTGATGCACCTGACGGCGTAGTACGTCGCCGAGGCCGTGACCGCGAAGACGGCGTTGACCGGTCCGTCCGTCTGGTCGGCGGTGCCGGAGTAGTCGACCGTGACCTCATCGCCGTCGATGGTGACGGTCGCGCGGATTGGCAGGTCCTCGTTGCCGAGGCCGTCGTCGTCGAGCACGTCCGCAAACTCGTAGGTCCCGTCGGGTAGGGCCTCGATTTCGGCGCGCATCCGGCGCTCGGAGTAGTCCTTGATCTCCTCGAGACCGGCGGTCAGCCGATCGGCACCGTACTTCTCGACGAGTTCGGTGAACCGACGCCGGCCCGTCTCGTTGGCCGCCTCCTGGGCGCGCAGGTCGCCCCGGCGCTCGGCAGGTGTCCGGACGTTCGCCTCGATCAGGTCGAAGACCGCCTCGTTGGGCGTTCCGGCCTCGAACAGCTTCACCGGGGGGAGACGGAGGCCCTCCTGGTAGATCTCCGTGGAGTCAGCGGCGACACTGCCCGCCCGCGCGCCGCCGATGTCGGCGTGGTGGGCCCGGTTCGCCGCGAAGGCGACGATATCACCGTCGTGGAAGACGGGGGTGACCAGCGTCAGGTCCGGGAGGTGCGCCCCGCCGTAGAACGGGTCGTTCAGCACGACGCCGTCGCCGGGGTCAAGCGTCTCCGGAGGGAAGCGGTCGACGGCCGCTGCGACCGAGAACGGCATCGAGCCGAGATGGACCGGCATGTTCTCGGCCTGGCTGATCATCTCGGCATCGGCGTCGAACAGCGCACAGGAGCAGTCCCGTCGTTCCTTGATGTTCGGCGAGTACCCCGTCCGGATGAGGTTGGCGTTCATCTCTTCGCAGACGGCGATGCAGGCGTTGCGGGTCACCTCGAGCGTGACCGGGTCGACGCCGCCGTCGTCGCTCATCCGTCCACCTCCACGAGCAGCGACCCGTGGTCGTCGACAGTCACCGACTGGGTTGGGGGGACGACGACGGTGCTCTCGACGCCCTCGACGACGGCCGGGCCGGGGAACGACGTGCCCGGCGCGAGTCGTGTGCGGTCGTACACGCTGGTCTCATGGTCGGTGCCGTCGAAGGTGACGGTTCGAGTCGTCGTGACGGCGTCGGCTGGGTCGCCCTCAGCCAGGTCGGGCGTGAGGTCGGGCGCGTCGACGAGGCCCCGGGCTCGAAGCCGAATGGTGACCAGTTCTATCGGCTCGTCCTCGTAGGCGTGGCCGTAGTGCTGGCGGTGGCGTTCGTGGAACCGCTCGGCTATCGTCGCCATCGCCGCGGCGTCGAGGTCGCCGCCGGGGACCGGCACCTGCAGTTCGAACGACTGGCCGATGTACCGGAGGTCGACCGATGGCTCGAACTGCATGCGGTCGGCCGACAGCCCTTCGTCGGCGAGTCGCTCGCTCCCCCGCTCGGTGAAGGCCTGGAACTCCGCGGCGAGTGTTTCGGGAGCGAGGTCGTCCCACCGTCGCACTCGCGAGGTCGAGAAATCGTAGAGGACGTCGCTGATGAGCAGGCCGAGCGCCGAGAGCACACCAGCGGTCCGCGGGACGATCACCCTGGGGACGCCGAGTTCGGCGGCCAGCGTGGCCGCGTGGAGGGGCCCCGCGCCGCCGAAGGCGACCAGGCCGAAGTCCCGGGGGTCGTAGCCGCGCTCGACGGAGACAACCCGCAACGCCCGTTCCATGTTGGCGTTCGCGACGTCGAGAACGCCCTGAGCGGCCTCGCGTGGACTGACCCCGAGCGGGTCTGCCAACTCGCGTTCGAAGGCGGCAGCTACGTCGTCGCGGTCGGTCTCGAGGGTGTCGGAGACGAACGCCGTCGGGTCGATGCGACCGAGCATGAGGTGCGCATCCGTTATCGTGGGTTGCGTGCCGCCGCGGCCGTAGCAGATGGGACCGGGCGTCGCACCGGCCGACCGCGGGCCGACGCGCAGCGCACCGCCGTCGTCGATCCAGGCGATCGAGCCGCCCCCGGCGCCGACGGTGTGGATGTCGATCATCGGGACGTGTACGGGGTACTCTCCGATCTCCACGTCCGTGGAGACGAGCGGCTCCCCGCCTTCGACGAGCGACACGTCACAGGAAGTCCCGCCCATGTCCATCGTGATCACGTCCTCGACACCCGTCAGGGAGGCCAGGTGCGTCGCGCCCTGGACGCCGGCCGCGGGGCCCGACAGCAGCGTGTTGACGGGTTGCTCACGCGCACTGTCGGCCGTGATGATTCCCCCGTTGGACTGCATGATCTGCAGGCTCGGCTCGATGCGCTCGTCCAGGCTCGCCTCGAGCGTCCCGATGTAGCGGTTCATGATCGGTTTGAGCGAGGCGTTGAGCGCCGTCGTGAGCGTGCGCTCGTACTCGCGGATCTCCGCGAGGACCTCACTCGACAGTGAGACGTCGACGTCGACGCCGGCCTCCGCGAGCAGTTCGGCGACCCGGCGCTCGTGGGCATCGTTCTCGAAGGCGAACAGCAGGACGATGGCGACGCTCTCGACATCACTGTCGGCGAGGTGGTCGGCCAGTTCGCGGACAACCGCCTCGTCCAGGGGCGTCTCGACCCGCCCGCGCTCGTCGAGGCGCTCGGGGACGCCGAACCGGCGGTCCCGCGACACCACTGGAGTCGGTTTCTCGGCGCCGAAGTCGTACACGGCGGGCCTGGCCTGGCGGCCGATCTCGAGGGCGTCCTCGAACCCCTTGGTGGTGACCAGCGCCGTCTCGGCCCACTCCTCCTCGAGGACGGCGTTGGTCGCGACGGTCGTTCCGTGGGCGAGAAAGTCCACGTCGGTGTACGCCAGGTCGCCGCGGTCATATAACTGCTCGAGCCCGTCGACGACGGCTCTATCGGGAGCCGCAGGGGTCGAGGGAACCTTGTCGACGCCGACGGCGCCGTCGATGACCGTCACGAGGTCGGTGAACGTCCCGCCGATGTCGATGCCGACCCGGGTATGCCCGGTGTCGTCAGTCATCGACCCGTGGCCCACAACACCGATGCTTGCCGGCCGGTCGTCTCGGGGCTGGGCGGCCGCGGTGCCGTCCCTTGAGCGCGCGTCCGAGCGGGAGGCCGGTAGTGGCCGGGGCGCACCTCATTGCAGGTCCTCTGCGGGGATGGTGTCCGCGTTGGTGAACTCGCCGTTCTGGACGCGGACCGCCACCATATCACTGGAGACGTCGCCGTTCTCGTCGTAGTCGACGTTGCCGCTGGGGCCGCTGTAGTCGATCTTCGTCCCGTTGTCGATCTTGGTCTTGCCGCTCTCGAACTCCGCGTAGCTGACCGAGTCACCCGGCGGCGTGGCGATCGTGTGGAGACTCTGTTTGACCGTGCTCGGGTCAGTTGTCCCGGCGTGGTGGACAGCCAGCGCGTAGCTCATCAGCGCGTCGTAGGAGTTCCAGGAGTACGGCGAGAATAGCTGTGCGTCGGGGTACTCCGACTCGTAGTCGCTGGTGAACGATCCAGTTGCCTCCGACGTCGGCGGCTTCGTCCGCACGCCCCACATCCCCTCCATGACGTCGGCTCCGACGTTGTCGATGACGTCCGTGGAGAGCATACTGTTGTGCAGCATCCACTGGCCGCCGTAGCCACCTTCGTGCCACTGCGAGAGGATGGTCGTCCCGCTCTCGGGGTAGCCCGCGAACGCGACGAAGTCGGGGTCGTCTTCGAACACCTTCGAAAGCGTCTGCTGGTAGGACGACTGGCCCGCTTCGTAGCCGACCCGCGCCGTCGTGGTGCCACCGAAGGTCTCGTTGAAGGCGCTGGAGAGTGCCTCCCCGAAGTCGTTGTTCAGGTACAACACGGCCGCCTTGTCGGCGCCCTCGTTGGAGATGATCTTCGCCATCGCCCGGGCGCTGAACTGGTCGCTCAGGCGCGTTCGGAACAGCAGGTCGTTGTCGTCGAGCGTGGATATCGCCGGCGAGGACGACGCCGACGTGATGTGCACCACGTTCTTCGGCACGGTCACGGAGGTCGCCATGCTGATCGTGACGCTGCTGGAGACGGCCCCGATGAGGCACTTGATATCCTGGTTGTTCGTCAGGGAGTTGGCGGCAGTCACGCCCGTCGTCGGGTTCGTCTCTGAGTCCGCCTGGTGGAGCTCGATCTCCCGACCCAGCGGACCCCCGGCATCGTTGATGTCGGACAGCGCCAGCTGGAGCCCGTTCATCATCGGTTCGCCGAAGTCGCTTAGGTCACCACTAAACGGCAACACCACGCCAACCGAGATGGAACCGGACCCCTCGTTATCGTTCTGCAACAGGCTCTGCGAACAGCCGGCCAGCCCTGTTGCGCCGGTGACCCCGGCGAGGCCGCTCAGTCGGATGAAACGTCGTCGGTTCATGCGCTCCAGAAATGGGTCCGATCTTGCCATGTGATACCAGCACATACTACGAATATATAACTGTTGCCAACTATCATACCGCGAACATATGCCTGTTGCCAACTGTCAACGTATTCCCGTGCGAGCAACCGTTAACGCTGGTCCTCAACCCTCGACGACGTGGCGGCGATAGAACACGTCGCCGTCGAATAGCAACCGTGCCGTCCGCCCGACCCGGACCGCCTCGACGGTCGGCCCGTCCTCCCCAGTCGCCGTCTCGACGCCCACCGTGATCCGTCCTTTCGGGTGGCCGATAATCACGTCAGTCAGGTCGCCCGTTCGGACGACTTCGCTCGGAATCGTCCCCGGGAGTTGCGTCGCCGCGGCGAGACACATCGCGCCCGTCATCGCGTAGGAATGGTGGGGGGACTGCGTCGTGACGATTCGAGAGGTGACGTCGATGTCGGCTGCATCGACGGCGTCGGCGGTCGTCGTCTCGTAGGACTGCGGTTCCGAGACGAGCGCGATCTGGGGAATCGCCGCTCGTTCGTCACGGGCGTCCCGGCGGTTATCGACCAGCCCGAGCAGTTCGCAGGCAGCGCCCCGGAGTAGTTCGATCCGCTCCAGCAGGTCGGGGTCGTCCATCGCGGCCGGGAGTTCCGTCCCGTCGAGTCCGAGGTCGCGCGCCCTGACGAACACGTTAAGGTTCGCGACGTCGACCAGCGACACCTCGTAGGTGGCCCCCTGGACCGTCACCTCGTCGACGAGGTTCCCCGACGGGAGCAAGTCGCCCGTGACCGCGCCCCAGGGATCCTGGAAGGCGGAGTCGATTCGCGCGCCTGTGCCCGGAACGCCGTCGATAGCGTAGTCACCCTGGACCGCCGGCGCACCGTCGACCAGCGGGACCGTCTGCTCGACGACCGTGTCCGTGTTCGTGTTGTACAGGCGCAACTCGGCGGTCGACCCGGCCGCATCGACCAGCCCTGCGAGAATCGCGAACACCCCGACGCCGCTGGTGAGATTCCCACAGTTGCCCGTCCAGTCGACGGTCGCGTTCTCGACGGCGACCTGGCCGAAGGTGTACTCGACGTCGAGCCCCGGACGGTCGGTATCGTCGACGAGCATCACCTTGCTGGTGTGGGAGTTCCCGCCGCCGATGCCGTCGATCTGGAGAGGGTCAGGCGTCCCGAACAGTTCCACGAGCAGCCGGTCGCGTCGCTCGCCAGCGGGCGGGAGTTCTCCCGGCAGCGCGTACAGGCCCCTGCTCGTCCCGCCGCGAATCAGCATTCCGTCGACCGACCCCTGTTCCGGCCATTCGCTCATGGCTCCCGGTGGAACGGCCGCCCCCGTCAGTCTTGCGCCGAGAAGAGATCACGCGCCACGAGATCGCGCTGGATCTCGCTCGTCCCCTCGTAGATCCGGCAGGCGCGAACGTCGCGGAGGTATCGCTCGACGTGATTCTCAGCGTGCGTTCCCGCGGGCCCGTGGGCCTGGACCGCCGCGTCCGCGACTCTCGAGGCGGTCTCGGTCGCGAACAGCTTTGCCGCGCTCGCGAACCGCCCGGCACGGGCGTCGCCGTGATCGACCAGCGCTGCGGCGCGGTAGGTGAGCGAACGGGCCGCCTCCACTGCCGTCGCCATCTCCGCGAGGTCGTGGCGCATCGCCTGCGAGGCGTCGGTCGGCCCCTGGCGGTCCACGACGGCCGTCTTGGCCCGGTCGAGCGCCGCCTGTGCCGCCCCAAGCGCGCCCGCGGCGACCTGAACGCGAGCCTCCACCAACGCAGCCATGAAGTACTGGAATCCCCGGTTCTCCTCACCGAGACGGTTCGCCTCGGGCACGCGGACGTCGTCGAAGTGCAGATTCCCCCAGTCACAGGCCCGCAGCCCCATCGTCTCTGGCATCTCTTCGACGCCGACCCCGTCGGCAGCCGTCGGGACGAGAAAGGCGCTGATGCCGCGGGCGCCCGCGCCGGGGTCGGTCTTCGCCAGCAGGAAGACGACGTCCGCGACCGACGCGTTCCCGACGAACTGCTTGTGCCCGTCGATCACGTACGCCTCGCCGTCGCGTGTGGCCGTCGTCTCGATGCCGGCCACGTCCGAGCCAGCGCCGGCCTCGGAGACGGCGATCGCGGCGATCGCATCCGCGCTCGGGAGCTCCGACACCCACCGTTCGCGCATCGTCGGGGAGGCATGTGCGGCGAGGGCGTGACAGGCCGAGGCGAACGCGACCATGTCGATTGCGAACCCGATTCCGGGGTCGCCCCGCCACAGTTGCTCGGAGACGACCGCACATTCGAGCATGGACCGGTCCGGCCCATCAAGGGTCGACGGGAGTCGCTGGGCGAGCAATCCCGCCTCGCCCGCCGTGTCGACAACGGCCATGGGATAGCGCCGCTCACGGTCGTGTGCCAGGGCGACGGGCTCGATCTCGGCCGCCGCGAACGCTCGCGCGCGGTCGCGCAACTCCCGAGTAGACTCCTCGAGCAGGAACGTCATCTCATCGACCGCCTCCGTCGTCGCACGGGCCGCGCCCGTCCGCGGCGGCCCCCACCCACAGTGTGTCCGGTGTCGACGCCGCCATGTGGCGGGTCACGGCCGGCACGGGCGGGCGGTGCCTTCGTCTCCGTCTCCGCCGTCCGAGAGCGCTGCCAGTGAGCCGAACTCCCCCGGTGCCCGTCCCGGTCGGCGAGTGTCTCGCCGTTTTCCCGGTAGTGAATCGCGCCCACCGTCTCGTCGCCGATTTCGCGTTCGGTTCGCTCTCTGAGCATCGTTTCGCTTCGATAGATTCGGGAACAGGCCACGGCCGCTAAAGCGTTTCGCCACCCTGACTCGCCCCGGAGGGCAGCCCCCGAGCAAGGTGATTTCTGGTCCGTCGAACCCACGCCCGTCCGCCTCGACGACGATTCGGCGGACACACCTATCCGGCATTGGAACAGATGGACGGACGAACGCATCGGCTGGCTGCACGAGGGTGCCGTCGTGGGCAGGCTGGCCGCCGTCGCGGACGTCTTCGCGGCGAACGAGGTGCAGACGGCGATGGTCGATCAGGTCGTCGAGACCCTCACGACCCGATAACCCGAACTCGAGGGGTGTGGGTCGGGTCAGTCGTCGGACGTGGTGATGTCCGCCGAGAGGCCCTGTGCCATCTCGATGTCCTTCGAGTTGTTGACCGTCCAGGCGGTCCGGTCGGTGACGGCCTCGATGGCTTCACGGGCGCTGGGCGCGCCCTTGCCGGACTTCTTGACCCCGCCGAAGGGGAGCTGAACCTCCGCGCCGATACAGGGGAGGTTCGCGTAGGCGAGTCCCACTTCGCCGTGGTCGCGGAAGTAGTTGATCTGCCGGTAGTTCTCGCTGATTATCGCGCCGGAGAGACCGTAGGGGACGTCGTTGTGTATCTCGACCGCCCGCTCGATGTCGCCGTCGTACTCGACGAGCGCGACGTGGGGGCCGAACACCTCCTCCTTGATGCAGCGCAGGTCGGGGTCGTACGCAGTCTCGTAGACGAACGGGCCGACCCAGTGGCCGTCGTCGTGGCCCTCGGGCACCTCGCTGTCGTCGAGGTCAGCGCGGTCGACCAGGACGTTCACGCCCTCCTCGCGGGCCACGTCGTTGTGCTCGTGGAACTTCGCGACCTGCTCCTCGTCGACGACGGGGCCCATGAAGGTGTCTTCCTGCAGCGGGTCGCCAACCGCCACGTCCTGGGCGAGGTCGACGAACCGCTCTTTGAACTCGTCGTACACGTCGGTGTGGACGATGAGGCGCTCGCTCGACACACAGCGCTGGCCCGTGGTCTTGAACGAGGACATGACCGCCGAGTGGACGGCCACGTCGAGGTCGGCTTCCTCCGTGACGATGATGGCGTTCTTCCCGCCCATCTCCAGGGAGACCTCACGACCGGGCTCGCCGCCCAGTTTTCCGCCGATTTCGTGGCCCACCGCGGCGCTGCCCGTGAACAGCACCGTCGGGACGCGGTCGTCGTCGACGATGGCGGCCCCGGCGTCGCCGTAGCCCTGGACCATGTTGAAGACGCCGTCGGGGACGCCCGCGTCCTCGAACATCTCGGCGATGATCTGCCCGCACCACGGGGTCTGCTCGGCGGGCTTCCAGACGATGGTGTTGCCCTCGACGAGCGCGACGGCCATGTGCCAGAACGGGATGGCCACCGGGAAGTTCCACGGGGTGATGCAGCCGATGACGCCCCGGGGCTGGCGGCGCATGTAGGAGTCCTTGCTCGGAATCTCGCTCGGCACTACGTCGCCGTGGGGGTGGCGGGCGTTGCCGGCGGCCCACTCGACCATGTGAGCAGCCTCGACCACGTCGGCTCGGCCCTCGCTGATCTCCTTCCCGCACTCCTGGGTGACGATTTCCCCGAGTTCGTCCGTGCGCTCGCGCAGTTCGTGATAGATGTCCCAGAGGTATTCGGCGCGGTCGATGTACGAGAGGTGCCGCCACTCCTCGAAGGCGTCGTCCGCCACGCCGACCGCCCGCTCGACGTCCGACGCCGTCCCTCGCTGGAACGTCGCGATGGCCTCGCCGGTCGCCGGATTGAGGCTCTCGAAAGTCTCGTCACCGTCACCGGCTACCCACTCGCCGTCGATGTAGTGTCTGTAGGGTTTGTCCGACATAACACTCCTCAGGAGGAATGACCAATAACGGTTGTGATTCGGGACCCCCGGCCGCCGTCCAGGGCCCGTGCGACCACCGGCGGCCCGATGGCTAGTGTCCGACGCCGTGGTGGGAATCGACCGCTCAGGCCGCGACCACGGGGATGGCCTCTTCGGGGTCGATGCGCACCACTAGTCGGGTCTCGCCCTCGTGCATCTCGGTCATGTAGTCCTCTTCGAGGTCCATGTACCGGCGGCCGAGTTCGTTGATGTGCTCCTCGGCGCCCTCCTCGGTTATCTCGACGACCTCGCCACGGATGGTGAGGTAGCGATAGGGGTTCTCGGGGTCGATGACCGTCAGCGCGACGGTCGGGTCGTTGCGGATGTTTCGGACTTTCCGTCGCCCGTCGGCCGTGTTGACCAGGATGTGCTCGCCGTCGTAGCCCACCCAGACGACGGTCGGGTGCGGGGACCCGTCGGGGTCAAGGGTCACGAGGACGCTGTGCGATGGCCGCTCGAAGAGGTCGGTGAAATCGTCTGGAATCGGTGTCACGGAGACGAGTTGGAAGGGAGGGACTATCAAGGTTGACACCGTCGGTGCCGGTCGCGAGCCGTCGAATCGGCTGTCTGACCCACGTGATCCGGGCGGCGGGCGGGATTTATGTTGGTGGGGCCTGTCGGCTCCCGTAGATGGTCCTGCAAGCGCCGGGAGAGGTGCTGCTCCTCGCACTCGGCAGCGGCGTCGCCTTCGGGCTGGGGCCCGTGTTCTCCAAGCGCGGCCTCGAGGACGCGGGAGATTACATGGGCAACACCGTCATCGTCGTCGGCACCCGGGCAGCGGTGTTCTGGGCGGTGCTACTCGTGACGGCTCGCCTCGGTGCACTCGACGGCGTCGTGCCCGCCACGGCCGGTGCGTTCGCCGTCGCGGGCCTGGCCATCGGCGTCGGTCGCTTCATGTTCTACAAAGGCGTCGACGACGTCGGCTCGACGCTCGCTAACGCGTTCGTGAACACGCGCCCGCTGTTCGCCGTCCTACTCGCCGTGTTGTTGCTCGGTGAGACGGCCACGCCACGGACCGTCGCGGGTGTACTCGCCATCGTCGCCGGGCTCGTGGCCCTCTCGCTGTCGAAGGGCGGCGACGTCGCCGGCTGGGAGCGGGTCGACCTCGTCCTCCCGCTGGCGGCTGCAGGGTTGTTCGCCGCTGGCAACGTCGCCCGGCGGTTCGGGTTCACCGGGACCGACATCACCACGCTGCAGGCGGTGGCCATCGGGGACCTCGTCGCATTCCTGCTGGTCGCCACCGTGGCGACCGCCAACCGGGGGCAGACGCCGGGTGTCTCCTGGGGGGCCGGCAAGAACTTCCTGCTCAGCGGACTCTGCTCGGCCGCCGGTGTCTTCCTGCTGTTCAGTGCGTTCTCCCTCGACGGCGGGAACGTCGCCATCGTCGACCCGCTGTCGGCGACTGCACCGCTGTTCACGACCGTCTTCGCCGTCGCGCTCCTCCGAGATGTCGAGCGGATAACGCTCGGGACGGTCCTCGGCATCGCTGTCGTCGTTGGCGGCGTCGCGCTGGTCACGCTCTGACGGCCCAGCACGGCGCCTCAGTCCTGCGTCAGGACGACCTTACCGAAGAGTTCCCGCTGGTCCATCATCCGGAAGGCGCGCTCGAACTCCTCGAGCGGCAGCTGCTCCTGGACGACCGGCTCGACAGTCCCGTCGAAGACGAACCCCATCGCCGTCTCGAATTCGGTGCGGCTGTGGGTCGTACTGCCGTAAATCTCGAGCTGGCGGACGAACATCAGTCGGAGTTCGGAGACGGGGTTCGGCCCGGCCGTCGAGCCTGAAAGCACGAGCCGACCGCCGTGCGTCAGCGAGCGCAGCGACGGAACCCACGTGTCGCCGCCGACGTTGTTGTAACAGACGTCGACGCCGCGCTCGTCGGTCAGCTCCCAGATGCGGCTGTCGAAGTCCTCCTCGGTGTAGTTGATGACGTGGTCGACGCCGAGGTCACGGAGGAACGCCGCCTTCTCCTCGCTGCTCGTGGTCCCGTACAGCGTCCGGGCGTTCAGCACTTTCGTCGCGAACTGGACCGCGTAGGACCCGACGCCGCCGGTCGCGCCGACGATGAGGACGTCGTCGTCCGGCCGGACCCTGGCGCGGTCGGCCAGTGCCCGCCAGGCGGTCCCGGCGGCCATCGGTGCCGCGGCGGCCGTCTGCAGGTCGTAGTCGTCCGGAACCGTGAGCAGGTTCTCCTGGGGGACCGGAATGTACTCGGCGAACCCCCCTTTCCGGTGCTCGCCGAAGACCTCGTAAACGGCGCACATCGACTGCTCGCCCTGGAGGCAGAACTCGCACTGGTCACAGGAGAGCGCCGGGTTGACGACGACGCGGTCTCCGGGGGCCCAGTCCTCGACGCGCTCGCCGCACTCGGCGACGACGCCGGCGGTGCCGCCACCGCCCCAGAAGGGGTAGTCGGGAATGTAGTGGTCGAGCTCTCGGACGGCGATGAGGTCCTGGTGGTTGAGCGCCGCCGCCTTCACGTCCACGAGCACCTCCTCCGGCCCCGGCTGGGGTCGGGGAACCGACAGCAGTTCCAGTTGGTCGATGTCGCCGTGTTCGTGAAAGCCGACCGCGCGCATCTCGTCAGTAGACATCCCTACCACAGAGACCAAAGCCAACACCAAGTATGTTCCCGTCCCGCACGGTCCGGCTTCCCTGTGGAGAGGGATTGGCAGTTTCGACCGTTGCAGCTGGTCACTGGTCGTCGGTGCCTCGACCACCGGCTTCTGGACAGTGTGCCGTGCCCCGAGTGGACGAAAAGTTCTATTAGCCCGCCTCGTAGACGAGTGCATGATGTCAGACGTTCCCAGACTGGACGCCTATCACTTCTACGAGGCGGAGTGGAGCGGGTACGACGAACTGTTCGAGGCCTTCGAGTGGGTGATTCCCGACCAGTTCAACATGGCCGACTACATCTGTGACCGCTGGGCAGAGGACGGCGACCGGGTCGCCATCTACACCCGGCGCGCCGACGGCACCGAGACCGCGATCACCTTCGCGGAACTCCGCGAGTACACGAACGCGCTCGCGAACTACCTGCAGGCCGAGGGCGTCGAGCGGGGCGACCGCGTCGCGGTCAACACCCCGCAAAAGCCCGAGACCGTCGTCGCCCACGTCGCCGCGTGGAAACTCGGCGCGGTCTCCGTCCCGCTGTCGGTCCTGCACGGCCCCGACTCGGTCGCCTACCGCCTGGAGGACGCCGGCTGCGTCGCCGCCATCGTCGACGCGGATAACGTGGACTCGTTCCGCGAGGGCTGTGCCGAGGTCGACGGCTGCGACACCGTCCTCACCGTTGCGGCGGACGACCGCGAGCCGGGCGAGCGCGACCTCTGGGACGTCATCGAGAAGGGTGACCCCGACTTCGAGCCCGTGACGACCGACCCCGAGGAGACTGCCATCATCCTCTACACCAGCGGAACGACCGGTGACCCGAAAGGCGTCGTCCACGCCCACCGCCTCCTGCTCGGGTTCCTGCCGATGCTCGTCAACACCATCGGTAACCACGACGTCCGGGACGACGACGTGTTCTGGTCGCCGACGGAGTGGGCGTGGATCGGCACGCTCTACCTCGTCGTGTTCCCGCCGCTGTTCTACGGTCAGCCCACCGTCGCGGTCGAGACCGACCAGTTCGACCCCATCGAGGCCTTCGACGTCATCGAGACGTTCGGCGTGTCTGCCTTCTTCGCGCCGCCGACCGCCCTCCGGATGATGATGCAGGTCGACGCCGCTGACCTTGACGGGGACGTCAGCAGCCTGCGCGCCATCTCCAGCGGCGGGGAGTCCGTCGGCGAGACCATCAAGACCTGGGCCAACGATACGTTCGACGGCGCGGCCGTCAACGAGGTGTACGGACAGACCGAAGCGGACCCCATCGTCTGTGAGTGTGCAGCGCTCGGCGTCTCCCGCGACGGTTCGATGGGCCTACCGACGCTCGGCGCAGACGTGACCATCGTCGACCCCGAGACGGGCGAGCCCTACGAAGAGCGCGACAAACTCGGCGAGATCGCTGTCGACTACGAGAGCAGCCGGCCGATCTGCTTCAAGGAGTACTGGAACAAGCCGGCGAAGACCGACGAGAAGGTCAAGAACGGCTGGCTCCTCACCGAGGACCTCGGCCGGATGGACGAGGATGGCTACTTCTACTTCGAGAGCCGCAAGGACGACGTCATCATCTGCTCGGGGTACCGGATCGGCCCCGAGGAGGTCGAGGACTCGCTGGCCGACCACGAGGCCGTGGTCGACGCCGGCGTCATCGGCGTTCCCGACGAGCGCCGCGGCGAGATCCCGAAGGCGTTCGTGGTCCTCGCCCCTGCGTACGAACCGAGCGAGGAACTGATCGAGACGCTCCAAGACCACGTCAAGAACCGGCTGGCGAAGTACCAGTATCCGCGCGAAATCGAGTTCGTCGACGACCTGCCCCAGACCGCGACGGGGAAGATCCAGCGCTTCGCACTGCGCGAACGCGAGGGCCTGGACTAGGCTCCGAGGAACTCGAACGAGCCGCTAATCGCGGAGCGACATCGAGGCGACCGGGATTGACGCGTTCAACACCTTGAGCCGTGCTCCCGAAGATGGCCTTCCCCGTGGGATTGCGCTCGTGGACGCCGATAGCGATTTCGTCGGCGTCTTGGTCGGTGGCGAACGACAGCAGTTCGTCGGCCGGATTCCGGTTCCGGATGAGCTGGTGAGTCTCCACGTTCAAGTCGGCGAGGGCCGCCTTCAACGACCCCACCGCCTGCTCTCCGGCCTGTACGTCCTCGGTCGTGTCGGCGCCCTCGTCGAGCACGTTGACGACGAGCATCTCGTCGTCGTCGGTCGCCCGGTCCGCGAGGTACGCGGCGATTCGTTCACTGTCCGCTTCGGTCTCCATGCCGATGACGAACCGTGCCCTGAACAAACGCCCAATCCTGGGCAACAAAACGGTTCCTTCGCCAGAGAGAGGGATTCAAGATGGTTGACACGATTCGATGGCGAGCGGTTCCAACGACTCGTTATGTCGCAGACGGAAGCCGCGCGGGCGTAGACTATAAATTTAGGGCTTTGGGGTGTCAGCCGGCGAGGAATTCTTGGCGGATTTCCTGGTCGGCGAGCATGGCTTCGGCGGTGTCCTCGCGCTGGATGGTGCCGTCGGTGAGCAGATAGCCGCGGTCGGCGCGGTGGAGGATTTCTTCGGCGTTCTGTTCGACGATGAGGATGGCGGTGCCCTCGGCGTTGATTTCGTCGATTTTGTCGAAGAGGTCGTCGACGAGGTGGGGTGCCAGTCCGGAGCTCGGTTCGTCCAGCAGCAACAGGTTGGGTTCGGAGATGAGCGCTCGGCCGATGGCGAGCATCTGTCGCTGGCCGCCGCTCATGGTTTCGGCGATCTGGCCGGTACGTTCTTCGAGGATGGGGAATCGCGAGTAGATGTCCTGGAGTTTCTCCTCGGAGAGTTCGTCTTCGGTGTACGCTCCCATTTTGAGGTTCTCGATGACGGAGAGGGTCTGGAAGATGCTGTCGTCTTGAGGAACGTAGTTCATCCCTTTCCGGATGAGCTCTTCCGTCTCGAGGGTGGTGATGTCCGTGCCGTCGTAGGTGACGGTTCCGCCCTTGTGGTCGGTGAGGCCGAAAATGGAGTCCATGAGGGTGCTCTTGCCGGCGCCGTTCGGGCCGATGATGGTGACGTACTCGCCGCGGTCGACCGTGAGGTCGATTCCGTCGAGGATCTGCAGGTCCCCGTAGCCCGCCTGCAGGTCCGTGACCTCGAGTAGCGTCACTGCCCACCACCTACTTGCGCCGTCTCGTCTGTCCCGCTGCACCGACGACAGGTTGTGTATGACATGGCCAACGTGGTGTAATCCAATCAGCTTTGATATATATCCTTTTTTATTGGAGATCTGTCATTTCGTCGAAACGGTGGCTGACGGCCCCGAAAACGTCCACTGACAGCAGATTCGTCTCGTCCGGCGGAAGCGACTGTCCGTTGGCGTGTCCAGCAGCTCCGGGTCGACTGGGGCCGACGTGACCCACGTGACCTGCCTCGTCAGCGGTCTGTCACTGGAAGCGGACACCGAGGTCGTGCATCCCCTCGTTGTTCATCGCGAGGTTGATGAGCAGCGGTGTGATGGACTCGACCTCCGATGAGTTGGCGAGGCCGCCTGCGTCGAGCGTCCGGAGGCCGTCTATGCCCGCGACGAGGTCGCCGACCGTCGCCTTGGCGTCCACGTCGTCACCCGTCAGGACCACGTCGACGTCGAGTTCGTTGTCGAGGTCGGTGAGCGCACCGGCGGCGATATTCTGGAACGCCCCGACGACGGGATTGCCCTCCGGAGCAGCGGCGGCGACTGCCTCGGCCACACTGCCGTCCGCGGGTGGGTCGTAGTGGAACCCGGTCGCATCGCGGTCCATCTGGGTCGCCGGGCAGATGAGGACGGCTCCATCGTCGAGGTGGTCCGCCACGACTTCGACGGTGCTAGCGGCGTATTCCGGTGGCACGCTCACCACGACGACGTCGGCCGCCGTCGTCGCTTCCTCGTTCCCGTAGCCCTCGACAGCGGCGTCGTGGCCCCGTTCGCCGAGCCGTTCGACGTACTCGCCGGCACGTGTCTCGGCCTTCTCGGCGTCACGTGACCCGATGACGACCTCGTGGTCGGTGTCGCGAGCCAGTCGAAGCGCGATTCCCTCTCCGATGTCGCCAGTACCGCCTAACAGCGCGATTCGCATTGACCTCAGTTGCATCAGACTTGGTATATATGTTCTGATGCTGCATGAGACGGCGCCACGGGGTTCCGAGGCGGGCGGAAAGCGTTCGAACCGCGCGGGCGTTCCCGTCGGCAAAAATTGAGTGGCGTCCCTACAGCTCGCGCAGTCCCTCCTCGACGAGGCGGGGCAGGACCCGGTCCGGCGTCAGGGGGAGTTCAGTGAAGCGAATGCCGGTCGCGTCGGCGACGGCGTTGGCCACGGCGGCCGGGACGGGGACGAGGGGGCACTCGCCGACGCCCTTCTGTCCGTGTGAGGTGGTTGGGTCGGGCGTCTCCACCTCGTCTATCTTGGTGATGTGCGGGACGTCCTTCGCGGTCGGGAGGTGGTAGTCCACGAGCGACCCGTTGGTGAGGTTCCCGCTCCCGTCGTAGTCGTAGTTCTCCAGGAGCACCTCGCCCAGGGCCTGGGCGATGGCGCCCTGGGTCTGGCCCTCGATCATCTTCGGGTTGATGGCCTTGCCGACGTCCTCGCTGATGGCCACGTCGACGACGTCGATCTCGCCGGTGGTCGGGTCGACGTCGACGACGACTGCGAGACAGCCCCAGGTGTAGCCGTGTGAGAGGCTGCCCTTCGGGTCGGGGACTTCGGCTTCCTGACTATCGAAGCGAGCGCGCCCGACCAGCGAGATACCGTCTTTCATCCCGTCGGGCCGATCCTCGGGGTTCGCAAAGGTGGCCTCGTGGGCGAGGTCCTTCATCGCGACGCTGTTGTCGGGGTCGCCCGCCGCGCGAACGCCACCGTCGGCGAACTCCACGTCGTCTTCGCTGACGCCGAGCATCTGTGCGGCCAGCGGCGTGAGGCTCGCCTTGAGGTCCTCAGCTGCTTTCCCGGCGGCAGTCCCGCCGATTATCGTTCCGCGGTCGGCCCACACGCCGAAGCCCTCCGGCGTCACGTCGGAATCGCCGATGATGGGTTTGACGCGGTCCGAGGTGACGCCGAGCGTGTCGGCGACGATCTGGACGATGCCCGTCTCGGTCCCCTGGCCGATGCTCGCGGTGCCGATGAGGACCGTGATATCGCCGAACTTGTTCATCTGGACGACGGCGGCGTCGGACTCGGTCCCGGCGACCTTCTTGTTCCCGCCGCGCTTCATGAGTGTCCCCATGCCGACGCCCCGGAGTTTGCCGTCTTTGGTCCGACCGACACCGCGGTGGTCGTCCCAGTTGATCATGTCTTCGACGCGGTCGAAGCACTCGTGGATGTCGGCGCCGCGCCAGTTGATGCCGGTCGGCGAGCGCATGGGCATCTCTTCGAGTTTCGGTGCGTTCTGGCGCCTGACTTCGAGGGAGTCGATGCCGAGTTCATCGCAAGCCACCTCGAGCAGTTGCTCCCGGGCGAACGTGTACTGTGGGTCACCGAAGCCCCGAACGGCCGACCCGGGCATCACGTTCGTGTAGAGCGTCTTGCCGCGGATGTGCTGGTTCGGGATGTAGTACGGTCCGGCGGAGGTGATCCCCGCCGACGAGATGACCGCCGGCCCGAAACTGGCGTGGGCGCCGGTACTCTGGAGGACTTCGACGTCCCACGCGACGATGTCGCCGTCCTCTGAGAGAGCCAGGCGGGCGTGCAGGCGCTCGTCGTGGCGTCCTCGGCCAGCCTGCATCTCCTCGAGACGGTCCAGCACCAGCTTGATCGGTCGACCGAGCGCCATCGAGAGCGCCGACGCACAGACCTCGTGGGGGAACGCCTCGATCTTCACGCCGAACCCGCCCCCGATGTCCGGAATCTTGACGACGATGTCGGACGGGTCGAGGTCGGTGAGCGCGTCGGAGAGGTACTCCTTCATCAGGTGCGGCGCCTGATTCGACGTGTGAAGCGTCAACTCCTGCTCGCCGGGGTTGTAGTCCGCGACGCAGCCTTTCGGCTCCAGGGGCGTCGGGTTCGTCTTGTTTGTCTGGAAGGTGTCCTCGACGACGACCGCGGCGTCCTCGAAGGCTCCGTCGACGTCGCCGACTTCGAGGTCGTACTCCGCGGCAATGTTCCCCTTGACGTCGTTGTCAGGGTCGGCGGCGAGGTCGGGATGCAGAAGGGGAGCATCGTCGTCGAGCGCGTCGTCGACGTCGGTGACCGTCTCGAGGCGCTCGTACTCTACGTCGACCTTCTCGGCGGCCAGCGTGGCGGTCTGTCGGTCCTTGGCAACGACGACCGCGATCTCGTCACCCACGAACCGAGCGCGCTCGGTGCACAGCGGCTCCTCGTCGGGGAGGATGAGGCCGTACGGCTCGACGTAGGGCTCCAGGTCCGAACCGGTCCAGACGAGTTCGACGCCTTCCATGGCCTCGGCCTCGCTCGTATCGATGTCGACGATGGCGGCGTGTGCAAATTGGCTGCGGACGAACCGGGCGTGGCGCTGCCCGGGGATGTTGATGTCGTCGACGAACTGGCCGGTGCCGGTGACGAGGCGGCGACCGAACTTGCTGTTGACGGACTTGCCGACCTCGCCTGTTGGTTCGGTCGACTCCTCACTCCGTGGTTCCTGCTCGTGCTTCTGGGTCGGGTCGAGTTTGCTCATCGTTCCTCCTGTTGGTTCTTGGCAGCTTCCTGGACGCTGTCGATGATCTTCGTGTACCCCGTGCACCGACAGATGTTCCCCGCCAAATGGTCCCGAATCTCTGGGATGGACGGGTCCTCGTTCTCCTCGAGCAGTGCCACCGAGGAGACGACGAAACCGGGCGTACAGAAGCCACACTGCATCCCGTGTTTCTCCCAGAAGGCCTCCTGGACCGGGTGGAGTTCGCTCCCGTCCATCAGCCCCTCGACCGTCGTGAGTTCCTTCCCGTCGACCTGGGCGGCGAGCATGTTACAGGACTTCACCGGGTCACCGTCGAGCAGGACCGTACACGCCCCGCACTTGGCGGTCTCGCACCCGCGGTGGGTTCCAGTCAGGTGTTCGTGGTCCCGAAGAAACTCCGAGAGGAGCGTTCGGGCCGCCAGCGTCTCCTCGACCGAGCGTCCGTTGAGCGTTACCTCTATCGTGACCGTGTCAGTTGCACTCATTCGATGTTACCTCCAGCGCGGTCGATCGCAGTGACGAGCGCCCGCTTGGCAAGCGTCTTCGTTATCTCACGTTTGAACTCGACGGAGCCGTCGGAGTCCTCCATCGGATCGGACCCGTCGCCGACCTGCTCGGCTGTCTCCGTGACGAGTGCTTCGGTCAGCGTCTCGCCCTCCAGATGGGACTCGGCGTCGGGCATCGGTGTCGGGCCTGGCTCGATGGCGCCAGTGACCAGTGTCGCGTCGGTCACGACGTCGCCGTCGAGTTCGACGACGGCCGCCACCGTCGCCGTCGGGTACGCGCCGGCGCTGGGCTCGTACTTCTGGTAGGCGGCTCCCCGCGGCGACTCGACGACAGGGATCGACACCTCCGTGATGATCTCGTTCTTGCCCAGCGCCGTCTCGTAGAAGCCGTGAAAGAACGTGGAGCCGTCGTACGTCTGCTCACCGTCTGGCCCCTGGCTCGTTATCTCCGCGTCGAGCGCCGCGGCCACGACCGGCGGGTCGCCCGCGGGGTCTGCGTGGGCAATCGCACCACAGAGCGTGCCCCGGTTGCGAACCTGCGTGTCGCCGATCTCCGCCGCCATCTCGGCGAGCATTTCGCAGTGCTCCGCCACCGTGTCGGAGTTGGCGACGTCAGCGTGTCGAACCAGGCAGCCGATCCGGAGATCGTCACCGTCGACGGTGACGAAGTCTTGGTCCTCGATTTCGTTGATATCGACGATGAGTTCGTAGTCGGCCAAGCGCTGCCTGAGCATCGGCATGAGACTCTGTCCACCGGAGATGACGACCGCGTCCTCGCCGTACTCGCCGAGCAATGCTACAGCGTCGGCGATAGTCTCCGGATTTGAATATTTGACATTTCGTAACATATCCCGTTCACCGTATTGTGTGAGTCGGTCTCACATAAGGGTTTATCGTTCACACCACTCGATACCGCCGCCGGACGGCACTGAACCGCGGCCGGCAGGCGTCTCAATCGCCGCCGACGTGGGTGATGTAGACGGCCTTCTCGTGAGTGAAGAAGTCGATGGCTTGGCGGCCCTGTTCCTTGGTGGTCTCGGAACTGGACATCTTCATGCCGCCGAAGGGCAACTGGAACTCGATGCCGGTCGTCGCCTGATTGACCTTCACGACGCCGGCCTCGATGTCGCCGACGAACTCCTTAGCGTGGTCGAGGCGGTTGGTGCAGATGCTCGCCGAGAGTCCGTACTTCGTGTCGTTGGCCAGTTCGACGGCCTCCTCGTAGCCGCTGACCTTCATGACGCCGACGACGGGGCCGAATATCTCCTCGCGCATCAGCTGCATGTCGTGGTCGACGTCCGTGAAGATGGTCGGCTCGACGAAGTAGCCGTCCTCCACGCCGTCGGGCTCGAGGGCCCGCCCGCCGTGATGGAGGGTCGCCCCATCGCGCTTCCCTCCCTCGATGTAGCCGCGAACCTCCTCGAAGCTGGCCTCGTCGACCTTCGGGCCGACCTCTGTCTCGGGGTCGAGGGGGTCACCGACGACCATCTCCGCGGTCGCGTCGGTCAGCGCAGACAGGTACTCGTCGTAGATGTCCTCGAAGACGTAGACGCGGCTGGTGGCTGTACAGGACTGGCCGGTCGCCGCGAACGCGCCGCCGGTCGTGACCTCGACGGCTGTCTCGATGTCTGCGGTATCGTCCACGATGAGTGGATTCTTGCCACCCATCTCGCACTGGACGCGTTTTCCTTCGGTGGCTGCGTCCTCGTAGACGTACATACCGGCCTGGGTGCTGCCGGTGAAGGAGACGATGTCGACGTCGTCGCTCTTGGTGATCTCGTCGCCGATTTCGCTCCCGGGTCCCGTGACGAAGTTGAGGACGCTATCGGGTAAGCCAGCGTGGTCAAACGCCTGCGCGACGACCGCCGCGATCGCCGGCGACGAGGACGCGGGCTTGAGGACGATGGTGTTGCCGGCCACGAGCGCGGGGGCCAGCTTCCAGATGGGGATGGCGATGGGGTAGTTCCAGGGCGTGATGAGTCCGACCGTCCCCAGCGGCTCGCGCTCGGTGTAGGCGTGGGTGTTCTTGGCACTACTGGGCGGCGCATCGCCGCCGTAGTCGCGGCCTACCTCGGCGTAGTAGTTCAGCAGGTCGACGGCGCGCTGGACCTCGCCGTCCGCAATCGAGACCGGCTTGCCCATCTCTCGAGCGATGAGTTCGGCGATGTCGTCGCGCTCGGATTCGATGAAGTCGGCCGCGTCGCGCAGGTAGCCGCCGCGTGCGTGCGGTGAGGTTGTCGCCCATCCTTCCTGGGCCGCCACCGCGCTGGCGATGGCCTCCTGTGCGACCTCGCGGCTGGAACTCGGGAACTCCGAGACGACCTCGTCCGGGTTGGACGGGCTGCGGCTCTGGATCGTTTCGCCGCCGTCGGGTGTCGTCCACTCACCGTCGATGTAGTTGGCCTCGTGGCTAGGTACGCGGGCGTCGTTAGGCATACATGGCAACACTTCGCAGGGGGAATGAAAATCCTTGCGGTCGGCCACCCGAACGGCCCGTGTTGGCCCTGCGACCCCGCCCAGCCACCGAGAAGAGGACGATTGCGGTCGTGACCTCCCCCGGTTGGCGGCCTCGAATTGGACTGACTCACCAATTCGTCCGCTCGAACGCCTCCGGGGTCGTCCCGGGGAGCACCGAAATTCGATGATTTCGTGAGCAGCGCGGGGGCAGTACCGGCCAAATACCGACTCGTCGTCGGACCACCCCGTCGAAGTCTGCCGGTTTTAGGTGTAAAAATGTGTGGGCTCTGTCATGCCTCAGGTGGCGTTCGCACACATAGAACTATTTTTAACTCCTGGCTCCGATGAATTTTAACCCTCGAGACTAACGAATGTTGACAAAATATTAATATGGCTGTTCTCCGAGGGACAGATGAGGCATATGACACGACACGACCAGTCAAAGTCGGGACCAAGTCGGCGTAACTATCTGAAAATCACCGGGGCGATCGGTGCCACCACACTCGCTGGCTGTATCGGCGGCGGCGACGGCGGTGACGGCGGCGACGGCGGTGACGGCGGTGACGGCGGTGACGGCGGTGACGGCGGCAGCGGTGGAGGCGGAACCATTTCGATCGGGGCGCCGGCTGCACAGACAGGGGCCTACGATTACCTCCAGGCAGGGTGTTCGAAGGTCCTGGAACTGGCGGCCGAGCAGATCAACGAGGCTGGTGGGCCCAACGGCCAGGAGCTCGAACTGCTGTTCCGTGACACCGCGGTCAATCCCCAGGAAGCGCGCAACGTCGTCGACCAGATGACCACGGTCGACGGCTGTGAGGCGATCTGTGGCATGTTCTCGAACGAGATCCCGCCCAACTGGGACTTCCTGCAGTCCAAGGAAGTCCCGATCGTCTCCTACTGGCCGGGCTCGCGGTTCCTCGACACCCGCGGCGGCGACAACGACACGCCCCAGGACGTCAGCGACGACGAGTGGGTCTGGCGGACCATCATCAGCGACTCCGTCCACACGGCCGGCCAGGCACTGAACGCCAAGGAGCGCGGCTACGAGACCGTCGGTCTCATCAACACCGCCACGGAGGGTGAGCGCTCCTGGATGACCGGCTTCAAGGACGCGGTCAACGCCATCGACGGCGTCGAGGTCGCCAACGAGGTCGAGGTTGAGTCCGGCGCGTCTAGTTACCAGGCCGCGCTCTCGCGGCTGCACAACGAGGACTTCGACGCGATGGTGATGTCGTTCGCCCTCGAGGACGCCATCACGGCCATCCGGAACTACGACAGCGGCGGGTACGACACCGCCCTGCTCATGTCCGACGGCCTGAAGCACAACGACCTGACCAGTGAGGTCGGCGGCGCCCTGCCCGAGGAGAACTACGCCGCGCTGGGCGGCGCGTCCGGGCCGTACCTCGACAGCCTGGTGAGTGCGTTCGACGAGAAGTACGACACGACGGAGATGGGCGACGACAACCACCCGTGGGCCATCGCAGCCTACGACGCCCTGAACGTCCTCGCGCTGGCGATTCACCGCGCCGGCGAGTACAGCGCGACGCCCCTGGAGCAGAACATTCGTGCGGTCACCAGCACCAATGGGACCCAGGTCACCACCTTCGCCGATGGCAAGGAGGCCCTCGACAACGACGAGGAGATCAACTTCGCCGGTGCGATGTCGAACGTCAACTTCAGCGCGAAGGGCGACGTCGCCGCCGACACCGCCGTCTTCCGGGGCAGCTCCGACGGTTGGGAGCAGCTCGACCCCATCGCAGCGTCCGACATCCAGGAAGTCCTGGAGAGTGACGATTACGAAGTCAGCTCGTAACTACCGCTTGAGCGCAAACGTTTTTAATTCCCCTGCAGAGGACAACACGTGACACAATGTCGTTAATACAAAACCTGATCTTCGGGCTTGAGATGGGCTCGTATATCGCTATCGCAGCGATCGGGTTTACTATCGTCTACGGTATCGTCAACATGATCAACTTCGCCTACGGGGAGTACATGACTATCGGGGCGTACGTCGGGTTCTTCGCGATGTCCGACTTAAACCTCCCCCTCCCCGCAGCGCTCATTGTCGTCGTCTTACTCTCAGCTATCCTCGGCTGGATCATCTCTCGAATCGTCTTCGTTCCCAACCACGACGCCGGACCGATTCCCCTGTTGCTCATCTCTATCGGGCTCGGATTCGTCCTCAGGAACGGCTACCGGATCCTCCTCGGGGGGGATCCGCGGTACATCCGGATGTCGACGTCGACCTACCGATTCGAATCACTGGACCTCTTCGTGACGAGCCAACATCTGTTGAGCGTCGCCGTCGCCGGCGTCGCGTTCATCGGGATCCACCTGCTGCTCACCCGGACGAACGTCGGCATCGCGATGCGGGCGACCAGCGACAACGAGAAGCTCTCGACGATTTCGGGCATCTACACCGGGAAGATCCGCCGGAACGTCTGGCTGCTCTCCTCGGCGCTGGCCGGCCTGTCGGGCTTCATGATCGCCATGGGAACCTCGGCGACGCCGCTGACCGGCTTCCACCAGATTCTGCTGGTCCTGTCGGCCGCCATCCTCGGCGGTGCGGGCAGCGCCTACGGGGCAATCATCGGCGCGTACATCATCGGCCTGACCGTCACGCTGTCGACCGCGTACCTGCCCGGTGAGCTGTCGAACCTCGGGACGATGTTCGCGTTCGTCATCCTCATCGTCGTGCTCCTGGTCCGTCCGACTGGCATCGCGGACGTGGAGGAGGCCTAACAATGAACGATTACGTATCAAAGATTGCGGAAGCGTGGGACGCATCGCCGCTCAACTACCTGCGCGTCGGTATCCTCGTCACGGTGTTGTCCTTCCTGTTCACGGGCGTCCCGGTACAGTACCCCGGCTGGATACTCCTGGTGTTCAACGTCCTCATCGTGAACTTCGTGCTCTACGGTATCCTGCTGTTGGGCCTGAACCTGCAGTACGGCTACGCCGGCATCGTGAATTTCGGCCCGGTGCTGTTCTTCGCACTCGGGGCGTACACCGTCGCGATCGTCAGCGCCGAGAGCACGTTCACCGACATCGGCATGGGACTGCCGTGGTACCTCGGCGTGGCCGCGGCTATCGCCGTGGTGCTCGTCGTGGCGTTCATCATCAGTCTGAGCACCATCCAGCTCCGCGGTGACTACCTCGCGGTCGTCACGCTCGCGGCGGCACAGATCTTCCACGAGATGTCGATCGGCCTGACGAGCACGCTAGGCGGCAATATCGGGATTCCGGGTATTCCCCGGATCTTCCACGACGTCGCTCCCGACGCGTTCTCGGCCGGCCTCGTGGCATTCTGCGCGCTCTCGGGACTGTTGATAATCAGCTACGCCATCGTCCAACGGCTCGGCGAATCGCCGTTCGGACGCGTGCTGCGCGGCATCCGCGACGACGAGACGGCCGTCACGTTCCTGGGCAAGGACGTCTTCACCTACAAGGTGAAGACCTTCCTCATCGGGTCGGTCCTGATGGGTATCGCCGGCGCGATCCTCGGACTGGTCACCGGCGGCGTCTCTCCCGGGTACGTCACCATCGACGTGACGGTGCTCGTCTGGGTCGGCATGCTCATCGGCGGTGCAGGCAACAACAAGGGCGTGCTGGTCGGTCTCCTGACGATCTCGTCGTTCCAGCTGTTCACCCGCTTTGCGAACCAATCCGTGCCGGTCAGCTCCGAGACGTTCGCGTCCCTGCGGCTGATGGCGATCGGACTCCTGATGATCCTCATCATCGTGTACCGCCCACAGGGTATCTTCGGTGACCGCAAGAAACTGGACGTGGAAGCATGACTTTGTTCGAAACCAGCGGCGTGGAGAAGTCCTTCGGTGGCCTCCGGGCCCTCGACGGCGTCGACGTATCGATCGATGAAGGCGAACTCGTCGGTCTCATCGGGCCGAACGGGGCCGGCAAGACCACGTACTTCAACTGCGTGACGGGTCTGCTCGAACCCGACGGCGGGACCATCAGGTTCGACGGCGAGGACGTGACGGACAAACCCTCCGCCGAGCTAGCCCGCGCGGGCATGGTCCGGACGTTCCAGCTGTCGCGGACGCTCAAGTCGATGACCGTCCGCGAGAACGTACAGATCGCAGCAATGGACCACCCCGGCGAGAGCGCGATACACGCGTTCCGCCAGACCGACGCGCTGTACGAGAACGAGGAGCGCATCACGGAGCGAGCCGAGGACCTGCTGGACCGCTTCGGCCTCGGCCACCTGAAAGACACCACTGCAGGCACAATCTCCGGCGGTGACCGGAGGATCCTCGAGATCTGTCGGGGCCTGATGCTCGACCCCAAGCTGTTCCTGCTCGACGAGCCGTTCGCCGGCGTCAACGAGGCGACCGTCGAGGAGATCTCGAAGTACATCAAGGACCTCAACGACGAGGGAATGACGTTCGTCATCATCGAACACGGCCTGCGCGAACTGGTCCAGCTCGTCGACCGGCTCATCGTGCTCCACGAGGGCGCGGTCCTAGCAGACGGTGACCCCCGCGACGTCGTCAGCGACGAAGAGGTCATCAACGTCTACATGGGTAACGCCATGGACCTTGACGAGGGCGACGAGGGCGCCGAGAGCGCCGAGAGCGAAGCCTGACTCGCCCTACAGCGACAGTTCCGTCCCGACTTCTTCTTCCTCGCGCGCCGCTCCGTACACGTGACTGCTCGCAGCGGCATCGAACACTGCGGACCCGACACTCTCGACCACGAGTATCTCGTCGTCCGACTCTCGACCGGCCGATCCGTCGAGGAACGCCGCCATCGGGAGCAGGTCGGCCGCCGTCAGTTCGGTCGCCGTGAGGTCGCCGATCGTCGCTACCTCGTCGGGTACGTCCGCGAACACCCGTGCGGCCTTCTCGAAGACGCCGGCCTCCAGTTCCTGCATCTCGGCGTTGAACGCACCGACTGCGACAACGAGAGCCCCCGGCGCAAGCGCGTCGGCCGGGAACACCGGCTCGGTCGAAGTGGTCGCCGTCACGACGACGTTCGCACCCTCGACCGCTTCGGCGGCGGAGTCGACGGCCGACGCTGGAATTCCCGCCGCGGCGAGGTCGTCGGCGCACGCGTACCGGGAGTCGCTCGGCGAGAAGACGCGAACCTCGTCGATGTCCCGGACGGCAGCGATGCCCCGGGTCTGCCAACGTGCCTGGGCGCCGGCCCCGATGACCGCCAGCGTCACGGGGTCGCTCGCGAGCTCACGCGCCGCGAGCAGGCCGAGACATCCGGTTCGCGCGTTGGTGATGCGCGTCCCGTCCATGAACGACATCGGGAGACCGGTGCGGGCGTTCGAGAGCACGATCTGGGCATGGAGCGTTGGCAGCCCACGATCCTCGTTGTCCTCGTGGAGGCTGACGAGTTTCGTCGCGAAGTACTCATCGCCGTGGACGTAGGCCGGCATGACCACGGCCGTCCCGAGCGGGTCCGACGACCCCAGACCGCGACCGATCGGATAGTGTGGTCGGTCCGGGCGCTCGACCGCACCCGCGGCTTGCTTGATCAACGCGTCTTCGACAACGGGAGCGAGGGTCTCGAGGTCGACAACCCGCTCGACGTCGGAATCGGACAGGAGCAGTACCATGCACCCGAGTTTGCTACCCGGTCAGATAGGTGTTGCTCTCGTGGGGCAGGCGGGGAGTGGCGATACACTTATTTTCGTTCCCTGGAAACAACTGACGTCATGCAGGTAACGGTAGTCGGTGGCGGCATCGTCGGTCTCTCGTCCGCGTATTATCTCGCTCGCGACGGTGCCGACGTGACCCTCCTGGAGAAACATTCGCTCGGGATGGGCAGCACCGCCCGCTCGGCCGGTGGCATCCGGACGCAGTTCTCTACCCCCGTCAACGTGGAACTGTCGCTCCGCTCGCTCGACGTCTGGGACACCTTCCGCGAGGAGTTCGGCGTCGACATCGCGCACAACCGGAACGGCTATCTCTTCGTCACCGCCGAGGAGGAGACTGCCGAGCGGTTCCGCGAGGACGTAACGATGCAAAACGACCTCGGCGCGGAGAGCGAGTTCATCACACCAGCGGAAGCCAGAGAGTTGTGTCCTGGACTCGAAACCGACGACCTGGTCAACGCGACGTACAACGGACAGGACGGGTTCGCCGACCCCAACCTCGCCGTACAGGGCTACGCGCAACAGGCCCGTGAGGAGGGCGTCGACATCCGGCCCAAGACCCCCGTCACCGACGTACGAACGGACGGCAACGCGGTGACCGGCGTCGAGACCGCCGACGAGACCATCGACGCGGATTTCGTCGTCAACGCCGCGGGCGCGTGGTCGAGGACCATCGCCGAGATGGCCGATGTCGACCTGCCGATCCATCCGCGGCGCCGCCAGCTAGCCGTCGTGGACCCCCAGCGCACCCTCTCGGAGGATGTCCCCCTGACCATCAACCTCGACTCGGGGTCGTACTTCCGACCCGAGCGTGACGGTGCAGCGCTCGTCGGCGGTCACTTCGGCGACGACCCCGACGTCGACGCCGACTACTACTCCGATTCCTTGGACATCGAGTGGGCCGCGACGGCCGTAGAACGTGCCGCGGAGTACACTGCGTACTTCGGCGGCGATTCGCGGATCCGCCGGGGCTGGGCGGGCCTCTACGCCGTTACACCCGACCACCACCCCATCATCGAGGAGACGACGAGCGGGTTCATCACCGCCGCCGGGTTCTCCGGCCACGGCTTCCAGCACGCTCCGGCGACCGGCCAGATCGTCTCCGAACTCGTCCACGACGGGGAGCCGTCGCTGGTGGACGTGTCGTCGCTATCCAGTACTCGGTTCGAGGAAGGGAACAGCATCGTCGAACACAACGTCGCGTAGTCGCGGCTCGTGCTCCGGCTGTCTCAAACGAAGTCGACGCGGTAGTAGTCGGTGAACTTCACGAGGTCGTACTGGACGAGTTCCGTCGCCGTCAGCACGTCAACTCGCCCCTCGTCGGTCGTGGCCGAGACGAGCGCGAAGAGCCCCTCCATGGCGGGGTCGGAGAGTTCGTCGAAGTGAGCGACGCGGGCGTCCTCCGGCACCGTCTCTGGCCGGTGGATTCGAACTCTCGAATCCTTGTTACTAACAGACATGGTACTCGTTTACGAGTATCGCCCATTATTAAGCGTTTGGTTTCAAATCAGACAGAAGTGCGACCGGCGTGACTCGCTACTCCGACATCCACTCGCTTGCCTGCGGTTCTTGGGGATTCGTCGGGACCTCGACCAGGACGGGTTCGTCCGCGGCAATCGCCGCCGACAGTTCGTCGGCCAGGTCCGCGTTCGTCTCCGCGCGCCGGGTCGTCATGCCCATGCTCTCGGCCAACGCGGTGAAGCTGATGGGCGAGGACTCCCAGCCGTAGACGCCCGCGTCGAGGTCGTACGTCCGCTCGGCTTCCTCCGTGATGATGGCGTAGTCGTTGTTGTTGAGGACGAGGACGGTGATGGGCAGATCTGCCGTGACGGCGGTGTGCAGTTCGTGAACGCACATCATCAGCCCACCGTCGCCGGTCAGGACGACGACGTCCTCCTCGGGGTTGGCCAGTTGCGCGCCGATACCCGACGGGAGGCCCGTCCCCATGGTCGCCCACGACCCGGGGTTGACGTACTTGCGGGGGCCGGCGGCTTCGAACGTGTTCAGCGCCCAGACGCGGAAGCCGCCGGCGTCGACCGCCACGGTCGCCTCCTGCGGAATCGTCTCTCGGGCAGTCCGAAGGACCTGAACCGAGGTCAGCGGCGTCTCCTCGCCCAGTAGCGACTCGATCCGCTCGTCGCGGGCGGCTCGGAGGCGTTGGGCTGTCTCTTCGCCGCTGGCCGGGTCGTGGTCCCCCAGCCGCGATTCGATCTTTCGCATCGCCTCGGCGGCATCGCCGATGACAGCCACAGTCGGGTCGTACCCCGTCCCCAGGTCCTCGGAATGCAGCGTCACGTGGACGAGTCGGTCCGGGACATCGACAGTCCACGAGCGGGTGGCGACGGCATCGAAATCTGTCCCGACGCCGAGCGCCGCGTCCGCCTCGCCGAGGGTGTCGAGCAGTTCCTGGGTCGCGCTCCCGGAGAGGACGCCCGCCGCCAGCGGGTGCGTCTCCGGGATGACGCCCTTGCCCTTGTACGTCGTGACGACCGGTGCGCCGAGCGCCTCGGCCAGCGACACCAATTCGTCGGTCGCCCCGGAGGCCCTGACGCCACCGCCAGCGAGAATCAGCGGGGATTCGGCGTCGGCCAACAGGTCCGTAGCGGCAGCGATGTCCTCGTCGGCCACCGACTCCAGAAACGCCGATTCGAACTCTCTGGCCTGCGTCAGCGGCACGTCCATCTTCAGGAAGTTCTTCGGGATGCCGATTCGGACCGGGCCCTTCGGCGGGGTCTGTGCGATGGCGACCGCACGGTCCACCTCCGCGGCGGTGGCGGCGGGACGTTCGACCAGGATGTTCTCCTTGACGACGTTGTCGTAGGTGTCCGGGGGCGTCTCGTGGATCCCGTCGCCGCCCCGGATCTCGGGCTCGGTCTCGACGGCGAAGTGGATCAGCGGAGTACAGTCGTTGAGTGCGTTCTTGAGGCCGTTCATCGCGTTCATGTCTCCCGGCCCGGGCACGACGAACGTCGCGGCTATCTTCCCGCTGGTCTCGGCGTAGCCCCACGCCTGGTGGGTGACCGCCGTCTCGTGCCTGGCGACGACGAACTCTATCTCGTCGCTCTCGCCGATGGCCTGGTTCAGCGGGAGCGTCTGCTTCCCGGGAATCCCGAACACCGTGTCGATGCCGTTGGCTACCAGCCGGTCGATGACTGCCTCGTTAATTTGCATGGACTGGGATACTTGAGGACCGTACTTAGTCCTACCTGTCCGGGCGACGGTGGGACGACACACCGACCATCGGAAAGGTTAATCACTTCGCTCCTGACGGTACGGACGATGTTAGACTACGTCAACCTGGAGGCCGACCTCACGGAAGAGGAGCGGATGATTCAGGAATCCGCACGCGACTTCGTCGAGTCCGAGGTCAGACCGGACATCGGGGAGCACTGGATCGAGGGCACGTTCCCCATGGACCTCATCCCGGAGATGGGCGAGATGGGGTTCTACGCCCCGAACCTGGAGGGGTACGGATCCCCGAACGTCTCGGAGACCGCCTACGGCCTGCTCATGCAGGAACTGGAGGCCTGTGACTCGGGCCTCCGCTCGATGGCGTCGGTCCAGGGGGCGCTGGTGATGTATCCGATCCACGCGTTCGGCAGCGACGCGCAGAAATCGGAGTGGCTGCCGAAACTGGGCAGCGGTGAGGCCGTGGGCTGCTTCGGCCTGACGGAACCTGAGCACGGCTCGAACCCGACGGCGATGGAGACGTATGCAGAGGCGGCTGACGGGGGCTACGTCCTCAACGGGTCGAAGACGTGGATCACGAACTCGCCGATTTCGGACGTGGCGATCGTCTGGGCGCGGGACCGGAGCGACCCCGAGACGCCAGTGCGTGGCTTCCTCGTCGAGACCGATCGCGACGGCGTCTCGACGAACAAGATCGACGAGAAGCTCTCGCTGCGGGCGTCCATCACCGGCGAGATTGCACTCAGTGACGTCTACGTTCCCGAGGAGAACGTCCTGCCCGGCGTCACGGGTATGAAGGGCCCGCTTAGCTGTCTGACCCAGGCCAGGTACGGCATCGCGTGGGGGGCTATCGGCGCGGCGCGTGACTGCTTCGAGACGGCCTGCCAATACGCCAAGGACCGTGACCAGTTCGGCGGCCCCATCGGCCGCTTCCAACTCCAGCAGCGCAAACTGGCCGAGATGGCCACGCAGATCACGCTCGCCCAGCTGCTGGCACACCGTCTGGCAGCGTTGAAAGAGCGGGGTGACATGCGGCCCCAGCACGTCTCGATGGCTAAGCGAAACAACGTCCGGATGGCCCGCGACCAGTCCCGCATCGCCCGGGAGATGCTGGGCGGCAACGGCATCACCGCGGACTACTCGCCGATGCGCCACATGGCCAACCTCGAAACGGTCTACACGTACGAGGGGACCCACGACATCCACACCCTCATCCTCGGCGAGGACCTCACCGGCTTCGCCGCCTACGAGTGAACTGTCATGTCTTCTCACAACTCCACGATCGACGGACCGCTGGACGGCGTGACTGTCCTCGACGCTTCGCGGGTTCTCTCGGGGCCGTTCTGTACGATGCAACTCGGCGACCTCGGGGCCGACGTCATCAAAATCGAACGGCCCGACGGCGGCGATCAGACCCGTGGTTGGAGTCCGCCCGAGTACGGAGACTCCGGCGAATCGGCCTACTACGTCAGCACCAATCGGAACAAACGCTCACTGACGCTCAACCTCGCGAGCGACGACGGCCGCGATGTCTTCCGGAAACTGGCGAGCGACGCCGATGTGCTCGTCGAGAACTTCCGGGTCGGGAAGATGGCTGATTGGGGCCTGGACTACGATACGCTCTCGGCGGCGAACCCGGACCTGGTTTACTGCTCCATCTCGGGGTACGGCCAGGACGGCCCACACAAGGACCGGCCGGCCTACGACCTCATCATGCAGGCCGAGGGCGGGATGATGAGTATCACGGGCGAGGAGGACAGTCCGCCCGTCAGAGTCGGCGTGGCTATCGCCGACATCGGGGCGGGGATGTACGCCGCGCAGTCGATCCTCGCGGCGCTGTTCCACCGCGAGTTTCAGGACGCCGGCGGCCAGTACATCGACGTTGCCCTGTTCGAGGCGATGGTCGCCTGGCAGACCTACATGGCCTCGTACTACTTCGCCCGAGGCGAACCCCCGGGCCGGATGGGGAGCAAACACCCGACCATCGCCCCCTACCAGGCCTTCCCGACGACGGACGGCTACATCGTCGTCGCCGTCCCGTCGCCGAACCTCTGGCCGCGCTTCTGCCGGGCCATCGGTCGAGAGGACCTGATAGACGACCCCAGATTCGAGACCAACGACAAACGCGTGACCAACCGCGAGGAACTAGATGCGATCCTCGAAGCTGAATTCGAGGGGTACGCGACCGCAGAGGCGAAAGAAATCCTCGATGACCACGGCGTTCCGGCCAGCAAGGTCAACGACATGGCCGAGGTGTTCGCCCACCCCCAGGTCCAGGCCCGTGGAATGCGCCAGTCGGTTCCCCACCCGACCGCCGACGCGGTCGAGATGCCCGGAAGCCCAATGAACCTCCGCGACACGCCGACGGGAATCGACCGCCACCCGCCGCTTCTCGGGGAGCACACCGACGAGATCCTGTCGGAGTTCGGGTTCGACGACGAGACCATCGCGCGCTTCCACGAGACAGACATCATCTGACCCACACACGATTCTCGAAGATTCTCCGCCGTTACCACGGACCGCACTTCAGCCATACTTACTGCCCAGCACCGCCGCTCGGCACACACCGTTCGGTGACTCACGCTGGGGTTTCCAACAATAATTTACAATCCGTAATACGGAATCCGGTGCCCAACGAACATTCATGGTGGTTAGAGGAGTGACCAGCTTCGGGTGGTTTGCTCCACGTCGATGGCCGCTTCAGGCGAAGCCAGTGTCGAAATGCGGTAGAACATTGCGCAGTTTTTGGCGGCAGCAATCTCAGAGATTGCCGGTAATTCACGTCTGTATGGCATCTACCGTCGAATCCGTAGCATGGAATACATTGAACGAACGGTGATGTTCGGCCCGCTCTGTACCGAACAGCTACCGCAGCGTCTCGGTCTGCTCGCCGGAAATCCAAGCAACGATGATAAACGTGTGCTTCGTTTATTTGTTTCTCATTGCGGAACAACTGTGTCTCTATGTCTGGTGCGACGGAACATGGCATACGCCGTTCCAAGTGACAGCTTGATCCGTCGTATTCGATACAGGGGAGACAGTTCAGGTGCGTTCGTTTTTCAGATTAGCAGTGGGTCCACTGTTGAGACCCAACGAGATCGGTGATTGCACTCCACTTGCTTGCCGCTCGAACAGCTACTCTCCAACGAGTTCTGGCCCGAGTCCTCGACGCATTCGGGCGAGATACGCGGACTACCACCGAATGTCGCCGATATAATCGGCGCTGACAAACGCTACGTGGACGGCGAGGCGTCCGATGATACCGGATTCACCACGATACAGCAAAGGCAAGGGCGACTGATTCACGGGGAAGTCCCGGAGCCTTGCTGGACGCCGTCGTGTTCCAGCCCGCCACCAGTCCGCATGAGAGTCCTTCACAAGAAATGGTTCCGTCTTACGGACTAGTCTCGACCGCCACTACCATTACAGAACTAGAATTGTAATGCATTCCGAATCTCCATCGCAGTCTCGGAGTAGCGCGCCATCGGAAGTCGGTCGATGGGTCGGTTTTCCGCCCTCCTACATCTCCTCCATCGAGCTGAATTGACGGTTCTCTCGGTTGTTTAGAGGGGTTTTGTCCGCTCTCTCCCTCTACCGACCGACATGACCTACGACAACGTCCGACGTAGCCGAATCTCGGCCGAACTCTGTTCCGTATTGGGGAACAACCTATTTCGGGTCGACCGTCGAACGGGTGCCAAGCAGGGGGTTTATGCAGGTTCACAGCCACCACCGGACGAATGTCGATACTCGAAACCGAAGACGTAACCGACGAGATCAGACGGTTGCGGCTCAACCGTCCCGAGTCGCTCAACGCGCTCAGCAGGGAACTCCTCTCCCAGATTGCCGAGGAGGTCCGCGCTGCCAACGGCGAGTACCGCGTACTGATTCTGGAAGGGGCCGGCGATGCGTTCACGGCCGGCGCGGACCTCAACGAGGCGGAGAGCGCAGGCGACCTGTTCCAGGAGATAACCCGCTCAGTGCGGGAGTTCGAGGGCATCGTGATCGGGAAACTCCACGGGTGGGTCGTCGGCGGCGGCTTCGAGTGGACGCTTTCCTTCGACCTGCGCTACGCCCACGCGGATACGAGGTTCAAGCTGACGGAGTCCGAAGTCGGGGTGACGGTGACGAACGCCTCGACGCTGCTGCTCCCGCTGTACGTCGGTGCCGGAACGGCCCGCGAACTCGTCTACACGAGCCGCGAACTCCCCGCCGCGGAAGCAGCGCAGTACGGGCTGCTCGCCGGCGTCTTCGATGACGCCGACGACCTGGAGGCCAAAGTGATCGACGTCGCCACGGACATCGTGGAGAACAAGTCGGCGACCGCGCTCCGGCTCAACAAGCGCGCCATGGACCAGGCGTTCCCGGTCGAAGAGGTTCTCAAGCGCGAAGAACTGATCAACGAGTACTGCCACGACATCGAGGAGATGAGCTGGTAGCGTCGGCTGGCAAACGTTTATGCGACCACGCTCGGAATCACTGATAGATACCAGATGACATCTGATTCCGTCGACTACTACGAAGGGACGGTCAAAGAGACGCACGCGGCGGCACGCCGGGACGTGCTCGCCCTGGGCGAGTTCGACGCCTGGATCGGCGGCGAGTCCGTCACGGCCACCGAGGGCGAGCGGTTCGCGACGCTGGACCCGGTCGTCGGCGACGAGATATGTACGGTCCCGCGCTGCACCGGGGCGGACGTCGACGCGGCCGTCGCTGCTGGGCAGGACGCCGTCGACGGCGAGTGGGGGGACTACACGCCCCAGGAGCGTTCGAACGCGATGCTGGCGTGGGTCGACACGCTGCAGGCGAACGTCGACGACCTCGCCCTCGTCGAGAGCCTCGACGGCGGGAAGCCGCTGAAGCACGCGCTGGTCGAGACGAAGTACGCCCTCGACTTCCTGGAGTACTACGCGAAGGTGATCCAGGCCGACGAGGGAATCACGGTCCCGACCGGCGACAACCTGCACGTCTACACCCGTCACGAACCGTACGGCGTCGTCGGGCTAATCACGCCCTGGAACTTCCCGCTGACCATCTCGTTCTGGAAACTCGGGCCGGCGCTGGCCGCGGGCAACGCCGCCGTCATCAAGCCCGCCGAGCAGACGCCGCTGTCCCTGCTGTACGCCGCGGAACTGTCGGCGGACGTGCTCCCGGACGGAGCGTTGAACGTCGTCACCGGGTTCGGCGAGGAGGCCGGCGCACCGCTGACCGAACACCCCGGCGTCGGCAAAGTCTCGTTCACCGGCGAGGACGTCACCGGCAAGACGGTGATGCGGGCCGCCACCGAGAACGTCACGCCCGTGACGCTCGAACTCGGCGGCAAGTCGCCGTACGTGATCTTCCCCGATGCCGACATCGAGAAAGCCGTTCGCGATGTCGCCCACGGCATCTTCTACAACGCCGGCCAGTCATGCGACGCCTGCTCGCGCGTGCTCGTCCACGAGGACATAGCCGAGGAGTTCACCGAGGGGCTGGTCGCACGGGCCGAGGGGCTCACGCCCGGCGACACGCTCGTCGAGGGCACGACCATCGGCCCGCTCATCTCCGCTGCGCAGTTCGAGAAGGTGACCGACTACGTCGAACTTGGCAAGGAGGAGGGCGCGACCTGTGCGACCGGCGGCGCCGTCGACGACGACGACCTCGCAGACGGCTGGTACGTCCGCCCGACGGTGCTCACCGAGGTCGACAACGACATGCGCGTCGCTCAGGAGGAGATCTTCGGTCCGGTCGAGGTGGTCACGACCTTCGAGACCTACGACGAGGCCATCGACCTGGCCAACGACGTCGAGTTCGGCCTGGCCGCCGGTGTCGCCACCGAGAACAATTCACTCGCCCACCGAGCGGCCGCCGACATCGAGGCCGGGAGCGTCTGGATCAACGGCAACTACGCGACGCCCATCCCCGGCGGGCCCTTCGGCGGCTACAAGCAGTCCGGCATCGGGCGGGAGTGCAGCCGCGATGCCATCCGCCACTACACCCAGGAGAAAGCCGTCCACGTGGCGCTCGACGAGCCGTCGCTCTGAGGGGGCTGGCCGCCCTCGCCGCTTTCACTGTGGCCGCCGCGATTGACGGCCGGCACGAAACGAGTGAGCATCAGGCCAGCCGCGAACTGAGAGACGTCGGGTCGTCGCGGGCGGTTCAAACTGAATTGACGAGCGGCGTGCCGTCGGCCTTCGGACCGAGCTGCGGCCCCTGGGGGTCGTCGTCCGGGTCGAGCGGGCGACGCTGCTCGTAGTCGGTCGAGCGCTCGACCGGGACCCGGCCGATGGCCGCGATCATGTCGGCGTACTCCTGGAACGAGCGGAACTCGCCGTAGCCCCCGCCGGCGCGCTTGGTGATCTCCTCGGAGAGGATGGTGCCCATGAAGTCGTCTGCGCCGCAGTTCAGCATCTTCAGGCCCTGGGCGTCGCCGTACTTCACCCAGGAGGACTGGACGTGGTCGACGTTGTCGAGGAAGAGCCGCGAGACCGCGATCATCAGTTCGTCCTCGTCGGTCGAGGGGCCGGAGTCGACCATGCCGTACTCTGCCAGCGGCGTGTTCTCGTGGACGAACGAGAGGGGCACGAACTCGGTGATGTTGTCCGTCCGGTCCTGGAGGTCGCGGATCCGCTCCAGATGGATCACCCGGTGGGCTTCGTTCTCCACGTGGCCGTACATGATGGTGGCCGTCGTGTCCAGGCCGACGGTCGCGGCCGCCTCCATCGCCTCCAGCCACTCGCCCGTATCTATCTTGCCCGGACAGATGACGTCGCGCACCTCGTCGACGAGTATCTCCGCGGCAGTCCCAGGAACGGAGTCCAGGCCCGCCGCTTTCAGCCGACTGTACACCTCCTCGTAGGACCAGTCGGTGCCCCGTCGGGCGTGGTAGGCTTCCTCGGGCGTCATCGAGTGGAGGTGAACCCCGCCGACGCTCATGGCAGCCATCTGCTCGACGTAGGTGCCAGGGTCTTTCTCGTACTCGCTCGCGGGCCGGTAGTTCAGGTCGCCGCGGTCGCTCGAGTCGAGAATCTCGCGGTGCTCGTCGTCCAACACGAACGCGGGGTGCAGGCCCGAGACGGAGGTGACCTCGTAGATGCCGCGTTCGACGGCGCCAGCGACGATGTCGCGAGATTCGCTGGGCGTCTTCGTGAAGCCGTCGTGCTCGTCCTGATAGGAGGTCCGGAACTGCTCGGAGCGGTCCTTGAAATTGCAGAACAGACAGCCGGTGTTGCACGCAGTCGTGACGTTGTTGTTGAGGTTGGCGACGAACGTGACCTCCTCGCCGACCACCTCGGCGCGCCGGCGGTCGGCCGCTTCGAGGACGAGTTCCTTGCGCCGGCGGTCGATGCCCGGTCGGTCCGTCCCCGTGGTCATGAGTTCGATTCCGTCGGCGACAGAGAGACGCTCGCCGACCCGCGCCTTCGAGAGCGCGTTCTCGAACGACTGGTCCGTCTCGGGGACGCACTGGTAGTCCTGCTGCGGAATGTCACCGCTGTCAGGCACAGGATTTGACATGGAAATCGAATCGGCTGAGGCCGACCTAAATGTTCCGTCTCCAAGGACCGCTGTACACGATACCGACTGCCAGTGGACGGAGACAGCGGTCGAGACAGTCGATCGCGGTCCGAGAATCGTGACGGATTTCCGTTCGAATAGCCCCAGGGCTGGCCCGACCCGTCAGAAACCGATACTGGTATGTGGGATACCAGTGAATGTGTGACTCGTATGCAAATCGCAGTCTCGGATACAGTCGGACCTGGGTCTGACATTCGTGAACAGGCCGAACTCGCGGCGGAACTCGACTACGACGCCTACTGGACGCAGGAACTCATCGACGTCAAAGACGGGTTCACCACGGCGACCGCACTCGGTGCGTGGGACATCGACATCGACATCGTCGTCGGCCTGCCGAGTCCCTACACGCGACACCCGGCAATCATCGCGACGGTCCTGTCCTCTATCGACGATTACTCCGACGGCCGCGTCAAGGGTCTGGCCATCGGGACGAGCGCCCCCGAAGTGATTCGGAAGCTCAACATCGACATGGACCGGCCGATCAAGCGCCTCAGCGAGGCCAACGACATCCTCAACTCCATCATCAAGACCGGCGAGTGTACCTACGAGGGCGAGATCTACTCGCTCGACAACTGGAAGCTCCGCTCGGAGTTCTCGAACGACATCCCGCTGTACGCCTGTGGGGCCGGGCCGGTCATGCAGGAGATGGCCGCGGCGAAGTTCGACGGCCTCTGGCTGCCGTTCAACGCGACCGCACCGTTCACCGAGCAGGTCGTCGAGACGGGCGAGGAGAACATGGAGAAGTTCGGCCGCGACCGCGAGGAGTTCACCTACGCGCTGAACATCCCGACGGCCGTCGTCGACGAGGACTCCGACATGAGCGTCGAAGAGCAGAAACGCGACATCCTCGAGTTCACCGCCTGGCACTGCTGCTCGGACCACATCCAGCCACTCGTCGAGATGGCCGGCGTGGAGTACGATATCGACGAACTCCGGACCGCGGTGCGGGAGAACGACTCCGAAGCGATGGCCGACATCGTCGACCAGGAGTTCCTCGACGCCGTGGCCGCCGTCGGCTCCCCCGAACACGTCCGTGACCGCTACCGCGAGTACCTCGACACGGGTATCGACTGCCCGGTCATCTACAACTACGGGCCACAGGAAGTGAAGATGCGCAACGTCCGAGAGCTGGCACCCGACAAGTTCTGATTCCGACCGTGGGCACTTGCCCGCGAGCGTTTCTCGGTCTGCCCGACGAGCGCCCACTATCTCGTGAGTACGCCCCAGCGGTGTGCTCGACTCTAGCGTGATCGTCTCGGAGACGGGCTCACGAATCGACGGCTGAGCGGAGGGCGAAAACGAGAGTAAACGCGTCGACGGCTGTCTTGTTACCGGGCGCTCTCGATCCGATCGAGGAACGTGCGCTCTTCGTCACTCGGCGGGTCGATGGACTCGACGTCGTCGACCACGTCGATGTCGAAGCCGGTGTTCTCCTTGATCTCTTCGACCGACGAGTGGCTGTGGACGCCTTCGATCCGCATCTCCTTCGTCTCTGGGTCGAACCCGAGCAGCCCGAGGTCAGTGACGACGCGGATGCGCTCGACGGACGGGAGCCCAGCCTCTTCGCGTGCCGAGCCGCCGTCCAGGTAGCCGGGCGAGGTGATGAAGTCGACTTCCTCGACGAACCGCTGTTTCTCGTGTTTCGTCACGACGGTTAGTTCCTCGGCCAGTGCCGTCAGATCGCCGGCGCCGCCGCCGCCGGTCAGGCGAACCTTCGGAGCGTCGAAGTCACCGATCACGGACGTGTTGATGTTGCCGTGTTTGTCGATCTGTGCACAGCCGACCATGGCGCCGTCCATGTACCCCCGCTGGGTGAAGGCGAACGTGTCCGTAATCGACGGGAGCATCAGTGCCTGCCGCGAGACGCGCATCGAGTTCGTCGACGACGGGAAGTACTCCGTCGAGATCTCGGGGCCAATCGACCCGCCCTCGAAGACCATGACCAACTCCGGATTGTGCAGCCGCTGTGCCAGAAGGGCCGCTCGCATGGGAAGCCCGATGCCGACGAACGTCGTCCCGTAGTCCTCGATGAGGTGTGACGCGGTCACGACCATCTGGTCCTCGTCGGAGTACCCGGTGGGGTTCTCGTCGCTCATCGCCACGCCTCCCGGAGGTGTTCCGTCGCTTCGTCGTCTTTCGGCACGTTCTGCATACTGATGATACAGGAAAGGATCTCCTGGGTGTCGAACTCGTCGAGATACGCCTCGAAGCTGTCTGGCTCGTAGAAGTACCGCTGCAGGTAGTCCTCGATGCCGTCGAGTCCGTCTTCGGCGAGGGCGCGGCTGTACTCCTCGAAGTGGTCGAGCGACTGTTCGTAGTATCCCGGGCACTCGTGAGGGAAAGCCCCGAAGGGAACCGAGATTACCTTGTCGACACAGAAGTACGGGATGTCGGTGTCGCCCGACCGGATGTCGTCTTCGGAGACGATCTCTTCGCAGGTGACAATCGTCGTGTCGGCCGCCAGGGCTCCGTAGTAATCGATCTGTGGCATCCCCGTAAGCTGAACGTTGCCGTACCGGTCGGCCCGCTGTGCGTGAATGAACGCGACGTCGGGGACTGCAGCCGGGATGAGCGCGAGATCGGACCCGGTGAACGGGCACTCCTTGACGACCGTGTCGGTGACCTCGATGAGGTCCGACCCGAGCATCGTCCGGGTCGGCAGGTATGGAAGTCCCATGGCGGCGGCCATCAGGCGGAGGCAGTAGCCGTAGTGGCTCCACTCCTGGAGTTCCAGGTCCCCGTCCTCGATTGCCGTCCGCATGACGCGGGGGATGATCGGTGGCACGGCAGAACCGAGCCAGGACGTCACCATCGTGTCGGTCGTGTCCGATTCGAGGAGATAACTCCACTCGTAGCTGGCGAGGTTACGGAGTACGGTCGTTTCCGAGACGTCGGATCGGACCAGTTCCCACAGAAGCGCCATCGGTGTCCGTGAGTAGAACGTCCCACCGACGTATATGACGTCGCCGTCATCGACGAGGTCGGTCGCATCCTCCAGACGGCCTGTTTTCTCCACCAATCGGGTGTCCCGATCGGCAGAGGATTGGCGGACGTCCGTAATCGACGTAGGTAGCATTGCTTCGACCAATCAATCTACCGCAATCACATAAAGCTATCCGGATTTGAGCGCCGCGAACGGCTGCCCGAAACAAGGTTTGCCAGAGCGATACGTGGGTCGCTGAATCACGTACTCTGTAGTGGAGGATTCGAACAGCGCCCCATCTCTCCCCCCGGTACTTCTCGGCCGAAACCGACCGGTGTCGAAGCTCGATGAATTTTCTATGGTGGATGGCTGCTACCAGCTATGAACGTTCAACTCGGTCTGGCCCTGCTGACGGGGGTTCTCGCGGGCGGCTGCTTCAGCGTCATCGAGGTTCCAATTCCGGCACCGCCTAACCCCTCCGGCATCCTCGGAATCATTGGCATTTACCTCGGCTATCGAGACGTCGAGTGGGCGGGTGTCCACGTCGATGTTGCCGTGGTACTCTCGAGTGTAGAGCCACTGTGATGGCATCTTCCTCATCGGCAGAGAACGTGTGACAGTGCTGATCACGATCCAAACGGTGCAGCAGCAGTCGTCTCATCCGCCTCTCGCCGCTTGTCGAACCGTTTAGTAAGTACTACTCAGTACGAAAGATATATAGAAATTCTGAGCATTGATCGTACTCGATTTAGTGCTAAACGACAGGTTCCTTCTATCGGGCTACCCTTTACTGGTCAAGAAGGCTACTGCAGTGCCTGGGCGATTGGAAGCGGGGCACGATGGTTGGCTTCGTTGCGAAACGGGACGCATTCGTGAGCGACTCGCTCAGGAGTCGTGCCACCCATCCCACAGATTGTCCTCTGCCACCCAGTATAGCCCACATCGCTGGCCGAGGCCGAAAAATCCGAAGGATTACTGCACCTCGACCCCCCACCGCAAGGACACTTCCCGACGTTGTTCGGGAGGTACTTGCGTTCGATATCCGGAGATCGTACCTTGAGAGCTACCGTTCGCTCTAAACTGTCGCCCTCGTGACGCCGTGAGCGTGATCGCGCCTGTGAGGGCCTGAAACCACTGCCAATCGTCATATTGCGCGGGTTCGAGAGCCTCCTCACTCTTCGGTGCAACAGGTGCGGAATCCGGTCGAAAAATGGACCGGTCGGTGACGGCAATGCAGAGTCACTCCAGGGACGGCGGATCTCGAAAATAGTTCACTATCTGAATATTAGAGTTTCTAATATTATTTATGTCATGTTAGCAATCGATATACAGATAGAGTGCACACGATCGCTGCCATCTCCTCCCCGACCGAACGCTTAGGGGGACCGACGTGTACGTCTCGGGCATGAACTGGGCGGACACCGGCGACGGGCTCGACCTCGTCGCCAAGCGCGTCGACTTCCTCGACACGCTCGCGGACGCCCCACTCCACAAGCCGGCGCTCGTCGAGCGACTGGACCACTCGCGGTCGACCGTCGACCGCGCGGTTCGCCGGCTGGAGGCCGCGGGGTTCGTCGAGCGCGTCGACGGTGGCTTCCGGACGACGCTCGCGGGGCGGCTCGCCGCCGAGAGCTACCACACGTTCGTCGCGAACGCGGAGACGGTGCTCGACGGCGCCGGGTTCCTCGGCTCGCTTCCGCCGGACTGTACGCTTCCTCAGGAGGTCGTCCGCGAGAGTCGGATGGAGACGTTCGAGACGCCGGCCGCGGCGTTCGAGGCGCGGGTCGAACCGCTGCGCACGGCCACCGACTACGTCGCCCTGCTCCCCCGGCTCGACGATTCACGACAGCTCCGGCTCTGTCACGCCCGGGTGCGAGAGGGCATGACTGCCGACCTGCTCGTCGCGCCCCGTGTGCTGGAGCATCTCGAAACCGAGTTCCCTCGCCTTGCGGCCGATCTCGCGACTGCAGCGGGCGTCTCCATCTACCGCATCGAGGAGCCGCCGCCGTACGCGCTGTTCCTCGCACGAGGCGAGGGGGCGACGGTGTCGGTCGCTCCCGTGGCCGACGACGCGACGGGGCTGCTCACGGCCACCACGGCAGCCGCAGTCGAGTGGGCCGAGGCGACGCTCGCGGACTGCCGAGCGAGGGCGACCGACGTGACCGACGCGGTCGCGGCCTCGGTCGACGACCTCGACGAGACGCTGCTCGGCCGCCACGAGCGTCGCGGTCCGCCGGGCCTCACCGACATCGGCGTCGAGCGTGTGGACGCCACCTCCATCGCTCGACGGCCGCCGAACGACCCGGCGACCGGCTGGCGGGTCGGCTTCGACCTCGTGGACGTCTACTACGGCCACCCGTTCGAGCGCCACCACCCCGGAGAGGGGACAGAGAGCGCCGCCGCGCACCTCGTCGCCGCGCTCGCGGCCGGCGAGAACACGGTCGTCGTCGGGCCGCCGGGGTCGGGCAAGAGCACGCTCTGCCGGCAGGTGGCGGCCCGGTGGGTCGCTGCGGAGCGCGGCCCCGTCTTCCACCGCGCGACGCCCGTCGACACGACGTTCGACCGCCCGGACGTGCTGGCTTCGGCGCTCGACGGGGCCGACGGCCACGCCCTCGTCGTCGTCGAGGACGGTGACGACGAGGCGACCGTCGACGGACTCGCCGAGCTTCTCGAGCGAACTCGGTACGACAGCGCGGTGAGCGTCCTCGTCGAGTCGCGGGCGAGCGCGTGGCCGCCCACGCCCACGGAGGCCCGCAGCGCGGACCTGCTCCGCTCGCTCGAGCACTACCGGCTTGGCGAGCTGACGCGGGCGGAGTGTCACGACGCCGTCGCCGCGTTCGAAGCGGCGACCGGGCGGCCGGTTCCCCGCGACGGCGACGAGCTGTTCGCCACCATCCGCGACGGCGACGGCCCCGGCGACTGCTACCTGCTCGGCTACCTGCTGGCGGCGTACACGACCCCGGAGCCGTGGTCGACGGACACGAGCGTGGCGACGGGGCTCGAAGCCGATGCTCGGCGCGCCTATGCGGCGGTCGCCCCCGAGGGGCCGACCGACGACACGGTCGCGCTCGAAGTCGGCCTACTCGCGGCGCTGCTCACCGCGTCGAAACAGACGGTCACGCCGGCGGCGCTCCACACCGTCGCCGTGGCACACGCCGGCCCCAACGCCGACGCCACCGACCGGGCGCTCGCACAGCGCCGGGTCGACGCGGCCATCGACGACCTCCGCGGCGTCCTGCTGTTCGAGGGTGACGAGGCGTTCCGCACCCAGCACCCTCACTGGGCCGTTCGGTTCCTCGTCGCCGCGCTCGACGACGGCGACCGCGTGACCGTCGACGCGTTCGCCCGCGCGGTGTCGGCGCTGCTCACGCCCGCAGACGACCCGACGGTTCGCGACCGCATCGAGTCGTGGCTCGGTCGCGAGCTGGCGGGGTTCGACCGGTTCGAGACCGATGTCGACGCTACGATCGTGGAGCTGTTCGGCGTCGTCCGGCGGTCGACCGCGCTCGTCCCGCTGTTCGGGACGACCGACCGCTCGGCCATCTCGCTTCCGGACGCCTGTGCCCTCGAGACTCGCCTGGAAGCGCGGGCGGCCCGGCTGTTCGGCTGGTACAAGCGCGGCGACCTCGACCGTGCCGCGGCCGAGGCCGAGGGCCTGCTCGATGCGGCCGAGGCGCTCGACGACCCCGAGACGGCTGCTCGGTTCACCGTCCGGGCACGCCGTCGACTGGCGGACGTGGCCGACGACCGCGGTGACCCCGAGACGGCTCGCGAACACCTCGACGCCGGGCTGGTCGCTGCCCGCGAGGCCGGCGATCGGCGCGGCGAGACGCGCCTGCTCAGCTCGCTCGGGATGGTCGAACTCCACGCCGACGACTACGCGGCGGCCGAACGCGCCCTCACCGAGGCCGAGCGCGTCGGCGAGGCGCTCGGCGCCTCTCCCGAGCTGTCGGCGGCCGTCTACTACCTCGGGCGGCTCCACCGGAAGCGGGGGGCGTACGCCGAAGCCGAAGCGCGGCTCGAGGAGTCGCTGGCGCTCGACCGGGAACTGGGTGCGCCCCCCTCGGAGGAGGCGGCGACGCTCAACGCGCTCGGGACGGTCGCCGTCGACCGCGGGGCGCACGAGCGCGCGGAGGGCTACTACCGGCAGGCACTCGAACTCCAGCGGGAGGCGAACAACACTCGTGGCGTGGCGACGACGCTCGTCAACCTCGGCGACCTCGCGGTCGAGACCGGTGAGTACGACACCGCAGTGTCGTGTTTCGAGGAGTCGCTGGCGCTCGCCCGGGACATCGAGGCGGCCGTCGTCCACGGCGCCGCACTCGGCGGGCTGGGTCGGGTCGAGGCGGCTCGCGGCGCGTTCGACGCGGCCGAGCGTCACCACCGCGAGCGGGCGACCGTCGACGACTCGCCGCGGACCCGAGCCATCGTCGACCAGCGGCTCGGTGACGTGGCCGCCGCCCGTGGCGACCTCGACCGCGCGTGCGACCGATACGAGGCGGCGTTCGAGGCGTTCATCGACCTCGGGGCGACCGACCGGGCGGCCGCGACCGGGCTCGAACTCGTGGAGCGCTGTGTAGAGCGGGGACGAACGGCCGACGCCCGAGCGTGGCTCGAGCGCGTCGAGCGGCTGGCGAACGACGCCGACGAACCGTACCACGAGGCCATCGCGTCGTGGGGCGACCAGCTCGCGTCGGACTGAGCCTCAGCCGGTGACACCCCCCGTCAACCCGTGGGGTAATCCGTCCCGAGACCCGATGCTCGGCTGCGACGGTGGCTCGTCCACCGTTGCCGCTGCCGCTGCGCTCGTGGGGTGGGACGGGGCTGCACCTGTCCCCGCTGTCCGTGTCCTGAGCGGCCGCTGCGGTCGGTGACAGGCGCCCGGTACCTCGGCTGTAGTCGGGTCGTACCGGTCGACGGCGGCCGCTTGCTGTGCCATCGACTGGACGGCGGCCCGAGGCGTGTGGGAGGGTGCTATCCGGCGTGTAACAATGCGCGCGCTCGGTGACGCTCGTGTGTGCTCCCCCAGTCGCCCGACTGGTGGCCGTCGCCGAGCCACCGGTTCGAGACGCCCCGACAGTTCCCGCTGGAGGGACCGTGATGGACCGCCGCACCTACCTCTCGGCCGTCGGCGCTGCGCTATCGGCCACCGTTTTCCTCGACGGGCTCGGCGAGTCCCAGACCCCGGACACTCCGCCCCAGAGCGATGGGTCGGCCGCGGCGGTCGCCGTCGCCCCCGGGAGTCGCCGGACCGTCGCCATCTACGTCACCGAGGCGCTCGCCCGGACGGCGCGCGACACCGGCTACCCCTCGGTCGTGCGGCCCGCCGTCGCGGTGGCGAACCAGCTCGGCGCCTCGTCACCGTGGCTCCGGGCTCGCCTGGTCCACGAGCCCGTCGCGTTCGTCGAAGCCGACAGCCACCGGACGAACTGGCAGACGTGGCGCGAGACGGACGCGCTCGGCGAGGACGACGCGGCGCTCCTGTTGACGACCACGCGCGACGGCGAGTGGGACGGCTACGGCGGCGCGGGCTACGCCGTCGTCGAGGCCGAGGACCTCATCTACTACGAGGGCGGACCGTGGTCGGCCGCCCGGCGCAACACCCCCTTCGCGCAGACGCTCGCGGTCGCGTGCCACGAGGTCGGCCACGCCGTCGGCCTCACCCACGCCGACCACGAGGGCCTGCGAACGCCCCGCGGCGACCGCTACGTGACGCTGATGGGCGTGGGTGCGCCGGACGTGGACTACGACGGCTTCTTCATGGAGTTCAGCGAGGCAGCGACCCGACGGCTCGCCGGCAGCGTGCGAACCCGCTCGCAGTAGGGGTCGTTGCAGCCGTGGATACGAGGGGGGAGACCTATCGGTGTGGTGGTCGATACCACGAACCAATGAGCTCAGACTCCGACGGCCCGACGCCTCCGGGCACGGCGCCAGCGGCACCGAGCGACGCGTCGGCAACGGGCGAGGCTGCGTCCGTCGCCAGCCTGCCGCTCGCCCCGTACCCGCCACACCTCGGGCACCCGAAGCTCCACGTCCTGAAACAGATGCGCGACCCGCTGGCGTTCGCCGAGGAGGTGTTCGCCACCCGCGACGTCGCCCGGTTCCACCTCTCCGGGATGGGCGACTTCTACGGGGTGGCACACCCCGACTATTTCAAGCGCGTCCTGCTCACCGAGCGCGACCGCTTCCAGAAGACGGACGACTTCCAGATCGCGTTCGGCGAAGGCCTACTCACCGTCGAGGGCGAGGAGTGGCAACAGCAGCGGAACGTCCTCCAACCGCTGTTCACCCGCGACAGCGTCCTCGGGTACGGCGAGGGGATGGTCGAGCAGGTCCGCCGTCGCAGCGAGCGGTGGCAGGACGGCCAGCGGTTCGACCTCCAGGCCGAACTCACCGACATGACGCTCGACGTGCTGTTCGCGACCGTCCTGGGCCGCGAACTGGAACTCGACGGCGACGAGTCGATCCGCCAGGCGGCTGAACACCTCCACGACTGGTTCCTGCCCACGTCGTACTTCCTGCCGAACTGGATGCCCTCACCCGCGCGTCGCCGGTTCGACGCCGCGAAGTCGACGCTCCAGTCGGAGGCCCAGCGCCTGCTCGACGAGGCGGCGGGCGACGCTCCCACCGACCCGAGCGAGGCGACGGACCTGCTCTCGCTGCTGGTCGGGCTCCGGGAGGCGGGCGTCACGGACTCGGGGATGCTCTCGGACGAGCGGCTCCGCGACCAGATGGTGACCATCATCTTCGCTGGCCACGACACGACGACGACCTCGCTCACGTTCGCGTTCTGGGCGCTCGCGAACCATCCCGAGGTTCGAGAGACGTTCCACGCGGAGGTCGACGCCCTCGACGGCCCACCCACCATGAGCGACCTCGACGACCTGCCGTACACCGACACGCTGCTGACCGAGACGCTCCGACTGTTCCCCCCGGTCTACACCCTTCCCCGGAAGACGGCCGAGGACGTGGCGTTCGGCGGCTTTCGCGTCCCCGAAAGCGAGCGACTGATGCTACCGATTCGGGTCGTCCAGCGTGACCCGCGGTTCTTCGACGACCCGACGACCTTCCAGCCGGAGCGGTGGACCAAGGCGTTCCGACAGGAGCTCCACGACTTCGCGTACGCGCCGTTCGGCGGCGGGCCGCGCATCTGTATCGGCCGACAGTTCGCGCTCCTGGAGGCGAAACTCGCGCTCGCGACCATCGGCCGCGAGTACGACCTCTACTGGCTCGGCGAGAACGATCCGTCGGGGGAGCCACCGGTCGCCCCACAGATGACGACGCGGATGGAACCGGGGCAGCAGTTCCTCGTCACCGAGCGGTGACGCGCCAGAGGAGCGACCTGAGTTTGTAGGAGAGCGATCCGTTCTGGTAGCCGCGCCAGCCGTGCATCCCGCCCAGGAGCGTCGCGGCGTCGTACCCCTCGGCGTCGAGGAGTCGGGTCGCCCGCTTCGCCACGACACCCATCTTGCAGACCACCACGACCTCCCGGTCGTCGGGGATCTCGCCGAGGCGGTCACGGAGTGCGGTCTCGTCGCCCTGCCGAAGCGCGTCGTAGACGGGGACGTTCACGCTCCCGTCGATGGCGTTCGCTCGATACGCCTCGCGTGGCCGGATGTCGAGCAGGAACGGGGCGGCGTCCGTCTGTGCGGCGCCCGTCTGTAGACGGTCGGCCAGTTCGGCGGGCTGGATGCGTGTCATCGTCGACAGGATTGCACTGAGTGGACAAAACAGTGGTGTTTGTGGTGGGGGTCAGCGCATCCGCGACGGCGGGACGAGCAGGACGTTACAGTTCGCGCGGGCAGTCACCCGCTCGGAGACGCTCCCGAGGAGGAGCCGACGCATCGGGCTCAGCCCGCGAGCACCCAGCAGGACGGTCGAGGGGCGGAACGACTGCTCTGCCGCCAGTATCTCCTGGACGGGTTCACCCTCGACGACGCGCGTCTCCACGTCGATGCCGCGGCCCTCGAGGTCGTCCGCGAGTGCTGCGAGCCGCCCCTCGGCGTCGGCACGCCCCTCGTCGCGCTGCCGCTGTTCGGGCCCCAGGACGTGGAGCAGGAGTGCCTCCGTCGTCGCATGCTGGAGGTGGGCGAACTGGTCGAACGCTCGCTCGGCGTTCTCGGAGAAGTCCGTCGCGTACAGCACGCGTTCGAACAGGTGTTCGTGAGCGACATCGTGGTCGTCACCGCCGGTGATTCTGGTGACGAGCAGCGGCCGGGTGCTCGTCCGGGCCATGTTCCGCGCCGTGCTCCCGATGAGGCGGCGTTCGAGCGGGCTCTCGCCACGGGAGCCGACGACGACGAGGTCCGCGTGGATGCGGTCGGCGAGCCCGTTGATACGGCGGTGTGGCGTCCCCCGGACGGCGTGGGTCTCGACGCGGAACCCCGCGTCCTCGAAGATGCGTCGCTGTGCGTCGAGCGCGTTCTCGCCCCACTCGCCGAGGCTCTTGCCCGGGATTCCGGCGTAGACGTTCGGGCTGGTGACGGTGACGAGGTGGACCTCCTCGATGCCGTACCGGCCGAGACACTCGAGGCAGGCGCGCGACCGGACGGCGGCCTCGTTCGCGTCGGACAGGTCGGTGGCGAAGACGGCTCGCATACGCGAGCTACGGGACGTATCGCCATTACTATTGCGCAGATTAAACAAGACTACTCAGGGCGCCCGCCAGTCGCTGCGTTGTCCGTCGTGGAGGATGCCGTCGAGGCCGATGGCAACCCGGGCGCGAACGGGTCCCGCGTCCGGCCGGCGGAGCGTCAGCCGCTGGCGTTCGTCCGTGCTCCTCGTGACGGTCACGGGGTCGGTCCGCCCGCGGGCGACGACGCCCGATTCGGTTTCGAGGTCGAGCTGGACGGAGGCGCGGTCGGCCGGTGCGTCGCCGACGTTCCGGAGCAGGCTCTCGAAGCGCACCTCGCCGCCGCCGACGCGGAGCTCCCACGCCACCACGAGCACGGGGTTGCGGTCGACGGGCTGGAACGTCGCGCGGACGCCCTCGATGTCGGGTGGAACCTCGCCGACCCGCCACCCCGGTGCGGTGGTCTCGACGTAGTAATAGCGCTGGTTCTCGAACGTGTAGCCGTAGCCGGAGAACGCGTCGCCCGCGACGCCGAGCGCCATGTGGTTCGCGTCGAACAGCGCGAGCAGGACCGTGTCGTAGCCGAGGGCTTCGAGGATGGCTGCCAGCAGGACGCTCGTGTCCTCGCAGTCGCCGCCGCGGTCGACGAGCGTCTCGACCGGGTACTTCGGGTACTCGTCGAAGCCGGTGCCGACCGCGGCGGCGGTGTACGTGAGGTGCTGGACGAACACCATCGCGTGGTTGACCACTTCACGAGCGGAGAGCCCCTCGCGGTTCCCGTACTCGCGGAGCGCGTCGGCGAGCGACCGCACGTACTCGTCGTCGTAGGTGTCGGAGACGTAGCTCCCGTACGCGCCCGTCCGGGTGCGCCGGCTGTAGTAATCGTACAGCGCCTCGGGGACCGAGAGCGTGAACACGGTCTCGCGGCCGCCGAACGGCTGGCGGAACTCGCGGTCGAACGCGCCCTCGATGTCGGGGTCCGGCGCCGTCGAGCCATCGAGCCCATCGAGCCGAGGGAGACCGGTCGTGTCCGCTGGCGGCGTCGACGGCGCCGCCGTCGTCGTCGGGGTCCTGGCGCCGTCGGGCGACGGGCGTGGTGTCGGCGTCCGGTCGGGTGCAGTGGTCGTACAGCCGGCGACGCTCCCGGCGAGCAGGGCGGTCGCGAGGAACCGTCGACGGCGCATCTCGTGATCATGGCGGCCCGCCGTGTATAATCTCGTCGGCGTGACTCGTGTGGACCCAGACGAGCCAACTATCGTATTAATCTTTACTAGTAACCTTGAAATTCGGTCCATCCAACAGCCATTCGGTAGGTGCCAGAAACGGCGTATCTTAGGTAGAAAACCGATTACACGTGGATTTGACTACCAGAGTATTATCCCGACTTCAACACAAACAGTAGTGGATCTGTATTAGATTATTAATTTGTTTTCTTCCTGTTTAAACTCCTAAATGGTGTATATCTACATATACAACGCCATATTTGGGAAATAATGTCAAGTCTTGAAGGAAAACCCGTGCCTGGTCGCGTCGCCCCCGAACCACTGGGCTGGGAGCAATGATATGGCCCCATACGGCTCGAAACCGTCGATAATTACGTTCTGATGGGCTACTACGATACTCGTCTTAATAACTCATACAGATCTTCCACGGAGTATCCTCTAGGAGCGATTGAAAAACGAGACGGGGGGCCGTCTCGGTCGGGGCTCCCGCCCCGGACCCGCACCGGTGGCACGGGTGGAATGTCAGTGGATGCCAGACGCTGAGAGCAGTCGTACTGCCGGATAGGTCGGTTCCAGGTGCCACCATGGACGCCCTATTTGACACGACCCTCAGCAACGCATGGTAGACTATACCACGCCATATACGTTTCGGTGCGCTCGTCGGCCTGTGCGCACCGGTTCTATCGTTGTGCTTAATAGCTGTGGTACGATTGTTCATGGCATGCTTCATTCGAAAGGGCCGCTCCTGTCCGTCGACCTCGGGACACGGACTGCGTCCGAGGCGGAGATCGACGGCGTGCTCGAATCGTTCGTCGGCGGCCGGGGCGTCGGCACGAAACTGGCACACGACCGTATCCCGTTCGACGCGGACCCCCTCGGGCCCGAGAACCGCCTCGTGTTCGCGACGGGGCCGCTCCAGACCTCCCAGATGAGTTTCACCGGGCGAACGAGCGTCACCGGGCTCTCGCCGCTGACGAACGGCCTGTTGTCGTCGAACGCCGGCGGCTTCGTCTCCCGCCACCTCGCGGACACCGGCTACAGCGCCATCGAACTCGCCGGCGCGAGCGACGACCTCGTCGCCGTCCACGTCCGCGACGACGGCGTGGAGGTCGAGCCCGTGCCCGACCTCGCGGGCGCGACCGTCCCCGAGGTCGATACTGCGATGGCCGAGCGCCACGACATCGGGATGGACCAGCTCGTCGTCGTCGGCCCCGCCGGCGAGAACCGCGTCCGGTTCGCCGCGCTCATGACGAGCGAGACGCGCGCGTTCGGGCGGGGCGGACTCGGGGCGGTCCTCGGGGCGAAGAACGTCAAGTGCGTCTCCTTCGCGGGGAACTCCCGCCCCGAAATCGAGATCGACGCGGTCCAGGCCGAGGTTCACCGTGACGCGGCCACCTCCGACAGCATCATGAAAGAGCAGGGGACGACGAGCGTCACCGACCTCGCGAACGAACTCGGTGCGCTCCCCACGAAGTACTTCGAGCGCCTGCAGTTCGACGGTGCCGAGGGCATCAACGGCGACGCGGTCGCCCGGAAGAAGTACAAGAAGGGGACCTGCTCGCAGTGCGCGTTCGCGTGCAAGCTCCCGACCCGTGACGAGGACTCGGGACTGGAGACGGAGGGGCCGGAGTACGAGACGGTGATGGCGTTCGGCTCGAACCCGATGATCGACGACGTGGTGTCGGTCATGAAGTCGAACAAGCTGTGTGACGACCTCGGGATGGACACCATCTCCTGTGGCGACGTCGTCTCGGCGTATCTCGCGGCCGAAGGCGAGTTCGGCAACAGCGACCTCGTCCACGAGCTCATCGAAAAGATCGCGCATCGTGAGGGCGTCGGCGACCTGCTCGCCGAGGGCGTCCACCGCGCACACGAGGAGCTCGGCGTTGAGGACTGGTCGGTGAAAGGCATGGAGTTCTCCGCGCACGACGGGCGGAAACTCAACGGGCAGGGGCTCGGCTTCGCGACGTCGAACCGCGGTGCCGACCACATGTACTCGACCTTCTACGCCTACGAGTACCCGCTCGTCGACGGCGACTTCGCGTTCCCGCCGGAGGGGCTGGAGGGCAAGCCCGCGAAGCTGGTCGAGCAGGAGAACAAGCGGGCGCTGGAGGACTGTGGCGTACTCTGTCGATTCTCCCGCAGCATCATGACCGACGAGCGGTTCGAGCGGCTGTTCGACGCCGACTTCGACTCGCTGCTCGCCGTGGGGGGCCGCGTCGTCGAACTGGAGCGCCGGTTCAACAACGAACGGGGGTTCGACCGGAGCGACGACCGGCTCCCGTACGACCTCCCCGGCTTCGAGGCGGCACTCGACGCCTACTACGACGTGCGGGGCTGGAACCAGGACGGGACGGTCCCCGACGCCACAGGTAGCACGGCCGACTGAGGCGGATCAGGGCGCGTTCGCGGCGGCCGTCTCGGCGATGGCGTCGACCGCGCGGTCGAGATAGGCGTCGATGGTCGACGCGCCGACGATGGGGGTGCCGTGGACCGGCGCCCACACCGCCACGTCGTACGTCTCGACCAGTTCCTCGAACGCGCCGCGCATCTTCTCCGGGTCGAGGTACTTCACGAACGGCAGGGCGTCCTCGTTGTACGCTCGGATGTCGTCGACGCTCGGGAGGTCCTCGACGGTCCGACACACCGCCCGGCAGTCGCCCGGCCAGTGGTAGTGGCCCATGTCCGCGACGAACATCGTCTTCGAGCCGTGGTCGTACACCCACATCGAGTGGGCGGCGTCGACGAGCGGGGGCCACGGGAACGAGAGCGTCCGGCCACAGATGTCGCGGGTCTCGTCGTGCATGACGCCCGTCGACGGCCCCATCCCCAGCGCCTCGGGCGAGGCGGAAGTCCCGCTAAAGGAGGTGTAGAGGTCGAAGTCCCAGACCTCGCGGAAGGCGCGGGCGTTGGCGACGTGCGGGAGGTCGTAGTGGCTGAAGACGGCCGCCGCGACGCCTGCCTCGCCGACCACCTCGCCGATGCGGTCGCGGAGCGCGGCCTGGTGTTGGATGGCCCCCGTCTCCACGAGCACGTACCCCTCGGGCGCGTCGATGAGGTACGGCGAGATGTGGTGATGGCGGTCGGCCATCGCGTAACACTGGTCGACCCAGTAGACGTCGTCAGGGAGTTCGACGGCTGGTGGCTCGGACATGGTCATTTCAACTCCGCGAGCCGCCCACCGGTCGTTATCATCTCCACGACGGTCTTCGACAGCTCCAGGTGCGCGACGGCGTCTTCCCGGATGACGACGCCGTGGGCGGGCGCGAGGATCTGCGGGTCGTGGTCCTCGATGAGTTCGTCGATGGCCCGGTAGACGGCCTCGGGGTCACAGTACTGGAGCCACCGCAGCGCGCGCGCCTGCATCTCGATGATGCGCTCTGCGGTCACGGGAACGTCGAGTTCGTCGTTGAACTTCAGGCACTCGCCGTCCATGTGCAGCGATCCCATCCAGTCGGCGGTGAACAGCGCGCCCGATTCACGCTCTTTCATCCAGATGTGGAACGCCGTATCGGGGAACGCCGCCTCGACGAACTCGACGACGAGGCCACCGAGGTCGACGGTGTCGCCTACCTCGACCTTGCGGCCGCGGTCGAGGTAGTAGAGCTCCTCGCCGCGGCCGTACGCCGACGAGAGGAGTTCGGCGTCGGGATACTCACGGAGGATGGCGTTCGTGTTGCCTGCGTGGGGTGCCTCCGGGTGTGAGGGAACGACGTAGTCGAGGCCGTCGGCCCCCACGAGGTCGTCGAGTTCCGCGAGCAGGAGGTCGCGCGCGCCCGGCGACACCGTATCGTACAGCAGCGTCCGTTCGCCGTTCACCAGATACGCGTTGTTACAGACGTGTATCGAGCGGTCGGGGTCGTACCACGTCGGCAGTTCGTCACGGTTGTGGAACTCCTCGTCCATGACGGGCTTGTCGATACACTGCTGTATCTGGTATATCTCGGGACCGATGCGTCGTGCCATCTGGTTCTCGACTTCCCTTGTCGCCACCACTACTTGAATCTGTACGCCCGTGGGGAGCGACCGATAGACCTACGCGAGGCAGCACCGTATCGCGGTCATGGCGCGTATCAGCTACGTCGACCGCGAGTCGGTCCCCGAGGCGTACCGCGAGCAGTTCGACACCCACCTCGAGATCTCGCTGCCCGACGTCGAGGCGTACGAGAACGTCCAGGAGACGAACGTCGCGGGGGGCTCCCGGAACATCTACCGGCTGTTCGGCCACTTCCCGGTGTTCCTGGAGTCGCACCGCGAACACCTCTCCCTGATGTGGGAGACGTTCGACATCGACCCCCGCCAGCGGGAGTTGGCGCTGATGGCCGGCGCACGCGAGATGGGAAGCGAGTACGAGTGGCAACACCACGTCCCGGTGGCGCTCGACGAGGGCGTGACCGTCGAGGAGCTCCGGGCCATCTCCGCGGGCGAGTTCGACGCGTTCGACCCCGAGGAGGCGTTGCTGCTGGAGTACGCAAGCCGGTTCGTTCGCCGGGACATCGACGACGAACTCCACGGTCGAATGGCGGAACGGTACGACGATGCGGCGCTCATGGCGCTGAGCACGCTCCTCGGGTTCTACGTGTTCCTCGGCTACACGCTCGACGCACTGGACGTCGACCTCGAGGACCCGTTCGTCGGGTGGGACCTCCCGGGGTTCTGATTCAGCACGGCTGGCCGTCCATCACGCGTCCCGACCGCCGACACGACCCCGTCTCCGCACTGTGACGACGGGGACACCACCGTGATTCTCGTTCGACGATGCGGAACGCGGTCGCACGGGTCCTCACCCAGCCGAATCAGTCGCGCACCACTCGGGAGCGGGTGGGCTATGGTACCAACACACATGGGTGTGCTGGTTTTACTCTGGTAGATGCGTCCGCCGGTTGCCCGCCGCTCGGCCATAGCATTACAGTAGTACTCCTGTAATGGGTTCGCATCGACCGTTCCGCGATGCAGAATAGCTGTCCCGGATACGCCGTCCGACCCAAATCTTCATGCTCTCGTCTGGGTACGGTCGTGTATGGCGACCGAAGCAACCGCTGGCGACGCGACGCCCACCGAGCGGCTCGTCGACGCGTGTTACGCGCTCGACTGGCACGACGTGCCGCCGGCCGAACGCACGCACGCGGTCTCCCTGTTCACCGATTTCGTCGGCGTCGTCCTCGGGAGCGCGGACAGCGTCGAGTCGAGTCGCATCGTCCGTGACTACGCCCGCTCGTACGGCGGCGGTGCCGCGAGCATCGTCGGGGTCTCCGAGGGGGGGCCGCCCGCCGTCGCGGCGTTCGCGAACGGGACGGTCGGCCACGGTATCGAACTCGACGACACGCACAGCGGTTCGTCGGCGCATCCTGGCGCGGTGATCTTCCCCGCGGCACTGGCCGTCGCGGAGGCCGAAGGCGCGACCGGCCACGAGTTCCTGAGCGCCGTCGTCGCCGGTTACGAACTCATGATCCGTGTCGGGCGGGCGGCCGACCCGGCCGCGCTGTACGACCGTGGCTTCCACCCGACGGGCGTCTGTGGTGTGTTCGGGGCAGCGCTGGCAGCCGCCCGGCTGAAGGGACTCGACCGCTCGGCGACGGTCAACGCGGTCGGCCTCGCCGGGAGCTTCGCGGCCGGCAACCTGGAGTATCTCGCTGACGGGACGCTCTCGAAGCGCATCCAGCCGGGTGCCGCCGCCCGGTCGGGGGTGACGGCCGCGGAGCTGGCCGCGCGCGGCTACACGGGTCCCCGGACCATCCTCGAGGGGGAGAACGGCTTCCTGCAGGGCTACTCCGACGAGGCCGACCTCGACCGCCTGTTCGTCGACCTCGACGACGGCCACGAGTTCGAGATCGCCCGAACCGGCGTCAAGCCCCACGCCTGCTGTCGGTACAACCAGACGCCCATCGACGCGGTGCTGTCGCTCCGCGACGAGCACGACCTCGACCCGACCGAGGTCGACGGCATCACCGTCGGCGTGGTCGACGCCGCGTTCGGACTCGTCGCGGAGCCGTGGGAGGCCAAACTCGCGCCCCGGACGCCGACCGACGCGCAGTTCAGTCTCCCGTACAGCGTCGCCGTCGCACTCGTCGAGGGGCAGGCGTTCTTCGAGCAGTACCGCGAGCCCTTCCTGACGGACGACCGCGTGCTGTCGCTGGCCGAGCGCGTGGCTGTCGAACACGCTCCCGACCTCGAAGCGGCGTTCCCCGACCGGTGGGGTGCGCGCGTCACCGTCACGCGGACGGACGGAACGGCGGTGACGGCCGAGCTGGAGACGTGCAAGGGCGACCCGGAGAACATGTTGACGACCGCGGAACTCGACGCGAAGTTCCGGACGCTCGCGGGCCGCCAACTCGACGACGACGCGCTCGACCGGCTCACGGCGGCGACCCGGGAGATCGCGACGGCCGACGACGTCGAGGGAGTCACCGACCTGCTCAGTTGAATCGGTCGCTGTGCGTGAGGTTGAGTTCGAGTTCGTTCACCAGTCCCAACAGGAGGTCGGGAATCTCCGCTTCGAGCCACTCGCCCTGCAGTCGGTTGGCTGGGCCCGAGACGCTCAACGCCCCCACGACCTCGCCCGGCGCGCTCATCACTGGGACGGCGACGGCGTTGAGCCCCTCGATGGTCTCACCGCGATTGTACGCGACCCCCCGCTCGCGGATGGCGTCCAGTTCCTCGTACAGCGAGTCGCGGGTCGTGATGGTCGCGTCGGTCCGGGCTTCCAGCCCCCACTCGTCGATGATCGCGTCGACGCGCTCGCGGGGGAGCTGTGCGAGGATGGCTTTCCCGCCGGCGACCGTGTGGATGGGACGCCGCGTCCCGACCGTCGAGTCGGTCGTGACCGCATGCGGCCCGATGCCCCGGTAGAGATACACCGCCTGTCCGTGCTCTTCGACGATGAACACCGACCGCTCTTCGGTCTCCCTGGCGATCTCGTCGACGATACGCTTCGTGAGCGTGTAGCCGGGCCGGGTGTGCCGCGAGTACTCGCCCAGCTGGAGGAACTTCAGGCCGATGTTGTACACGTTGCCCTCTCTGACGAGGTAGCCGCTCTGTTCGAGCGTGGTCAGATGGCGGTGGGCGGTGCTCTTGGCGATGCCCAGATGCCCGGCGAGCTCCGACACCCCCGCACCGTCGAGCGCTACCAGCGCCTCGACGACGGCGAACGCGGTGCCGGTACTCTTCACTGTTCCAGACGACATACTCGCTACTGTACATACTCAGATATAAGTGTCCGCTCCGGTTCGGGTCGATTCCGGCGGCCGAGCCCAGTCGGGGAGCGAAACCGTGTGTACCGCACGGATTTATGCCGCTCCTCGCCCTCGTTCGTCCATGGCAGTCACCTACGACGACCTCGTCATCGACCTGCTCGGCCACGCCAGCATGCACATCGAGACACCGGACGGGCGACACGTCTACATCGACCCGTGGTCGGAGATGCTGACGGGCGAGGAGCCGACCGCGACGCTCATCGTCTCGACGCACGACGACTACGACCACTACGACCCGGAGGCCATCACGGCGCTCGCGGACGACGAGACGGCGGTCGTCACGTTCGCGGGCATCGACACCGCCGACCTCGGGCTCGCCACGACGCCGCTTGCCGTCGGCGACTCGGTCACCGTCGACGACATCGAGATCACTGCGGTCCCGGCGTACAACGACCCCGACGGCGAGCACGTCGGCGACGATGGGACGCCGTTCCACCAGCAGGGCGAGGTGATGGGTGTCGTCCTCACCATCGGCGAGACGACCGTCTACTACCCGAGCGACACCGACTTCCTCGACGAACTCGCGGACGTGCGAGCCGACGTGTTCATCCCGCCCATCGGCGGCCACTACACGATGGGGCGGCGCGAGGCCGCACGGTTCACCGAGAGCGTCGACCCCGACCTCGTCCTCCCGGTCCACTACGACACGTTCGAGGCCATCGAGACGGACGTCGAGGCGTTCGTCGCTGACGTCGAGGAACGGGGCTACCGGGCCGAGATACTCTGACCCGCCCGGTTTCAGCGCCGTGCGAGTCGCGCGGTGAGTGCGGCGGCGACGGCGAGCACGAGGATGAGTCCCGCAAACGCGGCCGTGTAACTCAGCTGCTCGGCGAGGAACCCCACGTACGTCGGGCCGAGGCTCCCGAACGCGATGTAGAGCGTCCGCATCGCCCCGAAGTCGCCCTCCATGTTCGCGGCCGGGAACTGGCCCATCAGGTGAACCTGCATGACCGGCGGGAACGCCCAGATGCCGACCGAGAACAGCAGGATGCTCGCCACGATGAGCGACGGCGTCGGCGCCAGGACGATGGCGAGGAACCCCACGACTGCGACGGTGAGCGCACCGGCGGCGACGGGGACGCGAGCGATTCGGTCGCCGAACCGGCCGGCCAGCGGCATCACCACGATGGCGACGACGAACATCGCCGCGAACCCGCCGCTCGCGAGCCCCTCGGAGAAGCCGCGCTCGACCTGCAGAAACGAGGGGAGGAAGTTGAGCATCCCCTGGACGACGAACGAGAAGAGGCCGAAGACGAGTGCTACCTGCGCAGCCTCCGTGTTCGCGCGGAGGCGGGTCCCGGTCGCTCGCAGCTGGAAGTCGACGCGGTTCACGACGTACGGCTCGCGCAACACGACGTGCAGGACGACGACGACGGCCAGCAGCAGGAGGACGACGGGGAGGAACGCCACCTGCCAGACGGCGACCGTCACCACGAGTAGCGTGACGCCGGCGGCCAGCGTCGAGCCGATGTTGCCCGCCCCGGAGTGGAGGCCGAACGCCTGCGAGCGGCGGCTGGTGAACGTATCCGACAGCAGCGCACGGGCGGCGACGAAGTAGAGCCCCGAACCGACGCCCGCGAGCACCATCCCGGCGGCGAGCGTGAGATACGACGTCGAGAGCGAGAGGGCGGCGAACCCGGCAGCGGACACGACGAGCGCCGCCACGACCACCGTCTTCCGCGAGAGCGCGTCGGCGAGCCGCCCGCTGGGGTAGTGGACCATCGCGTACGCCGCCCACATCAGCGTCAGCGCCGTCCCGACGGCGAGCGGCGACAGCGAGAGGTCCGCGGAGATGCGGGGGAGCAGCGGCGGAATCGTCTGGCGACCGAGCTGCAGCGCCAGCCACCCGACCGCAAGCGAGAGCGAGAGCCGTCCCTGGTACCCAGTGAACAGTCGCTCGCGCTCGGGCGTCGGAGCGTCGGCACGCTGTTCGGACGCGTTCACGGTGTCGAGGTGCGGCGGGACCGAATAAAGCTACCGTCCGGGCCGCCAGCGTGTGTGAGCTACAGGCATATCTTTATGTCTCTCGTTCCGTTGTGACTCGTAGAGAACCTACATGAGTTCGAGAGCAGCGGACCTCACCCCGACGACCGTCGAGGTAATCCGCAACCAGTTGGTGAACATCAGCGAGGAGATGCAGGCGCGAGTGATGAACTCGGCGTACTCGTCGATGTGGCAGGAGGCCGGCGATCTGTCGGCCGCGCTGTTGAGCCCGCGAGCCGAGGTCGCCGGCCAGTCACAGCGCGCCATCCCCATCCACGTGGCGACGATGGTCACGTCGGTCGGGCAGATCGTCGAGCAGACCGGGGGGTACGACGCCCTCGAGGCGGGGGACATCCTCATCCAGAACGACCCGTACTCGGGCAACAACCACCTCCCGGACTTCGTCGTCGCGGAGCCGGTGTTCTTCGACGACACGCTGCTCGGCTTCTCGGCCGTCCGCGGTCACTGGCTCGACGTCGGCGGCTCCTCGCCCACGAGCTACGCCATCGACACCGGCGAGATCCTGAAAGAGGGGATTCGCGTTCCCCCCGCCAAACTGTACGAGGCGGGCGAGCGCAACGACGCGCTCTACCGCGTCATCTTCGCGAACGTCCGCGACAGCGACGAGCGGGTCGGCGACTTCAACGCCCAGCTCGCGGGCGTCCGCCAGGGTCGCCGCCGACTCCAGGAGGTCGCCGAGAAGTACGGCGCCGAGACGGTCCGCGGGACGGTCGACCGGCTCCTCGAGAACGACGAGAAGCGGATGCGCTCGTGCATCGAGGCGCTGCCCGACGGCGACTACGAGGCCGAGGACTTCCTCGACGGCGACGGCATGACAGACGAACTGCTCCGCATCCACGCGACGGTCCGGGTCCGCGGGTCGGACATCGAAGTCGACTTCGCGGGCACCGACGGACAGGTGAGCGGTGGCATCAACGCTCCGCCGTCGGTGACGCTCGCGGCGACCCACTACGCCATCAAGTGTACGCTGAACCCGGGCATCCTCCGCACGTCCGGGGAGTTCCGCCCCGTCTCCATCTCGGCGCCCGAGCGGTCGCTCGTGAACCCCGAACACCCCGCGCCCGTGGTCGCCGGGAACCACGAGACCGCGAATCGGGTGTTCGACACCGTGGTTCGTGCCATCGGGACCATCGACGAAGCCCTCGTGTTCGGCGCGGGCGAGGGGAGCACGAACGGGCTCACCTATCGCTCGCTCGCCTCGAAGGTCGCGAACCGGACCCGTGGGATGGGTGGGGCGGGTGCCTGTGCCGTCCGCGACGGCATCAACGGCATCCGCTCGGGCGTCGGCAACACCGGCATCGAGCCGGTCGAACGGTTCGAGGAGCGGTACGACTACGTCACCATCGACGAGTTCTCCATCGTGCCCGACACGGGCGGCTGCGGGCGGTTCCGCGGCGGCAACGCCACCCGGCTGACGACCCGGTTCGCCGACGACGTGGAGCTCATCGTCACCAGCGACCGCGCGAAGACCGGCCCCTACGGGGTGGCCGGTGGCCGCGAGGGCGCGAGCGCCCGACACGTCCACCACACGCCCGAGGGTGCTCAGCACGAGCTCCCGTCGAAGTGCTCGACGACGCTCGACGCCGGCTCGGCGTTCGAACTGCAGCCGGCGGGCGGTGGCGGCTACGGCGACCCCCACGACCGACCGCCCGAGCGCGTCCTCGACGACGTGCTCGACGGCTACATCTCCCGCGAATCGGCCCGCGAGACGTACGGTGTGGCCGTTCGGGGCGACCCACCCGAAGTGGACTGGGCGACCACGGAGGAGCTCCGCGATGCCGAGTGAGTGCAGCCGCGCCCCCCACCGGAAAGCGTATGAACGCCTCCCACAACCCGACTACCAATGCACCGAGTGAGCGTCGACACCGGGGGGACCTTCACCGACACGGTACTGCTGGCCGACGGTGTGGTCCACACGGTGAAGACCCCGACGACCGACGACCTGATCACCGGCATCATGACCGGCATCGAACGCGCCTGCGACGACGCGGCCGTCTCGCCGGCGGACATCGAGCGGTTCACCCACGGCAGCACCGTCGCCGTCAACGCCCTCATCGAAGGTGAGGGCGCGACGACCGCACTCATCACCACTCGCGGGTTCCGTGACGTCCTCGAAATCGGCCGCGGGTTCCGACGCAGTGAACTGCTGTACGACCCCTGTGGCACGTACGAACCGCCGCTGATTCCACGCCGCCGCCGCTACGAGGTGACCGAGCGGATGGGTGTCGACGGCGAGGTGGCCACGCCGCTCGCGCTCTCCGAGGTCGACGACGTGGTCGAGCGCCTCCCCGACGACGTCGAGGCGGTCGCCGTCTGCTTCCTCCACGCGCACAAGAACGGCGCCCACGAGCGCCAGGTCGCCGAGCGCATCGCCGAACTCGCGCCCGACCTCGAGGTGAGCATCTCGGTGGCGGTCTCCCCCGAGATCCGCGAGTACCGGCGGACGGCGACGACGGCCGTCGACGCCTACCTGAAACCGAAGGTCGCCTCCTACATCTCGCAGCTCGAAGCCGAGTGCGAGGCGGCGGGGATGTCGGCTGCCCTCGACATCATGAAGTCCGACGGCGGGAGCGCCCGCTCGGTCATCGCGAAGGAGCGACCCGTCACGCAGACCGTCTCCGGGCCGGTCGGCGGCGTGAAGACCGCCCAGTACCTCGGCGAGCAGACGGGACTCCAGAACCTCATCACCTTCGACATGGGCGGCACGTCGTGTGACACGGCCATCGTCGTCGACGGTGAACCGGTAGAGACCGCCTATCGCGACCTCCGTGGAATGACCATCAACGGGCCGTTCGTGAACATCGAGACCGTCGGTGCCGGCGGCGGCTCCATCGCGTGGATCGACGAGGTCGGATCGCTCCAGCTCGGCCCGCAGAGCGCCGGCTCCGTCCCCGGGCCGGTGTGTTACGGCCGCGGCGGCGAGCAGCCGACGGTGACGGACGCCGACCTCGTCCTCGGGCTGTTGAACCCCGAGAACTTCGCGGGCGGCGAGTTCGACCTCGACGCCGCGGCCGCGGAGACAGCCATCCGCGAACGGGTCGCCGAGCCGCTCGACCTCTCGCTCGAGGAGGCGGCCGTCGGCATCAAGACCGTCATCGACGCCAACATGGCCGGCGCGGTTCGGACGGTGTCGGTCGAGGAGGGGTTCGACCCCCGCGAGTTCGGCCTCGTCGGCTACGGCGGCGCCGGCCCGATGCACGCCTGCGACGTCGCGCTCGAACTCGGCATCGAGACGGTCGTCTTCCCGGACAACCCGGGGCTGACCTCCGCGATGGGCTGTCTGCTCTCCGACATCAAACACGACTACGTCCGGTCGGTCCTCACGACGGTCGACGTGGCCGACCACGACGCGCTGAACGCGGTCGTCGACGATCTCCAGCGCGACGGGACGGCCGACCTCGACGCCGAGGAGGTCCCTGCGGACAGCCGGTCGGTCGCCATCTCGATGGACCTGCGGTATCTCGGGCAGGCGCACAACCTGAACGTCGCGCTCGACGGCGACCGGGTCGACGACGCGACCCTCGCCGACATCGTCGAGCGGTTCGAGCGCCGCCACGAGGACCGCTACGGCTTCGTCGACGAGCGCAACCCGGTCGAGATCGTCAACGTTCGGGTGACGACTATCGGGCACACGGCCATCCCCGAACGGCAGCCAGCCGCCGCTCCGGATGCCCCGGTCGACGCGGCGAAACGCGGCACCCGCGAGGTCGTCCTCGACGAGGAGACGACCGCCGAGGTGCCGTTCTACGACGGCAACGCGGTCGGCCCGGGCCACGAACTCTCGGGGCCGGCCGTCGTCGAACTCGACAACTCCACCGTCTGGCTCCCCCCCGAGTTCGACGCGACGGTCGACGCCTACCGGAACATCGTCGCCCGCCGGAACTGAGCGGCGCACAAACTATTTCTCGTCTCGCAGCACCCCTGAGCCATGGACGACGCAGTACGCGATGCGTTCCCCGAACTCGACGACATCGACGACGCCGACCTCGCCGACCGCGCGGCCCGCGTCTGGGCCGACGGCCTCGAAGCGAGCGACTTCGAACGGCTCGACGAGGTGCCGTTCTCCCCGAAGTACGAGGCCGACATCGGTGACGTTCGACTCGTCGACCACACCCGCGACGTGACGCGCTGGGCGATGGCGCTCGCCGACGCCGCCGTCTCGCTGCAGGGCGTGGCGCTCGACCGCGACACGGTCGTCGCGGGCGCGCTGCTCCACGACGTGAGCAAACTCCACGAGTATTCGGGGTACGACGGCGAGACGTTCGGTGACCACGTTCCCCACCCCTACTACGGGGTCCACATGGTGGCTGTGGCCGGGCTCCCGACGCCAATCCAGCACATCGTCGTCTCGCACAGCGGGTCCACGCCGGTCGAGCCCCGGAGCATCGAGGCGAAGCTCGTCGAGTACGCCGACCTCCTCGCGGTTCACGGGCTGTTCTGGAACGAGGGGGAGAAACTGTTTCCGAACGGCTGACCGCTGACTCAGCGGGGGAGGTTCGCCGTCGCCTCGCCGGTCAGGACGGTGCTGCCGTCCTGCGTGACGGCCTCGAACGTCACGTCCACGACGACGGTGTCGTCGTCGCGGTCGACCTCGGTCACCTCGCCGGTCACGCGGACGGTGTCGCCGGGCCACACCTGCGCGCTGAACCGGGTCTTGAACCGCTGGACGTGCGCGATACCGAACCAGTCGGTCACGAGCGTCGACGCGACCCCGGCGGTCAACATCCCCTGCCCGAACACGCTCGGGTAGCCCGCCTCACGGGCGTACGGCTCGTCGTAGTGGATGCGGGAGAAGTCACCGCTCGCGCCCGCGTACTTCACGAAATCGGGCCGTGTGAGGTCTTCGACAACGACCGTAGGGCCCTCGTCACCGACCGCGACCGTCTCGGCGGTGACCGGATACTCGGTCATTCCGGCCCCTCCTCGTCGCCGACCGGCTGGCCGGTCTCGATGCGCGTGTTGCGCGAGACGACGACCAGTTCGTCGTCGGCGTCCCGGTACTCGGTCTCGAACACCGCGAACGTCATCGTACCACCCTTGCCTCCCTCGCGCTGGTAGACGTCGGTGAGCGTCGTCACGCCGGTCAGCACGTCGCCCTCGCGGACCGGCCGCTCGAACTCGAACGCCTGTTCGCCGTGGACGCTCCGGTTCCGGTCGAACCCCAACTCGAAGCCGAACTCCCAGTCCGCGACCGGCGTCCGGTACTGTGGGAAGTACGACGTCCGGGTGAACGTCAGCGGCGCGACCACCGGCTCGTCGCGCTTCGTGGCGCGGAACGCGGGGTTGTCGTCGTGGATGGCGCGGGCGAACTCCTCGACCTTCCCGCCCTCGACCCGGAGGTTCCGGACGGTGACGTTCGACATGCCGACCTGCGCCTCAAGGTCCGCGAGTGGATAGCGTGGCATCGTCAGACCCGTGTGAGTTCCTCGCCGTCGCCGACGGTTTCCCGGAAGCTCTTCGCGAGCGACTCGATGGTCCAGCCGTCGTCGTTGACGGCCGCCCGGACGGTGTGTGGGTCGTTCATCAGCCCGACCATGTCGCCGCTCGCCCGCAGCGAGCAGCCGGTGATGTCGGTCGCCTCGTCGCTCATCATGTAGCCCACGAGCGGCGCGATCTTCTCGGGGGGTTTGTTCTCCTGATAGTTCTGTTTGAACTCCTCGTCTGGCATCGAGGCGATCATCCGGGTGTACGCCGACGGCAACAGGGCGTTCACCCGGACGTTGGTGCGGTGCAGCTCTTTGGCCGCCGTCCGCACCATCGCGAGGATGCCGCCCTTCGCGGCGGCGTAGTTCACCTGGCCGACGTTGCCGTTCGTCGCCGCCGTACTCGAGACGGCGAGGAACGACCGCTGGCTGTCGAGTCCGTCGCTGCCTGCCTGCTCGCGCCAGTGGGCCGCGAGGTTCCGCAGCAGCGCGAAGTGCCCACGGAGGTGGACGTTGATGACCGCGTCGAACTGCTCGCCGGTCATCTTGTAACAGATGCTGTCCTGCAGGATCCCCGCGAAGTTCACCGCGCCGTCGACGCGACCGTACGCGTCGAAGGCATCGGCGACGAGCGCCTCGGTGTACTCGAGTGAACTGATGTCGCCGTAGTGGGCCATCGCCGCGCCGCCGGCGTCCTCGATGGCGTCGACGACCTGCTGGGCCGGCTGTTCGGTCTCTGCTTCGCCGGTGAGCGAGACGCCGAGGTCGTTCACCACGACGGTCGCTCCCGCATTCCCGAGTTCGAGTGCCGTCGCCCGGCCGATACCGTTGCCACCGCCGGCGACGATGCAAACCTTGTCGGTCAACATAGTGTGTGAGACTCCCCCCCACCACGCAAAAGCGTTGTGTCGCTCGTGGCCCGTCACGCCCGCAGGGCATCCGCGGGCCATCACCGGGTTCACCGGTATCTTTTTGCGCCGATACCCGAAAGCTTGGTCATGGGTGACTCGGCCAGTCAGCGACAGCAGGACGGACTCCACTTCGAACCCTCCCAGCAGGTGCGGCTGTTCAAGAAACAGCTCGACGAGTTCCTCAGACAGGAGGTCGAACCTCTGGAAGACGAGTACGAGCAGTTCCTCGGCGAGTACGGCGAGCGCAACCGGGTCGGCGACGATGGGCGGCTCGTCGACGAGTATCTCGACGTCCGTGAGACCATCCAGCGGCGGTCACACGAGGCGGGGTTCTACACGATGTACATGCCTGAGGAGTACGGCGGCGGCGGGCTCTCGAACCTCGAGTTCACGCAGGTCATCGAGCACCTCCACTACCGCAACCCAGACGGCTTCCACGAACTCATCCTCGACACGCTCTCGGTGCGGCCGGCCGTCATCCCGATGGCCCACGACGACTACCAGCGGGAGCGCTACTTCGACCCCATCATGGCCGCCGACAAGCACCTCGCGTTCGGGCTCACGGAGCCCGACCACGGCAGCGACGTGACGTGGATGGACACGACCGCCGAGAAAGACGGTGACGAGTGGGTCATCAACGGGGCGAAGTGTTTCACGACGAACGCGCCCTACGCGGACTTCATCACCGTCTACGCCCGAACGTCCGGAGAGGACGGCGACGCCCGAGGCATCTCGTCGTTCATCGTCGACGCCGACAACCCGGGCTGGGAGGTCGGTAAGGTCCAGCCGCCGATGGGGACGCAGGTCGGCGAGCAGTCGTTCAACCACTTCACGAACTGCCGGGTTCCGGATTCGCACATGGTCGGCGAGGAGGGCGAGGCGCTCATCGACGCGATGTCGTGGGTCAACGCCGCGCGAATCCGACTGCCTGCCGAAGCGGTGGGCCGCTGTCAGTGGATGGTCGAGCAGTGTATCGAGTACGCGAAGGACCGCAAGACGTTCGGCAAGCCCATCGGCGAGCGCCAGTTCGTCCAGGGGCACCTCGCCGACATGCGCGCGGACATCGAGATGGTGCGGTGGCTCTACCGCTACGCAGCGTGGGAGATCGACCGCGACAACGAGCCCCGGTGGCTGCTCAGTGCGGCCAAACTCCGCGGGGCAGAACTCTGGTGGGACGTCGCCGACCGCGCCGTCCAGATTCACGGCGGAGCAGGCTACATGCGCTCGCTCCCGTTCGAGAGCGAACTCCGGACGGCGCGGGCCGCCCGCATCTACGACGGCACCGACGAGGTCCAGCGCCGGACCATCGCCCGCGACCTCCTGAACCTCTGAAGTCGCTACGAGTAGCGTTTCGTCAGCTCCTCGATGCCGTCACAGAGGACATCACAGCCCCGCTCGGCGAGTTCGTGCGTGAGCACGAGCGGCGGCAGCAGCCGAATCACACAGCCGTGGCGGCCCGAGACCCAGACGACGAGGCCGTGGTCGAGACAGTAGCGCTGGAGTTCGGAGACGAACTCGCTGAACGGCTCCCCATCGCAGTCGTGGAACTCGACGCCCGTGAGCATCCCCTCGCCGCGCACCTCCGCGACGTAGGGGCTGGTCCCTCCCGCGGCGCGGAGCCGTTCGCGAATTAGCTCACCCACCTCCTGACCGTGCGCCAACAGGTCGTGCGCCTCGATGTACTCGATGGCGCGGGTGCCCGCCACCATCGCGGGGACGTAGCCTCTGAACGTTCCCTTGTGGGTCCCCGGCTCCCAGGTATCGAACTTCTCGTGGAACATGATGCCCGAGAGTGCGTGGCCGCCGCCGAGCGCCTTCCCCATCGCGATGGCGTCGGGCGTCGTCTCGGACCACTCGCTGGCGAACCACTTGCCCGTCCGGCCCATCCCGGTCTGGATCTCGTCGAGGACGAGCATGAGGTCGTGTTCGTCACAGAGTTCTCGGACCCGCGGCAGGAACTCGCGGGGTGGAACCACGACGCCACGCGAGCCCTGGATGGCCTCGACCCACACGCCGATGGGGTCCGGGATGCCGCTGTAGGGGTCTTCGAGCAGCTCCTGGAGCTCGCGGATGGAGCGGTCGACGGCCTCCTCCGGGCTGACGCCCTGCTGGAGCGGATACGGGTACGGGACGTGCTCGACGCCGGGGACGTACGGCCCCCGGCCCTTCGTCTTGTACTTGTTCACGCCGCTGAGCGAGAGCGCCCCCGCGGTCTGGCCGTGGTTCCCACCCCGGAAGGCGACGAGTGAGGAGCCGTCGCTGTTGGCCCGTGCGAGCTTGATGCTCGCCTCGATGGCGTCGGTGCCGGTCGGCCCGCCGAACGCGAGGCGGCTGTTCCCCGCGAGGTCGCCGGGCGCGATGCCAGACAGCGCCTCTAGGAATTCGACGCGCGCCTCGCTCGGGAAGTCGAGTGTGTGGGTGATGCGCCCCGACTGGTCCTGGACGGCCTCCACCACGTAGGGGTTCGAGTAGCCGACGTTGAGGACGCCCGCCCCGGCGACGAAGTCGATGTAGACGTTGCCGTCGGCGTCGCGCAGCGTCGCGCCCCGGCCCTCCTCGAAGGCGACGGGGAGCGACCGGGGGTAGGTGACGACCTGGCTCTCGAGTTCGAACTGGCGGTCGATGAGCGCCTGCGAGCGCGGGCCGGGCACCGACGAGACGTTCGGCGCGTCGGGGAAATGCAGTTCCGCTATCGGGGGGCCGACTGTCATGGCTGCCAATTCGCCCTGTTCGACAAATAGCTTTGGTCCAGCGACCTCCTCGAGAGTCAGTCGCCGAGGTGTGCGCGAACCGCGGCGAGTCGGTCGCCCAACAGCGACCGGGCCGCGCCAACCTCGTGGCCGATACGGACGAGGTCGAACCCCGCGTCGAGCGCGGCGGTCGTCGCGTCGGCCGACGACGCGGTCCGCCCCACCGGAACGCCCGCAGACTGCGATGCTTCGCGAACCGTTTCGATGGCGGCCGTCACCTCGGGATGGGTGGTCTCCAGCGGGTGGCCCGCGGACACCGAAAGGTCGCTCGGCCCGACGAACGTGAACCCGAGCTCGGGCACAGCGAGGATGTCGTCGACGTTCGCGACCGCAGTCAGGTTCTCTAGCATCACGCCGACGAGGACGTTCGCGTCCTGTCGGGCGGCGTATTCGTCGGTGTCGCCGCCCCAGCCGCTGGCTCGCGCCCCGGCGTAGCCGCGTTCACCGACGCCGCCGTCGTACGTGAATTGGGAGGCCTCGACGGCCTGCCTGACTTCGGCTGCGGTCTCGACCCGGGGAATCAGCAGGTTCCGAACGCCCGTATCGAGCACCTTCCGAATCAGCGAGGGGTCACCCGACGGGAGCCGGACGAGCGGTTCGATGTCCGCGGCGTCGGCCGCTCGCGCGAGCCCCGCGACGACCGTGGCGTCCTCGGGGTGTGGCCCCGCGTTCTCGAAGTCGAGCCAGACGAAGTCGAGCCCGAGCGCGCCGTACACCTCGACGAACGCCGGGTCGAGCGTCGTGACACCCGCACCGAGCACCGGTTCGCCCCGTTCGACCGCCAGTCGGAGGGGGTTCGTCGTCCGTCTCTCACTCACGGACGACCACCTGTGCGGGCCCGAACGCGCCGTGCTCGGCTTTGTTCGTCGTGATGTCGACGGCTTCCTCGAACGCGTCGAGCCCCTGCACCTCGTGGGTGATGCAGCCGGCGATGTCGACCCGGCCGTCGGCGACGAGCTTCGCCGCGAGGTCGCCCGAGTCGGCGTTCGGGCCGAGCGAGACGACGCCACGCAGGGGATTGATCCACTGGACGTGCTTCGAGCGCATCATTCGCGGGCTCACCGTCAGCTCGCCGGCGATGCTCCCCACCTGCACGATGCGGCCGCCCGAGCGGAGCATCCGGACGGCCTGTGCGAGCGGGTCGGTCCCCTCGTTGGCGTGCGACTGGTCGCCCCCCACACATTCGAGCACCACGTCGGCACCGATGCCGTCGGTGCGCTCGTCGACGACCGCGACGGGGTCCTCGGCCGAGGCGTCGACGCCCACCATCCCCTGTGACTCGGCCAGCTCGACCTTCTCCGCGTTCACGTCGACGGCGATGACCTCGCCGGCGCCCTGCTGGAGCGCGAGCTGGCCACACTGGTAGCCCATCACCCCGGCACCCACGACGACGACCACGTCGCCGTCGGCGATCTGGGCGTCGCGCACACAGAGGACGGCGCTCGCCATCGGCTGGAGCGCCGCGCCCTCCGCGTCGGAGACGCCGTCGGGGACGCGACGGAGCGGTCCCGGCGGGAGCGTCAGGTACTCCGCACACGCGCCGGGCGTCTGGAGCCCGATGGTCGCCTTGGCCTTGCAGAAGTGGGTGTAGCCGGCCTCGCAGTACGTACACTCGTTGCAGGCGAGCTTTCCCGCGGCGTACACCCGGTCGCCGACGGCGAACTCGTGGACGTCGTCACCGACTTCCGCGACCTCGGCACAGAACTCGTGGCCGAACAGCAGGCCGTCACCCGCAGCCAGCCGGTCACGGACCGACTCGTAGTGGACGACCGCTGCTCCATGATAGAGCTGACACTCCGTGATGCTCAACTGGACGCGCTTGACGGCCAGCAGCAGTTCGCCGGCCGCCGGCTCCGGCGTCGGCACGTCCGCCACGCGACACTCCTCGAAGTCATCGCACACGATCGCTCGCATACTCCACGATTCGGGCAGTCCGTAATAGCCGTTGTGTCGGACGGTAGCGACAGGCACGCTTAATACCGCCGACCGACCAGAACGAACGACCGACATGCCCAGAACGCTCACCGACGGTATCCAGTGGATTCAGGGCTGTATCCCCCGCCCCGGACTCACTGCCGACTACGTGGCCGACCCGCCGGACTGGTACGAGCCGGACCGCGAGGTCCACACCTGCCAGAACGCCTACCTCGTGACGGGCGACCGGACGCTGCTGTTCGACACGCTCTCGCCGGCGAACCGAGACCACGTGCTCGCGGAGCTCGACCACGCGCTGGGGGGCCGCGACCTCGACTATCTGGTCGTCTCGCATCCCGAGGCCCCCCACGCCGGCAACGCGTTCGCCATCCTCGACGCCCACCCGGAGGCGACGCTCGTCGCGCCGGCCCACGGCAACGAACACGAGCTGTACCACCTCGGTGACGCCGACCGGGTCGCCCCCGGCGACACCATCGACCTCGGTGGCAAGCGCGTCGAGTTCCTCCAGCCGCTGTTCCTCGACCACGCCATGCACATCTGGCTGCGCGAGACGACGACGGGCACCTTCTTTCCGGTCGACTGGCTCGGCTTCCCTCACATGGCCGGCGAGTGCCTGACCGTCGTCGAGGAGCTCGACCACGAGGTGACGGTCGACCAGCTGCTCGCGTTCCACGGCCGGGTGTTCTTCTGGTACCAGTACGCCGACGTGGCGAAGACGAACGGCGTCGTCGAGGAACTCGCCGACCGCCACGCCGAGGACATCGTCGCACCGGCACACGGGCTGCCCATCACGGTCGACGCGGATCGGTTCATCCGCCGGATGGCGACGGTCGTCGAGCACGTGAACGAACGCGGTCGACTGGACGTGTTCGGCTGATGGCGGTCCAGCTCACCGACGAGGTGACGTGGCTCGCCGAGAGCTACCCACACGGCGAGCGCCACCTCCACGTCTCCGTCTATCTCCTCGAACACGCGGGGACGCGCATCCTCGTCGACTCCGGGTCGTTCTACCACCGCGAGCAGATCGACGCACAGCTCGCCGAGACCATCGGCGACGCGCCCGTCGACGCGCTCGTTCTCTCACACGCCGACCTGCCGCACTCGGGGAACGTCCCCGAGTTCCGCGAGCGGTGGCCCGACCTGACGCTCGTGTCGTCGTCGGGCTCGCCCGCGGTCGTCGGCCTCGGACACGCCGACGTGACCGCCAAAATCGGCGGCACCATGGACATCTGTGGCCGGACGTTCTCGTTCGTCGACCCGCCGCTCGCGGACATCCAGCACACGACGTGGATATTCGACCACAGCTCGGGCGTGCTGTTCACGGCCGACGGCTTCGGCAACTACCACGCCCCCGAACACGCCGGGAAGCCGTTCGGCGCCGTCGACGGCGGCATCCCCACCGACGACATCCACGACTACCACCGGAACGCGCTCCGCTGGCTCTGTTACGTCGACCCCTCGCGGCTCGACCCGGCCATCGACGCCCTGTTCGAAGAGCTCGACGTGTCGGTCGTGGCGCCGACGCACGGCAACCCCATCGAGGCCGCCGACCTCCCCGAGTACCGGTCACGGCTTCGGGAGGCAGTCGAGCGGATTGCACAGGCTGACCCCCACGACCTGTAGGCTCAGCAGTCGAGCGTCGCCCCCGGTGGCACCACGTCGACGTCGACCGTCTCGTCGACGCCCCGCTCCCGGCAGTGTTCCACGAACGCCTCGGGTCGCGGTGACCCCGCCGCGTAGTGCATCGGGACGATGGTGTGGACGTACGGTGCGAGCCACTCGGCGACGAGGGCGGCCTCCTCGGGGAACAGCTCCGGCGAGTAGCCCAGGCCGGCCGCGCCGACCGGGAGACAGCAGACCGTCGGCTCGTACAGTTCGGCGAACAGCTCGATGTCGCTGAAGATGGCCGTGTCCCCGAGATGGTAGATGGTCTCGCCGCCGAACTCGATGACGTACGCTTGCGCCTCGCCGATGAGCCGCTCGTCGAAGAACTGCGAGGGGTGGTGTGCTTCGAGGATGCGTGCGTACCAGCTGTCTCCCTCGGCTTCCATCCCCCAGACGTAGCGCCGTATCAGCTCGTCCGGGAGCTGGTCGCGGAGGACGATGCTCGTCGCACAGTCACAGACGATGGGCGCGTTCGCCAGCTGGGCGATGGCCGGCGCGTCGCCGAGGTGGTCGTCCGCCCCGTGCGTGACGAATATCGTCTCGACGTCGGTGAACGACTCGACGGTGGCCGTCGTCTGTGGGTTGTCGGTGAGCCAGGGGTCGACGAGGATGCTGTTCCCGTCGTCGTCGGTGAACTCGAACGCGGCCCCACCGTGGTAGGATAGCTCCATACCGTCGACTCTCGCTGATGGAGTACTTACCGTTTCCGTCGGTCGTCATTCGTCGGTCATCGTTCGCCGTCGGCCATCGTTCGCCGTCGGCCGTACTCGTCCGTCGGTCAGCCGCCGGCCGCTCACGGTACCCGCTGCGGTCGCAGGTCGCCACCGAGCAGGGTGGCGACCACGAGGACGAACACCAGCACCACCAGCCCGGCGCAGGCCAGATACTCCGCGCGGAAGCCGAACTGCACCGCCACCGGTAGCGCGACGAGGGGGCCGAGCGAGGAGCCGAGGTCCCCGAAGACGTTGTAGACGCCCCCCAGCTTCCCCACGTCGCCCTCCGGGCTGATGTCACCGAGGTACGCCAACAGCGGCGGGTTCGTCCCGCCGACGCCGACGCCGATGCACGCGACGCCGACCAGCGTGGTCGGCAGCGTCGGGAACAGCCCCAGCAGCGCGAAGCCGAACGCGAACACCGACAGCGCGGGGAGGGTGATGAGCGCCCGGTTGCCGACCGCATCCGAGAGCGTCCCGGCGGCGACCGTCGTGCCGCCGGCGAACAGGACGCTGAGCGCCATGATGAGCCCGCTGGCGCCGACGGCGGAGAAGTCGCCGATGCCGATACCGTACGTCTGGGCGTAGAGGACGACCGTCGAGAGCAGGACACCGGCGAACAGAAACCGGACGGCGAAGTTCACGACCCCGATGAGGGCGATCCGGGGCTCGCGTCGCACGACGCTCGGCAGCTCTCGGAGGCTCGTGGCGGTCTCGACCGCGGGTCTGAGGTCCGGCAACACGGCGGCGGCGACGACTGCTGCGAGCAGTCCCAGCACCCCCGCCGTCCCGAACGCGACGTCGTAGCTGTAGAAGTCGGTCAACAGCCCCCCGGCGACGAGGCCGGTCGGGAACCCCATGCTCTGTGCCCCCCGGAAGTACCCGATCCACCGCCCGCGGTTCGTCTCGCTCGTCACGTGGACGACCGTGCTGAACGAGCCGACGAAGACGAACGCGGAGCCGACGCCCCAGACGGCTCGCGCGAGGATGAACAGCGCTGCCGAATCCAGCCCCGGCACGAGGTCGGGGTGGAGGCCGAGGACGTAGCCGAAGGGGGCGGCCCCCTGCAGGCCGAACCCGACGATCATCGGCCGTCGCGTTCCCAGCCGGTCGATTATCTCGCCGGCAGGGGTGTTCATCACCGTCCGCGTGATGCGGTTGGTCGAGAGGATGAGGCCGACGAGGAGCGGCGAGATGCCGAGGACGGCCCCCAGCGTCGGCAGCGTCGGGAACGCCACCCCACCACCGAGCCCCCCGATGAACACGCCCGCGACGAGGCTGCCGACGATGGTCGGCACGTGGTAGTCGTCGGCGTCGGGTGTCGGGGGCATTCGGTGACTCCACGGAGCGATAGAATCATAAACCGCGTGTGACCATTTAACGCTATGGATGCAGACACGGCCGTCGATTCGGGGACGCTACTGGACCGACTGGTGGACGGGGGAGTCGTCGAGCCAGCCGACGGGGGAGACCGGCTCCGACTGACCGACGCGTTCACCGACCGACTCGATGCCACTCGGGCGACGCTCGCGGACCTCGACTCGGCAGCGCGGCGCGAGACGCTGTCGGAGCACGTCGAGGCCCCCGCCGAGGTCGACGCGGTTCTGGACGTCAGCGACCACGACGAGGAGATACTCGTCGAGTATCTGGCGGTCGCCGACCACGTCGCACAGCTCTCGCACGCCGACCGGCTCCGCGTGCTCCCGGTCGTCGACGCGCTGCGTCGCGACCCCCCCGCCGACCACGGCAGCCCGGCGGCGTTCACGCCCGTCCACGGCGACCGGCTCCCGCTGCTGCTGCGGGTCCACCCGGAAGCGGTCGTGTACGTCTGGCTCGACGACTGCACGGACTGCGACCAGATGCGCGCGACCCTCGACGAGCTGTTCGAGGCGGCGCCCGACGACGTCGCGTTCTTCTCCGTCTACGGCCCCGACGCCCCACGCATCCTGCAGGAACGCTATGGGGTGCCGGGTGGCCCCGCGACGCTGTTCATCCACGAGGGGACGGTCGACGCCCGACTCTACGGAGCACAGTACGAGAGCGTCGTCGAGAGCGAACTGCGGACGCTCCGCGAGGTCGCCTCGGCGTAGCGTCGGTTGGAGTCGAAAAACGTGTGACTCAGTCGGCCGCTTCGACCGTCACACGGGGGTCGATGTAGCTGTACAGCAGGTCGATGGCCCAGTTGCCGAGCAGGATGAACACCGCCAGCAGCAGGAAGATGAACTGGACGACCGCGAAGTCACGACCCAGCACGGCCTGCACGAGCGCCTGTCCGATGCCCGGCCAGTTGAACACGACCTCCAGCAGCACGAGCCCGCTCAGTGCGCGCGTCATCGCGATGGGGTAGAGCGTGAGCGCCGGCAGGCTAGCGTGCTTCGCGAGGTGCCGGTAGCGGTTGAGCTTCGGCAGCCCGGTGATGCGCTGGTAGTGGATGAAGTCCTGGCCGAGCACCTCGACCACGCTCGTCCGCATCACGAGCGCCGGCGTGTTGATGTACCGGAGGACGATGACCGTGAACGGCAGGATGTAGTGGATCGCGAAGTCACCCGACGTGTACGGCTTCCACCACGGGAGCCCCTCGAACGCCCCTGCGTTGATGGGCGACAACATCCCCGAGGAGGGGAACCAGTCGAGCCAGCTCGAGAAGATGACGATCATGACGATACCGAGGAAGAAGATGGGGAGCGTCCCCATCACGACGGTCCCGACGATGCCGAACCGCTCGATGCGGGTGCCGCGCTTGCTGCCGAGGATGGTCCCGATGATCGCACCGACGATGTACCCGAGGGTGATGGCGGGCGCGACCAGGATGAACGTGTTGAAGATCCGCATCTGGACGTAGTCCCACACCGGGGCGCGAGCGCCGAGCGAGAAGCCGGCGTCGAGCGTCAGCAGGTTCGCGATGTAGTTGATGTACTGGATGTGCAGCGGCTGGTCGAGGCCCCACTTCCGCACCAGTTCCTGTGCGGTCTCTGGAGGGATGCCTTCGTACAACATCATGTCGATGAAGTCCCCCGGCATCAGCCGGAAGAAGAAGAACAGGAACGTGATGATCATCCACAGGAGGAACACCGTCTGGATGGACCGGTAGACGAAGTAGCGGCGGCGGCTCATCGGTCGGTCACCTCGTCGGCCGCAGCCGTCGGTCGCGGCCGACTGTGGCTGCGTTCAGTCATCGCCCGGCACCTCCAGTTCCTCGGTCGTTCGTTCGTATTCAGCATGGTCGTAGTACAGGTGACAGGAGACGTGGTGCCCCTCGTGCTCGATGAACGCCGGCGTCTTCTCACAGATGTCCATCCGCTCCGGACACCGGTCGCGGAACCGGCAGCCCTCACCGAGGCCGATGGGGTCGGGCGTCGACCCCTCGAGCGTCGTCCGCTCCCGGTCGTGGTTCGGGTCCGGGATCGGAATCGCGTTGATGAGCGCCTTCGAGTAGGGGTGTTTCGGGTCCTCGAGGATGTCCATCGTCGGCGCCGTCTCGACGATGCGACCGAGGTACATCACGTTGATGTCGTCGCAGATGTAGCTGACCGTCGACAGGTCGTGTGAGATGTAGATGATCGAGAGGTTCATCTCCTCCTTGAGGCGGGCGAGCAGCTTCAGGATGACCGCCTGCGTCGAGACGTCCAGCATCGACACCGGCTCGTCCGCGAGGATGACGTCCGGGCGCAGGACGAGCGCCCGGGCGATGGCGACCCGCTGTTTCTCGCCGCCCGAGAGCTGGTCGGGGAAGCGGTCGATGTAGCGCTCCGGCGGCCGGAGTTCGACCTGTTCGAGCGTCTCGTAGACGCGCTCCTCCTTGTTCTCGATGCCGTGGACATCGAGGGGGATCGTGAGCGTCTCCCGGACCGACATCTTCGGGTCGAGCGAGTCGAACGGGTTCTGGAAGATGACCTGCACCTCCCGGCGGAACTGCTTCCAGTCGCGCTTGTCGAACGTCGAGATGTCGCGACCCTTGAACGTCACACTGCCGCCGGTCCCGTTCATGAGGCCGAGCAGCACCATCAGCAGCGTCGTCTTCCCGCAGCCGCTCTCGCCGATGACGCCCTTCGACTCGTTCTCGTGGAGCGTGAACGTGACGTCGTCGACCGCCTTCACCGTCTCGGGCTTGCGACCCAGGACCGTGTCGAGGATGCCCTGGCTCTGGTCGAAGTACTTCTCGAGGTTCCGTACCTCGAGCAGCGGCTCGGCGTCGGTCACGGCGACTCACCTTCGGTGGTCGTCCCTCCGACGGTCGTATCGACGGGGCCCTCGTAGAGCTCGTACACCTCGTCCCAGCGGACGCAGGCGGCCCGGTGTTGGCCCTCGGTGTCGACCGATTCGAGCGGCGGGGCACCCTGCCGGCACTCCTCGATGGCCCACGGGCAGCGGTCGACGAACGTGCACTCGGTCACCTCGCCGAGATACTGCGGCGGCGACCCCTTGATGGTACCGAGTTCGCGTTTCGGGTTGCGGACGTCCGGGAACGCCTCCTGCAGGAGGATGGCGTACGGGTGTCGCGGCGTGTTGAACACGTCGTCGACGTCGCCGGACTCCGCGAGCTGGCCGCCGTGCATGACGCCCATGGTGTCACACGACTCGAACACGAGGCTGATGTCGTGGGTGATGAGGAGCATGCTCATCTCGTACTCCTCCTGCACCCGGTCGATGTACTTGAAGATCTGGTCCTGCATGATGACGTCGAGCGCCGTCGTCGGCTCGTCGGCGATGATGAGCGACGGGTTGAGGAACAGCGCGAGCGCGATGATGGCTCGCTGCTGCATCCCGCCGGAGAACTGATGCGGGTACTCCTTCACCCGCTCGGGTTTGAGCCCGACCGTCTCGAACAGCTCCTTGAACCGCTCGAGCGCCTCCTTCTTGGTCATCTTCGTGTGGACATCGGCCAGTTCGAGCGCGTGTTCGTCGATGCGCTTCAGCGGGTCGAGGCTGTTCATCGACCCCTGGGGGATCTGTGAGATCTCCTTCCACCGGATCGTCTTGTTCCACTGCGCCTCGGTGAAGTCCTGTATCTCCTCGCCGCGGTACTTGATGGTGCCCGAGGCGACCTCGCCGTTGTCGTCGAGGCCGCCGATCATCGCGTTGACGATGGTGCTCTTCCCGCAGCCGGACTCGCCGACGAGCCCGAAGTACTCGCCCTCGTCGACGGTGAACGAGACGCCCGAGACGGCCGTGAGTGGCCCCTCGTTGGTTCGGTACTGGATGGTGAGGTCCTCGACTTCGAGTAGTGGCTCGCCCATCGAATCACCCCGCCTCCACGAACGCCGTGTCGCCGGCCTGCCCGGTCACGATCTCCTCGTACTTGCGGCCGAACATGAACGCCGAGAGCACCGTCAGCGAGATGAGGACGCCCGGCGTGAGCGACCACCAGAAGTTCTCGATGTAGCCGTTCGAGTAGGCGTTGCGGATCATGATACCCCACGAGGGGACGAACGGGTCCGAGACGCCGATGAACGCGAGCCCAGCCTGCACGAGAATGGAGAAGCCGATACCCAGCGAGAAGAACAGGATCATCATCGGTGCGATGTTCGGGATGAAGTGCTTGCGGACGATCGCGAACGACCCCATACCGGTCGCTCGGGCCGCGAGGATGAAGTTCCGCTCCTTGATCTGGAGGACCTGTGAGCGGAGGACGCGGGCGCTGCTGCGCCAGAGCAGTGCCCCCAACACGATGATGGTGGTGAAGAGGCCGAAGCCGAACAGCGCGAGCAACACGATGGCGAACGGGATGAGCGGCACGCCGTACACGAAGTCGGTGAACCGCATCAGGACGTTCTCCACCCAGCCACCGAAGTAGCCGGCGGTCACGCCGATGGTCGTCCCGATGGTGATGATCATCGCCCCGCCGAGCAGCCCCGTGATGATGGTCGGCCGGGCACCGATGATGAGCCGGGAGAGCACGTCCTGGCCGAGATGGTTCGTCCCGAGCGGGTGGGCCGGCGACGGCGAGGCGCCGATGAGCAGGAGGCCGTCCGCGTCCGTCTGGCTCGCCGTGTAGTCGTAGGGGGCGAGGTACGGACCGAACGCGGCGAGGAAGATGACGAACGCCAGGAACCCGGCGTACAACGAGATCTCCTTGTCGTTCGTTATGACCGAGATGACACCTTCCAGCCGAGCTGGAAGGGATGGAATTGCATCACTCACGGGTATGGCTGGCATTGGCACATCCTTTCCGTGTCGGGGTAAATAAGTTTCGCCTGCGGGAACGCGCCCGAACCGAGTGTGCGACGAATCGGCTGGTACAGCGCCGCTATAGCCAAAACTCGGTGTGCGGTGGTCGCGCTCGACTGGGCGCTGAGGTACATTTAACCGTCCCCCCGACGGACGAGCGAGCATGTCGGGCAGTCTCGACGTCGACATCGACCCCCCGGTCTGTACGCTCACCCTCTCGAACCCCGGGAAGCGCAACGCGCTCTCGTCGTCGTTCCTCCCCGAGGTCGGCGAGACGCTCGACTCGCTCGCCGAGCGAACCGACGTCCGGTGTGTGGTTCTCACCGGCGCGGGCGACGCGGCGTTCTGTGCCGGCTACGACATCTCCGAGTTGTCGACCGACCAGCGCGATCGCGAGCGGCTCGTCGAGGACACGACCCGGACGCTCCGCGAGTTCCCGTATCCGACCGTCGCCCGGCTCAACGGCGACACCGTCGGCGCCGGGATGAACCTCGCGGGCGCCTGTGACCTCCGAGTCGCCGTCGACGAGGCGCGGTTCGGCGTGACTCCGGCGAAACTGGGTAACGTCTACAGCTACGACGGCATCCAGCAGCTGGTCGACATCGTCGGCCCCGCCGACGCGAAGGAGCTGCTGTTCACGGCCGACCTGCTCTCCGCCGAGCGCGCCGAACGGATGGGGCTCGTCCACTACGTCGTCGACCGCGAGTCGCTCGACGACCGGGTGGCCGACCTCGCCGACACCGTCGGCTCGAACGCCCCGCTCTCGCTGTCGGGGATGAAGCGCATCGTCAACGCCATCACCGAACGGAATCGATTCGACGCTGCCGAGCGCGAGTGGGCGGCCCGCATCCGCACCGAAGCACGCGAGAGCCACGACCACGAGGAGGGGAAACGCGCGTTCGCGGAGAAGCGCCGCCCGGAGTTCGAGGGCCGGTGACAGGGCTGCCCGAAACTATATGTGGACGAACAGGGTCTCTCGGGCATGGTCGAGCCGTTACGTCACGTCACAGTCATCGACACGACTCGCTTCCTCGCCGGACCGTTCTGCACACAGCTCCTCGGTGACCTCGGCGCCGAGGTCATCAAGGTCGAGCCCCCCGGTGGCAGCCCCAACCGGGGGACGACCCCCGAGCAGAACGGGATGGGGTCGACGTTCATCTCGCGCAACCGGAACAAGAAGTCCATCGTCGTGAACCTGAAGACCGACGAGGGGCGCGAGCTGATGGAGGCCCTCGTCGCCGAGGCGGACGTCCTCGTCGAGAACTTCAGCCTCGGCGTGATGGAGCGACTGGGGCTAGGCTACGACTACCTCTCGACCGAGGTCAATCCGGGACTCGTCTACGCCTCCATCAAGGCGTTCGGCGAGAGCGGCCCCGCGAAGGACCGGAAGGGTGTCGACCCGATGATGCAGGCGGAGGCCGGGCTGATGAGCGTCACCGGCGAGGAGGACGGCGACCCCGTCAAAGTCGGCGTCTCCATCGGCGACATGGGTGCGGGCCTCTACAGCGCCATCGCCATCCTCACCGCGCTCAACTACCGCGACCAGACGGGCGAGGGACAGAAGGTCGAGACGGACCTGTTCGGCACCGTCACCTCGTTCATGGAGGAGCACGTCACCGCCTACAGCATCAGCGGCGAGAACCCCCGGCCGGTCGGGACCAAACAGGCGAACGCCGTCCCCTCCGAACTGTTCGAGACGGCCGACGGCCACATCATGGTCAACGCCTCCATCCCGACGCTCTGGGAGCGGCTCGTCGCGGACGTCCTCGAGGAGGACCACCTCCTGCAGTACGACTCGTCGGAGAAACGCCAGGACCACTACGACGACATCATGGCCGTCCTCCGCCCGCGGCTCCGCGAGCAGACCACCGTCGAGTGGCAGGCCGTCCTCGACGAACACGGCATCCCGAACGGCGCGTTGAGCCAGGTCAGCGACGTCGTCGCGCACCCCCACGCGCGGGAACGCGGAGACGTGTTCGACTACACCGACGACACGGTCGGTGAGGTGACGATGGCCGGCTACCCGCTACACTTCTCGAAATCACAGACGAGCGTCCGGTCCGGTCCCCCCGCACTCGGTGAGCACACCGACGAGGTGCTGGCTGACCTTCTCGGGCTCGACGCCGACACCATCGCCGGGTTCCACGACGACGGTATCGTCGGCTGATCGCTGGTCGAACGGCTACGGCTCGCTCCTCGGAAGCCAGTCGGTCACCCGCACGTCGAACTGCGTCACCAGTCGCCGGTTCGACGCCGGGTCGAACAGCTGGGCGGCGTAGAACGCCCCCTCGCGGACCGACGGGTACGGGTTCGGCCCCTGTACCGCGTCGTCGACGGTGCCGACGGTCGACGACCACACCGCCGTCCCCTCGAGTCCCGTGTCCAGCTTCGCCTCGACCGCGTCGAGGAACGGCTCGGGTTCGAGGAACGTCGACAGGCTCGCGACCTGATACGGCTCCCACTCGCCGTCCGATCCGGTCCAGCTCCGGAGTTCGATGTCGTCCCACCCGTCGCGGACGTCCTCCAGGACCCACACTTCGTCGCTGACGACGCTCGGCACCGTGGTGTTGCCGACGTTGAGGTCGAACTCGGCGGCGCGGCGGTCCTTCGCGTCGACGCCGACGGCGACGTACACCGCGTCCGCTGTCGGAAACAGGACGAACTCGGCTTCGCCGTAGGTGTTCCAGGTGTTCACCCAGACCTCGCTGTCGGTGGTGAGCAGGTGTGCGGGCTTGGGGAACACGAGCGGTTCGGGGCCCTGGTCGTGGTCGGCCCACCCCTCGCGGTGTTCCTGGGGTGGTGGCTCGCGCCACGCTCGCCCGCAGTTCACGATGCGGGAGACGCCGAGCGTCTCTCGGGCGGTGCTGCCGTCCCGGTAGCGGACCGTCACGTGCAGTTCGTTCACAGGGGTGCGCTCGCCAGACCGAGAGATATAGTTTCCGCTGACGCGGCTCGCTCGTGACTGCCGAGCCTGGACAAATCTGGACGCTGAGGGCCGACAACGGTAAAATCTCGACTGTACCTACACAAAGGTTAAGTGTTCTCACCTATCTTATCTGCTCGTATGTCAGCCTCTGACAAGGGACTCGACGTCGATCGTCGCCAGTTGCTGAAACTGGTCGGGTCGACGGGAGCAATCAGCGCACTCGCTGGATGTAACAGCGGTGGTAACGGCAGCGGAGATGGTGGTGACGGCGGTGACGGTGGTGATGGCGGCGGTGGTGGCGGCGGTGGCGGCGGTGGCGGCGGCGGGAACAACCTCGGCGAACGCGTCCCGCCGGTCGTCATCGAGTTCTGGTCCGGGCACCCGGTCTGGGACAACACCGTTCCGCTCGTCCAGCGGCACATCTCCAACGCCCTCGACCACGAGATACAGGTGGTCCCGGTCGAGGTGGCGAAGATGGTCTCCGACGCCTACAACGACCGTCGGAACTATCACTACGTCACGTGGGGCGGCACGTCGTCGGTGACGACGCTCGACCCCGGGAACTACTTCATGACGGACCTGATCGTCCCCGCGGCGGGGGCGAACAACCGTCCGAGCGCGATGAACTACGCGAACTGTGAGTTCACACGGATGGTGTTCGACCAGGCGGTCGCACCGGACCCGGACACCCGGCTCTCGATCATCCAGGACGCGATGGCGCTGTTCTCACAGGACATGCCCGCGGTCAACATCATCGCTCGCGACATCTTCACCGGGCTCCGAACCGACCGGGTGTCGGTCGACGACTCGGCGGTCGGCCAGATGGCGTCCCAGCCGTGGAACCCGGCGTTCTTCACGTCGGTCACGCCCAACAGCGGCGACCGCTGGGTGTACGGGAGCGACGACACGGGGTTCTGGGAGCGGACGAACCACCTGATGATCTCGGCGGGTGCGATGGGCATCTACACGAACGTCGCCCACTCGCCGCTGCTACAGTACGACCCCAACTGGGAGCTGCAGAACGAACTCGCGACGAACGTCACGGTCGAGGACGACGCGAAGAAGTTCACCTTCGAGATTCACCCGGACGCGAAGTTCCACAACGGCGACGACATCACCGCCGAACACGTGAAGTTCACGATGGAACTCATCGAGGAGAAGTCGTTCCCCCAGCGGACGAAGCAGAACTACAACTCCATCACGATCATCGACGACAAGACCATCGAGTTCACGTTCGACGAGCCGAACCCCTCGTTCACGACCGCTCACGTCCCGACGTGGGGTATCCTCCACAAGCCGACGTGGGAGGCGATGGACGACCCGTCGGCCTTCGAGCCCGAGACCCCCATCGTCGGCTCGGGGCCGATGCAGGTGACCTCGTTCACCCAGGGGCAGTCCGTCGTCTGGCGCCCCCACCCCGAAGGACACATCAACTACGACCCGCAGGCCGGGTTCGTCCACCAGCGGTTCCAGAACGCCGAGACGAAGAAGCGGGCGCTCCGCGAGGGCGAGATCGACGTCGGCGGCAACATGACCGGCGCCGGTGTCCAGCAGGTCAAGGACGACCTCGGCGACGGCCTGCGCATCCTCGCGATGCGCGGTTTCGGTGCGTGGCACCTGGCGGCGTCGTACCCGCAGGCTCCGGTGAAGTTCAACGCCTGGCAGGATGCGGTCGGGAAGGCCATCAACCGCAACGAGGTCAACCAGGCCGTCTACGCCGGCAACGGGAACATGATTCCGACGAGCGCCCCCTACGTCGACAACCACCCGTTCTACCCGGACCCGAGCGAAGTCCACACGTTCACCGACAACATGAACGGCGACCCGGAGGCGGCCCGGGCGGCGCTCGAGGACGCGGGCTGGGGCTGGGACAGCAACGGCAACCTCCGCTACCCGGAGGGGGCGGACACCTCGCCGATGTGGCCCGAGGGTGAAGTCCCCAGCGCCGACGAGTTCCCATGTCTCAACGACGCCGGCGAGTTCGACACGAGCTGGCAACCGTAATCCCGCTCCCGCCGCTGCGACACAGCCCTTTTCGACGACCTGCTCACGGAGTCGCCGGCTCGGTCGCGCCCGAAGAGTGAAGCCGACTGCCGGAGAGTGACCACCACGATGTCTACGGGACTGCAGGCTGCCGTCGATCGCTACGCGCGCCACCTCGGCTACGCGCTCGACGACGAGCGAATCGAGGCGTTCGCGGCGGCACTCCGAGAGCACGAGGCGGCGTTCGACGAGGTCGCCGAACTCGTCGACCTACCGACGCCCCCCGAGCGAGACTACTGGGACCCCGACCCAGCGACCGACCCCAACGGGGCGTTCCTGACGCGGTGTGCCGTCGGTGGTGGCGATGGTCCACTCTCGGGGACGACCGTCGCGGTCAAGGACAACATCGCGGTCGCGGGGGTGCCGATGACCGTCGGCTCGCCCGCGATGGCCGGCTTCGTCCCCCGAACGGACGCCACCGTGGTCGAACGACTGCTCGACGCCGGTGCCCGGGTCGTCGGCAAGGCGAACCTCGACGAGTTCGCCCACGGCCGGCACGTCGACTCCATGCCGTTCCGCCGGGCGAAGAATCCGCACGACCCGGTGTATCAGCCCGGGAGTTCGTCGACCGGAAGCGGCGTGGCGGTCGCCGACGGGCTCGCGGACGTCGCGCTCGGGACCGACAACGGTGGTTCGGTGCGCTACCCGGCAGCGTGGTGTGGCGTCGTCGGCCTCAAGCCGACGCGCGGGCTCGTCTCGCACCACGGCTTCGTCCGGGGGTCGAAGACCTGCGACACCGTCGGCGTGCTGGCCCGGGAGACCGACGGCGTCGCCCGCGGTCTCCAGGCCATCGCGGGCGAGGACCCCCGCGACGACATGACGAGCGGTGCGGTCGTCGGGGACTACGTCGCGGCCGTCGAGCGGGGTCGGAGCGCCGACCCGACCGACCTCGTCGTCGGCGTCCCCGAACAGTTCGTCGGCCACGCCCCAGCGCTCGACGATGTCGCGGGGGCCACGCTCGACCGGCTGGCGGACGCCGGCGCCGAGCTCCGGTCGATCTCGGTCGACGCTGTTGAACACGCGCCGACGGCGTACCGGGTGCTGACGTGGGCGGAGTTCGGCAACTACGTGCGGGCGAGCGCGACCGACCACGGACGGGTCGGGCTCCCCGACCCCGAACTCGCGTCGACACTCCACGAACGACTCAGCGCCGACACCGGAGCGTTCCCGGACCGAGTGGTGCTCGCGGCGCTCTCGGCCGAGCACCTGTCTCGCGAGTACGGCGACCGGCCGTACGCGCTCGCTCACCACCTCCGAAAGCGGGTGACCGACGGGCTCGACGCCGCGCTCGCCGAGGTGGACGTGCTCGCGTCGACGACCCTGACGGCACCGCCACCACGACACGACGAACCCATCCCGGCGGCCGGTGGGAACACGATGCCCGCGAACGTCGGCGGCCACCCGGCGGTCAGCGTCCCCTGTGGCGAGCACGACGGGTTCCCGGTCGGGCTCCAGTTCCTCGGCGGCTGGTTCGAGGAGGCGACCGTCCTCCGGGCGGCCGCGAGCGTCGAGACCGTGCTGGCGTAGTGGGCTACCGCTGGAACAGCGCCCCGAGGTCGACGTCGGCGTAGTCGACGTTCAGCACCCGGAGCGCGTTCCAGAGCGTCGCCTGGTTGCTCGTCACCACCGGCGTGCCGAGGTCGGCCTCGATGTACTCGATGGCGTCCGTGACGTGGTAGTTGGTGCAGCTGAGGAACACGCCGTCGGCGTCCGAGAGGTCCATCGCCGCGAGCTGTCGGTAGGCGCGCTCCGGGAGCTGTGCGCCGTGGCTTCGGCGGTCGAGGTCAGACCCTGCGATGTCGATACCGAGCCCGCTCGTGGCCGTGACCTCGAAGCCACACCCCTCGAAGAACCGTTCGGCCCGGCTGTTCAGCTCGTCGACGTACGGCGTGGCGATGGCGACGGTCTCCAGTTCGAGTGCCGTCATCGCCCGCCGGACCGCCGCGGCGGTCGTCACGGTCGGCACCCCGGCGACGGCCTCCAGCTCGGCCTCGATCTCGGCGTCGTGGCCCGCGCCGTCCATGAAGCTCCCCGAGGTACAGCCGTACGCGATGACGTCCACGTCGGCGGTGGCGAGCGACGCGGCACAGCGGTCGGCGTCGGCCGTCATCTTCTCCAGTTCGCGGAGGTCGTCGCGCTCGCGGTGTGCCTCCTGGTCGAGGTACATCCGGGAGACGTGCAGTGAGACGCCCGCCGGGAGGTGCCGGTAGAAGTCCGGCTCGTTGACGGTGTTCGTGGACGGGACGATCAGCCCGATTCGGCCTCTCCAGCCATACATGGCCGAGAGTTGGGGTTCTGGAACTTAACCTCTCCCCCCGGTCGCGACGCGGGTCGACCCCGTACTCGCCCGAACGGTTAACTCGGCGCCCGGACGTTGTACATGTATGTCGACACTCCCCCTCGCGACCATCGGGGACGCGTACACGAGTTCGCGCTGCTGGGAGTGGTTCCAGCGGCTCACGGACATCGGGAGCCGGATGGCGGGCCACGACGGCGAGGCCGCCGGCGTCCGCGTCCTCGAAGCCGCGTTCGCGGACGCCGGGCTTCGAGCCGTCTCGGTCACGCCGTTCGACGTACCCGGCTGGTGGCGTGGGACGTCGACGCTCACGGTCGACGCCATGCCGGTCCGGACGTTCGCCGCGGCGCACCAGCTCGTCGCGCTCCCCGGGTCGCCGAGCGGCGAGGTCGAGGCGCCGGTCGTCGACGCCGGCTCCGGCACCCCGGACGACCTGGCGACCATGGACGTAGCGGACGCGGTCGTCCTCGTGTCGAGCCGGAACCCGCCGACGATGGCCCGGCCGTGCAACCGAACCGAGAAGTACGCCCGCGCGGTCGAGGCGGGCGCGACCGCGTTCCTCTACAGCAACGACTCGATGGTGGGTGGACTCCCCGCGACCGGGAGCGTCCGGTTCGGCGGCGAGACGCCGGGGCCGGTCCCGGCGGTCGGGGTGAGCCACGAACTCGGCGAGCGGCTCCGACGGGACGCTGCCGACGGTAGACAGGTTCGACTGGTCGTCGACTGTCGCACCGAGCCGGCGACGAGCCGGAACGTCGAGGCCGTCGTCGGTCCCGAGACTGGCCCGGAAATCGTCGTGACGGCCCACACAGACGGCCACGACGTCGGCGAGGGCGCCCGGGACAACGCCGCGGGAGCCGCGCTGCTCGTGGAGGCGGGGCGACTCCTCGCCGGGAGTGGCGTCGAGCTGCCGACCCGGCTCCGGTTCCTCTCGACTGGCGCCGAGGAACTGGGGTTGCGCGGCTCACACGCGTGGGTCGAGCGGCACGGAACGGCCGACGTCGTCGCCCACGTCAACGTCGACGTCATCGGGTTCAGCCGCACGATGCGGACCGAGGGCAGCCCCGCCGTCGCCGCGGCGTTCGACGAGGCGGCCGCCGAACTCGGCGCGCCCGTGAGCCCCACCGGCGAGGGCGACCCGTACGGCAGCGTCTGGCCGTTCTGGTACAGCGACCAGTGGCACTTCGCGACCCACGGTGTCCCCTCGGTCACGTGCCGCTCTGTTGGCGAGGGCGGTCGCGTCGCGCTCGGCTGGGGGCACACCCACGCCGACACCGCCGACAAGCTGGACCGGCGTGACCTCCGTGACCTCGCCATCCAGCTCGCGACGGGGCTCGTCCGACTCGCCAAGCGGGCCGACCAGCTCGCTCCCGAGCCCGAGCAGGCGGTCCGAGCGCGGATCCCCGCCGACACGGCGGAGTACCTCCGGCTTGAGGGTCGGTGGCCGTGGTAGTCGACCGGGCGCCCTGGCCGTCAACCGAACGATTAAGCTCACCGGCAGGGACGTGACACCTGAGACTCGTGGTATCGCTCTCCGCGCTGTTCGGTGACGACGCTGGCGTCCTCCGGAGTCGGAACTTCCAGGTTCTCGTCCTGGCGAACGCGATGGGCCCGACCGGGCTCGCGCTCGTCTCGCCGCTGCTCCACACGCTCATCGGGCCGTTCCAGGCGTCGCCGGCGAGCATCGGGCTGTTGATGTCGGCGTTCACCGCCCCGGGCATCCTCATGATTCCGCTCGCGGGGCTGCTCTCCGACCGCTACGGCCGCAAGCCGACCATCATCACCGGGCTCGCGATACTGGGGCTGGCCGGTGGGGCCATCACGCTCACCACCGAGTTCCGCGTCGTGCTCGGGCTGCGGGTGCTGCAGGGCATCGGCGCCGCCGCAGTCGTCCCCATCGTCATCTCGAGCATCGGCGACCTGTACGACGGAACCGAGGAGGCGACCGCCCAGGGGTTCCGCTTCACGAGTTCGGGGCTCGCGCAACTGCTGATTCCGCCCGCGGCCGGCCTGCTCGTTGGCCTGGCCTGGCAGTTCCCCTTCCTGCTGTACCTGCTTGCGGTGCCCGCCGCGCTGGCGACGTATCTGTGGTTCGAGGAGCCGTCCCGAGCCGAACCCGCCGCGGACGAACAGCCAGCGACGGATGCGAGCTCGCTGCGCGACCTGTTCCGTCACCGCCGGGTCCAGGCGATGGTGTTCGTCCGCGGACTCCCGGGCGTGCTCTGGGTCGGCTTCCTCACCTACAACTCCATCATCGTCGTCGAGTTCATCGGCGGGACGCCATCGGCGGCGGGCGTGCTCGCGGCCGTCGCGAGCCTCTCGTTCGCCGTCGCGGCGACGCAGGCGGGTCGCATCACCGCGCGGTTCGACAGTCGACTCTACCCGCTCGTCGCCGCGAACGTCGCGCTCGGGGGCGGGTACGCCGTCGTCGTGCTCGCCGGCTCGCTGCCGGTCGCGCTCGCCGGCATCGCCGTGGCCGGCAGCGGCTTCGGCGTCATCCTCTCCATCTACCGGAGCATCATGACGGGGCTCCCCCCCGACCACCTCCGGGGTGGACTGGTCAGCGTGAGTGAGGCGTACGGGCGGCTGACCATCACGCTCGCGCCCATCGCGATGGGCGCGCTCGTCGCGGCACTGACGCCCGGCCTGGGCTTCCAGGGGGCCGTGCAGGCGGTCGGGCTCGCCACGGCCGTCGTGGTCGGTGGGGGGAGCGTCCTCGGGCTGGCCGTCGCGAGCGCCGCCCCGCCCGTCGAGTAGCTACGCGCTCCAGTCCGGTCGCTCGCGTGCGAGGAACGTGCCGTGGCCCGGCTCGCCGACGATGGTGCCCTCGTCGGCGACGAGCTCGCCCCGGACGAACGTCTGTTTCACCCGCCCGGTCACCTCCCGCCCCTCGTAGATGCTGTAGTCCGCTTCCGAGGCGTTGTCGTCGGCCGTGATGGTGTACGTCTCGTGTGGGTCGAACACGACGACGTCGGCGTCGGTCCCGGGGTCGAGCGTCCCTTTCTGCGGGAGGCCGAAGGTCCGGGCGGGGTTCGTACTCACGAGGCGGACGAACGAGGGATACGAGAACCCGTGTTCGGTGACGGCCGCGTCGTGAAACACGGGCACCGAGGTCTGGAGCGCGTTCGCCCCGTTGCTGGTCTCCCACCAGGTCGCGCCCACCTTCGACGCCCGCGTGTAGGCGGTGTGGTCGCTGGAGACGACCGAGATCGTCCCGTCGGCGAGTGCCTCGAACATCGCCGCCACGTCGTCCGGGCGCCGGAGCGGCGGGGCCAGCTGTGCCAGCGCGCCCAGCCGGTCGTGTGCGCTCGCGTCGAGGACGGTGTAGTGCGTGCAGGTCTCACCACGGACGAGGTCGGCGGGGTAGCTAGCGAGCGCGGCGGTGGCCGCCCGCGACGACGTGTGAAGGCCGTAGTACTGGGTGCCGTGTTCGACGGCGAGCCGGGCGACCGAATCGGCCGCCATCGCCTCGGCGTAGTCCGGGCGCGAGTGGGGGTACCACGTCGGGTCGCCCTTTCCGTCCCGCTTGAGTCGGTCGGCGTGGGCCGCACACACCGAGGGGTCCTCGGTGTGGCCGATGGCGACGCCCCCTGCCGCAGCGAGGTGCTCGAACAGCTCGTCGACGAAGCCGTACGAGAGGTCCAGCCCGTACGACGAGACGGTGAACAGCTTGAACGAGGTGACGCCGTCGTCACACAGCGGCCCGAGGTCGTCGAACACGGCCGGGTCCTCCCGCGTGATGCCGGCGTGGAGCCCGTAGTCGACGAGCGAGTCGGCGAGGATGGCCCGCCCCTCGCGGACCGCGTCGGGGAGCGAGCGGTCGAGTTGCCACGCGAACGACAGCAGCGTCGTGACGCCGCCGAGCGCCGCGGCGCGGCTGCCGCTGGTCGCGGTCTCGATGGACGCGAGCCCGTCGATGTGGACGTGCGGGTCGACGAACCCCGGCATGACGAGCCGGTCGGTCGCGTCGACGTAGCGGTCGGCGGTCGGCAGCTCGTCGGCGGTGCCGACGGCAGCGATGGTGCCGTCCGCGATGGCGAGGTCGGCCGCCAGCGTCCCGGTCGGGGTGACGAGCGTCCCGCCGGCGATAACGGTGTCGAGCGTCATGGCCGAGTGACGACTGCCGCCGGCTAAAGTGTATGTCCCCGCGCCCGGTCAGTAGCCGACGACCTGGCCGTCCCGGCGAGGGTCAGTGCCCCCCACGAGCCCCTCGTCGGTCCGGTAGACGATCTGGCCGCTCCCCCAGTCACGCCCCCGCTCTTGAAAGTAGGTGTCCTCGTCGACGATGTCGTGCCCGCGGTCGCGGAGCGCGGCGACCGTTTCGGCGGGCAGTCGGCTCGTTTCGAGGGCGATCTCGCCGGACGCGAGCAGCCGGAACCGTGGGAGGTCGAGGGCGGCCTGCGGGTTGTAGCCGGCGTCCACCATCGCCGTCAGGAGCTGGACGTGTGCCTGCGGCTGCATCGCGCCGCCACAGACGCCGAACGTCGCACGGAACGCCCCATCCTCGCGGAGCATCGCGGGGATGATCGTATGAAACGGCCGCTTGCCCGGTTCGAGACAGTTGGGGTGGGCCGGGTCGAGGCTGAACGCGCTCGCCCGGTTCTGGAGTGCGACGCCGTCGACGACGAGGCCGCTTCCGAAGCCGTAGAACAGGCTGTTGATGAGCGAGACGGCGTTGCCGTCGGCGTCGACGACGGCGACGTAGACGGTGTCGCCCCAGCCGGCCGCCCGCGGCGCGTACGCGCCGGCCTCGGCGCCGATTTCACGGGCGCGGTCGGCCGCGTACGCCTTCGAGAGGATGGTGTCGAGCGGTATCTCGGCCTGGTGAGGGTCGGTGAGGTGTGCGTAGCCGTCCGCGAACGCCAGCTTCAGCGCCTCGATGAGCGTGTGGAGCCGGGCGGGGTCGGTCACCTCGGGCGGCAGGTCGACCGTCTCGACGACGTTGAGCGCCTCGAGCGCGACGGCGCCCTGCCCGTTCGGCGGGTGTTCGAGCACCTCGACTCCACGGTAGGTGGTCCCGATGGGATCGGTCCACTCGCCGTGGTGGGCTTCGAGGTCGTCGAGCGTCAGGAGCCCACCGTCGGCCTGGACCCTCTCGACCAGCGCCTGCCCGAGCCGACCGCCGTACAGCAGGTCGATACCGTCCTCGGCGACGGCGTCGTACGTCTCGGCGAGCGCGGGGTTCCGGTGACGACTTCCCGGCGAGAGTGGGGTGCCGTCACGGAGATAGCAGTCGGCGTGCGGAAACCGGTCGACGAGGTCGGTGAGATGCCGCCACCGGCGGGCGACGCTCTCGGTCACGACCACGCCCGACCGGGCGTACTCGATGGTCGGTTCGAGCGCCTGCGCGAGCGAGTAGGTCCCGTGTCGCGAGAGGAGGCGCTGCCAGGCGTCGAGTGCGCCGGGGACCGTCACCGAGAGCCCGCCGCGGCGTGGCACCGAGCGGTCCTCGCCACCGTCATCATCGGCAGCGTCGGCGTCGAGCGCGCGGCGATAGCGCTCGACCGTCGCTGCTCCTGGGGCACCGCCGCTGCCGTTGAGTGCCCCGTACCGGCCGTCGAACTGGGTCAGCACGAACGCGTCGCCGCCGATACCGGTGTTGTGCGGCTCGACGAGACTCAGCATCGCCGCGGTCGCGACGGCCGCGTCGGCCGCCGTGCCGCCGTCGCGGAGGACGTCGTAGCCCACCGTCGCCGCGAGCGGGTGGCTGGTCGCGACCATCCCGTTCGGTGCCATCACCGCCGACCGCCGCGACCGGTACGTCCACGGGTACTCGAACGTCATCGGCATCCCGCCGTGCCCGTCGACGAGACGGCCCCCGTCACAGCACCACCTCGAGCTCCCGTCTCGCCTGCCGGAGTTCGTGTGCGACCGCGTTCTCCGCCCGTCGCAGCCGGGTCAGCTCGATGCGGTAGTCGTCGCCGTCCAGGTCGTCGAGCGTCGGACACGAGGCGAGCCGCGGGTACGGTGGAATGGTCTCGGGTGGGTCCTGCTCGAACCGGCCCCGGCGGGCGTAGTTGACGGGGACGAGCCGTCGCGAGAGGGTCCGCATCGCCGTGACGCCGGTCGCTGCGTCGAGGTCGTCCGCGTCGAGCGCGTCGTAGAACTGGTCGACGACCTCGGCGAGCGCGTCCAGTTCCGTTCGAACCTGGTCGAGCGCGTAGTGGTCGCCCGCGCGCTCGTCGTAGTCGTCGAGTATCTCCCGGTGGCGGGCGACGGTCGCCCGGTAGTCGAGCGGGGGTCGCTCCCGGGTCAGGAGCCGATAGACGATGAGCAGGTAGACGCGGATGTCCCGCTGAAGGACGTCCGGGTCGGCCTTGTCGAGCGTGTCGGTCGAGCGGTGCCACGCCTCGGCGTTGCCACCGCAGCCGCCGACGTAGGTGTAGCCCCGTGCCTCCCGCACCGCCTCGGGGATGCCCGACGACAGCGCCATCAGTCCGGTGATGCCGAGGTTGGAGAACGAGTAGTCGCCGGCCTGTGGGGCGCGCTTTCCCGTCGATGGTTTACCGGCCACGTCGTCGATGGCGCCGGCACAGAGGGCGGCGGCCTCGGGCATCCAGTACGTGGAGTTGAACTCGGTGGCGTCCTTCGCGCCGGCGCTGTCGAACACGACGTGGGCGAGACAGTCGTCGTACAGCTCGAGGGCGAACTGGTCGACGAACCACGTGCTGCCGCCGTAGCGGCCGCCCTCGTGGCCCGGCCAGAACGCGACCGTGAGGTCGCGACGGAGGCGGTCGCGGTGCTCGTTCAGCACCCGCACGACCTCGACGATGCCGGCGTTGCCGGTCGCGTTGTCGGTCACGCCGTAGTACCACGAGTCGAGGTGGCCGTGAAGGAGCACGCGGCCGTCGGCCGACCGTTCGGCCGGTACCGTGCCGACGACGATGGGACACTCGAACCAGCCCTCGTCGAGGTCGGCGGACACCTCGATGTCGCTGGCGTCGTCGAGCCGGTCGACCAGGTCGTCGCCGACCGTCCGCGAGACGGCGAGGACGACGAGCGACGAGCGTCCCGGCTCGCCAACCTGCGGCACGCCACCCCAGACCGGCGCGGCCGTGAGGCTGTACGGCTCGTCCGCCGCCGGGTGGACGAGGACGAGCCCCGCGGCGTCGCGCGCCTCCATCACCCGGATGAACTCGTTGGCGTCGTGACCCGCGGTGACGCCCTCGGCCACCACCACGCTGCCGGAGAGGTCCGCGTCGAGTGCCGTGCCCGCGAGCCGTGCGTCGAGGGTCTCACCCGCCGGGACGTCCTGGTGCACCGCGGGGCCAGATACGGTCGCCGACCGCGAGAACGCGTACGCCTTCACTGCGGGCGGGTCCGTCTCGAAGTCGGCCTCCGTCCCCGTCGCCTCCCAGTCGCCGACCCGGACGGACGCCGCCCGGGGAACGCTCAACCGGAGCTCGGGGTCGTATCGCTCGTAGGGAACGCCGTACTCGTCGAAGCGGCTCGCGATGTAGTCGGCGGCCGCCCGCTCGTCGGCGGAGGGCGAGACCCGCCGCAGCGTCGCGAACCGCTCCAGCATGGCCCACGGCTCCTCCCGGGAGACGGCGTCGTACAGCGTGCGCTCGACCCCCGACACCCCGGGCTCGTCGCGCTCGTACAGCTGATAGTCCTCGGTTGCCATCGTTCGCCCGTCGACGTGTGGGGAGTTAGCGTTTGTCACTTCGTCGTCCAGCATCGCCGACCGGGGCCATGGATTTATGCGGGTGAGTGACACAGTCTCCGGCATGACCGACGCACAGCGGCTCCGGCCACCGACGGCCGAGGAGATCCGCGCGGCCGCAGCCATCCACCATCTCGACCTCTCGCCCGACGAGGTGTCGATGCTCGCCGACTTCATCGAGGAGACGCTCACGACGTACGAGCGGGTCGATGCCCTCGACGCGCCGATGCCGACGGCGCCGATGGACCGCGAGTCTCGCCGTCCGCCGCCCGACGACGACCCGCTCAACGCCTTCGTCACCGTCTGTGACGTATCGGAGACGGACACGGGACCGCTTGCCGGCTACACGGTCGGCCTGAAGGACAACGTCGCGCTCGCGGACGTCGAGATGACCTGTGGCTCCGACGTGTTCGAGGGGTACGTCCCCTCGTACGATGCCACGGTGGTCACGCGGCTGCTCGACGCCGGCGCGATCGTGACGGGGAAGCTGAACATGGAGGCGATGGCGTTCGGTGGCAGCGGGGGGCTCTCGGACTTCGGCCCGGTGCGGAACCCGCACGACCCAGACTACTTGAGCGGTGGGTCGTCGAGCGGCTGTGCGGCAGCGGTCGTCTCCGGCGCGGTCGACGTGGCCATCGGCACCGACGCCGGTGGGTCGATTCGTCGCCCGGCAGCGTGGTGTGGCTGTGTCGGCCTCAAGCCGACGTTCGGGCTCGTCCCCTACACGGGAATCGTCGGGCAGGCGTACACGGTCGACCACGCGGGGCCGATGGCTCGGACGGTCCGCGACTGCGCACGGGTGCTCGACGTCGTCGCCGGTGAGGACGGCCTCGACCCGCGACAGTGTGCCGTCGAGGTCGACGCCTACGCCGCCGCCGTCGAGACTGCGACCGCAGCGGACGTGACTGTCGCCGCCGTCGACGAGGGATTCGGGCAGAATTCCGAGGGTGTGGCCGTCGACGACGCGATTCGCGAGGCGCTCGCGTCGTTCGAGTCGGCCGGTGCGACCGTCTCCGAGCGGTCGGTGCCGCTGCACGACGACGCCGGCGCCATCTGGACGGCCATCAACCTCGAGGAGATGACAGCGATGGTCCGTGGCGAGGGCGTCGGCCACTTCGTGACCGGCTTCTTCGACGCCGAGTACGCCGCAGCGTTCGGCGAGGCGCGCCGCGAGCGCGCCGATAGGTTCCCGCCGACGCTCAAGCTCGCGCTCGTGACGGGCCAGTATCTCGCCGACACCTACCGCGGGCAGTACTACGCGACGGGGAAGAACCTCCGGCGGCGGCTGGTCGACGCGTACGACGCGGCGCTCGCCGACGCCGACGTGCTCGCGATGCCGACCATCTCCGAACTCCCGTACCGGGTTCGCGAGGGGCTCTCGGACGCCGACCGTATCGACCGGGCTCTGGGGCTCCTGCAGAACCGTGCCCCGTTCAACGCGACTGGACACCCCGTGATTTCGGTGCCCGCGGGCACCGTCGACGGTTTCCCCGTGGGCGTGAGTTTCGTCGGTCGCCGCGGTGACGACGCGACCGTGCTTCGCGTCGCGGCGGCGTTCGAGGAATCCGTCTCGGCGTGAGCTATCGCCCGGCTGCCCGCTCCCGGGCCGACAGGCCGGCGATGCGACCCAGCCCGAACGCGGCCATCAGGCCGTTGCCGGGGAGATACCCCGAGGGGCCGGTGCCGCTCAGCCCCATCGCCGAGCCGCCCGCCGCGTACAATCCGTCGACGGCGGAGCCGTCGGTACGGAGCACCCGGGCGTCGGTGTCGACGACCAGCCCGCCCTGCGTCTGCATCAGCACCGCCTTCGTCTTCGTCCCGTAGAACGGGGGTTCGAGGGTGTGGCGGTACTCGTCTCGTCCCACCTCGTCCGGCTCGTCCGCTGCAATCGCCTCGTTGTACGCGCGGACCGAGCGGGCTGCTCCCTCGGGGTCACAGCCGAGTTCGGCGGCCAGCTCCTCGACGGTGTTCGCTTTCGTGTACGCGCCCAGCGCGACGGCCTCGTCGAAGTCGCCGAACCCCGCGGCGTCGGTCTTCTCGTAGATGCGCTCGTCGAATATCTCGTACGTCGCCGGCTGCTCGACCACGTGGACGGCGAAGTCGGCCGGGCCGAGCCCCTCGTTGCCGAAGCGCTCGCCGTCGCCGTTCACGATGATGCCCCCGTAGAGCACGAGGGCGTACGGGGAGACGGCGCCCACCTCGGCGAGCGTCGCGTGTGCCTGATAAGAGTCCATGCAGCCGAGTTCGCCACCGAGCTCCGCGCCGAACCGGATGCCGTCGCCCGTGTTGCCTTCGGCGCCGTAGTGTGGCGCGTCCTTGATGGCGCCGCACCACTCGTCGAGCATCCGCTTGTTCGCCCCGAAGCCGTCGGTCGCGAGCACGACGGCGTCGCTCCGGATGGCCTCCGCCTCCTCGCCCGCGACGACGCCCACGACCGCCCCGTCGGCCGCGACCAGCTTTCGGACCGGGGTGTTCGTCAGCAACTCGATGTTCGGGACCGACTGCACTCGCTCCAGGAGTTCGGCGACGACGTTCGCGCCGTGCTGCCCCTCGACCGAGTGCATCCGGGCTTCCGACTGGCTCGGATACTTGAAGTCCTCGACGTAGATACAGGGCACGTCCCAGTCGTCCATGAGCCAGTGGATGACTCGCGGCATCTCCTCGGCGAGTCGCCTGACGACGGCCTCGTCGGCCTCGTGGTCACAGCCCTCGAGCACGTCGGTCGCCAGCGCCTCGGGCGAGTCCTCCACGCCGACGGCCGCCTGCAGGCGCGTCCCCGCCGCCGGGATGAGGCCGGTCGACAGCTTCGTGTTCCCGCCCGGCTCGGGCTCCTTCTCCAGCACGGTGATCGTGAGGTCGGTCGCCTGCGAGGCCGCGAGCGCGGCGGTGAGCCCCGACCCGCCACCGCCCGCGACGACGACGTCGGTCTCGACGTCCCACGCCACCTCCGAGACGTCACACACCTCCGACGCCGAACCTGCGACTGTCCGCCGGTGGAACTCGTCCATGTGTCTGTGTCACACGGGGTGGGTAATATTCCTTCGCATCGGTCGCTCTGGCCCATTTCAGGCCGGTGGCACCGCGAGGAACCGGTCGGGGACCGATCGCCCCTCGACGAGCGCGAGGGCGTTGTCGGCCAGCAGTTCGATGATGCGCTCGCGTGACTCCCACGTCGCGCCCGCAGCGTGTGGCGTCGCGACGACGGTCTCGACCTCGAACAGCGGCGACGACGGGGGCAGCGGCTCCGTCTCGAACACGTCGAGGCCCGCACCTGCCAGGTCACCCGCCCGCAGCGCGTCGCCCAGTGCGGCCTCGTCGACGATGCCGCCGCGGGCAGTGTTGACGAGAACCGCATCCGGAGGTAGCAGCGCCAGCTCTCGCTCGCCGATGAGGCCTGCCGTCTCGTCGGTGAGCTCGGCGTTGATCGTCACCACGTCGCTCCGCGAGAGGAGGTCGTCGAGGTCGACGAGCGTCGTTCCCGTGGTCTCGGTGTCGATGGCGTCGACGTAGGGGTCGTACGCCAGGAGCTCGGGCTGGAACCCCGCGAGGAACGCCGCGACCCGTCGCCCGACGTTGCCGAACCCCACGATGCCGACGGTCGCCCCGTAGAGGCCGTGCCCGAGCGTCACGTCGTCGCGCCAGCCACCGTCGCGGAGGACGCGCTCGTGTTCGAGGAGTCGCCGGCGCACCGCGAGCACGAGCGAGACAGTGTGCTCGGCGACGGCCGCCGCGTTCACGCCCGGCGTGTAGGTGACGGGCACGCCGTGGCGCTCGGCCGCGTCGAGGTCGACGGTGTCGAGCCCGGTGCCGAACTTCGCGACGGCGGCGAGGTCCGTCGCCGCGAACACGCGCTCGGTGAGCGGGAGCCGCGACGTACAGAACAGCACGTCGACGTCCGCGAGCTCCGCGACGAGGTCGGCCTCGCTCGCGCTGGCGCCGACCGTCGCGGTCATGCGGTCGCCGAGGCGGTCTTGCAGCAGCGCGGCGGGCGTGATGTCGCGGTCGATGAGGGCTCGTGTCATGGGCTCGCGTCCCGGCGGCCGTCGACGCGGCGCTGGTGTGCTCGCAGTCGGCCGTCGAGGTCGAGTGGAGCATCTGTAGCCGCGAGCAAATACGTTCCGGTGGGCCGGACGCGGGGGCCCCGGGACAACAGCTTTGCTCGCCTGTCGACATCAGGTCGCATGGACCTGACCTGGTACGGCCACGGCACGTGGCACGTCGCCGTCGGTGGCCGGACGTTCCTCGTCGACCCGTACTTCGACCCGGCGTACACCGACAGGGTTCCGGCGGACCTCGACCCCGACTACGTGTTGGTGACGCACGCTCACCGGACCCGGCGTCACGACCTCGATGCCTTCACGGAGGCGACGGTGGTCGCCAACACGGAACTCGTCAACTTCCTTCGGAAGGCGCACGACGTCGGCGCGGTCCACCCGCTGAACCTCGGGGGGACGCTCGACGCCGACGGCGCACACGTGCTGATGGTCTGTGCCGAACACGCCCACGGCCTGCGGACGAGCTCGTATCTCGACCCCGACCTCGAGTACGAGGAGAACGAGATCAACGTCGGCATCGCCGCCGGCTACGTCCTCACCGACACCGAGCCGACGCACACGGCCACGGCGGACGCGACGACGTTCTACTACACGGGTGAGACACAGTTGCTCTCGGAGATGCGGGCGTTCGTCGGGGCGTACCTCCAGCCGGACGTGGTCGCGACGCCCATCGCCGAGGTGCCCGGAATGGAGGGGCGGTCGACGATGGGACCGTGGCAGGCAGCCATCGCCGTCGACTGGCTCGCACCCGAGGTGGTGTTGCCGATGGTGGCGCCGTCGGCGACCGACGCACGAGCGCGGTTCGAGGCTGAACTCGACGCGCTGGACTGTGCGGCCGAGGCGGTGTTCCTCGCGCCGGGCGAGACGTTCAGCGTGTGAGCCGTGGCGTCACTCGGTCGCGCCGACGGCGTCACGGAACCGCCGCTTGATGTGTGCGAAGTCGAACGGTGGCCGCTCGTCGGGGTCGGCGGGCTCGACCTCGCAGACGACGACCGAGGCGTGGTCGGCGTCGACCGCCGCCGCGTACGCCGCCTCGAAGTCGTCGGCGGTCGTGACGTGTGTGGCGTCGAGCCCCACGTCACGGGCGACGGCCGCGATGTCGACGGTTCGCGACGCGGAGGGCTGGCCGCCGGTCGTCCCGTACTGGCCGTTGTCCCAGACGACGACCGTGAGGTTCGGGGGGTTCTGGTCGGCGACGGTCGCCAGCGCCCCGAGCGACATCACCATCGAGCCGTCGCCGTCGAGGACGGTCACGGGGTCGTCGAGCGCGAGCGCCAGCCCGAGCCCGACAGGGGTCGTCACGCCCATGCTCCCCCACAGGTAGAAGTTCCGGGGGCGGTCCTCCACGCCGGCGAGGACGTAGGAGGCGACCCCGAGGTTCGAGACGATGGCGGCATCGGGGGTGACGGACAGCAGGCGGGCGGTACACTCGTACTGGTCGGCAGGGCTGTCAGTACTCATCTTTGGCTCCGATAAGGGTGGATTCCAGCATCACGACGTACGGCTCCTCGGTCGAGAACGCCGACTTGGCCGCCATATCGACGTCGCGGGCGACGGTGTCGGTCTCCGCGAGGCTGTGGTTGCGGATGCCCATGGTGTCGAGCAAGGTGGGCATGTTGTAGCCGAACGGCACCTGCGCGAGGTTGAACTCCCCGAGGTCGCCCCGGCGGGAGACGAGCCCCAGGAACGGGATGCGCGCGGGTTTGCTGAGCGACCCGATGGCGTTCAGCGTGTTCGCGAGCCCGCTCGACTGCACCAGCAGCGCGCCGCGCTGGCCGCCGAGCCAGCCACCGGAGAGCACGCCGATGGCCTCCTCCTCGCGGGCGACGTTCACCGCGGTGAACCAGTCGTCCGCCTCCACCGTCTCGATGATGCCCCCGAGCGCCGTGTCGGGGAGATACACCACGAGCGAGATGGAATTCTCTTTCAGTACCGAGAGCACGTCCGCTTCCCATGCCATACTCCGACGACCCCGAGCGACGACTTAGGTGTTTCTGCTGTGTGGCTCAGATGACGTCAGCAGCCCGAAGCTCGTCGATCTCGTGCTCGGAGAGCCCGAGCACCCGCGACAGTACTTCGGCGGAGTTCTCGCCGACGCGGGGGGAGTCGCGCACGGGGACGTCCTCGCTCCCGGCGAACTTGATGGGCATGCCGGGGACGGGGATCTCGGGACGGCCACCGCCCTTGTTCTGGATCGGGTTCAGCATCCCCCGAGCCTCGAGTTGCGGGTCGACGAGCAGTTCTTCGAGCGTCTTGACCGGGGCACAGGGGATGTTCGCGTCGCGGAGCTGTTCGACGGCCTCCTCCTTGGTCTGGCCGTCGCACCACGCCTCGACCATCGCGTCGATCTCGTCGGTGTACTTCGTCCGGCTGGCGAGCGTCGTCAACCGCTCGTCGTCGAGCAGCTCGGGCCGGTCCATCAGTCCGACGAGCCGCTCCCAGGCGCTGTCGGTCATGCAGGCGATGGTGACGTAGCCGTCGTCGACCTCGTAGGCGCTGTACGGGGCGATAGCGAGCCCCGAGTGCCGGTTGCCGGTTCGCGGCGGCGCGCCCTCCTCGCGGATGTACGAGGCGATCGGCGAGGTGAGCGTCGGGTAGACGCAGTCGAACATCCCGACCTCGACGTAGTCGCCCTCGCCAGTCCGCTCGCGCCGGTAGAGCGCGGCCATGATGCCCGCCACCAGATGAATCCCGCCCAAGAAGTCACAGACTGCGGGCCCGGCCTTCACCGGGGGACACTCCGGGTAGCCCGTCGTGTGCATCACGCCGCCCATCGCCTGGATGGTGAGGTCCATCGCCGGGTAGTGTTTGTACGCACCCGTGTTGCCGAACCCCGAGCCGTAGCCGTAGATGAGTCGTGGATTCACCTCGGAGAGCACGTCGTAGCCGACGCCGAGCTCGTCCATCTTCCCCGGCGAGAAGTTCTCGACGAGCACGTCCGTCTCGGCGACGAGGTCCTTCAGCAGTTCCGTCCCCGCCTCGGTCTTGAGGTTCACCACGAGCCCGTCTTTGTTCGAGTTGAGGAACTGGACTTCGGGCGTCTCACCGTCGGCGCTCCGGGCACGCACCGCCTCACCGCCCGGCGGCTCCACCTTGACGACGTCCGCGCCGAGGTACGAGAGGATGAGGCCGCAGTACGGTCCCTGATACACGTGTCCGAGGTCTAGCACACGCACGTCTTCCAGTGGACGCTGCATACCGGGTAGACCCGGTGGGTCGTCAAATAGGTGCCGGTGGGAGGGGTCGTTCCCCCGGCGTAGCGGTCGCTACACGGGCGTGAACACGGGGACGGCGAACTCCCCGTCCTCGCTCTGCTCGAACCGGACCTCGACCGCGATGCCGACGGCCACGTCGTCGGGGTCGCAGTCCACGAGGTTCGTCATCAGGCGTGGTCCCTCGTCGAGTTCGACGTAGGCGCTCACGAGCGGCAGGTCGTCGTCGGGCCAGCCCGCCACCTGGTGGGCGACCGTGTACGAGTAGACGGTTCCGCGCCCGGATGCCTCGACCCACTCGACGTGGTCGCCGAGGCAGTCGGGACAGTGGGCCCGTGGATAGACGTAGACCAGGTCGCAGTCCGTACACCGCTGGATGCGCAGGTCGCCGTTGAGGCCGCCGGTCCAGTACGGCTCGCTCTCGGGCGTCACGACGGGTGCGGGGCGCGGCTCCCACGTCATCGGTCCGCACCTCCGAGCACGAGCGTCACGGAGCCGTGTCGCGTCGCGATGCTGCCGCCGGTGCCGTGGGCGATGCCCACGTCGGCGTCGACCTGCACCTCTGGGTTCGCCTCTCCCCGGAGTTGCCGGACGCACTCGATGATCTTCGTCATCCCGCCACGGTTCGGGTGGTTCGAGCAGAGCCCGCCACCGTCGGTGTTGAAGGGGAGGTCGCCGTCGGGTGCCTGGAGCGTTCCGCCCTCGACGAACGCGCCGCCCTCGCCCTTCGCACAGAAGCCGAGGTCCTCCAGCGTCTCGACGACGGTGATGGTAAAGGAGTCGTAGATGGAGACGTAGTCGACGTCGTCGGGCCCGAGCCCGGCCTTGGCGAACGCCCGGCGACCGGAGTCGACCGCGCCCGTGCGGGTGAGGTCGATGCGCCCGGCGTCGTGGTGCTGTATCGCTTCGCCGTGGCCGAGTACCTCGACGCACTCGCGGTCGAGCTCCTCGCGGACCGCGTCGCTCACGACGACGAGCGCGCCCCCGCCGTCGGTGATGACACAGCAGTCCATGAGGTGCAGCGGGTCGGCGACCACTCGCGAGCCGACGACGTCCTCGACGGTGACCGGGTCCTGAAACCGGGCGTGCTCGTTGTACTGGGCGTGGTGGGCCGCGGCGACCCGGACCTCGGCGAGCTGTTCGCTCGTCGTGCCGAACTCGGCCATGTGCCGGCGCGCGGCCATCGCGTAGTGGGCGAGCGTCGTCGCACCGTAGAGCCGCTCGTAGCTGTCCTGGACTGCGGTCAGCGCACGGACGCCGGTCCCGGTCGCCTGCTGGGCCGACCGGGGGCGCCCGGCGAGCGTGATGAGCGCCACGTCACATTTCCCGTCGCGGATGGCGCTGACGGCGTGGCCGACGTGGCTCATGTACGCCGACCCGCCGAAGTCCGTCGAGTCCGCGAACGCCACGTCGAGCCCGAGATAGTCGGCCATGATGAGCGGCGTGAGCGACGGCAGCCCCTCCTCGTGTTCGGGGACGCCCGCCGTGAGGTAGCCGTCGACGTCGTGTTTCGAGAGCCCGGCGTCGTCGAGGGCGCCCCGGGCGACCTCCGCGTGGAGCTGTTCGGTCGACTTGTCCGGAGCGTTGCGGGTCGGATGCTCGTAGGCGCCGGCGATGTACACCGGCTCTGCGGTAGCCATGCGCGAGGTGGCCCGCGACAGGACGTAAAGCTTTGCTCGCCGCGGTCCCGCCTCGTGTGGCGTACGCGGCCGCGCATCGGCCCGCTCCATAGACTTATCATCTCCTCCTCCATATCGCTGTAGCAATGGAGGTCGCAACGGACACCGTCGAGCTATCGGCCCAGCAACGGCTGGTGCGCGAGAGCATCCGGGACATCTGTGACGGCTACGACGACGAGTACTGGCGACAGAAAGACCTCGACGAGGAGTACCCCCAGGAGTTCGTGGACGACCTCGGCGACCACGGCTGGTTCGGGATTCTCATCCCCGAAGCGTACGGCGGCGCGGGCATGGGCACGCCCGAATCGGTCGTGATGATGGAGGAGATCGCGGCGAGCGGCGGCGGCTTCGCCGGCGCACAGGCGATACACGGCGGCATCTACAACTCCGTTCCCATCGTGCGCTACGGGAGCGAGGAACTGAAAGACGACCTCCTGCCGCGGGTCGCCGCCGGAGACGCGGCTATCCAGTCGCTCGGGCTGACCGAACCCAACGCGGGCTCCGACTCGACCTCCATCGAGACGCGCGCAGAGCGGGACGGTGACGACTACGTCATCGACGGCCAGAAGATCTGGACCTCGCGGGTCGACGCGACCGACTACGTCGTCGTGGTCGCCCGGACGACCCCGAAAGCCGAGGTGGAGAAAGCCACCCGCGGCATCTCGATGTTCCTCGTCGACCTCGAGGCGGCGGTCGACGCCGGCTCGCTGGAGATGCGCACCATCCCGAAGACCGCGAGCAACGCGGTCCACGCGTTCGAACTCTGGTTCGAGGGACTGCGCGTGCCGGCGTCGAATCTCATCGGCGAGGAGGGCCGCGGGTTCTACCAGCTGCTCGACGGCCTCAACGAGGAGCGCATCGTCATCGCAGCGGAGTGTCTCGGGCTGGGCGAACTGGCCATCGACCGCGGCGTCCGCTACGCCCGCGACCGGGAGGTGTTCGGCCGACCCATCGGGCAGAATCAGGCCATCCAGCACCCCCTCGCGGAAGCGTACGCCCGCGTGCAGGCCGCGAAGGCGATGACGTACCAGGCGGCGACCGCCGTTGAGGGCGGCGACAGCCGCGAGGTGGGCGCTCGCGCGAACATGTCGAAGTTCCTCGCGGCCGACGCCGCGTTCCAGGCGGCGGACGCCGCCGTCCAGACACACGGCGGGTTCGGCGTCGCCCGCGAGTACGACGTGGAGCGCTACTTCCGGGAAGCCCGGCTCACGCGGCTCGTGCCCATCACCCAGGAGCTGGTGTTGAACTACGTCGGCGAGACGGTGCTCGACCTCCCGAAATCCTACTGACACGGATATTGATGTACCCACCATGAGTGACGAACGTATGGACGACGACGGACGACGTGTGGTCGCCGGCTGGCACGGTCGCTATTTCGAGGACTTCAGCGTCGGCGACGTGTACAAACACCCGTTCGGCCGGACCGTCACGGAGGCAGACAACGTCTGGCTCACGAACCTCACGATGAACCTCAACCCGATGCACTTCAACGAGGTGTACGCCGCCGAGACGGAGTTCGGCGAACGGCTCGTCAACGGGCTCGTCGTGCTGACGCTCGCCGTCGGGATGAGCGTCATCGACGTGTCGATGAACGCGACGGCGAACCTCGGGTACGACGACGTGCGCCACGAGGGACCGGTGTTCCACGGCGACACCATCTTCGCCGAGAGCGAGGTCCTCTCCAAGCGCGAGAGCAGTTCCCGCGAGCACGTCGGCATCGTGACGACCGAACTCCGGGCGTACAACCAGGACGGCGACCGGGTGCTATCGCTCACCCGGACGCCGATGGTCCTCAAACGCGAGGCCGCGGAACCGACGCCCGAACGGCCGCCGGGGTGGCCCGAGGGGGTCGGCACCCAGCGAGGTGAGTGAGCCGCCGTGTCCCGCGTGACCGACCGGCCCCTCGACCGACTCAACGGCGAGGTACCCGTGGTGTCGGCGTCCGAGGCGGCGACCCTCGTGCCGGACACGGCGACCGTGGCCGTCAGCGGCTTCGGGCGTGTCGGCTACCCGAAGGCGGTGCCGCTGGCGCTCGCCGAGAGCGGCCGGGACCTCTCGCTCACGGTGTTGAGCGGCGGGAGCGTCGGGGAGGAGATCGACACCGAACTGCTCGGCGCCGACGCCATCGCCCGGCGGTTTCCCTACCAGGCGACGCCCGAGGCGCGTGCGGCGGCCAACAGCGACGCCATCGCCTACCAGGACCGGCAGATAGAGGCGTTCGGCGACGAGGTGCAGCAGGGCCAGTACGGGGCGGTCGACGTCGCCGTCGTCGAGGCGGTGGCCATCGGCGAGGACTGGCTCGTCCCGTCGACCTCGCTCGGCCACACCCCGGCGTGTATCGCCGCCGCCGAGCGGCTCGTCGTCGAGGTCAACGAGGTGCAGCCGGTCGCGCTCCGGGCGCTCCACGACGTCTACGTCACCGGCTCGGCCCCCACACGCCAGCCCGTGCCGCTCACCGCGCCGGGTGACCGCATCGGCGGTCCCCGCATCGAGTTCGACCCGGCGAAACTGGCCGCCGTGGTGGTGACCGAGCAGCCCGACTCCCCGTACTCCTTCCGCGAACCGACGGCGGAGGACGAGGCTATCGCGGCGAACCTGGCGACGTTCCTGTCGGCGGAACTCGAGCAGAACGAGGTGTTCGCGGAGGCCGTCCGCCTCCAGTTCGGGGTCGGGAGCCTGGGGAACGCACTGATGGGGGAGATCGGCCGAATCGAGTTCGGCGACCGCGACGTCGCCTACTACGGCGAAGTCGTGCAGGACGGCCTGCTCGACCTCGTGGACGACGGCTCGCTCTCGGCGGTGAGCGCCACGTCGCTCGCCCTCTCCGAGCAGGGCCAACAGCGGCTGTTCGAAGACATCGAACGGTACGCCGAGCGGATCGTTCTCCGGCCGGCTGACGTCACGAACGGTGCCGAACTCGTCCGGCGGCTGGGGGTCGTCGCGGTCAACAGCGCGCTCGAAGTCGACCTCTACGGGCACGTGAACTCCACGCACATCGACGGTACACACGTCGTGAACGGCATCGGTGGCAGTGCCGACTTCTTCCGGAACGGCACGCTCGCCATCGTCGCGCTGGCGTCGACCGCGCGGGACGGCACGCTCAACCGCATCGTCCCGCGTGTCGGGCACGTCGACCACACCGAACACGACATCGACGTGGTCATCACCGAACAGGGGGTCGCCGACCTCCGGGGCAGCGTGCCGCGCGAACGCGCCGCGTCGCTCGTCGAGCAGTGTGCCCACCCGTCGTTCCGGCCGACGCTCGACGCCTACCTCGACCGGGCGAACGCGGCCGGGGGCCACGAGCCGCACGGTGCCGACGGCTGACGCCGCTGTGTGGCGCTGGAACGGCTGTTGCCACATGCGGAACGTCCTGTGTCTTGGAACGCTTGTTCTACCCAGCGGAACCTTATAGTAGCAGTATCGCCAACCCGTGGCAACCGATGACGAACAAACACCCGAACCCCCGGACCGTCAAAACGGCCGACACGGCGTTCAGCATCCTCGAGAAGGTGCTGGAGGCGGATGGTGCCACCATCACCCAGTTGGCCGCCGAGCTGGGGATGGCGAAGAGCACGGTCCACCGGCACCTGCAGACGCTCTACGAGCGGGAATACGTGGTCCGAGAGGGCGACACCTACCACGTCAGCCTCCGGTTCCTCGAGTTCGGTGAACACGCGCGGACCCGAAACAAGGGGTACCGGCTGGTCAAGGAGAAGGTGGAACAGCTCGCAGAGGAGACCGAAGAACGGGTCCAGTTCATCGTCGAGGAACACGGCTACGGGGTGTACGTCTACCGGGCGACCGGCAGCCGCGGCGTCCAGACGGACCCCGGCATCGGGAAACGCATCCCGCTGCACGCCATCGCCGCCGGCAAGGCCATCCTCGCGTACCTCCCGACGGAACAGGTCGAGACGATCCTCGAAAAGCGAGGCCTCCCCGGTATCACGGCCAACACGACCACGGACCGGGAGGCGCTGTTCCGGAACCTCGAGACCATCCGCCGGGACGGGTTCAGCGTCAACAACCAGGAGAACGTCGAGGGACTGCGTGCCATCGGCGTGCCGATCAAAGACAAGGACGGCAGCGTCCTCGGCGCGTTGAGCATCTCCGGGCCGACCCACCGGATGAAAGGCGAGTGGTTCGAAGACGAGCTCCCCAACCTGCTGCTCGGGACCGCGAACGAACTGGAGCTGAACATCGCGTACGCCTGAGCGAGCCGCTGGACCGCGTCGCCTCGACTGCGTGTCTGTGTGCTACTCTCTTGCGTTTGTGAAGCGTTCACACGTTCTGTTCCGCATCGTCGAACCCTCCGTCCTGGTGATGGCCGGGGCAGCACTGCGCGTACCGCAGTTGTGCCCGACGTGGTTTCGTCGGCACTCGGGAGTCAATTTCGGACGAAATTCGGGCCATGGGGGCTTCTCACGGTCGCCTATGTCATATTGCCGAACTGTCCCGATAGTGACCGACTCACTGACGCCCCCTCTCTCGTGTCGGCCCACTGGGTGTCGTAGGGTATCACATGTGGTAACGCGTCTCGAACTTTCGTTCTGCATCGCGGAACGCAGTAAGCATTACTGACGTACGTATGTAATGGATTTCCGGCGCATGATGGCAGGGTGCCGGTAGCTCGACGGGAAGTTTATACGGGTCGCTCGTTGAGCGTCGTGTATGACAGACACGCCCGACAGTACGGACGCGGGGGGGAGACGGAGCAAGGTCGGCCGGCTGATCGACACCTACGAGCTCGACCGGTGGAACGAGCGGCTCGCGCGTCGGTGGACGGAGGAGCGGACGAGCCTCCGCGACCTGGCCGACCAGTTCAACCGCGGCGTCCTGCTCGCGGCGATGTCCGAGGCGGGGCTCACACCGTCGGACAGCGACGTCGAGAACACGTACGAACTGCTCACCGACGACGGGGTGAGCCGCGGTGACCGCGTGCGTGCCGAAACTCGACTCCGGCAAGCGGGCATCGACGTGGAGGAACTCCGCGGTGACTTCGTCTCCCACCAGGCGATTCACACGCACCTGACGAAACACCTCGGCGTCTCGCTGCCGGAGTCGGACGACGGGGACCGCATCGAGAAGACCGCCGGAGTCATCCAGCGACTCAAGAGCCGCCTGCAGGCCGTCGCCGAGAGCAACCTCCAGAGTCTCGTCGACACGGACCGGCTCTCTCTCGGGTCGTTCAGCGTGCTCGTCGACGTCCGCGTGTACTGTTCGGACTGCGGCACCCAGTACGAACTGACCGAACTGCTCGACCAGGGGGGCTGTGACTGCTGACTCCGGTCCAACTGGCTCCACGACCTCATGACCGAGGTTCCACAGATAGTGTTTGATTTTCTATCTTACTCGAAACATATAAGGAATCTTTTATAATGTCTAATCCGGTGCTTGTCTACCGGCAATTCACATTATCTGGTGATAAAATAGCTATATTTTGTATATATTCTGGGTATATGGGTGCTATCTGATTAATTATTTGGAAATTATACTATTATATCTACTTCTGTTCTGGATTGACGGGGATTCGTTCTAATCTGGCTTTCTACCGCGATAGCGCGTGAATGTGTCGGAATTTATTGTCTCGGTATAGGGAACACTTTACTATAGGATATCTTTAATAATATATCTTACTATGATTGTGAAATGGTAGTATCCCCTCAGCACATAGACTCGGTGCCGTTCGGCTCTGGTTCGTGGACCCTCACGCTCCCGGGTGCCGACACGATCGCCGACCGCTACTTCTGAGCCGGCGGGTGGTCGGGGACTCCCCCGCCCTGTAACTCGAATCCTCAGGGTACAGGCGCGCCCTCTGGGTGTTCGACTGAAGAAACCACACGACTCTATTTATACAACCTATCCCTACTGAGTATCATAATGTCCACTGGTGGGGCTGCTCGACTCTCGACGGGGGTCGAGGGGTTGGATTCGATACTGAACGGGGGGCTCGTGGCCGGGCAGACGTACATGGTCCGCGGCGACTCCGGGACGGGCAAGACGATTCTGGGCGAACAGTTCCTCTCGGCCGGGCTCGATGCCGGGGAGTCGGTGCTGTTCGTCGCGTTCGAGGAACGCCCCGAGACGATTCGTCGCCGCGCGGCGACCCTGGGGATCGACCTCTCGGCCGCGACGTTCCTCGACCTGACGGCCGACCCAGACTTGTTCGTCGCCGAGGAACTGTACACGGTGTTCGGTGCCCCCGACGTCGAGGGGGAGCCGGTCGCCGAGGAGATCGTCGCCGCCGTCGAGCGCGTCGACCCCGACCGGGTGTTCCTCGACCCCATCACGCGACTCCGCCAGCTCTCGCCGGACGACCACCAGTTCCACCGGCTCGTCGCCTCGATGATGAGCTACCTGGCCGACCGGGAAACGACGGCGATGTTCACCACTCAGGCGACCATCCGCGAGCCGGACGACGACCTCCAGTATCTCGGTGACGGAACCATCGAACTCCGCAACACCGACCGTGGGCGGTCGCTCCGGGTGACGAAGTTCCGTGGCTCCGACTACGCCGTCGGGACGCACGCACTCACCATCGTCGACGGCGGGATGCGGGTGTTCCCCAAGCTCGTTCCGGACGCCCACCGGCAGCCGTTCGTCGCCGAACAGTTCTCGGCCGGCAACGAGGGGCTCGACGCGATCCTCGGCGGCGGCATCGACCGTGGGACCATCACCCTCATCAGTGGCCCGAGCGGCGTCGGGAAGTCCACCACCACGGCGCTGGTGCTCGCGGCGATCGCAGCGCGCGGTGAGCGCGCGAGCGCGTACCTCTTCGAGGAGCCGGTCGAGTCCTACTGCCACCGCGCCGAGAGCATCGGCGTGCAGCTTCAGGAACCGTACGAGGAGGGCCAGCTCCGCCTCCACGCCATCGAGCCCCTCCGGCTGTCGACCGACGAGTTCTCGACGCTCGTCCGCAGTGACGTCGAGGCCCACGACATCCAGGTGGTCGTCATCGACGGCACCGCGGGCTACCGGCTCTCGCTGCACAACGAGGACGAGGACCTCGTCGGTGAACTCCACGCGCTGTGTCGGCATCTCCGGAACGTGGGCGTCACCGTCCTGCTCACCGAGGAGCTCCACACCGTCTTCGGCGAGTTCCGCGCCAGCGACTCGCGGGTCAGCTACCTCGCCGACACCATCGTGTTCCTCCGCTATCTCGAGCGCGCGGGGCGGATGCAGAAGGCCATCGGTGTGCTGAAGCGCCGACTCGGCGGGTTCGACGCCACCATCCGTGAGCTCACCATCGACCCGGACGGCTACCACGTCGGTGACCCAATCGAGGACGCCACCGCCACCTAGATGCCCTTCCAACGAGCGGTCCCGACAGACACCCCGCGACTCCTCCTGTTGCTCGATAACGTCCGCGACTGGGAGATGCTGGTCGACCGGTTCGACGCGACCTACGACGTGACGGTGTCCACTCCGGGCGACGACTGGGCGGCGTTCGACTGCTGTCTCGTCGACGAGCGGACGCTCCCACGGGTCGCCGACGAGCTCGCGGCGCTGAAGTCGGCCGCAGAGCCGGTGTTCCTGCCGGTGTTGTTGCTCGCCCGAAGCGAGCGGTCCGCGGCCGCGCTCCTGTCACGGTCGGGACCCGACATCGCCGACGAGACGGTCACGGTGCCCACTCCCCCCGACCTCCTCGCGACGCGGCTTCGGTCGCTGTTGCGGACCCGGACACTCTCACTGCGCCTCGACGACGAACGCGAACAGTACCAGGCGCTCATCGAGAGTGCGACGGACGCCATCGTCGTGTTCGACGACGCGCGCGTCATCCAGTACGCCAACCCGGCGGCCGAGTCGATGTTCGGATACCCCGCCGCTGCGCTCATCGGTCGGTCGGTGGAGACGGTGCTGCCGGACGCCTGCGTCGACGATGTGGCCGCCGCCAGCTCCGACACCCCCGGAGCGACCCCACTCCAGGGTCGGCACGCCGACGGCCACGAGTTCCCCGTCGAGGCGACGGTCGCCGTGGTCGAACACGACGACGACCTCCAGTACACGGCCACGATTCGTGACGTCACCCACCGCAAAGAGCGCGAACAGGCGCTCGAACGCAGCCGTGACCTGCTCGAGAAGACCCAGCAGCTCGCGGGCGTCGGCGGCTGGGAGATCGACCCCTCGACCGGGGCCGTCACGGGTTCCGACGAGACCTACCGCATCCACGGTATCCCGGCCGGGACCGATCTCACGTTCGAGGATGTCATGGCCGTGTACCACCCCGAGGACGTCCCGCTGGCTCGCGAGGCATTCGAGCAGGTGGTGACCGAGGGTACGCCGTTCGACGTGACCCTCCGACTCCAGCCGGACGACGGCGACCGCTGGGTCCGCGTCAAGGGTGAGGCCGTTCACGAAGACGGGACGCGAGTGATTCGGGGCGCCGTCCAAGACATCACCGACCGCGTCGAGCGAGAACGGGAGCTCCGCGAGCACCGCGAACGGCTCGAACTCGCGCTGGATGCCTCCGACGCCGGGGTCTGGGAGATGGACGTCGAGACGGACGAGATCGTCTGGCACGAGACCTGCGAGCGGCTGTTCGGGCTCGAACCGGGCGAGTTCGACGGTACCGTCGAGATGTCCGACTCCTTCGTCCACCCCGACGACCTGCCGACACTCTACGAACAGATGGAGGCGGCGATCGACCGCCTCGGGCAGTTCTCCCTGGAGTTCCGAATCGAGCGAGCCGACGGCGAACAGCGGTGGCTCGCCAGCTCCGGTCGCGTCATCGCGGACGACCAGTGCCGGCCCGTCCAGCTCATCGGCGTCAACGTCGACATCACGGACCGTATCGAACACAAACTCGACCTCGAGGCGAGCGAACGCCGGTTCCGCGCTGTGTTCGAGGAAGCCAACGCCGCGATGGTCATCGCGAACGACGACGGCGAGTACGTCGAGGTCAACTCCGCGGCCACCGAGCTGTTCGGGCTCCCCGAAGACGAGCTGGTGGGTCGAACCATCGCGGAGTTCGCGCCACCGGGCTACGACTTCGGCGAGGAGTGGTCGCGGTTCCGGCAGGGCGAGAGCGTCACCGGCGAGTTCCCACTCGTCCGACCCGACGGCACCCAGCTGTCGACGCGTTTCTCGGCGACCCCGAACATCCTCCCCGGCCGACACCTCTCGGTGCTCCGAGACGTGACCGAACTGAAGGCCCGTGAGGAGGTACTCGAGCGCCACCAAGCCATCGTGCAGGCGGCCCCCGACCCCATCTACGCGCTCGACGCCGACGGGACGTTCATCATGGCGAACAGCGCGCTCGCGGCCGCGACCGGCCGCGCCGTCGACGACCTCGTCGGGACGAACGTCGAGGACCTGTTCGGCCCGGACCAGTTCGCCGCCAGCCAGACACACGTCGAGGCGCTGGCCGCCGGTGCGGACCCCGGGCCGCTCTTAGTCACCCTCGACACCCCGGACGGCACGCGACACTACGAGGTCAACGTCGTGCTGTACGGGGACCACGGGACCGACCACCCAGGGTCGGTCGGCGTTGCCCGCGACGTCACCGACCTCCACCAGCGCGAACAGCGGCTCTCGGTGCTCGACCGCGTCCTCCGACACAACATCCGCAACAAGCTGAACGTCGTCGTCGGTCGCGCGGAGAACCTCGGGCGAGACGACAGTGCGACCGCGAATGCCATCATCGACGCGGCGGAGGCCCTCCTCGAGATGAGCGAGACCGCCCGCCACTTCGAGTCGACAATGCGTCCAGACACGACGTGGACCGAGACGACGCTCGCGACACACCTTCCGAGAATCGTCGAGGAGGCCACGGTGACGTACCCCGAGGCGACCGTCAACCTCGCGTTCGAGCCTGGCGACGACCCGTGGTGTGTCAAGACCCACGAGACGCTCGACCTCGCACTCGAGGAGGTCCTCGACAACGCCATCGTTCACTGTGACCGGGCGCCGGAGGTGCGCGTCACGGTCGCCTCCGCGCCCGAGGGGCCCGTCGAACTCCGAATCGCGGACAACGGCCCGGGACTCGACCCGGTCGAACGTGATGCACTCGACCACGGGCTGGAGACCCCGCTCGAACACATGTCCGGGCTCGGACTCTGGTTCGTCCGCTGGGCCGTCGAGGCGTCCGGTGGGACGTTCGCCATCGAGACGAACGAGCCACGCGGCACCGTGGTCGTGCTTCGCTTGCCGCGCACCGCCGCCTGAGAAATTTTGCAAATCTCTCCCGAGTAAATCGTATCTCCGTTGGGTTGGATTTATACTGCCCCCTGACTGAGGGTGAGACCAATGGTGCTCACGCCCACGTCGTCACAGCTCCCGTACGTCGTCGCCTTCGGGCTCTCGGCGCTGGGCAGCGGGGGTGTCGCGGCGTGGGTGGTCCAGCGGAGCGACGCCCGGGGCTCGCGGGCGCTGGCAGCCGTCCTCGCCACCGTCTCGCTGTGGGGGATGAACTCGATGCTCCGGGTCGTGGTCACCGACCCACTGCTCACGCAACTGCTGCTCACGACGGAGCTCACGCTGGGTGTCGCCACCGCCGTCCTCTTCTTCGTGTTCGGGGCCCGCTACACCGACCGCGCGATACTCGACTGGCCCCCAGTCAGATACATGCTGGTCGGGCTGGTCGTGGGCACGTTCGCGCTCGGCGCGACCAACTGGGCCCACGGCGTCGTCTGGTTGGCCGTCCGGCCCGAGACGGTCGCGGGCGTGACGACGCTGGTCGTCGTGAAGGGCCCTGGTCACTACCTGCTGACGGTGCTCGGGTATCTCGCCGGGCTCACGGGCATCTACTTCCTCGTCGTGACGCTGTGGCGGACCCCACCCGCGCGCCCCGCGCTGCTCTCACTCGTCGGGGGCGTCCTCATGATGTTCGGGGCGAACCTCCTGCCGTATCTCTCGACCGACCTGCTCGTGCAGCATCCGACGACGCTCGCCCCACTTGGCGCGACGTTCGCGGCGGTCGGCACCGTCGTCGCGATCCGGTACGACCTGTTCGGGGTGGTCATCGTCGCCCGCTCGACGGTCGTCGAGACGCTCTCGGACCCGATGCTCGTCGTCGACGCCGAACACCGGGTACTCGACGCCAACGCCGCCTTCCGCGAGACGTTCGCCGACCCCACTCGTGGGACAGCGTTCGCGACAGCGTGTCCGGCGCTCGCCGAGGGCATCGACTTCTGTGTCACCGACCCCCAGACCGTCCACGTCGACGGCGTCGACGCCCCGATCGGCCACTACTCGGTGACGGTGTCGCCGCTCGAAAGCGGCACCCGCCGGCTCGGCGCGTCGCTCGTGGTCCGTGACGTCTCGGAGCTGACCCGCACCGCCCGACAGCTCGAACGGCAGAACCAGCAGCTCGACGAGATCGCGTACTCGGCGGCACACAACCTCCGGAACCCCCTCGGCGTCATCGGCGGCTACACCGAGCTGTTGCGGACGCACCTCGACGACAGCGAGGGGACGTTCGACGCCACGCTCGTCGCCAACAGCCTCGGGAAGGTGTCCTCGAACGCCGAGCGGATGGAGGCCATCGTCACGGACCTGCTCCGGGTGACCCACGCGACGAAATCGGCGGACGGAACCGAGGCGGTCGCGTTCGGTGACCTCCTCCGCCGCGTGTTCGTGAGCCTCGACGACGACCGGCTCGACCTCACGGTCGCCCGCGACGGGACAGTCGAGGCGAACTACGAGCGGCTCCGCACGCTCGTGGAGACCCTCCTCCGGTCTGTGAGCGACCGAACCGACGGCCAGGCCACCGTCACGGCCGAGCTCACCGACGACGGGTTCGCCGTCACGGACACCGCCATGGGCATCGACCCGCAGGACGCCGAGGTGTTCCTCTCGTACGGCTACACCACGAAGTATCCGGGGACGGGGCTCGGACTGGCCGTCGCCCGCGTACTCGCGACCGGGAGCGAGTGGACCATCGACATCGACACCGACTACACCGACGGACTGCGGGTGGTCGTCTCCGGGGCGACCACCACGGTCGACGCCGACGCGCCAGCCGCGTCGGTGGGAGCCGACGACTGAGTCACCCCTCCGACTCCGCTCGTTCCAGTTCCGCCAGTCGGTCGCGAGCCGCCCCAGTGGGTTGACAGACGAGCCTGCCGGCGCCGCGTGCCACCGTCTCCAGCAGCCACCGAACCACGCGCTCGGCGAGCGGGCCGCCGTCGGTGAGCGTGACGGCACACCGCCACGCCCAGTCGCGCCCCTCGGCGAGCGTGAGGAACGCCACCCGCTCGTCGAGTCGGCCACCGGCGGCGTCGAGGTCCGCCAGCCCGGGGGCGTACCGGTCGGCCAACAGCGCCTGCTCGACGTCGACGAGCGACGCGAGGATCGCGTTGACGGCGTCGTGGTCCGCGCGTCGCGCCAGTCTGGGGTCGATGCCCACCTCTACCAGTGCGAGCGCGAGGTCGTGAACGACGTGCGCGTTGATGCCCAGCAACGCGTCCTGCGTCACGAGCGTCTCGCCGGCGAGCGACGCGTCGAACGCCATGCGCCACGCGCCCGGCACACGGTCGCGCGCCCCTTCCTCGTACGCCAGCAGCGCCGTCCGGTAGCGGTTCGCGAACGCCGTCAGGTAGTCCGCGACCCACGGTGGGTCCCGGAACCGCTCGCCGGCGAGTTCGTGGCGAACCTGTGCGGTCACGGCGCCGTAGACGGTGAGGAACACCGCGCGGCGGTCGCCAGCGCGCGCCAGTCGGCGTTCGAGCAGCGCGAGTCGTCGCTGGGCATCGGCAGGGTCGGTGTACGGGTCGGCCAGCAGGTCGAGCAGGTCGACGCGACCCGTCCCCGGTGGGGCGTCCTCCCCGAACGCAGCAGCGGCCGCCCGGAGCGTCCGTGGCGTCACCGGCCCGAGCGAGGCGTGCATGCTGGGCGCGCGCGTGCTGGCGAGATAAAGCTACGTGGCGACCGCAGTCCAGTAACTTTCTGAAAGCGCAGGTTCTGGTTTTAGCCCCTCGAACGACGGATGCAATGTCGGAACAGACTGTTGCGGCCCAGCTGGTTGCACTGAGCGGCGAAACCACGAGCCCGGCGTACATCACCGACGCCGGCGTGTTCACCGAGTACGTGGCGGCCGACGACCGCTACCTGTTCGTCTACCGCGAACACGGCATCGAGGCGGGCGTCGTCGAGGTGACGGCCCTCGAGGACCTCGACCGGTCCGACTGGGCTGTGCGGGCGTTCGCGCTCGCCGGCCAGTACGACCGCGATGCGTACGCCGAGGTGGTGAACGTCCCCGTCGACCTGCTGGTGACGGCGACGCCCCTCCGCGAAACGGACTTCCCGCTGTCGGTCGTGAAGGTGCTGGCGGTCGACCCCGACTACCAGTCGCGGGGCATCGGGAGCGAACTGTCGGCCATCGTCGCCGCGGAGCTGTTCAAACACCCGCCGGTGGTGACGATGCTGTGGCTCCGTGACAACCCGGCGAACGTGAAGATCGCCGAGAGCTACTCGGAGTTCATCCTCGCGCGGTTCGACGACTACTTCCCGGACGACTGGCAGTGCCCGGACTGCGGGCTCGAGAACCCGTGTACGTGTAGCGTCGCGATGTACGGCTGGTTCGCGGACGGTCGCGGTCTCGACGAGGAAGAACGTCCGGTGGTCGCAGAGGCGAGCGACTGAGCCGGGGACTCACTCGACGAACCGCTCGGGGACCCGCGTCTGGAGCGGGTGTGGGAGTCGCGGCACGAGCCGTGCGGCGAGCCACGCCCAGAGCGACGCCAGCGGCTTGCGGAGCATGACGTAGCCTGCCGAGAAGACGAGCAGCGCGGCCACCGCCTGCGGGAGGTGGCCGTCGAACACCAGGAGTGGCGGCGCCGCGAACAGCCCCGCGACCAGCAGGTCCTCGGGGGCGCCGTCGTAGCGGACCCATCGCTTCGGCTGGAGCCAGCGACCGTGGTAGTGGCTGTAGACGGCGCGGTCGGAGGTGGCCTCCCACGGCCGGAGTTCGAGCCCACCGCCGAACGCGTCCATCACGGCGTGGAGTGCCGCGCCCGCCAGGAACCAGGCGGCGGCGACGGTCGCGACCGTCGGCACCGCGACCGCCAGCGCGGCCGCGAGCGCCGCGCTCGCCGGGTAGTACACCGGGAAGTGGAGGGTACGCCGGTGGTCGCCGTAGATGTCGAGGTCGGGGAACAGGCCCCCGAGGCCAGCCGCGACGACCGCGACCAGGGCGAACTCGGGGGCGACGACGGCCGACAGCGTCGCGAACGCGACCGCTGCCAGCACGTGCGTCGTTGCCATCATCGAACACCAGTAACCGGTTCTCGAATAAATGGCTGCCGTGTGTCGCTGTGGCACGCTTCGGCGGGCGGTTCTTAAGGGCTGGCGGGGTAGTTCCCGTGGATGCGTCGCCTCCTCTCGTCCGCGCAGGCCCGGACGGCGAGCCGACTGTTGCAGTTGGCCATCGCCGGCATCTTCGTGGTTGGGCTGGCGACCCGGAACCTCAGCGTGGTCGTCAACGCCGCGCTGGCGCTCGGCGTGACGTTCCTACCAGCACTACTGGCCCGCGACTTCGACATCCGGGTCGACGCCGGGCTCGTCCTCCTGCTCACGGTCGCGCTCTTTCTCCACACGCTCGGAATGCTGGGGCTGTACGCCGGCGTCTGGTGGTACGACCACGTCACGCACACGCTCTCGGCGATGCTCGTCGCGGGCGTCGGCTACACCGCCACGAAGGCCGTGGACCACTACTCCGACGCCATCTACCTCCCCCGTCGGTTCCTCGCGCTGTACATCGTCCTGTTCACGCTCGCGGCGGGCGTGTTCTGGGAGGTACTGGAGTTCCTCGCCCGCGAGTTCGTCGTCGGGCTGGGGTTCGACCCGGTGCTGGTCCAGTACGGGCTCGACGACACGCTCGTCGACCTCGTGTTCGACACGGTGGGGGCGCTCGTCGTCGCGCTGTTCGGCACCGAGCGGTTCGACGACCTGTCGGACCGCGTCACCGAGTGGCTCGTGACCGAGTGGTCGTGACGCACACCCCACGTGGCCGACTCACACGTCGCGGTCGACGACCCGCACGTCCGGCGTCTCGATGTCCCGTTCCTCGAACGCGTCGAGCGCCCGCCGGGTCACGTCCGACTCGAACAGGAACTCGTCGCGGAGGTCGTTGACGTACGCCTTGCCCCGGATGGTGCGGTAGAACGGCCCGTCCTCGACGAGCACGGTCACCGGGCGGGTCTCGGTGAGGTAGAGGTACTGCGAGGTGAGACACGCCTCCTCGACGATGGCCGCCGCCTGCTCGTGGTCGGCGTCGGTCGCGACGTGGAGGTCGACGACGACCTGCATCTCGGCGTTGCCGGCGTTCGCGTTCGACAGCGACCCGGTGAACAGCGCGTCGTTCGGCACCGCCACCTCCGAGTCGTCGGGGGTGACGAGCGTCGTCGACCGGAGCCCGATGTCGGTCACCTCGCCGTATCGACCCGCGATCTCGACCTTGTCGCCCACCTGGTACGGCCGTTCGAGGACGAGCACGACCCCGCCGACGAGTTCGGCGAACAGGTCCTTGAGGCCGAAGCCGATGGCCGCACCCGCGAGCCCCGAGAGCGCGAGCACCTGCGTCGAGGTGAGGTCGAGGACGAGCCCCGCCACGGTGTAGACGGCCACGCCGTAGACGAGGAACTTCGAGATGGGGCTGAGCGTCTTCACCGCGATGCGCCGGCTACCGGCTCGCTCAGCAACGTTCGTGAGCACCACCGCGAGCAGCTGGGCGAGGAGGTAGGCGACGAGTAGCGTGACCGCCGCCGACAGCAGCGTCCCGACGTCGAGCGCGACCCCTTCCAGCCCGGTCTGGCTCACGCGAACCGCCTCCGCTCGGTGAGCGCGGCGGCCCGCGGGACGGCCTCCGGCCGGAGCTGCACCGTCCCGTCACGCTCGACGAACCCGGCTCGCGACAGCGCCCGGAGCGTGGCGGCGTCGGCCGCCGCGACCCGTGCCAGCTCCTCGCGGACGACCCGGCGTTTCGCGAGCACGATGCGCAGACAGAACGCCTCGCTGGCGGTCAGGTCCGCGCCCGAGACGGGGTCGGTGAGGTCGGTCGGCGAGACGGTGTCCGCCTCGCCGACGGCGCGGTCCCAGACGGCGAGTGCGACCCCCGGGTTGCCGTTCGAGACGCGTTCCAGTTGCTCGAACACGGCGGTCTCGGGGGGGTCGTCGGCGGCCTGCTGGGCGAGGAGGTACTCGCGGTTCGGGCGCGGGTACGGGAGCGTCACCGACCGCCCTCGAACCGAGAGCGTGGTCTCCGCTCGCTCGAACGGGCGGACGGCCCCAACCTCGTCGGCGACGGGCGTCGCCGGCGTCCCCTCCCGGTCGACGAGCGTGGCGAGCGCCTCGGCGTCGACGCCCGGCAGCGCCAGCGTCGTGTCGAACGGGCGGTCGGCCTCGCGGGCCAGCGCGAGGTAGCCCCACGCGTAGCGGTTCCAGCCGGTGACGACGAGCGCGTCGCTGGCGGCGACCCGGCCGAGGAACGCGTCGAGGCGGTCGAACCCGCCGACGCGCCGCTCGAACAGGTGGTGACAGCCGGTGACGACGAGCGCGCCGGAGTCGGGCACCTCGGGGGCCTCGTCGCCGGGATCGAGATCCACTCGGTCGGCGCCCGTCTGCTCGACGGCGAACCCGAGGACGGTGTCGCGGCCCGCGTACGGCGCGGCGACGACGGCGACCGTTCCGGTCCCCTCGTCGAGTGCGCTCTCGAACGTCTCGTAGCCGTCCGTGGCGTCGACCCCCAGCGTCGCCAGGTCGAACCGCGGGCCGTCTTCCCCCTGCATCGACTCGGGAGACGGCCGGCCGGGAGGTATAACCTCGGGTGTCAGCCGTGGCGCCGCTCCCACGTGTAGTAGAAGACGAGGGCGACCGCCGCCCCGACGACCAGCCCCCGCGTCAGGCTCTCGGTGAGCGGGTCGCCGGTCAGCGTGCCGACGGCCGCAGCGGTGAGCGTCGCGACGAGGAAGACGACGAACGCCTCGGTGACGGACGGGACTCGGTCGAAGCCATACTCGCCTGACGGTGTTCGGAGGAAAAACCGTGTGGCAGCGCAGTCGACGCCGGTTGTCACGTCGGCGTCCGCGCAGCCGACGCCGGTTGCTACTCCGCCGTCCACTCAGTCGGCGGCGAGTTCGTCGCTCCCGTCGAGCGAGACGAGTTCGTCGACGTCCGGTATCTCCGCGTCGGCGTCGGTGATGATCTCGATGCGCCGCGAGAGCTTGTCGCGGGCGTACGTGACCAGTGGCACGGGGTTGACGAACTGGTCGTCGTAGGTGACGATGGCCGCGACCTTCGGCATCAGGCTCTGGAGCGTGTCGCGGACGACCTGCGGGTCGACGCCGTCCTCGGCGATGTGTTGTTGGACCTTGTGCATCCCGAAGCCGACGTGGCGGCCCTCGTCCGAGCGGATGTAACTCAGTCCCGAGACCAGCCCCGGGAGGTGTGGCACCTCCGGCGCGTCGTCGACGATGAGCTCGTCCATCGTCTCCTCCTGGAACGCGCTCGTCAGCCCGAAGTAGCCGGTCTGTGCGAGGACGCTCTCGACGACGAGGTGGTAGTGACAGTACGCCGTGACGCGGTTCTCGGGCGTGTCCGCCTCCAGCAGGCGGTGCATGGAGTCCTCGACGGCGTCGAACAGCTCGACGTACTCGTCCATGAAGTAGCGGTCGTCGGTCGGCATCGCCGGCTCCCAGCCCCGCTCCTCGCTCACGGGGATGAGCACGTCCCGCCAGTAGCGGTCGAAGAACTGGGTGTGTTTCGCCTCCTCGTAAATCTGCGAGGAGATGAACATCTGGTCGTCGATGCTGTCGAGCACCATCGAGAGGGGTGCGAGGTCCTCCGTGACGGCCTCCTCGCCCGCCCCGAACAGTGCGAGTCCCTGTGCGAGCCCGTCGGAGTCCTCCTCGTCGAAGTCTGCCTCCAGGAGCGCCTGGCGGTCGCGTTCGAGCAGTTCCTCGGGGATGTCCTCGTAGGGGTCCCAGTGGTTGTAGACGGCGTGACGGAAGTAGCCCCCCGACTGGCTGTCGGGGTCGAGACGGAGCGACCGGGTGGCGTCGGCGTATCGGCTCATGCCAGCCGTACCATGTCAGCATATCCCATTGTCGGTGTCGCCGCCGTTCGGCGGGTCGTATAAGTGACCAGGTGATTGCCGGTCGCCGTCGCGGCCGACGGCGGCAGGATTATATCGGGCGCGTGGACAGTTCCGGTATGCGTCAGGCCATCTTCGCCGCGGCCCCGCCCGAGGGGTTCCACCCGGTCGACAAGGCCGTCGCGGAGGAGCCGTCCGTTCGACGACGCTCCATCGAGGCCATCAGCCTGCTCGACGACGGCACCTGCACCGTCCTGTATCGGGTCGACGGCGACATCGACCGCGCCGAGGAGATTACCCGCTCGCACCCGTCGGTTCACGACCTCGCGGTCCACCGCGTCGGCACCGACAGCGCGCTGTCGTTCATCCACCTCGACGCCACACCGGTAATCGAGGCGTTGCTGCGTATCGCCCGCCGCGAGGCCATCGTCGTCCGCACCCCCATCGAGTGTCTCTCCGGTGGTGGTGTCCAGATAACCGTCATCGGGAGCGACAAGGCCATCGGCGATGCCGTCGCCGCCGTTCCCGACGAACTCGACGTCCACCTCGAACGGTTCGGCGAGTACGAACCCCGCCCCGAGGAGGATTTCTTCGCGAGCCTCACGCCCCGGCAGCGAGACACGTTCGTCGCGGCGATGGAACTCGGCTACTACGAAGTGCCGCGACGAACGACCCACGAAGAACTCGCCGAGGAACTGGGGGTCGCGCGGAGTACGGTCGGCGAACACCTCCGCAAAATCGAGGCCCGGGCGCTGTCGACGCTCGCACCGGCGCGGTTCACGAGCGGGTGGGAGCACAGCTGAACGGGCGCCATCGACCGGCACACGACGGCCTGCTGCTATTAAATGACCCGCACAACGGCGGGAGAAGTGTCAGGTGCGACGGGTCGATGTGTGGGAACGTATGACCGACCTCCTCTTTCCGAGTCAGGCCTGGTTCACCGAGTATCGCGAGCGCATCAACGCCGACGACGAGTACGCCGAGATGGCGTCCGACTGGGGCGTCGGGTTCAACGGCGACCTCGTGTTCGAGATGACCGACATGCCGCTCGACGAGCTCGACTACGACGCGCTGCCCGAGGAACTCCGTGCCGAACTCGAGGAGTACGTCGACGAGGAGACGGGCACGGGCTACGCGCTGCTCGGGCTCGAAGGGGGAACGTGCACCAGCGCGGAGTTCATCGCCAGTCTGGAGGACGTGGAGTACGGCTTCGTCATGAGCGCGACGTTCGACGTCTGGAAGGACCTCGTCTCGGGCAACATCGGCGCCATCGACGGGATGATGTCCGGCCAGTTCGAGCTGGAGGGCGACATGCAGAAGATCCTCCAGCACTCGGGGTCGGCGGCTCGCCTGACGGAAATCTCCACGCAGCTCGACGCGACGTTCGTCGACGAGGCGTTCTGAGCCGGGGTGGCCCGCCCTACCCGCCGGTAATCCGGTGCTACAGCGAGTAACCGACTGCTAACTATCCGCCTCTCGCGCGGACTCTCCCCGATGCGCTACGACACCATTCTCGTCCCGTACGACGGGAGCGACGGGGCGAACCGCGCGGTCGAACACGCCTTCGACCTCGCCCAGCAGTACGACGCCACGGTCCACGCGCTATTCGTCGTCGACACGCGGAGCTTCGGCGAGCCGGCGCTCTCCAGCGTCGAACTCGTCGTCGACGAGGTGGAAGACGAGGGCCACCGCCTGCTCGACGCGGTGGCGGACCGCGCCGAGGCACAGGGCGTCCAGTTCGAGTCGCTGCTCCGGCACGGCGTTCCACACGACGAGGTCGTCGCCCGAGCCACCGATATCGACGCCGACCTCGTGATAATGGGGTTTCACGGTCGCACCCACGACAGCCGCATCGGAAGCGTCGTCGAGCGGGTGGTCCGCGACGGTGGTCGACCCGTACTGGTCGCCTGATCAGCGAGTGAACACGGCGTCGAGCCCCCGGCCGAGCGCGAGCGCCGCGGCGAGGAACGCGAGGAAGCCGACGGCGATGCCGCTCCACTGGGCGACGCTCAGCGGAACAACCGAGAAGAAGGTGTTGAGCGGCGTGTAGACGACCGCGAGCTGGAGCGCGAGCGTCACGGCGACCGCGCCGACGAGCCAGGGGTTCGACAGCAGCCGCTGGCCGTGGCGTGCCCGGATGACGGCGATGCGCACGAGTTCGATGACCACGAGGAACGTGAACAGCGTCGTCTGGGCGACGACCGGCTCGCGGGTCGCCGCGAGCGTCGTGAAGAACAGCCCCAGCCCCGTGACCGTCATCAGGCCGCCGATGCCGAGCACCGAGGCGGCCATCCGGCGGTCGATGACCGGCTCGTCGCCGTCTCTCGGCGGGCGCTCCATCGTGCCGGCGGCCGTCGGGTCGGCGGAAAGCGCCAGCGCCGGGAGCCCGTCGGTGACGAGGTTGATCCACAGCAGCATCACGGGCGTCAACACGAGCGCCGACGCCGCCCCGCCGAACAGGTCGGGAAACAGGAAGCTCCCGACGAGCACGCCGACGAACACGACGAGCACCTCGCCCGCGTTCGCCGACAGCAGGTAGTTGACGAAGGTGCGGACGTTGTCGAACACGCGGCGGCCCTCCGCGACGGCGTCGCGGATGCTCGCGAAGTTGTCGTCGACGAGGACGATGTCCGACGCCTGTTTCGCCACGTCGGTCCCGCGCTGGCCCATCGCGATACCCACGTCGGCGTTCCGGAGCGCGGGCGCGTCGTTCACCCCGTCGCCAGTCATCGCGACCCGGTGGCCGTTCGCCTGGAGCGCCTCGAGGATGCGGACTTTGTGGACCGGGGCGACCCGGGCGAACACCTCGACGTCCTCCACGGTCTCGCGGAGTTGGGCGTCCGAGCGGTCGTCGATGTCGCGCCCCGTCATCGCCCCTGTCGGGTCGAAGCCGATCTCCCGGCCCACGGCCGCTGCCGTCGCGAGGTTGTCGCCGGTCGCCATGACGACCCTGATGCCCGCACGCCGACAGTCTGCGACCGCGTCGGGCACCTCCTCGCGCGGCGGGTCGAGCATCCCCTGGAGGCCGAGAAACGTCAGCTCGGACTCCAGACTCTCGTCGTCGCTCGCGGGGTCGACACCCCGCTTGCGGGCGAACGCCAGCACGCGGAGCGCATCGCCCGCGAACGCCTCGACGGCGTCGCGAATCGCCGCCCGCCGCTCGTCGGTGAGCGCGACCACCTCGCCGTCGTCGAGCGCGTGGGTGCACCGTGCGAGCACCTCCTCGGGCGCGCCCTTGGTGTAGGCCGTCGGCTCGCCGTCCCGAGACGCCGCCGGGTCGCCGTCGACGACGACGGTCATCAGCTTGCGCTCCGAGGAGAACGGTACTTCTGCGAGGCGAGTCCCGACGGGGTCGACACCGGCGGTACGGCCCGCGTCGAGCAGGGCGATCTCGGTGGGGTCGCCCTGGTAGCCGTCGGTCGTCGCCTCGGCGTCGTTACAGACGACGCCACACCGGAGGAGTGGGTCGAGCGCCGACGGGTCGACGGGGTCGCCGTCACGGCTGAGCCCGTCGTCGTCGCGCTCGTAGACGCGACCGCCGAACCAGAGCCGCCGGACGGTCATGCGGTTCTCGGTCAGAGTGCCGGTCTTGTCCGTGACGACGACGTCGACGGCGCCGAGGCTCTCGACCACGGGGAGCGTCCGGACGAGCGCGTTCTTCCGGTACATCTGTCGGGCCCCGAGCGCGAGCGTGAGCGTCACGACCGCCGGGAGCCCCTCGGGCACGGCGGCGACGGCGAGCGTGATGGCGACGAGCGCGACCGACAGCGGTGCCGCGTTCGTGAACAGCAACTGGACCGCCGCGAGCACGAGGATGACGGCGACGACGCCGAGCCCGATGCGACGGCCCAGCCGGTCGATGTCCGCGGTGAACGGTGTCTCGCGGTCCTCGGCGGTCGCGAGCTGGGTGGCGATGTCGCCGACCTCGGTGTCCATCCCCGTCGCGACCACCACCGCTCGCCCCCGGCCGTAGACGGCGGCGGTGTTCATGTAGGCGCAGTTCGCCCGCTCGGCGAGCGGCGTGTCGGGGTCGAGCGGCTCGGCCGTCTTCGTGACGCTCGCGGACTCGCCGGTGAGCGCGGACTCGTCGGTCGTGAGGCTGTGACTCTCGACGAGTCGAGCGTCCGCCGGCACCGCGTCGCCCTGCTCGAGGACCACGACGTCGCCGGGGACGACCTCGCGGGCGTCGATGCGCGTCCGGTCGCCGTCGCGGACGACCGTCGCATCGGGCGCTGAGCGGTCACGAAGTGCGGCGAGCGACTGCGCGGCCCGGTAGTCCTGGACGAACCCGAACACACCGTTGCCCAGCAAGATGAGCGTGATGAGCACCGCGTCGACGTACTCCGGTTCCTGGCCAGGGAGCAGGCCGACCGCGAGCGACAGCCCCGCCGCGAGGACCAGCAGCCCCACGAGCAGGTTGGTGAACTGCGAGAGGAACAGCCGGAGCGCCGAGACCTCCTCGCCGTCGTGGAGTTCGTTGGGGCCGTGCTCCTTGAGTCGTCGGGCGGCCTCGTCGCTCGAGAGCCCGTCCGGGCCGGTGTCGAGCCGATCGTACACGTCCTCGGCGTCGACCGCGTGCCAGGGTCGCTGCTCGTCGGTCGAGCCTTGTTCGACGGTGGACGGTGTCGTGCGCATCACCGACCGCCCCTGTAGTGGGGGGCACGTGTCCGCGACATTGTCGGGGGTGACGTGCTTGTGTGACAATACGTTGTTGCCGTCCGTTCACTCCTCCCGGTGCCGCTCGTCGAGCCCGCGAGCGGCTTCCACGTGTTCGGTCAGCCGCTGGACGAACCGGGCGGCGGGCGCACCGTCGACGACGTCGTGGTCGAACGTCACGGTGAGACTGAGATACTCGCGAGTCGTGAGTTCCCCGTCGACGATGTGCGGCTTCGTTCCGATGCCACCGACGGTCAGTTGCAACGTGTAGTTCGTCGGGCTGATGGCCCAGCCGTTGCCCGTCCCGAACATCCCCACGGAGGTCACGGCGACCGTGCCGGCGAGTTGCGTCCACTGCCGGGGAAACAGCTGCGGAAGCCGCCACAGCTGTCGCCGGACCACACCGGGCAGTCGCGATGCCAGCGAGCGCCACCGCGACGGGGGGGTCGTATCGGGCGTCGTCTGTACCCGGCGAATCTCGTCGTGAATCGACCGAACCGACCGCCGGTTTGCGGCCCGCACGACGTGGGGGACGCCGACGCGCTCGCCGTCGACGGGTCGCTCGACCAGGACGTTCACGTCGACGTCGTCGAACTGGTGGACCCGCCCCCGACAGTCACGGTACGCCTGGACGTGTGGGTGCTCGTCCACGGCTGCGCCCAGCGCGGCCACGAGGAACGCGGTGAACGAGAGCTGCTCGCCCGTCTCGTCCTCGATGGCCTGGATGCGCCGCCGTGCCTCGGTCACGTCCACCTCGACGAGCCCGTGGACGTTGCTCCGTCGCCCGGCCATCCGCATGTAGTCGACCGTCAACTGCCGTTGCGGGGAGAGTCGCTCGGGGATGGGAGAACGGGTGCTCATACGGATAGAAGGACGCCCGACGAGAAATCCGTACGCCCTGGGTGGGATACCTCGCGACTCGAGGGGCGCCGGTCTGGGGTCGCTACTTGTACGCCGCCTCGCCGGTCAGCTCCTTCCCGACGATGAGTTTCTGAATCTCCGTCGTCCCGTCGGGAATCGTCATCACACGGGCGTCGCGGTAGTAGCGTTCGAGTCGGTTCTCGGTCTTCAGGCCCTCGCCACCCCACACCTGCAGGGCGTCGTCGGTGACGTTCTTCGACAGCTCACAGCAGCGACCCTTGGCGAGCGAGGTGAGTCGGCGGGCGTCGAGCGACCCCTCTTCGAGCGCCTCACGTGCCGTCCGTGCCAGGCCGCGGGCACACTCCAGGTCGGCGTTCATGTCGTACAGCTTCTCCTGGACCAGTTGGTGTTTGCCGATGGGCTTGCCGAACGTCTCCCGGTCGGTCGCGCGCTCGCAGGCCTCTTCGAAGGCGGCCTCCATGATGCCGATGGCCATGTACGCCATCCCCGTCCGCATGAACGAGAACGTCGCGTTGAGCGGTTTCTGGGTGGCGAACAGGTCCGTGACGCTCTCGGGGAACGGGACGATGTCGGTCATCTGCTCGCCCTCTGCCATCGCGTTCGCGATGATGTTCATCAGCTTGTTCTCCTCTGGCACCCGAACGTCGTCGAAGTACATCGTGGCGTTGTTGACGCCCTTCCACCCGAGTTTGTCGAGCGTCTCCGTCTCGAACGGGCTGTTCTCCGCAGAGACGAGGAACATGTCGGAGGCACCCATCTGCTCGTCGTGGGCGACGACGAGCGCCACGTCACAGATGCCGCCGTTGCCGACCCACGTCTTCGCGCCGTTGATGACGTACTCGTCGCCGTCCTTCTCGGCGACCGTGTTCGGTCGGGCCGTGTCCGATCCGCCCTCGGGCTCGGTGACGGCGAGACAGCCGATACACTCGCCGCGCTGGAGTTTGTCGAGTTCGGTCGCCTGCGTCTGCTCGCTCGCGTAGCGGACGAACAGCGAGGGGAACGACATCTGGATGGCGACGTTCAGCGAGGGCCACACCCGGGAAATCTCTTCACTCGCGACCGCGAACCGCGGCAGGTCGCCGAAGTATCGGGGCGCCGTTTCGGGGTCGAATCCGACGCCGAGTTCGCGGAGGTCGTTCAGGTACCCGAGGAGTTCCTCGCGGCTCATCGGGCCGTTCGCGTCGGCCTCGTCCACGATGGGGTCGATCTCCTCGTTCAGGTACTCGCGGAGGTCCTGGCGGAACTGCTCGGTGTCGCGCTCGTCGGTCACTGCCTCGCTCATACCTGCTCTGTCCGACCCACGGCCCACGACCGTTGCCCGTGCAATCTGCGGCCGTTTATATTAGAAGTCCGCGGCAGACCGGTTCATCAACACTGCCCGGAGCACCGTGTCCTCCGCCCGGCGGATGCGCTCGGAGGCGGCCTGCTGGCTGATGCTGAGGTCTTCGGCGATCTCGGTGAGGGTGATGCCGCGGCGGACGCCGAAGAAGCCACCCTCGACGGCGGCGACGAGCGCCGTCTGCTGCTCGGGCGTGAGGTCGAACGTGTAGGTGGCGTCCTGGTCCTCTTCGAGCGGTAGATGCGCTCGACGTGGAACTCGATGCCCTCGTCCATACAGCGGTTGTGAAAGTCGCGGAGCCCTCGGTGGTCGTTGAAGCGGAGGCGGAACAGCCACGGGCTGTTGCCGTGCGCTTCGAGGATGGTCGCGTTGCTCCCGCTCAGAATCTCGGTGAGGTTCTGAGCGGTCTCGCCCCACGTGACGTGGTAGAGGACGCGGTCACCGACGCGGGCGACGGCGACCAGTTCCTCGACGAGTTCGTCGGCCCGCACCTCGGCTTCGAACGCTTCGAAGTCCGTCCCGCTGGAAGAACGGCATCACATCACCCCCCAGCGGGACGACCCGCTCGAGTTCGATGTGCACGCCACCGCCGACCTGGGTGATGCGTCCGAGGTCGAACCCGGTGGCTGGTATCGTGGGCTCTGTGATTACACCCATAATCCACTTATTACGACCGATTGCTGCTTAAAATAGTGCGCTCCGGCGCCGTACCATGTCTCGGTGACGGCACAGTCGTGTCCGTGTCGCCGTGGCGGCTCAGCCGTACAGTTCGGCGATCTCGTCGGCGTACTCCTCGCGGAGGACGCGGCGCTTCTTCTTCATCGACGGCGTCAACATTTCGTTGTCGGCGGTCCACTCCTCGGCCACCAGTCTGAAGCCGCGGACCCGCTCGTGTTTGTCGAGCGTCGCGTTCACCTCGTCGACCGTCTCGTCGAGCCACTCTCGGACGCGGTCGTCGGCCACGAGCGCGGCGCGGTCGTCGGGCAGCGAGACGCCCTTCTTCTCGGCCCGCCGCCGGAGCGCCTCCACGTCCGGCACGATGAGCGCGCCGAGGAACTTCTCGTCGTCACCGAGCAGCATGGCCTGGTCGATGAGGTCGGTGGCGACGAGGTCGTCCTCGATGGGCTGGGGCGCGACGTTCTTCCCCGTGTCGAGCACGACGAGCTGCTTGAGCCGGTCGCGGTAGATGAGGTAGCCGTCGTCGTCCTGCTCGATGATATCGCCAGTGCGGAACCACGGCCCGTCGAACGCGTCGGCGGTCGCCTCCGGCTTGTTCAGGTAGCCCTCGAACACCTGCGGCCCCCGCACGAGCAGTTCGCCGATGTCGCCGTCGGCGCTCGCTTTCGTCTCCGGGTCGACGACCGACGGGTCGAGTTTCACCTGCGTGTCGGGCACCGGCGGGCCGAGCGAGCCGTGTTTCGGTGCCTCGGCGGGACTCGTCGCCACGACGGGCGAGGTCTCCGTCAGCCCGTACCCCTGATTGATGGGCATCCCCATGCCGTCGAACAGCTCGGTGAGTTCCCGCGGGATGGACCCCCCACCCGAGATGAACGCGTCGATGTTGCCGCCGAGCTCCTCGCGAATCTGTGAGAAGACGAGCCGGTCGGCGACGGCGTGTTTCGCCTTCAGGAGCGTGCCGGCGTCCTCGGGCTCGCGCTTCACCGCGCCGTAGTCGCGGGCTACGTCGATGGCCCACTCGAAGATGCGACCCTGGATACCGTCGGGCGCCTCCTCCTTGATCTGACTGTAGACGCGCTCGTAGAGCCGGGGGACCGAGGTCGCGCCGTTCGGTCCGACGAGCTTCAGGTCCTCACCCACCGTATCGGTCGACTCGGCGTACGCGACGGTCCCGCCGGCGGCGAACATCGAGAAGTGGCCCGCCGTGCGCTCGAAGACGTGCGCGAGCGGGAGGAACGAGAGGACGCGCGTCTCCGCGTCGATGGTCATCAGGTCGTCGTCCTTGTCGGGGCGGGGGCCGAACCGCTTTCTGACCTGTGCAACGTTCGACCGGAAGTTGCGGTGCGTCAACTGAACGCCCTTCGGCTTGCCCGTCGTCCCCGACGTGTAGATGATGCTCGCCACGTCGCTCGGCTCGCTCGCAGCGACCCAGTCGTCGTAGTCGTCGGTGCCCGCTTCTTCACCGAGTTCGTACACGTCGGCGAGCATGTAGACGTCCTCGTGGTCGGACTCGTAGTCGTCCATCACGACGACGAACGAGAGGTCGAGGTCGTCGCGCACCGAGAGGACAGTTTCGGCCAGTTTGCCCGAGCCGCATATGACGCCCGTCGCCGAGGGGTCAGAGAGCAGGTACTGGACCCGCTGGGGCGACGATTCGGTGTAGACCGTCGTGACGGTCGCCCCCGCGGCGAGCAGCGCGAAGTCGGTCTGGGCCCACTCCGGGCGCGTGTTCGCGTGGATGCCGACGCGGTCGCCCGCCTCGACGCCCAACTCCCGAAACCCCGCGGCGAGCCGCTGCACGATGGCGTGTAGCTCGTCGTAGGTGAGCGACGCGAACTCGCCCGGCGGGGCAGGGTCGAACGCGACGCCCGCCAGCGAGCGGTCGACGACGCCCCCCTTGTACCACTGGGCGTCGTTGTCACCGTGTCTTCGAACACTCTCCTCGAACAGTTCCGGTATCGTCCCCTCCTGGGTGACGTAGTCCTCGTAGGCGCGCTCTGCCTCGCGCCAGTTGCCGTCCATACAGAGGGGCTACGCTCGCACCCCAACGGACTTCTGCCGCGTATCTACGGGACTTCTTATTTGCACCGTGTTTAAAACAGCCGGGCCGGGACGGCAGAAGGGTTTTTTCTGTCGCTGGTGGACTCCTCCGGTGTGCGATTCATCACGTTCCTGCTCGTGCCCCCTGACGGGCAGTTCCACCCCATCGAGGCGTCGCTCGATGCCGCCGGCCTCGAGCGGCGGGCCATCCACCGGTTCCGGCTGCTCGACGACGGGACGGTCGTCTCGCTGTACGAGCTCCAGGGCGACCGCGAGACGGCCCAGACGGTGCTCGACGACCACGAGGCGGTGGTGTCGGCGTCGACGACCGCGCTCGGCGAGCGCGTGTTCGCCCACACCCAGTTCACGCCGAACGCGCTGCTCGAACGCATCTACTCGATTCCCCAGAACCACGACCTCGTGCTCGATATGCCGATGCAGTACGCCGACCGTGGGGCGCTGCGGGTGACGGCCATCGGCGAACTGGAGACGTTCCGCGAGGCGATGGGAGCGATGACCGAGGAGGTTCGGTTGCGCCTGTTGGGAACGGGCGACTACGTTCCGACCGACCACGGGCTGTACGCGCAGTTGACCGAGCGCCAGCGCGAGACGCTGCGGGCGGCGGTCGAGGCCGGCTACTACGAGGAGCCACGGCAGGCCAACTACCAGGACATCGCGGACCGCCTCGATATCTCTACGGGGACGGTCGGTGAGCACCTAAGAAAGATCGAGTCGACGGTTCTGAAGGGCGTGCTGCCTCAGAGGTAGTCGCGGTCCTTCATCCCCTCGATGAGGTCGTCGACGAGCTCCTCGACGGTCTCGTAGGGGTAGTCCGCCTCGCCGGCGGCCTTCTGGTTGAGCTCCATCGCGGTGATGGTCTCGTCGCCGATCTCGAACTGCGTCGCCGGGCCGTTCGGGAGCGCCGGGACGAGGTCCATCGGGCTGTTGACGGGGTAGTTCGCGCCTTTGAACGCCTCGGTGAACTGCTCGCGGACGTTAGCTTCGTCTGCCATTGCGTCTCACCCTCTGGACGCGACTCCCCTGGAACTATCGCCGCTACTGTGCGGGGCTTTATATGCGCTACCGCTTCGCGGCGACCGGTGCGCGGTCGACCTCCGCCACCTCGCGGAGCACGCGCGCCTGGATCTTCCGCAGGTGTTCGCCGACAGTGCCCGCCGAACAGTCGAGGGCGTCGGCCACGTCCGCTTGGGTCGCCGTCCGCGGCGTGTCGTAGTAGCCACACTCGACGGCCGTCGCGAGCACCTGTCGCTGCCGGTCGGTGAGCACGCTCGCCATCGAGTCGGTCGCGGGCTCGTACTCGCCGGCGCGCTCCAGCGTGACGATGAGCGAGTCGGGGATGCCCTCGGCGGCCTGCCGGATGGCGTCCTGGTGGCCGGCGACCCGCACGCGGAGCGCGTCGGTGCCGACGAATTCGAGTGGGGGCTCGATGGTGAGCCGGTGTTCGGAGATGAGTTCCAGCAGCGTGGCGACCGGGTCTCGTGGCTCGAAGTGGACGCGAGCGTGGAACGCGTCGTCGTCGTCGCCGGCGTCGAAGATGTCGTACGAGCACACCGGCTCGGCGGCGTCGAGCGTCTGGCGCATCGCGCCGCGGTCGCCCGTGAGTCGGTAGAGCGTCACCCCAGTGCCGTCTCCCAGCAGGTCGAGGTGGAGCAGGGCCTCCGGCTCGACGGTGGGCGGTGCCTCGCGGCCGACGAGTTCGAAGGAGCCGTCCCGGCTCCGCAGGAGGAACCGCGCGTGTCGCATAATCCGACGGTCCGACCACGACCGCTTAGGTCGACTGCCGGATGACTCCGACGATATTTATACCGTGGGCGGAGCCACCGCCGGCGGACGGGCCGCGGGGTCGTCAGGTCACTGCAATCTCGATTGCACTCTGGACTACGTTTTTGCCCACGGCTTCCCACTGACCGATCGATGATCCGTCCCACTCGCTCGGGGCTCGCTCGTCGGTCGGTTTTGCGACACGAGCCCGCGACCCGCCCGCCTGCCGTGGGAAAGGCTCAACAGCCCACATAGACTACAGCCGCCGTGGAACGCAGTCGTGTGGTTTCGGTCCTCCTGGCCCTGCTCGCGGTACTCGCCATCAGCGTCGCGGCCGCCACCATCGACGAGCCGGGCGGCGGCTCCGGCGGCTTCGGCGCGGGCGACACCGGGAGCGCCGGCATCGGCAGCGAGCCGTTCGCCATCGACTTCTCGCCCGACGACCCCACGAGCACGTCGCCGCCGGGCTGGCTCGTCGAGTGGTTCGGTCGCCTCCTGTTCCTGCTGTTCGCCGTCGCGAGCCTCTACACGCTCTATCAGTTCTACCGCCAACACGGCCTGCGGGGAATCGCCACCGTCGCTGGTATCGGTGTCGTCCTCGCCGGCTTCCTCTACCTCCTGCTCCAGTCCGGTGGGGGTGGTGACGGGCTGAACCGCGGCGGTGGGAGCGCGAACAACACCTCGCTCATCCCTGCCGGCGGCGTCCCCGGGGGGAGCGAGGCCGCGGTCCCAGCGACGGACCCACCGACGGTGCTTGCGGCGCTGTTCTGCCTCGCGCTGCTCGCCGCGGGTCTCGTTCTCGTGCGCGCGACGGGTGACGACGAGTTCACCCCCGAACCCGACCCGCTTCCGGACGAGGGCACGGACGTGCAAGCGGTGGGCCGCGTCGCTGGCGAGGCCGCCGACCGCATCGCCCGCGGCGCGGTCACGGACAACGAGGTCTATCGGGCGTGGCGCGAGATGACGGGCCACCTCGACGTGGCGAACCCGCAGTCGAGCACGCCGAACGAGTTCGCCGCGGCCGCAGTCGACGCCGGGATGGCCCGCGAGGACGTCGAGGCGCTCACCGAACTGTTCGAGGCGGTCAGATACGGCGGTGCGGCCGTGACCGAGGAACGCGAGCAGGCGGCGCTCGACGCCCTCCGGAACATCGAGGCGGGGTTCGCGTGAGCCGGGTACTCGTCGTCGGGGCGGTCGCCGCGCTCGGCGGCCTCGTCGTCGTGTTCGTCCCCACGCTCGGTGTGGGGCTGCCGCTCTCGTACGGGGCGATTCTCGCCGTCGGCGGGCTGGCCCTGCTCGTCGGGCTCGCGCTCGTCCGCAGTCGGCTCGACACCGACCGCGACACCGCCACGCTGCCCGCGGTGGAGTCACCGCCCGACCACCCGGTGCCGGGCGACGAGTTCGACACGGCGCTCGCGGCCATCGCCCCCCGGCGTGACCGGGCGAACGACGCGGCGCGCGCCGAGATACGCGAGCGGCTGGAGGCCGCGGCTCTCGCCACGCTCGCGCGGGAGGGCCACCCGCGCGAGGTGGCACTCGACATGCTCGACAGCGGCGAGTGGACGGACGACCCCGTCGCGGCGGCGTTCTTCGCGACCGAGCCGGTGGACTCGACGGAGGCGTCGTTCGGCGAGCGACTCCGGAGTTCGGTCTCCGGCAGCTACTCGTTTACCGTCCAGGCGAAGCACGCCGCGCACGCCATCGCCCGACGGGCGGGGGTTGGCGATGAGTGAGCCGGTCGCGGACCCCGCCGACCGCACCACTCCCGAGACGGTCGACCGCGAAACCAGCCGCTGGGTCGGGGTGGGTGCCGTCGCGCTCGTCGCCGCCGCGCTCGGCATCGCCGTCGCCCAGCCCGCGCTCCTGCTCGCGGGTGGCGTCGGCGTCGTCTTCGTCGCCTACGCGGCGGTCGCGGCCCCGCCGACGGGCGCGCTCGAACTCGTCCGAGAACTCGACCGAACGGACGCCGCGCCGGGCGACCTCGTGACCGTGACCGTCCGGGTGCGGAACGTCGGTGACTCGACGCTCCCGGACGTGCGGCTCGTCGACGGCGTTCCGCCGGGACTGAACGTCGTCGAGGGGTCGCCGCGGCTCGGGACGGCGCTGCGACCCGGCAAGCACGCGACGCTCCGCTACACCGTCGAGGCGACGCGGGGGGCCCACGAGTTCGACCCCGCGACCGTCCTCCTCCGGGGGTTCTCGGGGGCCATCGAGCGGGAGACGACCGTCGAGACCAGCGAGCCGACGCAACTCACCTGCGTCCCGACGCTCTCGACGGGCGTGCCCATCCCGCTGCGCGCACAGACCACCCAGTACACGGGGCGCGTGGCGACCGACACGGGCGGCGCCGGGACCGAGTTCCACGCCGTCCGCGACTACCGACCGGGCGACCCCATCTCGCGTATCGACTGGCGACGGGCCGCCCGCACGGGGGAGTTCGCCACCGTCGAGTACCGGCAGGAGCAGGCCGCCACCGTCCAGCTCGTCGTCGACACGCGCGAGGCGGCGCACGTCGGCTCGGAGGACGGCGCCTCGGCCATCGAGCGGTCGGTCGCCGCGGCGGGCGAGGCGTTCACCTCCCTGCTGGCGACCGGCGACCAGGTGGGGCTCGTCGCGTACGGCCCGACCGACGCCTTCCTCCAGCCCGGCGCCGGCGACGAGCACCGGGCCCGCGCCCGCCACCTACTGGCGACGGACCCCGCGTTCGCCGCCACGCCCGCGGACCGCCCGTTCTACGCGAGCATCCGGCTCGACCGCCTGCGGCGGCGGCTCTCCCCGGAGACGCAGGTCGTCCTCTTCTCGCCGATGACCGACGAGTACATCCTGAGTGTGGCGCGACGACTCGACGCCTACGGGCACCGCGTGACGGTCATCTCTCCGAACCCCTGTGACTCGGGGTCGCCGGGACGCGCGCTCGCCCGCGCCGAGCGCGACCTCCGGTTGTCGAACCTGCGGGGTGCGGGCATTCGGGTCGTCGACTGGGGCGAGGAGTCGCTGGCGACGGCGATTGCGGAGGCCCGAACGAGGTGGTCGGCGTGACGGCCGACTCGGAGGGCGCGTTCGTCGCCGGCCCCTCGAACGTCGGGCAGGGGCTCACGCTCGCGGCGGGGCTGGTCGCTGCGCTCGCGCTCGCGCCCGTCGTCCCGGCCATCGGCATCGGGGTCCTCGCCACCGGGCTGTTCGCCTACGCCCTGCGCGAGCAGTCGCGCCGGACGCTCGGGGTCGCCGTCGCCGTGCTCGTCGTCGGCCTCCTCGTCGGCGGGGTGTATGGAACGCCCCCCGAACTGCTCGTAATCTCGGCTGCTGCGACGGTGCTGGCGTGGGACGTCGGTGACAACGCGCTCTCCGTCGGCGAGCAACTGGGCCGCCGTGCCCGGACCGAACGGCTCGAACTCGTCCACGCCGCGGCGAGTCTCGCCGTCGCCGTGGTCGGCGCAGCGTTCGTCTACGGCGTGTTCCGGGTGGCGGGCGGGGGGCAGCCCCTGCTCGCGGTGTTCCTCCTGTTGTTCGGCGCCACGCTCATCGTGGCTGTGTTGCGGTGATGACTGCTCCGCTTGTGGCGTCTCGGATGTAACCACCTCGAAAGCCCCCGGTCGCTCGTCTGCTCGACTCGCTGCGCTCCTCGGGTCGGCACGGAGTGCCGACACCTGCGGTGCTTACTTCGTCTCACCACGACGAGCGACCGGCCCCTTTCAGTCCCACCGCATTGCTAGGTTGGTCACGCGACGTGGGTGGGACTGAAAGGGGCGACGCGCTACGGGAAGCCCGGCGATGCAAGCACCGGAGGTGGTGAACCGAGCGTAGCGAGGTGAGCCCCGAGGAGCGCAGCGAGCCGCGCGACCGTAGCGCGTCGGGGCTTTCGAGGTGTCGTCACCTGCGTTCCCGTCATCGTTCCACCCCGCAGTGTCACCTAGCCGTTTTTCCTGCCCGGCGCCCAATCAGCGGCAATGCCCGAACGCCTGGACCTCGAACACGACCTCCCCGACGCGCTGCGCGAGGCGGTGCGCGACGAGACCCGGAGCCTGGGGACGCTCTACAACGCGGTACAGGACCTCGACGACGCGACGTTCGCCGAGCGGTTCGAGTCCGCACACGCAGCCTTCACGGACGCCCTGACGGGGACGGACGCCGACTTCGTCATCGCGGTCGTGGGCATCGAGGTGTCCGAGGACCCGACGGACATGATCGCGAGCGGCGCCCTCCTCTCGGTCCACGAACCGAACGACGACGGGAGCGTGAAGGACCTGCTGTTCACCGGTGACGCCGGGATTCCGGACACGGTCGTCATGCTCCCGATACGTCCCGCCGACTGTCCGCCGGACTCCGGCGAACAGGCCAGCGACCTCTCGATGTCGGGGTTCCGGGAGGTGCTGGCGGCGATGGTCTACATGCGGTTCAACCTGCTGCAGAACGACCTCGACGCCTACCGGGATTCGTACCTCCGGCCCACGGTGCGGGGGCTGGAGGCGTACGCCGACGCGGCGCTGTAATGTCGCTCGCCATCGCCCACTTCGCGTTCGGTGCGGCCATCACGGTACTCGTCGTGACGTATCTCGTTCCCGGCGTTCGGTATCCGCGACTGGTGGCGCTGCTCGGGGGCGTGTGGGCGATGGTGCCGGACGTCCACTGGGTGAGTCCGGTCGCGGCCGCACAGCTGAAGGCGATACACGGCTCCCCTGTGGTCGACGTGTTCTTCCTGCATCACACGCTCGACGCGCTCGACGCGGGCGACTCGAAGGTCGTCGGGGCGGCGCTCGTCGGTCTGCTGGTCGTGGCGACGGCGCTCGCCGAACGTCGAGAGTATCGGGCGCTCGAACGGGTCCGAAACCTATCGGGGTAGGGTGGCGTGGGCGGTGCGTCTCGACGGCGTCTGCGTCACGTGAGGGAGTCGACGACGCCCTCGAAGACGCCCTTGGGAAGGTGGTAGATCTGCTCCGCGCCGCTGATCGAGCTGACCTGCTTCACCAGCACGAGGTCGTTCTCGACGTACTCCATCCCCGGCTGCTCGACGTACTTCGCTTCGTACCTCGGCAGCCGGAACCCGTCCTCGTCGTCGACGAAATCACGAATCGTGGTCCATTCTTTGCTATTGAGTCTCGATTTAACGTCAGATTCCATTCTGGGTGAACGGATAGATGACTATGTGGTAAATCTACCGTTGGTTTTGAATAACGTCTGGTGTAGCTCCTTATACGCTTCCTGATAACCCTAGAGCGTCGGGACCGGTACCTCGTCGAGCGTCTCGCGGATGACTCGCGCCTTGGCCACGTCTTCGACTTTCGCGTCGGGCGTGAGGACGAGTCGATGGGCGAGGACGGGGACCGCCACGTGCTTCACGTCGTCGGGGGTGACGTACTCGCGGCCGAGGACGACCGCTCGCGCCCGGGAGGCCTCGAACAGTCGCTGGGTGCCGCGGGGTGAGACCCCGACGGCGACCCGGCGGTCCGCTCGCGTTCTCCGTGACAGCTGGGCCATGTAGTAGAGCAGGTCCTCGTCGACGCGAATCTCCTCGGGCGCCGCCCGGATGGCTCGGACGCGCTCGGGGTCGAGCACGCGCTCGACCGACGGCGAACGCTCCGCGCGGCCCGCGCGGAGGCGGAGCAGTTCGACCTCGCCCTCCTCCTCGGGGTAGCCCACGGCGGTCTTGACCACGAAGCGGTCGAGCTGGGCTTCGGGAAGTGAGAAGGTCCCCTCCTGCTCGACGGGGTTCTGCGTCGCGATGACGAGGAACGGCTGGGGCAGGGGATGGGTGTCGCCGTCGACGGTCACCTGCTCCTCCTCCATCGCCTCGAGGAGCGCGGATTGCGTCTTGGGGGGTGCGCGGTTGATCTCGTCTGCGAGGACGACGTTGGCGAAGATGGGGCCCTCGCGGAACTCGAAGCTGCGGTCGCGTTCGTTGTAGACGTGCGTTCCCGTGACGTCCGAGGGGAGGAGGTCGGGGGTGAACTGGACGCGCGAGAACGAGAGGCCGAGCGCCGTCGCGAGCGAGCGGGCGGTGAGGGTCTTGCCCGTTCCCGGAACGTCTTCGAGGAGGACGTGGCCGCGGGCGACCGCGCCGATGATGACGGTCTCTAAGAACTCGCGGTCCGCGATGACCGCCTCACCGACGGCGTCGAGGACGGCCTGACAGTCGGCGCTTGCCGCGTCGATGTCCATATCCGGATGCCGTACGGGGACCGTTTATTCCTGTCGGGGCTCGTCGTCGAGGTCGAAGAACGACCGGACAGCCGTGTCGAACTCGCGAGCGCATACCCGGCCGTTCATGACGGACGAGCAAGGGGTTTGCGTGGCGCCGAACCGTAATCCCTAAAGTCGCCACCGGCACAGTACCAGGTGAGCCGAGGTAGCCTAGCCCGGCCAAGGCGGCAGATTCGAAATCTGCTGTCCTCACGGACACGTGAGTTCAAATCTCACCCTCGGCGCTTCTACCGCGAACCACGCTTCGAGCACCGCGTAGCGTGTGCTCGAAGTCGTGAGCGGGGAGCGCCGCGTGAGTTTGAACTAGGGAGCGACTGCGAGGCGCGAGCGAAGCGACGCGCCTCGGCACGGAGCGACCGTAGTTCAAATCTCACCGCTCACTCCAGGGTGATGTCCCGCTCCGGTCGTATCTGGAGAACTCTGCCGACTCCTCGCTACTCGACGCGCGGGTCGCCCGTCCGGTCGCGGGCGAGCCCGCCTCTGAAGGCGATCCACGCGAGCACGCTCACGAAGAGAATCGGGGGGAGGATCATGAACCCCCACAGCGGGTCGAGTCCCCACTCGAGCAAGAGCACGACGTCCGCCAGTCCGAGCAGGAGGAAGGGGAGCATGGCGTAGAACGCCTGCTTACGGCTCAGCCCCTCGCCGTCGTCGGTCATACCCGGACTCGGGGCCGAACGAGTAAAAACCGCGCGGGACGTGAGTACGAGAGATAATTTCACCCAAAAATACTTGTATCAAGCCTCCATCACCTCATCTGCGGACGTTGGCCACCCCCCGAGTTCTCCCCCCGGACTCGGTGTTCCCCCCCACTGGCGGCTGGCGTCCACTCCGTCTTTCGGCTCCCTGCGCGGGAGCATTCTCCCCATCGTTCCCGAAACGCCGAGCGTCGGCCGTCTCAGCGCCCTTCGAACTCTGGGTCGCGGCCCTCGATGCGTGCTTCGAACCCCTCGCGGTAGTCGCGGGTCGAATCGAGTTCCTTTCCCAGCGCGCGTTCGAGCGCGAGCCCCTCCTGTAGCGGCGTCTCCAGTGCCGCGTTCAGCGCCTTCTTCGCGTTGCGCATCCCGAGCGGGGCGTTCTCGGCGAGCCGGTCGGCGAGCGCCTGTGCCGCCTCGTCGACCTCGTCGTCCGGCACCACGTCGTTGACGAGTCCACACCGTTCGGCGTCCTCGGGCTCGATGAACTCCCCAGTCAAGACGAGTTCTTTGGCCGTCGCGAGTCCCACCAGTCGGGGCAGTCGCTGGGTTGCCCCACCGTGGGGAAACGTCCCCAGTTGCACTTCGAGGACGCCGTACTTGGCGTCGGCCCCGAGGATTCGGAAGTCACAGGGGAGGGTGAGTTCGAACGCGCCTGCCGGGGCAGCGCGCTTGATGCCGGCGACGGTCGGCGCGTCGGTTCCGTCGAGCGTCGAGAGGAGCTCGGGGAAGGCGTCGCGGGCGACGTCCGACGCCTCGTCGACTCGCTCACGCATCATGTGGAGGTCCATCCCGGCACAGAACACCTCGCCCGTGCCGAGCAGCGTGATGGCGCGCACGTCACCGTGGGCGTCGGCCTCGGCGATGGCGTCGCCGAGGTCCGCCAGCAACTCGACGGTCATCGCGTTGCGCTTCTCGGGGCGGTTCAGTCGCACGTCCGCGCGGTGGCCGACCACGTCGAGCGTGGCGAGGCCGCTGCCTACCTCGTGCATGGCTTCGAGTCCGACCGCGGCACCAAGAAGGTGAGCCACGGGTTAGCACAGCCTCTTGTGGCCGGCGGTCGTCCCGTCGCTATGGACGAGAAGTGGCGGGCACTCGCGCTCATCGCCGTCGCCGAACTGCTGGCGATGTCGCTGTGGTTCTCGGCCAGTGCGGTCGGGCCCGAACTCGCCGTGCGGTGGGGGCTCTCAGGGACGGAGGAGGCGCTGTTGACCTCCGCCGTGCAGATCGGGTTCGTCGTCGGCGCGCTCGTCTCCGCGGCGCTCACGCTCGCGGACACGGTCCAGCCGCGCGCCCTGTTCGCGGGGTCGGCGGTCGCCGGGGCGCTGGCGACCGTCGGCGTCGCGCTCGGTGACGCGTTCCTCCCGGCGCTCGGGCTCCGATTTCTGACGGGTGTGGCGCTCGCGGGCGTCTATCCACCGGGGATGAAACTCGCCGCGGGCTGGTTCAAGCGCGGGCGGGGCATCGCCATCGGCACCGTGGTCGGCGCACTCACCGTGGGGTCGGCGCTCCCGCACCTCCTCCGGGCGGTCGGTGGCATCGGCGACCCGTTCCCCGTGCTGTACGGGGCGGCGGCGCTCGCGGTCGTCGGCGGGGTGCTCGCCCTCCGGGTGCGTCCCGGACCGTATCAGGCACCCGCTGCTCCGTTCGACCCGGCGGCGACCCTCCGAGTCGTGCGCGACCGCCCAACGCTGCTCGCGGACCTCGGCTACTTCGGGCACATGTGGGAGCTGTACGCCGTCTGGACGTGGATTCCGGCGTACGTGCTGGCGGCGACGGGCGACGCCGAGCTGGCGGCACTGGTCGCGTTCGGCACCATCGCGATGGGGGGTGTGGGGTCGTTCACGGCGGGCGCGCTCGCCGACCGCATCGGCCGGACGACCGTCACGAGCGGAAGTATGGTCGCGTCGGGGGCGGCGTGTCTCCTCGCGGTGCCGGCGTTCGGCTGGCCCGTGCTCGCGCTCGTCCCGTTCCTCCTGCTGTGGGGCGTCGTCATCGTCGCGGACTCCGCGCAGTTCTCCGCCTGCGTGACCGAACTCGCCGAGGAGAGCTACGTCGGCACCGCGCTCACGCTGCAAACCGCGGTCGGCTTCCTGCTCACCATCGCCTCCATCCAGCTGACGCCGGTCGTCGCTGGGGCGGTGGGTTGGCAGTGGGCGTTCGCCCCGCTCGCCATGGGCCCGGCGCTCGGCACGCTCGCGATGCTCCGCCTCCGGGCGTTGCCAGCGGCGGCGAAACTGGCCGGTGGTCGCGGGTAGTCGTGAAAACTGGCCGGTCGTGAATCGCGTCGCGTTACGCGTCGTCGGTTCCGTCAGCGGCGCCGTCGGCGTCATCGGGTTGGCCGCCCGGCGTCACGCCCGACACTGCCTCGCCGAGGGCGTCGATGCTCCCGGAGAGGAAGTCGGTGATCTGCTGGTGGATGTCACCGACGAAGTCCGGCACCGGGCCGGGCAGGTCGCTCGGCGGGCCCGCCTCTCCGTTCGCGCTGTCCGCCTGGCCGGGGGTCGCCGCCGCCGCCCCCGCGCTCACGAGGAGCGCGACGGTGGCGAGTGCAGCGACCACGAGTCGTGTTCGGTTCATCGCACTCCTCCCTATCGCTGCGAGGTACTTGAAGGGGGGAAACCGTTATGCGCCGTTCAGTAGCCGAAACGCTCTACGGCCTCGTTCTCGCGGGAATAAACGGTCTGAACGGCGCCGAGGTCCGTGGCGTCGAGGACGGACCGAGCGGCTACTCGACGATGCCCGCCAGCGACGCCTGTTCGCCGGGGTCGGTGTGTCGCCGGGGGCGGGTACGACGCCCCCCGACGACGTAGCCGTCGATGGGGTCGGTGTCGGCAGGGGCGGCGTCCTGCACCCACACGGTGCGACCGGGTGGCGACACCTCCCGGGCCCACTGGCGGGCGAGCGCCTTCGAGGCGAAGCGGTGGCGGACCCCGTGCTCGCGGACCCACCGGCCGGCCCCCGGACTGACCTTCCGGGCCGACCGCTTCACCTCGACCACGTAGCCGTCGTCGCTCACGCCCCCCGATACGGCCAACACCCCGTTAAGCCCACGGTTCAGCCCCGGACGGACGACCGTCCAGTTTTCTCGCGAACGGGCGTACCTTTTAATGGGAGGTAGTTGAACCGCTCGCCATGGGACATCAGGCGTCGGTTCGCGGGCTGGGCGTCAGCACCGGCTCGGGTGGTGAGGGTGCCCCCATCGTGTTGCTCGACGTGCGCGATGCGGTCGTGCCGATCTTCATCAGTCGCGACCAGGCACAGTCCATCCAGCACGCGCTCGACCACGAACCGTTCGACCGGCCCCTGACGCACGACCTCCTGCTCGACATGCTCGCGGAGTTCGGTGGGGCGCTCGACCAGGTCCGCATCGACGGGCTCGCCGACGGTACGTTCCTCGCGAAGGTCGACGCCGAGCAGTACGTCGACGGCACGCCGAAAGCCCGCACGTTCGACGCGCGGCCCTCCGACGCCATCGCCCTCGCGCTCCGCGAGGACTGCCCTATCTTCGTCTCCGACGAGGTCATCGACCAGGCGGGCCGCCCGGCGACGGACTTCGAACTGCAGTCCGAGTAACCACACAGAGCCGCCAAGCGACACGAATCGGGCAACTACGGCTATTCTCCTCGGTGACGTATTTCGTGGTAGCATATGACCTACCTCCACGTGACTGCAACCCTCGGTGACTACGACGCCTGGAAGGCAGAGTTCGACCGGCTCCACGAGGAGCGCGCGAAGCACGGCGGCCGGAACTACCAGCTGTTCCAGTCGAGCGACGACCCGAACCGTATCGCCGTCCTCATCGAGTTCGACGACGAGGTCAGCGCCCGGAGCTGGAACGACTACCTACAACTCGACGAGGGGAAGGCGGCGCCCGACATGACCGACGTCGAGGTGACGTATCTCGACATGGTCGAGCACGTTCGGCTGCCGACGGCGTAACGCGCGTGGCGTGAGCCGACAGTCAGTCGTCGGCGAGCACCTGGTCGGGCGTCTGTGCGAGCAGGCGGTCCATCGCGTCGACCATCGCCCGGACGGAGGCGGTCGTGATGTCGGCGTCGCTCGCCGTCACGGTCACCGAGCGGTCGCCGCGTGACATCTCGACCTCCACCGTGACGACGGCGTCCGTGCCGCCCGTGATGGCGTCGACGTGGTAGGAGTCAAGCGAGGCGTCGCCCGCACTCCCGAGCGCGCGGCGCGCCGCCGTCACGGCCGCGTCGACGGGGCCGTCACCGGTCGCTGCAGCGGTGCGCTCCTCGCCGTCGATGCGGAGCCGGACCGACGCCGTTGGTGTCGAGCCGCCGGCTGCGGCCGTCAGGTCGACGAGTTCGACACGGCGGTCGCGCTCTCTCCCCTGCACCTCCTCGGCGAACGTGAGGAGGTCGGCGTCGGTGACGCGCTTGCCGCGGTCGCCGAGTTTCTTGACGCGCGTGAGAATCTCCGTGAGTTCGTCCTCGTCGACCTCCACGCCGTGTTCGTTGAGCGCGGCCTCGACGCCCGCGCGCCCGGCGTGCTTTCCGAGGACGAGCCGCCGCTCGCGGCCCACCTTCTCCGGGGGATAGGGCTCGTACATCGCGTCGTCCTTGAGCGTGCCGTCGGTGTGAATCCCCGACTCGTGGGTGAAGGCGTTCTCCCCGAGGACGGCCTTGTTCGGCGCGAGCGGGATGCCCGTCCCCTCGGCGACCATGCGGCCGAGGTCGTAGACGCGTTCGAGGGTGAGCGTCTCGACGCCGTAGCCGTGGTCGAGCGCGATGGCGACCTCCTCGAGCGCGACGTTGCCCGCGCGCTCGCCGACGCCGTTGATGGTGCCGTGGACGAGGTCCGCCCCGGCGGCGACGGAGACGAGCGCGTTCATGACGCCGAGCCCTAGGTCGTCGTGTGTGTGGGTGCTCGTCGCGCCGTACTCCGAGAGTGCGGCGACGACTTCGAGGGTTCGGTCGGGCGTGGCGTGGCCCACGGTGTCGGCGTAGCAGAAGCGGTCGGCGCCCGCGTCGTGGGCGGCCTCGGCGAGCCGTTCGAGGAACGCGAGGTCCGCCCGGGAGCCGTCCTCGCCGAGCGCCTCGATCCACAGCCCGTGGTCGGTGGCGTACTCGACCAGCTCCTCCACGGTGGCGACGACGTCCTCGCGGGTCGTTCCGACCTTGGTCTCGACGTGTCGGTCCGAGGAGGGGACGACGAGCGTGACGCCGTCGACGTCGCAGTCGAGCGCGAGGTCGATGTCGTTCCGGACGCCGCGGGCGAAGGAGGTGACCTTCGCGTCGAGCCCGAGGTCGGTGACGCGCTTGATGGTCTCGCGCTCGCCCGGCCCGGTGCAGGCGCTGCCCGCCTCGATGACGTCGACGCCCGCCGCGTCGAGTTCGCGGGCGATGTCGGCCTTCTGCTCGGGCGAGAGCGAGACCCCGGGGGCCTGCTCGCCGTCGCGGAGGGTGGTGTCTAAGAACTGTACGTCGGCGTCGGAGAGGGGACGCGTCGCTGGGTGGTCCCCGAAGAGGCTACTGTTGTACAACGTGGAATCCTGCTGGGTGTAACTGTCAGAAGACGATCGCGTGTCGGTGGTGGAAGAGCTAGTCGTGCCGCCGGATTTCTCGGCCAGCCGCCTCGCGGCGACTTACTCTATCCTCCATATCGTTGGACATGGGTACTCGTCACAACCCCCTCGACGACCTTAAACCAGATGGTTGGAACAGATATCGGTGTCACATCGAAACGAGGGCTACTCCTCGACGACGACGCGGTCGCCGGGCTCGACCCCGTCGGCTGCCCCTGCGGGGAGTTCGAACACCGTGTCGGCGACGTGGCTCCCGTAGCCGGTCCACGCTGAGAGGCGTTTCACGCCCTGTACCACGCCGTCGGCGGTCCAGACGGCGTCGATGTCGAACGGGACGCACACCATGTGCAGGCCGCGACGGCGCTGGCGACCGAACCGGAAGACGAGCGCGTAGTCGTCGGCGATGGCGCGGCGGAACATCAGCCCGAGCCCCTGTTTCAAAATCGAGTCGGCGAACTCGACCTCGGTGGCGAGCGTTCGCGTGGAATCACCGGAGTCGTGGACGACGCGCACGAGTGCTCTGTCCGTGCGGCGGGCAAAACCGTTTCCCCACCTCGGCGTCCGACTCCGACGCGCACTGAATGAGTGTTCAGTGTCGTGATTAGCGTTCTATTATTTACATCACCGTCTATAACGCAATAATTAACTTCATTTATTCAATGTATTAAGTGGATGCATCGAAGTACCATACCACTCGCCTTCCTGATTGTGCTGTCCGCCTTCCTGGTGGGGGTCGGGGGGGTCGCGGCCGCTGGCGTCGACGACGGCGGCCAACACGACCTGATTCCCCGGAACGAAACGAACGAGACGACAGACAGCTATCGCGGCTACGAGCCGTCGCGCGACTGGGTCGACAAGCCCGTCGACCTCGAGAGCGCGCCTGCTGGACTCGCGGCGAACGAGAGCGAGGACGGTGGTGACGACGGTGGGTCGGCTACAGCCGCCCAGACTCGCCCGACGAAGTTCTTCCTCGTCTCCGACTACGAGACTGGCTCGTACGTCTTCAAACAGTTCGAACTGTACCACGTCGGCGACAACATCGAGGTCTGGGTCGCCTCGGACCTCTCGTGGGGGGTCGCGGGCGACCGCGAGACGCCGAGCATCAACGAGAACCAGACCGAGGCCATCGCCGGGCAGTTCGACGAGAACATCTACTCGACAGAGTCCGAGCTGTTCGGGACACCCGCGCCGCGGTCGGGCAACGAGAGCTTGCTCGAACAGTTCGGCGCCGTCCCCGAGGACTACTACTACACCGGCGAGGGTTCGGCGAACCGGACCGTCCTGCTCGTCCAGAACATCGAGGACGAGAACTACGTCAATCCCGACTACCCGCTGTACATCGCGGGCTACTACGCCCCGGCGGTGCAGGCGTACTCCGACCGGAACGTCATCACGGTCGACGCCGCCTACTGGGACGACGTGAACGCGACGGACCGGACCGTCGGCTACGAGGGGACGCTCGCCCACGAGTACCAGCACCTCATCCACGGTGACCTCGACCCCGACGAGACGACGTGGATCAACGAGGGGATGTCCGACTACGCGGAGACGGCGACCGGCTACGGCGTCCCCGAGGGCCACCTCTCGGCGTACGAGCAGTCGCCGTCGAACTCGCTCGTCAACTGGGAGGACCAGGGTGCGCTCAACGTCCTCGCCGACTACGGCGAGGCGTACGCGTTCCAGATGTACCTCGCTGACCAGCACGGCGAGCAGTTCATCCACGACCTCGCGAACGACGACGACAACGGCATCGAGAGCGTCGAGAACCAGCTCGACGCCTACGGCGACAAGCGCGACTTCGCCGAGCTGTTCCAGGACTTCTCGACCGCCGCCGTCACCGACACCCGAGACGGGCCGAACAAAGACGAGTACGACTTCGACAACGTCGACGTGTCGGTCAACACCTCCACGGGCACCGAGTCCGCGGGTGCGTGGGGTGCGGCCTACCAGACGGTCGACACCAGCGAGTCCGGCCCCATCGCGGGCGTCACGGTCTCGGGGACTGACTACCTCGGCACCGGCTGGGAGACCGTCGAGACCGCCGAGGGCCCGGCGTTCTACTCCGGCTCCGGCAACCTGCTGGACCGCCACGCCATCCAGCGGGTGAACCTCACGGACGCCGAGGACCCGACGCTGACGTTCGAGACGCGCTACACCATCGAGACGGCGTGGGACTACGGCTTCGTGCAGGTCTCGACCGACGGCGGCGAGACGTGGACGAGCCTCTCGAACGCGAACACGAGCACCGACCTCGCCCCCGGCGCCTATCCGACGGTGCAGGAGAACGTCCCCGGCTTCACCGGGAGCGCCGACTGGCACACCGAGTCGTTCGACCTCTCCGCCTACGAAGGTCAGGAGATTCTGGTCTCGTTCCGCTACGTCACCGACTGGGCGTTCGTCCAGCCGGGCTGGCAGGTCCGGAACGTCTCGGTCGCCGACCAGTCGTTCTCGAACGACGCGAGCGACTACCAGAGCCTCCGTGAAGCGACCGAGAACCGCATCGAGTACCAGTACAGCTTCATCGGCATCAAGGAGAGCGGCAACTACCAGGTGAAGCAGATCGACCTCCGGACGTTCGACGAGGCGGACGAGCAGGAACTCGACCAGTTCCTCCGCAACGGGAACTTCGAGGAGGTCGTCGTCGTTTCGACGTGGGCCGCGGGCGAGGGCGACTCGGGTCGTGTTCCCGTGGGCGTCGAGTTCGACTACGTGCAGGACGACGAAGACGACGAGAACGCGGCGTCGTAGCCGACAGCCGCTCCCTCTTCTTCGCGCGGATTGAAGTCGCTCCAGTGGCAACACGGGGTATGGAGAAGACGCCGCGTGGGACCTCCGTCGGGGTCGACGACCCCTACGCGTTCGTCGAGCGGTGTGACCACGTCACCGACGACGGCCGGTGCCGCTACGCGGCCGAACACGCCCAGCACGACCCCGAGTTCGCCGCCGAGCGGCGTGCCGACGACCTCCGGTGTCCGGCGGCGGACCCGGACGGCGAGTGGGCGTGGGCCGACTGCCCTCACTTCCGGGCTCGCCAGCGGGAGCGTGCGTGCGTTCGCTGTGGGCTCGAAGAGCGCCGCCGCGCCCACGACGGCGAGCGCCCCCTCCTCGAAGAACACCACCTCGAATACCGTGACGACGACCGGAAGGACCTCAGCCACGAGGTCACGGTCTACCTCTGCCGGTGGTGTCACGCGAAGGTCCACGGGTCGTGGGCACGGGTCGACGAGGACGCCAGCCCCGACCCCGAGGCCATCGCCGAAGCCGAGGGACGACGCAGCGAGGAACTCGCCGAGACGGCGTTCTCGACCGCCGCCGAGCGCTACGACGATGAGTAGCCCCGCCCCCGAGACGCGGTTCGACCCCGGCCGGCTCCACGGCGAGCGCGACCTGGAGCGGTTCGCGCACCTGACGCCGCCCGACGAGGCGTGGTGGTGGGTGCCGCTCGCGGTCGTCGCCACCGCGGTCCCCGTCACGGTCGGGCTCGTCGGCCTCTCGGGCGTGCGACTGCCCGTGGGGGGCCAGCTCCTCTTCGGGGCGTACTGGGCCACCGTCGTCGGCGCGTGGCTGTTCAGCCCCATCGCGCTCCACTACGACCGCCGGTACGTGCTGGCGACCGGCGGCTGGGACCCCTCGGTCGCCTACTACGCCGTGTTCGTCCCGGCGCTCGGTGCGCTCGCGGCCGGCATCTACGTCGTCGAACGCCACCGTCGGGTTGGGCTGCGGGTGTGAGCCATCGGCACGTCCGTGATGCGCACGAGCGTGCTGACCTGCTCGCTGTTTCACGGGGTTTTTATCCACGTACGCGATAGCCACAGCCATGACCCGAATCGTCGTGGTGGACAACCACGGGCAGTTCACCCACCTCGAACACCGGGCGTTGCGGGACCTGGGCGTCGACGTGGAGTTGGTCGAGAACGACGTGCCGCCCGAGGAGACCGAGGCCGACGGCTACGTGCTCTCGGGTGGGCCGAGCGCCGACCGCATCGGCGAGTCGCCCGCGTATCTCGAGACCGGCAAGCCCGTCCTCGGCATCTGTCTCGGCCACCAGATCATGGCGAGCGAACTCGGTGGTGCGGTCGCGTCGGGCGACTACGGCGGCTACGCCGACGTGACGGTCCAGATCGAGGACCCCGACGACCCACTCGTCGGGTCGCTGTATCCGGAAACCAGAACGTGGGCCAGCCACGCCGACGAGGTGACCGAACTCCCGCCGGGGTTCGTGCGGACGGCCACGAGCGACGTCTGCGGCATCGAGGCGATGAGCGACACCGACCGTGACCTCTACGGCGTGCAGTGGCACCCCGAAGTCGCCCATACGGAGGAGGGTGACGAGGTGTTCGAGAACTTCTTAGCCCGCTGCCGGTAGCGTTATCAGTTTTCGGAGAAGACTGGGGACAATGACCGCGACCCAAGGTGACCTCGCCTCCCTCTCGCGGTACATCTTCACCGCGCCGAGCTGGTACGCCAGCGTGACGTTCTCGCTTTTCATCGCGGCGTTCGCTGGCGTCGCCGCGTTCGACTCGCGGTTCGTCCTCGAAGACGCCTGGCAGGGCGTGTTCTTCATCGGCATCCCGACGGTCATCGCCAGCGCCGTCACGCCGTGGGTCGACAGCCGGCTCGGCGGACAGCTCACCCCGAACCGGGCGTCGCTGCTCGCGCTCGTCTGCGAACTGCTCGTCGTCGTCGTGCTCGTGCTCGCGGGCATCGTCGCGATGTTCTCGGCGACGTTCGGCCAGCGGTTCGTCTTCAACGCGCTGTTCGCGGCGCTGGCAGCCGTGTTCGCGCTCCGCCTGCTCGTCGTGATGGCCGTCTCGACGCGGTCGCCGCTCCGCGCCAGCGTCGCCGCGAGCATCCAGACGGTCGCTGCGGCGGCGCTGCTGTTCGTCTACAGCGGCACCGCCCGCTTCCTCGAAGTGGGTGGCCCTATCCTCCAGTCGTACCTCTCGCGAACCGAGCAGGCCCCGCCGGAGCTACAGGTCGTCGGCCCGGTGGACTTCCCGCTTCTGGCCGTGATGTGTGTACTCTACGCGGCCGCCGCCTACGGCTTCGTCGCCGTCATCGACCGCCCGTGGAAGCAGTCGATGGGCATCTCGGTGCTCGACTTCCTCCGCGGGTTCGTCGGCCACATCGCGGAGGGGACCCGCGAACTGGAGGACTTCTTCGAGCAGATCGGTGAGAAGGCCGTCGTTCCCGTTACCGTCCTCTCGTTCCGCACCGATGCGGGCGAGAAGGCCCGGTTCGTCCTCCCGATGATTCACCCGGGCCCGATGGGTGAGATCGGCGGCGGGAACCTCCCCCCGCGAGTGGCGGCCGACGCGGAGGGACTCGCGTTCCCGCCGCACGCCACGGCGGGCCACGACTTCAACCTCGTCACCTCCCGCGAAGTCGACACCATCATCGACGCCGCCAACCGCGCGTACGACGCCATCGAGTACCACGACGACGCCACCCGGAGCCTGCGGACCAGCCACGGCGAGGTCCAGTTGCTCGGACAGGCGTTCGGCGACGACGCGTTCATGACCGCGACCTACTCGCCGAACTTCGCCGACGACGTGGAGTACGCCGTCGGCCTCTCCGCACAGGCAGAGGCCCGACAGGGCGGGCTGGAGAACGTGATGCTCGCGGACGCGCACAACTGCAACAACGGGCTGGCGGGAGAGGACCTCGGCCACGTCGTCCCCGGCTCGAAGCGGTCGTTCGACATGATCGAGGCCGCCCGCGAGGCCGGCAGCCAACTCGCGGACGGCTCGCGACAGCCGCTCCGACTCGGGGTCGCGTGGGACCGAACCCGGTGGGAGCCGCTCGACGGCATCGGCCCGCTCGGGGTCCGGGTGGCGGTCGTCGAGGCCGACGACCAGCGCACCGCCTACGTCCTCGTCGACGGGAACAACATGGAGCCCGGCCTCCGTGACCGGATTGTAGGGGCAATCGAGGCCGAGCACGCGGACCTCGCGGAGGTGATGACGACCGACACGCACATCGTCAACACCGTCGAGGCGACGAACCAGGTCGGCCAGTCCATCGACCACGACGAACTGCTCGCGGTCATCGAGGACCTCGTCGGCGCGGCCACCGACGACCTCGAACCCGTCGAGGCGGGGATGGCGACCGAGCGCGCCGAGGTGACGGTGTTCGGCAACGACCGCACCGAGGCGCTGGCGTCACACGCCAACGCCATGGTCCAGATGGGCGGTGCCCTCGCCGCCGCGTTCGTCGCCGCGGTCGCTGCGGTGTCGATGCTGCTGTTCTTCGTCACGTAGGCTCACAGACGGGGGGCGCGAGCCGCGCGGCTCACCGCTCCGTGTTCGGCGGACGAACTGCCTGTTCGCCAGCGCTGCAGCCGTGGCTCCGTCGTCAGTGAGTGAAGAACGGGGGCCGTTCAGGCCTCGTCGGCGAACAGGTCGTCGACCGCGGCCTGTGCCGCGAGCGCGGCGTCGTCGGCGACCTGCTGTTCGTCGGCGTCGCCCTCGGGGGCGTTGAGGTAGACGTCAACGTCGAGGACGCCGTCCTCGAACGTGACCGTCACGTCGAGGTCGCGAATCTCGCTCTGCTTGTAGCGGGCGAGGACGAGTCCTTCGGCCGCCTCCGCGGCAGTCTGGACGACTGCCTCGTCGGTCGGCACGTTACGCGCCGCCGGCGCCCGGACCGCCCGGGCCCATCGGACCGCCGCCCGCGCCGCCCTGCAGCATCTGCTGGAGCTCCTGCTGGAGGCTCTCGAACTGTTCCTGGACGCGCTCCTCCTGCTTCTCGAGCGTCTGGACGCGGATCTCGAGGGAGTCGACCTTCTCCTCGAGCGCCTCGCTGGCCTCGTCGTAGTCGGTCGCGACGAGCAGCTCGCCGACCTCGCGGTACATCTGCGTGTCCTCGTCGACGTCCTCGAGCGCCTCGAGGGCGGTCTGGGCGTCGGACAGCGACGTCTCGGCCTGCTGCTTCTGGGCGGCGACCTGCTGGGCCGTCTCCTGGAGGTCCTGTAGTTCCTCGATCTTCTCCTGCGCTTCCGGCGGCAGATTACCCTGCATGGGCGGAGCGAAGGTTTCCGGGGTGAAAAACCCCCGCTTTCGCGCTCACGAGGGGCGGCGCGCCCGACCTCGACGCCCGCTCCCGCTTCCACGCCCGAAGAGATATGCACGCCTGCCGCCTACGGACGGCCATGCAGGGGGCTGACCGCACGACGCGGCAGCGCATCGCCGACCACCTCCGCGGCGAAGCGATGCAGGCCGGCAGTCTTGCAACCGAGTTCGAAATCACGACGGAGAGCGCGCTCGCACACGTGAAACACATCGCGCAGTCGCTCGACGGCAACGCGGACGAGCGGCTGCTCGTCGCGCCGCCGGAGTGTCACGACTGCGGGTTCTCCGCGTTCGACGACCCCGCGAATCGGCCGTCCCGGTGTCCCGAGTGCAAGAGCGAGTCCCTCGAGGAGCCGGTGTTCAAGATCGAGTGAGTCAGGAGCCGGTGAAGTCGATGCGTCCCCCACCAGAGCCGAGCGCATCGTCGTCGTCAGTCTCCGCGGGGCCGCGCCGCACGAACCCGTAATCGTCGTCCGTCAGGTAGACGCCACCGTCCTCGACGGTCACCTCGACCTCGTCGAGATACGCGCCCTCACACGGGCCGAACGTGCACTCCCCGGAGTTCGGGTCGAACGTGGCCGCGTGTTTCCCACACCAGATCTCGCCACCCTTCACCCGGGCGCCATCACCCTTGTCGAGGCGCACGTCGGTCCAGTGTTGACAGTAGTTCTTCCAGCACGCCACCTCGCCGTTCAGGCGGATGAGCAGTGCCTCGGTCTCGCTCCCGTCGTCGTCGAGGGTAAGCAGGAGCGTCGAGTCCTCGGGCACCTCGTCGAGGTCGGCGAGCCGCGGGTCGTCGCCGGCGGTCATTGTCGGGAGGTAGAACGCGACCGGTTCAACGCTTCCGGTCGCGGTCGCGCTCGTCGTCGCGTTCGCCGTCGAGGAACGCCCGGGTCGCCTCGACGGCGCGGGTGTCCGGTTCGAGCCACGGCGCGTGCCCGAGGCCGTCGAGTTCGACGAACCGGGTATCGGGCATCGCGTCGGCGACCGGCCGCCCGACTTCGGGCGCGAAATACTGGTCCTCGCTCCCCCAGACGAACAGCGTCTGGTGGTCGACGCCTGTGACCTCCTCGCGAATCAGGTACTCGGGGCGTGCGCCACGGAGTCGGAGGCTGTCGCGGAACACCGACGCGAGGCTCTCGGTCGTCCCGGGTATCGCACACTCCGCGAGATACGCCGCCAGGAACGGCTCGGAGAGGTGGTTCTCGTCGACGACCGCTACACGCCCCCACAGCTCGCGGGCTCCCTCGATATCGTCGGGTTCCGCGAGCGCGACGAGTTTCGGGCCAATCCACCGCAGGCTCCCGAGGCGGGTGGCGAGCGGGAAGTCACCCGAGAGGCCAGCCGGCGCACCCAGCAGCGCGAGCGACTCGACGCGGTCGGGGCGGTCGAGCGCGAGTAGGAGTGCCTGCAACCCGCCGAAGGAGTTGCCGACGACCGGACACGAGTCGACGCCGAGTTCGTCCATCACGTCGGTCAGGACGTCGGCGTTCACCGACCGGAAGTCGACCGCGGTGTGGTCGAGCGACGAAGAGCGCCCACGACCGGGACGGTCCAGGGCGTAGCAGGTGTAGTCGTCGGCGAGGGCCGCCATCAGGGGCAGCCACGAAGTCGCGGCGACGCCGACGCCATGCAGGAAGAGGAGTGGGGGCCCGTCGCCGGCGACGAGCGTGTGGACGCGCTCGACCGGGGGCACGTCCACGTCGAGGAGCCGCGACTCGACGTCGATGTCGTGGTGGGTCGCGAGCGCGTCGAGCGCCTCGTTGTACCGTGTTTCGAGGTTCATAGACACGAGTCGCTCGCGGGAACCGTAACGGTAGCGCCGTCAGTCGTAACAGTGCGCTTCGACGCGTTCGTCGTAGAGCCGCTGGCAGAGCGCGGTGATGGGGCCCCCACCGACCTTGAGGCCGTCGACCTGTTGGATGGGGCGAATCTCCCACGTCGTGTTCGTCAGGAACGCCTCGTCGGCGTCCCGAACGTCGTCGAGGCCGTAGGTGCCGGTCTCGACCGGGAACGACTCGTCGGCGGCGAGTTCGAGGACGAGTTCGCGGGTGATCCCCGGGAGGAGTTCGCCGCGCGAGGGCGTCTTCAGCACGCCGTCGTCGACGAAGAACACGTTGCTCGTCGTTCCCTCCTGGAGAGTGCCGTCGAGGTCGCGCATGAGCGCCTCGTCGGGCTGGTAGCCCGCGTTCGAGACCCGTCGGAGTTCGAGCCGAGCGAGGATGCCGTTGAGGTAGTTGTGGGTCTTCGTGTCGGCGGGGATCGCGCTCGACGGAACCCGGCGGGTCTTGACCGTCTGGACGACGGCGGGGTCGTCCCAGATGCGCTCGCCGTCGAGGCCCCCACGAGGGAGGGGTTTCACGACCACGACGACCGTCGGGTCGACCTCCTTCTGCGGAGTGAGCTTCCCGGGCTGGACCCCCCGTGTGACCGAGACGCGGACGTAGGCGTCGTCGAGGTCGTTGGCGTCGAGCGTCTCCGCGACGCGAACGGCGAGGTCGTCGGGGACGGCGTCGGGCATCCCGAGCGTCTCGCAGGTGTTTCGGAGCCGGCGGACGTGGCGGTCCCACGCGAACACCTCGCCGCCGTAGGCGCGACAGGTCTCGAACGCCGCGTCGCCGTACCGGAAGCCGCGGTCCTCGACGGAGACCGTCGCCGCCTCGCGGGACACGAGCGCGCCGTCGACGTGGTACTGCATCGGCGGCGGCTACGGGGGTGTGGCGCTTCGTTCTGTCGCTCGGAAGCGCCGGCTGCGGGCAACGGATCCGACCCGTTCGTGGGTCCCGGCTCGCGTGTCGCTCCGTCGAGGACTCACTCCGTTCGCCCTCGCCGTCGCTCCCGCTCGCCATACCGTGCCCTGGCTTCGCTCGGGCACGCTTCCGAAGCGGTTTTGGCCGCGCGGGGGAGTCTTGGGGGTATGACCGATTCGTCGTCTCCCCGTCCGTGGGCGGACTGGGACCACATGGTGAAGATCGACCCCGACAAGACGCTTGTCGAGGGTGAGACGTTCGACGACGTCTGTGCGACGGGCACCGACGCCATCGAGATCGGCGGCACGCTCGACATCACCGAGAAGAACATGCGCGAGGTCGTCAAGCCCTGTGCGGCTGCCTGTGCCGACCACGGCGTCGCCTGCTACATCGAGCCGTCACACGCCGGGGCCGTGGTCCACACCGAGGGGCTCGACGGCTATCTCGTCCCCATCGTGTTCAACGCGGGCGACGTGGCGTGGATCACCGGCGCGCACAAGACGTGGGCGAAGACCGACGCGAACATCGACTGGGACCGGACGTTCACGGAGGCGTACATCGTGATGAACCCGGACGCCTCGGTCGCCGAGTACACGCAGGCCGACTGCAACCTCGACGCCGCGGACGTGGCCGCCTACGCCGAAGTCGCCGAGCGGATGTTCGGCCAGAAGATCGTCTACGTCGAGTACTCCGGCACGCTCGGCGACCCCGAGGTCGTCGCGGCGGCGGCCGACCGACTCGACGAGGCCAGCCTGTTCTACGGTGGTGGCGTCGGCGACTACGACGCCGCCTACCAGATGGGTCAGTACGCCGACACCGTCATCGTCGGTGACCTCGTCCACGACGAGGGGGTCGACGCCGTCCGCGAGACCGTCGAGGGCGCGCGCGACGCGATGCGCGAGCAACAGGAAGCCTGAATCACCTGGCACCCGGGAGACTGAGTGTCGACGAGAACAGTTATTCCGGCAGACATTTATACGCTACGCGGACTGGGATATGACAGATGAGTATCATCGCCGGCTACGCGGTTCGCTCCGACGGCCTCGTGTTACACGAGGCGCTGTCGCGGACCGGCGTTCGGCTCGAACTGGAGCGAACGGTGGCGACGGACCCAGAGCGTCCGTCGCTGTTCCTCTGGGTCGAAGGCGATGACCTCGACGCGTTCGACGCGGCCGCGCACGACGACCCCACGGTGACCGACATCACGGTACTCAGCGAGGTCGACGGCAAGCGGCTCTACTCGATGCGCGTCACCGACGCGACGGAGATCGTGCTCTACCCGGAGTGGGTCAGTCTCGGTGCCGAGCGGCTCCAGGCGTACTACGTCGACGGGTGGTGGCACGCCCGGGCGCGGTTCCCCGACCGACAGGCGTTCGCGGCCTACCGGGACTTCCTCTCGCGCAACGACGTCGAGTTCCGGCTCAAACACCTCTACAACGGCGAGCGGACGGCGGCGGACGCGGCGACGCTCACTCTGGAGCAGCGCGAGACGCTGAAGCTGGCGTACGAGCGGGGGTACTTCGAGGTGCCACGACGGGTGACGACGAGCGAGCTCGCCGCGGAGCTCGGCCTCTCCGACCAGGCGGTCAGCGAGCGGCTTCGCCGGGGATACGCTCGGCTCGTCGAGGCGACCGTCCAGCTCGAGTGAGTCCGTGGGTCGTCGCGCCATCCGACGGATGACGGATTTATGGTTGCGGCTTGCCTTCCCCCAGTAGATGAGTGTCATCCTGGAGTACGCGATGCGGTCCGACGAGCTGGTACTCGCCCAGACACTCGCGAGCGGGGACATCCGGCTGGACGTCGAGCGCGTCACCGCCCTCGACCCGGAGTGTCCAGTGCTGTTCACGTGGGTCGGGAGTGACGACCTCGATGGGTTCGAGGCGGCCGCCCGGGACGACCCGACGGTGACCGACATCACGGTACTCAGCGAGGTCGACGGCAAGCGGCTCTACTCGATGCAGCTGACGGACGAGACGGACCTCGTCCTCTACCCTGCGTGGGTCAAGCTGGGTGGTGAGGGGCTCGAGGCGTCCTTCGCGGACGGCTGGTGGCACTCACGAGTTCGATTCCCGAGCCGCGATGCGGTGAGCAGCTACCACGGCTTCCTGGAGGAGCACGACGTCGAGTTCCGGCTCCAGCGGCTCTACGAGTCCGACGGTGCCGAGCGCGACGGTGCCGGGCTGACGCCCGAGCAGCACGACACGCTGAAGCTGGCGTACGAGCGGGGGTACTTCGAGGTGCCGCGACGGGTGACGACGAACGAACTGGCCGCGGAACTCGGCGTCAGCGACCAGGCAGTCAGCGAGCGGCTCCGCAGGGGATACGCGCGGCTCGTCGAGCACGTCGTCGGCGTGGAACGGGAATAACGGGGCTTAAGTCGCGGACGGGACAATCCGCGTCCATGAAGGACCGGACGTACACCGCGGACGCCGCGCCGGGCGACCACGCGACGGTCGCCGGCTGGGTCCACGAGATTCGCGACCTCGGTGGCATCGCCTTCCTCATCGTACGAGACACGACGGGGAAGATTCAGGTCAAACTCGAGAAAGACGAGATGGACGAGGAGCTCGTCGAGACGGGGCTCGACGTCTCCCGCGAGTCCGTCATCAAGGTCGTCGGCGACGTGAAAGAGGAGCCACGCGCCCCGACGGGCGTCGAGGTCGTCCCCGAGTCCATCGAGGTCATCGCCGCCGCCGAGACGCAGCTTCCGCTCGACCCCTCCGGGAAGGTCGATGCCGAGCTGCCCACGCGCCTCAACAACCGGACGCTCGACCTCCGGCGCGACGAGGCGAAGGCCATCTTCGAGATCCGCGCCGAGGTCCTCAGAGCCGTGCGCGAGGCGTTCCGCGACTTCCACGCCACGGAGATCAACACGCCGAAGATCGTCGCCACGGGCACCGAGGGCGGCACCGAGCTGTTCCCCATCACCTACTTCGGCGAGGAGGCGTTCATGAACCAGTCGCCGCAGCTGTTCAAGCAGCTGATGGTCGGCTCCGGCCTGGAGCGCGTCTTCGAAATCGGTCCCATCTTCCGCGCCGAGGAGCACAACACGCCGCGGCACCTGAACGAGGCGACCTCCATCGACTTCGAGTCGGCGTTCTTCGACCACACGGAGGCGATGGACGTCTGTGAGGCCGTCGTGAAGGCCGCCTACGAGGCCGTCGAGGAGAACTGTGAGGGGCAGCTCGAGGCGCTCGACCTCGCAGACGAGTTCGAGGCTCCGAGCGGCGAGTTCCCGCGACTCACCTACGAGGAGGCCATCCAGCGCATCAACGCAACGGGCGAACTCGACGAGCAGCTCGTCTGGGGCGACGACCTCCCGACCGAGGGCGAGCACGCGCTCGGGCAGGACGTCGGCGAGCACTACTTCATCACCGACTGGCCCAGCGAGATCAAGCCGTTCTACATCAAGGACCACGACGACGACGAGACCCTCTCGACGGGGTTCGACATGATGCACCCGCGGATGGAACTCGTCTCGGGCGGCCAGCGTGAACATCGCTACCAGCGGCTCATCGAGGGCTTCGAACAGCAGGGGCTCGACCCCGACGCGTTCGACTACTACACGAAGATGTTCAAGTACGGGATGCCCCCGCACGCTGGCTGGGGACTCGGTGCCGAGCGCCTCGTCATGACGATGCTCGACCTCGACAACATCCGGGAAGCGGTGCTGTTCCCGCGAGACCGGCAGCGGCTTTCGCCGTAAGGCGAGGCCGCTGTTCGTCGAGCGGGAGCTCGTGAGACTCGCTTCGCTCGTCTCACGGTGTTCCCGCGAGACCGACAGCGATTGAGTCCGTAGGACGAAGTCGCGGTCTCTTGGGAGCCGGGAGTGAAGCGAAGCGGAACGACCGTGTTCCCCCGCGACAGTCAGCGACCTTCGTCGGAATCAGTTGCGGCGTCTTCGACTAACTCGTACGCTTTTTCGCGCAGTTCGCCAGTCATGTGCAAGCCGTGACTGTCGACGCGGCGGACGAGGTCTTTGCCGTTTTCTTCCGATATTCCTAGCTCCTCAACGGCCCTAACGATGACACCAATTGTGCCCGTTACGGTCGCTCCGAGGCTCTGGGCAACCGTTCGGACCCGGCGGTCGTCTGAAACAACGGCAACGTCGATCTCCGAGTCGGTCCACAGCTCGACGATCGCGATTATCTGCACATCACCGTTCGTCTCTTCTTCGCCAAGGATACTCCGAGCGTTGAGAAGGTAAGTATCTCCGGCCGGACACACTACGGGTGAGGTTTCGAATTGGGTATTCTCGACGAACCTATCGAGATTGGTGGCCGCTGGCTCTGTCGTTACTTCCGCTGCTACCGCTGGTGGGATGTAGAGAGACCCAATCGCGTCTTCGACGACTGGTTGTTCAAGGATTCGGAGTAGTTCCAATTCGCCAATCTGGCCAAGTGCGATCAGAACCGATGCATCGAGGACCGCCCTCATATCTCACGCGCGGCCTCGGCATCGGTTTCGATGTCGTCGGGCGTCAACTGCGACGTGAGGTTCCGTTCGCGTGCAATCTCGAACCACTCGGCTAAACTCACACCTGCCACTCGTGCGGCTTGATTCACCGAAAGGTCTCCCGACTGGTATCGCTGAATGGCCACCTGCACTCGCAGGTCGTGGAGCCCTTCTCGGAGAGCTTTCCGAATGACGCTGCTCTTGTCTTCGCCGAGGAGTTCCGCGACTGCTTCAATCGCCTCCTCGTCGTCGTCGGGGATGCGCGCGCTAATCGACGGCATGTGTTACGTTGTATTACAACGTATCCGATGATAACTCTTCGGCTAGTTCCCCGGCGAGTTGATGCTCTGAGCGCGCGTCTCTATGGCATGCACGGATCAGCACCCATCCTGAGCGACAGCCTCGTGAGCGCCTGCCGCGCCGCCGTCGGCGACAGCCTCCGGACGGTCATCGAGTTCACGCCCGACGCGTTCGAGGTGCTGTACGTCCGCCGTGACCTCGGAGATGTCGCGCAGGTCCGACGCGAGAAGGCACAGTTCGTCGAGAACGAGCGTGTGGGCTTCGACGAGGACTACGGCACTCCCATCGAGTCGGGCGAGGAGTCCGGCATCGGCGCGTACGAGGTGACCGTCCGGGTGTTCACCGACGGCTTCCTCTCGCGGGTCATCGTCGGTGACCGCGGGGTCATCCTGACGACCGACGGTCTCGACGTCGACGTGATGGAGGAGCTGTCGGTGACGCTCCGGCGCCTGCTCGCGGACGCCGAGTAACCGCGGTCTTTTTGCCCGCAGTGCGCGCCCTCGGAGCCATGGCTCGCACGCCGAGCGTCGTCGCCCGCTACTACCTCTACATGGCGACGTCGACGCTCGGTTTCCTCATCCCCGTCTGGGTCGTTCTCCTCGACGAGACCCGCGGCTTCACCTACACGCAGATCACGACCCTCGACGTCGTCTTCTTCGCGACCATCCTGCTCGCCGAACTCCCCACCGGCTACGTCGGCGACCGACTCGGGCGGCGCAACGCACTCGTCCTCTCGTCGCTCGCTGTCGGGCTGTCGGCGGCCGTCTTCGGGCTCGTGGAGGCGTACAGCTCCTTCCTCGTCGTCTACATCGCGTGGGGCATCGCCCAGACCTTTCGCTCGGGCAACGACAGCGCGTGGCTCTACGACACCCTGCAGGAGACGGGCGCAGCCGACGCCTTCGCGCGGGTCCGGGGCCGTGGCCTCGCCGTCCTGCTCGGGACGAACGCCCTGACGGCTGCGGTCGGTGGCCACCTCTTTCGACTCGACCCGAGCTATCCGTTTATCGCCACTGGTCTCGTCAACGGTCTCTCGGCACTCGTCCTCCTCACGCTCCCCGAGACTGACGGCGGCGGCGAGCAGTTCACCCTCGCGAAGGCACGCAAAGCGGTGAGTCGACTGACGACGCCCCGGCTCCGCTCGTTCGTGCTCTACATCGTGCTGTTCTACGGCATCGGCTGGTCTGCGGACCTGTTCGTCCAGCCCATCGCTCGCGCGGCGGGCCTCTCGTTCGTCGAACTCGGCTACCTCTTCGCGGGGCTCATCGGCGTCTCCGCGGTCGCCTCGAACTACGCCGGCGCCATCGAGGCGCGACTGGGGACGGCACGGGTGGTGCATCTCTCGCCGCTGCTCCTCGGCGGGCTGTTCGTGGTGCTCGGCCTGTTCCCGATACTCGCCGTCCCCGTGTTCCTCGTCCACCGCTCGCTACTCAACGCCACGACGCCCATCGCCGAGGGCTACTTCAACGACCTCACGCCGTCACTCGGGCGGGCGACCGCGCTCTCGGCGATCTCGATGGCGATGTCGGCTGCGAGCATCCCCGTCAAGCTCGTGAGCGGGCCGCTCGCGGACGCCACCTCGCTGTTCACGACGGTCGCGATTCTCGGGGGTGGGCTCCTCGTGTTCTCGGTCGCGGTGCTCGTGTGGGAACGCCCCGTCCAGCCGTCGCTGCGAGCGGCGGCGAACGGGGACTGACGCTCGATGCGAACTGTAAGCGTTAAATCGGGCGGCACCGACCCCGAGATATGACACAGGCGAGCGCGTTCGTTCCGGGCCACGTCACGGCGTTCTTCTCGGCACACCCGCACGACGACCCCGAGCGCGCCGGCTCGCGCGGGGGTGGAATCGCGCTCTCCGATGGCGTCACCGTCACGGTCGAGTCGGGCGACGGGCTCCGGTTGAACGGCGAGGCCATCGAGGTGGCGGCGGTCGACACGGTGCTCGGCGCACTCGGCGTCGAGGCGCGCGTGGACTGCGAGACGCCTTTGCCCCTCGGCTCGGGATTCGGCGTGAGCGGGGCGATGGCCCTGGGCACGGCGCTCGCCGCGAACGAGGCGTTCGGCTGTGCGCGCAGTGAGAACGACCTCGTGACGCTCGCCCACCGCGCGGAGGTCGAAGCCGGAACCGGGCTGGGCGACGTGGTGGCGCAGGCTCGTGGCGGGTTCCCCCTTCGACTGGAGCCGGGGGCGCCCGGCCATGGGTCGATGGACGGCATCCCCGCGCGGGCCCGCGTCGAGTATCTGACGCTCGGGGGGCTCTCGACCGAGGCGGTGCTGTCGGGCGACACGACCGACCTCTCGGCGGCTGGTGAGGAGGCGCTCGCACAGGTCAGAGCGAGGCCGACCTTGGAGACGTTTCTGCTCGCGGCCCGAGAGTTCGCCGACGGCGCGGGCCTCCTCACGGACGACCTCAGTGACGTGATCTCGGCCGTTGAAGATGAGGGCGGCCAGGCGTCGATGGCGATGCTCGGTGAGACGGCGTTCGCGCTCGGAACCGGATTGACCGACGCGGGCTACGACGCCGAGGTGTGTCGCGTGCATCCGCCGGGTGCCGGACTGCGAGAATAAGCCACCGGCAGTCGACGCCGCGCCGTTTTTACTCCTGCCGCGAAATCACCGAGTATGAGCGACATCGAGGTTCCCGAATCGCACCCCCGGTACGAGTCACTCCTCACGCGCCACCGCATCGAGGAGGGCGTCGACCTCGGCATCACCTCCCGACAGGGGCTCATCGCACAGGGTCGCGGCGAGGCGTTCGACTATCTCATCGGCGAGCAAACGACCGCGAGCGCCGACGAGGCCGAGCGGGTCGCCGCGGCTTACCTCCTGCTGGCCGACCACCCTGTACTCTCCATCAACGGCAACGTCGCGGCGCTCTGCCCGGGCGAGATGGTCGAGCTGGCCGAGGCCGTCGACGCGGACCTCGAAGTCAACCTGTTCAACCGCACCGAGGAGCGCATGGAGGCCATCGTGACCCACCTCCGCGAGCACGGGGCTGACGAGGTGAAAGGCCTCACCGCCGACGGCCGCATCCCTGGCCTCGACCACGAGCGCGCGAAGGTGGACGCCGACGGCATCGGCGACGCCGACGTGGTGCTCGTTCCCCTCGAAGACGGCGACCGTGCGGAGGCGCTCGCGGCGATGGGCAAGACCGAACTCGTCATCGACCTCAATCCGCTCTCGCGCTCCGCACAGAGCGCGACGGTCCCCATCGTCGACAACATCATCCGCGCGGTCCCCAACATCACACGCCACGCCCGGAACCTCGCGGACGCTTCCGAAACCGAACTCCGGACCATCGTCGACGCGTTCGACCGCGAGGCGGCGCTCGCCGACGCCGAGCGAGCCATCCGCGACGGCGGCGAGTGAGCAATACCGCGGTCACGGCGAGTTTCGTGCGCGTCTGTGGGTGCTGATTCCCGCGCCGTGAGATTGGGAGTCGTGTCTTATCCCTGCACAACCCCTCTGTGGGGACATGGAGAAGAACGTCGGCGGCTACGACAGAATCGCTCGCTTAGTGGTCGGACCCATCCTCGCTATCGTCGGGACGGCGGGGCTGTTCGGGGTCGTGACGCTCGCGGCCGGCACACTCGGTGTGGCAATCGCGGCCATCGCCCTGCTGGTCGGGCTCGTGTTCGTCGTGACTGGCCTCACCCAGAGGTGCCCGCTCAACAGCCTCCTCGGGTTCAACACCTACCGCGGCAAGCGCGAGGCAGACGAGCCAGAGATTCCCGGACGGACGGCCTGACCAGACGGCTCGCTGTTTTCTGGACGTTCGACCGTCGGGCCGGTAGCGCTGCGGCTCATCGAAGAAACGACGACAGGAGCACGAGGAACCCGAGGCCGATGGCCACGGACTCCACGAGGTGAACGGTCGTGAGCTCGAGAGACGTGAACTGGAAGAGTAGCCCCTCCAGCAGGACACCCGCCGTGATGATGCCGAGCCCGACTGTCGCGTCACGAAGGTAGCGTGTCCGCTCGCGCTGGTACGCACGGAAGCTGATTGCCGTGACGGCAACCCCGAGAACGAACACGACGACGCGAACGGCTGTGAGCGCGAGTGTCGTGTCGGTCACTTCTCACCACCCCACTCCCTCGACGACTCCTCGCCACGCCAGTCGCCCGGTGTCGTCCCTGACGTGGGGAACACGCCGTACAGCGAGTAGAGGATGACGAGCATCCCGGCGGCGACGAGCGCGGTCTCGACCGTTCCCGCCTGGAAGATGCTGAGCCCGACGACGTCGAAGAGGATCCCTTCGAGTACCGACCCGACGCTGATGAGGATGAACCCGACCGACAGGTACAACATTGGCGTGCTGGCGTGCCGGCGGTATCCCCGGTACGCCTGGCCGGCGATGAGCAGGCCGAGCAGCACGGTCACGAGCTTTGCGATGATGAGTTCGGTGTGCATTCTCAATCCCTCCTGATACCCTCCCAGACGCGCGTGAACCGGTCGACCACGTCCTCCTTTTGTCGGAGTGCGATGTTGAAGCCGTCCGCGTCGAGGTCGACGTCGAGGTGGTCGATGGCGGCCTCGAACTCGCTGTGGTGGTGGCCGTCACGGTCGATGTGGGTTCGTTCGACCAGCAAGCCGTGGCTCGTCAGCGTCTCGGCACGCCGATACACCGTCGAAACGGACATGCCACACCGGTCACTGAGCTCCTTCGCGGACAGCGCCTCTCGGCTGGTCGCGACGAGGATATCACGGACGTACTCGTCACCGAGGAGGTCGAATACCTCGTCTGGATTCGTTTCGGTGGGCCGACCAGTCGCGCGCACGGTTCACGTGCGGAGATACGCGACTAACGCATAAAACACCGCACCCGTTTCGCTGGCTCAGCAAAACGGCCTGCTGGTCCAATAGCTCCGGTGACCTACCACTAACTATCGCCATGCGCCCCAACCGCAACGCGTGGACGCGCCGCCGCGTCCTCACCGCTACAGGTATCGCCACTGTCGTAGGCCTGAGCGGCTGCACTTCGGGCCCAGGGGTTGGGCAGCCGACCGCGACGCCGACGCCCACACCCAGTCCGACAGCCACGCGGGCAGACGATGACCACCACGAGGAAGGGGGCCACCACGAGGAAGAAGACCACCACGACACGCCAACGCACGAGGAGGACCCCCAGCACGAACACGACGGGCCGCTTCCCGAGGCGCCGGCCGCGTCCGCCAGCGTCGAGATGTTGACGACCGAGAGTGGCCAGCACCACTTCGAGCCGCACATCGTCTGGGTCGAGGAGGGCGGCACGGTCTCCTGGGAACTCACGAGCGGCGTCCACACGGCGACCGCGTACGCCGAGGGAAACAGGCTCCCGCAACGCGTCCCCGAGGGAACCGAAGCGTGGGACAGCGGTATGGTCTCGGAGGTTGGCGCGACGTTCGAACACACGTTCGACACGCCCGGTGTGTACGACTACGTCTGTACGCCGCACCGTTCGGTCGCGATGAGCGGCACGGTCGTCGTCGGCCACCCCGATCCGCACGACCAGCCCGGACTGTCGGAGCCCGGGAGCGGCCTCGGAGAGCGCGAGCGCCACAAGCTCGAAGAGCTCAACGAGATGGTGAACGAGATGCTCGGTCACACGCACTGAGCAACGGCTGCCACGGTAGCTAGCCGAATCGTTCTCGTCATTCATCGAAGCCAGCAACCCCCCGTTCGTCAGCGAGCCACCCTTCGGCACGCGAGCCAGCTATCACACGCCGCTCGCGTCGACCCAGGGGCTGGTCAATGTAAAACCCCTACCCGAGTTCGCTGGCTCAGCGAATCGTCCCTCCGGTCGATTACACTCCACCCACAACCCCCACATGTAGCGATGCGCCCCAACGCAACGTGGACGCGCCGTCGCGTCCTCACGGCCGCAGGAACCGCCGCTGTCGCCGGTCTCGCCGGCTGTAACACCGGTGCGACGGAGAACGACTCGACTCCGAGTCGCACCGCCACCGAGGCGTCCCACCACGACGACGGGGGCGAGGAACACCACGAGGAGACAGAACACCACGAGGAAACTGAACACCACGAGGGAACCGAGACGCACGAGGAGGCTGCCCACCACGAACACGGGAGCGTCCCCGAGGAGCCGGCCGCGTCCGCTACGGTCTCTATGGTGACGACCGAGAGTGGGCAGCAGCACTTCGAGCCGCACGTCGTCTGGGTCGAGGAGGGTGGCACGGTCACCTGGAAACTGGAGAGCGGCACCCACACGGCGACCGCCTACGCTGCGGACAACGACCTGCCACAGCGCATCCCCGAAGACGGCATCGCGTTCGACAGTGGCATGCTGTCGGAGTCGGGGGCGACATTCGAGCAGACGTTCGACACGCCCGGTGTGTACGACTACGTCTGTACGCCCCACCGTTCGGTCGGGATGATCGGAACCGTCGTCGTCGGTGAGCCAGACCCACACGACCAGCCTGGACTCGCCGAGCCCGGAAGCGACCTCGGCGAGAAGGAGCGCCACAAACTGGAAGAGTTGAACGAGAAGGTGAACGAGATGCTCGGTCACACCCACTGACGCAGACGCGGGTGGTCGGTGTGTCGCCGGTATCTCTCCAATCGGGACACTTATTCAGCACGACCTGCTTCATGGGCTGGGATAATGAACGACCTCCGAACCGGCCTCAGCTACGGGGACGTGCTCCTCGTCCCGAAGCGCTCTCCCGTCGATAGTCGGAGCGACGTCGACCTCTCGACGACGCTCACCCCGAACGTCGAACTCGAGAACCCACTGGTTTCGGCGGCGATGGACACGGTGACCGAAGCCGACCTCGCCATCGAACTCTCGCGCGCGGGGGGAATCGGCGTCCTCCACCGCTTTCTCACCGTGGACGAACAGGCAGCACAGGTCCGCGAGGTGAGAGCCGACGGCGAGCAGGTCGCCGCCGCGGTCGGCATCAACGAGGACTACGTCGACCGCAGCGCTGCGCTCGTGGAAGCCGGCGTGGACGCGCTCGTCGTCGACGTGGCACACGGCCACCTCGAACGGACGCTCGACGCCGTCGCGGCGCTCCATCGGGAGTTCCCGGACGTGGACCTCGTCGCCGGGAACGTCGCGACGCCAACGGGCGTCGAAGACCTGGCTGCCGCGGGAGCCGACTGCGTGAAGGTCGGCATCGGGCCAGGGTCACACTGCACCACGCGGAAGGTGGCGGGGGCGGGCGTTCCGCAGTTGACGGCGGTCGACGACTGTGCGGAGGCCGCCGCGGACCACGGCGTCACCATCTGTGCGGACGGGGGCATCCGTACCTCCGGTGACGCGGCGAAGGCGCTGATGGCCGGCGCGGACACGGTGATGCTCGGGAGCCTCTTTGCGGGCACTGCCGAAGCACCCAGCGAGATCGTCGTGGTCGACGGCACGCGGTACAAGCGGTCGCGGGGGATGGCGACCACGGCCGCCGCCGAAGCGCGCGACGACAAGGAGGCGAGCGTGAGCGCCGACGAGGGCGTCGAGGCGATGACGCCGTACAAGGGCCCCGTCGCCGACGTGGTCGCGGAGTTCTGTGGCGGCATCAAGTCGGGGCTCTCCTACTGTGGCGGGCACACGATTCCCGAGGCGCGTGAGAAGGCCGAGTTCATCCGCGTCGCGCCGAGCGCCAAGGAGCGCGAGGGCTACCACAGCGACCACGACTGGGAGGGCGTCAGCGTCGACAGCGTGGCCGACGACCCCGACCGCGCCCACATCCAGGGCGACGACTGATTCCCTGTAAAGTATCTACAGCGCGGCTTCGAGCCGGTCTAACCCATCTTCCAGTCGTTCCATCGAGTTCGCAAACGAGAGCCGCAGCTTCCCCTCGCCGGCTGCGCCGAACCCCGAACCGGGCGCGAGCACGACCCCCGCCTCTCGAACCAACTCCGTCGCCAGCGCCATGCTGTCGTCGTACCCCTTGGGGTCGAGGAAAGAGTAGAACGCCCCGTCGGGTCGCGGCGCGGCCACGCCAGCCATGTCGTCCAGCCGGTCGGCGACGTAGTCCCGGCGCTCGGCGAACGCCGCGTACATCTCTTCCATCGGTTCCTGCGGCCCGGTGAGTGCCGCGAGCGCGGCGTGCTGGGCAATCGCGGACGTACAGGCGGTCGTCGACTCGCGTATCTTCGTGGCCTCGTCCACCATCTCGTGAGGGCCGGCGAGCCAGCCCACCCGCCAGCCGGTCATGGCGTGGGACTTCGAACACGACCCCACGGTCAGGATGTGGTCTGGGTGGTCGGTGAGCGCCGCCGTCGCCACCGGGTCGCGGTCGTAGGTGAGCGAGACGTACACCTCGTCGGCGACGACGTAGGCGTCGTGGTCGCGGGCGGCCTCGACGACTGCACGGATCTCGGCGGGGTCGGCCACGCGGCCCGTGGGGTTCGACGGCGAACAGAGCATGACCGCACTCGTCGCCGGACCCATCGCCTCGACGACGCGGTCGGCATCCAGGTCGTAGGGGTACGGCATCGGCACCTCTCTCGGGTGGGCGTCGGCGAGCCGGGCCTGCGTCCAGTAGTTCGGCCAGCCGGGCGTCGGAATCACCAGTTCGCTGCCCGGCTCCAGCACGCACAGCGCCGCGAGGTGCAGCGCCTCCATCCCTCCTGTGGTGACGAGCACCTCGTCGGGGTCGTACTCGGCGCCGTACTCGCGAGCGAGCGTCTCGCTGATGGCCTCCCGCAGGCGTGGGATGCCCGCGTTCGAAGTGTAGCCTGTCTCCCCCTCGCGTGTGGCCGCGAACGCCGCCTCGGTGACGTGGTCGGGGGTAGCGAAGTCGGGTTCGCCGACCTCGAGTCGGACGGGGTCGCCCCCCGCACGTTCGACCCGCTCTGCGAGGTCGAACAGCACGCGAATCGACGAACGGTCACACGAGCGGACGCGGGTGGTGGGCTGCATACGTCTGCCTCCGGGCGCACGGCAACAAGATTTACTACAGGTACGTCACTCGTTCGACACGATTCTCTCCCGATCGTCGGACACCACGGAGACGGTTCCGCCGGACGACCAGACGACCGACGTGGTCGGTGCCCGTATCGGTGCGCAGTTCGTGGACTCGTTCGTGCTGTTCGTACAGCTCACCGCCGTCGTCGTCCTGCTCGCCGTCCTCGTCCGACCGCGGACCGAGGGCGGCGCGGAGGGGCTCGCGTTCCCCGCTATCCTGACGCTCCCACTGTACGGTGGACTCCTCGAGGGCTACTGGGACGGGCAGACGCTCGGCAAGCGACTGTTCGACATCAAGGTCGTCGACCGCCAGGGGCGGCCGCCGGGACTCGGTGAGGCGCTCGGTCGGAACCTTCCCGCGGTCGTGCTGTTCAGCTGGGCCGTCGTGGCGGTCGGGCTCGCGGCCATCGCCACCAGCGACCGCCGCCAACGACTGTTCGACCGGGCCGCGGGAACGTACGTCGTCGACGCCTCACCGCATACGGACGACCGGCCACGAGGGGCCACGTCGCCGACGAGTTCGCACTACACCCGCCAACGTCGGTGACCGCGGTCGTCGTCTCAGACCGCGTCGGCGCCCGCCGACTTCTCGGCCGAGAGTTTCGCCGCCCACACGAGCACCAGGAGGGCGACGCCGCCGAAGAACGCCTCGACCGGGCGAGCGGACATCCCGATCTCCGGCTGGGTGAACGCGTACCAGAACAGGTACGCGGAGACGCCACCCACGAGCCAGAGGTGGAAGTGCGCGAACGCCCCGCCAAGCACCGATTTGACTCGCTCCGTGGTGGTCTCCGGATTCCGTGTCATCCCGCTTGCGTGTTCCGGCGGCCGACACAAAAGGCCGGGGCGGAGCTACGGCGCGTGAAGCTGTGCCCGCGTTCCGAGGCCGCTACCGGTCGCTCTCTCGTACCTGTTCGGCCACGTCGCGTTCGAGCTGGAGGTCGACGACGAAGCTTCCGTCCTCGACACGGAACGTGACCGCGTCGAGGTTCGAGACGTAGGTATTGTAGTGGTTCCCCTCGTCGTCGATGTGGTCACGCTCGGTCAGCAGGTCGTACTCGAGGAGTTCGCCGACCCGCCGGTAGACGGTCGGCTGTGAGATGGACAGGTGCGAGGCGAGGTCGTCCGCGGTCATCGGCGTTTCGCTGGCGAGCGCGAGGATGTGCCGGGCGCTCTCGCTTCCGAACAGGTCGAACACGGTCTCGGGGTCCCACGCGTCTGTCACGCGCCCCGAGTCGAACTCCGACGGTAAAGAGCCACCGGCGCCGGCGGCTTCAGGGACTGAAGTCGTCGATGACCTCCCCCGACAGCAGGCCGACGAACCCCAGACCGAACCGCTCGAAGCGGCGGTGGCGGGTGCGGGCGACGACCGTGGCGCGTGCGGCGGCGACCCGCTGGTCGAGGACGGTGTCGGCCTCACCCGTGACCGCCGCGAGCGCCGCGTCGCGCGTCGATTCGGCCGGGGCCGTTCCCCGTGCGAATGCCCGGAACAGTGGGTTGCAGAGCCGGCCGACGGGATGTGGCGAGGTCGTCGCGTCCAGCAGGGCGACGTTGCCGCCGGGGCCGACGAGCGAACACCAGTCGGCGACCACCTCGGCCGGCGACTGGAACATCCCGCAGACGAACGTTCCGAGCACGGCGTCCGCGGACGCGACAGCGGGGGCCGTCGCGTCGCCACAGACGAGGTGAGCGTCCGGCGCGCGGTCACGCGCCCGGTCGAGCAGCGGGCGCGTGAAGTCGACGCCCACCACCTCCCCTTCGGGGCCGACCTGCTCGCGGAGGTGCGGGAGGTTCGCGCCCGACCCACACCCGAACTCGACGACGGTGTCACCCGGCGAGAGGTCGAGCGACACCGCGGCGGCACGGCGCCACCGACTCACCCCGGGGAACGTCGCGATGCGGTCGTAGAGGTCGGCGTACCGGCCGTAGAACTCGCGGACGCTCATACCAGCTCGCGGACCAGACTGGCGGCGGTGACGGCGTCGCTCGCGAGGAGATAGACGACCGGTTCGACGCCGAAGCCCCCGGTCTGGTACACCACGTCCGCCGCGGGGTTCGCGCGGACCGCGTCGGCGACGGCCTCGTCGACCGGCGCGTCGGCGTCGAACGCCACCGTCTCGTAGCCCGCCGCTTCGAGCCGTTCGATCACTTCGGGCGTGTAGCGGACGTTGAGCGCGCCGCGCGCGTCGCTGCCGCCCTCGCGTGCGGCGAGCAGGACGCCGGCGACGTGCTCGCTCACGCCGAACTCGGGGTCCGCGGGGACGGTCGCCCGTCCCTTGATGTCGAGGATGCGCCCGGGGATGGCGGCGACGTCGTCGATGCTCGCCGCGCCGGGCAGCGCCTCGACGAGGTTCGAGCCGACGGCGGGGATGAGCGCGGCGAACCCCGAGGTGTTCTCGAGCGTCCGTAGCCCCCGGCGAACGGAGCCGAGCGTCCGCTCCGCAGCGCGAATCGGCGAATCCGGGTCGTGGACGGCGAAGTCGCCGTCGTAGTCGGCGAGCGGGGGAAACGCCTCCTCGTGGAGCTGGGCGAGCACGTCTCCCTGTTCGAGCCGGCGGACGAGCACCTCGGCCTCGACGAGCGCCTGCACCCGCGACATCTCCCCGGAGGCGAGCCCCGCACCGAGCCGCGCGACGAGCTCCTGCACCCGGTCGTCGTTCGACAGCCGCGCGTTCATCTCCACCTCGCCGTGGGCGTACTTCGAGACGGCGCTCTGGGAGATGCCGAGCAGGTCGCCCACCTCGCTCTGCGTGCGGCCGCGCTCCCGGAGGTCCGCGGCGAGCATCGCCCGGAAGGTCGGGAGGAACTCGTCGACGACGACCTCCTCGACGAAGCGCATCTACCGTTCGCCCCCGGTTCGTCGCATCACTGCTCGCCTCCGAACTCCCTGTCGCCCTGAATGCGAGACGCCTGCGGGCCGGCCTGGTTCTGGTACTTCGAGCCGCGCTCTTCGCCGTACGGCCGGTCGGCGGGCGTCTTCAGCTCCGTGAACGTCAGCTGGGAGATGCGCATGCCCGGCGAGAGCGCGACTGGCGCGCGACCCAGGTTCGAGAGTTCGAGCGTAATCTGGCCCTGATAGCCGGGGTCACAGAGGCCGGCGGTGGCGTGGACGACGATGGCGAGGCGGCCGAGCGAGGAGCGCCCCTCGACGTGCGCGATGAGGTCGTCGGGGATCTCGACGCGCTCTTTGGTCGTCCCGAGCACGAAGTCGCCCGGGTGCAGGATGTACTCGCCCCCCTCCGGGACCTCGGTCAGATCGACGTACTCCGAGACCTCGCGTTCGTCGTTCGGGTGGATGCAGGCGATGTTCGCGTGCTGGAACTCGAGGAACTCGCGGCCGAGTCGGAGGTCGATGCTCGCGGGCTGGATCTGGATGTCCGGGTCGTCGAGCGGGTCGACCACGAGGTCGCCCTCCTCGAGGCGACGGACGATGTCGGCGTCGGAGAGTATCATGCGTGTGTGGGAGAGCGACGGGGGCTAAAAGCCGACGGTCCGAACAGTCGGTGCCGACGACCCCCCAGCTTCCCAGGCCGGGTCGTTTAACCGCCACCGACCCACACCCCCGGTATGAAGCAGGCCATCGTCGTCCGGACGGACATCGGGATGGGGAAGGGGAAGACGGCCGCGCAGGCGGCCCACGCCTCGCTCACGGCGTACGAGAACGCCGGCCCCGAGGCCCAGCGGGGCTGGAAGGACGGTGGGCAGAAGAAGATCGTCCTCAAGGTGCGTAGCGAGGCCGAACTGCAGGAACTCGCCGAGCAGGCCCGCCGCGAGCGGCTCCCGCACGCGCTCATCCGCGACGCAGGGCACACCCAGCTCGACCCCGGGACGGTGACGGCGTTCGCCGTCGGCCCGGCACAGGAGAACCTCGTCGACCGAGTGACCGGCGACCTGAAACTGCTGTAGTCGGCCGTGCCGTCCGCTCGTCGCGGCTCCCGCGTCGTCCTCGCCGTCGGCACCCTCCTCGGGCTCGCCACGCTCGCGTGGCTCTGGGCCACCCAGCCCGAGGCACTCGGTGTGAACTTCCGTGTGTACCGCGTCGCCGCAGACGCGATGCTCGCGAGTGGGGACCCCTACGCGGTCCACCCCGTAGGCGAGCCGGCGTACCGCTACGTCTACCCACCGGGGACGCTCCCGCTGTTCGTCCCGTACACGCTGCTTCCGGCGAGCGTCGGCTTCGCGCTCCACACCCTCACCGCGGTCGTCGCCGGCGGCGTGCTCACGCGCGTCGTCGGCCGAACCGTCGCCCGCCGCGGCCACGCCCTGACGCGACTCGACCACGCGCTCGTCTTCGGGTTCGTCACCGTCTCGCCGGTCGCCGTGCCCTCGCTGTTCTACGGCAACGTGAACCTTCAGCTCGCGGCGCTCGTCGCCGTCGGCGTCGACCGCGTCGACGACGGAGCGCGCTCGGGGGGCGTGCTCGCTGTCCCTGCCGTCCTGAAGGCGTTCCCGGCGGTCTTCCTCGCCGTTCCCGTCCGCTACGCCGCGACCTGGCGCGACCGGCTTCGTGCGGTGGGGGCGGCGAGCGGGGTCGCAGTGCTCGTGTTCGGCGGTGGGCTGCTCGCGTTCGGTCCCGCGGCGACCCGCGCGTGGCTGGCTGCCCTCGCCGCCCGAGAGGGCCGGGGAGCCGGCCGTATCCCTCCGGGGGCGGACCTCGTGACGCTCCGCCGGCCGCTCTCACAACTGCTGGCCGACGCACCGCTCGTCGTCGCCACGCTGGCCGTGCTGCTCCTCGTGCCGCCGGCGCTCTACCTGCTCGTGACGGCTGACGTCGACCAGCGACACCTCGCTGCCCTCGGTGTCGGCCTCGCCACGCTGCTCGCGCTCCCCTCCTATCCGCTCTACTACGTGCTGGTGTTCGGGATGGCTGTCCCCCTGCTGTATCTGGTCGAGGGGCCGGCACGCCCGGCGGTGCTCGTGGGGACGCTGCTGCTCACGCTTCACGTGACGGGTGCCGAGCTCACCTGGCTGTTCGCGGCGGTAGGGACGACGCCGCCGGCTGTGGTGGAGACCCTGTTCGCGTTCGCCACGCCGCCGCTCGTGGGAGCGCTGTTGCTCCTCGGGGCATGCGTCGTGGGTGTGACGGGTGAGCAGGTGCTGCCGTACTCAGCGCCGCATCGCCCGGGCGAGCGTCGCGAGTAGCGCGGCCCCGGCGGCACCGACGCCGAGCCACCACGGCAGCGTCCCTGTCGGCGCGCCGAACTCACCGTCGGCGGTGAGGAACGCGATCACGGCGACGGCGACCCCGACGACGAAGACGGCCGCGGCCAGGGGTGAGGAACGCACGTCGTCGACCGAGTAGCGCATACGCCGAGTCCGCGAGACCGAGATAAATCGCTTCGTCAGAACCCGCGGCGGTACTGTCGTGGGACGGGCCCCTCCTCGTCTAGCGCCTCTGCCGCGTGGAGCGTGAAGTACGGGTCACGCAGGTGTTCACGCGCGAGGATGGCCACGTCGGCGCGGCCGTTGCGAACGACCTCGTCGGCGCCCTCCGGGGTGGTGATGCCGCCGACCGCGCCGACGGCACAGTCGCTGTCGACGAGTGCTTCGACCAGTCGCTCAGCGTAGGGGACCTGATAGTGCGGGCCGATGTCCGGCACCTGCTGGTCGCGGTGGATGCCCCCCGCGGAGACGTCGATGAGGTCCGCGCCGTCGTCGGCCAGCAGCGGCGCGAGCCGTGCGCTGTCCTCGACGGTCCAGCCGTCGTCCATCCAGTCGGTCGCCGAGATGCGGACGAACACCGGCTTCTCGTCGGGCCACACCTCCCGAACCGTCCTGGTGACCTCGCGGACGAGCCGCGTGCGCCCCTCGAAGTCGCCGCCCCAGTCGTCCTCGCGGGTGTTCGCGATAGGGGAATAGAACTCGTGGAGGAGGTAGCCGTGGGCGGCGTGGACCTCGGCGATCTCGAACCCAGCGTCGAGCGCGCGCTCGGCCGCGGCGCGGAAGGCGTCGACGACGCTCTCGACGCCCGCCTGGTCGAGCGCCTCGACCTCCAGGGGGTCGTCGTGGGGGTACGGTTCGGTCGTGGGGCCGACCGGCGTCCACCCCGAGTCGCCGTCGTCGTCCGCTGGATGGATGGGGTCGCCGCCGTCCGAGGGCCGACGGGTGGAGGCCTTTCGACCGGCGTGCGCGAGCTGGATGGCGGGGGTCGCGCCCTGCCCGCGGATGAAGGCGGTCGTGTCGCGCAGCGCGTCGGCGTGCGCGTCGCTCCAGATGCCGAGGTCCTGCGGCGAGATACGTCCTTCAGGGGCGACGGCCGTCGCCTCGCTCATCACGATGCCTGCGCCGCCGATGGCGCGCGAGCCGAGGTGGACGTGGTGCCACTGCGTGGCGAGGCCGTCCTCCGCCTCGCACGAATACTGGCACATCGGCGAGACCATCACGCGGTTCCGTATCTCCGTCTCTCTGAGTTCGAGCGGGTCGAAGAGTCCGGGCATTGTCGGGGGGACGGGGGTGGCGGGAAAAGGCTCGGCGGTGGTGGACCGGGGTTGCCGGTAGTCGAGCGGGCGCCCGAACCGGGAGCGCTATACGAATCGGTCGACCACACAACGGCAATGCGCGAGGCCCACCCCGACGAGCAGGCGGTCGGCGTCGACTGGTACGTGAGCGACGCCGACGGCGTCGGCGGGCGGCTCAAGACCACTGCAGCGGACTTCCGGGTTCGCGAGCTGGAGGCGTTCGACGTCGAGCCGCTCGATGCCGACCCCGGATCCTACCCGCACGTCGTGTTCCGCGCCGAGCTGAAGAACTGGGACACGAACGACTTCGCCGATGCGATGTCGAAGAAGCTGGGCATCTCCCGCGAGCGCGTCTCGTGGGCCGGCACGAAGGACAAGCGCGCGGTGACGACCCAGCTGTTCTCGGTGAAAGGGGTCGCCCCCGAGGACGTGCCGACCGTCGACGAGGCCGACGTCGAAGTGCTTGGACGGGCTGGACGTCCCGTGCTGTTCGGTGACCTCGCGGGCAACGCCTTCGAGGTCATCGTTCGGGAGGCCGACCACCCCGAGCACGCCGACGCGGTGACCGACGCGCTCCGCGACTTTTCGGGGACGACCGAGAAGATCGGTGTGCCGAACTTCTTCGGCCCCCAGCGGTTCGGGAGCCAGCGGCCCGTCACGCACGCGACGGGGCTCGACATCGTCCGCGGCGAGTGGGAGGAAGCCGTGAAGACGTACGTCTGTACGCGCACCGACGCCGAGCGCGAGGACTCCTATCGGGTGCGCGAGGAGCTCGACGACCGCTGGGGCGAGCGCGCCTGGAGCGAGTTCGTCGAGCGCCTCCCGGGGCGGCTCCGCTACGAGCGGTCGCTCCTCTCCGCGCTCGCCGAGAACGGCGGCACCGAGCCCGACCACTTCCGCGAGGCGCTCGAACGGTTCCCCACGAACCTCCAGTCGATGCTCGTGAACGCCGTGCAGTCGTACGCGTACAACCGGATGCTCTCGGAGCGTCTCGAACGGGGGCTGCCGTTCCACGAGGCCGTCGCGGGCGACGTGGTGTGTTTCGCCGACAGAGACGCGCCCGAGGGGCTGGAACTCCCGGACACGAGCCGGCTCCAGCGAGTCGACGAGGGGCGCGTGGACACCGTCAACCGACACCTCGAACGCGGGCGGGCGTTCGTCACCGTGCCGCTCGTCGGCACCGAGAGCGAACTGGGCGACGGCGAGGTGGGCGACATCGAGCGGGCAGTGCTCGACGACATGGACCTCGCACCCGAGGACTTCGACCTCCCGGGCGCGTTCCACTCGACGGGGACACGGCGGGCGATTCTCGTGCGTACGGAGATGGGCGTCGCACGCAACCCGTTGACGTTCTCCTTCGCGCTCCCGAAGGGGAGCTACGCGACGACCATCCTTCGCGAGTACCTGAAGACGGCGCCGACCGACCTGACCTGACAGGCGTTGGCACGCCCACCCGAACCTCTTTGCCCCCCTCCTGCAAGTCGGGGGCGATGCCCCACGACGACGCCTACGGGGAAGCGCTGCGCGCGTACCACGAGACCGGCGAGAGCTTCGAGGTCGTCGAACGCGACGACGGCTTCGTCGGTCCGCCTGGAACTCCGGCGCTGTACTTCTCCGACCCCGACGAGTGGGGCGACCACGAGCGCACCGCTCTGGAGCGCGCCGAGGGTCGGGTCCTCGACGTGGGCTGTGGCGCGGGTCGGCACGCGCTGTACCTGCAGGAACGGGGGCACGACGTGGTCGGTATCGACGACTCCCCGGGTGCCGTCGAGGTCTCCAGCGAGCGCGGCGTCGACGCCCGCCAGTGTGACGTGGCGGACGTGCGCGACCTCGACGCCGGCACGTTCGACACGGTCGTCATGGGTGGGAACAACTTCGGGCTCGTCGGCACCCGGACGACCGCACCCCGCATCCTCGGCGGGCTCGCAGCCGTGACGAGCGCCGACGCGCGCATCCTCGCCGAGACGCGCGACGTCCACGCCACGGACGACCCCGACCACCTCGCGTACCACGAGTTCAACCGTGAACGAGGGAGATTGCCGGGTGCGTTACGGATTCGCGTCCGGTACAAGCGGCACGCGACGCTGTGGTTCGACTACCTGATGGTCTCGCCAGAGGAGCTTCGAGAAGTCATCGAGCCGACCGTGTGGGAGCTCGTCGACGTGGTCGAGGCCGACGACGGGGCGCAGTACTACGCGGAGTTGCGAAAGGAGTAGCCGAACCGCCCCGCTTATCCGCCGCGACTGCCTTCTCGCGGGTATGAACTGTGGCACGTGTGCGACCTCGCTGGAGCGGCCCGGCGACTACTGTCTCACGTGCCACACCCCGAACACGGAGGTCGTCGTCCTCGACCTCGACCGCGACCGCGCGACGGTGACCTGCGTGGCTGACGAGGATGTCGTCGCCGAACGCGAGATCACGACGCGCCCGGAGGACGACCCCGAGCGCGAACCCATCGAGTTGCGCAACTTCGCGGGACTCGTCGCCGACGAAACACATCGGAAACGCCCCGAGGAGGTGTACGCCGCGGGCGACCGCGACGTGCTGCAGGCGGTGCGCGCCGAACTCCACTACCCACTGTATCGCGTGGCGGACGACGACCCGGTCGAGGCCGTCTTCCGGCGTCGGGGTGACGCCCCCCTGGAGGTCGTCCAGAAAGCCCCCCTCGCAAAACTCGGCGGGAGCCACTCGACGCTCATCGGCAACCGAGCCGGGATGCGCGCCATCGAAGCCGTCGGCGGCCACCCACACGTGAAGAAGATCATCCCGGGGCCAATCGACGCCGGGGGGTCGGGGAGCCGGTCGGGGGTGCGGGCGAAGGCCACCCGCGCCGACGAGAACGGCAACGTTCGGCTGCTCGTGCGCGACGGCTCCAGCGTCCAGGAGAACCGGGTAGTGACGACAGCGAGCGACCGGGAACTCGGCGAGCACGTTCGTGCGGACCTGAACGAGGCGCTGAAGGAAGCCGACCTGCAGGACTAGCGGAGGGTCGTCGCCGGAGTTTTGCGCCTGCGACGACACACGCCGCCATGGGCTCCCGCGAGAACCGCATTATCCTCGTGTGTATCGCCGCCGCCCTCCTGCTGGCGTTCGCCCCGCCGCTCGCTGGAATCGCGGGCGTCCCGCTCGGCGTCGAGTACCCGTACTGGCTGTTCTGGGCCATCCTCGTCGGGGTGGGGGTCGTCCTGCCGTCGCTGTGGCTCGGCTACGTCGAGGGGTCGGGCGGACGAATCTCGTAGGGTTTATCCCTCCGAGGGGCGGATTTGCCGTTACTATGGCCAAGAAGGGTACGACCGGGAGCGCCGGTCGGTTCGGGGCACGCTACGGCCGTGTGGCCCGCCGCCGCGTCGCTGAGATCGAGGAGGACACGAACGCTGACCACACTTGCCCCGCCTGCGGGAAGGCGCGCGTCGAGCGAAAGGGCACCGCCATCTGGCAGTGTGGCTACTGTGACTACAAGTACGCCGGCGGCACCTACCGACCGGAGACGCCTGCCGGGCGCACCGTTCGGCGGTCGCTCCGCGCCGCCCTCGGCGACGACGAGTAACGCATGAGCTACAAGTGCTCCCGCTGTAAGCGCGACGTCGAACTGGACGAGTACGGCGGCGTCCGCTGTCCGTACTGCGGTCACCGCGTCCTGCTGAAGGAGCGGAGCCGCGACATCAAGACCATCGACGTGGAGTAGCCCGGCGACGGGCCGACGATGCACACCGCGGACCTCGTCTTCACCTACGATTCTGTCGACATCGCTTCACTCGTCGAGCGGAGCGTCCGCCAGGAACTCGGCGAGATCGACGGCGACCGGACCACCGCCTCGCTCTCTCTCGACGCCACAGAGCTGACCGTCCACGTCGACGCCGACGACCTCGTAGCGCTTCGGGCGGGCATCAACACGTGGAGCACGCTCGTCGAAGTGGCCGAGCGGGTCACGGGTGTGGCGTAAGTGGGGGCAGGTTGTCGAATCGACGCAATGGGCTGATAGTACCTCGAAAGCCCCCGGTCGCTCGTGACTCCGCGACTCGCCGGGGAGCCGACGAGCGACCGGCCCCTTTCAGTCTCACCCGCGACGCTCGATTGGTCAGTCGGTGCGGGTGGGACTGAAAGGGGCGACGCGCTACGGGAAGCACGGCGACGCAAGCACCACAGCGAGGCGAAGCCGAGCGAGGAGCGCAGCGAGCCGCGCGACCGTAGCGCGTCGGGGCTTTCGAGGTGTTCGCGGTCTTGCTATCACCACCGAACGCCCGTCAGTCCACATCTCCTAGCCGGTTCGCAAGGATTAACCACCGGTAGCCGGAATCGAGGGGTATGGCAGACGAAGAAGAAGAGGACTCCGGGCCCGTCGTCGAACTGGGCGAGGGAGAGTCCGTCGAGGGGGCGCCGCTCTCGCGGGTCACCTCGCGGCTCCACTTCGGCATCGAGAAGAGCGAGGTCGTCCGCCGCGAGGGCGACACGACCATCCGCACGCCCGACGGCCCGCAGGACCTCGGTGACGTGCTCGACGAGTCCGACGAGACGTACTTCCCGACGCGCCAGGACTTCGAGGCCGCGGTCCGCGCGGTCGTCGGCACCGGCCCCGTCCCGACCGAGTAGAGGGCCGTCGTGTCCGTCCGCTCCTCGCTCTCGCGGGTCAGCTGGGTCCAGCGGGCGCTCCTCGTCGGCCTCGGACTCGCCGCCGTCTGGAGCCTCTGGCACCCTAGCGGCCTCGAGGAACGGATGCTGAAGGACGCAGTCCTCTACGTCACCGTCCCCGCGATTCTGGCGGTCACACACGGCCGACAGCTCGGCTGGCGCGTGGACCGGCTCGCGCTCCGAAACACGCTGCTGCTCGCGGCGTTCGTCGCCCCCTTCTACATCGTCGGCTCGTCGCTCCCCTCGGTCCGGGCGTTCTACCCGATGTGGGGTGGCTCGCTCGACACCTTCTGGACGCACTCACTGAAACAGCTCGCCGTCGTCGTCGCCGCCGAGACCTACTATCGAGGGCTGCTCTGTGTCGGCGTGCGGGAGGTCGGCCGGAAGGCCGCGTTCATCAGCCCCATCATCTACGCCTTCCACCACATCGGGAAGCCACCGATCGAACTCCTCCTTTCGGGGCCGACGGACGTGCTCTTCGGGCTGGTCGACTACGAGTCGAACTCGATTCTTCCATCCATTGTAGCCCACGGGTTCGGCCTCATGCTGCTCGACTGGCTCGTGCTTCACGACCCGCTCATCCCGCCGGAGACGGTCATCGGTTGGCTCCAGTGGCTGCCGCTGCCCCTCTGAGACGACCGCCCACCAGCCCGCTGGACCGACCGCCTACCACCCCGGGGCCAGCTTGGTGGTCTCGAACCCCTCCGACAGTTCGTCCCACCGGTCGGCCAGGGCCTCGGCGGTCCACATCTCGCCCTCGGCAGCGAGCGACCGCTCGCGCTCGGGGTCGGAGACGAACGCGACGTTGTCGCCCACGATGCCGAGCGTACAGCCCGTCACGTCCTCGGCGGCGTCGCTGGCGAGGAACACGGGCACTGCGGGCGCGAACTGCGGGCCCATGCTCTCGGGGTCCGCGCCGGCCATCGCGGGCAGGTCTTCGGTCATTCTGGTGAGCGCGGTCGGCCACATCGCGTTCACCCGCACGTCGTACTGGTGGAGTTCGCGGGCGCCGGTCCGCATCAGCCCCAGAGTCCCCGCTTTCGCGGCCGAGTAGTTCGCCTGGCCGGGGTTCCCGGCGGCGACGCCACTCGACACACAGACGAACGAGCGCTGCCGGTCGAACCCCTCCTGTTTGTACCGCTCGCGCCAGTGTGCCGAGACGTTGCGGAGGAGCGAGAAGTGGCCCTTGAGGTGGACGTCGACGACCGCGTCCCACTCGGCTTCGTCCATGTTGAACACCATGCTGTCGCGGAGGATGCCCGCGAAGTTGACGACCGTGTGGACCGCGCCGTACTCGTCGACCGTCTCCCGAACCAGCCGTTCGGTGTAGTCGAGGTCGGTCACGTCCCCGAAGTGCGCCATCGCCTCGCCGCCCGCGTCCTCGATGCGTTCGACCGTCTCCTCTGCTGGCTCGGCGTCGCTCCCCTCGCCGGAGACGTCGACGCCGAGGTCGTTGACGACCACCGACGCGCCGTGGTCGGCCATCGCCACCGCCGTCTCCTCGCCGAGTCCCCCGCCCGCACCGCAGACGATACACACCGTATCCTCGAGCATATCCGGTGGTCTCGAACCGGGGGGATACGCCCCCTGAAATCGGCAAATATCGACGGATACGGGCGTGCGTACGGCTCGTCCACGAGGGGAAGGTTTTCGCCGCCGTGTGCCCTCTACCGAACCGAATGTTACCCATTGACCCGACCGCACTCGACAGCGAGGACATCGGCGAGAAGGAGGCGACCCTCCACATGGACCACGAGGAAGCCATCGAGCACGTTCGCGAGGCCTTCACCCAGGAAGGGTTCGGTGTCGCGACGGAGTTCTCCCCGTCGGACATGCTCAACGAGAAGATCGGCGCGGACCGCGACCCGTACTACGTGCTGGGTGCGTGCAACCCGACGATGGCCGACCGCGCGCTCGACGCCACGGACAACCGAATGGGCGGGCTGTTCCCCTGTAACGTCGTCATCTGGCAGGAGGAACCCGGCGTCCAGACGGTGTACCACGTCTCCATCATGAAGGTCGCCCGACTCGTCGGGATGGCTCCCGACGACGAGACGATGCAGGGTATCGTCGACGACACCGGCGAACTCGTCGAAGCGGCGTGGGCGAACCTCGACGCGGCCTGAGTCAGTCGTCTCACTGTAGTAACCGATTACTCGCTGAAACCCGACCGTACGGCGAGTAATCGCCTGCTATCCGTCGGCAACGCTCCCTGTACTTTTCCGGGTCAATGTTGCCAGTTGTACCGCCATGCGCGCAGTTGTACTGGAGGCGTTTCAGGAACCGCTGGAGGTACAGGAAGTCGACCGCCCGGAGCCGGAGCCACACGGCGTCGTCGCCCGTGTGGACGGCTGTGGAGTCTGCCGCAGCGACTGGCACTGCTGGCAGGGTGACTGGGACTGGTTCGGCTACCGCCCGGACCCGCCGCACGTCCTCGGCCACGAGCCCTGTGGGACGGTCGTCGAGGTCGGCTCGGAGGTCGAGAACGTCACGGAGGGTGACGCCATCGCCATCCCGTTCAACTTCGCGTGCGGGAAGTGTACGCTCTGCCGGAACGGGCGGGAGAACATCTGCGAGAACCACGTCGGCCTCGGATTCATGAACGAGGCGCCCGGCGCGTTCGCCGAGGAGGTGCACATCCCGAACGCGGACATCAACGCCGTGCCGCTGCCCGCGGACATCTCGACGGACACCGCCGCCGGCATCGGCTGCCGGTTCATGACCTCGTACCACGGGATGGCGCACCAGGGCGACGTGGGCAACGGCGAGGACGTCGTCGTCCACGGCTGTGGCGGCATCGGTCTCTCGGCCATCCACATCGCCGACGCGCTCGGCGCGAACGTCATCGGGGTCGACCTGATGCCCGAGAAACTGGAGAAAGCCGAGGAGTTGGGCGCGGTCGGCACCGTCGACGCCAGTCAGGTCGACGACCCCGCCAAAGCGGTCCGGGACATGACCGACGGTGGTGCGGACGTGAGCGTCGACGCGCTCGGCATCGCCACGACGTGCCAGAACGCGGTCAACAGCCTCCGGAAGGGTGGCCGACACGTCCAGATCGGCCTCACGACCTCTGACGAGGCTGGGATGGTCCCGCTGCCGACCGACGAGTTCGTCGCGAAGGAGATCGAGTTCGTCGGCTCGCTCGGCCTCCAGCCCTCCCGCTACCCCGAGATGCTGAACATGATCCGGGCGGGGAAGATCGACCCGACGAAGCTCGTCTCCGAGACCATCACGCTCGACGACGTGCCGGACACGCTCGCGGCGATGAGCGACTACGACACGCTGGGGATCCCGGTCTGTACGGAGTTCGCCTGACTCCCCTCACTCCCGGTTTTCGAGGTCGTCGACCCGCTCTGTGAGGTCTTCGACGCGGGCCTCCAGCCCGCCTACCTTCCGTTCGATGCGGTCGAGCCGTTCGTCGACGCTCCCGCCGCTCCGGATGCGGAGCAGGAAGTAGCCGAGGCCGCCGAGGAACGCGACGATGACGACGACGTTGAGCAGCAGCACGAGGAGGGCGACGAGCAGCTCAGGGCCGCCGGGGACCTGCAACGGAACCATCGGTTCGAACCGGGCGCGCCCGTCGGTTAGTCGTTGTCATCGGTGTCTTCCGCGTCACCGGCGTTACTTCGGCGCTCGCGTTCGAGTTCCCACTCCAGGTCTTCGATGCGGGCTTCGAGCTCCTCGACGCGGTCGTTCGAGCCGCGCCGGTAGAGCACCACCCCGCTCGCGACGAGCGCCAGCGGGACGCCGAAGACGAGCAGCATGATGACGAAGATGATGAGCAGTTCCGGACCGCCGGGGAGGCCCATCTGGAGTACGAGCATACCGGCGGCTGCGTCGCTGCGATTATAGCTCTTTTCGCGCGAACTCCGCGAGGCTCGACTGCACACCGGCCACGAGGTTCGACTTCCGGCGGAGCTGCGAGAAGGGGATGGGCAGCCGGGGTGCGAGTTCGGCCACGGCGTCGTGGAACGTCTCGGCCTCGCCGTACTCGCCCTGGACGGCGTTGCGGACCGACTCGCGAATCTGCCAGACCCCCACCGGCGCCCAGTACTCCTCGGAGGCGTGTCTGAGGACGAGCGCCTTCGCCTGTCGCCCCTCGTCGGCGAGCCCTTCGAGCACGCCCAGCCGGGAGGCGTAGTAGGCACCCGCCGTCTCGTCGACGTACTCCGTGCGGCCCTCGTACCCCTCGCGGTCGGCGGCGACGTAGTAGTCGCCCTCGGCGTCGGGGTTCCAGATGCTCCCGGGCGCCTTCATCTCGACGAGCTCGAACTCCCAGTTGCCGGGTGCGAGAATCACCCAGTACTGGTTGCCGACGTACTCGTCGTAGTAGACGCGCACCTCGTCGATGGAGGGGGCGTTGCGGATGGTCCCGCGGAGGTACTTCCCGATGGTGTCGTCGACTGCGGTGATGGACCACCGGGTTGGAACGAGCCGCCGGTTTCCCGCCTGCCCGAGCGCCCCCGCCGAGAGGATGTCGTCGATGTCGTAGACGTCGAATCCCCGTCTGTAGAGATAGGTCATCGCGCCCTCGGCCTGCCAGTCGTCGTCAGAGAGCGTCTTCTCGACGGCGCGGGGGACGTGCGGGTTCTCGGTCAGGTCGGCGCTTCGGGCCTTCGCGCGCGGGCCGGTGGGTGCCCCCACGTCGTCGACGGAGGATTCGAGGCTCATCTCGGGGGTGCCGTCCAGCCCGAGTTCGATGTCCACGGGGCGGTCCGCGATGGCGACCTCGCGCTGGACGCCGACGAAGCCGTCCCAGACGTCGGTCACGTCGACGTTCGCCGACCGGGTAGAGTTGAGCAGCCCCGTCCGCTTCTGGAACACGTCGTCGATGGAGAACCCCTGTGCGTACCAGTCGCCGCTCGTCACGTACTCGCTGGCGTGGTCCTCGTCACCGACGGGCGAGAGGAGGCCCGTGGACACCCGCGGGTAGTTCGACCGGCCGACGAAGATGGAGGGCGAGGTGGAGCCGACGAGCGTATCGTCCGAGAGGGTCTCGTCGAACCGCGTCTGCACCGACTCGAGGTGGTCGGTGATGGCGTACGACTTCTCCTCGGCGAGCTTGCGCAGGTCCGCCCGCTCGTCCTGCTCGAACCCGTCGAGGTAGTCGTCTAACCGCATCGCCTCCGTGTCGGGCCCGGGCGGCCTTCAACCGTTCGGCAGCGGAGCGAAAGTGATGGTCACTCCACCTCGAGCGTCTCCATCGCACTGCCGAACGTCGTCACCGGCGTGATGTCGGCCGCGTGGTCTTGCAGCAGAGGGGGCCCGAGCAGGCCGGTCACCCCCTCGAAGCTCTCCGATTCGAGGAGGAGGTAGAACGTGTGTTCGTTGGGTGCGACGAACGAACTGTGGACCGTCACCCCGAACGACTCCTCGGCGTCGTCGAGGCGAGCGACCAGTTCGCTGGCCTTCCCCTCGTGTTCGTCCCGCGCCCAGCAGTGCTCCGGACTGTGTCGCAGCGCCACGTGGAACAACATGGTCGCTGCTGTATGGTCGCGAGACAGCATAACGATAGTGTTGGATGATAACACGTGTCGCTGCCCGGGCCTTCGTCGTCTCCCGATTCGTCTCTCGTCGCCTGCTGTTCGGCTACGTCGGAATCCCCATCGCCTCGATCTGCTCCTGGTAGCGATTCCGGATGGTGACCTCGGTCACCTGCGCGACGTCCGCCACCTCGCGCTGGGTTCGCTTCCGGTTACAGAGCAGCGAGGCGGCGTAGATGGCCGCGGCGGCGTAGCCCGTCGGGGACTTCCCGGAGAGGAGGCCCTTCTCGGCCGTCTCGTCGATGATCTGGTTCGCCTTCGACTGCACTTCCTCGGCCAGGTCGAGCTCGGAGGCGAACCGTGGGACGTACTTCTTCGGGTCGACCGGCTCCATCTCCAGCGAGAGCTCCTGAGAGATGTAGCGGTAGGTGCGACCGATCTCCTTCCGTTCGACGCGCGACACCTCGCTGATCTCCTCCAGCGACCGCGGGATGCCTTCCTGCCGGCAGGCGGCGTACAGCGCGGAGGTGGCGACGCCCTCGATAGAGCGGCCGCGGATGAGGTCCTCTTTGAGTGCACGTCGGTAGATGACGGAGGCGACCTCGCGGACCGAGCGCGGCACGCCCAGCGCGGAAGACATCCGGTCGATCTCGCTGAGTGCGAACTGGAGGTTGCGCTCGCCGGCGTCCTTGGTGCGGATGCGCTCCTGCCACTTGCGGAGGCGGTGCATCTGCGAGCGTTTCTCCGAGGAGATCGAGCGACCGTACGCGTCCTGATTCTTCCAGTCGATCTGCGTGGTGAGCCCCTTGTCGTGCATCGTCTGCGTGGTCGGCGCGCCCACGCGGGACTTCGACTGGCGCTCGGAGTGGTTGAACGCGCGCCACTCCGGCCCCCGGTCGATGTTCTGGTCGTCGAGGACCAGCCCGCAGTCGTCACAGAGGCGTTCGCTGCCGCTGCTGACGATGGCGGTGGAGCTGCACTCCGGACACGCCTGCGTCTGCGCCGTCTCGTTCGTCTCGCCGTCGATCTCCTGTGTGCGCTCGCGCTGGCGGCCGGGGCGTGTCATGTCGTTTATATTTCACGGAAGAATGGATAATAAAACTACAGGGGGGTGTCGGACGCCGCAGTCGGGCTGGGACTGTCACGACGATGGAAAGCGATAACTCCGGGAGTCCGGAACGTCCGGGCGTGCCAGTCATCGAGTGCGACCCGGCGGCGGCTCGCGAGCGACTCGAGGCCGCGGGCGCCACCGTCGAGTCGGGCAACACCGACCACGAGCTGTGGCGCGCCTCGCACGGGGGAGCGACCGCCGTCGCCTACGAGGGAAAGGTCGTGGTGCAGGGCGCGGACCCGACCCGCCTCGTGGGCCTCCTTCGAGACAGCGGTGGCCGCGCCCACGTCTACTTCGACGGCGCGTGCCGCGGGAACCCGGGGCCGTCCGCGGCGGGCTACGTCATCGTCACCGGCGACGGCATCGTCGCCGAGGGCGGGACGGCACTCGGAACGATGACCAACAACCGCGCGGAGTACGAGGCCCTGATTCTCGCGCTGGAGGTCGCCGCCGACTACGGCTTCGACGAGGTTCACCTGCGGGGTGACTCCGAACTCATCGTGAAACAGGTCCGCGGCGAGTGGAACACGAACGACCCGGACCTCCGCGAGCGTCGGGTTCGCGTCCACGAACTCCTCCGGGCGTTCGACGACTGGACGCTCGAGCACGTTCCGCGGGAGATAAACGAGCGCGCCGACGACCTAGCGAACGACGCACTCGATGACGCTACCTGACGACACCGTCACGGAGGTGGAGCGACTGACGAGACTCGCCCGCGAGGCGATCGACCCGAACGAGGCCGCCGCCCACCGCGAGCGCCGGGACGACCTGCTCGCCGACCACGGCTACACGGCGCGCGTCCGCTCGGACGACACCGCCGACGTGCTCGTGTTGCATCCCGCCGACTGGCTCGACGAGTCTGGAACCGTGCAGATCGACCGCATCGACGACGTGGACGACGGCATCGAGGTACCGCTGTCCGGCCCCGGTGACGCCGACGACTGGGACTCGGTGGAGCGACACAACCGCTCGGTCGCCGAGCGAGTCGCCGAGGAACACGGCGAGGTCCACGGGCGGACGGCCCACGCCTTCGCGGACTTCATGAGCAACCACTACGCGAAGCCCGTCGAGCAGGCGACGCCCGCCGAGGTCCGCGAGTTCGTCGAGGAGTACTTCCCGCGCAACGCCTGGCCGACCGACGAGCAGCGGGCGGTCGTCGAGGAGTCGGTCGACCTCGTACAGCAGACGGCACGCGCGGCGTAGCGGTCGCTCACGCGCGGAAAAACGAAGAACGGTGCCCGATTACTGAAGCTCTGCGACGAGGTCCTCGATAGCTCCCGCGCGATCGTCGTCGACGACGAACTTCGAGAACTCCCAGCGGAACTGCGAGAGCAGCACGGCCTCGCCGTCGTCGGTCAGCGCGTACTGGTTCGTCCGCTTGTCGAGTTCGCTCTTCTCGACCAGCCCCATCTCGACGAGATCGTCGAGGTTGGGGTAGAGCCGGCCGTGGTTCACTTCGCTCCCGTAGTACTCCTCGAGCTCGCGCTTGATTGCGAGCCCGTAGCGCGCCTCCTCGGCGAGGATGGTGAGGATGTTCTGCTGGAACGCAGTTAGTTCGCTCGCGATGCCCGGGGTGCCCGAAATTGGTTTTGCCTCTGACATGGTTACTCAGACGTTTTGTATCTATTTAACAGTTCGCAGGTAGCTACAACCCGCCGATAGGACGTTGAAGCTTCCTCAGGGAGCACTCGAATCGCACCTTGTTCCGCGTTCCGCACTCTCCGAGTACTCTCCACGTAACACTCCGACAGGGCGATACCGAAAGTAGTTTTTGGCTACTCGTCTCACTGGCACGCGATGACGAACCTCTGGGAAGACCTCGAGACGGGACCGAACCCGCCGGAAGAGATCTACGCCGTCGTGGAGTGTCTGAAGGGCGAGCGCAACAAGTACGAGTACGACAAGGACATCCCGGGTGTCGTGCTCGACCGCGTCCTCCACTCGAACGTCCACTACCCGAGCGACTACGGGTTCATCCCGCGGTCGTACTACGACGACGAGGACCCGTTCGACGTGCTCGTCCTCGTGAAGGACCAGACGTTCCCTGGCTGTGTCATCGAGGCCCGCCCGGTCGCGATGATGAAGATGGACGACGACGGCGAGCAGGACGACAAGGTCATCGCCGTCCCCATCGAGGACCCCCGGTACGACCACGTCGAGGACGTCGACGACCTCACCGACCAGAAGAAGGCCGAGATCGAGGAGTTCTTCGAGACGTACAAGAACCTCGAGGCGGGCAAGGAAGTCGAGACGCAGGGCTGGGAGGACAAGCAGGCCGCGATGGACGCCATCGAGCACGCGATGGACCTCTACGAGCAGAACTTCTCGTAGAGAATCGGTCGATACTCGGTTTCTGGTTGTTCTGCGACCGACCAGCTACTGTTGGTGTACTCGTCTCCGACTCGCTCGCGCGCTCCGGTTGTCTCACCTGGACCACCTTCCCGGTGTCTCACATAGACCCCACCTTCCCGGTGCCCCACCTGGACCTACCTACTTCACCTCACGCGCACCCGCGAGGGCGACGCGCGCACGCCGCTGCGGGCGCGCACACCCGCGCTGTCTGCCGATTTCGGGCGAAGCGTTTAATTCATCCCTCGACCTACGACCCCCCGATGGAACTCATCGTCACCGAGAAGGACAACGCCGCGCGTCGCATCGCGGACATCCTCTCGGACGGCGGGTCGGGCGTCGACCGCCGCAACGGCGTCAACGTCTACCGGTGGGGTGACAAACGCTGCGTCGGCCTCTCGGGCCACGTCGTCGGCGTCGACTTCCCACCCGAGTACAGCGACTGGCGCGACGTCGAGCCGGTCGAGTTGACCACCGCACAGGTCGTGAAGAACCCCACGAAGGAGAACATCGTCCGCACCCTCCAGCAGCTGGCCGAGGAGGCGTCGAGCGCGGTCATCGCCACCGACTACGACCGCGAGGGCGAACTCATCGGGAAGGAGGCGTACGAGCTCATCGAGGAGGTGACCGACGTGCCCATCAAGCGCGTCCGGTTCTCCTCCATCACCGAGAACGAGGTGAAGAACGCCTTCGCCGACCCCGACGACCTCGACTTCGACCTCGCCGCCGCGGGTGAAGCCCGGCAGATCATCGACCTGATGTGGGGCGCGGCGCTCACGCGGTTCCTCTCGCTCACTGCCGGGCAGCTCGGCAACGACTTCATCTCTGTCGGGCGGGTGCAGTCTCCCACGCTCAAGCTCATCGTCGACCGCGAACGTGAGATTCAGGCGTTCGAACCCGACGACTACTGGGAGCTGTTCGCCGACCTCGACAAAGACAGCGAGGAGTTCGAGGCGCAGTACTTCTACGAGGGCGAGGACGGCACCGAGAACGAGCGCGTCTGGGACGAATCGGAGGCGGACGCCGCCCACGAGCGACTCCGCGAGGCGACGAGCGCGACCGTCACCTCGGTCAACCGTCGCACTCGCACGGACGACCCGCCCGCGCCGTTCAACACCACCCAGTACATCCGCGCGGCCGGCTCGCTCGGTTACTCCGCACAGAAAGCGATGAGTATCGCCGAGGAGCTGTACACGACGGGCTGGATCACCTACCCGAGAACGGACAACACCGTCTACCCCGAGGACCTCGACCCCGAGGACCTCCTGGCGACGTTCGCCGACACGGGCGCGTTCGGCGAGGACGCGGCGAGCCTGCTCGAACTGGACGACATCGAGCCCACGTCGGGCGACAAGGAGACGACCGACCACCCGCCCATCCACCCGACCGGCGAGATTCCCGGCCGCCAGGACCTCTCGGAGGACGAGTGGGAGATCTACGAACTCGTCGTCCGGCGGTTCTTCGCGACCTGCGCGGAGCCGGCGACGTGGGCACACCTGCGCGTCGTCGCCGAGGCCAACGGCTGTCAGCTGAAGGCCAACGGCAAGCGGCTCGTCGAGCCCGGCTACCACGCCGTCTACCCGTACTTCGGCACCTCCGAGAACTACGTTCCCGAAGTCGAAACCGGCGACGAACTGGCCGTGCGCGAGGTGCGGCTCGAAGAGAAGCAGACCCAACCCCCGCGAAGACGGGGCCAGTCGCGGCTCATCGAGACCATGGAGTCGATGGGCATCGGCACGAAGTGTCTGACCGAGGATACTACCGTCTTGGTGCGGACTGACGATGGCGATGTCGAACGCCGCCAGGTCGGGGAACTGTTCGCGGCTGACCGGACGCTAATCGCGGACGGGGACATCGACGTGGCGACGACCGAGGGGCCACGGACTGTGTCGTACGACGAGGCGACCGACCAAACCTGTGAGGTGAACGCCGACCTCATCAGTAGGCGCCGGCTCGCCCCTGACGAGCGTGTTCTCACGGTGACGACGGACGCCGGGTCGTTCTCCGTTACGGACGACCACCCGCTGTACGTCGTGCACGACGTCGACGTATCGGTCGTCCCGGCCAGCCAGGTCGCTCCCGGAGAGCAACTGCTCTCGGCACGCCGTGGGCCTACCGAGGCGTCGTCCGGCGAGACACTGATGACGTGGGAGGAGTTCGCTACGACCTGTGACTGGTCGTCGAAGCTCTACGGCGTCGACTGTAACCGGGCGCTTGCAGATCTCCGCTCCGAGACAGGCGAGACCCAGGCCGAACTGGCTGATCGCCTCGGAACTCGCCGCCACTACCTGAGCCGCTACGAGACCGACGAACGGGACGTTCCGGTGTGGATTCTCGGCGAACTCGGGATTCGGCCGGAGGAGATACACGGGCTCAACTACGACACGACGTTCGAGAACCCCTTCCCCCTCGAGTGGTCCGACACGCTGGCTCGCGTGCTCGGAAACGTGCTCGGTGACGGCTCGATACATCGGAACGACGCGGAGAACGTAGTCGACGTTCGCTACCACAACACCGACGAACGACTCATCGAGCGGTTCTGTGACGACATCGAGACCCTGTTCGGTATCGAGCCGACGGTGACCGAACGCCCGGGACGCGAGGCGCATCACGAGACGAAATCTCAGGTGAACCTTCCCTCGGCGCTCGGACGAACGCTGCTCACCGTTCTCGACGCGGTGATGGACGATGGCCACCCGGACGTGCCGACGCCACACCAGCCAGCGTTCATCGGCGCGCTGTTCGACGACGAAGGGCACGTCTCCCGCGAGCGGAAGGCGTTCATCTCGAACACCGACCACGACCTCCTCGCGGGAGTCGCCGAGATGCTCGACACGCTCGTGGTGGAGACGAAACTGGCTGCCGACCAGCACAAACTCCACATCCGGGGCCGGGAGAATCTGGAGCGGTTCCTCGATTCAGTTCCGGTCTCTGCCGACGAAAAGTTCTATCGCGGCCTCGACGCGCTCCGAGCGTACGACGTGACGCGTCACAAGGCACGAATCCTCGAACTCGCGACGGAGCGACCGATGCGTTCGGAGGACCTCGCGACCGATCTGGGGCTCACACAGGGCCGAATCAGTGTCCTGGTTCGACGCTTGCGGGACGAGGGCTACCTTCGAAAACGTATCGAAGGGAGCAACCGGAGCCACGAGGGCGATCGAACCATCCGGTACGAAGCAGTCGGATTCCACGATTCGGTGTACGCGACCGTACTTGGATATCCTGGGACGGTGGCTGTTCGAACGGTCGAAGAACGGGACTACGACGGCCCGGTGTTCGACCTCTCCGTGACCGACGACGCACCGAACTTCGCCGTTCAGGGTGGTACCGTCGTCCACAACTCGACCCGCCACGGGACCATCCAGAAACTCTACGACCGCGGCTACATCGAGAACGACCCACCGCGGCCGACGGGGCTGGCGATGGCGGTCGTCGAGGCGTCCGAGCGGTTCGCCGACCGCATCGTCGACGAGGGGATGACCGCCCAGCTCGAACACGACATGGACGCCATCGCCTCCGGCGAGAAGACGCTCGACGACGTGACCGACGAGTCACGCGAGATGCTGCAACTGGTGTTCGAGGACCTCCACGACCACCGCGACGAGGTCGGCGAGTTCCTCAAGGAGTCGCTGAAGGCCGACAAGACGCTCGGCCCCTGCCCGGAGTGTGGCGACGACCTGCTCGTCCGGCGCTCCCGGCGGGGCTCGTACTTCGTCGGCTGTGACGGCTTCCCGGACTGCCGGTACACCCTCCCGCTACCGAGTCAGGGCGAGCCGACCGTCATCGACGAGACCTGCGAGGAGCACGACCTCAAGCACGTGAAGATGCTCGCGGGTCGCTCGACGTTCGTCCACGGCTGCCCGCAGTGTCAGGCCGACGAGGCCGACAACACCGACGACGAGGTCATCGGGGTCTGTCCCGACTGTGGCGAGGAACACGGTGGCGAGCTGGCCATCAAGCAGCTCCGGTCGGGCTCCCGGCTGGTGGGCTGTACCCGCTACCCCGACTGCGACTACTCGCTCCCGCTCCCCCGCCGTGGCGACATCGAGGTGACGGAGACGTACTGCGAGGAGCACGACCTCCCCGAACTCGTCGTCCGCGACGGCGAGGACGACGACGACCCGTGGGAGCTGGGCTGTCCCATCTGCAACTTCCAGGAGTACCAGGAGCGGCAGTCCGCGAGCGAGATCGAGGACCTCGACGGCGTCGGCTCGAAGACGGCCGAGAAGCTCGCAGCGGCGGGCATCGAGAGCCTCGACGACCTCACGGGCGCGGACGCGGACATCGTCGCTGACGAGGTACAGGGCGTCTCCGCGGACAAAGTCCGCGAGTGGCAGGCGCAGGCCGGCGCGAGCTAGTTAGGCCTCGTCGAGCGCGTCGCCCACGAACGTTCTGACCAGCTGTTTGCCATGTTCGGTGAGGATCGACTCCGGGTGGAACTGCACGCCCTCGTGGGGGCGTGATTCGTGGCGAACGCCCATCACGACGCCCCGCTCGTCTTCGGTCCGGGCGGTTTCGACCAGCGAGTCCGGGAGGTCTGCCCGCTCGACCGCGAGCGAGTGGTAGCGGCCGACCGAGAACGCGGTGGGGAGGTCGCGATAGATCTCCCGGCCGTCGTGCGAGATTGTGGAGGGTTTCCCGTGGACGACCTCGGGGGCGTGCCCTACGGGCGCGCCGTTCGCCGCACAGAGCGCCTGGTGGCCGAGACAGACGCCCAGCGTCGGATACGCGAGTTCCGCGAAGATGGGGATGGAGACGCCTGCCTGTTCTGGCGTGCCGGGGCCGGGTGAGACGACGACTGCCGCCGGGTCGAGCGCACGGATGGCCTCGGTCGTGATGGCGTCGTTCCGTCGGACGACGACCGCCTCGCGCGCCTCGGGCTCGCTGTAGCCGAGGGCCAGGAGGGCCTCGCCGACGTACTGGACGAGGTTGTACGCGAACGAGTCGTAGTTGTCGACGACGAGGACGGTCATCGCTCGCCCTCCACGGACATCCGTGTCTCGTCGAGCGCGGCGTCGAGCGCCTTCACGAGCGCGCGGCCCTTGTCGAGCGTCTCCTCGTACTCGCGTTCGGGGACCGAGTCGTGGACGATTCCGGCGCCGACTCGCAGGTGGTACTCGTCGCCGTACCGGACCAGGGTCCGGATGACGATGTTGAGGGTGGCGCGGTCGTCGAAGCCGAACACGCCGATGGAGCCGGTGTACGGCCCGCGCCGCGTGGCCTCGACCTCGTCGATGATCTCCATGGTTCGGGGCTTCGGCGCACCGGTAATCGTCCCGCCCGGGAACACGGCGGCGACGCAGTCCACGAGGTCGACGTCGTCACGGCGTCGTCCCTCCACGAGCGAGACGAGGTGCATCACCTCCGAGTAGCGGTCCACGCGCCGGTATTCGCTCACCTCGACGGTGCCGAACCGCGACACCTTCCCGAGGTCGTTGCGTTCGAGGTCCACGAGCATCGCGTGTTCCGCCCGCTCCTTCTCGTCGGTCGTGAGGTCGGTTTCGAGCGCCGCATCCTCGGCCGGGTCGGCACTCCGCGGTCGCGTCCCGGCGATGGGCTCGGTGAGGAGTCGGTCCCCCTCGACGTCGAGCAACAGTTCCGGCGACGCGCTCACGAGGTCGACACCCGGGAACTCGACGAGTCCCGAGTAAGGCGCCGGATTCACCCGCCGGAGCGCGTCGTACGCCTCGACCGGGGAAACCACCGCAGGTGCGCGGAGTCGCTGGGAGACGTTCGCCTGGAACGTGTCGCCGTCACGGATGTACTGTTTGACGCGGCGGACCCGCTCGGCGAACGCCTCGCGGGTGCAGTCACCCTGGAACGTCGCCTCACTCGCGTCGGCCCGAGGTGGCTCCACCGCGGGATCGCCTTCGACGGCAGCTGTCGCGAGGGCGAGCGCTCGGTCGCGGCCTCGGTCGTAGGCGGCGTCGGGGTCCTCGACGACGGGACACGAGCAGACCCGGAGCGTCACGCCGCCGTCGGTGGGTGCCTCCCACGCCGCGACCGTGTCGAACACGCCGAGCTGTAGGCGAGGAAGGTCGCGGTCGGCGGCGGCGTTGCTGGGGAGTGCTTCGAGTTCCCGCACCACGTCGTACGAGAGCCACCCGAACGCGCCACAGGGGTACGGCACGTCGCAGTCGCCGCGGACGAGCGTCTCGTCGGCGAGTAACTCGCGTATCGCGGGAAGCGCGGCGTCGCCCTCGCCGACTTCCACCCGCGAGACGGGGGCGACGGCGAAGTACCCCCAGCCGGCCTGTCCACCGGTGGTCTCCAGAAAGACGCCGCCCGGACCGTCACGTGCCCGGCGATAGGCGTCGAACGGGTCCGAGACTGTCACGTGGACCTCGACGGGGACGCGCGCGCCGGCTGGTGCGTCGGCGGCCACCGCACGGAAAGCGGACCGGTCAGTGACGACCGTCGACATGAGACCAGAGATGCGGTGGCGGACTAACCGTCTTGCGGTTCAAGCGCCTTCGGCGGTTGTGACGCTGCCGAGCTCAGACGTCCTCAGCGGTTGTGACGCTGCCGAGCTCAGACGTCCTCGGCGTTCTCGACCCAGCGCGCCACCCGCTTCTCGGAGACGCCAGTCTCCTCGGCGAGCGCCTCGGGGTCGGCGTCCACGAGCTCGTCGACCGACTCGATGCCGGCGTCCTCTAGCCGCTTGGCGTACGCCGGGCCGATGCCGCTGACGTCCGTGAGCGCCGGGCCGGCGTCGGGCTCGTCGTCGACGGGACCGGCGGCCTCGGCCGGCTCGGCGGCTGTCTCCTCGGTGCCGGCGTGGTCGGTGACCGCGCCCGCGGCCTCCGCGGGTTCGGCAGCCTCGTCCTCTTCTGGTGGCTCCTCGGTGATGGACGCCGACCCTTCGGCGTGCGCTTCGGCCTCGGCGTCGTCCACGCTCTCGGTTTCGGCCTCGTCTGCGAGGTCAGCCTCGGTTTCGGCCTCGGTTTCGGCCTTCGATTCTCCCTCGGCGTCGTCCGCATCGGCCGGCTCCTCGACCTGCGAGGCTGGGCCGGCGGCTTCGGCCGGCTCGGCCGCGCTTGCGACCTCGTCGCCCTCGTCTTCCGAGGGTTCTTCGGTGAGCGAGCCGGTCGACGCCGCGGCCTCGGTCTCGGCCGCTGCGGGCTCCTCGGTGCCCTTCACGACGGCCTCGTTCTCCGCGTCCGCCCCGTTGTGCGAGCGGCGCTCGGGCTCCTCGTCGTCGTCCGAGTCGAGACCGAACACCGATTTCAGCAGATTGACTAATGGCATAGCTGTAAATAATCAGTCGCACCTCTTAAATTCAGCCACCACGGCTAAAAACGATAGCCGCCGTTACAGTCCTGAACGGAGCGCCGCGTTCATCGCGTCGACCGGCGCGTTCCGGCCGGTCCACAGCTCGAACGCTTCGACCCCCTGGAACAGCAACATCCACGCGCCGTCGACGGTCGTGGCACCGGCGGCGGCCGCATCCCGCAGGAGACGGGTTTCGAGCGGCGTGTAGACGGCGTCGAGCACCGCGAGATCAGCGTGGAGCGCGCTCGACGGGACCGGCGTCTCGTCCGGCTCGGGGTCGTCGTCGTGGGCCATGCCGACGCTCGTGCAGTTGACGAGCACGTCGGCGTCGGCCAGCACCTCGGGCAGCGCGTCGAGCCCGTGGCCGGTCGCGTCGGGCACCTCCTCGGCGAGGGCGTGCGCTTTCGTCTCGGTCCGGTTCGCGATACGGACCCCCATTCCCTCGTCGGCGAGGCCGAACGCGACGGCCCGCCCCGCCCCGCCCGCGCCGACGACCACAGCGGTTCCATCGAGGGCCACGTCGTGGTGCTCGAGTGCCCGAACCGCGCCGACGGCGTCGGTGTTGTGGCCCGTCACGGTGTCTCCGGAGAAGTCGACGGTGTTGACCGCGCCGATGCGGCTGGCGAGCGAGTCGGGTTCGACGAGTTCGAGCGCCCGCTGCTTGAACGGGATGGTGACGTTCAGCCCGGCGATGCCGAGTGCGTCGGCCCCCTCGAAGGCGCGGTCGAGGTCTCCCTCGGCGGGTTCGAAGGTGACGTATCGGGCGTCGAGGTCGAGCTCGGTGTAGGCGGCCTCGTGCATCGGCGGCGACAGCGAGTGGCCGACGGGGTTGCCGACCAGTCCGAACACCTGCATGGCCGAGAGTCCGCACCACCGAAAATAAACCGGGCGGTCGCGGCGAAGCGGCGGCCGTACCGGGCAGGCGGGCGTGGCGAAGGGGCAGCCGAACCGAGAAGCGGGTCCTGGTAGTGGTCAGAAACCGAGCGACTGCGCCGTGACGGCAGGTGCTGTCGCGATAGCAAAAGAGATAGGTGGCTCCCCGGCCCCGATTCATCCAATGGCAGTCTTCGACCGTCTTCGTCACCCGCTGTCAGCGGTAGCCATCGCGCTCCTCCTCACCCTCCCGTGGGTCGGCTCGTCGCTGCTCGGCCTCGTCCACTCGTACGCGACGGGCACCGTCGTGCTGATCGCGGGGCTTGCGGTGCTCGGTGCATCGTTCATGCTCGCGTGGGGTGCTGAAACCGCCGAGAAGGACGTGCCGCGGGCGTTCGCCATCGCCGTTCTCGCCGTTCTCGCCGTCGCCCCCGAGTACGCGGTCGACGCCCTCTACGCGTTCAACGCCGGGAACTTCGCGGGCACCCCCCGCGGGATGGAAGCCGCCAACCTCGCGGTCGCGAACATGACCGGTGCGAACCGCATCCTCATCGGGCTCGGCTGGTCCGGTATCGCGCTGTTCACCATCTACCGCGCCGGGAGCGCCGCCGACCCCGCCGTCGAGAAACGCGACGGCTTCCTCGCCTCCCGCGTGAACCTCGACCCCGACATCTCCACCGAGATCGCGTTCCTGTTCGTCGCGACGATGTGGGCGTTTCTCGTGCCGCTCAACGGTGGTATCGACATCCTCGACATGGTCGTGCTCGTCGGCATCTACGTCACCTACATCGCCATCATCATCCAGGGTGACGTCGAAGAGATCGAAGAGCAGGTAGGCGTCCCGAAGTACTTCCAGTCGTTCGCCCGACGGGTGCGGGTCCCCATCGTCCTCGTGCTGTTCGGCTACTCCGGGCTGATGATCTTCTGGGCGGTCGAGCCGTTCGCTCACGGGCTCGAAGTGCTCGGGCAGAACTTCGGCATCCCGCCGTTCTTCATGATCCAGTGGATCGCCCCGCTGGCCTCCGAGTCGCCCGAACTCATCGTCGTCGCCTACCTCGTCAACAAGGCGCGCTCGACGGCTGGATTCAACGCGCTCATCTCCTCGAAGCTCAACCAGTGGACGCTGCTCATCGGGACGCTCGTCGTCGTCTACTCCATCGGGCTCGGCACGTACGGCACGCTCCCGTTCGACCAGAAGCAGGCGGCCGAAATCTGGATCACGGCTGCACAGTCCTACTTCGCGCTGGCCATCCTCGTCAACTTCAACATCTCGCTGCGTGAGGCCGTCGCCCTCCTCGTGCTGTTCGCCTCGCAGGTGATCTTGGAGTTCATCATCATCCGCGACGTGATGACGCTCCCGTTCACCAGCTACGAACTGCTCATCGGCTACACCGTCGTCTACATGGTCATCGGGACGGCGATGTTCGCCCGGCGGTGGGGCTCGCTCCAGCGGCTGTTCCGCCGGCTGGTCCAGACCGCCCGGACGGCGCTCGGCGGCGGCCCGCCCACCGCGAGCGACTGATACTGTCGTAGCCGTGGACGGCAGCTCGCCACGTCAGGTGGCGAGATTCGTGCAACTCGTCCGTTCGACGGCTGGCGCACGAAGGCAAAACCCATTTGCGCGCGTAGTTGGTAGAGAGCGTCAATGGCGAAGTGCGACGTGTGCGGCAAACACATCGACCTGCCGTACAACTGTCGGGGGTGCGGCGGCACCTACTGTGGCGACCACCGGCTCCCCGAGAACCACTCGTGTGCCGGGCTCGACAGCTGGAACGACCCGAAGAGTGTCTTCGACTCCGGGTTCGACGACTCCGTAACCCAGACGGGCCGTTCCGGTGGCGTGCTCGGGCGCGTGACCCCAGATACGGGGGCTGGCGGCCCGCTCAGCTACTTCCGCGGGAACCTCTCGTACGTGTTCCTCGCGGTCATCGTCCTCACGTACGTGGCACAGCTCCTCGTCGCGAACCTCGCGCCGGAGCTGTTCCGGCCGCTGTTCGTGCTGACCTCTGCGCACCCCGAGTACGTCTGGACCTGGGTGACGAGCGTCTTCTCGCACGGCTCGCCCGGCCACCTGTTCGGCAACGCCATCGTGCTGTTCTTCTTCGGGCCGGTGCTCGAACGGAAGCTCGGCTCGAAGCGGTTCGGCGCGCTGTTCATCGGCGCCGGGATGATCGCGGGGCTCTCGCAGATCGCCGCGGGCTACCTCCTCGGGGACCCGGTGTCGGGCGTGCTCGGGGCGTCGGGTGGCATCATGGCCGTCCTCGCGGTGCTCTCCGTGCTGAACCCGGACCTGAAGGTGTATCTCTACTTCATCCTCCCCATCCCCATCTGGGTGCTCACCATCGGCTACGCCGCGCTCTCGGTGTTCGGCGTGCTCGCCGACTTCTCGGTGCTCGGCGGCAACGTCGCACACGCCGCGCACCTGATGGGGCTGTTCATCGGCGCCGCCTACGGCTTCTACATCGAGGACAAGGTCTCCGCACCAGGTGAACTCCGGTTCGGCGGCGGCCGCGGCGGGATGGGTGGGCCGGGTCGCGGTCGCTTCTGAATGCGTCGCGACCGCTTCATCCCCGACCCCTCCCTCTCGCGGACCGAGATGGAGCAGCTCCAGCGGGAGGTCGCTGCAGCCGCCCGATTCGAGGACGACCTCGACGTGACGGTGCACGATATCGAGCGTGGAGACGCGCTCGTCGCGGGCGTCGACCAGGCGTTTCTGCCAAACCGAGACCCGCAGCAAGCCATCTCGGCCATCGTCGTGCTCCGCGGCGACGAGGTCGTCGAGCGCGCGTACGCCGTCACCGACCTGTCGATTCCGTACGTCCCCGGCCTCCTGTCCTTTCGAGAAGGTGGCCCGATCCTCGCGGCGTTCGAGGAACTCGAGGCCGAGCCCGACGTCCTCGTGTTCGACGGCTCGGGCCGCATCCACTTCCGACAGGCCGGGCTCGCGACCCACCTCGGCGTCATCCTCGATGCGCCCTCCGTAGGGGTCGCGAAGAGCCTGCTGTGCGGGACACCGCGGTCGTCGGTCGATGGGCTCCCGCAGGGTGCGAAGGTGGCCATCGAGGCCGACGACAGCATGGATGCACCGGCGGGCGAGGTCGTCGGCTACGCCTACCAGAGCCGCCAGTACCCCAACTCGCGGTCCATCAATCCCCTGTACGTCTCGCCGGGCCACCGGGTGAGCGCCGAGACCGCCGTCGACCTCGTCGCGGCCTGTGGCGGCGACTACAAGCTCCCCGAGCCGACGCGGCTCGCGGACGCGTACGCCGACGAGGTCAAACACTCGTTGGCCGACAAGAACGACTAACTGCCGGGGGTTCGACCCCTGTGACATGGAACGGACGGTACTCATCACGGGCTGCAGTTCCGGCATCGGCCGGGCGACGGCCCTCGCCTACCTCGAGGAGGAGTGGACGGTGTACGCGACGGCTCGCAACACCGCGGACATCCAGACGCTCGGCGAGAAGGGAGCGGACATCAACGCGCTCGACGTGACCGACCCCGAGGACGTCGGGCGGGTCGTCGACCGCATCATCGAGGAGGACGGCCGCATCGACTGTCTCGTCAACAACGCGGGCTACGGCCAGCACGGCCCGCTCGAAGACCTCCCTGCGGAACTCCTCCAGAAACAGCTCGACGTGAACCTCATCGGTCCCCACCGGCTCGTGCAGGCCGTCCTCCCGCACATGCGCGCACAGGAGGACGGCACCATCGTGAACGTCTCGTCGGTCGCCGGGCGGCTCGCCGCCCCCGGGATGGGTGCGTACTCGGCCTCCAAATTCGCGCTCGAAGGGTACTCCGACACGCTCCGCACCGAGGTCGCCGGCTTCGGTGTCGACGTGTCGCTCGTCGAACCCGGCCCGGTCGAGACGAGCTTTCGTGAACGTGTCGGCGACGAGATCGACAAACTCGACCGCACGGAGGCGTACGACTGGGTGTACGACATGCAGGAGGACGGCTCCGTCGTCTCCGGGGACTCCTCGCCGTTCGCCTCCACGCCCGAGGAGGTCGCCGCGGTCATTCTGGAGGCGGGCGTCTCCACGAACCCCGACCCCCGCTACGTCGTCGGCGGGTTCGCCAACTTCGCCGTCAAGCTCCGTCTGCTCCCCGACCGCCTCCGTGACAAGGTGTTCGGCCTGATGCGCAAGCTCTAATGGCCGACCGCGAGGCGCTCGGTCGCTCGCCGGCGCACGCGCTCGCACTCGACTGCATCGACGCCGGCATCGACGCTGCCAGCCCCGAGCGCGCCGTCGCCGCCGCCCTCACGCTCGACGGCGACATCCTCCACGTCGCGGACGACGCGTACGACCTCACGGACTACGACCGCGTGCTCGTGCTCGGCGCCGGCAAGGCGACGGCAGGGCTCGTCGGTGCGCTCCACGACCTGCTCGGCGACCGCATCGACGGCGGCTGTGTGGCCGTGCCCGACCCCGTCGACCTCCCGGTCGAGTCGGTGGTCGCGGGCCACCCGACGCCCGACTCGGGGAGCCACGAGGCCGCGACCCGCATCCTCGCCATCGCACAGGACGCCGACGACCGGACGCTCGTCCTCGCACCCATCTCGGGCGGGGGGAGCGCCCTCCTCGCCGCGCCCGTCGACGGCCTCGCGTTCGACGCGCTCCGCGAGGTGACCGACGCGCTCGTCGCGAGCGGCGCCTCGATAGACGAGATAAACGCGGTCCGAAAACACTGTTCGGCGATAAAGGGGGGTCGGCTCGCCCAGGCGTTGGCACCCGCCACGGTGGTCGGATTACTCGTCTCGGATGTGGTGGGCGACGACCCCGCAGTCGTCGCCTCGGGGCCGCTCACGCCCGACCCGACGACCTACGCCGACGCCCGCGACGTGCTCGACCGCTACGATATTGACGTGCCCGCGGTCCGAGACCACCTCAACGCCGGCGTTCGGGGCGAGCGCGAGGAGACGCCGAACCCCGGAGACGAGTCGTTCGAGACGGTCACCACGCACGTCATCGCGAGCGGGCGGACGGCGGTCGACGCCGCCGAAACGCTGGCGCGCGACCGCGGCTACACGCCGCTCGTGCTCTCGACGCGCATCCGGGGCGAGGCGCGCGAGGCGGCGCGCACGCAGGTCGCCGTCGCCGAGGAGATACTCGATTCTGGGCGGCCCGTCGAACCACCCGCGGTCGTCCTCTCGGGTGGCGAGACGACCGTGACCGTCCGGGGGGACGGCACTGGCGGCCCCAACCTCGAGTTCGCGCTCGCGGCTGCGCTCGAGCTCCCGGACGAGGCAATCCTCGCGAGCGTCGATACGGACGGCCGCGACGGGTCGACCGACGCGGCGGGCGCCATCGTCGACTCGGAGACCGTCGCGACGGCCGACGACCGACGTGCGGCCCGTGCTGCACTCTCGCGGAACGACGCGCTCGGCTACCTTCGAGAGCGAAGCGTCGATATCGAAGGGGGCCCCACGGGCACGAACGTCAACGACCTTCGCGTGCTGATCGTCGGCAGCGACGACTAGTCGAGACAGGCCGCGACGACTCGCAGCGCCTCTTCACCTCTGACCTCCTCGGCGAACAGCGGGACGCGCTTCACGTCGTGCCCGCGAAAGAGGTTCTGGGCGCGGGAGAGCGCCTCCCGCTGGACTTCCCATCGTCGCTTGCAGAACTCGCAGTTCTCGAGGTCGGGCGCGACGAACCAGTCGGCGTCGACGGCCGCGACGTCCGCGAGCGGCTGCATCACGCGGTTCACGACGACCGTTCCGACCGGCACCCCGAAGCCGCCGAGCCGCTCGACCAGTCGCTCGGACTCGGTGACTGACATCACCTCGGGCACCATGACGACCCGGAAGTCGGTCTTCGCGGGGTCGGTGAGCACCGCGCGGAGGCGCTCGACCCGGTCGGAGAGCTCCCGGAGGCTGTCGATCCCTTGGTCCATCTGCTGTTCGTCGGCGCCGCCGAACAGATTGCCGAGGGAGCCGGCCATCCCCGACAGGCGCTCGCGGAACGCGATGAGCTTCCCCATCATCGAGTCCATCACGTCCGGGAGTTCGAGCAGCCGGAGGGTGTGGCCCGTCGGTGCGGTGTCGACGACGACGCGCTCGAACCGCTCGTCGTCCATGTACTCGAGGAGGAGCTGGAACGCCGCGGCCTCGTCGGCACCGGGCATCGAGCCAGCCTGCAGGGGGTTGTCGCCGCCGAACAGCTCGCCGAGCCCGCCCATCGCGTTCCCGGGGGCCTCGCCGTCGGCGAAGGGCCCGGCGTCCATGTTCTCGGGGTCGATTTCGGCACCGTAGAGTGGAATGTCCTCGCGGATGCGCCCCGGCTCGGCGGGCACGTCAGTGTCGAGCGCGTCCGACAGCGAGTGGGCGGGGTCGGTCGAGACGGCGAGCGTCGGCGTCCCCTCGCGGGCACTGGCGAGCGCGGTCGCGGCGGCCATCGTCGTCTTGCCCACGCCGCCCTTCCCGCCGTACAGCACGTACTCGGGGGCGTCGACGGTCGTGTCGAGCGAGTCGACGGCCTCGACGTCGATGTCGGTCATTGGCGAGGTTCGGTGACCGAGACGCCTGTATCCGTCGGTCTCGCCTCAGACTCGTCGCAAGCAGGTCGCACAGTAGTCGACGTGATCGGGGTTCGGCGCCCGACAGTGGCGACAGCGCACGTCGCTCGGCGCCAGCAGGGGCTCACGGTGACGCTCGGTGTAGTCCTCGTAGTACTGTTCGAGCCCCATCGCCCTCGCCATCGCCCGGTTCTCTGGGGGGCGCACGTTCTCGTGCATCATCAACTGGTTGATGAGGTCGTCGTCGCGCATCGCCAGCAATCCCCGGTAGAACCCGATGAACAGCAGGGTCGGCGTGACCACCATCACGGCGGTCAGGAGCATGTCCACGGCTACGCTGAACATGTGGTAACGTGTACCACGAGGTGGTGTACGCACTTGTGCGCTCCGCTCCCGGCTGTTCTGGTGATACAGCCGCTCTCGAAGTCGAGTATCGCAGGGCGGCGACGGTCTCGCGCAAGAACGGTGACGGGGTTACTCGACGAACGCCTGCAGGACACCCTGTCCGTCGACGCCCGCGTGGCTCGTCTCGGCGATGTCGGGGAGCGCGGCCCGCTCGGGGTGCGGCATCAGGACGGCGGTCGTCCGGGCGTCGCCGACGACGCCCGCGACGTTCTCCTTCGAGCCGTTGGGGTTCGCCTCGTCGGTGACGTTCCCCTCGCTGTCGCAGTAGCGGAACAGCACGCGGTCCTCGTCGTTCAGTCGCTGGAGGCGTTCGTCGGTGATCTCGAACCGGCCCTCGCCGTGTGCGATGGGCAGTTCGATGACCGCGCCCTCCTCGAACGCGCTCGTGAACGGCGTGTCGGTGGTCTCGACACGAAGATGCACGTGTTCACACTGGAAGCTGGCCGACCGGTTCGTCGTGAACGCCCCGGGCGTCAGCGACGACTCGCTGCCGATCTGCGCGCCGTTACAGACGCCGAGGACGGGCACCTCGCCCGCCAGCTCGCGCACCTCGTTCAGCACCGGCGAGCGCGCGGCCATCGCGCCGGCCCGGAGGTAGTCGCCGTAGGAGAAGCCGCCGGGGAGGACGACACCGGAGGTATCGGCGGGGAGGCCGTCCTCGTGCCAGACGATCTCGGCGTCGACGCCGAGGTGGTCGAGCGCCTGCAGGGCGTCGCGGTCGCAGTTCGAGCCGCCGAAGCGGATGATGGAGACAGTCACAGTCGCCACCCCGTGTGGCGACCGAGTGTCTCCATCATAGTGATCGATACTGTCATCAGGCTTCGACGACGTCCACGTCGTAGTCGTGGATGGTCGGGTTCGCGAGCAGGCGTTCGGCCATCTCGTCGGCACGGTCGGCGGCCTCGTCGGCGCTCTCGGCGTCGAGGTCGATCTCGAAGCGGTCGGCGCTCCGCAGGTCGTCGAGGTCGAACCCCAGCCGTTCGAGCGCGCGCTGTGTCGTCTCGGCCTCCGGGTCCAAGACGCCGTGCTTGAGCCGCACGGTCACCGTCGCGGTGTAGGCGGTCATCGAGCGGAGGTGCGTATCCGTGGATGAAAACGCTTGTGTCTCGACTCGGCTATGCACGAACGTGCGTCTACCCATCCAGCGGGTAGCGCGTGACGTGGTCGCCGAACAGCGAGCCCAGATACAGCGCGCCCTCGTGGGGGGTGGCGCTCGTGACGCCGTGGACCCGGCCGGTCGGGTCGTGGAGACTGTCCGTGACCTCGCCGTCGGCGTCGAGCTTCAGGACGAGCCCGTAGGGGTCGCCGCTCACCTGCTCGATGACGGCCTCGGGGAACTTGCCGAGCTGGCGCTTGAGCCCGGGGTAGCGGTGGAGCCGTTCGAGCATCGGGTCGCGGAGGCTCGGGATCGCGACCCAGTAGTTGCCGTCGGGGTCGCGGTCGACGTTGTCGGGGTAGCCGACGAGGTTCTCGGTCCAGCGCTCGACGCGGCCCTCCAGCTCGCCGCGGTGCCAGAACCGGGTGATGCGGTAGCGGGAGGTCTCAGTTATCAGGAGCGACTCGTCGTCCGGGCCGAGCGCGATGCCGTTGGCGAAGCCCAGCCCCTTCAACAGAATGCGGGTCTCTCCCGTCTCGCGGTCGTACGCGAGCAGCCGCCCGGTGTCCTGCAGCTCGAACAGCTCGTCCTGGAACACGGGGTGCTTGCTGGCGTCGGTGAAGTAGACGACCCCGTCCTCGATGTAGAGGTCGTCGGCGAACACGACGTCACGGCCGCCGACCTCGGTGGCGAGTTCGGTCACCGTCCCGTCCTGTGCGACCGAGACGAGGCCGACCTCCGCGACACAGACGAGCAGGTCGTCGCCTGCGAACTCGAGGGCGAGTGGCCGACCGCCGGTGTCGGCGACCGGTTCGAGGTCGGCGTTCACGGTGTCGCGGGTGACGGGCTCGGTGGTCCGGTAGACGGTGCCGTTCTCCGCCCCGGTGTAGAGCCGGCCGTCGGCATCGAACGCCACGTCCTCGGGCCCCTCCGCGGTGAGGACGTGGTCGCAGTCGGTGAGCGCGCGGTTCTCGGCGAGCGGTCCCGACAGGTCGGGACTCTCGGGCGGTCGCCAGCTCACGGGGTCGAGCCGCGAGTCCGCGTTCCTGAGCGCCACGGTCGCGGCCGCACCGAGCAGGAGGCCCGCGGCGGCCAGCGGGCGTCGAAGACGTCGCAGTCCCATATCCGGCGTTGACTCCCGCTCCCGGCAAGTGCGTTTCCGTTGCCTGTGGGGGTTGCGGAAAACGGGCTCCTTTTGCCCGTCGGCGTGTCTGGAGTGGGTATGAACGATGCGAGCCGCTGGTGGTCCGTATGACCCGCCAGTACACCCAGATCACCGTCGTCGGCGACGACAAGACGGGTATCATCGCGCAGGTGACGACCCTGCTGTTCGAGCGCGACATCAACATCGAGGACCTCGACCAGGCCGTCCGCGAGGGCATCTTCCGGATGACGCTGCACGTCGACACCTCGGAGATGTCCTGCACCAAGGACGAACTCCGCGACGCGCTCGCGGAGCTCGGTGACGACATCGGCCAGGACATCACCGTCCGGTTCCCCTCCGACCGCGAGACCCAGACCATCGCGGTGCTCGTCACGAAGGAGAGCCACTGTCTCGAAGCCCTGCTGGAAGCGTGGGCCGACGGCGACCTCGGTGCGGACATCGAGGTCGTCATCTCGAACCACGACGACCTCGAACCCCTCTCTGACCACTACGACATCCCGTTCCACGACATCGGCGACGAGAAGGGGAGCCCCGACGAGGCGCAGTTGCTCGATCTCCTCGACGAGTACGACACGGACCTCATCGTCCTCGCGCGCTACATGCGCATCCTCAGCCCGAACGTCGTGTTCCGCTACGAGGACCGCATCATCAACATCCACCCCAGCCTCCTGCCGGCGTTTCCGGGGGCAGAGGCGTATCGCCAGGCCACCGAAGAAGGCGTCCGCATCGCCGGCGTGACGGCCCACTACGTCACGACGGACCTCGACCAGGGCCCAATCATCAGCCAGCGGGCGTTCGACGCGCCCGCCGACGCCACGCCCGAGGAACTCGAACGGAAGGGCCAGCCGCTCGAAGCGTCGGCGCTCCTGGAGGCGGTTCGGCTCCACCTCGACGACGCCATCTACGTCCACCACGGCCGCACCGAACTCCGCGATGGGGTCGACCGCGAGGCCTACCAGCTCGGCCTCCCGCCCGAGATGGACTCGATAAATCCCGACCGCCCGGTCGACGGGTTGGGGAAGGTCCTGAGCGACGACTAGCGGCCGCCGTCCGACATCTCGTTACCGTAGCGCGTACAGATACGACTGCGTGTCCTCTGCGGGCTCTGCGACGACGTAGGCGACGCCGTCTGCGACGACCGGTTGCACCGAGTCGTACATCCCGCGCGGCAACTCGATTCGAGCCGTTTCTGACCCGTCCTCCCGGTCGAGAACGAGCAAGCGCTCGCCCTCGCGGGTTCGCGTCACGACCAGCACCGAGTCGGCGGTGACCGTCGGTGGGGAGGTGCCACCGACCCCGACGACGCGTCGCCAGACAGGGTCGCCCGTTTCGGCCTCCAGCGCGACCAGCCAGTCGCTGTTCGTGCCCGCGAGGTACACCGTGCCGTCGGCCACCGCGGGCTGGATGTACGAGTCGCCGTCGACGCGGTACGTCCAGCGGCGCTCGCCGTCGGTCTGGCCGACGGCGTGGAGCTGGCCCCCGGTCGAGACGGCGTACGCCCGGTCGCTGTCAGCGACGGCCGTGGCGTAGCTCTCTCCGAGGTCGAGGTAGCGCCAGCGCGTCGCCCCGTCTGCGCGCTCGAACGCCCACAGCGACCCGTCGCCCCCGTCACCACAGGCGAGGAAGACGGCGTCGTCGGTGACGGCGAACCCGGACGCGGAGTGCGCGGTCGCCTCACTTCGCCACCGGGTCTCGCCGGTGCTGGCGTCGAGCGCGACGACACCGTCGTCGCCCCCGACTGTGAAACAGTCCCGACCGTCGACGGTCGGCGTGAGGCCGCCGGCGTTCGTGCGCCAGTACACGTCGCCGGTCGCGGCATTCAGCGCCTTCACTCCCTCGCCGACAGGGGCGTAGACGACGCGGCCGCGGACGCTCGGCGTGAACGGCGTACTCGGCCCACCTTCGGGCGCGCGCCACAGCAGCTCGTCGCCGGGACGGCTCGTCGTGAGGTCGAGCGCCACGAGTCCGGTGAACTCGCCAGCCTCGAACTCGGTTCCGTCGAACTCGCGGCGGTCGACGCCGAGAAACCCGTGAGTGCCCGCGATCGCCGGCTGGGAGTCAGCGTAGCGACCGATGCTCGTCAGCTCGTACACCTGTGCGTCCGCCGCTGGGGCCCGTTCGTCCGTGACTGCACCCGTCCGTGCGGGGTCGGCGGCGTGCGTCGGCCACGGTCCCTCGAGTGCGTCGATGGGGGCTTCCTCGTGGAGGACGTGCGAACGGAGTGGATTCGTGAGGTTCGAGAGCGCGGTACAGCCGCTCGTGGCTGCGAGTGTGGCCGCACCGGCTACACCGAGGAACGCGCGTCTGGAGGGCATCGCTCACCGGGTCGGTGCGCACAAGTAAATGGCTTCTGTCCTACAGGTCTCGAACAGTCGCTACGGCCTCGGGAAGGTCCGGGGCGTCGAACAGCTCGCGGCCGATGTAGGCGTTCGCGCCCGCCGTGTACATGTCGCGGGCGGCGTCGACGACGTGCTTGGGGAGCGGCTCGGGGTCGACCGCACAGAGCGTCCGCCAGTCGGCGACGTCTTCGTCCTTGGCGCGGGCTTTCGCCTCGTCGACGGCGTCGACCCACTCGGGCTGCGTGCGCTTGTGGTACTGGCGGATGACCTCCTTCGAGAGCTGCTGGCCGTCGTACGAGAAGCGGTTCTCGTCGAACGTGCCGACGACGTCCGCCACCCGAATCTCGCCATCGAAGAACAGACACTCGATCTTGCCGTCCTCGTGGACTAGCCCGGCGTCAGCCGCCTGGTCGGTCACGAGGTCGTTCACCTCGCGCGCGACGGCTTCGAGGTCGTCGACGCTCGCGCCCCCGGCGATCTCGTCCGCGTCCTCGCGGGTGAGATAGCGGTCGGACTCCTCGAACTTCGTCGAGAACTCGACGACCGCTTCGGGCAGGTCGACGGGCTCGTCGGGCCACTCGTCGTAGTCGAGGTCGAAGTCGGCAGGAGTCGCCCGCGAGCGGAGACTGGAGCCGATGGGGACGGTGTTTCGGAAGACGATTTCGAGCGGAATCAGGTAGTTCTCCTCGGCGTCGGCGTGGAACGCGTCGTAGTCGTAGTCGCGGCCCTCGTGCGGGAGGTCGGGCACGCGCGTCAGGTCGATGGCCATCTCCCGCGGTGGGCTGGCGGCGTCCGCGACTGACACGACCTCGCCGTTCGAGACGACGCCGCGGTAGTGTGTCGGGATGTCGTGCGCCTCCAGCAGCTCGAAGTTGGTGGCGCCCATCGTACACAGCGACGCGCCCTTGTTCGGGATGGCGTCGGGCATCTTCCCCCAGTCGAAGACGGAGTAGTCATCAGTGAACACGAACGCGCCCCGCCCCAGTCGTCCCGGCGTCGCGGCCTCCTCGACCCGGAACTCCTTGACGCTCGTCATACGCGAGGGTCCCGGTGTGCGGTGATAGTGGTTTCCCTTCGAGAATTCTCGAGGGACGGTAGAACTATCTCGGACGTCAGCGAGGGCGACGGGAATCGAGCCGTCGGTACAGTACGTCATCTAGGTGAGCCCGTACTTCTAGACGCTATCTCCGCTACCCGGCACGGTTTTATTCCCGGAGGGGAGAGTCAACCCCATGACCGACGCCGTGGACGACTTCGGGTTCGAGCACGTCCCCGAGAGCGACCAGTCCTTCGAGAACGCGCTGGCGAAGGCTCGGGACGGCGACCGGCTCACCGTCGCCGACGGCGTCGAACTCCTCACCACCGGCACCGACACTGGGGGTATCGACACCGCCAGAAAAGAGCAGGTGCTCGAAGCCGCCGACCGCCGGCGCGCAGAGGTTGTCGGCGACGAGGTGACGTTCGTCGCCAACCTCAACAACAACGTCACGACCGCGTGCAACACCGGCTGTCTGTTCTGCAACTTCAAGGACACCGCCGCGAACTTCGAGCGTGGCTCGGGGGTCGACCACCCTGGATTCACGAAGACGCCCGAAGAGTCGCGGGCCATCGTCCGCGACGCGCTGGAGCGGGGTATCTACGAGGTCACCTCCGTTTCGGGGCTCCATCCGGCGTTCGCACTCGACGACGAACACCACGAGATTCTCGCGAGCTACGACTCGCCCGCCAACGAGGTGAACTACAAGCCCCCCGAGCGGTACGACACCGACCCCGGCACCTACCTCGAACAGATGCGCGCCATGTCGAGAGACGGTGCGCACCTCCACTCGATGACGCCCGAGGAGGCGTACCACGCGATTCGGGGCACCGACTGGACGTACGAGGACGCCTACCGTCGCCTCCGCGATGCGGGGCTCGCCTCCGTTCCCGGCACCGCAGCCGAAATCCTCGTCGACGAGGTGCGTGACGTCATCTGCCCAGGAAAAATCGACACACAGGACTGGCTCGACGCGATGGAGGCCGCCGCGAGCGTGGGGCTGCCGATGACGGCGACCATCATGTACGGCCACGTCGACAACGAGATGCACCGCGTCATGCACCTGAAGGAGGTCCGGGACCTGCAGGACAGAACCGGCAACATCACCGAGTTCGTCCCGCTCTCGTTCGTCCACGAGACCACCCCGCTGTACGAGCGCGGGGTCGTCGACGGCGGCGCCTCCCCCGCCGAGGACGAACTGATGATTGCCGTCTCCAGACTCTTCCTCGACAACGTCGACCACGTTCAGTCGTCGTGGGTGAAGTACGGCGACGAGCGCGGCCTGAAGATGCTCTCGTGTGGCGCCGACGACTTCATGGGTACCATCCTCTCGGAGGAGATCACGAAGCGCGCGGGCGGCGGCCACGGCGAGTTCCGGTCGTTCGACGAGTACGTCGAGATGATTCGCGCCGTCGGTCGGGTCCCGGTCGAGCGCTCCACGGACTACGAGCAGCGCCGGGTCGTCGAGGGTGACGGCCCCCACGGTCCGACGCTCGGTCCCCGGGCGGACGGGACGCCCCTGCTCTCGCCGGCGGAGCGCGAGACGGCGACTGACGCCGCGAGCGCGGACGACTAAGCCGTCGAGGGTTCCGCCTCCGCGGCCGCGGCGCTCCCGAGCAGTCGCCGACCGAGATAGTTCACCGGCGTCGCCGCCAGGAAGGCGAGTGCCGCCGCCCGCCCGGCCCCGTCACCGTCGCCTCCCCACCGCGTACTCACGTACACCAGCGCGGCGACGAACAGCCCAGTCGCCAGCGCGTCGAGTGCGTCTCCCATGGCCCCGTATCACCGCCGAGGTAGGTAAGCGTCACGTCGCCGGGCGGACCCGTCGGGACCCGCGGTAACGTCATATACTGGGTATCACTTACCAGAGGTTATCGCCATCCTGCACATCAGAGCCTCGCGGCCACGCGAGGACGACCCCGACGGCCCCTTCGCCGAGCAGCGGGCGGCCATCGACCGGCCGATGTTCCGGCTGCTCACCGTCTACGGCCGGCGTTACCCGGCGCCGCTGCTGCTCGCGCTCGGGGCGAACGCGCTGTCACCGCTGCTGATTCTGATTCCGGCGTACGTGCTCGGGACGGCCATCGACGCGCTGTTCACGGAAACGAGAGCGTTCACGCTCCCGTTCGTTCCGGCGTCGGTCGTTCCCACCGACCCCGTCGGTCAGCTCTGGTTCGCCGTCGGCGTCGTGGTCCTCGCATACACGGGCAACACCCTGCTGTCGTGGGCCGGCAGCTACGGCTGGACGGCGTTCGCCGAGACGGTCCAGCACGACGTGCGGACGGACACGTACGACACGCTCCAGCGGCTCGGCATGGAGTTCTTCACCGAGCGGCAGACCGGCGAGCTGTCGAGCATCGTCGGCAGCGACGTGAACCAGCTCAACAGTTTTCTCAACGGCTGGCTCGGCCGCACCCTCTCCATCGTCGTGCAACTGCTGGGGACGGGTGTCGTCATGCTCACCCTGAACCCACAGCTGGCGCTCGTCGCGCTCGTGCCGGCGCCCGTCCTCGCGGTGCTCAGCTACGCGTTCGTCAAGCGCATCCGTCCGAAGTACGGCGAGGCGCGCGCCAGCTTCGGCCGGCTGTCGGGACGAGTCGAGAACAACCTCTCGGGCATCGAGGTCGTGAAGTCGTTCACGACCGAGCAGTTCGAGTCCGACCGTATCCGCGACGCCTCGCAGACGCACGTCGACGCGCGGTTCGCCGCGGCGGCGCTCAACATCCGGTTCGGTCCCAGCCTCTCGCTCGTGACCGGCTACGGCTTCGCGCTCGTCCTGCTCGTCGGCGGGCTGTGGGTCGTCGGTGGCCCACCCTGGATCTTCACTGGGGCGCTCACCGTCGGGACGCTCGTCGTCTTCCTCGACTACACCCGACAGTTCACCCAGCCGATGGCGCAGGCCGGAATGCTCCTCAACAACTACGAGGACGTGAAGGCCTCTGCCGTGCGCGTCTTCGCGCTGATGGACTACCCGGTGGCTGTCCCCGAGGACGACGACGCGCTGGCGCTCGAGAACGTCCGGGGACGCGTCGAGTACGACGGCGTCTCGTTCGCCTACCCCACGAACGACCGCGATGACGACGACGGCCCGCAACCGGTGCTCCACGACGTCTCGCTCACGGCCGACGCGGGTGCCCTCGTGGGGCTCGTCGGCCCCACCGGCTCCGGGAAGTCGACGCTGATGAAGCTCCTGTTGCGCCTGTACGACCCCGATTCGGGGGCGATACGCGTCGACGGGCACGACGTGCGCGAGTACTCGCTGTCGAGTCTCCGGGGCGCCATCGGCTACGTCTCACAGGACCCGTTCCTCTTCTCGGGGACCATCCGCGAGAACATCGCGTACGGCACCGACGCCACCGACGCCGAGGTCGAGGCCGCCGCGCGCGCCGCCGCCGCCCACGAATTCATCTCGAACCTCCCCGATGGCTACGACACCACGGTCGGCCAGCGGGGCGTGAAGCTCTCGGGCGGGCAGCGCCAGCGCGTCGCCATCGCGCGCGTCGTCCTGAAGGACCCGCCGATTCTCGTCCTCGACGAAGCGACGTCGCACGTCGACAACGAGACGGAGCTGCTCATCCAGCGGGCGCTCGCCGACCTCATCGAGGACCGAACGACGTTCGTCATCGCGCACCGGCTCTCGACGGTTCGGAGCGCCGACCACGTCGTCGTCCTCGACGACGGGCAGGTGGTCGAACACGGCACCCACGAACAGCTCCTCGACGACGGCGGCCTCTACGCGAACCTCTGGGCGGTGCAGGTGGGTGACCTCCAGTCGCTCCCCGAGTCGTTCGTCGAGGGGGTCGCGCGCCGGGACGCAGAAAGCCGCGCGGACGACTGACGGGTTCACCTCCAATCCGTGAACGACTGAAGTGGTTTGCGTCGGTGGGCACCCACGAGCGACTGAGCGATGGCCCGACGTTTATGTACGAAGACGCAGCCAGCGACGCCGTGCGCTGAGAACGGTCCCGGGTGCGTCGAGGCGGGAGTGCGACGGACCACTCGGGAACAAGCCGCCGTCGCCTGTTCGCTCAGTCACCGAGTACCGACCGGTATCGTGCGCCTGCGTCCGTGTCGGCGTCGATGGCCGCTCGAATCCGGGGGCTCACCCACTCGTCGTCGAGGTAGCGTTCGTAGACGGGGAGGCGCTCGCGCAGGGGCACGCCCGCCTCGTCGGCGATGTCTTCGAGTTCGCGGAGCGCCGGCCACGCGTAGTCGGGGTTGATGTGGTCGTCCGTGACGGGAGAGACGCCACCCAGGTCGTCGATCCCGCAGTCCAGCAGGTCGCGGACGGGCGCGAGGTTCGGGGGCGACTGGACCGATACGTCCTCGGGGAGGACGGCGCGGGCCATCGCCGTCACCCGGCGCATCGTCTCGAGCGAGGGCGAGCCGTCCCGCCACCGCTCGTTGTTGGAGACGGGCTGGACGATGACCTCCTGAACGTGTCCGTGGCGCTCGTGGAGTTCGCGGATGGCGAGCAGGCTTTCCGCGCGGTCGCGCCACGTCTCGCCGATGCCAACCAGAATCCCGGTCGTGAACGGGATACCGAGTTCGCCCGCCGTCTCGATGGTGTTGAGCCGCTGCCCTGGCGACTTCGCGCGCGGCCCGCCGTGCGCCCGTACCTCGGCCGTGGTCTCCAGCATCACGCCCATCGACGCGTTCAGGTCCGCGACGAGCTCCATCTGTTCGTGGGTCTGATCGCCGGGGTTCGAGTGTGGTAGGAGCCCCGCGTCGAGCGCGATGTCGCACACCTCCCGAAGATACGCGTGGATGGAGTCGTGACCCCACTCACTGAGCTGGTCGTGAATCTCCGTGTAGCGGTCGTCGGGGTCGTCGCCGAAGGTGAACAGCGCCTCGGTACAACCGGCATCCGCGCCGCGCTCGACGATCGTTCTGACCTCCTCCGGCGAGAGTAGGCTCGCCTGACCGGGCACGTCGTAGTAGGTGCAGTACGTACAGGTGTATCGGCACGCGGTCGTCAGCGGGACGAACACGTTCCGACAGTAGGAGAGTTCACGCGCGGGCTCGACGTCCGCAGGTTGGACCGATAGCGCACGCTCGACAGCCGCGTCCGTGACCGTCAGGTCGATGCCGTACTCGTCGGCCCCGGGGAACATGCCCGAGAGTTCTCGCGGACGAGCAAAAGCGTGCGGATGTGCGGTGCTCTCCGAGGGAGACCGCGAAAAATGCGACGTGGCGAGGGCACCGATGAGTGGTGGACGCGTCGACCCAGTGACAGTCAGGGTGCCCTCGACCGGCAAATCCGGGTCGACGCGTCGGAGCGCGAACGGGACTCGCGCAGGCAGGGGTACAACGCCCACCGACTAAATGGTTGCCTTCTCCGGGTCAGAATGCCGGTTCATCGCGATACACCGACACGTCCGTCCTGCACCTGGATTTCGATGCTGGCGTCGGCCAGCCAATCGGCTGCCACACCGTCGCTGTGCAACAGCACCTCCGCGAGGTCCGCCCGCTCGTCGACGTCGGTGGCGAACCGAAAGGAGTCGAGTTCGGCGACCGACGCATCGATCTCGTGGGCGATGGCCCGGTGGTCACGGATGGACGCGCCGTGGTAGTCCGTCCGGAAGTCGGGGTGACGGACGACCATCGCGTTCGTCCCGCCGCCGCGCCCCGGCGCGAACACGAGGTCGGCGTCGGGCTCGAACAGCCGGTCGACCGTCTCGGGCTGCAGGAGCGGCAAGTCGGCCATCACAATCGCCACCGGGACGCCTTCGTCGAGCACGGCGTCGACCGCAGCTCCCAGCGGTCGGTCGTCGACTACCGTCGGGGCGTCGAGGTCGACGGGTGAATCGACCAGCAGCTCGGGGCCGTAGTCGGCGAGCGCGTCGAGCACGTCACGACACATCGCGGTCGCGAACGCGCGGCGCTCGTCGGGCGTGAGAAACGGGTCGAGGCGACTGTTCGGGTCGCGTGTTCCGAAGGGGACGACGACGCGCATCTACCGGAGCTTGTCGTAGGTGTCCTGCTGTGAACGGTAGTAGGCGAGCCCACCGATCACGAGCAGCAGCACGACGAGCCCGATGCCTCCGTAGAGGAGCAACTGCGTCGTGTTCTGGCTCGACTGCGCCTGGTTCGCGCGCTGTTCGGCCTGGTTCGCGAGGTCGACGGCGTTCCCGAAGTTGCCCGCGTTGTACGCCGAGATGGCGTTCGCGAGCGTCTGTTCGGCCTGCTGGTTGCCGCCGGCCGCGTCGATAGCTTGCTGTGCCGACTCGATCTCGTCGCGGGCCTCCTTCGACTCCTCGGTGAAGTGGTGGGTCTCGTCAGCCGTTATCTGCTGGTTCGACCCACCCTGCCGGCGGAGCTGGAATCGCGCGAACGTGAACTGCTCGGCCGGGTCGTACGTGAAGTTCTCGACCGTGGGGGCCGTCCCACGAACCCGGACGACGATTTCGGCGGTATCCTGTCCGATGTCGACCGACTCGTTGAACGACGCGCCGTCGTAGGAGGTCTGGTTGATCTGGTTGCCCGCCTGATCGAGCTTCCGGACCGTCCACGTCACGTCGGAGAGCTCGGTCCGGCCGTTGAGTGTCCACGTCTCGAACTCCGAGTAGAGTTCGGTGAACCGGTAGGTGGCGGTGACTTCGCTCCCCTCCGCAGTCTCGTCGGGAACGCCGTCCTTGCTCGTCGAGACGGCGGCGGCCGGCACGACGGCAGCGGTCAACAGCAGAAGCGAGACAACGAGTGCCTTAGAACAGCGGCTCCAACTCATCTTCGTCGTCTTCGACCAACCGGTGTAAATTCTCTTCGCTGTGTTCGCGGATGTCCTCGATGTTCTCCTGGGCCTCGATGGCGACCTGCTGGAGCTCCTTGATGCGCGGGACGTTCGTCACGCCCGACAGCAGGATGACGGAGGCGACGTAGTTCGACTCCGAGACGGGGTAGTCACCCCCGCGCACTTCCATCGACCCGGTCTGCTCCTCGAGCCACTTCCGGCCGCGCTCGATTCCCTTCCGGTTGAGGAACTTCGGCGGGCCGGACATCACGAGCAGCGCACGCTCCGCGCCGTCGATCTCACAGGGGAGCGTCAGCCGCCCGAGCGCGGCCTTCCGGACGAGCGAGGTGATGCGGTTCGTCGTGTTCGCCGCGTCGATGCCGTCGTCCTGATTGCCGCTGCCGGTGAACCGTGAGAGCAGGCCCTTCTCCTGCTTCTCGATCTTCTCGGCGGCGTAGCCTACGGTGGAGACGCCCCCGCCGGCGAGCGTGTTGATGATCTCCGAGGAGTCGACGACCGACTCGCCGACCTCGCCGCCGGGCTTGACTTCGCCGGCACCGAACAGGATGGCGAACCGTTTGACGATCTCGTCGTTGATGTCGGCGTAGCCACCCTCCATCGACTCGCCGGTCTTGCGCCACGCGTCGTTGTCGAACACGAGGAGGTTGTCGACCTCGCGGACGAACGTCTGGAACGAGCGGGCCGCGTTCAGCGTGTAGATACCGCCCTCGTCCTGGCTCGGGAGCACCCCGAGGCCGTAGACGGGTTCGGTGTAGATGCGTTTGAGGTGTTTGGCGAGGACCGGGGCACCACCCGAGCCGGTCCCGCCGCCGAGCCCCGAGATGACGAGGAACGCGTCGACCTCGTGGACGGGGATGTTGTCGATGGCACCCTGGATCTCGTCGATGTCCTCCTCGGCGATCTCAGCACCCAGTTCGTTGTCGGCACCCACGCCGTGGCCCTTCACTCGCGCCTGCCCGATGAGGACGCGGTTGTCCATCGGGACACGCTTCAGGCCGTGCAGGTCGGCCTTCGCGCTGTTGACAGCCACGGCAGCGCGGACGATCTCACTACCCGTTCGCTCGTCGTACTCGAGGAACTTGTCGAGGATCTTGCCGCCGGCCTGCCCGAAGCCGATCATTGCAAGCTTCATCTATCGGTCACTATCCCCCAAAGGTGGCCCCGTACACGATAAGCTTTCGGCTACTACGGGGTTCGATTCACGCGTCTCGACTCCGCTGAACGCCGTACGCGGGCGGGAGAGACGTACGCACGGCCGGTCACGTACCCCTCAGCGCCCGTCCAGCTCGGACTCGTCGACGCCGAGGTAGTCGGCGAACGTCGTCAGCTCCTCGGGGTCGACGCCGAACGCGTCGATGTCGTTGTGCTGGACTACGAGGTCCTTGCGGAGTGACTTCGCCTGATCCGGACCGAGCGGCCCGCCGACGGCCCCGAGCACCGACAGCCCGATGTCGGCGAGCGCCATCGGCACCGGAATCACGCTCACCGGCTTGTGCTCGGCGGCGTAGATGAGTTCGACGACCTCCGAGAACTTCTGCACCTCGGGGCCCCCGACCTCGTATATCTGCCCGACGTGGGGGTTCTCCCCGGGTTCGGCGGGTGCGGGTTCCTCCGTGTCGTCGCTCTCGTCGTCGGCGTCTGCATCCGCTTCTTCGTCCGTTTCTTCGTCCGCTTCGGCGTCTTCCTCGGCCTCGAGCTCCTCGTCCACTTTTTCGTCCACCTCCTCTTCGGCGTCTTCGCCGAGGGCTGCTCCCGTCTTCCCTTCGAGCGCGCCGGCCATCAGCCGAGCACAGTCGTCGACCCACATCAGCTGGAACCGCTGTTTGCCGCCGCCGGGCAGCGGCGTGAGGTAGGGCGTCGCGACGGTCTTCACGAACGACCGAATCTCGTCGCCGTCGCCGAACAGCACGGTCGGCCGGAAGATGATCCAGTCGAGTCCCGAGTCTGTCACCACGTCCTCGGCTTCCCCCTTCGACTTCAGGTACGCCGTCTCGGCGTCCGGCGACGCGTGGACGCCGCTCATCTGGAGGAACGTTCCGACGCCGTGTTCTTTCGCGGCTTTCACGGCGTTCTCGGTGCCGCCGAGGTGGACCTCGAAGTGTCGCTGGTTGCCCCCTTTCGGCTGGAACAGCGGGGAGAGCGCGACGAGCTGGACGACGGCGTCCTGGCCTTCGAAGTGGGGCTCGATGCTGTCGTAGTCGGTGACGTCACCGCGGACGGTCTCGACCTCGCCCTCGAAGGTCCCCTCGTGGGGGTTCCGGGCGAGGGCGGTAACCTCGTGGCCCCGCGCCGCCAGTTCTTCGCAGAGGGCCGTGCCAACGAACCCGGTACCGCCGGTGACGAGCACTTTCATACCCGGTTCTTCTCGCCGAACTGACGTAAAGGTAGTGTGCTCGTGGGTAGCAGTCGCGGCGTTTACGTGGCGACACCCCGACGTGCGGGTATGCTCGTCACGCTGGAAGGTATCGACGGCTCGGGGAAGACGACGGTGTGGGAGGCGCTCCACGACGCCTTTCCGGAGGCTGTCTTCACCCACGAGCCGACGGATTCGTGGTACGGCGACGCCGTCAATCGTTCGATCGACGCGGACGACTCGGACCCCATCGCGGAGCTGTTCCTGTTCACGGCGGACCACGCCGACCACCTCTCGCGGGTCGTCGAGCCTGCGCTCGACGACGACGAACTCGTCATCTCCGACCGCTACTCCGACTCGCGGTACGCGTACCAGGGCGCCTCGCTCGAGGGCCACATCAAGCGCCCGATGGAGTACATTCGGGGGATCCACCAGCCCTTCACCCGGCCGCCGGACGCGACGCTCTACTTCGACGTGGACCCCCAGACCGGCGCGGAGCGTGCCGGGGCGACGAACAAGATGGAGCACGCGGGCTTCCTCGCCGCGGTGCAGTCGAACTACGAGCAGCTCATCGAGTACGAACCCGAGCGGTTCGTCCGCATCGACGCTACGGAGTCACCGGAGCACGTCATCGACGCGGCCGAGCGGGCCATCGAGCGCCTGCTCGATTAGCTCCCGTAGTTGTCGGGCAGTTCGACCTCGTCGGGCGCCGGCTGCCAGAAGTAGTCGAACGCCATCCCGAGTGCCATCGGTAGGACGATGGTGACACCGACGACGGTCGCCGGGCTCCCGAGGTTCGGGCCGAGACCGGCCCCCCCGAGAATCAGCACCACGACCAGCAGGACGACCGGGATGAGGAGGATGCTGTAGAGCACCGCCCCCCACTGGGTGTTGAGTCGGACGCGGAAGATGCGGGTCAGGAGCGCCGCGGCCGCCGCGTTTATCCCCAGGATGACGAGGAGGCCGACGAGTTCTACGACCGAGACCATACCCCCTCTACGGAGGGGGGAAGTAAGGGGGCTTCGGGTGCGTGGCCGAGCGGAGTCCGCGTGAACGAGGGCCGTGCCGGAGCTCGCTCCGGCTGAGCGGGGCCACGGGATTGCGAACGGGGAGCGATAGCGACCCGTGAGTCCACGTGACCACCGGTCGCGCGTCCACACCGAGCAGTCGTCTGTGACGACTACTGAACTGACCAGAGGGTGGGACTGAAAGGGGCCGGGTGGTCGGTGTCAGGAGGCGAAGAAAGCACCGCAGGTGTCGGCACGGAGTGCCGATCCGAGGAGCGCAGCGAGCCGAGTAACTGAGCACCCGAGGGCTTTCGAAGTAGTGTCAGGTGCGGTTTCACCACCGTCACCCGCGGCCCCACGGAACTCGACTGGTCGACCGACACCTAGCCGCGAAGTGCAAACGCTTTCCGTCGGTACCCCACAGCCACACCCATGAAGGACGACACGCTCGTCGAGTGGCGCGAGTGGGGCGCCGCGCCGTTCGAGGAGGCTGCCCGGGCATCGAAGCCGCTCCTGCTGGCGCTGTCGGCGTCGTGGTGTACCGCCTGTGACGAGATGGACCGCGGGGCGTACGCCGACCCGAAACTGGCGGCACATCTCAAAGACGGGTTCGTCCCCGTGCGCGTCGACGTGGACGAACAGCCCCGCGTCCGTGAACGATACAACATGGGCGGGTTCCCGTCGACGGTGTTCGCGACGCCCGACGGGAAACTCCTCACGGGGGCCGGCTTCATGTCGAGCGACGGCCTGCGACAGGCGCTCGACACCGTCCGGCGGACGTGGGACGGCAAGGGGGCGGAGGCGGGCCGCGTCCCCCGAGCGCTCCAGGACCCCGACCCGCCGCAGGGACCCGTCACCGCCGACATCGAGGCGCACTTCGTCGAACAGGTCGCGGCGGCGTTCGACGAGGAGTTCGGCGGCTGGGGTGACGGCGCGAAGTTCCCCCTCCCGAACACCATCGAGTTCGCGGCGAAGCGGGACCGCGACCGTGCGCGTCGCACCCTGGAGGCCGTCCAGACGCACCTCTACGACACGTACGGCGGCGGGTTCTACCGGTACGCGACGAACCGGAACTGGGGTGGCGAACTCCACCGCGAGAAACTGCTCGACGAGAACGCCGCACTCGTCGGCGCGTTCGCCACCGGCTACCTCTACACGGGCGAGGAGAGCTATCGCGAGACCGCCGCGGGCACCATCGACTACCTGACGACCGATCTCTGGACGGGCGACGCCTTCGCCGGGTCGCAGGCCGGCGGCGACTACTTCACGCTGGAGCCGAGCGACCGCGAGGCCGCCGACGCCCCCCGAATCGACGAGACGGTCTACGCCGACCGGAACGGGCTCGCCGCCGCGGCGCTGTTCCGCTTCGGCGCGTACACCGACGACGGCGACGCCACGCGGTACGCCGAGCGCGCACTGGAGCACGTCCTCGATACGCTCGTCGACGACGGCGTGGTCGCCCACTACGCGGGCGATGACAGCGAGACGGGACTCCTGCTCGACCACGCCCGCGTACTGGCCGGACTCACCGCCGGGGCGCAGGCGACGGGCGACTATCTGGAGGCGGCTCGCGCCGTCGCGGACCGGGCGCTCGATCTGCAGGCCGACGACGGCGCGTTCCTCGATGGGCCCGCCGAGGGTCCCGGAATGCTCGACCGGCCGCTTCGGCCACTGGACACGAACGTCGAACTCGCCGACGCCCTGCTGGACCTCGCGGCGCTCACCGGCGATACGACCTACAGAGCGGCCGCGGGTGAGGCGCTCGAAGCGTTCGCCGGGGCGTACGACCGGATGGGCGCGCAGGTCACGGGCTACGGTGCGGCGTGTGCCCGGTACGTCTACGACCCACTGGTCATCGAGACGCCTCCCCCGAACACGGACCTCCACCGCGCGGCGTGGCGGGTCGCGGACCACGAGAAGGTCGTTGTGCCGGGTGACCGCGACGACGCCGTCGTCGTCCGGGGCGGCGAGCGGTCGGCGCCCGCGGCGACCCCCGACGAACTGATGGACCGGGCGGCCGACGGCGGTCCCTCGACGCGCGCCGACGAGTAAACTCCGACTGCACGTAAACTTCCGGTGTGTTTATCACGCCGCGTGCGAACGTGTCGGTAATGGCGAATCTGCGTGACCTCGGCCTGTCCGAGTACGAGGCGCGAGCATACCGCTCGCTGTTGCAAACCGGTCCGACAACCGCCAAAGAGTTGTCACGGGTCAGCGACGTGCCGATGGGCCGCATCTACGACGTGCTCAACTCCATCGAGCAGTTCAACCTCGTCCGCTCGCAGTCGGCCTCGCGACCGAAGAAGTACGTGGCCGTCGATCCTTCGACGGCGCTCGAACGGCTCCTCGAAGACAAGAAGCGCGAACTCGAGGAGAAGGTCCAGCAGTACGAGGACATCGTCGACGACCTGCAGGGGGAACTCGAGACGGCCGAACCCGTCGAGGAGACGTTCTGGACCGCGTCTGTCGGGCCGGAGGAGACCATCGACCTGCTCGTCGAGCGGCTCGCGGCCGCCGACTCGACCATCGTCATGGTGCTGTCGACGTACACCGAGCAGTTCTTCGACATCGACAAGGTCGGGACGCTCATCCTCGACCAGCTCGACGCGGCGCTCGACCGCGGCGTCGAGGTGAAGCTGCTGATGCGCCCCGACCTCGTCCCCGTGCTCCCCGAGAGCCTCGGCGAGCGCTACACCGAGTCGCTCGCCGAACACGAGAACTTCGAGGTCCGGGTCAGTGAGAACGTCTCGGGCACGTTCAACCTCATCGACCGCAACGAGACGGTCATCGAGGTGCCGCACCCGCTGAAGAGCGAGACGGCGTTCGCGCTCATCGACCTCAAGGACCACGAGTTCGCCCAGTCGGTCCGGGAGGAGTTCGAACCGCGGTGGGAGAGCGCCGACGAACTCACACTGTAACGGTTTCCGGTTTCTCACAGCACCGACGCGCCGGCACGAAGACAGGTCGACGAACGGTTATCTCCTCGGCGAGCGTACATGTGTTCCGAATATTCATGGCAACCACCACCACTCCTATAGTCGGCCGACCATCGCCCGCCCAGTGGCGTGACCTCGACATCGTCGGGAAGGTCCGCCGGGCTGCGTTCTACGTCGTCGCGGTCGGGGCGCTCGGGCTCGCTGTGTTCATGCTAGGCGGCGAACTCCTGCTCGGCATCACGGGCTGGGTCGAGAACCTCGGCATCCACCAGATCCACGACCTGACCATCTTCGGGCTGCTGTGGCTCGCGCTCGTCGTCCCCCTCGCGCTCCTGCTCTACCGTCCGGCCCGACGGGTCAACACGATACTCGCCCCGATTCTGTTCCTCGTCCCCGTCGCCATCTTCGCCGCGTTGGCGAACTCCCCCATCCTGATGCTCCCGCTCATCTTCGGCGTGCTCGGGCTCGTCGCGCTGGTGTTACACCCGGCGGGCCGCGACCTGCTGCGGTTCGACCGCACCGAGTCGCCGTCGCGCATCCTCGTCGGCCTGCTCGTCGTCGCCGCCGTGCCGCTCCTGCTGTACGCCGGTGACCAATTGGTCCGACAGCTCACGCTCGCAGACGAACACGCCATGTTCGTCCACTACGCCGGCATGGCCATCGCGTCGATGTACGTCCTCGTGATGGGCGTCCTCGCGGTCGTCCGCGAGCGCGACTGGCGGTTCGCCGCGTGGAGCGCTGGCGTCGTCGCCCTCATCCTCGGGGTCTCCTCCATCCTCTTCACGGTCGAGTCCAGCGCCGGCGTGCTGTGGGGCGCGCTCGCGGTGCTCTGGGCCGTCGTGTTCGTCGGCGCCGTCGAGTACACGCGCCGTGCGACCACCGAGAAGGAACGCACCACCCGCACGACCCCGGTCGCTTCGGACTGACCTGGGGCGGTCGGTTTCTTCGGCTATTCATCGTCGCCGTTCAGCTCCGCCTTCAGCTGGCCGAACTCCGCGACGCGCTCGGCGTGGGCGTTGTGCTGATGGATGGACTCGTCGTTCGACTGCTCCATGCGGACGATGGCGTCGTCTGGGAGGTCGAGCCGCTCGACGACGCCTTCCGCGAGCGCCCGAACACAGTCCTCGACGAACTTCGCGTGGGCGTGCGACTGGTAGGTCATGTAGTCCTCGTCGGGCCGCTTCGCGAAGTTGTAGATGCGGGCGGACATCGAGTCGCGCGCGATGTCGATGAGGTCGTGGAGTTCGACATCGGGTGAGCCGTCGGCCTCGACCGTCAGCGTCGCGTGACCGCGCTGGCTGTGGCCGGGCTGTGGCACCTCGTCCAGGAACTCCTCGATGACCTCGCCGTCGACGCCGAGCTGGTCGAGCGTCTCGCGGGCGCGGGCCTCGGACATCCCCTGCGAGCAGGGACAGACCGTCATCCCGACGACGTGACAGCCGATCTCCTCGCTCGTCCCCTCGTCGGTGGCGGTGGCGCTCGCGATGATGTCGGCGACGGCCTGCGTCGGCCGACTGGTCGCGGGCGTCTTCTCGCGAATCATGTATTCGGCCTCCATCTGCACCTCCGCCCGCGAGGTGTAGTCGTGTTTTTCCAGCAAACGCTCGGCGACGTCGCCACAGACGTCCTCGACGCGGAACGCCGGCTCGGAGGTCGCCTCCTCCAGGATCTCGTCGACGACCTCCATGTTCCGGGACATGTCGATGCCCTTCCGCCACTTCGGCAAGTCGACGTACACCTCGAACTCGGCCATCAGCACGATGGGCCGCTTGCCGTCGCGGTCGATCTTCACCAGCTTCTCGACGCCCGTCACCCCGACGCGGTTGAGCCCGACACTCACCTCGGGGCTGCTCGCCTGCACATCCGGGAGTTGCTTACTCATTGGCGTGTAAAAGGGCCGTCACGCGTAAAGTGGTTTCCAACCCGGAGGGTTCCGTGGGTCAGTCCAGCTTGCCGAGCGCCGCGAAGAAATCCAGCGGCGGGCCCGCCACGCGAACCGGGCGCTCGGCGCGCTGGAGACGGATCCGGGTCGGTGGCGTCACCTCGTGTTTCGTCCGGCCGTCGGCGACGACGTACGCCCGTTCGGCCTCCTCGACGCGCACCGTGAGCTCGCGGTCGGGGTCGACGACCAGCGGCGGCATCGGCCCCTCCGCACACATCTCGGTGACGACGAAGCCGTTCACGTCGGGATGGACGAGCGGCCCGCCCTCCGAGAGATTGTAGGCCGTCGACCCGGTGGGCGTGGCGACGATGACGCCGTCCGCGCGGCTGCCCGTGTAGAGTTCGCCGTCGAGTCGGACCTCGATGCCGACGCCCTGGCCGTGGCCGCGCTGCGGGCCGAGCACCGTCACCTCGTTGAGCGCCGCCGGAAGTTCGAACCCGTCGCCGGTGGCCTTCACCTGCGCCATCTCCTGGAACCCGGGGTCGTCCGTCGACCGGAGGCGGGCGACCTCGGCACGGACCGCCCGGATGGCGTCGTCCGGTGGGGTCGCGTTGAGGAAGCCCACCTCGCCGAGGTTCACACCCATGATGGGTGTGTCCCCGACCGCGCGGGCCGTGTAGAGGAACGTCCCGTCGCCGCCGATGGAGACGACGAGGTCACAGCCGACCAGCGCGTCGGCTGCTCGACCCTCGACACCGAGGCTCTCGGCGGTCTCTGCGTCGAGCGACACGCGCGCGTCCAGCGCGCGGCGGATGTCCTCCGCCAACTCTGCGGCGCGGGGGTTCCCCCGCTGGGCGACGATGCCGACGTGCATCGACGGGAGTTCGGTGCCACCCGGAATAAGCGTCACGACGGGCAAGCGTTATCTTCTCCCGGTCTCATTGCCGCGTATGACCGACGCGGTGGAGGTGTCGCCGTGAGCGAAGACCCCGACGACTGGTTCGAGTCGAGTGGGGACGACGCCTTCGAGGGGGACGCGGACGACCCGTTCGAAGGGAGCGGCGACAGTGACCTGTTCGATGACGACTTCGAGTCCGCCTTCCAGGGCGGCGCCGACGTCGGTAGCGCGGAGTTCGACGAGGAGTTCGAGTCGGACATCCCGCGCATCGACCTCGGCATCGAGGGGCTCGACGAGATGGTGCAGGGGGGCGTCCCCGAGCGGTCGCTGATGGTCGTCATGGGGTCTGCCGGTACCGGGAAAACCACCTTCGGCCTCCAGTTCCTCCACCAGGGGCTCGAAACCGGCGAGAGCGCCGTGTTCATCACGCTCGAAGAGACCAAACCGGACATCGTCGCCGCCGGCAACGAGAAGGGCTGGGACTTCCAGTCACACATCGACGACGACCGGCTCGCCATCGTCGACCTCGACCCCGTCGAGATGGCGAACTCGCTGGCCTCCATCCGCAACGACCTCCCCCGGCTCGTCGACGAGTTCGGCGCGGACCGCCTCGTGCTCGACTCCGTCTCCCTCCTGGAGATGATGTACGACAAACAGGCCGAGCGCCGTACCGAGGTGTTCGACTTCACCAAGAGCCTCAAGCGGGCGGGCGTCACCACGATGCTGACGAGCGAGGCCTCCGAGGGGAACCCGTACGCCTCCCGGCACGGCATCATCGAGTACCTCACGGATGCGGTGTTCGTCCTCCAGTACGTCCGCTCGGAGTTCCGCGAGACGCGGCTGGCCGTCGAAATCCAGAAGATCCGGAACGCGAACCACTCGCGGGAGACGAAGCCCTACGAGATTACGAACGAGGGTATCTCGGTGTACCAGCAGGCGAATATCTTCTAGCACCTTTTTGCACCTCGCTCGCTCCGCTCGCTCGGGCAAAAACGTTCATGAAAAAGACACATCGGCCTTCCAGCCGCGCGGCTCCCCTCGGTCGTCGCGCGTTAGTCAGGCCTCGGTCCCGCGCCTCCCTGCGGTCGGCGCGGGGAACCGCCTCGCTTCGCTCGGCGGATGCTCCGTCGTCTCGGGCCGCATAGCGGCGCTCGCCCGACGGGCCGCCACATTCACTCACGAACAGTCTCTCTTCGTCGTCACACAGCACAGACGAGGATTCTCTGCCGACCAGTCGATGACAATGTTCCGGCAATCCGCGCAACACTCAAGAGGGTGTGGCGTGCCAGCCCGGTATGCCTCAACAGCCCGTTGCCGGGCCGCTCGTCGACTGGCGGGGGGTGGTGCTGCTCGTCGTCGGGAGCCTGTTCGTCGGGGGGCTAGCGGCCGTCACCGTCGGCCAGGCGACCGGCGGGCACGCCATGCTCGGCGGCGTCGTCGGGTCGATACTCGCCTTCGTCGCGCTCGTGGTCCTGCTGTTCGGCCGGTGATTACTCCTCGACGCTCTCCAGCCCCGTCCCAGTGATGCGGAATCGCGCCGTCCCGCCAGCAGGCTTCGACCGGTGTTTTTCGAGCGTGGCCCGGCGGTTCCCCCCGCGGAACCGTTCGAGTCGAACGATGGCTGCGACCCAGTGGCTCAGCGTGTTGCCGCCGAGGGGCCGGACGCGCTCGCTCTCGCTGTCGGGGTCCGAGAACACCTGATTCGTGATGACCACGGCCAGATCCTCCTTCCGAGCGAGCGACAGCAGGTGGGTCACCTGCCGCGCGACCTTGCGAAGGGCCTCGCCGCCCGACTCGTTCGTCCGCTCCAGACGGTAGAACCCCGTGGCCGAGTCGAGGACGATGAGGTCGATGCGGCTGGCGAGTTCCGCGGCGTCTCGCACCGCTTCTTCCTGCTCGGCGAAGTCGAGCGCCTCCGAGATGATGACGCGCGAGGCGATGTCCTCGACCGTCTGGTCGTCGGTCGCGTACGCGGCGGCGAGCTGCTCGAACCGGTCGACGGAGAGCCCCTCGGTGTCGATGTAGAGGGCGACGTCACCGCGCGCGGCGACCCCGACGGCGGCGGCGAGCGCGAGGTTCGTCTTCCCGGCGGCCGGGGGGCCGTACACCTGCGTCACCGCGCCGCGCTCGAACCCCCCGTCCAGCAGGTCGTCGACCGCGTCACACCCCGTCTGAATCGGCTCGCTCACACCCGGCTCTACCGCGTCACCGGTGAAAAACTCCCGCTTCCCGTCGCGCTTATACTCGCCGCCGCGAAGGTCGAGACGTGATCGTCGTCGCCACCGATGACTTCGAGCTCTACCACGGCGTCGTGGGTGAACTCCGCGACCGCGGGGTGACGTTCACGACGGTCGAACTCGGCGACGACCTCCCCGACTGTGAGGTGGTTATCACGGGTGAAGACGACGACCTCGACGCCGAGGTGCCGGTCGTACGCGGTGCCCCCGAGGACTCCCGGCACGCGGTCGAGGAGGCGCTCGCCCTCATGCGCGGCGGGTCGGGACAGACCGTCGTCGGCATCGACCCTGGGGAGCGCCCCGGCATCGCCGTCCTCGTCGGCGAGACCGTCGTCGCCGCCTTCCACGTCCCGCTCACGCAGGCCGCCGAGACCGTCCTGGGCGAAATCGAAGGGGCGCCGGACCCCGTGGTCCGCATCGGCGACGGTGCCCGGCTCCAGGGCGCGAAGATCATCGACGACCTCGACGGCGTCCGGGTCGAACTCGTCGACGAGACCGGCACCACCCCGTATCTCGGGACCGGCGCGCGGGGGATGGGCGACGTGCTCGCGGCCGTCAACATCGCCCACCTGGCGGGTGAGCCGGTCGACTCCCGCGACATCGAGCCAACCGCCGGCGAGCTGCAGGTCATCAAGAACCGCTCGCGCGAGCAGAGCGAGGCAAATCGAACGATAAGCGAGGTACTCGCCCGCCGGGTCGCCGCCGGGGAGCTGACCATCGAGGAGGCGCTGGCGGAACACCGCGGCGACGACGAGGAGTAACGGTTAGTTCGCTCCGCCGAGTCGCCCCAGTATGTCGCCCTCCACACTCGCCGGCGCCACCCGCTCGCTGACCGTCGGCAGCCTGTTCGTCGCTGCCGGGCTCGGCCTCGCGGGCGCCGCGTTCGCGTGGCAGTCGCTTCTCGGATCGCTGTTGCTCGTGCCAGCCATCGCCGTCGTCTACTTCGGCTGGGTGTTCCTCGCGAACGGCCTCGCCGACGTGGTCACCGTCGGCGTCGAGCGGGCCGACTAACTCCGGTATTTGCTCTCGGCCCGCCGCAGCACCTCACGGGTCGCGAGTCCCGTCTCCGCGGCGACCGCATCGGCCTCGTCGAACTCCGCGCTCACGTCGTACACACTCCCCTCCGAGTCGCTCGCGACCTTCACCGTCACCTCGTACGTCTCGCCGTCGATCTCCAGTTCGACCGTCTCGAACCGCCGTTCGGCGACCCAGCGATGGCCGGCATTCGACTCGCGGACGCCGAGCGTGCCCGTCTCCTCGGCGAGTCGGCGGGCGACCTGCTGGGCGTCCTCGGGCTTGACGACGACCTTCACGAGGTGGCCGGGTCGCGCCTTCTTCATCGTCGCCGGCAGGACCGTCACGTCGCGTGCCCCCGCCGACTTCAGCGACCGCTGGAGGCCCCCCAGCACCTCGGGGCTGGCGTCGTCGAGATTCGTTTCGAGGACGCGCACGTCGTCGTGCACGAGCTCGCCCTGCGCCTCGCCGACGGTCGCCCGCAGGACGTTCGGTCGGTCGTCGAACTGCTTGGTGCCCGCGCCGTAGCCCGACCCGTCGACGCGCATCGGGGGGAGCGAGTCGACGCCCTCGGCGAACTGCGCGAGGATGGCCGCGCCCGTCGGGGTGAGCAGTTCGGTGTCGACCGGCCCGCCGCGGAGTTCCCAGTCGGCGCTCGCGGCGACGTTGACGACCGCCGGTGCCGGAACCGGGTAGCGGCCGTGGCTCATCTCGACCTCGCCGCCGCCGGCGAACACGGGCGTCGTCACGACGCGGTCGGGGTCGAGGTCGGCGAGCAGGAGACAGCTCCCCACCACGTCCGCGATGGCGTCGTCGGTGCCGACCTCGTGGAAGTGTGTGTCCTCGAGGTCGGTGCCGTGGACGGCGGCTTCGGCCTCTCCGAGGATGCGGAAGACGGCTTCGGCGTCCGCTGCGACTGCCTCCGGCAGGGCCATCTCGTCGACGACGTCGAGGACCTCGCGGTACGTTCGGGCGGTGCCGTGGCCCTCGGCGTGTGTGTGCTCGTGGCTGTGGTCGCCGTGGTCGTGTGTGTGGTCGTGCTCGTCGTGGTCGTGTGTGTGGTCGTGCTCGTCGTGGTCGTGGCTGTGGTCGTGCCCGTTTCCGTCGTCTTCGCCGCCGTCGGACTCGACCAGCAGCACGTCGACGGTCGTCGCGCGGATGCCGTTACGGTCGACCTCCTCGACCCGGAATTCGACGGGGAGGGCAGCCTCGACCGGTTCGAGGACCGAGCGGTCCGCGCCCGCGGCCAGCAGTGCCCCGAGTATCATGTCGCCGGCCGCGCCCGTGCGGCCGTCGAAGGCGAGCGTTCGCATACTCGGAGGCGGGGGGCGACGCTGGTAAACCGTTCGGGGTCGGACGACGGACGAGCGGGTGTGACACGGTGTGTCACTGAAACAGATGTTTTCGCGCTACGGCGTCCTGATGCTCGCTTCACCGCATGGCTGTCGGAGCATAAAGCATATCTCCGCCGCGAACTGAGTGACACGACATACCACGCCCATGAACGAGGTTCAACTTGAGGTGGCGAAGGCGTACCCGAACGACTCGGGTCGCGGCATCGCCCGCCTCGACCCCGACACGTTGCTTCATCTGAAGCTCTCCCCCGGGGACATCATCGAGATCGAAGGTGCCGACACCACGGCCGCGAAGGTGTGGCGCGCCGACCGGCAGGACTGGAACACCGACACCGTCCGCATCGACGGGTTCACCCGGCAGAACGCGGACGTGGGTATCGGTGAACGAGTCACCATCCGCAAGGCAGACGCCACGAAGGCCGAGAAACTCACGCTCGCCCCGCCAGAGGAGGCGTCCGTCCAGTTCGGAAGCGACGCCGCGGGGATGGTGAAACGACAGATCCTGAAACGGCCGGTCGTCCAGCGCGACATCGTCCCCGTGATGTCGAGCACGAACCACCCGTTCATGCGCTCGCCCGGACAGGCCATTCCGCTGATTGCGGTCGACACCGAACCCGAGGGGGTCGTCCTCATCACCGAGGACACCGAGGTCGAACTCCGCGAGGAGCCCATCTCGGGATTCGAGAAGACCGGCGGCGGCATCACGTACGAGGACATCGGCGGCCTCCAGGGGGAGATTCAGCGCGTCCGCGAGATGGTCGAACTGCCGATGAAACACCCGCAGATATTCAAGAAGCTCGGCATCGAGCCACCGCAGGGTGTCCTCCTCCACGGCCCGCCGGGCACGGGCAAGACCCTCCTCGCCAAGGCCGTCGCCAACGAGACGTCGGCGTCGTTCTTCTCCATCGCCGGCCCCGAAATCATCTCGAAGTACTACGGTGAGTCCGAACAGCAACTCCGGGAAATCTTCGAGGACGCAGCCGAGGAGTCACCGGCGATCATCTTCATCGACGAACTCGACTCCATCGCGCCCAAGCGCGAGGACGTGACCGGGGAGGTCGAACGCCGCGTCGTCGCCCAGTTGCTGACGATGATGGACGGCCTCGAATCGCGCGGGCAGGTCATCGTCATCGCCGCGACCAACCGCGTCGACAGCGTCGACCCGGCCCTGCGTCGCCCCGGTCGGTTCGACCGCGAAATCGAAATCGGCGTGCCGGACGAGACCGGCCGCAAGGAGATTCTCCAGATCCACACCCGCGGGATGCCGCTCTCGGACGACGTGAGCCTCGACCACCTCGCGGACGAGACCCACGGTTTCGTCGGCGCGGACATCGAGAGCCTGACGAAGGAGGCCGCGATGAAGGCCCTGCGCCGGTACCTCCCCGAGATCGACCTCGACGAGGAGGACATCCCGCCGAGCCTCATCGACCGGATGATCATCAAGAAGTCCGACTTCCGGGGGGCGCTCAACGAGGTCGACCCGAGCGCGATGCGCGAGGTGCTCGTCGAGTTGCCGAAGATGTCGTGGGACGACGTCGGTGGCCTCGACGACGCGAAGGAGAAGGTCCAGGAGTCCGTCGAGTGGCCGCTCTCCTCGCCTGAAAAGTTCGAGCGGTTCGGCATCGACCCGCCCTCCGGCGTGCTGCTGTACGGCCCGCCGGGCACCGGGAAGACGCTGATGGCGAAAGCTGTCGCCAACGAGACGAACGCCAACTTCATCTCCGTCAGGGGACCGCAGCTCCTGTCGAAGTGGGTCGGCGAGTCGGAGAAGGCCATCCGGCAGACGTTCCGGAAGGCGCGACAGGTGGCCCCGACGGTCATCTTCTTCGACGAGCTCGACTCGCTCGCCCCCGGACGGGGTGGCGACGTGGGCTCGAACGTCTCCGAGCGCGTCGTCAATCAGCTCCTGACCGAGCTGGACGGCCTCGAAGACATGGGCGACGTCATGGTCATCGGCGCGACGAACCGCCCGGACATGATCGACCCCGCGCTCATCCGTAGCGGGCGGTTCGACCGCCTCGTCATGATCGGCGAACCCTCTGTGGAGGGCCGCGAGCAGATCCTCAACATCCACACCGAGGGGATGCCGCTCGCGCCGGACGTGAGCCTCCACGAGATCGCCGAGATCACCGAGGGCTACGTCGGTTCGGACCTCGAATCCATCGCGCGTGAGGCGGCCATCGAGGCCTTGCGCGAGGACGACGACGCCGAGGAGGTCGAGATGCGCCACTTCCGGCAGGCGCTCGAACAGGTCCGGCCCACCATCAACGAGGACATCCGCGACTACTACGAGCAGATGAAAGACCAGTTCAAGGGCGGCTCCTCGGGCATCGAGCAGCGGTCCACGAGCGGGCGTATCGGGTTCCAGTAGGACGCCCGAGGCCCCGTATTCGCGTTTCGGCTCCGTTACAGCGCCAGGATTCTGAGGTAGTAGAGCTGCCAGGCGACCAGCAGCGCCGCCACCGTGACCAGCGCGTAGTGGAGCCGGGCTGGCAGACCCCAGTAGCCGTCGCGCCACGCGAGCGCCGTCACGCCGACGGCCCCGACCGTCCCGACGAGCGCCACGTACGGGAGGAGCGTCCCGACCTGCAGGGCGAGCGAGGGGGAGGCCATCTCCGCGTTGAACTCGATCCAGGCGCGCACGAAGACGACAAGGACGGCCAGCCACAGGAGGCTCACGACACCGAGGAGCCACCTGGCTGCGCGTTCGCGGTCACTGGGGGCGTCGAGCCCGCGCAGGCGTCGATACACGGGACCGCCGCCCCAGACGAGGAGCATCGAGCCGAGCAGCAGCGCCCCGCCCCCGACGGCCCCGTAGAGGACGTCCTGCGACTCGTACCAGGGCACCCGCTCGTACGACGCTGGCGCGAAGTTCCCGAAGAACACGTGCGTCGCCTCGCCGTTCTCGTCGCCCAGGAACACCAGCAGTTCGTCGCCCCCGACCGCCTGATACACGCCGGGACGACGCTCCACCCACGTTCGGGTCTCCTCGCCCAGTCGCGTGGTCGTGAGGTAGCCGTCGTCGGTCGCGTCGACCGTGTAGGTTCGGGTGAGCACGCCGAGCAGCCGCTCCCACGAGCTCTCGGAGATCGTCAACGAGCGGTAGTCACCGGCCAGGGCCGCGGCTCGCTCGGCAGCGCCGACCGGCGGCTCGACGACGGGCGTCTCGGACCGCGGGTAGTAGCGGTCGACGAACGACTGGAGGAGGTCGAACCGTGCGGGCGCGCCCCCAGGGCTGTTGTAGACGACGAACAGGCCGACGTCGCGGTCGGGGAACAGCGCCAGCAGACTCTTGAAGTACGTCGTGTCGCCCCAGTGGCCGACGATGCGCTCGCCGTTGCGGTCCATCTCGATGAAGCCGTAGGCCATCCCGTTCAGTTCGGGTACGTCGGGCGCCTTCGTGACGTGTCGCTGGTGCATCGCACGGACCGTCTCGGGGTCGAGGATGCGCGCCGAGTCGTACGCGCCCTCGTTCAGATACGCGAGCATGAACCGGCCCATGTCGGTCCCCGTCGACTTGAGGGAGCCGCCCTGCGGCGCGATCGCCCAGACGGGCGGCTCCTGTGCCTGGTACGCGCCGTTCTGGGAGGCATAGCCGAGTGCCCGGCGCGACTCGAGATGGGCTGGAAGCGGCTGGGCGTACGTGGTGTCGGCCATCCCGAGCGGCGTGAACACCCGGTCGTCGACGTAGTCGGTGAACGTGGTGTCGTACTGTTCGGCAACGACGTGGCCGGCGAGGCCGGTCCCGTAGTTCGAGTAGGCGACGAACTCGCCCGGTGGACGGACGCGGGCGGGCTGGTTGGCCGCGAGCGTCTCGCTCAGCGGCCGAAGCTCGCTCGGCGTGTCGACGAGCATCCCGGCGAAGGAGTCCTCGAAGCCGGCGGTGTGCGTTCCGAGGTGCGTCAGCGTGACGGGCTCCTCGTAGGTGTCGGGAACCGTCACGGGCGAGTCGGTGAGGTAGGCGTTGACGTCGCGGTCGAGGTCGAGTCGGCCGTCCTCGACGCCCTGCATCACCGCCGTCCACGTCATCAGCTTCCCCGTCGAGCCGATGTGGAACACGGTCTCGTTGGCGACGACCGGGCGGCGAGCGTCGACGTCCGCGTAGCCGTAGCCCTTCGCGAGGACGAACTCGCCGTCGGCGACGAGCACGACCGTCGCCCCTGGGACGTCGTACCGCTCCAGCTGGTCGGCCATCGTCTCGTCGACCCAGGCTTCGACGGTGGCGGCGTCGGTCACGTTCGGTTGCGTCTCGACTGCCGTGGTGTCCGTGAGCGAGACCGCGGCGAGCGCCGGCGAACTCACGAGCGACACCACGACGAGGACGAGGTACAGGTCTCGGTGTCGGAGGTGCATGGGAGTGGGTCGTGCGAGGGCAGTGGTCGTTCGCACCCGACGCCCTCGCGGCGGTCGAGTCGAAGCGGGAGGCGTTCACCGGAGCTGGAAGCCGGCTCCGGGGCGGTCACGCGGTCGCGGTATCACGCACACCGAGGAGGTAGCCACCGGCGGCGACCATCCAGAGCATGACCGGGTAGACGATCATGCGTTCGGCGCCGCCGTGGCCGATGGGGCCGAAGACGGCGGTGTTGCCGCCGTCCCCGACGACCATGACGACGACGAACGCGATGCCGATACCGCCGGCGACGACGGACAGGAGCTTCATCACGCCGGGGAACTCGGTTGCACTCCCGAGCGCCTGCACGTTGAAGAACAGGAACGCGAGCAGCGCGAACAGCGAGTGGGCATCACCCGTGTCGAGCGGGAAGACGCCCGCGCCGAGGGCCCCGATGCCGGCCAGCGCGAACGCGGCGAGCAGCCAGCGCTTCCCGTGGCTGCGGTAGAAGTAGTACCCGGCCACGAGGTTCAGCAGCCCGACGACGACCAGCGACGCGTTGAACAGCCACGCCGTCTCGGGGAAGACCCCGAGGTCGCTGATGGCGGCCGTGTTGAAGTTGTAGTTCGGTGCCATCGCTGCGGCGAGCATGATGACGACCATGAACTGTGCGGACAGCGCGATGAGGAGCACACCGGCGCGCGCTCGACTCGATTCGACCGTCCCCCGGATGACCCCGGTGGGGGTCGTGGTGTCGACGACTTGTTGGGACATGGTTTTCACCCAGTCGTAGAATGGCGGCGAGCCGATATGGGGTCCAACGGTGGGTCCCACCGAGCGGGATACTGTGTCGAGTTCACACGGGGTGCAGTGTCGGTGCTCCGACCGACGGAGCCGAGCGAGCCCTGGCCGCTCGCGGAAAACGGGCGCTAGTAGTTCCGGTCGAGGACCGCCACGTCACACTCCAGTTCCTGGATGCGTTCGAACGTCGGCGGGGAGATGAAGCGCGAGGCCTTCGAGCGCTCGGTGGACGCGCCGATGATGACGAGGTCGAACTGCGGGGCGTTGCGCGCGAGGAACTTCTCGATGGGCTGTCTGGCCACTCGCGTTTCGAGCGAGCCGTGGAACGTCTCGACGAGGTCCGACAGCATCGACTCGGCACGGCGGCGGTCGTCGCGGGGGCCGATGCAGGTGCAGACGGCGACCCGACCGACACCGCCCGACAGCCGGGTTCCGAAGTCGACCATCGTGTGGGCGGCGTCGCTGGCACGCCGGACGGGAACCAGGACGTCCCGCCAGCGGGTCCGGGTCTGTTCGCCGCCGGGACGGTGGACGAGCACGTCGGTGTCGCTGCGGAACAGGTCCCGGACGAACGGCGAGAGCGCGCCGTGGCGCTCCTCGTACGGCGTGACGATGAGGTCGCAGTTCGCCTCGTGGGCGGCGGTCAGCACCGTCTGGGCACGGGTGGCCGACTCGACGGCCACCGCCACCTGACAGGGGACGCCGACCTTCGTCTCGACGCGGCCGGCCATCGCTTCGAGCTCGGTCGCGACCGTCGCCGCGGCGCGCTCCTCGGCCTGCTCGTCGAGCGCTTCGTCGGAGGTGTCGGCCGTCTCGGTGGTGTCCTCGTCGGTCTCGGGGGCGACGGGTCGGGCCGGGTCGGCCGGCCTGGCGTCCTCGGCCATCGTCTCCGCGGCCGGCTCGTCCGCGTGGAGGATGTCGCGGCGGGCGGCCGCGACGTCTTCGTCTTCGACCACGTCGAGGAGCACCACCTTTCCAGCGTCGTGCGCCGCGGCGAGCCGTGCGCCGAGCATCACCGTGGAGCGGGGGTCGTCGCCGCGGATGGGGACGAGGACGTGGTCGTCGCCCTTCGTCGACTGGTAGAGGAACTCCGCGCGGCGCTCGTAGAACCGCTCGCGCCAGACGTAGAACACGCTCGCGACGAGGCTGGCGGCGGCGAACACGCTCGCGACGAACAGCCCGAGCACCTCGACGATGGGGTCGCCGGGCGTGAACGCGGGGGCGATGAGCGCGAGCAGCGCGGTCGAGAACGCCGACGGCTCCTCGACGTCGAACGCCCACGTCACGCCACCGGTGAGGAAGACGGCGAGGGCGGCGGCCACCGGTGAGATGCCCCGTAACGTACCGACGGCCGAAGGGTCGATTGCGCCGGTGAACAGCGCGGCCGCCACCGCGAGCGAGCCACAGACTGCCCCGGCGGTGAGCCCCCCGACGAACCTCAGGGGGGAGGCGTACTGCCCCTCCGGCTCGGAAAAGAGGGTGAACGTCCCCGACGCGAGCGGCGGGAACAGCACGAACGGGAGGAAGCTCTCGGCGTTAGAGATGGCAGTCACGAGCGCGATGAGGAGTGGAACGAGCAGGAGGACGGTGAGATGGACGAGGTTCCGGGTGGTCTCCAGCCACGCACGGAACTCGCGGACCTCACGGCGTTCGAGCCGTCGGAGCCGCAACAACACCGTCCGCACGCGCTCGCGAGGACCGTCCATGCGCCCCGGCTACGAAACCCCTCGCCAAATGGGTTTCTCTCCTACAGCTCGGTCGTCGCGGTCAGCGCGATTCGGATGGCGCGCTCGACGTTGTTCTTCGCCTTCTCCGGGAGCTCGTCGTCCTCGGTCTCGCCCTTCTGGGTGCCCTCCACGAGGTTGCCGTCGACGGTACAGATGGCGCCCGCGCGCAGTCCCTTCCGGCGCGTGATGGAGAAGACTGCGGCGGCCTCCATCTCGACGGAGAGGAGGCCAGCGGCCTCCCAGTCCTCGACGTAGGCGTCGGTCTCGGCGTAGAACGCGTCGTCGGAGGCGATGGGCCCGACGTGGACGTCCTCGTCGTTGGCTTCGGCGGCGTCGACCAGCCCCGACAGCACGTCGTAATCCGGGACGGCCGGATACTCCACGGCCTCGTACCGGCGGCTCGTCCCCTCGTTCTTCGCGGCCCCGGTGGCGACGATCATGTCACCGATCTCGATGCCCTCCTGTAGCGCGCCCGTGGTGCCGACGCGGATGAACGTCTCGACGCCCACCGCAGCGAGTTCCTCCACGGCGATCGCTGCGGAGGGACAGCCGATACCCGTGGAACAGATGGTCAGGTCGCGCCCCTCGAACGTGGCGTTGACGACCTTGTACTCGCGGTTCTCGGCGATGACCTCCGAAGAGTCACACTGCCCCGCGATGCGGTCGACCCGACCGGGGTCCCCCGGGATGAGCGCGATGTCGTGTACGTCTCCCTCCTCGACGAGCAGGTGCGGCTGTTTGGCCATATCGAGCCTCCAACCGCGCGGGTGAAAACGCCCTCGGTTACCGATACCGCTCCAGCAGGTCGCGCTCCTCGCGGATGAGTTCGGCGACGCCGTGGGTCATCACGGCCTCGCCGAGCGTGGTCGCGGTGTAGTACGAGTAGAGCCCATCCGCGCCGCGTTCCCGGCGCTTCCGGTTGGCGACGAGCCCCACGGATTCGAGTTCGTCGAGGTGGTAGTGGAGCCGGTTGGAGGGCGTGTCGAGTCGCTCTGCCAGCTCCGAGGCGCTCAGTTTACCCTCGCGCAGGAGCTCGGCGAGCGCGCGATAGCGGGTCTCCTGGCCGACGGCGCGCTGCATCGCGAGGTACTCCTCGAGGGTGAGCACGCTGTCCGCCGGGAGGTCGGGGGCATCGTAGCGTTTCGCGTGGGCCATTGCCTCTATCGAACTGTACCACGACAGTACCTATAACACTTCTTGAGTCAACAAACCCTGAAAACAACTGCCTTTATATAATGTCGTCGAGAGCCTCCACCAATGCGCGACCGCCTGCTCCGCGAACTCTCGCCGACGCGCTATCGGCGATTTCTCGTCTACGTGATGGGGCCGTACAAGAGCCACGACCCCGCGGACGAGGCGTTCACGTTCCTCGAACGGACCCGTGACGGGCTCCGCGCGGAGGGGTTCAACGCCTTCCTCGCGACCGACCCCGAGATTCCCCTGGAGGAACTCGACGCGGGCACCCAGACCATCGAGTTCGCCCGCGCGAGCAACGTCGTCGTGTTCGTCGTCCGGCGCGAGACGATGAACCTCGGGGTGGGCATCGAGACGGGTGCCGTCCTCGAAGACCTCTCGGAGCGCGCTCCCGAGCGCGTGCTGTTCTGTCACGCGCAGGGCGTCAGGAGTGCGATGATCGCCTCGGTCGCGGACCGCTGGGACGCCGTGGTCAAGACGTTCGAGGACGAGGCGGGGTTGCGCGACGAGGTGCGCTTGTTCGTCAGGGACGTGATGCGGCGCGAGACGACCGGCGAACTCCCGTTCCCACCGGGGTCAGAGACTCGCGATGAGTAGCGGAATCCACAGGGCGAGCGCGACGACGTAGACGCTCGCCGAGATGACCCAGTCGGTTCGGACCTGCTCGCCGCGCTGGTTCGCGCTCTTCCCGAACTGCGGGAAGACGAGGTACGCGAAGAACGCGACGAGGAACCCGTACGTGACGAGCGTCGCGAGGAAGTGCGGGACGAGCCGGAGGCCGACGCCCGTGAGCGCCGCGGTGAACGGCAGGACCGACTCGAAGCCGATGGCGAGCAGCGTGAACAGCACGCCGCCGAGGATGCCCGCGGAGTAGTGAACGCCTGAGGCCAGTTTCGGGTCGACTTCGTCGAGCGGCTGCCCGGTGAGCGCCCCCGCGGCGATGAACGGGGGGGTCGAGCCCTCCGGGCGCCGCTGCATCGGGATGTTCATGATGACCGTCGCGAGGAGGCCGGCGACCGCGCCGATGGCCACCCGGCCGGTGGTCGTGGGCACGTCGTTGATGTGCAACACGAAGGGGTCCATTTGGCGGCCCTACGGGGGCGACGACTAAAACCCGGGGCGTTCGCCGGCGAGGACGGCCTCGACGCGCTCCCACGAGAGGTCGGTCTTCGGACCCTCGGTCGCCGCCCCGAGCGCGCCGCAGGCGTTCGCCACCGCTAGCATCCGCTCGGGGTCAGCGCCCTGCAAGCGGGCGGCGATGAACCCTGCGGCGAAAGCGTCGCCTGCGCCCGTCGTGTCGACGGCCGGCAGGTCGAACCCCGGGTGGCTGTACGTCGCCTCCGGCGTTCGGAGTCGCGAGCCGGACGCGCCGAGTTTCGTGACGACCTCGCGGTCGTCGGGGAGGTCGCCGAGCGCCTCGGCCTCGACCCGGTTGAGCAGCAGGAGGTCCGCGTGTTCGATGACGGGGCCGAAATCGCGGTCGGTGAGCCGGCGGCCGGGGTCGGCGGACACCGGGATGCCGGCGTCGCTCGCGACTTCGGCGATGCGGGCGGCGGTGTCGGGCCGCTGGGAGGTGAGGTGGACGTGGTCCGCGCCGTCGACCACGTCGGGGTCGATGTCGTCGGGGCCGAGCGCCTCGTTGACGCCCGGGGCACCGAGGACGGCCACCCGCCCCTCGTCGTCGACGAGCAGGTACTTCGTCGTCGTGACGCCCTCCGTGGTGACGACGCCCGAGAGGTCGACCCCGGAGCGGTCGAGGTCACGGCGTGCGAACTGCCCGTGTTCGTCGTCGCCGACGCTCCCGAGCAGCGCGGCCTTGCAGTTCAGGCCGACGAGCCCGACCGCGACGTTCCCGGCGCTCCCGCCGCCGCCCTGCCGTGTCGCCCGGACTGCCGACTCACCGTCCGGGGTCGGGAGGCGGTCGACGCGGAGCGTCACGTCCCAGTTGACGTGGCCGGCACACAGCACGCGAGGCATCCCTTCCGAGTGCGACGCCGCGCGATAAAAAGGCACCCGTCGCGGGGATCAGGCGAGCGCGAACAGCACGAGGTTGTGCGCGCCCGGCCCGAGGCCGACGGCGGCGACGACGCCCAGCAGGAGCGACCCCTCTCCGGGTGCCTCGCGGACGTAGTCGACGAACAGGGAGACGACGACCGCCGCGAGCAGGAGCTTCACGAGGACGAACAGCCACGCTTCGCCGAGGAAGGCGGCAGGCGGGAGGTCGGCACCGAACTCGATGACGACGTTCGACAGCGGGGTCTGTTCGCCGAACCCGAGGTGGGTGCCGACGGCGGTCGAGACGCCGTCGAGGACGTGGCCGAACACCACGAGCAGCCCGAGCGTGCCGGTGACGCCGGCGTCGAACCGGTCGCGGAGGACGACCCACGTCACCCCGGCGAGCAGTACGGTGACGACGAGGCCGACGCCCGGCCAGAACAGCGAGAGCCCGTCGCCCGTGAGGCCGACGACGGCCGCGTACGCGAGCAGTGCGCCGGCGACGAGGCCGCCGGTCGCAGCGAGCGTGCCGGGCACCGACGGGAGGTCCCAGCGGTCGGCGGGTTGACCCAGCGCCGCGAGCCAGACGAGCCCCGCGAGCACGAAGGTGGTCGCGTAGACGATCGGGTTGCCGAACAGCGGTTCGATGGGGGCGGGGACGGCGCCGACCTGGAACAGCGCGTAGCCGGTCGCGCCGGCGACCATCCACGGGGCGAACGCCGCGACCACCCGTGGGGTGACGCGCGGGCCGCGCCGGTAGAGCAGCCCGGCGACGCCGAGGGTCCCGACCACCACCGCGAGCAGATACGGCAGCGGCGGCAGCGCGAACCCCGACGGGAGCAGTGGCATACCTCCGTGGGGTAACGGAACGGCTGAAAGCATTGCGGTCGTGGCGTGCCGTCGCCGAGCGGCCTATACATTTCCAGACCCAACCGACTGTGTGGCAACGACACCTCCCGAGTACCGTCCCGGGGTGTGCAACATCGGCGGCAGCGAGCGCCGCCACCGCTACCGGCTGGCGGCCGCCGCGTACCTCGTCGCGCTCGTGTACGCGGCGGTCGTCCTCGTCTCCGACACGCCGACGTTCCTGCTCGTCGGGCTCGTCGTGCCGCTGTCGCTCGGTACCGAGTGGCTGCTGCAGGCTCGACGGGCGTTCTGTGCGGGGCTCGCGCTCTCCGGGCGGTTCAGTTTCGACGGCCAGCGCGGGACAGTACCCGACGACGCACAGCCGAGCGACCGGCGGTACGGGTTCCGACTGTTCCTCGTCGGTCTCGGCGTCGGCGCGGTCGCGACGGCCGTCGTCTACGCCGGCGCGACGCTCGTCGCTTGAGCTTACGTCACTCCGCCCACGGCTGGTCGACGCTCTCGCCGTACAGTTCGCGCATCAGCGTGACGATGCTCTCAGGTGGGAACTGCCCCTGTTCGGTGACGATGGCGTCGATGTGTCGCGGCGGGGTCACGTCGAACGCCGGGTTTCTGACCTCGATGTCGCCGATCTCCTCGCGCGTTTCTGCGTCGATGACCTCGCTCTCGGCGCGCATCTCTATCTCGACGGCCTGCCCAGTGAGCGTGTCGGGGTGGAGTTTGATGGTCTGGGCGGCGACCATGATGGGCGTCCCGCGGTCCCGCGCGGAGACGGCGAGCCCCGAGGTGCCGATCTTGTTGATGACGCTCCCGTCGGCGGCGATGGAGTCGGCACCCACAAGCACGTGGTCGACGTCGTTCAGGTAGCGGTGCGCCGCGTTGTCGACGATGAGCGTGACGGGCACGCCGAGCTCGCGGAGCTCGCGGGCGGTGATGTGCCCCTGCTGTCGGGGTCGCGTCTCCTTCACGATGGCCTCGACGTGCTTGCCCTGCTCGATGGCAGCTCTGATGCAGGCCATCGCGTCCGTCGAGTGGCAGTGGGTCATCACCACGTCGCCGTCGCGGATGCGCCCCGCGCCGACGCGCCCCAGTTTCGACTGCGCCTGGTCGAGCTCACGGCGGAATCGGTCGGCACGCGCCGTGACCGACCCGCGGAGCGCCTCGACCGTGGTGCCCTCCATCCCGTAGAGGACGTAGCGGAGCGCGTTCGGCAGCGAGACCGCAGTCGGGCGAGTGTCGTAGAGAGCGCGGGCGGCCTCGCGCATCGACGCGCGGAACGCCTCGGGGGAGTCGGCCTCGGCTTCGCGGGCGTGGATCGCGAGCGCCGCAGCCGCCGCGTCGGCGATGGTCGCCGCCCCCCGAATCTCCATCTCCGCGATGGCTGTGGCGGTCTCCTCGACGTCCGGGTGGACCATGCGAACTCTTGGCCAGGTGAGGATAAAAACGCGGGGGAGCCAGTCTCGCTGTCACGTGGATGGTCGTGGACTCCATCTGTGGACGTACGTGTGAACCATTCAGATTGCGGTCGGTGTGTATGGTGACGCGTCAGGAGGAACATCTCTCAGCGGCCCGTCATCCATCGAGAGCCGTGCTGAACTCACAGCGCGAGTCGGTCGGACGTGTCAGCGATGATTCTTGAGACCCTTATCCTTCAGCACATCCTAGTCGCCGTACTGATGGCCGACACAGAACGCGAGTACCACGGCTACACCGCGATGGACTACGATGCGGACTGCGAGGCAGACGAGGTGTACCAGCGGTGTCTGTCCGCACTTCTCACGCACGCTCCAATCGACCGCGACGATACTGTGCTCGACATCGGGACGGGTACCGGTATCGTCGCACTCGAACTTGCGTCGAAGTGTGAGCACGTAATCGGGCGGGACATCTACGACGAGTGGCTCCAGTACGCCCGTGAGAAGGCTACAGAGCGCGGCATCGAGAACGTCTCGTTCGACCACGGGTCGTTCCGTGAACCGAACGTCGACGAACCGGTCGATGTGGTCGTTGCGAGCTATGCTCTGTACATGGCCTACGACGAGGGAGGCGAGGACGAATTACGCGCGGCCATCGACGGTCTCGCGGGGTTACAACCACACTGTGTAGTGGTTGCTGACAAGATGTGCTTCGGGCCGACGGGAACCCCCAGCGACTACGAAACGGTGCCACGGATGGGAACTGTCGCCAATCTCCTCGCAGGCGCAGGCTTCACGCTCACCGACGTCGAAATCATCACCGAATCGGTCGGGGTCCTCATCGCCACCCGATAGCGCCATATCAGCGACGAACTGCCGAAATATCGGTCTCACGTGTGTTCCGAACGTAGTACGGATATCCCGTACACCCCTGCTGCATACACCCTCTGTATCTCGCACGTCCGTTCTGGCGGATAGCCGGTAGAATACGCCACGAATTGATAATTCGGGCGTCTGTATCGACCACGGCAGCCATGGGAGTGTCCTGCTCGCGCGAACCCAGGAGTCCTCGTGCTGGTGTCAGCCACATGCCTCCCCAACCGATTCCGCCGCTTGACTCCGCCTCGCTCCGTCATCCCTCGCGCGGTACTGGCTCGCAGACGAGACTGCTCGCCAGCACGCGCTACAGCATCCGCGAGCGAAGCGAGCGGTTCCCCCGAGCGCGCTGTCGGCGCGCTCGGCCTTTTTTTGGCCCTTCCGAGTCGCCGCTGGCGATCTGGAAGCCTGCTGGACCTCCGGTCCAGCAATGCAGATTTGTTGCGCGAGCGGTCGCCGAAGGCGACCCGAGCGTAAAAAGGTGGAACGGTGGAATCGGAGACTTTTCACCGCCAGACGTTGGGGAGGGGATATGAACCGGGAGGAGTTCGCCGCACGCATCGACCACACCGTTCTCGGGCCGGAGACGACGCCCGCGGACGTCCAGCGGGTCTGTGACGAGGCGCTCGAACACGGCATGAACGTCTGTATTCCGCCGTGTTACGTCGCCGAAGCCGACGACTACGCGACGGACCTGACCATCGCCACCGTCGTCGGGTTCCCGCACGGCAACCACGCGACGGGCGCGAAGGAGGCCGAGGCCGAACTCGCGTGGAAGGACGGGGCCGACGAGATAGACATGGTCATCAACGTCGGCCGGCTGAAAGCCGGCGACGACGGAACCGTCCGCGAGGACATCGCGAGCGTCGTCGCCGCGGTCCCGCTCCCCGTGAAGGTCATCGTCGAGGCGCCGCTTCTGACGGACGAGGAACTCGACCGTGCCTGCCGACTCGCGCAGGAGGCCGACGCGGCGATGGTGAAGACGGCAACGGGCTTCTCGGTGGGCGGTGCGACCATCGAGGACGTCGAGCGGATGGCGAACTACCTCCCCGTCAAAGCCTCCGGTGGCATCGGCTCGTACGAGAAGGCGATGGCCATGATAGAAGCGGGTGCCGAGCGCATCGGGGCGTCCTCCGGCGTCGAGATTCTGCGCGGTTACCCCGACGACTGAGCGTCGAGTCGCTGTAGCTCCGTTTTGCGGTTGTCCGAGTCGGTCCCCCCGTTCGGGTCGCGTTTCACCTCGACGGCCGCGTACAGCGACCCGTCGGCCGCCACGAGTTGGCCGACGTACTCGCCGAGGTCGGCCGTGAAGCGCGCGGGTTCGATACGCGTTCCACCGACGCCGAGGCCGCCACCGAGCTTCAGCGCGCGGAGCTTCGCCCCACCCGTGTAGACCGTGTCGTCGACGATGACCGGCGGGTGGTCGCCAGTCGTGCCGAGGCTCACGGCCCACTGTTTGTTGCCGGTTTCGGCGTCGAGCGCGTGGAGCGAGCGGCCGCCGTCGGCGTAGACGGTGTCGTGGGCGGCGCCAATACCGCCCTTCGCGAAGCCGCCGATATCGGTCGACCACTCGATGGCACCGCGCTCGTTGAGCGCGTACAGGTTCCCGTCGAAACAGCCGACGTAGAGCCGACCGTCCGCGAACGTCGGCGGGCACTGCACCATGTCGGGCAGTGCCGTTCGCCAGTAGCCACCACCGTCGCCATCCGCGAGCGCGTACACGTCGCCGCCCTCGGTGACGGCGAACACCATCCCGGGCCGGTAGGCCAGCGTCTGTCGAACCTGGCCGAACACGTCTCGTTCCCACTCCAGGTCGCCCGTGTCGGTGTCGAACCGGTAGACGGTCTCGCCCGCGGCGACGAACAGTTCGTCACCACCGAAACCGGGCGTCGGCGCGAGATAGCCCGTCGGGTCGTCGAACTCGTAGCGCCACTGCTCGGTGCCGTCGTCGACCGCGAGCGCCCGGAGCGCATCGTCGCCAACGAGGTAGGCGACGCCGTCGAGGACGGTCGGGGCCGACCAGTAGACGGCGGCGTTCTCGTCCGGGTCCGCTCGCCACCGAATCTCGCCCGAGGCGGCGTCGACCGCGAGCACGTCGTTTCCAACGGGGAGGAACACCGTGTCCTCTGCGACCGACGGCGGGCCGGTCGGCATGAGTACCTCGGTCCGCCACACCGTCTCCACCCCCGAACGAGGCGCCGTTCCCTCGGGGATGTACCGGGTGTTCGCCGCGTCGTGGCCGGGCATCGGCCAGTCGCGTGCGTCGCCGGCGTCGGCCGCGACGGCGTCGTAGTCACTCCCCGAACAGCCCGCCAGCCCGGCGGTCGCGGCGGTGCCGAGCGCCGCCACGTAGCTCCGGCGGTTCATGCGGCCTCCAGCGCGAGCAGGTGAGCAGTCGACTCGTCGGTCTTGGCCGTGACGTACAGCACGCCGTCGTCGAGGACGGGCGCGTTCACCGGGCCGTAGAGCGAGTGTTCGAATCGGAGCGCGGGGCCACTCCCGACCGAGGGCGTCGGGTCGAACGCGTACAGCGCGTCACCGCCGACGAACAGCGTGTCGCGCGCCAGCGCGGGTGCGGTGTGCCGCCAGTCGCCGGTGTCGTGGGTCCACCGCTCCTCGCCGGTCTCGGGGTCGATGGCGACGAGTCCCCGGGTTCCGGCGGCGTAGAGGTACTTGTTCACGGCGAGGCCGGCGTTCGCCCAGCCGGTCTCGGCCGACCAGTCGATGTCCAGTTGGGACGTGTTCTCCAGCGAGATACCGTACGTCCGGCTGTCGAGACAGTTGACGTAGACGCCGTCGGAGTGGGCGGTCGGCGGGGCTTGCGGGCGAGACGGGAGGTCCCACTCGCCCCAGCCGGTGCCCTCGGGGTCGAGCGCGTACAGTTTCCCCGCCTCGGTGACGACGCACGCAAAGTGCGCCTTGTAGATGGCGGCGGGGCCGACGACCCTGCCGAACAGTCGACGAGACCACTCGACCTCGCCGGTCGTGGCGGTGAGTCGATGGACGTGTTCGTCGGCTCCGACGAGCAGTTCGTCGCCGCCGTGTGTCGCCGGCGTCGCGACCGGTCCTGGGGTGTCGAACTCGGTGCGCCACCGCTCGGTGCCGTCCTCGACGGCGAGCGCCCGGACGTGCCCCACCCCCCCGACGTAGACGGTGTCGTCGTGGACCAGCGGGAGCGTCCGGGCGTCGGTCGCCCGCCACAGCTCCGTGCCGTCGGCGGCGTCGTAGACGACGAGGTCCTCACCACCGAGACGGTGGAACACGCGGCCGTCCGCGACGACCGGCTCGGCACGGTTCAGGTCGCCCACTTCGACGCGCCACCGCTCGGTCACGCCGTCGACCGGGGCCTGCCCATCGGCGACCTCGCGGGTGTTGCCGGCGTTACAGCCGAAACTCGACCACGCCCCGTCCGCGCCGTGGATGTGGTTCTCGGGGTCCGGGTCCGGGCCGTCGTCGGGGGTCGGTGGCTCGTCGGGCTGGCTCGCCACCCCGGAGCAGCCGGCGAGTCCTACAAGGAGCCCGCCACCGGCTGCGGCTAGCGTTTCACGTCTGGAGGACATCGTGTTCGCCTGTCAACCGACGGACCAAAGCTCTTCTGTCCGACGCGTTCCGTCACCCTCTTGCCGTCGCGCACGTAGGTGAAAACGAATGGCCCGCTACCACATCGAGACGTACGGCTGCACCTCGAATCGCGGTGAGAGCCGCGAGATCGAGCGCCGGCTGCGCGACGCGGGCCACCACCGCACGCCGCTGGGGGAGGCGGACGTGGCCATCCTCAACACCTGCACCGTGGTCGAGAAGACCGAGCGGAACATGCTCCGGCGCGCGGAGGAACTCGACGACGAAGTCTCGGACCTCATCGTCACCGGCTGCATGGCGCTCGCCCAGGGCGAGGAGTTCGCCGAGGCAGACATCGACGCCCAGATTCTCAACTGGGACGACGTGCCTGCGGCGGTGACGAACGGCGAGTGCCCGACGCCGACGCCCGATTCCGAACCCATCCTCGACGGGGTCATCGGCATCCTCCCCATCGCCCGCGGCTGCATGAGCAACTGCTCGTACTGCATCACGAAGTTCGCGACCGGGCGCATCGACTCGCCGCCCGTCGAGGAGAACGTCCGGAAGGCGGAGGCGCTCGTCCACGCCGGCGCGAAGGAGATTCGCGTGACGGGCCAGGATACGGGGGTGTACGGCTGGGACCAGGGTGAGCGAACGCTCCCCGAACTCCTCGACCGCATCTGCGACATCGACGGCGAGTTTCGAGTCAGAGTCGGGATGGCGAACCCCGGTGGTATCCACGGCATCCGCGAGGAGCTCGCCGACGTGTTCGCTCGCAACGACAAGCTCTACGACTTCATCCACCTCCCCGTCCAGTCGGGGTCGGACGAGGTCCTGGAGGAGATGCGCCGCCAGCACCGCGTCGACAAGTTCAGAGAGATCGTCGAGACGTTCGACTCACGTCTGGAGCACTGGACGCTCTCGACCGACTTCATCGTCGGCTTCCCCACCGAGACCGACGCGGACCACGAACTGAGCATGGACCTCCTGCGCGAGGTTCGTCCCGAGAAGATCAACGTCACGCGGTTCTCGAAGCGCCCGGGGACCGACGCCGCCGACATGAAGGGGCTCGGCGGCCAGACGAAGAAGGACCGCTCGAAGGCGATGTCGGCGCTGAAGATGGACGTGGTCGCCGAGGCGTACGACGAACTCGTCGGCACCCGGCGAGAGGTGCTCGTCGTCCAGCCGGGCCACGGCGACTCGGTGAAGTGTCGCGATTCGGCCTACCGCCAGATCGTCGTCCAGAACGCCTCCGAGTACGGTATCGAGCCGGGCGACTTCATCGAGGTCGAGGTCCTCTCCGGCGAGACGGTCTACGCGTTCGGGAAGCCCGTGTCGTCGCCTGCGGAGTCCGAGGAAGCGGCGGCCGCCGACTGAGACCCCTCCGCGATTCTCTGTCGGGCGTGTCGCGCAATGTTCTCGTCTCTAGTACAGTTCAGCGACGCTAGATACTGCTATCGTCGCTGGTGACCTACCCTCTCCATGAGTTCTACACACCGAATCGACGAGGGGACCCGTCTCACCCCCGCGGAGGCGTTCGGTATCGTCGGGAACGAGACGCGCCTCACCATCTTGCAGGTGCTCGTCGATAACGGGGAGCGCCCGATGACGTTCTCGGACCTCCGCAAACGCGTTGGAATGCGCGACGGCTCACAGTTCAACTACCACCTCAAGAAGCTCGAGGGTCCGTTCGTCACGAAGACCGACGGCGGCTACGAAATCCGCCACGCTGGCGTCAACGTGATTCGGACCATCGTCGAGGGGTCGTTCACCGAGCATCCACGGATTGCGCCGTTCGAGACGGGTGGCGCGTGCGTCGTCTGCGACGCACCGCTCGTCGCGGAGTACGACCACGAGATGGTGTTCATCCAGTGCTCCTCGTGCGAAGTGATGCACGCGATGGGGATGTTTCCGCCCGGGGGTGTCGTCGGCCGGACCGGCCACGAGCTGCTCGCCGCGTTCGAGAAGTGGCAACGTCACGACTTCGCCCTCTCGTCGAACGGTGTGTGTTCGATGTGTGGGGGGCGGATGGACGCGATCCTGATTCGGAACCCGGAAGAGGTCCACATCGGGGGGCTGGACCTCGTCGCGTCGGACTTCCTGATGTTCGGCTTGGGGATGAAGTATCCGTGTACCCAGTGTGACGCCTGGGACTACGGGACCCCAGGGATGCACCTGCTCACGAACCCGACCGTGGTCGAGTTCCACCGTGAGCACGGTATCGACCTGCACGCGGTCCCGTACTGGGAACCGGAGTGGTGTATCAGCAACGAGCGGACGACCGTCGTCAGCGAGGAGCCACTCCGAATCGAGGTGGCGATTCGGCTCGACGACGAGGAACTCCGGGTCACGCTCGACGAGGCGTTCGAGGTTCGTGCGATGGAACAGGTGCCCGCGTCGCCCTGAGTGGGACCGCCTCTGGTCGATGGTGGTCGAGGTTCTCTCCGGCTGCGTGGGTCGAGCGTGAGCGACGAGTCGAGGATGCCATCGGCTGTTCTACGCGTACGTCGGCAGCCAACTATCCGTGCCGTCGCCACGTCGATGCCTCTCAGAAGTGTTGAGTGCAAAGTTGGTGCTACGGTCGACGACGGGACACCAACGAATGAACGTCGGTGCGAAAGGTGGCCATCGACCGGCTGCCGACTTGCTTGTGGGCGTAGTGGAAGCTCCCGGATAAACCTGCCGAGGCCCGCGTGCCACCTGAGCCAACCGACCAGTTTTGCTCACACCCCTCGACTGTCGGATATGCCTCCCGCTCCCGACTATCGACTCGACGCGACAGCCGAAACGGTCCACTACGACTGGAACCGTGACCGCACTCCCGTCCTGACCGTCGAGTCGGGCGACATCATCGAGGTCGAGTGCCGTGACGCGGCCGACGGCCAACTCCCCCGCGACGCGACGCCCGAGAACGTGCTCGCCCTCGACTTCCAGGGGCACGCGCTCACCGGCCCGGTCGCCATCGCGGGGACCGACCCGGGTGACACGCTCGCGGTCGACGTCCTCGACCTCGAGCACCACGGCGTCGGCTGGACGTACGCGTACCCCAGCGAGCGGGAGCAGGGCCTCCTCCCCGAGGCGTTCGCCGACGCCGCGGTCCACACGTGGGCCCTCGACGGCGACGTGGGCCACTTCGTCGAGGGAATCGAGGTTCCCCTGCATCCGTTCCCGGGCGTCCTCGGGGTCGCCCCCGCCGAGCCAGGTCCACACGCCACGGTCCCGCCACGGTGCGTCGGCGGCAACCTCGACATCAAACACCTCACCGCGGGGAGCACGCTGTACCTCCCTGTCGAGGTCGCTGGTGGGCTGTTCTCGGTCGGGGACTGTCACGCTGCGCAGGGTGACGGCGAGGTCTGTGTCACGGCCATCGAGGCGCCGATGACCGTCCGACTGCGTCTGCGACTCGTCGACAGGGCGGTCGACGGACCCGTCTTCGAGACCGACGGGCCGTTCGAGCCGGCGGGCGGCGGTCGGACGGTCGCCACGTCGGGGGTCGCTCCCGACCAGCACCAGGCGACGAGAGAGGCCGTCAGCGAACTCGTCGAACTGGTTCACGACGAGTACGGGATCTCGCGGGCCGAGGCGTATCTGCTCTGTTCGGTGGCGGCGGACCTGAAAGTGAACGAGGTCGTCAACGAGAACGTCGTCGTCTCGGCGTACCTCTCGCGGGCGCTGTTCGACTAGTCGCGGATGCCCGCGAGCCGGTCGACCTCCGCGTCGTCTTTCCACTCGCCGAGCTCCTTCGGGTCGACGTGGACGAACACGTCGTCCACCTCGGGGAGCTCGCGAATCGAGTTCATCACGGCGGTCTCGATGGCGTGTGCCTCGTTGAGGGTCTTCTCACCCTCCACTTCGATGTGGAGCGAGACGTCGATCTCCGGGCCGACGTAGTGGGCGATGACGTCGTGTGCACCTTGCACGTCGGGGTGTTCGAGCGCGCGGCGGATGATCTCCTTTCTGAGGTCCTCGGGCGGGGCAGCGCCCACGAGATACGAGACGTTGTCGCGGACGATGTCGACGCCCGTGTAGACGACGGCGACGGCGACCACGCCCGCGGCGAGCGGGTCGAGCAGGGGTGCGCCCAGTTGGGCGCCGACGACGCCGACGAGCGCCGCCCCTGCCGTCAGGATGTCGTTGCGGTTGTCGACGGCGGTCGCCGTGAGTGCCGGCGAGCGATACTGGTCTGCGATGTCGAGGACGTAGCGGTAGAGGCCGAACTTCACCAGCGCCGCTGCGCCTAGCACCACGCCGGCGACCGGGCCGCGGGCGACGGTCACGTCACCCGACAGCAGGGTCGTGCCGGCGTTGTAGAGGATGGCGCCGCCGGCGGCGAAGATGCCGAGCGCGACCACGAGCGAGACGAACGGCTCGATGCGCTCGTGGCCGTGCGGGTGCTCGAAGTCCGGAGGCTGGGTCGTGAGGTAGAGCCCCGCGAGGACGATGATCGAGTAGGCGGCGTCGGCGAGGCTGTTGACGGCCTCCGAGCCGACGGCGAGGCTCCCCGTCCAGTAGTAGACGAGTCCCTTGGCGAGCGCGAGCAGGAGGTTCGCGCCGAGGATCACGAGTCCGACCCGTCGGAGCGCCCGCGAACGTGCCATTGGCAAGCGTTGGAGTGGTCGGTGGAAAGGCGTATCGCTCCGACTCAGAACTCGACGGCGTCGTCCGCATCGACGAGCGTCGCACCGTCCTGTGCGGCGAACGCTTCGTGGAGTCGGTCGTAGGTGTCGTCGACGGCCTCGACGATGACCTTCGTGTCCGCGATGACGGGCATGAAGTTCGTGTCGCCACCCCACCGCGGGACGACGTGAGTGTGGACGTGGTCGGTGATGGACCCCCCTGCGGGGCCGCCGAGGTTGAGGCCGGCGTTGAACGCCTGTGGATTCAGGGCGTCGTCGAGCGCGTCGAACGTCCGCTGTTTCAACTGCGCGTGACCCAGCAGCGTCTCGTCGTCCAGGTCACGGTAGTCGCCGGTGTGGTCGAACGGAATGACCATCGAGTGGCCGGGGTTGTACGGGTAGTTGTTGAGCAGGACGTACGCCTGATCGTTGCGTGCAACGACCCGCGACTCGCGGGCGTCCTCACGGTCGGGAAGGTCGCAGAAGACACAGCCGTCGAACCCCTCGTTCTTGTCCTCGCGCTCCACCCACTCGATGCGCCACGGCGCGAACACCTGCTCCATGCTGGGGGGTGCGGCCGCCGCCGGCATAACTCCCCTGTGTACGCGTGTCACCCACACACCCGGTGCTGTGTGGTATGGTGGCGGGGTTTCACTCTCGACTAAAAGTGCTTCGGCCGTTCAATCCGGCAATCCCTTCGAGACTGTTTTTCGTCCGTTTCTGAACCCTCTCGACGGCTCTGCGGCCTCGAAACCATCTCGATGGGTCGCTGTCTGGTGGTTTTACCCCGCGAACCCATCGAACAGAATTCTCCTTTTATGCTCTCACCTCCGGTACGACAGGATGCGATGGCGACCACAACCCACTCGGACGACGACACGATGCTCGAGACCTGTACGTCGTGCGACCGCGAAACACCCCACACCGTCTCCGTCCAGATCCTGACGGAGAGCACGAAGACGGAGAACGCGCAGTTCTCGCGCGAGCCCTACCGCGTCGCGGTGTGTGGGGTCTGTGGCGCAGAAGAAAAGACCCGGATGAACAACGCCTGAGGTACGTTTCTGCTCCCGCGCCCCCGTCGGGCGCCGACTCGTGCGGTGAGCTACTGCTCCGTCGTTATCTCACAGCCACTCTCGGTGACGATGATGGTGTGTTCGCGCTGTGAGACGTAGAAGCCGTCCTGTTCCTGCAACACGGGGTAGCCGTGGACGACCCCCTGCTGTTCGAGCCGACGCAGCGCCATCTCCGACCGGCGGGTGTCGAGCCAGCGGCGGGCGAACGGGAGCGTCTTGAACTCCTCGACGATCTGTTCGAGCGCCTCGCGCGCCTGTCGGTTCCGGACGGAGGCCTCCCGCTCCAGGGAGTAAATCTCCTCGGCCGAGCCCTCGGTCACCTTGCCACCACCATCGGTAGCGAACGGCTCGACGGCGACCACGTCGCCGACTTCGAGTTCGACGCCGGAGTCGACCGCGCGATTCGGGATGTTCGGGCTGGTGTGCTGTTCCCAGTGGCCGAGGCCGTGGCCGGTGAGGTTGACGACGGGGTTGTAGCCGTAGCCGTCGATGACGTCCTCGATCTCGGCGCCGATTTCGCCGGTGTGGACGCCCGGTTCGACGACCTCCAGCGCCGCGTCGAGCGCCTGTTCGCTCGCCTCGACCAGTTCCTGCTGGCCGGTGAAGTCGACGGTCACCGCCGTATCGGCGAGCCAGCCGTCGATGTGGACGCCGATGTCGAGTTTCACCATCTCCTCGCCGATGGTCCGGTCGTCGTCCGGGGCCGCGGCGCCGTGGGCGGCCTCGTGGTCGACGCTCACGTTCACCGGGAACGCGGGCGTCCCCCCGAGTTCGCGGATGCGGTCTTCCGCCCACTCGCTGATCTCGAGGTAGCCCGTTCCGACTTCGAGGCGCTCGGCGGCCTCGTCGCGCACCTGCGCGAGAATCTTCCCCGCTTCGCGGTGCTTCTCGTACTTCTCTGCCGACAGGTCGACGTCGCTCATACCCGGGGTTGCCGCGGCGCGGGCAAATGGTTTGCCGTCGCGCACGCCTGACTCTGAGTGTCTATATAGACCATGGCACCCCACATAGAAACGGCTTATCGTCTCGATAGCCTCCAGTCACCCATGTCAACCGAGAGCGCAGAGGAAGCGTTTTCGTCGACGGATGCGTCGCGGAAGGCGATGCTCGCCCCAGAGTCGTTCGCGCCCGAGGTCGCCCCACACGTCCGTACGGTCGACGCGAGCGCGTACGACGACCTATTCCTCGTCGGCGACGTCCACGGCTGCCGGAGCGAGCTGGAGACTCTCCTCGACCGCCTCGACCCCTCCGACGACGACCTCGTGGTGTTCGTCGGTGACCTCGTCCGCAAGGGCCCTGACTCGCGTGGCGTGGTCGACCTCGTCCGCTCGCACGACAACTTCGTCTCCGTCCGGGGCAACAACGAGGACAAGCTCATCCACGGCCGCAAGGAGCTCGACGCCGTCACGGACCCGTTCGGCGACTACCTCGACCAGATGCCTGTCGTCCTCCTGTTCGACGACGCGATGGTCGTCCACGGCGGCGTCGACCCCCGTCGCGATCTCGACGAGCACTCGCTCGACGACCTGCTGAACTTCCGGTCGGTCCCCCCCGAGAACGGCTACGACGGGCCGTTCTGGTTCGAACTCCGCGAGGAGTCCCCACGAGTGTTCTTCGGCCACACCGTCCTCGACGAGCCGTTCGTCTCCGAGTACGCCGTCGGCCTGGACACCGGCTGCGTCTACGGCGGCGAACTCACCGCCTACGACTACTACGCGGACGAGCTCATCACGGTGCCCGCGGAGGAGGAGTACCAGTCCCGTGCCGACCGGAAGATCATCGAGCACGACGCCGCGCCGCAGTAAGCGTCCGCGTCGTCGTCTCAGTTCTCGCCGTCCTCGCCGCTTTCACCCGCGACCGCCGTCTGCATCGCCTCGGTGTTGTACGCCAACCCCGCGTCACCGTCGTTCCGCATGACGATGACGCCCGCGTCGCTCCCCGTCAGGTCCTCGAACTCCTCGATGGCGAGGTCCGCGGCGGCCTGTGCGTCTCGACCGTGTTCGAGGTGGTCGACCGCCCGCCGCGCGAGCGTCACGCGGGCGATGTCCTCACCCGCGCCGGTCGCGGAGGCACCCCCTGCTCGCGTACAGTAGAAGCCCGAGCCTATCTGGGGGACGTCGCCGACGCGGCCGGCGAGCGCCAGCCACCGGCCGCCCGTGGAGGTCGCAGCAGCCACGCGGTCGCCGTCGCGGGCCACCGCGCCCACCGTGTCGTGGCCGCCGAACTGCTCACGGAGCCAGTCGAGCTGTTCACGCTTCTCGTTCAGCGGCGGCACCGCCTCCAGTTCCTCCCACGCTTCGCGCCGGGCGTCCGTCCAGAGGTCCACGTCGGTCTCGACGCCGAACTCGTCGGCGAGATCGACCGCGTGAACGCCCGAGACGAGGACGTGTGGCGTCTCCGCTTTGACCACTCTCGCGGCGTCGACGGCGTGTTCGACGCCGGGCATCGAGCAGACGGCCCCGACCTCACGGTCGTCGGTCATGAGCCCCGCGTCGGTGCGGATGACGCCGTCGCTCTGGACTGTCGAGCCCACGCCGGCGTTGAACGTCGCGGACGACTCGAGGACGCGGACGGCCGCACAGACGGCCTCCGTGACGGTCGACTCGCTCGCGCCTGTGCTGGCGGCCTCGTCGACGACTGCCTGCCGCGTGGCGGGGTCGTCGGGTGCTCCACCCGCGCCGCCGTGAACGATGACTCGCATAGCGGACGAACCGTCGCGGGCGAGTTAAGCCACCCGACATCAACGACCCGGTCATTGCCGCGTCGTTCATGGTCGTTCACGCAAGATTCGCCGGGAGAACGGTACGCCTTTCAAGGCTGCATTGGAAGCAACGGGCATGAGCCACGAGTACGAGAAGGTTGAGGTGCCCGAGGCGGGGGCGAAAATCGAGGCGGTCGGCGACAACGAGCTCGAGGTTCCCGACAACCCCATCATCCCCATCATCCACGGGGACGGCATCGGGGTCGACGTCGGGCCGGCAGCCCAGAAGGTACTGCAGGCCGCGGCGAACGCGACGGGCCGCGAGATCCACTGGATGCAGGTGTACGCGGGCGAGGCCGCCCGCGAGAAGTACGACGAGAACCTCCCGGACGACACCGTCGAGGCGCTCAAGGAGTTCCGCGTCTCCATCAAGGGGCCGCTCACGACGCCCGTTGGCGCGGGCTTCCGGAGTTTGAACGTCGCGCTCCGCAAGAAGCTCGACCTCTACACGAACATGCGGCCGACGTACCACATCGACGGCGTCCCCTCCCCCGTGAAGGCGCCCGAGCAGATGGACATGGTCAACTTCCGTGAGAACACGGAGGACGTCTACGCCGGCATCGAGTGGGAGGCCGGCACCGACGAGGTCCAGCAGGTCAAGGAGTTCGTCGAAGACGAGATGGGCTTCGATTCGACCATCCACGACGGCCCGGTCGGCATCGGCATCAAGCCCATCACCGAGTTCGGCACGAAGCGGCTGGTACGCAAGGCCATCGACTACGCGCTGGAGAACGACCGCGACTCCGTCACGCTCGTCCACAAGGGGAACATCATGAAGTTCACCGAGGGCGCGTTCCGTGACTGGGGCTACGAGGTCGCCGAAGAGGAGTACGGCGACGAGGTCATCACCGAGGACACGCTCTGGAACGAGCGCGACGGCGAGGCCCCCGAGGATGCCGTCGTCGTCAACGACCGCATCGCGGACAACATGCTCCAGCAGATTCTGACGCGGACGGACCAGTACGACGTGCTGGCGATGCCGAACCTCAACGGCGACTACCTCTCTGACGCCTGTGGCGCGCAGATCGGCGGGCTCGGCATCGCCCCCGGCGCGAACATCGGCGACGGTCGCTTCCTCGCCGAGCCGGTCCACGGCTCGGCCCCCAAGTACGCCGGCCAGGACAAGGTGAACCCGAGCGCGATGATTCTCTCGGGCCGCATCATGCTCGAGTTCCTCGGCTGGGAGGACGCCGCCCAGCTCGTCCGTGACGCCATCGAGGCCACCATCTCCTCGAAGAAGGTCACCTACGACATCGAGCGGCAGATCGAAGGCGGCGAGAAGCTCGCGACGAGCGAGTTCGCCGACGAGATCGTCGAGAACATCGAAGACCTCGCGTAGGCGAGTTCGTTCAGCTGCCGGACGCCGTCCGGCACCATCGAGGACCTCGCGTACCTCGGTCCTCAGGCCCATCTTCTCTCGTTCTTCTCCGTTCGTCGGTTAGCCGCTGCCACGCCGGTCGTCGATGGTCTCCTCGATCGCCTCGTCGAGCCACGCCGGCTCGTCGACGGTCGTCGACCCGACCTGCACGTATCGGACGTGCTCGACGACCCGTACCGGTTGGCCGTCGAACGTGGCATTGTAGCGCAGCCGGTGGGAGACGACCCCGCCGTCGTTCGTCAGCACGACCTGTAGCTCCGCGTCACGCGGCTCCTCGACCAGCGTGGGGAGCCGCAACACGTCGTGGTCCGGTGGCTCGCGGGACTCGAGGACGAGCAGCCGCTGGTTGTTCCAGCTGACCATCGGCTTGACTGACCAGCGGTCGACCGTCCCGTAGAGCCCGACGAGCCGGTCCTCGCCCGTGATGTCGCCGACGGGTCCGTCGAGCGACCCGGTCATCCCGACGCGGTACGAGACGTTCTCACCCTGGCCGACCCGGAACAGCGCGGGCGCGTCGTCGTACCAGAGTCCGAGCCGCGATGCGACCGCGCTCACGGGGTACGACGGCGCTGACTCCGAGGTGGCGGTGAGGTGATAGCGCCTGCCGCCCTCCGCGACGCGTAGCTCCTGGTGGGTGCTGCGGAGCGTACCGTTCGGCCCGTCGAGCGTCCGGTCGGTGATGCGCGTGTACGACCGGTTCGCCAGCAGGTCGTGGTGTGCGTCCGCGAGCACGAACGGGTCGGTGACGCCCTCGGTGGTCAACCCCGGGAGCAGCCGGTTCTCGGCGGTCGCCGTCGAGGGCGTCGCGTCCACGGCGGTGCTCCGCTCGGGCACGTCGACCGGGGTGAGCGTCGTCGTTCGGGAATCGCCCGAACCATCGAGGCCGCCGAAGCCGCTACAGCCGGCGAGAACGAGCGCCAGCACCGGCACGACCAGTCGCCACCTCATTCAGCCCAGTCGGGGTTCGGCCGCGGTGGCGAGAAGATGTCGACGCCCTGGACCGCGGTGTCGCCGCGGTTCTCCGCGGCGTGCGGCTCCCCGCCCGGAATCGCGTAGGAGTCGCCCGCCCGGACGACGATCTCCTCGCCGTCGACTAAAAAGGTCAACTCGCCCTCGTAGACGAACCCGGCTTGCTCGTGGTGGTGGTCGTGCTCGGGCACCGTCGCGCCCGGCTCGACGCGGAAGTGCTGGACGCTCATCTCGTCGCCTGCGGCGAGCTGTGCGAGATGCACTGCGTCGACTGCCTCGGTCTCCTCCCCCAGTGGAACGCGCTCCATGCGCGTGGTAACGTGCCCCACTGGCTAAACTCCGCGGGTGGTCGCGGCCGAAGAGGGACGCGACCGGGGCAGTCAAGGGTCGGCCGACGCTACGTCGAGTATGTTCGCGGTCGTCGGCTGCAACGAGTGCAGCGCGCTGTGGGTCGTGGAGGGCCGTCCCGACACGACGAGTTGTCCCCGCTGCGGGAAGCGCCACCAGTACACGAAGCTCAAGCGGTTCGCCGAGACCACCACTGCAGACAGTGCGAAGGAGGCGCGTTCCCGGATGCTGCAGGGCCGGAGCGACGCCGACATCGAGGTCGAGGACTTCGTCACGCTCGAACGCGACGCGATGGCGTCGGGGATGAGCGACGAGGAGTTCCTGACCGCGTCGGGACTCGACGCCGACGAGGTCGCGGCGGCGGGCGAGCGCGCCGAGTCGTCCGGTCGCTCCCGGTCGCGGCGCGACGTCGTGCTCGACGCCATCGACGAGCAGGACCGCCCCACCGAGTCGGAGATCCGCGAGTACGCGGCCGCCCACGGCGTCGACACTGACTACGTCGACCGCGCGCTCCAGAAGCTCCGACAGCGCGGCGAGGTGAGCGAGTCCGGGGGGCGGTACCGGCTGGTATGAGCCCCGACGACTGGGTCGACGACGAGTGGGACGACCCGGAGCCCGGAAACGGAATCGAGTTCGACCCCGCGCAGGTCGTCGTCGGGCTCATCGTCGGAATCGCGGGGCTGCTGCTGTTCCTCCAGCCGCAGATTCGGACGCTGTCGGTGCTGGGGGCGGAGGTGCCGCTGTTCGTCCTCTCGGGCGGCGTGCTCTCGCTCGGGTTCGGGCTCGGTGCGGTGGTCTACTTCCGGCGCGGCGACCGCCTCGTCTGGATCGCTCACGCCATCGGTGCCGTCGGGTTCGGCATCCTGTTCGCCGCGTCCGGGGTGGGGAGCCTCCTGTTCGTCTGGCTCGGGCTCGCGGTCGTGCTGGGTGGGGTGTTGTTTCTCGCGACGGAGCTCCGCGACCGCTAGAGGAGGCCGAGCAGTCGGGCGATGGTGAGCGCCGTCGCCACGATACCGAGCGTCAGCTTCACCAGCCGCAGGCGTCGGTACAGGGGCGTGACCGGCTCGGGGGGCTCGTTTCGGACCACGCCCGAACTCGTCGTCGCTCGCCCTTCAGTGCGCTCGGGTGGCTTCCGGTGGTTCCGGTTTCGAGAACAGGGCCGCAGTCACTCGGTTCTCGCCGTGCCGAATCCGGTGCCGATTACCGGCCCAGCTCTTCGTGGGCGCTGGCGAGGTGCGAGGAGGCGAGTGCGCCCAGCAAGGAGAGCTCGCCGGCGAGCGCCCCCGTGCAGATGACCTCGGCGAGCGCGTCGGCGTTCGCGCCCGCGGGGTCCCCGCCGCCACGCACGCCCAGCACGTCGAGCGCCTCGGCCTGCGTGGGGAGTTTGGTGCCACCACCGACCGTTCCGACCTCCAGGGAGGCGATGGTGAGGCTCGCGTAGAGTTCGTCGCCGCGCACGTCGACGGTCGTGATCGCGTTCGAGCCCTCGACGACCTGTGCGATGTCCTGCCCGCAGGCGAGGAACGCAGCGGCGATGGTGTTGGCGGCGTGGGCGTTGAACCCGAGGCTTCCGGCCTTCGCGGAGCCGACGAGGTTCTTGCGGGTGTTGGCCTCGGCGATGGCCTCCGGCGTGGTCTTGAACCGGTCTTCGACCTGCTCGCGGGAGAGCAGCACGTCGGCGGCGACCGTTCTTCCCCGGCCCTCGACGGCGTTGATGGCCGCGGGCTTCTTGTCCGTACAGAGGTTGCCCGAGAGCGCCACGAGTTCGGCGGGGGTCTCGGCCTCCACGAGTTCGGCGGCTTCCTGCGTCGCGATGGTGGCCATGTTCATCCCCATCGCGTCCTTCGTGTCGTAGGCGAATCGCAGGAAGACGTTGTCGCCGACGACGTACGGCGTCACCTCGCGGAGTTCGCCGTGGCTCGTCGTCGCCTCGGCGGCCTCGCGCAGGGTGTCGGCGTTCGCGCGAACCCACGACGACACCTCGGCGGCCTCGCCCACGTCCGCGACCCGGAAGACGGGCGCGCGGGTCATCGCGTTCTTCAGCACGCGGGCGGTCGAGCCGCCTGCTGCGCGAATCGCGGAACAGCCACGGTTTACCGAGGCGACGAGCGCGCCCTCGGTGGTGGCGAGCGGGAGGTAGTGGGTGCCGTCCGCGGCGCCACCGTTGACGGGGATGGGGCCGGCGATACCCATCGGCACCTGGGCCGCACCCATCATGTTCTCGATGGCGGAGTCGGCCTGCTCGGCGTCGAACGCGTAGTCGCCGACGGTGTCGAGGTCGGCGCCCGTCTCCTCGGCCAGCAGGTGCCGGCGCGCCGCGGCGGCGGTGTCGTGGTCGGCGTGTGCTTCGAGTTCGTGCAGCCGCAACTCGCCGGCCTGTACCTTCGCGGCGAGGTCCTCGGCGTCAGTCATGGCCGTGGATGGGGGTGTCTCCCCCTAAGCGTTGTTCATCTGAGGGGCGACGAGTGTCGGGGTGACTTCCCGACGAACTCCGCCGAGACACGGTGTTGACTGTCGTACGCGGCACCGGTGAGCAGGGTCACGAGCAGCGAGACCACGGCGAAGAAGAAACTGTTCAGGAACAGCTCCGCGCTGCCCACGTCGGTGAGGTACACGAGGACGACTGCCCCAACGAACAGGAACAGCCCGTTGAGAAGGGCGACGCTGAACGCCAGCGGCCACAGTGCTGCGAGGAGCCTCCGGGGCCGGTCGGGCAGTTGGGTTCGGAACCTGGTTAGCGAGGCACCGCTGGCGATTCCAGCGACGCCGGCCAGGATGCCGACCACTGGCGACCCGACCCCACCGCCGACCAACAGTAATACGACTGAAAGCCCGAGAAGCACCCAGCCGCCTCTCGGTCGCTGGACGAACGCGGCGGCCCAGACGATGAGGACGACCGAGACGAGGACGGTGAGGATGCCCGTCACGAAGAGGTTCGGGACGAGGCTGATGGCCGGGTCCCCGCCCATCTGGGACGCGATGGGGCCCTCGGTCCAGGAGTCGAAGAAGAGACCGTCCGGTGCGACGTTCCCCTGCCGAATCTCACCGATGCCGTGGGTGATGCCACCGATGCCTGCGAGGATGCCGAATACCGAGGCGACCAGTCGAAGCGCGCTCCCACCGAATCGGTTCAGGATGCCCATAGGGGTTCACCATCGTGCTAGATGGTTCCGCCCCGGCTTGGACTCGTCCGGTGAGTCTTACCGGGTGAGACTGACCGTCCGGGCCGGTGGTGCGCGCTCGTCGGCTCCCGTCCCGAACCGTTAACGCCTCTCCCCAACTCCCCCGAGATATGCCTGCACCCGCGGACCGCATCCTGACGAACGCCGAGGTCCACACGCTCGCGGAGCCCGACGAGACGCACGAGGCGGTCGCCGTCCGCGACGGCCGCATCGTCCGCGTCGGCAGCGCCTACGAGGTCGCGTTTCTGGAGGGAGTCGCCACCGACGTCGTCGACTGCGAGGGGAACGTCGTTCTCCCCGGGTTCATCGACGCCCACACCCACCTGGAGATGGTCGGCCAGCATCTCGTCCACGCTGACCTTCGGAGGGCCGGCTCGCCCGCTGAGGCCGTCGACCGGCTCCGTGCCCGCGCCGAGGAGACCGACGGCCTCGTGGTCGGCTACGGCTACGACGAGTCGACGTGGAACGAGACCCGCTACCTCACGCGCGAGGACCTCGATTCCGTCTCGGAGACCCGGCCGGTCATCGCGTTCCGCGAGGACATGCATACCGCCTCCGTGAACGCGGCGGCGCTCGACCGCTACGGCGACGAGATGCCCGACGGCGACGTCGAGACCGAGGGTGGTGAGCCCACCGGCGTCGTCGTCGAGGAGGCCGTCGACCCGCTGTTCGAGGCGACCGAGCCTGACTATGCGGAGACGCGCGACCTCGTCGTCGCCGCACAAGAGCGCGCGAACGAACTCGGCGTCACGGGCGTCCACGACATGTGTCGCGACTCGCACAAGCCCCGTGTCTACCGCGCCCTCGACGCCGCGGGCGACCTCACCCTCCGAACCCGAATCAACTACTGGACGACGCACCTCGACAGCGTCGTCGACACCGGCCTCCAGACGGGCCACGGGAGCGCCATGGTCCGCACCGGCGCCATCAAGACCTACACCGACGGGACGTTCGGCGGGCGCACGGCCAAACTCCGCGAGCCGTACGCCGACGCACCCGACGGCGAGACGGACGGCAAGTGGGTCGTCGATCCCGACGCGCTCGACGAGTTCGTGGCGACTGCGCACGACGCCGGCCTCCAGTTCACCGCCCACGCCATCGGCGATGCCGCGGTCGCGGGCGTCCTCGACGTGTTTTCCGAGTACGCCGCCGCCGCCGCCCGCCACCGCGTCGAGCACGCCGAACTCCTCACGGGCGACCTCGTCGAGCGGTTCGCCGAGGTCGGGGCAGTTGCGTCGGTCCAGCCGAACTTCCTGAAGTGGGCGCGGGACGACGGCCTGTACGACGCCCGACTCGGTGACCGTCGTGGCGACGTCATGCCCTTCCGCGAACTGCTCGACGCGGGCGTGCCGCTGGCGTTCGGTTCCGACTGCATGCCGATGGACCCACTGTTCGGCATCGAGCAGGCCGTCACCGCCCCCGATGCGAGCCAGCGGCTCTCGGTGACCGAGGCGCTGCGGGCGTACACCCACGGCGCGGCGTACGCCGCTGGCGAGGCGGACGAACTGGGAACCGTCGAGGTCGGGAAACGTGGGGACCTCGTGGTGCTCGACGAGTCGCCGTGGGCCGTCGCCGACGAGAGAATCGCCGACATCGACGTCGCGATGACGCTCGTCGGTGGCGACGTCGTCTACCGATAACTACTCCAGGAGCGACTCGCCGGTCATCGCCTCGGGCTGGTCGATGCGGATGAGTGCGAGGAGCGTCGGCGCGAGGTCGGCGAGCGTTCCCCCTGTTCTCGCGTTCCGGTCCCCGTCCGTGCCGTCCGGGGACACGTAGACGAACGGCACCGGGTTCGTCGTGTGTGCGGTGTGGGGGTTCTCGGCCGTGCCCATGTCGTCGGCGTTGCCGTGGTCGGCGGTGACGAGCAGGTGCCCGCCCGCCTGCTGGACGGCTTCGGCGAGGCGTCCCAGTTGCGTGTCGACAGCCTCGACCGCCGCCACGGCGGCGTCGAAGTCGCCCGTGTGGCCCACCATGTCCGGGTTCGCGTAGTTGAGAACCATCACGTCGGGGTCGTCGGTCTCGATGACCTCGATGGCGGTGTCGGTCACTTCGGGGGCGCTCATCTCCGGCTGGTGGTCGTACGTCGGCACGTCCGGCGAGTCGACGATGCGCCGGATCTCCCCGTCGAACTCCACCTCGCGGCCGCCGTTGAGGAAGTAGGTGACGTGCGGGTACTTCTCGGACTCGGCGATGCGCAGCTGTGTGAGCCCCGCGTTCGCGAGCGTCTCGCCCAGCGTGTCCGCGGGCTGGTTGGGTGGGAACGCCACCGGGAGGTCGAACGTGGCGTCGTACTCGGTCATCGTCACGACGTGGGTCTCCGGTGGGTCGGTCGTAATCCCCTCGGCTTCCCAGTCTCTAGGTCGGATGTTCGCGAGCAGTCGGGTCAGTTGCCGGGCGCGGTCCGACCGGAAGTTGAAGAAGACGATGGCGTCGCCGTCGTCGAGTTCACGCCCCCCGTCGACCAGCGTGGGTTCGACGAACTCGTCGGTGTCGCCCCGCTCGTAACTCGCTTCGACTGCGGAGACGGCGTCGGGTGCCTCGTGGTCGGCGAGCCGGTTCACGATGGCGTCGAACGCGCGTTTCGTCCGCGTCCAGTTCTGGTCGCGGTCCATCGCGTAGTAGCGGCCGGTGACGGTCGCCACGTCGCCGGTCCCGTGCTCGTCGGTGACCTGCTGGAGGGCCGCGAGGTAGCCCGCGCCCGACTCGGGAGCGGTATCGCGGCCGTCCGTGAACGCGTGGGTGACGGCGTCGACGCCGCGGTCGGCCGCCGCCGCGATGAGCGCGTGGAGGTGGTGCTGGTAGGAGTGGACACCCCCATCGGAGACGAGCCCCATGAAGTGGACGCGGCCGTCGTGCTCCTCCACGTAGTCGAACGCCCCGGCGATGGCCTCGTTCTCGCCGAGGGTGCCGGCTTCGGCGTCGTCCGAGACGCGCTTGGAGTCCTGGAGGACGACGCGCCCCGCGCCGATGTTGAGGTGGCCGACTTCGCTGTTGCCCATCTGTCCCTCGGGGAGGCCGACCCGTCGACCGTGGGTCTCGAGGGTCGAGAACGCTCCCGTTTCGCGGAGTCGGTCGAAGTTCGGGGTGGCCGCCGCACGGACCGCGTCTCGGACGGTCGGGTCGTCGTTCAGCCCCCAACCGTCGAGGATGACGAGCGCCGCGTTCATTGCGTGTGTGCAGTTCGCCCCCGCGTAAGTACGGTTCGAAACCCAGGTGGCTGTGCCGCGCCTTTTTTGTCGCCACCCATCCACGGCACGGCTATGACGCTCGACCCGGTGCACTTCAAGGCCATCTCGCGGCTGGCCGGCCGCGTCCAGCGCACGGTCGACGAGGACGAACACCGGGACTTCGCGGCGACCGTCTGGAACGAGTATCTCGACCCGCTGTACGCCGACGGCGAGCCCATCATCGAGCCGATGGGCGAGCAGCGGCGCCGCCGCGTCGACATCGAAGACGTGTCGTTGGAGGCCGACCGCTTCCCGACCAGTCACGGCCTCGACTCGGGCACCATCAACCCGACGACGTTCAAGAACGGCCTCGTCGTCGACGTGGCGCAGGCCGCGATGAGCAAGGTCCCCTCCGACCTCGAACTCCATCGAGGGCGGACGATGGTCGTCGCGGTCCACTCGAACGACGTGACGGTCGCGCTCGACAACGATTGGCACATGGACGACGCGGGCTACGTCCGCCAGCGACTCCTGCACGTCCCACAGGTCGACCGGTCGATGACCGCCGTCGTCCACGAACTCGCGCTCTACCTCGCCGAGATCACCCACGCCCGCGACAACGCCCCGGAGGTCGACGACCTGCTCGTGATGGACGGCCCCATCTACCCCAAAGGACTCCTGACGTGGGCGAACCGTGACCCCGAACTGGGTGAACTCCTCCGCGAGGAAGAACAGCCCCAGCGCATCATCCAGAGCTACGTCCGGATGGTCGAGCGGTTCATCGAGCAGGACGTTCCCCTGATAGGCTTCGTGAAGAACCCCGCGAGCCGGCTCGTCACGCGCACCGTTCGCCAGCGCGAGGGGAACGCGCCGTGGCTCAACGACGCGGCGTTCTTCTCGCAGGTGCTCGAACGTGGCGCGTTCGACGAGGGGGTCTGGACTCGCGAGACGGACGAACTCACGTTCACCAACTGGTTCGTCTCGCGCGGGGGGACGGACGGCACGCTCTCGGCGACGGACCTCCCGTACGGCGTCGAGCGGGTGCGCGACCCCGCGGACTACGAGGTCACGTTCTCGATGGTGTACGACCCGCGGACCGACACCATCTACCGGGTCGAGGCCCCCCGCGCGTTCACCGAGGACGCCGACCTCCGCGAGGACCTGCTCCGGCACGTCCTCAAGGGTATCGCCGTCGAGCGCGGCCCGCCCGAGGCCGTCGGGAAGGCCGACTCGCTCGCGAAGATCGGCCACAGAGAGACGACCGCGCTGCGGCGCTCGCTGGAGACGGCGTTCGACTCCGAGATAGAGACCGACTACAACGACGACCGCTGGGGCGCGTTCGACTACTAGGGCTCGATACCCGGCTCCTCTTTCACGACCTCGACGGCGACGCTGTCCTCGACGACGCCGAGGCGTGCGAACTGCGTGCGGACGTGCTCCTTGGCGGCCTCGATGGCCTGCTGTTTCGTCTCGAAGCCGCGTGGCATCGGCGTCTCGAACGCGACGCGGAGCTCGCGGTCGCCGAGCTTCTGGACCTGGCCGCCGCTCTCGACCTCGTAGAAGGCGTCGCAGACCCAGACGTACGGTGCCCCCTCGTCCGGTGCACCCTTGAACGACGGTGGCTCCTCGCCGCGCTCGTACAGCGTGCCCGTCAGCGCCGTGCCCCCGGCGTTCCCCCGAATCAGTAGCATGGACCTGCCTACGTATCGAAGCCGTATATGCTCGCGGGGGTGGGGTGCGACCACTTCCACCCCGGCTCGGGTGGGTTTTTACCGGAGCAGCCCCCACGCTGGCGCATGTCCGACCTCGGCGACTTCTCCGACTTCGAACCCGACGACGACGGCGACGCGTCGGAACCGACCGACGACACTGCGATGGCTGACGACCCCGGCGACCGGGCCACAGACGAGTTCGAGGAGCTGTCGGTGTCGCCGGTGGGCCGGGACCGCGGCGTCGGCACCCTCTCGGCCGCCGAGGGGCTCTCCATCGGCGAGGACGAGGACGAGACGCGCATCCGCGCGTACGTGACGGTGAAGAACCGCTCGGACGTCCGCGTCGGGTCCTATCTGGTCGCCGACTATCCCGACGGGGAGCGGCTGTTCTGCCGCATCGTCACCCTCGAGTACGCCCAGGAGTTCCGCGCCGACGACGCCACCGAGATTCACGCCCGCCGCGCGATGCGGAGCGACGGCATCGACGAGGCCGACTACAAGTTCATGGCGTCGCTGGAGCCCGTCGCCGTCCTCTACGAGGATGGTGGGGAGCTCAAACGCCGGATGGCCGACCGCGTCCCCAAGCCCGAGACCGTGGTGCGGCAGGCCGAGGACAAGACCGAGGTGAAGACCGGGCTCAAGGTCCCCGAAGAGGGGGTGTTCCTCGGGCATCTCGCCGTGGGTGGCGAGAAAGTGCAGACGGCGGCGGAGCCGCCGACGGTCGACTACCGCCTGAAGGACGACTACGACTCGGGCGACCCGCTCGTCTTCCGTCACACGCTCGTCGCCGGCGGGACGGGGTCGGGGAAGACCCACGCCTCGAAGAACATCCTCCGGCAGTATCTCGGGCGCACCTACGAGATGAGCGACGGTCGCACGCCGGGTGTGGCGGTCGTGCAGTTCGACCCGCAGGACGAGTACGCCCAGATGCACGACGACGGCGACTACTCACCGGAGTTCGCCCGACGCATCGAGCGCGAGGGCGTCAAACACGGCGGGCACGCCGACACGAAGGCGTTCGTTCCGGTCGTGGGCGACTCGACGTACGCCGCGAGCCACCACCGCGCCGAGCAGGTGGAGTTCACCGTCCCGTTCTCGATGGTCCGCTCGCGCCCGTGGCTCGTCGCGGGCGGCGGGCTCAACGACAACCAGTATCCGGCGCTCCAGCAGTTGCTCGACCGGTTCTTCCGCCAGCACGGCGACGACGGGACGTACGAGCAGTTCCGGTCGTTCCTCGACGACCCCGCTCTCAGAGAAGAGCTCCACGAGTCCGGTCGCGTCCACGAGGCGACGTACGACGCGGTGAAGCGGAAGACGTACGGCTTCGGGGCGGTGTTCGACCAGAACGCGCCCCCCATCACCGACCTCGTCCACGAGTTCGTCCGCCCCGGGGGACTCACGACCGTCCCCACCTATCACGTCAACGACTCGCGGAAGACGACGACGGTCGTGCTGGCGCTCGCCTCCCTGCTCGTCGACGAGAAGCTCTCGAACGACCCGCGGTTCGACCGCGTGAAGGAGACGCCGCTCGTACTGGGGATGGACGAGGCCCACAACTTCCTCACCGACGCGGACAGCGTCCAGGCGCGGAAGGTCATCGGGAAGTTCTCCGAGGCGGCCAAACAGGGCCGCAAGGAGCGGCTCGGCTTGTTCCTCATCACGCAGGACCCACAGGACATCGCGGACCCCGTGTTCAAGCAGGTGAACACGACGGTCGTGCTGAATCTGGGCGACGAGGACGCCATCAAGTCGGTCAACATCCCCGCTTCGCTGGAGGGGAAGGTGCCGTACTTCGAGAAGGGGCAGATGGCCGTCTACTCGCCGGACAACTCCGAGCCGGTGGAGGTCGTCGGGCTCCCGAACTGCCTCACCCGCCACGGCCGCGACTGACCGCCGGGCCGCGAACCTTTTTGTCACAGATTGCCAACTGTCAACTATGGACAAACATCTGCTGGTCCCCATCGACGGCTCGGAGCCCGCGAACGCGGCCGTCGCGTTCGCCTACGAGCAGTTCCCGGACGCGCGGGTGACGCTCCTCCACGTCATCAACCCGACACGGGCGGGCTACGGCGCACAGGCGGGCATCCCGTCGTTCTCCGAGGAGTGGTACGACGACGCCGAGGAGGCGGCCGACGAGCTGTTCGAGACCGCTCGCGCCGACGCACCGCCGGGCGTGGACCTCCGGACCGAGGTCGAGGTCGGCCAGCCCTCCCGCGTCATCGTCGAGTTCGCCGACGACCACGGGGTCGACCAGATCATCATGGGGAGTCACGGCCGCAAGGGTGTCTCGCGCATCCTCCTCGGGAGCGTCGCCGAGGCTGTCGTCCGCCGCGCGCACGTCCCGGTGACGGTGGTCCGGTGAGCGTGCCGGCCGGCGTCACGCTTTTAAGCCCCCGTTCGAAAGTCGTCTGACGTACCTACGGTGCCGCCGTCAGACTGCGACCTCGACGCCCGGACGGCCCACGAGCTACTGGCTCACCCGGTGCGACGCGCGGCGGTCGCCGCGCTGGCGGAGGCCGCACCGCTCTCGACGACGGAACTGGCGCGGTTGGTCGCCGCTCGCGACCATCCGGAGCCGTCGGCCCGACCGCGTGACCTGGCCGAACGCGAGGTCGAGATCGAGCTGTCGGCGCGACACCTCCCGAAGCTCGAATCCGCCTGCGTAGTGCAGGACACCGACGCTGGCTACGACTGTGGCCGACGGTTCGACTCGCTGCTGCAGGTGTTCGACACGACCGAAGAACTGGTGCGGTGAGGGCCTACAGCTCGCCGAGCTTCCGGAGGAGCTGCCCCTCGTACTCCTCGTCCGCCTGGACGCCCTTCAGCTCGATGACGTTGCGCTCGAGCTTGTCGAGTGCGACGCGGAACGCGGAGTCGGCGCCGTAGCCCTCGCCGGTGCCGGCGACCTGCCCGACGTTCGTCCGGAGGCGAATCTGACAGTAGATGAGCGGCGTCCCCCGGAGCTTCTCCTTGTGCTGGTTGAACCGGACGTGCGCGTGCTGCACCTGCATGTCCTGGTACTTGTCGACGACCTCTTCGATGGAGGTGCGGACCTCCTCGCGCGTGAGGGTGTCCATCGCGTCGACGTTCGTGATCTGCACGTCCATGTGGTCCTCCTCGGTGTAGGTGAGCGCCCGGAGGACGTCGGTCTTGGTGAGGATGCCGGCGACGAGCCGGTCGTCGTCGTCCGGGGTGATGACGAGCCCGCCGTAGTCGCCGTTGAGCATCCCCTCGACGGCATCGCGGACGCTGGTGGTGACCGTCGCGGTCTCGACGGGGCTGTTCATCACGTCGTACACCGGGATGTCGAGGATGCGCTCGATGTCACCCGCGCGGTCGCCAGTCGTCGCCTTGTTCATGTCGCGGACGACGACGTCGACGACGTCGTGGGTGGTGACCATCCCCGAGAGGTAGCCGTTCTCGTTCAGGACGGGGAGCCGGGAGATCCCGTTCTCGCGCATCTTGTTGATGACCTGCCCGATGGTGGCGTCTTCGGGCAGCGAGATGACGTCCTCGGAGTAGATATCGTGAACCGTGAGGACGTCGAGGTTGTCGAGGACCGCCTCGAGGATGGCGTCGGCGGTGACGATGCCCCACAGCGAGCCGTTCTCGAACACCGGCGCGACCTTCACGCCACCCTCGACGAGGACGCGCGCGACGTCGCGGACGTCGTCCTCGCGACTCACCCGCGGGGCCGTCCGCATCATCGCACCCGCCTTCGTGTTGTCTTCGACGTGCGACTGCAACAGCTGTTTCTCGGTGATGACCCCGGCGTACTCACCGTCGCCGGTGACGATGATGCCCTTGAGGTTCTCTCGCTCTAACAGGGACCGGACCTTGCCCAGCCGTTCGTCCACGTCGACCTCGCTGAACTCGCGGGTCGCGATGTCTTCAATATCCATCTAATATCACTCTTCACTCCGCTTCGCCGCGAGCGTTCTTGAAACTTGATGCCCACTCAGAAGCGACAGGTGGCTCTACAACCGGGGGGGTCTCGAACGTTTCGGCGGGGTCCCCCGGAAAACGGACGAGTCGTCCACCTGAGCCGGGTGCCGGTCGCGTGGCTTCGGTGTCGGCGTCGGCCGGACGGAGACGTGAGTGGTATCTACCGAATCAGTAAGCCGTACTGAAGATAGAACTATCACGGCGTTACCGTAACGTCGAGTATCGCTATCCGGTCGCGAAACGCAACCAGCTATGGATTTCAACGTACGAGACTTCGACGACCTCCCACAGGGATGGTCGCTCGAGACGCAGACGCGCGACGAAATCGAGTTCGAACGGACCGATACGGGGCTCGTCCTCCGGCTGACCACCGACGCGGCCGGCGAGAACACGGTGAGTTTGTGGCCCCCTGAGCCGACAGCCGACCCCCTGTTCACCCAACAGTTCGTCGCCGTCAGGGATGCGCTCCGGACGGCAGACAGCGTGATGCAGTTCTACAACGCGGTTCGGGGCCGAACCGTGACGCAGGTGATGGAGCGCGTGTCCAGCACGTACTCGGTCCTCGATGCGGTTCAGGAACTGGACCACGGGCTCGATGCCGAGACCAGCGGCGTCCCCGAGCAGCTAACGGACGATATCGGGGCCGCGCTGCGAGAGGAGGATTACGACCGCGTCGAACAGCAGTCCGAAGCCGTGAAGTGGGTACTCGGGGGACACCTCGAGAGTACCGCAGAGTAACCTTCATCGACCCCGAGACGCACGACCCACCCGTCGCTCACGGTGTTGCTCGCGGCAGAAGTAATGGGTTCGGGCGGATTTGAACCGCCGGCCTCCTCCATGTCAAGGAGGTGTCATAACCAGCCTAGACCACGAACCCGACCTGCTGTGTGCACTCAACCGTAGCCCGGTGGTGTAATTGAAGGTTTCGGATGCCATCCCGCGTGGGGTTCGGTGCCACCCCAGCCTGTGCAGGTCGACCGCCCCCGGCTCCACGGCTCGATCACCGAACCGGGTGGGAGATTTATGTATTGAACATCTCTCCAGGCTAAAAGTCCCCGGTGATATCTCGTGGCAATTGTTGACACAATGTACAAGCAATCACCGTTCATACGAGGATAGTTTATTACTGTTGTATAAATAACCCAGAATACCCGGGAGAACTGAAATGTGGGTGTGGTTGAGACAGAACGATAGATGCCACGGAACCGTTTCACGCGATTCACCACGACCGTTCTGGCGCTGGTCGTCGTCCTCGCGACGCTCAGCGCCCCGGTCGCAGCGACCCCCGACGACGGGGGGCTGCTGGAGGGCGACGACAGCGACGATGACGGCGGACTCATCAGCAACACGACGGACACGGTGGCCGACACGGTCGACTCGACGACCGACACGCTCGGCACGGACGACGGGGTCTCGGATACCACCGACCAAGCGACCGACACGGTCGACTCGACGGCCAGCTCGGTCACGGGTGCCACTGACGGCGCGCCCACCGACGACGTTGCCAGTCCGGATGACCTCGCGTTCGGCGAGCTGCCGGACGCGGACAGCCTCGTTGAGTCCAGCGAGGACGCCGAGGAAGGGAGCGCGTCGCTCGTCGGCACCGACGGCGTCGTCGACACGCGTAACCTGGAGTTCAACCCTGACCAGCTTCCGGCGGGGACCACGCCCGTGCCGTCCCAAGAGGCGCCGACCGACCAGCTGGAACGGACTGCCGGCACCGACGACCTCCCGGTTTCGGGGAGCGACCTCCCGCTCGACGCCGTCCCGCTGACGGGCGACGCGGCGCCGGTTCAGCCCGAGGACTCGCCGTACGGCTCGGACGGGCAGGGCAACTTCGACGCCTGCCGCCTCCCGGCAGACGAACAGGACCTGCCGCTCGACTCGGTTCCCGCACCGGGCGAGCTCGGGGTTCCCACGCCGCCGGGCGTCCCGCTCGACCTGCTGACGCCGCAGGCTGCTGCGGGGCTCGTGCTCGGGGTTCCGCCGCGCCCGTGTGAGGTGGCCGACCCACACGACCCGTCGGTCGACCCGACGGAGCCGGCGCAGATGGCCGACCGCTCCGGCGGCGAGGTCGGCACGTACCAGCTCGACGCCGCCACGGACGGGCTCACCTACGTCGGTGGCTCCAGCGGTCAGGTTGACCAGTTCCGCCAGCGCGGCCTCTGGGCGGTCGACGCCGACGGGGAGACGGTCTACGTGCTCGACCGGACGAGTGTGAGCGACGGGACGACCCGCCACTACCTGTTCTTCGACGGTGACACCCTGGTCAACTATCGAAACGCCACCGGCGAGGGCAACGCTCGCGTGGGCGTGCTCGGTCGACACGCCAGCTTCGGACTCGAGTGTTCGCAGAGCGACCCCGCGAACGCCTCAGTCGATCCCGAGGCCGTCGGTCCCACCGGCGGTTCCGCGGGACCGTGTGCGTACACCGTCGACGGAATCCCCAACCTCCCGGTCGGCCCCGGGACGGTCCTCGATGCCGTCGAGAACCCGCCCGAGCCGCCGGCGGTCCCCGGCGTCGGTGACCTCCCGAGCAACGCCAACTCGATGCTCGACCTGTAACGGCACCGCGAGCTTTTCCCCTGTTTTCACGCCGCTCCAGCGACAGCACGGGCGACCGCTGGTGTGCTGCCGGTCCGCTGACCGACTATCGCGCGTTCGTTTCGACGGTTTCGTCAAGTTCTATTTAAGAAGTGGGAGATACCGGGCAGAATAGACATGGCCGGGAACGAGAAACGGTGGAACAACTGCATGGCAGCATCCAGCATCGCGAGAGTGACACTGACGGTTCTCATGACGCTCACGGTGGTCGTGAGCCTCGTCGCTGCGCCCACGGCCGCGCTGGGCCACGACCCGACGCACGTCGGCGACGACGACGACCCGGTGGGCGTCGAGTCCGACAACGACTCCGTCGGCGTCACCGCCGGGGACGACAGCGTCTCCGTCGGGGAGAACGGCGTCGAGACCGACACGGACGATACGACCGACCTGACCGACGACGCCGAATCCGGCTCCACGGACGAGGTGACCGACGGCATCGCGACGACGCAGGACGAACAGGACGAGGAACTCCCGTTCAACTACTCGGATATCAACGCTACTCTCTCGCTCGTTCCTGTCGACCTCTGTCAGCGGCCGCCGTCGGCGCCCGAACCGCCGTCCGACCTGCCGGCGCCGCCGGAAGCTCCGGTGCCGGTCGACCCGACGAATCCGCCGAACCCGCCGCTGACGCAGTGTGACGTGTTCAACCCATACGACCCGCCGTTCGACCCGACCGACGCGCCTGACGACCCCGAAGCGGAGTACGGCGTCTACGAGCAGGAGGTCGGCCCCGACGGCGTCACCCTCTACATCGGTGGCGGCGCCAGCCCCGACAGCGACTACCCCGGTGGCGTGACCATCGTCGGCGTCGAAGCCTCACAGGACGACGTCAGCGCGGTCCAGTACACCCGCGGTGACGACGGGAGTCGCGACCTCGTCGCGTTCTCGGCCGTCGAGTACGAGCCCGGCACGCAGAACGGGTCGCTCGCGACGGACACGCTCGCCATCGGCCGCAGTGCGGGCGCGGATATCACCTGTGACGGCGAGGCGTGTACGTTCAGTCAGGGTGCTGCGCCGGTCGGTGACCAGTCGATTCCCACCAACAGCAGCGGTGGCGGTGACGGCGGCGACGACGGTGGCGACCACGAACCGCCGGCGGAGGTCCCGTGTCAGGCACCCGGGGCCCCCGAGGTGCCGGTTGATCCGTCGAACCCGCCGGAGCCGATTCCGCCGGTTGAGAACCCCGCGCCGGTCGACCCGACGAACCCGCCGAGCGCGCCGGTCGGGCCGTGTGACGCGTACGATCCGAACGAGCCGCCGAACCCCGAGCCGAACCCGGACGCCGACTACGGCGTCTACGAGATGAGCAACGACACCGTCGTCGTCGGCGGCAGCGGTCAGTACAACGCCGACATCCGCGGCGCCACCATCGTCGCCGTCACGCAGAACGACGACGGCGAACTGCAGGTGACGCAGTTCACCCGCTACCAGGACGGCCAGAAGCCCGGGACGCTGTTCTCGGACGTCCGGTACACCCCCGGGACGAAGGAGGGACAGCTCGTCGCCGACTCCCGCGTCATCGGCAAGCGCGTGGGTGCGAACATCACCTGTACCGGCGAGGCGTGTACGTTCAGTCAGGGTGCTGCGCCGGTCGGTGACCAGTCGATTCCCACCAACAGCAGCGGTGGCGGTGACGACGGTGGCGATGGTGACGACGGCGGCGACCCCGAACCGCCGGCGGAGGTCCCGTGTCAGGCCCCGGTCGGCCCCGGTGACGCCCCTGAGGTGCCGGTTGATCCGTCGAACCCGCCGGAGCCGATTCCGCCGGTTGAGAACCCGGTGCCGGTCGACCCGACGAACCCGCCGAGCGCGCCGGTCGGGCCGTGTGACGCGTACGATCCGAACGAGCCGCCGAACCCCGAGCCGAACCCGGATGCCGACTACGGCGTCTACGAGATGAGCAACGACACCGTCGTCGTCGGCGGTAGCGGCGAGTACAACGACGACGCGAACGGTCGGACCATCCTCGCCATCGAGCAGGGCGAGAACGAGACGACGCTCGTCCAGTACGGCTCCGGCGAGGACGGCCAGAAGCCGTTCACGACGTTCGTCGTCGCGAACGTCGACCGCGACTCGCTGACGAAGGCCGGTTTCACCGGCTACCAGTTCGACGGCGGCAGCGCCGTCGCCGTCCGCGTGTTCGGCAAGAACGTCGACGCCTCGCTCACCTGCGACGGCGAGTTCTGCTACCTCAAACAGGGCGCCGCCCCGGTCGGGGACCAGCAGGTCCGCATCGCGACCGAGGACGCCGACGAGGAGGAGACCATCGTCGGCGGCGCGGTCGACGACGCGGACGAGCAATCGCCCGAGGACACGACTGCTAGCACCAGCGGTTCGGGGACGAACGACGGCTCGAGCACCGACGCTGGGACGACCGACACGTCGACCTCGACGAGGTCGACCTCGACCACCGACGCCGGTGCCGGTGGTACGACGGCCGTCTCCGCCCCCGCTGACTCCGTCACGCAGCCCGCCGCTCCCGGCTTCCCGAACGCCTTCCAGAACGGCATTCCGGACGCCGCCTCGGCTGCCGAGACGCTGATGGAACTGGTCTGAACACCGGCCGCTCGAACGCGCTTCTCGCTTCCGCTCCCCGTTTCTTCCCCTGTCTTCCCCTGGTTTCCACATCCCGGAGCGACCGCTGTCGCCGCTGCCGTTCGCCCGGCCCGCCAGCGGCCCCCGACACGCTTATTGCGATGCACACATTCGTACATCATAACGCAATAGCGTACATCGGTGACAACAGATGCAAGAGTACATCGAACGGGTGACGGCGGGCGAGGACCTCACGCAGGTGGAGGCTCGCGAGGCCGCATCGCTCGTGTTCGAGGAGGCAACGGAGGCACAGATCGGCGCACTACTGACGGCGCTCCGGGCGAAGGGCGAGACCGAAGCCGAGATCGCGGGGTTCGCCGAGGGGATGCGCGCTGCGGCACACACTATCGACCCCGACCGGGAGCCGCTCGTCGACACCTGCGGGACGGGTGGTGACGACTACGACACCATCAACGTCTCGACGACGAGCACGATGGTCGTCGCGGGCGCCGGCGTCCCGGTCGCCAAGCACGGTAACTACTCGGTCTCCTCGTCGTCGGGGAGCTCCGACGTGCTGGAGACGGTCGGCGTGCGCCTCGACAGCTCGCCCGAGGCGGTCGAGGCCCGCATCGAGGCCGACGGCATCGGCTACATGCACGCCCCCGCGTTCCACCCCGCGATGAAGGCCGTCATCGGCCCGCGCCGGGAGCTCGGGATGCGCACCATCTTCAACGTGCTCGGTCCCCTGACGAACCCGGCGGGCGCGGACGCACAGGTCGTCGGCGTCTACGACCCCGCCCTCGTCCCCGTGCTCGCGCGGGCACTCGTCCACCTGGGCGTCGAGCGCGCGCTCGTCGTCCACGGCTCCGGGCTCGACGAGATCACCATCCACGACGAGACCGTCGTCGCCGAAGTCGACGGTGGAGACATCGAGGAGTACACGCTCACGCCCGCGGACCTCGCGCTGGAGCGTGCGCCCATCGAGGCCGTCGCGGGGGGGACGCCCGAGGCGAACGCCGCCGACCTGCGCGGCATCGTGACGGGCGAGGTTGGCGGGGCGAAACGCGACATCATCCTCGCGAACGCCGGCGCGGCCATCTACGTCGCGGGCGAAGCCGAGACGCTCGTCGAGGGGGTCGAGCGCGCTCGCGAAGCCATCGACTCCGGCGCTGCCGCCCGCAAGCTCGCCGACCTGTGTGAGGACGCCAGCGACGCCCCGGACGAGGGCGAGGTCGAAGCGTAGGATGGTCCGCGCGAAGGTGTGTGGGCTCACCCGCGAAGCGGACGTGCAGGCGGCGGTCGACGCGGGCGCCGACGCCGTCGGCTTCATCGTGAAGGTCGACGTCGACACCCCTCGGGAAATCTCGCCTGCTCGAGCCGAGGAGCTCGTCGAGACGGTGCCGCCGTTCGTGACGAGCGTGCTGGTGACTATGCCGGACACTGCCGCGGAGGCGGTGACGCTCGCGGAACTCGTCGGGGCCGATGCCGTCCAGACCCACGACCTGTCCCCACAGGACTGCACGGTCGCCGCGATGGACTTTCGGGGGCCGGTGATCCCGGCCGTCTCGACCGACGAGGTCGCCGCCTACGCGCATTCGGGCGACGCGCTCCTCGTCGACACACCGAGCGCCGAGGGTGGTGGGGGAACGGGATGCACGCACGACTGGAACGCCACCCGCGACGCTGTCGAGGGGCTCGACACGCCCGTGATACTCGCCGGGGGGCTCACCTCGGAGAACGTCACCGAGGCGATCGAGACCGTCCAGCCCTTCGCCGTGGACGTGGCCTCCGGCGTCGAGAGCGAAGGGGGAGTCAAAGACCACGACGCCGTGCGCGCGTTCGTCGCTCGCGCACAGGAGGCGCAGTGATGCTCGACCGCACCCGCGCCGAGTTCGTGGACCTCGCGGCCGACGGTCCCTGTGTCGTCCGGGTCGCCGCAGACCTCGACGCGGACGTCGAGCCGCTGGCCGCGTACGCCGCACTCACCGGCCGGACCACGGCGGTCGAGGGCAACGACTACTCGTTCCTGCTGGAGTCTGCAGGCAAGGTCGCCTCCTCGGACCCCGACGGCGCGTTCTCGGCCGACTCGGCGGGCCGGCACGCCCGGTTCTCGTTCGTCGGCTACGACCCCGCCGCGGTGGTGACGGTCGGGCCCGACGGGAACACGGTCGAGACGCTCGATTCACGCTACGAGGGGCTCGTCGAGACGAACGGCGGCGACTGCGTCGACTCCCTGCGCGCGGCGCTCCCCGACGTGGCGCTTCGCGGGTTCCCCGAATCCACGCGCCAGCACCTCGACGGCGGGCTCGTGGGGTTCCTCGCGTACGACGCCGTCTACGACCTCTGGCTGGAGGAGGTGGGCGTCGAGCGCCCGGCCTCCCGGTTCCCGGACGCGCAGTTCGTTCTGAACACGAAGACGCTCGTGTTCGACGACGAGGCCGACAGTCTCACGCTCGTCTGCACGCCCGTCTTGCGCGACAGCGACGACCCCGCCGCGGTGTACGAGTCGCTCGAAGCCGAGGCGGAGCGCGTCGAGCGGCTGCTGACCGAGGCCGGCCCGGTCGAAACGGGGGGGTTCGTCCGCGAGTCGGAGACTGCCGGCCCACAGGCCGAGTACGAGGCCGCCGTCCGACAGGCCAAGGAGCACGTCCTCGACGGCGACATCTATCAGGGCGTCATCTCCCGCACTCGCGAGTTGCGGGGGGAGGTCGACCCGCTCGGGTTCTACCGCGCGCTCCGCGCGGTGAACCCGTCGCCGTACATGTACCTGCTGGGGTACGACGACTTGACGGTCGTGGGCGCGTCCCCCGAGACCCTCGTCTCGGTGCGGGGCCGCGAGGTGATGGCGAACCCCATCGCGGGCACCTGCGACCGCGGCTCCTCGCCCGTCGAGGACCGGCGGCTCGCCGGTGAGATGCTCGCCGACGGGAAGGAGCGCGCGGAACACACGATGCTCGTCGACCTCGCACGCAACGACGTCCGGCGCGTGAGCGAGGCGGGCAGCGTCCGCGTCGACGAGTTCATGAACGTCCTGAAGTACAGCCACGTCCAGCACATCGAGTCGACGGTGACGGGTCGACTCGCCGCCGACTGTGACGCGTTCGACGCCACCCGCGCGTCGTTCCCTGCTGGGACGCTTTCGGGCGCGCCGAAGATTCGCGCGATGGAGATCATCGACGCGCTCGAATCGACGCCCAGAGGGCTGTACGGCGGGGGTGTCGGCTACTATTCGTGGAACGGCGACGCCGACTTCGCCATCGTGATTCGGACCGCCACTGTGGAAGACGAAGACGACGACCAGCGCATCACCGTGCAAGCCGGTGCGGGCATCGTCGCGGACTCCGACCCGACCAGCGAGTACGAGGAGACCGAGAAGAAGATGGGTGGGGTGCTCGCCGCGCTCGAAGCCATCGAGGCCGAACACCCGGAGGCGACGCGATGAAGGTTCTGTTCGTCGACAACTACGACTCCTTCACGTACAACCTCGTGGAGTACGTGAGCCAGCACGGCATCGAGACCGTCGTCGTCAAGAACACGGCGTCGCTCGACGAGATTCGCGGGCACGACCCCGACGGCATCGTCGTCTCGCCGGGGCCGGGACACCCGAAGAACGCCCGCGACGTGGGCGTCTCGCTCGACGTGTTTCGCGAACTGACGGACATCCCGACGCTGGGCGTCTGTCTCGGGCTCGAAGCGGCCGTCTATGCGTACGGCGGCACCATCGGCCGGGCGCCACGGCCCATCCACGGGAAGGCGTTTCCCGTCGACCACGACGGCAAGGGCGTCTACCGGGGGCTCGACCAGGGGTTTCAGGCGGGGCGGTACCACTCGCTGGTCGCGACCGAGGTACCGGACTGCTTCGCGGTGACCGCAACCACCGACGACGAGGGTCACGACCTCGTGATGGGCGTGCGCCACCGCGAGTATCCCATCGAGTGCGTCCAGTTCCACCCCGAGTCCGTCCTGACGGGCGTGGGCCACGACGTCGTCGACAACTTCCTCGCGGCGCTGTAGTCGGCGCCGTTGTAATGAAGTTCACTCGCCACGTAGAATGGTGGATGGACTACAACGTCGGTGCTCGCGAGCGCACTGCGCGGTTCGCCTTCGGGAGCGTGCTGCTCGTCGTCGCCATCTGGGCGCTGTACGCCTACTTCGCCGAGCTGTGGACCGCGACGCAGACGACCGTCGCCATCGTCGCGGCCACGGCGATGCTGCTCTCGGGCGTGCTGTTCGTCACGGGGCAGACCCAGAAGTGTCCGGTGAACGAGGCGATCGGCCGGAACAGCTATCGCTAGAGGAACGGGATGAACCGCAGCAGCCCGAAGAACCAGAGCACGCCGACGACGATCGCCGCGACGATGGCAACCTTCACGGCGACGTTCAGGAGCACACGCGCCACCAGCAGCGCGATGACGACGATGACGAGGGTACTGAGGATGCCGGGGATCCCGAACTCGGGGATGAGCTGGAGCGGAGTGGCCACGAGGTCCATACCCGACGAGACTCACGCCTCTGATTTAAACGCGGCGGCCATCGACGGTTGGTCTCAGGCGGTTCCGAGTCGAATCAACCCCCCTTCGCTTCGGCTCTGGACCTGGGTGAGGGGCCCCGAATTTCGAGTCGAGATGTCTACTTTCACTCCGGTCTACGCACCCTTATGTTGAACCGCGAACGAGAGTCGTATTGTCACGCGCGCCACGCGCGGGGAAGGCGCACCCTGAACAACGAGCAGTGCCTACAGTTCCCCATCGACAGCCGGACACGAACGCCCGCAATCCCCAGGGTTATAGGGGTCGCCGCAGAACGAAACCGCCGTTACGAATGAACGCGATACATCTCCACGTGAACAGCAGCATCGCCGGGTACGAGGCCGTACACGGCCGGAGGGCAGAGTGATGTCGGACGCGGACCTCTCCGCCGACGAACTCTCGCTCCCCATCAAACGAACCGAGGGCGACACGCTCGAGGAGCGCCTCACGAGCAACGCCTACAACAACATCCTCCCCGCCCGCTACCTCCGCAAGGACCACAACGGGGACCTGATCGAAACTCAGGAGGACCTCTTCGCGCGGGTCGCGAAGAACATCGCGCTCGCCGAGGCCGTCTTCGAGAGCGAGCGCCGCGGCGTCGAGGTCACCGTCACGCCGGCCCAGCTCAAGCCGGACCACCCGCGGCGCGACGAGCTCGCCGCCGAGGTCTTCGGCGCCGGCACCACGGCCGAGGACGACGCCGAGACCACGCTGACCGTCTACAACGTCAACAAGTTCGCCTACGACACGGTCGTCCCGGAGCTCCCCGACGGGATCCGCGACCACGTCGAGACCAAAGCCGGGGAGTTCCAGGAGCTGATGGAACAGCTCTCCTTCATCCCGAACTCGCCGACGCTGATGAACGCGGGCGACGAACTCCAGCAGCTGTCGGCGTGTTTCGTCGACTCGCCGGCGGACGACCTCACGGATATCCACCAGACGGCGAAGGAGGCTGCCGAGGTGTTCCAGTCCGGTGGCGGCATGGGCTACGCCTTCTGGAAGCTCCGCCCCTTCGGTGACGCCGTCGGCTCCACCGGCGGCATCGCCAGCGGCCCGATGACGTTCATGGAGACGTTCGACCAGATGTGCGAAACCATCGCGCAGGGTGGCACGCGCCGCGGCGCCCAGATGGGCGTCATGCGCGTCTCGCACCCGGACGTCATCGAGTTCATCCACTCGAAGAACAAGGACGTCTCGCTCGCGCACTGCCTGCGCCTCAACGACCCCGACGACTACACCTACACCACGTTCTCCGAGGCCCTGGAAGAAGCACGCGGCCTCATCGACGAGGACGGCCGCGTCCCCAAGCACCTTCGCAATGCTGTCGAGGGCCACCTCTCGAACTTCAACATCTCCGTCGGTGTCACCGACGACTTCATGGAGGCGCTCTACAACGGCGAGGAGTTCGTCTTCGAGAACCCCCGCACCGAGAAGCCCCACATCGCCAGCGAGGAGACGAAGGAGATGTACTCGCGGTACGGCCTCGGCGACGAGGTCGAGGTCGGCGAGCCGCTCGCCATCGACGCCCAGCTCATCTGGGACCGCATGGTCGACGGCGCCCACGAGAACGGCGAACCGGGCGTCATCTACCTCGAGCGCGTCAACAAGGAGCACTCGTTCGACGTCGAGAAGCACCCCGACCACCGCATCCTCGCCACGAACCCCTGTGGCGAACAGCCGCTCGAGGAGTACGAGGCCTGTAACCTCGGGCACATCAACCTCTCGACGCTCGCGGATCTCGACGCCCCCGACTGGCGTGTCTGGTCGGCCGAGCACGCCGACGAGTACGACACCCACGCCGAGGCCGTCGACGCATTCCTCGAGGAGGCCATCGACGTCGAGGAGTTCGACCGACGCATCGAACTCGGCACGCGCTTCCTCGAGAACGTCGTCACGATGTCCGACTTCCCGGTCCCCCAGATCGAACAGAAGGTCCGGGAGATGCGGAAGATCGGTCTCGGCATTATGGGGCTCGCCCAGCTCTACATCCAGCTCGGCATCCCCTACGGCAGCGAGGAGGGCAACGAGGTCGCCCGCCAGCTGATGACCCACATCAACCACGGCTCGAAGTGGGCCAGCCACGAACTCGCCGAGGAGCGCGGTCCCTTCGAGGACTGGGCCGACTCGAAGTACGCCAACCCCACGGAGTACCGCGAGTGGTTCGAGAAGCAGACCGGTCTGGATGCGGACGACTGGGCAGACGGCTTCCCGGTTCGCAACCACAACACGACGACCATCGCGCCGACCGGCACGACCTCGATGGTCGGGAACACGACGGGCGGCTGTGAGCCCATCTACAACGTCGCCTACTACAAGAACGTCTCCGACGACGTCCAGGGCGACGAGATGCTCGTCGAGTTCGACGACTACTTCCTGCGCACGCTGCAGGCGAACGACATCGACATCGACGCCGTCAAGCGCGAGGCCCAGGAGCAGATGGCGGCAAACGAGTTCGACGGCGTCGAGGGGCTCTCGACGGTGCCGGACGCCATCGGTGAACTGTTCGTCATCACAGCCGACCTGACGGGCAAACAGCACGCCGCCGTGCAGTGTGCCTGTCAGGAGGGCGTCGACTCGGCCATCTCGAAGACTTGTAACTTCCCGAACTCCGCCTCGAAGGAGGACATGGACGAGGTGTACCGCTACATCTACGACAACGGCGGGAAGGGCGTCACCGTCTACCGCGACGGCACGCGCTCGAAGCAGGTGCTCACGACGAGAGCAGACAACGCCGAGTTCTCCGAGGACATGGACGAAGACGAGGCTGCGGCACTCATCGTCGAGAAGATCGAGGAGATCTTCGGCGGCGTCGAAGGGTTCCTCGACAACGAGCAGGTCGCAGCGGCGCTCGAAGCCGACTTCGACGAGCTGTTCGACGTCGAGCCGCACGTCTACGCCGAGAAGCAGTCCCGTCCGGACCTCCTGCACGGCGTCACCCAGCGCATCGACACGGGCTACGGCAAGCTCTACGTCACCATCAACGAGGACGCCGAGCGCGAGCGACCGTTCGAGCTGTTCGCGACCATCGGCAACTCCGGTGGCTTCACGGCCTCGTTCACCGAGGCGCTCGCCAAGACCATCTCGACGGCGCTGCGCTCGGGTGTCGACCCGCAGGAGATCGCCGGCGAACTTCGGGGCATCCGGTCGCCGAAGGTCGCGTGGGACAAGGGTGAGCAGATCAACTCCATCCCGGACGCCATCGGCACGGCGCTCCAGCGCTACCTCGACGACGAGATCGACAAGCCGTACCCGCAGCAGCAGAGCCTCTCGGAGGCCGCGGACACGGCACAGTCGAAGACCGAGTCGGACCCGAACCGCGAGCCGGTCGAGAAGGAGACCGACGGCGGCGCGGCGGCGAAGACGGATGCGACGGACTCCCTGCTCGCCGCTGGCGAGTCACCCGAATGCCCCGAGTGCGGGGCGATGTCGCTCGCGATGAGCGAGGGCTGCAAGACCTGTCAGGGCTGCGGCTGGTCCGAGTGCTGAACTGAGCGACTGCCCGTTTTCCGTTCTTTCTTATCCCTGTAGCTCCCGGCGCACCCAGCCGCTCGGCCCGTTCGGGAACGGTCCGGCTTGCTCCGCGGACTGGACCGTCCCGTCAGCCTCGATGGCGCGGACGACGACCTCGTGGCGTTCGCCCGGCGAATCGTACTCGTAGGCCCACTGTCGCCACACGTCTGCACCGGGCAGCGGTTCCGAGAGCGTCGCGTCGCTCCACGTCCGACCGCCGTCGGTCGACACCTCGACGGCCGAGATGCCTCGCGTGCCGGCGTAGGCGTGGCCCGCGACCTGGATGCGATTCCCCTCCAGTCGGTTCGTCACGTGGAGTTTCGCGACGGTGTTGACCGGGCCGGTGCCGTGCCAGCCGCGCATCTCCCAGTAGCCCTCGGCCGGCCGGTCGAGGATCTCCATCTCGGTCGCCCACTTCACGTTGATTTCGCCCCAGTGCCCAGGAATCAGCGCCCGGACGGGGTGGCCGTGTCCGCGGGGGAGCGGGCGCCCGTTCATCCGGTAGGCGAGCAGTCCACGTTTGAGCGCCGCCACCGGGAACTCCTCGTAGAAGCCGTCGGCAGCCCGGAGCATCACACAGCACTGGTCGTCGACGCCCGCGCGTTCGAGGATGGGCGTCATCGGGACGACCGTCCACAGCGCGTTGTCCATCTTCGTCCCGTTGAGGCTCTCGCCGACACAGCGGAGCGTGTTGAACACCTCCCGTGACTCCATCGACGTAAGCTCGTCGTACGTCACCGCGAACGGCGTCTCGACGGCGCCCGTCACGGACAGGGTCCAGTCGTCGGCGTCGATGGTCGGGTCGGCGGCGTTGATGTCGACCTGGTAGAACTCGTCGCTGACGAGCGGTTCGAGGCCCTCGACGGCGAGCGACTTGTCGCCCGCCTCGCGCAGCAGCGCGCTCACCTCGGGGTCGGTCACCTCGCCGTTCTCGTCGCGGGGAGTCCGGGCCACTCCGAGGGGATAGCCGATGCCCACGGCCGCGAGCGCCGCCCCGATGGTCCCGAGTGTCCGTCGCCGGGCGGGCGACACCTCGCCCACGTCGACGCGGTCGGCGATGGGCGCCGCGGCGAGCACCAGCCCCGCGGCCGCGCCTCCGACGAGCGACGCGAGGGGCGCACCGGTGAGAAGCGTCCCGACACCGAACACCGCGGCGGCGGCGACGACGGGCGCGAGCACCGTCGACCGGACCGCATCGCCGATGGCGAGTGCGAGCAGCGCGAGACTGGCGAACAACAGGACCGAGAGGACGAGCGCGCCGACGACCGAGAGCAGTTTCCCGAGGTCCCCGAGGACGGTGATGGCGAAGGTGACGACGACGCCGGGCGTGACCCGCGCGAGGTACGCGGCGAGGGTGCCGGTGATGAACGCTGGCATGAACCCGGCGACGGCGTACGCGCCGGCGACCCCGGCGATGCCGGCGGCGACCGACTGGAGCAGCCACGAGCGAAGCCGTTGCATACCGTAGAGAGGCACGACCTACACAAGAGGATTGACCGAACTCCGTCTAGAATCTCTCCCGCATAGCAAGCGTTGAGGTGGGGGCGTCCGAGGAGCGCTGTATGGAGGGGCCGACGTGTCCGATGTGCGACAGCGAACTGTTCAAGCGGCACTGCAAGTACGTCTGTCCCAATCACGGCCCCGTCGTCGACTGTTCTGACCCGTTCACCTTCTGACTCAGCGGACGACGCCCCGTTTCCGGAGCAACTGGTACGCCGGTCCCGACAACAGCAGCACTGCGAGGCCGGTCGCCCCCACGACGAGCGCGGGGCCACCGTGGATGCCCTCGGTGGTGAGCGTCTCGGCCGACGCGCCGACGAGCACCGCCGCCGTGACCCACGGCAGTTCGCCGAGGGCGGTCCCGAGCGCGTAGCGGCCGAGCGGGACGCCCGCGAGCCCGGCGGTGTACGAGACCGGGTCGGCCGGGAACGGCGCGAGGCGGGCAGCAGCGACGCCACGGAGGTCACCCGCCGTGGTGAAGTAGTGGCGACCGTGTTCGCCGAGCGTGCCCAGGAGTCCTGCTTCGTGGCCGAGCCGGCGCGCGAGGAGGTACGGTGGGAGACAGGTGAGGACGGCCCCGCCGAGTGCGAGCGGCACGCCTGCGGGGCCGAGCGCGAACCCCACCACGACGGAGAGGACGCTGATGGGCCACGCGACGAGCGGTCGACAGAGGTACGCGAGCGTGAGCACCGCGGCGAACGTCCACGGGTCGGCCGCGAGGGCGGTGACCCGGCGGGCGACCGTCTCGGGCGACAGCGTGAGCGCCGCGACGAGCGCCAGGGTGCCGAGGAGCGCGAGCCCGACCAGCTGGCGTGCGGTCGCCCGTTGCATGTCCGGAGGTTCCCGGCGCCCGGCAAACGTCTTGTGGTCCGGCGTAAACGCTTATCGGGCACGGCAGCGGAGTACGAGAGCGTGAGCGACGTCGAGGACCCGGTCGAGCTGGGTGTCCAGCTCCTCGAACGGCTCGAGCACGCCGAGCTCGCGCTCCCCGAGGTCATCGACCGCATCGAGACCATCACGCGCGACCCACAGACGACCCGCGAGATCCTCGACAGGGCCGAGGCGAGAGGCGTCATCGAGCGCGACGGCGCGACCGTCCGTCCCAACAGGGGCACGTTCCTCTCGTTCGAGGCGGAGGTCGTCACGAAGGAGGGGGAGTTCACCTGCCGGCGATGTGGGGCGAGCATCTCCACGGGCTACTTCATGAACCTGGAGGCGGGCGAACACGGGCCGTTCGGCTCCTCGTGCATCCGGAAGGTGACGGGCCGCGAGTGAGTCCGGGCGGGCTCCGGCTGTGACTCGACGGGACGGTTTCTCTCGACCGCAGCGCATTGCCGACGGGAAATGGCAGGCATCCCGTCACGAGCCGGTGCGTTCGCTCACCCACGTCCGGTACGGGACATCGTCGTCGTGGCGCTCCCCATCGTGGTGCTGGGCGTCGCCGGGACGCTGGTCGGCCTGACGACGCTCCTCGGCGGCGCGCTCGTCAACCTCGGCTACGTGCTCGCCATCGGCCTCGGATGGGTACTGCTCCGCCAGCAGGCAGCGGCTGGCGGGCGCTCGGCCTCCAGCGCCCCGAGCGCCGCCGCAAGACGGCTGCGCTCGGCGTGGGTGCGGGCGTCGCGGCCATCGTCGTGTTCGTCGCGGTCCAGGTACTCGTCGTCGGGCTCCTGCAGGCCGTCGGGGTGACGCTCCCGGCACTCGACCAGAGCCGGTTCAACCCGCTCGACGGCAATCTGCCGCTGTTCCTCCTGATGGTCGGGCTCGCGTGGACGACCATCGCGTTCGGTGAAGAGCTGTTCTACCGGGCGTTCCTCGTCACGCGGCTGGTCGACCACACTCGGGTCGGCCGGTGGGGGGCCATCCTGCTGGCCGGCGCGGCGTTCGGCGTCGTCCACGTCGCCGAGGGCCCGGTCGGCATCCTCAGCAACGGCGCGTTCGGCGTGCTGTTCGGCTGGATCTACCTCAGAAGTGGGCGGACCCTCTGGATAACGGTCGTCGGCCACGGTCTCATCAACACGGTCCGCTTCGCGTTGCTCTATCTCGGCGCCGTGTGAGTCACCGGCCGCGTCGAAGCTCGGCGACGAGCGTCTGGATGGTCTCCTGCTGCCGCTCGATGAGTTCGTTCTGGCGGTCGACGGCCGTCTCGAGCGCGTTCAGTCGTTCGAGCACTTCGTCGAGGTCGCCGGCGGCTGGCTCGGCGACGCCGGGGTCGGCCGTGTCGCCCACACGGTCGATGGGGGTGTCGGGTTCCTCGGGCTCCTCGACGCCGGACGCGTTCGAGTCGGCGTCGGACCCGGCGTCGGGGTCGCTCTTCTGGCTGTCGTCGACGAGTGGCTCGATACCGGACTCCTCGAACGCCGCCTTGCGGTCCACCGCCGGCTCGTCGACGACGCCCTGCTTCTCGCGGAGCGCCTCGATGGAGTCGACGTCGTGGTGGGCGAACACGGCCGACTGGAGTGTCCGGCGGACGACTGCGGCCTGCTCGGACGGGACCTTCACTCGGTGTGGGCGGCTGTCGAGTTCGACGACGAGCTGGGTCGCGACGCTCCCCTCCTCGGCGTCGATGCCGGTCACGTCGTCGAAGTCGTACAGCTCGTAGTCGTCGTCCCAGAACACGTTCCCGACGTGTTTGACGAGATGGCCGTCGGTGACGGCGAGCGTGAGCTCGGAGAAGCGGTACACGTCGCGGACGCGCTCGCCGTCGTCGGTGATTCCTGCGGCCGCGAGCACGCCGCCGAAGACGGGCGCGAGCACGTCGTCGGTGCGGTCGGCGGGGACGGTGAACTTCCCGCTGGTGTCGACGTAGCTGAGCGTGAACGTGGACTTGCGACGCCCCTGCGAGACGTCGAGCCGTTCGACGTCGTGGGGGTACGCCGCGACGGATTCGTCGGAGAGCAGTCCTTCTGCCCGGTAGACTAGCGTCCGGGTCGGGGTGACGAAGACGGCGTCGTCGCCCCCCAGTGGTACGCGCGTGAGCACCGACTCGCCGTCGAGACGCTCGCGCACGAGCGGTGGGACGTCCATGCTCGTGGCGTAGCCGCGCCGTGGCTTAAAACCGCGGGGCTGCTCTGGCAAGGAAAGATAGACAGGTTCAAGTCCGTCTCCGGATTACGGCGAGACAGGCCGGGTGGCTTAGCTGGACATAGCGCCGCACTCATAGGGTTTCGAGTTCGGCAACACCATGTCTCCCCAGGCTTTGCCGAGCCTGGAAACCTGGGACATGCGGAGATCGTGGGTTCGGAGCCCACCCCGGCCATGATTTTGTCGACGACCGCGACCGACGTGTGAGCGGTCGTGCCGTGAATCTGGCCGGGAACGACGACCCCGGTTGGTCCGCTACGACCGAGGTGAGTGTCAGGCACGCAAGACTCCGTGGCGTCGCCCGGTGGTTCGGAAGCTTTCTGGGTACTTCTGTTCGAGACCACACGTGAGAGGGCCCTGCTACCGTCTCACCCACCGAACGGTATTCGTTGCTGGCGAGCGTACACGAATCCGATGCCACACTGTGCGCGCTGTGAAGAGCAGTTCTCGCGGGATGGGGAGTGGATCGAACTCACCCACAACCACACCTACATGCGGTTCGAGAGCGACTTCTGCTCGGTCGACTGTGCGGTCTCGTATCTGGAGAGCGGGCTGTAGGGTCCCCTGGGGGTTGATGGCGTCGCCCGAACGACCGTGCGTATGGACACCGAGCGTGCGGCCGGAATCCTACTCGGGCTCGCGTGCGGGGACGCACTGGGTCGCCCTGTCGAGTTTCGTTCTGCAGCGAGCATCGAGCGAGCCCACGGCACTGTCCGCGAAATGCTCGGTCACGGGACCCACGGCCAGCCCGCCGGGACGATCACTGACGACACCGAACTGGCGCTGTGTCTCGCCCGGAGCCTCGTCGAACTGAGTCGATTCGACCCCGACGACATCGGCCAGCGGTTCGTCGACTGGCTCGAGAGCGGGCCGTTCGACGTGGGGCTGATGACCGCCGACGCGATCCGGCACATCCGCGACGGCACAGCGCCCGAAACGGCGGGGCGGCGCGTCTGGGAGGCTCGCTCGGAGGGCTCGAACGCCGGCAACGGGAGCGTCATGCGGTGTGCGCCTCACGCCATCGCGTACGCCGACCACGCCGACCGGCTCGCCGAGGTGAGCGAGCGCTCGTCGACCATCACCCACGCGGACCCGCGGTGCACCGCCGGCTGTGCTGTGCTGAACCTGACGCTCGCGGGACTGGCTCGCGACGACGCAGACCCGCTCACAGCAGCGCTCGACCGCGTCGACGCGCCCGGGGAACTCCACGACGCGCTCGTCACCCTCCCCACACGACCATCGACACTCCGGTCGAGCGGCTACGTCGTCCACACACTGCAGACGGCGCTGTACCACGGTCTCACCGCCGAGTCGGCCGAGGAGGGAATCGTCGCCGCGGTGAACATGGGCGAGGACACGGACACGGTCGGTGCCGTGACCGGTGCGGTGGTCGGCGCACGGTTCGGCGCGAGCGACCTCCCCGACCGATGGGTCGAGACGGTCGGCCACACGACCGAACTCCGCGAGCTCGGCGAGCAGTTGGCGACCGGCACGTTCGACTGAGGGAACCGAAACCCCGATTGTGGTGCTGGGCGCCCTTCGAGTATGGAGGGTTTCAACCATCACGTCGACATCTCGCTTCGCTATCGGGACCTGGACCCGATGAACCACGTCAACAACGCCGTCTACGCGTCGTTCCTCGAACAGGCGCGGACGGCGTACTTCCGCGACGTGCTCGACGCGCGACTCGACGAGGAGGAGATGGTCATCGCGGACGTCGAGATACAGTTCGAGCGACCGATGACGATGGCCGACGACCCCGCGCGCATCCACTCGCGGGTGCCGTCGCTCGGCACGTCCAGTTTCCCGATCGAGTACGCCGTCACGGCCGGCGGGGAGCGGAAGGCCACGGGCGAGACGACGCTGGTGTGTTACGACAGCGAGAACGCGTCGTCGCGGCCCATCCCCGACGACTGGCGCGAGCGCATCGCGTCGTTCGAGGGGTTCAGCGACTCCTGACGTCCCAGTCGCCGTCGTCGTAGCGGGCGAGTGCGTCGAACGTCGAGGAGAGCGTCGAGACGGTCTTGTCGTCCTGTGTCGCCGGGTCGAGATGGAAGTGCGCGTGGGCGTCGGCACCCGCGAGTCGCGTCGTCATCAGGTGGAGGAAGCGGTAGACGTTGTGGAGCTCCTCGTACTGGAGCAGCGCGGTCAGCGAGTCGAAACACAGCGCCATCCGCCGGTCCTCGGCGTGCCAGCGTTCCAGGTACTTGCTGATGATCATCCCGAGCCCCGTCAGATCGCCCGGGCTCGAGAGGTACTCGACCTGCACGTTCCCGTCGACGTCGGTGTCGGCGTTCGGGCCGCCGAACGTGTCGCTCGTGGTGACGACGATCAGTTCTCGGGGGCGCTCGCCGACGTGGTCGTCCCAGCGGTCGACCCACTGCCGCGGCGAGAGCGTGAAGGTGACGACGAGCATCGAGCGTCGGTCGACGTCGGGGCCACCGTGGAGCAGCCGCCTACAGCCGTCGTCGACCTCGCCGTCGACTGCCGGCCCGAGCAACAGGACGTTCGAGCCGACGGTGAACTCGTCGAGTGCCTTCGTTCCCTCGCCCATCTCGACTCCACCTTCCAACGGCGAGCATATAGTTCCCTCGTCGGCACGCTCGACGGGACCTGCCTGCGCACCACACGACTTTTGACGACCGGTGTGGTACCACGCTGCAATGCCGCTCACGGGACCCTCGGAGCTCGCGAGTTTCGACGGCGTGGCGGCCATGGAGGCCGCCCGCGACGTCGTCGGCGACGACCTGCTCTCGTTCGTCGAGTTCACCAGCGACGCCCATCGGCCGCTGTTCGTCGCCGACGAGATCGTCGAGCTCTACCGCGACGAGGACCACCTCCAGCGCCACTACGACCGGGTGCTCGCACATCTCAACATGGACTTCCTCGAGCGCGACACCTACGAGAAGACGCTGTTGCCGAACGCCGGCCGCGTCCGCGCCATCGTCACCCGGATGGAGGGGTTGACGCTCCTCCGTATGCTCGCGGCCGACGAGGGGCTGTACGTCGCGCTCGCGCCGGACGCGGACGTCGAGCCCGTCATCGACGCGGTCGAACCGGTCATGGGAACCGAATAGTCCGCTCGTCGGCGTCGACGACCACACGCCCGCCGACAGGAAGCGGCGCGACGGGCCGGGCGTGGCCGAACGTCACGTCCGTCACGACGACGGCGTCCTCGCTGTACTCGCGGACTCCCTCCAGTACGGCGTCGCGCTGTCGCTCCCGGTAGGCCGCCCGCTCGTCGGCCGAACGCTCGGTTCCGAACGCGCGGGCCTTCGCCCGCCCGACGAGCACTGCCCCGACGTCGAGCATGCCACGCTCTCCCAGCGCCATCAGGGTGCGCCACACCTCGCCCGCCCCCGGGAGTTCCTCGGAGGTTTCGAGCAGCAGGACCGAGCCCTCGGTGTCCTCGGGGAGCGCGCGGTCCGTGGCGAGGTGGCTGTTCAGAACCTCGAGACAGCCACCCCACGTTCGCCCCTCGACGCACCCGGTGCCGTGCCAGCGACGGCCCTCGCTCGCCTCGTACTCAGGCTGGCGGTCGAGGTTCGCGGGGTCGTGCCAGTCGAGGTCCTCGTCGCTGAACCGCTCGGGGTCCGCAATCTCGCCCAGCGAGCCCTCGAAGAACGCCCGCTCCAGGTACTCGCGGGTGTACTCGTCGATGTCGCCGGGTTCACAGACGTCGGTGAACAGCGTCCCGCCGTAAAAGGAGACGATACCCTGCTCGCGGAGGAACGCCGCGACCGAGGTGTTGTCGCTCGTCCCGTAGAAGCGGGTCGGCTGCTCGCGGAACACCTCGGGGTCGAGATGTGGGAGCAGGCGAATCTGGTCGTTGCCGCCGATGGCCGCCACAACGCCGTCGATGTCGGGGTCGCGGAACGCGCGTTCGAGCTCCCGAGCGCGTCGCTCGGGGTGGTCGAACAGCTCGCGGGTGTCCGCGTGGAGGCTGTCGTACGCGACGGGCTCGAGTCCGAACTCGTCGCGGAGGCGGTCGAAGCCGAGGTCGATCAGGTGCTCGGGGTACGTTCCCTCGGCGGGCGCCGCGGCGGGGCGACAGACCGCCACGCGACTCCCCGGTTCGAGCGGTGGCGGGGTGGTGACTGCCATGTCGCCGGCTGCGACTGCGACTCCCCTAACGTTTTCCCCGCCGTGTCAGTCGATGTCGTGTTCGGCGGTCCACGCCTCGGCGCGGTCGACGGCGTCGTCGCGAGAGCCAACGGTCTCGTGGGCGTACGTCTCGCCCTCAGGGGCCTGCTCCAGCCGGTCGAGGCTGACCGCCCAGTCGCCGCTCGCGGTGCGGCGGGCGACGACCCGGGCGTAGCCGTCCGACCGCTCCCACTCGATACGTGTCTCGGTGTCGGCGGTCCGTTCCCAGCTCACAACCGGTCGTCGTGGGGGTGCATCAAAAGCCCCGCGAGCCGAACGCTCATTGTCTCGCCGCCCGCCTCTCCGGGCGTGCAGTCCGACGACCCGACGGTCATCCGGGTGCTGGCCATCCACACCGACGACATCGTCTCGGCGCTGGAGGCGAACGCTCGCCGAGACGTGGGCGCAGTGCTGCGCGTCACGCCGCCGTTCACGGGCCGGATGCGCGCGCGCATCCACCTCGCGGGCCGGGAGTCGCCGTACGGCGACCCCGCGCCGCTCCACGTCGAACCCGAGCGGCTCGTCGACGCGCCGGCGTTTCCGGACCCGGACACGACCGAGGACGAGTTGCGTGCGGACCCCGACGCCTCGTACTCGTCGGAGCGGCATCGCGAGCGCCACGAGGCGGCAGTCGCGGCGTGGCGGAGGGCGGTTCGCGATGCCATCCGCGACCGTGCGACCATCGAGACGCTACAGGGCCCCCACGAGGTCGAGGTTCGGCGGCTCGGGTGACGCCGTCGCGTATTTGGTGCCCGCGGCCGAACGACGACTATGCGCTCCATCCTCTCGACGGGCGAGCAGCGGGTCGCCGACCTGCTTGCCGAGGGCCACGACCTCGAACAGATCGCCGAACGCCGCGGCCAGTCGGTCGAGGCGACCGAGAAGGCAGTCGACCGCGTCCGCGAGAAGACACATCGGGCGTTCGCCACCCTCCTCGCGAGCCCCTTTGCCGCCGAAGCCGCCGCCGACCTCTCGGCCGACGAGCGCGAGCGGCTCCGGGCGGCACTCGACGACCACTGACAGGTTCATCACCGGCTTCTCGACGTTCGTCCACAAACTCTTCTCTGGGCTCTTTAAAACGTCTCGCGGATTCTGCTGCCGTCGTGAAACATCGTACGCAGTCTCTATGCTGATAGTAAAACGGACTGAAACGAAACGAAGGCTCTGCCGGCTATAAGCCAGTAGCTATCATACGGATGGACGAAGCGCCCATGTCAACGATGAGTCCCTCCACCCAAGTCCGCGAAACCCTGCGAGACTCGCGGGCGGCGCGACTCCTGCGCCGTCCCGTCGAAGCGTTCGCGTTCTGGACAGCCATCCTCCTGCCGTTCGTGTATCTCCCGATGCTGTTCGGTGGGTTCGAGAACACCACCAGCCTGCTGCTGTTCGCCGGGCTCCTGCTCGCGAACGTCGTCGCCCTCCTCGTCGGCCACGACCACAAGCGGGAGTAGGCGCGCAACCCCGAATTGAATAGGTTCCCCCGTCTTTGTCCGGTATGGCGCTGGATTTCGTCCCACTCGGTAGCACCGGCACACAGGTTTCGGAACTCTGCTTCGGCACGTGGCGATACGGTCGCGAGAACGACGACGGCGAGATCGAAATCGATCGGGCGCGAGCCCTGGACCTGCTGTCGGCGTACGCCGACGCGGGTGGCAACTTCATCGACACCGCCGACGTGTACGGCGGCGGCCTGAGCGAACAGTGGATCGGCGACTGGCTCGCGGACCGCGACCGCGACCAGTTCGTGCTCGCCTCGAAGGTGTACTGGCCGACCCGCGAGGACGACCCGAACGGCCGCGGCCTCTCCCGCAAGCACATCCGCCGGCAGATCGACCTGATGCTCGACCGGCTCGGCACCGACTACCTCGACCTGCTGTACATCCACCGCTGGGACGACGCGACGCCCGCCGCCGAGCTCATGCGGACGCTCGACGGGCTCGTCCGCGACGGGAAGGTCCACTACCTGGGGACGTCGACGTTCGAACCGAACGCGTGGCGCATCGCGCAGGCGAACGAGCTCGCCCGCCGCGAAGGGTACGAGCCCTTCACGGTCGCCCAGCCGCGATACAGCCTCGTCACGCGTGAGGTCGAGTACGACTACGTCGACGCCTGCGCCGAGTACGACATCGGGATGTGTCCGTGGTCGCCGCTCGGCGGCGGCGTTCTCACCGGGAAGTACGACCGCGAGCAGATTCCCGAGGGGACTCGCGCCGCGGAGAACGACACGTTCGCCGACCGCTATCTGACCGAAGCGAACTTCGACGCGCTCGACGTCGTCGAACAGGTGGCCGACGAGGTCGACGCCTCCCCCGCACAGGTGAGCCTCGCGTGGCTCATGCACCACGAACAGGTCACCGCGCCCATCGTCGGCGCGCGCACCGTCGAGCAGCTGGAGGAGAACCTCGCGGCCGCAGCGGTCGAGTTGACTGACGACCAGTACGAGCGGCTCGCGGACGCGAAGACGCCGCCGTCGTTAGTCTGAGGCGGCAGTCTCGGTTCCGTCCACCGTGGCGTCGTAGGCGTCACGGTACTTCGAGAGCTTCCGGTAGAGGTAGTAGGCGAACACGCCGTCGTAGGCGACGACGAACAGGAAGAACAGTCCACCGGAGAGCTCGATACCGAGTGCGGGGAGGTAGTTGACGAGCGTGTTGTACGTCGCGTGGGCGAGCGCCGCCACCAGGAGTCCCTTCACGACGATGGGGCCGGCGTTCTCGTCGGCGAACTTCGCGAGCCCCAGGTAGTAGCCCGCGATGGCCGACCAGACGACGTGGCCCGGCCCAACGAACGAGCGGGTGGTGGCCGCCCCGAGCGCCTGTTCGACGGCCGCACTGCTGGCGATGGTGCCCTGCTGGATGGCCGCCTGCGTGATGTAGAGGGCGTTCTCGATGGTGGCGAAGCCGAGGCCGGCGACCGCTCCGTAGACGGCGCCGTCGATGACCGCGTCGAACGAGTCGGTGTTGAACGCGTAGACGCGGGTCGCCAGCCACTTCACCGTCTCCTCGACGGGCGCGACGACGACGAAGAAGTAGAGCGCCGTCCCGACGACCGGGACGAGCCCCTTGATGACCGGGCCTGCGGCGGAGTTGACGACGGCCGCGAACGCGGCGAACACCACCGCCAGCAGGAACGTCGCGGCGAGCACGGACCACGGCTCGCGCATCGTCTCGTTCTCGTACCAGATGGCGCCCACGAGCACGACCGCGGGGACGATCGAGAGGAGCGTCAGCGCCCCCAGCGTCGGCTCCTGGAGCATGGCGAAGCCGATGATGCCGAGCTGTCCGGCGAGCAGCGCGACCGCGACGAGGACGAGCAGTGCGCCGCCTCCGCGGCGCAGGAGCCCGTGGAGCCCCACCGCCGCCCTGTCGAGCCGCGTGCGGGGCGTCCAGCCGGTCACCTCGTAGGTCTCTTCCTCTGAGTGAGCCGCGACCGGGTCGGTGTCGCTGTCACCCATACGGTCGTGTCGTCTCACCGAGGACTGAAATGCGTTGGTGGTTGGCCGGAGTCAGCGCTCGTCCCCCATCGCCGTCAGCCCCGCCACGGCGCCCGCGAGTGCCGGCACCACGTCCACGAGGACGCGATAGAGGAGGACGGCGGCCGCCGTCGTCGCTACCCCCGCACCCGTGAAGGCGACGAGGAGCGCGCCGAGCACGAGGTCGACGCCGCCGACGCCTGATGGAAGGGGGACGAGCGTCCCGAGCGAGGCGACGGGGGCGACGAACAGCGCGACCGTCAGCGGGAGTGCGAGTCCGACGGCGGTGGCTGCGCCCCACAGCGCGACCGCGTAGAGTCCCCAGCCGACGGCAGTGAAGCCGTAGGCGACCGCGAGCGCCCGGCGGTCGGCGCCCACGACGCCGAGGGTGCGTCGTCCCCGGCTGATGGTCGCGTCGACCGCCTCGGGCGTCGTTCGGTCGCGGAGGTGCGTCGAAACTCGGCCGAGCGTCGCGTGGAGGACCGCGCCGAGCCGTCTGAACCCGGCGGCGAGGTGGTCCGGGCGGGCGCGGACGCCGCCAGCCACTCCCACCACGCCGAGCGTGACGACCCCGAGGGCGACCACGGCGGGGCGAGCCACGGTCTGGGGGACGGCGACGACGGCGAGGCCGACGGCGACCGGAACGACCGCTGCGAGCGTCCCGAGGAGTTTGCCGACGGTGGCGGCCGCGAGGTCTGCCTCGTAGGGGAGGTCGGTCTCGCGGCCGACGGCGTACGCGACGATGGCCGGGCCCGCGATCTGTCCGCCCGGAAGAACCTGTTTGCCGAAGACGCCGACGAGGTAGCCACGGAAGAACCGGGGCGCCGGGACCGATGCACCGGCCGCCCAGTGGAGTCGGCGCTGGGCCTCGCTCCACGCGGCGAGCGCCCCGAGGCTCCCGAGCGCGCCCACGACGAGTGGCCACGGCTCGGCAGCGGCGAGTTCCGCGAGGACGGCGCGTGGGCCCACCGCGAGCACCAGGAGTGTCAGCAACAGGAGCGCGACGAGGAGCGCGAGCCGGCGACGCATGGGTGGGGATGGGTGCCGTGGGTGAAATCAGTCCCCCTTCGTGGGGGTGGAGGTGCCGGCCAACTCCTCGCGGATGGCGTCTCGCTTCATGAGCGCGAAGCCGACGAGGATGACGACGAAGCCGGCAACTGCGTACACGTCGAGGCCCTCCTCGAGCAGGAGGAAGCCGACGAGCGCCGCGAACACCGGGGCGACGTAGGAGACGAGGTTGATCTCGACGGGGCCCAGCCGCTCCAGCAGATCGAAGTAGACGAGGAAGCCGCCGGCGCTCGCCGCGAGTGCGAGGTACCCGAGTGCGAGGAGTGCCGTGGTCGAGAAGGTGGCGTCGGCGACCGACTCGCCGATGCCGAGGCTCGCGACGTGCATCAGGAGCGCGCCGACGAGCATCGCCCACGCTTCGAGCGTCTCGATGGGGAGGTCGGCGTCGATGCGCCGATTCAGCACCGAGCCGAGCGCGAACGCCGCGGCCGCGAGGAACACGAGGCCGACGCCGAGGTTGATGCCGAGATTGTCGGGCGTCGGTTTCGTCAGGAGGACGACGCCGACGAGTCCCAGCAGGAGGCCGACGAAGCCGAGGACCGTGAGCCGGTCGCTCGGCAGGAACAGCCGGGAGAAGCCCGCCGTGAGGACGGGCGACAGCGAGACGACGATGGCGGCGACGGCGCTCGTCACCGCGGGGTCGGTCTCGCCGACGAAGAGGAACGCGTGGTACGCGGCGATCATCAGCGCGCCCGCGACCAGCACGCTCGCCCACTCCGTTCGAGTCCGTGGGAGCCAGCGGTCGGTCACGTACGCGGCGTAGCCGAGCATCAACACCCCGGCGATGTCGTAGCGGAGCGCCGCGAAGAGGATGGGCGTCTCGAAGAACCCTGCGGGTGCGGCGGGGGTACCGAGCCCGGCTTTGATAGCGACGAACGCCGAGCCCCACACCGCCGCGAGCAGGAGGAACAGCAGCAGGTTGCGGTGTCTCACGTCGGAAGTGCGTAGTCGGGGGGATAGAAGGTTTCGAAGCCGCGGGACGGTGTGTCAGACGTCGGTGCGTCCGGCCGCTCGTTCCTCCTTGAGCGCCCGGAGCACGTCCTGGCGGGCGATGATGCCCACGAGTTCGCCGTCGGTGACGACGGGCAAGCGGTTGATGTCGCGCTCCTCGTCTGCGAGCAGCGCGAGCACCGTGTCGAGGTCGTCGTCGGGCCCGACGGTCACCACGTCCGTCGTCATCACCTCGCTGATGGGCTTGCCCGAGTTCTTCACCATGTCGATGCCCACGTCGAGCTGGTCCCACGAGAGGTCGATGCCGTAGGTGAGCGACTCCAGGAACGGCGGGAAGCCGATGGGAATCCACAGCGTCCGGTCGCGGGACTGGAACAGCCCCACGAGGTCGCCCTGCGTGACGATGCCGACGAGTTGCTCACCGTCCACCACGGGAAACCCGTTGAAGTCGGCGTGGGCCAGCTTCGTCAGTACCTCGCTCACGTCGTCGTCGGGGGCGACGGTCTCCACGTCGGCCGTCATGATGTCGCGCGCTCGCATACCGTCCCTCTCGCGTGGCGGATACGTATGCCTTGTGTGGGTTCGGAACCCGATGACGGTGCGCCCTCGTGTTACGAGCTGCCATAGTAGCCGCATATTTAAGAGCCCCCAGCACGGAGCGAAGGTATGGCCGCATACGGCCGGCCGGCACTGCGAGACCTGTTCGACGACGCTCCTACCCCCCATATCGCGCATCCGCCACGCACCCACCACCGGGATTTCTACGTGGCGACCGACGGCTCCTATCGCGACTCCGGAGTCGGCGGGCTGGGTGTCGTCATCGAGACGCGCGACGGCGAGACCGTCGCCCGGCTGTCGGTGCCCGACAGCGCCCCCGACAACAACGTCGCGGAGTATCGCGCGCTCCACCTCGGTCTCGACGTGCTCGCCGCCCGTGCCCCGCGCACGGCCCGCGTCGGCGTCCTGCTGGACCACGACGACCTCGCGGCGAACGTCAACCGCGCGTGGCTCGCCGCCAAGGGCCCCGACGACCGCCCACCGCACCCCTGCCGCGTTCCCCCCGCGACCAACCACCACTGGCGCGGCATCCGCGCCCGCATCCGCGGCTTCGAGGAACTGCGTGCCGCGCGGCTCGACTCCCGGGAGAACCCCGCGCACCCGCTCGCGAACGACCCCGCGAGCTACGCACACGTCAACCGCGAACCCCAGCGGTGTGTCCTTCCGACTTCTCCTGAGACGGCGACGGAGGAGCAGATTCCCCCACCGTCTCGGGCCGACCGGCACGCCGACTGAGACTCACCACTCCTCGATTCGCTCTCTGGCGCCCCGGTAGCCCGCGCTCGTCCGCCAGCACTCGCCCGATTCGACGTGTTCTACCTCGTAGCGGGAGCCACAGCGGCCACAGCGTCGGTGTTCGGGCTCGCGCACGACCTCGCTCGCGCGGTGGCGGTCGGCCGACCAGTCACAGCCCGTGTTCGTACAGTACAGTCGCAGTCTCGGCACACTGAACGTCGGGCACGTCGTCGCCACGTCCAGCCGGTCGGCCTCGCGTTTGAATCGGGGGCCGTGGCCCGCTTCGCCGAACTGCTGGTACTCCCAGGCGTGGATGAGTTCGTGGCGAACCACGGCGGCGAACTCGTTCCAGTCGAAACGTTCGGCCGCGCGCCACGCCAGCCGGATGGTCACGTCGCCCGACGCCCGGTGGTACAGACACGCCCCAGCCCGGCGCTTGGCGCGGGTCGAAACCTCCCACGAGAGGTCGTCGAGGGCCACGTCCACGTCGACCGTCCGCGCGTATTCCCTCGCGTCGGTGAGGAGCGTGTCGTGGTCGACCGGGGGCCACTCGGGCATCGGTGACGAGTGAGGAGGGGTAGGTCGAAAAGGCGTCGGTCATGGGACCTTCAACAGCCGGTGAGGTCCAGCCGACGGAGCATCCGCGAGGGAGTGAAACGACCGAGCGGTTCCCGGCGCGGCTCTGCCGCGCCGTAGCGCCGACTGACTAACGCGGCGCGACCAGCGGGAGCGCCGCGGCTGGAGGGAGGCGCGCATATTTTCCCCACGGGAAGACGTTCCTGCTCGCTCGGCTTCGCCTCGCTGTGCGGGACTGCGACTTCCCTGCTCTCGTTCGGCCTCCTGCCTCACGAGAACAAGTTTTTGCCCGACTGAGCGGCCCGGAGGGCCGCGAAGGAGGTGCAAAAAGTGCGTGTTAATCGTCGTCGGCCACCAGCTGGTCCAGCACCGCCGCCGGCATCTGGCCCTTCACCTCGTCGGGCAGCTGCTCGGGCGTCGTGTCGGCAAACAGGGTGTCGGGCACGGAGTCCGTGTGCGGGTCGAACAGCTGGAGCGCGGTGTGAATCGTCGACCAGTCGTCCTCTTCGGCGGCGTCACGGAGGCTCTTGGTCGGCGCGGCGAGCAGTTGGGAGACGAGCGCGTCGGCCATCGACTCGACGACCGCGCGCTGTTCGTCCGTCAGGTCACCCTCGGCTTCCAGCTTCGAGATGGCGGTGCGGAGTTCGCGGGCTTTCACCCGCTCGGCGCCCTCGTACATCGCGGCGATGACTTGGTCGGCCCGCTTGCGCTTATACTGGGCCATCAGGTGGTCGAACTCCTCGTCGATCATCGCCTCGACCTCGGCGGCGGCGGCGTGTCGCTCCGCGAGCGTCTCGTCGGTGACCGACTGCAGGTCGTCGAGGTCGCGGACCTCGATGCCGTCGGTGTCGACCGACTCGACGTCTCGGGGCTGTGCGAGGTCGACGACGAACGTCTCGCCCGCCTGCTGGAGCGTCTCGGCGTCGACGACCACACCCGGTGCGTCGGTGGCCGAGACGACCACGTCGGCGTTCTGGATGGCGGTGGCGAGCCCGTCGAGCCCCGTCGCGCTGGCGTCGGCGTCCAGCGTCTCCGCGAGGTGGTCGGCGTGGCAGACCGTGCGGTTGGCGACGACGAGGTCGCCGACGGCGCCCGCGAGCGCCTTCGCGGCGAGCGTACCCATCTCGCCGGCACCGACGACGAGGCCGGTGGCGTCGCCGAGGTCGCGCTCCTCGGCGGCGAGTCGGACCGCCGCGGAGCCGAGCGAGACGACGCCGTCGTTGATCGCCGTCTCGGTGCGCGCGCGTTCGCCGACGTGGAGCGCCTTCAGGAGGGCGTCGTCGAGCGTCGGGCCGATGCCGCCGACGCCCCGCGATTCCTCGTAGGCGGTGCGGACCTGCCCGATGATCTGGTCCTCACCGACGACGAGCGAGTCGAGGCCCGAAGCGACACGCATGAGGTGCCGAAGCGAGCCCTCGTGGTCGAGTTCGCCGACGACGTCGGGGCGCACGTCGGCGACGTAGCTGTCGAGCGCCGCGCGACCCGCTGCGGCGTCGGTGGTGACGACGTACGCCTCCGCGCGGTTGCAGGTCTGGAGGACGAACGCCTCGTCGACGCCCGGTTCCGAGAGCAAGGACTCGACCGCTTCGGCCTCGGTGCCCGTACAGGCATCGTCGATGTCGTCGACGGAGCCGCGGGTGTGCGAGACGCTGACCCCTGAGACGATTGATGCACCTGTCACGAGTGTTCACCGACGACATCGGCGACGATATCGTCCGCTGTTCGGCGTGGCTTAGCGCCTGGTGTACCTAAAAGCTTCCAAACACGGCGACTTTCGACGACGGCGCGAACCGCGTTTCGTCGCTCGCTCGCTGGCACCCCCCGTGCCTGTAGCTCCTCACGGATGTCGGCGGTGAGTTCGGCCATCTCGCCGGCCCCCTCGAGGTTGGCTTCGATGCGCTTGCGGAGGTGTTTCGACAGCGCGGGCGAAGAGCCCCCGGTCGAGATGGCGACGACGACCTCGCCGTCGCGGACGGTGGCGGGGACGACGACGCTCCCCGGGTCGCGCTCGCTGTGTGTGTCCGTGCGGTTGACCAGTATCGAGCGCGCGCGGGCCTCGCTCTCGATGCGGGCGTTGAGCGCGCCGTCGTCCGTGGCCGCGACGACGAGCGCCGGTGAGACTCTGTCCAGCCAGTCGCCCACGTCGTCTGGTGTCGGGGCCTCGCGGACGCGCTCCGCCCCACCGAAGTCCGCGTCGGCGAACGCCGGGGAGACGACGACGACGCGCGCCTCGCGGGTGAATCGGCGGGCCTTGCGTGCCCCCACCGACCCGCCGCCGAACACGAGGACCGTCTCGCCGTCGAAGTCGTGCAGGAGTGGAATCATCTGGTGGTCAGGTGGTGTTGGCCGCGGCGCGCTCGTCCAGCCGGATGCCGGTCTTCTTCAGGATGCGCGTGGAGAACAGCGAGTCCCAGTCCTCCTCCTGCACGTCCCAGTAGTCTGCCATCACGTCTCTGACCTCCTGGATGCGCGCTTGGCTCTCTGCCTCCGAGCGACCGTGGGTCATCGCGAAGAAGTTGTACGGCCAGACGCCCTCGTGGCGCGGCCGCCGGTAGCAGTGGGTGACGAAGTCCAGCGAGGCGACCGCGGGGCCGACCTCGTCGACCAGGTCGTCGGGGACGTTCCAGACGGTCATCCCGTTCTCCGTGTAGCCGAGCGCGTAGTGGTTCGGGATGAGGCCCACACGCCTGACTTTCCCCTCCGCGTCGAACCGCTTGATGGTCGCCAGTACCCACTCGGTCGGCTTGCCGATGGCGTCGGCCACGTCGGCGTACGGGGTCTCGGTCACCGGGAGGCCACCCTGGATTTCGAGCACGAGGTCGCGCTCGTCGGGGGTGATGGCGTCGCGGTCGGTCGGCTGCACCTCGGGTCCGAGATGTGAGAGGTCCACGTCGCCCTCGGGGATGGGCCCGTCGAGCAGGAACTTCGCGCCGACGTGGAACTCCCGGAGCTTCGGCATGTTGTACGTCGGCTGGCCGGTCTCGGCCTCGATAGCAGCGAGGACACGCTCGACGTCGTCGGGGTCGGCCACCGAGACGACGAACCACATGTTGAGGTGAGGGTGCTCGCGCTCGTAGTTGTGCGCGACCTCGCGGAAGCCGTTGACCTGCTCGGCCACCTCGTCGAAGCGCTCGGGCGGTGCGTGCATCGCGACGAGTGTGGCGGCCCCGCCGATCTCCTCGGCGTTGACGAGCGCGCCGAACCGCGAGATGGCGCCCGTCTCGTCCATCTCGCGAATGCGGGCGAGCAGTTCGTCGGCGGTCAGGTCGACGCCCCGCTCACGGAGCGCGGCGGCCGCGGGCTCGAACGGTCGCTCGACGACCGGGAACCCGCCCTGAAACGCGTTGCAAATCGCCCGGTCGACGCTGTCGAACTCGTAGTCGACGTCCCCGCGTGACATTGTCGGAACTCGGGGCTGCCCTGGCATAAGGGCCTCGGACCGGGCGACTCAGCCGTCGGTGCTCGCGGGCGACTCCAGCATCGGCGTGACGGCCTCCAGCGGGCGCCGGACGGTGTCGAGCAGCGTCGTGGCCTCGATGGCGCCACGGTCGCGGTCGTACTCGATGACGTCCGCGTCGGCCAACCGGGGGAGGTGTGACTGACGCAGCGAAACGTAGACGCGTTTTCGCGCGTCGTAGCCGACCGGTCCCTCGGACTCCCGTTTCGCGACCGCGTCGGTCAGCTCGCGGAAGGTCATCTCTCCGTCGTGTTCGACGAGCAGTTCGACGACGTGGCGGCGGCGGGCGTTGCTCAGAATGGTGAACACCTCGTCGAGCGAGATGCCGTCGGGGAGGTCTCGTCCACTCATCGGCCTCCCTCCGGGGTGGGGCGGTGGCTCGTCTCTCGGTCGCCGGGTCCGATCTCTCGTAAGTAGGGTCGTGTCATGGTGGTCATCCGTGAACGTGGTGGTGGCCGCCCGTGGCGTTCGTTCGGACACGGCGTCTCCGCCCGTCCGTGTGGCACGCTCGTCTCGGTGGGGTCCACATCTGCCGTCGCTCGGCTCACTCGTCGCCGGACACCGTGTCGTGTGCCCCTTGGCTCGCCGCACCGCGCCAACTGGGACGTACTTGGATGGTCGTAGCTATAATCGTTTCGACAATTTTGGTCTCGGAACCGACGGATCGCCGGTCGACGCTATCCTTCGACGCTCACCACGTCGAGGTCGTAGTCGAGCGCCTCGACGTCGTCGAGAACACCGGCCTGGTCGGCCGACGCCTCGTAGTAGAAGACCACGTCGTAGGTGCCGTCGCGCACGAGCTGCTGGCACTCCCAGACGAAGTCGTCGCCGTCGAGCGTGCGGCCCTGGTGTTGGTTCACGCCGAAGTCGGGGTCGTCGTTGCCGGAGTAGACGTAGGTGTCGCTCGGGTCGACGCCGGCGTGGTCGGCGATGACGTCGCCGACCGCCAGTGTTAGCTGGTGGAGCGTCGGCTCCTCGTCGCTCCCGAAGGTGGTGTGGACGATGAGCCCGTTGAGTTGGATGTCACCGGGTTCGAGCAGCGCCTTCGTCCGCGCGTAGAGATCATCGTCGACGGCGTCGGTCATCACCGCTGCTATCGGGGGCGAGAATAAACCGGTGGCGATGTGCTACGATAGCTACCGCTCACCAGCTCGTACCGACGCCGTAGAAACCACGCCGCCGCGTTCAGTTACCGCTACCCAATGTGTGGTCGCTCCTTCTACAGGCGCTTCAGGTTCTTCGCGCGCGGGCCCTTGTCGGCCTGCACGATCTCGAACTCGACTTCCTGACCCTCTTCGAGGTCCGGACCGCCGACGTCTTCCATGTGGAAGAACACGTCCTCGTCAGAGTCCTCGGTCTCGATGAAGCCATAGCCGCCTGTGTCGTTGAAGAAGTCAACCTTACCGGTCGCCATTGCGACCGAACGGAGGCCCTTCTCCCATAAAAGCCCGTCGCCTCCCAGGGGCACAAGACTGATACGCCGCCGAGGCGACCGTTCGACAATGCTTCGTCGGGCTCGTCGCCTCTCTCTGCGCCTCTACGAACGACTGCTCGAACGAGAAATCGACGGCGTCCCGACGCACGTCGCCGTCATCCAGGACGGCAACCGACGCTACGCCCGGTCACGGGGAAAGGCGAACACCGAAGGCCACCACGCCGGCGCGGAGACCACCGAGGCGCTGCTCCAGTGGTGTCGCGACCTCGGCGTCGAGGAACTCACGCTCTACGCCTTCTCGACCGAGAACTTCGAGCGCCCCGAGCACGAACGCGAGGAGCTGTTCGACCTCATCGAGCAGAAACTCCGGGCGTTCGCCGACCGCGAGGAGGTCCACGAGAACCGCGTCCGCATCCGGGCCATCGGCGAGGTCGACATGCTCCCCGAGCGCGTGCAGGAGGCCGTGGCGTACGCCGACGAGCGCACGCAGGGGTACGACGACCTCCACCTCAACATCGCGCTCGCGTACGGTGGCCGTGCAGAACTGCTCGGCGCCGCCCGCGACGTGGCGCGCGACGTGGCGACGGGGGACCTCGACCCCGCCGACATCGACGCCGCGGAACTCGACCGCCGGCTCTACGACAAACCCGCCCGCGACGTCGACCTCATCATCCGAACCGGTGGTGACGAGCGCACCTCGAACTTCCTGCCGTGGCACGCCAACGGCAACGAGGCGGCCGCGTTCTTCTGCACGCCGTTCTGGCCCGAGTTCCGCCGCGTCGACTTCCTGCGCGCCATCCGAACGTACGAGTCGCGCGAGGCGTCGTGGCGTCGCACCCGCGCCGAGCGAGCCCTCGCGCTCGTCCGGTCGGTGAAGGACACGGAACTCACCGAAGCGAAGCGCGTGCTCGGGCAGTTCCGCGAGTCGCTCCCGGCTGGAGAACTCGACGAGGAACTGGAGACTGCGGACTGAGGGTTCCTGGGCTTCCTCCGGTCGCCCGGTAGGATTCGGGCTATCGCCCGACTAATCGTGAGACTCACTGCGTTCGTCTCACGTCGTTTGGACGGTTCGCTGCGCTCACCGTCCAAACCGTTCCCGGGCTCACTGCGCTCGCCCGGCAGGATTCGGGCTACCGCCCGAATCTCCGCTGGCGCTCCTGATAATCCCGCACCGCTCGGAGATAGTCGCGCTTGCGGAAGTCGCGCCAGTTCACGTCCGTGAAGTAGAGCTCCGAGTAGACGGACTGCCATATCATGAAATCCGAGAGGCGCTCGGCACCGGTCTTGATGACGAGGTCGGGCTGCGTCGGGAACACCAGTCGCTGCTCGATGTGTTCGGCGTCGATGTCGTCGGGGTCCAGTTCGCCGCGGTCGACCGCCTCGGCGACCGACTGGACGGCCTTGGTGAACTCCTCTTTGCCGCCGAGGCCGATGGCGACCTGGACGGGTGCGTCCGCGGGCTCGGTGTCGTCGGGGCCACGGACCGCGATCTCGAAGGGGGTATCGAGGTCACCGAACGCGCCCCGCAGCGTCGGCACCGCGTCGGGGTCGAGTACGGAGACGGAGACCATGACGCGCTCGGCTCCGTAGTCGAACGCCCACTGGAACAGGGATTCGAGCGTCTCGTACGCGCCCGGCTCCAGCAGGTCACGCTCGGTGATGACGACCGCGACCCGCTCGGGCCGGTCGGCCTCCGACAGCCGGATGCGCGTGGCGAGATACCGGTCGTACAGTCCCACGTCCGGGTGTTTTTCCCCCACGGCGTAAGCTTCCCGGTTGCTAGGAGGCGTTTGCCGGGGCAGTGTGGACGACAACGGAACTGCGACCACCTCGAAAGCCCCGACGCGTTGGGCTATTCGCCTCGCTTCGCTCCTCGGGTCGCACTCGCGTTCGCTCGTGCGACACCTGCGGTGCTTACGTCGACTCGTTACGCCCAGCGCGTCGCCCCTCTCAGTCCCATCCACGACGCTTGGCTGGCCAGCCATTACGGGTGGGACTGAAAGGGGCCGCCCGCTCCGGGAAGCCCGGCGTTCACGAGATCTTCGCTCTCGTGCAGCCAACCAGAACGCTCTGCGTTCTGGTGACGACGTAAGCACTGGAGCGAACATAGTGAGCGAAGCGCGCAGCGAGCTCTGCTCACGGGCCGGAGGCCCGTTCGCACGGCCCACGGGAGCTGTGCTCCCGCGCTGCGCGCGACCGGAGCGGGCGGGGGCTTTCGAGGTGTCATCAGCCCCGTAGCCGCTGAAATAGTGCGAGACCAACACACCTAGCGACACCTCGAAAGGTGGATACTTAAGTGCGCGACAGGGGAACCACGAGGCGTGAACGGCAACCTCGGGCGGGCGGCTGTGTTCGCCGTGATTGGCGCGCTCTCGCTGGTCGTGCCCGTGCTAGGTGGGCAGCCGACGCCGCGGGTAGCGGCCGTGTTGGCCGTCGTCCCCTTCGCCGTCGTCGCCGGACTGGGACTGTTCGTCATCGGGCGGAACAGTCGCTTCTTCGACCTGCTGGCGCGCCCCGGCGACTACGAGGAGGGGCGCCTCTACGGGCTCGCCGGGTTCGCGCTCGCCGCGGGTGGGCTCGCCATCCTCGCCTCCCGGTTCGGGTTGCCCGCGTACGTCTACGTCGGTACCGTGTTCGTCCTCGGCGGCGGCAACCTCGCCGCAGAACTCTCGAAGTTCCGCTGGGTGGACACGTTCGCCACGACCACCGCCTTCGCCGTCGGGGGGTTCCTCGCGGGACTGCTCGGCGAGGTGCTCGCGCTGGCAGTTGGCGCGGCCCGCGAAGGCGTGCGGCCGTACGACCACGTCGTCACGGCGCTCGACCTCGGTGCGAACGTCGCGGGGCCGACGATACTGGCCGTGCTGGCGTTCCTCGCCGCCGCGGGCGCCATCGCGGCCGCGCTCCTGCGGTCGATGCTGTTCGAGCGCGACGACCCGCTCGTGATGCTGTCGGTGGGACTGTTGCTCTGGCTGTTCGTCGGCCTCGACGTGGCCGTCCCGCCCCAGCGGCTCGCGGTCGGGCTCGTCGTTACCATCCTCCTCGGCTACGTCGCCTACGCGCTCGGCACCGCCTCCGTCCCCGGGATGCTCACGGGCGTCCTGCTCGCGCTGCTCGCCATCGTCCTCGGCGGCTACGGCTGGTTCGCCGTGCTCGTCACGTTCTTCGGGCTCGGCGGCCTCGCCTCGAAGTTCCGCTACGACGAGAAGGCCGAACGCGGTATCGCCGAGGCGAACGAGGGCGCCCGCGGCTCGGGGAACGTCCTCGCGAACTCCGCGGTCGCGCTCGTGGCCGTGCTCGTGTTCGCGGCGAGCGACAGCGTGGGGCTCGCGCCCGAACTCGCTCGCTTCGCGTTCGCGGGGGCGGTCGCCACCGCGCTCGCGGACACCTTCTCCTCGGAGTTCGGTGGGCTGTTCGACGACCCGCGGCTCGTCACCACGTTCGACCGGGTCGAGCCCGGAACCGATGGGGCGGTCACGTGGCAAGGGGAACTCGCGGGGCTCGTCGGTGCTGGCCTCATCGCGGGCATCGCCGCCGTGTTCTTCGCTCTCGGCCCGCTGGAGACGCTCGCCATCGTCCTCGGCGGCTTCGTCGGCATGACCGTCGACAGCGTCCTCGGCGCGACGGTCGAGGGGGGTCGCCTCGACAACCAGGGCGTCAACCTGCTCGCGACGGTCGGCGGTGGCCTCGGCTGTGTCCTGCTCGTTCTCCTGCTATGATCCGTGGTGCGATGAGCGCGGACCGGCCCGCCGTCCGAGAACTCCAGAAACTGCTGGACGTGCGAGCACCCGCGCTGCTCGAAGCGGCGTTCGACGCCGGGCTCGGGGAGGTACTGGTCGCCGACGCTGGCGGCGAGGCGCTCGTCGGCTACGCGCTCGCGGTGCCGGGCGACGAGTCGGCCGAACCGAGCATCGTCTACCTCGCCGAACTCGTCGTCGCGCCCGGCGTCCGGCGGCAGGGCTGGGGGACGGCGCTGCTCGATGCCGTCTGCGCCGAACTCGACGGCTACGACCAGCTCCGGCTCACGGTTCGCGAGGACGACACTGCGGCTCGAGCGTTCTATCGCGACCGCGGGTTCTGGGAACTCGCCGACCTCCCCGACCATTTCGACGGCGAGGACGGGCGGCTACTGGTCCGCGACCTCGCGTAGCTCGTCGACCGTTCTGACGCGAACGCTCGTCGGCTTCTTCACGAACTCGCCTTCGCTCGCCGCGACGACCTGGTCGACGCCCCGCTGGGCGGCCACGTCGAGTAGCCGCTGGCTGACCTCGCCATCGAGGACGACCGCGGCGGGCACGGCGTCGGCGTCGCGGAGGAGGTCGAACGCCTCGCTGGCGTCGCCCTCCGCGAGCGTGTCGAACGTCTCGGAGAGCAGCCGGACGCGCCCGGTCCCGTCGTCGATGACGGCCGCGACGTGCCCGTGGAGGGTCTTCGGCTCGCGGTCGACGGACGCTGACTCCGAGTCCTCGGCCGTCGATTCCGCTGTCGTCTCGCCGTCCGACTCGTCCGCCTCGGTCACCTCGACCTCGGTCGCCTCGCCGACGGCGTCGACGACCGACTCCTCGGGGGTCCGAGTGGATGTGGGCTCTCCGGCTGGGTCGCGCGATTCGACGGGCGCTGGCGTCGTGCTCCCGTCGGTCGCGGCGACGGCTTCGCGGGGGGTCTCGGCGCTGACGACCGCGTCGTACGACACCTTGTCGCGGAGCGCGGCCATCACCTCGTGGCGGTCGAGGTCCTCGACCGAGCGGTTTCGCGGGGCAAACGCGACGTAGTCGATGTCACCGACCTGTGCCAGCTCTTTCAGGATGAGGTCGCCGCCGCGGTCCCCATCGAGGAAGGCGGTGACGGTCCGTTCGCCGGTGAGTTTCGCCACCGCCTCGGGGATGTTCGTCCCCTCGACGGCGACGGCGGTCTTGATGCCGTACTTCAGCAGCTGGAGCACGTCGGCGCGTCCCTCGACGATGATGATGGCGTCAGAGTCGGCGACCCGCGGGCCCGCAGGGTAGCCCTCGTACTCGGTGATGTCCTCGACCCGGATGGCGCGTCGGACCTCCTCGACGAGCTCCTGACTGGAGAGTATCGAGCCGTCGAACGCCTCCGCGAGGAGGGTCTTCGCCCGCTCGACGACCTGGCGGCGCTTGGCCGCGCGGACGTCCTCGATGGAGTCGACGTCGATGGTCGACTCACAGGGGCCGACCCGGTCGATGGTTTCGAGTGCGGCCGCGAGGATGGCGGTTTCGACCTTGTCGAGCGACGTGGCGATGGTGATCTCGCCGAACGACTGGCCGTTCTCCGATGCGATATCCACGTCGATTCTGCCGACCTTCGAGGAGTCCTGGAGGTCGCGGAGGTCGAGGTCGTCGCCGAGCAACCCCTCGGTTTGCCCGAAGACGGCCCCCACGACGTCCGACCGTTCGACCACCCCGTCGGCGGTGATGTCGGCGTGGATGAGATATTTTGCTGTGTCCTGCATGAGTGAACTGCCCCGGACGGGGCGGTGAATGGTGATGGTGATGCCACGATGGAGTCGTGACCAAACCTATCTGACTCGCTACAGGCGGTAAAGCATACCGACTCGTGCAACCCGACGGCCGCCGCTGGTCGCTTTTACTCGTCGCCGGTTCCATCGCGGGCTTCCAATCTGCGTGGCTCGTCACCGATTCACCCACGGCTGCGCCAGTTCGATACTCTTCTGTGAATAACTTTCTTCTTCGATGTTCGAGACTGTTGGTGGAAAAGCAATCTTTAGGTTACTTCGGCGGCATTCTACCCTCACACATGGCAGAGACTGATGCGGTCTCCCCCGCCGGCGCGTCGGTGTCGCGGGTGGAGAAGGCCCTGTGGGCGCTAACGCTCCTCGTCGTCGTCGCCCTCGCGGTTCCGTGGTTCCTCTGGCGGTCGTCGTCGGTGGCGTTCGGGCTCCCCGTCTGGCTCTGGTGGCACATCGGCTGGATGGGGCTCGCCGCGGTCGTGTTCTACGCCTTCGGCCAGCGCGCCTGGGGGCTGGGGGTCGAAACATGAGCCGCGTGGTGCGACCGCAGGGAGCGCCACGGAGTTGCGAACGGCGACGAGGTGGAGCTGTGAGCCGCGAGGTCGAGTGCAACGAGACCTCGGTGAGAGCGAACGGTGACCGGAGTCCTCGTGAACGAGTAGAGCGAGTGAACGAGGGCCTTGCCGGGCGACCGGAGGGAGTCCGGTGGAGGGAACCGTGAGCGCGCTCACCGTCCAGCTCGGCATCATCGGCGCATACCTGCTGGTGGCGCTCGCCATCGGCCTCGTCGCCTACCGTGTCGCGGACCGCACCGCCGAGGACTACTACCTCGCCGGCCGGACGCTCGGCACCGTCGTCCTGCTGTTCACGACGTTCGCCACCCTGTTGTCGGCGTACACGTTCTTCGGCGGCCCGGACACCGCGTTCGCGCTCGGCCCCGAGTGGATTCTCGTGATGGGCCTGATGGACGGCGTGCTGTTCGCGCTGCTCTGGTACGTCATCGGCTACAAGCAGTGGCTCGTCGGGAAGGCGCAGGGCTACGTCACCCTCGGCGAGATGCTCGGGGACCGCTTCGGCTCCGTGGGGCTCCGGGTGCTCGTCGCGGCCATCTCGCTGTTCTGGCTGTTCCCGTACGTGATGCTCCAGCAGAAGGGCGCGGGCCTCGCCATCTCCGGGCTGACCGAAGGTGCAGTGCCGCTGTGGGTCGGCGCTGGCGGCATCACGCTGTTCATGATCGCGTACGTCGTCGTCAGCGGGATGCGCGGCGTCGCGTGGACCGACACGCTGCAGGGGGTGTTCATGCTCGTGCTCGTCTGGGCAGCGTTCGCCTGGATTCTCTCTGCTGTGGGCGGGCTCGAGGTGGCCACCGGCTCGCTCGCCGAGAACGCCCCCGAGTACCTCGCGCTTGGCGGCGGCGCGTACTCGATGCAGTTCGTCCTCGGGACGGCGCTCTACATCGCGTTCGGCGTCACGATGTTTCCCCAGATCAACCAACGGTTCTTCGCCGCCCGCTCGAAGGATGTCCTGAAGAAGACGTTCTCGCTGTGGCCGATCCTCGTCCTCCTCCTCTTCGTCCCGGCGTTCCTCCTCGGCGCGTGGGCGAAGGGCCTCGGCGTCACGGTCGCGGAGGGCCAGAGCGTCCTCCCCGTCCTCTTGCGCGAGTTCACGCCGACGTGGTTCGCCGCGCTCGTCATCGCCGGCGCGCTCGCCGCGATGATGTCGTCGAGCGACTCGATGCTGCTCTCGGGGTCGTCGTATCTCACGCGCGACCTCTATCGGCCCCTCGTCTCGAACGCGACCCGTGAGGACCTCGTCGCCCGTGTCGGCGTCGCCGTGTTCGCCATCCTCTCGTTCGGCGCCTCGCTGGTCGCCGAGGGGACGCTCGTCCAGATCGGTAACACCGCCTTCGGTGGGTTCGCCCAGCTCGCGCTCCCGGTGATGGTCGCGCTCTACTGGCCCGGGACGACGAAGTGGGGGATGTACGCCGGCGTCGGCCTCACCCAGCTGTTCTACCTCGCCAGCGTGTTCCTCGCACAGGTGCCGGGGAGCTACCTCGGGTGGCCCGCCGCCGTCGTCGGGATGGTGCTCGGACTCGTCCTCACCGTGGGCGTCTCCGCCGTGACCTCCCCGGCGTTCGAGGAGGACAGCAGCGTCTACTTCGAGGGCCTCCGCGCGGACTGAGCGCCGGCCACTCGGCCGGCGCGGACTCGATGCTCGCCACGGGAACTGCTAGATTATGCTGTCAGCGAGCCATACACGAGGGATATGTCACTCACTGCGGACTCCCCGAGCGCGGATGCGGCGGCGGACGTCATCGAGAACCCCCTCATGGGCGAGCGCGTGACGTTCTTCCAGCGCGGCGAGGACACGGGCGGTGAACTCCTCGAGTTCGAGGTCGCCGCCGAACCGTTTGCGGCCGGTCCGCCCGAGCACGTCCACGAACGCCAGGAGGAGTTCTTCGAGATCCTCGCGGGGACGTTCACGGGACTCGTCGACGGCGAGGAGATCGAGCTGACCGCCGGCGACACCTACACGATCCCGGCGGGCACGCCCCACCGGTGGTGGAACGCCCACGACGAGGCGTTGGTCGCTCGCGTCGAGGTCCGTCCCGCCCTCGAGATGGCGGCGTTCCTCGAGACCGTCTACGGACTCGCTCGCGACGGCAAACTGACCAGCGACGGCGGCGGCAACCCCCTCCAGATGGCCGTCATCGGGCAGCACTACTGGGAGACCAACCACTTGGCGAGCCCGCCAGCCGCCGTCCAGAAGGCTGCGTTCACGGTCCTCGCGCCCGTCGGTCGCCTGCTCGGCTACCGAGCGTACTACCCGGAGTACAGCCCCAGACACCGCGAGTGAGGCGTACGCAGACTGATACCCTCCGGCGACCTATCTGAGCTATGCCCGTCGCACCGAACGCGCTGGAACGGCTCGTCCTGCTCCGCCTGAACCGTGGCCCCGGCCCCGTACTCGACCTCGTGGGCGGCGCCAGCGAGCGTGCGGTCGGTCTCGCGCTCGAGATGGGCGTGTTCGACGCGCTGGCGGACAAGCCCGCGACCCTGCCCGAACTCGCCGAGTGGGTCGACTGCGCCCCGGAGGGGCTCGACCCCCTGCTCGGCTTCCTCGTCGCGCTCGGCTACCTCTCCCGTGACGGCGACGACTACGCCAACACGGCGATGACGCGCGCGTGGCTGCTCGACGACCCCGAGAGCGTCGCGCCCTGGCTCCGGTTCTGGGACGAGGTCGCCTTCCCGTTCTGGGACGAACACCTCGAGACTGCGGTCCGGACCGGCAACCCACCACAGACGCTCTACGAGTGGCTCGACGACCACCCCGAACACTGGCGGGTGACCCACGAGGGGTTCCGTGCGGCCGCCGCCGTCCTCGCGCCCGCCGTCATCGGGAAGCTCGACCTCCCCGAGGGCGCCCGCGTCCTCGACGTCGGCGGTGGCCACGGGCTCTACGCCGCGGAACTCGCCGCCGAGAACCCCGACGCGACCGTGACCGTGTTCGACAGCGAACACGCCCGCGAGGTCGCCACCGAGACCGCAGAACAGGCCGGCGCTGGCTACCGCATCGCCTTTGAGGCGGGCGACTACACGACCGACCCGCTCGACTCCGACGGCGAGGGCTACGACGTCGCGCTGCTGTTCAACGTCGTCCACGCCCACGACGGCGCGGAGACCACCGCACTCCTCGAACGCGTCCACGAGGCGCTCCGCCCCGGCGGCACGCTGTACGTCCTCGACCAGTTCGAGGGCACCGCCCGGACGGCGCTGGGCCGCGCGACGGTCGGGTTCGTCGGGCTCACGTATCTGGTGACGCTCGGCCAGCGCGCCCACACGGTCGACGACGTGGAGGACTGGCTGGAGGAGGCGGGGTTCACGGTCGAGGGACGCGAGTCGTTCCTCACCGCACCGGGGCTGTCGCTGTTCGTCGCGGAACGGACGAACTGAACGCTTTTCCCGGCCTCGGCCGAACCCCCGGCCATGCAGACCCACATCGTGCCGGTTGGGTTCGATTACGACCGGCTCATCGCCCCGCTGGTCCGCGACCGGCTCTCGGTGGACCGGGTCGTCCTGCTGGAGGGGGCGGTGGGCAGCGAGGCGAACGTGGAGTACTCTCGCAATCTGGGCGCGAAACTGGAGAAGGACTTCCGGAACCTGCTGGGCGCGGAGACGGACCGCTACGCCGTCGGCGACGTCTACGACTACGACGCGGCGTTCGAGCAGGCGTACGACCTCATCAACGCCGAACTCGACGCGGGCAACGAGGTCTGGGTGAACATCTCCTCGATGCCGCGGACGGTGTCGTTCGCGTTCGCGACGGCGGCGCACTCCATCGCCGTCGAGCGCGAGGAGGACCGCGACGACATCCACACTTACTACACGGCCCCCGAGAAGTACCTGGAGACGGAACTCGCCGAGGCGCTCCGCACGCAGACCGACCTCCTCGAAGACCTGCTCGCCGAGGGTGCCGCCGACGACCGCATCCGCGACCGGGTGGATGCGGCGAACGAACTGCTCGCGGAGTTCGACGAACGTGGCACGACCATCGGCGCGAAGAAGTTCGGTGACTCGCACATCGTCGAACTCCCCGTCGCCTCGTTCTCGAACGTCAAACCCTTCGAGGAACTCATCCTCTTCACCCTGGGTGAACACGGCGTGTTCGAGTCGGTGAGCGAGTTGGCCCAGACGCTCGCCCGTGAACTCGGCGAGGAGTACACCGACTCCTTCCGGTCGAAGGTCATCTACAACGTCGATCGACTGGGTCCCGGTGGGAAGGGGTACATCGAGCAGGAAGAACACGGGAAGTCGTACCGGACGCGGCTCTCTCGGATTGGAGAGTTGTGGGTGCGCGCGCACACGACGGACGAGTTCGACTAGGGATTGTCTCCGCTCACTCGGCGCTGTTGAAATTCTCCGCGTTTGATAGTTTCGGCGTGCTGCATAGAGAGGGTTTATGCAGCAGTTTGGTAGCGGCAGCAAACCTCGTCATCCGTGTGGTTTCATAGGTCTTCTTGCCGTATCTGGCGAGAATATCAACACTTCGACGACCCACATATCACTTTAAGATTGAGCTTGATACTACTCTTTCAAATCCTCGATAAGTTCAGCCTGAACCTCTTGGAGTTCCATCAACCGATGCCATTGATGTAACAGCAAGTTATCGAGCTTTTCGTGCAGTTGGCGGATTTCGAGTTCGGCTTTTAGATTGACCTCGTAGTCGTGCTCACTTCGTGCACGATCTTTCGCCTCCTGTCGGTTCTGACTCATCATGATGATTGGCGCCTGAATGGCAGCAAGGCAAGACAACACGAGATTTAGAAGAATAAAGGGATACGGGTCGAACGCTTGTGTCAGAGCAATCGCATTGGTGAGTACCCAGATTCCGAGAAAGAGTGCGAAAAGTCCGAGGAAGGTCCAACTCCCACCGAAATTAGAGAGCCGATCAGCTGCTAGCTCACCGAGTGATAGCTTCTCTTCGAAACTCGCGTCAACGTTCTCGGAAACCAGTGACCGTCCCCCAATCGCCTCTAGCACGTCTCGCTCGGTTCGCGTAAGTTCGGTCTGATCTCGATGGACTAACTCGTGGACTTGGGCCATCCGATACCGATGAAGGTCCTCAGAACAGACCACATCGTCGACGGACCAACGGGGGTGATCTCGTTTGATCAACTCGACGACCGACGGACGCAAGAGGACTCCTGAAACGAAATCGTTTTTCGATTTCTGTTCCCTGCAAATAGGACAGGTTCTCGTTTCAGAGTGATCGGATGATTCGGAGTCAGGCATAAACCAGGTAGTCTCTGCCCAAAGAAAAGTTCAACACCCTGTTATCGGAGGTAGCGTTCGAATCCCCTTCGCAATATGATGCTGATGATCTTCGGTTTCGCTGACCTACGGGAACTATGCGTCCATAGTTACCACTGTTTAGGTATGGGTGTGCCTGCAAGACACGCGCCCTGTATGCAGCACGACCACAATATCCTATCACAGACCGATAAGATAGAGCAATCTTCGCCCGGTTCGGCTGCTCAGCGTCAGTGTCGGTCTGACATCGTACGAACGTCACCTCCGCGAGTACCTCAACAGGTGTGTCTGATGCCCCGTTTCTTGCCAGGAGAAAATAGATGACACGGAAGGACGTAGCCGAGTATATGAGTAACGAGACCGCGAACGGCTCCACGTCGGCCAATGCCCACACCGTCGCAGCAGAGGCGTTCGTCGACCAAGCGCGGTCTCAGCATGGCGGTGACATCGCCGAGCTGTACGTCTTCGGCTCGACGATTCGCGGCGAAACTCGCGGACTTGCCAGCGACGTTGACGTTCTCGTTGTCCTCGATGACGATGCTGACCAGGACGCCGTCGCCGATTCGCTCCGTGACCTCGCCTATGATACGATGCTCGAATACGGGCCTGTCGTCGAACTCCACATCCTCTCGGAGACCGCATTCGAACGTCACCGGCACGAGGGCAACCCCTTCATCAGAAATATCGTTACTGAGGGGCGTTCGTATGCCTGATGGTGATACCCCCGGAGAAGCCGTAATCGAAGACCAACTCCGGCAAGCTCGCCAAGCGCTGGCGGATGCCGACGGTGCGCGGGATGCACAGCTCTCTGACGCGCTTGTCATCAATCGGCTGTACTACGCTTGCTTCCACGCCGCACAGGCTGTCCTTTACCACCGGGGCACGATCCCACTAGCCACGGAGGTGTGCTCTCCCTCTTCGGGTCCGAAGTTGTCGTCGCTGGTGACGCGTCACGTGCGGATGGCCGTTTTCTGAACGACCTTTCAGAGCTCCGTAAGCAAGCCGACTACGGCTACGGAGAACTCGACGAAAACGTCGACGCCTCGTCTCTAAGATGGAAGCACTGTGTTCCGTGTCCGAAGAGTAATTCGACGCGGCACTCGGTTCGCCAGCTTTGACCGGAGCCAGAGACTCTGTCATGTCGAGGTCGTAACTCCACTCGCGAAGCACTTCGACAACCTGTCCACCACTGCGGGTTTCAACGGAGTCTCTCACTCCGGTACAAACGTGGATGCCGGTGAAACCACCTCGAAAGCGCCGACCATCCGTTCACTTTCGCCCATGTTCTCCTTGGTCGAGCGCGACGACCGCACACGCCGACGAAACGCCTAAGTCTCCGACGCGGCTTCTCACGGGTATGCAGACGCCCACCTTCGCAGGCCGTGCTGGTGAGGCGTCCGTCCGCGTCGTCGTACCCGTAGGCCCCCGCTAGGGGCCACACATCTTCTTCCGACGGCGACGAACCGCTTTCGAACAGCCTAAGCGACGGACGCAGCATTCACGCACATGAGCAACCAGGAGCAGGAACATCGCGACCCGGAGTCCGGCCTCGACGGGGCGTACGACCCCTCGGAGACCGAGCCGAAGTGGCAGCAGCGCTGGCTCGACGAGGAGACGTACGCCTACGGCGACGAGACCACCGACCCGAACACCATCTACAGCATCGACACCCCACCGCCCACGGTCTCGGGCAGCCTACACATGGGTCACCTCTACGGCTCGACCCTGCAGGACTTCGCCGCCCGCTACCACCGGATGAAAGAGGGCGACGTGTTCTTCCCGTTCGGCTACGACGACAATGGCATCGCCTCCGAGCGACTGACGGAGCGAGAACTCGACATCCGGCACCAGGACTACGAGCGCCGGGAGTTCCAGGAGCTGTGCCGGGAGGTCTGCCGCGAGTACGAGGCGCAGTTCACCGAGGAGATGCAGTCGCTCGCGGTCTCCATCGACTGGAACAACACGTACAAGACCATCGAGCCGCGCGTCCAGCGGCTCTCACAGCTCTCGTTCATCGATCTCTACGAGCAGGGCCGGGAGTATCGACAACGAGGCCCGGCCATCTGGTGTCCGGACTGTGAGACCGCCATCTCGCAGGTCGAGACCGAGGACGCCGAGCGCGACTCCCACTACAACGACATCACGTTCGAACTCGTAGACCACCCCGAGCGCGAGGCTTCAGCCTCGGAATCGTCGAGCGGTGAGCGGAGCGAGCCGCGAGACCGCGACGGCGTCACCATCGCCACCACGCGCCCCGAACTCCTCCCGGCGTGTGTGGCGATGTTCGTCCACCCCGACGACGACGCGAATCAGGACCTCGTCGGGAAGACGGCGCGCGTCCCGCTGTTCGGCCACGAGGTCCCCATCTACGAAGACGAGCGCGTGGACATGGAGAAGGGGACGGGCGTCGTCATGTGCTGTACGTTCGGCGACCAGAACGACATCGAGTGGTACCAGGCGCACGACCTCGATTTACGGGTGGCCATCGACGAGTCGGCGACGATGACCGACCTCTCGGGCGAGTACACCGGCATGTCCACCCACGAGGCCCGCGAGGCCATCGTCGAGGAGCTCGACGCCGAGGGCTACCTCGAAGGGCGGCGCGCCATCACCCACGCCGTGCAGGTCCACGAGCGGTGTGAGACGGACATCGAGTTCCGGGTGACCGACCAGTGGTACGTGAAGATGCTCGACCGCAAGGAGGAGTATCTGGAGGCGGGCCGCTCGATGGACTGGTACCCCGAGAAGATGTTCACCCGGTACAAACACTGGGTCGAGGGGCTGGAGTGGGACTGGTGTATCTCCCGCCAGCGCGACTCGGGGATTCCGTTCCCGGTCTGGTACTGTGACGACTGCGGCGACCCCGTGCTCGCGCGCCGCGAGGACCTGCCGGTCGACCCGCTGTCGGACGCCCCGCCCGTCGACGCGTGCCCCAAGTGCGGCCACGACGCGTTCGAGCCCGAGGAGGACGTCTTCGACACGTGGGCCACCTCGAGCCTGACGCCGCTCATCAACGCCGGCTGGGACTGGGACGCGGACCTCGGAGAGTTCACGTTCGACCACCCCGAGCTCTATCCGTTCGACCTGCGACCACAGGGCCACGACATCATCAGCTTCTGGCTGTTCCACACGGTCGTCAAGTGCTACGAACACACCGGCGAGGTGCCGTTCGAGTCGGTGATGATCAACGGTCACGTCCTCGACGCGAACCGCGAGAAGATGTCCAAATCGAAGGGCAACGTCGTGGAGCCGCAGGCCGTCCTCGAGGAGTTCCCCGTCGACGCCACGCGGTTCTGGGCTGCGGGGACGGCCGTTGGCGACGACTTCCCGTTCAAGGAGAACGACCTCGAGGCGGGCGAGAAGCTCCTGCAGAAGCTCTGGAACGCCTCGAAGCTCGTCCGAAGTCTCGCGCCGGAATCGCCCGACGAGCCCGCCGAGCTGAACGAGATGGACGAGTGGCTACTGGCCTCGATGGACGACCTCACACGCGAGGTGACCGACCACTTCGACGCCTACGAGTTCTCGAAGGCGCGCGACAAGCTCCGGTCGTTCTTCTGGCACACGTTCTGTGACGACTACCTCGAGATCGCCAAACAGCAAGACACTGCGTCGACCGCCTTCGCGCTTCGAACCGCCCACGAGCGGTTCCTGAAGCTGTTCGCGCCGTTCCTCCCGCACATCACGGAAGAGCTGTGGTACGAGATGTACGGCGACACGAGCGTCCATCGCGCCGACTGGCCCGAGCCGCTCGACTACGAAGCCGACCGTGAGGCCGGCGAGACCGCGCTCGAAGTCGTGGGGGCGCTCCGCGGCTACAAGACCGACAACGGGCTGGCGCTCAACGCCGACCTCGACTCGGTCGCCGTGTACGGCCCCATCGAGGGATTCGAGGACGCCATCGCCGGGGCGATGCACGTCGCGGCGCTCGAACGACTCGACGAGGCGCCGGACATCACCAGCGAAATCGCGGACATCGACCTCGACTACTCGCTCGTCGGTCCGGAGTTCGGGAGCAAGGTGGGCGACATCGAGGCCGCCATCGCACAGGGCGACTACGAGATTCGCGACGGTGAACTCCACGTCGCGGACGTGACGCTGAGCGAGGAGATGTTCGCGGTCGAGGAGGCCCGGACCTACTCCGGCGAGGGCGAGTTCGTCGAGACGGAGCACGCCATCGTCATCGTCCGGTAGGCGGTCCTTCTCTCACTTCAACTTCCACGCTCGCGTCGCGAGCGCGAGGAACACACACAGCATCGTGAGCACGACCGCGCCCGCGGCAGCCACGTCGTGGGCTGGCAGCCCGTGGTTCAGCCCGCCCGAGGCGAGTTCGGCGGTGAGGAACGTGTGGTGTGGCTCGCCGACGATGGGCACGAAGTAGTCGACCACGTCGTTGACGCCGTACCACAGCAGCGCCACCGCCACGGCCCGCACCGGGAAGCCGGCGTAGCGGTGGATGAGGAACGCCTGCACGACCATCGCGAGGTGGCTGCCGACGAGGAACGCGTAGAGGCCGTACTCCCAGACGAACCCGAGGGCCCCGAGCCCCGCGAGCGTCCCCGAGGGGTACTCCGCGGGGAAGACGGTGAGGACGAACGGCGTCCATGCACCGAGCTTGATACAGCCGAAGAAGGCGAGTACCGCGAGCGTCTCGGAGTGGCGGTCGAGCTTCCAGAGCGCGAGCGAGCCGGCGATGAAGAGGGTAGCGAGCGGCGAATCGGGAACGAACGGCCACATCACGGGATCGGTGACCGAGAACTGGAACGAGTAAAACCAGAACCCGAAGGCCGTGCCCGCGAGGTTGATGAGAACGACGACCCACGCGAGTCGGAGGCCGAACTCCTCCAGCCAGTCCGGCAGGGGCGCGACGTACCACGGGAGGGGTTCGGGCTCCGGCACCGACTCGTCGCCGCCGGGGGCGTACCGTGCGGCGAGGGCGTTCAGCCGGTCGCCGACGCGGACGGACATACTCGGGTGCAGGAACCCCCCCAAGAAAAACACGCCGGAGGAGTGTGGACGGCACGCCCACGGCTCGCTCGGGTGGCGCCTTCACTGGTCGCGCCACACTGCGTTCGCGTCCCCCCGCTGCTCGCGGGTCGTCCCTCCCCGCTCGCGGTTCGGTGGCGTGAGCGGAGCGAACGCCACCCAAAGGACACGCGTTAAGTGCGTCCCCTCCTAATTTCACTGCATGACCGAAACCGACCTCGAGGAGCTTCGTCGGGGGACGGACCTCGTGAAGCGCGGGTTCGCGAAGATGCAGAAGGGCGGCGTCATCATGGACGTCGTCACCCGCGAGCAGGCCCGCGTCGCCGAGGACGCCGGTGCCGTCGCCGTCATGTCGCTGGAAGCCGTGCCCGCCGACATCCGCAAGCGCGGCGGCGTCGCGCGCATGGCCGACCCCGGCATGCTCGAAGAGATCATCGACGAGGTCTCCATCCCCGTCATGGGCAAGTGCCGCATCGGCCACACCGCCGAAGCGCAGATTCTGGAGGCGACGGGCGCCGACATGCTCGACGAGTCGGAGGTGCTCACCACGGCGGACGAGCGCTACCACATCGACAAGCGCGAGTTCACCGCGCCGTTCGTCTGCGGCGCGCGGAACCTCGGGGAGGCGCTCCGCCGCATCGACGAGGGCGCCGCGATGATTCGCACGAAGGGAGAGGCCGGTACGGGCGACGTGAACCAGGCCGTCACCCACCAGCGCAACATCCAGCGCTCGATTCGCAAGCTCTCCGGGATGAACTACGAGGAGCGCGACGAGTGGGCCCGCAAGAACGAGGCCCCCCGCGACCTCGTCCACGAGACGGCCGAGATGGGCCGGCTCCCCGTCGTCAACTTCGCGGCTGGCGGCATCGCGACGCCCGCCGACGCGGCACTGATGATGCAGCTCGGCTGTGACGGCATCTTCGTCGGCTCCGGCATCTTCGGCGCCGAAGACCCCCAGAAGATGGGCGAGGCCATCGTCGAAGCCGTCAACAACTACGACGACCCCGAGACCCTGAAGGAGATCGCCAAGGGCATCGGGAAGGGCATGAAGGGCCAGGCGAACGAGACGATGCCCGAAGAGGAGAAGCTGCAGGGTCGCGGCGTCTAAGCACCCGCGTTTTCCCACGGCTCGCTTCGTCTGCTCACGAGCGGTGTCGCCGCCCGTTCGCCCGGCCCGCGGGAGCTTCGCTCCCGCACTGCTCGCGTTCGTCGCGGCTCAGTCCCGGATGCTCCCTACGTTCGCGTCCGGTGAACCGCTTCGCTCGTTTCACTCGCTCGCGGATGCACGTCTCGCTTGTTCATTTTCTCCCGGCTACACGACCGACGAGCCGGTCGACCACCGGCTCGTACCAGAGTCCCCACGCCAGCAGTGGATAGCCGAGCAGGTAGCCGACCGGCCACACTTCGGCGCGACAGCCGCCGCTGTGGACGACGCTGGTCGCCCACGGATACGGCAGTCCCCAGACGGTGTCGATGCCCCCGTACCACGTCACTCGGAGGGCCGTTCCCGGATCACTCCCAGTGCAGTAGACGACGAGGGCGGGAACCGTCGAGACGGCGAGCACCGCGCCGCCGAGCGCCAGTGCGAGCGCCGGCGTGCGGTCGATTTCGTCGCGGTGCTCCCGGTGGAGCCCGACGACGGTCGCACCGAGGAACCCACCGGTCAGCCCGGTCCACAGGACGAGGTGGTTGTCGCGGTTCGACGCCAGCAGGAACAACGCGAACAGATGTAACGAGACGCCGACGGCGCACAGCGCGAGAACCGCAGACAGGCGAACGCGCGTCGACCGGTCTCGGTGCTCGGACACGACCGGGAATCCAGTCGAGGCTCGAAAAACGTTCGGGCTGACCGAGACGCGCGGATTCGTAACCCGTTTACTCCCCAGCCTCTCAGGTCTCCACATGGAACCCATCCGCGTCGTCTGGGGCGCCGCCTCCGCAGCCACGGCGATGGCCTCCTACGACGCGGCGCTCGCCGCTGCAGGCGTCGAGAACTACAACCTCACGCTCGTCTCCTCCGTCATCCCGTCGGGGGCCGAGGTCGACGTCGCCGAGACCGCCCCGGACCTCGGACCCGCCGGCGAGCGCCTGACGGTGGTCCAGGGCCGACAGACCGTCGCGCCCGGCGAGAGCGAACAGGCGTGTGCCGGACTCGGGTGGTCGGTCGAGGACTCCGGCCGGGGCATCTTCTACGAGGCGTCGGGCACCGACCCCGACGTGGTTCACGAGAGCATCGAAGCCGGACTGGCGGCTGGCCGCGACCTCCGCGACTGGGCGTTCGCCGACGGCGACCTGCAGCTCGTCACCGCCCCGGCGGACCCCGATGCGTACACGACGGCGGTGGTACTCGCCGCGTACGGGCGGAGCGACCCCATCATCTAACGGTGTGACAACCTAGCACGGAAGCCGATGGGTTTTTGCGAGGATGGCCTGTAGGCAGGGCATCCAGATGCGAGGGAACGCACCGACAGGGGAGGCTGTGGAGTTGACGCCGGACCAGCGCCGGGTACTGCGACGTGATGGGGCCGCAGTCGCCGCGCGCGCCCGAGAGCTGCTGCCCGACGAGTTCGTCGTCGGGTCGGAGCTCATCGAGCACCCGAACGGGATTCAGGCGACCGTCGCCGTCCGGTCGCCGGGCGGCGGGGTCGTCTCGGCAGGGTTCTCGCTCGGGGAGGCCGAGGACCCGGACGATCTCGCGCGCGAGATCGCGGCGGGCGCAGCGCTCGAGGCGAAGAACACCCCCGACAGACACCAGCCGACCGCTCGCTAGTCAGGCGGGCGGGCTGAGGAACAGCGCGTACAGCAGCGGTGCGACTGCCACCAGACTTCCGACGCCCAGTGCCAGCGCCGGGCCGACGGCCGAGACCGACGACCACGCGAGCCCCGCGGCTAACGGCGCGGGCAGCGCGGCCAACACGGCGTCGTACTGGTCGGGCTCGTGGGGCACGTGTCGACGTACTGTCGCGAGTTAATTAAATGTTATTACGCCGGCTCGCGGTCGCCTGTCGCTGGCCCGTCCGGCGGTGGGCACGGCGCGCGAGACGCTGTCTCGCACTCGTCTCACCGGGTGGGGTTCGTCGATGAGGTGGCCTCGACACGTGACGTACTACTGTCATGCACCGGCCGCTCACCCTCCTGGTCGCCCTCCTCGTCCTGCTCGCCGGCTGTGCGGCGCTCACGCCCGGCGGAACCGACACCCCGACGGTGACTCCTACGACAACGCCGACCGGAACGCCCCTCCCGGACGGCCTGCTCGCGCCCGGTGTCAACGAGACCGGTATCGAGAACGTGACGGCGCTGTTCGCGGCCCACCAGCGTGAACTCACGGCCAGTGGGTTCGTCACCGAGTCCGTCTCGCGCGTGACGTACGAGGGGACGACCACCGACCGCGTGGCGTGGACCGTGACCGTCGTCCCCGGCGGTGACCGCGTCCGCACCCACACCGTCGAGTACCGCGAGGACGGCACGGAGATCGTCGGCGACATCTGGTCGAACGCCACCCACGACATCACCCGCCGCGACGAGGCCGGTGACGTCTCGTACACCGTTCGCCCGCGGTTCATCACCGACGACACCGTCGTCTGGTCCGGGAGCGCCGCGCACGTCCAGCTCTACGCCACTGCCGAGCTGTTCGAGGTCGCGTCGGTCGACACCCGCGACGGCCTCCGGTACGTGACGCTCGCGATGGTCTCTGACCAGACCGGCGAGGACGGCGTCCCCGATGCGCAGGTGACCGCCGTCGTCGACCAGCGCGGCCGCATCCACTCGGTCGAGAGTCGGGTGCAGTACGGTGAGGACACGACGTGGACGACGAGCTATCGCGTCTCACAGATCGGCGACGCCGACCCGCAGCCGCCCGCGTGGCTCGACCGCGTCCCACCGAACGCCGCGCTGTTCCTCCAGCTGGACGCGGGCATCACGCCGAACGGTGTGGTGGTCATCGAACACCTTGGCGGTGACCCGGTGCCCGCGGGCACGCGCATCGTCGTCACTGTGGATGACACGACGTACGAGACCGCGTTCCGCGACGAATTCGAGGAGGGGCACGTCCGCTACGCCGCCATCGTGGACGGGGACCTCACGCTCTCGACACAGGAGCCGAAGGACGGGTTCACACCGCTCCCCAGCGGGCGTGACGTCATCGTCAGAATCGTCGTTGTCACCGAGGGCGGCGTCGAACTGTTCGACGAAGCGTACTACAGCAACTAGCCTACTTCCCCCAGAAGGGGTCGCGCTTCCGCTGTTTGTCGAGGTACATCGACAGCGCCTCCAGTTCGTCGGTGGGAATCTCGTCTTTGAGCTCCTGTTCGAGGATCTTCGCGTGTTTCTCGGGGAGGTCGACCCACAGCTCGTCGCCCTCGTCGATCTGCCGGCCGACCGTCGGGCCGTCGATGGAGGCGGCGACGCGCTCGCCGGCCCGCGCCGAATCGACGTCCTCGCCCTCGTCCTGCAGCGATTTGAGCTGGCCGACGCGCTTCGCCTGGCCGTCCGTCCACTTCACGACGTGGGAGTTGCGCTTCAGCGTCCCCGACATGACCTCGACGCCGACGACCGCCGGATTGGACTGCCGGAACACGTGGTCTTCGAGCACGCGGAACCGACACGGCCGAATGATCTTGTCCAGGACCTGCTCCTGCTGGGCGCGCTCGATGGACTCGACGTGCTCCTCATACTCCTCGACGAGCTGGTAGATGACGTCGTCCTCGAACAGCTTCACGCCCTGGTCGGACGCCTGTCGCTTCGCGTCCGGCAGCACGTCGACGTTGAACGCGAGGATGACCTCGTGTTTGCCCTCGTCGGCGGTGGAGGCGACGGCCACGTCGCGCGGGGCGACGTCCCCGACCTCCGCGCGGACGATGGGGATTTCGGCCTCGGCGAGCGCGCTGGCGATGGCTTCGAGCGAGCCGAGCGTGTCCGCCTTCACGACGACGCCCTGTTCGGCGGTGTGGACCTCGATTTCGGCGAGCTCCTCCTGGACGGCGGCGATGACCTCCTCGACGGGCTGGTCGCGCACCACGCGGACGGGCGCGCCGGCCATCGCGTCGTCGAGGTCGGGCGCGGCGATTTTCACCCCGGCTGCGGCCTTCACCTCGTCGACCTTCTCGAACTGTTTCTCCGTCCGGATTTCGGCGAGCGGCCGCGGCTGGAGTAGCGCGCGCACCTCGGTGACGATGGGCTCGTTCTTCCCGCCGACGACGATCTGGTCGTCCTCGCGGATGGTGCCGTCGTACAGCACCACGTCGAGCGTCGTCCCGAAGCCGCGCTCATCCTTGACTTCGAGGACCGTCCCCGCGCCCGGTCCGGCGACGTCGACGGACATGTCCTCTTTCAGGTAGCGCTGGGAGAGGCCCATGAGCACCGTCAGGAGGTCCGGGACGCCCTCGCCGGTCATCGCGCTCACGGGGACGACGCCGATGTTCCCGCGGAAGTTCTGGACCCGCCAGTAGAAGTCGGCGGAGAAGCCGTTGTCCGAGAGTTCGCCGATGATCTCGTAGAGTCGCTCGTTCAGGTCGCCCTCGGCGCGCCCGGACTGCACGTCGATGGACTGCTGGATGGGCATGTCGTGCTGGGGGTTCCAGCCCGGCACGGTGTCGACCTTGTTCGCGGCGACGATGAACGGCGTCTGCGTGCGCTTGAGGATGTCCAGCGCTTCGAGCGTCTGCGGCTGGAAGCCGTCGTTCACGTCGACGACGAGGATGGCGATGTCCGCGAGCGCGCCGCCGCGCGAGCGGAGCGTGGAGAACGAGTGGTGACCCGGCGTGTCGATGAACAGCAGCCCCGGCAGGTCGAAGTCGTCGGGGTCGACGAGCGCGCCGGCCATCTCGGAGATGACCTCCAGCGGCACCGCGGTGGCGCCGATGTGCTGGGTGATGGCACCGGCCTCACCCTCCTGGACCGCAGAGCCGCGTATCTTGTCGAGCAGCGTCGTCTTCCCGTGGTCGACGTGCCCGAGGACGGCGACGATGGGCGTCCGCAGGTCGTCGGCCCCGCCGTCGGGCGTGTCGGTGGCGTCGGTATCAGACATAGAAAATCCCTTGTCGGTGTTGGCCGGCGGCCGCACATAACTCTTTCAAAACGCCGTTTCCGGGCGCGTGGCTACTCGATGGTGAACGACCCCGTCATCCCGACCGACTGGTGGGGCGTGCAGACGTACTCGTAGGTGCCGCCGGCATCGAACGTGTGGACGTGCGTCGTCCCCGCCGGATAGGTGGTGGCGTCTAGCCCCGCCCACGAGGAGTCGTCGGGGACACGGGTCGGCGAGACGTTGTGTCCCCCGGAGTCCCAGCGCCACACCACCGTGTCCCCGACCGATATCTCGAACGACTCCGGTGAGAACCGGAGGTCACCGCCGGGGCCGACGACGACTTCGAGGTCGGGCTGGGGCGTCGGGGTCGGCTCCGCTGTCGGGGTCGGGGAGTCCGTCGGCGTGGGCGAGTCCGTCGGTTCCGCCGTCGGAGTCGGGGAGTCGGTGGGCGACGCGGTCGGCGTGTCCATCGACTCCTCGGTCGCCGTCGGGGTGTCCTCGGGCTCGGATGTGTTGTCGCTGCTCGTACAGCCGGCGAGTCCGACGACCGCGAACGGGGCGGTGCGACGGAGGAAGGCGCGTCGGTCCATAGCTGGAGGAGGCTCGCGCGACACAAGAGCGTTGACCCAAATCTCCCCCAAGGCCGTCGGCGAGAGGCGACGGAAGCCGACGGGCGTCAGACACACCCCGTGGCGTTTATGTGCTGGGGCACATATCCGTCGCGCATGGCCGAGATACTCGCGGAGAACCTGTCGGGGAAGTCCGTCGTCGGGAGCGACGGTGCCGAACTGGGGATGTTGTACAACGTCACGATGGACCTGAAGTCGGGGTCGCTGAAGCACCTGCTCGTCGACCCTGCCGAGAACGTCTCATCCGACTTCGAGGTCGACGACCACGGGCACTACATGGTGCCGGTGGGACACGTGCAGGCGGTGAAGGACCACATCGTCATCCGTCGCTGATGGAGGTCCTGGACGCGTCGGCGTTCATCAACGACTACACGACCGACGACGACGTCGCGACGATTCCGCTCGTTCGCGAAGAGCTTGACGACGACGCTTCGGGCTACCGCTTCGACGCGCTCGAAGGCGGCGGCATGCGGATGCACGTCCCCGACCAGGGGAGCGTCGAGCAGGTCGAACGCGCCGCGAAGACGACCGGCGACCTCACGGAGCTGTCGCGCACCGACATCCGCCTGCTCGCGGCGGCGTTCGAACTCGACGCCACGCTCGTCACCGACGACTACGCGATGCAGAACGTCGCGGACGAACTCGACGTGCGCACGCAGGTCATCGCCACCGAGGGCATCAGCGAGCGCCGCAACTGGATCTACCAGTGTCAGGGCTGTGGCCGGGAGTTCGACGAGCACCGCGAGCGGTGTTCCATCTGCGGGTCGGACCTCGAACGGAAGAACCCGAACTAATCGTCAGTACGACTTCTCGGCGACCACGGTTCCGTCGGCGTCGCGGACGGTGACGGTGTCGCCGCCGTTGTTCCACACCGCCGAGTCCCGACCCCAGTAGACGTCGCTCGCGGTGTCGTCGCCGCGCCCGGAGTGGAGCGTGACGCTCGCGCCAGGGTCGAGGGTCACGTCGCCGAACTCGTACGTCTTTCCGGCGTCGTCTTCGACCGTCCACCCCGCCAACGAGACGGCCTCGTCCTCACGGTTCGTCAGCACGACGTACTCGTCGTTGAGGTTCTCGTTGTCGTTGCCCGCGGCGTCGGCGTTGATTCGGATGCCGAGCGCACCCGTCGGCGTCGCGGTGCTGGTGGCGGTCCCGGTCGCCGTCCCCGTCGGCGGCGACTCGGTGGCACACTCCCAGAGGCCGGTCCCCGCCTGCTGGGCCTCGGCTTCCGCGTGGTAAAAGCGGTCACGGCGCTCGAACTGCGAGTCGTAGACGCGGGCGTACCCCTCCGAGACGAGTCGGTAGTTGAACTCGCCGCCGTCGTAACTCACGTACGCGAGGAGTCGGCCGTAGTAGCCGCGCATCCCCTCGTTCTCGTCGAACGTGAGCCCGACGGTCTCGCCCGTCAGCTCGTCCTTCGCGAACGCGCTCGCGCGCTCGCCCCAGCGGCCGAGACACTCGCGCCCCGCGTCGGTCTCGGGCACGCCCTCGAACTCGTCGGGTGTGTTCTCGGCGTGGACCTCGGGCGTGTCGACGCCCAGTAACCGGACGGTGTCCTCGGTGCCGTTCGCGTACTCGACTTTCAGGGTGTCGCCGTCGACGACGCGCGTGACCGTCACGGTCAGGTCGGCGCTCCCGGGGTCGCTCGGGGCCGAATCGTCCGGCGCCGCCGGGAGTGTGGCCGAACAGCCAGCGAGCACGAGCAGCACGGCGAGCGCCGCCGCGAGCAGGGACCGTCGCATACTCGAATCTCGTCGCGGGGGACCATAACCGCCGTGGCCCCGGGAGTTAAGCCCGTGCCAACGGTACACACGGTCGATGACAGCGCGCGCGGGGCTCCGGGAGACGTTGCTCGACCACTCCGACCACCAGGCCTGCCGGAACGTCTGGCAGGCGGTCACCGGTGAGAGTGAGGCGGTCCTCCCGGACTACGTCGAGACGATGCGGGCGACCGACGGTGCCGTGGCGCTGGTCGCACAGGACGGCGCGGCCGACGTGTACGCCCGCTTCTCGAAAGGTCGGTTCGAGCACCTCACGCTCTGGCCCCCGTGGACCATCGGCGGCGTCGACCACACCGACCGCGCCGGCCTCGAATCGTACCTCGCCGACACGTCGAACCTTCGGCCGATTCCCCACGACGACACGCCGTTCGCGAGCCCGAAGACGCTGGGGTCGATGTCTCACCGAATCTGGCCCTAGGAGTCCTCTTCTGTTCTGTCGGCTGTACGTGGTGCAGAGCTGTTGATACCATCTCGAAAGCCCCGACGCGCTGGCCTCGGTGCGGCGAGCGCGCTCCTCGGGGCTCGCCTCACTCCGTTCGGCTCGCCACCTGCGGTGCTCACTCGTCCGCGCCTTCGGCCAGCACGTCGCCCCTTTCAGTCCGCCCCGCGTCGCTTGACTAACCTAGCATCGTGGGTGGGACTTTCGAGGTGTTCACAGCGCTGTTGTCGACAGTCACTGTTCCATGGTCGGTTCCTAGCCGAGTTCCGAACGTTTACAAATTTGCCACGTCTAAACCTCGGTTGAGAACGGATGAATCGCCATCTCCACCAGCCGGAGGTGAGCCGATAGTGGCGACGTGGCTCGAAGTCGCGACCATCGCGTTCGTCGCGCAGCTGACGGTCCTCCCCGGCGAGAAGGTCCAGTTCATCATCGCGGGGCTATCGACCCGCTACCACCCGGGGCTGGTGGTCGCCGCGGCGGGGAGCGCCTTCGCCGGCTGGACCGCTCTCGAAGTCCTCGTGGGGAACGCGCTCCAGCGGGCGCTCCCGGGGCGCTATCTCGACGTGTTCACCGGGGCGCTGTTCCTGCTGTTCGCCGTCCTGCTGTGGCGGTCAGCGCCCACAGCCTCGACGGCGGGCGCGGCGACGGACGGCGGCGTCGTCCAGCAGTCAGCACCCGAGGAGATGTCGGTGACGCTCCCGTTCACCGACCGCGAGGTGCCGACGGTCGCCGGCGGCTTTCTCCCCATCTTCGCGCTGATGGCTGCCGGGGAGTTCGGCGACAAGACGCAGCTCGTCACCATCGGGCTCGCCGCCCAGTACGCCCACGGCACGGCCATCTGGGCCGGCGAGATGGCCGCTATCATCCCTGTGAGCCTGCTGAACGCGCTGTTCTTCTTCCGGTTCAGCCATCGGTTCGACCGGCGGACGGCCCACCTCGCCGGTGCGGTTCTGTTCACGCTTTTCGGCCTCGACACGCTGCAGGCGACGCTCACGGGTGTCTCGGTGTGGGAGACGCTCGTGGGGTGGCTGGCGACCGCGGGCGCGAGCGTCGCGGCGGGGCTCCTCGCGTTGGGTTAACTGTCGACGCTGAGGTCCGCCCGCACGAGGTTTAGATTCCGGCGGTTCGCCTTCCAGAACACGTCGAACAGGTCACCGAGCAGGGGGATCGCCCCGACCGCGAGGTCGAGTCCGATGTTGAGCAGCATCCGGGCGAGCGTCCGCTTCCGCACGCCGAGTCGGGCGGCCTCGACGACGAGATACAGCGAGACGACCGTGGCGATGGCGTCGCCGGCCACCGGGAGGAGGCCGATGAGCGGGTCGATACCGACGCGAACGCCGACGACGGGGAGCTTCACGCCGTCGTCGAGGAGGCTCGCGACCTGGTCCATCCGCTTCAGCGCCGCGGCGTTCACGGAGTCGGGCAGGTCCTCGAACGTCTCGTCGAGTGGTGCGGGGGGCATCTGGTGGAGCAGTACGCGCGCGAGACGGGAAAAGGTAGTTGGCGGTTGCGCTACCTGTCGACGACTCGGGTACTCGCGCCGCTCGTCGGGCGCGACAGCGCGAAAAATCGGTGGGTCGTGTCCTCAGTTGCCGACTTCCATCGCCCGCTCGACGACGTCCTCGCTGTAGAGCTCCGCGAGGTCGTCGTGCTGGTCCGGGCGGTTCTCGTAGACGTCCTGGAACAGGGCGATGGGGGTCATCGCGGCCTGGTACGTCGCCTCGTCCCACATCCGGTCGGTGGAGACCTCGATCTCGACGCCGTCGATTCGGAGCGTCGCGGACTGCGTGATGGCGACCGCACCCTTGCCGGCCTCCTTCGCGGCCTCGAACTCCTCCATGGAGTCGACGATGTCGTCCATGCTCGGGATGTAGTCGGTGAGGCCGACGAGCTCCTCGCGGAGTTCGTCCGCGGAGAGCTCCTGCGTGTCCGAGCCGACGGTGAGCGTGTAGCCGTCGCCGGTCTCTTCGAGGGAGATACGGGAGCCCTCGTACACCTGCACGCCGTCCTCGTTGGTGAGGGTGACTTCGCGGCCGTCGGCGTCGATGCGCCAGCTGCCCTCCTGCGGCGGCAGCGGGTTCGTGTTGGCCTCGACGACCTGCCCGGGCGTCAGCGACCAGATGCCGGTCATCCCCTTCGCCTGGTTGTCCTTCATGCGCTCGTTGTAGCCCTCGACGTCGCGGATGTCGTCGTACGGGCCGTCGACGGCGATGCAGCCGGCGGCGCTCGCCCCGCGCGAGGTGTTGTGGCGGAGCTCCGGCCACGGCGGCAGGCCGCCGGTGGGCGTGATGGCGCGCATGTCCTTCGTGTAGTCGACCTCACCGTCGACGAGCAGGAACATCCGCTCGAGGTTGTTGTCCGGCTTGCCCATCTCGTCGCGGAGTTTTCTCATGGCGAGTTCGGCCGAGCCGCTCTCGATGATGACCGACATCGCGAGGCTTCCTTCCTCGAGCCCGTGCTCGTGCTCGACGATGGTGATGAACTCGTCCGCCTTCTTCCAGTCGTCGATGCCGCCGACCTCGGGGATGACGAAGCCGTCGATGTGCTCGACCGCGTCCTTCGCGGGGTCGGCGATCTGGAGCATGTGCTGGAACCCCTGATAGCGCGTGCTGGGGCTGTCGCGGTGCCAGACGACGCGCGGGTGAATCTCGCCGGGGAAGTCGGCGCCGTTCTCCGAGACGACCTCGACGATGTTCGCCGCGCCCTCGTCGCGCATCGAGGGGGCCGTGGCGTCCTCGTTGTCCGGCACCCACACGTCGGGTGCCTGCATCCCGCGGAGCTGGGAGGCGCTTCGAATCATCTTCGCGGAGTCGTCCTCCCCCTCGACCGCGGTGGGCGAGGTGAAGAACGTCCGGACGAACTTCCGGTCGTGGTTGCGCTTGTCGATAGACATCTGAGTCACTCGAAGGGTCCAGTTGACCGGTATTAAAGGTGGCCGAATCGGCCAGAATTCACGGTATGGCGGCGGAATATGGCCTCTACGCTAATCGGCCGGGCGAAAGAAATTCGATGAGTTGTGACCTCCTCTCGCGGGGGTCGATGTCGGTGCGAACCGACGCTTCAGTCGTCGCCGGATGGCTCGACGGCGACCCTTCAGTCGTCGCCGGTTGTCACTGCGGCGACCCTTCAGTCGTCGTTCGAGGTGACCGGGTCCGACTCTTCCTCGGTGAAGCCGGCGGACTCCTCCATCCGCTTCTTCGCCTCGGGGTCGAACTGCGCCTCGATGTCCTGGAAGCGCGAGACGAACGAGAGCTCGTGGTGGCTCTCGGTCTCGTGGCCGAGGTAGCGACCCTCGAGGTCCCACTGCGCCTCCTCGTCGTTCTCCGCGATGTTCTTCATGTCCTCGTACACCGCGTGTGCACCGGAGTGCAGCGCGTAGAGGGTGATGAACTGGTACTTGTAGCCGAGGTCGCCCAGCTCCTGGAACGTGAGCGGGTCCTCCTCCTCGGACCACGCGAAGCTCGACGAGTAGTTGAACGCGAGCTTCAGGTCGGGGTGGGTCTCGTGGATGGTCTCGGCGTAGTTGACCGCGTCCTCACGCGACGGGTCGGGCATCTCGGGCCAGACGAGGTCGACGCCGGCGTCGGCGTACATCCGGCCGCGCTCGAGGTGCTCCTCCCAGTCGCCGTTGGCGGAGCCGTAGGCGTCCGTGCGGGCGATGATGATGGTGTCCTCGGACTGCTTCGCGTCGACTGCGGCGGAGAAGCGGGCCTTCGCCTGCTCGCGCGAGACGATCTGCTTGCCCGCGATGTGGCCACAGCGCTTCGGGGTCGTCTGGTCCTCGATGTGGATGGCGGCGACGCCGGCCTTCTCGTACTCGCGGACCGCGCGTCGGACGTTGTGGATGCCACCGTAGCCGGTGTCACAGTCGGCGATGACCGGCAGGTTCGTCGCCTCGACGATGCGCTTGGCGTTCTCGACCATCTCGGTCATCGTGACCATCTCGAGGTCCGGGAAGCCGAACTGGCCCAGCACCGTCGAGTAGCCCGACATGTACGCGGCGTCGAGCCCGGCCATCTCGGCGAGGCGGGCGTCGAGCGCGTGGTAGAGACCGGGAGCGAAGACGTAGTCCTGGTTGTTCAGCTTGTCGCGCAGCTCGCGCGCGGCGGCGTTGTCGACGTCGCGAACGATCGATTCCGTGTTCTGGACTCGGCTTGCGACCTTGTCCTCTCCGTCGTTGTTGTGTCCCATTGTTAGATATCCTCCGAGTCACCGGTCGAGCCGGCTCTCTCGGGCGCGAACGAGCACAGCCCGGGCGAAGACGGCCGTTGCGGCCCTGCGGCCGCGGTCGCCGGTGACCGCACGGACTGTGTGTCGCTCATCATGTGCACCTCATCGTGATGCAGACGGGTACAAAACTGTTATGAATTATAATGTTAATATTGGTTAATTAGTGGGGACTCATTATTCGACGGGAAGGAATATAAGGGATTGAGAATCTCTCGCATGGGGCCGTAATCGGCAGTCTGTTTCCGGCGTAAGCACGCGCGAAAGCGAAATTAGAATCAGTATGCGGCGGCGTCGCCCCGCTACGAGTCGGCTCAGTCGTCGGCAGGCGTCGGCGAGTCGTCGAGCGAGACGAGCGTCTCGACGTCGGGAATCTCCGCCTGCGTGTCGGTGATGATCTCGACACGGCGAGTGAGTTTGTCGCTGGCGTACTCGACGAGCGCCACCGGGTCGACGAGGTCGTCGGTGTCGCTCACGATTTCCGCGACGTACGGCATCAGGCGCTGGAGCGTGTTCTGGACCGTCGCGGGGTCGACGCCGTCCTCGGCGATGTGCTGTTGGACCTTGTGCATCCCGAAGCCGACGTGGCGCCCCTCGTCCGAGCGGATGTAGCTGACGCCCTCGACCAGTCCGGGGAGGTTCGGGAACGCCTCCCGTGCGCCCTCGGCCCGGATGTCCGGTCCACGGTCGGAGAGTGAGGACGTGATGCCGTAGTAGCCGGTCTGTGCGAGGACGCTCTCGACGACGAGGTGGTAGTGACAGTACGCCGTGACACGGTTCTCGGGCGTGTCGTCCTCCAGCAGGCGGTGCATCGCTTCCTCGGTACCGTCGAACAGCTTCGCGTAGCCGTCCATGAAGTAGCGGTCGGCGGTCGGCGGCGTCACCTCGAAGCCGTGGTGTTCGGCGACCGGGTTGATAACCTCTCGCCAGTAGCGGTCGAAGAACTGGGTGTGTTTCGCCTCCTCGTAAATCTGCGAGGAGATGAACATCTGGTCGTCGATGCTGTCGAGGACCAGCGAGAGCGGCGCGAGGTCCTCGGTGACGGCCTCCTCGCCCGCACCGAACAGCGCGACGGTCTGCCGGAGCGCGTCGAACTCCGACTCCTGGAGACCGTCGTCGGCCACCAGCCGCTCACGGTCGGTCTCGATGGTCTCCTGGGCGATGTCCTCGTAGGGGTCCCAGTGATTGTAGACGGCGTGGCGGAAGTAGCCGCCCGACTGGCTGTCGGGGTCGAGACGGAGCGAGCGTTCGGCATCGGCGTACCGTGACATACCTCTCCGTGTGGCGGTCGCCTCAATCGGCCTGTCGCCACCCATCCGAGGGGTATTCAAGTCACGGCGTACCACGGCTGTTCGTCCCGATGGCGGCCTCGACTGCGCCGAAGGAAACAGTCAACTGGCTCTCGTCCGACGTGCCGATATGCGGTACGCGACAGTCGTCATCTCGCCGGACGGCGCGGGACTCCATCCAGCCGACCGGGCGCTCACTGAGGAGCCGTCCGCCGACCGACGGTCCATCAATCAGGTGACGCTGCTCGACGACGGGACGGCGGTGATGCTCTACCGGCTCCACGGCGACCTCGGCCGGGCGCAGGCGGTGCTCGACGCCTGCGACGAGGTGCTGGACGCCGACGTGACCGATGGTGCCGAGGGGCTCGCGTACATCCACATCGACGCCAACGACACGGTCGAGGCACTCCTCCGCATCCTGCAGGAGAACGAGATCGTCATCGACCCGCCGATCACGTGCCTCCCCGACGGCGCGGTGCGGGTCACGCTCGTCGGTCGGTCGGACGCCATCCGGCGGGCCGTCGACGCGGTCCCCGACCACCTCACCATCTCGCTGGAGTCGCTCGGCGACTACCAGCCGGAGAGCTCGCATCTCGTCTCCCGGCTCACTGACCGCCAGCGCGAAATCCTGGAGGCCGCCGTCGAACTGGGCTACTACGAGGTCCCGCGGCGCGCCACCCACGACGAGATCGCCCGCGTGGTGGGGCTCTCGGCGGGGACCGTCGGCGAACACCTCCGAAAGGTTGAGGGGAAGGTGCTCTCGACCGTCGTCTCGGAGTGACCGGCACCCTGTCGTGTCCTATCGTGGCCGTCCTCGTGGCGGAAAGAGCCATTTAACCGCTCCGTTCCGAACGACTCCCGAAACGACCGTGTGGGCCTTGTACGTCGAGTCCGTCCCGAGACGACACTGAATGAACGGGGACGCTACGGTCGAACCCACCGGACGCTCGCAAACCACCACAGGCACGGCCCGTCGACGCCCGACCCGACCGGGACGAGGGTGGGTGTAATGTACCGCTCACCGAACCTCGCCCGGCTCGCGGGCGCGGTTTCGCTCCCGGCCGCCCTCGCTCTCTGGGGGCTCGGCTACCTGTTCATCGTCGGCGAGACGACCGTCACGACGTGGGCGCTTGGGCTCACGTTCGCGTTCTCGGCGACGGTCGTCCTCGTCGTCGCCGTCAGGGAACGGCCCGAACCGACCGGCACCGAGTACGTCGACGGGTTCATGCTGGCCGTCGTCGCGCTCGCGGTGACGTATCTCGGGCTCCTCGCGTTCGACCTCTCGCTGGTCCGGGCCGTCGCGAGCGTGGGCCGTCAGGAACTGCTCGCTGTCCTCGTGAGCTTCGGGCTCCTCGGGAGTGTGCTGGCCACCGTCGACCGCCGGTACGTCGACCGCCCTGAATCGGCTCGCGCGCTCGAAGCGTCGTACCTCGAGAACCCGAACGCTGGGGACTGAGCTCAGCGTTTGGCCGCTGCCGTATCCAGCCGGTCGGCGAGCTGCCCGGAGACGCCGGACAGGTACGCCGCCCCGAAGATGGCGACGAGCAGGCCGCCGAGGCTGTTGTAAAACAGGTCGAGCAGCGTGTCGCCGAGCCCGTACTGGGTGAGGACGGTGTCCATCCCGAGCAGCACCGAGGCGACGCTGATGTAGAACTCCAGCAGCTCCCACACGACCCCGAACGCCATGACGAACACGAGGATGAACGCGAAGCGGAACCGGGGTGACATGTGGATGGACTCCGTGTGCTCGTCGAGCGACTCGCCGCGTACAACGTCACGCTCGAACAGGAGGTCGTCATCACCCGCGAGGTCGGCGACCGGGTGCTCTGGATCGAACACGGCCAACAGCGGGACCCGAACAACGAGAGCCCCGACTTCGGCAACCCGTACGCCAACCCACCGGGCTACTACGTGAACCAGCACATCACGAGCCGAGCGGGACGGCTCTCGAAGCGAGGGAAGTTCAACTGACTGAAGGACATCCAGTCGGTAACGCCGATGACGCAGATCCCCGACTGGATGCTCTCGAACTACTTCTACCGGGATATGAGCCCGTTCCTCCGGTACGCGGCGGTCCCGTTCCTCCTGCTGTTCAACGTGAGCCTGCTGTACATCGTCGTGCTGTTGCTCTACGCGACCGGCGTCTGGTCGCTGCCGAACGAACTGGTGGTCGACTTGCTCGCCCAGCTGAGCGTCATCGGCGTCCTCAGCGACATCGTACTCGTCGTCAACGTCGCCATCATCGTCATTCTCACACTGGTCTCGATACCGCTCTTCTTCGTCGTGCGGGACGTCAGACGCACGCTCGAGCGGTTCGGCCTCGTCGGCGGCGAGGACCCCGAGACTGTCAGTGACCGCTACGTCGAGGCGGCCCAGGACGTCTTCGAGGCGCACCTCGAAGTGGCGGTGTTCATCTACGGACACACCCACCGTGCCGCCGTCACGGCGGTCGACGACCGGGTCGTCGTGAACACGGGGACGTGGCTGAAGCGACTCCACCGAAAGTCGGTAGTGCTGGGACTGCTTCCCCGGGTGTTCTATCCATCGTACTGTCTGAACTACGTCCGGGTGTACGCCGAGGACGGTGCGGTCGTCGTCGAGTACGAGGTCATCGACAAGGAACTGCCGAACGAGCTGACGCTCCTGGAACGGTTGCTCACCCGTCGACCGAGCACCGGCCCCCCGATTCCCACCCGAACCGTGGTCGAGGCTGATGGCTTGTCGGCGCCGACGTGGTCGACTCCCCGGTCGGCTCCACGCCATCCACCACCAGGTACGACGGCCGCTGATCATCACCGGACAAGTCGCGTGCCGTTGCGTCGCGCTCACGGTACCACCCACCCTCGCATGGCCGTCGTGACCTCTATACGGCACGAAACGGGTGGGAACAACCCACCAGACAGTACCGCAGTGTACGTGTAATGGGCACATTGTGGTCTCTTAACGTAACTCCTGTTTAACGTAACAACTGACGAGGTTCATCCATGGTCAGATGGATGGCTGTCCTGTACGGTATCGTCGCCAGCTTCATTATCAGCCTCGTGAGCGGCATCGGGCTGCCGTTCACGGACGCGACGCTCCCCATCATCGGCACCGGGTTGAGTGGGCTCATCGCCGGCGGTGTCGCCGGCTACTACGCCCGGGAAGGGCTCGGCAGCGGTGCGCTCCACGGGCTCCTCGCCACCACGCTCGGTGGACTCATCGCCGCCCTGTTCCTGCTCCTCCTGGGAACGCTCGCGCTGGGACTCGCCGGCTTCGGCGTGGGGGTCGCGATCCTCCTCCTCGTCGTCGCGACGGGCATTCCCGGTGCTGTGGGTGGCGCAATCGGCGGGATGATGGGTCCCGACCGCGAGCCCACGGGCCGCCCCACGGCCTGAACGGCCTGCGGTCGTTCGGGTGGCTCGACGCTGGGTTTTCGGAGGCGACACCGCTGGCGTGCGCTGGCGCTCGTGGCGTCGCGTTCGTCAAAAGAGCCTAGGCCGGGATTTGAACCCGGGCTCTCGTCCTTACCAAGGACGCGCTTTACCGCTAAGCTACCCAGGCAGGCAACTATCGGTAGCCGGGTTTTGTCTTTAGTCGTTTCGATTCAGCGGCCGCCCGGCACTGCCTGTCACGGCGACGAGTCGCTCGCGGAACGCGTCGTCGACGACCTGTTCGGGGTCGGGAAACCGGCCGTCCCACGCCGCGACGAGTTCCGAGACGATGTCGGTGACGCCGGCCGGTCGGTCGCCGGCGGCGCCCGTCGTGATTGCGAGGTCGAGCACGTCCGTCTCCAGTTGCCGGTCGAACCGGTCGGGGTCGGGGGCGTCCCGGCGGTCGGTCTGGTCGCGACCGAACGCACGGACGACGCCGACCGCAGCGGTCGCTGCGCCGGTGTGCGCGAGCAGGTAGAAGCCACGGGCGACGAGCACGTCCGCCGCGAGAATGTCCATGTCTGCACTGCGGCGGTCACCGGTCGTCCACGGGTCCTCGTGGGCGAGGGTTCGGGTGAGCCGGAGGCCATCGTAGATGAGCTGGACCCCGGCGGCGCGGTCGACGTACTCCGTCGCATCCGCCCCCGCCGCGGTCGCAGTCGCGAGCGTGAGCACGCCGGGGAGCAGCGAGCCGTCGGCGACGAACGCCTCGATGTCGTCGCGGAGTCGAGGCGGTGTGACGTCCCCGACCGCCTCGAGTGCGGCCCGGCGGACCGCGGCGGCTTCATCCATCACGCCCGAATAGGGATGCGAAGGGCAAAGACCTTTGGAAACCCACGGCCACGCCGTATCATGATACGGGTCACCGACGACGGGCCGGTCCGCGTCGTCACGCTCGACCGCCCGGCCGCGCGCAACGCGCTCACGCCCGACGGGCTCGACGCCCTCGAACGGGCCGTCGTCGACGCTCCCGGCACGGTCGTCCTCGTGCGGGGGGCCGGCGACGCGTTCTGCGCCGGGGCGGACCTCTCGGTCGTCGCCGAGGTCGCCACCGACGGGGACCCTCAGGCGTTCGTCGAACGGGGCCAGCGCGTCCTCACGAGCATCGCCGAGGCCGAGGCTGCAGTGGTCGCCGGCATCGACGGGGCGGCCCGAGGTGGCGGCGTCGAACTCGCACTCGCCTGTGACCTCCGGGTCGCCACCCCCGAGGCGACGTTCGCCGAGCCGGGCGTCACCTTCGGACTGTTCGGCGCGTGGGGCGGCACCCACCGCCTGCCCGAGACGGTCGGGATGGCCGACGCGATGGACATCTCGCTCACGGGCCGCGCCGTCGACGCCGCCGAGGCCCACCGGATGGGGCTCGTCTCGCGGGTGGTCGGCGACCCCCGGACGGTCGCCGACGAACTCGCGGCGGCCGACCCGAGCGCGCTCCGTCTCTTGAAAGAACGCCTCCGCGACGACGCCTCGGTCGCCGACCAGGAGGCGGCCGAGGCGGCGGCGTTCGAGGCGCTGATGGCCGAACACGCCGACGAGCTGTCGGGCTACCGAAAAGGCTGAAAGCGTCCGCTCGATAGAGACCGCAAGGAATGACGGACTGCGACTACTGCGGGGAGTCGTTCGCCAGCGATTCGGCGTACGACAAACACCTGAAGAAGGAACACTTCGACGAGCTCGGCCCCATCGACAAGCGGCGGCTCGGAGGGGCCGAGAGCGACGACGACGACGGCATCGGCGCCGCGCCCATCGCGCTCGGTGGCGTCATCCTCGCGGCAGTCGCCATCGTCGCCTACGTCGTCTTCGTCGCGGGTGGCGGGCCGAACATCGGCGCGCCGGGGTCGGCACACTACCACGGTCCCATCAGTATGACCGTCGACGGTGAGCGCGTGGACTTCGGCCAGGAGAAGTACCAGTTCACCGACCGCCGATTCCACTTCGAGAACCCCGGGATGGACCCACCGTACACGTGGCACGCGCACGCGACCGGCGTGACGCTCGACTACGGGATGGAGGCCATCGGAATCCCCGTCACCGACAACTCGGTCACGTTCCAGAACACGACGTACACGGACGGCGAGAACGCGCAGGTGTCGGTGCAGGTGAACGGCAACGACGTCACCCCCAGCTCCTACGTCCTGAAAGAGGGAGATAGCATCGAAATCGTCGTCCAGACGACCTGACGTGCGACGGCTCGTCGTCGCTCGCGCACCCCGCTATTCGCCCGTATCCGACGGCTTTTTTCAGTCACGGCCTAACCTCGGGTAGATGACCGAGAGCGCCTCCGCCGACACCGCCGTGCCCAAGGAGTACGGCGGGCTATTCGGCGCGTTCCCCTACGCGTTCCGGCAGAGCGAGTCGCGGCTGTTCAAACTCTACGCCGTCGTCGGTGGGCTGCTCGCGGCCCTGCTGTCGCTCGCGTTCCTCAGCGCGTTCGCGCTCGCCATCGCGCAGTCGGTGGGGCTCGCCGCCGGCGGTACGGCGTCGTTCGTCCGCGCGTTCGTCGTGTTCGTCGGCTTCCTCGTCGTCGCCCCGCTCGTCGCGCCCGTGCTGTTCGTGGCGCGCCACCACCGCCGCGTCGGCAACGACCCCCGCTACGACCGGGCGCTCGCCGCCGCCGGCTTCGCCTTCGCCGTCTCGCTGTACCTCGCGGTCGTCGCGTCGATGCCGCCGACGTTCGTCCTCGACGGCGAGACCGTCTCCCGGCCGCCGCCGTCGGGGCTGTTCGCCCCCCTCATCGCCGTTCTCTACGCGATTCCGGCCGTCGCGGCCCCGGCCATCCCCGCGGTCGTCGCGGTCGCCGGCTACCTCGTCCACAGAGCGATGCGGTGATACGGCGCGAGCGTCTTCTCCTTCGCATGAGCGAGGAGACCGAGGGGACGTTCGTCGTCACCCACGCCGAGGCCGACTCGGCGGTGCTGAAGGACGTCGACGCCGGGCAGGTCCACACGCTGGGCGAGAATCCCGGTGTCGAGGCCGGTGACGTACTCGACGCGACGCTCGCGCCCGAGCCGCCGCTCGAGGTGACGTGGCAGGTCGTCGCCGTCGAGACACGGCGCCGAATCACCGTCGAGCGGAGCGAGGAGCCACCCACCCAGCAGGAGCGCGACATCGCCGCCGCCCAGTCGGTCGGCGAACTCACCCGCGAGGAGCGCGCCGGGAAGGGCGAGATACACGTCATCACCGTGCCCGAGGACGACACGGACGAGGCGGTCGCCGACGTACTCGCCGACGAGGGGACGCTCGCCCGCGCCGCGCGGATGCCCGCGGTGAACCGCGTCGAGATTCGCTTCGAACCGGGTGTCGTCAGCGTCCGGTATCTCCCCTGAGTGGCCACGTTCCCTGTCGGGTGCGCGCTCGACGTGGTTACTCGGTGTGAGAAGACGGCGACAGAAGACGGGTGAACGGACGCGTGGTGGACAGTCGTGTGTTGCAGCCCGACGGTCGTCGAACGCGTCCAGCTCCGTCATGGCGCGGGAGCACCGAACCGCTGGACGACACAGGCGATGGCGACCAAACCTCGCCCTGCGCCCCCCCGAATCCCGATCGTGGCGGCCGGCATCCAGAGCATGGGTGCCTGCCCTCTTAATGCCAGTCGCGCAGTTTCACGCGGTGAGAGAACCCCCCGCCGTCAGGCCTCGCGGACGCCCGCCAGCGAGATGGGGTCACCGACCCCGAGCGACTGGCCGACCGTCTCCCGGGGGACGTGCGTGTTCACCATCAGCCGGAAGTGGTGGTCGAACCAGTCGCGGTTGGCCCACTCGGGTAAGGTCACTTCGCGCTGCTGGACGAACCGCTCGCGGAACCCCTCGGTCGTCTCCCCGGTGTCCGGGTCGCGCGTCGGGACGGCGCACCGCTGGCAGGGGTTGACGCCCTCGAACCGCGCGTCACCGACGTCGAACGCGACGACCGACTCGCGGTCGGCGTACAGCCGGTCCTCCCAGAACGGGTCGACGCCCTCGACGACGAGATTCGGGCGGAGCCGCCGCCGCATCTCCTCGGGGTCGATGTCGTCGAACCAGTCGGCGACGACCTCGATGGTCGCCTGCGCGATGACCGTCGGGCCCGACGCGTGGGTGTCGTCGGGGAACCCCCCCGACGTGTCGCGTTGCAGTTCCACCTCGTACCCGAGGAACCCCGCGAGCCACTCGCTGACGGCCTCGCGCTCGTCGGGCAGCGAGAACGTCTCGCGGGCGTCTCCGTCTCGCGGCCCGAGCGTCAACGCGCCGGTCTCGGGGTCGAACGACGACGCGAGCCGGTGGGTCTCCCGCTCGCGTTTCCCGGTGACGTAGTTGCCGTTCGCGTCGACGATGACGTACTCGCGGTCGTACGAGAGCCCGCCCGCGTCGAGGACCTCGGCGCGGGCGAGCGGCACCGGGTCCAGCGACTTGATGGGGTGGACGAAAATCGAGGCGAGTGTAGGGTCGGTCATACGGGGGTTGGGGAGCCGACCCGCAAAACGGTTCGCCCGTGGGACGGTTACTGGAGCTCGGCCAGCAGCAACAGGACCTGCGGAGCGACGGCCAGTACCAGCCCGACGACGATGAGCCCCGCCGGGACCCACAGCAGCGACATCGTCCCGGTGAGCCACAGCCCCAGGCCGGCGAGGACCATCAGGGCGCCGAGGATGCGGAACAGCCAGACGACTGCACCTTCCAGTTCGGAGTCCGCGACCACCTCCGCGGCTTCGAGTGCTTCCTCCATGGGCGGGAGCACTCGCGCCGTTCCAATAAACTCGGTGGCCGTCCGACAGAATGGGGTTGTCGAGAGTCGGGTGGCCGAGAGTCAGGTCGTCGGGCCGCCGGCGCTCTGGACGCGCCAGCCACCCTCGATGCCGCAGGCGCCGCGTTCCTCGTAGGTGATGTCCGTCTCCGGCCCCATCGTGTCGCCGCCCTCGACGCGCTCGACGCGGAGGGGGACGTCGAGGGTGTTGCCGCAGCAGCCCACGTCGAGGAACTCCTCCCAGACGTCGCCCGCCTGTGGCGAGGGGTGGACGCGGCGGAGCCACGCTTTGAAGTGGCGGGTCGTCACCTGTCCGCGACCCCACTCCGAGAGGTCTGCTGGGTACGAAACGACGACGCGGTCGGCGGTTGGCATACGCTCAGTTAGGGGCCGACACGCCGATAGGCGTTACGCCGGTGCGTGTCGTTCGCGCACGTCACACTCCCGTACGAGTATAAGAAGGCTTATTCGGCGCGTGGCCAACCGCGAGCATATGGTCGCGTTCGAAGTGCCGGAGGTCGACTACACCCGGTACTCCAACCGCCAGCTCGTCGCCGTTCCGCTCGCGGTGTTGAGCCTGGCGCTGTTGGTCATCGCGGTGTACTGGGCCCTCACCGGTGCCCCCGTCTCGCTCGGCCTCGCCTTCACCGGCGGCACCGAGCTCCAGATTCAGACGACCGACTCCCCACAGGAGATACGACAGACGTTCGACGAGGAGATCGAGTCGATCCAGCCCATCCAGTCGGCCGAGAACACCTACATCCTTACGTTCCAGTCGACACAGACCGGCTCCATCGAACAGCAGGCGAACGACGCCGGCTACAGCATCGAGTCGATACAGGGTCGGGCAGCATCGTTCGGGCAGAACTCACAGCAACAGGCGCTCATCGGGCTCGTCGTGGCGTTCGCCGGGATGAGCCTCTTGGTGTTCGCGCTGTTCCGGACGTTCGTTCCCTCCATCGCCGTCGTGGCGTCGGCGTTCTCCGACCTCGTCATCCCGCTCGCGCTGATGAACATCTTCGGCATCCAGCTGTCGCTCGGGACGGTCGCCGCGCTGCTGATGCTCATCGGGTACTCCGTCGACTCGGACCTCCTCCTGAACAACCACGTCCTCCGGCGGCGCGGTGGCTTCTACGAGTCCACGTACCGCGCGATGCGGACCGGTGTGACGATGACGCTCACCTCGATTGCGGCGATGGCCGTCATGACGGTCACCGCGACGCTGCTCGGGATTCCGCTGCTGCCGGCCATCGGCCTCATTCTCGTGTTCGGCCTCACCGCCGACCTCATGAACACCTACATGCTCAACGTCAGCCTCCTGCGTTACTACAAGTACGAGGGGATCGCCAAATGAGCTCGATTCGCGACAACTGGCGCATCGTCCTGCTCGTGGTCCTCGTGCTGGCGAGCACCGTCGCGCTGTTCGTCAACCTCGGCGGCGCGGCCGGCGGCGGTGGCGGCACCGTCGAGAGCTCGCCGACGAACCTCCAGTACGGCCTCGAACTCTCCGGCGGGACGCGCATCCGCGCGCCGCTCGTCGGCATGACCGCCGAGGGCGTCAGCTACGCCGATGCGGACCCGAGTCAGGTCCAGCGACAGGTCGCGGACGAACTCGGGGCCCCCATCACCGACGTCCAGACGCGGCCGTCGGTCGGCGCGGTCGAACTGTACTCGGAGAACTACACGCAGGCGGAGTTCCGGCAAGCCGTCGAGGCAGCCGGCCTCTCCCCTTCGAACGTCCGCGACGGCGTCACGGAACCAACCAGACAGACCACCGTCGACGTCCTCAACGAGAAGATCAACAAGGGTGGACTCACCGGCGGGAGTGCGACCATCGCCCGGTCGCCGACCGGTGAGGTGTTCATCCTCGTCGAGGTGCCGAACGCCAACCGCTCGGAGGTCATCGACCTCATCGGTGACCGCGGGCAGGTGTCCATCGTCGCCGGCTACCCGACCGAGTCCGGCAACTACACCGAGACCACCGTCCTCCAGCAGGAGGACCTCGCGAGCGTCGGGACGGCCACCGAAGGACAGGGTGACCGGCCGCCGTTCGTCCCCGTCACCCTCAAGGAGGAGGCCGGGGCGCGGTTCGGTGAGGACATGCGCCAGTTCGGCTTCACCAGCCAGGAGGGCGTCAGTAACTGCCGCTGGAGCGAGAACGAGGACGACTACGGCTACTGTCTGTTCACGGTCGTCGACGGCCGGGTCGTGTTCGCCTCCTCGATGAGTCCCGGACTCGCCGACATCATCGAGAACCGCGAGTTCCAGCAGGACCCTGCCTTCCGGATGATCGCCTCGAACATGACCGAGGCACGTGACCTGCAGCTCAACCTCAACGCCGGGGCGCTCCCGACGAGCCTCGACATCCAGGGCGAGGGGACGACGTTCTTCCTCGAACCGTCGCTCGCGCAGGAGTTCAAGCTGTTCTCGGTCATCACCGGCGCGGTCGCGCTGGGGGCCGTGGCGCTCGTCGTGTTCATCCGCTACCGCGAACCCGGTGTCGCGATTCCGATGCTCGTCACCGCCGCCGCCGAGGTGTATCTGATGCTCGGGTTCGCCGCCCTGGTGGGGCTCGCGCTCGACCTCTCGCACATCGCCGGGTTCATCGCCGTCATCGGCACCGGGGTCGACGACCTCGTCATCATCGCCGACGAGATCCTCCAGGGTGGCGAGGTGAAGACCGGCCGCGTGTTCGAGTCCCGCTTCAGGAAGGCGTTCTGGGTCATCGGTGCGGCCGCCGCGACGACCATCATCGCGATGTCGCCGCTCGCGGTGCTCTCGCTGGGTGACCTCCAGGGGTTCGCCATCGTCACCATCGTCGGCGTCCTGCTCGGCGTGCTCGTGACGCGACCGGCGTACGGGAACGTGCTCCGGAACATCGTGCTGGACTGACGGACGCAACTCCGCGTTTTCACGGGCGTTGCCTGCTGCTCAGAACTCGTCGAGTCCCGACTGCTCGGCCGCCGCGAGCACGTCCTGCGAGGTCGACCACGACGCCCGTGCGCAGTCGGGCAGTTCTCCGTGGTCGCGCACCCACTCGTGCAGGAACTCTCGCGTCGTCGGGTCCGAGGGATAGCCCGAGCCCACCTCGCCGTACTCGTCTGCAAGTCTTGCGACGTGTGCGTCGCGTTCGACCTTCGCGACGATGGACGCCGCCGCCACCAGCGGGTAGTGGTCGTCCGCCTTGTGCTCGGCGTCGACGCCACTGACACCGCTCGCGTCGGCCACCCGCCGCGCGAACCGCGACTCGGAGGTGTCGCCGGCGTCGCACATCCCGGTATCGTCCTCGCGGGCGACCGCCCGGATGGCGTCGGCGTGCGCCGCCACGCCGAGCGAGTTCATGTCCTCGTCGCCGTCGATGCGCGCCACGGGAATCTCGGCGACGCCCACCTCGAACCGGTCGCGAATCACTCCCGAGAGTTCCTCGCGGCGCTCGGGCGAGAGCCGCTTCGAGTCCGCGATGCCGTCGGGGAGGTCGGCGGGGTCGCCCCGGACGCAGGCGGCGAACATCGAGCCGAGAACGGGGCCCTTACCGGCCTCGTCGACGCCGAAACGCATGGCTCGACCGTCCACGGCCCACGTAAAGAATCGCGCGGTCTGGTCCCCGGCGGTCGCTAGTCGTCGCCCGGCGTCTTCGCGTCGCCCTGGTCGTACTCCCGGTCCAGCTCGACGTCGACTGCGGGGTCCTCGACCGTCTCGAAGCCGCCGTCTGCCGGTTCGTCGGTCGGTTGCTCGGCCGGTTCATCGACCCGGTACCGCTCGTCCGTGTCGACCAGATGGTGGCACATGCTGTGTGTCACCCTATCACACCACGGTCCGACGACCAAAAACGTGTGGTGACGACTCACCCGTCCATCACTAGCCACGGCGGAACCATCGCGGCTGGGTCGTCGTCTTCGTCGTCCTCGTTCGCCTCGTCGACCGGCGAGCCGAGGAGGCAGGTCGGTGTCTCGTGCATCCCCTGTCACCCGTTACCACCATACACTCGACGCAGTTATTGGTTGGGGCTATCCCGGAAGAACTCGGGGTCCTCGAACGGCTCGTCTTCGCCCTCGACGGCGACGACGTCGAGTGCCGTGACCACGGCGTCGACACCCAGTTCGCCCGCGAGCGAGGGCTCCGTCCGGCCGTCGTCGCCCGAGACGAGTTCCTTGATGTAGAGCCCGCCGGCGCCGTGGATGGTGAGTTCCGCGTGGGTGTCGTCGGTCAACTCGCCCGAGACGTCGTAGGCGACGCGCTCGCGCACGAGGTCTGCCCGCCGGTGGTCGACGCGCTGAGGCGTCCGCTGTTCGATGGTGACGCCCTCGATGGCGTCGAGTGCGGCCTGCAGGGCGTCGTCGTCGACGGGGTCGGAGAACTCTACCTGCATTCGGTACGTCTTCGAGGCGTCGTGCTCCTTCACCCGCGCGACCATGTCGTAGGTGGCGAAGCGCAGCCCCTCGACCTCGACGCCCGATGCGCTCTCGTTGATCTCGTCCTCCAGCGTGGCGAGGTCCACGTCCCGGCGGTGGGGCTCCTTCACCTCGAGGACGAACGGTCGCCCCTCGCCGAGCATCAGCGCGTCGACGTCCTCACGACCCGCGCCGTGAAACACGCCTTCCCTCCCACGGAGGGCGGTCGTCAGGATGGGCGCGACCTCCTGTTCGATGCTCGTCTCGTACCGATAGCCGGTGCCGTCGCACTCCGGACAGGGGGCGTTCGTCACTCTCCCGGTGGCTCCGCAGTTCGAGCAGGGCCACTCCGTCTGTGGGATGTCGCGCTCGACCTTCCGGTAGCGACCGTAGACGGCGACGGAGTTGAGCTGGACGTCCACCGTGTCGGCCCCGAGGTCGAGCAGGAGCTGGACGTCCGGGCGCTCGAAGTCGACTTCCTTGCCGGTGCGCGCACCGACGCGGCGGCCGACCTCGCGGTTGAACTCGGATTTCAGGCGCTCGCCCGCATCGGGCTCCAGGCCGGCGTCCTCCCGCAGGAGTTCGTCGTTCTCCTCGACCAGCGGCGGGACACGCGTCCCGAGCTGGTAGGTGTGGAAGTCGATGTCCTCGATCGCCGCGACCGCGCGGTCGGCGAACGCGTCGTAGCGGCCACAGTACCCCTCACAGACCCAGCAGTCGTCGGGGTCGGTCGACTCGTAGGGCTCGTCGTCCTCCAGGGCGATGGTCGTCCGGAGTGCGCGCCCGCGTTCGGGGTTCGTCAGGCCGAAGCTCCGCTGGGCGAACGGGCGGCCGAGACAGGCGTCACAGAGTGGCCCCGTGTCGAGGAGGCGACGGGCGTCGTCGAGAACGGTCATTGTCTGTCCTGTGGCCCGACCCGGCAAGTGCGCTTCGTTCGGGACCGGGGGTTCAGTCGTCGCCGGTTGTCACTGCGGCGACCACTCAGTCGTCGTCCGCGCCGCTCGCCGCCTGCTCCGGTGAGTCGGCCGTCACTGTCGCTACACCGCCGTCGTCACCGAGAATCCGTACCTCTCGCTGCGGGAACGGAACCTCGATGCCGGCCTCCTCGAACGCGCGGTAGATGGCGACGTTCAGGTCGTGGGTCGCTCGGCCTCGAAGCACGGGGTCGGGGACCCAGCAGAGCAACTCGAACTGCAGGGCGCTGTCGCCGAACTCGCGCATCCGGACACGGGGGGAGGGGGCGTCGAGGACGGCTTTCGTCTCCGAGGCGACGCCGAGCAGCGTCTCCTCGAGCAGGTCGTAGTCGGTGCCGTACGCGACGCTCACCGGCACGCGAATCCGGCGCTTCCGCCGGGGAACGGACTCGTTAATGACCTTCGAGGAGTTGAGGATGGAGTTCGGCACCGTCACCAGGACGTCGTCGCGCGTCCGAATCACGGTCGACCGAATCGAGATGTCCTCGACGCGCCCGCGGTCACCGCCCTCCAGCACGACCCAGTCGCCCACCTTGTAGGTGCCGTCGAAGAAGAGGGCGATGGAGCCGAACAGGTTGGCGATGGTGTCGCGGGCGGCGAAGCCGACGATGATGCCGATGACGCCCGCCGACGCCAGCAACGGGGTCACGTCCTGTCCCCAGAGTTCGAGGAGCGCGAACGCCGTGAGGCCGATGAGCCCCGCCGACCAGACGTTCTGGAAGATGGGCACGACGCTGCCGTCGGCGTCCTCCGCGGACGTGATGGCGTGCGAGACCCGGCGACCCAGCCGAATCAGCGTGTACGCCCACACCACGACCCCGATGGAGATGATGGTCGCCCGGAGGTTGTTGTCGATGCCCTGTGGGAGTTCGACGACGCCGAGCGAGAGGGGTTCGAGCGCGTAGTACGCCCCCGCGAGCAGGACCGAGGCGTACAGCGCCGGGTGAATCGTCTTGAGCGCCACGTCGTCCACGTCCCCCGGAATCCGCGTCGTCAGCCGCTTGATGAGCCAGTCACCGCCGACCTGTACCAGTCGCGCGAGCACCAGCGACCCCCCCAGAATCGCGACCAGCGCCAGCCAGGGCGGGAGCCCGGCGAGCGCGGTCTCGACCGCGTCGAGTTGCATGCACCCCGTATTTCCCCTGGTGATAAAGCGATAGCGGCCGGGAGTGCCGGTTTCGCTGCGTGGCCAGCCCGGAGCCGGCCGGCGAATCTGACAGCGGGGGTTGATGGCGGTGGACTTACGGCCGCGGCCAATCATCACGCAGTATGAACGTTACGACAGGTGTCGTGCTGGCGGCGGGGGAGGGGACGCGACTGCGGCCGCTGACCCGGAACCGGCCGAAGCCGATGCTGCCCGCCGGGAACCGCCCCATCATCGAGTACGTCCTCGACGCCCTCCTCGACGCCGGTCTCGACGAGATCGTCCTCGTCGTCGGCTACCGGAGCGCCCGCGTCCAGGAGCACTTCGGGCCGACGTACCGCGACGTCCCGCTGACGTACGTCCACCAGGACAAACAGCTCGGGAGCGGCCACGCCCTCCTGCAGGCCCGTGAGGTCGTCGACGGCCCGTTCGTCGCGGTTAACGGCGACCGGGTCGTCGACCCCGAGGACGTCGCGAGCGTCGTCGAGGCGTTCGACGGCGAGACGGCCATCGCCGTTCGCGAGCACCCGAACGCCTCGAAGTACGGCGCGGTTCGGGTCTCTGGCGACCGCCTCACCGAACTCGTCGAGAAGCCGACGAGCGACGATTACCGGCTCATCAACGCCGGCATCTACGCCTTCTCGCCGGCCATCTTCGACGTGCTCGCCGGCACCGAACGCGAGGACGGAACGCTGTTCCTACCGAACGCGGTCGCGAGCCAACTCACCGACACCGACGTCACCGCGGTCCGGACATCGGGTATCTGGGTCGACGCCACCTACCCGTGGGACCTGCTCGCGGTCGCGCGCGAACTGCTGTCGAAGGGGTGGATCGACGAGCCACAGCGCGGCCCTGGTGTCCACGTCGACCCGACGGCCCGCGTCCACGAGGACGCCACCCTCCAGGGACCGGTCGTCGTCGGTGCCGACGTCGAGATCGCCGCCGGCGCAGTCGTCGGCCCGGACGTCGCGCTCGGCCGCAACGCCACCGTCGAGGCGAACGCGACCATCGAGGGGAGTGTCGTCGACGCCGACACGCGCGTCGGCCCCGGGGCGACGCTGCTCGACTGCGTCACCGGCCAGCACGCCACTATCGGCCCGAACGCGCTCGTCCCCGGTGGCCCCTCGGATGTCAGGGTCGGCCAGCGGGTGTTCCCTGACCAGCGGCTCGGGGCCGTCGTCGCCGACCGTGCGGAACTCGGGGGCGGCGCGGTCTGTGAGCCGGGCACGCTCGTCGGGGCGAACGCCCTCGTCGGGGCGGGCGCGTACGCCCGGGGTCGCGTCCCCGAGGACGCGGAGGTGGTCCGCTGATGTGCGGCATCATCGGCTGTGTGGGGCGCGGCGACGCGACGCTCGACACTCTTCTCGGGGGGCTGGCGAACCTGGAGTACCGGGGGTACGATTCGGCGGGTGTCGCGCTCGCGAACGAGTCCGTCACGGTCGAGAAGAAGGCCGGCGAACTCGACGCGCTCCGCGAGGCCGTCGCCGGCCAGACGCTCCACGGGTCGGTCGGCATCGGCCACACCCGGTGGTCGACGCACGGGCCGCCGACGGACGCGAACGCCCACCCGCACCAGGACTGTACGGGTGACGTGGCGGTCGTCCACAACGGCATCATCGAGAACTACCAGTCGCTTCGCGACGAACTCGCCGAGGCAGGCCACACGTTCGCGTCCGACACCGACACCGAGGTCGTCCCGCACCTCATCGAAGACGCGCTCGCCGACGGCGCCGACCCCGAGGACGCCGTCCGGCAGGCGCTGTCCCGCATCGAAGGGAGCTACGCCGTGGCCGTCGTCGTCGCCGGCGTCGACGCCGTGTTCGCCGCCCGCGAGGACTCGCCGCTCGTGCTGGGCGTGAGCGACGGCGCCTACTACCTCGCGAGCGACGTGCCCGCCTTCCGCGAACACACCGACCGCGTCGTCTACCTCGAAGACGGCGAGTTCGCGCGCATCGACGCCGACGGCTTCTCGGTGTCGAGCATCGACGGGACGCCCCACGACGTGACCATCGACACGGTCGACTGGGACCCCGAGGACACCGGGAAGTCGGGGTACGACCACTTCATGCTCAAGGAGATTCACGAGCAGCCCCGCGCGCTCCGGCAGTGTCTCCAGGGACGGGTCGACGAACTCGGCGCGAGCGTCTCGCTCGACCTCGACGTCGACATCGCCCGCGTCCAGTTCGTCGCCTGCGGCACCTCCTATCACGCCGCCCTGTACGGCGCGGGACTGTTCCGCGCTGCCGGCATCCCGGCACAGGCGTTCTACGCCCACGAGTACGCGCTCGATACGCCCCCCATCGAAGACGACCTCGTCGTCGGCGTCTCGCAGTCGGGTGAGACCGCGGACACGCTCTCGGCGCTGCGAGAAGCGCGTCGCCGCGGCGCCCGAACGCTCGCCGTGACGAACGTCGTCGGCTCGACGATGTCGCGGGAGTGTGACGACACCCTCTACATCCGGTCGGGACCCGAAATCGGGGTCGCCGCGTCCAAGACGTTCTCGGCGCAACTCGCGGCGCTCAACCTGCTCGCGCTCCAGACGGTCGGCGCGGGCGACGAGGACCTCCGCGAGGTCATCGCGGCGCTCCGTGACCTTCCGGGCGACGTACAGGCCATCCTCGACAGCACGACCGCCGAGGAGGTCGCCGAGGAGTACGTCGACAGCGACGGCTTCTTCTTCATCGGCCGGGGCGCGAACTACCCGGTGGCGCTCGAAGGCGCGCTGAAGCTGAAGGAGATCTCCTACGAGCACGCCGAGGGGTTCGCCGCGGGGGAACTCAAACACGGAACGCTCGCACTCGTCACCGCCGACACCCCGGTGTTCGCGGTGGTGACGGGCAACGACGAGGCCGCGCGCAAGACCATCGGGAACGTGAAGGAAGTCGAAGCGCGCGACGCACCGGTGGTGGCGGTCACCGACGGCAAGAGCGACGTCGCCCGGTACGCCGACCACGTCCTCGAGATCCCCGAGACCCACCCGCGGACGGCGGCCGTGCTGGCGAACATCCAGCTCCAGCTCGTCGCGTACCACGTCGCGAACGCGCTCGGCCGGTCTATCGACAAGCCGCGGAACCTCGCGAAGTCCGTGACCGTCGAGTAGCCGGGTCAGTGATGCCCCTTCACGGGGAGCGGCTCGTAGGGGGCTTCGAGATACTCGATGTCGGCCCGCGAGAGGTTGAGGTCGACCGCCGCCGCGGCCTCCTCGACGTGTTCGACGCTCGTGACACCGACGATGGGTGCGGTCACCCAGTCCTTGTGGAGTTGCCAGGCGAGTGCGACCTGTGCCATCGAGACGCCGTGGTCGGCGGCGAGCTCCTGTACCCGCTCGTTTATCTCGATACCGGCGCCCTCGTCGTAGGGGCGACGGTGGAGGATGGTGTCGGAGCGGCCACGCCTGGTGGCGCGGAGGTCGTCGTGTGGGCGGGTGAGGAACCCCTTGGCCAGCGGACTCCATGGGAGGACGCCGAGCCCCTCTTCGGCACAGAGCGGGAGCATCTCGCGTTCCTCCTCGCGGTAGGCGAGGCTGTAGTGGTTCTGCATCGTGGCGAACCGCTTCAGTCCCCGGCGATCGCTGGTGTGGAGCGCCTTCGAGAGCTGGTAGGCCCACATCGAACTCGCCCCGATGGCGTGGACGTCACCCCGGTGGACAGCGTCGTCGAGCGCGTCCAGCGTCTCCTCGATGGGGGTGTCGTAGTCCCACCGGTGAATCTGGTAGAGGTCGACCGTATCCATCCCCAGCCGGTCGAGGCTCCGCGAGAGTTCGTACTCGATGGCTCGCCGCGAGAGCCCACCGCTGCTCGGGTTCGACTCGTCCATCTCCATGTACACCTTCGTGGCGACGACCGGCCACGAGCGGTCGTAGCCCGCAAGCGTGTCGCCGAGGATGCGCTCTGACTCTCCGTAGTTGTAGATGTTCGCGGTGTCGAAGAAGTTGATACCGAGGTCGATGGCCCGCTCGATGATCTCCTGGCTCTCCGCCTCGCTCAGCCCCCAGTCGTAGCGACTGGTGCCGAAGCTCATGCAGCCGAGGCAGACACGGCTCACCGTCATGCCGGTCCTGCCGAGCGTGGTGTACTCCATTCGCTCGGGGGAACGGGCGGTGAGAGCATAACTGTGGGCGGATTGGTCGCGCCCCCCGACGAGCACGATCGCGGTCGAATCGGTCCACGACGGTTCGCAAGCGGGTCGGTCGGCCAACGACAAAGTATTTGTGATTGGGTTACTCAGAATGTGAGTAACCATGTCGATTCTGGTGACCGGCGGCGACGGCTATCTCGGCTGGCCGACCGCCCTACGAATCGCCTCGCGCACCGACGACCGCGTCGTCCTCGTCGACAACTTCGCCCGCCGCGGGTGGGTCGAGGAGGTCGGCTCCGTCAGCGCAACGCCCATCGCGAGCATCGACGAGCGGCTCGACGCCGCTCGCGAGGTTCACGGCCTCTCGAACCTCTCGTTCGTGGAGGGCGACCTCGTCGAGAAGTCGTTCGTCGACCAGCTGTTGCGGGTCCACGAGCCGTCGGCCATCGTCCACACCGCGGCCCAGCCCTCCGCGCCGTACTCGCAGATCAACGGGGAGCGGGCGAACTACACCCAGCACAACAACCTGCAGGCCACGCGAAACCTGCTGTGGGGCCTCGAGGAGAACGATATGACGGACACGCACTTCATCGAGACGACCACGACGGGCGTCTACGGTGCCCCGGAGTTCCCCATCCCCGAGGGCGGTGCGACGATGGAACACGAGGGCGCACGCGACGAGGTGCCGTTCCCCGCGATGGCGGGCTCGTGGTACCACCTCACCAAGAGCCACGACGCGGCGAACATGCGGCTCGCGCACAAGCAGTTCGACATCCCCATCTCGGACGTCCGAACCGCGATCACGTACGGGACGGAGACCGAGGAGACGCGCGCGGACGACCGCCTCAAGACACGGTTCGACTTCGACTACTACTTCGGCGTCGTCGCGCACCGGTTCGCCGCGCAGGCCGTCGCCGGCTACCCCCTCACGGTGTACGGCAAGGGCGAACAGCGCAAGCCGTTCATCTCGCTAGAGGACGCCGTCGAAGGGCTAGCTCGACTCGCCTTGCAGGACGACCCGAGCGACGACCTCACCGTCTACAACCAGGTGACGCGACCCATCGCCATCGTCGAGATCGCCGAGACCATCCAGGACGTCGGCGACGAGTTCGACCTCGACGTCGAGGTGACGCACGTCGAGAACCCGCGTGACGAGGACGAGACCCACCAGATGGAGATGGCGAACGACCGCTACATGGAGCTCATCGGCGAGCAGCGCGCCGACTTCGCGGACGGTGTCGCCGACATCCTCGAGACGCTGACGCGCTACCGGGAGACCATCACGAGTCACGAGGACCGCTTCCTCCCCGACGCCCTCAAGGACGAGGCCGAAGAGTAAGGCGTATGAACGTCCTCGTCACCGGCGGCTGTGGCTACATCGGGAGTGTCCTGGTTCCGGAGCTCCTCGCGGACGACCGCGCAGACACCGTGCGCGTCGTCGACTCGCTCGACTCGGGGAGTCCGCGGTCGCTGATGGGCGCGCTCGGCGAGGACGGCATCGAGTTCCGCAACGGCGACGTCCGCGAGTACGGGGACGTCGAGAGCGCGATGCGCGACGTGGACACCGTCGTCCACCTCGCGGCCATCACCGGCGCCTCGACGACCCACGACCGCCGCGAGGAGACCTTTGCTGTGAACTACGACGGCACCGAGAACGTGTTGAAGGCCGCCGGCAAACTCGGCGTCGAGAACGTCGTGTTCGCCTCCTCGTGTAACGTCTACGGCCGGGCCACCTCGACGGACATCGACGAGACGGTCGACCCCGACCCCATCAACCCCTACGCGGAGTCGAAACTCGAGTCCGAGGCCCTCGTCCGCGACTACTGTGCGGACCACGACATGACCGGGACGAGCCTGCGGATGTCGACGGTGTACGGCGACGCCCCGGGCGTCCGATTCAACCTCGTCGTCAACTACTTCGTGTTCCGCGCGCTCACCGACCGCGCGCTCACGGTGTACGGCGACGGCTCGAACTGGCGGCCGTTCATCCACGTTCGGGATGCGGCCCGCGCCTACCGCGAGGCGGCGCTCGCGCCCGAGGACTGGCCGGCTGACGCCTACAACGTCGGACGTGACGTGGGAAACTACCAGATCGCCGACATCGCCGAACTGGTGCGCGACGAGGTCGGCCCGGTCGACGTGACGTACCTCGAAGACGAACACCCCGGCCCGTCGTACCACGTCAACTTCGACCGCCTGCGGGAGACGGGCTACGAACCCGAATGGACCGTCGAGCAGGGCGTCCGCGACCTCGCCGCGCGGTTCCGTGGCGAGGCGAGTGCGACGACGATGCCCGAGTTCTGAGCCGGGACGCGGCGTCGCTCGTCGCCTCCAGAAGGGCAAGACACATATCCGCCGCTCACAAGTGACTCTCAAGATGAGTAACTCCACGCACGTGGCCGTCACGGGGGCGGCCGGCTACATCGGGAGTCGCGTGCTCCACCAGCTCCAGCGGGACCACCCCGACTGGACGCTGACGGCGGTCGACAACTTCTATCTCGGCGACGTCCGGACGAACGGCGACGTCGACGTCCAGCACGTCGACATCCGGCAGCGCGAGCGGCTGGAGGCGGCGCTCGACGGTGCGGACGTGGTTCTCCATCTCGCGGCCATCTCGGGAGTCGACGACTGTGACAACAAGCGGGACCTCGCCTACGAGGTGAACGTGCAGGGGACGAACAACGTCGCGTGGTTCTGTCAGGAGCACGGCGCGGCGCTCTGTTTCCCGTTTTCGATGGCGGTCCTCGGCGACCCCGACCGCTTCCCCATCACCACCGACATGGACCGGGACCCGCTCAACTGGTACGGGAAGACGAAGGTGCTGGGTGAGAGCGCCATCGAGGACTTCGCCCACGGGGCGTTCCCCGCACACCTGTTCATGATCTCTAATCTCTACGGCGGCCACGAGATCGAGGGCCAGACCGTGTCGAAGGGGACGGTCATCAACTTCTTCGTCAACCGGGCGCTCGCGGGCGAGCCGTTGACCGTCTACGAGCCCGGCACGCAGGCACGCAACTTCGTCCACGTGAAGGACGTGGCGAACGCCTTCTGTCTGAGCGCCGAGCGACTGGTCGACGAGCAGGCTGCCGGCGCTACCGGCGCACAGAAGTTCGAGGTCGCGAGCGACGAGGACCCCGGCGTCATGCAGGTGGCGGAGCTCGTCCAGCGCATCGCCGCCGAGGAGCGTGGGCTCGACGTCGACGTCTCGCTCGTGGAGAACCCGCGGAGCGCGGAGACGCTCGTCAGCGAGTTCGGCGTCGACACGAGCGCGATCCAGCGCGACCTCGACTGGGCGCCCGAGCAGTCCATCGAGTCGACGGTTCGCGAACTCTTGCGCGAGGCGTAGCTACTGCGGTCACCGGTAGCGGGCCAGCGGTCGGTCGTCGTGTCGGCCACGAGGTCCACTAGCCACCGCGATGGTTGTCGTATGTGAAACTGTAGTGTCGGGGACCACGATGGCTGCGTGCCTGCTCGGCCCGCTCCGCTACGACCCTGCGAAGACCCGCGACTGGTATGTCGACTCGGAGATGTCGCCGGCGGCGAACGCCGCGGCGTCGGCGCGGTCGACGGTCACGCGGGCGCGACCGTCGGGTACCTCGACCGTTATCTGCAGGGTGGCGGCGTCGCCGCCGTCGTCGACGTAGGTGGCGTAGCCCCGGGCGGCGACCATGATGTCCTCAGCCAGCTCCGCGTTCGAGGTGGCGTCCGACCGGAAGGCGAGTTCGAGCCCGCGGCCGGACCAGCGCAGCGAGGTGTCGTCGAACTCGGCGGCCAACTGGCCGTGGAACTCGGCGGCCGTGAGCGTCCCGTCGTCGTTCGGGGTGACGGGGTCGACGGCGCCGTACCGATAGCCCAGCCCCACCGGGTCCGAGAGGACGAACACGCCCGCGTTGGCGAGGACGGCGAGCGCCACCACGAGGAGGATGGCGACGCCGCCGCCGACAGAGAGCGCGTTCTGGCGGAGGAGTTCGCGGTTGCTCGCCCCCTGGATTTCGGCGTCGAAGTCGCTCTCGTGGACCTCGACCTGCTCGAACTCCATGTTGCCACACCGATCACACGGCGGGTTGTTCTTCGGGACGCCGTGCCCGCAGTTCGTACAGCGCCACTCCGTGTACCCGTACTCGAGCTCCTCGTCGCTCACGGTGCGATACCTCGTGCGGGGACCCGTTGCATACGTACTCGGAGGGGCTGGCCCCTACTTCGGCCTTCCCCTGTGTCGATGCGGGTGGTGAGAAGCTACGCGTCGGAGGCGCCGACCGGTTCGGGCGAGCTGCCGACAGTCTCGACGTCGGTGAACGCGAACCGGGCCCCCCCGCTGGGGCTCTCGCCCACGTGGAGCGTCCAGCCGTGCGCCCACGCGATCTGGTCGACGATCTGCAGACCGAATCCCGTCCCGGCGTCGTTGGTGGTGTAGCCCGCCTCGGTCACCGCACTGCGCTCCGAGAGGGGGATGCCGGGGCCGTCGTCGTCCACGGCGAACCCCCCGTCGATGTCCCGGACGGTGACGGTGAGGCTCGACCCGGGTCGGTTGCCCGTGGAGCCATGCTCGACAGCGTTCCGAAACAGGTTCTCGAACACCTGTGCCAGCCGGACGGGGTCCGCGCTGACGACGTTCGTCGTCTCGGTCCGTAGCGTCGCGGCCCCGGTCTCCACGGTCTCCCAGCTCCGGGCCGCCGCCTCGGACAGGGGTGTGGCGTCGCGCGACCCGATGGTTTCGCCCGCCTTCGCCATCGCCAGCAGGTCCGAGAGGAGTTCGTCCATCCGGTCGAGCGCGTCCGACGCGCGCGTCAGGTGGTCTCCTTCGGGGTGGGTCTCCGCGAGTTCGAGTTCGCCCACTGCCACGCTCAGGGGGTTCCGAAGGTCGTGGGAGACGACGCCGGCGAACTCTTCGAGCCGGTCGCGCTCGCGCTGGAGCGCCGTGGTCATCTCCTGTCTGGCGAGTTCGTGGCCCGTCCACTCGGCCATCAGTTCGACGAAGACGACCTCGGACTCCGAGAACGGCTCGTCGTGCGGGTCGGTGTCGGCGAAACAGAACGTCCCGTACAGGTCGTCCTCCATCTCGACGCGGGCACCGACGTACGATTCGAGACCGAACGTTCCGTACGCGGCGTCGTTCTCCCACCCCTCGATGCTCGCGTGCTGGACCGTCAGCGACCCCTCGTTCTCGATCGTCCGACGGCAGTACGATTCCGACAGCGGACAGCTCTGTCCCGGCCGGAGGCGTTCGTGGTCGCCGACTGCGGCCAGGATCCGCTGCCGGTCGTCGGTGATTCGCGTGAGGAACCCCACCTCCACGTCGAGATACGTACAGCCGAGTCTCAGTAGCGACTCGACCTTCTCCTCGAACGTCCCACACCCGGACGTGATGTCCATCATCCCCCGTAGCGCGTCCGCATCCCCATCCATCCGGTGTACTGACGGCTCTCTTCAATATAAACGGCGGGATGATATCTGAAAACGTGTGGTGAATCTAGCGTCGCGAGCGTTCCGACGCGGCTTTGCGTGTCGGTCGACTGCACCACGTCATGCGACAGTTCGTCGTCTGCGGTCACGACGCGCCCACGACCCCCGAGTTCCCGCTCGACGACCTCCCCTCGGCGGCAGGCCGACTCGACGTGCTCTGTCGGTGTGTCAACAGCGCGCTGTTCCTCTCACACGGCATCCGTGAGGACGTCCGCGTCCACCTCGTCTTCCAGGACGAACTCACGGTATCGTTCGACGGCTCGTCGGTGCGCCGGCTCAACCCCGACGAGCGCTCGACGGCCGCCACGATTCGCAACGCCCTCGAAGAGAAGGCCGGCGCCATCGGCCACCAGCCCGCGACGCCCGCACCGGGGGTCGAACTCTACCGGATGGGCCTCGCCGCGACGCTCGACCGCGTCGGCGGCACCGTGGTCGAACTCCACGAGGACGGGGACCCGGTCGGCGAGCGTGACCCCATCGCGGACCCGACGTTCGTCCTCTCGGACCACCAGGATTTCACGAGCGAGGAGGCCGACTTGCTCGCCGAACGGTCGGGAGCGCGGGTCCGGCTCGGCCCCGCGCTGCTCCATGCCGACCACGCCATCACCGTCGCACACAACTGGCTCGATACGGAGGGGTACACCCGCTACTGAGCCGACGGCGCGCAGACAGCTACCTCTCGCACTCCGGTGCAACCCCACCGTGTGCGTCCTCGTGCGCTCCTCGTTCGCTCCTCGTTCGTCGGGTGACCGCCTGCGTGTCCAGAGTACTTTTGGGACGCGTCGGCGAACCGACACCTGTGCGTCCCCGTCTCCCCTCCGTCGACCCGTTCAGCGCCTCGTTCGGTGTGTTCCTCGGCACCTGGGCGGCCCTCGTCGTCGCGTGGCAGGTGCCATCGCTACTCGCCGTCGTTGCCGGGCTCGGCGTCCTCGTCGCGCTCGTCACGTGGGTGGGAGTCGAACAGGTTCCGGCGTTCGTCGACGGCGCGCTCGTCCATCGACTCCACCTCGTCGTGGCCGGGCTCGCTGCCCTCCCACTCGTCGCCAGCCTCCTGCTCGTCGAGCGTACAGCCGTGGCGAGGTCGTCGCCGGTCCTGCTGCTCGCGTTCGCAGTCGCCATCGCGGGATTCGCCGCCGTCGTCACGGGCACCAGTCGCCGAGCGCGCGTGTTCCGCGACCGCGAACGGGTTCACCTCACCCTCAGCGCGGTCGAACCGCGCCGACGACGCGCGGCATTGACGCTCGTGACGATGCTCGCCGTCTACGCCGTGCTCGGGGTCGTGGCCGGCGACCTCCTCTCCCTCTGGTCGGTCGTGGGACTGGTCAGCGGTGTGTCGGTCGGTACGCTGGTCGTCGGCCGACAGCGCGTCGACCTCGTTGCCCTCGACAGCGGCCTCCTCGTCCGTCCAGGGCGACAGTTCGGGACGAGCTTCGTCCCCTGGTCGCAGGTCGTCCGTATTACGGTCGACGGCGACACCCTCCGGCTCCACCGTGGGCTCCCGTGGCCGCTCGTCTACCGGGTCGACCTCGACGACTGTCCCGACCGGGAGGCGACCGTCTCGACACTCCGCGCTCGCGTCGCGTGAGCCGCCGCGGTACCAGCCTCGATTGGCTGGCTACGACGGTCCGAGCAGTACACGCTGTGCCCCACTTTGTGTCCCGATTCGCAACCGTTAAACCCGGCAACCGTGTTGGTGGATTTGCGGGCTGATGGGGTAGCTTGGTATCCTTCGAGGATCGGGTCCTCGGTACCTCGGTTCAAATCCGGGTCAGCCCACTTCTGACGACGCCACCTCCGGAGCGTGCCGAGCGACAGCGAGGCCGCGAGTATCCGGGCGGCGTCGAAGTGGACCACCGGATTTGAACTAGGGAGGAGCTTGCTCCGACTGTAGTTCAAATCCGGGGTAGCCAACCCTCCACAAAAAACTCCGAAGCCGCTCTTTTACGCCGCGGGCGTCCCGCGGGCCGCCTCGATCTCGTCGAGGAACATGATCTCGGGTTCGCCGACGACCCCGGCCTCCGCCATCACGTCCTTGAGGTCGGACTCCTCCACGAACTTCTGGGCGTTCTCCGCGGTGTCCCACTCCGCCACCATGACGATCTCGTTCGGGTCGTCCGCCAGTCGGAAGAGGCGGGCCTCCTGCAGGCCGTACTCGCGTCGGGTGTCCTCGTGGTCGTCGTAGTACGGTTTCCAGGCGTCGAAGTCCTCTACGCTGTGTTTGACGATGATTGTAGCCATATTTATCACCATCGTCCGTTATGATTTCCGGGAGGGTTAACCGTGATTGCGGGGTACTGCTCCCATAGTGCTCACGTCGCTATCGGGTTACGGGCGGAGGAGCGACCAGAGGTTCCGCGGCTGTCGCTGGAGCGCCACGACCGGGTGGACCATCTCATAGCGGTCGCCGTCGCGCTCGACGAGGTCTTGGAGTTCCAGCTCCCCAAGGAGCATCTGGACCCGCGCCTCGGAGAACAGCGTCCGGTCCGCGATGTCGGCGGTCGTCCCGGGTCCGCCGACCCACCCGGCGGTGTAGACCTGCACCTGCTGTGGCGTCTCGACGACGAGCGACAGTAGTTCCTGGGTGCGCTCGGCGAGTTCACTCGGTTCGTGTGACGGCTCGGCATCGTCGTCCGATGACTCGACCGGGTCGAGCGCGTCGCGTCGGCGCTCGATGGCTTCGATGGCGGATTTCCTCGCCTTCCCCGTCTGCTCTCGGTCGAGCAGGCGGTCGAGCGTCAGCGGGTCGCGAACGTCGCGAACGAGGTCGCGAAGTTCCGCGACGGTGTGGTCTGCGGGGTCGGCGTCGACGAGGTCGGCGTCGACCACCTCGTCGTCGGTCGTGAAGGAGAGCCCACCGAACCCCTCGATGCTGAGTTCGACGGTGAGTTCGTGGCTACCGCGTCGGAGTCGTGGGCGGGCACAGACGACCTGCACGGTCTCGGCGAGGTCGAACTGGAGTGGGGCGTCCTCGCTGATGTCCGCGGGCGCGAGGGCGGTGCCGTCCTCGCGGTGGATGGTCACGTCGTCGAGGGGGACGGGTTCGCCGTCGATGGCGACGCCGTCGAACCCCGTGAGCCGGGCGTCGTCGAGGCGGTTCTTCAGCTCGAACTCCACGCCTCGCTCGGTGTTCACGAGGCTCTCCCACGTGAACAGCCGTTCGAGGTACTGCTCGATCATACGCCGAGACAGCGACGCGACGACCTTGGGTCTGGTGCGGGGTATAGCCGGTGGAACGGGGTTCTCGGTGGGGGCGGCCCATGCGGGCAGTACCGGTTCCCGGTGGCGTTATCACCGCCCGGCCCCTCCGTCCGCCGATGACTGAGGGGCGCGCATGACCGACGGACTGGACGTCGATATCGCGGACGTCGACGCGGTGACCGAACAGCGTGACGAGGTGGTGGCGGCGGTGCGCGACCACGCCGGCCGTATAGCCTACGGGCTGGCGAAACTGCAGGGCGGCGACTACGGCCAGCGCGAGTTCAAGACCGCCGGTGGGGTGTGGACGGTGAAGTACGAGGGCGGCGACCTCCAGTACCTCCGGTTCAAGCCGAAATCCGGCTCGGAGACGTACGTGGTCTCGACCAAACAGCCGCCCGACCCCGAGGCGCTCGCGACCGCCCTCACCGACTACGACGCGTTCGTCGCCGCGTTCAACGACCACGTCGCGTCGCTCGACGGCGTCCTCGACGACGTCGCCACCGAGTTCCCGGCGCTCGAATCCACGGACACGGTGGTCGCCGAGCGCGACCGCATCGTCGCACGAATCCGGGAGGTCTGTGACACGATGGCCGGCGAACTCCACCGCTACGAGGGGACCGACTACGGTACCTTTGCGGCGCGCGTCGACGGCACGCGCTGGGAGCTGAAGTGGGAGGCGTCGTCGGCGTCGTACCTCCGCGCGGGGGGCTCCGGCGGCGTCTACGTCCTCTCGCAGTACGAACCGCCCTCCGCGGTGGACCTCCGCGAGTACGTCCCGCGGTTCGAGGGGTTCGTCGAGGCGTACAACGACCACGTCCGCGACCTCGAACTCGACTTGCGGGAGATCACGCTGTAGCCGGGTCAGGTCGCCACCACCCACAGCGGCCCAGCCCACGCCGCCCCGCCCACGTGCTCACCCCGGCCGACCTGCTCGACCCGGAGATAGTAGACGTCCGCGTCGGTGCCCCGCTCGTCGTCCCACGCCATCCCCTCGACGGGTGCGTCGTCGGTGACCTGCGTCGAACAGGTGTACGTGTCGAGCGGTGCGTCGGGGTCGTCCGTCCCCTCGACGACGTGCCACGGCTCGTTGTTCTTCACCACCGTCACCTGCGAGAGCGGGGCGGTGCCGTGTACGTCGACGGAAATCTCGCGCTCGGCGTCGGGTGCGGTGAGTCGAACCTCGCTGTCCTGCTCGCCCACCCGCACGCCGTCGACGGCGAACTCCACGAGGATGCGGTCGGGCTGGGTCGTCCCGTAGACGGTCCGCGAGCGGAGCGCGTCGAAGACGGCCTCGCGGGTGAGTTCGGGGGCGCGGAACGCCGTCAGCCCCCCTGGGTACGAGCGTTCGTTCCACAGTCGCCAGATGTGCCCCCAGCCGAGGCCGTCCTCGCGCCAGTCGCGCCACGACGGTAGATGCGGCGGCGCGTGGATGGGTGAGTGCCCGGGGAACGGGCCATGGTAGTCCGCGCCCGCCATCAACCCGACCCGGTAGCCGAGTTCGAGCGCGTCCTGCGCGTAGTGGCCTGGTGTCTCGACCTCTCCCTGGCCCATCGCCAGCGGCCGACGGTTCCCTTCGCGCTCTGGCCGTTCGCTGGAGCCCCACTGCGAGTACACCTCCACGAGCGGCGCGAGCTCGTCGTCGTAGTCGACGTTCGAGAAGTCGAACGGGTACATCTCCTCGGCGGGGTGGTGCGGGATGGTGAGCACGTCGCGACCCCGCTCTTCGCGCCACGCGCGGAGTCGCTGCCAGAGCTGTTCGTAGGTGTGCGTCTCCCTCGCGAGCGAGTCGAACAGTTCGGCGTCCTCGACGCCGTCGAAGTAGACGTTCACGTGGCCCCCCATGTTCGGCTGTTTCGTCCACTCGTAGGCGAACAGCGTGACGAACTCGTCGGGCTCGTGGAACTGCTCGGTCACGGCCTTCATCTCGTCGAAGTAGCGGCGGTGCATCCGCCGCCGCTGCCACTGCGGCGGGATGAAGAAGCCCATCGTGTCGTGGTCGGTGTACGCACAGACGTCGAGCGCCATCACGTCGCGACCGAACCGGAACCCCTTCGCCATCGTCCCGGCGCCGTCGGAGACCTGCGAGTGGAGGTGGATGTCGCCCCAGTACGTCCGCTCGGCGGGCTCGGTGTCGTGGACGCGGACGGGGTTCGACACCCACCGCCGACCGGACGGCTCGTGTGTGAGCGTGAGGTAGTGGACGCCCGGTGTCGAAAACGAGACGGGGCCGCGGACGAGGCCGCCGTCGGCCGCGGTGAACTCGACGGCGTCCGGATGGGTCGCATCCGGGTCGGTAGCGTCGACGGCGAGCGTTCCCTCGAAGGGGTGGCGGCGTTCGTACTCGTCCCACGTCTGGACCGTGACCGTCACGGACGAGCCAGTGACCGCGTCCGACGGCAGGATGCAGTGAGTGCGGTCGAACGTCCCCGTCCGCGACGCCCACAAATCGCGCAGCGAGGGCCGAGAGTCGGCGAACACGCGGAGCGTGTCGCGTACGCCTGGCATACCAGCTGTAAGCAGGTCGCAGGCAAAAACCCCCCGCAGGCTTTTGAGGGCTCCGGCCACTCACCGGATATGGGGTTGAAAGCGGAACTGCGCCGGAGTTTCGTCGCAGGGCTGTTACTCGTCGCACCACTCGCCGTGACGCTGTTCGTCGGGCGACTCGCGCTCGGATACATCTCGAACCTGCTGCGACCGCTGGTCCGGTTGGCAGGACTCGCGAAGTACACGGCGAACATCGACCTGCTGGCCCAGGCGCTCGCGGCGTTCCTGCTGGCCGGCGCGATCGTGTTGCTCGGCTTCATCGCCCAGCGAAGCGTCGGCCAGCAGCTGTTCGGGGGCTTCGACCGCCTGTTCGAGTTCGTCCCGCTCGTCTCGACCGTCTACTCGTCGGTACGCCAGGTCGGTGAGGCGCTCAGCAACCGCGCGACGCGGTACGAGGAGGTCGTCCTCGTCGAGTACCCGCGGGTCGGCGTCTACTCGCTCGGGTTCGTCACCGGCGACTCTCCGCCCGAAGCCGAGTCGGTGACCGGCGACCGGACGTACAACGTGTTCGTGCCGAACAGTCCGAACCCGACCGCGGGCAACCTGATTCTCGTCCCCGAATCCCGCGTCCACGCGACCGACCTGAGCGTCCGCCGGGGGCTTCGGCTCATCGTCACGACGGGCATTGCCGACACCGAAGCGGGGATGAACGAGCTGCGCGAGGAGAGCGGAGTCGCCTGACTTTTTGCCCGTTGGACGCTCACGGCCAGTATGCCCGACGACCCCCTCGAGTGGACCACCCTCGACTCCGCGATCGACTACTCCTGTCCGGGGTTCGACGTCCAGCGCGACGACGTCCGGCTCCCCGACGGCACCGAGACGGAGTTCCACTCCGTCACCGAACCGGACTCGGTCGTCGTCCTCCCGTTCACGCCCGAGGGCGACGTGGTCGTCATCGAGGAGTGGCGACAGGCCGTCAAGCGCGTCAACCGCGGGCTCCCCGCGGGTGGGCTCGAACCGGACGACGACGACCTCGCGGCGGCTGCCCGCCGGGAGCTCACCGAGGAGACGGGCTACGAGGCTGACGGCGTCGAGTTCCTCTGCAGCTACGAGCCCGCGAACGGCCTCTTTTCGACCACGTTCCACTACTTCGTCGCCCGTGGCTGTGAGCCGACGGCCGAACAAACGCTCGATTTCAACGAGTCCATCCGCGTCCGCGAGGCGTCCGTTTCTGACCTCCGCGAGGCGTGTCTCGCCGGCGACCTCCGTGACGGCCGCTCGGCTATCGCTATCATGCAGTACGCGCTCCGACACGGCGAGTAGCTCGCTCGGCGGCAGCGCCCAGCCGCCGAGCGGTTTTATCCCCGGCTGTCGAACTGCGGCTGATGCGCCCGGCGGTCCTGGCGGTCGCGGTGCTGTTGGTCACGAGCGGCTGTAGTTCCCTGCTCGCGCCGCCGGAGGCGGCGGAGGCGACGCCGACGCTGACGGCCGCGCCCGCCCCAACGCCCGAGGCGGCGTATCCGCCCGGCGTGCGTCCCGACTCGGTGGCGGTGTTCGGTCTGCTCGAAGCGCACGTCGCGGCGCTGTCCGGGGTGTCGTACACCGTCGTCGAGACCCGGACGCTCCGGGGCGTCGACGGCGCCGTCCTGGTGTCGGTGACCGAGGAGAACCGGGTCGCGGCCGAGCGGCTCGTCGCGCCGCAGGGCACAGCGAACGGCAGCCTCGTCGACAGCGAAGTCGTCGTGCAAGGGCTCGTCCGCAACCCGGACGGCGCGCGCGAGCGTCCGAACGCGGTGCGCCACGGGACGCCCCGCAACGTCGAGTGGCTGGGCTCGCTCGTCGCCCGTGCCACCTTCCGCGTCGAAGCGGACGGTGACCGCTTCCGACTGGTCGCAACTGGGGTCGACGGCGAGACGCTGGTCGTCGCCGGTCGCCGGGTCGAGAACGTCACCGTCGGCGACGCACGGCTCGTCGTCACGCAGGAGGGCCGCATCGACCGCGCCCGCCTCACGTACCAGGGCACGGTCGACGGAACGGTGGTCACGGGTGTCGAGACCGTCGAGTACGAGGCGGTCGGCTCGACGACCGTCCGGGAGCCGGCTCGACGACCGTCCGGGAGCCGGCGTGGTTCACCGCGGCCGCTAGTGGCTGACGGCTGTGTCTCCACCGCGTGCCGGTCGAGTGGCTCCGGTAGGGGTCGACATCTCGTTCGTATCCACCTGCTGCGTTTCGGTAGCAAGTCGGTACCAATGCCGCTGGGACGCGTTGTCGACACCGAGATGGCTTCGAGTCGCATCGGTATCGAGCCGGACGACGTCTACTACCCGCGGTTCCACCACGGCGACGACCTCTACGTCTTCGTCCGACGGGACGGAACCTTCCGGTTCCAGTCGGAGTTCTTCGCCTACGTCGACGCCGACAACGTGGTGTACCTCGACGACTGGGTGTAGCCGCTCTCGACGCGCCTGCTGACCGTTCCGGTCACTCGCGCTCGAAGACGAGTCCGTAGTGGTGCGGTGGGAGGTCGACCTGTCGCACCTGCCGGAACGGGACGACCGCCCGAACGATGTCAACCGTCGCGTTCGGCGAGAGGCGGAGGTCGGCTGGCGGCCCCCGCGGTTTCCCCTCCACCGTCGTCTCGGCTGGTGGGCGGTCGTGCCAGTTGATGACGACGAACCGGCCCCCCGGTCGAAGCGCCTCGTACGCCTGCTTGACGAACGCCGCGGGGTCTTCGACCCCGTGTAGCGTGTTCGCGATGAAGACGACGTCGACGCGCTCGGGGAGGGTACCGGCTAGCTCGCGGGCGTCGCCGTGGACCGTCACGACGTTCTCGATTCCCTGTCGCTCCACCCATCGCTCCAGGTCGGTCAGCAGTCGCTCGTCGACGTCGAGCGCGTACACCGGTGCGGGGTCGACGACGCGTGCCGCCGGGAGCGCGAAGTAGCCGTCGCCGCTGCCCACCTCGACGAACGCGTCGCCGGGGCCGACCCCGAGGCGGCGGAGCGTCTCGCCGGGCGTCGGCCAGAGCCGAGCCCACCAGTCGAGGTCGGGGAGTCGCGTGTTCTGAAACCGATCCATGCGAGGAGTATCCGGTCGACGAAAATAGGCGTTCTGGGCCAGTTATCGCGTCAGCGGCGCGCCGAAGCTCTTCTCGCGGTCGACGACCGTCTCCCACGTCAGCTCACACTCGCAGGAGACCTGTTCGAACACCGATGGGTCCTGCCGGAGGTCGAAGTCCTTGATGGCGGTCTGGACGTGGTCGTCACACTCGCCGCAGTTGTGGGGGCCGCGGTCCGAGCCGTGGCCCACCGGGTCGGAGACGACGATGGCGTCGACGTCGGCGGTCGATTCGAGCACCTCGCAGATGCTCCAGAGCCAGGGTGGCCGGTAGCCGCCGTCGTGGTACAGTTCCTCGACCATCGTGTACCGCTGGACGTTCGTCGGGTTCATCGAGACGGTGTGACAGCCGTCGACGGCGGCACACCGGCGCACCGAGGATTTCATGTCCGCGATGGCCTCCCGCTCGGTGAGGAACGGCGGCTTCATCAGGAGGTAGGCTTTGACCCCTGCATCGGCGGCCATCGCCTCCGCACAGGCCGTCTCGAAGTCCGAGAAGTCGAAGTACTTGTTGACGCAGTCGTGGCGCACCCGGTCCGTGGCGGTTTCGAGGCCGATTGCCACGTCCGTCTCCAGCCCACGACTCGTGAACTCCCGGAGCTTCTCGCGGTCGACGAAGTCGGGGAGCGATTCGACGACCATCCGCTCTCTGTCCGAGAAGGTCTCGGCGATGGCGTCGCGCGTCTCGGCGGGCACCTCGCGCTCGTCGAGGAAGGAGCCGGAGGTGTAGATCTTGATGAGCGCGCTCTTCTCGTCGGCGTTCTCGGCTTCGTGGTCGAGACAGTGCTGGACCTGCGTCAGCAGGTTCTCGTGGCCGACGCTGCCCCCCTCGACGCTCTCGGCGACGTAGCCACACATCGTACAGCCACCGGCGCGGGCCCACCGGCATCCACCGGTGTTGAGGATGATGGTGAGCGACTGCTTCACGCCGTCGGGCGTGTTGTCCTCGTCCAACCAGACGCGCGTCGGCTCCGTCGGGTCGTACGTCTTGTCGTTGCGCGAACGAATCTCGCGCATCACCTCGTTGTGCGCGTCCATCCCGCGTCCCCGCTCGTAGACATCGGGGCTCGGCTGACTCATTGCCCCTCCTTTCCGGTCGAGGCGGAAAGCGGTGTCGGGTCGGCCGGGCTACCGACCGCGCACGACGAACCACGGCAGCGCGCCGACGCTCGCCCCCACCGTGTTCGCTAGCGCGTCGAGCAGGTCGAACGACCGGAAGGGGAGCGTCGCCTGCACGAGCTCGATGCCGAATCCGTAGCCGGCGGCGAGCAGCACGACCCCGACCAGCACACGGCCCCGCCGCCCACGTTCGGGAACGCTCGCGTACGCCAGCACGCTCGCCAGCCCCGCGTACGCCAGCGCGTGGAGCCACTTGTCGAGCGGGAGGCCGGCGACGAGCGAGGTCGTGGCGCCCCCGGAACCCGGCGGGTCTACGACCGAAGCGACGAGGATGACCAGCGCGACGGCCGCCACCACTGCCAGTCGAAGCGGGCGGGCGAGTACCGGGACGCGTGGCCGGTTCACGGTCGTCCGTACGCGTGAGGAACCAAAATCACATCGGCACGGCGAGACCGAACGCCTCCAGTAGCCAGTGACCCCCGAACCAGACGGCGAGGCCACCAGCAAGGCCGAATCCCACCCCTCGAATCGCGTAGCGGCGTAGCGTCGAGGCCCGCCCGCCCTCGCTGACGACGAACGGTTCGTCGTCGGTGGCTGCGAGGACGACGCCCTCGTCGCCCTCGCGCGCGGCACCGAGGACGGTCACCTCGACACCAGGGGACAGAACCGACTCGGTGAACCGGAACTGCTCGCCACCCATATCGAGGTTCGTGATCTCTGCGGCGCGGCCGGGCGGGTCCTCCGGGTGGCGCTCCTCGGTCGTCGTGCTCGTGCAGTCGAGGCTCGCGCCGGTCGGGTCGACGTGAACCGACCCGGAGCCGTCGTCCACGTCGAAGGGGACGCCACCCTGCCCGGCGCGGGCCTGCTCCCACGCGCGGCGACCCTCGTAGCTCGTCCCGTGGCGGTTCTTCGCTTCGACCGTCCACGTCCACGCGACGGCCTCGCGGTCGAAGAACGGTGAGCGCGGCGGGTCGTCGTGGGCGACGAGCCCCGTCACCGACACCGGACCCTCCCGTGTCTCGCCGGTCGGCGTGTCACCGAGCGCGCGGAACCGGAGCCAGCGCGCCGCGTTCCCGGCGCCGAGCGCGACGCCCACGAGGCCGAACGCGAGGAGGACGAGGTCGAACCCCATCGCACGCACGTCGTCGCTCGGAAACTCGCCGACGGCACCGAGAACGACCGGGAGCGAGACGCAGACGAGCGTGACGACGGCGACGTAGCCGGCCGAGAGCCCCGGCTTCGCGTCGAGGTACTCGCGCGTGGTGGGGGTTGCGAGTCCGCCGAGGACCGCGAGGAGGACGAAGGAGCCGAACGCGGCGAACAGGACGAGTTCGTAGGTGGCCGACACGTTCGCACCACCTCGGCCGCCGACAAAAGCGTTCGCCAGCGGCAGGTCGCGGCGTGGGCTTTGAAGGGGTGAGCCGTCGTACAGCGAGTATGGATACCGCCGAGGACTGGGCCGACGCCCAGGGGTTCGACCGGGGGTTCGTCGACTGCGGCGAGGTCGAACTCCACTACGTCGCCGCGGGCGAGCCAGAGAAACCGATGGTGCTGTTGCTCCACGGGTTCCCGGAGTTCTGGTACACGTGGCGCCACCAGCTCGCGCCGCTCGCCGAGGAGTACCTCGTCGTCGCGCCGGACCTCCGCGGCTACAATCTCTCTGAGCGCCCCGAGGAGGTCTCGGCGTACGAGCTCTCGCGGCTCAACCGGGACGTGTTCGAGCTCATCCAGGCGTTCGACCACGGCTCGGCACACCTCGTCGGCCACGACTGGGGTGGCGCGCTCGCGCTCTCGTTCGCCCGGCACCACCCCGCGCACGTCGACCGACTCGTCGTCGCCAACACGCTCGACCCCGAGCGCCCCAGCGCCCAGCTCCGGGGGAAACAGCTGTTGCGGTCGTGGTACACCGCGTTCTTCCAGCTCCCCTGGCTCCCCGAGACGTTGCTCTCCTCGCGGGAGTTCCGCGGGTTCCGCAGTTTCTACGACGACACCGCGGTCCCCGACGCCTACACCGACGAGGACATCGAGCGCTACCGGGTCGCGTGGGAGCGCGACGGCGCGATGACCGCCGCGCTCAACTACTACCGGGCGCTCGGTCGGACCACGTTCAAACGCGCCGTCACGATGCAGCGCGTCCCCCGCATCTTCGTGCCGACGCGCATCCTGTGGGGGGAGCGCGACCCCGCGCTCGGCCCGGGCGTCGCGGACGCCATCGCCAGCGGCATCGACGACCCCGAGATCCGCCGCTACCGGGATGCGACCCACTGGCTCCACGCCGAGTACCCCGGGCGGTTCACGGGCGACGTGCGCTCCTTCCTGCGCGGCGACTAGCGCCCGACGACGACCACTTCTCGCAGGTCGAGGGCGGTCTCGACCTCCTCGCGTCGTCCCTCGTCACGACTGGCCCACAGCAGCTGCTCGCGGTGGGCGCGGGCGACGGCGTCGCGCTCCCGGCGCGAGAGCCCGATGTCGTCGCCGAGCTCCTCCCAGTGGCTCACCTCGACGAAGAACGCCTCGTAACGGTCGCCCTCGTGTGCACGTTCGTAGCCGCGCCGGTAGTCGTCGAGCTGCCCGTGGAGGTGGTCCTGTGCCCGTTCGAGCAGGTCCGGGAGCCGGCTCCCCGGGACGCTCGACTTCGCTGCGGCGACCAGCATCGGCTCGCCGTCGATGGGGTTCATCCCCCGGCCCGCATCGCCTTCTGCGTGAACTGTTCGACGAGCGGCTCGACGACGTTGGCCTCCCCTTCGAACACGACGGTCACCTCGGTCAGCTCGAAGCTCCCCGCTGCTTTCACCTTCTCCGCCGAGAGCGTCGCGGTCCAGTCGGCGGCCTCGACGTGGTCGTCGTCGACTTCCTCGCCGCCGAGGTTCGTGAGATAGTGGCGGGCGAGCCGTTGTGAGATGCCACGGAAGGACTTCTCGGCGCGCATCTACCCACCCGCGACCGGCGGGAACACGCTGAGCTTGTCGCCGTCCTCCATCGGCGTCGCGGTCCCCTCCAGGTGGAGCACCTCGCGGCCGTTCTTCAGGACGCTCAACTGCGGTCTGATGTCGCCGTTGCCGTCGAGGATATCCCCCTCAAGAGCGGGCCACTCGGCCTCGATGGCACGGAGCACGTCGCCGACGGTTCCGTCCTCGTACTCCCGCTTGACGCTCTTCTGCCCGACGGCCTCGCGGAAGGTGGCGAAGAACCGCAACTCGATTCGCATACCCCATACTGCGGGGGCGACCCGATAAAGCCTGTCGGGGAATCGTACAGTGCCGGCAACGCCTTTCACCCCTCGGTGCGCCCCCCGGATATGGACACCACGGTTCACCTCGTCGACCGCGGCACGATGGAGATCGACCTGAACTACCCGCTCGAAGGGGCGGTCACGGCGACCGCTTCCGACCCGAACCCCGACTGCGTCCGCGCCGAGGGCCCCGTGTTCAACCTCGTCGTCGACCACCCCGCGGGAACGATTCTCTGGGACACGGGCTCGCACCCCGACGCGGGCGACGGCCACTGGCCCGCGGAGACGTACGACGCCTTCACGCATCACGACGCCCACGAGCACCCGCTGCCCGACGCGCTCGACGACGCCGGGTTCGCGCTCGACGACATCGACTACGTCGTCCAGTCGCACCTCCACCTCGACCACGCGGGCGGCCTCCACAACTTCGCGGGCACGGACGTGTCGGTGTTCGTCCACGAGCAGGAGCTGAAACACGCGTACTTCGCGGCCGCCACCGGCACCGACGGGGCCTACATCCGCGCGGATTTCGACTACGACCTGGCGTGGGAACCGCTCTACGGTGACGGCGGCCTGCTGTTCGAGGGGCTCGAGTGGCTCCACCTGCCCGGCCACACGCCCGGACTGGTCGGCCTGCTCGTCGAGGACGGGACTGCGGACGGCGACGACCTCCTCGTCATCGGCGACGAGGCGTACAACGCGCTGAACTACGAGGCGGAACACCCGATGGGCCGCGACCTGCTCCACTCCAGGCTCGATTGGGAGGCCTCACTCCGACGGTGCAAGGACCTCCAGCGCCGCCGTGACGCGGTCGTGGTGTACGGTCACGACCCCGAGCAGGTCGCCAGCCTCCCCGAGCTGCTGTGAGGCGCGCGTGGTGTGGGAACACTCTTGTCCCGCTGTCCCATGCCTACTGACATGATTTCACGGCGTGCGTTCCTCGTGGCCGGCGCGGTGACGCTCGCGGGCTGTTCGAGCGGCGCGACCACCAACACGCCCACCTCGACGCCGCGCCCGGAGTCGACGCCGGCCCGCTCGACGCCCGGTGGCTCGCGTGCCTCGTTCGCGACGTATCTCGACCGACGGGCGGTCACCGTCCAATCGCTCACGACGGCAGCCGGAACTGTCAGCCTCCGGTACGTGCCGGCGGGCGAGGAGTACGAGGAACTGAGCGCCGAAGTCGGCACCATCGCGGGCGGGTTCCTCCGCGAGGTCGAGGCCGGGTGGTCGGTCACGCGGCTCGACGCCACCATCGTCGCCGACGGCTCCCCCGTCGCTCGCTGGCACGTAGAGGCCGCGTGGCTCGGCGAGTATCGACGTGGGGAGATAACGGGACAGGAGCTGTCGTTACGGATTCTCGATACGCTCGAACGGGTCGACGGGACCGCGACGCCCTAGCGTCGCCGGAGTGCGACGAGCGCCAGCGCGACGAGCGCCGCGAGCAGGCCGAAGCCCGGACCGTCGCCCTCCGTGGGCGTCCCGGTGTCGGTCGCCGTCGGCGTCTCGGGGGACTCGGGCTTCGCCGTGGGGGTGACTGGCTGGCTCTCCGTCGCCGTCGGCGTGTCCGGCTCGACGACGCTGAGTGTTCCGGCCGAGGCCCCGCCGAGCGAGACGGCGTACTCGCCGGTCGCGTCGAGGCTCGTCTCGATGGACACCGTCCGCGTCTCGCCGGCGGGCACCTCGACGAGCCGGCTGTCACCGGTCGTGGTGCCGTCGATGGCGAGCTCCAGTTCGGCCGTCCCCGAGGCGTTCCCGCTGTTCTCGACGGTCGCGGTGACCGTCACGGGTTCACCGGGTGCGACCTCGCGCGCCGACAGCGTCGCGTCGACGACCTGGAGGTCGGCGGTGCCGTTCTCGCTGGTCTGTGCGCCGGTGGAGCCACCGGTCGACCCGCCGGAGCTCCCGGCCGACGACCCGCCATCGCTGCCATCGCCGCCGTCACCGGTGTTGGAGCCGCCACTCGACGACTGCTGGATGGTGATGCTGTCCGAACTCGTCGTGTTCGCGAGCGCGTTCCCGTCGGCGTCGGTGATGGACTCGACGGTCGTGTCGAACGCGCTCGTTCCGGTCGATTCCCCGCTGATGGAGAGGCCGGCGAGCGTCACCGTGCCGTCCGGCCCCGGATACTGCCCGGTGTATCCGACGACCGTGAGGACGCCGGGCTCGGGGTGCGAGGTCGACACGTCGAACGTCGAGGTGCCGCTCGCGGTCACCGTGACGACCGACGGGTCGTAGGTCACGTTCACGGTGAACGAGCCGACGCCCTCCGGGTCCGTCACGTCGGTCACGACGAGCGCGCCGGAGGTGCTTTGTCCCGAAGTCACCGACCCAGGCGCGTCGACGCCGACCGTCGCGGTCGACTGTGCGGCGACGAGCCCACCGGTGCCGGCGACGACGACGAGCGCGACGAGCGCGACGAGGAGTCGCCGCATCAGTCCGCCCTCCGGTAGGCCGCGTCACGATTGCCTTCCTCGTACTGCGCGACGAGCATGGCGTCGACCGCCGTCACCGCGCCGTCGCCGTTCACGTCGCCGTAGCCCGTCGCGTCGCCGGTGCCGGCGACCGCGTCGGCGATACGTGTCGCGTCGGAGGCGTCGACAGTCCCGTCACCATCGGCGTCACCCGTCGCGTAGCCGTCGAGCGAGAGGGTGACGGTGTGTGGCCCGGCTCCCGACAGTTCGACGAGCAGCGTCCCGTCGCTCGCCGTCGAGGTCGGGACCGACGTGCCGTCGGCCGTCGCCGTCACGCTCTCGAAGGACGCCGGCACCTCCGGCGGTGGGCCGACTCCCACGACGGTCGTGCCGCCCTCGCTGTCGACGACGAACGAGAGTTCGAACGTCGTCGGCTGTGTCGCGTCGCCGGCCTGCGTCGTCTGCCGGGTGACGCTCGACGTATCGACGCTCCCGTTGCCGGTCGTCGCGAGCACCGCGGGCGTCACCAGCGAATCGGGCGACGCGAACGAGACGTTCTCGGTCGCGCCCGGCCCGACGGTGACGTCGAGGGTCGGAAGCGTTCGACCTGCGGCGGTCGCCGAGACTGCGTGTGTCCCCTCGGCGACCGACAGCGCGAGGTCGCCGCCCGTGGAGTCGGTGCCGTCCATGTCGACGGTCGCGCCGGTGAGCGTCGTGCCGTTCCCGTCGGTGACGTCGACCGCGAGCGTGCCGACGCCGAGTGCGCGCTTCGTGGCGGCGTCGCGGACGTTGTTCGGCTCGTTGTAGAGCGGCCGGACGTCCGCCTCGACGGTGCGGTTGCCCGCGTCGTCGACGACGAGCGTGAACACGTAGGTCCGCGTCTCGCCCGCGGGCACCTCCTCGCCGTAGACGAACAGCGAGTCGCCTTCGCGGTAACTCGAGTTCTGTACCGCCCAGGTCCGACTCTCGGTGGTCGAGCCGTACTCGACGTGTGGGTCCGGGGCGGGTGCCGACAGCGACGTGCCGAGCGGCACCTCGACCATCGGGCTGAACAGCACGTCGCCGTTCCCGGTGTTGTCCACGACGACCCGCACCTCGTTCTCGCCGACCTGGAAGTCGTCGGGCAGTTCGACCGTGGCCCCGAACGCCGGAGCGGTCGCGCTCAGGCCCCCGGCGGGGGCCGTCGCGGCGAGCAGTACCGTGACCGCACAGAGTAGGGTGAGTGTCCGCATCTTCGAGCGCATCTCAGGCACCTCCGTTCGCTTCGTACTCGTCGGCGTTGACGACCTGGTCGTTCTCGAGGCCGACCACGAGCTGGCCGGACCCTTCCGCCTCGACGGTCACCTGGATGGGTGGCCCGGTTCCGCGGGCGGCTCGCAGGGTCGCGAGCTCGCCGTCGGACAGCGTGACGGTCGCCCGCGGCGTCCCGTCGTCGACGGTGACGGTCTTGGTGACGAGCGCCGGGTTCGAGGCGTTCCCGAACTTCACGGTGACGTTCTGCGAGGGGCTGGTCCCTTCGACGCCGAGCGTGAGCAGCGTCTCGATGGCGACGGCGCTCGCTCGCGTGTAGCCCCACGACCCGCTGTTGTCGTAGGTGGCGACGAGGAACGTGGTCCCCTCCGAGATCGTCTGGTTCGAGGCGGGCACGCCCGTGGCGTTCAGCGCGAGCACCGCGTAGGCGGTCGTCTCGCTGGTCGTACCGGTCGCGCGCCACGAGCCCGACCGCGACTCGGTCCACGCGCCTGCGCTGTTCTGGTTGGCGACGAGCCACGCGGAGCCGTCCGCGATGGCCGCGTTCACCGCCGGGGTGTCGACGCCCGACTCCGCGAGCCCCCACACCGCGAGCGCGGTGGACATGGCGTTGCTCTCGCCGTCGCCCCACGAACCGTCGGCGTTCTGCGCGCCGACGAGGTACGCGGTGGCGTTCGCGCGCACCCCGTCGGCCGCGGCGGTCGCCGAGGCGTTGTACGGGCCCGCACGCTCCAGTGCCACGAGGCCGAAGCCGGTCATCGCGGCGTCGTCCTCGAAGTAGAACTTGTCGTTGGCGAGCCGGCCGTCCGTCTCCTGGTTGTCCTCGAGCCAGAACACCGTCTGGTTGAAGTCCGCCGTCGAGAGGTCGGCGGCGACGCCCGGCCGCGACCCCTGGACGGAGTCGGCGGCGACCGAGCCGACGCCGAACAGCGCGTACGCCGTGTAGTACATGTCGCCGCGCGGGTCGTCCCCGTACATGCTCCACGCGCCGTTCGCGTGTTGGGCGTTGTCGCCGGTCGTCATCCGCTCGACGCCGATGGCGACGCTGTCGTTGACCTTCCCCCGGTTGTAGCCGCCTGGCGCGGGGTTCTCCCGGTAGTACTGGTCGGTGTTCAGCGCCGCGAGCATCGGCGAAGTCGTCTGCTCGACACAGTAGTTCGGGTAGTCGAACAGGTACTCGAGGCCGTCGAGCGTCCGGCCCTGCGGGCCGAGTTGTGCGCTGAACGACAGCGAATGGTCGTACGTCGTCTCCCCGCGTAGGTCGAGGCTTGTCGTCTCGGTGCCGTTGTCCGTGATGGCGACCGACGTCGAGTTCTCGAGACGGATCCGTGGCGGCAACACCTCGATGGTCGTCGACACCTCGTCAGTCAGGTTCCGGGAGGCGCCGGTGACGTTCACCGTGAACGGCTGGGCGCCGCTCTCGTTCACCGCGCGGACCTCCCACCGGTAGGTGTGGTAGCTGTCCTCGGTGCGGTTCTGCGTCCGCGGGTAGCGGTCGGTCAGCTCCAGCCCGTCGGGGAGCTCGATGGTCGCGTTCTGGTCGGCGTCGTAGTTCGCTCGTCCGGAGGCGTAGACGTAGAACGTCTCGTCGCGCTCGACGGTGTCCGGCACCCTGAACCGCTCCAGTCGGAACGTGAACGCCGCCGTCCGCGTGGTGTCGGTGTCGACGTTGCCCCGCAGCCGTGGGTCGTCAGTGACGTTCACCCGCACGGTGTTGCGTCCCGCGGCGAACGTGTGGTTCAGCGTCGTCTCGTACCGGTCGCCGTCGTCGATCTCGGGCACCGTCACCGTCACGTTCTGTGAGTCGTCGCCGAACGAGACGGTGGCGTTGTGCGTCGGGCTCGGCAGACTCCCGTCGTTGTAGAACCGGAGCGACACGCTCTCGGTGTCGCTCGGAATGGTCCGGTACGGGACGTAGACGTACGCATACAGGTCGCTGTACCCGACGTCTGTCGCGTTCTCTGCGACGTTGTTCGTCTCGTCGCTCTCCGCGACCGTGTCACCGGGGTCGACCGTCGCGAGGAGGTCGACGCGCGGCCGCGAGCTACTGACGTTGTCGTCGGCCCAGTCGGTGAAGTCGACCGTCACGGTCGTCGATTCGCCGGGTGCGAGGTCGCCGACCGAGCGGTCGTACGACGCCTGCGACGTCCGGTAGTAGCTCACGCGGGCGCTCGTGTTCAGCCGCACCTGCACGCCGGTCGCGTCGTCGGTCCCGTTGTTGTGGACCGTGAGCGTCGCGGTCGCCCCCGAGCCGAGTTGCTGGGTCGGCGGTGCGGCCACGTCGACAGTCAGGTCCGGGGCCTCACGCACGAACACGTCGACAGCGGTGGTGTTCGTGTTGCCGCTGGCGTCCGTTACGGTGACGTTCACCGTGTGGTTGCCGGCCGTCGCGAACGACACCGTCGCGGTCGCGCCGGGCTGGGTCACCGCGCTCCCGTTGTCGGGGTCGAATGTGTAGTTCGCGATGCGGTGGTTGTCCGTCGAGTTGCTCGCGTCGACGGTGAACTGTTGTGTCGCCTTCACCGACGTGGGCGCCGTCGCGCGGGCGACGGGCGGAATCCGGTCGACCACGTCGACGACCTCGGTCGCGTCGAACAGGAACTGTTCGTCGTCGTCCGAGACGACGACGCGCGCCGTCGTCGCCCCGAGCAGTCGCGCGTACGTGTAGTTCGTGGTGTTGTTCGGGTGGGCCGTCGAGTCCTCGAACTGGCCGTCGCCGTCGAGGTCCCACGAGTAGAACTGCGGCGAGGCGCCGGTGACGTTCACCAGCCGGAACGAGACGTTCGTGACGTTCACGTCGGCCGTCGTCGGCGTCGCGATGAGGACGCCCGAGGGCTGTCGCACCTCGACGGTCGTCTCGTCGCTGGCGATCAGCGTGCCGTTGGTGTCGTAGGCGGTGACACGGGCGGTGTACGTGCCCGGCGCGCCGTAGACGTGGCTCGCGTTCGCGTCCGGGTGGGTCGTCGACGCGGTCGTGCCGTCGCCGAAGTCCCACTCGTAGCTGTCGGGTGTCGTCCCGCTCGCGTTCGCGAGCGAGAGCGTCACGTTCGTCACGTTCGCGTACGCGGGTTGCGGGCTCGCGACGAGGTCGGCGTCGAACGCGCCGGACGCCGTCGCGTCCGTGATGGCGAACAGCGCGCGGTTCACGAGCCCGTTCGTGCCCGAGCGGATGAACAGCGTGCCGTTGACGACGGCGGGTGCGACGATGACGGGCACGGAGTCGCGGTCTCCGGTCGGGAGCTGGTAGGTCCACCGCTCCGAACCGGTCGCGACGTCGAGCCCGTACACTGTCCCGTCGTACGCGCCGAAGTAGACGCGGGTTCCGGCGACGGCGGGCGCGCCAGCAACCGCGTCCGAGGCGTTGTGCTCCCAGACGAGCGCGCCGGTGTCGCGGTCGAACGCGCGGACGCCGCCGCTGATGCCGGCAGCGCGCTGGGCGGTGAATCCCTTGCCGACGATGACGAGGCTCTCGGTGACGGCGGGGGCGCTCTCTTCGCCGGCGTAGCCGTCGACGCTCGACGACCACTGTTCGGTGCCCGTCGCGGCGTCGTACGCGAGCGTCGAGTCGCCGTCGCGCGCGACGTACACCGTACCGTTTGCGGCGGTAGGCGCGGCGCCGTCGTAGTTGAAGCCGAGGTAGTCACTCCAGAGGTAGGCACCGGTCGTGAGGTTGAACGCGTAGATGTAGCCCCGTCCGCCGCTGTCCCAGCCCTGGGTGACGAACACCCGACCGTTCGAGACTGCGGGCGGTGCGAGCACCTCTCCCGGGTTGCGGTCCTGCAGCGTGTCGTTCCACAGTTCGGCGTGGTCGCCCCCAGCGTCGAGCACGAACACGCTGTCGCTGGGTGCACTCGTGACGATGATCTTGCCGTCTGTGACCTTCGGCTCGGCGACGGTGAGGCCGTCGTCGAAGAAGCCGCCGTAGTCCACGGGTCGGGAGACGTTCCACAGCTCGTTCCCCGTGGTCGCGTCGACGGCGTACACGATTTCGTACGCCGTATCCGTACTGCTGTCGTTCCAGAACGCACCGACGTACGCCACCCCGTCGACGACGGTCGCCGAGGAGGTGAGGTCGAAGCGGTCGTCGAAGTACTCGTGGTTCGTGGGCGTGAGATCAGTTCCCCACTCCAACTGTCCAGTCGACGCGTTGTAGGCGTTCAGCCGTTCGTCACCGGTGTTGTAGAGCCGGCCGTTCCAGACGACCGGGGCGTGGGGATTTAGCGAGGATGCGCTCTCCTTCCACTCGATCTCCACGGGTCCGGCCGGTCCGACCGCGGAGGCGTTGTACCCACCGTTCGCGGTGTCGTAGTGGAACTGCGGCCACGCGCCGGTGGTGGGCGTGACGTCGGACTGGACCGTGATGGTCATGGTGTCCGAATCGGTCGCGCTGTCGTTGTCCACGGCCGTCAGCGTCGCGTCGTACGACCCGGCGCTCTGGTAGCTGACGACCACCGTGTCGTTCGGTGACTGGGTCGTCGTGTCGGTGGTGCCGTCACCGTCGGTGTCCCAGCGGTACTCGATGATGCTGCCGTCGGGGTCGATCGAGTCCGTGCCGTCGAGCCTGACGGGGTCGCCGACCCGCACGCTCGTCCGGTTCGCGCCGAGGACCGCGTCCGGCGGCTGGTTCGGCTCGGGCGGCTCGGCGGTGCTGAGCGCGAGGATGGCCCGGTCCGTGGTGAGCAACAGCGTCTCGTTGGCCGCGCTCGGGTGGGAGAGGCCGTAGCGGAAGTCCGACCAGTTCCAGACCTCCTGCCCGTTCCGGAAGGCGTAGACGCTGTCCGGCTCTTCCTGGACGGTGACGCCCTTGAACGTCGCGTAGAGCGTTCCCGTGTCGGTCGCAGCCAGCGCGTCGGCCCGCCGTGGAGCGACGGTCTCGCCGAAGTCGTACTCGCTCTGTGGCGTGCCGGTGGTCGCGTCGAACGCGTACAGCCGGTCGCCGCCGACGTACACCGTGCCGTCGACGACCGCAGGCACGGTCGCAGCCGTCCGGTTCAGGAAGCCGCGATTCGTGTCGTCGCGGTACTGGTCGATGTAGGTCGTGATCGGTTTCGCCCACGCGAGCGAGCCGTTCGCCGTGTAGTGGGCGTACAGCGTCGCGTTCCGGCGACTCTGCGTTCCGGTGTAGCTCTGGTTGTCGGCCGCGACGCCGACGTGGTAGACGTAGTCGCCGGCGACGGATGGTGCGCTCCCGACGAGTTCACCGGAGTGAGACGCCGACCAGTCCGTCGCCCCGTCGCTCGCGCCGACGGCTCGAAGGCTGTCGTTGACCGCGACGTACACCGTGCCACCGTCGACCGCGGGTGCGCGAACGTTCGGGAGCTGGGTCGACAGGCTCCACACCTGCGTCCCGTTCGGGTCGTACGCGTGCCAGTAGGAGAACGAGCCGGTGGTCGACGTGACGTAGAGGCGGCCGTCGTCGGCCGCGACCGAACGCACCCCTGTTCCGGGGCCGGTCAGCAGCGAGACGTTGAACGCCTCCGTCCCGGTCGTCGTGTAGCCGAAGACCCGGCCGTTCTCGGTGCCGACGTAGACGACGCCGTTCGCGACGGTCGGCGTCGAACTCGCGGCGCTCGGGAGGCTGACGTTCAGCAGTTCGCCGCCCGAGGCGGTGTCGAACCCGTAGAGCCGGCCAATCGACTCGTCGGTGTTGTAATCGTACCCGCCGGTCGAGACGTAGGCGACGCCGTCGACGATCGCGGGGGTGCCGGTCGTCCGTTCGTCGACGCGGACGCTCCAGATCTCGGACGGCTCGGATTGTGGCCCGGCGATACCGGGGTTGTAGCCCGTCCGCGCCGCGTTTTGACCGAAGGTGGGCCACGGATCGGCGGCGGTTCCGCCGCCACCGTCACCACCGTCGGCTGGCGCGCCATCACCGGAGCCGACGGTGACGTTCCTTGAGAGCGTGAACAACAGCCGCTCGGTCTGGTTCCGTGCGGTCACTTCCACGGTGTACGTACCTCCGTTCGTGTACGCGTGTGTGGTGTTGTTCACCTGGGTAGAGCCGACCCCACCATCGCCGAACTCCCAGTTGTAGAAGCTGACGTTCTGGTCGACGGGCAGCGAGACGTTCTTCACCCGGAACGAGACGTTCTCCGTGATGCTCGCCGGATTCGGGTCAACGACGAGGTCGGCAGTTCCGGCCGCGGGAACCGTGACGTCGACCGTCTCGGAGTAATAGAGGGTTTCCGTGCTATCGTTGGCAACGTTGAGCTGAACCGTGTACGTCCCGGGGCTACGGTACAGATGTGAGGTCGTGTTTCCTTCCGTCCGTACCTGCTCGCCGTCGCCGAACGACCAGTAGTACGTGGCGTTCTGGTCGACGTCGCTCTCGTTTCGCACGACGAAGCTGGTGTTGACATGGTCCGCGACACCAGCGTCGTCGACCGTCAGGTTCCCGCCCGGTGGCGCCGGGAGCGTGACCGTGATGTCTCTCGATGAGTTGACGGTCAGGTTCCGCACGATCGGCTGTTCGAAGTTGTTGGGCGGCAAGACGAGCACCTGCACGGTGCCCGCCAGCTCCAGGCCTGGGTTCGTCGGACTCTCCGGGTCCTGATAGGGGTAGACGTGGCCGTCGGCACTCGTCGCGTTGCCCCACGCCGCGGTCCCGCCGGCCGTCTGGTTGCGGTGGATGAACGCGACCTGCGCGCCCTCGACGGGGTCGCCGTTCGTGTCGTTCACGAACACGTCGACGACGTAGCCGGTAGGCAGGCTCGCCCGGCCGAGGTCGATGTCGTTCGTGCCGACCGTCACGTTCCCGAGCGCGTAGAGGTCGACCGAGCCGTCGCGCGGGAAGACATCGGTTCCGTTCTGCACGTCGCCCTGCGCGTACACGATCTCGTGTGACGCGTTCGACGAGAGCTCGAGCGAGTACCCCCCATCCGCGGTCGTGCGCACGACCCCCGGGCTACCGAGCGAGGACCGCGCGGCCCCGACGGTGTCGCCGCTGGCGTTCGTGCCGCTCGCGTACACGACTGCCCCCGTGACGTTCACGGTACCACCGGTCGCGACGCTCGAAACCTGGTTCGTGGTCACCCCGTCGGCGACCGGGACCGAGACGCTGGCCGCTGCGGGCGAGAGTATCATGAGGAGGGCGAAAACCACCGCTGTAGCTCCCCGTGCCGCTCGTCCCCCGGTCATCGTCGGCGTGGGTGACGCGTCCCCGTAGATGCGCGCCGGTAGGTAGTCCGTTGCAGTCGGTAGGCGACTGATAAATCCCCTGTCATACCCCACCGTGTGGGCAGGGGGAGTTAAATCGTGTATCGAAGTACTTGGTGTCTCCCTGGAGCCCCGCCTCAGACCGTCTCGAGCGGTGAGTTGCGGTGAACGCACTGCTGGTCGGTCGTTCGGAGCGATCGTGCTGCTCCGGGCCCTGATTCGGCCTGTACGGGCCATGGCGGGTGGTTTAATGCCGGATTAACGGGCCGTTTAGCGCCCCTGCTCGTCGTCTGTCTCGTCGAGATACGACTCGACGAGTTTGGCCTGCCCCTTGCGGAGGTGGCTGTGGAGCGTCGAGGGTGCGATGTCCATCGCGTCCGCGACCTCCTCGGCGGTACTGTCGCGCGGCCACGAGAAGTAGCCCGCGTGATACGCCGACGCCAGCGACTCGCGCTGGCGGTCGGTCATTCCCGCTGGGTCGCCCGCCTCGGCATCGGCGCTCGTCCGTTCGCGCTTCGCGAGCACGCTCACCCGTCCGACGACGGACTCGAGCGCGTCGGTGAGCGATCGGACGCCGGTGCCGCTCGCGGTCTCGACGGAGACGACGAACCCCTCGATGTCGGCCGTCGCCGAGAGGATGCGGACCCCGTGCTGTGAGAGCACGTGGAGGGGTGAGTTCCCCGTGAGCCGGAGTTCGACCGTATCACCCACCTCCCTGACCGCCGTGACCGTGGGCTGGTCGCGGAACCAGGTCGCGAGTCGCTCCTTGTCGTCCGTTGCGTCCTCGACGTAGACGAGGAGTGCCTCGCCGTCGAGCGGAACCAGCCCCCGCAACTGGAGTTCGGTCCCCATGGCCGCGGCTGCTTCGGCCAGCAGCGACTGGTTGGCCGTGAGCGAGTAGTCGATGACGACGACCGAGTCCGAGAGGAGCGTGCGGCGTGCCTCTGCGGCGTTTAGCGCCATCCCGACGTTCTCTCCGAGTTCCGTGAGGATGGCGAGTTCGCGGTCGGTGATGTCGTCGTCGCGAGCCCGGTCGACGAACAGCGTGCCGTACGTCGCCTCGCCGTAGACGACGGGGACTGCGATGCGAACCGCTCCGGGTTCGGCCTCCCGCTTCGAGCTGGGGACGGTCTCGACGGTGGTCTCGGCACGTGCCTCCGACGAGAAGTGGGCCGCGGTGTACGGCTCGGCCGCGCTCAACTGGTGACAGACCCCCTCGCGGATGGTCTCGTGGGTCGACGACGTGACGAGCACGCGGCCGACGCTCCGGATGATGTCGTTGACGCCCGCGAGCGTGTCGAGTTCGGCCCGCTGCCGCTGGAGTTCGGCGAGTCGCCGCTCCCGGTCGGTCACGTCGTACAGGAGGTAGACGGTGCCGATGGGTACGCCCTCGCCGATGGTCGATGCGCTCACCTCGTAGCTGCGGCCGTCGATGGTGCACATCGTCGGCTGGTCGCCGTCGTCGGGGAGCACCGGCAGCAGCGACGCCACGGGTCGGCCGACGGGGTCGGCATCGAAGATGTGGGCGGCGTCGTTGGCCGAGACGACCGTCCCGTCGCTGTCGACGAGGAGGACGCCGTCTTCGAGCGCGGCGAGCGTCGAGTGTCGCCCGAGCCGCGACACCGCGGGCGAGTGGCGGAACAGCCGGTGGTCGAAGATGGCACGCGAGAACACGAGCCCCGTCACGGTGAACGCGTACGGCGTCATGTCGAGCCCCTCGACGGGGCCGAGCGAGAACACCGACGCGAAGTTGGCGACGAGGGGGACCATGATGCCTGCGGCGAGCAGTGCCGACGTGCGCGAGAACGGGTGGGTCTCGCGGTAGATGGCGACGCCGAGCAGACAGATGCTCCCGCCGACGAGCAAGTACGTGTAGAACAGGTTCATCCAGTAGCCCGGGCCGAACGTCTGCGAGGCGACGACGAGCCCACTCGTGCGCCGGAGGACGGTCCCCTGCCAGACGAGGTCGTGGAGCGGGTTCGTCCAGACGAGCAGGAACGTCAGCGCCGGCACCACCGCGAGCACCACGACAGTCCGGGTGGTTGCGAGTTCGCCGTAGCCGGCGTACGTCACGAAGAACAGGAAGAGGAACAGCGGGACGAACGGGATGCCGAACCACTGCATCTGTTCCCAGAACACCCGGGCGGTGTACATCGGGGTCACCAGCCCGGCGGCGTAGCTGACGGTCCAGACGGTCGTCGCAAGCATGAGGCCGACGAACGGCCACGCACCGGGCTGTCTCCGTCGCCGCCAACTAGCGACTGCGAGCCCGCTCGTCGTGACTGCGGACACCACTAGGAGTCCGAGGTGGGCGACGGCGGTGACCGGAAGCATAGGCTAACTGATGGGTACGCTTACTTGAACATTTCTTCAGAATCGGATGATGCTCCGATACCAATCTGCTTAGTCCTTGTAGGCGTCCGAGAGCCGAATCCCGTCGTCGACGATACGAGCGTTGCGTTCGCGGTCGAGTCGCGCGGCGAGTTCCTCGTGCTCGTAGAACTGGTCGATGAGCGAGACGCAGAAGTTCCGCCACGCGATGGCGTAGATGGGCGACTGGCCCCACGCCCGGAGCTCCGGCACGAACTCGTCGTACGTTCGGGCCCGTGACTCCAGGTGGTCGATGACGTTCAACACCTGACTCGCGGCCTCCGCGTCGCTCTCGGCGGTCCGGATGGCTGCGTTCACGCGCCGCTCGTAGTCCTCCAGCGCGCGCTCCATGTCCTTGCCGGCGTTCGCCCCGTCTTCGGGGAGCGAGTCGAGGATGCCTTTCGGAATCCCGAGGTCGACTTCGTCCATACCCGGTCGTCGGCTGGCGGGATGGAAAGGCTTCCGCCCTACGGAGTGGGTTCTGGAGACGCGGGTCGCGCACGGAGCCGGCGGACGGCCGCACCGGCGACGACGGCGACGGTGAGCGTCAGGCCGTTCGTGAGGCCAACCACGGCCGCGGACAGGAACTGGCCGACCAGCGAGCCGGCGCTGGCCTCGATGTCGAGGACGAACGTGAGGGTGACGCCGAAGCCGACGAGGACGCCGAGCGCTGCGAGCAGGAGGGTGACGGCGACCGTGACGGCGAGCCGAGCCGCCACGGCCAGTCCGTCGGCGAAGGCGTAGCCGACGACAGCGGCTCCGACGGGGACGAGCAGCGCGTTCACGAGGCTGGCCCCGAGAAGGTAGCCGCTCAGTTCGGCCGGCGTCGTACCCCGAACCCCGAGGACGACGGGGAGGTACTGTCGGACGGCGTTCGACGCGCCGAACAGGAGCGCGAGCGCAGTCACGGCTGCGTACGGGAGGGCTGACGAGCGGGTGGTCACGGGCGGACCTGTCGTGCCGAGGTGTTAGCGTTACCGCTCCCGGTCGCTCACCGCTCCTCGCTGTGTCTGACCTCGACGGCGATGCCGCGTGTCGACTCGGCCATCTCCGGCCCGGACATCTCCGCTCGCCCGACGGCGAAGCACTTCGGCCCCTCGATGACGACCTCATCGCCGGGCCGGATGTCGTCGCTCGCGTCGACGACACCGGGTGCGAGCACGCTTCCCTGCGGAACGAACGCGTCGATCTCGACGCGCTTCACGGGGGCGTCGCTCTCGACCCAGTGTTTCGCGCCTTCGAGGGTGAAGGAGAGCGTGCCGTACTGGGCGACCATCGTGGCGAGTTGCTCTCCCTCGTGGGTCACGCGGAGTTTCGGGTACCGCGAGCCGGTCTGGATGTCCTGGAAGAGGGCGTCGCCCGCGGCGTCGCCGAGCAGGAAGTCCGCAATCGCCCGGACGGTGTGGTGCTCGCGCTCGCGCTTGCTGTACTGCTCGTAGCCCGCCAGCGCGTTCGACAGATTCGCGAGCGACTCGTCGGTCGTCGGGTGGTCCTCGACGGTGTAGGTGAACTCCACGCCGAGTTCGTCCTCGACGCGCTCGCAGATGGGGCGGTAGTCGTCGGGGACGTGCGCGATGAGCTCGGGGTAGGTGTCGCCGTTCCGCTCCAGATAGCGCTTCAGCACCGCGGCGACGAACGCGTACTCGCCCTCGGACCACTCGCCCGTCACCACCGAATCGTAGTGCTGTGCCGGATACGTCAGTTCGAGTTCGTTCGGGACGACGCCGATGGGCGAGGTCATCGAGACGATGTGACCCCGATACGAGATGGCCCGCGAGTACTGGCGGTGGCTCTGCGACTCGCTGTACGGCTTGCGGGCGGAGCAGGGCACGAGCACGAGCGGTGTGCCCTCGAACCGGCATCGGTAGCGCGAGGTGACGCGGTCGGCGAACCGCTGTATCTCGACGCGCTTCAGGGTGTCCTCGCTCGCCGCGAGCAGTTCGTTCCGGCGGAGGATTGGCGTCCGCTCCTCCACATAGCCGTACTGCTGGTCCAGTCTCCGAAACAGCGCGGTCGTCCACGCCTCGTGGCGGGCCTGTCCCTCGACGTAGTCACGTAGCCGGCCGTTGCGGATGCGCTGGCGAACCCGCGCGAGTTCCGCACGCAGGGCGTTGACGTTGTGTTCGGCGCAGTCCTCTGGGGTGAACTCGTCGCGGGGCGTCTGGCAGGCCTCGCAGGCGCACGGGAGTTCGTCGAGGTCCTCGAGGAAGTGCTCGCCGTCGGTGTGGAGGTAGAACCCTTGCGTCCCTCGAACGTAGGCACGGTCCGAATCGAACAGGTCGACACCGGCCCACGCCAGCGTGGCGACGTTCGCGGGGGTCGCCACGCCCGACACGTAGAGTGCGGTGTCCTGTGGGGTCGCGTCCTTCACGTCGAGCAGCGACTCGACGAACCCCTCGGCGTAGCCTGCGATGCCGGGGCCGCCGGAGAGGACGTACGCGTCCGCGCCGTAGTCGGCGGCGGTCTCGGCGCTCACGACCGCGGCGCTCGGGAAGTCGACGGCCTCGTACTCGACCTGGAACGCGTCGGCGACCTGTTCGGGGGTGCCAGCCGGGAACGCCCGATGGGGGAGTACCGTGAGCTGCGAGTCGTCGCCCTCGGGTACGGGCTGGTCTTCGCGCCACTCGCTGCCGGCGTCGTGGAGCACGTCGTCCACGAGCGCGGGCGTCCGCAGGGACTCCGAGAGCCTGAGTTCGCCCAGGCGGGCGGGTCCGTCGCGGCCGTGGACCTCGAAGTAGTCGGTCATTGTTCCCTCTCTTCTCCGGCCGGGTTTTCTTCTTGCGACTCGGGCCCGGGCCCGTCTTCCTCGTCGAGATTGATGGTGTCGACCCCCTCGGGCAACTGGTCGAGCGCGCTCTCCGGCCACGAGAAGTGACCGACGGTGAACGCTACGTCCGGGTTGAGTTCGACCAGCCGAGTGACCCCGTCGGCGGCCGTCTCGTACGCCTCTCTGGACAGCCGCTCCGGTACCTGTGCGTTGAGCGGGTAGGTCTTCGAGAGGTGGCGAGGGAACGGGCCAAAGGGAGGAACGAGCCGCCAGGTGTCGTCGAACCGGCGGTTGTTCTCGCCCTCGGTCAGCAACACCGATTGGCCGTCGACGGCGAGCCGGTCGAGCCGCTGGTGGTGGCGCAGGACCTCGGGCCGGCGCGAACTCTCGGCGGAGGTGTGGAAGAAGGCGTCCTTCGTCGTCGGGTCGGTCTCCTCCAGTTGGTCTGCGTGGTCGAGCAGCGCGCGGTAGCCGTCGAGCATCGCCGGGTGGCTCCGGGCGCGCTCGTCGACGAGTTCGAGCAGATTACCCGTGCGGAGCGCCTGTTTCACTCGGCGCAACTCCTCGTAGGTGATGTGGAGGTTGTGCTTCGCAAGCAGGTACTCGCGGTGGTCGTCGTCCGACTCCCGAATCTCGTCCGGGTCGTGGTCCGTACAGACCGGACACGAACACGGGAGGTAATCGAGGTCGGCGAGCTGTTCGGTGCCGCGGACGGTGAGATAGCGGTCGTCGCGCGCGTAGAGGGCGTACGCTGCCGAGTCGAACAGGTCACAGCCCATCGCGACGGCGAGCGCGAACATCATGGGGTGGCCCGCGCCGAACAGGTGGACCGGTGCGGCCGGACCGAGCCCGCGTTTGGCGGCGGCGACGGCGTCGACCATGTCGTCGTAGCGGTAGTCGTTCATCAGCGGCACGACCGCCCCGACCGGGAACACGTCGAGGTCCGTCCCGGCGGCGTGGCTGCCCGCGCTTTCACGAAGGTCGGGGTAGGTGGAGCCCTGGACCGGCGCGTTGACGAGCATCTCGCCCACGTCGACCCCCTCTGCGGTTTCGAGTGCCTTCTGTGTCGCGGCGAGTTCCTCCTCGGCCTGTTCGCGGCTCACGTCCGGGGGCGTGGGGATGTCGACGGGCGTGCCGATGTCGCTCCCGATGTCGTGCTGGAACTGCAGGATCTCGGGCGTGTCGACGCTGATGTCGCCGTACTCCGCGAGCTGGAACGAGCCCGAGTCGGTCATGATGGCCCCCGAGAAGTCGAGGAGGTCGTGGAGCCCCTCGTCGAGCGCGCGGTCGCGGTAGTCGTCGGAGTTGTAGAAGATGTAGCCGTTCGTGATGAGGATCTCCGCGCCGAACTCCGCCTCGATCTCCGCGGGCGGAATCGTCTGGAGGTGGGGGTTGATGACGGGGAGCAGCGCCGGCGTCTCCACGGTGACGCCCGCGCGGGGGACCTCGAGCTCGCCGATGCGACCGGCGGCGTCCTGATCCCGAACCTCGAAGTGGTCGCGCATGGGGTGTCGTCGGGCGGAGCCGCCGGTAAGGGTGTCGTTTCGCGGCGTTACTGTCGCTCGCTCCCGTCGTCGACGTCGATGCGCGTCGGGCCGTCGTCTCGCTGCTCCGGGCCGCCGAACAGCGTCTCGCGGAGGTCGTCGGCGAACGACTCGACCTGGTTCGTGAGCGTGCCGACCTCCTCGCGGAACTCGTCGACCGACCGCTCGACGTAGTGGACCCGCTCGTAGGGGATGCGACGGACCACGTCGTGGCCGTCGCTCTCGTCGACCTTCAGTATCCAGTGGTCCTGGAAGTACGCGATGTGCTCGTTCTCGACGGTCCGCTCGACGGTGCCGTCGTACGGGTCCTCGTAGACGATGGTTGCCGTGCCGAAGTCTTCGTCGACCATACCCGAGACGAGGGGCGCCACGCGGGTATGCTTGGGGGCCGTCAGCCCCGGATCAGGTCCGCGGCCTTCTCGGCGATCATGATGGTCGGCGCGTTCGTGTTCCCCCCGACGAGGGTGGGCATCACCGAGGCGTCGACCACGCGCAGGCCCTCGACGCCCCGCACCCGGAGGTCGTCGTCGACGACGGCCATCTCGTCGTCGCCCATCTTGCACGTCCCGACGGGGTGGTAGACGGTGTGGGCGGTCTCTCGGACGTGTTCGCGAATCTCGCTGTCGGTCTCCACGTCCTCGCCGGGCCACACCTCCCGCCCCCGGTGGTCGTCGAACGGACTGGCCTGTAGGATTTCGCGGCCCTGTTTCACGCCCTCGACGAGCACCTCCATGTCTTTCTCCTCGGTGCAGTAGTTCGGGTCGATGTTCGGGTGGTCGAACGGGTCCGCCGAGGAAAGCGAGATGCGCCCCCGGCTCTCCGGGCGGAGCTGGGTCGCGCCGACCGAGAGCCCGAACCCCTCGTCGGGGTTGTCCAGTCCGTGGTTCATGAAGTACGACGGCGCGAAGTGGAACTGGAGGTCCGGGGCCGGGAGGTCCGGTTCGGTACGGACGAACCCCCCCGACTCCCCGACGTTCGAGGTCAGGGGGCCGCGCTTCAGGAGGAAGTACTTCGCGAGGTTCCGGAGCTTTTCGGCGTCGTCGATGCCCGCCTCCGAGGTGCTCTCGTGGATGACGAACGCGAACAGGTGGTCCTGCAGGTTCCGGCCCACACCAGGGAGTGCCTGCTGGACGGCGATGTCGTGGTCAGCGAGGTGCTCGGGGTCGCCGACGCCCGACAGCATGAGCAACTGCGGGGAGTTGACCGCGCCGGCGCTCAGCAGCACCTCCTCGGTCACGTCCGCACGGAGCCGTGTTCCGTCCTGTTCGAACTCGACGCCGGTCGCCCGGTCACCGTCGAACGTCACCTGCGTCACCTGTGCCCCCGTCCGGGTCGTGAGGTTCGGCCGGTCGAGCGCGGGCTTCAGGTAGGCGTCGGCGGCGCTGTGGCGCTTTCCTTTCTTCTGCGTGAGGTGGTAGAGGCCGACGCCCTCCTGCTGCTCCCCGTTGAAGTCGTCGTTGCGCTCGTGGCCTACCTCGGCGGCGGCGTCGACGAACGCCTCCGAGAGGGTGTTCGGCGACCGCGGTTCGCTGACGGTGAGCGGGCCGCCCTGGCCGTGGTACTTCGTCGCCCCGGGGGCGAAGTGTTCGGCCCGCTCGAAGTACGGCAACACGTCGTCGTAGCTCCAGCCTTCGTTGCCCAGTTCGGCCCACGTGTCGTAGTCGTGGGGGTGCCCGCGGATGTAGATCATCGCGTTGATGGAGGACGAGCCGCCGACGACCTTCCCGCGCGGCCAGTAGAGCTCGCGGTCGTGGAGTTCGGGCTGGGGCTCGGTGTAGTACTCCCAGTCGATGTCGGACTTGAACAGCTCTGGGAACGCCGCCGGGATGTCTATCTCGCGTTTCTCGTTCGGCTCGCCGGCTTCGAGCAGGAGCACCGAGGTGTCGCGGTCCGCCGAGAGGCGGTTCGCGAGGACACATCCGGCAGACCCCGCGCCCACGACGACGTAGTCGTAGGCAGCAGTCTTGGTTGCCATTCTCTACCACTCGTGGCGGCACCGGGATAAAACCGCGCCCGACGCGCGATTCAGCCGAAGTGGTCGGCCAGCCGCTCGGCGGCCTCCTCGGCGCGCGGCGTGACGAGTGCGAACCGAATCCAGTCCTCCCTGGAGGAACCGAACGCCTCGCCGGGCATCCCCGCGACGCCGGCCTCGTCGATGAGTCGCTCGACGTTCTCCAGGGTGCCCGGGTAGCCGTCGAACCGGACGAGCACGTAGAACGCGCCACGAGGGCGGGTGTAGTCGGCGCCCGCCTCGTCGAGCGCGTCACAGAAGGCGTCGACGCGCTCGCGCAGCATCGCTCGATTCGCGGCGTAGTAGTCGGGTGGCGTCTCTCTGAGCGCCCGGAGTGCGGCGTACTGTCCGGGTGCCGAGCCAGCGACGTTGGTGAGCATGTGTCGGGTCCGCGCGGGGTCGACGAGGTGGTCGGGGAGGATGGCGTACCCCACGCGCAGTCCCGTGGTCGCCATCGACTTCGAGAACGAGTTGGTGACCACCACGTTCGGCGAGTCGAACGACAGCGCCGGGTGGAAGTCGCCGGAGAAGTCGTAGTGGTCGTACACCTCGTCCGACACGAACAGGGCGTCGTGCGTCTCGGCGATGTCGACGAGTTCTCGCTTCACGGACTCGCCGTAGACGGCTCCCGTGGGGTTGTTCGGCGAGCAGACCACGACGAGCGCGGTGTCGTCGTTCGCCACTGCCCTGACCGCATCGGGGTCGAGTGTCCCGTCCTCGTCGACGGGGACGAACCGCGCGTCGCCCCCGAGCATCTCCGTCCGGCCCGAGTAGTAGGGGTAGACGGGGTCGGTGAGTACGACCTCGTTCCCGGTGTGCGCCTCCAGCCCGCAGGCCATCGCGAGGTAGTTCGCTTCCCCGGCGCCGTTGGTGATGACGACGCGCTCCACGTCGACGCCGCGACGCGCGGCGATCTCCTCTCGCAACTCGCCGAGCCCCTCGCTCGGCGGGTACTGGTAGTCCGCGACGGGGGCGTCCGCGAACGACCGAAGGCCCTCGCGGAGCGCCTCGGGCGGCTCCCAGTCGGGGTCGCCGCTCACCATGTCGACCACGTCGCGGTCGGCGTCGTCGGCGTACGCCATGAGGTGGAAGAACACCGGCCGGTCGTCGTCCATGACTGATAGTTCGGGGGAGACGTGTTTGGTGTTACGCTCGCAGGGTCCGGTCTCCGCGGGTCAACTGTTAAGACCGGATGGTGTGACCCGGCGTGTAGTATGGCCGTTCCACCGCTGCAGGTTCTCCCACTCCCGGTGGTCGCCATCTTCGGGGGGATGGGTGGCCTGCTCGTCCTGCTCGCGCTCCGGGAGGTGTGGCTGGCCGTCCGCTACCGGTCGCTGCGCCCGACACCCATCGGGGAGCTGACCGAGGCGTCCGGCCAGGTGCTGGTCCACGGGGTCGCCGAACGGGTCGACCGCACCGTCACGTCACCGCTCACCGAGCAGGACTGCCTCGCGTACGCCTGGCGCGCCTCCGACCTCCGGACGGTCCGGGGTGTCGACGGCTCCGTCGAGACACGCCGCTCGCACGTCGGGTCCGGCCGTGACGCGGTCCCGTTCGAGGTCACCGACGATACGGGGAGCGTGCTGGTCGACCCGGCGGGCGCGGAGCTACGGCTCGCAGAGGCGTGGGTGCGCGACCCCGTCAGCGACCCCCAGGGCCGTGGAGACGTGCTGACCGGCGTCGACCCGTTCGGTGGCGAGGGGCGCGCCCGCGAGTACTACGAGTCGCGACTCGACGATGGCGAGACAGTGACGGTGCGCGGTCGCGTCACGGCCGACGACGCCCTGTCGGCCCGCCGCCTCGGCGTCCGCATCACTGGCGGCGGGACGCTCATCGACGACGGGACGCCCGGCGCCGCGGCCCGCCGCGCGCTCCGTCGGGCCGCGTACTCGGGGCTCTCGGGCCTGTTCGTACTCGTCGTTCTGGCGTTCCTCCTCGGGCTGATCCCCTGACGCCCTCGACCGAGCGCCGCGTGGTTTCAAGCGCCCGCGCGTCCACCACCCCTCCATGCGCGAGTTCGCCACCGACCCACCCGTCGAGGAACGCATCGGCGACGCCCTCCGCGAGACCGGCGCAACCATCGCCACGGCCGAGTCCTGCACCGGGGGGCTCATCGGCTCCCTGCTGACGGACGTGCCGGGCTCCTCGGACTACGTCGACCGGGCGCTCTGCACCTACTCGTACGACGCGAAGATGGAACTGCTGGGCGTCTCCCGCGAGTCGCTCGACAGCGAGGGTGCGGTCTCCGAACCCGTCGCCCGGCAGATGGCCGCTGGCGCGCGTGACACCGCCGGGACGACGTGGGGGGTCGCCACCACGGGTATCGCTGGGCCAGCTGGCGGCTCGAAGGAGAAGCCCGTCGGGACGGTCTACATCGGTGTGGCGTACCGGGGCGAGTGGGGCACCGGCGAGACGTACACGACAGTAGAACGGTACCAGTTCGACGGCTCCCGCCTCGAAATCAAGGAGCACACCGCGCGGCAGGCGCTCGAAGACGTGCTGGTGGCGGTCGAGCGGCAGTCGGTGCCGTAGCGCCCCGAAGTCGCTTCCGGCACCACCGTGGGGGAGTTCATATCATCTGGGTGTCGGGTTACAGGGTATGTCCGAACCGGGAGCGAACGATGCGCCGTCGCCATCGGCTCGTTCCTCCTCGCGGCGGTCGTCGCGGGGTTCACCGCCGCCGCCTACGTCGAGTTCTCCTCCATCTACCAGGAGAGCGGCGGCGGCTACATGTTCGTCGCCAACACGTTCGACTCGAACCTCACCTACATTATGGGGTGGACGATGATCCTCGGCTACCCCGCCAGCGCCGCGTTCTACCTCGCGAGCTTCTCCGAGTGGTTCTTCCGGTTCATCTATCCCGTCCTCGACATCCCCGCGGCGTCCCCGTCAGCGGGACGATACGTATCGGCCACAACGCCGCGGCGGCCATCCTGAACACCATCATCCAGCACGACAGCGACGCGGTCGTCGTCGGCTGGAAGGGGCGGCGAACCCACCGCCGAGACGCCGTCCTCGGGAGCAACGTCGACCGCATCGTCACCGAGGCCGGCGGTGACGTCTTCGTCGAGAAGATCGGGATGGACGCCGACGGCGTCGTCGACCCCATCCTCCTCCCCACGGCGGGCGGCCCGCACGCGGCACTCGCCATCGAGACCGCGGCCGCCATCGCCGGGGAGACCGGCGCGACGCTCCACCCCGTGTACGTCCGCGCGCCGGGCGCCTCCGAAGAGGCACGCGAATACGCCCAGGAGATGCTCGACACCGCCCGCGACTCCGTACCGGGCGTCGACTGCGAGACCATCCTGCTGGAGGACGACGACGTCGTGGGCGCGCTCGTCGCCGAGAGCGCGAACCACGATTTGACCATCATCGGCGCGACCCGCGAGGGCGTGTTCCAGAAGTTCCTCTTCGGGACGATCCCCGAGACGGTCGCCGAGCGTGCGGGGTCGACCGTCATCATGACCAAGCGGTCGCTCGACGTCGGGACGCGGCTCCAGCAGTCGGTCGACAAGCTGCAGGAGCGGGCGACCGGCCGCGTCAACCCGCTCGAAGAGGACGACATCGATCCGCCCTCCTGAACCGGGGTGCCGCGGCAACAACCCTTGTAAGGGTGCCCGCCGTCGCCCCGGGTAGATGAACAAAGAGGGTCACGTGCTCAACGCCGTCCTGCTGGGTATCGGGCTCGGCTACGTCATCGAACCGGCCGGCAACGTCGACACGTTCGTCACCATCGCGCAGGTGCTCATCCCCATCACGCTCGGGGCGCTGTTTCCGGACGTCGACACCGCGTTCGGGAAACACCGCAAGACGCTCCACAACCTCCCGGTGCTGGCGCTGTTCCTCGCGTACCCCATCTACTTCGGCAACCTCCGGTTCGTCTGGATCGGTGTGCTCACCCACTACGTCCTCGACATGCTCGGGAGCAAGCGCGGCATCGCGCTGTTCTATCCGCTGTGGAGCAAGGAGTTCGGCTCGCCGACGGGCGTCACGACCTCCTCGACGTACGCCAACGCCGTGACCATCGTCGTCACCGTCTTCGAACTCGCAATCGCCGCGCTCCTCATCCACGTCGCGCCGGGCGCCATCGACACCGTCATCTCGGCGCTCCCGTTCGACCCCTCGATCGCCGACGTGGCGAACCGGACCGCAACCCTTCGGTGAGGTCGGCCGTCTCAGTAACAGGAGACGTCGTCGAACCGCCCCTCGTAGGCGACCTGTCGCGGGTGGGTCGGCTCGGTCCCCGAGAGGAACAGGCGGTCGATCTTCTTCCACGTGTTCTCGTAGCCGAGGTGGGCGAACTCCGCGTGGCGACGCAGGTGGTGGCCCACGCCGGAGCGGTGGAACACCCGCCGGGGTGCGCCCTCGCGGAACAGTTCGGCGACCGCCTCTGCCGTCGTCGGTTGGGCTTCGAACTCGGTCCACACCTCGCCGATGGTGCCACGGAGGTGCGCGTACGACGACCCGAACGCCGGGAGGCCGGTCTCGCGGGCGACCTCCTTCGCGCGGTCGTTGTGGAGCTGGCGGTGTTTGGGGTTGTACGTCTCGACGCCGTGGACGCGGTCCCCGTACGTCTCTATCTCCTCGATGCCGAGGCTGACGGTCGCGAACTCGGGGTGCGGGACGAGCACGGTCGCATCCTGTCGCTCGAACTCCGCGAACGCGCCGTCGAGCGTGATGAAGTCGGGCACCGGCTCCGAGAGGCCGAGCGCGAGGACGTGTTTGCGGTCACGCCACGAGCCAGTGAACACCTCGCGGGCCGGTACCACCAGCAGTTCGTCGTCGGTGAATCGGCGCGCTCGGGCGCGGATCTCGGGGAGCCGAACGAAGTGCGGGGCGTAGACCAGCGCGTCGAGCCCGCGCCGTTTGGCCCGGTCGACGACGCGCTCGTCGAGTATCTTGACGTGAGGGTCGACCCGGAACACACCGGGGGTTCCGTCGGTGCGACTTTAGCCGTTCTGATTCGACCGGCTTCTCAGCCCGTGAGAAGGCCCCCGAACCTCTATAGTGCGGGCCACCAACGCTCCGGCCATGTGGACGTGCGCTATCGGGGGCTGTGGGACTGAAACCGACGCAGCAGAGGACCTGCTCGTCCATCAGGCGACCGACCACGAGCGTCACCAGTGTGCCGTCTGTGGCACGGTCCTCCCGGACGGGTACTTCGCCATCAGACACGCGTTCGACGAGCACTCGCGCGCCGAGTACGTCCGGGCGTACGAGGCCGACTCGGCCGACATCCGCCACCGCGAGGCGGTGCTGGAGGCCATCGAGGAGACGGCCGACATCGACGCGGTCGTCGACCGGATCAACGGGCACACCGACGAACCACCGGCCTGAGGCGGTCACAAGCCGAACGTACCCTCCGTAATCGCCGGATTACTAACGACACGGTCGTGGTAGCGACTGCCATGACTGCGCTCGGGTCCGGTACCAGCGTCTCACGGCGCGCCCTGCTCAGGGCGACGGGGGGTGCAGTCGGCCTCTCGGCCGTCGGGACGGCCGGTGCTACCGACGACGACGAACTGTTTCCTGACTGCCCGGATGCGACGCGCGAGCCACACGCCGTGCTCTGTGAGACGGCGACGATGGCCGCCTGTGCGGACGCCCATCCCGAGACCCTCCGGCTCCGTAGCCAGGTCGAGCGCACCCTCGGACGCCGCTTTCCGACCGTCGGCTCGCTGCTCCGGCAGGGGTATCTCCCCTACTTCGACGTACTCCGTGACGACCCCCTCGGCTACTCCCACTGGCTCAACCCCGACTACATCGGCAACGGGTCGCTGGTCGACCCCGACCGTCCCGAGGCCGTCCTCGTCGACAACCGCTGGTGGCGGCCCATCGGCGCCATGTTCGTCGCCACCGACCGCGGGGAGCCGGTGGCCCAGGTTCGCCCGGTCTACGGCGATGGCGACGAGGCCTGCTCGCCATGGCACCACCACGTCGGGGTTCCGGGCCGGTTCGCGTGGTGGGTGTACGAGAAGGCGCGTGCCGTCCAGCGAGCCGGCGACGGCGCCACGACGGTGCCGTTCCCCTGCCGCACGCCGTGTATGATGCACGTCTGGACGTATCCGAACCCGGACGGCGTCTACAGCCACCACCCGCCACCGCCGGAGAACCGTGGTGGTCGTCCGGCCGAACCCGCGGGGTTCGACACCGACGCCATTCCTGGTGTGGACCGCCTCGACTGGGACTGCCTCCCCGACGACGTGGTCCGGAAAGCGAAGCCCGAGCGCCTCCCCATGGATATTGACGCCGACGCACTCGCCGACGAGTGGCGCGAGGAGGCCGACGAGCGGGGGATATTCGACCGACTCGGCTGGTAGCCGCGACGCTCGGGGCGGTGGTGCTGTCGTGAGAAACGTGAAACGCGGCCGACTTACCGCTCTTCGGAGTCGAGCACGCGAATCTGGTCGCCACGCACCGTCACCGGAATCGGGACGGTCGCCTCGTACAGTTCGACGGTCACCTGGTCCTTGCCCTCGTCGATGCGCTGGACCTGCGCCTTCTCGCCCTTGAACGGGCCGGCGATGAGTTCGACGATGTCGCCCTCCGCGATGCCCTCGACGTCCGGTTTCGGCGAGAGGAAGTGCTCGACCTCGGCGATGTCGGACTCGCCGGGGACGACGCCGCGGGCGTGGGGGATCTCGTCGAGGATGCGCTCGAACACCGACTCGTCGTCGGCTTCGACCATCACGTAGGAGGTCAGCGAGTCGGGCGCGAGCGCCGCGTGGACCGACGGCTCCTCGCGGTTCATGATCATGTCTGCGACCGTCCGCTCCTGGGAGGCGGTCGTCTTGACGGCGAAGATACCCACCTCAGACACCTCCGGGGAGGAACGTCATGACGATGAAGATGATGAACCCGAGGAGGCCGACGAGCGCGACACCGGCGCCGGCGATGAGCGCGACCCGGGAGAACTCCTCCCAGGACGGGGTGCTCGCCAGCTTCAGCACCCGCACGTAGCTGGTGAGGTCGTAGGGTACGTCCATACCGTCTCCAAACGCTTCGGGGGTTCTATACCTGTTGGTACGCGGGAACGGCGGGGCGCGAAAAGAAACCGGCTGCGGGGTTTCGTTACTCCGCAGCGGGTTCGACGAAGGCGATACCGACCAGCTTGCCGTCGGCGGTGATGAACCACGCACCGACGGTCGAGGTCTCGAGTTCGACGGTGAGGGTGTCGGACTCACCCGGTGCGAGCACGAGGCCCTCGGTTTCGACCTCCTGGTCCGCCATCCCGACGGTCGGGGCGTAGAGACCGGGGCCGTCACCGACGTTGGTCACCTCGAACACCATGGTCACGGAGTCACCGGTGGTGACGGGGTTGCCCATGGTGCGGGTGGTCACCGCGAACGCCGAGCGGTCGACACCGTAGACGTACGTCGAGAAGCCGCCGAGCGCCACCGACGCGGTGAGCGATCCGTCGGCAACCGACAGCACCTCGCCCGTGTAGGCGGTGTAGTTGCCGGTCTCGTCGTCGTAGCGGTGCATCGTGATCTCGTCACCGGTCGTCGCGTCGGCCAGTTTCGCGTATCGCGTCGTGTTCACGTCGAACGTCAACTCGACGGACTCGATGTCCTCGTTGTCGAGCGACGAGTCGAACACGAACGACGAGACGGCGGTCGTGCCGTCGGGCAGCATCGTCATGTTGCTGGCGTTGCCGTCGTCCAGCGACGCCTGCGAGATGGCGAGGTCGAAGTCGTCGATGCCTGCGGGCGTCACCTGCACGTTCGTGAGGGTGATACCGGAGTCACGCGTCGCGTTGACTGCGGGAACCGCGATGTCGATCGCGGTCTGGCGCGGGTTGTCGACCGTGGCGACGACCTGGCTGTTCGCCTCGTCGACGGCGACGTTCACCGACATGGGCTCGCGGTCGGTGACCGTGAGCGCGCCGACGAACTCGTTGTCGAGCCGGACGTTGTACGTACCGGCGCGGTCGTAGACGACGGTCGTCGTGGCGGTTCGGGTGTCGCCCGAGCCGACGCGGAACTCGACGATGTCGTGGCCGGTCATGTCCGAGCGGAACATCCCGCTGAACTTGCCGTCGTTGTCGCCCGTGTTCGTCACGGGGACGGAGATGGTGACGGCCTGCCCGACGACGGGGTTCGACGTCGAGAAGCTCGCGTCACCGATGTCGAAGTTCGCCCCACCGACGCTGGTGGTGACAGCCGAGCCACTTCCGGTGTTGAGCGGGCTGGTCGCGTAGTTGACGAACCGGACGTTCGCGAGGTCGCTGCTGTCGAGCGGGCCGGAGACGGAGTCACCGGAGCCGTCAGCGGCCGTCGAGGTGGCGACGGGGTCGTACAGCGTGCCCGACGCACTGGACGGGCCGCTGCTGGTGCCCCAGTAGTTACCGCGGGCGTCGATGACCTGCGCGGCGTCGGTCTCGGCGCTCTGGACACCGGCGCCGTTGCCGACGATGTTGTTGCGCCGGACGGTGATGCGCGAGGCGTCACCGTCGGAGTCGACGTCGACTGCCGCACCGCCGCTGTCGCGGATGTCGTTGTACTCGATGCGGGTTGTCATCGAGGCATCACCGTTGTCGAGGAACTCGATGGCGTCCTCGCCGGAGCGGTAGATCTCGTTCTTCGTGATGGTGATCGTGTGGCTGTCGTCGGGGTCGAGCTCGAACTCGATGGCGTCAGCGGACGCGTCCATGATGGTGTTGCCCCGAATCGTGATGGTTGCGCTGGCCGTGCCGGATTCGAGGTCGAAGTCCATCAGGTCACCCTTGCTCTCGGTGAACGTGTTCTCCGCGATGGTGAGCCCGTCGATGGTCAGGCTCGAGGGGGAGTCGCCGTTCACGTCGATCTTGCTCGCGGTGAAGTCGTTTTTCACCACGTTGACGTTGCTCATCGAGAGGGTACCGCTCCCGTAGTCGAAGTCGACCGTCGGGCCGACCACGGAGTTGTGCGAGAACGTGAACCCGTCGAGGGTATCGCCGTCGTCGTTGAGGTCGACGAGGACGGCGTCGTTGTTGTTGTTGTTGATGAGGAACCCCGTGATGGTGGTGCCATCGGCGTCGGAGGTGAGCTTGAACGCGTACGCGGACGGCCCACCGTCCATGACGGGGGCGCTGGACCCGGCACCGGCGGACCCGTCGCCGGGGTCACCGATGAGCGTCAGCTGCTTGTTGATTGTCACCGACTCATCGTACTCACCCGGGGCGACACGGATGGTGTCTCCCGGGGCCGCCGCGTCGACGGCGTCTTGGATGCTCGTGTAGTCGGCGCCACCGTTGTCGTTGACGGTGATGGTCGCGGCCGACGCGGTCCCGACCAGCCCGAACGGTGCGACCAGCGCGAACGGCGTCACGCCAGCGAGAACGACGAGTGCGGCCACCGTCGCGGCGGCCACCCGAGTGAGTGTACTCACGGGTCACACCCCGTGGTGGCGGTCTCCTGTGCTGTTACTTCGGTCATGGATACTCCCGGCATGTCCGGTAGTCGGAAAGGTGGCTGTAAGCCATAGGAATGGGTCGGCTACTGGTACGTATCCCGAGTGACTAACTGACCGGTAGACGGCTAGTACTAGCCCACAACGACCGACTACGGCGTGTCGGCGGTGCGTCGCGTCGAACCTTGCGACTGCGGCGGGTTCGAAGCTAGCTACCGGGAGAAACGTGGGTGAACGTGTCGACTACTCGACGAAGTCGATGTCGTCGCCGCGTGCCGCCTGCGTCGGACTGGCCGCGCCGCCGCCGACGCGGTTGCCGCCGCCACCGCGCTGGGCGGCGCGCTCGCGCTCGGCCTCGCTCTTACCGTAGATCTGCGGTGACTCGACGCCCGTGACGACGATCATCGTCTCCATCTTTCCGTCGAACTCCTGGTTGACCGACGCGCCCCAGATGATGCGGGCGTCGGGGTCGATGCGGTCGTAGATCTCTTCGACGACGCCCTCGGCCTCCTCGATGGACATGTCGGGACCGCCGACGACGTTGACGAGCGCGGAGTTCGCGCCATCGAACTCCACGTCGAGCAGCGGCGACCGCAGGGCAGAGCGGATCGAGTCCTGTGCCTTGTTCTCGGAGTCCGACTCGCCGAGGCCGATCATCGCCACACCACCGTTCTCCATGATGGTCTTCACGTCGGCGAAGTCGACGTTCACGAGCCCGGGCTTCGTGATGAGTTCGGTCATCCCCTTCACCGAGCGCATCAGGACGCGGTCGCAGATCTTGAACGCGTCCTGCAGCGGCAGGTTCGGGGCGTAGTCGAGCAGTCGATCGTTCGGGATGACGATGACCGTGTCGGCGACGGCCCGGAGTCGCTCCAGGCCGGCGTCGGCGTTCGCCCGTCGGCGCTCACCCTCGGCGGTGAACGGAATCGTCACGATGGCGATGGTGAGCGCGCCCTTCTCCTGGGCGGCCTGTGCCACGACGGGTGCGGAGCCGGTGCCGGTGCCGCCGCCGAGTCCGGCGGTGACGAACACCATGTCGGAGTCGTCGATGGACGCCTCGATGTCCTCGATGTTCTCCTGGGCTGCTTCCTCGCCGATCTTCGGGACGGAGCCGGCCCCTCGGCCGCCGGTTCGCTGGCGACCGATGAGGATCTTCGTGTCGGCTTCGACCTCGGTGGCGAGGTGCTGTGCGTCGGTGTTCGCGGCCACGAGGTCCGCCCCGTGGATGCCTTCCCGGGCCATCCGAGTGACGGTGTTGCCGCCGGCACCGCCGCAACCGACGACGGTGATCTTGGTCTCCAGGTCTTTGACGACGTTTGCCAGCTCTTCGTCGGTCATCGTGCCCGACGTGCTGGGCGTCGCTTCCCCGGTTCCGTTCCCCTGCGGAACCTCCTCCCGGTCCGCTTCGGCCTCGTCAATGGCGTCCTCGATAATGGAGTCCATTTGGAAGCCGCTATTGCGCATCCGCACTATGTATCTTTCCCCGATGTCTGACGCTCGTCACACGATTCGCGCCACAGATGGTCGATTTCGGGCCGAAATCGGCGATAAACTGTCTGTGACGATACGAAATATCGGTCTCACCGCGGGAACTCGACCTCGCGCGCGGTCCGCACGCGCTCGGGGGGAATCTCGCGACCACCGACCGCGACAGACTCGCCAGCGGCCAGTTTCCCGAACGCCGGCCCCTCCTCGACGCCGAGCGTCCGGGCCTTCGCAGGGTCGAACGCCGACTCCCGAGCGACGACGCGGTCGTCCTCGACCACCACTTCGTCGTATTTCGCGTCGAGGACGCTCGCCAGCGCGCGGACGAGGTCGCCGCGTGTCGTTTCGGCGAGCGCCGCTTGTCCCACGGGTCGGGTGCCGCTCTCCTCGGTCCCGAACGCCACCGCGAGCGAGTCGACGGCACCAAGCGCGGCCTCGGGGTCGATGTTCGCCGCTTCCTCGGTGAGTTCGGCTGGCAGATCGACGATCTCGACCAGGCCCTCGTACCTCCCTGCTGGCGTCCCGAACCGGAGCCCGTCTTCGACGGCACCGAGCTGGGCTTCCATCGCCTCGACGGTCGATAGGGGGACGCCGGATGTCGCGCGCAACCACGTCTCGCTCACCACTCGATACCCGAGGTCCTCGATGCCCTCGCGGAGGACGGGGTACTCGCCGTCGACGAGTGCGTGGTCGGCGTTCGACTGCTCGAACGCCTGTTCGATGGTGTCGGTCGCCTCGCGGGGGTGGGCCATGTCGTCGAGACACCAGTCGGCGGCGATGTGGCCAACTGCCCAGTCGGTCTCTCGAACTACGCGCTCGAACCGGGGGACGTAGTGGCCGCCGCCGAACCCGACGAACTGACGCTCGCGGTCCGGGTTCGTCTCACGGACGTCGAGGATGGCCCGCGCGACGGCCTCGGCACCGGCGGGGTCGTCCCACTGCTCGTCGTCGGAGCCGAGTTCCACGAACAGCGACGGGCACCCGACACGCGAGGGGCCGTGGTGGGTACACTCCAGTCCGACCACGTAGCTGTCGGGTGCGTGGGTCTCGAAGGCGCCGACGAGGTCGGACAGTGCGTTCGGGGCGGCGCGCGCGAGTTCGCCGTCACTGCCGCCGAACTCGTCCGGGCCGAAGTTGCCGGTGGCGTGCGCGGTGAGAAGGGGGCCGGTGTCGCCGGCGTGCCGCGACGCGAAGAAGAGGAGCGAGGGGCCGTCGAACGCCCCGGCCACGTCGTCGAGATGCAGGTGTAGCTCGTCGAACGTCCGGAGTTCGATGCCGTCGCTCGTGTAGTACGTGCCGCCACCGTCGGCGTCCGAGCGGCTAGCGTCCTCGTGTTCGGTCCAGTCTTCGAGCGCGAGCAACCGCTCCCCGATGTGTTCGGAGGCGCGATCGGCTCGCGAGACGACGACGGCGAGCATTGGCGGTGGTCGGGCGTGGGACGGGAAATCCCCTCCGACCTCGGTCTGCTGTGGCCTGCGTTTTCGCCACGACTCCGATTTGCTATCGCCGTATTCGGTTTATCTCTGGTCCTCCTGACCGCTGGCCCCCCCACCGAGCGGGCGTATTTTGGTCCTACGGCCCCTCGGTTCGCGCAATGAAGCCGTACGAGCGGGAGATTCTGCTCGAGCGTATCTCGAAAGAGAGCGCGACCGTGGGCGCGTCCATCCCCGACCGCATCGCGATACAGGGCGAAGAGATCGACCTCCAGGAGTTCGTCTTCGAGATAAAACGGCGAGACACCGTCCCCCCGGGCGAACGCGACCGGGTCGAGATCGCGAAGAAGAACCTCCGCCGTGAGCGACTCGCGCGAAAACAGCGCATCGAGGATGAGGACCTCGATATCGAGTTCGAGGAGGGTGAGGAACTCGCTCGGGCCATCATCGGCATCGACCGCGCGCTCAACGCGCTGGAGGGGCTCGATTCGCGGACGGACCTCGAAACCGAACAGCGGCGACAGGAGGCGATGGACCAGAAGCGGTGGGTGTCGTTCCTCAAGAAGGCGCTCGGCCGCGACGACGGGCCGCGAATCGGGGGCCGATGAGCCGGAACGCCGAGGTCGCCGCCCTCTTGGAGGAGATGGCCGACCGCCTCGAAGCGACGGGCGTCGAGTACAAGCCCCGCGCCTACAGACAAGCCGCGGACAACATCCGGAACCACACCGTTGCCATCGAGACGCTGGCCGAGCGCGGCCAGGACGCTGTCGAGGACATCGACCGAGTGGGCGACGCAATCTCGTCGAAGGTCGTCGAGTACTTCGAGACCGGAGCTATCCCGGAACTGGAGGAACTCCGCGAGGAACTCCCGGTCGACATCGTCGCACTCACGAAGGTCGAGGGGGTCGGCCCGAAAACGGTGGGAGACCTCTACGAGGCGCTCGGCATCCAGGATCTGGACGACCTCGAAGCCGCCGCCGAAGCCGGCGAGATTCAGGAGGTGAAGGGGTTCGGTGCGAAGACCGAACAGAACATCCTCGAGAACATCCCGTTCGCCCGGCAGAGCCACGAGCGCCAGCTACTGGGCGACGCCATCCCCCTCGCCGAGCGGGTGATGGACCACCTCGCCGCGCACGAGGCGGTCGAGCAGGTCGACACCGCCGGCTCGCTCCGACGGTGGCGCGCGACCATCGGCGACGTGGACGTACTGGTGGCGAGCACCGAGGGCGAAACTGTGGTCGACCACTTCGTCGACTTCGACGCCGACACCATCGAGGCCGGCACCTCCAAAGCGTCCCTGCGGTCGAACGGTATCCGCGTTGACCTTCGAGTGGTGGTCCCCGAGGAGTGGGGCGCGGCGCTCCAGTACTTCACGGGGAGCCGCGACCACAACATCCGCCTGCGAAACCTGGCCATCGAGCGCGAGATGAAGGTCAACGAGTACGGCGTGTTCGACGTCTCGGGCGTCGACGACCCCGACTCGGGACAGCGGGTCGGCGAGCGCGTCGGGGGCGAGACCGAGGAGTCGATGTACGCCGCGCTCGACCTCCCACTGATTCCGCCCGAGATGCGCGAGGACCGGGGGGAACTCGACGCCGCGGCCGCCGGCGAGCTTCCAGATCTCATCGAGGAAGGTGATGTCCGCGGCGACCTCCACCTCCACACCGACTGGTCGGACGGCCACGACACCATCGCAGAGATGGTCACGGGCGCCGCCGAGTTCGGCCACGACTACATCGCCATCAGCGACCACGCCACCGGTCCCGGCATGGTCGGCGGCGTCGGCGTCGAGGACGAGGGATTGATCGAGCAAGCCGAGGAAGTCAGGGCCGTGGCCGAGGACGCCCCGATTCGGGTGTTCACGGGCGTCGAAGCCAACATCGCCCCCGACGGCTCGATCTCAGTCGCGGACGACGTTCTCGCGGAACTGGACTGTGTGGTCGCCTCCCCGCACGCCAGCCTCGACGGCGACGGCACCGAGCGACTGGTCGCGGCCTGTGAACACCCCGACGTGAACATCTTGGGACATCCGACGGGGCGCCTGCTCAATCAGCGCGAGGGGCTGGACATCGACATCGACGCCGTGGCGGAGGCCGCCGCGGCGAACGACACGGCCCTCGAAATCAACGCGAACCCCCACCGGCTCGACCTCCGCGGACAGTTCGTCAAGGCCGCCATCGAGGCCGGCGCGACCATCGCCATCGACACTGACGCACACACGCCGAGCAGCTACGGGTTCGTCCGCTACGGCGTGCATACGGCGCGCCGGGGGTGGGCCGAAGCCGTGGACGTGCTGAACACCCGGGACGCCGACGGCGTGGCCGAGTTTTTGGGCGTGTAAACAGGTCGATAGCTCTTTTCGACCACGGAGCGAACCGCGGACGATGCCCTCCAGACGGACGCTGTTGACCGGGGTGACGACTGCGGCTGCCACCGCACTCGCCGGCTGTTCGAGCAGTCGGTCGCTCCCGCCGGCAACGCAGACCGACACGCCGCGTGCGCCGCCCGACGCGACCGTCATCGCGACCGACGAGACGCTCCGAGATGCCGAGCCGTACGGCGCCTTCCGACAGTCGAGCATCGGCTACGAACACACGGACGCTGGTGGATACCGCCGGCTGTACGTCCTGACCCACCACCATCTCGTTCCGGGGACCGACCAGTTCGGAACCGGGTGGCGACTCGTCGGCTGCACCGTCGACCACGACTACCACTACGCCGCGCCGACGGGTGCGACGACCACGGCCGCCAGCTACGCCCCCGTCGACCCGGACACCGAGCGGCCGACCCCGGTCCGGATGGCTCGGGCGCAGGGCGACGAGGCACCGGACCTCGTCGACCGCTGGCTCGTCCGGTACGCCCCGGCCAGCGACGCGACATGGGGGCCGACATTCCTGACGGAAGTGACCCCCAGCGTGACGTTCCGCGAGGGCGACCGGCTCGCGTCGACGCGGCTCCGCGTCGAGGTCACCGACGGCTGGCTCGACGACGCGGCGTTCGAACTGACGACCGCCCTCCGCTACGGCCGGGACGGGTGAGCCATGGCTCTCTCACCGCCGTTCTGCTGTGACGTGATGTGCGGCAAACTCGCCGTCTACCTCCGGATGTGTGGCTACGACACCGCCTACGCGCTCGACCGGGGTATCGAGGCCGACGACGCCATCGCCGACCTCGCCCGCGAGGAGAGCCGGACCGTCCTCACGCGCGACCGCCAGCTCGCCGAGCGGACGGGAGGCGTCTTACTCACCGACCGGAGCGTCGAGGGACAACTCCGCGAACTCCGCGAGGCGGGGCTCGACCTCGCACTCGACGGCGAACCCGCGTACTGCGGTACCTGCAACGGTCCAGTCGAGCCAGTCGGCCCGGAGGAGCGGACGCCCGAGTACGCACCCACCGCCCGCGAGACCGACATCTGGCGGTGTCGCCACTGCGGACAGTACTTCTGGAAAGGGTCACACTGGGACCGTGTGAGAGAAACGCTTCGCGGGCTCTAGTTGTTCGGCGACCACTGCGAGCAGGCGTCCATGTCGTCCATGGCCTCGCTGTGGAGGCCACAGTACGGCTGGAGCCCGTCGTCGGTGCGGACGTAGCTGAAGTGCTCGCAGTTGCCGCAGTAGACGTCGCCCTGCGGGGCCGGCTCGTCGTCGCGCATGATCTCGGCGTCGCGGGTCGACTCCGGACTCGGCTGCGGTGGCGTCGACGACGAGGCGTGCGTGACCTCCGCGCCACCGTCCGAACGCGCGGTGTTCGGGCTGTTCGTCTGCGTCGGCGTGTTGCCGTCGGGCGTCGACCCCAACAGGCCGATGCCGCCGAGCCCCTGCCGGAGGCGGTCGTTCGACACCTCGATGACCTTCGTCTTCCCCTCCTTGGTCACCTCCAGTCGGACGGTGCCGCCGGGGTCGTTGCGCGCCTTGAAGTTCGCGACGGCGACGAACAGACACCAGAACGTCGTGATAGCGCCGAGGAAGTACACCGCGACGACGGGCATGGTGTAGTCCGTCGGCATCCCGTACCACTGCCGGGGATACACTTCGGTGAAGACGACGACGCCGGCGACGGCGACGAGCGCGCCGAGGCCCGCGATGGCGCGGAGCCGGCGCGACGCCTTCGGGAGCACGATGATGGCCCCGAGGAACGTCGCCGGCAACCCGAGTCCCGCGAACACGCCCGCCAACTCGCGTGAAGCGAACTTGTCGAGCCCGGCGACGCCCGCTGCGCCTGCGGATGTTCCGACAACGATACCAGCGACGGTGAGCACCGCTCCAAGCAGGAACAGCGCGACACCGACGTACAGCCGTCGAAGGTCGGCCCCTCCAGCGCCTCCCTCGTAAACCTCCGTTAGGCTGGTCATAGAGTCCCTTTCCGCCCATCCCGCAAAAAGCTGCGTCAGACGCGCGGCAGACGTTCGCTCCTCAGAGGAGCTTCGAGCATGAAAAAGGACTTATCGGCTGGTCGTGACGTTGGGGCCATGAAAGCTGTCGTGCTAGCAGGGGGGTACGCGACGCGCCTGTGGCCGATCACCCGCCACCGGCCGAAGATGTTGCTGCCGGTAGGCGAGACGACCGTCATCGACCGCATTTTCGCGGGTCTCGAAGCGGACGAGCGCATCGACGAAGTGTTCGTCTCCACCAACGAGGCGTTCGCCGAGGAGTTCGAGGCGTACATCGCGGACAGCGAGTTCCAGAAGCTCACGCTCTCGGTCGAGGACACCACCGACGAGGACGAGAAGTTCGGCGTCGTCGGTGCGCTCGGCCAGCTCGTCGACCGCGAAGGGGTCGACGACGACATGCTCGTCATCGCGGGCGACAACCTCATGGGGTTCGACGTCTCCGAGTTCATCGACTTCTTCGAGTCGAAGGGCCAGACCACGCTCGCGGCGTACGACGTCGGCACCCTCGAACGCGCCACCTCCTACGGCGTCATCGACGTCGACGGCGACCGCGTCGTCGCCCTAGAGGAGAAACCCGACAACCCCCCGAGCACGCTCGTCTCCATCGCCTGCTACGCCTTTCCCCGCGAGTCGCTCCGATTCGGCGAGTACCTGGGCGACGGCAACAACCCCGACGAGCCGGGCTGGTACATCAAGTGGCTCGTCGAGAACGACGAGGTGTACGCCTTCCCGTTCGACGACGCGTGGTACGACATCGGGACGCCCCAGTCGTATCTGGAGGCGGTCGCGTGGGCACTCGGTGGCGAGTCGCTCGTCGCCGCCGACGCCGAGGTCGTCGACTCCGAGATCCGCGACAACGTCCACGTCATGCCCGGCGCGCACATCGAGGACTCGATTATCGAGGACAGCGTCGTGTTCCCGAACGCGACGGTGAAGGACTGTGAGGTCCACGACTCCATCATCGACGAGGAGACGCACGTCGCGAACGTCGACCTCGCGGGCGCACTCGTCGGCGCGCACACGAAGCTGACGAACAGCGGCACACGAACCCAGTAGCGGGGCCGAGACGCCGGTCACGGACGAAAGCTGGGCTTTCTTCGGGTACGCGCGTTATTACTTTTCGACTGGACGACGTCGGTAGCATCGGAGGTGTACCCAGATGCAATCAGAAGGCCGACTCCGCGTCAACGCGGTCGACTGGCTCTCGCTGGCACTCGTCATCGTCGGTGCCATCAACTGGGGGCTCGTCGGTATCGGTGGATTCATCGACGCCAACTGGAACCTCGTCAACCTGATCTTCGGGTCGATTCCGGTCGTCGAGAACCTCGTCTACCTGCTGGTCGGCGTCGCCGGGCTCTACGAGCTGTACTTCGCGTACCAGCTCTACAGCGCCCGCGAGATGCCGAGCAAGCAGCCCACGTAGCGACCCACTTTTTCCGTCAGTAGTGGCTAGGCGAGCCGCGCGTCAGTGATTTCGACGTGGCCTCTATCCCCGTCCCAGACGGTGTCGTATTCGAGTTCGATTCGCCGGGCCATGTGCGGTCCGTCCACCACGAACGTCTCGAACTCACCCCCCTCACCGAGGATGTGGACGCCGTAGTCGTCGTGGAGGGCTTCCAGTTCCGCGATGGCTTCGGCATCGAGCGTCCGGCCCAGCCACGACTCGTCGAGGCCGTAGGCGGCGACCTGCAGGATTTTGATTTCGAAGCCCGCATCGAGCATGGCGTCCGCGAGGTCGCGGGGGTCTTCCTGCCACAGCGGCGCGAACAGGTCGGCGCCGAGTCGGTCACACATCGCCTGAATCCGCGACGTCTGGTACTCGCTCTCGACGGCGCCCGCGGTGATGCCACCGATTCCCCCCCACTCCTCGGCGAGCGATTCGAGCGCGCGCTCCAGCGGCTCGAGCTCGCGGTCGCCCTGCTCGCCGCTCTCCACAGCGTGTTCGGCCTCGAAGTCCTCGGGGTGGACGTCGAGCAGGTCGATACCGACTGACTCGGCGGCGAGCGCCGTCAGATGCGTCGCCGGCGTGTGATACATGTAGGAGTCGCCCGCGGGGTGAACCGTGACCAGCCGCTCGACGGGGTGGCCCGCTTCGAGCGCCTGATAGAGTGCCCACGAGGAGTCCTTCCCGCCCGAAAAGAGGCTCACCCACGGTGCGCTGTCGCTCATGTGTTCGGGTACGGGTACGGGAAGATAGGCTCTCCGTCTCGCGTCAGGTGTTCTCGGGCACGCCTTCGAGCTCGCGCGCCGAGAGGTAGGAGGCGAATCGGACGCCGACGAGCGAGACGACGACGCCAGTGACGACGAACAGCGCGAGCCGCTCCCAGACCGAGAGCGTAATCGGGTCGACGGTGAGCGCACCGAGGGTGAGCCGTGGGACGGTGAGTGCGGGGATCTCGCCCGCGCGTTCGAGGAAGTAGGCAGTGAACCCGCGGACGACGAGGCCGACGGCGACGACGCCGAACGGCAGGTTGAGCAGCGCCCCATGGACTCCCTCGTCGCCGAGCAGTTCGTCCAGTAGTCGGCCGGTCGACGCGGCCAGCGCCGCCGCTCCGAGCCACGGGACGGCGTCGAAGACGAACTGCATCACCGTGAGGAACACGCTGGTGTTCCCGAGCGGCGAGACGGCGATGGCGCCCGCGAACAGCCCGACGAGCGCGAGCCCGAGTCCGATGACGTAGGTGACGAGCGACACCTGCCCCGAATAGAAGGCGTCGCGGACGGCACCAGGGAGGGTGGCGACGAAGTCGCCGATACCCAGCCCCTTGTACAGCAGGAAGGTGCCGAGGACGGCGACGACGACGGCGATGGCGACGGTGATGGACTCCGCGAGGAACAGCAGGAGAGGGAACGCCAAGAGTGCGGCGCCCAGGGGCACGAGCACCGTCGACCGGAGCTCCTCGTCGGCGAGGAACTGCTTGAGGACGTAGTACGTCGACTCGATGTCGTGGCTCTGCCGGACGACGACGCGGTCGACGGCGTCCACGCGGACGCGCGACTCGATGATGGGGACCAGTCGCTCGGCCTCGGCGCTGTTGACGACGATGATGGCGGAGTCGGGGTCGTAACGCGCGATCAGCTGGTCGACGCCGCGGGCGACGGAGCGGTCGGTGGAGATGGCGTCACCGCGCCCGGAGACGACGCCCACGATGGCCTCCTCGTTCTCGTCGCGGAGGTCGCGGGCGACCTTCAGGCTCTCCAGCAGGCAGTTGACCCGCGAGTCCTCCGGGTCGTCGATGCCCACGTCGGTGACGAGCGCGCGGACGGCTTCCCACCCCACCACGGGCTCGTCGGTCAGCCCGCCGTCGCGGTCGACACACAGCACGAGGGTGGTCACACTCGAATGGGACCGTCGCAGCGGTAAAAACCCTGTAGTCGGTTGCGGCGGTTACAGCCGGAACTCCGCGTCGCCGTCGACCGTGTCGGCCAGCCCGCGGCCGAACGCGTACGCCATCGCGCTCGCCCCGCCGCGCATCCGGGCGGCGAGCCCCGTTGGCGGCTGGAACTCGCGGACGGCGATGTCGGTTCCGAGCAGCTCCTCGACGCGGTCCTCGGCGTCGTCGCGGGTTCCGATAGCGTCCACGAGGCCGAGTTCGCGCGCTTCCTCGCCGAGGTACACCTTCGCCTCCGTCGACCGGAGGAACTCGGGGTCCATCCCGCGCGCCTCGGCGACGGTCTCCACGAAGGTCTCGTAGTGGCCGTCGATGAGGTCCTGGAGGTACGCCCGCTCGTCCTCGTCGAGTTCGGTGAAGGGGACGCCCGCTTCCTTGAACTCGCCGGCGGTGAACTGCTCGTAGTCGACGCCGAGCGTGTCGAGCAGTCCCGTCGCGGTGAACCGCGACCCCCGGACGCCGATGGAGCCGACGATGCTCCCCGCTCTCGCGTACAGCTCGTCGCAGGCGCTCGCGATGTGGTAGCCGCCCGACGCACAGACGTCCGTGGTGTACGCGATGGTGGGGCCGTCGAACCGGTCGACAGCGAGCCGGATGTCGTCGCTCGGGACGATCTCGCCCCCCGGCGTGTTCAGTTTGAGGAGGAGCGCGTCGACGTTGCCGTCCGCGGCCGCGCGGTCGAGCTGGTCGACCACGCTGTCGGCGCCTTGCCCGACCGGCCCCGTCGGGATGCCCCCCCCACCGTCGCGGGTGATCGGCCCCTCGACCGCGACTTCGGCGACGTTGTAGCTCGGGAACACCGAGCCGGCGAGGCGGCCGGCGGCTCGGGCGGCGAGCGGTATCGTCGCGAGCACGAGCAAGACGCCGACGAGGTCCGCCCCGTCGGTGGGGTAGTCGACGAGCAGCTCGAAGGCGACCAGCACCGCGAGCACCACCACCACGACGAGGATGAAGACGCGCCCGACCCGGTCACTGGTGTCGTTCATACCCGGACTCCGGTCCGGCAGTGGATAAAGGGGCGTGTCGTCTTCATGTAACCCGAGGCGCCGAGTCACTCTCGTATTCGCAGGCGCGCCGGCGCTATCCGTTCGAATGGGTCGGGTCCCCTCCGCGGATTTTTGACATCTCGTAGACAGGCATTTATATATAGTCCCGGCGTGAAACTGACGATTGCACCTTAGTCAGGGTGCACCTACTCCCTCGACCCTGGCGCGCGAATCCTCTCCCCCCACCGCCGCGCGCCGGGCCGTTTTCACGTTCCCGAGCAGCGCGGCTGTCTGGCGGTTGCTGTCCGATGAGAGCGCCGTCGCTGTCGCTCGCTCGGCGAATACTTGAGAGAACGTGTGCGAATCGCGTTTAGAGCAGCCCCGTCTTCTGGAGCTTCATCAGGTCCTCGGTGTCGAGGGTCTCGCCGTTCTGGAACGCCTCGTAGATCTCTTCGGCCTCGGCGCGGGCCTCTTCCTTCTTGGCCTCGCGCTCCTCCTTCCGCTCGGACTCCTCTTCCTTGTCCATCTCGCGGAGGCGCTTCTGGACGCGGACGAAGTCCTCGTGGTGGCGGTCGGCGGCTTCCTGCGCCTCGACGAACTTCTCGTGCCACTCGTCGGCGTCGTCACGGATCTCGTCGGCCTCGCGGTAGGCCTCGATCATCTGGTTGTGGTGCTCCTGAGCCTTGTCCGCGAGCTCCGTCACCTTCTGGTGGTGCTCGCTCGCCTGTGCGCGCACTTCCTGGGCCTTCTCCTTGACGTCCTCGAGGTCGCCGGACTGGTCGAGCTTCTCCTTGCGCTCGGCCAGCTTCTCGCGCTTCTGCTCGATCTTCTCGATGAGCTCGCGCTCGTCCTCGGTCGAGAGCACCTCGGTCTGCTGCTTGAACTCGAGCTCCTCGATCTCCTTCTTGAGCTGCTCGACGCTCTTGCCCTCGTTGAGCTCGAGGTCGTCCTTCAGGCCGTCGACCTTGTCGAACAGTTCGTTGGCCTTCGCGTTCAGGTCGTTGCGCTTCTTCTTGTGCTCCTGGACCTGCTCGTTGAGCTCGTCGCGCTTCTCGCGGTGCTCCTGTGCCTCGTCGACCTTCTCGCGGGTCTTCGCGTTGAGCTCGTCGCGCTTGGAGGCGCGCTCGGAGGCCATCTGGTTCAGCTCGTTCCGTCGGTCACGGAGCTGTCCAGCTTTCTTGATAAGTTTCCCTTTGTTTTCGGTCTCGAGGTCGTCGTCTGTGAGTGCTACGTTGTCGGATTCGTTGATGCTCTCTGCCATGGTTACTATCTATTCCATTACCGCACCGAGCGCAGCATCGGCTCGAAAAGGTGCAACCGTCGGACAAGCAGGCTTCCCTGTCATTCTGGTCGGCTAGCGATGCTGAACGCCGGTGGCGTTCTGGTACTTCTGTGTACAATCTGTTTGTATTTAAAGTTTTTGCAGCGGATGAGGGGTGTAAACGGCTACCAAACGCCGTACGAGGCCCCGTCAGGGGTTGGCACGGTTTCGCTGTTGATATATAAACTGCTGACGGGTGGTATATATACTCCAGGCGATGGCCGGGGAGGGCGTGGGGCGGCCCACCGGGCGAGGCAAACGGCGGCGCTCAAGTGGCCCCGCTGTCTCCCGTCGAACATGGAACAACGCGTCCACGCGACCGGACACGAACACGTCACGGCCGCCCACGCGAGCACGTGGGAGCTCACGAGCGACGACTGGCTCACCCCTGCAGGGGACTGCATCATCGGCGTCGAGGCCGAGCCCGTCCCCGCCGACTTCGATTCCGAATTCGTCGACGCCTGTCAGAGCCACGACGCGACCATCGAGGCCACCCTCCGCGCCGACGGCCACGAGCAGGTCGTCCGGGGACGAGGCCACCCCGACCTCACGTTCGAGAACGACCGCAGCATGGTCGCCCGGACCAGCGACTACGTCGACGACCGAACAGTGATGGTCGGTGCGGACACGGCCGCCGAGGGCATCGACCGCGAGCTCGTGGCGGCGCTCGGCGACGGCGCGGCCCTCGTCTGTACCTTCCGCGTCGAGTGAGCCATCGGCTGCCCGCGCGACTGACCCATCGACTGACACGGACGGCACGCCTTTGTGTCGGTCGCCCCTTGGCGACGTATGCGCGTCGCTGTACTCGGTGCCGGCTACGCCGGCCTGACGGTCGCCCGCCGCCTCGAGCGGCGCCTCTCCGACGACGTCGACCTCGTCGTCGTCGACGCCTCTCCCGACCATCTCGTCCTGCACGAACTCCACCGCGTCGTCCGTCACCCGGACCTCGCGGAGGTCATCACGGTCCCGCTCGAAGACCTCTTCGACCGCGCCACAGTCAGACAGGCGCGCGTCACCGACGTCGACACCGACGCGGGCGTGGCGACGCTCGACACCGACACCGGGACCGAGGAACTCGACTACGATGCCGCGGCCGTCTGTCTCGGGAGCGAGACTGCCTTCTACGGGCTGCCCGGCGTCGAAGCCCACGCCACCCCCCTCAAGTCGCTCGACGACGCCTTCGCCATCCGGCAGGGCGTGCTGGCTGCGGACGACGGCGGCCGCGTGGTCGTCGGCGGTGCGGGGCTCTCGGGCGTCCAGCTCGCGGGCGAACTCGCGGCGCTCGGCGACGAGGAGGACATCGCCCTTGACGTGACCCTCCTCGAACAGGCCGACCGCGTCGCACCGGGGTTCGACACGGCGTTCGCGGCCGCACTCGACCGGGAACTCACGGACCGCGGGGTCACCGTCGAGACGGGGACGACCGTCGAGTCTGCCACCGAGGACGAGATTGCGCTCGCCGACGACCGCACGCTCCCGTACGACGTGTTCGTCTGGACCGGCGGCATCGGCGGCCCGGCCGCGCTCGGTGGCACGCGACCGTCGGTCGGCGCGGACCTCCGCGTCGGCGAGTCGACGTTCGTCGTCGGCGACGCCGCTCGCGTGACCGACGCCGCCGCCAAGCAAGTGCCTGCGACGGCACAAGCCGCCGTCCGTGAGGCACGCGTCGCCGCCCGCAACGCCGAGCGACTGGTGACCGAGGGACCGACCGACGCCGCCGGTGACAACCCGTTCGACGCCTTCACGTTCGACAGCGTCGGCTGGGTCGCCTCCGTGGGCGACGGCGCGGTCGCACAAGTCGGCCCGGTCGTCCTGAGCGGCGACCCCGCCCGCGCGGCGAAGGCCGTCATCGGGGCGGGCCACCTCGGCTCGGTCGGCGAAATCGAGGCGGCGTCGACGCTCGTCAACCACGAACTCGGATGGCCGACCGGATCGGACGCCGTGGCCCGGCTCGTGACCGCACTACAGACCGATCACCTGACACAGGGCACCGACCCGGCCTCCCCGAGCGAACTGGAGGTCCCACTCGCGGTTCCCGCACTCGGGCTGCTGGAGGCGGTCGCTCCCGCCCAAGGGGTCGACCTCACGGCGTTGACGCGGCTCGCCGACCGCACCGCCCCCGGTAGTCCGGCCAACGCGATGGGGCGTGCGCTCGCCGACTCGGTCGGGCTGTTCGGTGCGGTGTTCGGTCGCCCGTCCGACGACGACGCGGAGTGAGCCCGCACGCGGGGTCGGCTTTTTGCGTTCGCGGGTCGACTCGGGAGCCATGCCCGTGCTCCGCCGCGTCGTCGTCGATGTCCTGAAGCCACACGACCCCGACCTCGTCGAGTTCGCTGACGCCGTCGCAGCCACCGACGGCGTCGACGGCGTCAACGCCACCGTCATCGAGCTCGACCGCGAGGTGCAGAACGTGAAACTCACCATCGAGGGCCCGGATCTCGACCTCGACGCCATCGAGGACACGGTCGACGGACTCGGCGGCTCGGTCCACTCCGTCGACGAGGTGGCCTGCGGGTCGCGGCTGGTCGACGAGTCGCGAACCCTGCAGGACTGAGCGGATGCTCGACTCGTTGCGCGCTGCGCTCGGTCGGCCGTCGGTCCGGGCCATCGGCCGACGCTACTTCGTCTCGAACGGCTTCGACGGCACACTCACCTGCATCGGCATCGTCCTCGGCTCCGTGCTCACGGGAGTCGCCGGGAGCCCCGAGATCGTCAAGATCGGCGTCGGCGCGGCAGTCGGACTCGGCACCTCGGCGGTGTGGAGCGTCTGGGAGATCGAGCGCGCGGAGACCGCCGCGGAGATCCACGAGCTCGAAGCCGCGATGCTCGTCGACCTCGACGACACTCGCATCCAGCGCCGCCAGCAGGGCGGCCGCCTGTTCCACGCGGTCGCGAGCGGTGCCGGCCCCCTCGTCGGCATCTTCCTCCCGCTGAGCCCGTTCGTCCTCGCGGGTGCGTTCCTCGACCTCTGGACGATGGCCGCGGTCTCGGTCGCGCTCGCGGTCGGGCTCCTCGGTGTCTTCGGTGCGTACATGGGAACCGTCGCCGGACAGCGCTGGTACGTCTCGGCCGGTCGGATGGCGCTCGCCGGCGTCGTCGTCGCCGCGATAAACCTGATCGTCGGGTAGTGGTTCGTCGGGTTCCGCGTCGGCCACGCTCTTGTCCCTCCCGCTCGAACCGCCGGTATGGACGACGAGCCCGCCGAGAACATCTCCGGAGGTGCGTCGGGTGGCGGTGCGTTCGCCCCGTTCGAGCCGGGCGACGCGCACACCCGTGCCGAGGCAGTGGTCGACCGCCTCGGCGAACTGTACTGGCAGAAGACGTACGGCGGCCAGCAGGCGTTCGAGTGTCTCGTCCGGACGGTGCTCTCACAGAACACCAGCGACAAGGCGAGCCAGCCCGCGCACGACAGCCTGATGGCGCGGTACGGTGGGGGAGCGTTGGCAGCGACGCTCGCCGACGCCGACCAGGCCGAACTCGCCGAGACCATCTCGTCGGCGGGGCTCTACAACCAGAAATCCGAGACCATCATTCGACTCGCCCAGCGCGTCGTCGACGAGTACGGTGGGGCCGATGGCTTCGACCGCTTCGTCAAGGACGAGGACCCTGAGACGGTTCGCGGCGCACTGCTCGACATGAAGGGCGTCGGCCCGAAGACCGCCGACTGCGTCCTGCTGTTCTCGGGCGGGCGCGACGGCGTCTTCCCCGTCGATACCCACGTCCACCGCATCGCCCGCCGGCTCGGTATCGCGCCACCGGACGCCGACCACGAGGCGGTTCGTGAGCACCTGGAGCGCGACGTGCCCGCAGAGAAGTGTGGGTTCGGCCACACCGCGATGATTCAGTTCGGCCGCGAGTACTGCACGGCGCGGAACCCTGCATGCCTCGACGACCCGGACGCCTGCCCGATGGGCGACCTCTGCGACCAGGTCGGGGTCTACCCGGAGGCCGGCGAGGTGGTCGATCCGAGCGAGGGCGTCGACGGCTGACGCTGTCTGCGTGTGGTCGGTCCGAAAGAATGGACATGGGCCGTCCGGCAGTTCAGAGCGGTTCTCCGGTGGGTTACTGTCGGCTGATGTTCCAGCTCTTGCTCGCTGCGACGAGCAGCAACATCCCGAAGAACGCGATGAACAACCACGCGCCAGTGCTCGAGGTGAGGAACTCACCCACGATGCTGAGCAGTTCGACGCCAGCGAGCTGTCCGAGCGCGAACAGCAGGAGGGCGACACCGAACACCGCGACCGCCGTCCGCACGACGGTCTCGGTGAACCAGCTCGCGATGCGCTCGCCGGTGTCGTGCTGCTGGGTCTGTTGGGTCTGCTGTCCCTGCTGGTCCTGCTGTCCCTGCTGATTCGGCTGCTGGCTCGACTGTTGGTCCGTCGACTGCTGGCTCTGCTGGGCTGGCTGTCCGCCGTTCGTCTGCTGACCGCCAGGGTTCTGACCCATGGCACCGCGTACGACCGCTTCGGGGAAAGTTACGGGACCGATAAGCGGTGGGACGGTTCCGGGGCGTTTCCCGACCTAGTCCCCGGACGGCGGCCGTCTCGGCCGTGAAACAGTCTCGTTCGCCTAGACGTTGGGCGACCGCCACGCCGCGACGACCAGCACGGTCACGAACAGGAAGCCGAGCAACGAGAGGTTGGGGATGGTCAACCCGAGCACCGGGAGCCGGAACTGGACCGTCGCACAGGGGCCACCGAAGCCGCAACTCGTCGCCGTCGCCTGCAGGTACGAGTGGTACGCCGCGAGCGCGAGCCCCGGAACCGAGAGCGGGAGGACCGTCCGGTGGGGGAGCCGGTCGTCGAGTGTGGCGACCCCGAGGACGACCACGAGCGGGTACATCAGGATGCGCTGGTACCAGCAGAGCTCACAGGGGTACAGCCCCATCCCGAGGCTGAAGTAGAGGCTGCCGGCCGTGGCGACGGTGGCGACGGCTGTGGCGGCACCCAGCAGTCGCCGGTCACTCGGCCAGCGCATCGAGCGCCTGCCGGGTCTTGTCCGGCTCGAACGGGCTGTAGGTCTCGCCGTCGACGAGGAGCGTCGGGGTCCCGCTGCCGCCCGCATCGGCGAACGCCGAGGTGTTCGCCCGAACCGGCTCCTCGAACTGGCCGTTCTCGAGGTCGTCACGGACGCCCGCGGTGTCCGAGACGTTCGCCGACTCGGCGAACCCGACGAGGCGGTCGGTCGTCGCCCACGTCTCGGACTCGGGTGGCTGGTTCGCCATGACGTACTCGTGGTACCCCCAGTACGCCTCGGGGGCCCGGTTCCAGACGGAGAGGCCCGCACGGGCGGCCCGCGGTGCGTCCTGCCCGAGGAACGGGTCGCCGTTCGTGGTGTACGCGAGACACCGGTACGTCAACTGGAGGTTGCCCGGCTCGACGTAGTCGGTCACGATGGTCGACAGCGAGAGCACGCGGTCGGAGCCGACGGCGAACTCGGCACAGAACGGGCACTTCCAGCTCCCGAAGTAGACGACTTCGGGACCGCCGGTGCCCATCGCCGCGTAGGTCCGGTCGCTCGCGTCGTCGGGGAGGGGGGCGTTGGCCGCGGGCGACTCCAGCGGGTCGCCGCTCGGTGAGACCCGAGCGCCGCCACCACCGAAGAGACCAGTACAGCCAGCGAGCGCGGTCGACGTGCCAGCGACGGCACCGAGGAACGCGCGTCGGGAGGTGTGCATGGTCGGAGGTGAGGCCGCGCGTTCCTATGCGTTCTGGTACATCCATCCAACATCGGTCGTGGCACGGCGGCTCCTCGTGTCCGTGAGCAGCCGGCCGAGGGAGCCACGATTGAAGTGGGCCGCCCGAGAGGCCGGTGTATGTCCGCCCTCGACGAGCTCTCGGTGGTGTTGGGTGACCCCGCGGGGCGACGGTTCGCCGCGGAGTTCGTGGTGGTTGCGATCGCCATCGCCGCTGTCACGTCCGTCGCCACCGACGCCCTCGGCACGGCACTCCCGGGGCTGTTTCCCGGTGGTGCTGACGGCTACAGTCGGTTCGCGTTCCCGGACACCCGATTGGAGGGCGTCCACGCGCTCGTCGGCACGTTCCTCCTCGGTTGGTATCTCTGGTGGCGGCTGTTCTTCACGGAGCTCGGCGACGCGGTCCGAGCGCTCGCAGAAAACGAGTTGGTGTGACGCCCCGGGCTACTTGAACCGGAACGTCTCGAGGTTCTTCGGCGCGAACGTCCGCATGTTGAACTCGTGGTAGAGTGCCGAGGAGAGGTCCTGCGTGGAGGACTCGTCGCCGTGGACACACAGCACCTTCTCCGGGCGGGGGTTCATGGTGCGGACGAAGTTCTCGAGCCCCTGACGGTCGGCGTGGCCGGAGAAGCCGTCGACGGTCTCGACGTCCATCTTCAGCTTCAGGGTGTTGCCGCGCCCGCCGTTCTGCCGGTCGTTGATGGGGATCTCGTCCCAGCCGTTCTGGATTCTGCGACCGAGGGTCCCCTGCGCCTGGTAGCCGACGAACACCATCCGGTTGCGCTCGTCGCCACCGAGGTGGCGGAGCCACGACATGATGGGCCCGCCGGTGACCATCCCGGAGGTCGAGAGGATGATGGCCGGGTCGCCGTCGGCGACGTCCTGTCGCTCCTCCTCGCCGCCGTCGATGTGGTTGAACTGCTCGGCGAGGAACGGGTTCTCGTCGTCGTGGAAGATGCGGTCGCGGAGGTCGTCACGGAGGTACTCGGGGTACGTCGTGTGGATGGCCGTCGCCTCCCAGATCATCCCGTCGAGGTGGACCGGCATCTCCGGGATGTCGCCGTCGCGCATCGCCTGTTCGAGGACGAGCATGATCTCCTGTGAGCGCCCGACGGCGAACGCCGGAATCACCACCTTGCCGTCGCGCTCGTACGTCTCGTTGATAACCTTCTTCAGCTTGCGTTCGGAGTCCTCCTGGTCGGTCTGGTAGTCGTTTCGTCCCCCGTAGGTCGACTCCAGCACGAGCGTCTCGACGCGCGGGAACTCGTTGACCGCGCCGTTGAACAGCCGCGTGTCGGAGTAGTGGATGTCACCGGAGAAGGCGACGTTGTAGAGGCCGTCGCCGATGTGGAAGTGCGAGACCGCGCTCCCGAGAATGTGGCCCGCGTTGTGGAAGGTGAGCTTGATGTCCGGCGCGATGTCCGTCACGTCACCGTACTCGAGGGGGATGGTGTGCTTGATGGCCTCGCGGACCATCTCGGACTCGTACGGGGGCGCCCGACCCTCCTTCGCGGCGACGTCGAGGTAGTCCAGGGTGAGAAGCCCCATCAGGTCGCGGGTGGGCTCGGTGCAGTAGATGGGCCCGTCGTAGCCGTATTTGAACAGGAGGGGAATGAACGCGGAGTGGTCGAGGTGGGCGTGGGTGAGGACGACGGCGTCGATGGTCTGTGCACCGGCCCCGAGCGCCTCGGGCACCTGCAGGTAGGGGACCTCGCCTTCCGCGCCGGGCTTGTCACCACAGTCGATGAGAATGCGGGTCTCTGGCGTCGAGAGGATGAACGCAGCCCGGCCGACCTCGCGGCAGCAGCCGAGCGTGGTGATTCGGACCCACTCGTCGTCGGACATCTCGCGGCGGTGGATCTGCCGACCGATTCGCTCGAGGATGTCACGACGTTCTTCGCGCTCCTGTTTCAGGAAGTTGCGGACGTTCGAGACGGTCGAGGACTCGATCGGTGGCGTCCGAACGACCTCGGGGGTCCAGCCGACCTTCTGGGTGATTTCGCGGAGGGTCGAGCCGTGGCGGCCGATGACCATGCCGGGCTTCTGCGCCTCGATGACGACCTCGCCGGTGTCGGCGTGGAAGTCGAGGTCCGTGACGCCCGCCTCCTCGGGGATGACCTCGCGGATGGTCTGTTCGGCCGATTCGGGTCGGGAGAGGACGTCCGGGTCGGGGCGGACGGTGATTCGCTTGCGGAGTTTGGAGGCGAGTCGCCGGACGAGGTCGCCGTCGCTGGCGAACTCCTTCGGGTCGCGCGTGTAGACGACCAGTTCGGGACCCTCGTAGGTCACGTCCGAGATGGAGATGTGGTCGGGTACTTCGCTCGCGATCTCTTCTTTCAAATCTTCGAGTTGCCGCTCTACTGAGCTCATATCTACTGGAGAGGGTTCCGGTCGTGGTGCGCCGCTTCCGTGGGCCGGATGGCCCGGGACGACGCACATCTTGTAACAAACGTTCTCATGTGGAGTGTAGTTCCGAGAGGCTCGCCACCCATCAGAGGGCGACTGCGGGACACTGGTGACCGGAAAACCCGCTTGTTCGGTGGTACACCGCTGTTGATATAAAAGCCTTCGCAAATTGCCACTGTCGGTCACACCGGCGCGAGGCGTTCTGCCGGGGTGGAACCCTTCTTGGGCATCCCCACGACAGTGTCGTTCATGCGAATCTCTCCGGCCACCGTCCGCGCCGAGCGTGACCGCGTTCGTGACAACGAGCGGGTCGTCCCGCTCATCAATTCGACCCGTGACCGGCTCGCCGTCGCGTTCGACACCGACGTCGGCCACGTCACCGACGAACAGTACGAACGGGAGGTCGACGCGGTGTTCGCGGATGGCGATGTCGCGGTGAACGTCGCGGGACTCGCGGGGCTGCTCCGCGACCTCGACGTCGAGGGCGACTACCCGGGGTTCGTCGTCGACGAACTCCTCGGTAGAGAACTCGCGGCGACTATCGCGGGCGGCCAGCCGCTCTCACTTCTGGCCGAGGCGACGTTCCACGTCGCGGACGTCTACACCCACGGCGACGCGGCTGAGGCGGCCGGGCAAGACGACCTCGACGCGGCGCTCGCCGCGGGCTTTCAAACCCGGCTCCCGGGATGGGCGTGGACCGAGACTGAGAGTCCGTTCGCAGTCCCGCCGGAGTAACTGCCGCCGCCCACAACGCTTTGCCCGTGGCGTCGCGGGTTCGCGTATGGAGAAGGTCGCCATCGACGAGGCACCGAACGAGCCGAACCCGCTCGGCGTCAACAGCGTCCGCCGGTCGCTCTCGGATGCGCTCGGCACCGAGGACGTCTCGCTCGCGTTCTACGAACTCGAACCCGGCGAGCAGTTCTCCGGGGGGTACCACACCCACCACGACCAGGAGGAGGTGTTCTACGTCGTCGACGGGACGGCGACGTTCGAGGTCGGCCCCCCACCGGGCGACGACGCCGACCCACAGGCGTCGGCCGAAGTCGAGGTCGAGGCGGGCGAACTCGTCCGCTTTCCCCCGAGCCAGTTCCAGTGTGGCCGGAACAAGACCGACGAGCAGGTTCGCGGCCTCGCCATCGGTGCGCCCGGCGCCCAGCACAACTGGGAGGACCTCGAATCGTTCGCGCCCTGTTCGGAGTGCGGCGAGGTTACCAGTCACGGCGTCGAGGAGCCGGATGCGAACGGCGTGATGAACGTCTACTGCAACGAGTGCGGCACCGACCTGTTTTGAGGCGGACCGCGGAACCGACACCACCTTCACGCCGAACGGTGGAGGGTCAGCTATGACTCGCCGCGGCGACTTTCTGGAGGGGGCGCGCACGGTCGTCCCCGTCCTCGTGGGCGTCGTCCCCTTCGGGCTCGTCGCCGGGGCCGCGGCGGTGAACGCCGGGCTCTCGCCGGCGCAAGCGGTTGGGCTCTCCGTGATCGTGTTCGCAGGGGCGGCGCAGCTTGCCGCCATCGAACTCCTGGGCGGGGGGTCGCCGCTCCCCATCGTCGTCGCCATCATCCTCGTCATCAACCTGCGGATGACGATGTACAGCGCCTCCATCGCACCGCACTTCGAGGGGGTCACGGCACGGGTCCGCTCGCTCGTCGCCTACGTGCTAACCGACCAGACGTATGCGCTCTCGGTGACGCGCTTTCGGGGGTCGGCGGTGTCTGAGGTCGCGTTCTTCCTCGGGGCGGCGCTGCCGCTGTGGGTCGTCTGGCAGGTGTGTACGGTCGTGGGGCTCGTCCTCGGGGCGAACGTCCCCGACTGGCTACCGCTGGAGTTCGGGGTCCCGCTGACGTTCCTCGCGCTGCTCGTGCCGAACCTCGAGGACGCCGCCACCGGGACGGCCGCCATCGTCGGTGGGGTGGTGGCGACGCTCGCCGTGGGCGTCCCCTTCGAACTCGGGCTGTTGGTCGGCGCGATGTCCGGGCTCGTCGCCGGATTCACCGTCGAGGAGGTGGGCGCGTGACTGCCTCGGACCTCGTCATCTGGACGGCCATCGTCCTCGGGGGGCTCGGAACGTTCGCCATCCGCGCGTCGTTCATCTTCCTCTACGAGCGGTTCGACGTGCCGCCGCGGGCCGAACGGCTGTTGCGACTCGTCCCCGCCGCGGTGCTGGCGGCGCTCGTGGTGCCGGCGTTCCTCACCGTCGAGGGAACGCCCGTGGTCGAGACGGGGCTCGGCCCAGTCGCTGCGCTCGGCGAACTGTTCGGCAGCGACCGTCTGCTCGCGGGTATCGTGGCGGCAGTCGTCGCGTGGTACACCGAGGACATCCTCGCCACCATCGTCGCTGGGATGGTTGCGCTACTGCTGCTGGGGTCCATCTAAGTAACTCAAATCAGTTACTCTATATAAAATTTGAAACTCCGAGTGGTTTCTTACGCTTCCCAGCCTCTATCTGGTGTGAATCTCCACAGGCAGTTCCGTGCGCCGCTGCAGGCGCGTCGGCGCGCGGTCGTGAAGACCGCGTGCTACCGGCTGGTGATGGTGCTCGTCTCTATCACCGTCGCGTATCTCGTCGTCGGCGACGTGAGCGACGCGCTCTCCATCGGCCTGCTGACGAACGTCGTGAAGACGCTGACGTACTACGGCTACGAGCGGCTCTGGGACCGCATCGCGTGGGGGTTGTGATGATGTGGCACGGGTGCGGTACGGTTAAGCCCTGTGCGGAACTGTCTCCGACCATGTCCGGACGCGTCTTCGTCGTCGTCCGCCCCCTCCTCCCACCGGGTGGCCGCTAGGCTACCCACTATCACTCGACCTGGTCGGTTGTTGGCACGACAACGTGAGAGCGATTGCTGATCCCATCGGCAGTTCCAGCTTCGGGCTCGACACCCAACACCGAACCGATGAATCCTGGCGAGCGAAACGCACCGTGTTTAAGCCATCCCTGAATCACAACAAGATATGAGCGACACCGAGCAGAACGAGCAATCCGACCAGGAGCTCGGCATCACCGAGTCCAAGGAGTACAGTACCGGGAAGTGGTACGCCGAGGTCGTCCAGAAGGCGGCCCTCGCGGACTACGCGCCGATGGGCGGGTTCATCGTCTGTCGCCCCCGCGGCTACGCGCTGTGGGAGCGACTCCAGAACTACCTCGACGGCTGGTTCAAGGAGGAGGGCGCGCAGAACGCCTACTTCCCGATGATGATTCCCGAGTCGTACCTCGAAGCGGAGAAGGACATCGTCGAGGGGTTCGACCCCGAGGTCGCGTGGGTCACTCACGGCGGCCACGAGGAGTTAGAGGAGCGACTCGCCATCCGCCCCACCTCGGAGTCCATCATCACGCCGTACATGGCCCAGTGGACGCGCTCGCACCGTGACCTCCCGCTCCAACTCAATCAGTGGTGTTCGGTCGTGCGGTGGGAGGCCACCGACACGAAGCCGTTCATCCGCACGAAGGAGTTCCTCTGGCAGGAGGGCCACACCGCCCACGAGACCGAGGAGGAAGCGTGGGACGAGACGATGACCCGCCTCGACCAGTACCACCGGCTGTACGAGGAGGTGCTGGCGATGCCCGGGCTGAAGGGTCGCAAGCCCAACCACGACAAGTTCCCCGGCGCCGACACCACCACGACCGTCGAGGCGATGATGCCCGACGGGAAGTCGCTGCAGGCCTGCACGAGTCACTACCTCGGCACCGGCTTCGCGGAGGCGTACGACCTCACCTACCGCGCCGAGGACGAGGAGGAGAAGGTCTGTCACACGACCTCGTGGGGGCTGTCGTGGCGCGCACTCGGCGGGCTCATCATGACCCACTCCGACGACCAGGGGCTCGTCCTGCCCCCCAAGCTCGCGCCCGAACAGGTCGTCATCGTCCCCATCTGGCAGGAGGACACCCGCGAGGAGGTGCTCGAGTACTGTGCGGGACTGGCCGCGGACCTCGACGACGCCGGCGTTCGGGTCGAACTCGACGACCGCGAGGAGCGCAACCCCGGCTTCAAGTTCAACGAGTGGGAGCTGAAGGGCGTCCCCGTCCGCATCGAGGTCGGCCCCAACGAGGTCGAAGACGAGGAGATCACGCTCGTCCACCGTCCCGACGGCGAGAACGAGGTCGCCTCGCGTGACGACCTCGTGGAGGCCACCGAGGAGGCGCTCGATACGGTGTACGCGAAACTGTACGCCGCCGCCGAGGAGAACCTCGAGGACCACATCCACGAGGCGCACGGCCGCAACGAGATTCTGGGAACGATCGGCCAGCACGGCGGCTACGTCAAAACTGGCTGGTGTGGGAACGAGGACTGCGAGGCCGAAATCAAGGACCAGATCGCCGCCGAAATCGTCATGCTCCCGCTCGACGACGACGAGGAGCCCGTCCACGACACCTGCGGGGTCTGTGGCGAGGAAGCGACGGAGACGGCGTACTTCGCCAAGAACTACTGAGCTGCTTATAGAAACGTTCCTCAACTTCTTTCTCTCAACTCGTTGAGCGAAGCGGTTACTCGGGGGCCCAAAGAACAGCGCCGCCACGAAGGACGGCGTCATCAATCGTCTCTACAGCTATTGTAGCAGTTGCAGCGCAGGACTCGATGGCACAATAGAGCGGTGAGTATGCTCGCGTTTCGGATACTGAACGATTTAGCTAGCCGGATGGCTCGTTCCAGTTCTTCTTCTCCACGTATTCGTCGATAGCCTCTTGTACTCGCTTCCGGGCCTTCTGTTCGTTCTTCCAGATTTCGGGCCGGAGTTGTGCGATTACAGATGTCTCCATGATGGGAAGCGTTCCCTCCATCGCTTCCATCTTGTCGATATCCTGCTCTTCGTAAGCAGGTTGTACCACTCGCTCAATCAGAGCATCCTCGACGTCTTTCGCGTCTCGATAGGGTCTCCCGCGAATTTCCTCGGCTTTCTCTATGTGCCCTGACCATAGCGCAACCGCTGCGCTGTTGTTCTTCCACCCAAGCATCGCAGAAATGAGCCTCCGAATGTTCGATGTCGGATAGGTGGACTGTTGTTCGATCTGCTTGGCCAGTGCGTCACGTTGCTTTTTCTCTTTGCTGATGATGGCCCCTCCTTGGAGATTGAGGAAGTCATCCAGTTCGTCTTCTGTCCAGAGTGGGTCAACCTGTGACTGAAGTCCTGACCGAGTTCCCATCAAACAAACGTCAATGTCGGCCTGTATATATGTTTGGGATATATCAACAAGAGAGGGTCGATTAGCTACTAATTCAATGTAGATACTTGCTGATTACTCGGTGATTTACTTCGCACTCATATTCATGTAGCCTCCTTTAATTATCCGCTCAAACTGCTCAGTGTCCATGAGTTGGTCTAGCTCAGTAGGAGTGTCGAGCACCTTCTCGCCGACGAACGCCGACTTTGCCGCCCAGTATTGCGTCTTTGCCGCTGGTACGAATACGAATCTGATAACCCCTCGGCGTACTTCGCGAAGAACTACCGAGCCACCCGTCCGCGGTCGCCTCTCGTCGTCTCAGCAGGACGATTCCCTGATAGGTCGAACGGGGATTGAAGCGCCGTGCCGTCGAAGCCGGGCTATGGCATCGATTGCCGAGTTCACGATTCCGCCGGCCGACTTCCCGCTCGGAGCCGTGTTCGACCCCCGGCCCGAGGCGACGCTCGAACTGGACCGGGTCGTCCCGAGCGATGACACGGTGATGCCGTACTTCTGGGTCAACGACGCTGGCGGTGACATGGCGGCCATCCGGGAGGTGTTCGACGGCCTCCCCGAGATTCGGTCGGCAGCGTTGATGGAGGACTTGGGGACCAAGGGGCTGTTCCGCGCCGAGTGGCAGCCCGACCACCTGGGCATCATGAGTGCGATTCCGGCGACCGGGGTGACGGTCCTCGCTGCGACGGGATCGGTCGAGGGCTGGACGTTCGAACTGCGCGCCGAACGCGCCGTTCAGTTCTCGGACTTCCAGCAGTACTGTTCCGACCACGACATCAACGTGACGCTCAGGCGGCTCAGTCGGCTCTCCGAGATGGTGACCGGCACCGAGTACAACCTCACGCCCCAACAGCACGCCGCGCTCGTGCTCGCCTACCGGGAGGGGTACTATCGCGACCCCTCTGCGACCGACCAGCAGTCCCTCGCCGCGCAGCTCGGAATCACGCGACAGGCGCTGTCGTCACGACTCCGCCGCGGCTATCGAAACCTCATCGCTAGCACGCTCATCCACGGCCCGCCCGGCGGCGAGTGAGTCGGTATAACGGGATTGCATAGGTAACGGCGAGACTGACCCGTACGACGGGACTACCGACCACCATGACCGACACGTCCCACCGGGCCAGCGACTCGGGCTTCACCTACCAGCTCTCCGATAGCGAACGGGTAAGCAGCGGTGTCGTGCAGGCCGTCGCAGCCGCGTCGGGGGTCAGTCCGATACCCGACTTGTCGCCAACGTCCGGAATCGGCCGTGCCGACACTATCACTCCCCTCTATTCGGCTATCGACCCCGATGCGCTCGACGCGTTGTTCACACCGGACGCGCCCGACCGGGCGCTGCCGTCCGGTACGGTCACGTTCCCGTATCACGGCTACGCGGTCACGGTCCGGAGCGATGGGACGATTCACGTCGAACCCGCCGACGCCACGTCGGACGTAGCGAGCGACTGACGCAACGCGACCCCCCACCGAGACCCGTGAACGACCGTGAAACTCTACAGACCGTGAACGTTTCGTATCCACGTCCGTCCAATATTTCCACGTTCGTCAGCACTATACGGGCGATACACGAACGAATCGACTACGAACTGCCCACGAGACAGGACGTTTTAACCCCGGAGCCCAATTCTTAATATTGATATTAGGCACCTTGCTGGGGGTTAGTCAACCCTTAGTCCTTGAGGAGAAGCCTCTTATGTGCTATTCGGCCACGTACCTGTATGACTGAGCGCACGCAGGGTTCCGACGAGGAGGTCTCTCTCCTCGCGGACCCGGAAGACTACCGGGCGAACTGCGGCGTCGGCGTCGTCTTCGACCTCGACGGCGACCGCTCGCACCAGCCCGTTGCGGACGGTATCCGACTGCTGGAGAACCTCGAACACCGCGGCACGACCGGCGCCGACGAGAACACCGGCGACGGCGCGGGTATCCTCCTGCAGATTCCCGACGAGTTCTACCGCGCGGAACTGGACGTCGACCTCCCGCCGGCGCGTGAGTACGCTGTCGGCACCATCTTCCTCCCCACTGGCGAGGAAGCCGGCGCGAAGCTCGTCCGCATCGTCGACGAGACCTTTGCCGAGCACGGCCTCGAAACCCTCCACTGGCGCGACGTGCCCACCGACGCCTCGGACCTCGGCCCCACTGCCGCGGACTCCGAACCGCGCGTCGTCCAGGTGTTCGTCGGTCCCAGCGGCGAGTTCGACGCCGACGAGTTCGACCGCAAACTGTACGTCGGTCGGCGCGCCGTCGAGAACCGCATCGAGGAGGAGCGCCCCCCGGGCGCAGAGCGGTTCTACGTCTGCTCGCTCGACCGCAAGACCGTCGTCTACAAGGGCCTCCTGAAGGCCGACCAGCTCCCGACCTACTTCCCCGAACTCACCGACGAGCGGATGGCCTCCACGTTCGCGATGGTCCACGCCCGCTTCTCGACGAACACGCTCGGCGCGTGGCATCTCGCGCACCCCTACCGCAACATCATCCACAACGGCGAGTTCAACACCATCAAGGGGAACATCAACTGGATGCGGGCTCGCGAGACGGACATCGCCTCGGAGGAGTTCGGCGACGACATCGAGACCATCAAGCCGATCATCGACGACCCGGACCAGTCCGACACCGCCTCGGTTGACAACGCGCTCGAACTGCTGATGCAGGGCGGCCGCGACATGCCCCACGCCCTCCGGATGCTCATCCCCGAGGCGTGGCGCGGTGAGGCCAATCGGGTACGGGAGGAGCGCCGCGAGTGGTACGACTACCACGCGTCGCTCGTCGAGCCGTGGGACGGTCCCGCGCTCGTGGCCGCGACGGACGGCGACCGCATCGGCGCGGTCCTCGACCGCAACGGCCTCCGGCCGTGCCGCTACGACGTCCTCGACGACAATACGCTCGTGATGGCCTCGGAGGCCGGTGCGCTCGACCACGACCCCGCGAACATCACCGAGCGCGGCCGGCTCCAGCCCGGCCAGCTGTTCCTCGCCGACCCCGAACAGGGCCGCGTCGTCCCCGACGCCGAGGTGTTCGACGGCCTCGTCGACGAGAAGTACGGCGAGTGGGTCGACCAGGAACAGGTCAGCATCGACGACGTAGCCGATCGCAGTGACCGGACCTCCCACGCCGAGGTGCCGAACCTCCGGAGCCAGCAGGCGATGTTCGGCTACACCCACGACGAGATGGACCACCTCGTCGAGCCGATGGCCCGCGACGGCAAGGACCCCGTCGGCTCGATGGGCGACGACACGCCGCTCTCCGTGCTCTCGGAGTTCAACCGCCCGCTGTTCACCTACTTCAAGCAGCTGTTCGCGCAGGTGTCGAACCCGCCGCTCGACTACATCCGCGAGGAGATGGTCACCTCGATGGAGACGCGACTCGGCCACCAGCGGAACCTGCTCGACGAGACGCCCGAACACGCCCGCCAGCTCGTCTGTGACTCACCCATCCTCACGGACGCCGAGACGGCCGCGATCAAAGACCTCGATGCCGACACCGGGCTCTCGACGGCTGTCGTCGACATCACCTACGAGTCCGAGGAGACGCTGGAAGCCGCTGTCCGGCGCGTTCGGATGGACGCAACCGCCGCGGCCCAGGAGCACGACATCGTCGTCCTCTCCGACAAGGACGCCGGGAAGGACCGCATCCCGATTCCGAGCCTGCTCGCGACCGGTGGCGTCCACCACCACCTCGTGCGCAACGGGCTCCGCAACCGCGTGGATCTCGTCGTCGAGTCGGGCGACCCGCGCGCAGTACATCACGTCGCCACGCTCGTCGGCTACGGCGCCGGCGCGGTGAACCCCTACCTCGCGTACCAGTCCATCGCGGACCTCGTCGCCGGCCCCGACGGCGCGGACGAGGAGACGGCCATCTCGGCGTACAAGAAGGCGCTCGAAGACGGCCTGCTGAAGACGATGGCGAAGATGGGCATCTCCACGGTCGAGAGCTACCAGGGCGCGCAGATCTTCGAGGCCGTCGGGCTCGACTCCGACTTCGTCGCCGAGTACTTCGAGGGCACGCCCGCGCGGACGGAGGGCATCGAGATGGAGGACATCGAGCGCGATTTACGAAACCGGCACGCCGTCGCGTTCGACCACACCGACGAGGTCGACCTCGAACGGCAGGGCGAGTACGAACACCGCTCGTCGGGCATCTTCCACGAGTGGAACCCGAAATCGGTGGGCGCGCTCCAGCAGTCGGTCCGGCAGGGCGACTACGACCGCTACAAGGACTTCGCCTCGCTGATGAACGAGCAGCACGAGCAGCTCCAGTCGCTTCGGGGGCTCCTGGAGTTCACGTCCGACCGCGACCCCGTCGACATCGACGAGGTCGAGCCGGTCTCCGAAATCGTGACGCGGTTCTCGACGGCGGCGATGTCGCTCGGCTCGCTGTCGCCCGAGGCCCACGAGAACAACTCCATCGCGATGAACCGCCTCGGCGGCAAGTCGAACACCGGCGAGGGTGGCGAGCCGCCCGAGCGGTTCGGCACCGAGAAGGAGTGTACCGTCAAGCAGGTGGCGTCGGGACGCTTCGGCGTCACGAGCGAGTACCTCTCGAACGCCGAGGAGATCCAGATCAAGATGGCCCAGGGCTCGAAGCCCGGTGAAGGTGGCCACCTCCCCGGCAAGAAGGTCAACGAGATGATCGCCCACGTGCGGTTCTCGACGCCCGGCGTGGGGCTCATCTCCCCGCCGCCGCTGCACGACATCTACTCCATCGAGGACCTCAAGCAGCTCATCCACGACCTCAAGGCCGCCAACCCCGAGGCCGACATCAACGTGAAGCTCGTCTCGGAGGCTGGCATCGGCACCATCGCGGCGGGTGTCGCGAAGGCGAACGCCGACGTCGTCCACATCTCGGGCCACTCCGGCGGGACGGGTGCCTCACCCAAGACGAGCATCAAGAACGCGGGGCTCCCGTGGGAGCTCGGCCTCGCGGAGGCGAACCAGATGCTCCGTTCGACGGAGCTCCGGTCCCGGATTCGGGTCAGCGTCGACGGCGGGATGAAGACGGGTCGCGACGTGGCCGTCGGCGCCCTCCTCGGCGCCGAGGAGTACGTCTTTGGGACGGCGCCGCTCGTCACCTCGGGCTGTGTGATGGCTCGGCAGTGCCACACGAACACCTGTCCGGTGGGCGTCGCCACCCAGGACGAGAACCTCCGCTCGCGGTTCCCCGGCCAGCCCCAGCACGTCATCAACTACATGACGTTCATCGCGCAGGAGCTCCGGGAGATCATGGCCGAGCTCGGCTACACCGAACTCGAAGAGATGATCGGCCGCGCCGAGCACCTCCGCCAGCGGACGGACGTGACCCAGGAGAAGGCGAAGAAGCTCGACCTCTCGTCGGCCATCGCCCAGGCGCCGGGGACCCAGCGCACGAAGACCCGCGAGCAGGACCACGAGATCGACGAGGCGCTCGACTGGGAGCTCATCGAGCAGGCTCAACCCGCCCTCGACGATGGAAAACCCGTCGCCATCGACAGCGACATCTCGAACAACCACCGGGCCGTGGGCGCGACGCTCTCGAACCGCATCTCCACGCAGGTCGGCGGTGAGGGCCTGCCGGACGACACCATCTCCATCGACTTCACGGGTACGGCGGGGCAGAGCTTCGGCGCGTTCCTCCAGCACGGCGTCACGATGAGCCTGACCGGCTCCTCGAACGACTACGTCGGCAAGGGACTCTCGGGCGGCAAGCTCGTCGTCAACACCCCCGACGACGCCCCCTACGAGCCGGAGAAGAACATCCTCATCGGCAACGTCGCGCTCTACGGCGCCACCCAGGGTGAGGCGTACATCAACGGGATGGCCGGCGAGCGGTTCGCCGTGCGGAACTCGGGCGTGAAAACCGTCGTCGAGTCGGTCGGCGACCACGGCTGTGAGTACATGACCGGCGGTGTCGTCGCCGTCCTCGGTGAGACGGGCAAGAACTTCGCCGCCGGGATGAGCGGTGGGGTCGCCTACGTCCTCGACCGCGAGGGCGACTTCGAGGAGAAGGTCAACTACGGGATGGTCTCGACCACCGACGACCTGGACGAGAAGGACCGCGCGATGCTCCGGCGGCTGGTCGAGAACCACGTCGCGTACACCGACTCCGACCGCGGCGAGTACGTCCTCGACCACTGGGAGGAGGAGCTCGAACACGTCGTGAAGGTGATGCCCGACGCCTACGCCGGCGTGCTCGAAGAGGGTGCGGCGGACGTTCGCGAGGAGCTTCCCGAGTCGCCGTCGGCCGCGGCTGAAGCCGACGCCGACACCGGCTTCGTCTCGAGCGACGACTGACCGGGTCGGCGACGGACAACGGTTTTCTCGCTCCCGCTCGACAGTCGACGCACGCAATGTCTCACGCACTCGTCATCGGCGGCACCCGATTCATCGGTCGGCACACCGTGGAGGAGTTCCTCGACCACGACTACGACGTCACGGTGTTCAACCGCGGGAACCACGACAACCCGTTCTCCGAGGGCGACCGCGTGGACCACTTCGAGGGCGACCGAACCGAGGACGGGCGGCTCCGACTCGCCCGCGAGCAGGTCGACCCCGACGTGGTCGTCGACTGTGTGGCGTACTTCCCGCGTGACGTGCGCGCCGCCACCGAGATATTCGCCGACGTGGACGCCTACGTCTACGTCTCGTCTGGCGCGGCCTACGGCGTCGACCGCATCCCCAAACGCGAGGACGAGACGCCGTTACGCGAGTGTACGACCGAGCAGGCGACCGAGGACTCACGGGAGAGCTACGGCCCCCGGAAGGCCGAGAGTGACCGAGCCATCTTCGCCGCGGCCGAACAGGGCGTCAACGCGATGGCCGTCCGTCCGCCCGTCGTCTACGGCCCGTACGACTACACCGAGCGGTTCGACTACTGGATCGACCGCGTCATCAACCACGACCGGGTCATCGTCCCCGGCGACGGCACGAACATCTGGCACCAGGTGTACGTGAAGGACGTGGCGAGCGCGCTCCGACTCGTCGCCGAGACGGGCGAGCCGGGTGAGGCGTACAACGTCGGTGACGGCCACGCCCCCATCCTCCGCGAGTGGGTGGAACTCGTGGCCGAGGCCGCCGACACCGAGGTCGACATCGTGACTGCGGGCGCCCGTGAACTCGCCGCGGCGGACATCGACCTCGACGACTTCCCCGTCTACCGGACGTATCCGCACCTGCTCGACACGAACAAGATTCGAGACCTGGGGTACACCGCCACGCCCCACGAGGAGGCGCTGGCCGAGACGGTCGCAGAACACCGCGAGTCCGAGCGCACTGGCCGCGAGTACGGTCCCGCCCGCGAGGCTGAAGAGCGGGTGCTGGGCGTGCTGGACACGCTCTAGAGGTTCCCGAGCCACTCGCGGAGCGCGTCGACGACGAACCCCGGATTGTCGACCATCGACACGTGACCGGCGTCGGGGATCTCCCGTGCCGTCCCGTTCGGAAGCGCGTCGGCCATGAACCGGGCGTGACGGCGCAGCATCGGTATCTCGTACTCCCCGTACAGATGGAGCGACGGCACCGCGACTCGCGAGTAGTCGACCGACACGTCGTAGTAGGTCGCCAGCGCCGCGTCCAGTTTCCGGCGTTCGGCGTCGCTCGGCTCGGGCACCACGTCACCGTGGCGCTCGTGGACTCGCTCGATGGCCTCGGGGTCACCCCTCCCGCGCTCGTCGTACCGCCAGGCGTCGACGCGGCGGAGCAGGCGCTTCACGCGCTCGCGGCCGAACACCGGCGCGAGCGCGTCCACGAGCGCCGGCCTGTGGCTCTCGATGCGCTCGGCGTACGATAGTGGTTCGGGCACCTCCCCACCGAGCGTCGCGAGGCCGGCACAGGCGTCCGTGTGGCGAGCCGCGTAGACGAGTGCGACGAACGCGCCCATCGAGTGGCCGACGACGGCCGGTCTGTCGAGGTCGAGCGCGTCGACGAGCGCCCGCACGTCGTCGGCGAACAGCGCGACGGAGTAGTCCTCGCGGGCGGAGCCACCCGTGCGGCCGTGGCCGCGCAGGTCCGGAACGACCAGCCGGTGGTCGTCGGCGAGCGGGCGGGCCTGTTCGGCCCACAGCCGGCCGTCCATCCCCGCACCGTGCAGGAGGACGACGGGCGGGCCGTCGCCGTCCGTCTCGTAGTACGTCTCGACCCCGTTCGTCTCGACGGCGGGCATGCGCGGGGAGTTGCAGGCCGCGACCATTGGGCTTCCCGGTTCGGGGACACGCACGGGAGGTGCACGTGCGCCGAAGCTTCTTGTCGCCGGGCGTACATCCGGGGCCGTGACGCTCTACTTCGAGGACATCGAGCCCGGCCTGACCCGCGACTGCGGCTCCGTCGCGGTCACTCGCGAGGAGATGCTGGAGTTCGCCGAGCGGTACGACCCCCAGCCGTTTCACACCGACCCCGAGGCCGCCGCAGCGTCGATGTTCGGCGGGCTCATCGCCTCCGGCTGGCTGACGGCGGCGCTCTCCGCACGCCTGCTCGTGGAGGGGTACATGAACGACACCGCGAGTGTGGGCGGGCGTGGGATGGACGACCTCCGGTGGCACAAACCCGTCCGGCCGGGGACGACGCTCTCGGTCGAAATCGAGGTGCTGGATACGCGTGCGGGCGATAACCCGGCGTACGGCCACACCGAGACCGAGGTACGGACGACCGACGACGAGGGCGACCTCGTGCTCACGATGGTCGGGCTGGGGCTCGTCGAGAAGCGCGAGGCGTGAGCGCACGGAAAACGGTTTGAACACCGGTCCCGACCCACGGGTATGTTCGACAAATCGACGTGGATTCGGCTCCCCCGAAACGTCGTGGTGGGCCACGGCGTGCTCGACCAGACGGTCGAGGCCGTCGCCGAACTCTATCTCGACGGTCGGCCGCTCATCGTCACCTCGCCCACGCCGGACGACATCGCGGGCGACCGCCTCCGCGAGCAGTTCCGGGCGGCGGGCTACGACCCCGCGACCGTGGTGGTCGAGGAGGCACGCTTCGAGACGGTCAAGCAGGTCATCGCCGCCATCGAGCGCGAGAACGCGGGCTTTCTGGTGGGGCTGGGCGGCGGCAAACCAATCGACATCGCGAAGATGGCCGCCGACGACGCCGAGGTCGGGTTCGTGAGCATCCCGACCGCGGCCTCGCACGACGGCATCGTCTCGGGTCGCGGGTCCGTCCCCGAGGGCGACACCCGCCACTCGGTCGCGGCCGACCCGCCGCTGGCGGTCGTCGCGGACACCCAGCTCATCGCGGAGTCGCCGTGGGAGCTGACGACGGCGGGCTGTGCGGACATCATCTCGAACTACACGGCCGTGAAGGACTGGCAGCTCGCACACCGGCTCAAGAACGTGGAGTACAGCGAGTACGCGGGCGCGCTCTCACAGATGACGGCCGAGCTGCTCGTCGACCGCGCCGACTCCATCAAGCGTGGCCTCGAAGAGTCGGCCTGGGCCGTCATCAAGGCGCTCGTCTCGTCGGGCGTGGCGATGTCGATCGCGGACTCCTCGCGGCCGGCGTCGGGCGCGGAGCACCTCATCTCACATCAACTGGACCGCATCGCCCCCGACCCGGCGCTCCACGGCCATCAGGTCGGGGTCGCCAGCGTCGTCACGGAGTACCTCCACTCCGGTGAGCAGGGGCAGTGGCGGAACGTCCGCGACGCCCTCCAGAGCATCGAGGCGCCGACCACGGCCGCGGAACTCGGTATCGACGACGAGCTGTTCGTGGAGGCGGCGACGACCGCCCACGAGATCCGCGACCGCTACACCATCCTCGGCGACGGGCTGCGCGAGGACGCGGCTATCGAGGCGGCGACGGTCACCGGTGTAATTTGACTTCAGAACACGTCGAACGGCGGCTCCTCGCGCCACTCGGCGTCGCCGCGGACCTCCCCCTCGACGGGGCGAGCGCGGAACAGCGCGTGGAGCTGGTAGAGGGGTTCGTCGGAGGGTTCGTCACAGTTGACACAGACGATGGAGACCCGTTCGAGTTCGTCGATATGCGGGGTGACGCCGGTCTGTCGCTGGACGAGGCCGACGGCCGTCTCGACGATGGACTGCCCCGTCGAGACTGGTCCCCCGGGGTCGACCCACTCGCCGGTGTCCGGCACGACGAGATACCGGCCGTCGGCGTCGCGAACGCGGACGGCGGCCCGGGCGACCACGTCGTTCCCCTCGACTGCTCGCTCGAACTCGGTGGGGGCGACGCTCACCGTCGTCTGTCGGACGTCGAACCCGTCGTAGGCGTCCTGGAGCTGCGCGAGCCGCGCTGTCACACGAGCCCTGGACGGTCCGGCTGACATGGCTACCTCCAGACGTGGCGCCGGTATAAACGTACCACATCTTTCAGGCGTTCTCGGAGCGTGAAACCGCACGACGCCTGAGTGTCACACAACACTTATATGGGCTGGTTCGCCCCCGTTTCCACTGGAGCTCCCCCGTCACCTGTAAGCCGGGCCGTACGTTCGTCGAGCGGTGGGTGTGGCGAGAACAGTCGCCGGAGTGGGCCGCCGTGCGAGGGGCCGGTGAGTCGGGCGAGACCGCGGGCGAGCGCCGCGCCGTCCGTGGACTCGGCAGCGTAGCGGTCCGCGACGAGTTCGGTGTGTCGCATCAGCCGGAACAGGCCGAGGGTCCACGGTCCCGCGAGCAGACAGCCCGCGAGGAACGCGCCGGGGACGCCTTCGGCGGTCGCCGCCAGCCACGGCAGCACGAACACGGCGACAGCGCCGAGCCGGAGCGCGACGTGCCGGTGGTAGTGGTGCCCGGCCTCGTGGGCGGCGACGGCCCGGAGTTCGGCAGGTGGGAGCCGTGCGAGCAGGCCCTCGGTGAGGAACACGACGCGGGCGCCCGGCACGAACCCCGCGGCGAGTGCGTTCGGCCGTGCGCTCGACAGCACGCGGACGGGAACGCCCAGCTCGCCGAGGGCCGCGCGCTCCGCGGACGTCAATTCGCGGGTCGGAACGACGCGGGGGAGCAGATAGGGCGTGCCTGCAGCGACGCCCGTACCGACGGCGGTGACGCCCGCGACGAGCCACCAGCCGCCCGGGAACAGCGGCGCCGTCGAGAGCGCCACGAGCGCGGGGCCGACGACGGCGACGTAGCCGCGGGCCACCAGCCGGAGGTCGAGCCCCACACCGAGGGCTGCAGCGAGTACCGCTGCCGGAACCGGGCCCACGAACACGAGGAGCGTGGCGAGCGTCGTCGCCACCTCGCCGCCCACGGGGAGGGCGGCTTCGAGCGCGGCCGTGGCGCCGGTCACCGTCGCGAGCAGCGCCGTCGCGGCGCCGGCGACGAGGACGACGAGCACGGGCGGGAGCCGTCGCCGGGCGGCTCGGCCACTGAGGAACGCCAGCGGCGTGGGGACGGCGAGACTCAGGGTGGCGACGAGCGGGAGCACAGCAGGAGGAAGGGCGGGCGTCGTTGTCAATCTTCAGCCGCCTACAGATGTTCGTCGAAGAACTCGACGACCTGCGAGTACGCCTCGATGCGGTTCTCCAGCTTCGAGATGCCGTGGCCCTCGTCCTCGAAGACGAGTTTCTCGACGGGGACGTGTTCGGCTGCCTCCTCGGCGATCTGCTCGGCTTCGCCGACGGGGACCCGGGGGTCGTTCGCGCCGTGGAGGACGAACAGCGGGGCGCGGATGCGGTCGGCGCGGTTGACCGGCGAGATGGACTCCAGGAACTCGCGGTCCTCGTCCAGCGAGCCGTACTCCGCTTCCCGCAACGCGCGCCGCCACGACCCCGTGTTCTCGAGGAACGTGACGAACGAGGCGATACCGACGATGTCGACGCCTGCGGCCCAGAGGTCGGGGTACTCGGTGAGACACGCGAGCGTCATGAATCCTCCATAGGAGCCACCCATCACGGCGATACGGTCGGGGTCGACGGCCGGGTGGTCGTGGAGCCACTCGACGCCTGCTTTCACGTCGGCGACCGAGTCCATCCGCTTCTCCACGTCGTCGAGGTGCGTGTACGCCTTCCCGTAGCCCGTCGACCCCCGAACGTTTGGCTCGAAGAAGGCGTAGCCGTTCGCCACGAAGTACTGCTTGAGCGCCGAAAACGAGGGGCGCCGCTGGCTCTCCGGGCCGCCGTGGATGTCGATGATGACGGGGGTTGCGCCGGGTTCGGCCGCCTTCGGGACGGTGAAGAACGCCGGAATCTCCCGGCCGTCGAACGACTCGAATCGGACGAGCTCGCTCGCGACGAACGACGAGCGGGGGATGCCCGCCGTGGGTGCGTGCGTCCACCGGGTGTCCTCGCCGGTCGCGAAGTCGACGACGTGGACGTTCGCGTTCCGCGCGTCGCCGGTCGCGGTGACGGCGAACTGCTCGGCGTCCGGGCCGAACGAGACACCCCCCGCGATTCCCTCGGGGAGCGACGGGGCTGGGAACTCTCGAATCTCGCCGTCGACGAGTTCGCCCGCCGTCAGCTCGGTGTAGCCGTCGACGTTCCGCGAGTAGACCAGCCGGCCGCTCTCGTCGTCGAGTGCCACCCCGTCGATGTTCCAGTCGGGGTCCTCGCGGACGGGTTCGAGCGTGCCGTCGAGGGCGAGTCGCGCGAGGTACAGCAGGTCGCTCCCCTCGTCGGTGACGAGATACAGCGAGCCGTCGGGCCCCCACGTGAGGCTCTGGTAGCGGACCGTGCCCTCGTGGGGGGTGAGGTGGACGCGCTCTCCGGTTTCGACGTCGAGCGCGTACACGTCGTGGTCGAAACTAGAGTGCGCCTGGTGGAGCGCGAGCGTCGAGTCGTCGGGCGACCAGCCCGAAAGCGAGAGCCAGCCGTCGCCCTCGTAGATGCGGGTCGCCTCGTCGCCCTGTTCGTCCCGGCCCTGCACGTAGACGTCGAACACCGACTCCTCGCGCCGGTTCGAGGCGAACGCGAACCGGTCTCCCTCACTATCCCAGCCACCCCACCGGTGTTTCGCGTGCGGCATCGCCGTCCAGTTGACGATGGTGCCGTCGGCGTCCAGTCGAAAGAGTTGCTGGCGCTCGTTGCCCCCCTCGTCCATCCCGAACGCGAGCTCCTCGCGCTCCGGGGAGTACGAGCAGAACGTGACCCGCTCGTCGAAGAACGTCCGCTGGTCGGGCCAGCCGCCGGGCGTGTCCAGGGTCCAAACCTGCGGAGTCCCCGTCGTGTCCATGAGGAACGCCAGCCGGCCGTCGGGCGAGAAGGAGGCGGAGTGGGCGCTCCGCACGTTGAGATACCGCTCGATTTCGCGCATATGGGTTTTCTCGGTGGGCGTGCCGATAACGGTTCCCCGTCTAGAGAATCTAGCTGGAGGGGTGGACAACACCTCGAAAGCCCCGACGCGCTACGGTCGCGCGGCTCGCTGCGCTCCTCGCTCGGCTTCGCCTCGCTGTGGTGCTTGCGTCGCCGTGCTTCCCGTAGCGCGTCGCCCCTTTCAGTCCCACCCGCACCGACTGACCGATCGAGCGTCGCGGGTGGGACTTTCGAGGTGGTTTCGACTGCTCCGTCGCCACAACTGTCGAATCCACTGTCTCCCGCGTCTGTTTACTCTCCTGCTAGCGTCTCCATCGGGTTTTTCTCCCCCGCCTGCGCTGTCGGGGTATGCGCGTCGCCGTCGTCGCCAGCGAGACGAGCCAGTCGTCACCGCGACAGGGGGTCGCCCGCACGCAGGCGCTCGCCGAGGCGCTCGCCACCCGCGGCCACGAGGTCCGGGTGTTCTGCACGCAGTGGTGGGACGGCTACGACGTGGTCCGCGAACGCAACGGCGTCACCTACCACGCGGTCACCATCGCGCCCGCCGAGACCTCGTTCGTCGCCCGCGTCGGCGTGCTCGTCGCTCGGTTTCGTCCCGACGCGGTCCACGTCACCCCGGACCCGCCAGTGGCAGTTCTCTCGGCGAAGCTCGGCGCGACGCTCGCACGTGCCCCGCTCGTGGCCGACTGGTACGGCGACGAACCGCTCGGCGGGCGACGGTTCGTCCGGGCAGCGGGCCGTGCGCCCGACCGGGTGCTCTGTCCCTCCCACTACGTCGAGTCGCTGGTGTGGGAAGCCGGCGTTCCCGAAGCCGCCACGGCGGTCCTCCCGGAGTTCGTCGACTTCGACGCGATTCGCGAGACGCCGCCCGCCGAGGATGCGCCCGATGTCGTGTTCGCCCGACAACTCGACGAGGACTGTAACCTCGAATCGCTGCTGCTCGCGCTCGCCGAACTCCGGGGCCGCGACTGGACCGCGACCGTCGTCGGCGACGGCCCCGAACGCGCCGCGTACGAGCAACAGGTCGCAGAGCTCCGCATCGACGACCGCGTGGCGTTCGTCGGCGAACTCGACCGGGCGCAGCGCATCGCGCTCTACCGGGGCGCACACGTGTTCGTCCACACCGCACTCCGCGAGTTCTTCGCAACCGAGTTGCTGTGGGGACTCGCGTGCGGCTGCGTGGGTGTCGTCGAGTACCAGAAGGAATCGGCCGCCCACGAACTGGTGGAGCGTCGTGAACGCGGGTTCCGCGCGACGACGCCCGAGGAGATCGAGGACGCCATCATTGAGGCCGGCGACTACGGCGAGCGAACCGTCGACGAGTCGTTCCTCGAGTTCGACCGCGACGAAGTGGTGACCGACCTCCTGGACTGTTACACGGATCTGGGTGCGGGGGACTGACTCGGGGTCAGACCGAGTCCGGGTCGTCCGCGGCCTCGCTGGTCCGTACGGCGGCGACGTTCTCGGCGACGTCGTGGACCCGGAGGATGTCCGCGCCGCGCTCGGCCGCGACCGCACTCGCCCCGACGGTGGCGTGGAGCCGGTCGTCGGGGTCGTAGCCCAGCAGGTCGAACATCGACTTGTGCGAGTGCCCGACGAGGACGGGACAGCCGAGCGCGTGGAACTCGTCGATTCGCCCCAGGAGCTCGAAGTTCTCGCGCTTCGTCTTCCCGAAGCCGAGCCCGGGGTCGACGATGATCTGCGAGCGGTCGAGCCCGGCCTTCTCCGCGAGCAACACGCGCTCGACCAGCGCGTCGATGGTGTCCTCGACCACGTCGTCGTACTCGATCTCCGTCGCGGGGTCGACTGGCGTCTCGATGGAGTGCATCACCACCACGGGAACGTCGTACTCGGCGGCGACGAGCCGCATCTCGGGGTCTTCGAGTCCCGAGACGTCGTTGAGGATGTCCGCGCCAGCGTCGAGTGCGGCGCGGGCGACCGCCGCCTTCCGGGTGTCGACCGAGACGAGGGCGTCGAGGTCGGCGAGTTGCTCGACGACGGGGACGACGCGCGCTTTCTCGTCCTTGACTGACACTGGCTCGGCGCCGGGGCGCGTGGACTCGCCACCAACGTCGATGATGTCCGCGCCGTCGGCGACCATCTCCTCCGCGCGGGCGACCGCAGCCTCGACCGCCTCGTACTCGCCGCCGTCGTGGAAGGAGTCGGGCGTGACGTTCAGGATGCCCATGACGGCGGTGCGGTCCTCCCACGGGTAGCCCTGTGACGACACGGGCTGGAGCCCGAGCGTCTCGCGGAGCCGATTCCCGAACTGGTCGAGCCCGTGCGGCTGGCCGTCGAGCGACTCGACGAGTCGGTCGAACTGCGCGAGCGTCCCCATGAGTACGACGTCGACGAGCTCGCGGCCCCGCTCGGTGACGCCGGAGGTCGCACACTCCCCGCCCAGCCCCCGGAACTCCTGTGTGAGGTGGCTCGCCTGCCGTGACTGGACGCGGGCCTTCACTACGCGATGGACGCCGCGGCCACCGAGTCGCTCGATGCCGTCTTCGGGCACGTCCGCGTCGCGGAGGACCGCTTCGGCAGTCTCCGCATCGGGGACCCGCTTCGGTACGTCGACCGCGGTCCAGCGGCGGCGCGCTTCGGCGACGACGAACAACGAGCCGGTGACGAGCACCGCGTCCCCGTCCGCGGCGGCGGCGAGTGCCGTGTCGAGCGCGCTTGCCACGTCCTCGCCGACGACCACCTCGTCGGCGCGGCCCTCGAACGACTCCGCGAGCACGTCCGGGCGCTCGGCGCGCTCGAAGTCCGGGCGACAGGTGTAGACGGTCGTCGCCTCGCCGAGCGCCTCGGCCATCCCGGCGTGATCCTTGTCTGACATCGCGCCGAACACGAGGTGGAGGTCGTCGTAGTCGAACTCCGCGAGCGTGTCGGCGAGTCCAGCACACCCGCCGGGGTTGTGCGCGCCGTCGAGGACGACGAGCGGCGCGCGATCGAACACCTCGAACCGGCCCGGCCAGTGGGCGTTCCGGAGCCCACGAGCGAGTTCGGCGTCCGAGACGTCCGCGACCTGTCGGGCGAGCGCGGCCGCGACGCCTGCGTTTCGTGCCTGGTGTTCGCCCACGAGCGGGAGCCGGGCGTCGACCGACCAGTCGTCGGTCGCGAGCGTGACTGCCCCCTCGAGCCCGACGCGCCCTTCGTACGTGGCTCCGAGGTCGGCGTCGTCACCCCCGACGGTGAACACGTCGGCGACCTGCGCCTCGATGGCGTCGAGCGCCTCCCCCGTGGCGGCGGTCACGAGCGGGTTCGAGTCGGCGGCGACGTGCGCCTTGTCGCGGGCGATTTCGGCCTCCGTGTCGCCCAAGAGGTCGGCGTGTTCGAGCGTGACGCTCGTGACGGCGCTGGCGACGGGGTCGACCGCCGAGGTGGCGTCGTGCTTGCCACCGATGCCGACCTCGAGCACGGCGATGTCGACGTCCTGTCGGGCGAACTCCCACAGCGCCATCCCGGTGACGGTCTCGAAGAACGTCGGCGAGTCGTCGACGGCGGCCCGCTCGGTCACGTAGTCGTCGACCGTCTCGACGAACGCGCAGACCGCGGACTTCGGCATCTTCCGACCGTTGACCCGCACCCGCTCGCGGACGTCGTCGAGGTGCGGCGAGGTGTAGAGCCCCACGTCGAGGCCGGCCTCGCGGAGGGTGCGTTCGAGCATCCGGGCCGTCGAGCCCTTCCCGTTGGAGCCCGCGATCTGCACGCACCGGAGGTCGGCGTCGGGCGCGCCGAGCGAATCGAGGAGGTGGCGGGTGTGTTCGACGCCCGTCCGCGGGGAGTAGCGGCGGAGGTCGAACAGCCAGCTGGCCGCCTCGTGATACTGCATACTCGAAGCAGCCACGGCGCGCGCTTAGGCGTGTCGAACTGTGGAGGGTGCTGCGGCCGACGCCGACACGGCGGTTCCTCGCGTGCGGTCGTCCCGCCGGACGGCTCCGGTGGGGCAAAAGGCTGGTGGCCGGGCTGCTTTCCCTGGCCCTTTTGTTCCGGCCGGCCGACGTGCGAGGCGATGAACTCCCTGGAGATCGCGATTCGACTGTTCGCCGGCATCCTGCTCATCCTGGCGAACGGCTTCTTCGTCGCCATCGAGTTCGCGTTGACGCGCGCCCGGCAGTTCACCGAGGAGGAGTTCGTGGGCGAGGGCTCCCCCGCGCTCGAACGGGCCTGGGAGATGACCCACGAGCTCGAAATCTACCTCACGACCTGTCAGGTGGGGATTACGGCGTCGAGCATCGCGGTCGGTATCGTCGCCGAGCCCGCACTCGCGGCCATCTTCGAGCCGCTGTTCGCGAACTCCGGGCTCGCGGCGGTCGGCGCCGGAGCGATTCTCGCGTTCCTCATCATCAACCTCGTCCACCTCACCCACGGCGAGCAGACGCCGACGTATCTGGGCGTCGAGCGCTCCCGGTTCGTCTGCCGGTACGGCGCGACGCCGCTGTACTACTTCAACCGGCTCATCTCGCCGATCATCACGCTCGGCGATGCGGTCGCGAAGTGGACCCTGAAGCTGTTCGGCATCGAGATGACTGGCGCGTGGCTCGAAACCGAGGAGGACGTCATCGAGTCGCGAGCGGACCTCCACCGCAAGCTCGGCTCGGTGCTCGACGAGGGTGACCTCCCCGAGGAGCGCCGCGAGGAGGTGTTGAACGCGCTGCAGATCGGCGAGCGCCCCGTCCGGTCGGTGATGGTCGACACCGACGACATCGTCCCGCTCTCGACGGCCGTCGACTCCAAGGAGAACTTCCGACGGATGGAGGACCATCCGCACACACGCTACCCGCTGGTCGGCGAGGACCTCACCGACTTCAAGGGCATCGTCTACCTGCCGATGCTGGCCAAGCACCGTGCGGACCTCGAAGACGGCGAGGTGGATTTCACGGAGCTCGCCGCGCCGCCGATGACGATGTCGCCGGAGACGAGCGTCAGCGACGCGGTCGACCAGTTCCAGACCGAGAACCAGGAGCTCGCGCTCGTCATCGAGGACGGCGCCGTCGTCGGGATGGTAACCGTCACGGACCTCCTGGAGTCGGTGATGGGCGACATCGAGGACCCCATCGACATCGGACAGGCCGGCACGACCGGCGTCGGCGCGTAGCTCACCTGCCCACGAGCCCGTCGAGTTCCGACAGCGAGCGTATCTCGTGGGTCGGCTCGACCGCAAGTTCGCGGTCGCGGTTGTGCGCACGACGGACGAACGCCGAGTCCAACCCCGCGTTGTGGGCGGCCGCGACGTCGCTCTCGCTGTCGCCAACGTACAGCGCCGTCTCCGCGCCGAGGTCGTCGAGCGCCCGGTCGAGGTAGTGGGGGTTCGGCTTCTTCAGCGTGAGGCTCTCGACGGTCATCGGCCGCCCGTAGTAGGTGTCGAATCGGAGGTCGAACCGGTCGAGGACGAACGCGACGGTAGTGTGGTGGTTGTTGCTCACGACCCCGCGCGGGTGCGAGAGGTCGTCGAGCGCGGCCACGTCGTCGTACGTCGTCCGCGTGCCGGCGCGGAACTGTTCGAGCTGCGTCCGCTCGTCGTGGCGTTCGCGGGCGTCCCACAGCGTCTCGGCGTCGAGGTCGTACGCCCCGGCGACCTCGTGGAGCTGGTCGGGAGTGACGCTCCCGACGATGGCGTCGAGGTGTTCACGCTCGGGCGTTTCGACGCCGACCGCGCGGAAGGCCGCGCGACCGGCGGCGTACCGGTGTTCCTCGGCTGGCGGCTCGACGAGCACGCCGTCGTTGTCGAACAGCACCGCGTCGTAGGAGGGCATCGTCTGGTGGTCGTGTTCCCAGCGGTGTGATAGATTTTCCGGTCAGTCGTGTCTAAAACACCGTAAGACCCTCGTTGGTCGTCTCACGAGCTTTAGACACTCCGTTCAGTCGTGCCTGAAGCACGGTTGCACTTCGCTTCACTCGTGCAACCTGCTTCCACCATTTCTTCGCTAGCGCTCAGTCATGGCGGAAGCACCGCTGCCCGGTGAACACCATCGCCATGTCGTGATCGTCGGCCGCTTCGATGACGTCCTCGTCGTTGACCGAGCCGCCGGGCTGGATGACGGCCTCGATGCCGGCCTCCGAAGCCTGCTCGATGCCGTCGGGGAACGGGAAGAAGGCGTCAGAGGCCATCACCGCGCCCTCGCTGTCCTTCCCCTCGGCGTGTTCGTCGGCCTTCATCGCCGCCAGTCGGACGGCGTCGACGCGGGAGACCTGCCCCATGCCGATGCCGACCGTCTCGGTGCCTTTCGCGAACACGATAGCGTTCGACTTGACGTGCTTGATGGTCTGCCACGCGAACAGCATCGCGTCGAGCTGCTCGTCGGTGGGTTCGCGCTCGGTGACGACTTCGAGGTCGTCGCGCGTGAGCTTCTGGCGGTCGCGCTCCTGGATGAGTCGCCCGCCAGTGATGGGCTTCTCGGCCATCGGCTCCGTGATCTCGGAGAGGTCACCGACGTCGAGCACGCGGAGGTTGTCCTTCGAGGTGAGAACGTCGAGCGCCGCGTCGGTGTACGAGGGCGCGACGACGACCTCCTTGAACGAGTCGACGACCTGTTCGGCGGTGGCGGCGTCGCACTCGCGGTTGAGCGCGACGATGCCGCCGAACGCGCTCATCGGGTCCGTCGAGAGCGCCCGTTCGTAGGCGTCGGCGAGCGTGTCCGCGGTGGCGCAGCCCGCCGGGTTCGTGTGCTTGATGACCGCGGCCGCGGGCTCGTCGAACTCCTTGATGAGGTCGAGCGCGCCGTCGGCGTCGTTGTAGTTGTTGTACGAGAGCGACTTCGCGCCCTCGTTGAGCTGGGGAGCGCTGACGACGTTCGCCTCGGTGCAGGCGCCGTCGGCGTACAGCGCGGCGTTCTGGTGGGGGTTCTCGCCGTAGCGGAGTTCTGTCGCGAAGTCGTCCGTCGCGACGCGGCGGGCGGGGAACTCACCGTCGTCGTCGCCCTCGACGGTCACCTCGCCGGCGTCGTGGTCGACCTCGACGCGGTCCTCGGCGAACCACTTCACTGCGCGGGGGTAGGCCGTGAACTCCCCCTCGTAGAGGACGCGCTCCTTGAGCGACTCCTCGTCGTCGCCCTCGAAGACGGGAATCGGTTCCTGGGTGACGATGGGGCCGCCGTCCACGGTTTCATCGACGACGTGGACGGTACAGCCGCTGAGACGAACGCCCGCGTCGAGGACTTGCTCGTGGGCGTCGAAGCCGGGGAACGCGGGGAGGAGCGACGGGTGGACGTTCAGCGTGGTGGGCACCTCGTCGAGGAACCCCTCGGTCAGCACGCGCATGTAGCCGTCGAGACACAGCAGTTCGAAGTCGTAGGTGTCGAGGCGGTCGAGCACGCGGGCCTCGTGCGCCTCGCGCGACTCGTCGTCGGCACGGGTGACGACCTCGGTGGCGATACCGCGCTCCGCGGCGGCTTCGAGGACGGGTGCGCCCTCCTGGTTCGACAGGATCACCGCGAACTCCACGTCGAGCGTGTCGGCGATGTGCAGCAGGTTTCGCCCCCGGTTGGAGGCCATCCCGGCGAGTTTCATACCTGTCTCCGACTCCCGTGGCCGCAAAGTAGTTGCGGTCCGGCGTGCGCGACTTGTGCAAATATGTGCATTACTCGATGCTGTTCCCTCGAGCATTTAAATACTCGAATGCACGAAGGTGCCGCTCACGACCGACACGCTTTTTCGACGCCTGGCCGCACCCTCGACCATGACAGACCGGGGACCCCTCTTCGCCGTCTCGCCGCTCGACGGGCGGTACACCCGCTACACCGAACCGCTCACCGACTACGCCAGCGAGGCCGCGCTCATGCGCGCTCGCGTGCAAGTCGAGGTCGAGTACCTTATCGCCCTCACCGACCTCGCCCAGACGTTCGACCTCACGGCCGACCAGAAGGCCGACCTCCGGGCGCTCTACGAGGAGTTCGATGCCGAGGACGCGGCAATCATCAAGCAACTGGAGACCGAGGGTTGGAAGGAGTACACGGCGACGAATCACGACGTGAAGGCCGTCGAGTATTTCGTTCGCGACGCGCTCCCCATCGAGGGTGCCGGACCGTTCGTCCACTTCGCGCTGACGAGCGAGGACGTGAACAACCTCGCCCACCGGATGCTGGTCAAACCCGCCGTCGAGGAGGTGCTGGTGCCCGAACTCCGCGACCTCCGCGATACGCTCTCGGAGATGGCCCACGAGTACCGCGACCTCCCGATGCTCGCCCGGACGCACGGCCAGCCCGCGACGCCCACGACGTTTGGGAAGGAGGTGGCCGTCTACGCCGCCCGGCTGGGCCGGGCAATCGGCGAGATCGAGCGTGCCGCAGACGGTCTCGCGGGCAAGCTCGCGGGTGCGTCGGGGACGTACGCCGCCCACCACGTCGCCTACCCGGAGGTGGACTGGCCGGCCTTCTCGCGGACGTTCGTCCAGTCACTTGGCCTTGAGCACCGCGACCTCTCGACGCAGGTCAACCCCTGTGACGACCTCCAGAGCGTGTTCGACACGCTGCGGAACGCGAACAACGTCCTGCTCGACATGGACCGGGACATGTGGCTCTACGTGAGCCAGCGCTACCTCGGACAGGAGACCGTCGAGGGCGAGACCGGGTCGTCGACGATGCCGCACAAGGTGAACCCCATCGACTTCGAGAACAGCGAGGGGAACCTCTCGAAGGCAAACTCCGACCTCGTGTTCCTCGGCGACTACGTGACGACCTCCCGCCTGCAGCGTGACCTCTCGGACTCCACGGTGAAGCGGAACATCGGCGCGGCACTCTCCCACTGTCTCATCGGCTACGGGAAGGCGCAGCGGGGACTCGGCAAGGTCACGCCCAACGAGCAGGTGATGCGCGAGGACCTGGCGGCGAACCCCGAGGTCATCGGCGAGGCGGTCCAGACCATCCTCAGACGGGAGGGCGACGAGCAGGCGTACGAGCGCATCAAGGAACTGACGCGAGGCCAGCGTGCCTCGCTCGAGGATTTCCGCGACCTGTTCGACGACCTCGACGTCTCGCCCGAGGTACGCGAGGAACTGCGGGCGCTCACTCCCGAGGGGTACACCGGCATCGCCTCGGAACTCGTCGGCGACATCTGAGGCGACATCTGAGGCGACTAGGCTTTTCTCGTCGGCGCGACTCGGTCACCTGTGCCCGTCTTCGTCTCCCGACGTGCCCGCCGCACAACCCTGGTGTGGGTCGCCGTCCTCGTCGTGCTGTTCGCCGTCGGGGTCCTGCTGGGTCGCCGCTACGCGCCCGTGGTGACCGACCCGGTCACGCTCCGCGCGCTCGTCAGCGGGTTCGGCCCGTGGGCGCCACTCGCGTTCGTCCTCCTGCAGGCCGCACAGGTCGTCGCCGCCCCCATCCCGGGGCAGGTACTCGGCTTCGTCGGCGGCTACCTGTTCGGGACGCTCCACGGTGCGCTCTACAGCCTGCTCGGCGTCTCGCTCGGGAGTGCCCTCGCCTTCGCCCTTTCGCGGCGGTACGGTCGCCCGTACGTCGAGCGCGTACTCACTGCCGAGACGCTCGAACGGTTCGACGACGTCGCCGCCGAGAACGCGACGTTCGCGCTGTTCGTCGCCTTCCTCGTTCCAGGGCTCCCGGACGACGCGCTCTGTTTCGTCGCGGGACTCACGGAGGTTCCGCTCTGGAAACTCGTCGCCATCGCCGTTGTCGGCCGCGGCCCGGCGTTCCTGCTCGCCGCGTTCGTCGGGTCGGAGACAGCCACGGGAGGCTACGCTGCCGCGACGCTCGTGACAGCGGCGCTCGTGGTGCTCTCTGTCGCCGGCTTCCTCGCCCGAGACCGCATCACGGCGTGGCTCGGCGGCCCGAGCCGCCGCTGACCTCGTTGCAGGGCGAACGTTTTGCTCGCTGCCGTCGAACGTCACGTATGTTCACAGACCGCACGGACGCCGGGCACCAGCTCGCGGACCACCTCCGGGCGGCGGGAATCGAGGCGGACGTGGTCCTCGCCGTGCCGCGCGGCGGGCTCCCGGTTGCACGCCCGGTCGCCGACGCGCTGGGCGCGCCGCTGGACGTGGTCGTCGCCCGAAAGCTCGGCGCGCCGGGCAACGCCGAACTCGCCATCGGTGCCGTCGCCGACGACGGGAGCTACTGGGTGAACGACGACCTCGTCGGTCGACTCGGCGTCCGCGAGGAGTATCTGGAGGACGAGCGGGAACATCAGGCGGAACTCGCCCGACAGAAGGCTGACAGCTACGCGCGGGGTGTCGATCTCCGGGACAAGCGCGTGGTCATCGTCGACGACGGCGTCGCCACGGGCGCGACGACGCTGGCCTGCATCCGCCGGGTGAAGGCGGCCGGGGCGAGTCACGTCACCCTCGCGGTGCCTGTCGGCCCTCCGGACACCCTCGACTGGCTGGCTCGCGAGGCGGACGCGGTCGTCGCGCTCGAAGAGCCGCCGGGATTCGGCGCCGTCGGCGCGCACTACCGCGACTTTCGGCAGGTCGAGGACGACGACGCGCTCGTGTTCCTGCGATAGACTACAGCAGGTACTTATCCTCGTTCTCGCTCATGTCGACGAACGAGTCGGCGGCCTCCCGGAGCTCCTTGGCCGTCGAGGAGCCGAAGCCGAACACCTCGACGCGGACGCCCTGGTGGCGCAGGTGGGTGCAGAGCCGCGTGAAGTCGCCGTCGCCCGAGCAGAGCGCGACCACGTCGACGTGGTCACCGAGCGTGACGGCGTCGAGGACGATGCCGACGTCCCAGTCGGCCTTCTTCGAGCCGTCGCCGAACGTCTTGATCTCCTTGATCTTGGTCTCGAAGCCGATGTCGCGCAGTGCCTCGAAGAAGCTCTCCTCTTCGGGGGACTCGGCGCGGATGACGTACGCGATGGCCCGGACGAGTTCACGGTCCATGACTGCGGTGTCGAGAAGCGACGTGTAGTCGATGTTCCGAGAGTAGAGGCTGTGTGCGGTGTGATAGAGGTTCTGTGAGTCGGCGAGCACGGCGACCCGCTGGCTCCCGTGGAGGGGTGGCATACTCGATTCTCTCGGCACTCGGTTGAAAGAGTGTCGCTAGGATTCGCATGTCGTGGAATGTGAATCTCCATCGTTGGCAACACCTCGGAAGCCCTCGCGGTCTACACTCGCGCGTACCGTGAGACTCGCTTCGCTCGTCTCACGCTCGTTGCGCTCCTCGCTCGTTTCACTCGCTGCGGTGCTTACGTCGCCGTGCTTCGTGTAGACCGCTCGCCCTTCCAGTCCACCAGGCCCGCAACCACAGCCTCCCCAACCGACTGCGCTCCTCGGTGCTTCGCACCTGCGGTGCTCATCCCTCGCGTGGTACTGGCTCGTCACGAGGACTCGCCAGCACGCGCCGACACTCCGTGAATCGTTCGTCGCCCTGGCGGACTGGAAGGGCGAGCGCGTTCGGCGAACCCGGACGACGCAAGCACGTGACCGGAGGCAGCGCGCGCAGCGAGTCCCTGGAGCCGAACGCGCGAGGGCTTCCGAGGTGTCGCTACTGGGTTTCACGGCTGCGATTCTCCCGGTCCCCGTCTACACTCCTCGGCAAACATCGGTAGCGGACGCAACGCCTAAGTCCGCAGAACACAGTCGATGAGACATGGACCCAGTCACACCCGGTCGTCCGGCCCACGCCACCGACCGGTGTGACGGCCGTTTCTCGAAAGGCAAACGCCCGTAACTTCGGCTCCCGGCGAGCGTGGCGTCTCGTCGCGGGCCATCTCGGGCATCGCCTTCAGACTACATCCACAGGACACATCCACATGACACACAACACGTTCGCCGGCGTCTTCCCGGCACTCACGACCCCCTTCCACGAGGACGGCAGTATCGACTTCGACCTACTCCAGGACAACGTTCGACGGCTCGAACGCGGCGGCGTCCACGGCGTCGTCCCGGTCGGCACGACTGGCGAGTCCGCGACGATGAGCCACGACGAGCACGTCGAGGTCATCGAGGCCGTCGTCGACGCAGCCGAGGACATCCCGGTCATCGCGGGCTCCGGCTCGAACAACACCCGCGAGGCGCTCGACCTCTCACAGCGCGCCGCGGATGCAGGCGCCGACGGCCTACTCCTCATCTCACCGTACTACAACATCCCTGAACCACAGGGCATGGAGGACCACTTCCGGCAGATCGCCGACGCGGTCGACCTCCCACAGATCGTCTACAACGTCCCCGGCCGCACAGGACGAAATATCGCCGTCGAGACGGCGGTCAACCTCTCGTCGCACGAGAACATCGTCGGCTACAAGGCCGCCTCCGGCGACCTGAATCGGGTCGCGGAGGTCATCGAACGCACGCGCCACGAGAACTTCTCCGTGCTGTCGGGCGACGACCAGCTCACCCTCCCCATCATGTCCATGGGCGGGACGGGAACCATCTCGGTCGCGGGCAACGTCGAACCCGAGCGAACCAGCCAGATGGTCGACTACGCCCTCGAGGAGGACTACGCCGCGGCCCGAGAGCTCCACTACGAGCTCGGTCCGCTGTTCAGAACGCTGTTCATCGAGACGAACCCCATCCCGGTGAAGGAGGCGCTCGCCATCCGCGGGCACATGCCTGCGACGATGCGCCCGCCCCTCTCGCGGATGCAGGAGGAGAACCTCGCGGAACTCCGCGCAGTGCTCGAGGACCTCGAAGCGGAGGCGCCCGAAGCGTGAGGGTCGCGGTCGCCGGGGCCACGGGCCGCACGGGTGGCGAGGTCGTCGCGGAGGCTGACGAGCGGGGCCACGCGGTGCTCGCGTTGTCTCGCGAGCCCACGGACGAGCAGCGCGACCTCGCGGACCTCCCCGCGATACTCCGCGACGAAGCCAGCGTGCTCGTCGACTTCACCGTCCCCGGCGCGACGGTCGAGCATGCACGCATCGCCGCCGAGACCGGGACGCCCATCGTCATCGGGACGACGGGGTTCGACGATGCCCAGCTCGACGCGCTCGACGACGCGGCCGCTGAGGTGCCCATCCTCCGGGCATCGAACTTCGCGAAGGGCGTGCAGGCGCTCCTGCGCGTCGTCCGCGCGGGCGTCGAGGCGCTCCCCGAGTACGACGTGGAAGTGACGGAGACCCACCACCACGGGAAGCGCGACGCCCCCTCCGGGACGGCAACAACTGTCTTGGACGAAATCGACTCCGCCCGCGGGGACGCACTCGACCGTGTGTACGGACGCGAGGGCAACCACGTGCGCGAGCAGAGCGAGGTGGGGGTCCACGTCCGCCGAGCGGGCACCGTCCGCGGCGAACACGAGGTCATGCTCGCGGGCGACGACGAGGTGCTGACGCTCACGCACCGCGCCGAGTCCCGGCGCGTGTTCGCCGCGGGTGCGGTCGACGCCGCCGAGTGGCTCGTCGACCGCGACCCCGGCCGCTACGACTTTACCGAGGTGTTGTCATGAGTCTGGAATCCGACGTCTCCGACCTGTGGAACCGCTATCAGAACGACCTCTCCGCCGAGACGGCCGACGAAGCGGACTACGCCGTCCTCGACGCCTTCCTCGACGCCCTCGAAACGGGCGAGATTCGCGCCGCCGAGAAGCGCGGTGGCGAGTGGGAGGCCAACGCCTGGGTGAAGGAGGGCATCCTCCTGAACTTCGGACTTCGGAGCATCCAGACGCACACGTACGGCGACGTCGACTACCACGACGTGCTTCCCCTCAGACGAACCGACGACTTCCCCGGCCGCGGCAGCCGCAACACGCCGACCGGGACGGTCGTTCGCCGCGGCGCGTACGTCGGCAGCGACGCTATCCTCATGAGCCCCAGCTTCGTCAACATCGGCGCGCACGTCGGCGACGGCACGCTCGTCGACTCCTGTGATACGGTGGGGTCGTGTGCGCAAATCGGCGAGAACGTGAAGCTGGGCGCGAACACGCTCATCGGTGGCGTCCTCGAACCGGTCGAGGGTGCGCCCGTGATCGTCGAGGACGGCGTCTCGCTGGGCGCGGGCTGTCGCGTCACGAGCGGGTTCGTCGTCGGCGAGAACTCCATCGTCGGCGAGAACACGCTGCTCACGCCCCGGATTCCCGTGTATGATTTGGTCGACGAGGAAATCATCTACGGCCACCTCCCCCCGGAGCGCCGGGCGTTCATCCGCTACGTCGAGTCGAGTGTGGGGGACCACGACCTGTTCGAGGGTGGGGCGTACAAGCCCGCCGTCGTCGCGACGCACGTCGAGGAGGACACGCTGGAGGCGACGCAACGCGAGGAGGCCCTTCGGGAATGAACGAGAACCCCGCGGTCCGCCGGCTCGCCGACTGGGACGCCGAGCGGCTGCGGGACCTCGCGGATGCCCACGAGACACCCACCTACATCCTCGACCTCGGCCGCGTCAGGGAGAACGCCGCGCGCCTCCGCGAGGCGTTTCCCGACGCTGACCTCGCCTACGCGGTGAAGGCGAACACCACGAACGCCGTCCTCGAGACGCTCGAAGCGACGGGCGTCGACGCCGAGTGCGCCGCCGCCGGCGAGGTGAAGCGCGCCCTCGACGCCGGCTTCGACGGCGAGCGCATCCGCTACACGGCGGTCAACCCCCCCGACCGGGACCTCGACTACATCTCGGAGGTCGCACGTGCCCACGACATCGTCGTGACCGTCGGCTCCGAAGACAGCCTCGACCGGATGGCCGAACGCGGATTTCAGGGGCAGCTCTGCGTCCGGGTCAATCCGGGTGTGGGCGCGGGCCACCACGCGAAGGTGCAGACGGGCGCGGAACCGAAGTTCGGCGTCCCCTACGACCGCGCCACCGCCGTGGTCGAGCGTGCCCGCGAGGTGGGCGACCTCGTGGGCATCCACGCCCACGCCGGCAGCGGCATCTCGGGCGACGACCTCTCGGCGCACGAGGAGTTCGTCGCGCGGATGGGCGACCTCGCGCGTGAGGTCGGTGACCTCGAGTTCGTCGCCGTCGGCGGTGGCTTCGGCGTCCCGTACCACGAGGACGAACCGCCGCTCGATTTGCACGCGGTCGCCGCTGCGACCCGCGAGGCGCTCGGCGACGTGAGCGCGCGGATGGCCATCGAACCCGGTCGCTACTTCGTCGCCGACGCGGGCGTATTGCTCGCGACGGTCAACACGGTGAAGGAGACGCCCGAGACCACGGTGGTGGGCATCGACGCTGGTATGACGACCCTCATCCGACCGGCGCTGTACGACGCCTACCACGCGGTTCGCTCGCTGGAGCCCGACGTGCCCCGCAAGCGCGTCGTCGACGTCGAACTCGCGGGGCCGGTCTGCGAGACGGCCGACGTACTCGCGCGCGACCGCCCGCTCCCCGAGCCGACGCGTGGCGACCTGCTGGCGATCGGCAACGCCGGCGCGTACGGCTACGAGATGGCGTCGAACTACAACTCGCGGCCCCGCCCCGCGGTCGTCGCGCTCGACCACGGCGACGACCGGCTCGTCGCCCGACGCGAGGACCTCACGGATCTCACCCGACTCGAACATTAGACCAATGATAGACGTACAGAAGTACCACGGAACTGGCAACGACTTCGTCGTGGTCGACGCGGCACAGGACGTCCCGGACCGCCGGGCGTTCGCGCGCGTCCTCTGCGACCGAGACACCGGCATCGAACACGACGACTCCCCGCGACGCGGCGCGGACGGCGTCCTCTTTCTCGCGCTCGAAGACGAGTACTGTCCGTCGCGTATCGTGATGACGCTCGTCCAGCCCGACGGCTCCGTCGCCGCGATGTGCGGCAACGGCGCGCGCTGTGCGGCCGCGTGGGCCGCGAGCGAGACGGGCTGTGACGAGGTGATGATCGACACCCAGAGCGGCACGCGCCGCGCGACCATCGACGGCGACGACGTCACCATCGAGATGGGTGCACCGGCGTTCGACCCCGCGAAGGTCCCCGTCGACGCCGACGAACCTCTGATTCAAGAGGAGGTTGAGGGGCAGACCGTCACGGCGGTCAACACCGGCGTCCCGCACGCCGTCGCGTTCGTCGACGATGTGGACGCGGTGGACCTCGACGACATCGCCCCTGCCGTGCGCTATGCCGACCTGTTCCCCGAGGGTGCGAACGTGACGCTCGCCGCCGAAGACGGGAGCGGATTCCGCCAGCGTACCTACGAGCGCGGCGTGGAAGGCGAGACCCAGTCCTGTGGAACGGGTGCGGTCGCCGTCGCGGCGGTCGCCCACCGACTCGGCAAGCTCGAGGCCGACCAGCCGGTTCGTGTGTCGCCGCCGGGCGGCGACCTCGAAGTCACGGTGAGCGAGACCGGATCGACGCTTCGCGGCCCCGCAGTCTTCGAATTCCTCGACCAGGTCTCGCCGCGACCGTCGCCCTCGGCGCCAGCGGACGACTGAATGGTGGGGTCGGCTTCTGCGTTCGACCTGCTCGCGTTCCACGAGCGCGCCGTCGAAATCGACTCCACCGAGTCGGTCGACGAGATGCGCGAGTTCCTCGTCGAGACGCTCGCCGAGTACGGGCTCGACCCCGAGGTGGACGACGCGGGCAACACGCTCGCGACGAAGGGCGACGGCTCCCCCCATCTCGTGCTCAACACGCACATCGACACCGTTCCGCCGCACGTCGCCTACGAGCGTGACGGCGACGTGGTTCGAGGGCGGGGGTCGTGCGACGCGAAGGGACCACTCGCGGCGCTGCTCGACGCCTTCCTCGCGCACGACCCCGACGGCCGACTCACGCTCGCCATCACGCCCGACGAGGAGGTGCTGTCCATCGGGGCGGCGGCGCTCGACCTCGACGCCGACGGCTACATCGTCGGCGAGCCGACGGGCCTCGACGTCTGCAACGCCGCGAAGGGGCGGTTCGAGGGGACCGTCACCGTCGAGGGCGTGGCGGCTCACGCCGCGGAACCCGACTCGGGCGCGAACGCCATCCACGGCGCCGCGCCCGCGATCGCGGCGCTCGACAGCTACGACGACGCACACGGTCCCGGCACCCACGACTCGCTGGGCGCGCCGACGCTACAGGCGACGACCATCGAGGGCGGCGAGGCGACGAACCAGCTCCCCGAGCGGTGTGCGTTCACGGTCGACCGGCGGAGCGTCCCGCCCGAGACCGCCGACGACTTTCGGGAGACGCTCGAAGCCCATCTCCAGGCGGCTGCCCCCGACGACGTCGACGTGTCGTTCGCGCTCACCGAGCGCCCGACGCCGTTCCTCGAAGCGTTCCACACGCCCGAAGGCGACCCGCTGGCGGCGACGCTCGCCGCCGAGGCAGGCGGGGAGATTCGGCCGTTCTCCGCGGCGACGGAGGCGTCGTACTTCGCGTCGGACGCCCCGACGGTCGTGTTCGGCCCGGGCGTCCTCGCCGACGAGGAGGGCGCGGTCGCCCACGCCGAACGCGAGTACGTCCGTCGGAGTGACATCGAGGCCGCCGCGACCGCGCTCCGGGCGACGCTCGCGGCGCTCGTGTAGTCGGGTGAACCGATGTAACTGTTTTAGGCCGACCGTTCCAAGCAGCCTCCGTGTCCCTCAGCCGCCGTGCTGCCCTGCGTGCGGTCGCGGCTCTCCCTGCAGCGTCGATTCCGCGCGTGCCGTCGTGGGCAGCCGCCGAGGAGACGCGCGTGATGACGCGGAACCTCGGCCTCGGTGCCGGACTGTTCCAGCTCCTCTCCGCGGACGAAATCGACCCGGACCTTGTCTACCGGAAGTACCGCGAGGTCGTCGACTCGGGCGTCCCCACACGGATGCGCGCCATCGCCGAGGAGATCGACCGCGAGCGCCCTGCCGTCGTCGCCATCCAAGAGGCGGCGACCGTATCGCGCGGCGCCACGGGTAGGGAAGCGACGCAGCCCGTCGCCGCGTTCCTCTCGCAGTTGCAGGCGGGACTCCGGACGCTCGGCGCGCCGTATCGCGTCGCCGTGACGGTCGAGAACGCCGGGGTCACGCTCCCGGCGACACCCCCCGAAGGGGAATCCTTCACGGTCGGACTGGTCGATCACGACGCGCTGCTCGTCCGCGAGGACGTCCCCGTCGCGGCGACGGCGGCGGCCAACTACGGCGTGAACGCCCGGGCGACGGTCGGCGACCGGACGCTGACGGCGACTCGCGGCTACTGTCTCGCGGAGGTTGAACTCGGCGGGGTCGAGACGACCGCGGTTTCGACGCATCTCGCGTCGAGTTCGGGGACGATCCGGCGGGTCCAGACCGCGGAACTGTTGAGTGCGCTCGACTCCCGAGCCGACCCGGTGTTGTTGTTGGGCGATTTCAACAGCGGCCCGGGTGCTGGCGAGTCGTCGGCGTACGCCTCGCTGGCGCGGGAGTTCACGGACGCGTGGGTCGTCGCGGAGGCCGACGGGCCGACGTGCTGTCAGCTCCCGACGCTCCACAACGTCAACTCGCGGCTGCGTCGGCGAATCGACGCCGTGTTCGTCCGCGGGTCGGTCGAACCGCTGGCGGTCCGGCGGACTGGCGAGACGCCGGCCGCGCGCGTCGACGTGGGCGACCGGACGCTCTGGGCGTCGGACCACGCGGGCGTCATCGCCGACCTTCGAGTGGCGCCGTCGCTCGACGATCCGAGCGCCGTGGTCCGCGCGCTGCTGTAGCTGAACGAACGCGAAAGCCGTATCAGCCGCCGGGGCCGACGGCGAGGCATGGACGCCGAGGAACGCCAGACGCTCTCGACCGTCGCCGACTACCAGTTCGGCTCGGGCGCGGGCGTGGCGCTGTTCCCCCCCAACGAGAATCCGACGGTCCAGCGTACCCGCTCTGGGCGGCCGACGCAGATTCACACCGAGGCTGATACCCCCGGTGGGACGCCCGACGGCGCGCCGGACGGTCGCCGCATCGTCTCCTACGAGGACGACGGCCGGTTCCGGCTCGGGCTCGCCGGCGGCGAGCGACTGCTGGCGGCGCTCCCCGACCCGATGGGTCGCGTGGTCGTCGGTGACGAGTCCGAGCCGTTCGTCCGCGACGGGAAGAACGTGTTCGCGAAGTTCGTCAGCCGGGTCGGCGAGGAGATTCGACCGGGCGACGAGGTGGCCGTCGTCCACGAGCGCGGCGACCTGCTGGCGGTGGGCCGGGCGGAACTCTCGGCTTCGGAGATGCGAGCGTTCGACACCGGAATGGCGGTCAAAGTCCGCAACGGCACGGGCGAGTAGCGAACAGGCGGACCATGGGGTACGCTCGGTGGCGGTCCACACACCCGCCTCGACCACCGAGCACTCCGTTCAGCGCACGCCGCCGGTGGCCGCCCGTTCGTTGATAAACCCTCGCCGGTTGCGGGAACCTCGAGGACAGGGACAAAGCGAGAACTTTTCCTTTCGGACGACGACGACCCGGGTATGTTTGGAGGAGGCGGCGGGCTCAACCCCCGGAAGATGAAGCAGATGATGAACCAGATGGGTATCGACCTCGACGACATCGACGCCGAGGAAGTCATCATCCGAACCGCAGACGAGGAGCTGGTGTTCCACGACGCCGACGTCCAGCGGATGGACGCCCAGGGGCAGCAGACGTACCAGATCGTCGGCGAGCCGGACGTCCGCCCCCGCGGTGAGGGTGGGTCGGCCGACGCCGACGCCGATACCGACGACGAGTCGAGCGACGAGGCAGCCGAGGACGCTATCCCCGAGTCCGACGTCGACATCGTGGCCGGGCGGACCGGCGCGTCGAAGGCCGAGGCCCGCGAGGCGCTGGAGGCGACGAACGGCGATCTCGCGGCGGCCGTCGAGCGGCTGGAGTGAGCTACCTGCTCGTCCGCGAGGACCGGGAGTATCTCGTCGAGCCCGGCGAGCGACTGGAGTCCGACCTCGGCATCCTCGAGGTCCCCGAGGACGTCGCTGAGGGTGACGAACTCGAGACCCACATCGGCGAGCAGTTCGTCGTTCGGAAGCCGCGCGGCCCGGACCTGTTCGAGCATCTCGAGCGCACGGGCGCGCCGATGATGCCCCGGGACATCGGCCTCGTCGTCGGGCACACGGGCGTTGGCGCGGACGACCGCGTGCTCGATGCCGGCACGGGCACCGGAATTCTGGCGGCGTATCTCGGGCGACTCGGCGTCGCCGTCGTCTCGTACGAACAGAACCCGGAGTTCGCCGAGGTGGCACGCGAGAACATGACGACCGCAGGTGTCGCGGACCACGTCGAGGTCCGGGCGGGCGATCTGACCGACGACCTCGACGACCTCTCGGGGTTCGACGGCGTGACGCTCGACACCGGCGACGCCCCCGAGGTCGTCGCTCGTGTCCCCGACCTCGTCGTCCCCGGCGGGTTCGTCGCCGTCTACTCGCCGTTCGTCGAGTCGACGCGCGACTGCGTCGAGGCAGCGCGCGAGGCGGAACTGGTGGACATCGAGTCGCTGGAGACCATCCAGCGCGGCATGGACTTCGACGCGCGGGGCTCGCGCCCCTCGACCCGCGGCGTCGGTCACACCGGCTATCTCACGTTCGCCCGCCGCTCCGTCCTCGAGTAGTCCGGGCCAACGTTTTTGTGAACTTGTTGAGATGTCTCCGCTGCGGTACTACCCGTGCCGCCCCGGGACTATGCGGAGCGTAGCGCGAGGCCGGCTTCGTCACCGTACGTCCCTGATGAGGCTCAACAGCTCGTCCCGGTATGCTCCCGCGTCCCTTTGTTCCTCGACCGCCTGAAAGCCCGCTTCGGGGTACGCACCGCCAGCAAGTCGGAAGCCGTCGCCGTTCCAGACGGCGAGCCAGCCGGCGACCTGCAGGTCCACAGTACGCCCGTCGGTTTCGAGCGGGTAGATCGCCCGGAAGTTGCTGAGCCGGGCGCGGTCGCCGTCGATGCGGATGGTCTGTGAGCGCCCACGGTCGACCTCCGAGAAGCCGCGCTCCCGGAGGTCCTTCGCGAACGTGCGTTGGGCCTCGGAGGCGACAGTCGACTTCACCAGCGGCGCGAGGCCGGGTGCCAGCGGCGGACTGAAGGTGAGCGCGGTGGCGAAGAAGAACCGCCAGGTCTGGTCGACGCCCGTGCGCTCGTGGACGCGCTCGCGGAGCGCCGCATCCTCGTACAGCAGGGTGTGGCCCTCGACCGTCACGGTCGGGAGCTGGAACACCGTGTCCGTCGTCTCCTCCTGAAGTTCCCAGCCGCCGCTGTCGAGTCGCTCCGTCGGAACGACCGGTGCCGCGGCCGTCCGGTCCGTTGACATACACCCTCTACGGACGCCGCAGACAAAAAGGCGGTCGTGGTCGGTGCGGAGGTGAAGCGTGCCGCTGCCTCGAGTGGCGGATGCGACGGCGATGGCCCACCCGTCGGCGGCCTACAGCCGATCAACGACTTCGGTAGCGAAGGGTGCCGTGATCTCTCAAGGTGGTCTACCACTACTGCGTCGAACGAGGCGCACACAGAACAGCAGTACATCCCACTCCCCCACGGCGTTCTCCCCCGTTTCCTATCGTCCGAGCGACCAGCCGGCGGGCTGCTCGGTGGCGGTCGAACCCTCCCTTCGTACGGCCCGGTGTCGTCGTGTCGAAGTCGGTCAGTGGTCGTCTTCGCGCCACTTCTGCCCGCACTCCACGCAGGTGAAGAAGCGGGTCTCGGACTCGTCGGCCGCGCGGATCTGCTTCATCTCGTAGCGGGCGCGCTCGCCGTCGCAGTCCTCGTTGATACACTGCATCCTCGTCGTCGGGCCGATCTCGGAGTCGTCGACCTCCGACATGTCGACCGGGCCGTCGTCGCTCTGGCCCTCTGTCGTCGTCATCGCCGCCTCGCTCGCCGAGTCACGCAGCTGCTCGTGGCCACAGGACCGACAGACCCAGCTGTCGCCCTCGGTATGCATCATCGAGCCGCATTCGTCGCAGAATTGCATCTGACTGAGTAGTGGTTCTGTATCGGCGAGTGTAAGCCTCTCGCTTTGCTGCCGTCGCCCTCAGCTCGGATGGTGTCGTCTCGGAGCCTCAGGATTCGCGCCACTTGCGGCCACACTCTACGCAGGTGAACAACCGAACCTCGTAGGAGCCGCCCGGCTTCGGCATCATCTTGTAGTTGGCCCGGTCGCTGTCACAGCCCGGCTCTGGACAGGCCTGCCGTACCGTCTCGGTCGACTCGTGGTCCGCCTCGGCCACGCTCGGGGTTCCGTCATCCTGCTGGTCCTCCCTGAGCGACATCTCCGCTTCGGCGTGCGAGTCGCGAGCCTGCTCGTGCCCGCACGAGCGGCACACCCAGGTGCCGCCCTCGGTGTGCATCATCGAGCCGCACTCGTCGCAGAATTGCATTCGTACGCTCCCGTAGCCGTGGGCGACGTATGTAAACAACGGGGTTCACAGCAGCTGGCCTCTGACTCGCAGCCAGCGGCGCTGGCGGGCTACGCGTCGCCCTCGGCCTGTCCGGGCTCGCCGACTGCCTCGATGGGCAGGAACTGGTACAGCTCGGCTTCGAGTTCGCTGCTGGACTCGAACCGGTTGCTCGACAGCCGGTCGACGACGGTGTCGAGGGGCGCTTCCCCGTCGGCCATAAGCAGCGTCACGTCGTCGACCTCGCCCGCGATACGGCGGCGTGAGAGCGGGTAGTCGAGGGTCTCGAGGAACGTCGGCAGTCGGCTGAGCTTCACGGTTCGACTCATGTGGAACCGTGTAGGATTCCCTGGTATAAAGGTATGGCAGTAATGGGCCGGGCGCAGATCGCCGGAAGGCATATCCTTCCCGCCGCAAACCCCGACGCATGCCCTCCCGACGGACGTTCCTTGCGGGGCTCGCGTCGGCCGGTGTGGCGACGACCGCCGGCTGTGTCGGCGGTCTCGACCGGCTGGTCGGCGGCGGTGGCCCGCCCGCGTACACCGACTGGCTCCACCGGCCGGTGACTGCGACCGCACCCGACCGCTACGTGGCCGCCTCACTCGACGTGGCGGCCGTCCGGGCGAACCGCGAGACGCTTCCCGACTCGGCGCGCGACGCACTCGACCGCGCGGACCGACTCGCCGGGAGTGTCTCGCTCGCCGACGTCGACCGGCTGACCGCCCTCGGCTACGGCGCACCCGACGCCGGGAGCGCCGGACTGACACTCGCTGCCAAGGGGACGTTCGACACTGCCGCGATACGTGCGGAGATCGGGGCCGACGACTCGAGCCTCGTCGTCGACGAGGGGACCCGCGAGGGGTTCCAGCGCTACAGCTACGAGCCCTCGCTGTTCGCCGACCTCCGACAGTTCCAGGGCGACGAGCAGCCGACACCGCCGGACCTCACCTTCGGCCTCGCCGCGAGCGACGCGGCGCTCGTTGCGGGGCTCGTTCTCTCGCCCGACGTGCGTGGACTGGCTGCGGTCCGGGCGGCGGTCGACACGCACACCGGCGCCGAGACAGGGGTGACCGACGACCGCGCGATGGCGGATCTGTTCGCGACCGTCGGCGACCGCACGCTCGCGGTGGGGCTGTCGACGGCGCTCACCCGCGACCTCGCGACACAGGTCGACGACGCGGCGACGCGCTCGCTGCTCGACGACGCGGACGGCCTCGGGTTCGGCTACGCACTCGCCGACGAGACGCTGCGCGTGGCGCTCGCGGCCGACCCCACGGACCTCGCGGACCCTGAGCGCGTGCGGACGATACTGGAGGACGCGACCGACGACGAGGGCGAAGACGGCCCGACCGTCGAACGGGTCGGCGTCGCCCGCAGCGGCCGGGTGGTGTACGCGGACCTCGCAGTGCCGGTCGCGCGCGTCGTCGACGCGGGCGAGAACGTGACGGTCACCGACCCACTCGGCACACCGGCCGGCTGAGGCAGGTAGCCGCCGGTTCCACGCCCTTCTTGACGCCCGACCCCTTCGGCTGGAGTAGATGGTTCTGGGTACGGACAACCGAGTGGTCGCGCTCGCGATGGCGCGGATGGCCGACGCGCTCGGCAACTCGTTTCTCATCATCGTCCTCCCGCTGTACATCGCCAGCGGCCGCATCTCGCTCGCCGGCGTCGACGGCTTCACCACCGAACTGCTCATCGGGGTCGTCCTCTCGCTGTTCGGCCTGTTGAACAGCTCGCTCCAGCCGTTCACGGGGCGACTCTCCGACCGCACCGGCAAGCGGAAGGCGTTCATCCTCGCCGGGCTCGTCGTGTTCGGCGTCGCCTCGGCGGCGTACCCGTTCGTCTCCTCCTACTGGTCGGTGCTCGCCGTCCGCGCGCTCCAGGGCATCGGCGCGGCGCTCACCATCCCCGTCACCGTCGCGCTCGTCAACGAGTACGCGACCGACGACTCCCAGCGGGGCGGCAACTTCGGCGTGTTCAACACGTTCCGGCTCATCGGCTTCGGCTTCGGCCCCATCATCGCCGGCGTGCTCATCACGGGCGGGTTCGCCGGCGACGAGGTCGTCACCTACGTCCTGACGGGCGCGTTCGGCCCGCTCGCCGGCACGCGCATCTCGGGGTTCGACGCCGCGTTCGCCATCGCCGTCCTCGGGGCGGCCGTCTCGTTCCTGCTCGTCGTGCTGCTGGTCGACGACCCCGAGACCGAGCGCGCCGAGGCGGCCGACGACCTCTCGGTCCGCATCCGGGGCAGCGACCAGCTGTTCGACCCCGTGTTCGTCGTCGGCGTCGGCACGTTCTTCATGGCGGTCGGCATCGCCATCTTCGCCACCATCCAGGAGGTCATCAACGCACAACTCGGCCAGGGGCCGTTCCTCTTCTCCGTGCAGTTCGCCGCGGTCATCATCGCCAACGTCGTCTTTCAGGTGCCCATCGGCCGGGCCTCCGACCGCATCGGTCGCCGGCCGTTCCTGGTGGGCGGGTTCGCCCTACTCGTCCCCTCGCTCGCGCTGCAGGCGTACGTGCCAGCGCTCGCGACCGCGCTCCCCGAGACGCTCTTCGGCATCTCCGCAGGGTCGGCACTCATGCTCGCGTTCCGGCTCCTGCAGGGTGTCTCGGTGGCGATGGTGTTCGCGCCCGGGCTCGCGCTCGCGGGCGACCTCGCCGGCAAAGGACAGTCCGGGACGACGCTCTCGGTGCTGACGACGGCGTTCGGCTTCGGCGTCGCGGTCGGCCCGCTCGTCTCTGGGTACGCTATCCGCTTCGGCTTCGCCGCGCCGTTCCTCATCGCCGCCGCGATGGCGGCGCTCGCGCTCGTCCTCACCTACTCTCAGGTGTGGGAGACGCTCGGGACAGGCCGCACGCCGGAGTCCGAGGTGTCTTCTCAGGACTAGCGCGTCTTCTCAGGACTAGCCGGTACGGCTCCGAAGCGCGACCGCGACACCGGTCGCTCGCCCGTCTACTGTCGCACGAATGGGGGAGGATTTGAACCTCCGTGACCGTGTTTCAGGCCCCCCACCGAGTGGTGGATGCTCTCCCTGGCTGAGCGACCCATTCACGTGGCCGACCGCTGGAGCACTCGTGGTTGCCGATGGGTTTGGTTACACGGTCGCTACCGGCGTCCCCGCGCTCCCGCGGGCCCACAGTAGCCAGCGGCTTCGACGCCGGTACGGGCCGACTCACTCGAACGCCGCCTCGCGGTCCTCGAGGAACGCCGTCATCCCCTCGCGCTGGTCGTGGGTACCGAACAGCCCGCTCCAGAGCCGGCGCTCGAAGTCGAGCCCCTCGCGCTGGCCCATCTCGTGGGCCTGATTGACGGCCTCTTTGGCGGCGGCGAGCGCGAACTGCGGTTTCGCGGCCAGGTCGGCGGCCATCTCGGCGACGTGGTCGTCGAGGTCGTCGTGCGCGACCACCTCGCCGACGAGCCCGAGTTCGAGCGCGTCCTGTGCGTCGACCCGCTCGCCGAAGAACACCATCCGGCGGGCGGTCTCGTCGCCCACTAGGCGGACGAGCCGCTGGGTGCCACCCCAGCCGGGGACGATGCCGAGGTCGATCTCGGTCTGCCCGATGACCGCACGCTCGCTCGCGACCCGGAGGTCAGCCGCGAGCGCGAGCTCGCACCCGCCACCGAAGGCGTAGCCGTTGACGGCCGCGATGACCGGCGCGGGGAACGACTCGACGGCGTTCATCACCGCGTGGCCCTGCTCGCAGTAGGCGTGCGACTCCTCGACCGACATCTCCGACATCCGCGAGATATCCGCCCCGGCGACGAACGCCTTGTCGCCCGCGCCGGTGACGACGAGCGCCCGCGCGTCGCCGCGCGCGTCCTCGAGCGCGTCCGCCATCGCCTCCAGCGTGGGCTCGTTCAGCGCGTTCAGCCGGTCGGGGCGGTCGACGGTCAGGGTCGCTACGTCGCCATCGAACTCCAGCCGCACCGTGTCACTCATGGCGGGGAGTCGCGGGCCGCGCACATAAGGTTCGCCCGCCGGCCGTCGCGGCTGTCGCGAGCCGCAAGCGGGGGGCTTTTGCGGCGTGCCTCCGGAACGCGAGTATGCGACGCACGTTCGCCGCCGTGGGACTCGCCCTCCTCCTCGCGCTCTCCGGGTGTTCGTTCCTCGGGGGCCCGGGGACCGCGACCGACGCGGGTGGACTCACCGCCGACACCGCACCGCCGGGCGTCTCTGCCGACAGCGAGCGACTGGAGAACGAGACCGCGCTGGTGGCGGCTCACACCGACCGACTGGTCGACACCGGCTTCCGGTACGAGCTCCGGTCGAACGCGACGGTCGTCCAGCAGGGCGAGCCGCGACAGGTCCGCCGCCAGCAGGTGACCCGTGTCGCCCCCGGCCGCACGCAGTACAACTACACGACGGTAAACCCCGGTTCCCGGTTCGACGTCTGGGGCAACGAGTCGGTGCAGGCCGTGAAGGTCCAGTTCGGCGACCAGGTACAGTACCGGACGGGTGAGGCCGCCGCCGCGGCGTCGCTCACCGGCCAGAACGTCTTCGTCCGCTACCTCTCGAGCGGTGAGTGGGCCGTCACGAACGTCACGGAGCGTGAGGGAACGACCACGCTCGTGACGCTCGAGTCCTCGACCCCACCGACGCGGGCGGGCGCGCTCCCCCGGAACGCGACCGACGTGCGCGACTACGAGGCCCGCATCGTCGTCGACGGGGAGGGGCGCGTCTACCAGTTCGTCACGTCGGGGACGTACACCATCGACGACACCGAGGGGTCGTTCCAGCTCGTCTACGTCCTCCGCTCGCTCGACGACCCTGGCGTCACGAAGCCCCAGTGGGCCGACGAGGCGCTCTCACAGTCTGGCTAATAACGCCCCGGTTTCAGAGTGCGCAACGTATAAACCCGAGAGCCCCAATCTGAGGGTAGATGCAGCGGGCCACCCCTCAGGACTTCTCCCGCGTCCTCTCCTCGATGTGTACGAAGCCGCATCCCGTCGCCAGGGAGGCCGCAGAGCGGTTCCTCGCGACCAATCCCGGCGACCCGGGGACGTACGAGACCGTCGCCAAGCTCGAACGGCAGGCGGTCGCCAAACTCGGCGAGATCGCCGGGCTCGAGGACGCCGCGGGCTACATCTCCTCCGGGGGAACCGAGGCCAACATCCAGGCGGTCCGCATCGGCCGGAACCGCAAGTCGACCCGCAACCCGAACTTCGTCGCGCCGGCGTCCGCGCACTTCTCGTTCCACAAGGCCGCCGACGTGCTCGGCGTGGAGATGCGTGTCGCGCCGCTCGACGACTACACCGCGAACCTCGATGGCGTCGCCGAACTCATCGACGAGGACACCGTGCTCGTCGTCGGTATCGCCGGCACGACCGAGTACGGTCGCGTCGACCCCATCCCTCGCTTGGCGCGGATGGCCAAGGAGGTCGACGCGCTGATGCACGTCGACGCCGCGTGGGGCGGGTTCGTCCTCCCCTTCACTCACCACGAGTGGGACTTCTCGGACGCGGACATCGACACGATGACCATCGACCCGCACAAGATGGGGCAGGCCGCCGTTCCCGCCGGTGGGCTGCTCGCGCGCGGCCCAGAACTGCTCGACGAGCTCTCCATCGACACGCCGTACCTCGAATCTACCTCGCAGGTGACGCTCACCGGAACGCGCTCGGGGGCCGGTGTGGCGAGCGCCGCCGCGGTCATGAACGAACTGTGGCCCGACGGCTACCGCGAGCAGTACGAGACGAGTCAGTCCAACGCCGACTGGCTCGCCGCGGAACTCCACACCCGCGACATCGACCACGTGGACCCGACGCTCCCCATCGTGGCGATGGACCTCGCGCCCGAGACTATCGCCGCGCTGCGCGAGGAGGGCTGGCGTATCTCGCCCACGGAGGCGGGAGAGGCCCGTATCGTGATGATGCCGCACGTCACTCGCGAGACGCTCCGCGGGTTCCTCGCGGACGTCGACCGGCTCCGGTAGAAGCCGGTAGCCTTACCAGAGCGCCCCCCTTCCGCACAGGTAGTGACGCCGCTCGAGGTCGCCCTGTTCTCGTGGCCGGACTACCACGTCCTCGAGGAACTCGTCCGCACCGCGACGGGCCCGCTGGGGCTCGTCATCATCGCCATCTACTCGTTTCTCATCGCGTTCATCCTCCCGCTCCCGAGCGAGGTCGTCCTGTTCCCGAACCTCCACCTCGGGCTGCCGCGGGCCGTCGAGTTGACCATCGTCATCGTCGTCTCGGGGCTCGGGAAGGCCGCCGGCTCCGTCTTCGCGTTCGCTATCGGCCACGGGGTGAAGGAATCCGGCCCGGTCATCAAACTTCTGCGCCGCTCGCCCGTCGACATCGTCGCCTACTCCGAGCGGAAGACGGTCGACCTCGCCCGCAACTACGGCTACATCGGGCTCGCGATGGCGCTCTCGGTTCCCTTCTTCCCCGACACGCTCTCCATCTACGCGTTCTCGGTCCTCGAGGAGGACTACCTGAAGTTCGCCGCGGCGACGTTCGCCGGGAGCGTCGGCCGCCTGCTCGTCACCCTCGGCCTGTTCGGCATCGGTGCGAGCATCTTCTGAACCGCGCCCGAATCCCACTGCGAGGGACTCTCACTGCTGGTTTATCCCCACTCTCGTCGTATCTACGCCATGGACTACAGACGTATCCCCAACAGCCTGCTCGTCGGCCTCGCCGTCCTCCTCGTCGGCGTCGGCCTGCTCGCCAGCACGACCGGCGTGTACGACGCCGGCCGCCTCCTCCGGTACGCCCCGTCGCTGTTCGTCATCATCGGCGCGTGGGCGCTCGTCACCAGTGGGTTCCGCAACGTGTTCGGGCCCCTCCTGCTCATCATCGGCGCGAGCGCGGCCCAGGCGGTGACCCTCGGCTACGCCACCTGGGACCAGGTGTTCGCGTTCTGGCCGCTCGTCGTCATCGTCTTCGGCGTCTCGCTCATCGCCGGCGCCTACAAGACCCGGCGCGGGGCCCCGGTCTCTGACGAGAGCTTCATGAACGCCTACGCCGTGTTCGGCGGCAACGAGAAGCGCGCGACGTCCCCGTCGTTCCGCGGTGCTGACGCCGTCGCGGCGTTCGGTGGCGTCACCCTCGACCTGCGTGACGTGAAACCCGTGGACCCCGAGACCCCCATCCGCGTGAACGCGGTGGCGATGTTCGGTGCCGTCGAGATCATCGCGCCCCGCGACTGGAACGTCCGGTTCGACGTCCTGCCCGTCCTCGGGGCCGCGGAGGACAGCCGGCTCCGCCAGGAGCGCACCCACGAAAGCGTCGACCTCGTCGTCGACGGGTTCGTGGCCTTCGGTGGCGTCGAAGTCAAGGACTGACCACCGTCGCGCTTTTCTGCTCGCGTCTCGTTCCTCGCGCTGTGACTCTCGCAGCACGGCCTCGTTTCTCGATGCGTCCGTAGCCGTCGCTGCGCCGGTGGACCGCCCGGGGTCGCCCTCATACGGCCCTGCCCGGGCGTGAAACCACGCGCGTTCTCCCCGCATCGTCCGAAACCAGCTACCCCAGAGACGAATGTCCACGAAGAAACCAGCGGGGTTTAGTCCCCGCCACGAGGATGCACAGCCATGAGCCACGACGACTTTCCGACCGACGAGCCCGCGGTGGTGACGTGTGGGTTGCCGTACGCCAACGGCGACCTCCACGTCGGCCACCTGCGGACGTACGTGAGCGGCGACGCGCTCTCGCGCGCCCTCGAAAAAGTCGGCCAGCAGACGGCGTTCGTCTGCGGCTCCGACATGCACGGGACGCCCATCGCGGTCAACGCCGACAAGCAGGGCGTCTCCCCCGAGGAGTTCGCGCTCTCGTACCACGAGCAGTACGAGGCCACCTTCCCGAAGTTCAACGTCGCGTTCGACAACTACGGCCACACCGACGACGAGACGAACACCGAACTCACGCAGGACATCGTCCGGAAACTCGACGAGGGCGGCCACATCTACGAGAAGGAGATCAAGGTGGCGTGGGACCCGGAGGCCGACACGCCGCTGCCCGACCGCTACGTGGAGGGGACGTGTCCGTACTGCGGCGAACGCGCCCGCGGCGACGAGTGTGACGAGGGCTGCGGCCGCCACCTCGAACCCGGCGAGGTCGAGGACCCCGTGAGCGCCATCACCGGCAACCCCGCGGAGTACCGCGACCGGACGCACAAGTTCTTCCGCGTCTCGGACTTCCAGGCGTATCTCCAGGACTTCATCGACCGCCTGGAGGGCACCGCGAACGCCCGGAACCAGCCCCGCGAGTGGATCGAGGGCGAACTCCAGGACTGGTGTATCACCCGAGATATGGACTGGGGCATCGACTATCCGGGTGAGGGCGCCGAGGACCTCGTGCTGTACGTCTGGGTCGACGCGCCCATCGAGTACGCGGCCTCCACGAAACAGTACTCGGAGCGCGTCGGCGCCGACGAGTACGACTGGGAGCGCGTCTGGAAGAACCACGGCACCGCCGACGAACCGGACGGCGGGGAGATCGTCCACATCATCGGGCAGGACATCATCCAGCACCACACCGTGTTCTGGCCCGCCATGCTACGGGGAGCGGACTTCAACGAGCCGCGCGCCGTCATGGCCTGCGGGTTCGTCAACCTCGCGGGCGAAGCGTTCTCCACCTCCCGGAACCGGGCGGTCTGGGCCGACGACTATCTGGACGCCGGCTTCGACCCCGACCTCTTCCGGTACCAGATCATCACGGGCAGCGAGTTCACCGCGGACGTGAACTTCTCGTGGGACGCCCTTCAGGAGCGCGTGAACAACGACCTCGTCGGCACGCTCGGCAACTTCGTCTACCGGTCGCTGCTGTTCGCCGAACGGAACTACGACGGCACGCCCGACGCCGACGTGAGCGAGGAGGTCGACGCCGAGATCAAGTCGGCTATCGACGCCGTCAACGACGCCGTCAACGACTACTCGGTCCGTGGGCTCGGGCAGGCCCCCATCGAGCTGGCGAAGTTCGGCAACGAGTACATCCAACACAACGAGCCGTGGAAGCTCACGGACGACGAGCCCGAGCGCGCCGCGCAGGTCATCCGCGACTGCGTCCAGCTCGCGAAGGCGTGTGCGGTCCTCATGGAGCCTGTCCTCCCCGGGAAGGCCGAGGCGCTCTGGACGCAGCTCGGCGAGCCGTCGAACGTCCACGAGGTCGGCCTCGACGCGGCGCTCGACGCCCCGCCCGCGACGTTCGGTGAGCCCGACGAGCTGTTCGAGCGCATCGAGGACGACCGCGTCGCCGAACTGAACGCCCAGCTCGAGGAGCGGGTCGCCGCTGCGACCGGGGACGAAAGCGAAAGTGACGACTCCGACGAGGACGACGGGGCGGCCGTGACCGACGACCTCGAACCACTCACCGAGGACCGAATCAGCTTCGACGACTTCCAGAGCCTCGACATCCGAGTCGGCGAGATTCTCTCAGCGGAGGGAATCGACGGCGCGGACAAGCTCGCGAAACTGGAGGTCGACATCGGCGTCGAGACGCGCCAGATCGTCGCCGGCATCAAACAGCTCCACGACCTCGAGGACCTGGTCGGCAAGCGCATCGTCGTCGTCGCCAACCTCGAGAAGGCCGAACTGTTCGGCGTGGAGTCGAACGGGATGCTGCTCGCAGCCGGTGAGGCCGCAGACCTGCTCACGACGTACGACGACGCCGTCCCCGGAACGAAAGTGCAGTAAGCGACTCGAAGCGACTCAGAGCACGCCGAACAGTTTTCCGAGCCAGACGCCGAACTTCACCAGTTCGATACGGATGGAGTCGGTGAGCGTCACGCCGCTCACCGTGATGTCGCCGTTCTCGTAGGCCGCATCGAACGCGGCTGCCGGGTCCTCGCTCGCGAGGATGCGGTCCATCGCCGCCTCGCTCGTCAGCACGCGGACGTTCGGCGAATCCCCCGCAGCGTCGCCGTAGTCTGTGATCTCCCCCTCGTCGTTCGTCGTGAAGTGGTAGACTGTGCCCGTACTCGACGTGGCGACGGTCGAGCCGCTGCCCACGCGGAGCTCGACCGTCTTGCCCGCGAGTTCGCCCTTCGCGATGCCCGGTGCGTCGCCGAGGTTCGCGTTGTACAGCTCGACCATCGCGTCGAGGTCGACTGCCCCGTCCACCCCTTCCGACTGCGCCCCGAGCGCTGGGCTCGCCGACAGCACCACCAGTGCTGCGAGCAGCCCGACCGCCAGCCGCAGTGTCAATCTGGTCATTATCCTGCCACAGAGAGGCAGTAAGGATGCTTACCCCTTTCGGCGGGGAGGATTTATCCCCGCTCGGCGACTAGTTCGGGTGTGACCGACTCATCGAAACCGGACGACGACGCGCCGAAGGGCGCGCTCCACGTCGCCACCGAGGGGGAGTCGTGGACGGGACCCGAGGACCGGACGCTCGAACCGGGCTCGCCGTCGCTCGAACACACCGCGTTCGTGCTGCTCGGTGCAGTCGCGACGCTCGCGGTGCTGGCGCAGTTTCTGCTCTGACGGCTGGAGGCCGAACCCTTAGGACGGGGGCGACCCTAGACAGGCTATGGTCGAGGTCCTAGGCGTTCCGCTCTCGCTTATCCTCCTGTTAGCCGGGACTGGGCTCGTCGTCGCCGAGGCGCTGGCACCCGGTGCACACTTCATCGTCATCGGCGTCGCCCTGCTCGTCGCCGGGGCCGTCGGACTCGCCCTCGGTGGGATACTCGGCGCCTTCACTCCGCTGGTGCTCGCGCTCGTCGTCCTGCTCGCGGGGGCGGCGACGTTCCGGTTCTACCGCGACCTCGGGGTTCGGAACCGCGTCTCCGGCGGGCAGACCAGTGACTCCGACTCACTGCGCGGGCAGACCGGCCGCGTCACCGAGCGAGTGAGCCGCGACGGTGGCGAGGTGAAACTCGACAACGGTGGCTTCAACCCCTACTACCGCGCCCGGAGCATGGACGGGGACATCGAGGTGGGGACGGAGGTCATCGTCATCGACCCCGGCGGCGGGAACGTGCTGACCGTCGCGTCGCTGTCGGGCGTCGACGACATCGACCGCGAACTCGAGCGCGGCCGGCGACAGCTCCAACGTGACGACGAAGAGACCGAAGCCGCCTGAGAAGGCGCCGACTGCGGGGGAACCCTTATTGTCATCTTAGCCTAAGGTCTGCTATGTTCGTCCCCCTGCAGCTCGGGTCGATTGTCCTCCCCGTCATCGCGCTGGTGGTGCTCCTCATCGCCATCGTGGCGGTGTACAAGGCGGTCGAGATAGTCAACGCGTACGAGAAACGCGCGCTGACGGTGTTCGGCGAGTACCAGCGCCTGCTCGAACCTGGTATCAACTTCGTCCTCCCGTTCGTCTCACGCACCTACACGTTCGACATGCGGACGCAGACGCTCGACGTGCCCCGGCAGGAGGCCATCACCCGCGACAACTCGCCGGTGACCGCGGACGCCGTCGTCTACATCAAGGTGATGGACGCGAAGAAGGCGTTCCTCGAGGTCGACGACTACAAGCGCGCGGTGTCGAACCTGGCGCAGACGACGCTCCGTGCGGTACTCGGCGACATGGAACTCGACGAGACGCTGAACAAGCGCCAGGAGATCAACGCGCGCATCCGGAAGGAGCTCGACGAACCCACCGACGAGTGGGGGGTCCGCGTCGAGTCGGTCGAGGTCCGCGAGGTCAACCCGAGCCAGGACGTCCAGCAGGCGATGGAGCAGCAGACGGCCGCCGAGCGCCGTCGCCGTGCCATGATTCTGGAGGCACAGGGTGAGCGTCGTTCGGCCGTCGAAAGCGCACAGGGTGACAAGCAGTCGAACATCATCCGCGCGCAGGGTGAAAAGCAGAGTCAGATCCTCGAAGCGCAGGGTGACGCCATCTCGACCGTCCTCCGTGCGAAGTCCGCCGAGTCGATGGGCGAGCGGGCGGTCATCGACAAGGGGATGGAGACGCTCGCGGAGATCGGTGCCAGCGAGTCGACGACGTTCATCCTGCCGCAGGAACTCACCTCGCTCGTGGGCCGCTACGGCAAGCACATGACTGGCTCCGACGTGAAGGAGAGCCAGGACATCCTCGACTCGATGGACTTCGACGAGGAGACGCGCGAGATGCTCGGCCTCGACGACATCGAGGAGATCCTCGGGCAGATCGACGAGGAGGCCGAGATGGACGTCGAACAGATGGAGGCCGAGGCACAGGCCATCAAACAGGGCGAAGACGCCGGCATCGAGAACGCGAACCAGGTCATCGACGAGATGGACGAGGAGCTCGAAACGGGCGACGCCGAGCCGGAGACCGAGTAGGCGAAGCGGTTTTACCGGCGCATCTCCCACGAAGAAGCAATGAGCGATGGCGTCGACGAGAGCAAGCGCGCGACGCTCAAACGGTTCGCCGCGGTGGGGGCAGCGACCTCGCTCGCGCGGCTCTCGCGTGACGATTCGGGCGACAGCGACGCCCGTGACGCCATCGTCGGCTACCTCTCGACCACGCCAGGGGCACACTTCTCGAAGCTCCGTGACGACCTCAAGCTGGGGACGGGCGAGGCCCAGCACCACCTCAAGCGGCTCGAACGCGCCGAAGCGGTCGAGTCACAGAAGGATGGCGACTACCGCCGGTACTACCCCGCAGGGCAGTTCTCCGCCGTCGAGAAGCGGGCGCTCGGTTACCTTCGGCGGGACACGCCCCGCGGGATGCTCGTCGCGCTGTTGCGCGACCCGTCGGTGACCGGGTCGGCGCTCGCCGAGCAACTGGGGGTCTCACAGCCCACGGTGAGCAAGTACGCCGCAGAACTGGAGTCGGTGGGGTTGCTCTCCCGTGGCGACGGCTATCGGATCGAACAGCCGGAGAAACTGCTGATGCTCGTGGTGCGGTACGCGGACTCGTTCGGCGAGGACGCACGGTCGCTCGCCGCTGACGCAGACCAGTTGGTCTCTTACGACGCTACAGCGTGACCTTCCAGGTCGTCCCCGAGGAGTAGCCCCACTTCTCGACGTCGACGTCGAAACTCCCCTCACAGATGGCGGTCATGTTGGTGCCGACCTCCTTCGCGGACATGTCCAGCGCCTCGCCGATGAGTCGGGACTTGAAGTAGGTCTTGGTCGCACCCTTCTCCCGGAGGTAGTTCAGGATGCGCTGCTGTTTGTCTGTCAGGGTGGTGTTCGACGCGGCCGTACTCGCGCTCATGGTATGCCGAACGTACCCCCCACCAATAGGCGGTTTGGTACGCGAGGTTAATCGGTCGCTATCTGGTGGTTTCTCCACACGAGGTGCCCGCCAACGAGCGGTCTGACGGCCGGGTTGGTACACGAACGAAAGGGCGAACAAGCGGCCCGGAGGGGTCGGCGTAGATACCCGATGTCGTGCGTGAGGGGTGGGCCACACGGCTCACGGCCCTTCGACGCAACGCGGCTTCCGGCGCCTCGGCGCACCGGGTGAGTGCGTCGGCGCTCGCGCGGCTCGCCTGCCCAGCCGGGAGGGACGCGAGAGCGGAAGCAGACGCTCGGAGCGTGCAGGAAAACGTGGTGAGCGACGCTGTTACTCGATGATCTCGCCGACGGCGAAGTTGGACTTGACTTCGGTGACCTCGATCTTGACGCGCTCGCCGACCTCGGCGCCGGGGATGATGATGACGTAGCCACGCTCGACGCGCGCGATGCCGTCGCCCTGCTTCCCGAGGTCCTCGATCTCGACGTAGCGAATCTCGCCGCGCTCGACCGGTGGCTGTGGCTCGTCGACAGGTGCATCCTCGGTCGACTCGTCGCTGGCGGTCGGCTCGCGCTCGCCACCGGCGATGAGTGCGACGCGGTAGGTGTCGCCGGGTTCGATGGCACCGGTGTCGATTTCGCGGCGGGGGACTTCCACGACGTAGCGGTCACCGTCGGCCTCGATATCCGCACTGAACAGACACAGGAGTTTCTCGGAGATCTCCATAGACACGACGGCGGTTGCCCCGCCACTCGTAAAGTTCTTACCGGTACTGGGTCCCATCCGGCCGTTTCGCGCCCTCGGAGTCGTGGACGACCACCTCGCCCGGCTCGGGTGCCACGGCGGAATAGCTGTCGCGGACGGCGATCGCCTCCTCGAGTTCGCGGACGGCGCGCTCCTTCAGCGCGGCGGCGAGCTCCTCGGCGTCGTCACGCGAAATATCGCGGCCGAGGCCCTCGCACTCGTGGGCGCGGACGAGCCCCTCACGGTCGACAGCCTCGCCCATCGGCTGACTCGTGCCGCCGAGCGCGACCGAGAAGGGGTAGGTCCGGCAGATGAGCGGGCGGTCCTCGTGGACCGTACACGCGCCCGTGCCGTCCGTCTCCGTGTAGAACGTACAGTCGCCACAGGCGTCGGTCTGGAGCGCCCACTCGAACGTCTCGCCCTCGGGTCCGGACTCCCCCTCGTGGAGGCCATAGGGCATCGGTCGGGCGACGTCTCGCCACTCGTTGGCCGTAGCTATCTGCAGGTCACGCACCTCGTCGGGGAACACCGTCGCCGTGTGGGGTTCGCGATCGTCGGCTGCGCCGTGGCCCGTACAGCAGGCGCCACACCGGGTGCACTCGAAGCCGATGGACTCGATGGCGTCGGCCAGCTCGTCGACCGCGAGGTCACGGGCACGGTCGAGTTCGGCTTCGAGACTCTCCATGCAAAGGGAGTACGGGTCCGTGGGTACAAGCCTTGCGTCCCGGTCAGGAGTGGGAGACGTGTTCGGGGGGAATCTTGATGAGGACGCGCGCGCCGTCCTCGTCGCCGTGGTTGGGGTACTCGTCGACGCCCATGTAGCGGGCCGCGAGCGTGTCGATGTGTTCGACGGCGCCGTCTTCGGTCACCTCGTCCACGGTTCCACGGACCGACAGGAACCGGTACGGGTCGTCGGGAGCTGTCATGCTGAGGCCGACCTTCGGGTTCTCGCGGACGTTCTGTTCTTTCTGCCGACCGCGCGCTGTGTTCACGAGCACGCGGTTCGCCGCCGAATCGTGGTCGATCCATACCGGGGTCGTCTGCGGGGTCCCGTCGGGCATTACGGTCGAGAAGTGCGCGAATGTTTTCATGTCGAAGAGGTCGTGGAACTCCGCCGGGATTTCGGCCATACAATCGTTATAAACTCCCCGCCCTAAAACGGTGAGACTCGGAGCATATCGGTTCCGGCAACATATGTCGGGCAGTTTTGTATAAGGGGGCCTTATACTCATGGGTGTGTTCGTATTGTTTTGACACACATATAGCGAAGGTTTACCAGGGGCTTTGCCATCCGAGGATGTATGAGCGCGACCACGGACGAACGCTCCAGTGAAAACCCGATGACCGACCCCGAGTTCCGCGACCGTCTGCGCGAACTCCCCCCGAGCGCGAAGCTCGTCGCGAAAGTCCTCGAGGACGCCTCGCCGCTCTCGCAGGGCCAGCTCGCTGACGAGTCGCTGCTTCCCGACCGGACGGTGCGCTACGCGCTGAACCGGCTCGAGGAGGAGGACCTCGTCGGCTCCCGCTACAGCTTCCACGACGCCCGCAAGCAGGTCTACTTCCTCGTTAACTAAATCCCGCCCGGGGCCGACGCTCCCGACATGGCTATCGAGCGCGTCCCCGTCGCCGTTCCGACTCGGGCACCACACGGCACCACCAACTGTTACGTCCTCGGGACGGACGCCGCCGTCCTCGTCGACCCACCGGCCGAGAGCGACGCCGTCGACGAGACGCTCGCCGGCCGAACCGTCGAACACGTCGCCGTCACTCACCACCACCCCGACCACGTGGGTGCGGTCGCCCACTACGCTCGTGAGCACGACGCCACCGTCTGGTGTCGATACGGGAGAGACGCCGACTTTGCGACCGCCACGGGTATCGACGCCGACCGCACGTTCGTCGAGGGGACGACCATCCCGGCCGACGAGCCCGTGACGGTTCTGGATACGCCCGGCCACGCGCCCGAACACGTCGCGTTCGAGACGGCCGACGGCCTCCTGACGGGTGACCTCGCGGTCGCGGAGGGGAGCGTCGTCGTCGGCGCTCCGGAGGGCGACATGCGCGCGTACCTCGCCTCGCTCCGGCGGATGTGGGCGCGGAACCCTCCGGTACTGTACCCGGGCCACGGCCCCGTCATCGACGACCCGCGGGCGACCTGTGCGCGGCTCGTCGACCACCGCTACCAGCGAGAGGACCGCATCCTCGCGGCCGTCCGCGGCGGCGCGCGCACGCTCGACGACATCACGGACGCTGCCTACGAGAAGGATATCTCGGCGGTGCGGGCGCTCGCCGTGGCGACGGTCCACGCGCACGTCGAGAAACTCGCGGTCGAGGGGCGACTCGCGTGGGACGGCGAGGTCGCCACGACCGCGTGACCCGGAGGACTCACCGGCGGTTCCTTTCAGTACCGTTTTATTCCGGGGCCGTACAGTTGGCGGTAGTGTGAAAGGAGCGGAGTGGTATCAGGCGGACGAGGTCGCCGAAGCGTACGAGGACAAACGGTTCTCCCAGGGCGGCAAGCTCATCGACGAGCGGGAGAAGGAGGCCGTCCTCGAGGCGCTCTCGCCGCTCGAGGACAAGCGCATCCTCGAGATCGCCTGCGGCACCGGCCGGTTCACCGCGATGCTCGCAGCCGAGGGTGCGGACATCGTCGGGCTCGACATCTCGGCGGCGATGCTCCAGCAGGGCCGCGAGAAGGCCCAGGAGCTGGGCGTGGATGACCACCTCGAGTTCATGCGCGGCGACGCGGCCCGCCTCCCGTTCCCCGACGACCACTTCGACACGGTGTTCGCGATGCGGTTCTTCCATCTTGCAGATACCCCCGCGTCGTTCCTCGCGGAGATGTGTCGCGTCTCGAAGTCGCAGGTGTTCTTCGACACGTTCAACCGCTACTCGCTGCGCTCGGTGTACAACTGGCTGCTGCCGATGGGGTCGCGGCTCTACTCCGAGACCGAGGTGCTGCGACTCCTGCACGGCGCCGGCCTCCAGCTCGAAGACGAGGCGCACGACTTCGTCCTCCCGTACGGGTTCTACCGGCAGATTCCCGACAGCGTCGCCGCGGCGTTCCGCGACGTGGACCTCGCGGTCGGGCGCACGCCACTCGGCCACCCGCTCGCGTCGGTCTCCTACTGGGACGCCCGCGTGGCGTAGTCGGGCGACCTGTCAGCGCGCATCCGAGTGTTTTTATCCGTAGGGATTGCTACCGGAGGGTATGGATGTCTCGGTGGTGGTCCCAACGCTCAACAGCCGCGAGCGGCTCGCAGCCTGTCTCGACGCGCTCGCAGCCGAGGGACCCGCCGAGATACTCGTCGCCAACGGCCCCTCCGCGGACGGCACCAGCGGGATGTGTCGAGAGCGCGAGGACGTCGACGTCCTGGTCGAACTCGACGACCGGAACGTGAACGTCGCGCGCAACGCGGGGCTCGACCGCGCACGCGGCGACGCCGTCGCGTTCCTCTCACACGAACTCGCCGTCGAGGAGGGTTGGCTCGCCGCGCTCGAAGCCGGGCTGCGCGAGGCCGACGCCGTCACCGGCCCGGTCCACCGCCAGCTCGACGTGGGCTGGACGACCGAGGAGCCGGAAGAACGGACCATCGGTGGCCGCAACGTCCACTACTTCAACGGTGGCAACGCCGCGTTCACCATCGAGGCGCTGGAGGCCATCGACGGCTTCGACGAGCACCTCGTCGTCGGTGGCGCACGCGACGCCGCCCACCGGCTCGCCGCGCTCGACTACGAGGTGCTGTGGCTCTCGGACATGAGCGTCTCGCGCGAAGGGGAGTCAGCCGGGCTCCGACCCTCCATCGTCGCCGACGGTGGCTCCGAGCGCGACTGGTCGCTCCGCTACGAGTCGCTCGCCTATCGCCTGGTGAAGAACTACGGCGTCCGGCCCACGGTCGCGTACCGGCTCACGCGCCACGCGTTCTCGGATGCGGGGGCGTCGCTCCGTGACGTGTTCGCGGGCGAGGCCCGCCCCTCTCAGTGGGTCGGGAACGGTCGCGACGTGGTCACGGGGAGTCTCCGGGGCTGGGTCGGCGGCCTCCGGGCGCGGTGGGCCGACCGCTCCCCCCGACGCAATCCGGCCGGCTGGTCGTCGCGCTCGGACCGCGCGGTCGCGGTCCACGACACCCGCTAAGGGGCGAGCGCCGACACCACCCGCGACGGGTTCGCGTCGAACACCCGCTTCATCTCGTCTTCCGGCACCGAGCACGTGAGGAGTTCCATCACCGCGACGTTCGGGTGGACGTCCGGCGCGCCCGACCCGAACAGTACGCGGTCGGGATGCTCCTTGATGGCGCGTTCGAGCAGGTCGCGGAACCGCACCGCGGCCGTATCGAGATACAGTTCGTCGTATGCGTCGAGGAGGTCGATGGCGCGCGTCATCTGCGCGCGGTCGAGCGGATAGCCACCGAAGCCCGCCAGCACGACCGGGAACCGGTGGTCGAGGAGTGTCTCGGCGACGCGTTCGGGTGGGAAGCCGCGGCCACCGTGGACGACGACCGGGAGGCCCACCTCACCGAGCGTCTCCAGGACGGCTCGCTCCGGGAGGCCGTCCACCACCGGGGCGAGGGTGAACCCCGCGAAGCGGTCGTCGTAGGCGAACTGCTCGACGTCCTCGGGCGAGACGTGGTGTTCCGCTCGACTGGCGCCGAGCGAGCGCAGCCGGCTCGTCGGGTGTCGGGGGCCGTCGAGCCGGGCGAACGCGACGAACGGGCGCTCGACGGAGAGCCGGGCGACGGCGTTGTTCGCCGCGAGGTAGCCGCGGTCGCGGGGTCCCGGCGAGACGACGGCTTTCACGATTCCGGCCTGGTGGAGTTCGCGTTCGAGTCGCTCCGGCTCGATGTCGCGGCCACGCTCGCTGCCACCCACGGGGTCGAGCCGCGTGTGGACGTCGACGACTCGGAAGCCGTGACCCAACTCCAGCATCACTCCCTGCCACGGCCACCCATCGCTTAAGGGTTCGCTGCGCTACAGCTCTGGACCCCTTCCCCGACCCGCTTCGCCAACCGGCGTGCGTGAGCGTGACACGCCCGCAGTCTCCGGGTTTCCGGAATACTATTCCGATGCTTTTATATAGAACTGCTGACGACCTTTTACTGATTATGGCACAACAGCGACGTATGGGTGGCCAGCCGATGTTCATTCTCGCGGAGGGCACTCAGCGCACACACGGTCAGGACGCGCAGTCGTCGAACATTCGCGCCGGGAAGGCGGTCGCGGAGGCCGTACGCACGACGCTCGGCCCACGCGGCATGGACAAGATGCTCGTCTCCGACTCCGGCGACGTCGTCATCACGAACGACGGCGCCACCATCCTCGAGAAGATGGACATCGAGCACCCGGCCGCACAGATGATCGTCGAGGTCGCCTCCACGCAGGAGGACGAGGTCGGCGACGGCACGACGACGGCGTCCGTCCTCGCGGGCCAGCTCCTCGCGAAAGCCGAGGACCTCCTGGAGGACGACGTTCACCCGACGACCATCGTCGAGGGCTACCACGAGGCCTCGCAGCTCGCGCTCGAAGCCATCGAGAACGTCACGCTCTCGGACGAGCTCGACGACGAGCTGCTCGAGCAGGTCGCCGAGTCGTCGATGACCGGGAAGGGCACCGGTGACATCGAGGCCGACGCGCTCGCGAAGACGGTCGTTCAGGCCGTCCGGCAGGTCCAGACCGACGAGAAGGTCGAGCGCGACAACATCACCGTGCGCACGCAGACGGGCGCCGGCGCCTCCGCGACCGAACTGGTCGAGGGCGTCATCAGCGAGGAGGAGCCCGTCCACGACAGCATGCCCAAGTCCGTCGAGGACGCCGACGTCGCCGTCCTCGACCTCGACCTCGACCTCCGTGAGTCGAACATCGACGCCGAGTACAACGTCACGGACGTCAACCAGCTCACCGCCGCACTCGACGCCGAGGAGGGCGAACTCCGCGGCTACGCCGACGCTCTGAAGGACGCTGGCGTCGACGTCGCGTTCGTCACCGGCGACATCGAGGACCGTGTCGCCTCGTTCCTCGCCAAGCACGGCATCCTCGCGTTCGAGTCCGTCTCCGACGACGAGGCGAAGCGCATCGCCCGCGCGACCGGCGCACGAACCGTCGGCTCCGTGAAGGACCTCGAGTCCTCCGACCTCGGCTTCGCCGAGACCGTCCGCGTCAAGAAGTACGGCCGCGACGACGAGCTCACGTTCGTCGAGGGCGGCGCCAACGCCGAGACGGTCACCGTCTTCGCCCGCGGCGGCACCGAGCACGTCGCCGACGAGCTCGAGCGCGCGCTCAACGACGCCATCGACGTCGTCACCGCGGCGCTCGACAAGGGCGGCGTCGTCCCGGGTGCGGGCGCGACCGAGATCGCCATCGCCGACCACATCCGCGCCGGCGCGGCGTCCATCGAGGGCCGCAAGCAGCTCGCCGTCGAGGCGTTCGCCGACGCCGTCGACGTCCTGCCGCGCACCCTGGCTGAAAACACCGGGATGGACCCCATCGACGCGCTCGTCGACCTCCGCAACCGCCACGAGGAGGAGGGCATCGCCGGGCTCATCAGCGAGGGCCAGACCGGCCGCGTCGGCGACCCCATCGAGGCCGGCATCCTCGACCCCGCAGCGGTCAAGCGCGAGGCCATCGAGTCCGCCACCGAGGCCGCGACGATGATCGTCCGCATCGACGACGTCATCGCGTCCAACTGAGGCGGCTCCCCACTGATTCTTTCGCGCGCCAGTTGCAGTGAGCGACTGCCACGGTCGAACGCGGTCGGCTGTTCGCGCACGTCCGGCACCGTCCGGGAGCGCCCCCCATTTTTACTGCCGAAGCTAGCGACAGCCCACCCGTATGGGCGAGAACCTCGGACTGACTGAGGCCGTCTCCATCGCGCTCGGCGGAATGATCGGCGGCGGCATCTACGCCGTGCTCGGCGTCGTCACCCAGATAACCGGGGCCGCGACGTGGTTCGCGTTCACGCTCGCGGGCGTCGTCGCCGTCTGCGCGGGCTACTCGTACAACGCGCTCAACGAACTCTCCGACCGGGAGGGCGGGAACGCTTCCGGCGGGTCGGTGACGTTCGTCCAGTGCTTTACTGGCAATTCGACGCTCGCGGGGATGGTGGGCTGGACGCTCCTGTTCGGCTACATCGGGTCGATGGCGATGTACGCCTTCGCGTTCGGTGAGTTCGCCATCGCGCTGAGCGCCGTGCCGGAGACGCTCGCGGGGCTCCCGCTCCGCCCGCTCCTCTCGGTCGGCGCCATCGCCGGGTTCGTCGGGCTGAACCTGCTCGGCGCGCGGGCGACCGGCTCGACCGAGAACGTCCTCGTCGCGGTGAAGATCGTGGTGCTCGTCGCGTTCGGTCTCGGGGGGCTCGCCTACGCGCTGTTCGCGTCGGGCCAGCCGGTCGAGTTCGGCACCTCGAAGCTCACCTCGTTCAGCCCCATCATGGCCGCGGCGGTGTCGTTCGTCGCGTTCCAGGGCTGGCAGCTCCTCTTCTACGACCAGGAGCGCATCGACGACCCGCTGGAGACGATTCCGAAGGCGGTGTACCTCTCGATTCCGGTGGCGGTCGCCATCTACATCCTCGTCGCGGTGGCGACGTTCAACCTCGCCCCGCGGGCGCTGGAGAGCCACCCGCACACGGCGCTCATCGACGCCGCACGGGCGATGCTCGGCGTCGTCGGGCTGTCAGGGCTCGCAGCCCTGATAATCTCCGGGTCGGCGCTGTTCTCCACCGGGTCGGCCATCAACGCGACGCTGTTCTCCTCGGGCTACTTCGCGAAGGGGCTCGTCGGCAATGACCTCCTGCCCGACCACGTTGGCGACGCCAGCGCCGAGGGCATTCCCACCCGGACGCTCCTCGGCATCGGCGGCGTGACCGCGGCGTTCTCCGCGTACGGCTCGCTGGAGGCCATCACCTCCTTCGCGTCGCTCGCGTTCATCCTCGTGTTCGGCGGGATGTGTCTGCTCGCGTTCCAGCAGCGCGACACCGACGCCGTCTCGCCCGTCGCACCCGCCGTGGGTGCGGCCGGGGCGCTCGGGTTCTTCCCGCTGATGTTCTATCACCTCTACCGTGCCCAGCAGGGGACGTTCTACGCGGTGCTGCTGCTCGGGGTCGCGGTGCTCGCCGTCGAACTGCTCTACTTCGAGCGGGACGTCATCGCGGAGGAGGTCGGCGCCATCGAGCGCGACGTTCAGGGTATGCTCGGTGACTGATGGACGTTCGCGCGCGGCTCGCCGACAACCTCGCTCGCGAGTCGGCCGCGACGGCTACACGCTCTCGGTGTGGGGCGCCGGCGCCATGCTCATCGCGGCGTACGGCGTCCCCGAACCCGGCGAGGTGTTCGCGTTCGTCGCGGGCGCAGTCCTCGGATTTGGGCTGCTCGCAGCCGTGGCGTTCGAGAGCCCGTTCGAGGAACGCGCCACGGACGACAGCGACCTCCGCGTCGCGTCGATGGTCCACGTCCTCGGGACGCTCGGGACGCTCGCGGTCGCCTACGGGCTGACGGGGCTGCGTGACTGGGGCGTGGCCGACCCCGTCGTGTTCGGCGCGGTCGGCGTGCTGGTCATCGTCGGCTACAACCTCGCGCTGCTCGCCGAGGCGGTGGTGACCCGACGGCTGTGACTCCCGTGTCCTCCTCACCCGTCACCGTTCACAGCCCCGGGAGTCCCCAGTCGTAGCGGAGCGCGAGCAGCCGCGTCGCGAGCACGACCACGACGCACGCGGTCGTCGGTATCGGCGGCGGCGCGACCGCGTGCGAGGTGTAGAACACGACGCCACCGAGCGCTGCGGGCGTCGCGTAGAAGTCCTCGCGGAGGACGACCGGGACGCGCGTGAGCAGCAGGTCCGACAGCGACCCGCCACCGACGCCTGTCAGCGTCGCGAGGACGACGACTCCGAAGCCGGAGACGCCGGCGGCGACGCCGACGAGCGCTCCCGTCGCGGCGAACGTCGCCAGACCGACGGCGTCGACGCCGCGGAACAGGGGGTGGTCGCGGAGGCGGCCCGAGACGCGCGGCGAGAGCAGGAGCGCGAGCGCGACGCCGACGAACGCGAACGCGATATCGTTGGTCGTGAGCAGCGAGGTGGGCGTCCGTCCCACGAGCACGTCACGGAGTGCGCCGCCACCGAACGAGGTGAGGATACCGAGGACGACCACGCCGAAGAAGTCGAGGTCCGCGTCCGCGCCCTTCAGCGTCCCTGCAGCGGCGAAGGCGACGAGGCCGAGCGCGTTCGCCACCTCCAGCGGCCCGACCGGGGCTACGGCCATCGCAACTCGACGGCGTCGCCGGGTTCGAGTCCGAAGGCGTCGTCGCCCCGGCCCTGATTGACCGCGAACTCGACGTTGCCGTGGCTCCCGACGGTGACGAGTCGGTCGCCGGCGTCGACGTGCGCGTACGACGGCGCGACGGGTGCCTGCTGGCCGTTCACGGCGACCGCAGAGCGACCGTCGATGGCGTCGCCCGGAACGTTCGTGATGGCGTTGCCGAACTCGTCGACGATCTGCACCTCGCCGTCGACGCCGTTCTCGCGGGGGACGGGCTCGGGGAAGGTGACGGTCTCGAACTCGTCGGTGGACGAGAGCGCGGGCAGGCGGTCGCACGCGGGGACGCCGACCTCGTGGACGTCCGCGGCGACGGGCGCGAACACGTCTCGACCGTGGAACGTGTGGCTCGAGGGGTCCGAAACCGCGACCTCGAACACCTCGATGTCGTCCGCAGGGTCGGCAAGTGCCCGTGCGGGCGGGAGGAGGACGCCGTTGTCCGGTCCCACGAGTGCGTGGTCACCGGCGCGAACGACGAGCGCCTTCCGGTCGGTGCCGACGCCGGGGTCGACGACCACGCAGTGTACCGCGGACGGGAACTCCGGGAGGACGAACCGGAGCCAGAACGCCGCGGCGCGAACGTCCTGTCGCGGGAAGGCGTGGCTCACGTCGACCGTGCGCGCGTCGGTCCGGCGGGCGATGACGCCTTTCATCGCCGCGGGATAGGGGTCGCCGAAGTCGGTCGAGAGCGTAATCATCCGTCGCTCGGGTCGCCCTCGCCGTTGGTGTCGCTGTCGGTGATCTGCTGGATACGGGCGACGCCGTCGATCTCCTCGATGGTGTCGACGACGGCGTCGGGAAGCAGCGACTCCCAGTCACCGTCGTCGGCGATGCGTTCGCGGACCTCCGCGCCCTCGAACTCCTCGCGGCGGTACATCGGTGACTGTCGGACTTCGACGCCGGCCTCCGTGAACAGGCGGACGACGAGCGGGTTGTTCGAGTAGGCGACGTCGAACCGCGGGCTCATCGACTGGACGTGGCTCACCCACACCGCGTTCCGGTTCAGGTCCTCGATGGGGACGGCGTAGGTGATGAGGTCCATGTCGGCGGTCGCCTTCGTGAGCATCATGATTCGCTCACCCGCTGTGAACGGGTTGCGCGCGGTGTGTGACTGGTCGGCGCTCCCGATGCCGAGGACGAGCTCGTCCACCTCCCCCGCGATGCGCTCGACCATCGCGTGGTGCCCCTCGTGGTAGGGCTGGAAGCGGCCGATGTAGATACCGCGCGTCATACGCCGAACGCTCGGACTCCTATCTTATAAGCACGGCGGGTCGAACGCGACTACCGGAACGATTTGCCACCCGGCTCCCCTCTGGTGGTTTCGGTCTGGTTTTGGGGTGGGAACGGGGAGAAAGTATATCAGTTGAGGACCCCTCGTAACGCGTACAAGCAACGGTTCTATGAGCGACGAAATGGATACGGACGACGTTCCCGCTGAGCGGGACGACAGCACCCCTTCCGGCCGGGACAACAGCAACGACCCGGACGGCGCGGTGACGCCCATCGACGAGGTCGAAGACGGCAACGACCTCGGTAGCGACGTCACCGTCGACTCGGGGGCCGAGGTCGACGTGGCCGAGCAGGAGGGACTACTCGGAGGGCTCCAGATCGAGACCTCCGACGAGATCGATGTCCCCGATCGGCTCGTCGATCAGGTCATTGGGCAGGACCACGCCCGAGACATCATCCTGAAGGCCGCCAAACAGCGGCGCCACGTCATGATGATCGGCTCTCCCGGGACGGGGAAGTCGATGCTCGCGAAGGCGATGTCCCAGCTCCTCCCGCGGGAGGAACTGCAGGACATCCTCGTCTACCACAACCCGGACGACGGCAACGAGCCGAAGATCCGGACCGTGCCTGCGGGGAAGGGCGAACAGATCGTCGAGGCCCACAAGGAGGAGGCACGCAAGCGCAACCAGATGCGCTCGTTCCTGATGTGGATCATCATCGCGGTGGTGTTCGGCTACTCGCTGCTCATCGCCCAGCAGATCCTGCTGGGAATTCTCGCAGCGGGTGTCATCTACCTCGCGTTCCGCTACTCCTCTCGCGGCTCCGACGCGATGATTCCGAACCTGCTGGTGAACAACGCCGACCAGCAGGTCGCGCCGTTCGAGGACGCCACGGGCGCCCACGCCGGTGCGCTGCTGGGCGACGTGCGCCACGACCCGTTCCAGTCGGGTGGGATGGAGACGCCGAGCCACGACCGCGTCGAGGCCGGTGCCATCCACAAGGCGAACAAGGGCGTGCTGTTCGTCGACGAGATCAACACGCTCGACATCCGGTCCCAGCAGAAGCTGATGACCGCGATTCAGGAGGGCAAGTTCTCCATCACCGGCCAGTCCGAGCGCTCCTCGGGCGCGATGGTGCAGACGGAGCCCGTCCCCTGTGACTTCGTGATGGTCGCGGCGGGGAACCTCGACGCGATGGAGAACATGCACCCGGCGCTCCGCTCGCGCATCAAGGGGTACGGCTACGAGGTGTACATGGACGACACCATCGACGACTCCCCGGAGATGCGCCGGAAGTACGCCCGGTTCGTCGCCCAGGAGGTCGAGAAGGACGGCAGGCTCCCCTCGTTCACCGCCGACGCCATCGAGGAGGTCATCCTCGAAGCCCGTCGCCGCGCAGGCCGGAAGGGCCACCTCACCCTGGAGTTCCGCAACCTCGGCGGCCTCGTCCGCGTCGCTGGCGACATCGCCCGCGCCGAGGACAAGGACGTGACCACGCGCGCCGACGTGCTGACGGCGAAGAGCCGCTCGCGGTCCATCGAGCAGCAGCTCGCCGACGACTACATCGAGCGCCGGAAGGACTACAACCTCACCGTCAACCAGGGCGACGTCGTGGGCCGGGTCAACGGTCTCGCCGTCATGGGCGAGGACTCCGGCATCGTGATGCCGGTCATGGCCGAGGTCACGCCCTCGCAGGGCCCCGGCGAGGTCATCGCCACGGGCAAACTGCAGGAGATCGCGATGGAGGCCGTCCAGAACGTCTCGGCCATCATCAAGAAGTTCTCCGACGAGGACATCTCCCAGAAGGACATCCACATCCAGTTCGTCCAGAGCTACGAGGGTGTCGAGGGTGACTCCGCGTCCGTGACGGTCGCGACGGCCGTCATCTCGGCGCTGGAGAACATCCCGGTCGAACAGGACGTCGCGATGACCGGCTCGCTCTCCGTCCGCGGGGACGTGCTCCCCGTCGGCGGGGTGACCCACAAGATCGAGGCTGCCGCGAAGGCCGGCGTCAAGAAGGTCATCATCCCGAAGGCGAACGAGCAGGACGTCATGATCGAAGACGAGTTCAAGGAGCAGGTGGAGATCATCCCGGTCTCGCACATCTCCGAGGTGCTCGAGGTCGCGCTCGCCGGCGAGCCCGAGAAGGACTCGCTGGTCGACCGCCTCCGCTCGATCACGGGCAAGGCGCTCGAACAGCGCGACGTCGGCGGCACCGGCTCTCCCAGTCCGCAGTAGTGACTGACTGGGCCGCGTTCGCGGGTATCGCGACCGCGGTCACGCTTCTCTTGTTGGTGCTCGCACGAGTGAGCGCCGGCTACGCCCGGCTCCCGACCCGCGACGACGTCGAGTGGCTCTCCGCGTTACCGGACGACGCCGACCACCTCGACACCACCGATGCGCCGCGACCCCGCGACCAGCCGGCGGCGATGAGCACGGGGTTGCTGTTGGCGAACGTCGCGTTCTCGCACGGGTTGTTCCTCGTCGTCCTCGTCGGCGGCGCGCTGGTCACACAGGTGCCTGCTGAGGCTCTCGGCATCTCCGTCTCGACGCGAGAGCTGGCGCTCGGCGTCGGCTTCGGCGTCCTGCTGTCGCTGGTGAACACGGGGGCGGGCGCGGTCGCCCATCGGTTCGGCTACGCGCCGAGTGCCGACCTCCGCTCGTTGATGAGCCCCAGTTCGGCGAGCGGCTGGGTCCTCCTGCTGGGGGTCATCCTCCCGCTCGTCGCCGTCTTCGAGGAGTTCCTGTTCCGGGCGGTGCTCGTCGGGGCGTTCGCGACCGGGTTCGCGCTCTCGCCGTGGCTCCTCGCTGCCGTCTCCTCGGTGCTGTTCGCGCTCGGCCACGGTGCACAGGGGACGGCTGGCGTCGTGGTCACTGGCTCGCTCGGGCTCGTTCTCGCGGCGGGCTACGTGCTGACGGGGAGCTTGCTGGTCGTCGTCGTCGCGCACTACCTCGTGAACGCACTCGAGTTCGTCGTGTACGAGGGACTCGGCGTCGAGTTCGCGTGGCAGGGCTGACAGGCAGTCTTCGCAGTCCATTCTCGCGCCGGGCGACTGCACACCCGCCTCGGCCGGGCGCGAGCGACTGGTCAGTGCATCGGGGGCGGTAGCCCCGTTCTCGGATAAAAACTACAGCCCTTCGAGCGACCGGAGCCGCTGTTCGATTTCGGGCGGTGCGGCACTCGGGCCGTCGCGGACGCGATGGTCCGGAACCACGAGCGGCGTGGGGTTCTCGTCGAGGGCCGTCCGCACCAGCTGGAGGTCGTCCATCTCCTCGGCGTTGAGGCCGGGCGTCATCGTCGCCAGCTTCTCGACCGAGACCTGCTCGCCGTAGGGAATCTCCCGGACCTTCTCCAGGACCGTCCGCTGGTCGGTCGGCATGGTGAGTGCCACCTCGACCTCGGAGAAGTCGACCTGCTCGCCTTCGAGGTACGCGTCGATGCGGTCGAGCAGCGGATGGTCGGCTTCGGCGCCCTCGTCCGGCTCGGCGGGGAAGGAGACGGAGAGCACTTTTCCCGAGGCGTAGCCCACCTGGATGTACCGGTCGAGGTAGCCAGATTCCCGCGCGTAGATTCCCGCGTCGTCCATAGCGGACCGTCGGGCCTCCATCGCTTGAAACTTCTCCCCGGTCTGACCCTTCGACACGCATATAAACGGTGGTGAAGTAAAACCGGCTAATGATAGAGGCCACGAGTGCGGGAGCCATCCTCTTTCGAGAGACCCGTGGCCGGCGTGAGTACCTGCTGCTGAAGTCGCGGCCCGGCGATTGGGAGTTCCCCAAGGGCGGGGTCGAGGGCAACGAAGAGCTACAGCAGACCGCCATCCGCGAGGTGACAGAGGAAGCCGGTATCGAGGACTTCCGCCTGTTAGATGGGTTCCGTGAAGACTACGACTACGTGTTCGAGGCGAACGGCAACACCATCCACAAGACGGTCCACCTGTTCATCGCGAAATCGTTCGAGGCGTCCGCCGAACTCTCGAAGGAACACCGCGACCTGCAGTGGCGCGACTACGAACAGGCCATCAACACCATCACACAGGACGGTCCCCGCGACATCCTCCGGGAGGCCGACGTGTTCCTCGACGACTACTACGAGGACGACGAGGACGAGGACGAAGACGAGGAGTAGCCTTTAGCCGACCGCTTCCCTCTCCTCGCCGTGGACGAACCGGAGTTCCTCTTCGAGTTGCGGGTCTGCCGCTGGGCCGAGCAGTACTGGCCCCCGGACGGTGAGCGGCGCGACTCCGCCGTTCTCGTCGCCCGTCAGCTCGGCACCCGTGGGCGACGGTGGGACACCATCGTTCTGGAATGCGACCCCGACGGGCTCGACGCCCGAGCGGTGTTCGGCGAGGAGCGACTCGACTCCGACCTCCTCCACGTCGTCCAGCACGCCCCCGCGTCGTGGGCGTGGTACCGCGACGCGCTCCCGGATCCGGGCTACCCGTGGCGCTACGTCCGCGAGGCGGTCCACGAGGCTGCCGACCGCGGGCTCGTCGAGACGCGGGACGGGACGAACGGCCGCATCGAACTCCGGCGGAAGTATCGCTACCCCGAGTGGGTCCGCCGAATCATCGCCATCGAGAACAAGCCGGACCTCGACGCCAGCGCCGCCCGCGTCCTCGGCGACCAGCTCGAACGCGACGTGGCGCTCGGGCTCGCCGACGAGGTGTGGGTCGCGACTCGCGCGACCGGCGCAGACGTGGAGCCAGCGCTCTACGAGCGTCTCCCTGTGGAGGCGGGCATCCTCGCGGTCGGTGACGACTCGGTCGACGTGGCGTGGAACGCCACCTCGCTCGCGGTGGACGCGCCCGGGACACGGATTCTGGAGCGTCCCTCGGGCAACGAGCACGACCAGTCGGCCGCGCGCTTCGAGTACGCCGACCCCGCCTGGAAGGCCGACAAGCGACTTCAGATCGCCGAGCGCGCCTACGAGCGGGGCTGGCGGTCGTTCGTCGATACCATGCGGCCCGACTGCCGCCACTTCGAGCTTCGTGACCCCGACCTGCCGCTGCCGTACTGCGCGGCGAAGGGACGGCACGTCACCGCGGGGGAGTGTCGCCACGCCTGCAGCGAGCGGTCACCCGAGCCACCGGCGTGGCGGACGAACGGCTGGCCCATCGAGGGGGGACCGGGGGCGGCACTCAAGCGGCTGTTGGCCGACCAGCGAGCCAGCCGGCGGTGAGCGGTAGCAACTGGCTACCGCCGACGTCCGGGGGCGTAGGCACTCTTGGCCGAACGGGAAGCAGGTGTATTACTTAGCCCCGGTAGCGGCCTCTTTCCTCTCATGTACCCGAATCGGGAGGGGGACGGTGCGGTGACCCGGGACGCCGTCGTGATTCCAGGTATCTCGGCGGCGAGTTCGGTGGCCTGTCTGCGGTCACTGGGTAGCCGGGGGGTCCACACGATCCTCGTCACCGAGCGCCCCGACGTTCCTGCGCGCTACTCGAAGTACTGCGACGAGGTGGTGACGACACCGCCGCCGGCCGACGATCTCGACAGCTACCGCGAGACGCTGCTCGAACTGGCGAAGCGTCCCGACGTGCGGACCATCATCCCGTTACGCGAGATCGACGTGCTCGTCCTCGCGAAGCACCGCGAGGAGTTCGAGCCACACGTCGCGACGCCGTGGCCGACGTTCGAGACGCTCCGGTACGCCCACGACCGGAAGCTGCTGTTCGAGGCGGCCGAGCGCGCGAACGTCCCGATTCCCGAGACGAAACTGCTCTCGGCGGTCGACGACTGGAGCGTCGAGCGCATCGTCAAGCCGCGCTACGGCATCGTCACGAGCGACTACGTCCCCGAGGTCCCGGAGAACCGGGTCGTCTCCGTCGGCACGACCGAACATCTCGACCCCGGGGTCGCCCCGGACGTCGCGACAATCCAGGCGTCGATGCGCCACGACCCCATCGTCCAGGAGTTCGTTCCGGGCACCGAGTACTGTTATCGGGGGCTGTTCGACCACGGCGAGGTCGTCTCCAGCTCGCAGAAGCGGCTCGTCCGCGGCATCAAGTACACGCGCGGGCCGAGCATCTACCACGAGACGGTCGACATCCCGGCGCTGGAGGAAGCCGGGAAGGCGCTCCTGAAGGAAATCGAGTGGCACGGCCTCGCCTCGGTCGGCTTCATCCAGGACGCGAACACGGGTGAGTTCAAGCTCCTCGAGATCAACCCGCGGTTCTGGGCGTCCCTGCCCATGGACATCCACGCGGGCGCGGACTACCCGTGGCACTACTGGTCGTTCGCCAAGGGCCACCCCGAGCGCATCATCGACCACTACGAGGTCGGCGTCGGCTCGCACCTGCTCACCGGCGAGGTGGCGCACCTCCACAGCGTGCTGTTCGACGACGACTCGCTCACCGACCGCCCGTCGGTCCACGGGACGCTGTGGGCGCAAGCGACCTCCCTCGTCCGTCAGCCCCACTTCGACGTGTTCAGTCTCGACGACCCGCGGCCGTTCCTCCGGGGGTTCCGCCGCTCGGTCGTGCAGACCGCGAGCAGCGACAGCGACGACGAGGCGCCCGTCGACACGGCCCCTGCCGACCGGGACGCGGCCGAACCGGAGGCGCCACCAGAAGCCTAAGTCAGGCCGACGGCTCGAGCAGTTCGACCTCGATATCCTCGCGGGCGACCGTGAGCTTGTACGTGGGAACCGTGCGGCGCACGGTCGTGACGACGCCCTTGTTCGCGAGCGACCGCAGCCCCGAGCGCACCTCGTCGACCTCCGGGTCGAACCCGGCGTCGCGGAGCTTGTGCAGCACCGAGACGACGCTCTCGGACTCCTCGTCGGGGCCAGCGACGACCTCGACGATGCCCTTCTGAAGCTCCGGAACGCGGATGACGCGCGGCCCGCCGGCCTCCCCGTCGCCCTCGACGCCGGGCTCGACGCCGACCAGCTCGGCGGCTTCTTGGGTGGCGCGGATGAGGCTGTTCTCGTCGCGGTAGTAGTACTGCTTGAGTTCGGATTCGAGATACTGGTGGACCTCGCTGCCCGACTCCATCCCCCACCGCTCCTGCAGTTCCTTGTTCTTCGTCGGCTGGAGGGCCACGATGTCGCCCAGCCGGGATTCCGCCTCCTCGTCGAGTTCGCTCATCTGCGGGTCGGTACGACGCCCCTCCTTTTCGTCCTATCGGAGCTAGGGAACGAGTGAACGGGTGGTGTCTGGAGTGAGGCACTGAACGGGCACGACAACACCTCGAAAGCCCTCGCCCTTTCAGTCCACCAGGGAACAATGACGCAGAGAGCGAGGCGAAGCCGAGCGATGGAATCGGCTGGGGAGGATGTGGCTGCGGTGCGGTCCTGGTGGACTCCCGGAGGGCGAGCCCGCGAGGGCTTCGAAAGTGTGACCTCCAGCCGCTACCGGCCCGTCGAGAACGATACAAAACACAGTCGAGGCAAATCGGTCTCCTGCTTACCGAACCGAATCGAGCAGGAGCTTCTGTTCGACGCGCTTGACCTCGTGCTGGACGTCGCGCACGGCGTCGATGTTCGCCGAGATGGAGCTCACGCCCTCGTTGACGAGGAAGCGGACCATCTCCGGCTTGGAGCCGGCCTGTCCACAGATGCTCGTCGAGACGTCGTGTTCACGGCAGGTGCCGATGACGTCCCCGATGAGCTTCAGGACGGCGGGATGGAGCTCGTCGAAGCGGTCGGCGACGTTCTCGTTGTTCCGGTCGACGGCGAGCGTGTACTGCGTGAGGTCGTTCGTCCCGAAGGAGGCGAAGTCGATGCCGGCTTCGCACATCGCCTCGACGCCCAGCGCCGAGGCGGGCGTCTCGATCATCACACCCCAGCTCCGCTTCGTGGGGTCGATGCCGGCCTCCTCCATCAGGTTCCGGGCGCGAATCACGTCCTCGCTGTCGTTGACGAGCGGGAACATCACCTCGACGTTGTCGTAGCCCATCTCGAACAGCCGGCGGAACGCCTCCAGTTCGTGCGCGAACACGTCCGGTCGGTCGAGGCTCCGTCGAATCCCACGGTAGCCGAGCATCGGGTTGTGCTCGTGCGGCTCGTCGTCGCCGCCCTTCAGCTGGCGGAATTCGTCCGTGGGGGCGTCGAGCGTCCGGACACGCACCGGGCGGGGGTAGAACTCGTCGGCAACGCCCCGAACCCCTTCGACGATCTCGTCGACGTAGGCGTCCTCGCCGTGGTCCTCGATGTAGCGTTCGGGCGTCTTGCCCGTCGAGAGGATCATGTGCTCCATGCGGAGGAGGCCGACACCGTCGGCGCCCGTCGCGGCGGCGCGCTCGGCGGCCTCCGGGATGGAGACGTTCACCTTGACCTCCGTGGCGGTCATCGGCTTCACGGGGTTCTGCGGGCGGACGTCGGCGTGCTCCTCCTCGGACTCGGTCTGCTTCTCCGAGGAGCCCTCGGTGATGGTGCCCTTGTCGCCGTCGAGCGTCACCAGTTGACCGTCGCCGAGCGTCTCGGTCGCGGAGCCACAGCCGACGACCGCGGGGACACCGAGCTCACGCGAGACGATGGCCGCGTGGGAGGTCATCCCGCCCTCGTCGGTGATGATGCCCGCCGCGCGCTTCATCGCGGGGACCATGTCCGGGGTCGTCATCTCGGTGACGATGATGTCTCCTTCTCCCACTTTGTCGAGCTGGTCGAGTTTGCGGACGATACGGACCGCGCCCGAGACGATGCCCGGCGAGGCACCGAGCCCCCTCAGGAGGACGTCGCCCTGCCCGCCACCGTCGGCGGTCGCGGCGCTCGCGTCCTTCGAGATGGTCGTGATGGGGCGCGACTGGAGCATGTACACCTCGCCGCCGACGAGCGCCCACTCGACGTCCTGCGGGTTGCCGTAGTGGTCCTCCGCGCGCTCGCCGATATCGATGAGCTGGGCGATCTCCTCCTCGTCGAGCACCTGCGCGGTGCGCTGCTCCTCGGGCACCTCGCGTTCGACGGTCTTGCCCGTCGCCTCGTCCTTCTCCATCATCATCTTCTTGTCCGCGATGGTGGCGTCGAGCACCTCACCGCTCTCGCGGTCGATGACGTAGTTGTCCGGGGAGACCGACCCCGAGACGACTGCCTCACCGAGCCCCCAGGCGGCCTCGATGATGATCTTGGGTTCGCCAGTCGAGGGGTGGGAGGTGAACATCACCCCGGACTTCTCGGCGTCGACCATCTTCTGGACGACGACCGCGATGTCGACCTTGTCGTGTGCGAACCCCTGCTCCTGCCGGTAGTAGATGGCGCGCTGGGTGAACAGCGACGCCCAGCAGCGCTTCACGCGGTCGACGAGCTCGTCGCCCTGGATGTTGAGGAACGTCTCCTGCTGGCCCGCGAAGGAGGCGTCCGGGAGGTCCTCCGCGGTCGCGGAGGAGCGGACGGCGACGAACGCCTCGCCGTCGTCGAGGTCGGCGTACGCGCCGAGGATGTCCTCGCGGACGTCCTCGGGCATCTCCGTCTCGAGGATGAGCTCTTTGGCGGTGGCCTCGGCTTCCGCCAGCGACGCCGAGTCCTCGGCGTCGACGGCCACGGCCGAGAACAGCTCCTCGTCGATGCCCGTGCGTTCGATGAACTCACGGTACGTCTGTGCGGTCACGACGAATCCCGGTGGCACGGGGAGTCCAGCCCCGGTCATCTCCCCGAGCGACGCCCCCTTACCGCCCACGGAGTTCAGGTCGTCGGACCCGATATCGTCCAGCCAGAGTACAGGCATCGGTATCTATCGGGAACGTCCGTCAGCCCGATAAAGAAGGTTCCGAAGGAAACGTTGCTGAGGAATATTGCCGGGCGTGCAGGCCGGTGACACGCGACGAATGTGCTGCGCTGGCCGGCGATTCACGCCTCCAGAATGTCGTCGTCGTCGCTCGCGGGCACCGCGAGGTCGCCGTCGAGCGTGACGACGGCCTCACCGCCGACGCGCACGAGCCCCTCGGTCGTCGCGTCGCTCGCTTCGACGACGACGTAGCCCCCGCGGTCGATGAAGAAGCCCTGCTCGACCTGCATTTTCTGTGGCGTGGGGTCGAACGCCCCGAAGCGGTCGAGGTACGCACCACACGCGCCCGCGGCGGTCCCCGTCACGGGGTCCTCGGGGACGCCCGCACCCGGCGCGAACATCCGGGCGTGGAGCGTCGAGGCGCGCTCGAGCGTGTCGAACGTGAACGTGTAGATGCCGGCGCAGTCGTACTCGTCGGTGAGCGCCTCGATGGCGGCCATGTCGGGGTCCATCTCCGAGAGGTCGGAGAGGTACTCGACCGGGGCGACGAGGAACGGCAGCCCGGTCGTCGCGCGCGCCAGCGGGAGGTCGGCTTTGAGTCCCGTCAGCGCGGTCTCGTCGACGCCCAGCGCCTCGGCGACCGTCGCGTACGTGACGTCGAGTTCCCGAATCTCGGGGGCGTTCTGCGTCATCCACACCAGCCCGTCCGCGAGCTCGATGTCGAGGGTGCCGACGTTCGTCTCCAGCGTGTGGGTGCCGTCGGCGAGGCCGTCCTCGGCGAGCGCGTGGTGGCTCGCAATCGTCGCGTGCCCACAGAGGTCGACCTCCTGCGTCGGCGTGAAGTAGCGCACCCGCCGGTCGGCCTCGTCGCTCTCGAAGAGGAACGCGGTCTCGGAGGCGTTGAGCTCGCGCGCGATGGCCTGCATCTGGTCGGCTGCGAGCCCGTCCGCCTCGGGGACGACCCCGGCGGCGTTTCCCGAGAGGGGTTCACTGGTGAACGCGTCCACGAGGAGCGTGCGACGGCGGTCCATACTCGCGGGAGCGGCGGCGGCGACAAAAGCCTGCGGGTCGGGTGGCTCGCTCCGACACGGTCGACGGGCCGCCATCACGACACGTCCGTGAGCGTCTCCGACCGACTCCCGGATGGCGCTTTCGCACTATATTTATATGTGATGTATACGTACTCTTACATGGAAACATGAAGGGTGGTCCGAGCGTGTCGTCGGTGCTCGGGACACTCGGGGCGCTGCTCGTGGTGTCGACCATCGTCGCGGCGGCGCTGGATGCCGACCCCTATCTCGACTCGCTCGTCCAAGGAACACTGGTGCTCGTCTTCGGGGGCGCGTTGCTCGCTCTCGCCGCTCACGTCCGAACCGGCGAGTCGGACGACCGGTCGTGGCGTGCGACCGGCTGGGTCGGGCTGTTCTTCGCCATCTCGGTCGTCGAACTGGTCTGGGTCGGTGTCGTCACAGAGGTCGTCGGTGGGGCACAGGGTCACTTCACCTCGCTCACGACGGTGTCGACGGGGCTCACGGCGGGGGGCGTCGTCGCGTGGTACGACCACCGCCGGGAAGCCGAGTACCGCGAGCGGGTGGCCAGCCAGCGGAGCTACCGCGAGGTGTTCGAGCGCGTGAGCGACGCCATCCTCGTTCACGACCCGGAGACGGGACACATCCTCGATGCCAACCCGTCGGCCGAACGGCTCTACGGCCGCGACGTCTCGACGTTGCAAGGCGTCGGCGTCGAGGAGTTCTCGGTGACCGAGGACGGCTACGACCAGGCGACCGCCGAGCGGTACATCCGGGCGGCTCACGAGACGGGTGACCAGCGGTTCGAGTGGTACGTCGAACTGCCCGACGGCACGCGCCGCTGGGTCGACGTCCACCTCCAGCCAGCCACTCTCGACGGGAACGAGCGCGTGCTCGCCGTCGTCCGCGACATCGACGAGCGGAAACGGCGCGAACTGGAACTCCGGATCAAGGACCGTGCGCTCGACGAGGCACCGGCGGGCATCACCATCGCCACGGCCGACGGCGACAACCCGCTCGTCTACGTCAACGACGCGTTCCTCGACATCACCGGCTACGACCGCGAGACGGTGCTGGGGAAGAACTGTCGGTTCCTCCAGGGTCCCGACACGGACCCGGACCAGGTCGCGGTGCTCCGTCACGCCATCGAGGAGACCGAGTCGGCGACCGTCGAACTCCTGAACTACCGTGCGGACGGCACGCCGTTCTGGAACGAGGTGGGGCTGACACCCGTCCACGACGACGACGGGACGGTGACGCACTTCCTCGGCGTCCAGCGTGACGTGACCGGGCGAAAGCGTCGCGAGCAGGCGTTCGCCGTCCTCAACCGCGTGCTCCGGCACAACCTCCGAAACGACCTGACCGTCGTGGCGGGCCACGCCCGGCTGTTCGCCGACCGTCTCGACGGCCGGGACGCCGAACGGGCGACCCGGGTCGCCGAGACGGCAGACGACCTCGCCGCGCTCGGCGAGAAAGCCCGCGAACTCGAGTCTGCGGTCACCAGCGACGAAACCCCACATCCCGTCGACATCGGCGGCATGGTTCGGGCGGTCGCCGGTGACCTCCGGGCGGCGTTTCCCGACGCGACGGTCACGGTCGACGTCCCCGGAGACCACACCGCGATAGGGGTCTCCCGCGTCGAGCGCGCGCTGTACGAACTCGGCGAGAACGCGCTGGAACACGGTGGCTCGACGGTCCGGTTCAGCGTCGAGCGGGCGGACGAGGCGGTGATGGTTCGTATCGCCGACGACGGCCCCGGCATCCCTGCGATGGAGTGTGAGGTGCTTCGAACGGGGCGCGAAACGCCGCTTCGACACGGCACCGGCGTCGGTCTCTGGCTGGCCAACTGGATCGTCACGGACGTGGGCGGCCACCTCGACGTGACCGACGGTGACGACACGACGGTCACGGTCACTCTGTGGGCTGCAGACGCCGGCCACGGACAGCAGGCGGCCATCAACGTCGACTGATTACGTGACTACGGCCAGTAGTCCCGGTGGACGTCGGCGCCCGCCTCCGGGAGCACCGGCCCCACGACCCTGACCTCCCGGTCGCCGTAGGCGAACACGTCGCGCGACGGCACGGCGAAGTCCCGCCCGGTGAACTCCGCGACGCGCTCGGCCGACGTCGAGTAGACCACCGCCCCGAGCCCCGCGTGGTAGATGCCGCCCGAACACATCGCGCACGGCTCGGTCGAGGTGTACATGACCGTCTCGCCACGCTCTGCGGCCGAGCGTTCACGCGCTGCCCACGTCGCCAGCGTCAACTCCGGGTGCTCGCGGAGGTCGCCCTCGGTCGCGACGGCGTTCCTGGCTTCCGCGACCACTTCCCCATCGTGGACGAGCAGGGAGCCGAACGGCTCGTCGCCGCGGTCGGCCGCCTCGCGCGCGAGGTCGAGTGCGCGTTCGATGTACGGCTCGTGGTCGAGCGTCTCGAGGTCCATGTCCGTGGTACGCGCCGCCGGGTGAAAACTCTCTACCAGGTCCAGACCGCGTCGGCGCGCACCTTCACCGCTCGCCGGAGGAAGGAGAGCTTAAGGGTACACGCGCGCGTTCTCTCGATAATGAGCGACCTCCCGGACGAGTTCAAGTGTACGATTACGAACTGGGACTACATCTACGACCTCTGTCGCGAGGTGTCGAACGACGTGAAGGCTGCTGAGTTCGAGCCCGAGGTCGTCGTCGCACTCGCCCGCGGTGGCTGGTTCGCGGGCCGCTGTATCTGTGACTTCCTGGGGCTCGACGACCTGACGAGCCTGAAGATGGAACACTACGTCGGCACCGCCCAGAAGACGGGCGAGCCGAGCGTCCGCTACCCGATGCCGGAGGGATCGGTGGAAGGAAAGGACGTGCTCATCATCGACGACATCGCCGACACGGGCGGGAGCATCAAGCGCGCGCACGAGTACGTCACCGATCGCGACGCGGGGGAGGTGCGGACTGCCACGCTCCAACTGCTCGGCACCAGCGAGTTCGACCCCGACTTCGTCGGCGAGAAGCTCGACGAGTGGGCGTGGATCGTCTACCCCTGGAACTTCATCGAGGACATGATCGACCTGACGGAGGGCGTGATGGAGCGGTCGGACCTGGAGACGTTCACCCGCGAGGACCTCCGGCACGCGCTCTCGGAGTTCCACGACGTCGAGCGCATCGAGATGGAGATCGCCCAGCCGGGGCGACTGGGGGAGGTGCTCAACGAGATGGAGCGGCGGGACGTGGTCGCGCCTGCCGGCTCCGAGCAGTGGCGGCTCGCAGACTGACTGCTCCACCGGCCTCTGTCGCTCGGTCGCCGTGAGCGGGATGCGTACCCAGCGTCGCCCCGATATCGGCGTCTCAACCGACGCGCGTGGGCGCTCTGGACGATGAGCCGACCCGTGGCTAGCCCGGGTACGCGGCGATGAGCGCGAGGACGAACAGCGGCACTGCGAACAGCACGACGTACCACACGGTGCCCACGAACAGCAGCAGCCACGTCGAGACGCCGTAGCCCGTCGGGTCCCAGTCGACGCCGGCACGCGGGAGGCCGACCGCGCCGACCAGCGGCACGCCGAGCACGTAGCCGAGCGAGACGGGCACGATGACGGTGAGGATGGCGTTCGCCATGCGCGCGCCGCCCTCGGGGCCGCCGATGTCGACCAGCCCGAGCGCGACACCGGCACCGAGCACGTACGGGAGGGAGGCGCCGACCGTGACGACGGCGTACGTCACCGCGAGCGAGCCGTCCGGCGGGAGCCGGCGGAACAGCGACCGGAGGCGCGTGGACGCCAGGAACGGCGTCCACAGCACCGACGCGACGACCCCGGGACCCAACACGAGCAGGAGGAGAGCGCCGAGCCCGACGACCGCACCGGGGAGCGACTGGAGGGGAACCATACCCGACCCGCTCGGGGCGCCGACAAGTGCTTTCTCCTCACGCCAGGGTCAGGTCCAGTTCCCCAAAGGCGGTTCGCCCGTGGGGGCAGTACGGCGGCTCCCCCGTGGTGTGGCCGGCGCGCACGTCAGATGTCCCGGCTGGTGTCGACCCGCACGCCGTCGAGGAACTGGATCTTCAGCGGTTCGAGCAGCGCCCGCCCGTTCCGGGCTTTCGTGACGTACAGCCGGGTCTCGACCGACAGCGGGAGCCGGGTGAGTTCGACGTGCCACGCCCAGTCGGCCCGGCCGAGCGTCAGCCAGCGGTTCTCCGGCTCGGTCGACGTCCGGAGACAGTGGAGGACGCCGACGCTTCCTGTCTCGGCCAGTCGGCGCTTCAGCGCCGAGAGTAGCGCCACGTACGCCTCGGTCGACGCCGACTCGAGTTCGTTCACCGGGTCGATCGCCACGACCGACTGCTCGGGCAGGCCGTCGAACTGCCGCTCCGGCTCGTCGAGGAACCCCTCGGGGCGGACGTGGCGCACGTCGACGAACGGCGGGAGTTCGCCGTCGACCTCGGCTGCGGGTCGCAACAGCGAGAGGTAGCGGCCGCCGTGGGTGCTGAGGAAGGCGTGCAGCAGTTGCTCACTGCCGGCGTCCGGCGGTGACGAGATCGCCAGGAGCGTCCCCGCCGGGACGCCGCCACCGAGCCGGCGGTTGACGACATCGACACCCGTAGAGAGCCGTTCCGTCATCCGCGCTACCGTTCGTCGGTCCGACACAAAGCTCCTCCGGGCCGCTTTTGTGCGCCCCCCGCGAACCGCCGGGCTATGATAGGGTTCATCGGTGGCTCCGGTATCTACGACTCGCTCCCGCTCGAAGACACCCACGAGGAACACGTCGAGACGCCGTTCGGCGAGCCGTCGGCCCCCGTCACCATCGGGTCGATGCCAGACGGCACCGAGGTGGCGTTCCTCCCGCGCCACGGCCGTGACCACCAGCACTCGCCGACGACCGCGCCGTACCGTGCGAACATCCACGCGCTGAAACAGCTGGGCGTCGAGCGGGTGCTCGCGTCGAACGCCGTCGGCTCGCTCCGCGAGGACCTCCCGCCACGGACGCTCGTCGTCCCGGACCAGATCTTCGACCGCACCCGCAAGCGCGAGTACACGTTCTTCGACGAGGGCTGTGTCGTCCACATGCCCTTCGCCGAGCCGTACTGCCCGCACATGAAGTCGCACCTCGCCGAGAGCGCCCGTGAGGCGAGCGAGGCCGAGGTCGTCGAGGACGGCACCTACGTCTGCATCGAGGGGCCGCAGTACTCGACGAAAGCCGAGTCCGAACACTTCCGTGCCTCCGGCTTCGACGTCATCGGGATGACCGCGATTCCGGAGGCGAAACTCGCCCGCGAGGCCGAACTCTGTTACGCCACCGTCACCGGCATCACCGACTACGACGTCTGGAAGGACGACGCGGAGGTCACCCTCCAGGAAGTGCTCGACAACGCCGCGGCCAACGAGGCGTTCATCAAGGCGACCGTCCAGCACGCCATCGAGGCGATGCCCGACGCCCGCGAGTGCGACTGTGGGCACGCGGTCGAGGGCGCGGTCAACACGCCCGCGGAGGCCATCCCGGCCGACGTCCGCGAGACGGTGGACCTGCTGGTCGGCGACTACCTCGACGACTAACGAACACACGAACGGCCCCCCAACTCAGGTGTCAGACTCGTGTCCAGCGCTCGACAGCGCTCGCGTGGCGTAGATTTATTCTCTCTGAGTGCCACTTAGTGGCATGGGTGTGGGTACGAACCGGGGGACCAGCGTCGCCGACCGACCAGCAACCGCTACGGAGACCGACGACGAGCTGGCGCAGGCCATCGAGCGGCACCGACCGACGCTGACCTGTCTCGGCGACGTGTTCCGGCGACCGACCGCCGAGCCGCTGGCGACGGCCGTCGCCACACTCGTTCTCGTCGTGCTGGCGTGGCAGACGTACGCGACGGCGGTGACTCACGGGCTTCTGGTGGGGGCTGCGGTTCTCGGGACGGTCGCGCTCGCCTACTCGATTGCCGTGCGCTGCTGGGCGGTCCAGAACGAGTACGTCGCGGTCGTGCTCGCCCGCCGTGACCTCGACGCCGTCGAACGCGCCGAGTGACGACACACGCGGGCGCTAGTCGTCATCGTCGTCCTCCTCGTAGTCGGCGTTCCCGGGGTTGGACTCGTGGTTCAGGTGCTCCTGCAGACGGTCGCGGTGGGCCGCCAGTTCCGTGTCGTGGTCGTCGAGCAACTGGTCGTAGCGGTCACGGGGGCCGTACTCCTCGACGTGGTCGACGACGTCGCGGACGTGATGGCGATACTCCTCGAGATGCTTCTCGTACTCCTCGTAGTGTTTCTCGAACCGCTCGCGGTGTTCCTTCCACTCCTTCCCGGACGCGTCGGTCCGTTCGAGTCGCTCGTGCTCCCGCTGGAGCGTCCGGTGCTCCTCGCGCAACTCGACGTACGTCTTCCGGAGCTTCTCGTGGTCGTCGGTGAGTTCCTCGAGGTCGTCTGCTTCCTCCTTCGGTAGCTCGTCCCGCTCCGTCGGCGTGCTGGGGGCCGCCGGTGCCGGCGTCCTCGTCTCGAATTCCGATGTCGGGTCGTCAGGGTCGACCGGTGTCGACCCGCTCGCTCCCGGTTGTGTGGGGGAGCCGACTCCCTCTGCAGTTGCCGAGCTCGGGGTTCCTCCTGGAGTGGCCGTCCCGTCGACCGTCTCGTTGCCCACGGCGGGGGTGATGTTCGGGACGCCGAGTGCGACGACGATGCCGGCGACGAACAGCACCGTCCCGACGGCGGTGATGGCCAGTTGGAGCCCGCCGCTCGTGGGCGGGGATGCGAGCCGCCACGGGAGGCTTCGCGTTGCCATACCCGGCGGTAGGGAAATGCCGTGTTTCGTTATGACTCCGATAAGCTCTCCGCCAGTCGAACCGTTCCGAAGCCGAAACGGTCGCTACTCGTCGACGTCGGCGTCGATTTCGCCGCCGTCAGCGAGCGCCTCCGCGGACTCCGAGACGGCCGCAGGGTCCTGAATCCAGAGGTCGCCGAACAGCTCGTCCTGCTGGAGGCGAACCTGTCCCCGGTGTGCGAGGAACAGCAGGCCGAGGAACGTGTCGACGCGGCCGCCGCCCGCAGCCGAGATCTCCTCGTAGAGCACCTCGTCGCGGCCCTTGTCGTACTGCTGCTGGAGGGCGAGGTAGACGTCGTTGATGATGTCCTCCATGTGCTCGTCGTGGGCCGTCCCGAGCGCGTCGGCCTCCCGCGGCTCGTCGTCCATCCGGAAGTCGTCCCCCGAATGATAGTCGAGCGTCTGGGTGCCGCGCGCGTAGCCGTGCGGCGAGCCGGAGGTGTCGTACGTCCGCGACTCCTTCCACATCGTCTCGCGCTCGCGGTCACGCAGTTCGTGGACGAGTTCATCGAGCGTCTGGGGGGTGCCGCGGGCGTGCTTCCGGTCGAGTCGACGGTCGATCTCCTTCTCCAGCGCGACGAAGGGGTCGTGGTCGTCGAACGGCTCGTCCATCGGCGCGGCGTCCCACGGCTCCTCTTCGGGTTCGTCGTCCGCCAGCATCGCGTCGGACTTCATCCGCAACAGGACCGAGGCGTAGAACAGCGCTCGCCCGCCCGCGCGGAGGTCGGCCTCGTCGAGCCGGTCGAGGAACTTGTCCGTCACCACGACGATGTCGATGTCCCACGGCTCGATTTCGCCGTCCTTCGCGAGCTGGACCAGCAGTTCGACCGGCTCGACCTCGTCGTCGCTCGTCTCCGCGACGTCGAACTCCGAGAGGACGCTGTCGTCGTCTGCCTCGGCCTCGTCCTCCGCCTGCCGGCGCTGCTTCTCCTCGTCGTGCCCGGCGATATTGAGGGGGATGCCGCCCGCCTCCGAGGCGTCGTCAGTCATCCGCGACCACCCCAACTTGGCTCAGGTCGATCCCTGTCACCGCCGACACGTTGTCGTCCTGCATCGTCACGCCGATGGCGCGCTCCGACCGTTCCAGGAGCGCAGAGCGGTGCGAGACGACGATGAACTGCGCGTCGCCCGCGAGGTCGTCGACCATCTCGCCGACCATCTCGGCGTTCGCGGCGTCGAGGAACGCGTCGACCTCGTCGAGCGCGTAGAACGGCGCGGGGTTGTACCGCTGGATGGCGAACACGAAGGCGAGCGCGGTCAGCGACTTCTCGCCGCCGCTCATGGCGTCGAGCCGCTGGACCGGCTTGTCGCGGGGCTGGGCCTTCATCGTCATCCCGCCCTCGAACGGGTCCTCGGGGTCTTCGAGCACGAGGTCGCCCGAGCCGTTCGACAGGCGCGCGAAGATGTCCTGGAAGTGCTCGTTGATGCCCTCGTACGCCTCCATGAACGTCTCCTTCTTGCGCGCCTCGAACTGCTCGATGCGTTCGCGGATGCCGTCGGCCTCCTCCTGGAGGGTCGCGCGCTTCTCGGTGAGGTCCTCGAGCTCGTCTTCAACCCGGTCGTACTCGTCGATAGCGAGCATGTTGACGGGTTCGAGCTCCTCCATCCGGTTCTCGAGCTTCGTGATCTGGCCCTTCACGCTCGAGAGGTCGGGGATGTCGTCGGCGTCGTACTCCCCGACCTGTGACTCGAGCTCGTCGATCTCCCACTCGAGGCGACGAACCTGCTCGCGCAGGTCCTCGAGGTCGCTCTGGATGGTCTGGACCTTGGTCTTCTGCTCGTCGCGGGCCTCTTTGGCTTCCCTGACGTCCTCCCGGAGGTCCTCACGCTCGGACTTGAGGTCTGCCAGCTCCTCTTCGAGGTCGGCGACCTCCTCGTGTTTCTCCTCCAAGACGGCCTCCTTCTCCTCGATCTTCGACTCGAGGTCGGCGACCGTCTCCTCCGCGTCGGCCTTCTTGTTCTGTGCCGCCTCGATGGCGTCGTGGAGCTCTTCGATGGCGTCCTCCGCGTACTGCTTTTCGAGCTGCAGTTCGTTGAGGTCGCTGTCGAGTTCTTCCATCCGCGAGTCGAGTTCGGCGATGTCCTCGCGGATGGCCTCCGCGCGGTCGTTCAGCTCCCTCACCTCCGAGTCCTGGAGCTCCTGCTGGAGCTCGTCGACCTCGCCTTCGAGCTCGGCGATTTCGCCCTCCTTCTCGCTGATGGCCGCTTCCGTCTCCTCCATCTCGGCTTGCGTCTCCTCGCGCTCGGCCTCGATGTCGTCGAGGTCCGACTGCAGGGAGGCGACCTCGCTCTCGATGTTCTCGACCTCGGTCCGCTTGCGGTCGATGGCCGCCTCGATGTCGCGGACCTTGTCCGCGGCGTCGGACTTCCGGTCGCGCGCGTCGTCGAGCCGCTCGTCGACGTCGCGGATGTCAGATTTTATCGAGGCGCGCTCGTCTTCGAGCGACTGAATCTGCTCGGCGACGCGCTGGAGCTGCCCCTCGCCACCCTTCTCGAAGGAGTAGCGGGAGCCAGACGTGGAGCCGCCGGTCATCGCACCCGACTTCTCGACGAGGTCGCCGCCGAGCGTGACGAGCCGGAACTCGCCCATCAGGTCGCGGGCGGTCTCCATGTCCTCGACGACGAGCGTGTCGCCGAGTACGTAGGAGAACACCTCCGAGTACTGCGGGTCGAAGTCGACGAGGTTGTACGCGAAGTCGACGACGCCCGGCATCGACGGCGCGCTCCCGAGCGACCGCGACCGCATCTTCGTGATGGGCAGGAACGTGGCGCGGCCGGCGTTGCGCTGTTTGAGGTACTCGATACAGCGCTGGCCGACGGAGTCGTCGTCGACGACGACGTTCGCCATCCGACCACCGGCGGCGGTCTCACAGGCCTCGGCGTACTCGGGACTGACCGAGCCGAGCTGGGCGACCGCGCCGTGAACGCCATCCAGACCGCCGTTGAGGACCGTCGTCACCGCGCGCCCGAACGAGGAGTCACCCGACTCGCCCGCGCGGGCTTCGAGCTGTGCGTACTCCTGCTGTTTGGCGGCGATGTCGTCTTCGAGCTCCGAGAGGTCGTCCTGCAGGCTCGCCTTCTCGGCTTTGAGGTCGTCGACGACCTCCGAGATGGTGTCGAGGTTCTGTTTCGCCTTGTCGAGCTCCGATTCGAGGTCCGAGATCTCGGCTTCGATTTCGGGGAGCTGTGACTCGGCGGTCTCGATCTGCTCCTGTTTCTCCCGTTGTTCGGTGGAGCGCCGCCGCGCCTCGTCGAGCAGGCGGTCCTGCTCGCGCTGGAGCTCGTTCTTCTCGTCCCGGAGGTCGTCGAGCCGCTCGCGCTTCTCGTCGATCTCGCTTCTGAGGTCCTCGTACTCGGTGTCGAGGCTCGCGATTTCGTCCTCGACCTCCTCCAGGCCGGCGAGCTTCTCCTGTTTGTCCGCCTTCAGCGACGACTTCCGGACCTTCCGCTCCCGGATGTCTGACTCGAGCTCGTCGACGGTCTCCTGCTTGCGGTCGACCTGGACGAACGACTGCGACCGCTTGTTCTCGGCCTCCTCGATGCGTTCCTGCTGTGCCTCGATCTTGTCCTCGAAGCGCCCGATTTCGCCTTTGATCTCCTCGATCTCACGCTTGATGGCGAGCTGTTCGTCCTCGCCCTTCGTCTCGATCTCGCGGTTGAGATCGGCGAGGTCCTCCTCGAGACGGGTGACTTTGCCCTGGCGCTCGTCGAGTTCGCGCTGGAGGTCGCCGAGTCGGTCTTCCTTCCGCTCGATGGACGCCTTGGCGTCTTCCTGCTCGGCGCGTTTGTCCTCGAGTTCGGCGGCCTTCAGGTAGCCCTCGTACTCCTCCTTCTGCTCTTTGAGCTCCTTGTACTGGAGGGCGGTCTCCCGCTCGTCGGAGAGCTGTTCCAGGCGGTCCTCCTTCTCTTCGATGCGGAGGTCGGCCTCGTCGACGCGCTCCTGCACGGTTTCGAGCTCGTCGAACGCGTCGTTCTTCTTCGCGTCGAACTCCGCGACGCCCGCGATCTCGTCGATGATCTGTCGCCGGTTGTACGGCGTCATCGTGATGATCTCGGTCACGTCGCCCTGCATGACGACGTTGTAGCCTTCGGGCGTGACGCCGGCCTGCGAGAGCAGGTCGCGGATGTCCCCGAGGTTCACGGAGCGACCGTTGAGGTAGTAGTACGAGTAGTAGGTGTCCTCGTCGGTCTGTTTGACGCGGCGACGAATCGAGATCTCGTCGACGTCGCCGACGTCTTCGCTGCCCGCCGCGGAGACGACCTGCTCGCGGGTGAGCGTGCCGTCGTCGTTGGCGAGGATGACCTCGACGCTGGCGGAGCGTTCGCCGCCGAAGCCGTCGCGGTCGTCGTGTCCGGGGTCGAAGATGAGGTCGGTGAGTTTCTCCGCTCGGATGCCCGACGTGCGGGCGAGGCCGAGCGCGAACAGTACGGAGTCGATGATGTTCGACTTCCCGGAGCCGTTCGGGCCGCTGATGGTCGTGAAATCCTCGTAGAAGGGGATACGCGTCTTACGGCCGAAGCTCTTGAAGTCGTCCAGAACGAGCTCTTTGATGTGCATGGGGGCGCTCGTGGTGGCCCCGACTCAGGCGACGATGATGTCGTCGCTCTGGTCGGCGCTCTCGTCGTCCCCTTCCGCCTCCTCCGGCTTACCTTCATCGGCCGCCTCGGGGTCCGCGCCCTTCACGGCCTCGTCGACTGCCTCCTGGGTTCCGGGTTCCTGTGCCTGTTGGTTCGCCTGCCGCTGTTGCTGTTCAGAGGCGGTTTCGCGGGCCTTCGCGCGGGAGGCGCGTCCCTCGATGATGCCGTCCAGCTCGTCGGTCCCGATGTGGTCCTCGACGAGTCGCATTCGTTCCTTGGTCTCGACGAGCTCGTCGGTCAATCCGTTCACCGTGGCCTCGAGCTCCCGAACCTTCGCCTCGAGTTCCTCAACCCTGTTACCGGCCATACAGCGTACCCCAGCCTCTACGCCCTTAAAGTTGCGTCAGACAATGACATAGTTCCTGATACGTCCCCGCCTCCCGATTCGCCCCTGTTTCCTCTGGAGAAGCCGAGAAGTCGCGTCGACGAACAGGAGAACCACCCGAAAGCCCGGGCTACCGAGACCTCGAGCACGCCCGACAGGCGGAACTCACCGGTCGGCGCTCTGTCTCAGCCGACGACCCGAGCGTAGCCAGCTCGGAGCCCCCTTCCGACACCACCGAGCTAGATGCGGTACAGTTCGACGGCAAATCGGCGGAGGGGATCGCGCATACGTGGCAGTCCGACGATGGATGCACTTCCCGCTGTCGCCCGCTGGCGAGGGCACGCTCCGTTAGGCTAAAGCGGGCGCGTCCGAATCGTACACCAATGACCGCACAGACCGCGGAGAGCCGCGAGCTGGCCGCCGTCATCGGCCTCGAGGTCCACGTCCAACTCGAGACCGAGACGAAGATCTTCTGTGGCTGTTCGACCGACGCTGCCGAGGACGAGGAGCCCAACACCCGGACCTGCCCGACGTGTCTCGGGCTGCCGGGCGCGCTCCCCGTGCTCAACGAGGGCGCGGTCGAGGCCGCCGTGAAGATCGGGAAGGCCATCGGGGCGTCGATCCCGGACGAGACCCGATTCCACCGGAAGAACTACTACTACCCCGACCTCCCCAAAAATTTCCAGATTACGCAGTACGACGCGCCGGTCTGTCAGGACGGGACGCTGGAGTTCAAGGTCGCCGGCGAGACGCGTACCGTCAACATCGAGCGCGCCCACCTCGAAGAGGACCCCGGGAGCCTCCAGCACAAGGGGGGGAGCATCGACACCGCCGACTACACGCTCGTCAACTACAACCGCGCGGGGACGCCGCTGATGGAGATCGTCACCGCCCCCGACTTCCGGGGGGCGAACGAGGTCCGGTCGTTCCTCGCCAAACTCGAGGAGGTCCTCGAGTACCTCGGCGTGTTCGACTCGACGCGCGACGGCTCGCTCCGGGTGGACGCGAACCTCTCTATCGTCCCCGCCGACGAGGTCGCGGACGACGGCTCCATCCCGGTCGAGGTTCTGGAGTCGGCGAACCGCACCGAGGTCAAGAACATCTCCTCGCACAAAGGGGCCGAAAAGGCGCTGGCGTACGAGGAGACGCGGCAGAAGAACGCCGTCCGTCGGGGTCGCGAAGTCGAACAGGAGACCCGCCACTGGGACGAATCCCGCGGCATCACCGTCTCGATGCGCTCGAAGGAGGAGGAGAAGGACTACCGGTACTTCCGCGAGGCCGACCTCCCGCCGCTTCGGGTCTCCGACTGGAAGGACAAACTCGCCATTCCGGAGCTGCCCGACGCGCGGCGCGAGCGGTTCCGCGACGAGTACGGGCTGTCCAGCGAGGCCGCCTCCAAACTCACCTCGACGAAGCAGGTCGCGGACTTCTTCGAGGACGTCGCCGACCAGTTCGACGCCGACCTCGCGGCGACGTGGGTCGCGGACAACCTGCTCGGCGAACTCAACTACCGCGACATGGAGATCACGGACGTCTCAGGGCGTCTCGACGAGTTCACGCGACTGGTCGAACTCGTCGCGACGGACGAGATCACGACGAAGAACGCCGAGGAGGTCGTGCTCCGCGAGATGCTCGACGCCGGCGACGACCCCGACACCATCGTCGAGCGCGAGGGGCTCGGCAAGACCGACGACGACGCGGTCATGGACGCGGTCCACGAGGCCATCGAGGAGAACCCCGAGGCGGTGGAGGACTACCACGCCGGCGAAGGCGGTGCCATCAACTTCCTCGTCGGGCAGGTGATGCAGAAGACGCAGGGCTCTGCGGACCCCGGCACGGTCAACGAGAAACTCCGCGCGGAACTCGACGGCTGACGCCCGCCCACGCGCTCAGATTCCGTCTAGTTCGATGTCGCCCCGTCTAGTTTGATGTCGCCGTCGCTGTAGACCGTCACGGCGACGCCCGCGTACGTGAAGCTCACTGTCAGCCTCTCAGCGCCGGCCTTCCCCCTGCTCTTGACGAGTGTGTCCAGCGCATCGACGTCCACCGCCTCGAACAGCGGTGGGAGGTCCGTTGTCGCCGTGTCGGTCGCCGCCGAAACTGCCTCGACGATGGCGATACTCGGTGAGGTCCCCCCATCCCATCGATGTACGATTGGCTCTGCCGCTCGCATCGTGTCGTCCTCTGACTTTTTATTACCCATTGTCTGCTCACCCGAGTCGCGTGGTGCCCGTCAGCCAACCGGTGCCCGCGAGGCTGATAGAAGGGTTTGGCTAATCCACCACTTAAACCTGTTGTGAGTGTTCGAGCGTGAGACGTCCCGGGGAGTGTAGCTGGTCATGGTACCGACCTGTCCCTGGCCACCGGCGTCGCCCCGTCGACGGATTTCACCCGGGGTAGCATCGCGTTACCGGTGCTCTATCGCCGCGATTTTCCCGAGTCGGTCGGCCGTGGTGAGACCAACCGCAAATATTTGTAGCGGCGTCCCCAACGACAATCGATGTCAGAGCTCCTGCCCTCCCAGTCCGAGGCGTCCCCGGAGCAGACCGGGGAGCTTCAGGCCCTCTGGCTGGACAGCGAGGACGCGGGCGAGCTGCTCTCCTCGCTGTCGTCAGATACGGCGCGGAACGTCCTGACGACGCTGCACGACGAGCCCTCGACGGCCTCGGAGATCGCAGAGCGCGTCGACACCTCCTTACAGAACGCCCGGCACCATCTCGGCAACCTGCAGGACGCCGGACTCGTGCGCGTCGCGGAGACACGCTACTCCTCGAAGGGGCGGGAGATGAACGTCTACGCACCGAGCGAGAACCCGATGGTCGTCTTCGTCGGCAATCAGGACGCCGAGGAGAGCAGTAGCGTCCTCGACGCGCTCCGCGAGATGCTGCCGGTCGTCGGCCTGCTCGCGATGGCGAGCCTGCTGGTTCAGTGGGTCGTCACCCTCTCGACGGGGACGAGCGCTCCCGGCGAACTCCCCCGCTTCGGCCAGGACCTCACCGGCCCAGCCGGGGTCGCGCTCCCCGTGCTCCCGCCGGGGCTGGTGTTCCTCCTCGGTGGGCTGCTCGTGCTCGCGGGCATCGTCGCGATTCAACACTACCGCGAGTAACCGATTCACCAGTTCCGCGAGCAAATGTGCTCAAGGGGTGCCGCACGTGTCCATCGATGGGTCGATTGGTTCTCGAGTGAGCACATATGCAGGTGAACCTATTTACGCCGTTGTTGATTACACTGGCTGAACATGCGCCGCGAGGCCACCGCTTGCCTGCTTCTCGCGGTCCTCGTAGTCGCAGCACCCGTCGTCGCCCTCTCTCTCCAGTCGCCGGAGCCGGCGGCTCGCGACCACACCACGGAGACGTTCGAGTCGCTGGGTGACCGGCTCGGCGTCGCCGCGCCCGACCCAGCGCCAGCCGCGTCGGTCGACCACGAGGTCCAGGTCGTCGTCGAACTGAAGGACGGTGCGACGGTCCCCCGCGACCAGCTCGTCGTCGACCGGGTGTACAGCCGCCGCGGCGCCCGCATACTGCAGGGGACGGTCCCACTGTCGGAGGTCCGGGCACTCTCGCGTGACCCTCGCATCACAGCCATTCAAATCCAGTCGCAGCGCGTGGGCATCAACCAGCAGGTGTCGCCGGGCGTCGCAGCCATCGGTGCCGACGAACTCCATGAGCGCGGACTGCGTGGCGAGAACGTCGCGGTCGGCATCATCGACCGCGGCTTCCGACCGAGCGACCCCGAAATCGCCGGCAACATCGGTGCGTACAGCAGCTTCGACGCTGCCGACGACGAGTGGGTCCACGGGACCGCAGTCGCGAGCGTCGTCGTGGACACCGCACCGAACGCGACGCTCCACCTCGCGGCCGTCGGCCCGACGACCACCCCCGACGAGTATCGGCGCGCGGTGTCGTGGCTCCGGGCGTCGGGTGCCGACGTCATCCTCGACTCGGGGAGCTACTTCGGCCAGCCGACCGACGGGACGGGCGAACTCTCCCAAATCGTCGCGAACGCCTCCGAGGACGTGGTGTTCGTCACCGCTGCCGGCAACTACGCCCAGCGCCACTGGGCGGGTTCGCACGACGGCACGGGTGAGCCGGAGTGGGTGCAGGTCGGCGCCGACGAGGGGAACGCCCTCGGCAACGGCACTATCTCGGGCCGTGTCAGCGTCGGCCTCCAGTGGAACGAGTGGCCGACCGCGACCGATTACGACCTGTACTTGATGCGCGCCCAGCCCGGCGATGACGTGGTGGTCGCGGCCTCGACGACCAGACAGGACGGCGACGACGACCCGGTCGAACACCTGCAGGCGACCGTCGCCGAGGGCCGCTACTACGTCGCGATTCGCGCGGTGAACGCCACGGGCTCCCACACCCTCGAACTGTTCGCCAACCGCGCGCTGAACAACTCGGTTCCGGCCGGGAGCCTCACGGCGCCCGCTACCGCCCCTGGCGTGCTGACCGTGGGAGCGATTCACAACGACTCGGTCGCGGCGTACTCCTCACAGGGGCCGGTGGGGACGCGCCTCGGCGTCGACGTGGTCGCCCCGGACAGCGTCGCCGCGACTGCCGTCACCGACGGGCAGGGCACCTCCTACGCCGCACCGTACGTCGCGGGCCTCGTCGCGCTCCTGGAGAGCGAGTACCCCGAACTCACGCCGGAGCAGCACCGGGGCATCGTCCGGTCGTCGGCCATCGACGTCGGGCAACGAGGCCCCGACATCGCAGCGGGCTACGGCCGCGTGGACGCCCGGACGGCGTACCTGCTCGCGGTCGACCGCGCCCGGTTCGCACCCGTCGACGAGTCGGAGTCGGAGTAAGGGAGTCGACGCTATTCGGCGTATTCGAGCCCCAGCGAGAGGTTGAACCCACCCTCGCGTGCGGCGGGGTCGACGCGCAACAGCACGAGCAGGCAGACGAGCGCGGCGAGTTCGAGCGTCTTCGAGACGATGCCGAGCAGCGTGCGCGCGGACCCGCCTTCCGCCGTGGCGGCACCGACCGTCGCCAGCAACGGGGCGACGTAGTGCGACCCGAGCGTGTCGAGTAGCCCACCGTGGGTGTGCGTCTCGACCTGGTCTGCCCCGCCCGAGAGAGCGAACCCGTGGTCGAGGACGGTGTGCCACGCGACCCAGCCGACGAGGAACGTCACCATCGCGACGACGCCGAGCTGGTAGGCCGTCCGGCGGTCGATGTGGTCGCGGGCGGTCGCGACGATGCCGCCGAGGATGGTGAGCGAGGAGACCAGAAACAGCAGGGCGCGTGGCCGCTCGAACACCACGCCGGTCAGGTACTGCCCCAGCAGTCCGTTCGCCGCGAGCGTCGCCAGTTGCTCGGAGCCGACCGCGAAGTGGACGACGGCCACCGCGCCGACGAGCTGGAGCGTCACGAACTGCAAGGTTCGAACCGCCCGGTCGTTCATGCGTCGGCTCGGGCGCGCGCAACCAAGAGCCACGCGGTTTCTCGCGACTCCCCGAGATACCCACGAGTTATGGGCTCGGTCCCTGGCATGGCCCCGGTCGAATAATAATGTCTCTGGGTAATCGGGGTGTCGTTGCCCCATTTATCACGATTATGGATGGGTATATGCGTCCGGGCACACAGCCTAGAGACATGGCCGCGAAAGAGCGACCGACGTTCGGTATGCACCACGTCACCGTCGTCCCGACGAACTTCGAGCCGCAGGTGGACGATGACGACGCGTCCGAGGCCGACGACGCCGAGTAGCCGGTCGCCGAACCCGTGTCGATTGCCGCTATCGCTGACCGGTCGCGCGTTTGACCGGTGAAAAGAAGCTTCTTGTAGCCAGCCGCTGGATGCGGAGGTATGGGACTGTTCGACCGACTCCGTGGCAGCGATGGCCCACGAGTCGCCTTCTTCGGCATCGACGGCGTCCCGTACAGCCTCATCGCGGACAACCCCGAGGTCTTCCCGAACCTGACCGAGATGGCTCAGGCGGGGTCTGCCGGCGCCATCGACTCCATCGTTCCCCCGGAGTCGTCGGCCTGCTGGCCCGCGCTGACGACGGGCGTCAACCCCGGCGAGACGGGCGTCTACGGCTTCCAGGACCGCGAGGTCGGCTCCTACGACACCTACGTCCCGATGGGACGCGAGGTGCAGGCCACCCGTCTCTGGGACCGCGTCACGGACGCGGGTCGCGACGCCACGGTGATGAACGTCCCCGTGACGTTCCCGCCACAGCGCAACGTCCAGCGGATGGTCTCGGGCTTCCTGTCCCCGGGTGTCGACAAGGCCGCCTACCCGGACGACCTCCGGGAACACCTCGAGTCGTCGGGCTACCGCATCGACGTGAACGCCAAGCTCGGCCACAGCGAGGACAAGAGCGATTTCATCGACGACGCCCACGAGACGCTCGACCGCCGCTACGACACGTTCGAACACTACGTCGAGAAGGACGACTGGGACCTCTTCTTCGGCGTGTTCATGACGACGGACCGGGTCAACCACTTCCTGTTCAAGGACTACGAGCGCGACGGCGAGTACAAGGAGGCGTTCCTCGAGTTCTACAGCAAGGTCGACCGGTATCTCGGCCAGCTCCGCGAGAAGCTCCCGGACGACGTGACCATGATCGTCGCGAGCGACCACGGGTTCACCTCGCTCGACTACGAGGTCCACTTCAACGCCTGGCTCGAACAGGAGGGGTGGCTCTCCTACCAGAGCGACGACCACGACGCACTCTCGGATATCGCCGAGGAGACGCGCGCCTACTCGCTGATTCCCGGGCGGTTCTACATCAACAAGGAGGGCCGCGAGCCCCGTGGCTCCGTCTCGGAGGAGGAGTTCGCGGACGTCCGTGCCGAACTCAAGGCCGAACTCGAAGCGCTGGAAGGCCCCGACGGCAAGAAGGTCGCCGAACGGGTCGTCACCAAGGAGGAGGCGTTCCGGGGCGCCCACGACGACATCGCACCGGACCTCGTCGTCATCCCGAACCACGGCTACGACCTCAAGGCCGGCTTCAAGGGTCACGAGGACGTGTTCGGGCAGGGGCCCCGCAACGGAATGCACAGCTTCGACAACGCCTCGCTGTTCATCGACGCCCCCGACGCTCGCATCGAGAACGTCGACCTCTTCGACATCGCGCCGACCATCCTCGACCTGCTGGAGATGGAGATGGACCGCTCGGAGTTCGACGGCGCGTCGCTGGTGTAAGCTCGAGGAGTCTCGACGGCCCCGGAACGTACCGGACTCACCACCCGTTCGATTGGATCTCGACAGCGAGCAGCTCGTCGAGCCCCAGCATCCTCATGCCGAGAGGTCGACCCCTTTGAGCCGGCGGGCGTTGATGGCGACGATGATGGTCGAGAGCGACATGAACACCGCGCCGACTGCCGGTGACAGGAGGATGCCGATGGGTGCGAGAATCCCGGCTGCGAGCGGGAGCGCGACGACGTTGTAGCCGGTCGCCCACACGAGGTTCTCCTGCATCTTCCGGTAGCTCGCCTTCGAGAGTCTGACGAGGCGGACGACGTCCATCGGGTTGTTGTCGACGAGGATGATGTCGCCGGACTCGATGGCGACGTCGGTTCCCGAACCGATGGCGATACCCACGTCGGCTCTGGCCAGCGCCGGGGCGTCGTTGACGCCGTCGCCGACCATCGCGACCAGTTTCCCCTCGGACTGGAGCTGTTCGACCGTGGTGTCCTTCTCCTCGGGGAGCACCTCCGCGAAGTACTGGTCGATGCCGAGCTCCTCGGCGACGGCCCGCGCGACGTCCTCGGAGTCCCCGGTCAGCATCGCCACCTCGATGCCCATCCCGTGTAGCGCCTCGATGGCCTGCCGGCTCTCCTCGCGAATCACGTCCGCCAGCGCGAACGCCGCCACGACCTCGGATTCGGCCCGGACGAGGTACACGACGGTCTGGGCGTTCGCGCCGGCCTCCTCGGCGAACGACACGATCTCGTCGGACCGCTCGATGTCGAGTTTCTCGATGAGGTTCGGCCCACCGAGATGCGTCGTCTCACCGTCACCAGAACCCGATTCGGGTTCTGGTTGGCTCGACAGAGCACCGCTCCGTCGAACGTCGACGGTGGCGCGGACACCGAGCCCGCGGAGGTTCTCGAAGTTCGAGACGCTGGCTCGCTGAACGCCCCGTTCCTCGGCGGCGGTCCGGATGGCCCGAGCGATCATGTGCTCGGAGTCGCCCTCGACCCCGGCCGCGACTTCGAACGCCCGCCGTTCGTCCCAGTCGGCCGCCGTCCGGACGCCAACGACGCCCTGCTCGCCCTTCGTGAGCGTGCCGGTCTTGTCGAACATCACCGTATCGAGGTTTCGGGCCTCCTCCATCGCGATCCGGTCGCGGATGAGCATCCCGTTCTGGGCCGCGGTGGAGGTGTTGATCGCGACGACGAGGGGAACCGCGAGCCCGAGTGCGTGTGGGCAGGCGATGACGAGGACGGTCACGACCCGTTCGAGGACGCCGATGTTGAATCCCACCGCGACGACCCACGCGACGGCCGTGATGGCCGCGACGGCGAGCGCGACGTAGAACAGCCACCCCGCCGCGCGGTCGGCGAGCAGTTGCGTGCGCGACTTCGACGACTGGGCCTCCTCCACGAGGCGCATGATGCCCGCGAGCGCCGTCTCGTCCCCGGTTTTCGTCACACGAACCCGGAGGCTCCCGTCCTGATTCACCGTCCCGGCGACGACCTCCACGCCGGGCTCCTTGTCGACGGGCCGGGACTCCCCCGTAATCATCGACTCGTCGACGGAGGACTCCCCCTCGACGACCTCGCCGTCAGCGGGAACGGACGCGCCCGGGCGGACGAGGACGACGTCGTCCTCGGAGAGGTCCGCGACGGGCACCTCCTCGGTGTCCCCGCTCTCGGTGACGCGTTCGGCGGTGTCGGGCATCAGTTTCGCCAGCTCGTCGAGCGCTCCGGAGGCCTGGCGGACCGACCGCATCTCCATCCAATGGCCGAGCAGCATGATGTCGATCAGCGTGACGAGTTCCCAGAAGAACGGCGTCGTCCCGGGGAGGAACAGGCTCGCGATGGAGTAGCCGAACGCGACGGTGATGGCGAGCGAGATGAGCATCATCATCCCCGGCTCGCGGTTCTTCACCTCCGTTCGAGCCATCGAGAGGAACGGCACCCCGCCGTACGCGAAGACGACGACCGAGAGGACGGGCGTGATCAGGTCGCTCCCAGGGAAGGTCGGCGCAGTGTAGCCGACCGCGTCCTGGACGAACTCGCTGAAGAACACGACCGGAATCGAGAGGACGAGCGACACCCAGAACCGGCGCCGGAACATCTGCTCGTGCCCCGAGTGGTCGGTGTGGGCTCTGTGGTCCTCGTGTTTCTCGTGTTCCTCGTGGTCTTCATGTCCCCCCTCGTGGTCGTGTGCGCCCTGGTCCTGTGCACCGTGGTCGTGTTCGCTCTCGCCGGTGTGACCGTGTTCGGTCTCGGCGTGGCTGTGCCTGGAGTGAGCGTCGTGCTCGTGGTGCGCGGGTTCATCCGTTCGCTCGGGTTCGGTGCTGGGCTCGGCTGGCCGGTCGTGCGTCGCGTGTTCGGGTGCGTGGGACGGCTGCGTCGTGGCGGAGAGAGCCCTCGCTCGCATCTCGCGGTCAGATTCCAACTGACAGATTCGACAACAGTAGACGGGCCCCTCGGCGTGGGGTTCGGGTGAAGAGTGCCCGGAACGCTCGTGATCTGAATGATTGCTCATGGTTGGGTGTTGGTATCGTCTCCCACTATCTTGCCCGGGCCCTGACACTCTGCGGTCGAGGGGACGCGGACTCGAACGAGGATGACGGGGATGGTCGTCCGCGAACGGTCTGCGCGGTCTCAGGCGTGGGCGGTGTAGCCAGCGTCCTCGACGGCCTGTACGAGGGCTGTGACGTCGGCATCGCCATCGATGCTCGCCTGCTCCGCCTCACGGTCGGCGGTAGCGTCGGTCACACCAGAGACGCCTCGAAGCGCCTCTTCGACCGTCTGTTCACAGTGACCGCAGGACATTCCCTCGACGGTGATGGTCGTCGTCATACAGGAACACGTACGTCTCCCTCTCTTATGCAGATTTTCCCTTCGAAGGTGTGGGTCGTCGGGGACACTAACCTTGGAATCGAAGTTCGGAACGCTGCAGTAGAGGTGTCGGTGACAACGTAGTTCGTGAGCGCTCAGCGTTCGATTCGAATATCGTGCTGAGTCGTGACGAGCGTCCCGTCCGGTTTAGATTGAAGAAACAGTCGGTAGCGTCCAGGTGCAGGAAATCGCGTGCCGAATTCGACACGCCCGCTGTCGGGACTCGTCTCTTCGGGGTGGACGTGCAGGTAGGCGAGGTCCCCTTCGCGGAGCACAACGAGGTGACCGAGTGCGCCCAGGTATGGATCCAGACGCGACACGGATTCGCCGTCACGGCTGATTTCGAAGACTAGCTCGACCGACTCACCGGCAAGAACCTCATCAGTCCGAAGCTCGACGACGTATCCATCTGCCGTCGCACGTCGTAACGTATCTGGACGTGGTGCAACCTCCATCTCGCCTGAAGCAAACAGATCGAACCCGAGTGTCGTCGGTCGACCGTCGACGACTAAGTCGACAAACGCCCGGTAGACGCCTGGGTCGTAGAGCGAAAAGCCTTCGACACGCCACGTCCCGTCGGCGTCGAGCCTCGGATGGAGATGCTGGAATCGAGTCAGATCTCGACGGACCACGATCAGGTGGCTGCGCTGTCCGTGCGCTTCGTCAAATCCGGTCACGACGTCGCCATTCGACGCGACGATCTGAAAACTCCAGTCCGATGAGTCACCTGAAGAGAACCGCGTGTCCGTCGGCACCAAGCGAAGTCCGTCTGCGTCCACCGAGAGCCCGCCCAGCGTCGCGTGCCCGCTAGAACCGTACCCCTCGGTGGGGACGTGACTTCCGTGGCTGGAGTGATCCTCCATACAGCATAGATGGTCTGTAACGAATTTACCGATTGCCCTGCTCCGGTGGTGAGAACCGTAGTCTCACCCAGTCGGGCCATCTCCATCTGATTCACAATCGGGAAGTCGGCCCAGCAATGGCAATCACGACGTCGCCGTGGCGACCTCGGATTCGAGCTGCTGTTTGAAGAACACGAGCTCCTTGTTGGTGTGGTCGTAGAGCTTGGCCTTCCCATCGAGGACGGTCGTGAACAACCACTTCAGGAACCTGCCACGGCGATTGTTGGGAAAGTCCATCCAGACGGCGTGTGACATCCGCGTCCCATCTGCTGTCTCTTCGAGCTGAATGGTACCACCCTCGGGGATCCGAACGGTGACAAGCCCACGAAGGAGCGGATAATACGCTGTTCCCGTCCAGACCGCTACGTTCGGATGGTCGATGTACTGGAATCGACCGTGGAGGTCGGCGAACATCCCTGCGACCGCTTCGGCCTGATGGAACGTCGCACCCTCACGCGGCCGATTGTCGGGCGTGTCGTATTCGAGTCCGTAGTGTTCCTCTGGGTTCGACGCTGTCCAGTGGACGGGGTCGGTCACGTACTCCCAGATCTCGTCGGGCGATGCGTCGATGACGATTTCGGCTGTATCGGTGACGTACATGGGATTTCCTCCGTGCTGCAGTATAGGCCGTGTAGGATTTTCTCCGTATCTGGTTCGAATCGAAGGGATAGACCGGTGAGAGTCGTCGAGGAGCCCGTCATATCGCTTCGTTTCCGTGGGCTGAAGGGGTGAGGAACTGGCTATTCCAGAGGAGGGCGGTCGATACCGCGTAAAACAGGAGTAACGAGAGATTGTACGCAGTGACGATGAAGAAGATACGGAGTTCGAGTGGGGAGCTCAGCGCGAGGAGACCGGTCACCGCCTGAATAACGAGAGGGTTCGCGAGCGCGAACCACTGCGGATAGTGCGTCTCCTTGAACGCGATCGCGAAGGAAATGAGCAAGAGCGCCACGACCATCACTAATTGCACTATCTCCTCATGTCGGATTCGAGACGGGGATGCAGAGTCTTGTGGAACATAACCATAACTGGTACACCGATGGGCGTCGAAGGAGCTAGCATGACGAATCGGTGGAGGAACCTGAGGTGGGACGGATGAATCGGCGTCGAGCCAATGTCGCCGTTGGTGTCCTCGTCGCGATAACCCTCCTCGTCGGTGGTGTACTCAGCTGGCAAGCGTACCAGCAACAGCAGGCCTTCGAGCAGATGGGGTCGATGATGGGGACGTCGATGGGGGCCGTTCACGGCACGAATCCGCTCTGGTACGTCCTCGGGACCGTCCTCCTCTCGGCTGTCATCGCTGGAGGGTATCTGATGCTTCGCGACGACCTCACCGGCACGGAGGCAGTCGACCAGCAGCAGAGTGAAGCGGTGAATCGACCCGCCCCGGGGAGAGCCGAGTCCGACCCATCACTCAACCCCGCTCAATCGAACGGGGCTCTCGATCCAGAAACTCGGCCTCGGGCCCGTGTCCTCGACCTGTTACCTGCCGACGAACGGCGTATCCTCGAACCCGTCCTCTCATCGCCCGGCATCACGCAGATCGAGCTCAGAGACCGTTCGGACTTCTCGAAGAGCAAGGTGAGCCAGACGGTCAGTGACCTCGAGAAGCGCGGGCTGCTGTACCGCGAGCGCCAGGGCCGGACGTACCGCATCTATCCGAGCGACGACTTACAGCAGAATCGGGCACAGTAGCCATCACGACCACAGTTCCCGACTCGTCGGTCCACTCCACAGTTGGGGTCGGAACCGTTCTGTCAGCGGTCGTCGGGGCACCAGCTCGGGGCGACGAACCCCTCCGCGATGAGTTCGGGAGGGACGAACGGTTCTGGTTCTGAAGAACGATTAGCGCGCTCTATACACCTTCTCGAACGTTCTCCTGCGTGGGTTCACACCCATCGTGATAACCCTCGAGCGGTCCTACGAGTAACCGAGGAGAGAGACAATGACCACCTTCAAACTCGGCCGCTGGCTGCTCGTGGCGCTCGCGATCGTCGGACTCGCGTTCGCCGCGCCCGTGGTCAGTGCTCACAGCAACGACACGGCCGCTGACGATCCACCGTACGACGGAACTGTCGCCGACTGGACGGCCTGGATGGAAGCGCACATGACCCAGCACATGGGCTCCGGTAGCGTCGAGTGGATGGAGTCGCACATGGGTGTGACCGTCGACGAGATGGCTCGGGACATGGCTGACGACCGCCACAACGGCGGGATGTACGGCCGGGGCCACTGCTGACGGCTCCTGACCACTTCGAACGCATCGAAAACGCATCGAACGAACACCGGCACACATGCAACCCACGACCATGACACAATTCACCACCTCCCTTGGACGCATCGCTCGTCGACTCACGCTGCTCGCTGCCCCACTACTCGTCGTGACGGCTGGCCCGGCTGCCGCTATGGGCGGAAGCTACGGTGGCGGCATGATGGGCGGTGGCTGGGGGTTCTTCGGTGGCGGGATGGGCCTCTGGGGCCTCCTCTGGATGGGGCTGCTGCTCGCAATCCCGCTTTACCTCGTCTTCACGCTCGGACGGAATCGAGACGATGGGAACGGCGAACGCCCGCTATCGGTCCTCAGAGAGCGCTACGCGCGTGGCGAACTCTCGGACGACGAATTCGAACGGCGACGTGAGCGACTGGAGACGTCCGAGTGACAGCAATCGCTCCGCAGCGTGGAGACGAGTACATCGGTGACAACGTGTTCTGGTCACCGAACTTAAGTGGTTCAGTGTTGTACTGTCTTGTGTGAATTACACAATACAGATTTCGGTGTCTGGCGAGTTCGACCACGTCGTCGAGACGACGATCGACGCGCTCAAAGACGAGGGCTTCGGCGTCCTCTGTGACATCGACGTACAGGCGACGTTCGAGGAGAAGCTCGGCGAAGCGTTCCGACAGTACCGCATCCTCGGGGCGTGCAACCCGCCACTCGCACACGAAGGGCTGACCGCGGACATGGACCTCGGCGCGCTCCTTCCGTGTAACGTCGTCGTCTACGAAACCGACGACGGCGAGATCATGGTGAGTGCCGTCGATGCGCGCCAGCTCGTCGGCATCGCCGACAACGAGGCGCTCGACTCGATTGCCACCGAGGTCCACGATAGATTCGAGCGCGTCCTCGCCAGCATCGCTGACGAGCTCGAATCGCCGTCAGCGGCCTGAGTGCCGACGCCCGCCTCGACGTACCTCGACACGACGGCGTGGGAGCTACTCGTCCCGTTCGAGCGCTGCCTTCCGTGACTCGAACTCCTCGTCCGTGAGGTCACCGCGGGCGTACGCCAGCCGGAGTTCTTCCATCGCGCGGTCCCCACCAGCCGTCCCGGTGACCGCCCGGTAGATGAGGTAGCCGGCGCCGACCAGCACCGCGAGCATGAGCAGTTGCAGCACGATACCGACGGCGACCAGCCAGCCGGATACAGTCCCGGCCTCACCCATCCCGAAGCCCCACATTCCGGGGCCACCGGTCCCGCCCATCATCGAGCCGTACCCCATCATCCCGAACCCCATCAGGAGGGCGGGAATCACGAGGATGGCTCCGAGGGCGACGAGCACCGCTGCAACGAGTTGCCTGTCTGTCGTGGTTGTCGTCATGGATCTCACCTTCGGTGGAGCGTCGTGTTGCTCTCGCGAGAAGATACGACCGCCGCGTTCAACCACTTTCCCATTCAAAATGTGGGGTTACATCGCCCGGTGTGCTTTCGACTCGAAGGCAAACTCGGGTCGGAACTATCGAACGTTCAGCTGGGCGGCATGGACAGCTCGGGTGCGTCCACGATGCCAAGCTGGCCGAGCATGCCGAGCATGTTCGGGAGGACCCACCGTTCGGCGATCTGGCCGTCCTCAATGCGGCTGAACACCGTGTTCTCGACCTCGAAGGACTTGCCCGTCGCCTCGATGCCCATGAACGGGCCGTCGTGGGTGCCGCGGAGCGTCACGCGCATGGCGACACGGTCGCCCTCGGTGACGGTGTCCTCGACGGTCGCCGAGAAGTCGGAGAACGCCTCGCGGAGTACCGACATCTGTGCTTTGAGCGCTTCTCGCCCCTCGAGGTCGCCGAACGGGCTGTGGTCGACGACGTCGGGCGCGCAGATCTCGTCGACGAGTTTCAGGTCGCCGCGTGTCGCGATGTCTTCGGGGAACCGGCGCGCGAGCGCCTCGTTTTCCGTGGTCGTGGATGTGGATGCCATCGTGGTTTCACCTATTGCACCCGCCATCGACCAACTCGCCCCCCACGTCGGCGACGAGCGCTAGCTGTGATAGGACCGCGAACACGTTAATCCTTAGCACGCCTGCCGTGACAGGTCGCGGTCGTCAGCGCACGCCGCCGAACTCGAATCTGGCACCACCCGAGTCGCTTTCGGTCACTCGGACTGACCAGCCGTGGGCGTCGGCGATCTGCCGCACGATGGCGAGTCCGAGGCCGGTGCCCGTCTCGGTGGTCGAGTAGCCGGTCTCGAACACCCGATCGCGCTCCTCGACGGGGACACCGGGGCCGTCGTCTTCGACGTAGAAGCCGTCTGGCGTGTCGCCGACGGTGACCGTCACCGACTCGCCGCCGTCGACACTGCCATCGCCACGCGATGTGCCTCGGGTGCCCGTCGAGCCGTGTTCGACCGCATTGCGAAACAGGTTCTCGAACAGCTGCTGGAGCCGTCCGCGGTCGGCGATGACGGTCTGGTCGGTGGCACACGAGAGCGTCGCTTGCGTCGTTACGGCGGCGTCCCAGCAGTCGTCGACGACGCTCGCGAGCACGACTGTCTCGGTGGCGCTGCGGTCTCCTTTGCGGGCGATTCGGAGGAGGTCCTCGACGAGCGTCTCCATCCGGTCGTGTGCCTGCGCGACGGCCGCGAGATGCTCGCTGTCGTGGTCCTCGCGAGCTAGCTCCAGTCGGCCGGTGGCGATGCTCAGTGGGTTCCGCAAGTCGTGTGAGAGGACGCCCGCGAACTCGTCGAGGCGGTCGCGCTCGTGCTGGAGCTCGGCTTCCCGGCGCTTGAGCTGGGTGACATCGGTGGCGACGCCGAACACCGCCACCGGCCGCTCGGGGTCGTGTTCCTCGCCCGTATCGTAGATGGGGACCTTCGTGGAGAGGAACGTCCGCTGCTCGCCGTCGACGATGACGTGCTCCTCCGTCTCGACGGGCTCCCCGGAGTCGAGGACGGCGCGGTCGTTCGCCCACACCTCGTCGGCCATCGTCTGCGGGAACAGCTCGTGGTCGGTCCGACCCACGATGTCGGCGTCCTCGATGCCGAACAGCGTGCGGTGGCCCTGATTGACGAAGATGTACCGCCCCTCGCGGTCCTTCATGAACATCGGGGTCGTCGTGTTCTCGAGGATGGCGTCGAGCCGGCGCCGCATCACCTCGAGTTCTCGCTCGTGTTCCTGTCGCTCGGTGATGTCCTGGAACTGCGAGAAGACGGCGACGACTTCGTTGGCCTCGTCGGTGACGAGCCGGTTGTGCCACTCGACGACGATTCGTGTGCCGTCTTTCCGCAGGTTCTCGTTGACGCTGTGGTAGCCACCGCGGGCCTCCGAGAGTGCATCCGTGACGGCGTCGACGCTGTCGTAGCTGTCGCTGGTGACGATCTTCTCCCACGTCTCACCCTGCAGCTCGGCTTCGCTGTAGCCGAGAATCTCCTCGCCAGCGGGATTCAGACGGACGATTCTGAACTCGGGGTCGAACTCGATGACGCCGAGCGGCGACTGCTCGATGAACAGCGAGAGTCGCTTCTCGCTGTCCTCTAGCGCCTGCTGGGCGCGGTGCTGCTCGACGGCGTTGATGATTCGGTTCGCCAGTAGCGTGTAGTGACTCGTGCCGGATTCCTTCTGGAGGTAGTCGGTGACGCCCGCCGTGATGGCGTCGCTCGCCACCTCCTCACTTCCCTTCCCCGTGAACAGGATGAACGGGAGGTCGGGGTCGGTCGCGCGGACGGCGTCGAGAAACTGGAGACCGTTCCGCCCCGGCATGTCGTAGTCGGAGACGATGCAGTCGAACGAGCGGCTCGCGAGCAGGTCGAGCGCCTCGGCGACGCTCGTGGCGGTCTCGGTGTCGAAGCGGTCGTCCACCATCGTGAGCTGGCTCGCCGTCACCAGCGCGAGGTCCGGCTCGTCGTCGACGTGGAGGACGAGGATCGGCTCGCCGGTATCGCGCCGCTGCAACGGACTCACGTTCATGGCTGTCGCGTCTCGCTGTCGCGGGGCGAATCTCCCGGGGCGACGCTGCCGCCTCCGGGGGCAGACACGGCTCGTCGGTCGGGCGTCGTCGGGGTAACGGGTGCGCTACCGCGGCTGACTTCGGTGCCGCCCACGAGCGGGCGGCGCGGAGTGGCTGTCGTCATGATGCGTAGTTGCCGGGCCCCCGGACCGGTCGTCGACCGGCGTCCCGTCGGTCGCCGTCCGGCTCTCGACGCGCACCTGGCACCGCCGGAGTCGGCCGGGTCGTGGGACGCACTATACCACCCCGTTCTCCCTCATCGTATGTAGCTACTCCCAGAACTGTCGGCCTTCAGACTCGTCTGGCGATCGGCGGTCAGTCACGGCCCCGTACAGCGGTCAGTCCGAGCAACAGCCCGCCGACGGGTGGGGCCGTGACGCGCACGACGTCACCCCACAGCGGCACGCCCGCGTCGCGGACCTGGTGGCGGTAGAGCGTCACCCACGCGCCGTCGTGCCGGACGAGGTACGCCCGGTCGCCCGGTGGGCGGTCCGCGGCAACCGTCGGTGCGTGACCACCGAGCGCTGCGCGGGCCACCTCGGGGAGGTGTTTCGGCGGAGTCGCGACGAGCGCGTACAGCCGGTCGATGTCCTCGACGTGGTCGACGGTGATACGCGTCCCGTCGTCGGTCTCGGTCGTGTTCACCCAGTAGTACCGGAGGCGGCCGTCGTCGGCCAGTGCCACCGCTCGTGGGAGGTTGAGATGGCTGGACGAAACGACCACGCCGCCGTGGTCACGCGCGTACCTGATGAGTCCACACGTCCCGTCGTCGGCGTTGACACCGAACCAGCAGCTGGCGTACTCGCCGCGGTCGGCGAACGGCTCGAGACGATAGCCCTGTTTCTGTTCGGTCTCGTACTCGTAAGCGGCCAATCCCCCGTTCGGGAAGACGAACGCCGGGCTCGTGACGAGCACGAGCCCCACGACGACGAGGAGCGCACGAGCGCGCCGTGTCATTTACTCCGTCCCCGATTTCGGTGCCCGCGTCGCCACCCCGCGACGGCCACGAGGCCGACGCCAACGAGCGGTAGGGCCGGCCGCACGAGCGAGACGACGTGCGGCGGGTCGTCGCTCCGCATCGAAACCTGCCGCACCCGGTAGAACGCGTCGTCCCGAGCGACGACGGCGCTCCACGTCTCCGTCCGCCGTGTCGTCTCCACGGTGCCCGCCGCGACCGCCCGCTGGAACGGTTCTTCCGCGTCGTCGAAGGGGACGGCGAGATGCTCGAAGACAGCCCGCCAGTCGGTCGTCTCGTGGACGCTCAGCCGGAGCCCCTCCTTCGTCGACGCGGTCCGGACCCAGAAGAACGACGAGGTGATGCCCCGGTCGCTTCGGTGGCGGAGCACGACCAGCCGGTCGCCGTCGTACGCGGAACTGTTCTCGAACAGCAAGGGGCCGGAAGTGCGTGCCTCCTGTAACACGAAACACGCGGGCGTCCGTGGGGTGCTACTGCACCACCGCAGTTCGCTCCGCGAGACCTCGACCGCCTGCGCGCCGAGGTCCTGTACGGGCGTCGCCTCGTAGCGGTAGGTCGTCGGTCCGTCGGCCGCCGGCAGGAACAGCGGCGCGGCTGCGAGCAGCAGGCCGCCGACGACCAGCGCTGCGTACCGCATCAGAACAGGCCGTCGAGCTCGTCGCTCACGAGCGACTCGGTCGCATCTTCGTGTTCAATCTCCTCCGAGGCGGCTCGCGCCCGCTCCATGAACGCCTGCACCCGCGGGGAGCGTTCGACCCCACCAAGCAGGACGAGCGCGGCGAGCCGGTCCGACTGGAGGGGGACGTCTCCGCCCCGGACCTGCATGCTGTCGAGTTCATCTTCGAGCCACGAGCGGGCGGCCTCGACGCCCTTCCGCGAGATGCGGTCGGGCCGCCCCGCGACAATGAGCAGTGCGGCTTCGGCGTCGGTCGCGTCCGGCAGGCTCGTCCCCGTCAGGAGGGCGTTTCTGGTGACGGAGGTGATGGCGTTGAGGTTCTCGTTCGCGTCCTCGCTGGCGGCAGCACTCGCGTACCCGACCGCGGCGAGCCGACTCCCCCGGAGGGTGTTGATGATCTCACTGGTGTCGACCACGTTCTCGGCGACGCCGTCGCGGCTCTCGCCCGCGGCGAACAGCAGGCCGATGCGCTGGGCGATGTTCGCGTTGATTTCGGCGTAGCCCTCGGTCATCGACTCCCCCGAGGAACGCCACGCGTCGTTGTCGATGAGGATGGTCGAGTCGGCCTCGCGTGCCAGGGTCTTCAGCGACCGCCCGGCGTTCTTCTGGTACAGCGAGCCCTCGTCGCGCCCCGGCAATATCCCGAGGACGTACACCGGGATGTCGTAGACGCGCTTGAGTTCGTGTGCGAGGACGGGCGCGCCGCCCGAGCCGGTACCGCCACCGAGGCCGGCGACGAGCACGATGGCCTCGGCCGTCGAGGTGATGCGGCCGTCGAGCGCACCCATGACTTCCTGGCTGTCGGCCTGCATCACCTCGGCGCCGAGTTCGTTGTCGCCACCGACGCCGTGGCCCTTCACGCGGTTCTGCCCCACGAGGAGCGTGTCGATCTGGAGGGACTGGAGGTCCGTTCGCGCGGAGTTGACGGCGAGAGCGCCGGTCACAGAATCGCGCGCGAGGTCGTGTCGAGCGAGGGCTTCGGCGAGTTTCCCGCCGGCCTGCCCGACGCCAATCAGGGCGACCTTCATGGAGCCGAAGTGATGCGCCCGGCTATTGAGTGTTGGCCACACCAAACGCTTAATTACTTGGTAATATTACTGGGTAGTATGCCGTTCCAAGGGTTCGCCGACGCGGACGAGGCACAGGTCACGAACGCCATCGCACGGTCGTGGAGCGAGGAGTTCCTCGACTACACGGACACGGACGTCATCGTGGTCGGTGGCGGGCCGGCCGGACTGGTCGCCGCGAAGGAACTCGCCGAGCGGGACGTCGACGTGCTGGTCGTCGAGAAGAACAACTACCTCGGCGGTGGCTTCTGGCTCGGCGGCTTCCTCATGAACAAGCTCACCGTCAGAGCGCCCGCGGACGCGGTGTTAGACGAACTGGACGTGCCGTACGAGCCGACCGACGAGGCCGACGGGCTCTACCTCGCGGACGGGCCGCACGCCTGCTCGGCGCTCATCCACGCGGCGTGTGACGCCGGCGTGAAGATCCAGAACATGACCGAGTTCACCGACGTGGTCGTCCGCGAGGACCACCGGGTCGCGGGCATCGTGATGAACTGGACGCCCGTCCACGCCCTGCCTCGTGAACTCACCTGCGTCGACCCCATCGCCGTCGAGTCCGACCTCGTCATCGACGCGACGGGCCACGACGCCGTCGTCGTCTCGAAGCTCCACGAACGGGGCGTCGTCGACGCACCCGGCGTCGAGCACGCCAGCGAACACACCACCGGGATGGACGCCACGCCGGACGACCAGTACGGCGCGCCCGGTCACGACTCGCCCGGTCACGACTCGATGTGGATCGCCGACAGCGAGGACAAGGTCGTCGAGTACACGGGCAAGATCCACGACGGCCTCGTCACGGCGGGGCTCTCGACGGCGACGACCCACGGCCTCACCCGAATGGGACCGACGTTCGGCGCGATGCTGCTCTCGGGGAAGCGCGCCGCACAGGTCACGCTCGACGAACTCGACCGCTCGGCACCCACGGTGGCGATGCCCGGCGACGGTCCCGCACCCGCCGACGACTGAGCGATGCGCCCCGCTGCTCCCCAGTCGCGGCCGGTCGCGCTCACGGTCGCCGGAAGCGACTCCGGTGGCGGTGCAGGCATCCAGGCCGACCTCCGGGCGATGGCTGGCTGCGGCGCGTTCCCGACGAGCGTCGTCACGAGCGTGACGGCCCAGCACACCCGCGGCGTCGAGGGGTCGTTCACGCTCCCGGCCGCAGAGGTCGACGCTCAGCTCGACGCCGTCCTCGGCGACTTCGACGTCGGTGCGGCCAAGACCGGGCTGCTCGCGACGCGCGAGGTGGTCGAGACCGTCACCGACCGGCTCACAGACGCCCCGTTCCCGCTCGTCGTCGACCCGGTGATGGTCGCCACCTCGGGCGACCGCCTGCTCGACCCGGACGCGGAGCGCGCCTACGAGCCGCTGCTCGAAGCGGCGACGGTCGTCACCCCGAACTACGACGAGGCTGCGGTACTCACGGGGGTCGACGTGACCGATGCGGCGAGCGCCCGGGACGCCGCTCACGCGCTCCAGCAGCGGGGTGCCGACGCCGTGCTCGTCACCGGCGGCCACGGGGCCGGAGACCAGGTCGTCGACGTGTTCGTCTCCGACAGCGGCGTCCGGTCCTTCGAGCGCCCGCGCGTCGACACGCGTGCCACGCACGGCTCGGGCTGTACCCTCTCTGCAGCCATCGCCGCAGAGCTGGCTGGCGGCGCTACGATAGAGACGGCCGTCGCTCGCGCCGGCTCGCTCGTCCACCGGGCAGTCGCCCAGCCGAACGACGTGGGAGAGGGACCGGGCGCAGTGCAGTCACTCGTGGACCTCCGTGACGCCGCGGCCCGCGAGCCGACAACGGAGGCCGTCTACGACCTCGTGGACGCGCTGGTCGCCCGTGACATCCAGTCGCTCGTTCCCGAGGTCGGGCTGCAGGTCGTCGGTGCGACCCCGAGTGCGTCGACGCCCACCGACTGTGCGGCCGTCGAGGGGCGGCTCATCCGGACGCAGTCGGGGGTCGTCCGCCCGCGTGGTGTCCGGTTCGGTGCGTCGAGTCACGTCGCTCGTGCCCTCATCGCTGCCCGCGAGTTCGACCCCGAACTCCGATTCGCAGCCAACGCTCGACGCGTTGGCGTCGAGGACCGGCTCGCGTCGCTCGACGGACCCGTCGGGTCGTTCGACCGCGCCGAGGAACCTGCCGACGCCGACACGATGGACTGGGGTGTTCGCCGCGCCTTCGAGACAGCCGACGGTCAGCCGGTCGCCGTCACCGACGCAGGGGCGGTCGGCAAGGAGCCGATGGTCCGGGTGTTCGCTCGTGACGCCCCGACGCTCCGCGAGCGGCTGTTCGTGCTCGCCGGTGTGTAGCGCCTGGAATCGGGTACGAGCGACCACAGGTTCAAGTACGAGGTCGGGACCACGCCCCGTATGTCACTCGAGGACCGGCTGGACGCGGTCGAACTCGGCTTCGACGCCGCAGCGGCCCGAACCGACGACCCTGTTGAAACCCCTACTCGGTGAGAGGTGTCTGCAGCCGTGCTGCATACAGAGAACGTAGTGGTTGGTTCAGGGGACTAGCTATCGGATGTGGAAGAACTCTTCAACGTCGTAGTCTCGTCCGCTGTTGAGGTTTGTGAGATAGGGGGCTTCCGTTCCCGTGAGAAAAAAGCGATATCGCCCTCCTCGATTCCCCTCCACTTCAAACGAGTTCTCCGAGACGCTCGTAACGGTCTGCGTGTGTTTTCGGCCGTTCCAGAGAACCTCGCTTCCCCTCTGGACCTTCTTCATCTCCTCTAGGAGATCGGACGTAGATTGCACATCAATGGGTGTTTACTAATGACTCAAAATAGTTCTCCCACACTCGCGAACCGTCGAACTTTGTCCCATACGCCATACACAATCTCGGCTGAATCAGCACTGGCAACGTGAAATCAACCGGCACCCAGGCTGAACTCACGCCCTATATTCAGCACGTCGATTGTATCCACTTACGACGGTTTCAACAGCGTTTGCTCGGCCGATACGGAGATCGGCTGGAGTCCGTCGAGGTAAGATTTGATGCCGGACGTGAGCCCATCGGTACTTACTCGAAATCCGGACGCCCCGGTGCTGCCGCTTCCCACCGTTTGTGATGCGTGACACAGACACTCACGAGATTGTCTAGGGCGTTAGCCTTGTCATAGTTGATTCCACCTTGGTTGAAGAACGTCCGGAGCGGCTGAAGATGGTGAACATGTAGTCCGGTGTGATATTTCTCGCGATGTTGCTCGTCCGTGATGCTACAACCGGGCGTCTGGCAGATGTAGTTATCACGTTCGAGGGTGCGTCGGCGTTGTTCTGCCCAATTTGCCCCATAGTACCGACACCCCCTTGGCCACTCCTCAGGACCCTTCCAGGAGTGATGCTTGACTCCCGTTTTCGGACCCGGGTGCTCGTAGCCGGCGGCGCCAAGCACCTCGGTCCAATCTCCGAATCGGTCGTGAAACGACTGCACAGAGAACATGCCTCGGCGGTGGTATTCCATGCATCTCGGCGGATGACCGAGTTCTGATTCGAGTCGGTCAATATCGGCGAGGAGTTCTTCATCAGGAATATCTCTACGCAGATTCGGTTCAAATCCGGCCTGACGCAGTCCCTCGTTCCAACTTCCGAAGCGAGTCTCAACGAGGCTTGGCGAGTAGGAACCATCGGTTTCCATTGCTCGAATCGTCGGTACACGGCCAAGTTCGGTTGCGAGATCGTGAATCGCCTCAATCAGTTCGGATTCAGTCGCTTTATTCGCTTGTTTTGGATGGTATGGCTCGAATCCGGCTGCCCGAATCCCCTTGTCGTAGGAGCCAAATCGGCTACGGATGAGTCCCGGCCATATTGCTCCCTCCTCGATCATCTCTGAGGCGCATGGCGCCCGATCCTTCGTATCCGCGAGATTACGAATTGCTGCGATGATTTCGGTAGTGGAGACATCCCAGTTTGGCAAGTGACCCTTGCTGATTGCTTCGCTCACGGGCACATACCCCGCAGCTCGCACCGCGTCTGTCCACGAGCCGAACTTCGCGGCAGCTGCATCTATAGACACCGCACCTTCCTCAACCATCGTCTGCTGACTCGGCGCGTGTCCCAGACGTTCGGCAAGTGCTCGTATCGCATCGAGGATGTCCTCCCGGGGAATGGAGTGTCGATGCACGGGCTCAAGACCGGCAGCCTTGACCGCGTCATTCCACGTTCCAAACTCATCGAGAACTGTGTAGTACGAAATCGATCCCTGGTCGTCCATCTCCTGCTGAGTCGGCGCACGCCCCAATTCAGCAGCAAGCTCACGGATTGCGAGGAGTTTCTCTATCGGGTGTATTCGCTGGTTGTGTTTGACCATGTGACCGCCCTTCTTCGCAGGGCTGTCAAACGATTCACCACACCGCTCACACACGTAGCTACTGTCGTCAGTCATGGAGTTTCACGAGGCACTTCGATTCGCCCCTCGCCCGTCAGGGGCGGATAAACTCCCCGGCGGTCGCTGAAGCGGAACTACCCCTAATCGAATCGCAATCACAGTCGCTCCACCGCAGAGATTTGTATACACCACGTAGACGCGTCCAGGGATCCGAAACCACCAAATACGCCCTGAGATGGGGCTAATGCAGCCGTATATAGCGTTAAATCTCCGCTACAAAGCTTCTCCCAGGATTATATACGGGATGCACGGGGGCGTTCATCCTTCTCCGGATAGTCAAACGGTCTCTGGTCACAGGAGACGAAGGATAGCAGCCCACTACTACCCGATTCAATCTCCGGTAATCCCGGGGGTGTCTAACCATGATTTCTAATATTCAGCCGAATTGGGCTATGTACCCCGGGATTTCTCATGCCTATACTTCGAAAAGCGCGGTGGTTCATCATTCGCCGAATACCAGCAGAGACCACCACTGTGGCCAGAATCCCGTGATATCGACAGTATTCAAGAAATAAATGTGTCCACAATACAGGAACTTTCTCACTAGAGAACGCCTGTTAGAATGCCTCTATGTCCTGTGTACGCAGTTTAACCACTTATCGAATCCAAGCGACCCTTCGGTTGAGATTAGACCGAATTTGATATCTGCCGACATCATACCGGAGACGTTCTGTATCCCTGGTATCGTTCCTTCGAGAAGAGTCATCCAAAAGCTTCTATAATGTTGTCAGGAGCCGGGATCTCTTGGTGGAGGAATATACGTGCTGAGGGGGGAGTATTGAGCGGATATGGCGCCGTATATACGGTTCTGATTGGCTGTGACTGAGAGGTGGATGTCAGAAATCAGCATAATAACCGCCCTCTACGGGCCGTATACGATTTGGGCGTCAGTACCAGAGACCCAAGACAATATTTGATTGTCTGTAGTGATAGCCTCACTTCTTCAGGCCGAACACCACATCCACTTAATCCCCCATCCCATACCAGAGGTATGTTCCACGACCTCGCCGACAGCCCCGGCGAGAAAACGGCCGACGAACTGTACGCGGCGTACGAGGCGGAGCTCGTCGACATCGTCGACGAAGCCGGCGTCGACCACGTCGCCGAGGCGTCCGGTGTCGACAGCGAGACGTTGCAGGCGCTGGTCGACGGCGAGAGCCCCGACCTTGACCTCGAGGATGCGGCCGCCATCCTCGCCGTCGGCGTCGACGAGCATCCCGAAGATATCGCGGTGCTCTCCCGAGACGCCCTGCTGCTGGGAATGACCAACGCGGTCTACGACGTGGAGGCGCTCTCGCGCGAACTCGACGGCGACCTCGAACCCCGCGAGATTCAGTCGAAAGTGGAGGGGCGGTTCCCGATGACGCTCCGGGAGTTCGCGCTGCTCCACGCCACCATCCAAGAGCGGGTCCGATGAGAGTCGCCATCCTGGGCTGTGGCTACGTCGGGCTCGAACTCGCTCGCCAACTGCGCGACGCCCACGAGGTAATCGGCGTCCGGCGTTCCGACGCAGGGCTCGAGGCAGTGCGCGAGACCGGGGCGGAGGGCGTGAAAGCCGACGTGACCGACGGCGAGTCGCTGGCGACGGTTCCGGACGTGGACGCCCTCGTCTTCGCCGCCTCCTCTGGCGGGCGCGGGGCCGACGCTGCCCGCGAGGTGTACGTCGACGGCCTCGAAACCGCCATCGACGCGTTCGCGGCCCGCGCCGCACCGCCCGAACGACTGATATACACCTCCTCGACGGGCGTCTACGGCGATCACGGCGGCGACTGGGTGGACGAGTCCACACCCATCGAGCCCACCACGGACAAGACGCGAGTGCTCGCCGAGGCCGAGCGCGTCGCCACCGAGTACGCCGCCGAGCGTGGTATCGAGGGAACGGTCGCCCGGTTCGCCGGACTGTACGGCCCCAACCGCTACCGGCTGGCGCGGTATCTCGAGGGTCCTGTGACGGCGGGCTACCTGAACATGGTCCACCGAGACGACGCCGCGGGGGCGGTCCAGTTCATCCTCGAGGACGAGATCGACGACGAGGCGCTCGTGGTCGTCGACGACGAGCCCGTCGACAAACACATCTTTGCCGACTGGCTCGCGGACGAATGTGGGGTCGACCGGCCACCCAAGCGTTCGAAACAGGAGCGTATCGAGGCCGGAGACCTCTCCGAGGCTGCGGAACGCCGCATCCTGACGAGCAAACGGTGTTCGAACGCCCGGCTCCGTGAACTCGGCTACGAGTTCGCGTATCCGACCTACCGCGAGGGGTATCGGGCGGCGGTCGACGCGTACCGAAGCTAGAGTTCCGAATACGGGGAAAGTTCTTATCCAATACGGACAGTTGTACGCGCAATGCTCGCAGCCTTGGGGAGGGTGCTGGCAGTCGCCGTCGGCGACCCGCTAGTACTCGCGGCGGTCGGACTCGGTCTCCTCACCGCCGGTATCGCTGGTGGCTGGGGGATCAAGCGGTGGCTCGAAGCCCCCGTCGACCGGCTCTGTCGTGTCCTCAAGCGGCGCGACGAGGTCGTGGTCCTGATGCACCCCAACCCCGACCCGGATGCGATGGCGAGCGCGATGGCCGTCGCCCACCTCGCCGAGTCGGTCGGGACCGAGGTCACGCTCCAGCACGCGGGAGCCGTCAAGCACTACCAGAACCAGGCGTTCGTCGCCACGTTCGACCTCGAGTTCGAACCCATCGAGGACGCCAACTGGCTCGCGTGCCGGGACGTCGTCCTCGTGGACCACAACGAGCCGCGGGGGTTCGCCGGCTCGCGGGGCCTCGACCCCATCGCCGTACTCGACCACCATCCGGGTGAGGGGACGGGCACCGAGTTCACCGACGTTCGGCCCGACTACGGTGCCTGCGCGACGCTCCTGACGGAGTACCTGCGCGACCGGGCAGGCGACGAGCCGTTGCCGACCCCGCTCGCGACGGCGCTGCTGCAGGGTATCCAGTCTGACACTCACTCGCTCACGCGCGGCTGCACGCCCGCGGAGTTCGAGGCGAGTGCGTATCTCTACTCCTTCGCGGACCCGCAGTTGCTCGACCAGGTCGCGACCCCCTCCGTGCCCGGCGAGTTCCTCGACGTGCAGGCGCGCGCCATCACGAACCGGCAGGTGACCGAGCCGGTCGCCATCAGCGACGTGGGCGAGGTCGAGACCGTCGACGCCATCGCGGCAGCCGCGGACGAACTCCTCCGGCTCGACGGCACCGACGCGGTCGTCGTCTACGGCGCGAACGACGAGACGCTCCACCTCTCTGCGCGGTCGAGCGACGCGGCCATCCACGTCGGGAAGGCACTCCGCGAGGCGGTCGACGACATCCCGATGGCGAGCGCCGGCGGCCACGCTCGGATGGGTGGTGGCCAGCTTTCCATTCCGCATCTCGACGGTATCGGGCCCGGGCCGGGCGTGAGCCGCAGCGAACTTCGGCAGCGACTGCTCGACGCGATGCTCCCCGAACGGACGCTCGAAGTCGAACAGCCGAGTTAATCCCGCGCGGGTGTGTACGACGGGTATGGCCACCCGTGACGCGACGTGGGCGTACCGGAACCGCTTCCACGAGTCGTTCGCCCGCACCTACTTCCGCCGCTTCGCGGACGGACTCGTCTCCTCCATCGGCGTCGGGACCTATCTCGGGGATCCGACCGGCGCCGTGGACGAGCGCTATCACGACGCGCTCGTCGAGGCGTTCGAGTCCGGCATCAACGTCGTCGACACCGCCATCAACTACCGGTGTCAGCGCTCCGAGCGGGTCGTCGGTCGCGCCATCGAGGACGCCGACGTCGACCGGGAGGAACTGCTCGTGGCGACGAAAGGTGGGTTCGTCCCGTTCGACGGGTCGCGCCCGGCCGACCCCGGCGCGTACGTCCGCGAGGAGTACGGCGACTACGAGTTCGTCCGCGGCAACTGTCTCCACGCCGAATACATCGACGACCAGTTCGACCGCTCGCTCGGAAACCTCGACCTCGACACCATCGACCTCTACTACCTCCACAACCCCGAAACCCAGCTCGAAGCCCACAGTCGCGAGCGAGTGTACGAGCTGCTGGAGTCGGCGTTCGAGACGCTCGAGCGGCGGGTCGCGGCGGACGAGCTGCGACACTACGGGGTGGCGACGTGGAACGCCTTCCGCGTCCCCGAGACGGCCGACGACCACCTCTCGATCCCGGAGGTGGTCCGCCGGGCCCGCGCGGCCGCCGACACCGTGGGCAACCCGTCGACGAGCTTCCGGGCGATTCAGCTCCCGTTCAACGTCCACATGGCCGACGCGTTCACCACGGCCGCTCACGACGGCCCCGAGGGCACACAGAGCGCCCTCTGGTTCGCCCAGGAGGCGGGGATCGACGTGTTCACGAGCGCCTCCATCCTGCAGGGCGACCTCGCCGACGGGCTCCCGGAGGCCGTCGCCGCGAAGCTCGAGGGCGACACCGCCGCGCAACGGGCCATCAACTTCGCGCGCTCGGCACCGGGCGTCACCTGCGCGCTCGTCGGGATGAGCTCGCCCGAGCACGTCGCCGAGAACGTCGCCGCCGGGACGTTCCCACCACTGGGCGCGGACGCGTTCGACGCGGTGTTCGAGTAGTCGGGGCAGCTCTGTTGGGGGTGCTCGGCTGGCGTGGTGCACCCAGCCATCGAGTAGACTGCGTATAATAGTTCACAACGTGGAAAGAAATCTTCTGTTGCCGGGAAGTCCTCTTTTTCGAAGTAGATAATCTTAACAGGCGAAGGCGGCAATTGTCCGAGCATGCAGGGACGCAACTACGACTGGTGGCCGAACCAGTTGAACCTGAAGATCCTCGACCAGAACGCCCGCGACGTCGGGCCGATGGACGAGTCGTTCGACTACGCGGAGGCGTTCGAGTCGCTCGACCTCGATGCCGTGAAGGCGGACATCGAGGAGGTGATGACGACGTCACAGGACTGGTGGCCGGCCGACTACGGGCACTACGGCCCGCTGTTCATCCGGATGGCGTGGCATAGCGCCGGGACGTACCGGACGAGCGACGGGCGTGGCGGCGCGGGCGGTGGCCAACAGCGCTTCGCGCCCGTCAACAGCTGGCCCGACAACGCGAACCTCGACAAGGCGCGCCGACTGCTCTGGCCGGTCAAGCAGAAGTACGGCCGCAGTCTCTCGTGGGCCGACCTGCTAATCCTGGCCGGGAACGTCGCGCTGGAGTCGATGGGATTCGAGACGTTCGGCTTCGCCGGTGGCCGCGAGGACGCCTGGGAGCCCGACGACTCCGTCTGGTGGGGTCCCGAGGAAGAGTGGGAGGCGAACGAGCGGTTCGACGAACCGGGCGGCATCCAGGACGGCCTCGGCGCCAGCGTCATGGGCCTCATCTACGTGAACCCCGAGGGGCCGGACGGCCAACCCGACCCCGAGGCGTCCGCGAAGAACATCCGGCAGACGTTCGACCGGATGGCGATGAACGACGAGGAGACGGTCGCGCTCATCGCCGGCGGCCACACGTTCGGGAAGGTTCACGGCGCGGACTCCGGTGAGAACCTCGGTCCCGAGCCGGAGGCAGCTCCCATCGAGGACCAGGGTCTCGGCTGGGAGAACAGCTTCGGCGAAGGCAAGGGCGCCGACACCATCACCAGCGGTATCGAGGGACCGTGGACCAGCAACCCGATCCAGTGGGACATGGGCTACCTCGAGAACCTGTTCGAGCACGAGTGGGAACCGCACAAGGGTCCCGGCGGCGCGTGGCAGTGGATGCCAACGGACGAGTCCGCTGTCGAGCCCGCCCCGGACGCGCACGACTCGTCGAAGGAGCAGACCCCGATGATGCTCACGACGGACATCGCGCTCAAGAAGGACCCCGACTACCGGGAGATCGCGAAGCGCTACCAGGAGAACCCGCCGGAGATGATGCAGGCGTTCGCGAAGGCCTGGTACAAGCTGACCCACCGCGACATGGGGCCGCCGTCCCGCTTCCTCGGCCCTGAGGTCCCGGACGAGGAGATGCTGTGGCAGGACCCGCTTCCCGACGCCGACTACGGGCTGGTCGGCGAGGAGGAGGTCGCCACGCTCAAACAGGAGCTTCTCGACTCGGACCTCTCGGTCTCGCAGCTGGTCAAGACGGCGTGGGCGGCGGCGTCGACGTACCGCGACAGCGACAAGCGCGGTGGCGCGAACGGCGCGCGCATCCGTCTCGACCCGCAGCAGGGCTGGGAGGTGAACGAGCCGGAGCAGCTGGCGAGCGTGCTGGAGACGCTCGAGGACATCCAGGCGGAGTTCAACGGCTCGCGGTCCGACGGCACGAAGGTCTCGCTCGCCGACCTCATCGTGCTGGGCGGCAACGCCGCCATCGAGCAGGCGGCAGCCGACGCCGGCTACGACGTTGAGGTTCCGTTCGAACCGGGGCGCGTGGACGCCTCGCAGGAGCAGACCGACGTCGAGTCGTTCGAGGCGCTCAAGCCGACGGCCGACGGGTTCCGCAACTACCTCGGCGACGAGGCCGAAGCGCCGGCCGAGGAACTGCTGGTCGACAGGGCCGAGCTACTGAACCTCACGGCACCCGAGATGACGGTCCTCGTCGGCGGCATGCGCACGCTGGGTGCGACCTACGAGGGGTCGGACCGCGGCGTGTTCACCGACGAGCCGGAGACGCTCTCCAACGACTTCTTCGTGAACCTGCTCTCGATGGACACGGAGTGGGAGCCGGTCTCGGACGCCGAGAACGTGTACGAGGGCCGCGACCGCGAGACGGGCGAGGTCGAGTGGGAGGCCACTCGCGTCGACCTCGTCTTCGGGTCGAACTCCCGGCTCCGCGCGCTCGCGGAAGCCTACGCCTGTGACGACGCCGAGGAACAGTTCGTCCACGACTTCGTGGACGCGTGGGCGAAGGTCATGCGGCTCGACCGCTTCGACCTCGAGTAACCTCGGTCGACTGCCGCGGGTCGACTCCCGTGGCTGACCGCTCGCGACGCGTCTCTGTCCTCACCCGAGACACTGATACACCGCGTCCCGGACTGCGACCTCTCGGGGGTCGTCTTTGAGGTGGACGCCGAACCGGTTCGGTGCGTACGCGAACCCGAGTGCTTCGTCGGGGTCGGCGAACGCGAACATCCCGCCGGCACCGGGCGTCCCGAACGCCCGGTCCGACCGCCCGAACTGGAAGTTGTCGTGCGGTTTCGAGTAGCCCATCCCGTATCTCGTCTCGATTTTGATGACGAGGTCTTTCAGGCCGCCGGTGGGTGGCGCCGGAACCGTGGTCAGCGCGTCCATCGTCCGCTCGTCGAGCCCGAGCTGTGGCGCGCCCATCGAGAGGTCGCCGTAGAGCTTCGCCATCGACCGGACGGTACCGACCCCATTTGCAGACGGAATCTCGACAGAGCGGAACCCCGGGGCGGTGGGGTCGCCCGGCGGCGTGGCGTCGAGACAGTTGAGCGCCCGGCTGGTTATCGACCGCGGATAGAGCAGGGCGAGGACGAACCGCGGCGGCATCGTATCGAGGTTCCGTAACAGCGTCACGGGCCGGAACTTGTCGAGTTCGGCCACGCGGTCGGCTGGGGTGTCCTCGGGGAGGCCGACGGAGAACTCGAGGTCGAGCGGCGCGGCGACCTCCTCCGCGAAGTACTGACCCAGCGTCCGGCCGTCGATGTGGCGGAGCAGCTCGCTCGCGTACCAACCGAGCGAGAACGCGTGGTAGCCGTGGCGTGTGCCGGGAATCCAGTCGGGCTCCTTGGCTGCCAGCAGGTCCGAGAGGTGCTCGGTGTCGGCGATCTCCTCGGGGGTCAGCCGGTGGTCGAGCGCCGCGAGGCCCGCCTGGTGACTCAGGAGCTGTTCGACCGTAATTTCAGTCTTGCCGTGCTGGCCAAACGCCGGCCAGTGATCGGCGATGCGGTCGTCGAGGTCGAACAGGCCCCGCGAGTGCGCGAGGGCGATGGCCGCCGCGGTCATCCCCTTCGTCCCCGAGATGACGTGGACCATCGTGTCCGCCTCCCAGGGCGACTCGGCGGCGAGGTCTCGGTAGCCGCCCCAGATGTCGACCACCTTCTCCCCGTGGTGGTAGACGGCGCAGGCGGCGCCGAGCTCGTTCCGGCTCCGGAAGTTCTCCGCGAACGCCGCCACGACGGGCTCGAACCCGTCGTCGACGGTGCCGTCGACGACCGGCATCAGCGACTCCGTTCCACGAGCGTTCGTACCGCGTCGGTGAAGAACGCGGGGTTGTCCCAGCTCGACCCGTGGCCCGCGTCGGGGACGACTGCGAACTCCGCCCCCTCGATGCGCTCGGCGAGGTGGTTAGCCATCCGCTTCATCGGTGCGGGCTCGTGCTCGCCGACGAGAACGACCGTCGGCACGCGGATGGCTGCGGCGTCGAAGTCGCGCTTCGTGAATCGGAGTATGGCGCCGATACCCTTCCGGAACTCGCTGCCTGCCATCGTCGGGCCGTCCTCGACCAGCCCCTCGTGGAATTCGGCGTTGCCGACCATGCCTGGGGCGAGTCGCTCCCCGACCCAGATCTGGACGGCGTTGAGCCGTTTGTAGCCGACGACGTGACTCAGCGCCGAGAACAGCAGGAGGTGCGGCATGGCGAGCCCCCCACCGACGGGCAGCGCCCCCGGCGTGAACGTGTCCGAGAGCACGAGCCCCGATAGCTTCTCGGGGTACCGTGCGGCGTACGCCTGCGCGATCATCCCGCCCATCGAGAGCCCGCAGACGACGGGCCGGTCGAGGTCGAGGGCGGTGACGAGGGCGTCGAGGTCCGCCGCGAGCAGCTCGGCGTCGTAACGGGGCTCGTCACTTCGTCCCGTCTGTCCGTGGCCCCGCACGTCGTAGGTGACGACCGTGTAATCGTCGGCGAGGGCCTCGACCTGCGGTGCCCACATTCGGGTGTCCATGAGGAAGCCGTGGACGAACACGATGGCTGGCCCCGACCCCTGGCGCTCGTAGTACGTCCGGACGCCGTTGGTGGCGACGAACCCGGATTCGACGTCGGATTCGGGTCGCGCGGTTCCCGACTCCTGGACCTCTCGATTCATGCGCATCGTACGCGCGCTCGGAAGATAACCCTACGCGATGACAGCTTTTCACCGGCTGAAATTCCAAGGCAGTCTCACGCGTGGGTTTTTCCGCCGTGGCGGTGAATCGCTCGGCCGATGGGTCGCTTCGAGCACAGTGGGAGTCCGCGGTACCGGTACTCGGCCCTGCTCGCAGCGGCGGTGAATCTCGTGCTCGCCGTCCCGATGGCCGCGGCGTGGCACTACACGGGGCCGACGACCGACTGGACGGCGGCCGCCCCGATTCCACGCCTCGTCGGGCCGGTGTTGGCGGCCGCAGGGGCGCTCTCGGTCCCGGGGTCGCTGTCGGCGTACTACGTCTACGGCCGACCGTTCGTCCTCGTGTACGCGCTCCTCCTCGTCGGCGTGGTCGGCTTCCATCGGACGTATGCCCGCGGCGGGAGCCGAGTGGTCACGGGTAGCTTCGGTGTCACCGTCCTGGGACTTCTCGTGGCCCTCTGTGGGGACGTGGCTGCCTACTGGGGTGGACGCGGAACTGGGTTCACCCCCGTCCAGAGCGGGGGGTTCGCGGTCGAGCTCGTCGGACTGCTCGGGGTCGTCCTCGCGACGAGTCTGTACGGTGTCGCGCTGGCCCGCATGGGGCTGGTCGCTCGCCGGGTCGCGTGGCTTCTCGGTCTCTCGGCGCCGCTCGCCGTCGCCGGGACGCTCGCGTTCGGCTACGTCCCGCACGGGACGGTACTCCCGCTGGCGGTCGTCTGGGCGGTGCTGGCGCTCGTCGACCGCCGGAGGGTGCGCCCGCCCGGTAGTGGCGTTTCGGAATCGTTGTAAAAACCATCAGAATCGTTGTAAAAACCAGCCAGTTCGCTCGCGTCGCCAGCGTCACGCGGTGACGACGACGGCCCCCTTCATCCCCATGCCGCGGTGCGGGGTGCAGTAGTACTTGTAGACGCCCGGGGTGTCGAACGTGTGGGTGAACGTCGTGCCGGCGCGGTCGGTGTACGGCGAGCGGAACGCGCCGTCGAGCGCGACCACGTCGTGGGTGCCCCCGTTCCCCGACCACTCCCAGGTGACGGTCGTGCCCGGGGAGACGCCGACGGCGGCGGGCGCGAAGCTGAAGTGGCCCAGCGAGTCCTTCGCGCCGACGGTCACGGTGACCGCGGGCTCACCGCGGGCGTCGCGGGTCCCACGGTAGTTGCGAACGTCGTTGAACCAGCCGTCGTACGCCGGTTCGGTCGGGAGGTGGCCGGGCGTCGGCTCGGGGGTCCTGGCCGTCCCGCGGGTACAGCCTGCGAGCGCGCTCGCGAGCGCGAGCGCGCCGACGGCCTGCAGATAGCTGCGGCGAGTCGTGTGCATGGTCATACGGCTCACCTACCGACCCGTCGCGACGGCCGCGACGGAGCTGGTGTCGGTCGGTCGCTCGACGGCCCGCTTCGCGCGGCGCTCGATCACGAACAGGTACGCGAGCGCGACGACGAGCGCCACCTCGACGGTCTTGTCGAAGACGCCGAGCGCGAAGTCGGGCATCCCGAGGGCGACCCACGCGACGATTTGGACGGCCGTGAACGGGACGCCCACGACGTACAGGACGCGGCGGTTCACGCCGGCGACGAGCAGGACGACGGCGCCGAGGAAGCCGAGGCCCGCGAGTAGGAACGGGAGGAACCCCTGTGCCACGTAGAGGTACAGGTGGACGACGCCCGTGGTGAGCGCGAGGCCGATAGCGACCCAGTGCAGGCGGGTCAACGGTTCGTCGCGCGAGGCGAGGGCGATGCGACCGATAGAACGGGTGGTTTCTGCCATGGCAGATATATGGGGTGTCTGAGGAGATAATCACTTCTCGTGACACGTTTTCGAGCCGTGACCGACTTTCACGCCGTGAAACGTTCCTGGCTCGAGTGCGCTCAATTCGACCGAACCCGGCGAATCAGCGTCGGAAGGGTCGACGCGGGTGTATCCTCTGCGGACACGTCTAGTGGTGGCATGAATACTGTACTGAATCGGATAGGTGTGGCGTCGCCGCTCGGCGTCGCCTGGTGCGCCGTCCCACTCCCATGCTCCGTGCCCGTGCCGAAGTGTGAGTCGACGCCTGACCCGCGCTCTCCGACCTGGTTCGTCGTCGGTCTTTATCCGCTCACCTGTCGTCTCACTCACCAATGCCACCGAAGACGCCGCTCGACGACCTCGAGTTCCTGGCGAGTTCCGGCAATCGGGTGGAGGTCCTGGAGACCCTCGCGACCGAGCCCGCCACCCGAGCAGCGTTGCACGAGCGGACGGGTATCTCGCAGCCGACGCTCGGCCGCATCCTCGAGGGGTTCGAGACGCGGGGATGGATTCGCAAGACCGGACAGCAGTACCGGCTTAGCCGCCTCGGCACCCTGCTGGCCGAGGAACTGGCCCGACTGCTGGACACGGTCGACACGATTCAGCGTCTGACGGAGCTCGAATCACAGCTCCCGACCGACGAGATGGCGTTCGACTTCCGCGAGTTCCGCGACGCGACGGTCACGGTTCCCCGCTCTCCCGACGTGTTCGCCCACATCCGACGAGCCGAAGCGCTCATCGAGGCCGCCGACTCGGTCCGGACGCTGACCGGGAACATGTATCTGGACGCGATTCCGAAACAGCGTACCCTCGTCCTGGAGCAGGGCCAGATTCAGGAGGTCGTCATCTCGGCGGCCGCGTTCGACGCCGCAATCTCACATCCCGAGGCGGTGTCGTGGATGCGCGACGTGCTCGCGGCGGAGAACATGAGTACCTATCGCTACGAGGGGGCGGTGCCGTTCTCCATCGGGCTGGTCGACGACACCGCGCTCATCCTCCCGTACGACGACCACAGCGTCCCGTGTGCGCTCATCGAGACGGAGAACGAGACCATCCGTGAGTGGGTCGAGACGACGATCGACGCGTACCGCGACCGCGCGACCCGCGTCACGGTCGACGACCTGCCCAGCTAGTCGAGTGGGCTATCCGACCTGTTTGTACTCGCGGCCGCAGTCGGGGCAGTGCCGCACCTTGAACACCTCGTCGGGGTCGTTGCGGGTTTTGAGCCGCTCGTTGCAGTGGGCGCAGATGAGTCGCTCGTAGGTGTCCTTCTCGATATCGCCTGCGCGTAATCCCTGCCGAACGGTATCCATGGCAGGTGGTAGAGGGGGTGGGGTAAAAATACCGACGACCGTTCTCGGCGGCGGCGTTCCGTGTCCCTCAAGCCAACCGAGTGTGAACATCACGTGTGTCCCGCCGGCACCTGTTCGTCTCCCTCTGCTCGATGGTGTTCCTCGTGAACTTCGGGCGGGTGGTGTTTGCACCCCTCCTGGAGCCCCTCGCGGCGGACTTCGGCGTCACGGTCGGCTCGCTCGGCGTCGTCGCGAGCGCCGCGTGGGTCGGCTCTGCGCTTCCACGGGTGCCGACCGGCTGGCTGCTGACGAAGACGACGCGCGCTCGTGTCGTCGCCGGCGCGGGTGGCGTCCTGTTCACGGCGGCGCTCCTCACCGCGTTCGCGCCCACGATTCCCCTCCTGACCGTCGGCGCGTTCCTGATGGGACTCGCCAGCGGCGCGTACTTCATCGCCGCGAACCCCCTCGTCTCGGAGCTGTTCCCGTCGATGGTTGGCCGGATGCTCGGCATCCACGGGATGGCCTCGCAGTTGGCGGCCGCGGGCGCCGCAGTCATCGTCACGGTCATCCTCTTCGTGGGGGACTGGCAGCTGACCTTCCTCGTCGTCGCCGTTGCGGCGGCGCTCGCCACCGCCGGCTTCGTCGTGGCAGCCCGCCAGGCGACACTCCCCGACGCGGGGACGCAGGACCGCGACCTCCTCGGGGCGACGCGCGCGCAGTGGCACATCGTCGCCACGGGAATCGTCGTCGTCGGCACCGTCGGCTTCGTCTGGAACGGCCTGTTCAACTTCTACCCGACGTACATGCGGGTGAAGGGACTGGAGCCGGCAACGGCCGACCTCATGCTCTCCGTGCTGTTCGGCGCGGGCGTCCCCGCCTTCCTCGTGACGGCTCGGCTCGCCGACCGCATTCCGAACGTTCCGCTGTTACTCGGCGTGGTGGTCGCGTTCGCGACGAGCCTCCTGCTGTTGACCGTGACGACGGGACTGTGGCCGCTCGTCGCGGTGACGGCGCTCGTCGGGTACGTCATCCACGCCATGTTCCCGGCGGCCGACACCTACCTGCTCGCGTCGCTCCCGGACCACCACCGGGCGTCGGCGTACACGGCGTACAGCGCCGTGGCGATGCTCGTACAAGCGGGCGGAAGCGCCGTCGTCGGCTGGCTCGCCGACTCGGGGGTCGCCTTCGACGCGCTGTTCGGCGTCGCCGGCGGCGCGCTCGTGGTCGTGTTCCTCTGTCTCGTCGGCCTCCACGCGACTGACCGGCTCCCGGCTGGCCGCGTCCCCACGTGATTTAGGGTCGGCTCCCCTACTCGCTGGTAATGGAGTACGTCCAGGAGCGCATCGCCACGCTGCACGACTTCACCGACCCGGTTCCCGACGCACCGACCGACGAGGCGGCGGTCGTCGTTCCGATGACCGAGCGGGAACACGCGTCGCTCGCCGCCGAGCGAGTGTTCACAGCGCTCGAAGCGGTCGACCCCGGGCGAGTGGTCGTCGCGCTCCGTGCCGACGCCGAGCAGGCCCCCGGCGTGGCTGACTGGCTCGCCGAGTTCGACCTTGCCCTCGATGTCCTGTGGTGCGACGCGCCCGGCGTGGCCACGCTCCTCGCCGACCACGGGCTCGATGGTGCCCGCGGGAAGGGCCGGGACGTGTGGCTCGCGCTCGGTGTCGCGGCCGACGCCGCCGAGTACGTCGTCGTCCACGACGCGGACACGAAAACCTACTCGGAGCGGCACGTCGCCCGGCTGCTGTTTCCGCTCGCTCACGACTTCTCGTTCGCGAAGGGCTACTACGCCCGCGTCGAGAACGGCCGACTCTACGGCCGACTCTTTCGGCTGTTCTACGCCCCGCTCGTCCGGGCGCTCGCCGACGCCCACGACGCGCCGGTCCTCGACTATCTGGCAGCGTTCCGCTACGCACTCGCCGGGGAGTTCGCCGCGACGAGCGCGGTCGCCCGCTCGCTCCGGGTACAGCGCGGCTGGGGACTCGAAGTCGGGACGCTCGGCGACGCCTTCGACGCTGCGGGGGTCGACGGGACTGCACAGGTCGACCTCGGGCGTCACGAACACGACCACCGGGCGGTCTCGGGGCCGGCGGGCCTCTCGACGATGAGTGAGGAGGTCGGCGCCGCGCTCCTCCACGTCGTCGAGGAGGGTGGCGTCGTGCCCGACTACGGCACGCTGCCCGAACGCTACCGGGAGGCCGCCGGATCGCTCATCGACGGCTACGCGCTCGACGCGGCGTTCAACGGGCTCGCGTACGACCGGGGCGACGAGCGTGCGCAGGTCGACGCCTACGCCGAGGCGATTCGCCCGCCCGAGACCGACACGCGACTGCCGGCGTGGGCCGACGCACCCATTACCCCCGGCGCGGTACTCGACGCCGCCGCCGACGCGCTGCGGACGCTATGAACCTCACTCCCGACGACATCGCGGGCATCGTCGACCTGTTCGGCGCGCTGACCCGCTCGGAGCTCGATTCGGCCCTCGATGAACTCGCCTACCGGCAGGACGCCGACGTGCCCGACGGCGCCGTGGACGAGGCGCTCGACGCCTACGCGGTCGTCGCGTTCGACCGTGACGACGGGTCGTATCTCGCGGTCGGGCCCGCAGCGTTTCCCACCCTTCCGGAGGGCGCGGTCGACCTCCCGCACATCCTCGATGTCGACCCACGCGCCCCGGACCGTGCGGCGCTCGCTAACGCGGTCGAGTCCCGGTTCCGCGGGGACGTGGCCCGCGCCGTCGCCGCGGACGACGACGCCGAGATTCGGCGCCTGCTCGACGTGAGCTACGACCTGGAGGCGTGGGGTCCCGTCGAACTGGGCGAACTCCGCACGCGACTCGACGACGCGCTCGCGGCCGACCGCGAGGGAGCGAACTAAGAGCCGTCGGTTCCTCCACCGCGTATGGACCTCTCGCGGGTCGCCGCCCACGAGCCCGTCGCCGTCACCGACGAGCAGCGGGAGGCGGCGGTGCTCGTCCCCGTAATCGAGCACGCCGGCGACCCTCACCTCCTGTTCATCAAGCGCGCGGACCACCTCGGCGAGCACGCCGGTCAGATGTCGTTCCCGGGTGGCGGCCGCGAACCCTCGGACGACGACCTGCTGCAGACGGCGCTCCGCGAGTGCCGTGAGGAGGTCGGGATGCACACCGACGCGGTCGACGTGGTGGGCCGCATCGACGACATCCGGACCGTCACGCGCTACTCCGTACGGCCGTTCGTCGCCCGTGTCCCCGACCAGGAGTGGATCCCCGACGGCCGCGAGGTCGCCGAAATCGCCCTGCTCTCGCTCACGGACCTCATGGACCTCGACAACTACGAAAGCGAGCGCCGCGACCACCCGCACTACGGCGACATCCGCATCCACTTCTTCCGCGTCGACGGCTTCACCGTCTGGGGCGCCACGGGGCGGATGCTCGCGCAGTTCCTCGAACTCGCGACTGGCTGGGAGATGCCCGCACAGGTGGACCGGGTCGTCGACCCCGACGCCGACTTCCCGGTGTAACCGAACGACGCGTTACCCATCCTGCCCGATCCCGGCCGACTCGTCCGGATTCGGCTGCCCCTCCGAGGGCCTGTTCGAAAAGAAGTAGCTCGAAAGTAGGTGGGCGACCCCAACCGAGATTATTGGCGTCATGGCGTACACCAGTAGTACCTCGACCCAGAGCTCACCGAACAGCGTAAAGTCGAGGACGATGACGCCACCTGTGCCCGCGGCGTAAAATATCACTGCGGTGAGGAGAGCGAACGCCGCGAGGAGCCACAGAACGGCGTTTATCACTATTGCGTCGAGGACAATTCGTCTCATCGTCGAATCAGTTGGCAGGATTGCTGATGGTTATTGACGCGTTACCTCCCGTACCGATACCGGACGGAACTACTTACTCGTGACATGATGTGCCTAACGCGACCGGTCGTCGAGGACGAATCGCCACCCCCGGCAACGCTCGCGCAAAGCGAGAACTATTACCGTCGGAACCGATTCCACTTCACCACGAATGCTGACCGAGGAGTCGCCCGTCTCCCGCGCGGGCCTCGACGCGCTCGCGCTCAAGCCCAAGGAGCACGACCTCTCGCGAGCGGTGGACCTCCCGGTCGACACCGTCAACATCGACTACGAGGGGCACGCCCACTTCCCGAGCGACGCCGTCCTCGAAGCACTCGCCGCCGACAAGCGGGTGTTCGCCACGACGCCCGTCCGCGCCGACGGGTTCGACCCGCTCGGTGACGACTCCCACCTCCCGCTTCTCGAGGGCGTCGGGCGCGTGCTCGTCGCGGGACACGGCGCCTACCTCACCGAGACCGAGGCGACGAAGGCCATCGCCCCGCGCCTGCACGCCGCCCGCGAGACTGCCCCCGAGGCGTGGGTCGGCACCGAAGGTATCGAGCGGCTGGCGCTCGCCGCCGGCGGCACGCAGTACGAACTCCTCTCGCGTGGCACCGAACGGAGCGTCCGCGCGCTCCGCGCGGCGGGCTACGAGGGTCGACTCGCGGTGTACGCGCCGGTCGTGCTCGCCGCCGAAGAGACCGACATCCTCGACGCCGTCGGCGGCTACGCGGCTCGTCGCGGGCCGGTCGTCCGCGCGCTCCCCGAGGGCGCGTCGACCGACGGCACCGCGACAGGTCGCGCTCGTGAAGTGCTCTCCGAGGCCGTCCGCGACTACGCGCTCGTCGGCGACGCCGCGACCGTCCGCGAGCAGACGGACACGCTCCGCGAGGCGGGCGTCGACACCGTGGTCGGCTATCCCGCGCGCGGACTGGACGCGTTCTTCTAGCCTTTTCATCCCCCACCTCGAAGCCGAGGTATGAACGTCGCAGTCATCGGCGGTGGCGCCGTCGGGGTCACGCTGGCGTACGACCTCGCCGAGCGCGACGCCGACGTGACGCTGTACGAGGCCAACGAGATCGCTGCGGGGTCGAGCGGACGCGCATCAGGGCTCTGTTACGACGCCTTCTCGGACCGCCGTGACGCCGACCTCGGCGTGCGGGCGCTCGAACGCTTCCGCGAACTGTCGGGGGGTGGGAGCTTCTCGTTCACGGACTGTCCGTACGTCTGGCTCGCGCGCGAGCCACGGCCGGGTGACGAAGGCCGCGCCGAACAGCGTGCCGACGCCATCCGCGAGCACGTCGACCGGATGCGAGAGCACGGCCTCGACGTCTCGCTACTCTCGGGAGCCGACCTGCAGGAGCGGTTCCCGGAGGTCGTCGCCCACGACGTCGCGGTCGCCGCCGTCGCCGAGAACGCCGGCTACGTCGACCCCGAAGAGTACACGAACACGATGGCGCTGCTCGCGCGGATGAACGACGTCGAGATTCGAGAGGGAACGCCCGCGACCGTCACCGCCGACGGTGCGGTCGCGACCGGGGACGGGACCCACGACCACGACGCGGTCGTCGTCGCCGCCGGCGCACACACCCGCGACGTGGTCGCGGACGTGGCGCCCATCCCCGTGAAACCGTACCGGGTGCAGGCGCTCGTCACCGAGCGAATCGATGTCGAGCCGCCGATGCTGTTCGACGCGACGAACGGCTTCTACGTCCGTCCGTGGGAGGGCGGGCTGCTCGTCGGCGACGGCACCGAGGCCGTCGAACAGGACCCTGACGACTGGACGCGCGAGGCCGACGAGTCGTTCGTCACGGACTGTGCGATGTACCAGGAGCAGGCGCTAGGCTGGTCGTGGCCGACCGACCGCGCGTGGGCCGGGCTGTGTACGGCGACGCCCGACGGCGACCCGCTGGTCGGGGAACTCGCCGATGGCGTCTACGTCGCGACCGGCTGGCAGGGCCACGGGCTGATGCGTGCGCCGGCGGTGGCCGAGCGGCTCGCAGAACAGGTGCTCGGCGATGGAGACGGAATCGGCGGCTTCGACCCGTCGCGGTTCGACGGCGACGAGACGTTCGAGATCGTCGAGGGGATGGACGTCGAGAACCGCTAACGAAGGCTATTCGGGCTTCTCGTCGTCGCTCGGTTCGTCGTCCTCGGCCACGGCCGATTCGTCGGCGTCGTCGGCGTCGTCGGCCGGGGCGGCCGCTTCGACGCTCACGTCGCTGTCCTCGGTCGCCTCCTCGTCGTCCTCGTTGATGGCGACGGGGCCGTCGTCTGCGACCTTCGGCACCTCGACGCGGAGCGTGCCGTTCTTCGCCAGCGTCGCGTTCGCCGACCGCGGGTCGACGGCCGCGTCGTCGGGGAGCGGGGCCTTCCCGTCGAGCGTCAGGCCGCGGCCCGGAAACAGCATCTCGAACCCGTCGTGGAACTCGCGGAAGCGGTCGATGCGGACGCGGACGGTGCCGTCCTCGTAGCGCACCTGGATGTCCTCCATCTTCGCACCCGGGGCGTCGAACACGACGAGGTAGGCGTCGTCGCTCTCCAGCAGGTCCGAGGCGAGGGGCTTGCGCTCCTGCACGCGGGAGGCGACGCGGCCCACCCCGCCGAGAACGGCCTGCCCGACGGACTCGGTGAACTCGCGCAGTCCAGTCATGCGTGGACTTCCTCTAACCCGTCTGCCTGCCCACAGTAGGGGCAACGGAAGTCCGTCGCACCAGTCCCGTCGGGCATGTCGTACGTGTAGTGGAGTTCGAACATGTCCAGCTCACAGTCGGGTCGCGTACAGACGACCTCGAGCGTCTTCGGCATACCAGAACGTACACCGTCGCGACTATTCAACCCCTCGGCTGGCCAGCGTGCTTTTCCGGTACCGGGGTGTAGCTCGCGCCGTGCAGGTCCACGGCGTCGATTTCAGCGGCGCGGCCCGCGCCGGTGAGAAGATCTGGCTCGCCTCCGCGACCGACGACGGCGAGACGCTCCGCGTCGAGTCGGTCCGGTCGGCTGCCGAGGCGTTCGGTCCCGACCGCGAGACCGCCCACGCGGGCCTCCGCGAGTTCGTCGGCTCGCGCGACACCGACGAGGCCGTCGGCCTCGACTGCTCGTTCGGGCTTCCCCGTGGCGTTCACGACGCGGACTCGTGGCCCGCGTTCGTCGAGTGGTTCGCCGAGGCGTTCGACTCACCCGACGCCCTGCAGGGCGACCTCGCCGAACGCACCAAACGCCGGACGGGTGGCGAGCGGACCTACCTCAAACGGCGCACCGACGCCCGGACGGGGGCGCGCTCGCCGTACCACTGGCTCGTCGGCACCCAGACGTTCTACGGCATCCGGGACATCATCGCCCCGCTCGCCGACTGCGTGAGCATCGAGCCGCTGGCACCCAGAGCCGAGGCGGCGTCGCTGCTCGAAATCTACCCGGCGTCGACGCTCCGCGCGCTCGACCTCCCCAGTCAGCGGTACAAGAACGACGCGACGTACCCGGAGGCGCCGGCCCGCCGCGAGACCATCCTCGACGGGCTACGTGAGTGGGGCGTCGTCCTCGATGAGGAACTCGACGCTATCGTCCTCAACGATTCGGGCGGTGACGCGCTGGACTCGGTGGTCGCGGCGGTCGCGGTCGCCCGCGCCGCCCGGGATGACTTCGAGGTACGCGACCGCGACGCCTACGACCCCGTCGAGGGGTACATCTACGTCTAGCGCTCGGCTCGCACGCGCACCGGAATGTCGTCGGGGTCCGTGACCACGAACCCCTCGCCACGCTCGTCGACGGCGAGCCCCGCCTCGGTCGCGCGCTCGCGCACCGCACGGAGCGTCTCGTCGTCCGGCACCACGAACTCCCACTCGGCGAGCCCGCGGCTCGATAGGGGCTCGGTACAGTCGTTCCAGGTGTTGAGCCCGACGTGGTGGTGGTAGTCGCCGGCGGCGACGAACAGCGCGTCGGGTCGCCAGTCGTCGCGCACTCCGAACCCGAGCGTGTCGACGTAGAACGCTTCGGCGGCGTCGAGCGACGACACCTCCAGGTGGACGTGGCCGACGGTCGTCGTTGCGGGGACGTTCGTGGCGCCGTCGCTCTCGGCGGCGAGCGTGTCCAGATCGAGCGGGAGCGTGTCCATCTCGACGGTTCCCTGGGGCGTCGTCGACCACTCCTCGCGGGGACGGTCACGGTACACCTCGATGCCGTTGTCCTCGGGGTCGACGAGGTAGAGCGCCTCGCTGACCAGGTGGTCCGACGCCCCGTCGAGGAGCCAGCGGTTGGCCACACGTTCGAGCGCCGCACCGAGTGCGGTGCGGTCCGGCACCAGAAACGCGGTGTGGAACAGCCCGGACTCCTCCAGCGGGCGTTCGGGGGCGTCGGGGTCCGCAACGAGGTCGAGCAGCGGTTCGTCGCCGGCACCGAGCGTCACGCGGTCGTCTTCGCGGGCGAGTTCGTGGAGGCCGACGACGCGCTCGTAGAAGTGCGCCAGCCGGTCGAGGTCGTTCACGCGGAGCGTGACGCGGCCGACGTGGCTGGCGGCGGGAAGCGTGGACATAGCGGAGATTCGGCACGGCGGGACAAAAGGGGACAGGTAGCCCGCCTGTAATCACGTTACACGGGTTTCGGCGGTGGTCGTGTCTCGGCCCGTGACACAGTCTTATCTGCCCGGCGCGTAACGGCTAGGTATGGCATACGTGGACGTGCACGCCGACCTCGACCTCGACTCGCCGACGCTCGTCGAAGGGCTCCCGGGCGCGGGGCTCGTCGGGAAGATCGCGGCCGATCACCTCGTCGAGCAGTTCGACATGGAGTTCGTCGCGAGCTGTTTCTGTTCCGGACTGCCGCGGGTGGCGGTCTACCGCGCGGACAGCAGCGAGACGATGCCCCCGGTGCGAATCTACGCCGACGAGAGCCGCGACCTGCTGGTGCTCCAGAGCGACGTCCCGGTCTCGCCCTCGCAGGCCAGCGAGTTCGCGGGCTGTCTCACCGGCTGGTTCGTCGACAACGACGTCTTCCCGCTGTTCCTCTCGGGGCTCCCCGAGGAGAAGGACGGCGTCCCGGAGGTGTACGGCATCGCGACCGGCGGGGCGGGCGACCGACTCGACGAGGCCGGCATCGCCCCACCCAACGAGGCCGGGCTCGTCTCCGGGCCCACGGGGGCGCTCCTCCACGAGGCGAACGTGCAGGGTCTGCCCGCGGTCGGCCTCATCGCCGAGACGGAGGCGCAGTTCCCCGACCCCGAGGCTGCTCGCGCCATCCTCACGAACGGCATCGCCCCGCTCACGGGTATCGACGTCGAGACCGACTCGCTCGTCGAGCAGGCCGAAAACATCCGTGAGGCGCGCGAACGCCTCGCCAAACAGGTGCAGGAGGGTGGCGACGAGTCGACCGAGGCGAAGGCGATTCGCGGGTTCCAGTAGTCACACCGCTTTCGAAACACATCGCGGCTTTTCTCAATCTGTACGCTGCGGTGGCGAACCGTTCCCTGGAACCGCTTCGGGTGGGCCTCGCTGCCCCCCGTCTGGAGCGTTCCGTTCCCGAAGCGCCCCCAGCACGCCGCCGTAGGAGTCCGGATTGAAATCGACGTCAGCGGGCGGCCACGCTTCGAGCGCGGCCATGTAGAACAGGATTTGCTCCCAGACGTGCGGCTGGGAGACGATGCTCCGTACCTCGCGGTCGCCCTGCTCGTTCGCCTCGACGGTCCACACCTCGCCCATGATGTTCGTGTCCGGGGTGGCGTGGTGGGTGGCGACCCACCGGAGCCCCGCTCTCACCTGGTCGAGGCTCCCCGGCCCCGACTCGCGCCGGGCTTTCGCCAGCGGCACCAGTCCCTTCGACTCGTAGAGGCCCGTCGTCCGGGTTCCGGCCTCGGGTTCGGCGAACGTCGTCGCGAGTCCCGCCCAGTCCGCGTCCATGTTCGACTCGATGCGCGGGTGGTCGAGCGGGTTCGCGGGGTCCGGACCCACGCTGGGTCGGTAGCCGAGCGGCCACGCCATCTCGCTGAACACGAAGCCGGCGTTCACCGGCCCGTACGCACCCACCTCCTCGTCGTAGAGTTGGGCGTCGATGGCTTCGGCGAGTTCGTCGCGCCGCTGACGGTAGCGACTCGCCGTCGCCGCCTTCCCCAGCGCCTCGGCGGCCGTCGTCGCGGCGTCGAGCCCCTTCCACACAGTCCCCGCACCGATGACGGTCTGTTTCGGCTCCGGCACGTCGTCCTCCCACGCCCGACACTGGAGGCCAGTCTGCGGGTCACGACACTCGACGAGGTAGTCGGCGGCGCGCTCGATGGCCGGCCACACCGAACGCAGGTACTGCTCGTCGCCCGTCACGGCGTAGTGGTCGTACAGCGTCCAGATGCCGTAGCCCGTCTCGTCGATCTCGTACGGGATGGGCCCACCGGGGACGCCGTCGGCGTAGTAGTTCATCGCCCAGTTGCCCGGAGGGATGGCGGGGTCCGGGTATGCCCTGGAACTGCCCTGCTGGACCCGGGCGTAGAACCGGTTGTGCTGTTCGACCCAGTCGTGTTTGCCGAGCGCCGACAGCAGATAGTTGAAGTACGCGCCGTCACGCGGCCAGTCCTCTCCGTAGGGGGACTGCGTGGCGATGGATGCGACGATGGTGCCGGTCTCGGGGTCGAACGCCTGCACCAGCGTCACGAGCGCACGGGCCGCGAGTGCTCGAACGTCGTCGTCGGTGTCGGGGAGTGGCGCGTCCCCGAGCTGGTCGTCGAACCAGTCGGCCTTCTCTCGGCGAAGTTCGGACGCCGACCGCTCGCGCACCGAAGCGAGCGTCTCGCCGATGCCTCCAGTGTCCGCGGCGGCGGCGAGCAGGACCGTCGCGGTGCCGCCATCGGGATCCACAGGTCGGGCGAGAGCCGCCGTACTCTGTCCGGCGACGCGTCCGTTGCCCGAGAGCGGCGTGCCGTCGCTCGCGTCGTCGTAGGCGTCGACCGCGGGGCCGGCCAGTCCCGTGGGTCCCGCGGCCTCCTCGTAGGCGTCACCGCCGACCTGGTGTTCGGCCGACGCGGCAGCGAACCCGAGCGCGACGGCGACGCTCTCCGCCTCGCCCGTCGAGTCGTCGACGCCGACCTTCTCGTGGACGACGGCATCGAGCGACGGGTCGTACCGGGTGGCGTCCGCGTTGGCTTCTTCGAGACACCAGTCCGTCACGGGGAACCGCGAGAGCTTGCTGACGACCGGGTTGACGTTGGCGAACGCGAGCAGCGTGGTCGCGGCGACCGGCGAGTCCGACTCGCGCTCCACGGTCACCTCGCGGACGAGCGCGTCCGCGTCGGCGGCGACCACGTCGTGAACCTCGACGGCGAGCCCGAGGTCGTCGTGGCGGTAGCTGGTGACGACGGTGTCCGACCAGTCGTCGGCGTATCGCTGGTCGCTGTCCCACGCGCGGAGCCACTCGGTGTGTGTCTCTCCACTCACTCGGGCCCGAAGCCCGAGGAACGACCCGGCGTTCGGCGCGGCGCCGTAGTGGTCGGCCGAGCGGTCGGTCGCGTAGTACTTCACCTGGTCGTAGAACGACGGGCGCGGCCACTTGCAGACCGTCACCGTCCCCCGGCTGTTGAGCGCGACGGAGAGCCCCTGATTGCCCGTCTGTGCGTTGATGTCCGTCGGCCCGTACAGCTCCTTGCCGCCGTTCGGGTAGTAGCACTGCTCGGGGTTCTGTATGTTCTCGTCGCTCGGTATCATCGCGCCCGGGAGCGTTCCCCGCGCGCCCGGAACGAGGTGCCGCGGGACCGCGTCGGTCTCGGCGGCGACCCGCGCGTACGGGTCGGTACGGTCGTCGCGCGCCACCGCTCGGCCGGTGAGTGCCCCCACGCTCACGCCCGCGGCGGCCGCCCGGAGGAGCGACCGTCTGGTGAGTCCATCTCGCATGCGGTGACGTGTCACGCAGCCGTCCCTCTCGTTTCTGCCGGCTATCTGTGGACATTCAAAACGTGTTGAGAGTTGCAGAGTTGCGGAAGACGGGTTCCGCGCCCGGAACGCCTTTTCCCTGGAGCGCCGTATCCGACGCCGATGACACAGGACCAGTCGCAGCTCACTGTACCGGAACGACAGGGAATGCCCGCACTCGGGCTCGGTACCTGGGAGAACGACGACGCCGAGCAGTGCGCCGAGTCGGTTCGGACTGCCCTGGATACGGGGTATCGACACGTCGACACCGCCCAGATCTACGGGAACGAGGCGGCCGTCGGTGACGGCATCGCGGCCGCCGACGTCGACCGCGAGGACGTGTTCCTCGCGACGAAGGTGTGGATCTCGAAGCTCGCGCGCGAGGACGTGCTCTCCTCGACCGAGGAGAGTCTGGAGAAGCTGGGCGTCGACTCCGTCGACTTGCTGTACGTCCACTGGCCGTCCCGGACGTACGACCCCGAGGAGACGCTGGGGGCGTTCGCGGACCTGCGCGACGAGGGGAAGATCGAGCGCATCGGGGTCTCGAACTTCGAGCCGGAACACCTCGACCGCGCCGCCGAGGTGCTGGGCGAGATGCCGTTCGCCAACCAGGTCGAGATGCACCCGCTGCTCCAGCAGGAGGAACTGCGCGAGTACGCCGACGAACACGGCGTCGAACTGGTCGCGTACTCGCCGCTGGCCCGCGGGAAGGTGTTCGACGTGCCCGCCATCCAGGCGGTCGCCGAGAAACACGACGCGAGCGAGGCGCAGGTGAGCCTCGCGTGGCTCCGCGAGAAGGGTGTCACGACCATCCCGAAGGCGACGAGCGAGGCCCACATCCGCGACAACTGGGAGAGCCTCGGCGTCGACCTCGACGACGAGGACGTGAGCAAGATCGACGCCATCGAGCGGACGGACCGCCGGGTCGACCCCGACTTCGGCCCGTCGGCGTGGAACTGAGCGGGGAACGCTCTCTCGACTTTCTCAGAACGTCCCGACGCCACCCATTGCTTCGAGATACACGGCCACGTTGACGGCGACGTGGTAGCAGAACAGGGTCACGACACCGACCCACAGCGACGCCGTCCGTTCGTGGGCGTAGGCGGCGACGGCGACTGTCCCGACGTACAGGCCCCACCGGAGCAGCGTCGTCGCCGCGGTGAACTCGGTCGCTACACCGACGATTCCCACCACACCGACGACGAGTACGGGGACGTACCAGCCGCGAACGACCGTCTTCGGGTCGGTCGCTCCGGCGCCGCGGTACGCGATGCCGGCGGTGAAGCCGACCGCCGCGGCGACGAGCGCCAGCAGAAGGAACAGCCCCAGGGACTCGGGGCTTGGCCGCGCAAGCGACGGCGGGTCCATCGCCCGGACGATACCGACGACGAACACGGTGAGGCCGACGGCGTGTCCCGGGTCGACCAGCTCTCGAAGCGTCCGCTGGACGGCCCCGAGGTAGAGCAGGCCGTACGCGAGCGCCGCGAACACCGCCGGGACGAGGGTGACCCACGCGAGGAACGCGACGCTCATCGACGCGCCGTAGGAGCTGCGGACGACCTCGCTCACCGAACTGCCGAGGAGCCCGTGGGCGACGAGCGCGCCGATTGCAACGAGGCCGACCGACAAAAAGGGTGTGACGGCCCCGGTCTCCCGGTCGTGTGTCGGCAAGCCCAACGAGAGCGAGACGCCAGTGACGCGGAGGTAGACGACCGTCGCCAGCAGCGTTCCGAGGCCGTGGACGAGTATCGGCCCCAGCAGGAACGGGTCGCCGAGCGGGCGGGGCAGCGCAACCGACAGCGGTTCGTACAGCAGGCTGACGCCCGCCGTCCAGAGGTTGACGGCGAACAGGAGGAGGAACAGCCCGCCGAGCGTGACCGCTTCGGGGTCGCGGTGGTAGAGAGTCGTCGAGACGCGAGGTTCGAGGGACACGAGCGCGAACATGTCGTCGGAGCACAAGAAGTTACGCTACAGTTCGTGGGTCGAGACCGCAAGACCCGTAACAGCCCCCACCATCGGCCAATCTGATGGAGACGCACCACGAGGTCCGAATCGGCGACGCGCGCGACCTCGCCGTCGACACCGTGGACCTCGTGGTCACCTCGCCGCCGTACCCGATGATCGAGATGTGGGACGACTGCTTCACCGAGCAGGACTCCCGCATCGGGACGGCGCTCGCCGAGGAGGAGGGCGACCGCGCCTTCCAGCTGATGCACGACGTACTCGACGAGGTGTGGGCGCGGCTCGCTTCGGTCGTCAGGGAGGGCGGCATCGTCTGTGTCAACGTCGGCGACGCTACCCGCAACCTCGACGGGTTCCAGCAGTACCCGAACGCCGCCGAGATCACCCGCCGGATGCGCGCACAGGGGTTCCGAACGCTCCCGGACATCCTCTGGCGAAAACCCACCAACAGCACGGCGAAGTTCATGGGGAGCGGGATGCTGCCCACCAACGCCTACCCGACGCTCGAACACGAGCACGTCCTCGTGTTCCGCAACGGCGGCACCCGCGAGTTCCCGCCGGGGGACGACGCCCGCTACGAGTCGGCGTACTTCTGGGAGGAGCGCAACGAGTGGTTCTCCGACGCCTGGGAGGTCCGAGGGCGGCGACAGGCGCTCGGTGGCGACGGCCGCGACCGCTCGGGGGCGTTCCCGTTCGAGATTCCGTATCGGCTGATCTCGATGTTTTCAGTCTACGGCGACACCATCCTCGACCCGTTCTTGGGCACCGGCACCACGTCGCTGGCGGCGCTCGTCGCCGGCCGCAACTCCGTGGGCTACGAGCGCGACCCCGAACTCGTCGAGTCGTTCGCGACCGCCGTCGAGCGAGCGCCCGCCCTCTCGGAGACCGTGGTGAACGAGCGGCTCGACGCCCACCGCGCGTTCGCCGCCAACGAAGACCTCGGCTACGACGCCGACAACTACGCGTTCGGCGTGAAGACGGGAATGGAGCGGCGCATCCAGCTGTACGCCGTCGAATCGGTCACTCGTACGGACAACGAGTGGACCGCGCAGTACCAGCCGGTGTAGCCGCCTTTTTGCGCTTCGGGTCGGAGGAGCGAGTATGGAGTTCGACGCCTTCCGGCTGGCCGCCTCGACCGCGGACCTCGACGAGGAGCCGGCTGCCCGCGAGCACGCCGACCTCGTGGAGTTCCGGATGGACCTCGCGGCCGCGCCGCTCGACGCGCTCGACGCGTACGACGGCACGCTACCACTGCTGTGTACCAACCGTCCGACGTGGGAGGGTGGCGAGTGCGAGGCGAGCGAGGCCGACCGGCTCGCGGCGCTCGAAACCGCCGCGGAACACCCCTCGGTCGAAGCTATCGACGTGGAGCTCGCGGCCATCGCCGAGGGCGCGCAGCCGACGCTCGACCACGCACACGACCACGGCGCACAGGTCGTCGCCTCGGTCCACGACTTCGAGAGGACGCCTGCTGGGGACGACCTCGCGCAGCTCGTCGCCCGCGCCACGGCCGCCGGCGACATTGGAAAGGTCGCGGTCACGGCCGACGACCGTGGCGACGTGCTTCGCCTCCTCTCGGTGACGGACGCGATCACTCGCGAGGGCGGCACCGCCGCGACGATGGCGATGGGCGAGGCGGGTCGGCACTCGCGCGCCGTGGCACCGCTGTACGGCTCGTGTCTCGGCTACGCGCCGGTCGACCCCGCGAACGCGACGGCCCCCGGCCAGTACGACCTCGCGACGCTCGACCGCCTCGTCACGGAACTTGGGGGACGCTGAGGCCGAAGCTGACGGCCGTCACACGGGGGTTTATCAGTCGTCGTCGCGAAACATCCGGCAAACAATGCCGACGACGCGTCGACGCTGGGTCGCGGCCATCCTCTCGCTCGCGCAGCCCGGCGTAGGCCATCTGTACCTGCGGGAGTGGAGCCGCGGGATGACGTGGTTCCTCCTGTGGGCCGCCACCGCGCTGTTCGCCACCGGCATCTCGACGGCGCCCGCACTCACCGTGGCCGGCCTCACGGCGTTCGTCGACCGGTTCGTCACGTCGCTGGCGACGCTCGACTCGGTCCAGTCGCTCGCGCTCGCGGCCGTCACTGGGTTCGCCGTCGTCGACGCCTACTGGCTGGCGGTGCGACACGAGGAGCGGACCAGCCAGGGGCCGACGTGTCCCGTCTGTGGCAAGGAGGCCGACCCGTCGCTCGACTTCTGTCACTGGTGTACGACCGAACTCGAGTGGGAGTACCGCTGACTAGGTGGTTGCTCCTCCGTGCGCGCGTTGGGTAGGACGGCCTACTCGAGACGCGGGTTGGTATCCGTTGACGTATTTGAACGCCCGGAGTACACAAGCCACAGGACGATGCCTCCAGGAGCCTACCAACACTGCGTGGGAGAGTGATGCACCAGCACACAGATAGCGTAACCAAGCTGCACAGGGGTGGGGGAGGGTCGTGACGAGCGACCTCGAACGACAGACGCGAGTCGACACGGCGTTGACCGCGCTCGCCAGTCGCGAGCGCCGCCGACTGCTCTACGACCTCTGGACGGAGGACCAACTCAGTATGCACGAGTCGGCAACGGTTGCGGCCAACGGGAGTGGCCGTGACCTCGACGACCTCCGGACCGAGTTACACCACGTCCACCTGCCGAAACTGGTCTCCGCCGGGTACGTCGACCACGACGAGGCTACCGGCATCGTGACGACGGGGCCGAACTTCTCGGAGATAGAGCCGCTGCTTCGACTGATGTCCGCTCACGCCGACGAACTGCCGGATGGCTGGCTCTGAGTCGATGACGGCACGACCCCGGCGCGCGTAGCTCAGAGCTCGTCGCCAGCGATCCACTCGTCGGGCCACGGTGCGTCCTCGTCGAATTCGTCCTCGGGTGTCGCGTTCGGCTCCGGTGGCCACGGCGCCTCCGGGTCGGGGTGGGTCTCGCTCCCGCCATCGGGTCGGGTACCTGCCGGTCCCCCGTCCTCGTCGTTCTCCGCGTCGTCACCGATGATCTCGGCGTCGGTCGTCTCGCCGACGGGGTCGAGACTGAACCTCTTCGCGTCCGGCACGCTGGTCGGGTCGATGACTCGGAGGTGGGGGCGGTCCGGCTCGGCCCCGCGCGGTAGCGATAGCGGCTCCCCCGGCACGTCGAGCGAGCCGTCGACGATCGTGGGTCGGGGCCACTCGTCACCATCGGCCGCTCGCTCGCTGTCGCGGGCCGGTTCGTCGGCGTGGACGGTTCGCTCGCGTGTCCGTGCTGTCACCGCCGTCACCAGCGCACGCCCCCGGTCGAGCCAGTGGGTCCCGCCGAGGTCCTGTAGACTCTCGGGGGACCGCCGACGCGCCCGACGCAGCTGGACCACGGCCATCGCTCCGACGACGGTGAGCGTGACCGCGACGCTCGTCAACGCCCACCCGAAGCTCTTGTAGAGTCCCAGCACCTCGTGGAGGGGTGGCATCGGTGGAGGCCGAACAGCCGGCGGGATAGCGAGCCAGCCCGCCCGAACGTACTGGAACTGGTCGTCGAGCGCGATGAGTGCGTACACGCCGAAGTAGGTGAAGATGCCCGTGCGTTTGAGCACGCTCGTGTCCAGCGGCTCGGTCGCGGCTTGCACCTGCTCACGGCGTCGGCTGATCGGCTCGGTGACGCGGTCGATGCCCAAGTCGACGGCAGTGTCCGTGTCGGTATCGGACGAACTCACGCGAGCCCTCCATCGGCAAGCGCCAATCGGGTCGGCGGTCGGTGCGTCGGATGGAGACCCTGCGGTCCTCGACGCGAACTCGTCATTGCTCTCTCGTGGTGCGCCGCCGCGCTTTGTTATGCCCCGCGTAAAAAACTGCGTCGCAGCCGGAGTGGTTCAGTCGCCTGCCGACCGCCAGACTGCGCTACTGCCTGCTGGTTACTTCTCGATGATGCTCTCTTCGACGGCCTCGCCGAAGTGGCGGGCCGTGTCCTCGTAGTAGACGAGCACCTCGTCGCCAGCCTGGAGGTCCGTCACCGCCTTGCGACCCTCCTCGGTGGCGACCTTGATGGTCTCGGCGTTCTGCAGCAGCGTCTCGATGCGGTCGCCGCTCTCGGTCTCGGCCTCGATGCGGAACATCGGCCGGGACTCGATCTTCGAGCGGCCGACGATGGACTCGCGGGTGTGCCCCTCGGTGTCGACGATCTGCACCTCGTCGCCCGACTTCAACTCGGCGAGGTACTTCGTACCGCCGCCGGGCGTCCGGATGTACGCGTGGACTGCCCCCGCGTTCACGCGGAACGGGCGGGAGGCGACGTACGGCGAGTCGGCCGTCTCGGCGTGGACGAAGAACAGCCCTCGGCTCATCGAACCAACGAGCATCCCCTCGTCGTGGTCCATCATCGTCCCCGTGTCGACACACACTCTGTCCGCGGAGCCGGTCTGCTCGACGGCCGTCACGGTCGCGTACTGGAGGTCGAGCGACTCGCGCTGGCTCTCGTCGCGCACGTCGACCGTGGCGCGAATCTCGTCCGGTGAGTCGGTGTCGAGGAGGACGGCGTCCGCGCCGAGTTCGAGCGTCTCGAACGCCGTTTTGGCCTCCTCGGCGGTCTGGACGCCCGCGACGAGGTCCGTCTCCGTTCCGATGCGCGCGATGAGGTTCTCGAGCGGGATGATCTTCCAGTCCTCGCCGACGACGAGCGTGTAGTCGGCGTCCTTCGCGGCTTCCTCGGCGAACGCCTCGTAGTCCTGATTGAAGATGCGGACGTACGACGCCTCCGCCTGGTCGCGGCGCAGGGTCGTGAGGTCGGCGCTCCCCGAGAAGTCCGAGGGGAGGTCGACGGTGCCGTCGCCCTCGCCGCCCTTCCCGACGACGCGGATGTCGGGTTCGGCAGTCGACTCCTCGGCGTCCATCACGTGGACGTCGTCGCCGGTGAACGCGGCGACCGTCACCTGCCCGAGCTCGCGGACGCGCTCGACGTCGCGCTCGTCGACGAGCACCACGTCGACACCCGCCTCGAGTCCGGCGGTGATACGCTTGCGTCGGGCGTCCCAGTCGCCGACGGCGTCGTCGGCTTTCAACCAGATAGACCGTGTCATGTCTCCGCGTGTGCGGGGCCGAGTATAAAGCGTGGCGGAAGGTGCACGTGGGCCGTTCACACGTCGGCCGAACCCTTATCCCGCGTAGGGGGCCTACAGGGGACAATGAGTCCTCCATCCGCGGTCTGTTTCGACCTCGACGACACCCTCCTCGAGTACAACCAGGACCCCGACGACGTGCTCGACGCGGCACACGCCGCCGCGGGCGTCGGCCGGTTCTGCTCGCCGGACGAACTCCGGTCGATGGCGACCGACGTCGGCAACGTCCGCGACGACCACGAGTTCCTCACGCGACTGTTCCGACTCGCTGCCGACCGCTACGGCGGGCCGACCGAGAGCGCCGAGACGCTCGCGCGCACCTACGAGAACGCGATCGACCACAGCGACGTGTCGTTCCGCCCCGGTGCGGAGGCCGCCCTCGAACTCGCCCGTGAGCACGGCCCCGTGGGCCTCATCACGAACGGGTCGCGGCGCACGCAGACTCAGAAGTTCGACGCGCTCGGCCTCCACGACGCGTTCGAGACGACCGTCTACGCGGGGGAGGAGACGGCTCCGAAGCCCGCGCGCGACCCGTTCGACCGCGCGCTGCTCGACCTCGGCGTCCGGCCACAGGAGACGCTGTACGTCGGCAACTCGATGCACCACGACGTCGCGGGCGCGAAGGGTGCGGGACTGCAGGCGGCGTGGTACCCGGGTCGACGCGACCACGGGAGCGAACCGGGCGAGCACGCGCCCGACTACACGTTCGAGACGCTCGCGGAGCTGGCATCGGTTCTGTCGTAACGTAAAAACGAGGGGCTGCCGCGCTCAGACCAGCGTGTCCGGACGGTTCGAGAAGTAGTCGAACACCGCGCCCAGCGTGAACCCGTAGAACACGTGCGCGAAGAAGGTGATGACGAGGTACGCCACGAGCAGTAGCCCGGCCTGTCCCGTGTAGAACGACGGTGCGAACCCCGTCCAGAGGACGAACCCGAACGTGACACCCTTGATAGCGAAGCGGTCGCCCGGGAGGTAGCTCCCGATGGAGGCGAGCAGGAGCGGCCAGACGGTCATCCCGCCGAGCAGGAACACGATGTAGCCGATAGCCGAGAGGTTCGAGTCGAAGAGGATGGTCGCCCCGGCGAGTTCGGCGACGACGGTGAACGCGTCCGTGTCGAACGCGCCGAGCGACGAGCCGATGAGCAGCCCGACCGTCAACACGACTGTCCCGACCAGCCCGCCGAGGGCCCCGATGAGCCCGTCCGTGACGACGCCGAACAGCCGGTCGAAGTCCGGGGCCGTCTCGGTCGTCTCGACCTCGACAGCCTCTGTGTCAGTTTCTGTCATGGGGTACCGTAACACCCCACATGGTAAAAAACGTTCCGTGGAACCCGTACCCCACGGCCCGAAACTGATAAGGCTTCGTGAACTGATTGCATTTGCCATGACAGGGACTCTCAACCTCGCGCGCCTCCCCGTCAGCCTCCAGGGCGGGGGCATCGTGCCGCGGGGGAGTCGAGTCGAGGTGTTCAGCCAGATCTTCGACGTGTTCCTCGTACTGGGGACGCTCGTGGGTGTCATCGTCATCGGCTACATGGTGTACAACGCGTACATCTACCGCGACACCGGCGACGGTGACGACTACGACGACGACCGCCCCGAACTGGGCGAGATTCCGACCGGTGGCGGCAAGGGCGGCAAACTGTTCCTCTCGTTCGGGCTCAGCGCCATCGTCGTCGTCTCGCTCATCGGCTGGACGTTCGGCACGCTGCTGTACGTCGAGGCAGCCGAACCCGTCGAGAGCGACGATGCCATCACCGTCGAGGTCGAGGGGTTCCAGTTCGGCTGGTCGTTCACCTACCCGAACGGCCACCAGGCCAGCACGCTCCGCCTCCCCGCGGACACCCCCGTGAAACTGGAGGTGACGTCACGCGACGTGTTCCACAACTTCGGCATACCCGAGTTGCGGGTGAAGACCGACGCCATCCCCGGCCAGACCACCGAGACGTGGCTCATCACGGACGAGCCGGCCGAGTACAAGGCCATCTGCTACGAACTGTGTGGCACCGGCCACTCGTTCATGCAGGCGAACGTCGTGGTGATGGAACAACAGGCGTACGAGGAGTGGTACGCGGGCACGACGAACAGCAGTGAGAACGCGAGCCGCGTGACGGCACCCGCGGCACTGGAGGCAGAGCCATGAGCGACGAGACGAAACGCACCGACGGTGGCGAGGCGACCGCAGCCGGCGAACTGCCGGCTGCAGACGAACACGCGATGCCCGGGCTCGGCACCATCGAGCGCTGGGTGACCACGACGAACCACAAGGACGTCGGCATCCTCTACATCGTCACGTCGCTGTTCTTCCTGCTGTTCGGGGGCGTCCTCGCGCTGCTCATCCGCCTGCAGATGTGGGTTCCCGGTGGGCTCCTCCTGGATGGACTCTCGTACAACCAGACGGTCTCCACGCACGGGCTCATCATGGTGTTCTGGTTCCTCTCGCCGTTCGCCTTCGGGTTCGCGAACTACATCGTCCCGCTGCAGATCGGCGCGAAGGACCTCGCGTTCCCCCGGCTGAACGCGCTCTCCTACTGGCTCTACCTGTTCTCCGGCGTCCTGCTGATGATCTCGTTCTTCCAGGGCGCGACGTTCTCCGGCGGGTGGACGATGTACGCGCCGCTCAACATCCCGGTGTACACGCCACAGATCGGGGCGTCGATGGCCGTCCTCGCGTTGCTGATGTTCACCGCGAGCGTCACCGTCGGCGGTGTCAACTTCATCACCACCATCCATCGCATGCGCGCGAAGGGGCTGACGATGTGGAAGATGCCGCTGTTCACGTGGTCGATCCTCCTCACCGTCTGGATGATGCTGTTCGCGTTCGCGGCGCTGCTCGCGGCGCTCGTCATCCTCTCTGCGGACCGACTGCTGGGGACGACTTACTTCGCCGCGACGGGTGCGGGTGGCTCGCTGCTGTGGGCCCACCTGTTCTGGTTCTTCGGCCATCCCGAGGTGTACATCGTGTTCTTCCCCGCGCTGGGGGCGATGGCCGAGATCTTCCAGACGTTCACCGGGCGGCGGCTCGTCGGCCGAAAGTACTTCATCGGCGCGATGCTGCTGGTCGCGATTCAGTCGTTCGCGGTCTGGATGCACCACATGTTCCTGACGGCCATCAACCTCCAGATCAAGACGCTGTTCATGGCGACCACCATCGGCATCTCACTCCCGTTCGACCTGATGGTGTTCGCGCTCATCTACACGATGTTGAAGGGGAAGATACGCTTCAAGACGCCGTTCCTCTTCGCGTTCGGCGCACTCGTGTTGTTCATCCTCGGCGGCATCACGGGCGTGTTCCTCGGCGCGGTCGTCCTCGACTACGAGCTTCGGGGCACCTACTGGGTCGTCGCGCACTTCCACTACGTGATGGTCGGCGGCGTCACCGGGCTCATCGGAGGCATCTACTACTGGTACCCGAAGATAACGGGGAAGATGTACGACGAGTTCCTCGGCAAGGTGCAGTTCGTCATGTACTTCGTCGGGTTCAACCTCGTCTACTTCCCGATGTTCGTCGTCTGGGAGACTCCCCGACGGGTGTTCGACTACCCCGTCGAGTTCATCCCGTGGCACCGCGCCGCGACCGTCGGCGCGTTCCTGCTCGGCACCTCCTTCCTCGTGATGCTGTACAACTTCTACCAGAGCTACTTCACCGGGGAGGACGCCGCGGACAGCCCGTGGGCGTACGCGACGACTGCAGAGTGGGCGGTTCCGTCGCCCCCGCCGCTCGAGAACTTCCCCGGCATCCCGTCGTACCTCAAGGGGAAGCTCTCGTTCCACGACAGCCCCGCTGACCTCGCCGCCGCTGACGGCGGGGCGACCGCCGACGGTGGCGTCGTGGTGTACGACGACGCGCACGACCACGGCCACGAGGAACACGAGGACCACACGAGCATCTGGCCGTTCGCGACCGGCATCGCCTCGCTGGTCCTCCTCGTCGGGCTCTCCGGGCTCACCGGTGGGTCGTATCCCGAGGGGATGACCGGCTCGGTGTACATCGCGTTCACCGTCGCGGGGACGGCGTTCCTGCTGTACACGCTCACGAAGATGACGGCCGAGCAGTTCACCGGCCCGACGATGGAGTTCGCCGAGCGCTGGCCGTTCGAGGGCGTCAGCAACATGAAGACGGGGATGTGGGTGTTCCTGGCGTCCGACGTCGTGCTGTTCGGCGCGTTCATCGGCTCGTACGTGTTCATCCGCGTCGCCGAGGGCTGGACGACCTGGCACCACCTCATCCCAGAGGAACACGTCACGATGCCGGGGCTCATCAACACCTACCTGCTGTTGACGAGCTCCTTCGCCGTGGTGCTCGCGCTCGTCGCCGCCGAACGCGGCAGCCAGCGCGGGGTCATCGCGGGGCTCGTCACGACGGTGCTGCTCGGCCTCGGCTTCCTCGCCAACAAGGCGCTGGAGTGGAACCACCTGTTCCACGTCCACAGCGAGGCGTTCCCCAACGGCTGGGAGATCTCGACGAACGTCGCGTCGTCGACGTTCTACCTCACCACGGGGCTCCACGGCGCACACGTCATCGTCGGCCTCATCATCGCCACGTACATGATCTGGCGGGCACGGAACGGCGCGTACGTCAACGGTGACGAGGCGCCGCTAGAGCACTTCGGGCTCTACTGGCACCTCGTCGACATCGTCTGGCTGTTCCTGTTCCCGCTGTTCTACATCCTGTAACCATGAGTCACCTCAAACTATACACCGTGATATACGTCGTACTGTTCGTGCTGGCGACCGTCCAGGCGCTCGTGGAGGTCGTGGGCCTCCTCGAGAGCGTCTACTGGACGGCGTTCGGCATCATCATCGTGCTGTCGTTCGCGAAGGCGCTCGTCGTCGCGGGCTACTACCAGCACCTGCGGTGGGAGCCGCGCTCCATCTCGACGCTGTACGGGATGGGCCTGCTCGGCGCCCTGGCGCTGACGCTCGCCGCGTCGTACTCGATTCTCTGACTCTGAACACGGGTTAGTTTCAGTATTTTCCAAATCCGATGTTATTATTGTCACTCCAGTAATACCATTGGGTGAAGACACCGTGGCCAAGTCCGTCACGAGCCAGATACGCCGCGTCGGACGGATGTTCGCGCTCGATGACCCACGGTACCCCCGGGTCGGGGTCGTCTACTCGATTACGGCGGCGTTCATCATCCTCGGTGCGAACGGGTTCCTGCTGGCCGCCGAGCAGTCGGGGAACGAGCTCGCGAAGTTCCTCGGGCTGCTCCTGCTCGCCGCGCCGGTGGTGTACGGGATGCAACGCCTCCTCCCCCGAGAGGACTCGGTCGAGACGTTCGACTACGTCGTGGGTGTCGGCCTCGGGTTCTGTCTCTACGGAATGCTCGTCGCGGCGATCGTGGTCACCGGGCATCTGCTGGGCGAGGGGAGCGCGCTGGACGCGAGTTTCGTCATCCTGACCGGTGGGCTCGGCGGGCTGGTCGTCGGCCTCCCTGTCGGCTACGGCTACGGGAGTCTGCTCACGGCGAAACAGGAGGTCCAGACCCAGCTCCGTCGGAACGCGACCGTGACGATGCGCATCTCCGTGCTCCACCGCGCACTGCGCCACAACATCCGGACGCACGTGAACGTCGCCGTCGGGCATCTCGAACTCCTCGACGAGACGCTGTCGACGGCGGAGACGCGCCAGCACCTCGAGACGGCACGCAGGCACCTCGACCGGCTCGAATCGCTCTCGAACAACGCTAACCGCCTGAAGCGTATCTGGTCCGTCCAAGAGTACCGCGAGCCGACACCGATCCGCGAGCTCGTGGTCGAGGGGCTCGAGGCGGTCGCCGAGCGGTATCCGACGGCGGAGGTCGACATTCAGGTTGCAACCGACGCTCGTGTCGTTTGCCACCCGTTCGCCCACTGGGCCATCGAGGAGGCCGTCCGGAACGCGCTGCTCCACAACGACCCGGCCACGACTTCGGTCACGGTTCAGGCGTACGAGCGGGACGACCACGTGGTCGTCGAGGTCAACGACGACGGCCGTGGGATTCCCGACCTGGAGACCTCGGTGTTACAGCGCCCAGAGGAGACGCCGCTCGCCCATGGCCTCGGACTCGGCATGCAGGTCATCTACTGGGTGCTTCGCGAGTCGGGTGGCACCGTGGAGTTCTCCGAGCGCGTGTCGGGCGGTACCCGGGTTTCGATGTGGTTCCCGACCGATTCGAACCCGCCCCACCAGTAGTAGTTGACCAACGACGGCTACCGCCGTGCCGGCCACCACAGCGCCGCGACCGCCACCAGGAACGCCGCCGTCGAGAGGTCGAGCGAGTAGCCGGTCACCGCCGAGAGCGTCGCCGCGCTCGCGCCGGCGAACACCGACGTGACGAGCGGGAACGCACAGCCCACACACGAGAGGAGGCCGACGACGCCCGCGCCCGACGCGAGTGAGAGCGCCGAGAGGCGCGTGTACAGCAGGTACGAGAGCGCGGCGTAGCCCACGACCCGGTAGGGGACGAAGTAGAGGTGGTAGTCGCCGACGACGTACGCGAGCCGTGGGCCCCAGCCCGGCGCCGACAGCGAGAGCTGGAAGCCGGCGAGGTGTGCGTGCTCGCCGGCGTGTGCGCCGAGTGGGAGCCCGACGAGGCCGGTGACGACCGCGAGGACGAGCCCGTAGGCGACGGCGACGAGCGCCGCGACGGCTCGGCGGTGGTCGGCCGCAGCGAGGTCGCCGTCGACCGAGAGGAAGCCCGCGATGACCCCGACAAACGACCGTTCGCCCGCGGGCGAGCTCGCACGCAGGAGGACGAACAGCCCGACGTTGATCCAGACGAACGGGTAGAGCACGTACCGGAGGCGGGAGACGCCGCCGACGGTCAGGAGATACGTACCGAGTGCGAGCGCCTCGACGGCGAGGATGCCGACCCACAGCGGCCAGTCGCGCGGCAGGTCGACGCGCAGCGCGTCGACGGTGCTCATACCACCAGGTTCACCATGATGGCGACGACGGCGGCGAACCCGACCATGACGACCGCCTCGAACAGCCCCCACGCGGCTGGTCGGCCGCGCGAGCGGGCGGCGTTGTAGACGCCGACGAACAGGTAGCCGCCGAGGACGAGGGCGCCGAGTGCTGCGAGCGCGACACCGAACATGCCGGCGCCCGGAAGCGACGTGTCGCTGACCCACAGCACCGCCAGCCCGCCGAAGCCGAGCGACAGCAACAGGAACACCGCCGTCCACGTCGCGGGGCTCGATTTCACCCGGTTCCACCGCTCACCGACGCTCTCCGCCTCACCGACGACGTACGACTGCCAGCGACCGAACCGGAGTACCGCCCCGACGACCACGAGGACGAGAACGGTCATCAGCACCGCCGACGCCGTGTACGCGAAATCAACCATGGTAGAGGTACCCGTGACTACTGGTGACAATATCTGCGGGCCTAATAAATCCTCGCCGTCTCGGGGGGCAGTTTCGAGTCTCAGATCTCGACGGCGAGCCCCGCGCGTTCGAGCGCGGCGTCGACGCTCGCGTCGTCGTGGACGATGGCCGACACCGCTCGGGTGATGGCCTCGGGGTCGTCGTGCTGGAAGATGGAACGGCCCATCGAGACGCCGGCGGCGCCGCCGTCCATCGCACCGCGCACCATCTCGACGGTGTCCCGGTCGGTGCCGCGCGAGCCGCCAGCGATGACGACCGGCAGCCGGGTGGACTCGACGACGTGCTGGAAGGTGTCGCCGTCACCGGAGTAGCCGGTCTTCACGACGTCTGCACCCAGCTCTTCGGCGAGGCGAACCGCGTGGCCAAGCGCCTCGGGGTCGCTCTCGTCGACACCAGGGCCGCGCGCGTACGCCATCGCGAGGACAGGCATGCCCAGTCGCGTGGCCTCGCTGGTGAGCGCTGCGAGGTCGGCGATCTGGTCGGGTTCGTGGTCGGAGCCGACGTTGATGTGGAAGGAGACGGCGTCGGCGCCGACGCGGACGGCCTCTTCGACGGTGCCCGTCCGGCGTTTGTCCTCCTCGTCCGGGCCGATAGTCGTCGAGGCATTCAGGTGGGCGATGAACCCCTTGTCGTTCTTGTTCGGGTGGACGCGGCGGGCGATACCCTTCTGCGTGAGGACGGCGTCGGCGCCACCGCGCGTCACGGCGTCGATGGTGCCCTCGATGTCCTTCAGGCCCTTGACGGCGCCCATCGTGATACCGTGGTCCATGGGGACGATGACGTACCGGCCCCCTGTTGCGATGCGTTCGAGTCGTGCGGCGATACCGGGTTCCATTGTGTTATCGTGTGGCATGTCCGTTCAAGTTCGTTCCGGTCCCGGCGCACGTTGCGCGCCGCCGGCCACCGCGCCCTCTTTGAGTTCGCGTGCCTTCGCTTCGAGCCGTGCAGCGACCTCCGCCACCGGGTCACCGTTTTCGTGGCCCACCGCCACGATGTCGACGAGCGCGCTCCCGACGATGATGGCGTCCGCGCCGCCGGCGACGATGTCGCGGGCGTGCTCGCCGGTCTTGATGCCGAAGCCGACGGCCTTCGGGAGGTCGTACGCCTGCAAGCGGTCGAGGCTCTCCGTCGTCTGGCCGCTCACGTCGTCGCGGGCGCCCGTCACGCCGAGTCGCGCCTGCACGTAGAGGTAGCCCGAGGAGAGCGAGGCGAGCCGTTCGAGCCGCTCGTCGTTCGTCGTGGGCGCGACGATGAACACGAGGTCGAGGCCGTGGTCGGTACACGCCTCGCGCAGGGGGTCGGCCTCCTCGGCAGGCAGGTCGGGGACGACGAAGCCGTCGATGCCCACCTCCTTCGCCTTCCGGACGAACGGCGCGGGGCCGCGTTCGTCCCCGTACTGGTAGATGAGGTTGTAGTAGGTCATACAGACGAGCGGCACGTCGACGTCCAGCTCCTCGACGAACTCGAAGTAGCGCTCGACGGTCATGCCGCCCTCCAGCGAGCGCACGATGGCGCTCTGGATGGTCTTCCCCTCGGCGATGGGCTCCGAGAACGGAAGGCCGAGTTCGATGATGTCGGCACCCCCGCGTTCGAGCGCCTCGACGTACTCGATGGACGACTCGTAGTCGGGGTCGCCCGCCGCGAGATACGGGATGAACGCCGGGCCGTCCTCGAAGGCCGCGGCGATGTCGGGGTTGCTCATCGCTCGCCTCCGCGCTCGTCGAACACGTCCATCGACGGTGCCCCCTCGATGGCCCGCGAATCGGTCTCCTCGATGACCGACTCGAGGTCCTTGTCCCCCCGCCCGGAGACGTTCACGACCACGATCTCGCCGACCACCTCGGGGTCTGCGTCCTCCAGATAGGCGACGGCGTGCGCGGATTCGAGCGCAGGGATGATACCCTCCTCGCGCGAGAGTCGGTGGAACGCCTCCAGGGCGGCGTCGTCGTTCACGTTGACGGCGCGGACGCGCCCCTCGTCGACGAGGTGGGCGAGTTCGGGGCCCACACCCGCGTAATCGAGCCCCGAGGAGACGGAGTGCGACTCCATGATCTGCCCGTCGCGGTCCTGCAGGAGTTTGGTGCGTGCACCGTGGAGGACGCCCTCCGTGCCCGTCGACAGCGACGCCGAGTTGGGGGCGACGCCGCGCTCCTCGTCCACGTCGAGCGAGGAGCCACCGGCCTCGACGGCGAACAGCTTCACGTCACGCTCATCGACGAACTCCGAGAAGATGCCCATCGTGTTCGAGCCCCCGCCCGCACAGGCGACGATGGAGTCGGGCAGGCGGCCGATCTGTTCTTCGGACTGCCGCTTCGTCTCCTCGGCGATGACCCGGTGGAAGTCCCGGACCATCGCGGGGAACGGCGCCGGTCCCACGACCGACCCGATGACGTAGTGGGTGGTCTCAACCGTCGTTGCCCAGTCGCGCATCGTCTCGGAGATGGCCTCCTTCAGGGTGCCACGGCCCACGTCCACCGGGTTGACCTCGGCGCCGTTGATGCGCATGCGGAACACGTTGGGGCGCTGGCGGTTGATGTCGCGGCGACCCATGTAAATCTCGCAGGGCATATCGAGGTGCGCGGCGGCCATCGCCGTCGCGGTGCCGTGCTGGCCGGCGCCGGTCTCGGCGATGATGCGCTCTTTGCCCATGTACTTCGCGAGCAGACACTGCCCGAGTGCGTTGTTGAGCTTGTGCGCGCCCCCGTGCAGGAGGTCCTCGCGCTTGAGGTAGACGTCGAACTCGTATCGACTGGAAAGGTTGTCCGCGCGCTGGAGCGGGGTGGGTCGCCCCCCGAAGTCACGGATGCGCTCGCGGAACTCGTCCATGAAGCCGTCCTCGTTCTCGAGGACGTATCGCTCGTAGGCGTCCTGTAGCTCCTCGATGGCGGGCATGAGTGCCTCGGGCACGTACTGGCCGCCGTAGTCGCCGAATTTACTCTGAGACATGTGTGAGTCGGTGGGTGTTCTCGCGGACGTCGCCATACGCAGAACGCTCGCCGTTCTGCGTGCCTGATGGGTCCATGGACCCATCAACGTCCATGATTGCAGAGCCGACGAGGAGGGCGTCGGCCCCGGCGCGGCGCATCCGCGAGACGTCGTCTACCGTCGCTATGCCGCTCTCCGCTATCAGGGTCACGCCCTCGGGAACACTTGGTGCGACCGCCTCGAACGTCCCCAGGTCGACCTCCAGCTTGGCGAGGTCGCGGTTGTTCACGCCGACGATGTCGGCGCCCGCCGCCACGGCGGCTTCGACCTCCGCGACCGAGTGGGTCTCCACGAGCACCTGGAAGCCGCGGTCACGTGCCGCATCGATGAGGTCCGGAAGGTCGTCGCCGACGAACCGGGCGATGAGTAGCACCACGTCGGCCTCGACGACGTCCAGTTGCGCCTCGCGCACGATGAAGTCCTTCCGGAGGACGGGCACGTCCACGGCCGCGCGGACGCGCCGAAGCGTGTCGGGCGAGCCGCCGAAGTGCTCGGGTTCGGTGAGCACCGACAGCGCCGCTGCGCCACCGGCGACCATCTCCCGTGCGAGTTCCACCGGGTCGTCCCGGCGTTCACCCTCGGTCGTGGGGCTGGTGGGTTTCACCTCCGCGATGACGGGCACCCGCCCGTCGGCCTCGGCCGCAGCGAACGCCGCGGACAGCGACCGGGGCTCGACGGCCACTCGATCCTCACCCCCCACTCGTTCGTGGGCGGCATCGAGGATGGAGCGGACCGCCGGTGCCATCTCCTCAGTGTTCATTACTGTACACTACCGGACTGATTTGTACATAAGGCTTGCGTCGTGTGGCGGGTGCCGTTCGCGTGGCGCCGGCCGCGCGCGTCGAGATATTGGTTGGACTGCCGACCCGAGTATCGCCACCGTGCCCGGTTCTCACGCTCGTCGGCGAGCGGTGTGTGACCAGATTGCATGAGCACTCCACCTCGCCGCAGTCGGGCGATTGAACGGTGTTGAAACGGGTGAACCCGTGTGGAGTCACGGGAACGGTGGCCCCGGTTGAAGTGGGACTGGAGCGGCGTGTCGACGCGTGATGAACGCAGAACGGATCGGTCTCGTCGGGGTCGGCGGCGCGCTCGTCGTCGCCTGTATCGCCGTCGCGCTCCCCGGCCAGTTCGCCGGCCTTCCGGTTACGGGCTACACGGTGCTCGAACTGGTGCTCTGGTCGACGACAGCACTGTTCGGCGCCTCCGCGCTCCTCTGGGTCGCGTTGACCTACATCGTCGGTGCGGGCTACGAACCACCCGAACCGGCGTACGGCGGCGACGACATTCAGGTTCGGATCCTGACCGTGGCCGCCGAAGAGGTCGTGCAGGCCACGGTGGATTCGCTGCCCGACGAACTCACCGACCGGCACGTCATCGCCGAGGAGCCCATCGACGTGGACGGCGCAGAGGTCCACGTCGTCCCCGACGGGTTCGAGTGTGACGCCGTCCGCAAGGGCCGCGCCATCGAGTGGGCCCGTCGGACGCTCGACACCGACCGCGAGTTCGTGCTGTATCTCGACGAGGACAGCATCGTCGAACGGTTCGACGGCCTGCCGGACGCGGACGTCGTCCAGCTCCGCGAGCGCCCCCGGCAGACCGGGTCGACGCTCTCGTATCTCGCGGACGTCTTCCGGATGGGCGTCCAGCTCGAACAGCGCGCGTTCGCCCGTCTCCAGATCCCGCTGTTCGCGTGGGGTGGCGGCATCGCCGTCCGCTCCGCGCTGGAGGACGAGGTGACGTGGGACCGCGAGACCATCGTCGAGGACACCGCATTCGTCTGGGCCGCCGCGCGACAGTTCGACATCGAGTTCGCGCTCTCCGCGACCACCTGCCGGAACGAGGCGCCGCCGTCGCTCGTCGAGATCGTCCAACAGCGCCGCCGCTGGGCCGCCGGCAACATCGAGGCGACCGCGCTGCTCCCCCTCCACTACCGGGTGCTCGCCCGCGTCCGGAACTACGCGTGGGCACTCTCGCCCGTCGTGACGCTCGTCGCCGTGCCGCTCGCAGTGTTCGGCGTCACGGTCGTCTACGGAGGACTGTTCCTGCTCGCCTCGGCCGTCCTCGGGGCGTTCACCGTCTTCTGGTACCTCCGGGGGCTCCTCCACTACGGCGCCCGCGAACTCAAGTGGCTGGTCGCGCTCCCGCTGGTCCCGGTCGTCTCGCTCGTCCACTCGCTGGGGACCGTCGTCGGCATCCTCAACCCGCCGTCGAGCTTCCGCGTGACCGAGAAGGTCGGCGCACGGGAGTGACGCGAGCGGCGCGACTGCCGGCTCGACCCTGCCACCTGTTTTCAACTCCCGGACCATGCTGGCCGAACGGTTTTGGCCGTGTGTCTGAATGAACTCTCCAACGATGGCCGAGTTTACGCTCGACAGGCGGACGCTCGTCCGGTCGGTGGGGGCCGCAGGCGGACTCTCGTTGCTGTCGGCGGCGGCCGACGTAGCAGCCGCCGAGACGCCACCGACGCCGGACACCGACCCGCACACCCAGCTCACGTACGCGGCGGTCGTGGACGCCGTGATTCCGCGCACGCCCGACCTCGCTGACGACCTCGGTGCCGAACACGTCCCCGGCGGGCTCGAGGCTGGGCTGGACGCGTACCTCGTCACGTACGTCAACGACCTGTTTTCGGGACTCTCACCCGCCGGCGACCGCACCGGTGACCTCCGACTCGCCGAGCCGGTGGCGATGGTGCTGGAGGAAGCCGCAGCGGAACTCGTCGCGCGCGGTGGCAACGAGTCGGCGCCCTCCTCGCGGTTCGTCGCCGACCTCACCGACCGCTCGACCACGGTTGGCGACGCCGTCGACGTGGCCGCGGCGGGGCTGTTCCCCCGCCTCTCCCGACAGGACCGGCTCAACGCGATGGCGCTGTTCGACGAGAAGGCGGTCGACACCGCACCTCTCGCCGACGAGCTCCCGGTGCCACTGGTCGAGAGTGCCGGCACCCTCCTGCCGACCCTCCTCGTCGGCTTCACCGAGGTCGTCTACTACAGCGAGTGGCAGGGGTACGCTGACATCACGGTCCGGCCCTCTGAACGGCAGTTCACGAACGACTCCGAGGCCGTGCAGTCGTGGCGACAGACCGAATTTCCTGGTGTTGCGGACGGCTACGCGGCGTTCCGCGGCTACTGGGGCGGCGACGACGTCTCGCTCGGCGACGGTGAGATGTGGAAACCGGTCGGCGACCGCGCCATCTCGTTCGAGTCCGGCGCGTTCCGCGAGAACGAGTACGACACCTCGGGCTACGAGGAGCCGTTCCCCACGGACGGAACGCCCGCGAGCGACGGGGTCGTGAGCGGCGGCCAGCCGCCCGCGACACCCGACGACGGGGCGTTCGGCGGAGGTGGGTTCTGATGGTCGCGAGTGAGTACGACGTGGTCGTCGTCGGGGCGGGTGGTGACGGGCCGGTCGCGGCGTGGAAGCTTGGTCGAGCGGGACTCGACGTGCTCGTGCTCGAAGCGGGGCCGTTCCACGGCAACGAGCAGTGGCCGAACCCGCACGAGGAGCCGGGTGGCGAGGTTTCCTCCTCGCCCGCAGACCTCTCGGGCGACCTGCTCGACGAGCAGTTCACCACCCGCGAACTGGAGATGACCGAGAAGCTCCTGTGGGGGCCGGCGGACTACGAGCGCGGCTTCTGGTTCCGGAAGTTCCCGGGCGGCGGGGCGACGATTCAGGCCGCGGGCGTCGGCGGCACCACCCTGCTCTACACCTCGAACCACCCGCGGGCCTATCCGGCAGCCATCGACGAACAGCCGCACTGGCCCGACTCGTTCAGCTACGCGGACCTCGTGCCCTACTACGAGGAGGTCGAGGCGATGACGGGGGTGGCGCCCGCGCCCGTCACCGCCAAAGAGGAGCTGTTCTTCCAGGGCGCCGAGGCGCAGGGCTGGGACCTGCTCGACAAGAAGAACGTCGACGGGCCCGGCTACCGCCCGCAACCGAACGCCATCCACCAGCCCGACGAGAAGCTCCACGTCGACAGCGACTACGACGGGCCACTCGAGTACCCGGAAGTCGAGGGGCACACGATGGCACTCGGCGAGATCTCGGGGAACCCGTTCCCGCGGGGTGCGCCGTTCGAGGAGAAGGCCAAGCGGTCGTCGAACGTCTCGTTCGTTCCTCCGGCACTCGAGACCGGGAACGTCACGGTTCGCCCGAACGCGTTCGTCACGGACGTCCACACCACGTCCACGCTCGGTACCCCCGAGGCGACGGGCGTGACGTTCCGCGACACCTGGTCGGGACAGACCGAGTCCGTCGACGCAGACGTGGTCGTGCTCGCGGCGGGTGCCATCGAGACGCCACGGCTGTGGCTCAACACCGACCTCCCGGACAACGGTCACGTCGGAAAGGGGCTCACCATCCACTTCGGGGACAACGTGATGGGGCTGTGGCGCGGCGACGAGGCCCGCGCCGAGTTGCTCCAGCGCGTCGGCAAGGACACCGTCGACCAGCAGGAGGGCGAGGTCATCGCCGCGCGCTTCGACTACCCGGGGCTCGGGATGCTCCAGACGACGGGCACCAAGCCGGGCATCCAGGCCATCCTCGGCTTCGGCGCCTCCTCGTCGGGGTTCACGTTCACCAACGACACCGCGAACGAGCCGTGGGACACGATGGGGCGGCTCGCCGGCCCGCAGTTGAAGGAACTGCTCTCGGACTACCGGCGGATGCTCCCGGTGCTCGTCGTCACCGACGACCGCCCCCACGAGCGCAACAGCGTCTCGGTCGTCGACGGCGTCGAGGACGAACACGGTCCCGTCCCGCAGGTGAACTACACCCCGAGCGAGGGCGACATCCAGCGGCGCGACGAACTGGCGCGCATCTGTGCGCGCATCCTGCGGTCGGCGGACGCGGACCACGTCCACCGCTCCGACTCACCGCCCACTGCGATTCACGTCCACTCGACGATGCGGATGGGGAAGGTCGTCGACACGGGCTGTGAGTCGTACGACGTCGACCGGCTGTTCGTCGCGGACCACTCCGTGATGGCGAACTCACTGGGCGGGCCGAACCCCACGAACACCGGGCAGGCGCTCGCCGCACGCACGGCCGACCACATCCTCGAACGCTACTTCCCGCGCCACGCCGACTGAGGGAGTGGGCGGCACGGCGCCGAGTGCGCGCACGGGCTCTATCTTTATTACAGCCTGTCACATCTTACGGATCGCAACATGGGGGGACGGATGAACTACAGCGGGCTGGTCATCGCGGGCCTCGGCTTCTTCCTCACCCGGTTCACGGTGACGCTCGCGCTCTACGAGGACCCGGTGCGGTTCTTCTTCGCGGGCGTCGTGCCGCTGGTGCTCGGGCTCGGGCTGGCGGCGTTCGGCGTGGCGCTCACCGTCGCCGACGTGGAGCGGTCGCTGGTCCGGACGACCGCGACCTGGTGTGTCATCGGCGCGGGGACGATGTTCGTCCTCGTGGTGTTGACGCTCCTGGGGTCGGCGAGCCCCGACCTCTCCGACCCGGCGACGGTCCTCTCGCGGACGTACCTCTCGAACTTCCTCATCGGCGGGAGCGTCGGTGGCACGTTGACCGGGCTCTACGCCGCGCGCAACCGCCGACAGCGGCGCACGCTCTACCAGCAGGCGAACCGCCTCGAGGTGCTGAATCGCCTGCTCCGCCACGAGATACTCAACTCGCTGACCGCGATTCGCGGGTACGCCGCGCTCTCGGCGGAGGGGAACCGCGAGGCGCAGGGCATCATCGAGCGCCGCTCGGACGCCATCGCCGAGACGGTCGAACAGGTCAAGTATCTCGCCCGGAGCACGCTGACGGACGACAGCTGGGGGACGCCGGTGGCGCTCGACGACTGCATCGAAGCGAGCCTCGAAACCGTCCGTGAGACGCATCCCGACGCGAGCATCTCGGTCGAGTCCGGGGCGGCGGACGTCGCTGTGCTCGCCAACGACCGGCTGGAACAGGCGCTCACCCACCTGCTCGAGAACGCCGTCGTCCACTCCTCGTCGGCGACCCCGACGGCCCGGGTGACGGTCGACGCCACCGCCCGCACGGCTCGCGTCTCCGTTCACGACGACGGGCCGGGCCTCCCCGAGGCCCAGCGCCGACTCCTCGAAGACGGCGTCATCACCGAGTTCGACGACCCCCGAGACGGCTACGGGCTGAACGTGGTCCGGCTCCTCGTCGAGAGCTATCGCGGCGACATCGAGACGGACGTCGGCCCGAACGGGACGACGGTCACGCTGGTCCTGCCGCTCGCGGCTGCCCGCGACTCGACGCCCCGGTCGAACCCCACCGGGCTGACCGGGGTCCGACCCGCCTTGCCACAGCTCCTCGTCACGCTCGCGGCAGCCCTCGCTGCGGGCGTCGTCTACGGGCTCGTCTCCGAGCAGTTCGGTGGCTCGGTGTCGGTCATCGGCGTCTTCTACGGCGTCGATAACTGGGTCGTCGGCTGGGTCACTCACGAGTTCCACAGCGTCGTCTTCGGGTTCGTGTTCGCGGGGCTCGTCTCGCTCGTCCCGTCGCGACACCGCACCGACCTCCGCGTCTCCGTCGCCGTCGGGGCAGCGTGGTCGGTGGTGCTGTGGTTCGTCGCGGCTGGCATCATCTCGGCGCTCTGGCTCCAGTTGCTGGGGATTCCGGCGTCGCTTCCGAGCCTCTCGCTGCCGCTGCTCGTGAGCCACCTCGCGTGGGGCGTCTCGCTCGGGATTCTCTCGGCGCTCGGCTACGAGCACGTCTCCCCGCGGCTGGCCGAGCTGGGCGAGCGGCTCCGGTCGGGTCGCCGCAGCGCGGCCTGACCGGAAAGGGTGAGTTTTTAGCCGTCGCTACAGTGTTCCCACCAACAGATGCCCTTCGTCACCAAACTCACCTTCCAGAGCGGGGACCGGGATGTCCTCGACCGGGTCGTCGACGACATCAAACGCACCGCCGAGCAGAAGGGCGTCGAGCTGAAGGGACCGCACCCGAAGCCGACGACCGACCTGCACGTCCCCCAGCAGAAGCGGCTCGCACCCGGTGACAGTTTCGAGAAGTGGCGCTACACGGTGTACGCCCGCGACATCGAGATCCACGGCAACGACGAGTTCGCCCGGCGCGTGGCGGGCGACGAGTACCCGTCGAGCATCCACATCGAAGCGGACGTGAAACAGACGCGCGGCGCGGGTCGCTGAGTCGTGTTCGGCCCTGCATCGTCCCGACGGCCCTGAAAAGCAATTAACCCCCCGCGCCCTCGTGGTAGGCATGAGCCTCACCACCCGAGACGCGCTGGTCGAGTTGCGCCGCGATCTCCACCGCAGACCCGAGCCGGCGTGGCGGGAGTTCTACACCACCTCGCGTATCGTCGACGAGATCGAACGCATCGGCGTCGACGAGCTGTACGTCGGCCGCGACGCCCTCGCCACGGACGAGCGGATGGCCGTCCCCGACGAGGAGACCATCGCTGAGTGGTACGCACAGGCCCGCGAGGAGGGCGCCCGCGAGGACGTCCTCGAGAAGTGTGCGGGCGGCCACACCGGCGCGGTCGCCGTCGTCGAGAAGGGCGACGGCCCCACGGTCGCCCTGCGCGTGGACATCGACGCGCTCCCCCGCGCCGAGAGTACCGACGACGACCATCTCCCGGCGAGCGAGGGGTTCCGCTCCGAACACGAGGGGACGATGCACGCCTGCGGGCACGACGCGCACGCGACCATCGGGCTCGGCGTGCTCCAGCGCATCAAGGACAGCGACTTCGAGGGGACGCTCAAACTCCTCTTCCAGCCGGCCGAGGAGGTCGTCGGCGGTGGGAAGGCGATGGCCGAGTCCGGCCACCTCGACGACGTCGACTATCTGCTGGCGATTCACGTCGGGCTCGACCACCCGACGGGCGAGATCGTCGCGGGCATCGACGGCTTCCTCGCGGTCACACAGTTCCACGCCGAGTTCACGGGCTATCCGGGCCACGCCGGCGCCCGCCCCGAGGAGGGCCGCAACGCCGTGCAGGCGATGGCCGCCGCGGTGCAGGGGCTGTACGGCATTCCCCGTCACTCCGACGGGGCGACGCGCGTGAACGTCGGGCGCGTCGAGGGCGGGACGGCCACCAACATCATCCCCGAGACCGCACGCATCGAGGCCGAGGTTCGGGGCCAGACGACGGAACTGAACGAGTACATGTACGACCGCGCGATGGACGCCGTCGAGGGCGCGGCCACGAGCTACGGCTGTGAGGTCGACGTCGCGGTCGTGGGCGATGCGCCGAGCGCGCGGAGCGACGACGCGCTCGTCGACATCGTCTACGACATCGCCGGTGGCGTCGACGGCGTCACCTCGCGGCTGCGTCGCGACGACCTCGGCGGCAGCGAGGACGCCACCTACCTCATGCAGTACGTGCAGGACCGTGGGGGGCTCGCCGCGTACGTCGGCGTCGGGACGGACCACCCCGGCGGCCACCACACCGCGACGTTCGACACCGACGAGGACTCGCTGCCAATCGGCATCGACACGGTGGTCGGGTCGATACTCGACATCGCCGAGCGCAGTCCCTAACCTCTCCGCGACCGCTGTTCATTCCGTTTATCGTCGTTCAGAGCCGTTCAATCTGCTGAATTCGGCAGAACGGCTTGCCCCCTCTAAGTACCACCCGCCCAGTAGGAGGAGATGCGATGAACGTGAAACACCTCGCCGCGATGCTGCTCGCGGCACTGGTCGTGACGGCTGGTGCGGCTGGCGCGGTCGCCGCCGCACCTGGAAACGCTCCCGACGACGCGGGCTCGCAGGCGGACGACCGCCCGGACGCGAACGAGAACGCGTCGGACGCTGACGACAGCGACGAGATGAACGAGTCCGCCGAGCAGCACCGTGAGGACGACCCGGAGAACGCGTCGGACGCGGCTGACGAGAACGCCTCGGAGGCTGCCGACGCCGAGGGCCAGCAGGGCCCGCCGGTCGACATGCCCGAGCAGGTCCCTGACCACGTCGAGGAGATCCACAGCGTCATCAACGGCTACCTCGACGGAAGCGTCGACTCGCTCGGCGAGGCGCTCCAGGACGTCGTCCCCGGTGACGACGGCGAGGAGAACGCTGACGAGAACGCCGACGCGTCGGCCGACGAGGACGCCAACGAGACGGCGACCGCCACGCCGACCGCGACCCCGGCGTAACGTCGAGTCACACCCCCCACGCTACGGTGCACACCCGTAGCTCCCCTGTCACTGCACCCACCGGCCCGCGCCCTCTTCGGGGCGTGGGCCGTTTTTCGTTGTGTTGCGAGTCGCGAGGACCAGAGACCGATTCTAGTACTTCGCTTCCGCGCCGGTCTCCGCGTAGATGTCGTCCATAATCGAATCGCGCTGCGAGCGCCACGCGTCGAAGCCGGCCGGCGAGTCCGGATAGCTCTCGTAGTGCTCGAGCAGGCGGTCGGCGAGCCCCTTCGTCCTGTAGAGGTCGTACATCGTCCCGAGGTGGTTGCGGGCTTTCCAGAGCGTCTTGACCGCCAGCAGGGGATTCACGCCCGACGAGCCGGAATAGAGCGCCTCCGAAATCTGCCGGCCGGGAATCGCGCCGGCGAGGGCCGTCAGGTCCGAAATCTCGTAGGCGGTCGAGAAGATGTTGTAGACGTCGAGCGCGGCGTAGCGGCCGCCGAAGTGGTCCATCACGCGGCTGTTGTACTCCCACAGGCTCTCCTCGGAGTAGTCCTCGTGCTCGATGGCCTCGATACACTGCTCGCCGGCGTACTTCCCGGAGTAGGCCGCACCGGCGATGCCCCCACCCGAGATGGGGTTGACGTGGGCGGCGGCGTCACCGACGGCGATGTAGCCCGGCGCAGTCCCCGAGTCGTACGTCCGGCGCGTGGGCAGGGCCGCACCGAGTTTGTCCTTCACTTTCGCGTTCTTGAACTCCGGGCGCTGCTGGAGGTCCTCGCGCAGGTCGCCGACGAGCTTCATCGGCTCCTCGCTCATCTGGAAGCCGAGCCCGACGTTGATCTCGGTGGGGGTCCGCGGGAAGTACCAGAGGTAGCCGGCCGACCGCTTGGTGGGCTTGAAGACGAGCGCGTCGTGCCACTCGACCGGCTCTTCGACCTCGACGACCTCGCGGTACGCCGAGGAGAACTGCGAGAACCGGACGTTCGTGTCCATCGTCGCGCCTGAGAAGTCGCCCTTGTCCTGCAGGATGGAGAGCGCGCCCGCGCCGTCGATGACCATCTCGGCCTCGTAGCTGACGGGCTCGCCCCTGCGGACGCCCTCGAAGCCGGTGACGCGGCCGGTGTCGTCCTGCGTAAGCGTCTTGACGACGGTGTCGTAGTGGAACTCCGTGCCGGCTTCCCTCGCGCCCTCGATGATGAGTTTCCCGTACTTCAGGCGGTCGATAACCGCGAGCTCGCCGGGGACGGGGATGTCGAGTTCGACGCCCTGCTCGGGCGCCTCGAACCGGCCGTGGTCGACGGCCGTATTCGTGAAGGCGGGTTCGAGCTTCGACTTCGGGATCTCCTCGGGGAAGTTGTTCGCGCCCTTGAGCGCGTCGCCGCAGGCGATGTGGCCCGCTTCGTCCGCCGTCTTCCGCTCGACGATGACGACGTCGTAGCCCGCGCTGGCGACCGTCGCGGCGGCGTAACAGCCCCCAGTGCCCGCGCCGACGACGGCTACGTCGTACTCGTGGGTAGTCATGGAAAACCGGTGCAACCGGACGGCTAAAACTCTTTATTCCGAATCCGTCCTCAACTCGAGGTCAGGTCCGTCCGAAAAGAGTTTTGACGCGGGTGGGCCATTCGCAGGTATGACCGACTACACCGTCGAGTTCGTCGGGACGGGCGAGACCATCACCGTCTCCGACAAACAGACCATCCTCTCGCGCTGTATCGAGGAGGGTATCGCACAGGAGTACTCCTGTCGCGTCGGGATGTGTCTGGCCTGTTCGGCCGAGATCGTGGAGGGTGAGGTCGAACAGACGGTCGCCGTGAAGCGCGGTCTCACCGAGGAGGAGGCGGAACGGTACGCGCTGACGTGCATGGCGCGCCCCGCCTCGGATCTCAAACTCGACCGCGGGAAGTACCCGCCGAGCATCGAGAACCTGGGCGACGAGGACGCGGGGGCGGCGTTCGCAGACGACGATTGATACGGCTGCGGCAATTACAATCGGCGACGGCTGACCCACCTGCCGTAGCCTGATTACTTCCCGGGATACGTCTCGGCCCACGGGTTCGCCCGTTCGAACGCCGCCGCGACCGCGAGCAACGTCGACTCCGAGTAGCGCTTCCCGACGAGTTGCATCCCCACCGGGAGGCCGTCGTCGGTCAGGCCCGCGGGCACACAGACGACGGGGTGGCCGGTGACGTTGAACACCCACGGGAGCGACCAGTCGGTGAGCGTGCCGTTCGCAGGCTGCCCGGCGATTTCGGTCGGGTCGTGCGCGTCGAGCGGGAACGGCGGGAGCGCCATCGTGGGGCAGACGAGTGCGTCGTGGCCGTCGAGGGCGTCTTCGATGGCGTCGTACATCGCCGTCCGCGTGACGTTCTGGACGTTGTGCTCGATGGCCTCGTGGCCGCGGCCCATCGCGACCGTCGCCTGCAGCGACGACGAGACCTCACAGTCGTCAGCCATCAGGTCGACGCCGTGTATCTCTTCGATTTCGCGCGCGAGCGTCGCGAACTTCGCCGTGGCCTGCACCGAGAACGCGTACTGGAGGTCCATCTTCCCCGGCCCACCGACGGTCACGTCTTCCACCTCTGTCCCGGCGTCGGCGAGCGCATCGACGGCGTCACCCACCGCATCGCGGACCGACTCCTCGACGGTGAACATGTCGAGGTCGGGCGAGTACGCTACCGACAGTTCTTCGGCGGGGGTGTCGAGCGCCGCGGCGTAGTCGTCGCCCGGATGCGGCACGGAGAACGGGTCGCGGTCGTCCGGGCCGACGAGCACGTCTAGCATCACCGCGAGGTCTGCGACCGAGCGGGCCATCGGGCCGACGACGCCGGTCGGGGTGTGCCCCGAGAAGCTGTCCGGGCGGCGTTCGGCGGGGATCAGGCCGAACGTCGGCTTCACCGAGACGACGTGACAACAGGACGCGGGCACCCGGAGCGACCCCCTGACGTCCGAGCCCGTCGCGATGGTCGTCAGTCCGTCCGCGAGGGCGGCGGCCGAACCCCCAGACGAACCGCCGGCGATGCGGTCGCGGGCGAACGGGGTTCCCGTAGGGCCGACGAGTTCGTTGTCGGTCCGCGGCTTGTGGCCGAACTCCGGCGTGTTCGTCTTTCCGAGTGGGATGGCGCCGGCGGCTTCCAGCCGCTCCGTGATGACGGCATCGTGGTCGGCGACGTTGTCCGCAAAGGGCTTCGCGCCGTACGTCGTCTTCACGCCCGCCTTGTGCGCGTAGAGGTCCTTCAGCGCGAGCGGGACGCCGTGGAGCGGGCCGAGGTCTTCGCCCGCTTCGACTGCGCGCTCGGCTTCGCGGGCCATCTCGCGGGCCTCGTCGGCGATGACGGTGATGTAGGCGTTCGACAGCTCGTTGCGCGCCGCGATGCGGTCGAGGAAGGCGTCGACGAGGTCGACCGGCGACAGCTCGCCGGCCTTGACGGCATCTGCCGTTTCGACGGCGCTCCGGTAGTGGTCCATACCCCGCCTGTGGGTGGGAGTCGCATAGAAGTTCGGCCGATGATTACAGGATACACCCGCGGATTTTCGCAGTGGTCACGCCATGTCGGCGAGCGAGACGGCGTGGGCGATGTCGATGGTGATCCAGTGGGTCGTTATCTCGTCGTCACGCTCGGAGAAGAGCGTCACCGTCGTCGGCGCGAACTCGTCGTCGTACGCCCACGAGAGGGCCGTGGCGAACTCCTCGGCCGTCCGCCACGGGGTGCTGCCGGTGCGATGAGTAACTGACACGTATCTTCACCTATGTGGTAGATAGTCGGGAACGAGCATAAGCTGGGAGTCACTCTCTCACGGGGTGAGAAGCGTCCGAAGGGGGTTTGAATAGTACCAGCCTGGCGCTCGGGACACGACGCTGCCGACGGTGGATGCCTGTGGCGATCAGTCGTCGTCCGCCGCCGCGGTCTCGTCTGCGGGCGGGCCGCCAGCGTGCGCCTTCGCGCGCTCGCGGAGTCGCTCGGACATCGCCGGGGCGGCGTCCTCGGGGACCGATCCGCCGTGGGCCTCGATGTCGTCGAGACTCATCGGGAACGTGCGGGCGTCCATGTAGATGCCGATGCCGCAGTTCGCGCCCTCGCCCATCGCGATGGGGATCTGGTTGTGGCCGGGCGTCACGTCGCCCACGGCGTAGACGCCGTCGACGTTCGTGCGGCCGTGGTCGTCGACCGCGATGGTGCCGTCGTCGTTCACCTCGACGCCGAGCGACTCGGCGAGCGCCGTGTTGTACTCCGAGCCGTACATCGGGAACCCGCCTCTGTACTCGCGTCGGGTGCCGTCCTCGAAGACGAACGCTTCGAGCCAGCCGTCTTCGTCCTTCTCCATCGATTCGATCTCCTCGTGAACCACGTCGACGGGGTGCGCGTCCAGCAGCTTGCCGGTCTCCTCGGACCACTCCGGCTCCTCGCCGCGGGTGAGGAGGTCGACCTCGTCGGTGAAGTTGAGCATGATCATCGCGACGTACGCCGCGGAATTGCTGGTACCCATCACGTACACCGACTCGTCGACGAACATGTACGCATCACAGTGGAGACAGTAGTGGAGGCCGCGGCCCGTTCGTGGGAGTGGCGGGTCGGGCCGCACGTCGGAGAAGCCGGTAGCAAAGACGACCCGGTCGCTCACGACCGTCACGTTGCCGGCCTCGATGCGGTAGCGGCCATCGTCGGTCGGCTCGACTGCGGTGACCGTGTCGCGGTAGTAGTCGGCACCGTAGTCCTGAATCTGCTGCTGGGCGGTCGCGAGGAACTCGTTGCCCGACGTCTCCTCGGTGACGCCGATGACGTTGTGCGTGTCGAGCATCATCGCCGCTCGGCCGCCGCCCCGGTTTATCATCGCGGTGTCCTGCCCGAGTCGCGTCGTGTAGAGTGCCGTGGTCAGTCCGGCCGGCCCGCCACCGACGACCGTGACCCCGTACTCCTCGATGTCTGTCATCACCCCTCCGTTGCGGCGTGACGCCCATAACTCCAACGTGAGCGGTAGGTAACCGCGGGTACCTCCTCCCGCGGTGGCGAAACGCCCTTCCGGACTGGGGCCCGAGAGACGGTCATGACGTTCGACCCGAACCAGAGCCTCCCGCAGGAGGAAGTCGACGAGATCGTTCGCGAGGCCATCGAGAGCAACGACGTGGTGCTGTTCATGAAGGGGACGCCGATGATGCCGCAGTGCGGCTACTCGGACAAGGCGCTAAAGCTCATCGGGAGCCACCGCGAGGAGTTCGAGACGGTCGACGTGCTCCAGTCGCTCGACGAGTTCCGTGTCGCCCTGAACGAGCACAGCGGCTGGGAGACCATCCCGCAGACGTTCGTCGACGGCGAGTTCGTCGGCGGGAGTGACGTCCTCGGGCAACTGGAGGAGGAAGGCGACCTCGGTGCGACGCTCTCGGCGTGAGGCGGCCACGTCTCCGTGTTTGATGTTAACACGCCACGCGAGGAAGGGCAGACACTATAAGTGTGAAACCCTTAGGAACACTCGACCATGCAGCGGTCAGGGGCAGGTTGCCCCAACTCGGGACAGGGAATACCATGACCAGTCGTGTATTCAGACTCCATTCGACGCTTGAACTGCCACTTGACGACGTACACGAATTCTTCGACGAGGTCGAACTGCCCGTGGAGATCGAGGACATCGAGATCACACGCCGCAACAACACGCTGATCATCAGCGCCGTTGCGGCCGAGGACAACATCTCGAAGTACACTCCCACGGCACAGCTCAAAGCCTCCGTCACGGAGAACCGCGTGTACGAGGACGAGAACGGAGAGTGGGTCGAGGAGATGCCCGAACAGGAGGGCGGCGGCTTCGGTGCCAGCAGCGCCGGCGGCAGCGGCGACGGCCCCTCCTGGGGAAGCCTCGGCCAGGCGCAGGAGGAGGAGCCGAAGATCAACTCCAAGCTCCGCGAGTACGCCTGCTTCAAGGGCGACCGCGAGACCGTCCTCCAGAACACCGCGCTCCAGTATCCGATGTTCGAGGTGCTGTGTGACCTCGCGCGCTTCGCCGAGAAGGGAGAACTCACCGCCATCGCCGCGGTCGACGACGAACTCGAGGCCCACCGAATCGTCGACGGCGAGGACCGAGCCGCGACCATCGAGATCATCGAGGACCCGACCGAGCGCGAGGCCGAGAACTCGGTCAAGTGGCGCGACAACAAGTTCATCAACTGAACGCCGTTCTCTCCGTTTTTCCCGTCCCGAGCCCCCGCTGTTTCGCGGGCGCGCGCTCGCGCGATCCCCTGTGAAACCATCACACGAAACCGACGAAGAGCCAAAAGGAATTTGAACCTGGTAATTAGATATTATTACGACCGATGAGTCAGTTCCCCGACTACCTCGACGTCGACTACAGCGACGGTGACGGCGAGACGCCGGACGACTATCCGAGCATCGAAGACAAACTCGAGAAGGCGCTGGAGGTCGTCGAGACCGGCCTGCGCGAGTACGAGAACCCGGCCGTGATGTGGACCGGCGGGAAGGACTCGACGCTCACGCTCTACTTCGTGAAGGAGGTCGTCGAGCAGTACGACGACCTCGAGCTGCCGACGACGGTGTTCATCGACCACTACCAGCACTTCGACGAGCTGATGGAGTTCGTCCGCCGCTGGGCCGACGAGTGGGACCTCGAAGTCGTCTGGGCGCGCAACACGGACGTCGGCGAGTACGTCGACGAGAACGGCCTGGAGCCCGGTGACGACATCCCGGTCGACGCGCTCTCGGAGCACAACCAGCACCACATCCGCAACATCCTCGAGTACGAGGAGGACACGTTCCCGTTCCTGCTCGACACGTACGTCGGCAACCACCTGCTGAAGACGGTGGCGCTCAACGACACGCTCGAAGCCGAGAACATCGACGGCATCATCTCGGGCATCCGCTGGGACGAGCAGGAGGCCCGCGCCGACGAGACGTTCTTCTCGCCGCGGCACGACCCGGACATCTACCCGCCGCACGACCGCATCCAGCCCATCCTCCAGTTCAAGGAGGCCGACGTCTGGGACGCGTTCTGGTACTTCGTCGTTCCGGAGACGGTCGACGAGTACCCGGACGACGGCTACGTCCCGCAGGGCTACGACGACCTGCCGAACGGCCTCGACCACGAGGACATCCCGGTCTCGCCGAAGTACTTCGCCGGCTTCCGCTCGCTCGGCTCGGAGATCTCGACCGACAAGAGCGCCGAGGAGCCCGCGTGGCTGCAGGACATGGAGAACACCACCGAACGCGCCGGCCGTGCCCAGGACAAGGAGGACCTCATGGAGCGCCTCCGCGACCTGGGCTACATGTAACGCACCTTTTTGCACTTCCATCGCGCGGCTTCGCCGCGCTCGGTGAACCGTCGCTCGCTTCGTTCTCGAGGGATGCAACGGTCCCGTTTCGCTGTTCAGTGCTACCCGTAGTCTCGGAATACCAATAACCTCGAACGTCGTCCAGACGGCGATGAGTACCTTCCCAGAGTACGTCTCGCTCGACTACGACGCTGGTCGTGGCGGGGCAGCCAGCGACTACCCGACGCTCGGTGAGAAGTTCGAACAGGCCGTCGCCGTCACCCGTGAGGCGCTCGATACGTACCAGAATCCCGCCGTGCTGTGGACCGGTGGCAAGGACTCGACGCTCGTGCTCTACGTCGTCCAGCAGGTCTGTGCCGAGGACGGTCGAGCAGTGCCACCCGTCGTGTTCATCGACCACTTCCAGCACTTCGACGAGACCATCGCGTTCGTCGAGCGGTGGGCCGACGAGTGGGACCTCGACCTGATCATGGCGCGAAACGAGGCCATCGCCGGGCTCGGGATGCAGCCGGGCGAGTCGATGCCCGTCGCCGACCTCCCCGAGTCCGTGCGCCGCGAGCTCGCGCGCCTCGACTACGAGGGCGACGAGTTCGTCCTCGACGCGGACTCGATGGCCGGCAACCACCTGCTGAAGACGGTCGCGATGAACGACCTCGTCGAGAAAGAGGGGTACGACGCGCTGTTCTCCGGCGTCCGCTGGGATGAGCAGGCGGCCCGCGCGACGGAGACGTTCTTCTCGCCGCGACACGACGCCGCGAAGTACCCGCCGCACGACCGCGTTCACCCAATCCTCCAGTTCGACGAACGCGCGGTCTGGGACGGCTTCTGGCACTACATCGTCCCCGACAGCGTCGACGGCTACCCCGCGGGCCACGTCCCCGAGTCCGTCGACGACCTCGCGGGATTCGAGCCCACGGACCTGCCGGTCTCCCCGAAGTACTTCGAGGGCTACCGCTCGCTCGGGACCCGCGAGGGCTCCGGCACTGCCGCTGACCGGCCCGCGTGGCTCCGCGTCGGCGAGGGCAGCGAACGCGAGGGCCGCGCACAGGACAAGGAGGGGCTGATGGCCCAGTTGCGCGACCTCGGCTACATGTAACGCACTTTTTGCACGCTCGGCGCAGCTTCGCCGCGCCTCGCGGCAAAAACTTGCGGAAAAAGACACGGCGGGCCTCCTGCCGCGGCCTTCGACCGCGCTAGTCGGCCCTTGGTCTCGCTGGCTCACTCCGTTCGCCAGCGATGAACCGCTCGGCGCTTCGCGCCTCGCGGATGCTTCGACTCGTTCTGTTTCGCCTGGCCCGATTTACCGCGACGCCCGATACTCCCCGTGTTTCACGCCGACGAACAGCGTCACCAGTCCGAACACGACCAGTCCCGCGCTGATGCCGAGTGAGATGGTCTGCGGCATCGGGCTAGTGACGGTTCCCCCAACGATGACGGCGAGCAGGACGACGAACACCGCGGCTGTCGTCTTGGCGTCGAACTCCATGGTCGAGGTAGGGGCAGCGGCCTCAAGAGCGTACGGCCTGCGGAAAACCAGTCAGTCGTCGTCCTGCTCGCCCTTGGGCCGGACCACGTCCGCGAGCGTGACGAGCGTGCCGACGATCCAGCCGAGCGGGACGGCGATAGCGAACCACATGATGACGTAGGCGACGCCTTCGAGGTCGTACTCCGCGCGGAGGAACGTCGAGACGGGTTCGAGCGGCGTGGCCGCGAGCGCGTCGAGGAACTCCTCGGCGAGGTCGTAGCTCCCCGGGAGCACGGCGTCCGCGACGACCGGTGAGTAGAGCGCCGCGACCACGGGCGGGAGGAAGATGGCCGTCATCGCGAACGGGTACGCGACCAGCACGGTCGTCCCCCGGCCGCCGACGCGGGTGAACACCACGGCGAGCACACTCGCGAGGACCGCGGTGAGCGAGGCAGCGGCGACCGCAAAGAACCCCTCGGCGGAGGCGCCGAACTGTATCCGCGCGGCGAGCGTCAGTGCTCCCCACACGAGGACCGAGAGGATGACGACCCCGAGAAGGCCGACACGCGCGACCCCCCTGTCGACCCGCCGAGAGTAGAACCGGGCGGCGAATCCAAGCAGTGCGAGGGGGTAGAGGATAGCGATGAGCGGCCAGCCGAGCGCCCCCCACACCCGGTACTTCACCTTATCACCGGTCGTGGTCGGCTTCCACTTTCCGAGCACCGAGTGGGCTGCCCCTCGCTGGCGCGGGAACAGGAGCTCCATCCACGTCTCGTGGAGGCGGACGACGTCGACCCGGATGCCGTCGACGACCCCCGACCGCTCCTCGGTACTCTGTTCGGTTGCCATACAGGACTCCTGCGCGCCGCCCAACGTGAATTTTCCGGCCTAGAAACGAGTGATGCTATGGAGGAGTCTGCGACAACGACGCGGATACCACCTCGGAAGCCCCCACCAGTCCACCAGGTGTGACTCTAGCGGGAGTCGTCGCTCGCCAACGGGCTGAATCGGGAGAACGAGGCGTCGGTTACGCGACCGGGAGGTCCTGCTCGGCTTCGAGCAGTTCGTGGTAGCGGTTCCGAATCGTGACCTCGGAGATGTCCGCGACCTCGCTGACGGCGGCCTGCGTCGTCTTCTCGTTGGTCAGGAGCGCGGCGGCGTAGACGGCCGCGGCAGCGAGTCCGACCGGCGACTTTCCGGAGTGGACACCCTGCTCCTTCGCGTTGCGGAGCAGCTTGCGTGCGCGGTTCTCCGCCTCGTCCGAGAGGCCGAGCGAGGAGGCGAACCGGGGGACGTAGCTCTCGGGGTCCGCGGGGGCGACCTCCAGCCCGAGCTCGCGGACGACGTAGCGGTAGGTGCGCGCGATCTCGCTCTTCTCGACGCGGGAGACCTCCGCAATCTCGTCCAGCGAGCGGGGGACGCCGGCCTGCCGGGCGGCGGCGTAGACGGCCGAGGTCGAGACACCCTCGATGCTGCGGCCGGGCAGGAGGTTCTCGTCGAGCGCGCGGCGGTAGATGACGGAGGCGGTCTCGCGGACGTTGTCCGGGAGGCCGAGCGCACTCGACATGCGGTCGATCTCACCGAGCGCCTGCTTCAGGTTGCGCTCCTTCGAGTCTCTCGTTCGAAAGCGCTCGTTCCATTTTCGCAGGCGCTGCATCTTCTGGCGCTGGTTCGAGTTCAGGGAGTTTCCGTAGGCGTCCTGGTCGCGCCAGTCGATGTTGGTCGACAGCCCCTTGTCGTGCATCATGTTCGTCGTCGGGGCACCCACGCGGGACTTCTTGTCCTTCTCGGCGGCGTCGAACGCGCGCCACTCCGGCCCGCGGTCGATGTTCTGGTCGTCGACGACGAGCCCGCAGTCGTCACATACGGTCTCGTGGTCGCCGGTCTGGTTCAGCGAGCCGCCACACTCGGGACAGCCCGTGGTCTGTTCCTGTTCGTCGGTCGTTCGCGTTCGTACGTTCTGGCTCATCGGTTGGCTGGCGGGGGCTACCGGGGTGTGCTGCGGAAGAAGCGCCCGGCTAGCTATCGCTGATAACCCGGTTCGAAAGACGATTATTTAAACGTTTCGAGAGTACATCCGTCCGAGGCCGGAAACCCACGTATTTCGCCGTGAATTGGGAGTGTCGATGACAGTTTATATACAGTCTACGTTACCAAGGCACAAGCCAGTCGTCGCCGATTCGAGGGTATGCACGTCGCCGTCGGGAGTCGAAATCCCGTCAAGGTCGCCGCCGTCGAGGCCGCGCTTCCCGAAGCCGAAGTCGAGGCGGTGGGTGTCGAATCGGGCGTCGCCGAACAGCCGTTCGGGCTCGCGGAGACGGTCACCGGAGCCGAGAACCGCGCCCGGCGAGCGCTCCCCGGCTACGCCCTCGCGGTCGGTATCGAAGGCGGCGTCGCGCGCCTCGACGCAGTCGAGGGGCTGTGGCTCGTCATGTGGGCTGCCGCGACCGACGGCGACCGCTGGGGTCGCGGCGGTGGTCCCTCGCTCCGGCTCCCCGACGGTATCGCCACCCGCATCGAAGCCGGCGAGGAACTCGGTCCGGTGATGGACGACGTACTCGGCACCGAAGACGTCGCGAAGAAGCAGGGCGCGGCCGGCGCGCTGACCGGAACCCTCACCGACCGCGAGACCGCGCTCCGGGAGGCGGTCGCGGGGGCGCTCGGCCCGTTCGTCACCGACCACTACGACTGAGTCGTTACTCGCGGGTCGTCCCTCCCCGCTCGCCCGTGGCGAGGCCGTCGCGTTGCTCGGCCTCGCTGGCCTCGTCGACCGCCTTCGTCAGCGAGACGTTGAACACGAGCGTCGAGGCCACCCCGCCGATGACCGTGACGACGTTCTTCACGGCGTGGTCGACCACTGCGACGGCGAGGGCGACGGCCGCGGTGAGCGTCACGCCCGCGAGCGCCGGGGTCAGGACCACGACCAGGAGGGTGAACGCGCCCTCGTACAGCCCGATGCCCCCGGGCGAGAGGGGCAACACCTTCGCGAGGTTCCCGACGCTCACCGCGAAGAACGACAGCGCCACGAGCGGCACGAGCGGGACGTCCGGCACTCCGGGGGTCGTCGTGAACGCCTGGAACACGAGTATCGCCGTGACGACGTCGAGCGTCCAGATGAGCAGCGACGAGCCGCCGACGCGGAGGAAGGCGTCGCGGTTGGCGGCGACGGCCTGGACGTCCGCGACGAACGAGCCGACGACCTCCGCCACGAGTTCGACGTACGAGTCGTCGCTCACGCGGTCGAGCGCAGCCCGGACGAAGTCACGGTCGCTGCGGGCGCTGGCGACGATGACGCCGACGGCGAGTACCGCGGCGACGCCGACGCCCGCCGCCACCAGCAGGGCGGTCCGCCCGCTGGCGACGACGTCGTCGGACGTCCCTGCGAGCGAGGGGTCGAGTCCCACGGCGGCAAAGCCCAGCAGGACCGTCCCCGCGAGCACCGTGATGGTCAGCAGGTCGAAGACCCGCTCGACGGCGAGCGACGCGAATCCCGAAGGGTACGGAACGCCCCGGCGGGCCTTCAGCACGTACGCGCGGACGGCGTCACCGGCGCGCGCCGGGAACACGAGGTTGCCCGTCTGTGAGATGAAGATGGCTCCCGTCAGGAACCCGAGTTCGCCATCGTACCCGAGTTCCGCGAGGATATCGCGGTAGCGTGCCCCCCGGAGGGGCCACGAGAGGGCGTAGACGAGCGCGGCTGCGGCCACCAGTCGGAGGTCCGCCCCGCCGATGGCTGCCAGCACGTCGCTCGGGTCGAGGTAGACGGTCATCAGCGCGAGTGCCGCGACGATGAGCAGCGTCCCGGCGGCGAGCGCCACCCGCCGCGTCGCGCGTGGGCGCACGGAGAACTCCCACCACACCCGGAGAATCTGGCTCCCCATCCCGAACACGTCGCGCACGAGGTCGACCTTCGTGTCGCCCTTCGGCGTCCAGTCGACGGGGAACTCCTTCACGCGGTAGCCGGCACGCTGGGCGCGCACCAGCACCTCGGTGTCCCAGAACCAGTGGTCGTCCTCGACGTCTTCGAGCAGGGCGAAGAGAGCCTCACGGTCGAACGCTTTGAACCCGCACTGGTGGTCGTAGAGGTCCGACCGGAGGAACAGCTTGACGAGGCTGTTGTAGCCAGTCGAGGCGACCCCGCGCTCGGGCTCGCGGTCCTGTTTCTCCCCGGGAATCCGTCGCGAGCCCGTCACCACGTCGTACCCCTCCGAGCGCACGGACTCGACCAGCTCTTCGAGGTGCTGCATGTCGGTCGCGAGGTCCGTGTCGAAGTAGACGAGCGTGTCGCCGTGGCTCGCCTCGAAGGCGCGTTCGAGCGCCCCACCCCGGCCGAGCCGCTCGTCGCTGTGGAAGTGTCGGACGCGGGGGTCTTCGGCGGCGAGTCGGTCGGCGATCTCGGGGGTCCGGTCCTCACAGCCGTCTTCGGCCACGATGACCTCGAACGCGTCGTCGGGGAGGAACGAGGCGAGCGTCGAGAGCGTGACCTCGACGGTGTGCTCGATGGTGGCCTCCTCGTTGTACGCGGGGAGGACGACGCTCACCTCTACGTCGTTCATTGCCCGCGGATAGCGGAGACGCGAGTAAGAACCTTCTGGACAGGGAGGGAAGATATAACCGGCCCTGGAGTGTCGCATCGAACGATGTCACGACGACGGAGCCTGCTCGCGCTCGCGGCCGTGACGCTGCTGACCATTCCCTGGCTCGCCCTCCGCGGGCTCGGGATGGTCGAGACACTCCCGACGGTCGCGGTCATCGCGACGAGCGGTGTCGCCGTCGTCGGCGCGGCGTTCCTCCTGACGTGGGCCGCCGAAACCGCCGAGGGGGACGTCCCCCGGTCGTTCGCGCTCGCGGTGCTGGCCATCATCGCGGTCGCCCCCGAGTACGCGGTCGACGCGCTGTACGCGTGGGAGGCGGGCCAGTTCGCCGGGACGCCTGCGGGCGACGCCGCCGCGAACCTCGCGGTCGCGAACATGACCGGTGCGAACCGCATCCTCGTCGGCCTCGGCTGGTCGCTCATCGCGCTGTACGCGGTCTATCGAACACAGCGCGGCGGTGACACGGCCGTCGTCAAACGCGAGGGGTTCCTGGCCGACGCCGTCGAACTGGAGCCACGCATCTCGGTCGAGCTCTGCTTCCTCGGCGCGGCGACGGTCGTCGCGTTCTTCGTCCCCTTCTTCGGCGGCATCGGGGCGTTCGACGCCATCGTGCTCGTGTCCATCTACGCCGCGTACGTCGCGGTCATCCTCCGGGGTGAGTCGAGCCACGAGCAGCCGCTCGGGGTGCCCGGCTACCTCCAGTCGCTGTCTCGGCCGCGACGCATCACGGCCATCCTCCTGTTGTTCGTGTTCTCGGCGGCCGTCATCCTGCTCGCGGTCAAACCGTTCGCCAAGGGCCTGGAGACGCTCGGGCCCCGTCTCGGCGTCTCCTCGTTCTTCATGATCCAGTGGGTCGCGCCGCTCGCCTCCGAGAGCCCGGAGTTCATCGCCTGCGCGTACCTCGTCCGGAAGGCTCGAACGACGGCGTCGTTCAACGCGCTCATCTCCTCGAAGCTCAACCAGTGGACCCTGCTCATCGGGACGCTCGCGGTCGTCTACAGTCTCTCGCTCGGCTACTACGACGTGCTCTCGTTCTCTCAGCGACAGGCGGGCGAGATCTGGCTGACCGCGGCCCAGAGCTTCTTCGCCGTCACGCTACTCGTCGACTTCGAGATCAGCGTCCGTGAGGCGCTGCTACTCCTCGGCCTGTTCGGCATGCAGTTCCACCCGCTGTTCCAGACGTTCGAGGGCCTGGTCGCGTTCAGCCTCGTGTACGTCGTCCTCGGGGTGGTGATGCTCGTGAGCCGCTACGAGCGACTGCCGAAACTGGTTCGGACGGCCCGCCGGACCGCGAGCTAAGGGACAGCCCCTTGCCTGCCCGGCGCTTTCCACCGATATGCGCGAGGTCACGCACACCGCGACCGGCCCGCTCAAGCTCGACGAGGACGACATCGACCCCGAGAAGGGTGACATCGCGGTCTGTCTCTGTGGGCTCTCCGACGACCACCCGTTCTGTGACGGCTCACACCGGGCGACCCGTGACGAGGAGCCGGGCGTGCGCTACAAGTACGACGGCGACAGCGACGATGGCGAGCGGCGAGTCGTGGAGCTGGTCGAGATGGATACCGGCGAGGCGGGCGATGCCGACGCCGACTAGTCTGCCGCGTCGGGCGTGCCGACGGTGAAGAAGTCAGCGAGTCGGGCGTCGTTGCCGTCGACCACCTCCGCGAGGTCGGTGTACGGCCGGCCGACGACGATATCGCCGGCGGTCTGCTTGCCGATGCCGGGCACCGCCGCGAGTTCGGCCATCGACGCGCTGTTCACGTCAAGCGGATAGGGGACGCCCGTCACCGACCGGTAGCCGTGGTCCGTGATGGCCACGTCGATGGACTGCCCGAGGTCGAGTTCGCCCGGAATCCCCACCAGCAGCGCGTACGTTCCCAGTTGACGACCGAACGTCTTGCCGTCCTGATGGTACTCGAGGTGGACGTCCGGGAGCACCGTTCCGGGCGGCGCGACCCGCTGGAGCATCGGGTTGTCGATGGTCTCTCGCACCTCCCGCTTGTAGCTCTTGAAGTTCCGCTTGTGCTCCTTCGCGATGTCGGCGCCCGTCTCGGCCATCTCGGTGCCCTCGAACGCCATCACCTGCCGGATGTTGATGCGCCGGAGCATCAGCCCCTCGTCGAGCACCGACTGGAGGAACTGCTTGTTGTGCTCGTACGTCTCGGGCCGCTCGCCCATCAGCCCGTGGACGAGGTTGATGCCGGGGAGGAGCTTCGGCAGGCGCTTGGGGGCGTCGGGGCCGAACGTCGGCGCGTCGTCTGGAGATTCGCCGGGGCGCCAGCCACCCTCCTCGTTGACGATGCGAACGGCCTCCAGACACTCCTCGGCCGTGACGAGGAGGTTGTTCTGCTCCTGGACGACGGGGTCTGCGGATTCGAGACCGAACGCCGCCGTGTCGCCGGGCGTGTTGTGCTCGGCGATGATGCGGATGGCCGCTCTCGACCGCTCGGGGTAGTCCGTGATGGTCACGGGGTTCATGTTGTCGAGGTGGAGCGTGCCGAGGTCGGGTGCCACCTCACGAATCCCGCCGTAGAGGTCGCGCAGGGCGTCGGGGTTCGGCGCCTCCCCGTCGCCGCCGAACGCGAGGATGTCGGCCTGTCGGCCCAGCCGGAAGTGCCGGGCACCCCGCGCGTAGAGGTTCTCGACCTCCTTCACGACGGAGTCAGCGGTCCGGAACGCCGGGTCGCCATACATGGGCTCCGTGCAGAACGAGCATCGGTAGGCACACCCACGAGAGGTCTCCATCTCGCAGATGAGGTAGTCGGGCTGGTTCGGGTGCTGTTCGACGACGAACGCCCCCTTCGCGGCCCAGCGGTCGATCTCCTCGTTCGAGCGGTAGCGGTTCTCGAACCCCTCCAGCCCCCCGTGGGCGAGGTCGTACGCCGCGGCCTCGACGTCGGCCATCGCGAGGAAGTCGAAGTCCAGGTCGTCCCGGTGCATGTCCTGTGCTCCGGCGTTCTCCTCGCCGACGCCGAACCGGATGGGCCCACCCATCATGCTCGTGCCGTTCGCGGTCCACGCCATCTCGCGGACCTCGTCGGGTTCGGCGGGCGTCCCCCCCACGTACTTCCCGGGGACGGTCATCCCCCCGACGTAGACGAACAGGTCGGCCTCCTCGACGTCCTGCCACTTGTGGCGGTCCTCGCGGAGTTCGTCGATGGTGTGATAGGTGATCTGCGCTTCGGGGACGCCCGCGTCCACGAGCGCGCCGGCCGTGTACCGTGGGTAGGTCGAGATGTACGGCGGGACCCCGAAGTGCGCGGGCTCGTCCACGTAGCCGTCGACGAGCGTGACGCTGAGGTCGGCGGGGTCGGTCATCGTCGGAAGAAGCGGTTCGAGGAGTAAAACGCCGCCGGTCCACCCACGAAGCCCACTCCGAATCCGAAACCACAAGCGCGCCCGACTGGAACCGACGGTATGGACGTTCTCGCGCGCTACGAGCCGCTGATGGACGACCCGGCGGCGTTCCGGGCGGCCTGCGAGCGGCCGCTCCCGCAGGCCGTGCGGGTGAACACGCTCAAGACGACGGTCGAGCGCGCCCGCGCGGCGCTCGACGCGGAGGGCATCGACTACGAGCCGGTCGACTGGCACGACACGCTGTTCCGTATCCCGACCGACAAACCGGGGAACACGTGGCCGTACTTCCACGGCTGGCTCTACGGGCAGGAGGAGGTGTCGGCGGTGCCGGCGCTCGTCTGTGACCCGGAGCCCGGCGACCGCGTGCTCGACCCCTGTGCGGCCCCGGGCTCGAAGACCACGCATCTCGCCGCGCTGATGGAGGACACGGGCCTCCTGGTGGCGAACGACTCGAACCTCGGGCGCATCTCGGCGCTCCGGTCGAACACCGAGCGCTGCGGCATCACGAACGTCGCGGTCACGAAATCCGACGCCCGGAACTTCTCGCTGAAACCCTTCGATGGGGAGAAGTTCGACCGCGCGCTCGTCGACGTGCCCTGCTCGTGTGAGGGCACCATCCGAAAGAACCCGGACGCGCTCGACGAGTGGACGCTCGACCACGTCGAGGGCGTCTCGGGCGTCCAGAAGGGCATCCTCGGGCGAGCCATCGAGGTCACCAGAGACGGGGGAACGGTCGTCTACTCGACGTGTACGTTCGCGCCGGAGGAGAACGAGGCCGTCCTCGACCACGCGCTCGAGAACTACGACGTCGAACTCGTCGACTACGACCTGCCACTCGACCACGCCCCCGGCGTCACCGAGTGGGATGGTACCGAGTACGACTCCTCGATGACGCGTGCCAAGCGCATCTACCCGCAGCACAACGACACGGGCGGGTTCTTCTGTGCGAAACTGGAGGTGGCCGAATGAGGGAGAACGTCGGTCGCCGGTTCGGCCGCGTTCCCGAAACCGATGCCGACCGCGAGGTCGAGGGCCGGCCCTCTCGCGAGGCCATCGTCGACTTCTGGCACGACCGTTATGGTATCCCGCGGGAGACGTGGGCCGACTACTCCTTCTGGGAGCGCGGCTCGGGGAAGATCTGGGCGTTCCACGGCGAGGTGCCGTCGCCCGTCCGGATTCAGGGGCTCGGGATGGCCGTACTCAGGACCGACCACGACCACTGGAAGCCGACGACGAACGCCGCCCAGCGGTTCGGCCGACTCGCCACCGAGTGCGTCATCGACCTTTCGAGCGACGAAGCCGAAGCGTTCGTCGCCGGCCACGACCAGGAGCTTCCCGACTGGGACGGCGACTGGGGCTATCTCATCGCCACGCACGAGCTCGCGGGCGAGCGCGAACCCATCGGCGTCGGCCTCTATCTCCACGGCGAACTCCGTTCGCAGATCCCCAAGGGGCGACAGCGCGACCTCTAGCTCCGGGAACGGTACGCTGATACGACTCACGTCCATTCGTTCGCTATGGACCGGGCGTTCCTCGCCACCGTTCTCGCGGCCGTCGTCCTCCTCGTCGCCGGCATCGGCGCGGGCGTCTTCCTCGGCGGCACCGGCGCGTTCGACGACCGCCCCCGAATCGACCCCGCCGTAACGGGCTTCTCTGCCGGGAACGTCACCTGTAAGCCGAATCCTGCTACGACCCCGAAGGTCGACACCGGCAACACCTCTCGGGGGACGTTCCTCGTCCTCCGGACGAACCTCTCGCTCGCGGACGCGGAGACGCTACCGACGAACGCCACCATCCGGGAGTCGGGACTCGCGAACTACACCCTCACCATCGAACCGGGGGCGGCGGCGGTCCCCACCTGTGACGACGACGAGACGCCCGTCGTGTTCACCCAGGTGTTCTTCGAGGTGCCGCACCCCGGCGAGGAACCGTACGGAGTGACCGTCACCTACGGCGACGATGCGCTGTTCCGCCTCCGTAACGACCCGCAGGGGCTTCGGGTCCAGAACGCGACGGGTAACTGAAACGGGCGTTTGTGCTTACGCGAGGGCTAAGCCACCGGCGCTCCCGGCTCCGAACGCGACGGGCCGTTCCTGTCACCCACCGGGGAGTGGGGAGGCTCGTCGTACGGGTCCCCACCCTGCCGCCCTGTCCCCTCTGTCATCCCTGTCACTTCTCGCGGACGGTGCCACCGTCGAGCCCCTCCCACTCGACGCGGAACCCCAGCCGCGACAGCATCGCGCTCGCGTCGTCGATGCCGTACTCGTCGAAGACAGCCTCGGCGTCGCCGAGGGCCATCCCGGCCTCGATGCGCTCGGTGAGGTCGTCGAGGACGGCCGGCCGGACGAGCGTGCGCCCGACGCGCTCGTGTTCGGGGAAGGATTTGTCCTCGATCGCGGACTCGCTCACCCCGTGGGACTCCGCGAGCGCCGCGAGCGTGACGGCGTCGGCGTCGGGGACGAGTTCGTCGGGGAGGTCGGCAGCCGCGTCCGCCACGAGGTCGGTCTCGTACGCGCGGAGCGCGTCGACGACATCCTTCACCCGAACGCGCCCCGTGTAGGGGATGGCGCCGTCGGTCAATGCCTCGACGTCCTCACCCACACCCAGCGAATCGTCGACTGCGACGAGAAACGCCACGTCTTCGAGGTCGCGGAACCGCGAGAGCTTCTTCGCGACGTACTCGGGGGTCCAGAAGCCCATGATCTCGAAGAACACGCGGAACGGCGCGCCAGTGCCGTCCGCGGTGCCGTCGGCCACGTCGCTCCCTGCCGGCCGCCACTCGAACGCGAAGTCCGGGATGACGACGTGCTCGCCGGCTTCCAGCGGCTCGGGTTCCCGCACGAGTTCCCAGTCGAGGTCGACCGACTGGAACCGGGCGGCGAAGTCGGACTCCACGCCCGAGTCGAACGTCATCTCGCCGACCGGCTCGGTGCCCGGGACCGAGAGGTCCGCGTCAGAGAGCGTGAGAAGGCGGTCGGTCCCGCGGTCGTCGATGGTCGCCTCCAGGGTCCACTCGTCGGCGCCGGCGACCGTCCGGAGGAGCCGCGCGAACCGCGTGCCGTACCGTCGCGAGCGCCGAAACAGCGCGTCCGGGCCGGTGACGACGACCTCGCGACCCTCGGGCGTCTTGCGTATCTCGTACAGCAGGCGGAGTCGCTTTACTGCGGAGACGAGCGCCTTCGGGTCCGAGGAGCGGACCCGGACTTCGGTGGCGTCGAACAGTGCGGTCTGTGCCAGGGAAAGATTGTACTGTTCGACCAGCTGGTCGGGCTCCCACCGCGGCTCGAACGCGGTCAGCGTCTGGCGCGCGTCGAGGTCACCGTACAGTGACGCTTCGAGGTCGTCGACCGTGACGCCGAGCGAGTCGGCCGCCTCGACGAGCGCCGTCTCCCGGTCGGCTTCCGTGACGACGCCGACGGGCTCGGCCGCGCGAAACGCCGCAGTCCGGGCGCGTCGCGGTTCGACCGGCGACGTGGTCTCGAAGGTGGCCTCGCGTTCGAGGAGCTTGGCGAACCCGCGGACGAGCTTGAACTCGTACTCGCCTTCGAGCGCGGAGAGCGCCGCATCGAGGGTCTCGCGCGACTCGCCGACGTGGCCCTGAAACAGTCCGATGAGGCGGGCGGCCAGCTCCTCGGTGGAAGCGTCGACGAACTGCGGATGGTAGCCGCCGCCGGCCCGCGACACGCGGAGGAGGTCCTTCGTGAGCATCAGCGCCTCCGGTCGGCGACCCGTTCTTCGGCCGTCTCCTCGGTCACGACCTCGTACATGACGGCGCGCCCGCCGTCGGCTTTCGGTCGGAGGACGCGGCCCAGTCGTTGCGTGAACTCGCGTTCGCTTCCGGAGCCGGAAAGGACGACGGCGACGTTCGCGTCGGGCACGTCGACGCCCTCGTCGAGCACGTTCGCGGTGACGACCCGCGAGTACGTCCCCTCGCGGAACCGTTCGATAATCTCGCGGCGCTCCGCCGCGCCGGTCTCGTGGGTGATCGCGGGAATGAGAAAGCGCTCGGAGAGGCGGTAGACGAGGTCGGTGAACGCCGTGAAGACGATGATGCGGTCGTCGCGGTGGCGGTCGAGGATCCGTTCGAGTTCCTCGACCTTCGCGTCGGCGTTCATCATCACCTCGCGGGCGCGCTGCTTCGCGAGCAGCGCCTTCCTGGCGCGCGGGTCCGTCCCCGAGCGCATCACGAGTTCCTGATAGTCGGCGCCCGACGTGAGCCGGATGTTCGAGGTGGCGAGGTAGTCCGTGAACGTTCCCTGGTGCTCCTCGTAGCGCTCGCGTTCCTCGGGTGAGAGCGACACCTCGACGCGCTTGATGTCGTAGGGCGCGAGGTGGTCGCCCGCGAGGTCGTCGACGGTGAGGTCGTACACCTTCGGCCCCACGAGTTCCTCGATGACCTCGTGGGCGCCGTCGGGGCGCTCGAACGTCGCCGTGAGCCCGAGTCGAGCGGGCGCGGCGAACAGTCGGCCGATGTCGCGGTAGCCCTCGCCGCCGAGGTGGTGGACCTCGTCGAAGACGACGAGGCCGAACCGGTTGCCGAGTTCGTCCGCGCAGAGGTACGCCGAGTCGTAGGTGGCGACGGTGAGCGGTTCGACCCGCTGTTCGCCCCCGCCGAACTGTCCAATGGGGACGTCGAACTCGGTCTCGAGTTCGCGGCGCCACTGGTTCAAGAGGTCGATGGTCGGGACGACGACGAGCGTCGCCGTCTCCAGGCGTTCGATAGCAGCGATTGCGATGACGGTCTTCCCGCTCCCGGTGGGGAGTTCGAGGACGCCCCGATGGTCGTTGTCGGCCCACGCGTCGAGCGCGGCTCGCTGGTAGTCGCGGAGGTCGTACGACGAGGCGAGCGCCGGCACCTCGGGGCAGTCGAGCACCCGGTCGTCGACGTCCACGTCGAGGGGGCGGAGTGCGCTCCGCAGGTTGGCGTAGTGGAACGCAGGGGCCCGCTTCGATTTCGAGCGGGGGTCGGCCTCGACTCCGGGGAGGGGAACGCCGGGGTCCCCGTCGACCCGAATCGTCCCCTCGTCGTACGTGAGCGTCACCGCTGGCACACCCGGATTCGAACGCCGTCCGGTATAAGTCCGCCGTCATCTCGGGTCCCGCCTCACCTTGGGTCGTGGCCAGTCGGTCAGTATCTGGAAGCGAAGCCGCGAGTTCAGATATATGCCGTGACGGAATACGCGGTGACGGGTGCACCAGGCCCACGCCGAGTGGGTTCGGGCTGGGGCCCACGTGTCAATGACGCTCCCACACCGGTTGCTCGTGGTGGTCGTGGTCGTCGCGTTGCTCGGGACGACGGCGACCGCGGTCACCGCGACGACAGGTATCGCACCGTCGACCGATTCGTCCGTGGCGACGTCGGACCACGGGGGGCAGTTCCCCACGTCTGCCGACAGCGTCGCGGACCTCCTGGTCGACCGAACGGTCGAGACCGCCGAAGCGGTCGACGACCCACGAGTGCTGGTGGCGCTGCTCGGCTACAGCCGGGTCGAAGACTCGGACCCGATGGACCACGAGACGCGGCGCGCCATCTACGAGACCGTCGTCTCGACGCCGGGCATCCACCTCGCCGGCGTCGCCGACCGCATCGGCGTCCCGGCCTCGACCGTGACGTACCACAGTCGAGTGTTACACGACGAGGGGCTGCTCGACGTCCGTCGGATGCGAGGTCGCACGCGACTGTATCCGGTGTCGCTGGCGGCCGAGTCAGCCGCACTCGACGCAGCGCTCGCGGAGACGTCGACCGCGGCGGTCCTGCTGGCGGTGAAGCGACTCGAGCCGGCGAGCGTCCGCACGCTGGCGGACGAACTCGACCGGGCGGCGAGCACGGTCTCACACCACCTCGGCCGACTGGCCGACGACGACCTCGTCGTCCGTGAACGCGACGGCGAGGCGGTGGTGACCTCGCTCGCGCCGACGGTTCGCGAGACACTGGCTGCGCGGAACTGACCCTTTCGACGGTTCCGCCAGAACCCCTTTCTTCGCGGTCGAGAACTCTCGGCCGTAGGAATGAGTCACGAGCCACGAGCCGACGACGAGTCCACCGCCGACCAGCCACGACCAGCCACCACAGCAGCGTGTTTCGACCTGCTCGGCCGCTGGGAGCGGCGGTTCGTCCTGGTGTACCTCTCACGTGCGGCCGAGCCCGTGACGCTCGATCGCCTCGCCGACGCGCTGGCGGCGACCGACGACGGGCTGACCGTCGAGGACGCTCGGCTCCAGCTGTACCACCTCCACCTCCCGAAGCTCGCGGCTGCGGGAGTGGTGGTGTACGACCGGACGGCCGAGACAGTAGTGGTGTCCGCAGCATCGTCGGAGCCGGGCGCGACCGCCAGTCGCGTCGCAGTCGCCGTCAGCGAGTTGCGGGCCCGGTCGGAGAGCCACGGGTGACGCTCGACCGCCCACCGAGTGGCCTCCCGGTCGCCGGGCTTCGGCTGGGGAGCGACGAGCGACTCGTCGTCCGGTTCGACGCGACGACGCAGTCCTACTGGGCGACGTTCGACTCCGCGACGATTCGGCCCTCCACGGTCCTCCCGCTGTTCGTCGCCCGCGTCCGGCGGACCACCGTCGACGCGCTCGCGCCACTGTTCGAGGCTGTCGACCCCGATGCCCTCGACGCGCTTTGCCGGGGCGACGAGCGCACGCAGATCGCGTTCCGCTACACTGGGCTCCCCGTCGCCGTTTGGACCGATGGGGTGGTGCAGGTCGACGCGGGCTGACCTGTGCGCTGCGTCCCAGTCCTCGATTCGCGAAGTACGTCTGTCTTTCTCGCGATTACGTGGCTTCTAACAATCACCCCGGCGGCTGAACGGTGTAGTACATGTTCCCCCTGGTTCCGCTCCAGTTCAGTGGTGAGTTCCTCCAGTACGCTATCGTGTTCTTCGTGCTCGCGATTCTCGCGGCGCTCGTCGGTGCGCGTGGCATCGCCGGCATCACGATGGAGATCGCACGGCTGTTCGTGCTGCTGTTCATCGTGCTGGCGGTCATCAGTCTTCTGCTGTAGCCGACGGCGAGCCGCGAGCGGTTTCTACAACCTTATACAGCGCGACTCCCTTCGTTCTCCCATGAGCGAGAACGAGGGTGTCGACGCCGAGGTGACCGTCGAGGACGACGGCGCGGCGGCCGCCGACGCCCAGTCGCCGACGGACGGGGCGACGCCCGACGAGACGCTCGAACCGGACGCAGAACTGGTCGACCGACTCGCCGACCAGCCGCCCGAACAGGTCGCCCGTGAGGTAGCCGCGCTTCGCGAGCGCGTCGAGACGCTGGAGGCCGACCTCGACGCCGAGCGCGAGACGGTCGAGGAACTCGAATCCAAACTCAAGCGCAAGCAGGCCGACTTCCAGAACTTCAAGAAGCGCCAGCAGAAGAAGCTCGAGGACCAGCAGCGCCGCGCGACGGAGGACCTCGTCGAGCGCCTGCTCGAGGTGCGTGACAACCTCGTCCGCGCGCTCGAGCAGGACGAGGGTGCAGACATCCGCGGCGGCATCGAGACCACCCTCCGGCAGTTCGACCAGGTACTCGACGCCGAGGACGTCGAAGCCATCGAGCCCGAACCGGGCACCGAGGTCGATCCCGTGCGCCACGAGGTGCTGATGCGCGTCGAGAGCGACGAAGACGAGGGGACCGTCGCGGACATCCACCGCCCCGGCTACGAGATGGCGGGGAAGGTGCTGCGCCCGGCGCAGGTCACCGTCGCCGACGACGAGTAGCCGCCTCGCGTCCGAGTCGCGCGTGGAGTAGCCTTTTCTCGCCGCTGGACGGACGCCGTGTATGCGTGGCTCACCGGCCGACCGGCTCCGCGTCGCGACGTACAACATCCGGTACGCCAACCTCGACACCGGGCCGCGTGCGTGGGCGGAGCGCCGCGATGGGGTCGCGGCCGCCATCGCCCTCCACCGTCCCGACCTCATCGCAGTACAGGAGTGCTGGCTCGACCAGTTGCCCGACCTCCGTGAGCGATTGCCCGAGTACGCCTGGGTCGCGCACGTCGCCGGGAACGGTGAACACACGCCCATCGGCTTTCGTTCGAGTCGACTTGACCTGCTCGACGAGGGGCAGGTTGGGCTCTCGCCCTCGGGTGACGTGGGTAGCGTCGGCTGGGACGCCGCGCTCGCGCGCTTCTGCACGTGGGCACGGTTCCGCGACCGCCGGACTGGTACCGAGTTCGACTGCCAGAACGTCCACTTCGACCACGAGGGGCAGGTGGCGAGACGCGAGAGCGCCCGGCAGGTGCGCGATCGGACCGACAACGGGCCGACGCTCGTCCTCGGTGACCTGAACGCCCCGCCCGCATCCGGGCCGTACCGGCTCCTGGCCCGTGACCTCGACGACGCGCGACGCGCGGCCGCCCAGCGGTTCGGGCCCGGCGGGACGTTCGTCGGGTTCGGCGGCGAGGGGTTCGACGAAGCCGGTCCTCGCGACGACCAGCCGCGGCTCGACTACGTCTTCGTCTCCGGGTTCGCGGTCGACCGGTACGCGGTCTCGACGCTCGCGGATGCGACCGGTCGCTACCCCTCCGACCACCTGCCCGTGGTGGTCGACCTGTCGGTCGCGGCTGAGTAGCGGTTCTGTTTAAGGGTAGCGGTCAAGCCAACCGGCCGATTCGAAAACCGCCCGACTGCACCGCCTCGCCGAGAAGCGTGTGTCGCCCTATCTAGCAACTTTTAACCGATTCTGACCAGTAGGGTCGGGCAAGATGGCGAGCAACAAGATTCTCGGTATCGACCTCGGTACCACCAACTCCGCGTTCGCGGTGATGGAGGGGGGCGACCCCGAGATCATCGTCAACGGTGAGGGCGACCGGACGACGCCCTCCGTCGTCGCGTTCACCGACGACGGCGAGCGTCTCGTCGGGAAACCGGCGAAGAACCAGGCCGTCCAGAACCCCGAACACACCATCCAGTCCATTAAGCGCCACATGGGCGAGGAGGGCTACTCGGTGTCCATCGAGGGCGAGGACTACACGCCGGAGCAGATCTCGGCGATGATCCTCCAGAAGATCAAGCGCGACGCCGAGGAGTACCTCGGTGACGATATCGAGAAGGCGGTCATCACCGTCCCGGCGTACTTCAACGACAAGCAGCGACAGGCGACGAAGGACGCCGGGGAGATCGCCGGCTTCGAGGTCGAGCGCATCGTCAACGAGCCGACCGCCGCGTCGATGGCGTACGGGCTGGACGACGAGTCCGACCAGACCGTCCTCGTCTACGACCTCGGGGGCGGGACGTTCGACGTCTCCATCCTCGATCTGGGTGGGGGCGTCTACGAGGTCGTCGCCACGAACGGGGACAACAGCCTCGGTGGCGACGACTGGGACCTGGCCATCATCGACTACCTCGCCGACGAGTTCGAGGCGGAACACGGCATCGACCTCCGCGAGGACCGGCAGGCGCTCCAGCGGCTCAAAGATGCGGCCGAGGAGGCCAAAATCGAACTCTCCTCGCGGAAGGAGACGACCATCACGCTCCCGTTCATCGCCGCGGACGACTCGGGGCCGAAGGACCTCGAACAGAAGATGACGCGCGCGAAGTTCGAGTCGCTCACAAAGGACCTCATCGACCGCACCGTCGAGCCGACGGAGCAGGCCCTCCAGGACGCGGGCTACTCGAAGGGCGACATCGACGAGGTCATCCTCGTCGGCGGCTCGACCCGGATGCCGCAGGTCCAGGAGAAAGTCGAGGAGATGACCGGCCAGACGCCGAAGAAGAACGTCAACCCCGACGAGGCCGTCGCGCTCGGCGCGGCCATCCAGGGCGGCGTCCTCTCCGGCGACGTCGACGACATCGTCCTGCTCGACGTCACGCCCCTCTCGCTCGGTATCGAGGTGAAGGGCGGGCTGTTCGAGCGACTCATCAACAAGAACACGACCATCCCGACCGAGGAGTCGAAGATCTTCACCACGGCCGCCGACAGCCAGACGCAGGTGCAGGTCCGCGTGTTCCAGGGTGAGCGCGAGATCGCCAACGAGAACGAACTGCTCGGCGAGTTCCAGCTGACGGGCATCCCGCCGGCGCCGGCCGGAACGCCGCAGATCGAGGTCGGCTTCAACATCGACGAGAACGGTATCGTCAACGTCGAGGCCGAGGACAAAGGTTCAGGAAACGCCGAGTCCATCACCATCGAAGGTGGTGCGGGGCTCTCCGACGACCAGATCGAGCAGATGCAGCAGGAGGCCGAGGAGCACGCCGAGGAGGACAAGCAGCGCCGCGAGCGCATCGAGGCCCGCAACGAGGCCGAGAGCGCGGTCCAGCGGGCGAACACGCTCCTCGAGGAGAACGAGGAGAACATCGACGAGGACCTCCAGGCCGACATCGAGGAAGCCATCGAGGACGTCGAGGAGACCCTCGAAGACGAGGACGCCGAGACCGAGGAGCTCCAGCAGGTCACCGAGGACCTCACGAAGCAGCTCCAGGAGATCGGCAAGCAGATGTACGAGCAGCAGGCCCAGCAGCAGGCCGCCGGTGGCGCTGGCATGGGCGGCATGGGCGGTGCCGGTCCCGAAGGCGCGGCGGCCGACGGTGAGGGCGAGGAGTACGTCGACGCCGACTTCGAGGACGTAGACGACGAAGACGAAGCGTAGCGAGTCCTCTTCGTCTGGACGTCAGAGCTTGCTCTGACGGGTTCCCGAAACGCGAGCAGCGTGGGGTTTTCGAGGGGGCAGTTCTGTTGAAATCCGCTGGAGTTGCCTCACGGATTGGCGGGGGCTGGGGGGTGAGGAACTTCGGGCGCAGCCGTCAGTGTCTTGCGTCCCCAGATCGCGACTATCACCCCAGCGAGGACGAACCAGAGGCCGTAATAGGCGGGGTCCGGTACCACGATGACCTCTGCGGTGAAGTTCACCCACCCGTGTAGAACGATGATACCGAGGATACTGCGCTCCGTGTTATTGTAGATCCACGTAAATGCGACAGAGAGCACGACAATCCCGGTCATGACCAACCAAAATCCCGTGGTCGCGAACCCGACCGCGTCGTGTTGGAACGACCCCTCGATGAAGAACAGGGGGAGGTGCCAGAGAGCCCAGACCACGCCCAGGATCAGACTCGCGCTCAACGCAGACACCTTCAGTTGCAGACGGTCTAACGCGTAGCCTCGCCAGCCTAACTCCTCCAGAATCGGGGGGAGGGTCGCGAAGAACAACGCCGGGAGGATGGCGAGGGGATTCACGCCGAACTGGGTCACACCTTCACCCCACGATGGGCCGGGCCCACCGAGGAGTAGATCGACGACGCCAGCGAGAACGCCAACACCGAAGGGTACCAGCAGAATCACGACGAGCCATCGCAATCCGACGCGCCGGGGGTTTCTCACGCGGTTCCAGAAGTCGCTTCGTCCGCGTTCGTCGTAAACGAGATAGACGAACGCGATGCCGGTAACGCCTGGGACGGCAAGTCCGACGAGGAGTAACACAAGTCAGATCGCACTATCGAACCGTAGGCCGAGAGCGATCGCTGGAAGCCAGAAGGCCCACGTCCCAGCCACCGCGACAACGAGGTATATCCACCACCGGCCGAGCCCATCGGGGTTCTCCGTACGTGCATGGTTTGGAGTTGCCATGTATGATAATCGATACGTTGAGCGATAATCACGCGAGTTGAATTCCGACGGGCAGGATTTACCACCTCGGGAACCGAGGGGAAACGCCTCGTATCGGGCGACTCGACAGCCCTTGGTGCACAGACACGAGTGCTGGCACATGGGGGAAATTGGCATCTAAAAATGACAATTTACATGTACTATCGTGCGAGTGGTGTACTTCTCGACTGGAGATAGGGTCGATTGGCCAATGCTGCATGGAGGGTGCGAGTCGGTCACGAGCGGGTGGTCGAAAACGAACCGACTGGATCGTTCTTCGGCGGCGGGCATCAGAGAAGAAACCCCCCTACGCCAGCCCCTTCAGCAAGTCCCCCACCACGAACGCGACGGTCGCGGCGGCCATCCCGACGACGAACATCTCGGCCCCGTTTCTCCACCAGCGTCGATCCGTGACGAGACTCCGACTCGCGCCGACGAGGAAGAACGTGATGCCGGTGACAACCACGGAGAGCCGGAAGCCGTCGGGGAGGCCGAGGATGTACGGGATGAGCGGCGCCCAGCCCGCCACGACGAACGCGAGGAACGTGACGAGCGCCGTCTTCCAGGCGTCCTTCCCGTCTGCGTTCCCCGACGCAGCCCCACGCCGTGCCTCCTGATAGTCCTCCTCGGAGCGGCGGCTGAGGTAGTTGCTCATCCCCATCGAGAAGCCGTCAGCGAAGAGGTTCGCCGCACCGAGGATGAGGACGATAGACGGGCTGAGCGCCGCCCCGGCGACGCCCGCGACGACGGCGAACGTCGTGACGATCCCGTCGTTCGCCCCGTAGATGACCTCCGCGAGGTACTTCCCGGAGTCGTCCACGTCGTCACCCAGCAGCTGTTCGAGCATCGTGCCGGGAAGGGCAATCCCCACGGGTTTAGGCCAATCGGTGCCGGCGGTGTGTTTACGGTCTCTCCCGTCGAACTGTCAGCATGGCCGAACGAATCCTGGTCCCGTACGACGGCTCGGCGCTGTCCGCGCGCGCGCTGGAGCGAGTGGCGACGAAACACCCCGACGACGAGGTCCACGCGCTCTACGTCATCGACCCGGTCGGGGGGGTCTACGAGGGCGAGGCGCACGGCCTCGTCGACGGCGAGCAGTGGTACGAGAACGCGAAGTCGGTCGCGGAGTCGGCGCTCGCGGACGCGAACGCACTCGCCGCGGACCACGGCATCGAGCTGACGACGGCCCACGAGGTCGGCAATCCGCACCGCGTCATCCTCGACTACGTCGACGAGCACGACGTCGACCACGTGGTGATGGGGAGCCACGGCCGCAGCGGGGTGTCGCGACTCCTGCTGGGGAGCACCGCCGAACGAGTGATGCGACAGAGTCCGGTACCGGTGACGGTCGTTCGCTGATTACTCGGCCTCGTGGAGTTTCTCGCCGCGATGGAGCCGTGTCGCGATGGAGAACGTCTGCTCGTTCGAGCGGCGCGTCGGGAAATGCGCGGCCATGTAGCGGGCCGGCGCCATCAGACAGAGGCGACGCTCCCAGTCGTCCGCTGCCTCGTCGAACCGGGCAAAGTGCCCCTCGACGTTCTGCAGCGTGTGGAAGTTCGCGTCCTCGCGCAACAGGCCGCGACCCATGACGCGCTTCAGGTCCTCCGGGTCGCCGCCCGCGTCGAAGTGCTCGCTGACGAGGGTCGCGGCGCGGTTGACCTGCCCCTGCTCGTCGAAGCACGCGAGGAGCTCCTCGCGGATGTCGGCGGGGTCGCGGTCGGACTCGCCCGGCTCTGGAAGCGGTGCCTGCGGACTGTTGAGGAACCGGTCGAGATACACGCTCATGGCCGCGTCGAAACAGCCCCGATACAGTTCGACTGCGTCGGTGCGCTGGGTCGCCTCGTAGACGGCGTTCGCGTAGCTGAACGTGTGGTGGACGGTGTTCCAGTCGGCGAACTCGTTGTTGGTGGCGAACCACGCGACTCTCCGGGTCGCAGCCCGAACCACGGCGTCGGCGAGTTCGGTCTGGGTGGCGCCCTCGCGGATGGCGTCGGTGAGCGCGTCGATGATGTGTTCGGGGTCGTCCACGAGCAACTCGTCGACGAAGCCCTCGGGTTCGTTCCATTCCGTGCCCTCGCCCGCAGCCACCAGGTCCGGCAAGCGGTCGTGGGCGTCGAAGACGAGGTCGGCGATGTCGACGGGGTTGCGCCACGACGACAGCTCCTCCGAGCGCGTGGCGTCGGTGAGCTGTTCGACCGTCGAGGCGAGCACCTTCGCGGCGTTCGGGTCCTCGTCGTCACCCTGTCCGTGCCAGCCGATGTGGTCGAGCGTCGTGAACGCCTTGTTGAGGAAGTCGACCGTGTGGCCGGCGTTGAGGTACAGCGAATCCGTCGCCGCCGCAAAGACGATCTCCGCGACCTCCTCGGGGTCGAGACACGCAACTGCGGTGAGGAGACACCGTTCGGCCCCATCTGCGTCACGAACCTCGACGCTCTCGCGGAACCAGGACTTGAGCCGGTCCTTCGACAGGTCGCGGTTGTCGAACGCGTACTGCTGGAACCGTGGGGGCTCCCCCGCACAGTCGTCCGCGACGTCGCGGACGCCCATGAACATCGCACGGCGCTTGTCGCGGCCGCCGACCTCGGCGTAGAGATTCGCCATGCAGCCGAGGGTAGTGAGCCCGCGACCCCACCCTGATGCACGATACTTCGTCCCGAAGTTCACGGCCGTCTCGATGGGCGTGTGGAACCCCTCGCCCGCTTCGTCTAGGCCGATGACGGCCTTCGCCATCACGAGGTTGAGGTTCTCGTGGAGGCCGTCGGCCAGCCGGTTGCGCCAGTGGACGTTCGGTGGGACCGTCTGGGGTGGGTCGGGGTCGATGAAGATCTCATCCCCTCTGACCTCGACCGGGAACGTCTGGACGTCGTCGGCCCACGGGTCGAACGTATCGCCCTCCTCCAACTCGAAGCGAGCGTGGTGCCAGTGGCAGGTGAGGACGCCCTCTTCGACGGTCCCCCGCGTCAGGGGAAAACCCATGTGTGGACAGCGGTTGTCGACGGCGTACACCTCGCCCTCGTGGTAGAAGAGGGCGATTGCACGACCGTTCTCGGCGACGACGGTTCGCCCCTCGGCTTCGAGGTCGGCGAGGGACGCGACGGGAACCATGGCGTCGGGTTCGGTTGCCATGTGTGGGTGTCGGTCTCTCGCGTACTTGGGCGTTCCCTGAAACGGGGTTTTGTACCGAACGTGATACGTTCGTGCGGGAGCGTGCCGGCCACCCGAGTTACTTTCACCCACCCGCGTGAGCGTCCGGTATGGATGTCGTCCTGACGAAACAGCCCATCGCCGAGGGACAGACCGAGCGCGCACGAGCACTCCTGCAGGACCTCCAGGGCGTCGACGACGAGGACGCTGCGATGGACATCATCGACCGCGAGGGCGTCTACACGGAGTCGGCGTTCATCTGGACCCACGAGGGGACCGACTACATCCTCACGTACATCGAAGCCGAGGACGCCGGGCGCGTGAAGGAGGTGTCTGACGAGGTGCGGGCGGCCGCCGACCACGCCTTCATCGAGGAGTTGAACGCCGTCGTCGCCGGACCACCCGAACTGGTGGACGCCGAGCCGCTGTACCACGTCGTTCACCCCGACCGGCCACGAACCTGACCTCGCGAGTCCGACCCGTTCCTTTCAAGCCTCTCGACGGATTACGGCCTACAACGAATGAGCGAGGACTTCTACGAGGTGCTGGGGGTCTCGCGGGACGCCTCAGAGGACGAGATCAAGCAGGCGTACAGAGAGAAGGCACGCGAGTACCACCCGGACGTCTCCGACGATCCGAACGCCGAGGAGAAGTTCAAGAAGGCGAAGAAGGCCAAGGAGGTGCTCACCGACGACGAACAGCGCCAGATGTACGACCAGATGGGACACGAACGGTTCGAACAGGCCGAGAAGCACGGCGCCACGGGCGGCGGCGCCGGCGGCTTCGGTGGCATGGGCGGCCAGGGCAACCCGTTCGGCGGCGGTGGCGGCATGGGCGGCATGAACGACATCTTCGAGCAGTTCTTCGGCGGGGGCGGTCAGCGCGACGGTCCCCGACAGGGGCAGGACCTCAAGACGCGGATGTCCATCACGCTCGAAGACGCCTACGACGGGCTCACCCGCAACCTCACGGTCACCCGGCCGGAGACCTGCCCGGACTGCGACGGTGCGGGCCACCCCGCCGACGCGGACGCCGAGACCTGTCCGGAGTGTGGCGGGCAGGGCCAGCAGACGCGCGTCCAGCAGACGCCCCTGGGCCGGGTCCAGCAGACCCAGACCTGTCGCCGCTGTGAGGGCGAGGGCACCCTCTACTCGGAGACCTGTTCGACCTGTCGCGGCGACGGCCGCGTCCAGAACGAGGCGACCCTACAGGTCGACATCCCCGCCGGGATTCAGGACGGCCAGACGCTCCGGATGAACGGCGAGGGCGCCCCCGGTGAGCAGGGCGGGCGGAACGGCGACCTGCTCATCGAAATCGTCATCGAGGACCACGAGGAGTTCGAGCGCGACGGGGACGACCTCCGGTACACGACGGCGGTGTCGTTCCCGCAGGCCACCTTCGGCGACACCATCGAGGTGCCGACGCTCGACGGGAGCGTCGAGATGACCCTCGACGCCGGCACCCAGTCGGGCGAGGTCTTCAGACTGAAAGGGAAGGGGATGCCCCGGCTTCGCCGGCGTGGCCACGGCGACCTCTACGTCCAGGTGCAGGTCGTCACCCCCACGGACCTCAACGAGGAACAGCGCGAGGCGCTCGAAGCGTTCGCGGAGGCCGGCGGCGAGGAGATCGACGTCGGCAAGGGGTTCTTCGAGAAGATCAAGAACTCCTTCTAATCCACTTTCGTACCTCCTTCGCAGGCCTTCGGTCCCGCGCTGCTCGCGGATGCTCGTGGTCACTCCACCAGCGCCAGTCCGCCACGCGATGGCCCCGTACTCGGTGGGGCCGGCCACGTCGGTCCGCCCGGTGTTGGCCGCGTCGTGGCCGAACGCCGGCCACCCCGCTATAGCGGCTCGCTCCTGTGTGGTGTCGGGCGTACCGGGGTCGCCCTCCCCGAGACCACCACAGCCGGCCAGCCCACTCGCGAACAGTGCGACACCAGTACCGAGGAGCGCTCGCCGCGTACGAGGGTGTCGCATGGGTCAGATGGGTTGTGGCACGCTCCTGAAGCTTCTCCCGGCTGTTGCCGGACGTTGATGCGTGCGAACACGGCTCGCGACTTCGTCGTCGCGGTTCTCACGCCCTGAGAACCATATTTCTTATATATTCTCTCTGGGGGCGTCTCTGAGGATGTAAGGTGAGCACAATGGCAACTACCACTTCCCCCAACGTCTTCGAGAGCCGTGTCGGCGGTATCACTGTGCGCGGCCAGGCCCACAGCCTCTCCGCGTGGTTCGTCCTCGCGCTCCGGCTCATGATGGGCCTCGCGTTCCTGAACGCAGGGCTGTCGAAACTCCTCGCCGCCGAGCCGTTCTCGGCTGCGGGCTACCTGCAGTTCGGCGTCAACCCCGCGAGCCCGCTCGCCGGGATGTACGCGTGGATGGCTGCGACCCCGTGGTTCGTCTCGTTCGTGGACATCGCCGTCCCGTTCGGCCAGGTCGCCATCGGGCTGGGCCTCATCGTCGGCCTGCTGACCCGCCTCGCGGCGTTCTTCGGCGCGATGATGATGTTCATGTTCTACTTCGGGAACTGGAGCGTCGAACACGGGCTCATCAACGGTGACTTCGCGTACATGCTGGTGTTCCTCGCCGTCGCGGCGTTCGGCGCGGGCCACATCCTCGGCCTCGACGCGAAGGTCGAGCAGATCAAGCTCGACGGCGTCCCCCTCATCGAGAAGTACCCCCGGCTCAGCTACATCCTGGGCTGAGCGGGTCTCGCGGTTTTCTTTCGAAGTTCCCTTCTTCCGTGGTTCGTGTTTTCGAGTCTCGGTACCCGTCTCGAGTGGCTACTCCACGTACAGCGAGTAGAGAATGATGAGGAAGCCCGTCGCGGTGAGGGCACTCTCGAGGACGAACACCCAGATCATCTCCAGCCCGAGAAGCTGGTCCGCGCCGCCCGACAGCAGGGTCCCGAAGGTGACGACGGCGAAGCCGGCCGCGAGTGCGCCGAGCGGCCGCGCGCGGGTTCGTCTGTAGGCGCTGTACGCGTAGTAGGTGATGAGTCCGCCGACGACGAGCGTCACCGTCTTCAGCGCGAGCAGCAGTGTGGTCCCCTGGCTCGTCATACCTCGTTCCGCACCTCCGACCAGAGCGTCTCCAGTCTGGCCTCCGGGACCTGTGGCCGGGCGACGTTCACACCGAGCTGGCTCTCCTCGTGGAACTCGACGAGCACCGACTGGAAGTCCGTCCGGTAGTGCGTCGTGTGGTGGCCGTCGCGTCGGACCTCGGTCGCGGTCGTGACCAGCGACGCCTCGGCCAGCCGGTCGAGCTTCCGGTAGGTCGTCGACAGCGGGACCGAACACGCCTCGGAGACTTCGGTGGCGGTCATCGGCTCGGTCAACTCCTCGACGATGCCCCGACAGGTCTCGTCGTCGAGCGCGTCGAGCACCGTTTCGAGGTCCGGCTCGGGCTCGGAGTCCCGCAAGCGCATACACGAACTCCCCCGCCCGGTCATTTAGCATTACCGGCAATTCGACACACATTGCCACCACACGGAGTCGCACGATTGATGGCTGTACCGCCCCGACGTACGCACGATGGACGTACTCGGTGACGTGGTCTCGCGCGCACGACGCGACGAACTCGCCGATGCGGTCGCGTTCCGCCACGCACCGACCGGTCGTCACGTCGACTACCGTCGGTTCTGTACGACGGCGTGGAAGGTCGGTAACTTCCTCCGCAACGAGGGCGTCCGCGGCGGGATGGACGTGACCGTCGCCGCGGAGCCGACGACAGAGACGGTCTGGACGCTCTACGGCGCGGGACTGCTCGGGGCCACGGTCGACTTCGGGGCGGTCCACGACCGGACGAAGGCGCTCGTCGCGCCTGCCGACCGACTCGACGACTACGGCGCCGGCCCCCGGACCCGCCAGATCGCCTACGGTGCGGAACACGCGAACCCCGCGGTCGCGTACTTCGAACGGGACGTCTGGAGCGAGAACCCGACCGAGCCGCCGGACCGCATCGCCCCCGAGGGCTCGCTGCTTCGCGTGGCTGACCGGACGTACTCGCACGGTGCGATTCTGACGGCGGCACGCGGCGTCGTCGACCGCTACGACCTCGACGACACGAGTGCGGTGGTCGTCCGCGAGCCACTCGCTCACCCTGGCGTCGTCGCCGCGGGCTTCGTCGCGCCACTCGTCGCGGGTGGAACGGTCGTCGTTCCCGACGCCGAGACGGTGGGCGACCTCGCAATCGGCGACGGGCCCGAGCCGCGGACCATCGCCCCCGACGACGTGTTCTGAGTGGTTAGCGCGCGTCGTCGAGGTCTTCGAGCGCGCCGGGGTTCTCGATGGAGGACATGTCGCCGAGGTCCTCGCCGGTGTAGGTGGCCTGGACCGCTCGCCGGATGATCTTCCCCGACTGCGTCTTCGGGAACTCGTCGACGAACAGCACCTCTCGCGGGCGGAACGGCTTGCCCAGTTCTTCGCCGACCAGCTCCCGTACCTCCTGTTTGAGGTCGTCGGTCTCTGCGACGCCGTCCTCGACGATGACGTAGAGGACGACTGCCGTCCCGGTGGTGTCGTCGGGGACGCCCACGGCGGCGGCCTGATTGACGTCGTCGTGTTCCATCGCCGCGCCCTCGACTTCGGCGGGGCCGACCTTGCGGCCGGCGACGTTGAGCGCGTCGTCCGCTCTCCCATGCAGGAACCAGAAGCCGTCTTCGTCTTTCTGTGCCCAGTCGCCGTGGTCCCACATATCGTCGAACGACGACCAGTATTCCTCGAGGTAGCGCTCGTCGCCCGACCAGAGTGATTTGGTCATCGAGGGACACGAATCGCGGGCGACGAGGAAGCCGCGTTCGTGGGTGTCCGCGATGGACTCGCCCGAGGAGTCGACGATGTCGATGTTCATGCCGAGCCCGGGGCCGCCGAGCGTGGTGGGCTTGAGCGATTGAATGGGCATGGGCATGAGGAAACACCCACAGATCTCGGTCCCGCCGGAGATGTTGATGATGGGTGCCTCACCGCCGCCGACGTGCTCGTAGAACCACTGCCAGGACTCGGGGTCCCACGGCTCGCCGGTCGAGCCTAACAGCCGAAGCGAGGAGAGGTCGTAGCCCTCCAGCCATTCGTCGCCTTTCTTGCGGAGGGCTCGGATGGCAGTGGGGGAGATGCCGAACTGGGTGAGTTTGTGGCGGTCGATCATCGCCCAGAAGCGGTCGGGTTCGGGGTAATCCGGCGCCCCCTCGTACATGAAGATGGTGCCGCCGAAGGTGTGATTTCCAATGAGGGTCCACGGCCCCATCATCCAGCCGATATCCGAGACCCAGAAGAAGCGGTCCGAGGGTTTGAGGTCGAATCCGAAGTAGAGCTCCTTGGCACACTGCATCTGGACGCCGGCGTGGGTGTGGACGATGCCCTTCGGTTTCCCAGTCGTTCCCGACGAATAGAGGAGCATCGACTCCTGGTCCGAATCGAGTTCCTTCGTGTCGTAGGCGTCGTCCTGCGATTCGACCGCGTCGGCCCACCACGCGTCGCGGCCGTCGGTCCACGGGATGTCCGCGCCGAGTCTGTCGAAGACGACGACGTTCTCGACGTCGGTGTCGGCGTCCGCGATAGCCTCGTCGGCGGTGCCCTTGAGCGTGATTTCGCTCCCGCGGCGGTAGAAGCCGTCACCCGTGAAGAGGACGGAGCACTCGGGGTCCTCCAACCGAGTTGCGGTGGCGTCGACGCCGAAGCCGGAGAAGATGGGGACGGCGATGGCCCCGACCTTGAAACAGCCGTAGAGGATGGAGACGACTTCGGGGACCATCGGCATGTAGAGCCCGACGGTGTCGCCGGTGCCGACGCCCACGGATTCGAGGTAGTTCGCGACTTTGTTCGACTGGCGAGCGAGTTCGTGGTACGTGACCTCGCGGACCTCACCGTCCTCGCCCTCCCAGATGGTCGCGACTTTGTTGCGCGTCTCGCTGTCGAGCGCGGCGTGACGGTCCACGACGTTGTGTGCGAGGTTGATGCTTCCTCCTTTGTACCATTCGTCGAACTGCGGGCCGCGGGTGCGGTCGCGGATGGTGTCATAGGGTTCGTAGAACTCGATGCCGAGGTAGTCGACGAGTTCGTCCCAGAACCAGTCGACGCCGCTGGCGTCGACACCCTCGACCTCCTGTGTCGTGCGCTCGACGAGTTCGTCGTAGTCGTCGATGTCGTACGCCTGCATGAACTGCCAGACGTTGGTCGATTCGACGAACTCTCGCGAGGGCTCGTGGACGATGCGGTCGATGTCCGCCAGCGAGTCGGTCATACGTGGATAGTCAGAACGCCACACAATCAACGTTGCCCGTAACATGTGAAGGTGAAGACGGGGCTGTCGGCCGTCCGTCGCACGAGGGCTTTTGAACGCCGGGGTCGTACACCGAACCATGTACGTCCGGGACGCGCGCAACCGCGACGAGGCCTGGCTCCTGGACCAGATCGAGGCCATGGGGCTCGACGAAACGGCCTTCCGGTCGCGCGATTACGTCATCGCCATCGACGACGAGTCGAACGCCAAGGCCGGATTCGGGCGCTTCCGGATCCACACTGGGGACCCCGACTACTGTGAGTTGACGAGCATCGGTGTCCTCGACGCCTGGCGCGGGCAGGGCGTCGGCGCGCACGTCATCGAACGCCTCCTCCGGAACGCCGACATCGACGAGTTCGACGAGGTGTACTCGCTCACTCCCGTGCCCGACTACCTCGCACAGTTCGGGTTCCGACCCATCGACGCGGACGCGCTCGGCGAGCAACTCCAGGAACGCCTCGAGGAGAAGCAGGCCGACAGCGACGAGGAGATCATCCCGATGGTCATCGACCCCGCGCGGTTCCGGATGCCCGACCGGCTCCGCGAGCGGTTCAAGCGCGCCCACGAGGCCGTCACCGAGGAGCCAGCGGACACGGAGTCGCCCGAGGACTTCGGTATCGACCCCGACGAGGCGACGTACAAGTACGATACGGGGTAAGCAGCACACTCGTTCAGCCGTCGAGCGCCCGCCACTCCGAGAGCGGCACGTACCCGATGTTGGGTCTGGGGGCGACCGACAGGTCGGCAATGAGTTCGAGCAGGTTCCCGTCGAGGTCCTCGAAGAAGACGACCGTATGTCGGTCCGTCGCGTAAGCGTTCCGTCGGGGTCAGGTCGCCCGCAGTGTCACGCTCGCGTGCGCCGGCCGCGGCCGACGACATCGAGCAGCGTCTCGTACTTCACGAGCGCGAACCCTGCGGCGACGAGTGCGAACCCGATGACGGCGCTCGTCGAGGGGACGTAGCCGAACAGCGCCCACGAGAGCGCCGCGGCCGCGACGGGCTCGGCGTAGCCCACGAGACTCGCCTGCGTCGCGCCGATGGAGTCGAGCAGCCGGAAGTAGAGGAGGAACGCCACCACACCGGGACCGACGACGAGGAACGCCAGCGCTCCGAGCGCCGCGGGCGAGGCGGCGAGCGTCTGTGGCTCGCCCCACGCGAGGCTCCCGCCGTGGAGCACACCCGCACCGAGCAGCATCCCCCAGCCCTGGAGCGCCCCCATCGGGAGGCGGTGGTCGAGCTTGCGCAGGAGGACTGACCCGAGGGCCCACACCACCGCCGCGGCGAACACGAGCGCGACACCGTCGACGGGAAGCCCTCCCGAAGAACCCGGGGCCGTGATGACCACGACGCCGAGGAACCCGAGGACGACCCCGCCGTAGCCCGCGGGGTGGAGCCCCTCGTCGTCGAGCAGGAGCGTGGCCATGAGCGCGGTCAAGACGGGGAGGAGCGCGATGATAGCCGCAGCGACCGCGCCGGGCACCGTGGTCTGGCCCACGTACAGGAGCGCGTGGTGGCCGGCGATGAGCAGACTCCCCACCAGCGCGACGGCGAGGAAATCGTGGCGCGTGCGCGGGAGCCAGCGGCCGCGGAGCGCGGCCCACCCCAGCACCAGCAGGCCGGCGAGGTCGTAGCGGACGGCGGCGAACAGCAGCGGCGGGAGCTCCTCGACGCCGGCCTCGATGGCGACGAACGACCCGCCCCAGAGCGTGGCGAGTACGACGAACGCGAGCAGTTCTGTCGGAAGTTTACTCCAACTGAATCGGGCGAACATGGTTTCTGATTCAATCAAATAGCTCTGGAGTTGTTAAGTCCTTCTACAACGGCTCGGCGTGTGGTTGCCTGTCGTTCGACGAGCCGTACCGTTGGTCGGACGTGGTTCGGGTCGGCCACGGGGCCGTCGAAGGCGGTGGAGTCTTGGGGCTCGCGGTGGAGGGTCCGGCATGGACGAGCGCGACGTCCGCATCCTGAAAGCCATCGCGGACCTGGAGACCGGGAGCCCCGAGGCGCTGCACGAGGCGACGGACATCCCCGTCTCGACTATCCACTACCGGCTGAACAACCTCCGCGAGGCGGGCGTCATCGAGAACGACCTCTACGACTTCGACCTCGACGAACTCGGACTGGGCGTGACGGTGCTGGTGGAGGTGTTGGCCGACTACTCGGGCCACCACGAGGCGGTCGCCGAGGCTATCCTCGGCATCGAGGGCGTCACGCACCTGTTCTCGACGATGGGCGAGACCGACTTCGTCGCGGTCGCCCAGCTCCCCGGCGACGACACGGTGGGCGACCTGCTGCGCGACTTCGAGGAGGTCCCCGAAGTCGAGCGGACGAACTCCACGTACGTCATCGACACGCTGTACGAGGACGACCGGGCGCTCTCCTCGTACTCGGTGGAATCGCTGCTCGCGGCACTTGTCGACGACGACTAACCGCTCGCCAACATTCAAGCGCCCCCGCCGGGAAGAACCGGGTATGTACGACGACGACGATCTCGCCGAGATACGCGAGGGCCGGGAGTCCTGGGCGGAGGAGACGTACGGCCCCACCGTCGACCGGTTCGGCGAGCGCAAAGACGAGTTCACGACCGACACTGGCGGCCAGGACGTGAAGCCGCTCTACACCCCCGAGGACGTGGCCGACCTCGACTACGACGAGGACATCGGGTTCCCCGGTGAGGCGCCCTACACGCGCGGCGTCTACTCCACGATGTATCGGGGCCGGCTCTGGACGATGCGGCAGTACGCCGGGATGGGGACCGCCGAGGAGACGAACGAGCGGTTCCACTACCTCATGGACCAGGGGCAGACGGGGCTCTCGATGGCGTTCGACCTGCCGACGCAGATGGGGTACGACTCGGACGCGGCGATGGCACAGGGCGAGGTCGGGAAGTCGGGCGTCGCCATCGACTCGCTCGACGACATGGAGACCGTCTTCGAGGGCATCCCGCTCGACGAGGTCTCCACGTCGATGACCATCAACGCGCCCGCCTCCATCCTCCTCGCCATGTACATCGCCGTCGGCGACAAGCAGGGCGTCGAGCGCGAACAGCTCCGGGGGACCATCCAGAACGACATCCTGAAGGAGTACATCGCACGGAACACGTACATCTTCCCGCCGCGGCAGTCGATGCGGCTCATCACGGACATCTTCGAGTACGCCGCCGACGAGGTACCGAACTTCAACACCATCTCCATCTCCGGGTACCACATCCGCGAAGCCGGCTCGACGGCGGCCCAGGAGATCGCGTTCACCCTCGCCGACGGCCTCGAGTACGTGGACGCGGCCATCGACGCGGGGCTCGACGTCGACGAGTTCGCCCCGCAGTTGAGTTTCTTCTTCGCCTCCTACAACAACATCCTCGAGGAGGTCGCGAAGTTCCGCGCCGCCCGCCGCCTCTGGTACCGCCTGATGGAGGAGCGGTACGGCGCCGAGAAGCCCGGCTCCAAACAGCTGAAGTTCCACACACAGACCGCTGGCTCGACGCTCACGGCCCAGCAGATCGAGAACAACGTCGTTCGCGTGGCGTATCAGGCGCTCGCTGCGGTGCTGGGCGGGACCCAGAGTCTCCACACGAACGGGAAGGACGAGGCGCTGTCGCTCCCCACCGAGAAGTCCGTTCGGACGGCGCTCCGCACGCAGCAGATTCTCGCACACGAGTCTGGTGCGGCGGACACCATCGACCCACTCGCGGGCAGCTACTACGTCGAGGCGCTCACGGACGACCTCGAAGCGGAGGCCCACGACATCCTCGACGAGATCGACGAGCGTGGCGGGATGCGAAAGTCGGTGGAGAACCAGTGGGTGCAGGGGCAGATTCAGGACGTGGCGTTCGAGCGGCAGCGTGAAATCGAGACGGGTGAGCGGGTCATCGTCGGCGTCAACGAGTACACCGTCGACGAGGAGCCCGCCGAGGACATCGAGGAGGTCTCGGAGGAGGACCAACGACGGCAGCGCGAGCGACTCTCGGACGTGAAAGCGGCGCGTGACGACGAGGCTGTCGACGCCGCACTCGCCGCGCTCGAGGACGCCGCCGAGGGTGAGGAGAACGTGATGCCGTACATCGTGGACGCCGTCAAAGCGTACGCGACGACGGGCGAGATTTCGAACACCCTTCGGTCGGTGTTCGGCGAGCACGGCGCCGGCCTCTGAGCGCGCAGGAGCTCGACACCCGGTTGTTTCCACCCCGGCATCCGTGGAACGTGCGGGAGGGTCGGACTGGCGTCTGCCACCTGGCAGACACGAGCGGACGCTTCGACCGGTTTGTCAGTAAACGGTTATACCCCGTGGCCAAACGCTCACCCATGGAACAGCACCTGGACGCGCAGGCGGTGTACCCCCTGTACGATCCGTCGGCCGCCGACGTACTCGACTACGCCAGCATCGCCGAGGAGGCACTCGGGCGCGGTGCGTACGGTCGGTGCGCGGAGGCGCTCGTGCAGGGCGCGCGGTGTGTGGCTGTGCTCGGCCAGCGCCAGACGGACGACCACCTCCACGTCGCGATGCGGTCGCTCGCCGACGCGGTCGACCGGGCGAAGGCGGCCCTCGCCGACGATTCCGACGCAGTCGCTCCGACCAAGAACGCCATCGCTACGCTCCGGCGGACCGTCGAGAGCGTCGACGACGGGGCTGGTGCGACGGCCGGACGCTGGTATTTATAGGCCGCCGGTCGAAGCCCGGCTATGCACTTCGACCACGCCGGCATCGCCACGACCGAGTCCGACTCGCTCGTCTTCCTCTTCGAGGACCTCCTCGGCGCGACGGTCGCTCACGAGGAGATCTTCGACGGGATGCGGGTCACGTTCCTCGACCTCGGGAACGGCTATCTCGAACTCCTGGAACCCGAGTTCGGTGAGGGAACTATCGCGAAGTACCTCGACCGGAACGGCCCGGGCATCCACCACCTCGCCTTCGCCACCGACGACATCGAGGCCGCCCTGGAGACGGCCCGCGAGCGCGGGGTCGACCTCATCGACGAGGAGCCACGCACTGGCGCGTGGGGGCACGATGTGGCGTTCCTCCACCCCAAATCGACCGGAGGCGTGCTCATCGAGTTCGTCGAGCACTAGCTGGGTGGCCACTCGTCCCACCCGAACGGGTCGTCCGCGAGGTTCGGATGCAGGTCGGGGAGTTCGTGGAACCACGCCGCGCCGTTTAGCTCCGACTCCATCACGTCGATGCTGCCGCCGACAGCCCTCGCCAGGAACGTGACCCACAGCGTGTGGATCTCGTCGCCAGTCTCGGCGCAGGTGAACACGACGTTGTCGACGTGCCGACAGTCGAGGACCTCGCACTCGACACCAGTCTCCTCCGTGACTTCCCGGACGGCCGCGTCCTCGTACGTCTCACCGTTCTCGCGCCCACCCCCCGCTGGTCCCCAGCCCTCGTTTCCCCGACCCAGCCCCAGCAGGACGCGGGGGTACTGCTCGTCGAGTTCCTCGGGGTCGGGCATCGAGTGGGAGAGCGCTGGCGGCTCCTCGCGGACGACCCAGGCGTAGCCCCCGCCGGTGTAGCCGTCGCGGGCGAGGTCTGCGAAGTCGGCGAACTCGTCGGCGTCGAGCGTTCGACGCTCGGTGTCGACCGTGGGGTCGTACTCCGTACACAGGCGTGTCAGTCGACGCTCGACGTCGGCAGCGTTGTGGGTGACCATTGGGACCGTCGTCCAACGCGTACGCGGGCAAAAACGGTTCGATTCGACCGGAACGGTCATCCAGCTGTCCGGTGACTGACCTGTATGACGCATCCTCCCGGCCCCGCACCGGCCGACCATCCGTCCACCCCGGTGAAGGCACTCGGCGAACTCGCGCTCCGGACCGAGAACCTCGACGAGATGGTCACCTTCTACCGCGACGTGGTCGGCCTGCACCCGATCGAGGTGGGCGAGACGAACGCCTTCTTCTCACTCGGCGAGAGCTACGGCGGGCACGCCGCGGTGTTCGTGCTGTTCGACCGCACTGGGAGCGAGGGATACACAGCCGTTGACCAGCGACACACGTCGTTCGACCACCTCGCGTTCACGGTCGCTCCTGAGGATTTCGACAGCGAGGCTGCGCGACTCGAAGCCGCGGGACTCGACCTGGATTTCGCCTACCACGACTGGGTCCAGTGGCGGTCGCTCTACTTCGACGACCCCGACGGCAACCGCGTGGAGTTCGTCTGTTACGACCCGAAGGACGCGTAACAGAGTGCGTACGCCGAGCGACCGGAGGGAGCGAGGCGTTTCACCGAACACGAGGCGAAGCCGAGCGTTCGGCCTTTTGGCATGAACGGGTTTTCGCCGAGTGGTTCCCGGAGGGAGCGGAGCGACCGAGGAAACCCGAGGCGAAAAGAGGTTCGGCGTTCAGCCGAAGCTCTCGACCTTCGCCCCCGTCGTCGAGCCGCCCGCGGCCTCGACGGCCTCGGTGGCAAGGTCGATGAAGTCGGCGAAGCCGTAGACGAACAGCTGCTGGGCGTCGTCGTACACCTCGGCGACCGCGCCGGCGACGGCGTCCTCGTCGGCGAGGACGAACACCTGGCCGCCCGCCGAGGAGACTCCCGCGAGTCGCTCCTCGTGCATCGGCGCCTCGTCGAGGTAGACGACGGCGACGTCGTGGCCGTCGGCGAGCGCGGCCTCGGCGATGCCCACCGCAGGACCGACGCCCGGTCCGCCAGCGAGCACGAGCACGCGCTCCTCGCCCTCGTAGAAGTCCGAGCCGAACGGGCCGGTGATCGTCACGGTGTCGCCGGGCTCGATGTTCACCAGATACTCCGAGAACGCTCCGCCCTCCTCGGGGTCGTAGCTGATAGTGAGTTCGAAGCTCCCCTCGACGTCCGGCGAGGAGATGGTGTAGAACCGGGACTCGTCGTCGCCGTCGACGGTGGCCGTGAGCTTGACGAACTGTCCGGGGTTCGCCACGAAACCGTCGGGGGTTTCGAGGTCGAGTGCGACCGCGTCGGGGCCGACCTCCCGGACGGCCGCGACGCGCGTATCGGTGGGGTCCATGTCGGGTGGTGGGGCCGTCCGGTGAAAGGCCCTTTCGGTCCCGAGAGTCTGGCGGTGCGGCGTGGCGCCCACGCGTGTCAGCTAGGTCCCCCGATCGCCCCTAGGCAGTTGACAAACGCGGAGTATAGTGCCGCTACCTCCCGTCGGAGTGGACGAAGGCCGGCGCAATTACTGCCAGAGCGCGGCAATATTCAGAAGCCTTAACGTGCATCGGGTGGAACCGCGAGACAGTATGCCAGAGGACCTCAACTGGGCCGTCGGCGGTGAGGCCGGCGACGGGATCGACTCCACTGGGAAGATCTTCGCCCAGGCCCTCTCGCGGGCAGGTCGCCACGTCTTCACGTCGAAAGACTTCGCGTCCCGAATCCGCGGTGGGTACACAGCCTACAAGGTGCGAACGTCCGTCGACAAGGTCGAGAGCGTCGTCGACCGACTCGACATCCTCATCGCACTGACCGAACGCACCGTCGACGAGAACATGGACGAACTCCACGAGGGGTCCGTCATCATCTACGACGGCGAGCGGACGATGATGAAGGACTTCGAGGCCCCCGAGGGGATGATCGGCCTCGACGTGCCGCTCAAGCGGCTCGCCGAGGACGCCGGCGGCGCCATCATGCGCAACATCGTCGCGCTCGGCGCCGCCTGCGAGGTGACCGACTTCCCCATCGAGAACCTCGACGAATCGCTCGAGAAGCGGTTCGGCGGGAAGGGTGAGGCCATTGTCGACAACAACAAGCAGGCCGCCCGTCTCGGCCAGGAGTACGTCGCCGACGAGTACGACATCGAGTTCGAGTACGAGATGGAGACGACCGACGCGGACTACGTGCTCCTCAACGGCGACGAGGCCATCGGGATGGGTGCCATCGCTGCGGGCTGTCGCTTCTACGCCGGCTACCCCATCACGCCCGCGACGGACGTGATGACCTATCTCACGGGTCGCATCGACCAGTACGGCGGGAAGGTCGTGCAGGCCGAGGACGAACTCTCGGCCATCAACATGGCGCTGGGTGCGGCCCGCGCGGGTGCGCGGTCGATGACCGCCACGTCGGGACCGGGTATCGACCTGATGGCCGAGACGTTCGGCCTCATCGCCACCTCCGAGACGCCGCTCGTCATCGCCGACGTGATGCGCTCGGGTCCCTCGACCGGGATGCCGACGAAGCAGGAGCAGGGCGACCTCAACATGACGCTGTACGGCGGCCACGGTGAGGTCCCGCGGTTCGTCCTCGCGCCGACGACGGTCTCGGAGTGTTTCTGGAAGACCGTCGAGGCGTTCAACCTCGCCGAGAAGTACCAGACGCCGGTGTATCTCGTCTCGGACCTCGCGATGGCCGTCACCGAGCAGACGTTCTCCCCGGAGACGTTCGACATGGACGCGGTCGAGATCGACCGCGGAAAGGTCGTCGACGACTCGAACATCGACGAGTGGCAGAACGACAAGGGCCAGTTCAAGGCGCACGCGCTCACCGACGACGGCGTCTCGCCGCGCGCGTTCCCCGGCACCGCCGGCGGTGCGCACATGTCGACCGGCCTCGAACACGACGAGCTCGGTCGTCGGACCGAGGACACCGACATGCGCGTCGAGCAGGTCGACAAGCGCAACCGGAAGGTCGAGACCGCCAAGGAGAACGAGGACTGGAGTCCCCGCGAGTTCGGGGACCCCGACTCTGAGAACCTCGTCATCTCGTGGGGCTCGAACGAGGGCGCGATGAACGAGGCCATCGGCTTCCTCGAGGAGGAGGGCATCGACGTGCGGTTCCTCTCGGTGCCGTACATCTTCCCGCGTCCGGACCTCTCGGAGGCCATCGAGGCCGCCGACCAGACGGTCGTCGTCGAGTGTAACGCGACGGGGCAGTTCGCCGACCTCGTCGAGCACGACGTGCTCCAGCGCGTCGAGCGCGTGAACAAGTACAACGGCGTCCGCTTCAAGGCGGACGAACTCGCCGTCGAACTCAAGGACGCCCTTGGGCTGGCGGCCGAGGAGGAGGTAGAAGCATGAGCGAGAACGTTCGATTCACGGATTTCAAATCCGACAAGCAACCGACGTGGTGTCCCGGCTGCGGTGACTTCGGGACGATGAACGGCATGATGAAAGCGCTGGCCGAGACCGGCAACGACCCCGACAACACGTTCGTCGTCGCGGGCATCGGCTGCTCGGGCAAGATCGGGACGTACATGCACTCGTACGCGCTCCACGGCGTCCACGGGCGCGCGCTCCCGGTCGGCACCGGCGTGAAGATGGCGAACCCGAACCTCGAAGTGATGGTCGCGGGTGGCGACGGTGACGGCTACTCCATCGGCGCGGGCCACTTCATCCACGCCGTCCGCCGGAACGTCGACATGACGTACGTCGTCATGGACAACCGCATCTACGGGCTGACGAAGGGGCAGTTCTCGCCCACCTCGCGTGAGGACTTCGAGACGGCGACCTCGCCCGACGGGACGCACCAGCAGCCGGTCAACCCGCTGGCGCTCGCGCTCGCCGCGGGCGGGACGTTCATCGCCCAGTCGTTCTCCTCGGACGCCCAGCGGCACGCCGAGATCGTCCAGCAGGCCATCGAGCACGACGGCTTCGGCTACGTCAACGTCTACTCGCCGTGTGTCACGTTCAACGACGTGGACACGTACGACTACTTCCGCGACACCATCGTCGACCTCGCGGACGAGGACCACGACCCCACCGACTACGACGCCGCGAAGGAGAAGATCCTCGACCGCGGCAAGGAGTATCAGGGGGTCATCTACCAGGACGAAGACTCGACGCCGTACGAGGTGCTCGAAGGCGTCCACGAGGGCAACATGTCCGAGATTCCGGACGGCGCGCCCGAGGGCGCGATGGACCTGGTTCGCGAGTTCTACTAACGCACCTTTTTTCCGCTCGGGTGCGCTTCGCGCACCGCTCGCGCAAAAAATCTGCACCAAAAAAGCCACGCCCTCACTCCGTTCGGGCGTGGAGAACCGCTCACTCACTGTGTTCGCTCGCGGATACTCTCGGACTTCCCATACCTCTCGTCCCTCTCGTAGCATCGGCTCACCGTGCTGTCTGCGTGGAGGGCCGACGCCCGAGCCTACCGCCGAATCGCTTCCGAACGACGGACCTCGACGCCCGGTGGCACCGTCACCATCGGCTCGTCTCCGAGGTCTATCTCGATGACGCCGTTGACGCCATCGGCCGGTATCGTCCGCGTGACCGTCCCATCGTGCAACCTGATTCTCCCCATCTTTCCATGTGGTGTTCGTCAACATGCAACAAAAAGATTCGCCTGCACTGTCGTGTCGCTCGCCCGAGACTCCCGACTGTTTTTTTACGGATGGTCGGGTAGCCGTGGGACATGCCAGCGGAATCCTACGACGTGGTCGTCGTTGGCGGCGGCACGGCGGGTGCGTTCGCCGCCGCGACGGCCGCCCGCGACGGGCTCGACGCGGTCATCCTCGAGCGGAAATCCCCGGAGGAGGCAGGCCACATCGCCTGTGGGGATGCCATCAAGGGGAAGTCGACGTTCCCCGAGGTCATCGACCTCGATTACCTTCGCGAGGAGTCGTTCACCAACGAGAACATCCAGCGGGCGGTGTTTCTCAATCCCGATACCGACGACCAGCTCGACATCCCGTTCTCCCAGACCGGCGCGGTCATCGACCGGAAGCGCTACGGCGAGGTCATCCTCGAGGAGGCCGAGCGTGCGGGCGCCGACGTCCACTACGACACCGTCGTCCGGGATGTCCGGCAGAGCGACGGCGTCGTCCACGGTGTCACCGCCGTCCGGACGGGGACGCCGAAGAAGTACGAGGCCGAGGTCGTCGTCGACGCCGCCGGCTCACTGTCGCTGTTACAGGACAAGACCGACTTCTCGGCGTCGACGTTCGACACGAACGTCGACTACTCGCAGTTCTGCTCGGCGTACCGCGAGGTGCTGGAGACGCGTGAGCCCGTCGATTACGCCGACGCCATCGTGTTTAAACCGACCGAGGAACTCGGTTACCTCTGGTACTTCCCCCGCACCCCGCGTGACATCAACGTCGGCCTCGGCTTCCAGATGAACAAGCCGCCGATGAAGCTGGTCGACGCCCTCAAGACGGACGTGGCGACCCGGCCGGAGTTCGAGGGGGCGCGCGTGAAGGACAAGCTCGGCGCAGCGCTCCCGACGCGCCGTCCGTACGACTCGGCGGTCGCGCCCGGCTACGTCGCCGTGGGCGACGCAGCCGCCCACGTCAACCCCTGTACGGGCGGCGGAATTCCCGGCGCAGCGAAGGCGGGCCACTGGGCCGCGAAGGCGGCCGCCGAGGCCATCGCCGAGGGGGCGGCCGACGAGGAGGCCACGCTGTGGGACTACAACCACCGCGTCCAGACGGACTTCGGCAAGCGGTTCGCCGCGATGGACCTCTACAACATCTGGGGCGGGACCTACGACGTGGACGACCTCGTCAGCGTCATCACGGCGCTCCCTGGGCAGCAGCTCGTGGACGCGGTCGGCCGCGACGGCACGGCCGAGATGGGGCTCGGACTCAAGCTGAAGACCGTCCTCGAGACGTTCGACCCGCGGCTCCGAAACTGGCGGACGCTCGTCGAACTCGCCCGCGTCAACAAGCTGGCGGGCCGTCTGAAGGCAGCGTACGACGAGTACCCGACGACGCCAGCGGGGTTCGACGACTGGCGGACGCGACGCGACGCGGTGATGGACGACTTCTACGACCTGACCGGTGCCGACCCCAAGTACTGACGCGCGGTTCCCGCCAGATGCTGGCGTTGAAGTGGCGTCCCCGACTCTCTACGCCCATGAGCGACGAGGAGCTCGAAGCCGTCGTCAGGCAGTTCGTCTCGGACGCCAACGCCGCGTACGCCGAATACGAGAAGGGGTACGCGAACCCCGACGTCGTGCTCGACCGCATTCGCGGCCACCTCGACGAGCTGGAGCGGGAACTGGATTGATACGCGCGGAGCGCGTGGCATCAGTGTGAACACCGTCTTCCACGTCACGAGCGGCGACCCGGACGACCAGGCACGCGCGCTGTCGAGCGTCGGGAACCTGCTTTCCGACGACACGGTCGCGCTCGACGACGTGGCGTTCGTCGCGAACTCGAGTGCCGTCCGGATGTTCCTCCGCGGCGCGACGAACGCGCCGCAGATTCGATCGCTCGCGGAGAACGGCGTCGCGTTCAAAGCCTGTTCGAACTCCCTGCAACGCGTCGACATCGCCCCCGAGCAACTGCTCGGCGACGTCGAGGTGGTATCCTCCGGGATGGGTGAGCTCACTCGGCTCCAGTCGACGGGCTACGCGTACATCCGGCTCTAGCTGGTCGGGGGCGTGCGGCACCTGCGCCCGGGGGGCAACCCCCAAGCCGTTGGCACGCGAACAGGTTGCATGGCAGTCCACATCGTCGAAACGGCCCGAACGCCCCACGGCACACTGCTCGGCGGGTTCGCCGAGAAATCGGTCGTCGAACTGGGGGCCATCGCCCTCCGTGCACTCCACGAGCGCGCCGACCTCTCCGTGGACCACGTCTTCGTCGGGCAGGCCATCCAGGCAGCCGTCGGGCAGGTTCCCGGGCGGCAGTCGGTGGTCGAAGCCGGCTACCCGGTCGAGACGCCCGTCACCACCATCAACGAGGCGTCGGGGTCGGGCGTGAGCGCCATCCACCGGGCGTTCGACTACCTCAACGCGGGTCGGGGTGACGTGGTCGTCGCCGGCGGACAGGAGTCGATGACGAACGCGCCCTTCGCGGTTCCGGACTACCGGACGGGGGTACGGTACGGCGACCAGACGCTCCGCGACACGATGATCTACGACGCGCTGTGGGACGTGAGCTACGACGCGCACATGGGCGAACTCACCGAGGGGCTCGTCGAGGAGGCGGGACTCTCCCGCGAGCGGCAGGACCAGTACGCCGTCGAGAGTAATCGGCGAGCCGCCGAGGCCATCGACGCGGGTCGGTACGACGCCGAAATCGTCCCCGTCGAGACGTCGGAGGGGGTGGTCGACCGTGACGAGGGCCCTCGCCCCAACACGACGGTCACGCGCCTCGGAGAACTCCCACCCGCGTTCAAGCAGGACGGTACCATCCACGCCGGCAACGCCTCGAAGCTCTCGGACGGCGCGGGGTTCGTCACACTCGTCTCGGACGACGGACTCGGCGACCGCGAGGCGCTCTGTCAGGTCGCCGACGTGGCGACGGCGTACCGCGACCCGAAGGACTTCAACAAGGCCGTCGCCGCCGCGACCGAGAAGCTCCTCGACCAGAACGATCTCTCTGTCGACGACGTGGACCGCTTCGAGCTGAACGAGGCGTTCGCCGCCCAGATGGTGTACGTGATGGACCGCGTCGAAATCCCCCACGAGAAACTGAATCCCGACGGTGGTGCGGTGGCGTTCGGCCACCCAATCGGCGCGAGCGGTGGGATGCTCCCCGCGTCGCTCGCGTACGCGATGCGCCGCGACGACCTCTCGCGCGCGGTTGTGGGCATGAGCGTCGGCGGCGGGGGTGGCGTGGTCGCCCTGCTGGAGCGGTGAGCGAGTCATCACCACCGGAACGGTAACCTTCATCGGCTCCCGGGCACAGCCACGGGTATGCCACGATTCTCCGACCGCGTCGAACAGGTCTCCATCTCGGGTATCCGCGAGGTGTTCGAGGCCGCTGGCGCAGACGCCATCAACCTCGGGCTGGGCCAGCCGGACTTCCCGACGCCCGACAACGCGCGACGGGCAGCCATCGAGGCCATCGAGTCGGGCGCGACCGACGCCTACACCTCGAACAAGGGCACCCTCGAACTCCGCGAGGCCATCGCCGCGAAGCACGCTCGCGACAACGATCTCGACGTCGACCCCGAGAACGTCATCGCCACGGCGGGCGGAAGCGAGGCGCTCCACATCGCGCTCGAAGCCCACGTCTCGCAGGGCGAGGAGGTCGTCTATCCGGACCCCGGCTTCGTCTCCTACGAGGCGCTGACGCATCTGGCAGGCGGTACCCCCAAACCGGTCGCGCTCCGCGACGACCTGACGATGGATCCCGCGGACGTCGAGGCGGCCATCACCGACGACACCGCGGCGTTCGTCGTCAACTCTCCTGCCAATCCGACGGGTGCGGTCCAGTCGCCTGACGACATGCGCGAGTTCGCCCGCATCGCCGACGAGCACGACGTGCTCTGCATCTCCGACGAGGTGTACGGACAGATCGTGTTCGACGGCGAACACCGGTCCCCGGCCGAATTCGGCGAGAACGTCGTAGTCGTCGACGCCTGCTCGAAGACGTACTCGATGACCGGCTGGCGGCTCGGCTGGGTCACGGGGAGTCACGAACGGATCGAACGGATGCTGCGCGTCCACCAGTACGTGCAGGCCTGTGCCTCTGCACCCGCGCAGTTCGCCGCCGAGGCCGCCCTGTCGGGACCTCAGGACGTGGTCGACGAGATGGTGCAGGCGTTCTCCGAGCGCCGCGACGTGCTGCTGGACGGGTTGAACGACATGGGCCTGGAGACGCCGACGCCGAAGGGGGCCTTCTACGCGATGCCGAGGGTGCCCGACGGGTGGGTCGACGAGGTCATCGACCGCGGCGTCGTGGTCGTCCCCGGCGACGCCTTCGGCGAGCACGGGGCGGGCCACGCCCGCATCTCCTACGCGGTGAACGTCGAGACGTTGAAGGAGGCGCTCGACATCATGGACGAGGCGACTGCCGCGGTTCGCTGAACCCCGACCAGGGGCTTTCGAGGCGGTATCGGTTCCCGAGTGTCTCGTGCTGTTCTCGGTTCCTGCCCCTGCTAGCCGAGAAAATCAAACGTCTTTACCCCGTAGAGACGACCACATGGACTACCTCGCACCCTCGAACGTCCCGGTTTACGAGACGCTCGAGGAGGGTCGGGCCATCTGGGAGCGGTGTGCCCGCCGTCAACTTCCGGTCGTGGCCGTCCGCGACGCTCGCCGTGGGTTCATCGTTCGCTACGACCTCCAGCACATCGACCGCGAACTGACGCCACGTGCCCTGCAGAACCTCCGCGAACGGGTACAGATGTACCGGACGGGCGACACCACCGTCGAGGCCCACCCGCACTCACAGGTCGTGGGCCTCGGTGGGGAACTCGGGCCCGTCTCCGGCGACCTCCACGAGGCGACGCTCGACCGTGCCCGCAAACTCGGCTCCCGGCTCTCCGTCACCGTCCTCGACCGGGGGAACTGGCGGTGAGTCGACACGCGGGATACCCTTTTGTCTCTGTCTGCCGATAGATAGCACATGGCAATCGCACGCCACGGGGCCGGGACGGCCGCCGACCTCCGGGCGCTCGGCTCGCAGGTCCATCCGGTGTTCATGCTCCCGCCACTCGCGGCGAGCGCGTTCGGCGCGGTCCTCGCCACCGAGTTCACCCCGTGGCTCGCCGGTCTTCACCTCCTCGCGGTGTTCTTCGGACTCTACACGGCACACCTGAAGGACGGCTACGTCGACTTCCACCTGCGGGGCGAGGACGACGACCACCCGCTGAGCGCGCGCGGCTGCCGGCTCGCTCTCCTCGGGTCGAGCCTCGGGTTCTTCCTCGTGCTCGCGGCCATCACCTACGTCGTCGGGCCGGTCGCCGGGCTCCTCACGCTCCCCGGCTGGCTCATCGGCTACCTCCACGCCCCACAGCTCGACACGAACCCCGTCACGGCCACCGCTGGCTACCCGGCCGGTATCGCGCTCGCGCTCGTCGGGGGGTTCTACGTGCAGGCCGAGACGCTGACGCCGATGGTCCTCGCGTTCGGCGGCATCTTCCTCGTCGCGCTCTCCGGCGTGAAGGTGATCGACGACTCGAAAGACCACGAGTACGACCGCTCCATCGACAAGCGCACGGTCGCGGTCGTTCTCGGCCCCGAACGCGCGCGGTCGTTCGCCTACGTCCTCATGGGCGTCGGGATGTTCGCCGTCGTCGCACTCGCCATCGAGGGCGTGTTCCCGCCGAGCGCGCCCGCCGCTGCCCTCGCGTTCGCCGTCGTCGCTGGACTCGCCTACCGCGTGCCGCCGACGCTCGCGACGATGCTGCTCGTCCGGGGTGCGTACCTCTTTCTCGCGCTCCTCGTGACCGCCGTTTGGTTCCAGCCGCTCGCGGGCGTCGCGCTCCCGGACATTACGGTCCTCGGTGGGTACACCTATCTCGCCACGGAGGCGCTGTTCGGCTCGGCCGCCGCGCTGCTGCTGTGGCGGACGGGTGCGTGGTGGGCCGCGGCGCGGACCGTGGCCGTCGTCTACCCGGTGGCGTACGTCTGGGACTGGTACACGCTCGAAGTCGGCGTGTTCTCGATTCCGATGCGCACGGGCGTCGAGCTGCTCGGCATCCCTCTCGAAGAGCACCTGTTCATGCTCGTCGTCCCGGCGTTCGTCGTCGGCGTCCACGAGCTACTGCGACGCGAGTCCGACGAACTCGAGCGACGAAGCGGCCCGAACGGTTAGGTCGGCGGCCGCCGTGCGCTCGGCAATGGAGCGCGTCGCGAAGGTGCTCGTCTACGCCACTCGCCACGACGACGAGCTGCTGGTGTTCGAACAGCCCGACGACCCGGTGGGCGTGCAGGTGCCGGGCGGAACGGTCGAGCCCGCGGAGTCACTCAGCGTCGCCGCCGTCAGAGAGCTTCAGGAGGAGGCAGGAGTCGTCCCCGAGGCGCTCGCCCCGCTCGGGAGCGTCGAACGGCCCCACCCGCACCGCGAGGAGGTCCACGAGCGCCACTTCTTCCACGCCCGGGTCGACGAACCCCGCGACCGCTGGGTCCACGTCGGCGGGGGGACTGGTGAAGACGCCGGCCGGCGCTTCGTCTGCTACTGGCTCTCCATCCGGGAAGCTGTCGACGCCCTCGGCCGCGACCAGGAAGCGTATCTGGACGCCCTCACCTGAGTCAGCCGCGATAGGGTTGGGGAAGGCCGAGTACTCATTAGCCCGGACTCCCTACCTCGGCCGATGATACTCGTTCTCGAGAACGAGGTGGACCCCGAAGTTCGCTATTTCGTGGACGAACTCACCGAGTACCTCCCCGACCATCGGGTGTACGACTACGTCGCCGCGGGCACGCGACCCGACATCGACGACGTGGATGCCGTCATCGTCGCGGGGTCGACCGCGGGCGTCTACGAGGCGGCCGACCACGCGTGGATAGACGACGAGGCAGCGTTCGTCCGCGATTTGGTTTCGATGGGGATGCCGACGCTCGGCGTGTGCTTCGGTCACCAGCTCGTGAACGAGGCGCTCGGCGGGCGCGTCGAACACCGGGGGTTCACGAACGAACTCGTCGAGGTCGAGCTAGCCGACGACCCGCTGTTCGAGGGCGTCTCGTCCGTTCTGCCGGCGGTCCACGGCGACCACGTCGTCTCGACCGGCGACGGCATGGAACTCATCGCCAGTGCGCCACACAACCGAGCGTTCGCCACCAGACACCGCGACGCCCCCGTCTGGACCGTGCAGTTCCACCCGGAGTTCACCGAGGTGCTGTGCGAACCGATTCGCGCCGACTTCGGCTGGCAGGAGAACGAGTACGACTTCGCGGACGTAACTGGACAGCGCGTCCTGTCTAACTTCACTCGCCTCGCCGACGCCTGATTACTTCGCGGTCGAGACGATTTTGATGACGTCACCCTCGTCGAGCTCGTGGTCTTCTCCCACACGGCGATTTGCCCGTGCGTCGACCGCGTGGAGGTAGCCGTCACCGATGTCCGAGTGGACCGCGTAGGCGAGATCCTTCGGTGTGGAGCCCCTGGGCAAGAGGAACGCGTCGGGGAGCATGTTCTCCTGCCCGTCGGTCCACTTCGCCTCGTTCTGGACGGGGAAGGCGGTGATGTGGTCGAGCAAGTCGTAGACGGCCTCGTTCGTCGCCTGCTGGACGCCCGTCCCGCCGAACTCCGCCATCACGCCGCGGATGCGTTCGAGCCCCTTCTCCTGTGCGTCGTTCAGGTCGCCCGTGATGGTGAAGTCCGCGTCGCCGGGGTCGTACTCGACGACGCCGCGCTTCGCGGCCTGCCGGAGCGCGAGTTCGCCCTCCGCGGTACAGGGGACGACCGGCCCGTCGGCGGCGTCGCGGAGCGCGTCGACGTTGCCCTCGGGCGCGATGTCGGCCTTGTTCGCCACGACGACGATGGGCTTCGTCTCGGCGCGAATCTCGCGGGCGAGCGCCTCTTTCGCTTCGCGGTCCCACTGCTGAGGGTCGGTCGGGTACTCCAGCGAGCGGAGCACCTTCGCCACGTCGTACTCGGTCGCGCCCACACCGGTCAGCATCTCGGTGAGCGCGTCGTCGATGTCGAAGTCGGGCGAGCGCGACTGTCTGACCACGGTCTCCCAGTTCCGCTCGACGATGCCGGCGATCCAGAGGTCCATCTCCTCCTCGATGAACTCCACGTCGCGCGTCGGGTCGTAGCTCCCGATTTCGACCGGCTCGCCCTCCTCGTTCGTCCCTCCGGAGGCGTCGACGACGTTGAGGATGACGTCGGCGTTCGTCAGCGCGTCGAGGAACTGGTTGCCGAGCCCGCGCCCTTCGTGGGCACCCGGCACGAGCCCCGCCACGTCCAGCAGTTCGACGGGGACGTACCGTTTGCCGTCGTTGCAGTGCTCGTCGCCACATCGCTCCTCTCTCTCGAGACAGGGGCAGTCGGTGCGGACGTGGCTCACCCCGCGGTTGGGGTCGATGGTGGTGAACGGGTAGTTGCCGACGTCGACGTCGGCCATCGTGGCCGCCTTGTAGAACGTAGATTTGCCCGCGTTCGGCTTCCCGGCGAGCGCGATAGAGAGCATACTTCCCTGTGTGCCGTGCGCCTACAAGGGGCTACCGCTCTCCCGACTCTATCGCTCTTCGGCCTCGGCGATGGCGCCCGCGAGCCCGTCTTCGGAGGCTGGCGCGTCGTTCGCGGCCGTCTCCTCCGCGTCGGGAATCTCGGGAATCTCCGCGGCGTCGGCGTCGTCCGAAGACTCGTCGGTTTCGTTGCCTTCGCCATCCTGGTCGTCGACGCGCACGATCGCAGGAATCGGCTCCTCGCGCTCCTCGTCGTCCTCTGCGTCGACACGGACGATAGCCGGAATCGGTTCGGAGTCGTCGTCGGACTCCGGTTCGGCGTCCGATGCAGCTTCCGCCGACTCCTCGACCGAGTCCGCATCCCCGTCCGCGCCGTTGGCGGCTTCCTCGCCATCGGAGCGGACGATGGAGACCTCACCGCGGGCACGGATGGCCCCGTCGACCTCGGCGTCGTCGTCGAGTTCGAGGTCCTCACAGGAGACGTCGCCGCGGACGTGGACGCCCGCGTCGATGCGGACGGTCCCGCCACGGGTGGTTACGTCGCCGTGGATGACGGTGCCACGCTCGACGGCGAGGTCGCCCTTCGCACGCAGCGAGCCGAATATCTCGTTGTCTCGGCCGACGGTCAGCCGCTTCGCGCGGATGTTGCCGTGGAGCCGGCAGTCGTCGCCGACGGTCGCGGGAGTCGAGACCCGCCAGGCGTCGTCGGAGACGCGGGCTGACCGCGGAATCAGGACGGGGTCGTGGTCGCGGTCCTCACGCGTGACGTCGTCCCAGAGACTCTCGGCGGCCTCCTGTTCGCCCATCCGCAACAGCTGCGAGAGGTAGACGAAGAGGAAGACGATGGTCGGCATCGGGTTCCGGATGACGATCCAGCCGTTCGCCTCGAAGCCGTCCTCGATGTCGACGTCGTCGCCGATGTCGAGGTCGCCCGAGACGATGAGCTGGCCGCCGACGTGGACGCGCTCCCCGAGGTAGGCGTCCTGCCCGACGAGGACGTTGCCGGCGACGTCACACCACATGTCGAGCCGGCAGTCGGCCTCGGCCTCGATGTCGCCGCCGAACCGCACGCGTTCCCCGGCGATGACGTTGCGGCCACGCACGCCGAACTCGATGGTGCTCTGGCCGCCGATGACCACGTCCCCATCCGCGACGAGGTCGTGTTCCTCCACCGTCGTCCCGTCCGGGATAGCGAGACGGTCCAGCGGGTCGGAACGGAGCGACATATACGCGTACGTACCCGCGCCGAACCTTAAATCCCCACACGCCGTCAGCCGCGCGTCAGACGCCTCGAAGTCGACCGGTTTCGTTCCCCGTTTCGTGTGTCGTGCGACTTTTGCCGTCCGGGAGAGTACGTCCGGTATGACCGTTCTTTCCTTCGACGAGCAGGGTGTCGACGTGGTGTACGAGGGCACCGAGTTCCGCATGGAGAAGGGGCTCATCGAGGAGGCTACGCAGAAGAACTACCCCGACGTGACCGACCACGAGGTGCTGCAGCTCATCGAGGACGACCCGACGCTCTCGGGTGAGCCGCGGCGCATCAAGGACATCCTCTCGTGACGACCCGCGACGACTGCGGCAGTCGGAACCGCTAAGGGCTGGCGCTCGTAGACGCAGGTATGAACCTCTCCGAGTACGACCACGAGTCGTTCCGTGCGCTCGTCGGGACGGCCGCCAGCGGCACCCTCATCCTCGTGCTGATGACGATTCTGCTGTTCGCCATCCCGTTCGCCGTATTCCTGTTCCTATAGCTGCGGTCCGTTCTTCTCGCTGTACGCCGAGCGACCGCAGGGAGCGAGGCGTTTCACCGGAGTCGAAGCCGAAGGCTGAGACTCCGGCTTTTTGGCATGAACGGGTTTTTGTCGAGCGGTTCCCGCAGGTCGCGAGCGTAGCGAGCGACCGAGGAAACCCGAGACAAAAAGAGGTTCAGGCGAAGGTCTTCGAGACTTCCTCGTTCTCCTCTTCCTCCTGCTGGATCTTCTCCCACGCGCCCTCGAAGTCCGCCATGCGGACCTCGGTGCGGTCCTCGCGGATGGCGAACATCCCGGCCTCTGTGCAGATGGCCTTGATGTCTGCCCCGGACGCGTTGTCCGCCAGTTCGGCGAGCGCCGCGTAGTCGACGTCGTCGTCGACGTTCATGTTGCGGGTGTGGATCTTGAAGATGATCTCACGGCCCTCGGCGTCCGGCTTGGGCACCTCGATGAGGCGGTCGAATCGGCCCGGGCGCAGAATCGCGCGGTCGAGCATGTCGAAGCGGTTGGTGGCGGCGATGATGGAGATGTCACCGCGCTCCTCGAAGCCGTCCATCTCGGCGAGCAACTGCATCATCGTCCGCTGGACCTCGGCGTCGCCGGACGTCTTCGAGTCGGTGCGCTTCGAGGCGATGGCGTCGATCTCGTCGATGAAGATGACCGCCGGCTGGTGCTGGCGCGCGAGCTCGAACAGGTCGCGGACGAGCTTCGCGCCCTCGCCGATGAACTTGTGGACGAGTTCGGAGCCGGCCATCTTGATGAACGTCGCGTCGGTCTGGTTCGCCACGGCCTTCGCGAGCATCGTCTTGCCCGTGCCCGGTGGGCCGTAGAGCAGGACGCCGCTCGGCGGGTCGATACCGACCTTCTCGAACATCTCGGGGTTCTCGAGCGGGAGTTCGACGGTCTCGCGGACCTGCTCCATCTGCTCGTCGATGCCACCGATGTCGGCGTACGTCACGTCGGGCTTCGTCTCCACCTGCATGACCCGCGCCCGGACGTCCGTCTCGTCGTCGAGAATCTTGACGATGGACAGCGAGTTGTTGACTGCGACGCGGTCGTCCGGCGAGAGGTCCGCGCGCATCTCGTCGGTGACCTCGGTGAGCGCCTCTTGGTTGTTGCCGTGTTGCTTGATGATGACCCCCTCGTCGGTCACTTCCTGGACGGTGGCGACGAACAGCGGGGACTGCTTGAGCTTCTTGTTCTCGTGGGTGAGTCGCTCGAGCTTCTGCTGGTACTTGTTGTTCTCGGCGTTGGCATCCAGCAGCTTGTCGCGCATCTCCTCGTTTTGCGCCTCGATGATCTCGAGACGCTCCTCCAGGGCGGCGATCTTGTCCTGCTGTGACGCGTCGTCGTCGTAGGGCAGATCGACGTCATCAACAGTATCCGTCATTGCGCAGATTTAGCAGGTGCGTTCATAAGAGGCTTCGGGTCAGTACAGCCTCGGGAGTTAGGGCCGCTATCGGGCGAATCCCGTC